>NZ_RBIW01000002.1:0-3537944 GCF_003634175.1 Paraburkholderia sp. BL17N1
GCGCACATCGAGCACGCGCACCGGCATGCCGTGCTGCGCGCAATACGCGAGCCAGCGAATCTGGTTGTCCTGCAAGCGGTCGCCCGGGCCCTTCACTTCGATCAACTCATAGCGGCGTTCGGCCGGCCAGAAGCGGATCAGGTCCGGCAAACCGGACCGATTGCCGCGCACGTCGCGCAGCAAGCGTTCGAACCACAGCTTCAGATGCGCGGCCGGCAGACAGTCGAGCGCCAATGCAACGAGTTCCGGCGTAAGCAGCCCCCAGAACACGAACGGCGATTGCAGCCCCGCCTTGCCATGCAGATGCCGCACAATCGTCTCGCGATAGGCACCGCTATCGAGTTGGTCGAGACACTCGGCGAACAGCTCCGCGCGACGCGCATGAAAATCCGGCGCGTGCAGATCGGCCGGACCGCGCTGGAACGGATGAAAAAACGCGCCGGGCAACGCCGCAAAAACCGGCTCCCAACACAACAGCCCAAACAGCGAATTGATCAGCGCGTTCTCGACGTAGTGCACCGGCGCGGTCTCGCATGTCAAATGATCGCGGGCGACGTATTCGACCGGCATTGGCGCCTCGGGTCGCGGCAGCACCAGCGTCGTGCGCTCGACCGGGCGAGCGGCAGGCACACGCGCGACCGGTTCGCCGCGCTTGCGCTGCAAACGCGGCAGCATGCGCGCGACGCGTTGCGCCTCTTCTTCGCTCTCCGGCGCGGCGGCGGCTTGCGAGGCCAGTGCGAAAGCATCGTCGAAACGCTCGCTGCGTTCGAGCACGCGCATGCGCCGATGACGCGCGCCGGGCCACGCGCAACGCTCATAAACGGCGAGCGCCGCCGCCCAGTTCTGCCGACGCTCGCACAGGTAGCCGATGCGGAACAACAATTTCGCGCGACGCGTTTCAAGCCAGGCGTTGGCCGTTTCAATGGAGGCGACAGTGGCGACGATCTCTTCGATTGCCGCCGCTTCCGCCTCGCCACCGGGTAACCATTCGAGCGCTTCACGACACGCGTGCAACGCGAGATAGACGTCGACATCCGCGCGCTGCTGGAACGCGCGCGACGACGGCGCGAACCCCACTTTCTCGTACTGGAACACGCCGAGATCGGCGAGCACGAACTCCGACCACTCCTGCTGCAAATTGCCGAAGAACATCAACCGCAAGCGTTCGCAAAGCGGCGCGATCGCCACGTGAAAAACGCGGTCTTCAGTTCGACCGTGCCATGCCGAAAGCGCAAGCGCAGTGGCGCCTCCCTCGTCGTTTTCGCTTGCATAAAACGGGCGGAGTGTTTCCAGCAAGTCGGGCTTGCGCAGGCTCCTTGCGCCCGGAATCATCGCGATGGCGTCTGAGAAAATCTCCATCAACTCGGCACGCGTGGTGAGCGCGAACAATTCGTCGAGCGTGAGTCCCGGTTCGGTGTCGACCCAGCCGAGCGCCGCAATTGGCGCCGCTGCCTGCAACGGGCAGCCGATCTCGTCGTAAGACAGGCGGCTCGCGCGGAACAGCGTGCCTTTGCGCATGAGCATGCGAACCAGCAGCGCGCGCGAAGGCTGCGGCAACGCGGCGAACTCGCGCAGAAACGCTTGCTCGTGCGCGTCGAACAGATCGTCGTAACGCTGCGCGAGCCACGCCAGGGCGCGCTCGAAATTCAGCAGATAGTAGAGGGCGTAGGGAGAGACGGGTGTCGCCACGGCACTTTCATGAAACCTGTATGTTTATACAGTGATGATAGCAAACTCCGTGGCCGGCCCGGCCACACGGCCTTGTGGCGACATCATGGCGCGGCTTGAACGTACCGCCATGCGAATCCGTCCGCGCACCGCTTTACCCTCAGTTGCTCCACAACGGCGACGAAGTATCGGAGATGCCGGAGTTCCATGTCAGCAGAGTGACAGGCTTATCGAACGGGATGCCGCATTGTGCCATTCGATCGTGCCGCCGCTACCGCATTTTCATTGCGCCGCCAGCCACACCACCGTCAACGAACGCACGCCTTGCGCGCCGCGAATCAGCACGCCCTCGATATCCGCCGTCGCCGAAGGTCCGGTAACGAGCGCCGCGTAACGGGCGTCACGGAAATCATCGCGCCGGTACACGTCCTGCAAGCCGTCGATCAGTTGCGCCGGGTCGAGCAGCACGACCAGATGCTGCACGATGTAGCCCAGCGCGTTGACCACATACTCGCGCTCGCTGAACCACACCGAGCCGGTTTCGGCGACGCCGAAGCGCGCCCGCACCACGCCCACGTCGATATCCTGTAGCGAAGCGGGTTCCGTGTCGGCGGTGAGCGGGCGCGTGCCCGACACTTCCGCGCTCGCCGAAGCCACCGACGCCTCATCGCCGAAGCGCTCGCGAATCAGCCCGCTCACCTCGGCAGCAGAAGTGGCTTCGACGCAGGTGCCGCCCATTGCCTGCAAGGCCGCCGTGAAGCGCGCGCGCAGATCGCCGCCCGCTGCGTCGAAGAGCGGCACTTCAGGCCGTGGCCGCGCCGGTGGCTGTGCCTGCCGCACCTTGTCCAGAAAAGCCTCACGCGTTGCCATTGCCGCCTCCACGATTCTTCTTGTACCAGGCGTGGAAGGTCAGCTTTGGCGCCTCCGGCAACTCGCGTTGCTTGCCCCAGATATTCAGCGGGTTATACAGCACGAAATTCGGCAGCCGCCGCAGCGCGCTGCCCATCGACGACACCGTCGCGCGATATAACGTTGGGCTCGCCAGCAAACGCCCCGCCATCTTCAGCACTTCCTGCTTCACGAACGGCACTTCATGGCGTTCGGCAATCACCGTGCGCCATTTGTAGATCTGCTCGTGAATATTGATCTGCACCGGACACACGTTGGTGCAACTGCCATTGAGCGTCGACGCGAACGGCAACGCGCTATAGCGCTTCAGATCGAAAGTCGGATTGATGATCGCGCCGATCGGCCCCGAGTAGGTGCCGCCGTACGACAGCCCGCCGCTGCGCCGGTACACGGGACAGGTATTCATACATGCGCCGCAGCGAATGCATTTGAGCGAATACCAGAAGTCCTCCATGGCGAGCCGCTCCGAGCGGCCGTGATCGACGAGGATGAAATGCATCTCCGTGCCCGGACGCGGCGCGCGGAAATGCGAGGTGTACTGCGTGATCGGCGAGCCGAGCGCGCTGCGCGACAACATGCGGATGAACACGCCGAGGTCGGATACTTTTGGAATCAGCTTCTCGATTCCAATCGACGCGATATGCAACGGCGGCACATTCGCCGACAGATCCGCATTGCCTTCGTTCGTACACACCACCACCGTGCCGGTCTCCGCCACCGCGAAATTGCAGCCGGTCATGCCGGCGGTTTTCTCGCGCACGAAGTACGGCCGCGTGTTCATGCGCTGGCTTTCCGCCAGGTAGTGAATGTCGCTGTTCTTCGGATCGGTGCCGATGGTGCGGCCGAACAGTTCGGCGACATCGGCGCGCAGTTTGTGCACGGCCGGCACCACCATATGGCTCGGGTCCTGATGATCGAGTTGCTGGATGCGTTCGCCCAGATCCGTTTCCATCACCGTGATGCCGCGCGGTTCGAGATACTCGCGCATCTTGCATTCGTCGGTGAGCATTGACTTGCTTTTGACGAGCGTGGTCATGCCGCGCTCCGACATGATCTGGTGCACGAGCGCGTTGTGCTCTTCGGCGGTGGCGGCCCAATGGACGGTCACGCCGTTAGCCTCGGCGGCCGCCGCGAACTGTTCGAGATACTGCGACAGGTTCGACAGCGTGTGCTCCTTGATACCCGACGCCAGTTCGCGCATGGTCTCCCATTCGGCAATGCCGTGCGCCTGCACGTCGCGCTTCTCGCGCAAATCCCATAGACGTTTGTCGTGAAACGCAACATGCTCTGTCTTGCCGATGAAAGCGCCCGCCGCTTTCGCGTGATCGATCCGGTTGCTCATGCGCGTGCTCCGTTGAGGACCTGCGCGATGTGGATGAAGCGCGCATCGGCTTTCATGCGTTCGGCGCAGCCTTGCTGATGCATGAGACACGACATGTCGCCCGAGACGATATATTCGGCGCCCGCGTTCAGATGATCGCGCACCTTGTCCTGCCCCATGCGCACCGACACCGGCTCTTCGGTGACGGAGAACGTGCCGCCGAAACCGCAGCATTCGTCGGGTCGCGCCGGCTTGACGAACTCGATGCCCTTCACGCCTTCGAGCAAGGTACGCGGCTTCGAAAACGGCGTGCCCGCCACTTCCGAAATCGAGGCCTCCTTCAGATGCCGCAACGCGCTGCAACTGTTATGCAATCCGACGCGATGCGGGAACTCAGCCCACGGAAATTCACGTGCACCGATCACGTCGTGCAGAAACTCGACGAGTTCATACGCGTTCGCGCGGACCTTCTTCACTTCGTCGGTTTGTTCGAGCGCGGTTAGATGCTCGCGCACGTGATGGATGCAACTCGCCGACGGCCCGACGATGTAGTCGTAACCGGCGAAGTTGCGCGCGAACACACGCTCGGCGCCGGCGGCCTCCGCATGCGCGCCGCTGTTGGCCATCGGCTGGCCGCAGCAGGTTTGCTCCTGCGGATAGTCGACCTCGATGCCGAAGCGTTCGAGCAATTCGAGCGTGGCGATCCCCACTTCGGGATAGAACGCGTCGATGAAGCACGGGATGAACAGGGCGACTTTCATAGGCTCTTTGAAAGGAAAAGCAGCAGCCGGCGATTCACCACTCTACTGCGGAATGGCGTTGGTGAACCAGCATGGCGCCGCGGCGGCGTTGCACGATCGTCAAGGATTTCGCCGCGCCAGCCTGACTGGTAAGGTTGGTCTGACCAAGAATATAAGGAAGTCCAGAAAGCGTGTCAATGGCGCGATGGCGACGGATGACAGCTTGCGTCGCGCGAATCGGAAACGCTACGCGCAGTTATCGAGACTTGTGACCAGGCGGTCCGTTCGGGTCGATATACGGGTTATGGTTTTTTCGCCTCGTGTCCGAATGCGTTTCGGACAATCCTGCGCCGCTGGGCCACATCAGCCGCGGCGATGTCGGGAAACGGAATTCGTTGGACTAGCGCGCGGTTAGTTAGAGTCGAAAGCACGGAATTGCCTGGACTATCCGGAATCGGCAGCGCCAGCTAGCAAAACCGGTCGCTGTGGCGTGATCGTTTTCGGAAGGCGACCGGCACTTGCCGAGCGGCCTCCGACCTCTCCGGCCCATGAGTCCGCTTCGTCGCATAAACCAGCCGTTCGACTGCACATGCCAGCGCAGGCGCGTCGTCGTTACGAAACCGAACAGTCATTCACGACATGGCCTTCGCGTCGCCATTAGTCTCTGGTGAGATCAAGAAGGATTGCAACTCAGTGGAAATCCGGTTAGAAGCTCCGAGCAAAACGGCTCAGCAATCTACACATTGCTGAGCCGCTCGATTATTCAGACTTTGCACACATCAATGCCCTGCGCCGCCTCCCGCGTCGTCGAGCTGGCGCATCACCGCATCGAGATTAAAGGAGGCCGCCTTTTGTCGGGGCGGATATTTCTTGAAGTTTTCTAGCTGAGCGGCCACCACGGCTTGCATCCCATAGATCAGATACGCGTGGGAAATCATCCAGTCGTAGTAGGTATTCGAGTTCTCGTCGGCGCGCTCGAATGGGTCTCGCCTCAGATTGAACATCTTGGGAATCCGTAGCGGAACAAACGGTTCAGACCAGCACGCCAACTGTTTCGCTCGCTGCTCTCGCAAAACCGCTTTCCAGTCACCGACACGGATTGCCATGATGTCACCGTCGTCGCTAATATAGAAAAACGACTGACGCGGGCTCTCTTTCACTTCGCCGGTCAGATAGGGCAGCATGTTGAAACCGTCTATGTGAACCTTGAATGTCTTTTCTCCTGCCTTATGACCATTCAGCAGTTTCGTTTTGATATCGGGTTCGCCCGCTGCGGCGAGGAAGGTGGACATCCAGTCCTGATGCGTCACGATCCCGTTCAGTATTGAGCCGGCGGGAATTTTCCCCGGCCATCGCACGAATGCAGGAACGCGCCAGCCGCCTTCCCAGTTCGTGTTCTTTTCAGAGCGGAAGGGCGTGATCCCCGCGTCGGGCCAACTGTTGAAATGCGGGCCGTTATCTGTTGAATACATCACAATGGTATCGTCGGCAATGCCGAGTTCATCCAGCTTCGCGAGCATTTTGCCGATGTTCTCGTCGTGTGCAACCATCACGTCGTTGTAGTCGCCCTGGCCGCTTTTGCCTTTGTGTTTTTCCGCGCAGTGGGTTCGGAAATGCATCGCCGTCGTGTTGTACCAGAGGAAAAACGGCTTGCCATCTTTATGAGCCTGGTCGATGAAAGCAGACGCGTGCTGAGTCGTCTCATCGTCTATCGTTTCCATGCGCTTCTTTGTGAGCGCACCCGTATCTTCGATTTTCTGCCCACCTTTGCCATCTGACCAGCAATGCAGTACACCACGCGGCCCGAAGCGCTTCTTGAACGCAGGATCTTTAGGGTAGTCCGGGTCCTCAGGCTCCTCCTCGGCGTTCAGGTGATAAAGGTTGCCAAAGAACTCATCGAAGCCGTGCATGGTGGGGAGAAACTCGTCCTTGTCGCCCAAGTGGTTCTTTCCGAACTGCCCCGTGACATAACCGAGTGGCTTCAACATTTCAGCAATGGTCGGATCCTCTGCGGACAAGCCAAGATCAGCGCCCGGCATGCCGACCTTGGTTAGCCCTGTGCGAATCGGATTCTGCCCGGTAATGAATGCGGCACGTCCGGCAGTACAACTCTGCTGTGCGTAGTAGTCCGTGAAGGCAACGCCTTCGTTGGCGATACGGTCAATATTCGGCGTTCGATAACCCATTTGCCCCCGGCTGTTAAAACTTATGTTCCACCAGCCGATATCGTCGCCCCAAAGTATCAGGATATTCGGTTGCTTTGTTGCCATGATTGCTTCCACTCCTTTCCGATAGGACCCGATCGGCTTTTCTTCAGATCGGGCGAAGAAGCTGCATTAATGACTGAACAGCAGCAGCAAAATGTCAACACGATGTCGCGCATTGGCAGGGAAGCAGCGAACATTGCCTGCTGGGCCGCTCATCACCTTGCGCTGTAATGCTATGCCCCAGGCGTTGCTGTTTCGAAGGAGGCGCGAGGCGATTTGTCGCCATGACAAAATCTGAATTTGCGGCCGCTGCCGCAAGTACATGGCGCATACGGCCCACGTCGCTTATCTTCGCTTGCGGTGATTGCCATGATGTCGGACGCAGGGTGTCCCTCGCGAAATAGCTTTGCCATCTTCTCCATGGCGGGCCGCGATCGCGTGAAAAACAGTTCGAGTCCCTGACACAGGTAGTTTTGGCCCGCCTCGCCGTCGCGCGAGAGTGCGAAGCGATCTTTCGGGCAACCACCGTTACATAAGGGCCTGACTTCGCAAGTCCTGCATTGCGCGGTTAGCGAGTCACGTTTGTCGAGGCCGAACTTGCGCTGTTCGGGCGAAGCCATGAGCTTCACCATGTGCGTCTCGTGAATATTGCCTAACCGGTATCCCGGTTCGACGAAGTGATCGCACACGTAGAGATCGCCGTTATATTCCAGCGCTGGGCCAAAGCCGCAGGTCGGCGCATGAATGCACAGCAGATGGCGACCGAAGAAGGCTTCCAGCGTGACATCGAACAATTGAACGAAGACGCGGCCGACATCGTGCCGGACCCATTCTTCGAAGACATCCATCAGGAAGAGCCCATACTGCTGTGCGCCGACGGAGCGTTCGGTGACCAGATTGCCTGTCTGCGTGTACAGCACACGTTTGCGGCCGCCCTGTTCACTCCAGCCGAGGTTGGCCAACTGAATGGTCTGTTCCGTAGCGCGTTCGATGATGGGAATGAACTGCACCCATTTCGCGCCGAGTTCGTCGCGAAAGAAACGATAAACCGCGCGGCCGTGATGCTGATTGGCGGCGTTGACTGTACACAGAATGTTGAACTCCACCCCGTGCTTGCGCAACGCGTTCCATCCGCGCATCACCATGTCGAAGGTGCCGTTGCCGTGGCGATCGACGCGATATGCATCGTGTATCGCACGTGGACCATCGACACTGAGCCCGACAAGAAAATTATTCTGCTTGAAAAACTCGCACCATTCATCGTCAAGAAGAATGCCGTTGGTCTGGAAGGTATGCTGCACGACCTGGCCGGGTTTGCGGTGCTTTTCGACCAGTTCAACCGCCTGCCTGAAGAACTCGACCTTCATCAGCGTCGGCTCGCCACCTTGCCACGCCACCGTCACCTCGGGGCTGCGATGCGACTCGAGCAGTTGCCGGATATACGTCTCGAGCGTCACTCGCGACATGCGATGCTTTTCGTCTGGGTAAAGCGCCTCCTTCGACAGGAAGAAGCAGTATTTGCAATCGATATTGCAGGTGGACCCGCTTGGCTTGGCCAGTAAATGAAAGCGTGGCGGCGCGTCGGATAACGAGGCTTCGGTAACTGATGGCTGATCTTGAACGGATGCTGCGGTGCGAGAAAGCAACGTGGCTTCCATTGCGATGGTCCCTTGTGACAGTCAGCGTGCCAGCAAGACCTTAATCCGCGTGGCGATGCCGTCCATGTGGCGGTGAGATGTCGGTCCCGATATCGCGCAATTCGCGACTCGCAACACAGACGTGTTGGTTATTTAAGGCTGCATGGTTAGGGAAAGCAAACGCAATTTTGATATTTCCCGTTTTAAACGCATTGAGCGATCTGGCTGAATACGATGCTGCGGCGGTCCTGCCGTGCGAACGGGATGGAAACGACGCTGAGCATTTCGCGACTTCGTTTAAAACTTCGCTTAAAAGACCGGAGGGTCTGGCAATCGCGTGTAAGGTGAACTAGATTAGGTTGGCGCGTATGATTGCTCGGCTCCTGCGGGGCCGCCCGGCCTTTGCGGCCTGCGCGCGGCCCCGCAATCCATTCGGAGATGGCGTGACTAACCCGGAAGCACGATCGACGAACGAACTGGCCGAGGATAGAACCGACTTAGCGGCGAAGCGCACGCTGATGGCCGCCGACCGCACGTTAATGGCATGGATCCGTACCGCGCTTTCGATGATCAGCTTCGGATTCACCATCTATAAGGTGTTGCAAGGTTTTACGGATGCCGGCGTGCATCTGGCACATCCGAACAGCCCCCGAAGCGTAGGGCTTTTCCTCACTGGCATGGGCACGGTCTCGATGGTGCTGGGCACGATCGAGTATTGGTCAGCAATTGCCCGGTTACGCGCTTTTCAACGCGTTAGCGTCTGGCGACCCACGTTTTTTATTGCACTGCTTATGGCCTGTTCGGGGAGCTTCGCTTTTCTGAGCATTATCATCAGGCTCCTCTGAGGCAAAGTGAAGTACGCGGCGCCGTCTTCATCCTGGGCAGCCCGATCGTGTCGATATTGCAACCCTGTGACTACACTCGCGGTTGCGCCTAACTAAAGTTCTCAGCGCGCGTACTACCGCTTCTATCAACCGAAGGCGCTCATGCCGTGACTGAAATTCTGATGATCCTGCTGAAGGTCTCGGTCGTCGTCACGATCGTTGGCGTAGGCGCGGGAGCGTCGCCCGCAGACGTGACCTGGTTGTGGCGGCGGCCCATGCTTATGGTACGTTCGCTTGCCGCAATGTATCTGCTGGTCCCGCTGGTTGCTTTCGGCCTTGTGCTGGCGCTCCCGATCGAGCCCGGGGTCAAAGCGGCCATGCTGGTGCTCGCCGTCTCTTCCGGCGCGCCAATGTTGCCAAAAAAGCTCCGGAAGTTGGGCAACCAGGAGTACATCTTCAGCCTGCTGGTGACGTCCTCTTTTGTGGCTATCGTCGCCGTGCCTCTTTGGATAGCAGCCCTTGACGCTTATTTCCAGGTCGCGGTGGCGCTGCCACCAAGCACCGTGTCGATAGCGGTAGCCAAAGCCATTCTATTACCGCTCGGGATAGGCATGGCGCTTCACGCGCTTTTCCCCGTGTGGTCGGAGCGACTTTCGCAGCGCCTGATTGCAATCGCCGGCCTCGTCCTGGCAATATCCGGATTCATGCTGCTGATCGTCAACAGGCAATTGCTATCCGATATGAGCTGGCCAGCCATACTCGCGCTCGCGGCGTTGATGATCTGCGCACTGGCCATCGGTGAATTGCTGGGGGGACCGGCGCGGGATGACCGAACGTCGCTTGCCATAGCTTGCGCGACGCGTCATGTGGGGGTTGCCGTGGTGGTCGCCGGGGAATTTGTTGGCATAAAAACCTCGGTGATGATCGTCGCTTACTTTCTCACGGTGATCGTCGTTTCAAGCATCTATCTCACGTGGCGCCGATGAGCGCGAGCGTCCGTCACCCGCTACGCGTTCAACACGATATTCGAAAGATATCCATCGGCTGGGCTGTGAAGTCAGGTACTAACCTTATCCACGAACCTGTGTGCAGGCTGGCGCGCGCCGACCGGTTTGCTGGTGCTGCACCGGCCACTGCGTTACGTCCTCGAAATATCTCACTCAACGTATCTCGGGAGTCACGCGAACATCCTCGGTTTCAATCAGTTGACATCGCTGGGCGCCGGTATCGAAATCGACACGGGTGCAGTGACGAAGCTCTTTGCGCGGCTTCGCATCGTTGCGCGATATGCTTTCGCAAGGACGTGACGGGCGCATCGATCGGCCTCGCGCCCAGCTTCTGATCGACTCCGAAGACGCGCCAGACTTTGTTGGTCTACCATGGCAACTGGCGCTGTATCAAGCAGCAGCGCACGCTTCTGTTTGTGGCGGAACGGTTGCTGTCGCGCTGTCAGCGGACATGGGTCGGAGAATACTGGATGGCCGTTGTGGCTGCACGCAGCCTTTCGAACCGCCGCAACGCGGGCCGCTCGCGCGCTCTGACAAATCCAACGGGTTCGCGTAGCAAATCCCGCGAGTGCAGTTTATTCGGCGGCGCGCCATCTCACGCGTGACCGAATTTGTTGCTAAGTGCTTGATTTTTGATGACGCCGCGTCCAACGAATTCCGTGTCGCCGCGGTGACGGCAATGCTGGTTTTCTTTTTGCACTGATAGCAACTGGCCGGAGCTGACCACGTGGCCCTTCCGGGGACGATTGAAGGGCGAAGACTAAACCCGACAGATGCCGGCCAGTCGGCGCGCCCGCGCGATCACGAAACCACACTCGACGAAGGCTTCGCCGCATCTTCCTTGTACATTTCGCGCACGAAGGTCAGATGACGCTCGGCGGCCTTGCGCGCCTTTTGCGCGTCGCGTGCCATGACGGCGTCGTAGATGGCCTGATGCTGGCTCATCAACTGCTTTTCCATCGCGTCGTCGTAATCGATCAGCCGATGGTACTGGCGCATGCCCTCGCGAATCAGCGTATGGATGCCGTGCATCACATGCGCGAGCGCGATGTTGTGCGTAGAGTCGGCGATCGCGAGGTGAAACGCGGCGTCCAGTTCCGCGAGATTGACGCGATCCTGAGACTGCGAGCCGGCCTTCAACGCCTCGAACGCGACGCTGATCTTTTTCAGGTCGGCGGCGGTGGCGCGCTCTGCGGCATACACCGTCGAAATCGCTTCGAGCCCCTGGCGCAACTCCAGAATATCGGCACTGGTGCGCGGATTCTGCAGCAGCAGCTCGGCGAGCGGCTTGGAGATGATCGGCGCCGTGACATCGACGACCGTAAAACCGCCCCGCCCCGATGTCTCGATGTAGCCGTCCGCTTCAAGCCGAATCAGCGCTTCCCGCAACGACGGCCGCGACACGCCGAGCTGCGTCGCCAGATCGCGTTCAGCCGGCAAGCGGTCGCCGGGCATCAGCGTGCCGTCCGAGATCAGTTGCTTGATCTGGTCGGACACCACGTCGGACAGCCGTTTGCGCGTGAAGGACTGGATCGGGAGAAATGGCATGGGCAGCGGTGAGTAAAGCCGGTTGAGCGAGCGGTTTTCAGCCCGTGGAGAGTGTCCAAACACGATGCGTTGCGACGTTGCAGTCGCGCTTGAACGTTGCAACGAATTATACCGTTCAACGGAACACGCCGAATCCGGTTGGCACGCGAGCCCGCCGGCGTTGCGTGTCGTCGGGAACCCGCTAGCGCGCACCCGCCGCGTAGAAAACCGCCAGATCGCGCCGGAGCGTGTGCAAGGCCGCGTCGTCGAGATAGATCATGTGACCGGTCGGATAGTAGGCGATTCGCACATTGGCGCGCAGCGGCCCGTCCACGCCCAGATGCGCGAGCGCGTATTCTGTCGCGTAGAACGGCGTGGCCAGATCGAAATAGCCGTTCACCGACATCACGCGCAACTGCGGATTCTGCCGCATCGCTTCAGCCAGATCGCCGGCCGCATACGGTACGGGCAAACGCTCGCCCCACCACTCGCGGTGCTTCCAGTCCCATTGCGTCAACGCTTCGTCGTTGAAGACCCGGTAGCGGTCGGCCGGCGTGAAGTGCAGGTCCTGAGCAAAATGCTGGTGCAGCGCCGCGTCGAAAGCACTCGACACGCTGCTCACCGAGGCGTCGTAGTCGGGGCGATCCGACACGCTGTCGAAGTCGATGCCCTCAAAACGCGCATCGTAACGGCCGACACTGCGCGCCTGATCGCGCAGCAATTCACTGCGATAACGCGACGGATAGAGACGCAGGCGGCTGCGCTTCACATAGGCGACATCGAGGCCGGTGAATTGCGCGACGCGCGCGGCGATCGCGTCGCGCTCGGCGTCGGGCAGCGCATCGCCTTGTGCAAGGGCTTGCGCATACGGCCCGCGTGCGAACGCGCGGGCTTCGTCGAGGAAAGCCGGCAGACTGGCCGGCTTCGGCACGATCTTGCCGTGATACCAGGCGATCGCCGCGAAGCTCGGCAGATAGCTTTCGCTTTTGAAATCCGAGCCAGCCGAAAACGCGGCCGAATCGAGCACCGACGACATCAGGATCACGCCATTAAGCGCGATATTGTTCTGCCCCAACTGATACGCGAGCATCGCGGCGCGCGCGGTCCCATACGATTCGCCGAGCAGATACTTCGGCGAATTCCAGCGCTGGTTCACCGTCAGATAGCGGTCGATGAATTGCGAGAACGCGTCGACATCCTTGTCGACGCCCCAGAAGTCTTTGCCCGTGCCATGACCGACGACGCGCGACAAGCCCGCGCCGACGGCGTCGATGAAGACGAGGTCGGTGCTATCGAGCAGGCTGTCGGGATTGTCCGCGAGCGTATACGGTGCGGGCGGCGTGATATCGGGACTCGCGGTACGCACCCGCTTCGGCCCGAAAGAGCCGATCATCAGAAAGACAGTGCCGGCGCCCGGACCACCGTTGAATAGAAACGTGACCGACCGCGTCTGCGGCGTTTTGCTGGCGACGGTGTAGGCAAGATAAAAAACGCTCGCGTTGGCCTGCCCCCTCTTGTCGCGCAACAGCAGGTTGCCGGCGGTGGCCGTGTAGTCGATCTTGCGGCCATCGAGCCGAATGGAATGCTGCGTGACCGACGAGGTTTCCGGCGGTACGGGAATCCCCGTCGGTTCCGCTTTCGCGTCGCGCTGCGCCGTGCTGCCAGACGCTTCGTTCTGCGCCGACGCGACGGCGCGTGGCTGCCGAGACGCGCGTTTCGGCGCCGCATGCGAGTCCTGCTGCGGTTGGCCGTTCGGCTCCGCGCTCTGATTGGGCTGGCCGCTCACGAAGCGGGGCGCGTCCGGCTCCGATGCCTCGGTATCGGCGCTCGCTGCGGCTTCCGGCGAGTCGCCCGGTTCAGCCGCCGCGCACAGGGTGCTGAACATGGCGAGTGCAGCAAGCACGAGCGCCATCGCGACGAGCGCGGCCGCCATGGATCCCGCCATCAAGGATTGGCGCAACCAGAAGGTAAAGCGAAGGCCCATGAGTTTCCCGACGAGTGTCGATTGGCGCCGATGTCCGCAAGGTGCAGGCTTAAGACGAACTCGGCGCTCGATTTTTGACGCAAGCATTTACGGCGTCAATCGAAAACTGGCGAGAACACGCATTCCGCCCACGACGCATCGCCGCGTTACGCCAATCGAAAAGCAAACGAAACGTTGGCGAAAGACTCAACGACCCGGCAACGCGCCGACGAATGCAGCGATGCGTTCGCACGCGTCGATCAGACGCGCTTCGTCGACGACGAAACCCAGCCGCACGAAACCATTCGCCGTCTCGCCGAACGCACTCGCGTCGAGCAGCGACACGCCTTGCGCGCGAAACAGCTGCCAGGTGAAGTCGACCGTATCGAGGCCCGTACCGCTCACGTCGACCATCATGAACATGCCGGCCTCGGGCAACAGGCACCGCAAACCCGGCACGCGATGCAAACGCTCGAACACCACGTCGCGCCGGCGCCGGTAGATCTCGCGCATCTCGGCGGCGATCCGCGCCTTGTGCTGCAGAGCCGTCAAGGCGGCCTGCTGGATGAAGCCGGGCAAGCCGTAGAGCATGGCAAGCGCGAGCCGCCCCATGTGCTCGATCAGCTCCGTGGGCCCGATCGCCCAGCCCACGCGCCAACCGGCCATGGCATGCGATTTCGACAGGCTGCCGAGCGTTACGGTGCGCTCCGCCATGCCGGGCAACGCGGCGATGCTCACGTGCTCGCGTTCGAACGTCAACTCGGCGTAGACCTCGTCGGAGAGAACCCATAGATCGTGCCGGCACGCGAGCCGTGCGATACGTTCGAGATCGGCGCGTTGCATGACCACGCCGGTCGGATTGCACGGCGTCGCGAAGAAGATGGCTTTGGTGCGTGAGGTGACGGCGGCTTCGAGCGCGTCGCAGTCGACATGAAACGCCCGTGCCGGATCCACAGGCACTGTCACGAGCGTGGCGCCGGCCGCGCGCACGCAGGCCTCGTAGGTCAGATACATGGGTTCGGGGACGATCACTTCGTCGCCCGCTTCCAGCAGACACAGCGACGCGGCGAACACGCCGTTCTGCGCCCCCGCGGTCAGGATCACATTGGCGGCGCTCGCGGCGCAGCCGGTCATGCGCGTGTGTTCCGCGGCGATCGCCGCGCGCACCGGCTCGCGGCCAGACACGGCGCTGTAGTGCGTATCGCCGCCGCGCAAGGCCTCGATGGCACGCTCGACGATCGGCGCGGGCGTGGCGAAGTCGGGGTCGCCCACGCTCAGGACGATGACGTCTTCGCCTCTCGCCTCCGCCTGCTGCGCGACACGATGGATTTCCCACGCTGAGGTGCGCCGGCCTTGCAGGCGTTCGACCAGATTCGAGTACTTCATTCACTGCACCCCGTTTCCCATGGACCCGCCAATGTAAAGGGGCGCGCGCGAAACGTCCAGATACGAAAAAGCGCCACGCGAACAAACAGTCTCGCGTGGCGCTCGGGCGTTGCCCCTGATTCGCGGGGCGCGGCGCGTTTAAATCTGGCGGCGCAACTCCGCCGGCGGAACCTTCATCAGATGCCGGTATTTCGCCACGGTGCGGCGCGCCACCAGCACGCCCTGATCGGCGAGCATTTTGGCAAGCGTGACGTCCGACAGCGGATCGTGCGTGTTTTCCGCAGCGATCATTTCCTTGAGCAGTGCGCGCACGGCAGCCGCTGAACAGGTGCCGCCGCTTTCCGTGCCCAGTTCGCGCGGGAAGAAATGCTTGAACTCGAAAATACCGCGCGGCGTGGCCATATATTTGTTGCCGGTGGCGCGCGAGATGGTGGATTCGTGCAGGCCGAGTTCGTCGGCGACATCGCGCAGCACCATCGGCTTGAGCGCGATTTCGCCGTACTGGAAGAAGGCCTTTTGATGCGCGACGATGCATTCCGCCACGCGCTGAATCGTATCGAAGCGTTGTTGCGCGTTCCGGATCAGCCAGCGTGCTTCCTGCAATTGCTGCGCGAGCGGTGAACGGCTGGCGCCGGCCGACTGCGCGAACAATTCCGCATACATGCGATGGATGCGCGCGCGCGGCTGCACCGCGGGATTGATCGTTACGACCCACTTGTTGCGGACCTGACGCACGATCACGTCCGGCACCACGTAGTTGTCTTCGGTGCGGCCGTAGCTGTTGCCCGGCTTCGGATCGAGCTTGCGCACCAGCGCGCAGGCCACGCGCAGCTCTTCCGCGCTGCAGCCGATCTGCTTCTGCAGTTCAGCCTGCTCGCGACGCGCGAGCCGTTCAAGATGATGTTCGACGACTTGCCGCGCCACGTCGCGCCCCGGCGTGTCGGCGGGCAACGCATTCACCTGCAGGGACAGGCATTCGGACAACGAGCGCGCGCCCAGACCCGGACGATCGAGCGACTGGACAAGACGCAGCGCCACCAGCAATTCTTCTTCGGTCAGTTCCGGTTCGAGATCGACGCTGGCCGCGAGATCGGAGAGTTCCTGACGCAGATAGCCGTCGTCGTCGAGCGCTTCGATGATGAAGCGAGCCACCGCGCGGTCGCGGTCGTCGAGGCGATAGAGGCGCAGCGAATCGTGCAACTGCTCACGCAAGGTCGGCTGCGAGCGCGCCCATTCGGCGGGGTCGCTGCTGTCCGAGTCGCCGTTCTGGCGCGTGGAACTGCGGCTGCTGTAGTCGCCGGAGAAGTCGCCGGGCATGTCATCCTGGCCCGCGCTTTCCAGCGTGTCGTTGGCGCCGGATTCAGACGGCAGCGCATCGGGTTCGGCGGTTGCGACCGCGTCGGTGGCGGGCAGCGCGCCGCCGTCTTCGCCGGAGGTCGCGGTTGCGAGCGCTACGTCTTCCGTTTCCGACGAGTCGTACTCGAGGAACGGATTGGTGTCGAGCGCGGTGCGCAACTCCTGCTGGAACTCCAGAGACGACAACTGCAACAGACGCACCGATTGCTGAAGACGCGGCGTGAGTGCGAGAGACTGCCTTGTGCGTAGTTCAATGGAAGGCATTGTAGTGAGGTCCCTTTGATAGCGAAAATGGGTGAGTAGCCCGTTTAGAGCAACTGTCGTACCACCTCGCGCAACGCACTGTTTTTTCTACGCTTTGTGTTTTCAGGCCCGCCAATTGCGCAGGCCGCCGGGCGCCTTTTTTACAAGGTCCCGGCAAATTCCGGTCCCTCCCGCCGACAGCCGCCACGCGTGGCGTCGACGCACTGCGGCATCGTATTCGTCAGCCTAAATACTTGTGCCGTAACGGCTTTCCCGCTATCCCCAGGCTTCTGACGCCACGCCGGGCACACCGCTTGCGTCCTTGCACTATGTGGACGGACGCCGGTCCGTGCATGCCAGGTGCGCAAGCAACCCGGAAGCGAAACGCATGCACAGACCGTCGGCCGGTGTCGATAACGGGCCCTGACGGAACCGTAGCGGCAACGATCCCACGCGTGTCATCAGCGGTTTCGACCGCGATCGACCGCAGGCAACAAGACCGCAATTTTGATCAACACCCGAAGGAGAAACCATGAAGACCATCCAACTTCTGAAGACCGCAGGTAGCATCGCTTGTGTCGCTTTCGCACTGAACGCGACGAACGCCATGGCGCAAAGCAGCGCCCCGTCGGCGGCATCGGAAACCGTCGGCGAGCATGTCGACGACGGCGCCATCACCACCAAGGCCAAGGCGGATTTGCTGGCCGCGAAGAACGTCAAGTCGACGCATATCCACGTGAAGACCCGCAAGGGCGTAGTGTGGCTCACGGGCACGGTGCCTTCGGCTGACGACAAGGCAGCGGCCGGTGAAGTCGTGGAAGCAGTGAAGGGTGTGTCGAGCGTGAAGAACCATCTCAAGATCGCCGCCGAATAAAACGGCGGGTCTGGCCGGACAGGGTCGATCTCGGTCAGCACCGTCCGGTGCTCATGACTCACAGCAACGAAAAAAGCCATCCGCAATGCGAATGGCTTTTTTTACGTGCGGCTCGCTTTGGAGTTCTGCCCGTCGCAATCCGATGCGATCCGGCTCGATCCGAAACAACCGGCGCCCTTTTCGGGCGCCGGTCACTCACCTATTTCTTAACGCTTCGCCGCCGCATATTGATCGCGCAGATCACGCACGCGATCATGATTCTGCAGCACGCCCTGATACTGCCGCTCGACGATTGCCCGCACATCCGCCGGCAATTCCTTTTCGAGTGCATCGTGATAACGCTTCTTCGCGACGTCCTCGCCCTTCTCACACTCGGCGAGAATCTCGTGGTCGCTGCGATCCGTCACAGCCGATTTCACGTCGACCCAGCCGCGATGCAACGCTCCGCTCATGCTGCCGCCCGTTTCGGGCTTACCGCCCAGTCCTTGAACCGCGTCCTGCAATTCGCGCGCGCCGCGCGCGCAGTCTTCCGCGCGCGACAGGAACAGCGTTTTCAGCTGTGCGTCGTGCGCATCTTCGGCTGCCTTGCGAAAACCCTTCTCGCCATCCTTCGACGTTTCGACCAGATCGTTAAGCACGGAAACAACGTTCGTAGCCATTCAATACCTCCAGGGGTTTCGTTAGTCACGGAATCCGCCGCCGGAGATGAGTTGCCCGAATCGCGAGGCATTCTCCTTCCGGCGATGGAGTTCATAGATGCGTTCGCACGGCGCGTGCCCGGAACATGCGGCAATGAACGTTTGCGCGCTGCGTCGACGCGCGCGTCCAATCTTGCCAACACGCGTAAATCCTGCCCGCCGCTACGCGGCGTAATCGGCGGCAACGCCCCGCGCAGCGGGCCTCCGCTCGATGGCACAACGGTTGCTTAGTATGCTCCGCCCGAGCACGCGTGCAACGCAGCAACACACTGCAAGACGTGCCAACGGATTGAAAAGAATGGGCAAGCAACAACGACAGGGAGAATCACCATGAAGATCAGGAGCGCAGAATTTCTCGCCGCCGTCGCGATCATCAGCTCGGCAACTGTGATGCAGATTCGCGAACACGTGCTGGCGCAGGAAGCGCCGGCTTCGCAAGCGCAGGCTACGTCGCCGTCATGTGGCTTGACGCATGACGGCTTGGTGTCGGCCGCTTGCGAGGCGACGCGCGACAAGCGTCAGGTCGATCGAGCACCCCAACCGCAGCGCAATGCGCCGCAAGTCTGGGTTTGAGCAGGGATTTGAGTGCTGCTTGAATAGCGACCGGACAGGCAAAAAAGAACGGCCCGATCGATATCGGGCCGTTCTGCTAATTACCGCGATGAAAGCATTCAGCGACTTAAGCGCTCTTCTCGCTGAACTCGCTAAGCGGCACCGGCTTCTTCAACGGATCGAAGTCGGCCCAGCGCCCCTGCTGCCAGCGTCCGCTCGCCCGTTCGATCGCCATGCCGCCGGCTTCGCGCAGCACCCGCGCGGCATCGAACTGATTGTCCGGCGAGACATGCACGGCGACCAGCACGCCGGAATCGCGCGTCTCTTCATGGAATGCCGAACGATGGCCTGTGTGCCCGGCATCGCGCGTCCGGGACATGGCGCCCACCAGTGAGCCGACATACGCACCGACGCCCGCGGCAATCAGCGAGACGATGATCGGCGCGGAGAATGCCGCGAAGATCCCGACGCCCACCACCGCGCCGGCTACCGCGCCGATCGTGACGCCCATGCCCGCACCTTTGGGCGCGTCCTTCGCGCCGGCATCGGTGCCGGTGTCGCCGCCGATGGGATAGCGCGCGTGCTGACCGCGCGGATTGACGAAGAACAGCGTGACATCTTCCTCGACGAAACCTGCGTTGAAGAGCTTGGCCGCCGCGTCTTCAGCGGCGGGAAAAGTCGTAAAGCGTGCAGCGACGATGAGTGACATAAGGCCTCCTTGCATCGTTGATAGCGTTTGCGGACCATGCCGCCGCATTTCGTCGCGCGGCATCGCGCGCGCGAGCGGCGGCACGCGCCGGCCTTACGCCGTAGTGCCGCGATCCGGTTCCATGCCTTCCACTCTGAACAGTCCGCTATGCAACACTACGCCTTCACCGTCGTTCTGGTCGAGTGCTTCGGCGCAAACCGAACGGATACGTTGACGACCTTTATCGAAAGCCGACATCAGCGTGGCTTCCAGGGCGGAATCGGCGCCGAAATGATCCTCGAGCGCCTCGGCGGTAATCGTACATACGACCGGTTCGCCGTCCACTCGCGCCATGAAGCGCACGGTCAGGTTCGCTCCGTCGAAGACCGGCTTGTCGTCGGAAAAAGTGATCTGCATAAGGGAATCCTCATAGGCCGGCCGCGGCCGGATCGCATTCATGGCGAACCCTTCATTGCGCCGGCGAGTTGCTGCGCCATCGCGAGATGATGTTTGATGACCGGCAGCGCGTGCGCGGCCGCGGCCTTGAGTTGCGCGTCGGTGCCGCTGGTGCTTTCCTGCTGGAAGAGATCGACCGCTCGCTGGTGTGCTTCCACCCCAACCTGCTCGACGTAGGCCTGATCGAAATCCTTGCCCTTGAGCGTCTGGAGTTTGCCGACCAGCGCGGAATCCGCCGACGGCGTCGAGGTGAAGCCCTTCTTCGAGACGAGCGCCGCCATGCCGTGCGAGAGTTTCGTGTGATCCGTAATCATCTGCTGCGCGAATTTCTTCACGTGCGGATCGCTGGAATTCTTCAGCGCGACCTTGCTGGCCGCGATTTCAGTGGCGTCGGACTGCGACGCGTCCTGCACGAATTGTTGATCCGCAGGCGAAAGCTTCGTGCCGCTGACCGGCGCAGCGCTCGCCGGAGCGTCGCTAGCTTGCGCGTAGACCGCGCCGATGGACGCCGCACTCAAACTTAGCGCGACGGTCATCGCTTGTAGGGAATACCGGATTTTCATGCATTTTCTCCCAGGTCGCCGGATACGCCGAAGCGGAACCGATTAGACGGAGCGCAGCTTCATTCCACCTTCGCGCGCGCTTCGTCACCTTCGACACAACATTCATGCCGCCTTGCGCTTCGACAATTGCGCAATCAGCGTTTTGTTAAAGGCCGGGAGGTCGTCGGGCTTGCGGCTACTGATCAGATTGCCGTCCTCCGCGACTTCCTGGTCCACCCAGCTGCCACCGGCGTTGCGGATGTCGTCCTGCAGGCTCGGCCAGCTCGTCATCGTGCGGCCCTTGACGATTCCAGCCGACACCAGCAACCACCCGCCATGGCAGATCACCGCGATCGGCTTCTTTGCGCTGTCTGCTGCCTTGACGAAGGCTTGCGCCTGCGGCAGCAGACGGATGGCGTCGCCGTTGACCACGCCGCCTGGCAACACCACCGCGTCGTAATCGTCCGCGCTAGCCTTGTCGAAGGTTGTATCCACCTCGACGGCGTCGCCCTTATCCACGTGCTTGAAACCCTGAATCTTGCCGGGCTTCGCTGAAATCACATGCACCGTCGCGCCCGCCTCGACGAGCGCGCGTTGCGGCTCGATCAGTTCCGCCTGCTCGAATCCGTCCACCGCGAGTACCGCCACCTTGTAACCATTCAACGCACTAGCCATCCCTTATCTCCTTCGTTTCAGTGCCGGGCCGGCAATGCCGCGTGGCCGGCCCTTCGATTAATTCAATGTGAGCAAAGTACGTGCCCATACGTTCGGATTGCGCGCCCGGTTTACGCGCCCGCGTGACGCCTGCCGCCCGACGCCCGTTCACAAACCTTGCGGGTCATCGTCGAGGCCGTCATCGTCATTCGCCAGCGGATCGATCACACGGTCCGGCTCGATGTCCGCATCCGGTACCAGGGTGGAATCGCCGTCGGCAGCGGCGCGTTCACCTGTGCCGGCACGATCCGTATCGCTGCCGAGTTCGGTGTCGCCGGTTTCGAGCGCGTGATTGTCCAATTCGGTATCCACGTCGAATTCATGACGCTTCGCACCGGCGACATCGCTGCCGCTATCGGACGAATCGCTCGGGCCGAGCGCGCCGGTCGTGCCGGCGGTTTGTTTGACGACCTGTTGCGGCTCTTCATCGGGATTCAGGGTGCTGCTCATGGCGCTCTCCTTGGTTGATTCGCTTCGTTCGATACACGTAGCGAGCTTCCGCAAGGACTGTTCCGCCCGCTCGCGAAGCAGATCCGAAGCAACCCAGGCACCATGCCCCGCCGTGCCGACGCGAGCGCCGGGCATTGCCGTTGCTTGCAAGCACGGTCACCGGCGCCACGCGCCTTCTGCTTGAAATTTCTACCAGCGACGATGGCTGCTACAACAACCCCGATTCAACGCCGCCCCGCACGCGCGGACGACGACAGCGCTAAACAGCCCACGCCCGCCGCCCTGCCGCCGGGCCTGCGCCACGCCGACGACACCAAGCCCGGCATCACACGTCAGCGTGAAAAGGACGGCTTCGCGTACTTCGACGTGACGGGCAAACGCATCGACGACGAAGACGAAATCAAACGCATCAACGCGCTCGCCATTCCGCCGGCATACGAAAACGTGTGGATCTGTCCGGATCCGCGCGGCCATATCCAGGCGACGGGGCGCGATGCGCGCGGCCGCAAGCAATATCGCTATCACCCTCGCTGGCGTGAAACGCGCGACGCGGACAAATACGAACGCATGGCCGAGTTCGGCCACGCGTTGCCGAAGATCCGCGCCCGTGTCGCGCGAGACCTGAATCTGCCGGGCATGCCATGCGACAAAGTCATCGCCGCGATCGTGCAGTTGCTGGATACGACGCTGATCCGGATCGGCAGTGTCGAATACGCGCGCGATAACCAGTCGTATGGTTTGACGACATTGCGCAAGAAGCACGTGAAGATCGAAGCCGGCCAGTTGCGCTTCAGATTTCGCGGCAAAAGCGGCGTCGAACACGACGTGACGGTGAACAACCCGCGCGTCAAACGCATCGTGCGGCGTTGCGCCGACCTGCCGGGCCATGACCTGTTCCAGTATCTCGACGCGGACGGCACGCGCCACACCGTCGGCTCCGCCGATATCAACGACTATCTGCGCCGCGCGAGCGGTGCGGACTTCACGGCCAAGGACTATCGCACATGGGCCGGCAGCGTTTATGCACTGGCCGCGCTGCGCCGCCTGATGTGCAGCAGTGCGGCTGAAGCACGCCGTCATATCGTCGCGACCGTGAAGGACGTGGCGGCGTTGCTGCGCAATACGCCGGCCGTTTGCAGACGTTGCTACATTCACCCCGCCGTGATTAGTTCGTTCGAAGCGGACGAGTTGCAGCGCCTCGCGCCCGCTGAATCGCGCCGCGGGTTGAAAGCGGACGAAGTCGCGCTGGCCACGCTGCTTGCGCAGGCGGAGAAACGCGCGGCGAAGCTCGCACGGCAGGCGGGTGCGAAAGGCCGCAAGGCGCGCGAATCGGCGGTGGCGGAAAGCATCGACGATTCGATCACGAGTCTGCTGAAGAAATCGCGCGTGGTGCGCAAAGCGGCAGCCGCGAAGGTCGATGCGAAGACGGGAGCGCAAGCTGCGCGGCGAGCCGCCGCGCCTCGGGCGACAGGTGCGCGCGCGGCGAGTGCGTCACGTGCAGTGAAACAGACCGCGCCTTAGAACCTTGAAACTGGAGAGATCACCGCGCAGGGCCTGTCGCGCTTTTTGAATCGTCGCGTTTGGCCCCGCCGCTTCACCGCGCGCTCACTGACCTTTCGTATCGCTGCTTGCGTCCGCGCCCGGCGTATTGGTCGAATCGGTCATCGGCTTCCTGGTTTTCGTTTTAGACATGTGATGCGATTTGGAGCCACTGGAACTCATCGCTCCCGATGGGGGTTGTCCATTCGTGGTCGGTGCCGCTGTCGCCGCGCCGTGAGCGTTCCCCGAACCGCCGGTGCCCGCGCCGCCACCGTTACCGTTGCCGCCGCCCGCTTGGGCGAACGCCGCGCCCGACATCGCAACGAGTGCCGACACCAGCAATGCTTTTGTATGTTTCATCTCCTCTACTCCGACGAAATATTTTCAATCGCGTCAGCACGCTTTACGCGTTCAACGCCACGTCCGGCACGCCGCTACGCACGCGCTTCGCGCAAAACGCACGCGTGTACGACGCATGGAGCACCTCGCGCAATATCGCGCGCAGGCCTTCCGCCACACGGAGGAACGCCGGTTGCTCAACTTGCACACACCCAACCTGTAGAGGAGGCTCATCATGGTGAACCAGACACAAACGCAAGGCGGCATGCGCCAGGAACAGGGCGCCCGGGTCATCGGCAAGGGCAGCGCGACCGCGGACGGACCCGGCCCGGACGTGATGACCGCCGCCACGCTCGACGGCAACAAGGTGCTCAGCAGCGACGGCGAGGACATCGGCAAGATCAAGGACATCATGCTCGACGTCGGCTCGGGCCGCGTTGCGTATGCCGTGCTCTCGAACGGCGGCTTTCTCGGCATCGGCGACAAGCTGCTCGCCATTCCATGGCATGCACTAACGCTCGATACCAGCCGCAAATGCTTCGTGCTGAACATGACCGCGGAACGCGTGAAGAACGCCCCGGGCTTTGACAAGGACCACTGGCCATCCATGGCGGACCAGACCTGGGCCACGTCTGTGCATCAGTACTACGGCAGCGAACCCTATTGGGGCCGCGACTCAAACTTGCGTCGCGACGACTATGGCGTGGGCGACGTTCCGCCCGCGTCGCCGGATGCGCCGGAGGCCGGCGGCCTGAAGTTGTAACGCGTGCTCACGGTCGGCGCACGTGGCCGTAGGGCGCCACGTGTGCTGACAGCGATGCGCCGGCATGCCGCCATCGCGGCAGCCGGCGCGTTTCACTTTGAGCGCACAATGAGCGTGATCAGCGCGCGCAAGATTTGATAAGGAGGCGGCAGCATGGCCACACGCAAATCCACCAGCAAGTCCAGGCGCCCGGTCACGCGCGGCAAGTCGGGCCGGCCACCGCGCCAGCGGCATGCCAAGGCTCACGCGGCGCATGCCGCTAAAAGCCCGAAGAAGTGGTCGCATCACGTAATGGAAACCAGTGACGCGATGGATATCGAGCACGATGTGTTCAAAACCGGCAGCGCGGAATCGATCGCGCAATCGCTCAAGCAGTCGTCCACGAAGAGCAGCCGCCGCAAAGGCACGCCGTTCCAGTCGGCCATGTCGATGCTGAACTTCTATATCAACCGCGCCGGCAAAAACCTGCCGAAAACGCGCCGCGATACCTTGCAGCAGGCCAAGCGCAAGCTGCGCGAAGCATTCGGGCGCGCGCCCTGAAATGACGCGCCGGTAATCGGCGCGGCGGGGCGCACCGTTGTTCAACCGGCCACGCATGCAGCACGCGCATGCGGGCCCTCACCGGATGCTCATGCACGAAACTTTGTGGTTTCTCATTGTTGGCGCAGTGCTCGTTTTCATGGGCCTGGCGGCGACCACACTGCGGCGCCTACCCGTCAGCGCCGCCATGTTTTATCTCGCGATCGGCTACTTCCTTGGGCCGCCCGGTATTGGCTTGCTGCGTCTCGATATGATCGCCGACGCGCATCTGCTGCGCACCATCACCGAAGTCGCACTGCTCGTCTCGCTGTTCGCTATCGGCCTGCGATTGCGGCTTGGCATGCTCGAAAAACTCTGGACCGTGCCACTGCGTCTGGGCTTTCTTGCGATGCTCGCGACCATTCCGCTGCTGATGCTGTTCGGCGTGTACGTCCTGCATCTCGGCTGGGGGCCTGCCTTGCTGCTGGCGGCGATCCTCGCGCCGACCGACCCGGTTCTGGCCCACGATGTGCAAGTGCACAACCCCGGCGACCACGATCTGCTGCGCTTCGCGCTCTCCGGCGAGGGCGGCCTGAACGACGGCATCGCGCTGCCCTTCGCGATGCTCGGCCTCGCGTTATGCGCGGCGCCCGCCGCCGAAGCGGGCGATCTGTTGAACCTGGCGCTCGCAGGCAGCATGGTGTGGGGCGTGGCGGGCGGAATCGCGATCGGCGGCATGCTCGGCTGGGCCACCACACACGCGGTGACGTGGCTGCGCACGCGCCACGCGCAGGCGCTCGGACTCGAAGGTTTTTTCGCGCTCGGTTTGATCGTGCTGTCGTTCGGCACCGCACAGCTCGCGCACACCTATGGCTTTCTGGCCGTGTTCGCTGCCGGTGTCGCGATGCGCCGTGTCGAACACCGCGCGAGCGGCGGCCAGTCGCCACGCGAAACCATCGGCACCGTGGATTCCGCAGACGTCGAAGCGACCGCGGCGAATCCGAGCAAGGCCCACGCGTATATGACGGAGTCGGTGCTCGGCTTCACGATCGAGCTCGAACGCATCGCCGAGGTCGCCGTCATGGCAATGGTGGGCAATGTGCTCGCCACGCTGCACACGCCGCTCTTTACCTGGCACACCGTCGCGCTGACCGCGGCGCTATTCGTGCTGGTGCGGCCGGCAGCGGTGGAGTTGTCGTTGCTTGGATCGAGCGCGACGCCGACGCAACGCCGTTTGATGAGCTGGTTCGGCATACGCGGCATCGGTTCGTTTTACTACCTCGCGTACGCGCTGGAAAACGGCGCTGCAACCGAGGTCGTCCCACTCGTGCCGTTCACGCTGGCGGCGATCGCGGCGTCCGTGGTGATTCACGGCGTTTCGGCGACACCGTTGATGAGCTGGTATCGCCGGCTGCGCAGTCGTGAAGGTTAGTTCGACCGTCAATTGGAGTCGCTAGAATACGTGACCTTCATGCCGCGACAAGGCTTCTCCCATCCGATGATCCCACCCGACGATTCCCGACGCACGGCACGGGCGAGCGCCGCCAACTCGCTGTTTGCCTTTCTCAAGTCGTTGCCGCTCGGCGAGCGCCTGATCGAAGGCAGCTTCATGGCTGTGCAGGCGGTCGCCGGCGCGAGTCTGGCGGTCGCCATCGGCCGCCTGCTGCATACGGAGCAAAGCTTCTGGGCCGCGATCACAGCGATCGCGGTCAGCCAGCATAGCTATGTCGACACCCGCAACCTGTCGCGCGATCAATTCATCGGCGCGATGCTGGGCGGCTTGTGCGGACTGGTGGGTGCCACGTTCGGCGCCGGCTATTTCGCGGCTTACGCGGCCACGGTGGGCGTGGCGATCGCCCTGTGCTGGACGCTGAATGTCGGCAGCGCGGCGCGTCTGGGCGGTATCACGGCGACGATCATGCTGCTGGTGCCGGGCATAGGGCCCGCGTGGGACAGAGCCCTGCTTCGCCTCGGCGAAGTGACGCTCGGCACGGTCTGCGCGTTGCTGGTGGCCTTTCTGATGTCGTGGATCGAGCATCGCTGGTTTGGCAAACCGGGCAAGCCGTAGCTAGTTTTCCGTCCCATCGTTTTCTTGCGGACGACGCCGGTAGCGTCCCGGCGGCACGCCGACACTTTGCTGAAACGCCTTGCCGAAAGCGGCTTCCGATTGATAGCCGACCGCCTCGCCGATCTCGGCCGCGCTGCGCTGCGTGCGGCGTAGCAGATCGCAGGCGATGGTCATGCGGATCTGCGTAAGAAAGTCCATCACCGTCATGCCCGCGCGCTCGTTGAAATGGCGTGCGTAAGTGGCGCGCGACATGGCGGCGAGAGCGCCGAGTTCGGCGATGGTCCACGCCCGTTCGGGCGCGCTCAGCATGCCCTGCACAGAAGCGCCGAGGCGTGCGTCGGCAAGCAAGGCGAGTACGCTTGACGCCGAGGCGTTCTGCTCGCCGTGCGCCCTCAGCGCGATGGCGAGCAGCGCGTGGCTCAACGCGGTGACGATCGCGAGCGCGCCCGCCTGGCGCCGTTCGGCCTCGCTGCGCATCAGCGCGATGACCGTTTGCAGCGAGCCCCGCGTTTCCATGCCGCTCAGCGAGACATGCAACGGATCAGGCAGCGCGTTCAGTAGCAAGGCCGACGAACCTGGCGAATAGACGAAGCGTCCGCACAGAAGATCGAGGTCGGCGGGGATGCGCGCGCTGTCGTTCCCGTCGTTGCGTCGCAACGGCAGCATGCCGTCATGGCTTTGCGTCAACGGTGCGGCTGCGTTCGAGCGCCGCATATCGCGCACCCGATGCGCCGCGCCGCGCGGAAACAGCATGAAGTCGCCCGTGCGCAACTCGCGCTGGGCGCCGTCGGCGGTTTCGACGACGCACGCGCCGTCCAGCACCAGATGAAACGGCGCAATGCCCGCTTCCAACTGCCCATGATCGATGTCGAAGGCGCCCGACAGCAGGCAACGCAGGTCGAGACTGGCTTGGGGCCGGGCAAGGTCGATCAGTCGGCTAAGCGTATCCATGAGACGATCGCGCTAAAAGTTGAGCGAATCGAGTATTCAGGATATCGCGGCGCGGCGCAATACTTGTCTCACGACGCCGGCACCTGCCGACGCGCATCACCCCAAGGAGCACTGCCATGTTGAACTGGATCGATTACCGTCAGGAACTGTTCGGCCGTATCGGCGAAATCGCCAAACTGTCGCCGGATACCGTCAGGGGCTATCAGGCGCTTTCGACCGCCGGCCAGAAGAAGGACCTGCTCGGCGCCAGGACGCGCGAACTGATCGCACTCGCGGTCGCGGTCAGCCTGCGTTGTGACGGCTGTATCACCGTCCATACCGCCGAAGCGCTCAAACATGGCGCAACGCGCGAGGAAATCGCCGAAGCGCTGGGCGTGGCGATCGCCGTCAATGCGGGCGCCGCGATGGTGTACTCGGCTCGCACGATGGATGCCACAGCGGCTTATACAGCGCAGGCGTCTGACGCAGCGCAGGCTGCCACGGAATGACTGCCGGCATCGCGAGATGCCGGGCTGCCGCTACACCGCCGGATGCCGCGCCTCTTCAAGCTGTTTGCGGCGCGGCTCGCCCTGACGCTCCAGCATCCAGCCCGGATATTCCGTCGGCAGCGCACTGACCTGATCGAGTTTCACGAGGTCATCCGCGGTGAGCGAAACGCCGGTCGCGGCGATATTGTCGTCGAGCTGCTCGACCCTCTTCGCGCCGACGATCACCGTGGTGACCACCCGCTGATGCAGCAGCCACGCGAGCGCAATCTGCGCGACCGATACCTGCTTCGCCTCGGCGATCCCGCGCATCACGTCGATGCAGTCATAAGCGCGCTCGCGATTGACTGGCGGGAAATCGAACGTCGTGCGACGGCTGCCCGCCTCGCCCTGTTGCTCACGCCCGTACTTGCCGCTCAGCAGTCCGCCCGCGAGCGGACTCCACACCATCAGGCCGAGGCCTTCGCTGTGCAGCATCGGCGCGAGTTCGCGTTCGAGGTCGCGGCCCGCCAGCGTGTAATACGCCTGCAACGTTTCGAAGCGCGCGAGCCCGAGGCGCTCGGAAATGCCGAGCGCTTTCGCAATCTGCCACGCGGCCCAGTTCGACACGCCCACGTAGCGCACATGGCCGTGCTGCACGAGCGTGTCGAGCGCGCGCAGGGTTTCCTCGATCGGCGTGGCCGGATCGAAACCGTGGATCTGATACAGGTCGACGTGATCGAGTTGCAGCCGCTTCAAGCTCGCCTTCACGCCGTCGATGATGTGATAACGCGAAGCGCCGCGCGCATTGGGGAACTCGCCCGTCTGGCCGAAGACTTTGGTGGCCACCACGATCTTGTCGCGCGGCACCTTGAGGTTTTTCAGCGCCTGGCCCGTGATCTGTTCGGACAGGCCCTCCGAGTAGACGTCGGCTGTGTCGATGAAATTGATGCCCGCGTCGAGCGCCCGGCCAACCAGCCGCTCCGCGTCCGCCTGCTGCAGATCGCCGATCTGCTTCCAGATGCCCCCGCCGCCGCCGAAGGTCATCGTGCCCAAACATAGCTCTGAGACAAAAACACCGGTACGGCCCAACTGGTTGTATCGCATCGTCGAGACTCCATCGTGGTTCGTGGATGGGTGAGGCGTAGAGAGTACTGCAATCGGCGGAATCCGGCAGCGCGTGACCCAGGCGCGCGTCACACGGCAAAAATTTCCGCAACGCGGCTTTCGCTCGCGACATAAATGCCGACCCGCGGCCCTCGGCAAAACCGGTGTAAACCTGCCAGACTGATTCCTGAACCATGCAACCGGCTGCTTTCGCCGCCCTCTGGATATGGCACGCCCCGCCCCCAACTATGCAAGCATGACTTCGGCTTCCACCACTACTGCTGCTTTGGGCGCGGCGCCCGCCGCCACGTCCGTCGCGACGCGCGCCCTCGGGCTCTCGACGGCCGGCGCGCTCGCCGATTTCCATCCCGCGGTCGCGAGCTGGTTCCTCAAGACCTTCCCCGCGCCGACCGACGCCCAGGCCGCCGCGTGGCCGCAGATTCGCCGTGGCCGCTCCACGCTGGTGGCCGCGCCGACCGGTTCGGGCAAGACGCTCACCGCCTTCCTGTCCGCGCTCGACGATCTGGTGCAGCAGGGCCTCGCCAACGGCGGCGCTCTGCCCGACGAAACGCTGGTGGTCTATGTGTCGCCGCTGAAGGCGCTCTCCAACGACATCCGCCTCAATCTGCAGTTGCCGCTGCAAGGCATCGCCGCGGAACTCGACGCGCGAGGCTTGCCGCCGCTGGATGTCCGCACCGCCGTGAGAACGGGCGACACCACGCAGCAGGAACGCAATGCGCTGAAGAAGCGCGCGCCCCATATTCTCGTCACCACGCCGGAATCGCTTTACGTGCTGCTCGGTTCGGACTCCGGCCGCCGCATGCTGTCGACCGTGCGCACGGTGATCGTCGACGAAATTCACGCGCTCGCCAGCGGCAAGCGCGGCAGCCATCTCGCGCTAAGCCTGGAACGCCTCGACGCGCTGTGCCAAAGGCGCTTGCCGCGGATCGGTTTGTCGGCGACGCAAAAACCGGTGAGCGCGGTCGCGCGCTTTCTGGTGGGCGGCGGCCGCATCGACAGCGGCATTCCAGCCGACTGCGCGATCGTCGACGTGGGTCATATTCGCGAACGCGATCTGGCGCTCGAGATTCCGCCCGTGCCGCTCGAAGCGGTCATGCCCAACGAAGTGTGGGAGCGCGTCTACGACCGCCTCGCCGAATTGGTGGCGATGCACCGCACAACGCTGATCTTCGTCAATACGCGCCGCATGGCCGAGCGCGCCGCGCGTCATCTGACCGAGCGGCTGGGCAAGGACGTGGTCGCCGCGCATCACGGCAGTCTCGCGAAGGAACATCGTTTCGACGCCGAACAGCGCCTCAAACGTGGCGAGCTGCGCGTGCTGATCGCCACGGCTTCGCTGGAACTCGGCATCGATATCGGCGACGTCGATCTGGTCTGCCAGATGGGTTCGCCGCGCGCGATCGCACCGTTCCTGCAACGGGTCGGACGCTCGGGTCACCATGTCGGCGGCATGCCGAAAGGCAGGCTATTTCCGAATTCGCGCGACGATCTGATCGAATGCGCCGCGCTGCTCGATTGCGTTCGGCGCGGCGAACTCGACGCGCTGCGCATTCCGCGCGCGCCGCTCGATGTGCTGGCCCAGCAGATCGTCGCGGAAGTCTCGAGCGCCGAATGGAACGAGGACGCGCTGTTCGACCTGATGCGGCGCGCGGCCCCGTACGCGGACCTGACGCGCGAGCAGTACGACGCTGTGCTGCGCATGCTTGCCGAAGGCTACACGAGCCGCAACGGTCCGCGCGCCGCTTACGTGCATCGCGACGTAGTGAGCGGCACGCTGCGCGGCCGGCGCGGCGGCAAGCTGGTCGCCGTGACGTCGGGCGGCACGATTCCCGAAAACGCCGACTATGCCGTCGTGCTCGAACCGCAGGCCATCAATATCGGCACCGTCAACGAGGATTTCGCTGTCGAAAGTCTGGCCGGCGACGTGTTTCAACTCGGTAACGCGTCATATCGGATTCTGCGGATCGAAAGCGGGCGCGTGCGGGTCGAAGACGCGCAGGGCCAGCCGCCGAATATTCCGTTCTGGCTCGGCGAAGCGCCGGGGCGCAGCGACGAGTTGTCCTTCGGCGTCGCGCGTTTGCGCGAACAGATCGCTCGCCTGCTCGACGATAAAAACGCGGCGGCGGACGAAACCGGCGCCGAAGCCGACACGCTTTCCGCCCGCATCGACCACGCGATCGACTGGCTGGTCGACAACCTGCATCTCGACGAAGCCGCGGCGCGCCAGATCGTCGACTATCTCGACCGCGCGCGCGCCGCGCTCAGCGTGCTGCCTACGCAGAACACGCTGGTCATGGAGCGTTTCTTCGACGAATCCGGCGGCACCCAGCTCGTGATCCACGCGCCATTCGGCAGCCGGGTCAACCGCGCGTGGGGCCTCGCGTTGCGCAAACGGTTTTGCCGCACGTTCAACTTCGAGTTGCAAGCCGCCGCCACCGAAGACGCGATCGTGCTGTCGCTGACCGGCAGCCACTCCTTCGTGCTCGACGAAGTATGGCGCTATCTGCATTCGAACAGTGCCGAGCATCTGCTGATTCAGGCGCTGCTCGATGCGCCATTGTTCGGCGTGCGCTGGCGCTGGAACGCGACGACCGCGCTCGGCCTGCCGCGATACACGGGCGGGCGCAAAACCGCGCCGCAATTGCAGCGCATGCGCAGCGAAGATCTGCTCGCGAACGTGTTTCCCGAACAGGCCGCGTGTCTGGAGAACGTCGTCGGCGAACGCGAACTGCCGCATCATCCGTTAGTGGACCAAACCGTCGACGACTGTTTGCACGAGGCGATGGACAGCGAACGCTGGATCGCGCTGCTGCGCCGTATCGAACAGGGCGACGTGCAACTGGTCGCGCGCGATTTGCCGACGCCCTCCCCGCTCGCCGCCGAAATCCTCAACGCGAAACCGTACGCCTATCTCGACGACGCGCCGATCGAGGAACGCCGCACGCAAGCCGTGCTGAACCGGCGCTGGACCGACCCGTCGAGTGCCGACGATCTCGGTGCGCTCGACGCGGAAGCCATCGAAAGCGTGCGCGATGAAGCATGGCCGCAAGCGCGCAACGCCGACGAGATGCACGAAGCGTTGACCGGACTTGCGTGTGTCACCGAGAGCGAAGCGCACCGCAACGAAGGCTGGCCGGCCTGGCTAGCGTCGTTGGCCGAATCCGGGCGCGCCACCCGCTTGCAGCTCGCCCACGATTGCGCCCTGTGGCTGCCGGTCGAACGCGTCACCTGTTTTCAGGCGCTCTATCCGCACGCCGAATTCGCGCCGCCGCTCGCCGCGCCGAAAGGCTACACGGAAAGCTGGAACGAAGACGATGCGCTCATCGACGTGCTCCGTGCGCGTCTGACCGGCTTCGGTCCGCTGCCTGTCGGCGCGATTGCCGAAGCGCTGCAGTTGCCGCTCGCATCGGTCGAACAGAGCCTGACGCGCCTCGAAGCCGAAGGCTACGTGATGCGCGGCCGCTTCACGCCGCAAGCCGCCGAAGAAGAGTGGTGCGAACGACATCTGCTCGCGCGGATTCACCGTTACACCGTTAAACGCTTGCGGCGCGAAATCGAGCCCGTGGAGCGGCACGATTTCATGCGCTTTCTGTTCGAGTGGCAGCATCTGACGCCGGACACGCGCAGCGAAGGTCGCGACGCGCTGGCCGCGGTCCTCGAACAGCTCGAAGGCTTCCAGGCCGCGGCGGCTGCGTGGGAGGAAGACATCCTGCCCGCGCGCGTGAAGGCGTATGCGAATACTTCGCTCGACGAACTATGCCGGGCCGGCAAGATAGTCTGGACGCGCCTGACGGAACGCGCGCGCGGCACCGGCGGGCCGATCCGCAGCACGCCCATCGTCCTGCTGCCGCGTGCGCAAGTGCGCGTATGGAGCGCGTTGCTCGATCCGTCGAAACAGCCGGAGTTGTCGGCGCGCGCGCAGAGCGTGCATGAAACGCTCGTGCAACACGGCGCAATGTTTTTCGATGAGTTGCTCGCCGAAGTTCGCGTATTGCGTATGGAATTGGAGAGTGCGCTGGGTGAGCTGGTGGCGGCGGGCCTCGTGAACTCCGACAGTTTCGCGGGCTTGCGCGCGTTGCTAAAACCGGTTGCCAAACGCAACGCGTTTTCCGGCAACCGGCGCGCGCGCTCGAGTGCGCTGATCGGCGGCATGGACGATGCGGGACGCTGGGCGCTCGTCAGCCGGCCCACCGCTGGTGCCGCTGCCGCGACGGAGAATGTGCCGGAGCGCCGCCGGCAATTGCCGCCCGAAGTGCTGGAACACGTGGCGATGACGCTGTTGCGCCGTTATGGCGTCGTGTTCTGGCGTCTGCTCGAACGCGAAGCCGAGTGGCTGCCGCCGTGGCGAGACCTGCTGCGCGTTTTTCAGCGGCTCGAAGCGCGCGGCGTGATTCGCGGCGGACGCTTTGTGAATGGCCTCGCCGGCGAACAATTTTCGCTGCCCGAAGCAATTCCCGTGCTGCGAGAAGTGCGGCGACATGCGAACGACGGTGCTTTTGTCTGTGTCGCCGGGACTGATCCGCTGAATCTCGCCGGCACTTTGCTGGTCGGCGAACGGGTGCCCGCAGTAGCGGGGAACCGAATTCTGTATCGCGACGGGATCGTGGCCGCGACCCTCGTGGCAGGGACTTTCTGGTTCGAACCGTCGTTGGAAGCGGTTCCCGCCGAAAGAGAAAAGGCTCGGGCGTGGCTGGCGCGGCGGTTTTAGCTTTTGGAATGCGCGCGGATCGCCGTAAATTACCTGAGTGTGACGGAAAAAATAGCATGTAAAAAAGGATGTGGAAAAGCCTAAAGCCACAAGTTTTACTGACCGTTAATCTTTATAAGCCTTATTCCAATCGCTTCGCTACAATGGGGACAGTCTTAAGTATGATGAAGACTGTTTGCCGCCTCCGCCTTCAAGGCGGCCACCGGCACACACCGCCCGGGGAGCTCATGAACGACGACCAACACGAGCAGGTGCTATTTGCCCAGTTCGGCACAAGCAGCCCATGCTGGCGTCTGTCGAACGACAGCAACGCGCTCGAACTCACGCCCGTCACTGGCGACGTGCCGGCCAGTGTCGCCATTCCGTTGAATCCTCAGCAGGCTTCGCAAATCCGTTGCCTCACGGGCGTGACCTCACACCTCGTCCTCGACGTGCGGCTGTTCGGCGAACCGTTGCGTCTGCATCTGGTCGGTAAAAAACTCAGCAGCAACAGTTGGGCCGGCACCGCCTCGGCCTATGACGACACCGAATCCGTCGCCCGCGATCTGGTCCACGGCCTCTCGTTTGCCGAACAGGTCGTGTCCGAAGTGAATTCGGTCGTCGTGATCGTCGACCGGCATGGTCGGATACAGCGCTTCAACCGTCTTGCCGAAGAACTTACGGGCGTCAAGGAAGAGAACATTGTCGGCCGCAACGTCTGGGCGTTGTTCATGTCCACCGAAGACGGCGCGGCCTCCAGCCAGAACATTGCGGGCTTCTTCAATCGCGGCGTGTCGTACGAAGTCGAGCGGCGCGTCAAAACAGTGCATGGCGAGCGGCTATTTCTGTTCCGCAACAAGTTCGTGCAGAGCGGCAGTGGCATCGACGAACAATTCCTGATCTGCTCCGGCACCGACATCACCGAGGAACGGCTCGCGCAGGAACGCCTCACCGAACTGGCCAATACCGACTCGCTCACCGGCCTCGCGAACCGCAACGCGATCCAGGACAAGATCCGCGCCGCTATCGAAGACGCAGCGCCAGGCGAAGCCGTCGGCGTGCTGTTCCTCGACCTCGACAACTTCAAGAAGGTCAACGACCACTACGGCCACGTCTTCGGCGACCGCCTGATCCGCGACGTGTCGTCGGCCATCGGCGAGTGCCTGAATGAAGGCGATACGCTCGCGCGTCTCGGCGGTGACGAATTCATCGTCCTCGCCGCCAAGGGCACGGCGCACGAACTCGAAACCACCGCGCAGCGCATTCTTGAACGCATGCGCACACCGTTCGCGCTTGGGCTCGTCGAGGTCTACACGGGCTGCTCGATCGGCATCGCGCTGTATCCGGAACATGGCGACAGCCTCGAATCGCTGATCCGTTCGGCCGACACGGCCATGTACGTCGCCAAAGACGAAGGCAAGCGCACGCACCGCGTGTTCTCGCCGGAAATGAACCGCCGCGTCGCCGAGTACATGTGGCTCGACACCAACCTGCGGCGCGGCCTCGAAGAAGGCCAACTGACGCTGCACTACCAGCCGAAGCTGTCGCTCGCCACCGGCGTGGTGCAGGGCGTCGAAGCGCTGGTGCGCTGGAATTCGCCGGAGCGCGGGCAGATCATGCCGAACGAGTTCATCCGTTACGCGGAAGAGTCCGGGCTGATCGGCGTACTGGGCCGCTGGGTCATGGAAACGGCCGCGAAACAGGCCGCCAAATGGAAGGCGGACGGCTACAACCTGCGCATCGCGATCAATGTGTCGGCGCGGCAACTGGTCGATACGGCCGTGGTCCGCCATTTCAGCGAGGCGTTGCAGAACGCCAGGCTCGACCCCTGCCTGATCGACCTCGAACTGACCGAGAGCTGCCTGATTGAAGACGAAACGGCCGCGATCGATCTGATCAAGCAGTTCCGCCAGCTCGGCGCGCAGGTTCATCTGGACGATTTCGGCACGGGTTATTCGTCGCTGTCGCAACTCGGCCGGATTCCGCTCGATGTCATCAAACTCGACCGCAGCTTCGTGCGCTCGATCAACGCCGACACCAAAGCGCAGGCACTGGTGCGCTCCATGGTGGCCGTCGCGCAGGAATTGAATTTCAAGGTGGTCGCCGAAGGGATCGAGACCGAGTCGGAAGAAGTGTTCATGAAGGGCCTGGGCGTGGATTACGTGCAGGGTTTCCTGTACGGTCAGGCCATGCCGGCGGCTGATTTCGAACGCTGGTTGCAGGATAGACAGAAGCTCAGGCTGATTGCCTGAGCTTCCGGTGCCGCCGCCCTTGTGGCTCGTTGTGGTCGAACCTCTGGTCGAACCCGTCGCCGAGCTCGGGTCAATTCAGGCGAAATTGGCCGCGCTGGCCGTCTGACGCAGGTTCGAGGTGCGGCGGTTCTGCAGCGTCACCAGCCGCTCCATGAAGGCGAGGTCCTTCTCCTCGATCGTGAAGGCGGCGTCGACCCAATCCTCGGTGATTTCCATCAGCTCGGCGCGCGAGAGTTGCAGCACGCGCTGGCGCGCCCGCAGCATCGCGCGGATGCCGTTCATTTTCGGCTTGAGCGTGTCGATGAAAGTACGGGTCGCCATATAGGCTTCGCCGGGTTCGAACAGCTGATCGACCAGACCCTTGCCGTAATGCCATTCGGCCGTATGCGATTCGCCGACGCCGATCAGCTCCTCCGCGAGCCGCATGCCGGCCTTGCGCGCCACCAGTGAATAACCGCCCATGCCCGGAAACAGGTTGAACGCGATCTCCGGGAAGCCCATGCGTGCGTCGCTCTGCGCGAGCAGGAAATGATGCGCGAGCGCGGCCTCGAAGCCCCCACCGAGTGCCGTGCCCTCCACCATCGCGATCGAAATCGCCCCCGTGTCGAATCCCCGCGACGCCGCATGCACGCAATCCACACAGGCGCGCGCATAGGACATCAACGCCTGACGCTTGCCGGCGCGGATCGCGTCCGCGAAGAAATCCAGATCGCCGCCGACGTTGTACATGGTCGGAATCAACGAACCGGTGACCCAGAAATCGATCGGCAATCCTGATTCCCGTGCTGCCTGCGCGAGTTCCAGGATGTCATGGACCAGGTCGAGATTGAAACAGGGACGCGGCTGCGCCCGCAACATCATCCACATGACATTGCGGCCTTCTTCGTAGTAAGCCGAAATTTGCGAAAGATTGCCGGCTTCGAGGAACGGACGGCAGGCGTGATGGTTATGCAGATTCATTTTGAACGGTCCTTTTAAGGTTAAACACTGGTATTGCTATGCGAGCCTAAAGCAGACCGGAATTGGATGGGAGCGGGGTAACCAACAGATGAATGCAAGCCGCGTTCAAAATCCCGCCAGCAGGCGGTCTGCGAGAAAGAGAACGCACAGAGGCATGTCGCATCGGCGCAAACGCTTGCGCACCGAAAATGGGCGAAATCGACCCGCAAACAGGCGCGCGGCGCGCAATCAGTTGCGCACGGCCGGGGATTGAATGTCTTGCCGGAATGGCAAGACAGAGAAATTGTTTTCGATTAGAAAATGCAATCGAAAATGATAAGCAGCGAATTATTTTCTTCTGTGATGGGTTGGCTAACAGACGGTGTATGCGCTTCGCATAATCAAAACGCGGGCGACCCATCGCGCCCGCGCTTTTGCATCAAAATCGTTTATTGCAAACGCGCGGACCAGCGGCCGGCTTCTTCCGCGCTCATGCCGACGGCGAGCGCCGCGGCGAGAATCTGCGCCCATGTGGCCGAATCCACGGGAATACCCTCCGCCTCGCGCTGCGCGCGCGTCACGCGCTCGGGTTCTCCGGGCTCATAGATACGGTCGGTGCCGGCCGCGAGCGGCGAGTCCTTCACCCAGTCGACGAACGCGTCGGCTTCGGCTTGCGCATCGGGCGCGTCGAACGCGGCCGGATCGATGATCACCGACAGCATGCAGTTGATGATCGCGTTGGTCGTGCCGAGCGTGGTCGAGTGCGTGGTGAAGCCGCCCGAGAGCGCGCCGCCGAAAATCTCGCACATGGCCGCGAGCCCGAAGCCCTTATGTCCGCCGAACGGCGTCAGCGAACCGAACGGCGCTTCGTGCATGACTTTGGGTTCGAGCGTGGCGCGGCCCTCGTGATCGATCAGCGCGCCGGGTTGAACCTGCTTGCCCTGGTTATAGGCGACGCGCGTCTTGCCATAGGCCACCGTGCTGGTCGCGAAGTCGAGCACGAGAGGCGGCTTGCCGGGCCTCGGATACGCGGCGCAAAACGGATTCGTGCCGATGCGCCGGTCCGCGCCGCCAAACGGCGCGACGAGCGGATCGCCCGCCACGTTGACGAAGTGGAACGACACGAGACCCGCTCGTGCGCACTGTTCGGCCCAATGACCGATACGCCCGATGTGATGCGCGCCGCGCAAGCCGACCGCGCAGATGCCGAGGCGTCTGGCGCGCCCGATACCCTGCTCCATGGCCTCGAACGCCACCACTTGGCCGAAACCTCTGCCGCCTTCGACGGTCAGCACGGCGCCCGCGTCTTTGACCACGTCGGCATGCAGGTTCAACTGAAGCTCGCCGTCGGCAAGCGACGCCACATAGCGCGGGATCATGCCCACGCCGTGCGAGTCGTGGCCCGTCAGATTCGCCGCCACCAGATGATCGGCGACCAGTTCCGCTTCGCGTGGCGTGCTGCCCGCCCGCTCCCAGATTGCCCTCACATAGGCATGCAATTGATCGGCCGGAATCCGGGGCGTGACGGGTTGAGCGGTCGACTTATCGGTCATTCACAAGGTCGGCGAACGTGACGGATTCAGGGCAAGCAAAAGTTAAAGAACTCGCTCAGGGCGCGGCGGCGATCACCTCGGCAACCGCGGCCGTGAGCTTCTTGCCGTACGGCACGTGCAGGAACTCGTTCGGCCCGTGCGCATTCGACTTCGGTCCGAGCACGCCGCACACCATGAACTGCGATTTGGGGAAGCCTGCCTTTAACACGTTCATGAGCGGGATGGTGCCGCCCTGCCCCATATACGCGACGTCGGCGCCGTAGTGCCGGCGCGACGCGTCGTTGAGCGCGGTGGCGAGCCACGGTGCGAGATCGGGCGCGCTCCAGCCGCTCGCCGCGCCCGCGTCCGGCTTGAACGTCACCTTGGCGTTGTACGGCGGATCGACTTCGAGCAGCGCCTTCAGGTCGGCGACGGCCTTCTCCGCTTCGATCATCGGCGGCAGACGCAGCGACAGCTTGAACGCCGTGCGCGGACGCAGCACGTTGCCGGCGTCAGCGAGCGCGGGCAAGCCGGCCGCGCCGGTCACCGACAGCGACGGACGCCATGTCGAATTGAGCAAGGCCTCTTTCGGATCGGTGGTGGTGGGCAGCACCTGGCGGCCGTCCTGGCCGCACGCCCATGGCAGCTTCTTCCAGACGTCGTCGCCGAGAATCCTGGCGGTGGCTTCCGCTTCGCGCAGACGGTCCGCGGGGATCTCGATATGGAAACCCTTCGGCAGCAGCGTGCCGTTGGCGGAGTCCTCCAGCCGGTCGAACAGTTGCCGCATGATACGGAAGCTCGACGGCGCGATGCCGCCATAGCCGCCCGAGTGAATGCCTTCGTCGAGCACCTGCACTTCGAGATCGCCGGCGACCAGGCCGCGCAACGACGTGGTGAGCCACAGCTGATCGTAGTTGCCCGCGCCCGAATCCAGGCACACCACCAGACCGACCTTGCCGAGCCGCTCGCGCAGCGCGTCGACATAAGGCAGCAGATCGTAGCTGCCCGACTCCTCGCAGGTTTCGATCAGACCCACGCAACGCGGACGCTCGACACCTTGCGCGTCCAGCGCGGCGAGCGCGGTGATGCTTGCGTAGATGGCGTAACCGTCGTCGGCGCCGCCGCGGCCGTAGAGCTTGTCGTTCTCGAGCTTGGGTGTCCACGGTCCGAGGTCGTTGCGCCAGCCGTCGAACTCAGGCTGCTTGTCGAGGTGCCCGTACAGCACGATGGTTTCCTCGCTGCCCGAACGCGTCGCCGGCGACTCGAAGAAAATCACCGGCGTGCGGCCCGGCAAGCGAATGATTTCGAGTTTCAGACCGCGCACGGGCTGCTGTTCGGCCCATCGCGCCGCGTCGGTGATCACGCGTTCCAGATAGCCGTGCTTGACCCACTCGGGATCGAACGCCGGACTCTTGGCCGGCACGGCAATGTAGTCCGTCAACGCGGGCACGATCTCGTCGTTCCACTTGCGGTCCACGAATTCGCGTAGCGTCTCGGGGTTGATGCGCTGAGCCTGCTGGGTATCGTCGGAGATCATGATGGCGGTCCGTGGGATCTGTTCTGTCGAAACGATCATCATAGTCCGGTTGCGGGATTGGCTGAACCCCTCGCAATACATTGGCCTCGCTGGGCGGGCGGCGCGACTGCCGGTGGCGGTCATCCCACGCACGGCGCAACGCCTTTGCGGCGAGCTTACGCAAACAAAATAATCGCGCGACAATCGCAGCATGGGTCGCCTATCGCGAGGGAGCCGCTTCATGGGAGGCAATGTCGTCGTGCAGGCCATCGCCGCGGTGCTGGCGCTGGCGCTCTACTTTTTGCCGGCCGTGGTGGCCGACCGGCGCAAGCGTCATGACGTGCTGACGCTGGCGCTGTTCAATGCCTGTCTCGGCTGGACCGTGTTCGGCTGGCTGCTCGCGCTCTACTGGTCGTTGCAACCGAACCCGCCGAAGAACATTGCGGGCGAAGTCGTGGAGACGCGCAAGCTCGTGAGGATGCGGGCGTTTTCCAGCGCGCTGCTGGTGCGCGTGCAACGACGCGCGAGCGAGCGGGATCGCTCCGGCAAGTAAATCAGGCGTGGTGTGGCGAGGCGGAAAACGAGCTGGTCGGCCAAGGCGCCGGCCGACCCTGCTGCGGGCCGTTCAGGCCGCGCGGCTCATGCGGTTCCACAAGACGGAACCAGCGGGAATGGAGCGCGGCTCGACGCGTACGCTCGCGGGTGAAAACATCTCGCGGCGCAGTTCGCCGTGCTCATCGAACCATTCGCAAATCAGCCAGTCGCCGGGATTGAGCGCCACAGGGCCTGCGTAGGTTACCGTCATGCGCGAGCCGCCTTCCTTCAAGGTGACGACGTCGCCGATGTTGATTGGGGCGGTGAGCGGTGCCTGGAATGCGTCAATGGTAGCGGTCAGCATATTCGTCCCCCTACGGAACCGTTGAACGGTATTTAAGTCATTGCGCCGGTTTTTTCGACTATGGATCTGCTGAAGGAAAACTCTAAAGGACTGGGCAAGATTAACAATCGAAATTAATGGCCGCAAGCGCTTTTTATTGATACCGTTTTCACCGGAAGTGGAATGGCTTCCACTGCCGGCTGTGGATGGGTAAAAACCGGGAAAACCCTGCAATCGGCTGTCAGGCCGCCTTTCCATGCCGCACTGCACGATCGCAAGGCTTACTGCGGAGTGCCCGCGCCGCCCGTAGAAAATGCGAATGCGGTTTCGTCATATCTAATGCTCCAGCGGACAGCGATTCAGGGTTTATTCTGATCCTGCATAGCAAAATTACCTGTGAATAACGAACTCACCGGTAAATGCACCATGCTTAAAATCACTCTCGTTTAAAAAAATGCCTAATACCCTCGGGCAATCTTTGTTGAAAACGATTGCCGCCGCCGGATTTTCAAACCGGCTTCTTCGCCGGGCGGCGCAGTGCGAGTTGCTGGTGCCGCACGAGCAGCACGCTCAAGCCGATGCACACGAACATCAGCAGTGCGTTGATCGCGAGGCTGAGCTGGAACGCGTGCGCGTAGTCGCCAGGTGCCGCGCGCGCGCCGATCGCGCCGAAGAACGCACCGCTGATGGCTGCCGTGCCGAACGCCGAGCCGATCTGCAGCGTCGACGACACCACGCCCGAAGCAAGCCCGGCTTTCTCCGGCACGACCTCCAGCAATACGATGCGCATGATCGACGGCAGCAGCAGGCCATGACCGACGCCCGCGCACACCAGCCCGCAATAGAACAGCAAATCCGGGGTGGCTGATTGGGTGGCGGACCAGCCCGTGACCATGAAGCCGACCGTCATCATCGAAAACCCGAGCGTGAGCACATGGCCGCCGATGCGCCTGACCACCGCCGGCGAGGCCAGCGGCCCAACGACGAAACCGATCGCGAACGGCATGATCGCCATGCCCGAGGCGAGCGGCGTCCAGTGCAAACCGGTCTGCAGGAATATCCCGTAGGTCAGGAAAAACGCGCTGTTGCAGTAGAACAGAAACGCGAGCACGAGCCCTAGCGCGAAGGCCCGGTTGCGGAACAACTGCAGATCCACCAGCGGATGGCCGCCGCCGCGCTCCACGCGCTGCTCGGTCATCACGAAGAGCGCGAACGCCGGCACCGCAAGCGCGAACATCACGAAGGTCCACGCCGGCCAGCCGGCTTCGCGGCCGTGCGTCATCGGATAGATGACCAGCAGCAGCACGGCGGACAGCAGCGCCACGCCCTTCACGTCGATGCCGGTGCGCGTGGCCGGCTGATTCTCCGGCACGAACTTCCACGTGCCGAGAAACGCCGCGATGCCGATCGGAATGTTGATCAGAAAAATGATGCGCCAGTCGAGCCCGAATGGGCGATAGGTGATCAGCGCGCCGCCGCCCAACTGCCCGACGATCGACGACAAGCCGAACACGAATCCATACAGGCTCATCACCTTGGTCTGCTGATGCAGCGGCACCACCGCGCGAATCGTGGCGAGCACTTGCGGCGCCATGACGGCGGCGGCGATGCCCTGCACGATCCGCGAGATCACCAGCATGTGTCCGCTGGTCGCGAAGCCGCACAGTGCTGAGGCGACCACGAACGCCGCCATGCCCGTCATGAACATGCGGCGGCGGCCGAACAGATCGCCGAGCCGCCCGCCCGTGATCAGCAGCACCGCATACGCCGACGCATAGGCGGAGACGACGAGTTGCAATTGCGCGTCGGTGGCGTTCAGGCCGGTATGAATCGAGGGCAGCGCGAGATTGACGATGAAGTAGTCGAGCGGCGCGAGGAATGCGCCGACAAACAGCACCGCCAGCGCAAGCCCTTGCCGTTCGAAGCGCGGCTGGGTCCTGTCGGCCGCTGGTGCGACGCCTTTTGGCACGCCCGCGGCCGAACCCGTCGCCAGATTCGCGGCCGCAGAGCCAGGACAGATCACCACTGAAGCTGCGGCGCCTTGAGGTCCAACGCATGCCGCCGCAGCGGACTGGATCGCTTCGCTTTTCATGACTGATCGTTCAAAAATTCGGCAAAAAAATTTAGACGAGCGCGCGCATGGCCACGTCCACGATTCCAATCAGCGCGTCTTCCTTGTGAGCGACCCGCCCCAGCACGCGCAGACCTTGCATGACGCAGAGCAGAAAATCGCCGACAGCTTTTTCGTCGAGCGTGGAGTTGAAGGCGCCGCTCGCCTGACCGCGTATCACCGACGCCGCCAGCAACGTGGCCATGCGGCGCTGAATCGCGGCGACGCGGGTGCGCAGTTGTTCGTCGCCCGGTTGCATTTCAAGCGTGGTGTTGGTGATGAAACAGCTACGCTCGCCAGTTAGCGCGCACGCGACCCGAGCGTAATGCAGCAAAGCGTTGCGCAGTGATTCCTCCGGCGGCACGGGTGCGTTCAACCGCTCTGCGAGCCGTGCGACCGACCCTTCCGCGTAATGATCCAGCGCGGCCAGCATGATGCCGTGCTTGTCGCCGAACACGCCGTAGAGACTCCCCCGCAACAGGCCGGTGGCTTTGCACAGGTCGTCGATCGAGGTGGCGTGGTAGCCGTGATTCCAGAACACCTGGCTCGCACTCGCCAATACCGTGTTCGTGTCGAACTCGCGCGGCCTGCCGCGCGAGCAGACCTCGCCGGCTTTCTTCGTGGATTGTTTCGAATCGCCTGATTGTTTCATGCACCCGATATTATGACTAACCGTTCAAGAAATCAAGACGAGTTTCCGTAGGCGTGAGTGTCGAAGAGTGTCCCTGCACAAAAGACTCGAAAAATTGAGCAATAGACTCCGAAACGCCGTCGAATGGCCGTGCAATAGAACCCAAAAAATGAAAGCTGTCTTTATTCTTTCACGCACCCATTCGCTTCCGCGCGGGGCGGACCATGAGGGTTCAGCGTTGCGGTAATCCATAGCTGTCTCGCACATCACGACTGACTCCGGACACGCGCACGGGCTCCATGAACCCTACGGTAGATTAAACGCAACGATATCGCCATCGCACTTTGCACACGCCAAATAGACGCCTTCAAAGCAGCGGCTTTCGGAGCGTACCGACGATCGGTAGTCTGCTAGCGTGCGCTCGCAGCGTCGATGGATACGGGCAATCCCAGCGGCAAACCGGCAAGCCGATTGACTCGATATCGGCCAATGCGGTCATTGGGCCGATCGTCAGTCAAGGGTCGCTGTAGATTGCTCCGCGGTCATTGGACCACCTGTGACGTTGAACGACAGCCGTCCTCCTGCCGGAGCACAGCACCCGACCCCTAGCAGCCAGTCGCCTGCCGCATTAGCAGCCATTCAATCTCGCAATTTTCACCGCGACGAAAGCCCCGACTCTCAGGAGCGGAGCGCCGCGAGTTACTTCGCCGCAACCTGCGGCGGAGACGCTCGTGCGGGTTGGACCGCAGGTTGCTCCTGCGGCACGAACCACAGTAGCGCAATCATCCCGATCAGTAGCAAACCAGCGACTACCGCGAGCCCAACGTAGATGCTGCCGGTCTGTTCCTTCAGTATGCCGACGAGCGCCGGACTCACAGCGCCTCCGAGCGCGCCGACCGTGGTAATCAATGCGATGCCGCCCGCCGCCGCGTTACCGGACAGGAACATGGGCGGGATCGTCCAGAAGATGCTCAGCGTCGCGTAAATGCATATCGACGCCACGCACAACAACGCGACCGTCAATGCAATGCTATGCGCGCTGAGAGGCAGCAACAGCAGGCTCGCCGCGACCCCGATCCCGTTGCCAGCAACGTGCCAGCGCCGCTCACCGCGCCGGTCCGAACTGCGCCCGATCACCACGATCCCGATCGCGGTCAGCACCGACATACCGCCGCTCAACCAGCCGATATCCGTGATGCGCGTGACGCCGACCTGGCGCAGCACCGTGGGAATCCAAAAGCCGACGACGTTCAGTCCCATAAACACCGTCAGGTAGACCGCACACAGCAGATAGACTCGCGGGCTCCGCAGCAGCTCCCGCAAGCTCGACGGCGCCGGGGTCGCTTCGCGGCGCGCGCGCTCTGCCCCGAGCGCAGCCTGCACGCGGGCTTTTTCATCGTCGGTGAGCCAACGCGCATCCGCGGGGCGATCGTCGAGCAGCAATAGCGCGAGCACTCCGAGCACGACGGCCGGCACGCCTTCGATCAGAAACAGCCATTGCCAGCCGTGCAGTCCCTGCGCGCCTTCGAGCTGGCTCATGATCACGCCGGACAGCGGCCCGCCAACAATGCCCGCGAGCGGCACCGCCATTACGAACAGGCTCGTGATTCGCCCGCGCTGTGCATTCGGAAACCACTGGCTCAGATAGAAAATCATGCCGGGGAAGAAGCCGGCTTCGGCCGCACCAAGCAGAAAACGCAGCAAGTACAGCGATTTCGCACCTTGCACGAACATCAGCGCGATCGTCACGAGACCCCAAAGCGCCATGATCCGCAGCAGCGTCTTCCGCACGCCAATCCGCGCGAGCAGCAGATTGCTCGGCAACTCTAGCAGCAGGTAACCGACGAAGAACATGCCCGCCGCGATGCCGAACGCGGCGTCGTCGAGCTTCAGGTCGCGCAGCAGATGCAGCTTTGCGAAGCCAATATTTACACGGTCGATGAAGTTGACCACGTAGCAGACGAACAGAAACGGCACGATGCGCCAGGCGATCTTGCGGTAAAGCGCGCCGTCGTCCAGCCGTGTAGATGGGATGTTCATGGGTTGTCTCCTAATCGCGTGCCAGTCGTTGCCGGACGTGGATCTTCTCGAATGGTCGGTTTGCGTGTCCGATTCGCCGCTTTTCTACCACTCGCCGAAAAATACACCCCATTCCTTGTGCGTATTGGTTTTCGCCGCGACCGTCGGATTGTCGATGGTGACGCGCTGCTTCAGGCTGCATTGCCACCGCACAAGCTTGTCGTGCATCGCGGCGCGCACGGAGGCATGCGCGGTTGATTCGCCCAGATCGACAAACTCATCCGGGTCCGCTTGGAGGTCGAACAGTTGTGGTCTAAATCCCATCCAATGTATGTATTTCCAGTGCGTATCGCGGACCATCCACGCGCGACATTCGTCCGACTTGCGCTCGAGCGTGAGCCGCGCCGCGCGAAAACTGAAGTCCAATTCGGAGACGACGAACTCGCGCCAGTGTGCACTGGCGACCGCGTCGCCGCGCGTCAGCGGCAGCAGCGAGCAGCCCTCGATCCGCTCATCGTAAGAGGGCAAATCCAGCGCGTCGAGAATCGTCGGCACGACGTCGACGCCAGATGTGAAGCGCCGTTCGACGCCGCCGCGCGTCGCATCAGCGCGCGGCGACGGATCGTAGACAATCATCGGTACGCGCTGCACGGTGTCGTAGAACTGCTCTTTCTCGCCGAGCCAGTGATCGCCAAGGAAATCGCCGTGATCGGCGGTGAACACGATCAATGTGTCCTTCCAGCGGCCGAGCTGCTCAAGCGTGTTCCACACATGGCCGAGATGATCGTCGATCTGCTGAATGAGACCCTGATAGACGGGACGCACTGTATCCGAGACCTCGTCGCGCGAGAAATTGACCGACTCTTCATGCCGGCGATACGCGGCCAGCACCGGATGAGCGCAGTCGAATTCGTCGGGACGACGCACCGGCGACAGACACTCGTCGAGCGAATACATGTCGTGATATGGACGCGGCGCGACGTACGGCCAGTGCGGCTTCACGTAGGACAGATGCAGTGCCCAGGGCGTGTCGCCTTTTTCCTCGATATAGCGGATTGCCTGCGACGTCATGTACGCGGTTTCCGAATGCGCTTCAGCGACACGCGATGGCCATTTGACGTTGCGCATCTGCCAGCCGGAACGCGTGTCGCCGTTGTCGTCCTCGACGCTGACGACAAAGTCGGTCCACGGCCTGTCGCTGTTGTAGCCGTTCGCGCGTAAAAACGCTGGATAGCCGGTTTCCGCGCCGGGTTCGTGATGGCCATCGTATCGATCCAGTTCTTCGAAGAAGCCGGTGGACAAGCGCTGCCCCATTGGGCTCGACCTGGCGATTTGTAGACGCTTCATGCCGTCGACGTCGGCGAGGACATGCGTCTTGCCTGCGAGCGCGAGCGTGCGGCCATGCCAGCTCAGGTATTCGCCGAGGGTGATTTCTCCGAGTCCGAGCGGCACGCGGTTCCAGTTCGCGCCGTGGCTCGTCATCGTGCGTCCGGTGTAATACGACATCCGCGACGGCCCGCAGACGCCGGACGTGACGAACGCATTGTCGAAACGCACGCCGCGGGCGGCGAGCGCGTCGATGTTTCGTGTGCGCAGGAAAGGGTGTCCGTAACAGCCGAGATGGTCGCGCCTCAGCTGGTCGCACATGATGAACAGAACGTTGCGAATGGCAGTCATGATCTGGGTTCGTCGCGTCGTCAGAAGATGCCCCAGATCGTAAGCACGCGCGCGATGATTGACCAAATCAAACGTATGTGCGGTCGCACCAAAATGCGCGGCACAATGGTGGCTTGCACATTCCCCATCGCCGCCATGCCACGATCGAACTCGCCGGACACCGATCCGTCGCCGCCCGTCGTCAAGGACCCGCAGCACATCGATGACTTCCTGATGTACCGAATGCATAATCTGACGCGCGTCGCGACGCGCGGTGTCGGCCTGATGTTCCGGCGCGATATCGGCATCAGCCGCCGTGACTGGCGGCTTCTCGCTTTCGTCGGACGATTTCCGCACGTGAGTCTCACGCGGCTCTCACAGATGGCCGCGCTCGATACGGTGATCGCAAGTCGGGGCGTCGCAACTCTGGTAGAACGCAAGCTGATAGCGAAATCTCGCCTACCGTCGAATAAGCGGTTGACGGTGCTGACCCTGACGGAAGCGGGGCAAGCTATCTACGACAAGGCGCTCGAAGGCGGGCGAGCCTACAACACGGAACTCGCCTCCTGTCTGACCGACGCCGAAGCCCACATGCTCGACACGCTGCTGTCGCGGCTGGAAACGCAAGCCGCGAAGCTGACGGCGCGACAGGAGTCGTACGGAACCCTCGACGGAGAAGACGGTTGAAGCGCGGCACGCAGTCGGCGCGTTGGTGGTGGGTGACGCAGCGCGCCCGAAGCCTGGATTTACAAGGCAACGCGTCTGACGCACGCCGGTCGTCGCTAGCATCTGATTGTCAATCGAACATCTCACGGGCATCCGCTGCCGTGATTAGTAGCGAATTGTCATCTGCGCTATGAGTGACTGAGATGCGAGCAACCATTTCAACAAAATCGGCTTCCTTCACTGACTTGTCTCCAATGTGTCTGACCGCAACTCATAATTGTTGTCGATTTCGGTGTCCCCGGCGGGTGTCCGCTCGTGGCCGCCATGGAAACTACAGGCCGAGGATCGTGACGCAGCTGTGCCTGAGACGATTGTCACTGGTCCACGTCTCAATTTGCGAAATCATCGCGCCGAGCGCGACACAATTCGCGTTCATACTCTCAGTAATTCTTTCTTTCGGATCAGTGAAGAGGAAGCCAATCTGCGGCAGCGTGTCCGGCCTGAATGTCTCCATTTCCAGCCTGCTTCAAACGTCCGCGAGGGCTTTTATTATCTTTTCCCAGTCAAGCATGCTGATTTGGGTGAGTGCGTAGTGATCGTAGGTCGGCTCGTATTTTTCGATCGTCGGCTCGATATACCCAAACACCTCTTCCTCGAAAAACAGCGAACCATCGTTCCAGCATCGATTCGTACAGGCACCTGCCATGACTTCGACATAGGCAGTACCTTCCAGCGATGAGAGGTCTGTTATCGCCCGGACCCGGCAAGCCGAACTCATTGATCGGACCTCATCGAAAATGTGCAGGCCCCCGATTGTTAGCGATCCAGCCACCGATGTCCAACGGCAGATTTTGGCCGGCAATACGCGTTCATCCACGTCGCCGGAAAGCAGGCGTTGACGACTCCAACGTCGGCTCTGTAGAACGTTCACGGAACTGGTGCTCGCGGCCAGCGGAGCTTTTCGCCACCAGTCGAGTTCCAGCCGGCTTCGGTAGCGGCGCCCGCCCAGCTTGGTGCACGCCCAGGCGGGGCACCGGCTTGCCCAGTCTTCAACACATGCCGAAGTTGGGCGCGCATTAAGCAGCGGTGCCGGTGTGGGCACACCACAGAGGGAAGCAGGCGAAGATGCTACTGGCCTCCAAAATAGAGTTGCTTCATGTCTTCGGTCGAGGCGGGACGACCGACAGCGTGGGAACCGGACGCCGATGAGCCGGGGGATACGCCGCCGTACGCCGTTGGGCTCTGGCTCGATATCCGTGCCTCCGCCGCCTGAATGTCGCTCGGATAGCTCGGATCCTCGCCTTTGGCCGGATCATATCCGGCCTGTTCGAGCTGCTGAAGCTCCGCTTGCACCTGGGCGCGCGTCGGTGCCGGATCGGTCTGGGAGAACGTGGCAAGAGGGATGGAAAGGGCCGACGCTGCGGCGACCGCGATAACGACTGATTTCATGGCGACCTCCTCGTAAATGCCGGGAAGCAGGAATTCTCAACTCTCGTTTCCCGGCGCTGTCATTTTGATTTTCGACCAGAGCCGACGCCATCGACACCCACATAGGTAGGCGAGCACGCGAAATCGAGCTGCGAAAGATGTAGGAATTCGGAACCAGACAGGTACATCCGTACTGCTACATTTGTGTATTCGGATGCGAACGACGTCCTGCTATTCTGTTTGAATGTCACGCTGCCGTATCCGCAGACGGCGACATTTCTGATCGGGCATCGCTATGAGATCGTCGGACCTCTGGGTGCGCAGATTCAGATCGGCGGCTCAGGAGCGTGCGTTCCGGATGGACTACGCGCGGCGCTTCTCCGGACAGCGAAGACTGGCCATCGCAATCTTTACTGCGTTATGGATCGTTTTTTCCATCCGCGATTTCGCTCGGCTCGACATACTCGATCCCGCCAACTTGCACCACACCGAACTCATTTTCGTGAGAGCCGCTGCGGCGATTGGCATGGGCGTGTCCGTCCTGTTGTGGACCCCGCGCGCACTGGACGAACGCTGGGCCGTCGGCCTGCTCTGCATGTGGACGCTTAGCGCCTGGTTCGCCACCCTGAGAATGATGCAGATCGTAGACCTGCCATGGCGTGAAGTCTATTCGATCCTGACACTTACCCTGTTCACGATATTCATGGCTTTCCGGCTTCGCGCGATCACGGCAGCGTGGCTGGTCGGGCTCTGCGTCGCGGGTTACCTGCTCATGCTCTATCTCCAGCCTCCAGGCGAGAGGTTCGGCATGCACCTGTCGTCAGTGATTGCGCATGGCATGAGTGTGCCGCTGACGTACCTCATCGGGCTGGTTGTCAGTATTCCGTTGGAACGTTCGGCGAGGCGCGAATTCATGTATCAGCGCAATTTGCGCGCAGCCAAGGGGCGCGTCGAGGCTGCATCGCGTGCGGTCAACGAGCAGAACAAACGCATGCAGGAACTCGTCAAGGAAAAGGAACGGTTCTTTTCGTCGGCGTATCACGACATCCAGCAGCCGCTTGCCGCGATCAACCTCTTCATCCGCAGCGCCCGGACGAGGATCCGAGAAGGACAAAAGGTGGATCGTGACCTTGATGTCATCGAAGAGACCGCATCTGACATCCTCGACATGTTCAAGGATATTCAGGACTATACCGAGTTGGGCTCGTATGTTCCCCGCCTGACATCGGTCAACACGCTCGACCTGTTGACCGAGGTTCTCAACCAATATCGGGCGACGGCACAGATTCGCGGAATCGATCTCAGACTTGCGCGGCGACGAGTGGACCCGCCGCCCATCGAAACCGACCGGTCACTCTTCAAACGGGCCGTATCCAATCTCGTATCGAACGCGATCAAGAGCACGTCGTCGGGCGGCGTCGTGCTTGGCTGGGTGCATCTGGATGACCGACTGCGGGTTGATGTATGGGACACCGGAATCGGCATTGCGCCCGCCCATCGGGAGGCGATTTTTGCCGAGTACTACCAGATCAACAATCCGGGGCGCGACCGTTCGAAAGGGCTGGGACTGGGGCTATCGATCGTGCAGCGTGCGGTTCGTATTCTGCCGGGACACGCGATGAGTTTTGCATCGGTTGAAGGGCGCGGATCGCGCTTTTCCCTCTACGCGACCATTTCCGCGTTGATGCCGGCCACCGGGACGAATCAGTACGGCGACCTCTACAGTCCCGATCTCAACGGCACGTTCATGCTGCTGTGCGACGACGAACCAACCGTCCTCGAAGGCCTGCGACGCCTTTTCTCGAGCGCGGGCTCGCTCGTGCATGCCGCGGAGTCGATGGCCGGATTCGAAGCCATTCTCGCCGATGATAGCCGCATTCCCGATCTCATCGTGACCGACATCCGGTTGCGCGATGGAGCCACCGGTAAGGAGGTTGCCGATCGGATCAGGCGTCACTTCGCGTGGGCGGGCGTTATTCCGGTCGCATTCATCACGGGCGAGTTACTCTCCGTTCAAGTGCTTCGCGACTTTCCGGAGCCGTTCGTGCTGCTGCGCAAGTCCTCTGCACCGGAAGATCTGGTGGCGGATATCAGCCGGTTCGTTGCCGCCCATCGGAAGGTGAAGCTCGATCTCGCAAAGAATCTGTGACCGACGGCGTGCCGAGCGTGATGCCCTTGTCCGCGAGCATCACGATGAGTTCAGTGCGGCGCCGCAGGTTGAAGTGCGCAAGCAGATGACTGATGTACTTGCGCACAGTGATGTCTTCGAGCCCCATCTTCGACGCGATGGCTTTGGAAGGGAGCCCGCGTACGAGCCACGTGAGTGTTTCGTGCTCACGAGGCGTAAGTCCAAGTAGCGGAGCGTCCCACGCGGTAGCGGCGCCGTTCGTTGGCTGTGCCCGTCCTGATTCGCGTGCCGGTGCCTCGGCGATGTCGATAGCACGCCTTAGCCCGGCGATGCTCGCTGCGGGCAGGTACACGCCGCCTGATAGCACGGCAACGATCGCGGCATGGAGTGCTTCGGGCGACGACGATTTCGGCACGTAGCCCATCGCGCGGAGTTCGAGGCATCGACTGACTGTCTCCGTGCTCTCATCGGCCGATATCACTACTACGGGCAAGGATGCTCGTGCGTCTTTCAACCGGGCCAGCGCGTCGCAACCGTGCCCGTCAGGGAGTTCGAGGTCCAGAAAAACGATGTCCGGATGTTCGGCCATCGCCAGATCGACTCCATGCGACAACGTACTCGCATGCAGCAGTTCGACGTCCGGGAAAAGTTCCTTGACGAGCAGCGCTAGACCGGCTCTGAAGAGTTCGTGATCATCGACGAGCAGTACGCGCATTGCATCGTCTCCCGGCAAGACATGCGATTCCGTACGGATGGGGCAAGCGGTGTTCGAGTCACAGCAATCTGCCACCGCGGCAGTATTCGAACGATCTTACACGCGGTTCGCTGTGGAGAGCGGCCTTTTATGCGACGTGAAAAGCGAACGAGTGTGTCGAAGTCCGATCGTCTCCGGCTTGACTGGGCTGCGAGTGCTGATGGTGAAAAATTTCAGGCGTTCGCCAGTGTCGGCGCTTGATCTTCCGGGCGGCGGCTCTGCTTCCGGCAAAAGGCATCAAGACGACCAGCTATCGACTGGCTGGTGCGGGTCCGACCTGAGCCAGACGCTGTCGGACTCAGTTCGGCGAGGACGAACGGCCGACACGGGCCGCCCAGGATTGTTCACAAGCTCGGTCGGTCGCATAGAAGTGGCCGCCGGAGCAGGCACGCGTGCACCCCTTTTAGACGAATCGCCAGCACCTTGGATCTGTGCGGCTAGCCCAGTAAAGGCACCGACGTTGGAGGGAGCATTGTCTCGCGCCCTTCGCAGATCCGCCGACGGGTGCCGCCGGCTTTCGGTGCTTGCGTGTTTTCGCGGCCCCTAGCCTTCGACGAGAATGTCCGCGTCTCCCGACCCGGCAGATTGGCACGTCAGCCGTTGGCATATAAGCTTGCTCTTGAACCACGGTTGGTGCTGTCACGCAGCCGGGCAACATTGCGGCAGTGCAACAGACGGCGTAAAGCTCTCGGGTCGTCCGATCGCAGACTCACGCTGAACTTTCTGTCCACATTTCTTTCAGTTCCTGGCACTTCTTCACATAACCTTGTGCAGGTTGGTACGGGATCGAATCATGTTAAGCATCAGTCTCAGGTCACAGCTGCAGACGTATCTGCGAAACATCCGCAGACCAGTCGAATTGATTGTGTCGCCGGGCGGTGGTCAAACGTCGCACGAGATGCGGACGATGTTGAACGAAATCGCGTCGTTGACAAATCTGGTGACGGTAATCGAGGAGCAGCATGGCGACGAACGTAAGCCATCGTTTTCAATCAGGCAGGTCGGAGAAAAAGCTGGCATACAGTTTGCCGCCACTCCGACAGGACCTGAATTTTCGTCTCTTGTCCTCGCAATACTCCAGGTGGGAGGACACCCCGTAATAGCCGACCGTACGACCATTGAACAGATCCGAACGCTAGAACGTGACTATTATTTCGAGACCTATATTTCGCTCTCTTGCGCAAGCTGTGTGGACGTTGTGCAAGCCCTGAACATGATGACGGTGATCAATCCACGGATTCACAACATTACGATCGACGGAGGAATTTTTCAAAGCGAGGTGTCGGCGCGTGATATTAGCGTTGTGCCGACGATCTACATGAACGGCGAGATATTCGGCGAGGGGCGCAGCAGCTTTGCGGAGCTCGGCGCGAAACTTCTCGACATAGAAATGAGCCTGAGAGCGGCACTGCGCGCGGCAGGTAGGCCGTAGCACCGCGCTGAAGGTCATATCGGTGGGGCGTAATTCGGGGGAATCTGCACCGGGGGCGCGGTGCCTGAAACGCTGAAGGACGCAACGGGCGGCCCTCAGTTGGGTGCGTCGGGGCGGTAGTCGTTAAGGCTTATTCGATGCCTGCCATCGGCCGCAGGAATGTGAATGCCTCCGCGCATGCCGGCAGGCGTCGAATAAACCTTAACGATCACGGTCGGCCCGAAACCGGCGAACGTGCTAGAGCGCAGGGGAATGCCCGTCAAGGCGCAGATGCACCTGTTCCTTTGACGAAACCGCTGGCCGCGCGCAGCCCAGGCATCGCTGTCTTGTCCGTCATCTGTTTTCCGGCGAGCGCGCGTTATTGCGGCCTGAGGTGTAGATCGTTGCTCACCGATTGCACCCCCGCCACGCCGCGCGTCACGGCAAGCGCTTGCTCAATCTGTACCTCTGCATCCACGTATCCTGACAACTGCACGACGCCTCGATACGTGGCGACGCTGATCGGCAAGGATCTCAGCCCTGGGTCCGCGACGAGCGCCTGCTTCACCTTGGCGGCGAGCGCAGCGTCGTCAGTGGCGACCTTCGCCGGCGCGGTCACAGCCTGCGTCGCTGTCGACTTGCAGCCGTTGATGAACACGAACGCGGGGATCGCGAATGCCGCGACCATCAGCAACCGGCTTTTGATGTGTTGCACGTCCCGCATGTCGGCTATGACATCCTGATTCGTGAGCAGTTGGCGTCGTTCGGGTTGGCTTCGAGGTACACATGTGCGCCCTCGTCGAGTCCACCATGATAGCGCAGGGCGGCGAACTTGCGACCGAGCCGATGACCTAGACGGCATAGCGAATGATGCTTTGATCCTGAACATTTGTGACCAACTCGTCCGCACGAGATAACAGCCGAAGAAGCAACGGGTTTGTATTTGCATCGCTATATCCCAAGACGAGATCAATCGTCGGAGGCACGCCGTCAAGCGCCCTTGCAACGACGTTTGGTGTCAGCATATTTTGCGCGTACAGCGGGATAAGCGTGACGCCACCCGTTGACGTAACAAGCGACATTGCGGACGGGAGGTTTTCGCCCTCGTATCCCGCCTTGAGCGTTATTCCGACACTCGATGCGTACTGCTGAATCACGGATTCCAGTACGGGAGAAATCTTGGATGAACTGACGTAAATCTGGCTGGCCAGATCCTGCGACCGGATTTTCTTGCGTGACGTCAGCCGATGGTTTGCCGGCAGTACCGCGATCAGCGGCTCTTTCGCCAGGACTTTGAATGACAGGCCAACAGTCTGTCTCTCGGGACGAAGGAAAGCGACGTCTAGCTTTCCTCGCATCAGCCCAAGAGCGAGCTCCGGAGACGACTGGCTGCACAGTGTGATCTCCGCATCCGGTGCCTCCTCGCGAAGGATTCGCAGCGCGTGTGGCAACCATACGACTTCCTGCCCGGCAAGGAAGCCCATGGCAAGGATCGGTTTTCCAGTTTGCTCCGTACGCCGTGCGCCGTCGATACCCGCTTCGACTTGAAGCAGCGCCAGACGCGCGTGATCGAGGAAGATTTTTCCGGCAGCGGTAAGCCTCACACCGCGTGCCTGGCGCTCCAGTAATTTCACACCCACTTCGGACTCAAGATCGCGGATCTGCCGGCTCAGGGACGGCTGCGACGTGTGTAGCCGCCGTTGCGCGGCTGTCAGCAGACTTCCTTCCTCCGCAACCGCAATGAAATATCGCAGATGTCGAAGTTCCATTAGTTCTCCCGTATGCCTTTGAGGCATAGGTCAAATCATAGAAAGTCTTTGTCATCGAGGCAAGGGATACCTATATTGGAACGGCTGCCGTATCGACGAGCCAAGCGCCCAAGTGGAGTTCTCACTGGCGTGGTCACCGCATCCGAGTGCTCAATCACAGGCCGATTCTTGTACTCGATGCGTCCAAGCGCCAGAAGCAAGGGCGTGGCGCCGAGAGACATTTAGAGATCCATCGCAGCTTGGTCGGAGTGCGCCCCGCTCGCACGTTTTCGGATGCGCATGAAATAAGACTTCGAAAGAAGCCGCTGGCAGCATTCTCGATGTCTCGCGGAGAACCAACACTTCAATCAGTCTCTTCCAGGAGGTACCAGCTATGCCTACGATCACCACTCCCGACGGCGTAAAGATCTTCTACAAGGACTGGGGATCCGGTCAGCCGATCGTCTTCAGCCACGGCTGGCCCCTGTCGGCTGACGACTGGGACGCCCAGATGATGTTTTTCCTTCATCACGGCTACCGGGTGATCGCCCATGACCGGCGCGGACACGGTCGGTCCGAGCAAGTCGGCACCGGCAACGACATGGACCACTGGGTCGCCGACCTCGCTGCACTGACCGAACACCTCGGCATCCGCGACGCGATCCACATCGGGCACTCCACCGGCGGCGGCGAGGTGGCCCGCTACGTGGCTCGCCACCAGGAGCGGGTCGCCAAGGCAGTGCTGGTGGCCTCGTTGACGCCGAACATGGTGAAAACCGACGCGAACCCTGGAGGTCAGCCGCAGGAGTGGTTCGACGCGGTTAAGTCAGGCATGCTTGCCAACCGCTCGGAGTTTTACCGGGCAGTCCCGGAGGGTCCGTTCTACGGATTCAACCGTGCGGGCGCCAGGCCGTCTGAGGCGGTGATCGCGAACTGGTGGCGCCAAGGCATGGCCGGCAGCGCCCAAGCCCACTACGAGACCGTATCCTCCTGGCTGGAGGACTACACCGAAGATCTGAAGAAGATCACTGTGCCGGTACTGGTCATGCATGGCGAAGATGACCAGATCGTCCCGTTCGCCAGCGCGGTGCCCCGCGCGGTCGACCTGCTCGCGAACGGCGCGTTGAAGACATACCCTGGCTTCCCGCACGGCATGCTGACCACCCACGCGGACGTCCTGAACCCCGACCTTCTCGAGTTCATCAAATCCTGACGGGACGCCAGCCCGAACCAGATCCAGGCAATTCGAGTGGCGCGTTCAACCGGTGCGCCACTCGGCACAGGCGTCCGCTTAGGGTCCGCAACGTGCCATAGCCCCCGCATTTGGACGACCGGCGGCGAAGGGACCCGGAACGGACAATCGAGGGTCGGCAACCCCGCGTCCGCTCTTCGAAGTACAACTGCCGCTCAATGACCGATCCGGTCCCAAGGCGGTTCATCCCCGAACGTCTCGGCAAGATAGTCGACGAACCGACGCACTTTGAGCGGTATGCGCTGTACGCTCGGATAAACCGCCTGAATCGCGAGATCAGCTGCGCGATAAGCTGGCAGTAGCGCCACAAGTTCGCCACGCCGGAGATGCTCTCCGAACACGAAGGTTGGGCCATAGGCGATGCCGGCGCCGGCGAGGGCCGCGGCAAGCAGCATTTGCGTATTGTTAGCGGCCATCCGGCATGGTCCGTCGATGACGTGCGCGTGATTTTTCGCATCGAGCAACGTCCAGTCGCCGGCCGACACGGCCTCGCTGAAAACCAGTCGCTGCACGCGTTGCAAATCTTCGGGCTTGCGTGGCGTTCCATAGCGCTCGAGGTACGCGACAGACGCACAGACGACCATCCGGCATGGTGCAAGCCGTCGCATCACCAGTCCGGGGTCCTGCAGCCGTCCGATCCGGATTGCCACGTCGACACCCATATCCATCAGGTCGACATAGCGGTCTCCGAGCACCACTTCCACATTGACGTGCGGATGATCGTCAAGGTAGCGGGCAACAACCTCGCCCAGGTGCATTGCACCGAACGTAACTGGCGCTGCGACCCGCAGTACGCCGCGTGCCGTCCCTTGTGAATCGCCAGCTTCCCGATTGGCATCGTCGAACGCTTCGAGAATCCGCTTACTGCGCTCGTAGTAAGTCTGGCCGGCATCGGTCAGACTTAGGCGCCGGGTAGTGCGCTGAAGTAGCCGAGTATTCAGCTGGGCCTCGATTGCGCTTACATGCTTGCCGGCCATCGCGGCCGATAGCCCGAAACGGCGCGCCGCGGCTGCGAAACTGCCTTCCTCAACAGCAGCGACGAACACGCCGAGACTCGTCAGCCGGTCCATTTGCTCCTCCGATTCGATAACACGATTATCGACTGAGTAGACCATTCTGGCAATTATCAAGCCGACGACTTGAATCTACCATTCAGACACTACGCAATGATTAGGGAAGGAAAATGGAAATCAGATCGAACGGTACGCGGATTCATGTCGCACAGCGCGGCAGCGGCGAGTTGGCGCTCGTGTTCCTGCACTACTACGGCGGCTCGTCCCGCACATGGGACGGTGTGGCAAGCGAATTGGCCGACCGCTATCGAATTGTTGCCATCGATCACCGAGGCTGGGGCCGTTCCGAAGCGCCCGCTGACGGCTACCGGATCGCCGATCTTGCCGACGACGCCGAAGGTGTCATCCATGAGTTGGGTCTGCAGCGCTACGTTCTGGTCGGCCATTCGATGGGCGGCAAGGTTGCTCAGCTCATCGCATCGCGTCGGCCGGCTGGGCTTGAGGGTCTTGTACTCGTCGCGCCGTCGCCCCCGTCGCCAATGCACCTTTCCGACGAGCAACGTGCGACGTTGACCGGCGCGTATCAGTCGCGTGAGTCGGTCGAATTCGTTATCGATCACGTGCTCACAGCTAAAACACTTGACGCTGCTTGCCGGGAGCAAGTCATCGAGGACAGCCTGAGGGCCGCGCCGCAGGCCAAGGCGGCCTGGCCAAACATCGCCATGCGCGAAGACATCACCGCCGCGGTGGCATCAATCGACGCGCCGACCGTTGTCATCTCCGGTGAGCTTGATCAGGTGGATCGCGTCGCAACGCTGCAGGCGGAACTGATGCCTCGTATTCCGCATGCGCGGATGCATATTCTCCCCGGAATTGGACACCTGTCGCCGCTAGAGGCACCGGCCGAAGTGGCGCAGCTCATTGCGCGATTCGTCACAGCGGTCGAAGACAAGTCCGCCGTGTGCAGCGCGCCTGAGCAGGTCCCGGCCGCTTTCGATACGGCACTGAACGCCGGCGACCTTGACGTACTGCTCGGTTTGTTTAGCAGTAAAGCCACGATGCGAATGACGGACGGCGAGACGACACACGAGGACCCCGCCGGCTTGCGCAGCGGTCTGGCTCAGTTGCTGCAACTGCGCCCGCGCATTCACAACGAAATACGTCGTGTGATAACGAGCGGCGACATAGCACTCGTCCTGCTTGACTGGTCCCTGAGCGTGACGCTACCGGACGGCCACGAACAGGAGCAGCGCGGCACCGCTACGCAGGTTATGAAAAAGGGCCGCGACGGCGGGTGGAGACTGCTGATCTCCAATCCGCTCGGGTTGAACTGAACAGATCTGGGGAATGACGCCATGAACAGCCGACAGGGACACACATCATGAACACACCCTCCATCATTACGATTCTTATCCTGCCGTTCGGCATGGTCCACTGCCACCTGATCATCGGTGAAGCGGGCTGTGTTCTCGTGGACACGGGCACGCCGGGCTCAGAGGACAAGATTGAGCGCGCTTTGGCGAAGCACGGGCGCGGTTTTCGTGATGTCAGCTTGATCGTGGTCACTCATGCGCATACGGACCATGCCGGCGCGGCTGCGCGACTGCGTGAACTGACGGGGGCCCCGATCCTCGCGCATGCCGGAGATCTGGACTACTACGAGCGGCGCAAGGAGATGACATACTGCGTCGCCCATTGGTGGGGACCGCTCTTTCTGCGATCGGGCGTGCCCGGCGAGGCCTACCTGCCCTTCACGCCGGATATCCTGCTGCAAGACAATGCCAGTTTCGATCTCAGTCGCTTTGGAATCGACGGCGTGGCAAGGTACACGCCCGGCCACACGGCTGGCTCCGTATCGGTTGAGCTGGGCAGTGGCGACGCGCTGGTTGGCGACCTCGTCGCCTCCGGAGTATTTCTCGGGGGATTGATCCGCACGAGCCATGCCCTGCGGCCCCCGTTCGAGGATGATCCGCAGGCTGTCAGTGTTGAATTGATGAGCATGGTCAACGCGGGCATGCAGCGTTTTCACATGGGCCACGGCGGTCCGCTGCCCGCAAAAGAAGTGCGCCGGCACGCTCTTTCATTGCGGAATCTGAAGCCAGGACGCAAATACGGGATGCAGACCATCGGATGCGCCTGCTCTGAGCGCAAGCTTGCTGAGGTTGTTGACTAAGGTATGGCTTGCCCTTAGCCCGGAGTCGCCGCCTGAATTCAGGTCTGTTCGGCTTCGCCATCTTTCAGGAGTGGATTGTCATGCCTCTTGTTCATCCGAAATACAAGGTCGCTGTTGTTCAGGCAGCTCCAGTCTGGCTCAATCTTGAAGTCAGCATCGACAAGACGATTGAATTGGTTAATGAGGCCGCCGCCAATGTGAAGCGGTATCCGGCTAGTCGGGGAGATCTCAAATGGTGGCCGCGGTTGGGAACCGTTCCCCAGTCCTCAGGAAGTCTCGGGTTCGGTCCCGCCTAAGTGGTTGTGGCCAGGATGCTGCTCCATCGTCGGCCGGCAACCTGCAAGTGGATAGACGCACCATGATCCATCGCTGTGCCCCTACGACGGGACGTGCCGACGCGCGGCACGCGGCCGCGCCGACCGAAGGGGCGCGGCCGCACGCGCGGACAATCGCGTGCCACTTATTCGCGGCTGCTTATTTGCCGTAGTCGTACACCCCGCGCCCCGTCTTGCGCCCCAGCCGCCCCGCCGTCACCATCTCGCGCAGCAACGGGCACGCGCGATACTTCGGATCACCGAAGTCCTTCTGGAACACGTCCATCACCGCGAGGCACACGTCGAGGCCGACGAGGTCCGCCAGCGCGAGCGGCCCGATCGGATGGTTCGCACCGAGCTTCATCCCAGCATCGATCTCCTCGGCCGACGCGATGCCTTCGGCAAGCACGAAGAACGCCTCGTTGATCATCGGCACGAGGATCCGGTTCACGACGAAGCCCGGCGCGTTTCGCACGCCGATCGGCGACTTGTCGAAACGCTCGGTCAGCGCACGCACCGCGGACGCAGTCGCATCGCTCGTCTGCAGCCCGCGAATGATCTCGACAAGCGGCATCAGCGGCACTGGATTGAAGAAGTGCACGCCGACAAAACGCGACGGATCAGCCAGCAGCGCGGCGAGCGCGGTGATCGAGATCGACGACGTGTTGGTCGCGATGATCGCATCGGGGCGCGCGACGGCCTCGATCTGCTTCAGGATGCGCCCCTTCAGCTCGACGTTTTCGGTCGCGGCTTCGATCACCATGTCGACCGCGGCAAGCTTCGCGTAATCAGTCGACGTATTGATGCGCGCGAGCGCGGCGTCGCGTGCGCCGGCGTCGAGCTTCTCCTTCGACACGAGCCGCTCGAGGCTGCCCTTCAGTGCGGCGACGCCCTTGTCGAGCGCCGCGTCGCTGACGTCGATCATCACGACGTTCAGTCCTGCAACGGCAGCGGTCTGCGCGATACCGTTGCCCATGGTTCCGGCGCCCACGACGCCGACGGTTTGAATGGCCATGACGATTCCTTATGTTCGGTGCTGTGTGTTCGGCTGCTGAGCGGTCGATTATCAGACGTTCTCGAAGATCGCCGCAATCCCCTGGCCGCCGCCGATACACATCGTTACGAGCGCATAACGCCCGCCGATGCGCTTCAGTTCGTACAGCGCCTTCACCGTGATCAGCGCGCCCGTCGCGCCGATCGGGTGGCCGAGCGAAATGCCCGAGCCGTTCGGGTTGACCTTGGCCGGATCGAGGCCGAGCTCCTGCGTGACCGCGCAGGCCTGCGCGGCGAACGCTTCGTTGGCTTCGATCACATCGAGATCCGTGATCTTGAGACCCGCTCGTTCGAGCGCCTTCCGCGTGGCCGGCACCGGGCCGATGCCCATGTAGGCCGGGTCGACGCCCGCGTGCGCATACGCGACGAGCCGCGCGAGCGGCTTCGCGCCCTGCGCGCGCGCGGCGTCCGCGCTCATCATCAACACGGCGGCGGCCGCATCGTTGATGCCCGATGCGTTGCCGGCCGTCACGGTGCCGTCCTCCTTCGCGAACACCGGCTTGAGCTTCGTGAAATCGTCGGAGCCCGCGTCGTGACGCACGTGCTCGTCGGTGTCGAACGCGACCTCGCCTTTCTTCGTGCGAATCGAGATCGGCAGGATCTGATCCTTGAAGCGGCCTTCCGCGATCGCGCGCGCCGCACGACGATGCGATTCGAGCGCGAGCGCATCCTGCGCCTCGCGTGAAATGCCGTATTTCCTCGCGACGTTCTCGGCCGTCACGCCCATGTGGATCGCCTGGAACGGGTCGTGCAGCGCGCCGAGCATCATGTCGACGAGCCTGGCGTCGCCCATGCGCTGGCCAAAGCGTGCGGACGGCACGGTGAACGGCGCACGGCTCATGCTCTCCGCCCCGCCGCCGATCGCGACGTCGGCATCGCCGAGCATGATGGTCTGCGCGGCCGACACGATCGCCTGCAGGCCGGAGCCGCACAGACGGTTCACGGTCAGCGCGGGCGCATGCTGCGCGACGCCGCCGTTGATCGCCGCGACGCGCGCGAGATACATGTCCTTCGGTTCCGTGTTCACGACGTGGCCGAAGACGACGTGCCCGACCGCATCACCCGGCACGTTCGCCCGCGTCAGCACTTCGCTCACGACCTTCGCACCGAGATCTGTCGGCGAGAAATCCTTCAGGCTCCCGCCGAAATCGCCGATCGGGGTACGGACACCGCTCACCACCACGACTTCCTTCGCTGCATTGCTCATCGTCTCACTCCGGTTCGTTCGCGCCCGCAGGCGCAGGATGCGTTTGCGTCACATGTTCGGATAATTCGGCCCGCCGCCACCTTCCGGCGTGACCCACACGATGTTCTGCGTCGGGTCCTTGATATCGCAGGTCTTGCAGTGCACGCAGTTCTGCGCGTTGATCACGAGGCGTTCGCTGCCGTCGTCGTTCTTCACGAACTCATAAACCGCAGCGGGGCAATAGCGCGACTCCGGCCCGGCATACGTCTGCCAGTTCACATTCACCGGCACGGACGGATCTTTCAGCGTCAGGTGAGCCGGCTGATTCTCTTCGTGGTTGGTGTTCGAGATGAACACGGAAGACAACCGGTCGAACGTGAGCTTGCCATCGGGCTTCGGATACACGATCGGCTTGCATTGGGAAGCCGGCTTGAGCATCTCGTGATCCCAATGCTGGTGATGCAGCGTCCAGGGCACATTGCCGCCCAGCAGCTTCTGCTCGATGCCGACCATCAGCGTGCCGAGGTACAGGCCCTTGCTCATCCACTGCTTGAAATTGCGCGCGCGGTGCAGTTCGGTGTGCAGCCACGAAGTCTTGAAACTCTCCGGATACGCGGTGAGTTCATCGCTGGTGCGACCTGCCTGCACGGCTTCAAATGCCGCTTCGGCAGCCAGCATGCCGGTCTTGATCGCCGCATGCGAGCCCTTGATCCGCGACGCGTTCAGGAAACCCGCATCGTCGCCGACCAGCGCGCCGCCCGGGAACACCAGCTTTGGCAGCGACATCAGGCCGCCGGCCGTGATCGCGCGTGCGCCGTACGACACACGTTTGCCACCTTCGAGCACCGCGCGAATCGCCGGATGCGTCTTGTAACGCTGGAATTCCTCGAACGGCGACAGATACGGGTTCGTGTAGCCGAGGCCGACCACGAAGCCCACCACCACCTGGTTGTTGTCCATGTGATACAGGAACGAGCCGCCGTAAGTATCGTTCTCCAGCGGCCAGCCGGCGGTGTGCATCACCAGACCCGGCTTGTGCTTCGAAGGATCGATTTCCCACAGTTCCTTGATGCCGATCCCGTAGACCTGCGGATCGGCGCCTTCGCGCAGCTTGAATTTATCGTTCAGCTGACGGCCCAGATGCCCACGCGCGCCTTCGCAGAAGAGCGTGTACTTCGCGTGCAGCTCCATGCCGAGCTGGAAGTTTTCGGTCGGCTCGCCGTCCTTGCCGATGCCCAGATTGCCGGTCGCGACGCCTTTGACCGAGCCATCGTCGTTATACAGAATCTCCGCCGCCGGAAAACCCGGGAAGATTTCCACGCCCAGCGCCTCGGCCTGCTGACCCAGCCAGCGCGTGACATTCGCGAGGCTGATCACGTAATTGCCGTGATTCTTGAAATTGTCCGGCAACGCCCAGGTCGGCACGCTCTTCGAGCCGGTTTCGGTCAGGAACAGGAATTTGTCTTCGGTCACGTCCACCGTCAGCGGCGCGCCTTTTTCTTTCCAGTCCGGAATCAGTTCGGTGATCGCGCGCGGATCCATCACCGCGCCCGACAGGATATGCGCCCCGATCTCCGAGCCTTTTTCCAGTACGCACACGCCAAGCTCGACGCCTTTTTCCGCTGCCAGCTGCTTCAGGCGGATCGCCGCAGACAGGCCGGCCGGGCCGCCACCGACGATCACGACGTCGTATTCCATCGATTCGCGCGGGCCATATTGCGCCAGCAAGTCCTGTGTGGTCAAAATCCTGTCTCCTCCTGCGCCTCGACCGTGACGGTTAGAACTGGCCTTCCGACAACGCAAGCACGCTGTTGTTGCCCTTTGCGCTGACGATCGACGCTTCGAGCCCGCCTGCCTGCACGAGGACGTGTTCCGCATAGCATTGTGCGATCGCGATCTTCGCATCGAAGAACGCCGTGTCGCTCGCGCGGTTCGCGTGCGCTGCCAGCAGTGCGCGCGCCATCTGCCATCCGCACAGCACGATGCCCGCCAGCTTCAGGTACGGCACACTGCCCGCGAACACCGCGTTCGGGTCCTGTTTCGCGTTCGCGAGCACGTAGTCGATCACCGTCGACAACGAGTGCGCGCCCTTCTCCAGCTGCGCCTTCATCGACGCGGCCGCCGCGCAGTCGACCTTGCCGAGCGCCGCGACCGTGTCGCCGATCTCGGCGATCAGCGCCTTCGCGACCGTGCCGCCGTCGCGCAGCGTCTTGCGGCCGACCAGATCATTGGCCTGAATCGCTGTCGTGCCTTCGTAGATCGCCAGGATCCGCGCGTCACGGTAATACTGCGCGGCGCCGGTTTCCTCGATGAAGCCCATCCCGCCGTGCACCTGCACGCCGAGGCTTGCCACGTCGTTCACCATCTCGGTGTTCCAGCCCTTCACGACCGGCACCAGATATTCGTAGATTGCCTGATGACGTGCCCGCGTCGCCTCGTCCGAATGGTGGTGGGCAATGTCGCTGTGCGCGGCCGCGACATACGCGAGCGAGCGTGCGCCTTCGGTCAGCGCGCGCATCGTGCCGAGCATCCGGCGCACGTCTGGGTGATGGATGATGGTGACTGACTGCCTGGCCGATCCGTCGACCGGGCGGCTCTGCACGCGCTCCCTCGCGAATGCGGCGGCCTTCTGGTATGCACGGTCGGCGACGCCGATCCCCTGCATCCCGACGCCGAAGCGCGCGGCGTTCATCATGATGAACATGTATTCGAGGCCGCGATTCTCTTCGCCGATCAGGTAGCCAATCGCGCCGCCGTGGTCGCCGTATTGCAGCACTGCGGTCGGGCTCGCCTTGATCCCGAGCTTGTGCTCGATCGACACGCAGTGCACGTCGTTGCGTGCGCCGAGCGAGCCGTCTTCGTTGACCAGGAACTTCGGCACGATGAACAGCGAAATGCCCTTCACGCCTTCCGGCGCGGTCGGCGTGCGCGCAAGCACCAGGTGGACGATGTTGTCCGCCATGTCGTGTTCGCCCCACGTGATGAAGATCTTCGTGCCGAACACCTTGTACGTGCCGTCGCCCTGCGGCTCGGCGCGCGAGCGCACCAGCGCGAGATCTGAGCCGGCCTGCGGCTCGGTCAGGTTCATCGTGCCCGTCCATTCGCCCGAGATCAGCTTCGGCACGTAGCGCTGCTTTTGTTCGTCACTGCCGGCCGTCAGCAGCGCCTCGATCGCGCCGTCGGTGAGGAGCGGACACAGCGCGAACGACAGGTTCGATGCGTTCAGCATTTCGATGCACGGCGCCGCGATCAGCTTCGGCAACCCCTGACCGTCGTACTCGGCCGGATGCTGCAATCCCTGCCAGCCGCCCTCGACGAACTTATGGAACGCCTCCTTGAAGCCCGGCGTGGCGGTCACGACGCCGTCCTTCCAGCTGCTCGGATTGCGGTCGCCTTCGACGTTCAGCGGTGCCAGCACCTCGCCGCAAAGTTTCGCCGACTCATCGAGCACAGCATGCGCGGTGTCGTGACCGGCATCCTCGAAGCCCGGAAGCTGCGCAACGGTGTCGATGCCCGCGAGTTCCCTGAGCACGAACAGCATGTCCTTGACGGGGGCGGTATAGCTCATGGTCGATGTTCCAATCAGGCGGTAAATGAAGTGCCTCACAAGGTCCGATACGGCAAAACCGGCCAGATCCAGGAGACGTAGTGACGCATCCTACCGCCGCCGTGACGAATTCCCATTGTCATATCCGGCCCTCATGGTGACAAAACCGGCCACGCGATGCACGGGCGATGCTGAAGGCAGCCGGCCGCGTCGGGTTTCCCCGAATCCGGTCTCTGCGAAAAGACATGCGCACCGTTGTGCCGATCGGCGGGGCGGAAGCGGTGGTGAGATTCGCGGAGGGGCCGGCAACGGAAGCCGGCTGTGGGTCGCATACAGGAGCCGGCCATTGGAGCGGGCGCAGTGAGTCGGCCAGGTGATTCAGCGTCGGAAAAACGGCTGTACCCGCTCCGCGCGCTATGCACGCCGCCGATAAGTCCCCGGTGTGCTGCCTGTCCAGTGCCGGAACGCGCGATGGAACGCGCTTGGATCGTCAAAGCCAATGTCGGCGCCGATCGCCGCGATCGTGTCGGGCGTGTCGGTGAGCCGCTGGATTGCGATATCTCGCCGCAGTTCATCCTTGAGCACCTGGAACGTCGTGCCTTCGGCGGCCAGGTGACGGCTCAAGGTGCGTACGGAGCAATGCAGATGCTCGGCCACCAGATCGATCATTGGCAGGTCGGGCAGCGCCGCCGACAGGTATTGCCGCACGCGATGGCACACAAGCTGCTCGCTGAATGATTCAAAGATCCAGTCGCCTGGCGCGCGAGCGAGGAACTTTTGCAGGTTGCGCTTGCTCTGCCGGATTGGCGCGTCGAGGTAGTCCACGCTGAAGCGCAGAAGCGTGCGCTCGCAGTCGAACTTCACGGACCCGGAGAAGAAGTACAGGTGATCGACCGCATGGCGCGGTCGCGGGCACGCAAGCTCGATCTGCAGCAGCGGGATCTTCTGCCCGATCAGCCATGAACACACGCCGTGAACGAGCTTGAGCATCAGCTCCTGGCCGAGCGGGCTGATTGGGCCCATGGCCGCATCCGGCCGCAGCATTACCTGCACGATGAGACCGTCGTTCCTCGATTCGACGAAGAAGTCGTCGAGCAGGATATGGAAGAACTGGCCGAAACGATGGAGCGCCGTTTTAAGGTTGCGCGCATCGAGCAGGCTCAGGCACAGGTACTTCAGCGTGCCGCCGCGCAGCGGGCGCGAGAAGATGCCGGGCATCTCGTCGTCGAGGTCAATCGCGAGCGTGCGGTACAGCGTCGAGAATTGCTCTTCCGTCACGCGCGAATGCGGCTCGCCGAGCAACTCGATTGCAATGCCGGCTTCATACAGATAGCCTTCGATCACATCGCGCCCCACGCCCGCGCTCGCCAGGAAACCGTTGACGAGCGAGATCGGCACCGTGGCGCCCGGCGACGGCAGTGCGCGCCCGCGCTGGGCGGAACGGGAATGTAAGCCGGTCATCGCGTGCCCGTAGACTAAACCGTTCGGATTGTACAGCGGCCCGGAACGCCCTCGACTTGCAAGCTTCCGGCCCGACCTCCAGAAAAGCGTCGGTGCAATAGGAGAGGTCAATGGAGGTCGGATGAGTTGCGCGAACGCACTTCATCTGTCCTTTGACGATCATGTGCATAACTTCGATGCCTCCCGGCAGGATCAGGACGCATCGAATAGACTTGAATCCCAGCATGGCCCGGATGCGCCGCTTGACCGTCCGATGATCCTGCTCGAACGGGACCGCGACTACAAACCGAGTTCCGCTTTCATCATGCTCAAGTGATCGGCTACACGTCGCGCGTAACCCTTGGCGCCTCCACTGTACCGATATAATGCGTCGTCGAGGTTTCCACCTGACGCTCTTATGTAGTCTTGCAAAATTGCGCACCCGATACGGATGTTTGTGCGCGCGTCTGTCAAATCAGACGTGCGAAGGACACGGTCTGCGTGTTGAGACGGAAGCACCTGCATGAGTCCCATGGCGCCAACCACACTTACCGCGAAACGGTCGAAACTGGATTCGACGGCGATCACTGCAAGCAATAACAGCGGTGAGATTGTGGAACGCTTCGCAGCATTCAGCACCGCGTGACCGATTTGCAACGCATCGTGCAATCCGATGTGAAAGCGGGTACTCACAACAGTTGCGATTTCCTCCGCAGTAGGCATTCCCCCTTGCGGCACGTCGACAGCTTGAGTGGATGTTGGCCAAACTGGAAAATCAGCGCCATAGCACAGTCCCGTTAGCGACCCGAACATCACAACTGCCGCAAAGACATTACCGCGGAGTCGATAAGCAATTGTTCGTGGCTTACCGATACGCTCTTGTTTCGCGTTCGTTAGCATGACTAAGCTCCTTAAATTCACGTAGTCACGAACGGTTCAGGCGGAGTCTTCCCTGGAACGGTCTGACGAAGTTAGATCACAACGACAAAGGTGAAAAAATAGAGTAGAAACAGGATATTCCGTCCTGACCACTCACTCGAAAAAAAACAGAGGCGTACTGTCCAGCAACAACAACAGCATTAACACCGTGGATCAAATTAAAGATTCCGGCGCCCGATTAATGCGGACACCGCACGTTTCGCTCGCGACCAACTCGCGGACGCTGTTGGCAAAGCGCTGAAGAGCTTGCAAGGATCCGTACACGCTCTTGTACTCTTCGCGGCCGATCCGCCCATCCAGCACGACCAGCATGCCCGAATCGCTTGCAATCTTTTCGATGTCCATCGCAATTCCCCTTCAATCCCGACGAATACGCCTGCCTTCCTCATTCGGCCTTCAGCCAGGCTCGCATCGCCGGCCGCTCCGAAGAAGGAGGAAATACACACCACGATCCGTCGTCGTGCTGGAAAAAGATGAGCGCCAAGGAGCCTGACGCCAGAAGAGATTCTGCGCGGACACATCGCGTGGGTCTGGGTGCCGCATAACGGAACCGGGTCAAGCGGACCGGCGAGGCCGGTGTCGGGGCCAACCATTTGTCGATCAGACTCCGCAAAGAAACTACATTGCTGCTCATCTCGCACTCCTTCATCCTCAGCCCCGTAACCATCCTCTCATCAAGCCAATTTGTCCATGTGATGGACCTAGATTTATTTTATTCATGACCTAAGAATAGCTGTGCACCGGCCTAAAATCAAGCTTGGTAAACGCAGGGGAAACACCGACTGGTGTGAACAATTCTCCAGTTACGTGCCGTTCCTCGGCCTCGTGCAAATCCGCCCCTAATTATTCAGACAGGGCGATTGTCACAAATGCGAGCAGGTGTCCGAAACTTGCTTCACCGAGATCGCATCGACGACGCTTTTGCATACCATCGAACCGACCTATAATCTAAAGTAGTTCTATTGAGGAGAGCCGACGTGCAAGAGAGATCGCCGGAGCGAGGAACCTTGGAGAGAGCAAGGCCCGACGGCGGGCCAGTTGCAGGGCGAAACCGGGAACTGCGCATCACGCAGATCATCGTTGCCGCTCGGCAGACGTTTCAGGAAGATGGGTACGCTGGATTCGCGACGCGTCGCGTAGCGCGTCGGGTCGGAATCGCACAAGGAAACCTCCAATACTACTTCCGCACGAAAGATGAATTGCTGCGTACGGCGCTGCGGGCGTATATGCGCCAGACGCTCAACGACTACGCGGAAATCGCAAGCCGGCCCGGCACCAGCGCCGAGCGGCGTTGCTCTGCGCTCGTAGAGCGCATATTTCGCGATATCAACGAAACCGATCTACCGAAGTTCCTGTTTGAAGTCTGGGCTTTCGCTCAGCATGAACCCTATGCTGCGGAACTCCTCGACAATATGTACGCGGAATATCGGGGCATGTTTGTGAAGCTGCTCTCGGAAATCCACCCGGCTTTGACAAACGAAGAGTGCTTCGTGCGTGCATCCGTTCTTATCGCGCAGACCTCCGGAATGATGATTCTCTCCCATCAAGGCGGGGGCTCGGATAAGGACCATACAGAATTTATTCGCGTGACAAAGCGAGCTATAAAATTGATTGTCAGCTTGTCAGGACAGGTGCTCGAATACGGTGGCCCCCTTCACAGCTCGCGCAAACCCCACGCACAGGGTAGCAGCAATACTCACGTCGGCGTCTTTGGGTCCGAAGGGCATATCCAGCACGGATTGCTCGAGTTGAGCACGCGCCAAACAGGAAAGGACGTCCTCGACTACCGGCCAACGCTCCAAGGGAAGCGTCGAGAGATAAAGACCAACGAGATAATCTCTTCTGCCGCTAACCTCCTGGCGTCGGAAGGATATGCGAACTTCACACAGGCGCGAGTTGCGAGGGAACTCGGTATCCTGCCGGCCGCGCTCCAGCACTATTTTCCCACGCACGATGACCTGCTTCACTCGACCATTAGCGCACTGCTGAAGGCCTATCTGGATCGCTATGTAGAAATGGGCAGGCCAAGCGGCAAACCTGCGCTCGAGCGCCTGCGTGAAATCGTCGAGGACGTTTTCGAGGAAGCCTGCGATCCGAGGGTATGTCGATTCGCGGTCGAAATGTTCGCGCTAGCCCAGCACTCAGATGTCACCCGTAAGCTCGTAAGACGAATCTACGCTGCTTATCGGGCGATTTACGCCGACCTGGTGCGCGAGATAGATTCGTCTGCTACCGCGCGTGAATGCCTCGCTCGCGCGACACTCATCGCGGCACAGATGGAGGGCGTAGCGACCCTGATGTTCGGTCTGCCGAAGCAATGGGGGGACATTGACCGCGTTTTCGACCTGATGATGGCCATGGCGATTCGCATTGCGCACGGAAGAATTGACGCCAAGGATGCAGCGTAGGGTCCCGCGCTTGAATTCGTTGATGGTCAGCAGACTTGCGGCGCAGACATCGGCCTGGCGCAATAGTCCCGTCAAGCCTGCTTTAGACGGTTTCTCGCTGGGTAGAAAGGCGTCGTCAGGAATTGCTCCCCGTGCGCCATCAGGGCGTGCGCGTTCCGAGAAAACGTCACGAATCGTGCGCAAGTCGGGGCGCAGTTCCGCCCCGATCTCGCGGCAAGTAAAATGGACAATCAGACCGCCAGCGCGCCAAAGATTTCATTGAGCATCGACTTCGCATCCCCGAACAACATGCGGTTGTTGTCCTTGTAGAACAGCGGATTGTCGACGCCTGCATAGCCGGAGGCCATGCTGCGCTTCATCACGATCGAGGTCTTCGCCTTCCACACTTCCAGCACCGGCATCCCCGCGATCGGGCTCGTCGGATCGTCCTGCGCGGCCGGGTTCACGATGTCGTTCGCGCCGATCACCATCGACACGTCGGCCTCCGGGAAGTCGCCGTTGATCTCGTCCATTTCCAGCACGATGTCGTACGGTACTCTCGCTTCGGCCAGCAGCACGTTCATGTGGCCCGGCATGCGGCCCGCGACCGGGTGAATGGCGAAACGCACGTCGACACCCTTTTCACGCAGCAGCTTCGTGAGTTCGAACACCGTGTGCTGGGCCTGCGCCACGGCCATCCCGTAGCCCGGCACGATGATCACGCGCTTCGCCTCGCGCAGCAGCTCGGCCGTCTCCGCCGCGCTCACCGCCACCGCTTCAGCGGCCGGCTGCGCAGCGCCGCCGCCGGCTGCCGCCGGTGCGCCCACGCCGCTGCCGAAACCGCCGGCGATCACGCTGATGAAGTTGCGGTTCATCGCGCGGCACATGATGTACGACAGGATCGCACCGGACGAGCCGACCAGCGCGCCGATCACGATCAGCAGGTCGTTGCCGAGCATGAAGCCGGTCGCCGCCGCCGCCCACCCGGAGTAGCTGTTGAGCATCGACACCACGACCGGCATGTCCGCGCCGCCGATCGCCATCACCATGTGCACGCCGAACAGCAGCGAGATCACCGTCATCACGACGAGCGGCAGCATGCCGTCCTGAATGCTTTCCGCATGCAGGAACGCGCGGCCGTAGTAGATCACGATCAGCAGCGCGGCCAGGTTCATCCAGTGCCGCGCCGGCAGCAGCAGCGGCTTGCCGCCGATCTTGCCCGACAACTTGCCGAACGCGATGATCGAGCCTGTGAACGTGATTGCACCGATCAGGATGCCGACATAAATCTCGACCTCGTGAATGGCCTTCTCGGCGCCGGTGAACTGCACCGACGTGTCGATATAGCTCGCGAAGCCGACGAGGCAGGCCGCGAGACCGACCAGGCTGTGCATCAGCGCGACCAGTTCCGGCATCTGCGTCATCTGCACTTTCTTCGCGGCGTACAGGCCGCCGGCGCCGCCGACCACGAGCGCGGCGCTCACATACGGAATGCCCGCGGCCGACACGCGCGGGCCGAGCACGGTGGCCAGCACGGCGGTCAGCATGCCGACCATGCCGAACAGGTTGCCGCGACGCGCGGTTTCAGGGTTCGCGAGGCCGCCGAGGCTGAGGATGAACAGGATCGCGGCGCCGATATAGGAGACGGTAGTCAGGTTTGAAGTCATCTTTTTCGTCCCCTTATTTGCGGAACATCGCCAGCATGCGTCGTGTCACCGCGAAGCCGCCGAACATGTTGACGGCCGTGAGCGTGAGTGCGCCCACCGCGAGGCCGAGGATCAGCCCGGACGGACGGTCGCCGGCGTTGGCCAGCTCGCCCAGCGGCGGCGCGACCTGCACGAGCGCGCCGATCGCGATGATCGACGAGATCGCGTTGGTCACGCTCATCAGCGGCGTGTGCAGCGACGGCGTGACGTTCCAGATCACCATGTAGCCGACGAAGCACGCGAGCACGAACACCGTGAAATGCGACAGGAAGCTGGCCGGCGCGAACTGGCCGACGCACAGGAACGCCAGCGCGCCGATCGCGAATACGATCGCGAGCGACTTGGCCGACATCGGCTCGCCGCTGTGACCGTGGCCTTTCGATTTCGCCGGTGCGGCGGCTGCGGGTGCCGCTGCCGCGGGCTTGGGCGCGACGACCGCCTGCTTGATCGGCGGCGGCCACGTGACGTTGCCTTCCTTGATGACGGTGAGGCCGCGGATCGCATCGTCGTCGAAGTCGACGTTGATCGTGCCGTCCTTGCCCTTGCACAGCTCCTCGATCACACGCAGCAGGTTGGTCCCATACAGCGTGGAAGATTGCCGCGACAGGCGCGATGCGAGATCGGTATAGCCGACGATCGTCACGCCGTGGCGCACGACGGCTTCGCCGGGCACCGTGAGTTCGCAGTTGCCGCCCTGTTCGGCGGCCATGTCCACGATCACGCTGCCGGGCTTCATCGACTGCACCATCTCGGCGGTGATGAGCTTCGGCGCCGGCTTGCCGGGGATCAGCGCGGTGGTGATGATGATGTCGGCATCCTTCGCCTGCTGCGCGTACATCGCGCGCTGCGCCTGCTGGAAACCTTCGCTCATCACCTTCGCGTAACCGCCGCCGCCCGAGCCTTCTTCTTCGTAGTCGACCTTGACGAACTCGCCGCCGAGCGACCTGACCTGGTCGGCCACTTCCGCCCGCGTGTCGTTCGCGCGCACGATCGCGCCGAGGCTGGCCGCCGTACCGATCGCGGCCAGACCGGCCACACCGGCGCCGGCGATGAACACCTTGGCCGGGGGGACCTTGCCGGCCGCGGTGACCTGCCCGTTCAGGAAGCGGCCGAACGCATGCGCGGCCTCGATCACTGCACGGTAGCCGCTGATGCCGGCCATTGACGTGAGCGCGTCCATCTTCTGTGCGCGCGACAGCGTGCGCGGCAGCGAATCGATCGCGAGCACGGTGGCACGCTTCGCGGCCAGCTGCTGCATCAGTTCGGGATTCTGCGCGGGCCACACGAAGCCGATCAGCGTGCCGCCTTCGCGCATCAGCGCGACTTCTTCCGTGCTCGGCGGGCGCACCTTGAAAACGATATCGCTGCCCGACCACAGCTCGGCCGCCGTAGCGGCGATGCCCGCACCGGCCGCACGATACGCGTCGTCGTCAAAGTTGGCGCCGGCACCGGCGCCGCTTTGGACGGCGACCAAAAAGCCCAGCTTGATCAGCTTCTCGACCACTTCGGGCACGGTCGCAACGCGCCGTTCGCCGGCGGCAGCTTCTAGAGGAATTCCAATCAATAGTGTCATCGGAAATTCTATTTTTCACATGGCATCGTTTATCCCAGGGATTGCAGGCCCGACGGTAGTGACGAAGTCGGGCCAGCCGAGCGATCCGTCAATCGTCCGCGCAGAAAATCGTCGGAGTGATAGTGGTGAAGTTTTTCACGTCACCCATTACCTCGGCAGTTTTAGCGGAAGAAAGGACCCTATTAATCGCGGCCTGATCGTTGAAACGCAGTATCGCAACGCATGCGAACGGTTGTGCTTTCGTTGATGGAAACAGGACTTCGGCCGATTGCAGACCGAACTCGCTCCACGCCGAGCCGACAAGGGGAGCATGCTTCGAAAGGTAATACTCACGGTCAAAGGTCGCACCTTCCGTGCTTGGGTAGTTCACGATCAGGGTAGTCATATTCAATCCTGTGTTGAGATACGTTTGAGAGTTGGCTTTAGGTGGTCGCTCTAACACCTTGCAAGCGTGCCGGCTGCTTTCGTGCGCGGCCCAGCAACTGCCCACCGAACAACAACATCCACAGAGGCAGAACCAGCACGATGACCACCTCGCTGGCGTTCGAGAGCGCGTCGAGAAGACAGGTCAGCTGCGGTACGGTGTGGGCGATTTCAGCACGGCCCCGCCGCTTTTCGTTCCCTCGATAGCACAATAGCCGTGATAGATCGCCGCCATGAGGTAGGCCCACGAGCACAAAGCAAGGGTGTAGAAATTGAAAAACACGTTCGTTTCGTCGCCCGGGATCTTGTAAAAATCATAAATACCCGCAATGCCGAGTGAAGTCACCAGGCCTAACGCCAAGGCCAGCGCACGGAGCGTCTCACCTATTTCCAGAAGCCTTTTAATGAAGTACGCGAGATAGATCGACAGCAGGATCCACATCGTCAGATAGAAGTAGGGCAAAACCGGAGCGATGAGGTCCGATCCCACGAGGACGAATGTGAGTGCAGCCGGGACGACAAATGCCGCGACGTCCTGGCGAACTGTCGGCTTGTACCCGTGCGTAATCGCCATCAGACCCGCAACGGCGATGATAGGCATGCCGAATCCACGGGAGAACGCGTCAAAGAAATGCGCTACCTCATAGGAAACGGCGTTCCCGGTGGCAAAGTATCCGATAGCGTTCGTCGCGGAGATACCCACAATCCACATCTCCAGCCCGAGAAGAAAGTTGCGTCTTTTGACGAACTTCCAGCCGTGGAAAAATGAACTCCACGCGAGCAACGCACTAGAGAGAACGAGAACGACAGATCTGAGGTCCATGACTAACTCCAAACTCCGGTTGTATCTGATAGGTTAATTTTTCTTCGGGTCAAGGCTTGCCAGATAGATGGCAATGGCCTTGCGGTCTTCTGGCGAAAAACCAGTCGCCAGATTTTTCATGACGCCTGTGGGTTCACTGCGGATGCCGGAAGCGAACTCGTCGAACTGCGCAAGCAGATAGTCGTATCCCTGACCGGCCAACCGCGGAAACTGGTCGTGGCCCATCAGTTGGGCACCATGACATGCGACACAGTTGCCCGCGGCCACCAGGCGCTGTCCCTTCTCGCGCAACCGTGCATCCGGCTTGAAGTAGTGATTCGCGACCGGAGTCACACTTGCGAAATACGCAGCCAGCGATTTGATCTGCGGATCGCTCATCGTCTTAGCGAGAGGTCCCATGTTCGGATTGCGCCGCGCCTCACTCGCGAAATTGTGGAGCTGTGTTTCCAGGTAAGGCGCGGGCTGCCCCGCCAGGCTCGGATATCCCTGATGGAGCGAGTTTCCTTTGACTCCATGGCAGACGGTGCAGGTGTCGACCACGTGCGGCCACGGCCCGCCATCGGCAACGTAAGCGGCCGCCGACGTCGTGACATAGCTCTGAAGTCGATAAAGGCCCAGCAGATCGGAACCAAAAATGGCGAGCAGCAGGACGGCAACCAGAGGAATGCCAAATAATAGAATTTTTTTCATTGATATCCTCCTACGCTCGACGCAGGGAATTCAGCGCCTGAAGTGCGCTATGATGGCCGGAACGCACCGCGCCATCCATGTAACCGGCCCAGATATCTGCCGTCTCCGTTCCCGACCAGATCAGCTTGCCGCACGACGGGCGCAGCGCCTCGCCGTGCGCGCTCCAGAAGCCCGGCGGAATTGCGGAAACGCAGGTAATCGTCCAGGGATCGGCCTTGCTCCAGTCCTGATCGTGATAGGCGATGGGAGAAAGCGCTTCGTCGCCCCATGCCTGCGCGTAGAACTGCTTGTGCATGGCCATTGCAGCGTCCCGCTCGGACGGGACCATCGCATTCCCGACGAACGCGTTGATGACCCCGATCTCCCCACCGGGCGGGGAGTTGTCGAAGGCCCAAAGAATGGGGCCATTGACCTGGAAGATGCTGCCGTTCATGCCCTTGTCGCGCCAGAACGGGCGGCGATAAACCATGGCCGTCTTCCGCGCGGGGGAATGCGCGGGCCAGGCGCCCTGCAGGGCCGCACGCTTTTCGGGCAAGGGCGGATCGAACTGCATCTGATGACACAAGGCCGGATGAATGGCCATGATGACCGTACGCGCCCGTACTTCTTCATGGTCGGTATGCAAAGTGGCGACGTCGCTGTCCCATCCGGAAATCTGGCGAACCGGTGAAGACAAGCGGACCTTGTCGCCGAGTTGCTGGGCCATCTTGATACTGAGGATTTGCGAGCCGCCGATGAAGCGGGTTTCCTGGGCGCTGTGCTTGATGGCGTCGAGTTGAGAATAATCGCAATCCGCCGAATTGATCATCGAAAGGAAATGCAGCAACCCCATCTTTGCCGGCGCCGCGCCACCCGAGAGAATGATGCTGGCATTCCAGCTCACCTGGTCTTCCGGCTTGATATCCTGCTTCGCCAGCCAATCCCCGATCGAAAGCCTGTCCAGTTCGCCGACCTTCGAAGACTTCCACGGCGCACCACCGGGGACGTCGCGCGAGAGCTTGCTGAGCTTGGCCGCGACCGCCTCGTCGGTACCGAAGGTGCCCTTCAGATCGACTGTCACGCGCCCTTCACCGCCCAGAACGACTGTCTTCCCGTCGTAATAGGTTGGAAAAGTTCCGACGCCCAGTTCGCGCGCGAGATCGGCGACGGCAGTCTGGCCCGGACCGATCCATTGTCCGCCGACTTCCGAAACGTACCCACCGGGAATGTTGTAATTGAGCGTTCGCCCTCCCACGCGGTCCCGGGCTTCGAGCACCAGAAAGGACTCGCAGCCCGCCTTACGCAGGTCTCGCGCGGCAGTCAGGCCGGCCAGTCCAGCACCGATGATGGCGACATCGAGAATGCCGTCAGTGCTTCGCGCGCCCGTGGTGACTGCGGCATACGACTGTTGGGCGCTCATGGCGAGCGTGCCCACGGCAGCCGAGGCCCCCGCATATTTGAGCCATTGCCTGCGCTGCAGGTTTGCCGTACTGGTTGGAGAAGATTTTTTTGCCATACAGCCTCTATCTACATGATGACGGCGCCCGCCCTGTGCGGTTCACCGCTTCGGCTTGCCCGCTCAAATTGACGACGTCAGCTCCGGCACGAGCGTGAACAGATCGCCGACGAGGCCATAATCGGCCACGCTGAAGATCGGCGCTTCGGGATCCTTGTTGATCGCGACGATCACCTTCGAATCCTTCATGCCCGCCAGATGCTGGATCGCACCCGAGATGCCGACCGCGATGTACAGCTGCGGCGCGACGATCTTGCCGGTCTGGCCGACCTGGTAGTCGTTCGGCACGTAGCCCGCATCGACCGCGGCACGCGATGCGCCGAGCGCTGCATTCAGTTTGTCCGCCAGCGGTTCGAGGACCTTCGTGTAGTTCTCGCCGCTGCCCAGACCGCGGCCGCCCGACACGATGATGTTGGCCGACGTCAGTTCCGGACGGTCCAGCTTCGTCACTTCACGGCTCACGAACTGCGACTTGCCGGCATCTGCCGCCGCTGCGATCTTGTCGACCGACGCGCTGCCGCCTTCCGCTGCAACCGGATCGAAACCCGTTGCACGCACCGTGATGACCTTAATCGGATCGCTCGACTGCACCGTCGCGATCGCGTTGCCGGCGTAGATCGGGCGCTCGAACGTGTCGGCCGAATCGACCGCCGTGATGTCCGAGACCTGCGCGACGTCCAGCTTCGCGGCGATACGCGGCGCGATGTTCTTGCCATACGCGGTGGCCGGCGCGAGGATGTGCGAATAGTCCTTCGCGATGTTCAACGCTGTCGCTTCGACGTTTTCCGCCAGGCCTGCGGCCAGTTGCGGCGCATCGGCCAGCAGCACCTTCGACACGCCTGCGATCTTCGCTGCCGCGTCGGCCGCCGCTTGCGCGTTGTGGCCCGCGACCAGCACGTGGATGTCACCGCCAATCTTCGCTGCCGCCGCCACCGTGTTCAGCGTCGCGGCCTTGATCGACGCGTTGTCGTGTTCTGCAATCACCAGAATCGTCATTTCTTTCCGTTCCCTCTTACAGCACCTTGGCTTCGGTCTTCAGCTTCTCGACCAGCGTCTTCACGTCCCGCACCTTCACGCCGGCCGCGCGCTTCGGCGGCTCGACCACCTTCAGCGTCTTCAGACGCGGCGCGACATCGACGCCGAGGTCTTCCGGCTTCACCGTTTCCAGCGGCTTCTTCTTCGCCTTCATGATGTTCGGCAGCGTCACGTAACGCGGCTCGTTCAGGCGCAGGTCGGTCGTGACCACGGCCGGCAGCGTCAGGGACAGCGTCTCCGCGCCGCCGTCCACTTCACGCGCAACCGTGGCCTTGCCATCGGCGATCGTCACCTTCGACGCGAACGTCGCTTGCGGGAGACCCGCCAGCGCGGCCAGCATCTGGCCCGTCTGGTTCGAGTCGTCGTCGATCGCCTGCTTGCCGAGGATCACCAGCTGCGGCTGTTCCTTGTCGACCAGCGCTTTCAGAATCTTCGCGACGGCCAGCGGCTCGACGCTGTCGTTCGACTCGACGAGGATCGCGCGATCCGCGCCGATCGCCAGCGCCCCCCGCAATGTCTCCTGGCATGTGCTCGCGCCACACGAAACGACAATCACCTCCGTCGCAACGCCGGCCTCCTTCAGCCGCACCGCCTCCTCGACCGCGATTTCGTCGAATGGATTGATGCTCATCTTCACGTTCGCCAAATCGACTCCCGATCCGTCAGCCTTGACGCGAACTTTCACATTCGCATCAACGACACGCTTCACCGCTACCAGCACTTTCATTTCGTCTCCTGATTCAATCCTCGACGCTGCTTACTGGCTCGCGTCAGGAAGCACTCCGTCGTCTTTCCACGCCTGCTCGAGCCGCAGATATCGCGCGCGATTCCGTGAAATCGTGTCCGCGTTCGGCGGGTAGTCGAAGCCACGCGATGGAAGCATCCCCGCCTCTCCTGCCTGCAGGATTTCCGCCTGCACTTGGGCCCGGGTTTTTCCCGAAACCGGACTGGCGCTTGCCGCCTGAGCCATGTTCACGTTTGCTTTCGCCGTCGCTGCGTCCGATTCGGCCGGATTCTCACTCGACAAAGCCAGCGAATGCGGAATCGATCGGTCAGGACGAGATACTCCGCCTCCGCGGGCGTGGGCAACAACAGCCACGGAAACCAACAGGACCGCCATCGAAACTTGTTTCGAAATACTAATCATATTCACCATGACCTCCTTAATGGAAACGTCACGTTGTGCCATGCTCCATAACTGGGCTCGCCGGGCAAGGCGCTCCACGATTCAAATACAGCGTCGTATTGCACCGGCCTCTCAAACAAATGCGGTCCGAAACGCTCGGCCGCTGCCCGTCGCGGAATCTGGAGATGCGCCGCCCGCTCCAACCCGGGAACGACGGCGCGTCCCGCTTATTCCTTCGTCCAGCCGTTCTGATAGAGCCGGCTTGCGAGCACGCCAAGGCGCATTGTGAGGTGGTAGTTTTCGCCGTCTTCGATCAACGCGGACCGGACGTCGCGGAAGAGCTTCTCGATCGGATACTCGCGCGTGGTCCCGTTGCCGCCGAAGAGCTGGAATGCCTCGTGCGTGATCTTCATGGCTTCCTCTGTCACGCTGACCTTGGCCTGCGCAGTCGCGTAGGGATGGGTTTGCGGCGACATCCGCGCGAACGCGAGACTGCGACGGGCAATGGCACGTGCCATCTCCAGCCGGCGCAGCATGTCGCCCAGGCGCAGTTGCGTCATTTGGTGCTCGATGAGGAAGCCGCCGCCCTGCTTGCGTTCGTGGCAATAGGCCAGCGCCATTTCAAACGCGGCGCGAGCCACGCCGGTAAAGACCTGGCACATATGCGTTCCACCGAATGACCACGTCGAGGTCAGGTTGCCGAGGTATTCATCCTTCATCGCAATGGCGAAACGCTTCGGAACCCTGACGTTGTCGAAGAAGATCTCGCCCTGCGGCAGCGCGCGCTGGCCGATCTTGTCCAGCGGCTTGCCTCGCGAGATGCCTGGCAGATCGAGCGGAATGATCATGCCAATACCGTTCGTTTGGGCAGCGTTCTCGCCGGTACCGTAGAAACCATCCCCATAGTCCGCTGCCATGTAGGCGAGCGCGACCTGTGCCACCGATCCGTTCGACACCCACGACGAGTACTGCCCGTTGATGATGATCTCGTCTGCACCGACCTTGGCGTAGACGTTCCCGACCGGCTGCTTGCCATGCGCGCTGATCTCTTCGCGGTAGAGAATCGCCCCGTCAGAACCGCGATCGGGCTGCGTATTCGCCCAGCAGCCGATCTTGCCGGTACACATGTCGATCAGTTCCTGATTGCCGACCGATTGAGCCATCATCAACGGCATGCCCGCAACACCGAGCGAAACCGCCAGACCGGAATCGCCCCAGCCGAGCTCTTCGCCGATAATCGACTCGATCCGAACACCCATCTCTGGCGGGAATTGCGCAATCAGTTGCGGGTCGAGCCCGAGCTTTGCGCTCTCGATCATGGCCGTCCAGTATGGCGACCCGGGGGCAATCACATCTTCCGGCGTCATGCGGTCGAGCTCCCGGCCAATCGGACGAAGCACGTCGCGCGCAAAGCGGTGGACGCTGCTCTGGATCGCACTTTCCTCTTCACTCAGCGGCGTCTCGAAACCGGTCAGCCCGGCCGCTGGCAACTCCACGTTTTTCTTCAGGCGAATCATTTTGTGCTCCTCCTTTCCTTTTGCAGTTAAAAAGCGCTTGCCTTTATGCCTTGGCGCCTCTCACCTTACTGTTGACCCAGTCGTCCATGATGGCCGCGCCAGCCAGCGCCCCTTTCATGGCACACCATCGAAATGGTTCGGGAAGCGTCGAGGGCGACTCGTGGCGCACCGCCGTGAGCAGCGGCGGCTCGGTACCGAGAATCCGTTGGGCAATCATGTGGCCGACCATGGATTGGGCCGCCACACCATGCCCCGAACACCCGGCGGAGTAGTAAATGTTCTGGTTCGCTCCGGTCGTGCCGACCACCGGGAGCGCATCGTTGGCGAAGCTGATATAGCCGCTCCAACACGCCCGCATCGCAACGTCTTTCAAGGTCGGGAAACGGTCGCGCATGGCGATCCTCAGCTCACGGTACTGATCGTAGTCAGGTACATTCGGCGTCTTCGATCCGTACGGATAGTTGAGTCGCTTGGTGGTCACCAGCAGCGTGTTTTGCGCTGTCACCCGATGGCTTTCCATGACCCAATGTGCAGTCATGATGCCTTCGCGTCGCGCCCAGCCCAACGATTTCAGTTGTGCCGCGGAAAGCGGTTCGGTCTCCATGGCTGATACCCGCAAGGGCACCACCTTGTCCGCAAGCAGGCCGAGCTGCGGGGTATAAGCGTTCGTGGCGAGCATCAGCACTGGAGCACTTGCGCTACCGTGCGGCGTTTTCACCTGAATCAGGGGCCCTTCCGTATAGGACAGCAGCGGCGTGTTCTCGTAGAGCTTCACACCCGCCCGAAGTGCTGCGCGCCGCAAACCCATCACATACTTGCCCGGGTGGAGCGTGCCGCCGCGCGGTGTGTACTCACCAAACAGGAACGCCGGGGGAATGCCCCGTGCCCGCATCTGAGCCTCGTCCAGAAACGCTGACTGGACACCAAACTCCGCGCTCGCCTGTACGCCCTCGCGTACTTTTTTTTCCTGTGACGAATCAATGCCCGCGCGAATCAACCCGGACGGGTTGTAGTCGCAGTCGATGCCGTGCTCCTTGAGCTTGCCTTCAACGAAGGGGACAGCGTCTTCGTAGTAGCGGACAATCTCCTGCGCGCGTTCTTTGCCGACATCCTTGAGGAACAGATCGTATTCAAGCGCAATAGCACCGCCCAGGTAGCCGGCATTGCGCCCGCTTGCGCCAAAGCCTGCAAACTCACGCTCGAGGACAATCACTTTCGCACCCTGCCTGGCAAGTTCCAGTGCAGCGGAAAGGCCTGCGAAGCCAGCACCCACGACGATCACATCCGCGCTGACATCGCCCTCAAGCGCGGATTGCATGTCATCGGGCTTCTCGACCCATCCGCCCAGCGCCCGATATTTTTCAAGGTCGGCCACTTCTTTGGCGTCATCCCGCGGCGCCGTGAGCGCACTCTGCATGGCTGCGGCGGCCGGCACGACAACGGCAGTCGCTACTGCACCTTTTACGAAAGTACGCCTCGTCAGTCCGGATTGACCGGCCTGCTTGGTATCGAGCCCCTTGGTCATCTCAAGCTCCGTCAATCTTTACTCAAAATATGAACGGCAAGCGCTGCTTCTTCGATTCCCTGGAAGCCTCCCCCGTTTTCCTGAATCGCATGCCGCGCGCCGAGCACCTGGCGTGCACCGGCCTCCCCACGCAATTGCGTGACCAGTTCATAGAGTTGACCGATACCGGTCGCGCCGATCGGATGGCCCTTCGATTCGAGACCACCGGACGTATTGATGGGCATACGTCCGCCGATCGTGAAATCGCCTCGTTCGGCAGCGGGGCCACCTTGACCGAGCGCGACCAACCCAAGGTTTTCGGCCTGGATGATTTCGCCCATCGCCGAGGCATCGTGGACCTCGGCTACATCCATGTCCTCGGGGCCCAGTCCGGCCTGCTCGTATGCCTGTAGCGCCGCCAAGCGACCGATGTGTTTTTCCGGCTCTTCGATGCGCCGATGCGTGAAGCTGCGGATCACACTTGCCGCGATCCGGATGCAACGCTTGCGATCGGCACCGATGCGGCGCAGGCCCTCTTCCGTGCAGAGGATGGCCGCGGCAGCCCCGTCCGTCACCGGCGCGCACATCGGCAGTGTGATCGGATAGGTGATCGGCGGCGCCGCGAGTACCTCGTCGATCGTGAACGGCTTGCGGAATTGCGAAAGCGGGTTGTGCACCGAGTGTCCGTGGTTCTTTGCCGAGACCGCAGCGATCTGACGCTGCGTCGTGCCGTAGGTCTTCATGTGATAGCGGCACATCGCCGCGTAGACCGACATGAAGCGGCTGTAGGGCCGGTCTGATTCCGAGCCGGGTGGCGGCTCAACGCCCTCGCCCATCCTCATCAGGTGAGCAAAGTTTTCCTCGACACGCGACACGTCCCACCCGCCCTCGAACAGCGCGAAGGATTTCGCCTTGTCCGGCACGTTCATCTTTTCCGCGCCGATGGCCAATGCCACATCGCATACGCCCGCTTTCAGGCTTTGCGCAGCCAGGTGCACGGCGGTGCTGCCGGACGCACACGCGTTCTCGACGTTGAAAACCGGAATGCCTTCGAGACCGATCTTGCTGAACACAACCTGTCCTGGAATCGACAGTTGACCTTGCAACGGACCATTGGTAATGCCGCCATAGTAGGCCGCACCGATCGCGTCGGCGTTGCAGCCTGCGTCCTGCAGCGCACCGCGCAGCGCGTCGCCAGCGAGGTCGTCGATTGTGCGTTCGAGGTGACGGCCAAACACCGTCATGGCGATGCCGGCAATGTAGATGTTGCTCATTCGTCTATCGCTCGTCTCAGATTTTGCGTTGCTGACCTTGCCAGTACTGCTCGCGCAAGTCTTTCTTCAACACCTTGCCGATCGTGCTGCGCGGCAGTGCGCCGACAAAGTCCACGCTCTTCGGCGCCTTGACCGAACCGAGCTTCTCCTTGCACAAGGCAACGAGTTCCTCGGCGCTTACCGTCTGGCCCACGTTGAGCTCCACGACGGCCTTCACCGCCTCGCCCCACTTGTCGTCGGGCACACCGATCACTGCGCAATCCTGCACCGCCGGATGCGCCCAGATCACCTGCTCGATCTCGCTCGGGTACACGTTGAAGCCGCCGCTGATGATCATGTCCTTCTTGCGGTCGGTGATATGCAGGTAGCCTTCGGCGTCGAGATGGCCGACGTCGCCAGTGTGCAGCCAGCCGCCGACGATGGTCTCGGCGGTCTTGTCCGGTGCCTTGTAATAGCCCTTCATGATGAGGTCACCGCGCACGCAGATTTCGCCGGTCTCGCCTTGCGGCAGCGCCTCGCCCTGGTCGTTCATGATCTCGACGCGGATCAGCGGGTTCGGTCGGCCCACCGACGAGAGCCGTTCATCAGACGCGATCTTGCCGTCGACGAAATGCTCGGCGGGCGCCATGTTAGAGATCGATGCCGCGGCCTCGGTCTGCCCGTAACCACCGGCCATCACCGGACCGAATACTTCGATGGCGCGCTTGAGCTTCTCCACCGACATCGGTGCGGCGCCGTACAGGAAATACTTGAGCGACGAGAAGTCCTGCTGCTCGATGCCGGGGATGTCGAGCAGGCGATAGATAACCGTGGGAGGCAAAAAGAACTCGGTGACGCGATGCCTGGCAATGGCGGCGAGCAGCAGCGCGGGATCCGGCTTCGAGAGCACGACCACCGTGCCTCCGCGTGCGGTACACGGCAGCGACATCATCCCCGCGGTATGCGTCATGGGCGCAGCGGCAAGATTCACCGGGCGCTGCGTTCCATATGGGAACGCGATCATGAATTGCGCGAAGTACGTCTGGAACGCACGGTGCGTGTTCATGACGCCCTTCGGGGCACCCGTGGTACCACCCGTTGCCGACAACGTGACGATATCGTCCATGTCGTACTCCACGCGCGGCATGGTGGTCAGGTGACCGTCGCTCCAGGTGGCGAGCGACGGTGCCCACGGAAGTTCAGCGTCAACGCACACCCACAGCTTGACCTTCGGCAGGCTGGACCGCAGTTCTTCCAGAATCGGTGCACATGCCTGGGTGAAGAACAGCGCTTCACAGTCGAAAGCGTCCAGCACGTATTGGTTCTCGGCCGCCGCGTTGCGCCCGTTGACGGGGATGTACACCATGCCGGCGCGCCACATGCCGAGCGCGCAGCCCCACCCCATTACGTCGTTGTCCGCCCACACCGCTGCCTTGGCTTCCTTTTCGAACCCGGCAGCCAGCAGCCCGTTGGCGATGCGGCACGAAAGCTCGCCGATCTCCTGAAACGAAAAGCTGCGCTCGCCCTGGATATAAGCGATGCCGTGGGGGTTGATGCGCCACCCGCGGTCGAAAAAATCAATGATTGCCATTTTTGTATTCCTCTGGAGCCGTACCAGGTCGATGACGGAACGACACATGCCTGCCGCAAACGGGTCGAAATTGATTTTCGGTGCCGCCCCGAGATCGCATCCGGGGCGTGCTTCGTGTGTCCTGCTACGGCCTGACGTTAAAGTCAGAGTCGCATGACGACTTAACTACAGCTGCGAGATCGTGGCGCGCGCCAAGCCGCGCTGCTCAAGGAAGCCGAGCAGGTAGCGATGCCCGAACGCCTGCGAGCCGGACGCGAACCCGACCTTGGCGGCATCGCCGTCGATCAGCTTGATCGCGCCGGCGGCCTGGATAGCACCCGTCGAGATATACGGCGTGATCCCGTGCACGGTCGCGCGCACCGCAGCGAGCTGACCCCGGCCAATTGCAAAGTCAACGGTACGGTGAGACGACGTGCGCTCGCGCGGCGGCATGATCGGCGTAGTCGAATCGACGAGCTTAGCCAGCACCGTGTCCTGCTGCTCGCGCGACAGGTGCGCGTACTCGGCATCCCACTTTTGGCCGAGCTCATGGACCATTCGCATCGCGTTGTTGTCGTAGAAGCCAACGCTCGAGATGCAACTGCGCACGCGCGAATCGTGCTGGAAGTACACCGGCAGCGAAGTGCCTCCCCACGGCAGAGCGAATACCGGTTGCAGGAAATCGGGGGAGGCGACGGAGAACGAAGCGTGCTTCTCGTGCAGCACCAGCTCCTTTTCCCACAGATAGCAGGATTCCTGACGATAGCTTTCGAAGATGGTGGCGGCGGAGCCCACGCTCACGCCGGCACCAGCGCCACGCAGTCCGCGCGCCAGGGTCGCTGTCTCCAACGCATCGACACCCGGCGTCTCGAGCGCCAGTTCGGCCGCAATTTCAGCGAACGTGTACATGTACGCGTTCGACGGCGACGCCAGCAAGCCGGCCTGACGGAACTGCTCGCCAAACTGATCGCGCACCTGGCGGATGAAGTGCTGCTCGCCGGTGGTATCAAGGTAATGGCACCCTGCCTTGAGTGCCGCCTCCACCGCAACCAGCCCAAAATTGAAGAACGGACCAACGGTGTTGCACACAACCTTTGCGCCGCTGAATGCCTTCGCGAGCGAATCCACGTTGTGTTCCACTTCGAGGATTTCGTATTTGGCCGACTCGAGGCGCACGACACGCTGCGCCATCATCTCCTTCGCCCGGCCTGCGTTGCGCGCGACCGCGGTGAACGGGATGTTCTGATCGATCAGCCAGTCCATGATCAACATGCCGGTGTAACCGCTTGCGCCATAGACGACGACGGGGTGCTTTGCCATGGTTGTCTCCTGATATCTCTGTTGTTGAACATCGGGTTAATCAAATCGATGCGGGAAGCTGCCCTGCGCGTCAGTCGGTCGAAGCCGGTGCGGCATGTCTGCTCGATCTCCAGATCGAGCGATGCGTCCCATTCTGCCTTCGCCACCACATCTCGACGTTTTTATGGCCTACAAACTGAATTTAGTTGGCCCAATATTAACGTTGATACGGCCTACAAGCAAGGTGATCGCGATAGGGAAAACACCGACCAAACGCGGCACAAAAGATGTCGCATCGAGGCAATTTCGCGTTTTGCGGGAGACGGGTGGCGCGGCTGCCGAAGCGTCCGGTACGTGGCTGGTGTGGGCGGAGGGGCGTGCAGGAAGTCCGGCTGTGGTCAACGGCTGTTCTCAGGTAACCGCTATGGACACGCCCAGGCATGGAAAATCGGCGCGGCGTTCCCCCCTTCCGTCGTATCGGCCTATAATTTGGACTGTCTTTTAACGTGATGGGAGAGCCAAAGTGCAAAATGGCGCGGTCAAGCAAAACAACCCTGACCATTCCGAAGAAACCAGGCAGCCGTCAACGCGACGAAATCGGGAACTGCGTATCCGGGAGATCCTTGGTACTGCGCGCCAGGTATTTCAGGAGGATGGCTATGCCGGATTCGCGACACGCCGCGTGGCGGATCGCATGGGCATCACACACGGAAATCTCCAGTACTACTTTCGAACGAAAGATGAATTGCTGAGCACGGCGCTGCGGGCATACATGAGCCAGGTCATGGCGGACTACACCGCGATCGCGAGTCGTCCGGGCACCGGTGCAGCGCAACGTTGCTCTGCGCTGATCAACCATATTTTCCAGACCATCAACGAGACCGATCTGCCGAAGTTCATGGTGGAACTCATGGCGTTCGCCTCACGTGAAGCCTATGCCACTGAACTGCTGCACGAGGTTCAGGTGCGGTTTCGAGGGATCCTTGCGAAGTTATTGTCAGAACTCCATCCGACGCTGACCGGCGAAGAGTGCCTGGTGCGTGCGGCTGTGATCGTCGCGCAGATCGACGGCATGACTATATTCGCCTCCCACGGCGATTACCTCGGAAAGGACTATATCGAGTTCGTTCGTGTGACGAAGCGCACCATCAAAATGGTGGTGAGCGCGCCTACAGAGATGCTGGAAAGCGAAGCGCTCGTTCGTGCCGCTCACGGCAGTGGCGATACCCAGGGCAGCATCTTTGGGGAGGGTGGGCGGTTCCCGCCAGAGTTGCTGGATCTGCGGGCGCAGCACTCGGCTCAGGACGCCTTCCATTACCGACCGACGGCGCAGGGAAAGCGTAGAGAAACCAAGATCAACGAGATCATCTCTACCGCCGGCAACCTGCTAGCGGCAGAAGGCTATGCGAGCTTCTCGTTGGCGCGGGTGGCCAGAGAGCTTGGCATCCTGCCGTCCGCGCTCCAAAACTATTTCCCGACCCACGATGACCTGCTCCGCTCGACCATTGGCGCGCTGACGCAGGCTTATCTGGACCACTACGCGGATGTCGGCAAGCCGAGTGGCAAACCGGCGCTAGAACGTCTGTGCGATATCGCCGCGTCCGTCGCTGCGGAAGCTGCAGACCCTGCGGTGTTTCGACTCTGGGCAGAGATGTTTGCACTAGCCCAGCATTCGGACATCACGCGTGAAATCGTGGGAGGCGTCTATGCCGCCTACCGGGTAAGCTACGCTGATCTCATCCGTGAGATTGATTCGTCGGCGACCGCGCGCGAATGCCTCGCTCGCGCGACACTTATCGCAGCACTGATGGATGGTGCATCGCTTCTGAGGTTTGGCTCGCAAGCCCAAGGTGTGAACATGAACCGCGTAGTGGATCTGATGATAGCGATCACGCCTCGCATCGCACGCGGACACCTTGCCACAAGCGACACGGCATCCGATTGATTGGCGGAACGCCCCATCCAGGTGGCATGCCTGCGGCGCCCTCGCAGGGTACCAGGCGTGAACATCTCAGGCCCTCCCGGCAAATCAGCGAGCAGCGATGCCCTCCCGGACCGGCGACACTCCGGCCAGGTAGTGGGCAACTGCGGAAATGTCTTCGCTCGACAGTGTTGCAGCGATGCTGTTCATGGCGGCGGTCGGGTCCTTGCGTGCGCCCGCCTTGAACTCCGCTAGCTGCTTCGCGAGATAGTCTCGCCCCTGTCCTGCCAAACGCGCCGCCGAGTCCTTGCCCATCAGGTTCGCGCCGTGGCACGCCTGGCAACTTCGGGCTTGGACCAACGCCAGCCCGCGCTTTTCGAGCTTTGCATCGGCCGGGACACCTTCGTTTCGGGCTGGCGTCTGCTGCGCGAAATAGGTTGCGAATGCGTCGATCTGCGCATCGGTGAGGCCCTTCGCGAGCGGCCCCATGTACGGGTTGGGCCGCTGGTCATTGGCAAACGCGTGCAACTGGGCTGCGATATAGGCCTTGGGCTGGCCCGACAGCGCCGGGTACCAGGCGTTGAGCGACTGGCCCCGTGGGCCGTGACAGACGAAGCAAGTCTCCTGCGGCTGCGGCCACGGGCCGGCGTTGGCCTTGCTGGCCTCGCCGATCTGGGACATGGCCTTTTCATAGCGCATGCCATCCGTCAAATCGCGTCCGTAGAGCACGCCCGCGCCGACCGCTGCCGCAACTGCCACGATGGCGACCATGAATAAGGTCCGCTGCATTTACGCCACCTCGCCTTGATGGGCCAGAGCCGCCAGTGCTTGCAACGCGGCCCGGTGGCCGGAACGCACCGCACCGTCCATCGCGCCGGCCCAGATGTCGGCCGTCTCGGTACCCGACCATATCAGCTTGCCGATCGACGGATGAAGGAACTTCCCCCACGTCGTCAGGAAGCGGGGCGGCAAAGGATGAATGCATTGCAGCGTCCACGGATCGACTTTGCCCCAGTCCAGGTCGTGGAACTGCTTCGGCTGCAGCGCCTTGCCTCCAAATGCCTTGGCGTAAATCGCCGACAGCATCTGCTCGGCCGCCTTGGCATGACTTGGCAGCGAAGCCGGCGACACGAATGCGCTGATGATGCCAACCGACAGGTCGGGAGGCGAGTTGTCATAGGCCATGGAAACGGGGCCACCGACCTGGAAGATCTGGCCGTTCAGGCCGTCGTCCCGCCAGAACGGCCTCTCATAGACGTGCACCGTCTTGCGCATCGGCGCGTTCGCCGGCCAGCGCCGCTGCAATTGCGTGCGCCCTTCGGGCAACGGGGGATCGTAGACGACCTGGTTGCACAGCGCCGGATTCATCGCAACGATGACGCGGCGCGCGCGCACCACACCCTGGTCGGTGTGGACCTCGACAACGTCACGATTCCAGCCGGCAATCTTGCGTACCGGGCTGGCCAGTCGGACCTTGTCGCCCAGGCCCTTCGCCATCTTGATGCTGAGGATCTGTGAGCCGCCGACGAAGCGCGTTTCCTGCGCGCCGCCCTTGGTCGATTCGAGCTGGTCCAGGCTGTTGCTTGCGCTGTTGATCATCGACAGATAGAACAGCAGCCCGAGCTGTGCGGGGGCACCGCCCGTCGTCAGCTTCGCGGCCAGGCCCATGAAGTATCCATCCTCATACTTCAAGCCTTGTTTCAACAACCAGTCACCGTATGTCAGCTTGTCGAGCTCGGCCGCATCCTTCGCTTCCCACGGTGCATCGGAAGGCACGCCGCGTGCGAGTTCTCCGAGCTTCGCGCCGATCGCATCGTCGGTGCCGATGCCGCCGTGAAAATCCTGCGCCACCCTGACATCACCAGCCAGCACCGTGGTCTTGCCCGCGTAGAAAGTCGGGAAGGTATCGACTTCAAGCTCGCGTGCCAGATCGGCAATGGCCGTCTGGCCGGGCCCGATCCACTGACCGCCGGCTTCCGACACCACACCGTTTCCAAGGTCATGGTTGTACGTGCGTCCGCCAACGCGGTTGCGCGCCTCCAACACGACGAACGATTCGCACCCGGCGCGCTTCAAGTCACGCGCGGCCGTCAGCCCCGCCAGCCCGGCACCGATGATGGCGACGTCCAGGATGCTTTGATCCGCCGGTGCCGCGACAGCACCTTCAGCCATCGATACCTTGCCAGCCACCAGCGATGCGGCGCCCACAGCCGCCATACGCAGGAGTTGGCGCCGGGTCGGTACATCCGGTTGGTGTTCCGGCATTGCACTCGATGCTATGTCGTCCTTCATTTTCTTTTTCACTCTTCAGGTATGCCCAGGGTGCCTGATGCGTCTGGACCAGAATCAAAAGTCTGCTCAAAGCCCAGTCAGTACACCATCCTGCGAAAACAACATCGGTTTCCCGCGCGCGTCGATCAGCGCGGCGGTGAGCGTCGCGCGATCCGCGCGCTGCGCGACATCGACCGGGCCGCCCGCGACGCGCTGCGTGAACGTCAGCCCGTCGAGCCCGACGCCGACCAGCCCGCCGCCGGTCGCGACCAGATCGGTGATCGAGCTGTGCGCGCCCGTATTCAGCGCGGCCCACGTCGTGCCGCCGTCGCGACTCTCGAACAGGCTGCCGAGCAGGCCGCCGACCACGATCCGGCCATCCGGCATCGCAACGCCCGACCACAACGTGCCCTTGCCGCCGGTCGGCAGATAGGCCCAGTTCGCGCCGGCATCGGCCGACTTGAGCACCATCCCTTGCTCGGACACGATGTAGAGCGCGTGTGCGGAGTCCGCAAACACGTGATAGAGATTGCGGTCGGCCTTGCCGCCGCCGGGCGGCTTCGGCAACGTCGTGCGTGCCCACGTCTTGCCGCCGTCGTGCGTCTGCAGCATCAGCGACCACAGGCCGACGGCAATGCCGTCCCGCGCGCTGGTGAACAGCACCGAGAACAGCGGCTGGTCGACCGACGTATCGAGCCGCTGCGCGACCCACGTGTCGCCGCCGTCGTCGGTCACGAGAATCGCCCCCCACTGGCCGACGGCCCAGCCGTGCTTCGCATCCGCGAACGACACGGCCGACAGCGTCGCCGACACCGGCACGCGTCGCGCCTGCCGCCAGGTCTTGCCGTCGTCGTCGGACAGCAGCACGATGCCGTGCTCGCCGACCGCGACGATCCGCGACCCGGCGCGTGTCGCGTCCATCAGCATCATGTGGGTCGGCGCCGCCCACACGTGCGCCGGCTTCGCCGACCAGGCTGCGATCGTTCCGTCGGGTTCGGCCAAAGCCAACGGGGCTGCGTATACCGTCGCCGCGGCAAGCACGATTCCGGCTACAAGAGTCTTGATCATGGCTATGTCTCTGAAATTGGGGCGCCGACGTCAGTGGATCAGCACGCTGGGCGCATGCGCCGGCTTGCTGCGCGGAAACCAGCGCTCGAGGACCGACGCCAGCGCCGGCAGCACCGTCATCGCCATCACCAGATTCACGAGGAACATGAACGCGAGCAGCTTGCCCATGTCGGCCTGAAACTTCAGCGCGGAAAAGCCCCACGTCGCGACGCCGACCGCCAGCGTGATCGCCGTGAAGATCGTCGCCACGCACTCGAACTCCAGCGCGCGTTCCATCGCCGTCAGCATCGGATCGCCATCGGCCAGGTGCATCTGCAACCGGTTATAGATGTAAAGCGCGTAGTCCACGCCGATCCCCACCGCCAGCACCATCACCGGCAGCGTGGCCACCGTCAGACCGATCCTGAGCTCCTTCATGAACCAGTAGCCGATGAAGGTCGCCACCGACAGCGGCACACAGCAGGCCACCATCGCGCGCCAGTCGCGGTACGCCACGAACACGAGAATGACGATCGCCGCGTACACGTACAGCATCATCGGCAGTTCGCTCTTCTCTACCTCGTCGTTGGTGGCGGCGAGCACGCCCGCGTTGCCCGCCGCGAGGCGGAGGTGGACGCCGGGGAACGGGTGCGACGCGGCGTATTGCTTCAGGTCGGCGAGGATCCGGTTGATCGTCGTCGCCTTGTGATCGGTCAGGAACAGGTGGACGGCGGTCATGCTGCAGTCCGCTTTCATGAAGCCCTTGATGCGCTGGACATCGACCGACACCGCGCCGTAGTTCTCGGCGTCGATTGGCACGACGTTCATCTTCGGGAAGTCTTCGTTGTAGCCCGCGTTGTAGGTGCGCAGCAGTCCCGAGTACGACTGCACCGACACCACGCCCGGCTCGGTGCGCATCGCCGCCGAGAATTCGTCTTCATACTGACCGACCGCCGGGTTGTCGCACGCCTTGCCGTTCGACTCGACCGCCACCGTCAGCCAGTCCAGACCCATGTCGTAGTTGCGGGCGATCGACGTCGCGTCACGGTTGAAGCGCGCATCTTCGCGCAGCTCCGGTGCGCCCGGCTGCAGCGTGCCGATCACGCGGTCGCGGCTCTGCCACACCGCTAGCGCAAACACCACCAGCGTCACGGCCAGCATCGCCTCCGCCACCTTCGGCTGGGCCACCCGCGCGAGCGGGCGCAGCAGCGCCGAGCGCCGCGCCTGACGCTTCTGGGCCTTTTCGGCATACGCCTGGGTGACGTTGAAATAGGACGCCGCGACCGGCAGCAGGATAAGGTTCGTGACGATCTTGTATCCCACGCCCAGCGACGCGGTGATCGCCAGTTCGCGCACCATCGGAATCGGGATCAGCAGCAGCGTGATGAACGACACGAACGCGGTGACGAGCGCCAGCACACCCGGGATCAGCAGGCCGATGAAACTATGGCGCGCCGCATCGAACGAGCTATGTCCGCGTGCGATCTGCCGCACGATGAAGTTGACCTGCTGCACGCCGTGCGAGACCCCGATGGAGAACACCAGGAACGGCACCAGCACCGCGAGCGGGTCGAGCCCGAAACCCAGCAGCTTCAGCGTGCCGAACTGCCAGACCAGCGACGACAGCGAGCAGACGATCAGCAGCACCGTCAGGCGCACCGAGCGGCAATACGTGTAGACCGCGAGCGCGGTCAGCAACAGCGCGATCGCGCAGAAGCCCAGCACGCCGGTCGCCCCGTCGGCGATGTCACCGATCTGCTTCGCGAAGCCGATGATCTGCACTTCGTAGCCGGCATCCTCGAACGCGCGGATCTTCGCTTCGAGCGTATGGTTGAACGCCACGTAGTCGAGCACCTTGCCGGTCGCGTCGCGCTCGTTCAGTTCGGCGGTGATCATCGCGCTGTCTTCGTTGTGCGACACGAGTGTGCCGATATAGCCGCCCGCCGTCGTCGCGTGACGGATCTTCGCGACGATCTCCGGCGTCAGCTGATCCGGCGTGACGTTGCCCGAGATGACCGGTTCCGCACGGAAACCTTCGTCGGTGATTTCGTTGACGAACGCGTTCGGTGTCCATAGTGAGCGCACCCCGACGCGATCGACGTTCGGCAGATAGATGACGGCCTGGGTGACCTTGTACAGGCGCGTCAACCCTTGCGGCGTCCAGATCGAGCCATGCCGCGCGCGCACGACGACCGTGATCCGGTTCGCGCCAAGCAGATCGTTCCGGTATTTCTGGAACGTGCGGATGTATTCATGGCCGATCGGCATCTGCTTTTCGAAGCCGGCATCCATCCGCAGTTGCACGGCAAACACCGCCATCACAGCAGTAAACAGACCGATCACGCCGATCACGAGCGCGCGATGGCCGAAGAAGGCCTTTTCCAGGCGGCTGACTAGACGTTTCAACACGACATTACCCCTTAAATCTCCCGACGACGCACGCGGTGCGCCGTCGGTCGCCAATCGATCCGTCAGAAGTTCCGGGTGACGAACAACCCGACGAAGTTCCGGTCCGAATACGGATTCCCCACGGTGTTATGGCCGCCCCAGAACATCGTGTAGTTGATGCCGGCCTGCCAGGTGGTCGGGTTCTGGTTGAACAGCACGTAGAGGTTCAACGACTTCGCGCCCTGCATGTAGTTCGCGCTGAGCGTTGGCGTGTACCCGTAAAGGCTATCGGCGAAGGTCACGCCCGGCGTAACCTGCCAGCCGTGAATCAGCGTACCGTCGTAAGTCCAGTTGAAGTCGACTGTCGCGCCCACGGAACTCGAGGTGCCCTGCGCCATGCCGATCGGATAGCCGAAACCCGAGTTGTTGTTCAGCCACGGCAGGTAGCCCGCCTGCGGCACCTGCGTCACCCCCTGTCCGTTGATCGTGTGCGTGATGCCGCTCGACCTCAGGCCCGGGTAGTAGATCCACGTCAGTTCCGCGCTCAGCGTCGCTGAATCCGCGCCGATCAGCTTCAGGAACGGATACTCGCTGCGCGTAAGGGCGAGGATGCCGTTGATGTCGTACTGAAACTTCTTCATGTCGGTCCACTGCTGGCAGTTAACACCTGGCACACCATTGGTGTTCAGATCAAGCGGGCCACCAGCGCCATAGCAACTCGACAGCGCCACGGCGTCATGAGGCCGGTACGAGAGCTCCGTGCCGATCGCCCAGTCGCCCAGCCCGAAATTCGCGCTGACGCCGAACAGTTGCCGGTTCTGCAGATACGACCACTGCTCGGTCCCGTTGGCCAGTGACGAAAGCACAGGGGACTTGTCCGTGTAGTTGATGTAGTAGAACGCGAAGTTCGCTCCGAAGGAGCGCGGCGCATAGTTAAACTTGAAGCCGAACTGCGGCTTGTACTTCGACGGCGCCTGCCAGTTGACGGGAAGACCGATATCAAAGAAGGGCGGCCCGGCGAATGCGCCATTGACGAGACCGTTGTTGATTCCGTCGAGCACATTCTGGTTGCCGCTATTCGACCCGGCAATCGTCCCCGCACTGGGACCCGCCGCGTTGAGGTTAGCCGTGCTGATCGTGAGCGGTTGCGTGCCGCGGCCCAAGCTGTTCGTCGTCGACCAGTAAGACCCGACGGGCGGATAGCGGTTTCCGTTCCAATTGAACTGGTAGTAATCCTCAGTACTGAATCCATGCGAAAGATCGGCCGCGAAGCTGACCATCGGCGCGGGAAGCAGCGCCTGCTTGAGTTGCGAACCCGGTACCAGCAGCTTCTGGATGTCGAGCGAATTCGTGGTATTGATGCCGCCCTGTGCGAACAAGCTCTCGCCCCAGTTGATCACCTGATTGCCCAGCCGAACGTGAGCGGACCGCCCGCCGATCGTGAAATCTTTCTGGCCCCACAGGTCGAGCAATTGGGCATCGTAGACGACCTGCGCCGATGCGGTGCTCGACAGTGGCGTTCTCGCTGTGTCTTTCGCGAGGAAGTCGTACATCCCTGTGCCGCGGATCATGAACTTGAGACCGGCGCTCGGCATCTTCATCAGCAGCTCGCTGGTCGCGCTCACGTAGGTACTGAAGGCCTGTCCTTTACGGTAATTCAGGTCACCGTTGTCGCCGAATCCCCATTGATTGGTGTTGGCCGCCGCGCCGCACCCCCCGGAATTGGGATCGCCTGTCAGCGAGCAGCTCGGGCTCTTGGTCCGGATCGCCACGCCTGCCGTCAGGTTGGTCACCCACGAGCCCGTGAGATCGTTGATCCCTGTCGTGAACTCGTAACCGTACGCGCTCGACGCTGCCGCTCCGAACATGGCCAGCGATACCGCAACATATCTGCCGATAATCTTCGTTTTCATGGTTCTGCCCTGCCGTCCTCCTCCAAGCCGGCACACGCGATTCGCGTGCGCCGGACCCTGACCTCCCAGCGAGCGTCAGCGCTCGCTTACCGACCGCAGCGACTCCGCCGAATAGAAGTCAACCTTGAAGCGCGGATCGTTGATCTGCTGGTACCAGTGGATGTCTTTGCCCTGACCGAAGGTGGATGAATCGACCAGGTAACGTCCGTTGGTCAGGTCGTACTGTGCCCAGACCTCGTTGTCGCAGGCGCCACCCAGCTCCCACACCGGGATCGGATAGCTCTCGCGCACCTTCCAGAGCTTGCCCTGCGCGTCATAGTCCTCGCCTACAAGCGCGAGCCAGCTATCCTCGTCCAGGTAAAAGACCTTCTTCGACGCGGCGTGACGCGCCGTCGGCTTGAGCGTCGCCTCGACCACCCAGACGCGGTGCACCTCGTAGCGACGGTGCCCGGATGCGAGGCCATTGGGCGTGGCGGCGTCATGCAGCTTGTCCTTGAAGTTGTACATGCCGAAATCGTCATACGGGACAATCATTTCCTTCTTGCCCGCCAGCTTCCAGTTGAAGCGGTCGATGGAGCCGTTGAACATGTTGAATTCATCGACCAGGTACTGGTTCTCGAAGCCGATCAGCGGCGCGTCGTGCGTGTAGGCCGGCATGCGTCTTACCCGTCGCTGTCCGGGAAAGTAGTAGTAGGTTTCCGAGTCCTTGTCGAAATACTGACGCTGCACGAAGGCCTGTCCGGCCAGCGCCGCGGGCGAATTCATCTGGAAGTAGATGGCGTTGCTGAGCTGGTCGACGTCCTGCGGGGTGGTCTTGCCAACCTTGCCCGACGGGAAGTAGTACACCTGCGGCCCGACAACATCGATCGCTTCGCCGCCACCCGGGCGAGACGAAACGGTAGTTTGATCCGTTGGCCATTCAATGCCTTCGCCCCGGTATCGCGTTTCGTAGTTCAGGATCGCTTCAGCCCCGTTCTTCGGCTGCGGGAATGCGACGCCCGGAAGCGCCGCGGTCTGCAGTTGCTCGCCCGTTGAATCGAGTTTTGCCGCCGTGAGATTCTCCCTGGAGTTCTGCGCAACGAAGTCTGGCACCTGGCATTCGCGATGCGATGGATATACATCCATCCGGTAGCCCTTCTGCTGCTTGAGCAGTGCAATCTGGCCCGGCGTCAGCTGGTCAGCGTATTTATCGACGTTCGATGCGTCAATCGAGTACAACGGCTTCTCGTTCTTGTGCTTCCAGAAATCACCGCGAACCTTGCCCCACTCCCAGCCAGGCTCCGCAGACTGCTTGCCCGTATAGGCCGGCACCGCGCCATCCTTGCTCGCCGCCCGATCGCCGCCTTCGGGCGTAAGGTCGTCCGCAACGGCCGCTCCGGCCATCAGCAGAAAGGCGGCCGCAATGGCGGACAAGGCTCCGATGGTGTGCTTTTTCATCATGACTCTCCTTCCGATCTCACTCTTATATGTAAGACGTGGTATCTGATTCATTCCTGACGCGTCGCGGCCGAACCGCTCAGCCTTCGCCGGACCCCGCCACCGCCACCGCGCGAATCTCGACGCACAGACCGGGAAGGGCCAACTGCGTCACACCCACGGCGGTCCATGACGGATAGCGGCTCGGGAAGTACTGATCCTTGATCGTCGTGAACGCTTCCAATTCGCCGCGCAAATCAGTGTGGAAGGTTGTCAGTTCAACGACGTCAGCCAGGCTCGCACCGGCTTCTTCGAGCACGAGCTTCAGGCACTCGAACGCGATCTGTGCCTGCGCCTGCATGCCTTCAGCGGGCTTTACGTCTGCGTCGACCCCGACCTGACCGGAGACCCAGATCGTGTCGCCCACGCGTGTCGCCGGCGAGAAGTGGTACGCGTCGTAGAACGCCTGAAACGGCGGCGGAACAATCGATTGACGCTTCGTGGTCACTGCCATGATGTGAACCTCTCTACCTGGATGAATTGACGAAAACAGGGGGTGCAAAACCGGCTGCTCCACCCTTCAAATTGAAATCTCGTTGAGAAACAGAGCGGCCGCCACCTTTCCAGCCATCGCCTTTCGCAAGCCCGCCTCAAACCACGTATCATCGGCCTACAAATAACGTCTATATGGCCAAATATTAGCGGCGACCCGGCCCATAAGCAAGGTCGTCACGCTAGGGAGAAACACTGACTGAACGACGCGAAAACGATTTGATTCGGTTACCGAAGCAGTCGCGAGCACGCGAGTTCTGGGTTGTCAAGGCTGACAACTCATTGCCGGGTGTGCGAGTCAAGCATGTTCTTAAGCGATTGGAGAAAGCAGGAGGCTTGTCCACATCCATGAACGTGGACAACGATTCGGAGATCGCCGGCAAGACGCATCGATGCGTGGGTCTACGAAACTGGTGTGACGCTATCGTTCATCCGCTGGCCGACAAGCATTCCATTCGGATTGCTAAAGAGTGATAAAGGAATTGATGCTTTCGCGACCTCGAGGTACACAACGAGCCCGTCTGCAAACTCCTGACGAAGGCGCGCACGAGGAAAAATTCTGCTGTTCAACCTGAAACTGCGTGGCGCGGGTCCGGTTCAGCGATTCGTTGAGCGATCGCCAGGTTCGGTCAACCGCGCATGGGCCCTGCAGCATGGCGCATCGCCAGCGCGCGGACGGTATCGGCCAAGGCTGTCGCGATTCGGTTCTGGAAGTACGTATCGCGACAGTTCATGAACGTTTCCGACCGCGCCCTGGCAGAATAAAGTTAAGTGCCGTGCGAACACGGCATCGAAAATTATGATCGTCGCGCCCGGTTCGATGTCCTGCGGGTCATCGCAGCTGCGTGCAAGAAGACGACCGGTACGGTTCGCCCGGTTCCAGCGACGGATCGTTGAGTTCACTGATGTCATAAGGGAAGTTGCACCCGCGGGTCGGCAGAGGCCGGTAATACACCTTGTCGCCGTAGAACCGGTAGACCAGCGTGTGGCGATCGGGGCAATCCGGGGTCACTGGAGCGCCGCCGTGCAGCATGCCGGAATGAAACACCAGCGCATCGCCAGGCTCCAGATCCCAGGTAAAGACATCCCACGCCGCCGGGTCCTTGGCGCGGTCGGCCTCGATATCGGGGAGCCGGGGCCACTCGCAATCGATCCACAGCGGCGCGGTGTGGTCATTCGCATCGTTGTAGGAAGTGCCGTTGTACTGAACACCGGCGTGCGAACCGCGGACGAATTCGAGTGCGTTATGCCGGGGAATCTTTTCGAAGCTGGTCCAGATGTTGAGCATCTGCGGCCCGCTCACCGGCACGTACGAGTTGTCCTGGTGCCACGGCGACCGACCGGCATTGCCGCCCTTCTTGATGAACAGTTCTTCTCCGACAAACCACAGGTTCTCAGTGTCCCAGAGAGACGCCACGAATTCATCGAGTCCCAATTCCTTGACCGTCGCGACGTGCACATCGCGGTTCTCGACGTTGCCGTAGTCGTTAAAGGTCTCATAGGGCGTCCCCTCATAGGCCAGGCCGTGCAACGGGCTCGGGTGAGCGATCCCATAGTCGAAAGCCTCCCGCATCCGCTTGAGCCGCTCCGGCGAGAACAGACCTCGGACGACGATGGCACCGTCACGCGCCAAGTCCCGCTTCATTTGCTCTGTCACTTGCATGGAAATCTCCTCCTTCCTCTTTGACAACAACGTTTGCAATACATCGGGTGTCGATGTCCGATCTGTTCAACCACGCACATGCTCAACGCCCGATAAGTGCACCGGGTCGCAGCGCAGGCCGCCGCATGATTGCCATCCAGCTTGCGGCCAGCGGCCGCTGCCCTTTCAAATCACCCTTGTCAATATTACGTATTGTCGGCCTATAAATAACGTCTTACCGGCCAAATATTAGCGGCGCATAGGCCTACAATCAAGGTGAATGAGCTAGGGGGAAACACCAACTGAATTGCGCCCAACCGATTGGGTGCGGTCACCGAAGCGCCGGTGCTAGCGCGCGCGAGTTCCCGAGGCGCTGTGCGCGGAATACGCCGATCGAGACGCAACGCCGCGCGTGGAAGTCGACCGGGCGAGACTTCCCACGCATCGCCGAGCACAGCGCCGATGTATTTCCCGTGTGCTGTTCCCGGGATCGATCGGCTCATGCGATCATCCATCACCACCGTGAATGACCACGCATTCAAAAAATAAAGTTCATCAATACCGGCGACGCCCCTAAGCTGCTTCCACCGACTTGAATCGCGGAAGAAGCAATGGCAGAACTCTTTCTGGTGCGGCACGGACAGGCGTCGCTGGGCAGCCAGGACTACGATCGTCTCTCGGATACCGGCAAACAGCAGAGCATCTGGCTCGGTGAGCATTTCGCGCGCAACGGCATCCGATTCGATCGGGTGATGACCGGCTCGCTGCTGCGTCACGCCGAGACGCTCGACGCGATCCGCCTCGCCACATCGGGTGCAGACGTCGAATGCGAGATTCATCCCGGACTCGACGAATACGACTTTCACGCCCTCTTTCGCGCCCTGTGCGATAAAGATCTCCGTCTCGTCGAATCCGCGAAACGCAGCCCGCGTGAATTCTTCAAGGCATTGCGGGCGGTCCTGCATCTCTGGTGTGAATGCGCCCTCGACGATCGCGTGCCCGAAACATGGCGCGCGTTCCAGAAGCGCGTGGCCGCCGCGCGCGCGGCCATTCAGCAATGCGGCGCACGACGCGTCCTGGTGGTCACTTCGGGCGGCGTGATAGGCGCTTTCATGCAGCAGATCTTGCAAGCCCCTGCTGCGATGGCCATCGAACTCAACATGCAGGTCCGCAACAGCAGCGTCACGCATTGCTTCTTCAACCGCGAAGCGATTCAGCTATCGAGCTTCAACGGCATCGCGCATCTCGACGATCCACTGCGTCGCGCGTTTCAAACCTACGGTTAGTCCATCTGTCATGCACGGAAGCATATGAACAGCGAACGATCCAGCTCGTCTCTCGACATCGACCGGCTCACGCCTTATCTCGAGCAACATCTCCCTGGCTTTCGTGGGCCGGTGCATGCGACGAAGTTCGCGGGCGGCCAGTCCAACCCTACGTGGCTACTCGACGCACAAGGCCGCCGCTATGTCCTGCGCCGCCAGCCGCCTGGGACTTTGCTCAAGTCCGCTCACGCAGTCGATCGCGAGTTTCGCGTGCTGAGCGCGCTCGCGCAAACGCCGGTTCCCGTGGCGCGCGTCTGGCATCTCTGTGAAGACCGCGACATCATCGGCAGCCTGTTCTATGTGATGAGCTACGAGCCCGGCCGCATCTTCTGGAACCCTGCCCCGCCCGAAGTCGATCGCGACGCGCGGCGCGACTACTACACATCGATCGTTTCGACACTCGCGGCACTCCATGACGTCGATCCGGAAAGCGTCGGTCTCGGTGACTATGGCCGGCCCGGCAACTACTTTCAGCGACAGGTCGAACTCTGGACGAAGCAGTATCGCGCTTCCGAAACGGAGCGGATCCCGCCGATGGAAGCGCTCATCGACTGGCTGCCGAGCCATTGCCAGACCGATTCGCCACGCCCGGCGCTCGTGCACGGCGATTTCCGCATCGACAACCTCATCTTTGCCGACGTCGCGCCGCGCGTGCGTGCCGTGCTCGACTGGGAACTCTCGACCCTCGGCAATCCGCTCGCGGACCTCGCGTACTTCTGCATGTGCCTGCGCCTGCCGTCGAAGGGGCATATCACCGGGCTTCGCGGTCACGATCGCACTGCGCTGGGCATCCCCGAGGAGGAGGAGATCCTCGCACAGTACTGCGCATTGCGCGGTCTGAGCGACATCGGCAACTGGAACTTCTGTCTCGCATTCAGCTTCTTCCGCCTCGCCTCGATCGCTCAGGGCGTGAAGGCGCGCGCGTTGCAGGGCAATGCATCGAGCGCGGATGCGCACGAGGTCGGCCGCATGGTCGAACCGCTCGCCCGGCTCGCCGAGGACCTGCTCGCGTAGCGGACGATCTTTCTCAACCCGTCAAAAGGAACGACATTGACTACGAAACTCTTCGACCTCACGGGACGCGTCGCCCTCGTGACGGGCGCGAGCCGCGGCATCGGCGAGGCCATCGCGGCGCTGCTGGCCGAACAAGGTGCACATGTCATCGTATCGAGCCGCAAAGTGGAAGATTGCGAATCGGTCGCCGCGCGCATCCGCGTATCGGGCGCCAGCGCTGAAGCGTTCGCATGCCACGTCGGCCGCATGGAAGATATCGCGCTCATGTTCAGCCATATCCGCGAGAAGCACGGCCGGCTCGACATACTCGTCAACAACGCCGCGGCCAATCCGTACTTCGGCCATATCCTCGATACGGACCTCGCCGCCTACAACAAGACCGTCGATGTGAACCTGCGCGGATACTTCTTCATGTCCGTCGAAGCCGGCAAGATGATGAAGGCGCAGGGCCGCGGCAGCATCGTCAACACGGCTTCCGTCAACGCGCTCCAGCCGGGCGACATGCAGGGCATTTACTCGATCACCAAAGCGGCCGTCGTCAACATGACGAAGGCGTTCGCGAAAGAGTGCGGCCCGTTCGGCATCCGCGTGAATGCGATTCTGCCGGGCCTCACCAAAACGAAGTTCGCCGGCGCGCTGTTCGATGACAAGGCGGTCTACGAGCGCTGGATCAACGCGATCCCGCTGCGCCGCCACGGCGAACCCGACGAAATGGCCGGCACCGTGCTCTATCTCGTATCCGATGCGGCGAGCTATACGAACGGCGAATGCATCGTCGTCGATGGCGGCCTGACGATCTAGCCAACCGCGCGAAAGGAACCCATCATGTATTTCGCACATTACCCGAAAGTTGAAGACCTGATGCGCCGCGTGCGCAGTTTCATGGACGAGCATATCGTGCCGCGGCAGCGTCAGTGGCACGAGGAAGTGCACGCGGGGCGCTTCCCCGTTTCGTTCATGGAAGATCTCAAAGCCATGGCCAAGGCAGAGGGCCTGTGGAATCTCTTCCTGCCGCACCTGAAGGACGGCGAGCCCGGCACGCGTCTCACGAACCTCGAATACGCGCCGCTCGCGGAGATCATGGGCCGCGTTTCGTGGGCGTCCGAGGTCTTCAACTGCAATGCGCCCGATACCGGCAACATGGAACTGCTGCACATGTTCGCGACGCCCGCGCAGCGCGAAACATGGCTCGTGCCGCTGCTCGATGGCCGAATCCGCTCCGCGTTCGCGATGACCGAGCCGGATGTGCCCTCCTCCGACGCGACCAACATCACGACCTCCATTCGCCGCGATGGCGACGACTACGTGATCAATGGCCGCAAATGGTTTATCACGAACGCTGCGCATCCGAACTGCAAGCTGTTCATCGTGATGGGCAAGTCCGATCCGGATGCCGAAAGCCATCGTCAGCAGAGCATGATCCTCGTGCCGGCAGGCACGTCCGGCGTGACGGTCGTACGCAATATCCCGGTCATGAATCACATCTCGCCGGAAGGACATTGCGAGATCACGTTCACGAATGTTCGCGTGCCCGCGTCGAATCTGCTCGGCGAAGAAGGCAGCGGATTTGCGCTCGCGCAAGCGCGGCTCGGGCCGGGGCGCATTCACCACTGCATGCGCTCGATCGGCGCGGCCGAGCTCGCGCTCGAACTGATGATCGAGCGCGCTCAGGAACGCAAGACGTTCGGCAAGTATCTGCATCAGCACGGCACGATCGGCGAATGGATCGCGAAATCGCGCATCGAGATCGATCAGGCGCGCTTGCTCGTGCTCAAGACAGCGTGGCTGCTCGACGAGGTCGGCGCGAAAGAGGCGCGCAAGGAAATCTCGATGATCAAGGCGCTGATTCCGCAGGTGCATACGGCGGTGTGCGATCGTGCGATGCAGGTATTCGGCGCGATGGGCGTGAGCCCGGACACGCCGCTCGCCGATCACTGGACCTGGGGACGGGCGTTGCGTTACGCCGACGGTCCCGACGAGGTCCATCTCCAGGCCATCGCGAAAATGGAACTGGCGCAAGGCAAGGAGCGACCCGGTGCAATGGCGGCCTATCTGAACGTGCCGCCGCGTGACTGTCCCTGACGAAATCGAGGCAAACGTACGCATCCTCACAGCGCCTCCCGTTTATGATGATGGGCAAACGGAGACTGTGAGATGCGTTCACCAAAGCTGGATCTGAACCTGTTCGTGGTGCTGGAGTCGATCTACGAGAAGCGCAACCTGACCCGCGCGGCCGAGGCGCTCTTCATCACGCAGGCCGCGGTCAGCAATGCGCTCGCACGCATGCGCAAGGCGTTCGATGATCCGCTGTTCGTCAGCACGTCGTCCGGAATGGTGCCTACGCCGTTCACGGAGAACATCATCGGGCGCGTGCGTGAAGGACTGCAATTGCTCGAGGCGAGCGCGACCGAAGGCGACGTGTTCGCCCCGGCCGCGTCCGAGCGCACCTTTCGCCTCAGCATGCCCGATTTGACCGAAGCAATCCTGCTGCCGACGCTCGGCGAACTGTTGCAACAGCAGGCGCCCGGCATGCGCATCGAGTCTTATTTCACCCCGCGAAGCGAGGTCAGCACCGCGCTCGCCACTGGCAAGATCGACTTCGCCATCGACGCGCCGCTTATCGATGATCCGCAGTTGCATCAGGCGCGCCTCGGCCGCGACCGGTACGCCTGCATGCTGCGCCACGATCATCCGTTCACCGGCGAGACACTCACGATGGACGACTACCTCGCGCTTGGCCATATTCAGGTGTCGAGCCGGCGTCAGGGCAGCGGAATCGTCGACGCCGAGCTCAAGCGGCTAGGCAAGCAGAGGCGCATACAAATGCGCGTGCAGCATTACATGGTCGCGCCGCTCGTCGCCTTGCGAACCGACCTTGCGCTGACCGCGCCGACACAGTTGCTGAAGCGTCACGACGCGCGCATGGTCGATCTGCCGTTTCCGCTCTCCGAGCTGGAATGGCATTTGTACTGGCATCGCAGCAGCGAACAGGACCAGGCGAGCTTGTGGCTTCGGGGAAAGATGATCGAGTTGATGTGCGACAAGCTCATGTGATGCGTCGCGCAGCGGTGTTTTCGCATGTTGAATCCGCTTCTACAAAGACATCTGAGCCGAGTTTCCACGGGCAGCCTTTTTCCCGTGGCCGTCCAGTATGCGTCGAGGCCACTCGGAGTGCCGCATGCGGGTCTCGCCAAGTAGTTCGGTTAAGGCGAGGTGACGAGCACCCAAGTGGATGGACTGCTGACAGACATGCTCTTGTCGCTCGATCTGTGGGGCAGCACGGACGCCGCCGAGTTGTGCATCGCAGACTGGTTGCGTCAACATCCATATTGACACGCCTGCCGTAGCATGCGCCGCGCAGCACCGCTCCGAGCCAATTCCCACTTTGCAATAGCCGGCCGCTATCGCCCTCGCGCCTTGCCTGCGCTGTTGATGCGCCGACCGACGAACGTCATCCTGGAACCGTATCGGCCCTGTCATCGTGCGATAGCGCGGTTGTCGCGGACGTCAAAAACTGCTTCGACTCTGGCATTGCTACATTGCGCGATCGAATCGACCACAACGACGCCCGCGCCCGACAATCCAGGCGTCCAATTCCTGTTTGCCAGGACCATCCGCACCAGCAGCAGTGATATGGGTGCCGTCCTGAACCCATTGGGATTTCAGCAACGCCTCGCGCGATGGCGTAGCGGTCACAATCAGATTTGAATTGATTGCAACGCCTTCTGCGGACTCGTAAGCATGAACCGAGAACCCGAACACCGACATGTCGTCTGCAAAAAATGCAGCCGCCGCTCGGCATTCGGTTCCCAGACATGCACGTCGCGGCACGATGTCACCGCGCGCAGATATTCCAACTGTAGCCGCGCCTGCACACCCGTGCCGGTGATGCCGATCCCGTGAACCTCGCGCGGAGCTAGCGCACGTGCAACTCGTTGGCCCGCGATTGCGGTGCGCACGCAGGTCAGCCAGCCTTCGTCCTGCAGCAATGCGACAGGCGCACCGGTCTTTGCCGAGAAGAGTATGACCAGCCCGTCGTTGCTGGGTAATCCCGCTGCGGGGTTGTTGTAAAAGCCGGACGATACCTTCACCGCGAACGTAGCAGCCCCGTCGACGTACGCTGACTTGATGCAGCATTCGCCGTTGCTCGCCTCGAACCGGAAGTTCTGAATCGGCGGCACCTGGGCCGTTTTGCGGGAATAGGCGATAAGGCCCTGCTCGACCATGCGTACCGCCCGTTCCGTGTCGAAGCGCGCTACGATTTCGTCTTTCGGCTCCAGGCTCCGACGGCCTGGAGAATCTGTATACAAATCATCCCGGAGCGTACCACTACCTTCTCGAGCATGATCGTGACTTCCTCCGCGAACTGGGATTTGATAGTGGAACAAAAAGAAGGAAACGTGGAGACGCGTTGACCTCTGAGACATGCAAAATGCGGATCATCAGGGTCATTAACGATCCGCGCCAGCCAAGCCGCACTGAAATTTGGCGGGCAGATAGGCCAGCGATGTTAAATGCGACCAAACATTGCTACGCATGGCTACAGGAAGTGTTGCCTCCTTCACGACGCAGCGCATGCTCACTCTGACGCAGGATGGCTGACCACAGGGTGCCGGGCCCGCAGGCCTAAATGTTCCATGGTTCGATGGGCACGCAAGTCGGGCGAGGAGAGCCACCACATCTACACTTTGTAACCGATAGCGCGCAACAGATCCTTACGCCATTGAACGTCCTCCTCGTCTTCCACGCCGAGCGGCGGGAACCCGTCAACCACTCCCACGATGCCGCGCCCTTGCTCCGTCTCGGCAACCAGAATCTGCGTGGGATTCGCTGTCGCACAGAATATCCGGCATACCTCCGGCACGGTTTTTATCGCATTCAGAATATTGACGGGGTAAAAGCCGTCGCCGAGAAAAATCACGAAACTATGGCCTGCGCCGATGGCCGTGGCATTCTGGCACGCCAACTCGACCAGGCCGGCGTCGGTGCCAGACCGGCGCACAAGACGCTTACCTGACGCTTCACAAAAGGCCACACCAAACTTGATACCCGGAACGGTACCGACCATTGCCTCGTGCAGATCCTCGACGGACTTGATGAAGTGGCTTTGCCCCAGGATGAAGTTCGTCGCTTCAGGTTTGACGATAGTTACCGTAAGCAGTTGCATATCTGACCTCGTTCTGTGCCGCCAGGAACACTGCGCAGAGGCGGTTTTGGCCAGCAGGCGGATGTTAGTTCATCACGTTTCGCCGGACAGCGACCGTCTTGGCCATAATCAAGCCTAGTACGAACCGGAGACACATGCCTGTGCATTCCTGCACTAGAATGGATTTCTCACAGTACCGGGCAGTGCTGGTGAGTCGTATCAGGCCTGCCAGGTGGATTCGTGTTGGAGAAGTGCATATGCCAACGTACCAATATCGTTGCGAGAAGTGTGGCCATTTGTTCGAGCACGCTGAACATCTCGCCGAACACGAGAGCGCCCATCCGAGTTGCCCGAAGTGCGGAAGCGAGACGTGTCAGCACGTACCCACGCCATTTATCGCCAAGACGTCAAAAAAGAGCTGAAATCTTGGTTCGCGACAACTCGTCCATGGAGCGGATGATTCACTGTCGGCGCTCCCCCTTGGCGTCCGGACGGTGGGTGCCACATGAGCGCAACAGCACAAGGACCTCATGAGTCGTCTAGTCGTCGTTTCAAATCGCACTGCCGATCCTCGCAAGCCTGCAGCCGGCGGACTCGCTGTAGCGGTAAAGGACAGCCTGCTACAGACCGGTGGGCTCTGGTTTGGCTGGAGTGGCAAGATCTGCGAAGCGGCGGATGGTGCAACAGTCGGCCGGGGCGAAGTTCATGTTCAAACGGCGGGCAACGTCACCCTCGCGACACTTGATTTAAGCCGGGAAGACCACGATACGTATTACCTGGGTTACGCCAACAATGTCTTATGGCCGGTATTCCACTACCGGCTGGACCTGGCCAACTTCGACACACGATTCGCTGCAGGCTATCGGAGGGTCAACCAGTTATTCGCGCACAAGTTGCTGTCGCTATTGAAGCCTGACGATCTCATCTGGGTTCATGACTATCATTTGATCCCGCTCGCGGCCGAGTTGCGAGCCATGGGATGTAACAACCGCATCGGCTTCTTCCTGCATATTCCGATGCCGCCGCCGCTAATCATGGCCGCGATTCCGGAACACGAATGGCTCATGCGCTCGCTCTTTGCCTACGATCTGGTGGGCTTTCAAAGCAAAGCCGACCTGACGCATTTCACTCACTACGTCGAATCGGAAGCGCAGGCACAACAGTTGAGCCCGGATCGTCTTCGGGCATTCAATCGAACGTTGCGGGTCGGCGCGTACCCCATCGGTATCGACGTCGACGACTTCATTCGTCTTGCCGACTCGAAGGAAGGGCGCGACATGTTCGTCCGGATGCGCGAGGAGTATTCGCGGCGGCGTTTGCTGGTGGGCGTCGACCGGTTGGACTACTCGAAGGGATTACCGCAACGTGTCCATGCTTTCCGCGAACTGCTGACCTTCTACCCGGAAAACCGCGATAGTGCGACGCTGATCCAGATCGCCTCCCCTAGCCGCGAGGACGTCGACGCCTACGACGATCTGCGGCGTCAGATGGATAGCCTGTGCGGCGCGATCAATGGCGACTTCGGTGAACTGGACTGGATGCCGGTGCGCTACATTCATCGCAACGTGGCCCGAAAGCGTCTGCCGGGTCTCTATCGCGCGAGTCGAGTAGCGCTCGTTACGCCGTTGCGGGACGGCATGAATCTGGTCGCGAAAGAATTCATCGCCGCACAGGACTCCGCCGACCCGGGCATGCTGGTGCTCTCGCGCTTTGCCGGAGCCGCGGAGCAATTGAAGGAAGCGCTGCTGGTCAATCCCTACGACACGCAAGGCACGGCGCAGGCCATCCAGCGGGCGCTAACGATGTCGCTCGATGAACGGATCAACCGGCATGAAGCGCTTCTTCAGCGAATCCGCAAGTTCGATGTGCACTGGTGGAGTTCGACGTTTCTGCAAGCGTTGGAAGATTGCGGGCACCAAGAAGAGGCGGCGAGCGGTATGCACCATCTATCTGGCTGAGCACGGTCGGCAGGCTCGTGCATCAGCGAACTCACACTCCCGACCGTTAAGGAACTTCCGGAATCCCCGGTGCCGGCCATTCAAATGACCATTTGAGGCTGCGCTGGACGCTTTCATGCCGTCTGGCCCGTCAAGTTCTCCGGTCGGACGCGCCCTTTTTTCTGCTGAACTAAAGAGCCGCCGCCGATGGGTCGAGTTTCATTCGACTCGTTGCTCGCTCGTTCTGCTGTCAGTGTCGTCAATCGGAAAGGCCCTTCCGGCGATGGCGTCGGAGCACTATTCTTTTCATCAAGTGGGGTGCGAGGCCAGCCTCGCGAACGAAAGTTCGGTGCGAGGCTTCTTAGGACGGCAGCGCTTCATCGCGCCTGTGCGCGATGGACCAACTATTCAAGGAGGCGGCGTCATGGATGAGTTTGCGATTCAGGGATTTCGCGGAAGGCTGATCGGTCCGTCAGACAAAGACTACGACGAGGCGCGAGCGCTCTACAACGGCATGATCGATAAGCGGCCCAAGGTGATAGCCCGCTGCACCGATGCCGCCGATGTCATGGCGGCGGTCAACTACGCGCGCGAAAACAAACTGCTTCTCGCAATCCGCGGAGGCGGACACAACGGTCCCGGTTTGGGCAGTTGCGACGGTGGGCTGGTCATCGACCTTTCGCAGATGCGCAGCGTGCGCGTCGACCCAGCGAGCCGCACCGTACGTGTCGAACCAGGTTGCACTGCAGCGGATGTCGATCACGCGACCCACGCTTTTGGCCTCGCCGTACCGCTCGGCATCGTCGGCAGCACGGGCGTCGCAGGTCTGACCCTGGGCGGAGGAACCGGCTACCTCACGCGCAAGCACGGCCTCACAGTCGACAATTTGCTCGAGGTGGATGTAGTGCTGGCCGACGGCTCTTTCGTCACCGCTAACAAGGACAAGCACGTCGACCTCTTCTGGGCTGTGCGCGGCGGCGGCGGTAACTTTGGCGTGGTCACAAGTTTTCTATTTCAGGCCCACCCAGCCAGAATGGTGTTCGCCGGTCCGATCTTCTGGGACGCCAAGGATGCCAGGCAAGTTATGGCGATGTACCGCGATTTCATCCCACACGCCCCCGAAGAGCTTGGCCTGTTTGTCGGCCTCAAAACCGTACCTCCAACCGATCCCTTCCCCAAGGAGCACTGGAACAAACGCGCCTGTGCCCTGATCGGTGCCTTCAACGGGCCGACCGCAGAAGGTCAGAAACTCATGGCCTCGCTGCTCGAGAAACTGCCCGTCCCGCTGTTCAACTGGATGGGCGAGATGCCGTGGACCGCCATCAACAGTCTGTTCGACCCGTTTTTCCCTAAAGGCTTGCAGTGGTACTGGAAGGGCGACTTTGTCAAGGCGCTGCCTGACGAGGCAATCGACGTGCACATCGCCAACGCGCTCAAGGCACCGACCCCGTTCTGCCTGATGCATCTTTACCCCATCGACGGCGCCGTTCGGCGGATCCCCAGGGATGCCACGCCGTGGAGCGCGCGGGACGCGTCTTTTTCGATGGTAATTGCCGCAGTCAGCCCGGATCCCAAGGATGCCGAAGCGCTTAAGACCTGGGGTCGTGCCTACTGGGGGGCTATCCACCCGTTCAATCTGGAAGGCGCCTACGTCAACTTCCTGGACGCCGACGAGGCCGAGAACCGAGTCGAACTAAGCTACGGCGAGAACTACACACGCCTTGCGTCGATCAAGGCGAAGTACGATCCCAATAACCTGTTCCGGGTCAACCAGAACATTAAACCGAAAGCGTGAAAATCTACGCGCGCGGCCTCGCGCGCCCGCGCCGCGTGGTGGTGTTCAGCGCGATCACGCTGCAAACATTGCCGTCGTCGTTGCCGGGTGGCTTGCTTGGGCCGCGCACGTTTGAAGAGCGTCCACGTCGCGCGAACTCCGCGGGGTTCACGTTCCCCGCACTCCATTGACTGTGCAGAGGGTTGAGACACGCTGTGCGAATATGCCCGGTCTGCGATCGGTCGTGATCGTCCTTCACCCGGGGCGTTAGCGACATGAGTTCACCGCGTCGGCATGCGAGGCGGGAATCGTGTACCGATTAGCCGCTCTCGCACTCCGGTTTTTATTTGAGGTCGACCGTGACGAAGCTTCGTGCGTGATTGCGCTGGATCAGCAACGCTGCCTTCTTGCCAGCCCTTGCCGCAAGCGATGCCAGTTCATCCTGCGACGCGACCAGTGTGCCGTTCAACGACAGCACGACATCGCCCGGCTTGATGCCGGCAGCGACCGCTGTCCCCGACACGTCGTCGACCATCAGGCCTTGAGGAAGATCCATGCTGCGCCGCTCCTGGTCGGTCAAAGAATGCATCGTGAGGCCAAGATGATCGAGCGCGTGAAACTGCCGCGAGCCTGCGTCAGAGCTTGGGCCTGCAACCCCGCCCGCACCTGCGTTCGCCTCTTGCGACGCTGGCCCGACATTCACCATCACCGTCATCGGCTTGTGATCGCGGATCAACTTCAGCGGGACTTTCGTTCCGGTCTGCAACGCCGGGTTCTGTCCGGTTAGATCGGCCGCATGGTCGATAGGCTTGTCGGCGAGTTGCACGATCACGTCGCCCGTTTTCAGATTGCTCGCCGCCGCCGGACTGCCCGGGTCGACCGACGTCACCAGCGCGCCCGCCGCGCGCGGCAGGCCGAACGCGTTCGCCAGATTCATATCGACGTCCTCTACCTGAATGCCCAGATTGCTGCGCGCATTGTCTTGAGCGCTTGGCTGGCCCTGCTGGGCTTGCTCACCCTGCAACTGCGAGCGCACCTTGTTCGCCATATTGATCGGGATTGCGAACGTCAGGCTCTGCAGGCGATCGCTATCGGCATACACCTGCACGTCGATGCCGACCACTTCGCCCGCGCGGTTGAACACGGGGCCGCCCGAGTTGTCGGGGTTCAGCGACACGTCCGTCTGGAAGAACGGAAACGTGCTGCCATCGGCGAGCGTGCGCGACGTCGCGCTGACGATGCCCGCCGTGACCGTGTTCTGATAGCTGTCTGGCGAACCGATCGTCAGCACCTGCTCGCCGACGCGCACGCGCGCCGAATCGCCGAGCTTGACGGTAGGCAGCTTCGTCGCGTCGATCTGGAGCACGGCGATGTCGCTTTGCGCATCGACAGCCACGATTTTTGCCTTGAACTCGCGCCGGTCGGTCAGGCGCACGGTCACGTCATCCGACTGATCGACGACATGCGCCGTCGTCAGAATGAGACCGTTCGGGCTCACGATGAAGCCCGATCCGACGCCGGACATCACCCGCGGCGTAGCGCCCAGGCCGTTTTGCGATTGTGGCAAGGCCTGCTTGAAGAACGAAAAGATCGGATCGTCACCGTCGACCGCTTCGGCGCTAGGACCAAAAGCGGGCGTCGCGCTCGCGGGCACATTCACCGGCACTGTCACGCGGATATTCACAACAGCCGGCCCATAACGCTCGACGATCGCGGGAAAGTCGATTGGCGCGGGCGTGCTGCCGGTTGCAGCACGTATTTCCTTCGCTCGCGCGGTGGCGGGCGCCGGTGGTGGTGCTGATGCAGGAGCAACCGCGGAAGCGGCTGCCGGAGAAGTGACGACTGCGGCCGCGTCCGCGCAGGAACAACCGGTCAGACATGCCGCTGTTACGGCGGTGTAAAACCAGATGCGAGACAGCGTTGAGTGGGTCGATTTGGTATGGTTAAACACAGCGCACCTCCCATGGTGCCTTGCACTGTGAAGAAATTATTTCGCGCGTCTGATAGCGCCGAGCGCGTTCCATTGCGCTCGCGCGCAGGGATACGATCGACCCGATACATGATCTTCGATGGATCAAAGTCGACTTGAGATTCGGCTGCAGCATGTTTGCCAGCAACGGGCCATCAGGACGCGAACGGTTTGCTCGCTCGTCCTCTTTTATTTATAGGGAAGCAGCGAGCAAATTGCAGCGAGTACAAATCCTGGCGTGCGTCAAAGGGTTGTCGTCGGCACGCGTTTCATGCGGCGATACTCGTCTAGGAACGCAGCTGATCACCGATCTACCGAAGGCGCACCTTGAGCCGCTCCATTCAGCATGCGGTGAGTAATTTGCGATCGAAGCGCCTGCAACTCCCCGCTTGCCCGCATATCCCGAATGACGGCCTCCACCCGGGGCACGAGTTCGCGGTTGCGCTCATTCAGGAAATGGTACATGTCAATATGCTGCAGGGGCGGCAACACCGCTCGCAACTGCCCGTCCAGACCCAGCCTGCGTATGACGAGCATACCGCTGAAGAGATCGTTGACGGCAACATCGATGCGATCGTGGGCAAGCATCAGCATCATTTGATCCATCGTCTCGGTGACTTCAACCTGTGGCATTCCGGCCGTCCCGCGCTCAGACGAACCTACACCGCGTATGATGCCGACGCGGTAAGGACGCAGCGATTCCCAACCGTTGACGTGGAAATTCAACTCCTTCACGAAGGCCGCTGGCTCGATATAGTTGAATGGCTCCCTGACAGCGACGAGCGTCGGATATTCTCTCTGTACATCGAGCACGCGCTGAACCTCGCCATCCAGGCGACCCGAACTCGACTCGATCAATGACCGCTTGGCCGGCACGTCGACAAATTCAACGTGAATGCCGAGCTTGGCATAGACGACCGTGAGAATCTCCGCACCAACCTCCTGGTCCGGAACATTCGCTATACGCGCGATCTGCAACACAGGCTGAGCTGGGACATTTATGCAGGCGAAACCGATCAGGCTGCATGTCAGCAGCCTTAAAACCCTCCCCGGGAGCATTGCAGCTCGGCGAAGCGCCGGACGCCTGGTCGTAAGCATGTCAGATTCCCGGAAAATGCCCAAAGTCTAGCGTTAATGCCGCTCGCTGCTGGCGGACGTCAGGCGAAAGATGGCCTCGTACACGGAAGCTTCCGGCGCGGCGGACGAATGCGTACAGGCGGCGAATTCCAGCCGTTGCCTTACCCAATGCGTCCGACGTTCGAACGACCGCTTTGCGCACCTGATGCGCCCGTGATGGAGAATGAGGCCAGCGCAACGTAAATCAAAGAGATCGTATATCGGCGATTGCGTCAGACAATATCTCGTGCTGCGTTGAGCAGAATTTGATACCTTATGGGCGCGCTCTTAAGCCAAAGCTTCGTAGCATCTCGACACGTCGCTACTCAAGTTCGCCCGCACGCCTATGATTTGGGGCACGGTGGTCCGGTCAAAAGAAGCTATCCCGCTGCGTCGAAATTGAGAAGATCGTCATTGCCATCTTGGCGGCACCATAGCTGAAGAAACGCGCTTTTTGCAGATCCTGATAACCAGAGAAAAGGGAATGCCGTGACCAAGTGCGATCGCAATCACGAGGTTCTTTTCAGCGTAGGCCGACGGCAATTTCTCGGCTACACCGGCGCCGGGATGCTCGCGGCAGTGCTGCCCGGCTGCGGCAACGGCGACATCCAGTCGACGCCCTATCAGCAGACCATTGCGCTCGGTCAACAGATGATCCAGCAAGCCATCAGCGATCCGTCGAATCCCGTCGCCGCGATCTCGATCGCGATGGTCAAGGGCAACACCGTGGTCTGGCAGCAGGCCTTCGGGTTGGCGTCGGTACCGGGGCAGATCAAGGCAACGCCGCAGACGCGCTTTAACATCGGCTCGGTCAGTAAGTTGTTCCCGGCACTGGCGGCGACGATCCTCGTCGATCGCGGTCGGATCACGCTCGACACGCCGATCGTCAAATATCTACCGACCTTCACGATGCTGTCGCCGGAATACGCGCAGATCACCACGCGTCATCTGCTGTCGCATGCATCCGGCCTGCCCGGCACGAATGGGCGCAATCTCTTCACGTTTGAGCCGGTTGCCGGATACGCCGCCGACACTCAAGCCGAACTCGCCAACTCGCACCTGAAGCACCTGCCGGGTGAGCTGGCCGTCTATTGCAACGACGGCTTCACGATGGTCGAGCAGATCGTGCTCGCCATGACGGGTCAGAGCTTCGCGGACTTCGTCCAGTCGGCTATTCTCGCGCCGCTGAAGATGACCCAGTCCAGCTATCTGACGAGCGCGCCGTCCGGAGGATCGTTCTCACTGCCGTACGTGAACGGCACGCAGCACCAGGAATTCGTCAATGCGTACGCGACCGGCGGACTGAGTTCGACGCCCGCCGACATGATGAATCTCGCGCAGATGATCTACGGCGGTGGCGTGTTCCAGGGACAGCGCATTGTGTCTGCAGCGGGCATCGCGCAGATGGGCATGGATCAGACAAAAAACCTGACGATCAACCCGTCCCCGGAATGGCGCTGGGGTCTCGGCTGGGACACTGTGGTGCAGCCGGCGCTCGACGCCGCGGGCGTGCTCGGCTGGGAAAAGGACGGCGGCACTGCGTTCTATTCGACCGAATTTTTCGTGGTGCCCAACTCGCAGTTCGCGCTGCTGGTGACCGGCAATGCGGGCTACAACGCCCGGGCGATTGCCGAAACGCTGGTACTGTCGGCGTTGAAGGAAGACGGCACGATTTCGTCGCTGCCGGCGAAGCTTGGTACCACGGCGCCGCCGGTCGCTTCGGGGCCGGGCATTGCGAGCGGCGCGGGCATCTACGGCAGTTCGGATTTGCCGTATCAAGTGCTCGCCGACGCGGATGGTAGTCTGCAGATCAACCAGTGGGACGCTGCTACGCGAGGCTGGGCGAAGATCGGCGGGTACCAGTACCGCAGCGACGGCTGGTGGTGGAGCGATAGCGATACGGCGTCGTATCGCTTCGCAGTCGTGTCGGGCAACGACAGCGAAGGAAATGCGTTCAACTATCGCTATCTGATGAAGCGGGTCGTGCCGGGCGCGGGCTACGCGTATCTGACGCTGCCGGTCGGCCAGCAACTCGCCCCGCTGGCGGCGCTCGACAGCGCGTGGCAGCAACGCGTCGGCACCCAGTGGACGTTGACCAACGATGCGCCGAGCGCCGTGCCGATTGTCGTGCTTGGCAATCCGCCGGCGTTCTTCGCGACACTCGCCGAACTCCCGGGCTACGTGCTGTACGGCAACGAAGATCTTCGCTATCAACTGATCGTGCCGCTGAGTGATACGCTCGGCGGCATGTCGATCAAGGTGCCGGGCAATTTTGGACGCGACCTCTATGAGATCCGTTTCGCGTCGACCACGGCAACTTCGCTGACGATCGGCAGTTCGATCTACGCGCGGATCTGACGGAGCGAAGGCATCCGCGCCCTACGATTGCATGGCCGCGCCCATCCCGAAGGTGGTGCCGCCGGGGCTCATGCCGACACCTGCTTTCATCTTGACGTTCTCGGTGAGACGAGCGGTTCCGCCCGACGCCACGGCCTGATAGCCACGGAAGCCCGCCGTGCCGATGCCGAATGACAAGGTCTTGTCCTTGTCGACCTCTGGAATCATCGTCAATGCGGTTGCCGCGGCGATGCCGGAATAGGCATTGCGCGCGACCGAATTGATGCCGGATTGCACCGATCCGGCACCCAGCGCAACGCTGTTTGTCATCGTCGCGCTCGCGCCGGCGCCCATTGCGATGGCATCGATGGCGCTGCTTTGCGCCCCCGAGCCGATCGCCACGCCGCCCGGCGCCGTGGCATCGACGACGGCGCCGTTGCCGATGTCCACGCCGTTGTCACCGTTAACTACGGTCGTCGGTCCAACGGCAATAGTGGTGATTGACGTCAGATTGCGATCCGCGCAAGCCAAGCCGCACTGAAATGTGGCCGGCAGATGGGCCAGCGACGTTATATGCGACCAAACATTGCTACGCATGGCTACAGGAAGTGTTGCCTCCTTCACGACGCAGCGGGGTCGCCCAAAAGACGGCGAAACTATTACAAAACCCTAAATCTGGCAAATGATACTGATTTGTTCTGCGAGGCATGAAAATTCGATTTCGTTTCCTGAAACGTTTGCTCCTATCCGGTTAAAACCCATTACGAAATGCAACAACCTCATTTTTCAGGTTAATTGCTCACGCACAGAAGGTGCGCCCCACCACGCGCCATGGCGGAAATTCGTGCGGTGCAGTACAACGGTTAAAACCGCAGCGGCACTTTCGTTTTCCCCTATGAGGTCAACGACTGCTGCGCGACCGCAGCACGGGGGTCAGCATGGCGACGGCAAAAGACATTCCCACGATCGGTCTCGCCCTCCAGGGCGGCGGCGCGCACGCGGCGTTCACGTGGGGCGTGCTCGACCGCCTGCTCGACGAAGTCGGGCGCGGAACGCTGTCGATTCTCGCGATCAGCGGCGCGAGTGGCGGAGCGCTCAACGCCGCGGCCTGCACCTACGGCCTGAGCAGAAGTCCCACCGACGCCAAACGGGCGCTCGAACAACTCTGGACGCTGGTCGGCGGCGCGTCGAAATGGCAGCCGTTCTACAACTTCCCCACGGATCTTCTGAAGTCTCCCGAGCGCTGGAATGTGGATCTCAATCCGGTGGTGCTCGCGCAAAGCATGCTCGAGCCGCTCAGTTCGCCGTACGCCATGCCGTGGCTGACCAATTCGCTCGGCTCCATCATGGAAACGGTCATTCCGGATTTCGGGGTCGTCAATCACCCGAAAGACGCCGTGCCCCAGCTCTTCGTGGCGGCGACCAACGTCAACCTGACCGCGCTGCGCATCTTCGGTCCGGGCGAAATTTCGGCGAAAACGCTGATGGCATCAGCCTGCTTCCCCACACTCTTCGAGGCGGTGAAAATCGATGGCGAGTTCTATTGGGACGGCGGCTACATGGCCAACCCGGCGCTCGCACCGCTCGTCGAGTGGGCCGACGACATCCTGAGCGTTCTCATCGATCCGCTCCGCACGAAGCACGGGCCGCCTGAACGCCCCAGCGAGATCAACAACCGGATCAACGAAATCAGCTTCGGCGCGTCGTGGGTCGCGGAAGTTCGTCAGATCCAGCTGATCAACGAACTCGTCGCCGAAAACCCTGGCCTTCAGCACCACGGAAAGCCGTACTCGACCAAGCGCTTTCACGTGATTCGCGCCGACCGCTTCATGGACGAGATCGGCGCTGCATCGAAGAACACGCCCTCCATCGAATTTTTCCGCGCCTTGCGCGAGGCGGGCCATGCGACGGCCGACATCTGGGTGCGCGATTGCCTGCCGAGCGTCGGCAAGACTTCAACTTTCGATCTCGACAAGCTCGTGAAGAACCGCGTCAAAGGGACGCCCACTGCGATGCGCACCGTTCAGCAGGCCGAGGGTGAAACGCCTTGATGCGCCTTATCTGATCGAGCCGGATGAAGGCGGCTCGTTTTCGCGTCGGAACTTTGCTGCGTAGCGCTGCGAGGAGGCCAAGGTGTGACGGCATAGGCGTCCCGCTTCAGGGCCAGCAAACAAAAGCCGGCGCCGGGTTTGACCCGCGCGCCGGCTTTATCGTCTGTCGATCACCAAGGAAAGTCGCGAACTCAGGTTTCGAGCTTCGCGTCCATCGTGATCGTGGCGTTCAATACTTTCGACACCGGGCAGCCGGCCTTGGCGTCGGCGGTCGCTTTCTCGAAGGCGGCTTTGTCGCCGCCGGGGATTTTCACGGCTACGTCGAGATGCACCGCAGTGATCGCGAAACCGCCGCCGTCCTTGTCGAGCGTGACGGTGGCCGTCGTGCCGATGCGTTCGGGCGTAATGCCGGCCTTGCCCAGTTCCGCCGAAAGCGCCATGGAGAAACACCCCGCATGCGCAGCCGCAATCAGCTCTTCCGGATTCGTGCCGATGCCGTCCGCGAAGCGTGTCGAAAACGAGTATTGGGTCTCCTTGAGGACGCCGCTGTCGGTGGAAATCGAGCCCTTGCCGTCTTGCAGGCCGCCTTGCCAGACTGCTGATGCCTTGCGCTTCATCGCTCTCTCCTGTTTGTGCCAGCTTCGCGCGCTGCACGACCGAATCTGACGCCTGCCGCAACGATCCCGCCCGGGTGGTCTGCGGTTCCGGCATCGGTCGAGAATGTCGCGCGGCGTCGCCGGCGCGGGCGTGGACCGAACTCCATCATAGGCGCTTCCGTGTGCCAGCGTCGTGACGTTGCCGGTAATCGGTCAAACAGATGCCGCCTCAGGAGCCGCCCGCGCCGAAGTTGCCGCTCGCAGCGCGCGCGATTGCACAACGGCGCTGCCATGCCGCCCGCCTATTCGGCGAACGGCAAGCTCTCCTGCCCGAGCGCGCGCATGCCGAATACGTTCAGCGTCATGGCCACCAACGCGTAATAGCCGAGCAGGCCTACCAGGTTGATGACCACCTGATGTCCGAAGCGTTCGACCGCCTTCGCATAGATTGCGTCCGAAACGCGCTTGGTGTCGTACAGCTCGCTCGCGAAGTCGTGGATCAACGCGTCGTCGGCGTCCGCGAAATTCGGGCGCTTTCCTTCGCGAATCGTCTCGGCGTCCGCTTCGGACACGCCCGCCTGCAGCGCGATCGGGTAGTGGATGTACCACTCCGCCTGCGCCTGCCAGCGCGCGGCGGTCACGAGAATCGCCAGCTCCGACAGGCGCAGCGGCAAACCCGTCCGGTAACGGCAGAACGCGCCCAGACGTTGCGCCTGCTGCGCCAGTTCCGGACTATGAATCCAGCCGAGAAACGGCCCGTTCAGATTGCCGCGCGGGCCGGACAGAATTTCGTCGAGCACCGCTTTCTGTTCAGGCGTGGCGGCGGACGGGTCGAAGTGAGGCAAACGCTCGGTCATGATCGCTCTCTTGATTGGTGGCGTCGGAATGCTCAAGCCGCGGCGAGCGCACCGCCGACCGCATCCGTGAACCGGCTGACGATCTCGTCGATGTCGCGCTCGGTGCAGATGAACGGCGGCGCCAGCAGCACATGATCGCCGATCCGGCCGTCGACGGTGCCGCCCATCGGATACACCATCAGACCACGCGCGAACGCCTCACGCCGGATTGCGGCGTGCAGCTTGAGACGGGCGTCGAACGGCGTTTTGCCGACGCGGTCCTTGACCAGCTCGACACCGACGAACAACCCCCGGCCGCGCACGTCGCCGATATGCGGATGCTGCGCGTAATGCTCGCGCAACCGTCCGCGCAACTGATCGCCGCGCGCGAGCACATTCGCCAAGAGATTGTCATCCGCGATCACGCGCTGCACTTCGAGCGCCGCGGCGCACGCGGTGGCGTGACCGATATAGGTATGGCCATGCTGAAAGAACCCCGAGCCGCAGACGATCGTCTGATAGATCCGGTCGCTCACGAGCGTCGCGCCGATGGGCTGATAGCCCGCGCCGAGGCCTTTGGCGATGGTCAGGATGTCCGGCGCCACGCCGTCTTCGTCACAGGCGTACAGGTAGCCGGTGCGGCCCATGCCCGACATGATCTCGTCGAGAATCAGCAGCACGCCGTAGCGATCGCACACCGCGCGAATCTTGCGGAAATACTCGCGCACCGGCGGCACCGCGCCGGCGGTCGCGCCGACCACTGTTTCCGCAACGAAGGCGGCGACCGTATCCGCGCCGAGTTCGAGAATCTTCTGCTCGAGTTCGTCGGCGAGACGCTGCGCGAAGGCCTCTTCAGTTTCGTCCGCGCGCTGCTCGCGGTACGCGTAACACGGACTCACGTGATGCGCTTCGATCAGAATCGGCAGGAACGGCTCGCGTCGCCACGCATTGCCGCCTATCGCCAGCGCGCCGAGCGTGTTGCCGTGATAACTCTGCCGACGCGCGATGAAATGGCGGCGCTGCGGCTCGCCCTTCTCCACGAAGTACTGGCGCGCGAGTTTCAGCGCCGCCTCGATCGCCTCCGAGCCGCCCGAGACGAAATACACGTGTTCGAGCCCCTGCGGCGCGCTCGCCACCAGACGGTCGGCGAGTTCTTCGGCAGGCGCGGTGGTGAAGAACGACGTGTGCGCATACGGCAACTGCTGCGACTGTCGTTTGATCGCGTCGATCACGCGCTGGTTGCTATGACCGAGACAGGAAACGGCGGCGCCGCCGGACGCGTCGATATAGCGCTTGCCGGTGGAATCGATGATCTCGATGCCGTCGCCCGCGACGGCGACCGGCAGCGACTGTTTAGGCGAACGATGAAAAACGGTGGACATGGTGTTCGGTTTCCTGTGATGACGGCGAGCGCTTATGCGCCGGCTCGTGCAGACGCCGCGCGGGCGATGAAGGTGTCGAATGCGCACTGCCCCTGCCGGTAAACTTTCATCGACACACCAGCATCGCCGATGTCGAAGAGCGCGGTGGCGAGTGTGTTCTCGTCGTCCGGATCGCGCGGGTCGTCGCGGTAGATCGGCAGGCCCGAAGGCGCGCGATCGTGCAAGACGTCGAGCAAGGCGGCGGGTTGCAACGAGCGCGCGACGGTGGGCAACAAGGCATCCACGCGCAATTGACGGTCTCGCGACGAATCCGTGACGATTTGCGCTTCGGCCTCGCAGCCTGGATGAATCATGTGGTTCGCGTGGCCGCTGAGATTCGCCACCGGTTGCACGGAACATCGCCGCGCAGTGGCTTCCACGCTGAAGAGGCGCGCGTCGCCTGCACAGCCGAGCGTGTGATGAAAGCCGCTCGCGGCCGGCGTGTGGCGCAGAATGTGCAACGCTTCATCGAGCGAAGCGGCATCGAGTACGGCCCGCGCGAGGATCATGCGCGGCACGCCGGCGACCGGTGTGCGAATGCGCAAATTGTTGATCGCCTGCACGATACCGGCGCGGCTCGCGGCAAAGGTGTGGCCCGGCAGCGATCCGGGGTAATAGAAACTCACGAAGCCGGGTTGGCCAGCCGGCTGCACCTCGACAAGCGCACAGCGCTCGCGCAGAAACGGATCGCCGTCTTCGTTGTGCGCGATGAAGCGCGTGTCGCCAACGGCCGCCGCCAGCGTGGTGCAACCGTCCGGCGCGTTGTGGATCAGTTCGCCGCGGCAGTTCCAGAGAAACACATCTTCCGCCGACCAGCCAAGGGCCGCCGCCATCCCTTCGAGCTCGGCGAGCAGCGCCGGGAAATGCGCCTGCGTTGCATCGCGCAGTGCCTGCGCGAACGCAGTGCCGCGCCAGCGCCGAACCGCCTGCCATGCGCTGCTCTGATTCATGTAGTCGGCGAAAACCGGCCGCGCCAGTTCAGCTAGCCGGTAGCCTATTTCATACGGCTTACCGCTCACCTGCACAAGATTCAAACCCTGCTTCGAGGTCACCATCGCACCCATTCAACAATCGGTACGCATTTATACTTTAAAACAACATTTGTTGTCAAACCAGACCATATTTATCCAGATGGAGCGGTCCCGCATTCACGCGAGACCTGAGCCGGATCAGACAGGAATGTTCAAGGCACGTATGCGCCCTTCGCGTGCAGCGACTGCTCCGCGATGGCGAGCTGTTCGACCGCATCCGCGCCTTCCAGCGCGAGCAGATGCGCGACCAGCGACTCGGCCAGCGCCGTAGCCGCCACCAGCGATGGAAAGAACGAGGGACTCTCGTGCGAAAAGATCAGCACCTTGTCGGCGTTCAAGGCGATCGGCGAGACGGCGCTGTCGGTGATGGCAATCAGCTTGCTGCCCTTTTCCAGCGCAGCTTCGGCTACGCGCGCGGCTTCCACCGAATACGGCGCGAAACTGATCACGATGGTTGCGCTGTCACGTTCGACGGAGCGCAACTGCATTTCCAGCGTGCCGGCCTCGCCGTTGAGCAGAGACACCGAGGACCGAAAGAGCCGGTAACCGTACACGAGACCGAACGCCACCGAGTAACAGGAGCGGAAGCCGGCCACATGCACATGCGGCGCACGCCGCAGCAGACGCGCGGCTTCAACGATCACACGGCCGTTATGCGCGGCGGTGACCTCGAGGTTGTGCTGCTGCGCGACCAGCAGATCGTTCGCCAGCGCGTCTTTCGATTTGACGAGCGAACGCGCACGGCTCGTGAGCGGTTCGGGCCGCGTGCGCACGCGCGCGACGAACAGGTTGCGCAATTCGTTCCAGCCGGGGAAACCGAGTTGCTGCGACAGGCGCACCAGCGAAGCCGGTTGCACCTGCGCTCTTTCCGCCACTTTGCGCATGGAGGAAACCGCGACCTCGTCGGGATGATCGAGCAGGAAACCCGCTCCCATCTGGAACTGCGGACTCAGTTCGGAAAAGCGCGCCCGGATCAGGGCGGCGAGCTGGTCGAAACTGTCTGGCATGCGGAGGTACCGGGCGAACGGTCGATAAGGATGACAACAAATGTTACCACCCGGCACCTCGCATCCAACAGCGGTTCCGTCACGCTTCGCGTGCTTTCAGTGCCTGTTTAAAGAAGCGCGACCACCCGCACGTCGCCCTGCTCCGCCGAGGCCACGACCTTATCGCCGATGCGGCGGAACGTGATCGACACCGAGGCGTCGCCCACCCGCAGGTCGCCCACTTCGAGCCAGTCGATGCCTTCGGGCAGCATGGGCTGCTCGATCACCACTTCGCGCCGCTCGGCGTCGATCGTGATGCCCAGACACGCTTCGAGCATCATGAACGGCGAGCCCGCTGCCCATGCCTGGGGCAGACAGGCGACCGGATACGCGGTGGGCGGCTCGCCGCGCCGCCGTGGGAAGCCGCAGAAGAGTTCAGGCAAGCGCATGTCGAAGTTGACCGCCGCCTGGAACAGCGCCTGCAATAGCCGGACGGCCGCCGCTTTGCCGCCGTAGCGCGACAGGCCGCGCGCGCAGAGCGCGTTGTCATGCGGCCAGACTGAGCCGTTGTGATACGCCATGGGGTTGAAACGCGACTGGCTCGCGGCCAGCGTGCGCACGCCCCAGCCGGTGTGGAACAGCGTGGAGTCGAGCGCGCGCACCACCGCTTCGCCGCGCTCGCGCGAAGGCAAACCGAAGGCCAGCAGGTGTCCCGCATTCGAGGCCATCACACGGCACAGTTCGCCGTGGCCGTCGAGCGCGATGCCGTAGAAGCCGGCCTCTTCCATCCAGTACTTTTCTTCGACGCACTGACGGATTTTCTTCGCGCGCTCGCTGTATTGCGCCGCCGCGTCATGAAGGCCGCGCAGCTTCGCGAAGTGCGCCATGGTGTCGAAGGCGGAACTCGCATAGGCCTGCACTTCGACGAGCGCAATCGGGCCATCGGGGAAGTGGCCGTCGGCGTGAAAGACGGAGTCGTGGCTGTCTTTCCAGCCTTGATTCGCGAGACCGCCGTCGGACTCGCGCTGATAGTCCAGCAGGCCGTAGCGGTTCTTGTCGCACACGCCCATGACCCACTGCGCCGCGCGCTCGAGCGCCGGCCACAATTCGTCGATCAACGCGAGGTCGCCCGTACGGGCGGCATAAGCGCCGGCCAGCACGATGAACAACGGCGTGGTGTCGACCCCGCCGTAATACAACGCGAACGGCACTTCGCCGGTGGCCGCCATTTCGCCTTTGCGCATCTCATGCATGATCTTGCCGGGCGCGGCATCGCGAAACGGCGAGTTCTCGCGCGCCTGATGTTCGGCGAGAAAGCGCAACACGCCCGCGGCCAATTGCGGCTGCAGCCACAGCGTTTGAAGCGACGTGATGACGGCGTCGCGGCCGAACGGCGTGGAAAACCACGGAATGCCGGCGTACGGATACGGGCCGGTCACGAGGTCGGTGGTCAGCAGGCCGAGATCGGCGAGCGAGCGGTCGATCCACGCATTGAAAAGCGGATTGCTCGAACGCACGCGCGCGGTAACGCGGCGACGCTCGCGCATCACGAGGTGGGCGTCGACGAGCGCGGCGCGCACAGCCGCGCGGCCGACGCGCGGACGCTCGGCGTCGATCTGCGACAGATGCGCTTCGCTCATCGCGTGTGTGGGCTGCGAGACGCCGGCAATCGGCTTGTCCGTCTGCGCGACGACCTGCACCGCCACCGACAGATAGATCGACACGCACGCCTGGGCCGGCAGCTTGACGGTGTAATCGGCGCGGTCGGCGAAAAGCTTGTCCGGTTCCGGCGAGAATGCGATCCGCACATTGCGCGCCACGTCGTCGAGGCCGACGTAGCCGAGCAGCACCTCGCCGTGCTCCACGCGCGCCGGTTCGACACGGCCCTGCTTGTCGCGCTTCAGGCCGCGCACTTCGAACATGTCGCGGAAGTCGCTCGCGAACGAGATGGACAGCGGCACCACGGCGTCGCTCGTGCCGTAGTTGGTCAGTTCGATGGCTTCGTTGAGCACGGTGCCCGACAGCACCCGCACGCGCTCGACGTGGATCACGCCCTCAGGCGTGCTATCGCCGCCGAGCGGCGGCAACGGCCGATTGGTCAGATGCGCCGTAAACGACGTGTTGTCGCTGCTCACGCTGCCCGACAACAGCGAAGGCGCGCGTCCGCCGAAAGTGAGGCGCAGTTGCGACAGAACACGGGTGTCGTTGACGAACAGGCCGTCGTCATGGCCGGTGATATCGCCAAGCGGATCGTTGACGATGAACGTGTCGCCCGACTTCAGCACATGCTGAGTGGCGCTCGCCACATTGAGGTTTTCTGTCGGGATGAATGCGCCGTCCGGCTCGGGTTCGCGGTGATCGATTCCGCCCGAAAGGCCGCCGAGGGCTTCTGGCTGCTGCATCAGGGTCACTCCTATGGGTTCGCTGCTGCGTTCACGCTGTTGCGTTCGGTCTACATCCGGCTGCTGTCTGAGTCGCTTCCGATTGTAGAGGGTCTGTCCGCGTCAGACGAACTTATCACAGGAGAGTTGCGGTTTTTTTTCAGTGGCACAGGACGTGCAGGGGAAGGGCGCGGCGCTCCTCGTGAGAGCGCCGCGCGGGCGTGAGGCGGCTGAGCGCCCCGACGCTTTAGCGCCCGGCCAGCGGCGCGGCTTCGCGTTGCGTTTCGCCGACGAAAAGCTGACGCGGACGGCCGATTTTCTGTTCCGGATCGGCGATCATTTCGTTCCACTGCGCAATCCAGCCGACCGTGCGCGCCATCGCGAAGATGCACGTGAACATGGCCGTCGGAATGCCCAGCGCTCGCTGCACGATACCCGAATAGAAGTCGACGTTCGGATACAGCTTGCGCGACACGAAGTATTCATCTTCCAGCGCGATCTTTTCGAGTGCCATGGCGAGCTTGAACAGCGGGTCGTCGTGCAGACCCAGTTCTTCCAGCACTTCGTGGCAGGTTTCGCGCATCAGCTTCGCGCGCGGATCGTAGTTTTTGTAAACACGGTGGCCGAAGCCCATCAGCTTCACGCCGGAATCCTTGTCCTTCACCTTCGCGATGAATTCGGGGATGTTGTCGACCGAGCCGATTTCTTCCAGCATGTTCAGCGCCGCTTCATTCGCGCCGCCATGCGCCGGGCCCCACAAACATGCGATACCGGCCGCGATGCACGCGAACGGGTTCGCGCCCGACGAACCTGCGAGACGCACGGTCGAGGTCGATGCATTCTGCTCGTGGTCCGCGTGCAGGATCAGGATGCGGTCCAGCGCGCGCACCAGCACGTCGTTGACCTTGTACTCTTCCGCGGGGTTCGAGAACATCATGCGCATGAAGTTCGCGCTGTACGACAGGTCGTTCTTCGGATAAACGAACGGTTGACCCACGGTGTACTTGTACGCCATCGCGACCAGCGTCGGCAGCTTCGCGATCATGCGGATCGCGGAGATATCGCGGTGCAGCGGATTGCTGATGTCGAGCGAGTCGTGATAGAACGCCGACAATGCGCCGACCGCGGCGACCAGAATCGCCATGGGGTGCGCGTCGCGACGGAAACCGCGGAAGAAGAAGTGCATCTGGTCGTGCACCATCGTGTGCTGCGTGACGGTCCGGGCGAACTCTTGCTTCTGCTGCGCGTTCGGCAATTCGCCCTTCAGCAGCAGGTAGCAGGTTTCGAGGAAGTCGGCGTTCTGCGCCAGATTGTCGATCGGATAACCGCGGTACAGCAGCTCGCCTTTGTCGCCGTCGATATAGGTGATTTCGGAGTTGCATGCCGCCGTCGACATGAAGCCCGGGTCGTACGTGAACTTGCCGGTCTGGCCGTATAGCTTGCGGATGTCGATCACGTCCGGTCCGAGCGTGCCCTGATAAATCGGCAAATCAATAGTCTGGTCGCTGTCGGAAAAGCTCAGCGTTGCGTGTGTCTTCGAGTTCATCTACACGTTCCTTTTACTTTCACATCGCACACGTGCCGGCATGCTCGATCGTCAGAAGCGAGTTGGCATGCTCAGGCTCCGCTCGGCATTTTAAGGTCCGGCGGCCCTCCGATTGCGACGATCGACCGCAACAATGCATCTCGGCTGGCGCAACATTCGTTGCCGGCGCGTCCTCCTGCAAAGGCTGGATGCCGCGGGGAACCGGCCGCGCCGCCGCCGTACCCGCGCCCACTGCCAGCAAAATGAAAGCTGAGCACTTACTGCAACAATGTTTTGCGGCAGCCAGGCTGCGAAGGCAAGGGGGCATCTGCGATACTGCATTCGTGTTTTGCTTCCCCTGCGAACACATCGCTGTGTTTGGCCCGCCGTCCTGCGGCGGGCTTTTTTAATCAGCCAGAAGAACAGGAAAGACCTTATGAACGCCTCGCTCGAAACGCTGTTTCCGGATCACGTCCACACCGACGCGAACATCGTCACCGCGCTGAATCACCAGGACATCGTCGTCGCGCTCTCAGCAGCGCTGAAAACGCAGGACGTGGCGGTGTTGCATATGCTCTACCCGCGTACCGACGCGCGCACGCATCGCAGCCTCGATGCGCTCGTGGATGTGCTGCACGGACACGGCCTGCATGAAGTCGCGGATCTGATCGCGCAGGAAGCGCACTATCTGCTGTTCAAAGACCCCGTGAAAGCGTGGAAAGCGTTCCACGAAATTCGCAACGACTCGCTCGCGATCGGCGTGCATCTGTACTATCACGGACTCGTTGGCGAGGCGGCGGAACGCGCGCTCGATAAAGACGCGCATCGCAAGGCATGAGGTCGAGCGTTTGAAGTGTTGCCGGGATCGAGCCAGCCCGCGGATCATCGCCGCGAGCGCGAGCCACCCGGCGCGGCGTCGCCGTGCATTGATTGCACGTTTATTACGCGCTCATTGCGGTTATTGCGTACGTTGCCCGCTCACTGACCGAATGAATTCGTCGACGTAGCGATTGAACGCCGATGGGTGCGCGAGGTTCATTCCGTGCGACGCACCGCGCACTGTTGCGCGACGCGCATCCGGCAGCCAGTTTTGCAGCGCGGCCGCCGTGCGGCGAAACATATCGGGACTTTTCTCGCCGTCGATCAACAGCACCGGGCAACGCACCTCGGCGGCCTGCTCGGGAACATAGGCGGGCAGCGGATCGCGGAATTGACGCGCCAGCGTGTGCGCATTGTCGGTCGCCATCCGGCGGAAACCCGGCGTGCTCATCGCCCAGAATCCGGGCCGGCTGACCGAATCGACGAACAGTTGCAGACCGGCTTCGACTTCCCCGCTTTCGATCAGTTGCGCCGCTTTCGCGCGCAACGCATTGACCGTTTCCGGCAGACTCGCGGGCGGCCGTCCGGCAATCTGCAACGGACCGCCCGGGTCGGCGAGCGTCAACGTCCGCACGTGTTCAGGATGGCGCCGCGCGCAATGAAACGCGACGCAACCGCCGCGCGAATGTCCCACCACGTGCGCCGGACCAACGCCGAAGCGCTCGATGAATTCCGCCACTTCGTTCGCGTGCTCGCTCCAGCTGAACGGCAGGCCGGGCGCGGTATCGGCCGCCGGCCAGTAGTGCGTGAGACTCACCGCGACACAACGGTAGTGCGTCGACAGGCCCGAGAGCTGCGGTTGCCAGTAGCGGTAGTCGCACAACGAACCGTGCACGAACAACAGCAACTCACCCTCGCCGGCTTCCACGTAAGGCATGCGCAAACCGCTTCGCAGTTCGATGAAAGATGCCGAAGAAGGCGAAGCGCACACAGATCGATTCACCAGTAGGTAGGGACAGCGCGGCAAGCGCCGCGTGCAAAATCATTCGTAAGCGAATTCGTCCAGCAGACCGGCGGTGGCCGCCGTGCCCGCGCCGCGCACCGCGCAGGTGAGCGGTTCATCGGCGACGCGCACGTCGAGGCCGATTTCGTCCGTCAGGCGGCGGCTCAAATTGCCGAGCAGCGCACCGCCGCCCGTCAGCACGATACCGCTATTGGCGATGTCGGTCACCAGTTCGGCCGGCGCTTCTTCGAGCCCGCGCTTGACCGCGCCGATCATCTGACGCAGCGGTCCCTCGATCGCATCGGCGATATCGTGGTTGCTCAGTTGAACCGTGCGCGGCAAGCCGTCGTCGACACTGCGGCCGGTCGCGTTCATGTGCTCGCGCGGCACATCGCGCATGGCCGAGCCGATGTTTTTCTTGACGTGCTCAGCGGTCTGCTCGCCGAGCAGCACGCCGTACAGATTGCGCACGTAGCTCACGATCGCCATGTCGAAGCTGTCGCCGCCCACGCGGATCGAACCGCTATACGCCATGCCGCCGAGGGCGATCACGCCGACTTCCGTCGTGCCGCCGCCGATATCGACCACCATCGACCCGGTCGCCTCCGACACCGGCAACCCCGCGCCGACCGCCGACGCCAGCGATTCGCCGATCAGACTCACCTTCCACGCGCCGGCCGCCACGGCCGCTTCCTTGATCGCGCGACGCTCGACCTGGGTGGCGCCGGCCGGCACGCACAGCGTGAACGCGGCGCGCCGGCTGAACAGCGGCCGAGGGCGCGCCATCTCGACGAATTGCTTGATCATGTGTTCGGCGGCGGAGAAGTTGGCGATCACGCCGTGACGCATCGGCCGCACCGCTTCGAGATTGGTCGGCGCGCGGCCCAGCATCTGGCGCGCCTGGGTGCCGACCGCGGCGACGCGTTTGGGCCGGTCGGCGGTATCTTTCTGGAAGCATACGACGGACGGCTGATTCAGCACGATGCCGCCGTCGTCGGTATAGATCAGGGTGTTGGCCGTGCCGAGGTCCACCGTCACGGATTGACGGAACAGGCGATCGAAAAGCGGGTAATGCGGCGTCGGTCTGGCCATAGGAAGGCTCTGATGTGTCGTTATCCGCCCGTACCGGGCAGTCTGGAAAATGCGCCCCCGGTCACCCGAGCCGCTTGGGCCGCCCTGTCGGGCGTTCCGCGATCCGCGCAGCGGGGGTGATTTTCATACTTATGAGCAGTTAACGGCAAGCGGTTCAGAATCTTTAGCCGTGCGACAAAGCGCCCAACGCGTGTTCGAGCGCCTCCTGGCCGAGCGCGACGCCGTCGGCGTTGATCGTGTGGCCAATGCCGGGCAGCGCATAGGCGTCGACGGTATAGCCGGCGCCGTTGAAGGCGTCGGCGGCGGATTCGAGTTCCTGTACCGGGATCACTTCGTCGTCCTCGCCGTGGATCAGCGTGAGCGCCGTGCCGTTTTGCGCGACGATCACCGAGGCGAGCCGCCCGGAATACGCGACCACACCGGCCGCGCCTTCGGCGCTGGTCGCCACGTGGTGCATCGCCATGATCGAGCCTTGCGAGAATCCGACCAGCGCCAGCCGCCCGAACGACACCTGCCAGTGCGCGAGTTCGGTTTCGAGCATGCGTCGCAACGCCGGATAGGCCGCGGCGACGCGCGCCTCGCGATTGCCTTCGTTGACGTCGCGCAGGCTGAACCACTGGCGTCCGCCGAAGCCGCCGTCGAAGGCGTCGGTGCCGTCGAGCGACGTGAAGGCCACATCCGGCAGGCTCTCGCTCCAGATGTCCGCCAGCGGCATCAGATCGCGCGCATTGCTGCCGACGCCATGCATCAGCACCACCAGCCCTCTGGCAGGCGCGCTCACCGGCGCGCGCCGCCAGCCGTGTTCGAATTGCTCCCAGACCATATTCGCTCCCTTTCTCTCTTGATTCGTGGATGGTCGTCCCGCATGCGTGAACGCGCGACGGCGTCATGTCATGGATAGCGCCGCCCGCTGCGTGCGGTCTCAGTCGCGAGCATACGCTGCCGGATTTGTTTTCGCCCCCGCCTTTGCACGCGCCGATGACGTCCAAACGTGAATGCAGGTATGCTTTTGCGAGCATTCAGCGGACCTGCGGCCTGGCGCTTCGCGCGGGCATGCAATACGACGTCGCCGCAGCAGTCCGCGGCACACCGATCCGGAGAACCGTTTGAGCCAGCCCACTCCAGCGCCCGCCGCGGCGCCGCCCGCACCACCGCCGCCGCTGAAGGGCGGCCAACTGGTGCTGGCCACGATTGCCGTCGCGCTCGCCACCTTCATGAACGTGCTGGACACGTCGATCGCGAACGTTGCGATTCCAACCATTTCCGGCAACCTCGGCGTTTCGGTCGATGAAGGCACGTGGGTCATCACTGTGTTCGCCGCGGCCAATGCCGTGTCGATTCCCCTTACCGGCTGGCTCACGCAGCGCATCGGCCAGGTGAAGCTGTTCGTCGGCGCGATCCTGATGTTCGTGCTGGCATCGTGGTTGTGCGGCATTGCGCCGACGCTGCCGATCCTGCTGCTCGCGCGGATCTTCCAGGGCGCCGTGGCCGGCCCGCTGATTCCGCTGTCGCAGGCCATTCTGCTCGGCTCGTATCCGAAGGAAAAGTCCTCGACCGCGCTCGCCTTATGGGCGATGACCGCGACCGTCGGCCCGATTGCGGGCCCGGCGCTCGGCGGCTGGATCACGGATAGTTACAGCTGGTCGTGGATCTTCTACATCAACATTCCGGTCGGCATTTTCGCGGCCGGCGTCACGTGGATGATCTACCGCACCCGCGAATCGCCGACCCGCAAGCCGCCCATCGACGTGGTCGGGCTCGGCCTGCTGATCACGTGGGTCGCCTCGCTGCAGATCATGCTGGACAAGGGCAAGGATCTCGACTGGTTCTCGTCGCCGGTGATCGTGATTCTCGGCGTTACCGCGCTCATCAGCTTCGCATTCTTCCTCGTGTGGGAATTGACCGAGGAACATCCGATCGTCGATTTGCGGCTGTTTCAGCAGCGCAATTTTCTCGGCGGCACGATTGCGATTTCGGTCGCGTATGGCGTGTTCTTCGGCAACCTCGTGCTGCTGCCGCAATGGATGCAGGAGTATCTGAATTACCGTTCCATCGACGCCGGTCTCGTGACCGCGCCGCTCGGCATATTCGCGGTGATCCTCGCGCCGGTCATGGGCCGCGTGTTGCCGCGCTCGGATGCGCGCGTGATCGCCACGCTGGCGTTTGTCGGCTTCGCTATCGTGTTTTACATGCGCTCGAAGTATGTGATCGAGATCGACACGTGGCATCTCGTGCTGCCGACTCTGCTGCAAGGCATTCCGATGGCGCTGTTCTTCGTGCCGCTGACCGCGATCATCCTGTCCGGCCAGCCGCCAAACAAGATTCCCGCGGCGGCGGGTCTGTCTAATTTCGCCCGCGTATTTTGCGGCGCGGTGGGCACTTCGATCGCCGGCAACGAATGGAACAACCGCACGGTCCTGCATCACGCGCGGCTTACCGAGCAAGCCTCCATCAACAACCCGACGTTCAATCAGCAGATCGATTCGACCCAATCCCTGCTGCATCTGAATCCGCAATCGGCCCATGCGTTATTCGATTTCAGCGTGAACACGCAGGCGGCCATGATGGGCCTGAACGATATCTTCTTCGTCTCGGCGGTCATCTTCATTCTGATCATTCCGCTGATCTGGATTACGCGGCCGGCCAAGGGCGGCGGTGGCCCGGACGCGGCCGGCGCGCATTGAGCGCGACAGTGTTTTTAACGCCGACCCGCGCACCCTGTTACCGCGGGCGACGGCGATGCGTTAGCGGAAATAACGCGCGGGTGTGTCGCCAAACGCGTCCCGAAACACCGCAATGAACGACGACACGTCGCTGTAGCCCACCTCGAGCGCCACCTGCGTGACGCTCGCGCCGGCGCCCAGGCGTTCCAATGCGACGAGCAGGCGAAGTTGCTGGCGCCACTGTCCGAAGGTTTGTCCCGTTTCCTTGACGAACAGGCGCGCCGCCGTGCGGGCCGTTACGCCGGCGGCTGCGGCCAGATCTTCGAGTACTGCGGCGTCGGCCGGATTGGCGCTCAAAGCGTCGGCGATCCGCTGAGCGCGTTGATCGCGCGGCCAGTTCAACCCTAACGGCGCAGTGCGCAGACCCGGCAGCCGGTCCAGCAACACCTGCACGAGACGCGTGGCCGGTTCATCGAGCGGTTGATCGTGCGGCAGACGGGCCGCGGCGATCAGCAACGCCGTGACCAGCGGGTCGGGCACGACGGCGCCGCTGTACGGCGGAAGCGGCGCGGCGTCCGCCACGACAAAGAGCGAATGAAATTCGACGGGATGGACGGCGGACAAGCGGTGCAGCAAACCCGCGGGCATCCAGACCGCGTGACCCGGCGGTACGACCCAGCGCTCGGTTTCGGTGCGTACGATCAGCACCCCGGCGCTCGCGTGGATCAGCCGCGCGCGACGATAAGCGCCCAAGGGTTCGTCCAGCGTCTCGTACCGCTCGCCGGTCACGAAGACCGGCTGCTCGACGCCGTCTGGATCAAAAGTCTCCCTCATGGAGTCCGTTTTGCCCGGTTGTTGCGAGAAAGGCAGCAAGATTAGCATAGCCGGTCGAGGCGCTCGCCGAACGTCGCTCGTGCCGGATTGCGGCGCACGGCGACGTAACGCACGAGCAATTCGCTCCGGCTTGCCAGTAGAATTGCGGCTCCAACGGTCCGAGCCCAATGAACTACGCATCCATCCTCGAACAGATCCGCGGCGATCTGCAGCCTTATCTGGGCGCCGGCAAGGTGGCCGATTACATTCCCGAACTCGCCACGGTGCCCGCCGACAGTTTCGGCATGGCGATCGTCACGGTATCCGGTGAAGTCTTTCGCACCGGCGACGCCGACACGCGCTTTTCCATTCAGAGCATTTCCAAGCTGTTCGCCTGCACGCTCGCGTTCCAGTTGCTCGGCGACGCGCTGTGGGAACGCGTCGGCCGGGAGCCGTCGGGCACCGCGTTCAATTCGCTCGTCCAGCTTGAAAGCGAGCGCGGCAAGCCGCGCAATCCGTTCATCAACGCGGGCGCGCTGGTCGTGACCGATGTGCTGTGCCGCCGCTTCGTGCAGGCCGAGACGGCGCTAGTCGAATTCATGCGACGGCTGACGGGCGAAACGAGCATCGACTACGATTCGCGCGTCGCTCAGTCGGAGTTGCAGCACGCCCACCGCAACCGCGCGATGGCGCACTTCATGGCGAGCTTCGGCAACATGGAGATGCCGCCGGAAGTGGTGGTCGATGCTTATTGCCGTCAATGCGCGATCTCGATGAGTTGCGTCGAGTTGGCGAAGGCCGCGCTATTCCTGACCAATCACGGCGTGGCGCCGGCCACCGGCGAGCGGATTCTCGACACGAGCTCGGCCAAGCGCCTTTCCGCGCTGATGCTGACCTGCGGCACCTACGACGCGGCGGGCGATTTCGTCTACCGGGTCGGCTTGCCGGCGAAAAGCGGCGTGGGTGGAGGGATCGTCGCCGTGCTGCCGGGCGAGATGGCGGCGTGCGTGTGGTCGCCGGCGCTGGATAGCAACGGCAACTCGGCAGCGGGGGTGCTGGCGCTGGAGTGGTTGACGACTTATACGGGGCAGTCGATTTTTTGAGTGTTGCCGCCGTGGCGGGGCGCGCGGCGCTCGCCACGCCGCCTGTCGCGATCTACCCCACCCGCGCCACCAACTCCGCCAGCACGGTCTCATAAGCGGTCGCCCCAACCACCCGCTCGTTCACCCCATCCTCGAAATCGATCCACCCCGAGTTGAACCCATCGATCATCTCGATACGCGGCTCCGGCCACGCCGTGCCTTGCGCCTGGAACAACGCTTCCCACTGATCGCGCGGCACCGCCTGCGCCTTCACCGACCGCCCCAGCACGCCGCCGAGCAGCGCGGCGATCTCATGCTGCGTGTAGCGCTGCGGACCCTCAATCTCGATCACGCGACGGCCCTGCCACGACTGCGTCAGCGTGCCGGCGATCACGCGGCCGATATCCGCGGTGGCGACCATCGGATACGCGCGCTCGAGCGGTTGCAGAAAGCTCGACATCACACCCGTGTCGCGGGCCGGGGCGATATCCCATAGCGAATTTTCCATGAACCACGCGGGCCGCAGGATCGCCGTCGGAACCGGCAGACCGGCGAGCGCCGCCTCGAGAATATGCACCTGCGTAATCAGGCCGAGGCCGGACTCGCGCTGCCCGCCAATCGACGACAACGCCGCGACGCGTTCCGGCCGCGCCTTCGTCAGCGCCTGCTTCAGCACCGCAGCGGCCTCGTGGGCGTTCGGATAGCCCGGCTGCGGCGCAAAGTTCGGCGCCACCATCACGAAGACACCCGCCGTGCCGCGGAACGCGGCGGTGAGCGCGTCGGCGTCTTCGAACGAGGCAATCGCCACGTCGGCGCCGCGCTTCGCCCACTGCTGCGCCTTGCTCTCGTCGCGCAGTACGGCGCGCACGGCATGCCCCGCGTCCAATAGCGCGCGTGCCGCCGCGCCGCCAACCTGCCCTGTCACACCGGTAATTGCAAACATGTTTGTCGCTCCTCGATTACGGCCCGTGCCGCGCTGAGAGGCATTCTCGGTGTTTCCGATCAATTTCACGAGAGCATGAATGTCATTTATTTAATGACTATTTGGCATGCGATATGGGTTCTTTGAGGAGTGGCGAAAATCACGTCGCGCGGTCCCCGCATTCCACCAGACGCGAAGCAGCCTCGCCGCGTGTCGGCGGAACCGTCGGCCACGCGATTTGCGTTGCCCCCGGGTCAGCCGCTCCGCTGCCGAACAACGCGGCTTCGCTGCGCTTGCGCTTCCTTGAGAAGGCGGTAGGACGCGTAGTACTTATAGATGTTTCGCACATACGTGGTCGTCTCGATGCCGATCTTCTCGGCCACCACGATCTCCACGTTGTTGAACCAGACATCGGGGTTGAGTCCGCGGGCAGCGGCCTCCTTGCGCATCTTCGCGATGTTCCCCGGCCCGGCGTTATAGCTGGCAAAAGCGAATAACGGCCGGTCCACCTCGGAAAAATGGGCATCCTGGAAGTAGCGGGTCATCAATTGATCAAGATACTTCGCGCCAGCCTGAATGTTCCACTGCGTAACCTTGATGTCCCCGACGTTGAGTTCTTTCCCTGTGGCCGGCATTAGTTGCATGATGCCGACCGCGCCCACCCGACTCTTCGCATCCTGATTGAGCTGCGATTCCTGAAACCCTTGAGCAGCGAGCATCAATGGATCGAAATCGTACTGCTGGCCATACTTTTCAAAATATGCCACCGTCTGTCTGAAACGTTTGAGTTCGGCACTTTCCGTGTTGTTGTGAATTTGCTTCGCACCCTGCGCGTATTGTTTGAGGCGGATCTCCGTCACGCTTTGCTTCCTGATGACCTTCTCATAGAAGCCGCCGATCACCGCCTTCAGCTGGGGGCTATTCTTGCGAATGGCCCAGCCGATGACGCCGCCCTCCCGCACCGCCATGTTCTCGTGCACCTTGACGTTCGGCAGCATCTGCGCCCACATGCGCGCCTTCCAGTCATCGACGACCAGGATCTGAAGCAGGCCGACGTTCAGCATCTCCATCGCATCTTCGTCTTCGAGCGCATCCGGTAGCAGCACGATCCGCATCGGTGGCTTGCCGGCCTGCCGGAAGCGGTTGTTCAGTGCAATCAGGCTTTCGTAATAGCTGCTATGGCGGCGAACGTCGACGGTCTTGCCCTTCAGGTCATCGAGCACAGAAAGCGCCGGTGACTTGGGACCAGTCAGAACGAGTTCACGCGTCGGCTTAAGCGCGTGTGCGGTAACAAAGTCGGCCTGCTTCAGGCGGTCCTCAGTTACCGTCAGATTGCCGGCTGCGATATCGCCGATGCCTTCCTTGAGCCCGGGCAGCAGCCGGTCGCGTGTTGTCGGAATCATGATGACCGTGACCGGGCGCTTGCCGAGGCGATCGGCGTACGTCTTGTTGACGAATTGCTCAAAGTCGCGCACGGTGTCCGCGGTCATCCCACGCTCGTGTCCGCGATCATTGAAGTACAGCGTGCGGCTAAAGGGGGCGAGAACTCGAATCATGCGACGCTCGAGCATCGCGTCGAAATCGCCGCGCCAAGGCTTGTTGGTCAGATCGATGCTGCGTGCCGCACTCTCAGGAATCGGCGCGGACGCTGTCAGTGGTGCAGACGCAGATGGCGGCGCGGATGCCGGTTGCAGCGCGGCGCAGTGTGCGCTCAATAAGTAAATCCAAGCTCCAAACAAGCCTGATAGCGGCCATGCACGAGGGAAACGCATCATAAACACCGAAATTTTCGTATTGAGCCTTGCGCCCGGTCCGTTTGGACCGGCATTACACGGACGAAATCATCTGAACTTTCGGGGTTTTGTTGCGTACGCGCCCTGGACTCTTACAGCATAGTTGCGCCTGAAAACGGTTCAAGCCTTCAGCGTGACAGCACGCCTCTGTCGGACGTGTCACCGATCGATAAAGTCGCAGAAATCGCCAGAGACGTTCCTGGGGTGATGTCCGTGACCAACAAACTGCCGCGCGTGGCGTCGCTCCAGGAAACGAGCACGGTGGTATCGGTTTGCCATTCGATGCGCCTGATCGTTGCAACGCCGTATACCGCACGCGCGGCCACTGCGCGACTGCGTCGCTTGCGGCGCGTCCCGAAGCCTGGCGAACCGTCGAAGTGGCCTCATGCCAATGCGAGCTTAGGCGTCCGATAATCTGCGACCACGGGTCGAGTCCACACATCTCCGGTTCTCATGCGATTTTCGGGAGCAGTCGCGTGCATCGCGAATCACGTCTAGCTTTCGAGTCTCATGGCTGCAGCACAGGCGCCCCCATGATTGGTTCAACCTGCTGGCGCAACGGTCCTCACGTTCACACGAAATGCGCGCGAAATTAGGACTTTGCTGCGCCATTCGGCCGCGCAAGCGCGACGACGCTCACGATCCCCTCGCGCGCCATTTTCGCGTACGGACAGAAGCGTTCCGTGTTACGCACGAGTTCCTCCGCAATACAAGGTTCGACGCCCGGCAAGTGAATGCGAACCCGTGCAACCAGATTGAACAGACCATCGACGGGATCGCGGCCGAAATCAACAGTAACTTCCACTTTCGCGTCGGCAATCGCTATCTCCGCCTTCGCGGCGAGCAGGTTCAGAGCGCCGTGAAAACATGCGGCAAAAGCGGCAGCGAACAACTGCTCGGGATTCGTCCCGCCACCCGGCCCGCCGAGTGGCTCCGGTAAGCGCAGTTCGAGGTCGAGTTCGCCGTCGTCCGAGCGGACGATACCCGATGCTCGACCATGATGCGCCTCGCCGCCCGAGACGGTTACGGTCGTCGAATACAGTGGCTGAAAGTCCTGCCCGAAGTACTTGTCGAGCAGGGTGAGCGGCGGTGGAAACAAAGGACTCGTCATGTGTGTGTCTGACAGCTGACAGCCGCTGGCCTACGCTGCGGCTCGTAACCGGCTGAACCGTGCGCGCAAGCTCGCAGTCTCCGAACACGGGATGGCCTGTGCCGCCGGCGTGTTGTCCTCAGGTTGTGCGTTCTGGTTCGGCGCAGACCACTCGCCGACAAGCCCGCTGGCGCTGAGGCCACCGCCGATTGAAACGATCTTCATGGTTTTTTTCTGTGAATGGTGTGCCGGACCGGCCTTGATGGGCCGTCAGCGTATAGGTGGATCGTAGGCGCGCGACGGTTCGTCGGGAAGGCTTGCGCCGCGATGCACTGTGTTGCCTCCAAAGCACCAATCAGCGTGCCGGCACCGCCATCACATTGGTCAGGCATTGCAGATCGAGCGCGCGCGTTTGCGCCGCCATGTAGTCGATGAACACCCGGATTCTGGCTGGCAGATGCTTGCGGCTGAAATAACACAGGTAATGACCGCGATCGTCCGGCGCATATTGGGGCAGACAGGAAATCAGTGTCTCTGAACGGCCCTTTCCCGCTTCCCGCAGACTTTGTTGTCTCCCGATAGACGTATCTGCGAACACTAAAGTCTGCGGGAAAAAATAGCTCAGAGGGCCATCGTTTCGTTAAGGTTACATCTGTGCAGAAACGCTAAAGTTTACGTGAGGACCCCATCAGCCTCTGACTGCGTGGTTTTCGGAAACATAAAGTGTGCGGGAAGCCGGCCCTAGAGGGGTTATGGAGCCACGAACTAAAAGGGCCGGGATAATTCTGTGCTGCATCACAGCAACCTGCTATTAGCGCGGGGAACCAAATCTCGTACCTTTTGGGTGCAAAGAGCGGGAAATCCTGCGCCGCAGCTGCTATCCGTCCCCCGTGAACTCAAATACCAACTCGTGATCGGTCTTCGCGGGAGGTTTGTGTTTTGCGCAGTCTAGTAACAGCAGGTCGCGGCCCCGTCTGGCCATGAGGGCGATATCGCGAATCACCCGCATTTTAGTGTTTGAGAATTATCATGGCCAAGGTTACCAAGGTTGCGATGGAGCCGATCACACCTGCCGCAACGGTTGACAACGCGACCAAGGATTCCTTGCCTTGCTTGCGGGGAAAAAGGTAGTGTGCGATGGCGACGATCATATTGCAGCCCCTTCATCAGTTCGTATTGGGATAACCGATCGCGGGGATCGGATTGCTTCGACATGCCGACCGGCACCGCACCGCTACTGCTCCTCGACCCGAGGCGTCCAGACGTCTGCAGAGCGCGGCAGGTGCAACAGACTTGGAACGACACCGTATTGCTCGGCATGGATCTTCATCTCCCGGAGCGGCTGTCGGCGCTGGCATGCCGAAACCAGACGGGGGCGGGGATTTGCGTGCCTGCCCGATCATGCTTGATGTCGGGATTGGAAGCGAGTGCTCCATGGGGCACAGGAATGACACTCTTGCGCGTTCCGAAGAAAGCGCCTGAACCATTTCAGAATTGCCGCCGTCAGCGACATGCCATAGCGATTGGCGCGGCGCCCGAGCAGGTCCAGATCGACGGTGGACGTGACCTGCCTACGGTAATCGTCGAGCGGCATCAGCAGGTAGGACGCAAACAGGTCAGCTTGCGCCTCGATGTCCTTGTCATCCTTGGACCACTTCAACATGTCGGCATCGCTGCACTGCAACGACTCCCTGAGTTGTCGGTGCAGGATGTAATGCCCAAGCTCATGAGCTTGCGTGAGCCACCCCACATGCCGCCGAAATGCGCCCTGACTGCCTGCTGACTCTCCGCAAGAAAGTTCACGCCAAACGAGACGTCGGCTTTTTCTGATTCGTTAAAGCTTGATTGCTTTCGCACCGAAACGAGAATCAGCGGTGGATCCATCGAGAAGGTTTGCGGATATCTATGTCTATCAGACCGCTGGTGCCGCTTCTCACTTTGGGCTATACGTGCTGACACCTTATGGGGCACGAAGAGGAAGGGAGGAAAGAGAAGGAGAAGGAAGGGAGACGCTCTCCCCCTCCTGTCCATTTATTCTCCTCCTCTCCTCTTCTTCGTCACTTGCTATCTGCATTACAACTTTACAACGTCGATCAATTGTTGAATGCCACCCTTGTAACGATACAAAGAAATAACACTGTTCCTCAAATCACCACGCGAATCAAACTGAATTTTCCCAAGAACCCCGCTATAGTCTGTCGCGGGCATTGCCGCCAATATTCTTGCCGGGTCTATTGAATTTGCACGCTTCATTGCTTCGACAATAATATACACAGCGTCGTAGGAGAACGGTGCGTTCAACTGTACCGCCTGGCCGAACCGGCCATCAAATCGCTTTTCAAAGGCCGCGCCACCTGCCATCTTTTGTAGTGGCTCACCAGCGATCGAACACACGACATTGTCAGCGGCATCGCCAGCGAGCTGTGATAGCGTTGTCGCACACAATCCGTCGCCACCCAATATTTTAGAGGAGATGGCGAGTTGTTCCTCCTGTTTAGCAAAAGGGCCGCCGGTAGCATCCATGCCGCCGTACATGATTACGTCAGGTTTTTCGCCTTTGATCTTGGTCAAAATCGCGCGAAAATCGACCGCTTTATCGTTTGTTGCGTCGTGCGATAACACGCTCATTCCATTCGCCTTCGCACGCTTCTCGAACTCGTTGGCTAACCCTTGCCCATAAGCTGTAGCATCATCGACGATCGCAACCGATCTCGCATGCAATATCTTCGATGCGTAATCCGCCAGAGCGGGCCCTTGCTGTGCGTCGGTCGCAACTACACGGTAAGCGGTCTTGAAACCTTGCTGAGTGTAGACCGGATTAGTCGCCGCTGGGGAAATTTGAACTATTCCAGCATCGCTGTATATTTTTGATGCTGGAATTGAAGTACCAGAAGTCATGTGCCCAACCACAGCGACTACTTTGTCGTCCACGAGTCTTTGCGCGATCTGAGTCGCCTGTCGCGGATCGCCTGCGTCGTCTTGAGGATCAAACTTCAGGAGGACTTTCTGACCACCGATGACCAGTCCTTTTGAGTTGATTTCTTCAATTGCGAGGCGAGCACCGTTTTCCGTATCTTTTCCGAGATGTGCGCTGCCCCCTGTAATGGGTCCTACATGACCTATCTTTGCGATCTCATCGGCATTTACATGGCTAACACCAAATACCAGAAACATCGATAGCGAACTGACACAGATATTGCGATATATGCGGATCAACATAATATAATTCCCCAGACATAAGAAGTACGTGCGATTGATAAGTTCACGATCTACCAGTTTTCGAGGCCACAGTTTCCGCAATATCAGCGGTGATGCGGAGGAAGGCGTCGACGTCTTCTGGCGAATTGCAGTGCAAGGGGGAAATACGGACGGCGCCTCTCAACCCAAATGACTCGAGCATCCGTTTGGAATAGAGACTTGTCGAAACCCTTTCGTAGACAATGACGCCACGCCGTTCGTATTCCCTAACGGCGTCCACCTCTGCGATATCCTCGAATGCCAGCGCGAGAATCAGGTCGCGGCGAGTAAGGTCGCTGTGGTCCATAAGTACCTGCACGCGCGGCAGCATACGAAGCCCGCGTAGCCCCTCAGTTCCGTTAAGTAGCCTCGTAAGAAGAGCTCGCTCATGGAGCCCGATGGCTTTCATGCCTGCGACAAAGCGCTTTCGGCGGTCGGACGACGGTTCGAACTGCTCGCCCAGCCAGCATACATAGTCCACAATCTCACTTACGACCGCAAATTGCGCCGGGGCTGCGCTACCTAAATCCCAGAAATCCGTTGGTTTCGCTGCAAGTTTGTGATGAGGCAGCTTAGCCGCTCGAGGCGAAAGCCATGAAATGCCGGAGCCCCTACACCCGAAAAATTTGTAGGGAGCGAAGTTGATAGCGTCAACGGGCGTCTTTTTTAAATCAATCACTCCATGTGGAGCGTGCTGCACTGCGTCGACAACGATGTACAGATCTGGCTTGATAGCTCGCGCGGCTCGGACGATTCGCTCAAGGTCAAGCTTTGCACCGGTGATGTTCGAAGCGTAGATGACGCTGAGCAGGCACGTCTCGGAATCTATCAAGCTAGTGATTTCCTCCACGTCGACTCCGCCCGTAGCCTGGTTGCTTCTTGCGACGCGAAGCTCTTTACCCAGTTTCTCGGAATACATGGTCATCGCGTCGAACGAACACGGATGCTCCAGCACCGTCGTGACCAAGTTAGTCCCGGGGACGGCTCCTGCTATCGCCTCGACCAATTGGAACATCGCTCCCGAAGCCGTCAAAGAGGCATAAACCGTCCCATCTGATGCATTAAGGATTAGCCGAGCATCTTCCACGCCGCACTTCTGGATAACCTGCAATTTGCGGGAAATCTCGTGTATTCGCTCCGGGTTATCGGGCGTGGAATCAACCTCTGCGAACCGTTCAACGGCCTTCTTTAAGCGGAATGACCCACCTGCGTTGTCAAAGTAGAGCCGCTTGCGCCCCGTGAAGTCGGAATCAACATAATGAAACTTTTCTTTAATCACGCGCATCAGCGCATCGCTGAACAGCTGCCCATCAGCATTCTCCATTGCGTCCTCCCCTGTACTTTTTGTTCGCGAACCACTCTCACGAATGAGCGGACTCACGATAAACTTCCACAAATCGGACGGAAAGCGATTTTTTTCGATGAATTTAAATCTCTTTAATTCATCTTCTAAAGTTGATGCATCGATGCAGGTCGAGTTGACACTACGGAGCATGGCGCGCGCAGGCGAGCGCGACTAAAAATTAGCGAGTACGCTCACGGACCTATCACAACCAGAATGAATGCAGCTGGCGTTCCGGCCAGCGTATGGTGCAACGTGAGCTCTTTTGCCTGCAAGTGTTGGAAGTGAGCAATATCCACGGCAGGTCATCCAAATATCGAGCAGCAGCTTCGGCCAAAGAGCCGTGGCGTCGGCCGTGCGATGGGGGGCTGCAATACCTGATAAAAAGCGATTGAAACACATATAAAAATATCGCTTTTTAACAATTTTTTCGCGTGGAAGAATGGTTAAGGGTAGCTAGGCTTCTATCAGAAAACACCCTAAGAAGCTCTGCACTGACCCGATTCATACTCTTTTGGAGATATCCAGATGAACTGTCCTCATTACATGAATGGGCATGGATACAAAACAGCGAAGATAAGGAGCGGAAAATGCACGTGAAACTCGATCATTGCGTTGTGCACGTTTCAGACTGGGAACGTTCAAATGTCTTCTATCGGGATGTCTTGTTCGCTGAGGTTGTCCCGCATAAGGGCCATTGGGCCTATCGGTTCGAACGTGGGCAACTCAACCTACATGGGCCTGGTGCGACTCCGAGACCTGTGGCACACATACCTGTTGCGCCGGGCGGCAGCGATTTGTGCTTCGAATGGGACGGTCCAATCTCGACCGCGATCAGCCATCTTGGACGCCATGATGTGGAGATCGAATTAGGACCTCTCCCGAGATTTGGATCACGCGGGAACGGAACGAGCATCTATTTTCGAGATCCCGACGGTTCGCTATTGGAGTTCATTTCCTATGCCGAAAACGCATAAGAAGCCTGGTCAGTGCCACATCTGTTGTCGATTTTCGTCAGGCTTTCAATGCACGCGAATGGGACCTGCATTGAAAAGAATCCGTTGCAATTGACCGGCCCTATGGTTTAACGATCGGATTGGATTGCCCCAGCTAGGTACTGGGTGTCTTGGCACCCACTGCCGCCCAGCGGCGCTCTCTCCGGGTCGCGTCTGGCCTCGATGGGCACCAACCTCGTGCCCTATCCAGGGGCATTCAAGGAGGCCGACATTGTCTCCGTCTACCACTCCAATGACGCCCCCTTCCGAAAACCACGCCTTGTTCAGATAATCGATTGCGTCCTGCGCCGTCGCAACGAGGGGTTTCGTCGAAAAGATCGTTGTGCGTTCTGGATCCATCACGTTGAAGAACGCAATGCTCCCTTCCCTGACGAAGTATTTATGACGTTACGTGGAGATCATTTCTGCCATGACGCGCCGCTGATCAACACGAGGCTGAACTCGATATCCTGCTGCAGATACACCGCGGCAAGGCAGCAGCGAAGCGGTTCTCAAGCGCGTGCTTGCCTCATGTGCTGCAGCACCGCGCAAGATCTTGACCGACCCGCTGCGCAGCTATCCGGCGGCGAAAGCCGAGATTCGCGCGCTGGCTCAAATCAGACACGTTTTCGTCAAAGCCAGCGCGCGGATCAATAACCAGGTTGAAAACAGTCATCAGCCGACACCCGAACGCGAGCGGCGGCATGCCTGGGTTCGCGAATGTGAGCTGAGACACGGATCATGCGCCTCGACCGCTCTGCCTTTCCGAAGTCGAGCCAGGAGGCCTACTTTAGAGCTGCACACGCCTGGACAATGCGGCGGCAGCCTTCTCGAATCGCATCTTCGGAGGTCGCAAAAGACAACCTCAGGTATGGTGCGACTCCGTATGCGGTACCGTCGAGCGTCGCGACTCCGGCTTCCTCGGAGAAGTAGCGAACGACGTCAAGGTCAGTCTGAAGTATTGAACCCGCCCGTGTTTTCTTTCCCAATAGACCCGCGACCGAGGGAAACAGATAGAACGCTCCCCGCGGAGGCTCAACAGCCATCCCTCTCGCTCCGCCTAGCAGTTCCGCCATCAGCCGTCCGCGTGCTTCAAAAATTTTCCCGGCCTGGCGGGGTGCATCTTGGCTCTCGGAGAACGCCGCAATCGCAGCAGCCTGACTGACAGAGCTAGGACACGTAGTGGTCTGAGTAATCAGCTTGGTAATCGCTTTGATAAGGGGGACGGGAGCAGCGCCAAAACCGATGCGAAATCCTGTCATGCAATATCCCTTCGACGCTCCGTTGACCACCAGACAGCGCTCCTTGATGCCAGGGATCGCTTGCACCGGCGATACGTGTCGGGCGTCACCGTACACGAAATGCTCGTAGATTTCGTCGGACATCAACCATACGTGCGGGTGCCGCTCGAGTACTTCGCCGATTGCCACGAATTCTTCGGCTGTGTACACCGCACCTGTAGGGTTATTGGGGGAATTCAGGATGAGCCACTTTGTGCGCGGTGTGATTGCCGCCTCCAGCGCCTGAGGGGAAAGCTTGAATCCGTCGCTTGCCTCTCCTGTGACGATGACCGGAATCCCCTCATTCACCATTACGATGTCGGGGTACGAAACCCAAAAAGGCGCGGGGATGATGACTTCATCTCCATGGTTCAGCGTAACGGCCAAAGCGTGGAAGATAATGTGCTTTCCACCGGTGCCCACCACGACATTCTCGGCCGAGTAGTCCAATCCGTTATCGCGGGCAAGCTTCTCGGCAATCGCCTTACGCAGCTGCGGGGTGCCGCTCGAACCTGTGTATTTCGTATCGCCATCGCGCAATGCCGTTACAGCTGCTTCGATGACGTGGGACGGTGTGGCAAGGTCAGGCTCGCCGATGGTGAAGTCGACGATGTCTCGACCTTCCGCCCGCAACTTGTCAACAAGTGCTTTGGCTGCAATGCTAGGCGACGGCTTGATTCGATTGATGCGGTCGGAAAAAAAGTTCATTTTGAAGCCTGTTTGGTTGCGATGAGAGTCAGCCACCGGGATTTACGGCTGCGTACAGTGCCTAGCCATTCCTGTTCGAGTTGCGCCGCCGCTAGTGCCGCTGCGCGCTCTCCTGATTCACAGATGCGGTTGCAGCAAGCCTGAAGCGCCGAACGCAATTGCACTGCGGGTGCGTGCATTGGCTCGCCTGATTGCCGACAACATCGCTCCGTCTGCAATTCTTCGGCCATACCGGCCACCTAATAGAGCAACGATAGATGTAAAATTAACTGAGCAAAAGCGATTTTTTTTAAAGTAATTTAATCTCTTTTATTCATGTTGTGAAAAGATGATGCTTACATTCAAGCAAGTAGAGGCGCTCTTCTGGATAGTCGAGCTCGGTTTCTTCGAAGCAGCGCGAGCAAGCTGTATGCAAGCCGGTCAGCTACTTCGAAACGCATCCAGGAGTTCGAAAGCACCTTCAATCTTGAGGTGTTCGACCGAAGCCGGCGTAGCGCTCGCTCCGAGAAGGGCGAGGAGCTATATGTGTCCGCAAACGAATTGCTGGAACGGCGAGACGAGATTGTCGAACGAGTCAGCGCAAAGGAAGTGTTGGTACGCCGGCTGCGACGGGCGTTACCGAACTGACCGCGCTGACGTGGCTTCCCAAGCTGATAGCGGCAATCAAGCGAGAGTATCCAAAAGCCATCGTTGAAGCTGAAGTGAAGCTGAGTTCGGTTCTTCCTGAGAGACTCGCAGAAGACAGCATCGATTTCATAGTCGTGCCCGGAGCAGCTCTGAGCGAGGCGTATGTATCGAGACATCTGGCGTCGGTTCCAAACTCCTGAATGTGCGCGCCAAAGCTAGTACCCCCGGGTATTCCCATTCCGCTCGCAGAAATCTCTCAGTTTCCGTTGCTCACTCAAGGTAACGCCTCCGGAACTGGGATGGTGTACGGACGCTTTCTGCAAGACCAAGGCGATCACATTCGGAAAGTGTTTTCCAGCAACAAACTGATTGCGCAGATGGGCTGACCGTCTCTGGCCTCGGTATAAGCTACCTCCCCTCCGCGTGCATGCAACAACTCGTTGCAAAGGAAATACTGGGAGTAATACAGACGAATCCGCCCTTGCCGCCCGTGGATTACAACGCCGGCTATCGTTCCGACCACCCTTACTCGCCGACTCGGGAAGTCGCACGCCTCGCAGCAGAATGCTGCGACTTCGGCACCCTGCTCTTTTCTGTCGAACAACCGCGTCGGCGAATGCGATATCTTGAGCGGACATTTCCATGCGAGCGCTGAACGAGTGAACGCCACTGACGGACCGGTACTTATCCTGCAGGACACGACCACATTCTCGTACCAACGGGAGCGTCCCGAACTCATCGGCTACACGGGCAAGGCGAACCTGCGAACGGGAAAGAATGGCGTGGGTCCGCGGCAGCCGCTCACACAGTGCGGCATCCTCAAAGATTCGAGTCTTGCGGTCGCTGCGGATGGACGCCACTTGGGTTGACCGCGGTGAAATTTCTGGACGAGAAAGCAGTTCAACGGGGCTTCTGAGCTTAAGCGCCATATCGATCGCATGCGCGCGCCGATTGAGGAAAAGGAAAGCGGGCGCTGGCTGGAGAATATGCGCCAGTCGACTCAACTTCTCGACGACACTGTGCGCTGCACCGCACGGCGCCCGCTACACGAGCGTTACGCGGGTTCCTCATGTCGAGCAGTGGCAAGGGCCTGCGACAGAAGTTTGTCCACAAGCCCTTACCGGAAGATTCAGCGGGAATGCTACGCGACCACGTTTCGAGGCCGTCCGCTTACGAATGCTTCGATGTTGTCGACGAGTTGGTCCGTCAACGACCGCACGGCTTCATCGCTCGCCCATGCAACGTGAGGTGTAAGGATAAAGTTCGGAGTATCACGGAGCTCCATGAAAGGATGGTCCTCTGGGGGAGGCTCTTGAACTGTTACGTCGAAACCCGCCCCGGAGATCTTCCCCTCTCGCAGCGCCTGCACGAGTGCATGCTCATCGACCAGCCCCCCACGCGCAGTGTTAATGATTAGCGGCTTTCTTTGCATGAGGTCGAATTCTGGTGCTGCAATCATATTGCGAGTCGCCGGGATAAGCGGACAATGCAACGTGATGATATCGCTGTCTCGCAAGACGTCTTCGAATTGAGTGTAGAGCGGCCCCATGTCGCTTCGGCCTTTGTAGGCAGCGAAAAGTACGTTAAGCCCCAACGCGCGCGCCAAGGCTCCGACCGCGCGCCCCAGCAGTCCATCCCCAATGATGCCGATGGTGGAACCCTTCAAATCCTGGATGGGATAGTCAAAGAAGCAGAACTGACGAGAATCCTGCCACCGCCCCCTCCTGACTGCGTTGGAGTACGCGACGAGGCTTCTCCGTAATGCGAATATCAAGGCAAACGTATGCTCAGGTACAGTATTCGTTGCGTAGTTCCTAATGTTAGTTACCACAACATTTCGTGTGGAACAGGCTGCCAGGTCAACTACATCCGTGCCCGTTGCCGCCACTGCTACCATTCGCAACCTCTTGGCCCCAGCGATGGCCTCGGCACCGAGCTTTGTCTTATTTGTGATTACGATATCTGCTTGAGCAATTCGGCTCGCAAGCTCTTGGGGAGATGTTCGTTCGAACACGTCGATTGAATGTTCGAACTGAAATGGCCTCAGCACCGTTTGAGGCGAAATAGTCTCTCTATCGAGAAAAACAACGTGAAGTTTCTCTTGACTCATGGATGCCTACGAAGAGTGTTTCTTTTACAAGAAGTTAGTGTTTCCGAAACGGTTAAAGCGATTCTCAGTGGGCGGCAATGGCTAGCGGCCATCGTTGACAAAGCGAGCTCGTCGATTTCGTGCACCTCATCGTCAGCTCAACCTTGAAAAGCAACGAGCATCACGCCACCAGTGGTGGCGAACGACTCAGGCGAAACCTGCACAGTGATACTGAAGACGGCGAAAATTGGCACCAGCGCGCCAGCTAACGCCCTGACCCGATTGGCGTTTTTAAATACGCGCCGTGCGGACTCCACCTCTGATAGGCAAGGCGCAGCGGAGCTTCCCAGTGTCGGGTTGAACTCTCGCGCAAAGGGGCTGGAGCTGCTTCGTATGCAGGTGGCGATATCGCGAGGTCCCTAATCCTTCGGCATCGCCAACGCGTCCACGGTCGGCCGCCGATTCAATCGTCGCAAACAGTTGCGGCCCGGATTGCACAAGGTCGAGCGCGCGAACGTTTCCCGCCGCAGTACTACACGCCTGCACAGCCCAGCAAACGTAAGCGCTGGTCAATCCAACCAGTATCGAGCCTTCCTTCCCAGATTTCAGTAATTGTAGCTTCCTCGGCGCAATGCTTTGCGCTCGCCGCTTCGTAGATTTCGTCCGCAAGTTGGAATGGCACACAAAGAAGGCCATCGGCATCGCCGATGACCAAGTCGCCGGGCTCGATGCACATGCCGCCAATGGCGACCGTAACGTTGATTTCGCCCGGACCATCCTTATAGGGTCCCCGGTGCGTGACCCCTGCCGCGAAGACCGGAAGACTCCCCTTGCGCAGAGTGTCACTGTCTCGGACGGCGCCGTTGATGACGATGCCAGCGATGCCCTTCCTTGCTGCGTATGCCGTCATCAGTTCGCCGATAATCGCGTTGGTTAGGTCGCCGCCGGCATCAACGACAATCACGTCTCCCGTCACCGCACACTCCAGTGCTTTGTGCACCATCAGATTATCACCGGGACGGCACTTAACTGTGAGAGCCGGCCCTGCCATCGCGGTTCCGTCGTGCATTGGCCGCAGCGAGGCACCGGCCGCAGTAAGTCGCGACATCACGTCGCTTACGTTAGCGACGGGTAGCGACCTGAACTGCTCTGTCAGCTCCGGACTCACGCAGCGTTCCCGGTTTTTGATTTGAAAACCAATCATTTTCCATCCCCAAACTTCAGTTTTAACCCGCCCCAAAAGGTCTCTTGACTGTTGACAACCAGCGCGAATTCGCCCGGTTCAAATGCGTCCTCAGGTAAGAGATGCTATTCCCGTCAATTCCTTACTTACCGCGACCTAAACCGATAGATGAGAAATTCCTATTTGGCATGACAGCGCGCAGCGAAAAGTACGGTTGACTATCAACCTATCAACCGCGCAATCGTGAATCGCCCCGGATTTTTTGGAAGCGCCAACACTATCGAGTAGGACAACTTTCATGGTGGTCCTTCTCAGGCAATTCGCCGGGGAAGCAGCCCCTCGACGGCTTCTGCGATTCCGAGCAGCGCATCATCCTGTCCGCGCAGTCCCATCAACATCATTCCAACAGGTAGGCCATCACGATCGTTGACAGGGAGGGTCACCGCACAACGATCGAGTACGTTTGCGACGCGTGTGTTTCGCATCAGAAGCATGCTGTAACGGTTATAGCCGTCGTCATCGGCAACAGCTCGAATGAACGGTGGCAGTATTGGGCACGTCGGCATCAACAGTGCGTCCCAGCGGCTTGTCTGCTGAGCAGCGCTCTCGACAAGCGAAGCACGCAGCGAGAGCCTGTCGAGCATATCAGCGGCTAAGAGCACACCGCCCTGCTCAATTCGCGAGTACGCGCGCGATGAAATCAGCGAACGCGTTAGCGACCCGCGAGACCTTAGCCACGCGTATAGCTCGGCCATCGAGAAGCCACCTCCTTGATAGACGTCCGGAACGCGGTCGAACGCAGGTAAGTCGATATCCTGCAGCACGGCACCGTGTTTCGACAAAACACTAAGTGTTCGCTCAAAGGCGGCCGCCACTGCGGGTTCGAGGTCATTCAGCACATAATTTTGAGGCACCGCGAACCGAAGCCCTTTAATCGAGCGCGGCACCTGGTCTGGAAAACTCGTTGCAGGATTTTGTGCAAGCGCTTCGTAGACCATGCGACAACATCGAACGGAATGGGCGATTACGCCTACCGAGTCAAGATGCTGCGAAAGCGGAACGACGCCCTCACGCGAAATCTGCGACGCCGTCGGCTTGAAACCGACAAGCCCGCAGAGCGCGGCCGGAATTTGCACCGATCCGCCGGTATCGGTGCCCAGTGCGGCGGAGGCTGCACCGACAGCGACCGACACTGCCGCACCGCATGAGGAACCGCCGGGCACGCGCTCAGGATCGAGCGGATTAGGAAGCTGTCCCGTTGCTTCGATGAGGCCGACGGACGACAACGCGAGTTCCGCCATCGCCGTTTTGCCCAGGATGATCGCCCCTGCCGTGCGCAGGCGCTTGACCACATCGGCATCGGTAGCTGCAGGAGACGCTGTCTCCGCGAGGACGCGCGAGCCCGCCGCTGTGGGCTCGCCCGCCACATCCATGTTGTCCTTGATCGTGATGGGCATTCCCGCGAGCGCAGTCAGCCTTTCGACGCCCTGCGCGCGGCGTGTGTCGACAGTAGCCGCGTGGGCTATTGCAGCTTCCGCATAGATGCGGGTGAACGCTGCGTCGTGCATGCCGACGGCATCCAGCGCGGCTTCGATGTGCGCGCTGCAGGCGTTCCTGTTTTTTGCAAGGCGCACCGCATCATCCTGGCTCTGCGAACGGGCGGTCATGCTACCCCCTCGCTACGCAACCACGGAGTTGAAGGGACGTCGATCATCGACTGCTCCTATTGGGGAAGATCACGTTGAGACTGCCCATAGGCGGGCCAGGCATCGCGGTGAACAGTTCCGCGACGGCGGGTAAAGGGCATGCACGGATGCTGCATATGCCACGCGGTCACGCCTTGATATGCTGCGGCGATGGCCAGCAGTTTCTCTTCTTCAAAGCGTCGCCCGATCAATTGCGCACCGATAGGCAAGCCGCTTGAGGACGAAAAGCCGATACAAAACGACAGCGCCGGGTGACCAGTAACATTGAAAGGCACGCGCATCTGGTTGGCCGACCGATTGATGGCCTCTTCGTCAGCAAGCAACGCGGCCGTGTGCGCGGAGACCCCCGCAATCAGAACGTCCGATGTTTCGAGCACCCGATCGATCTGGTCCGTGAGAATACGTTGTTGCCTTTTTGCTTCCAGGTATTCCTGCCCAGACACCGAAGCACCGTTTAGAAGCGTGTCGCGGCAACGGGCACCATAGCGCTCAGGTGCGTGCGCAAGAAAGTTACGGTGGACCGCATACGCCTCGAAGCGCAGAAGTGTCGAGCCGCACTGCCGAAACGACTCGAGATCGCCAGCGTCGACAGTCTCCACCACAGCACCGAGTTGCGCGAACTCAGAAGCTGCTAAAGCGATCGCGGAACGTGTCTCCTCGCTAGCTACGATATCGCGACTATGGAAATGTGCGAGCAGACCGACCCGGAGACCGCGTAGCGGCATGTTTTCCGCCGCGTGTCCGAGCACTGACCGGCTTGCGCCACACTTTAGTGCGCGAAGCACAAGCGCACAGTCTTCAGCGCTGCGCGTCATCAAGCCGACATGGTCCAGCGATGGTGCGAGCGGAAATACGCCTTCGCGACTGAGCAGATCGTAAGTCGGTTTAAGACCGGTCACGCCACACATCGCGGCGGGATTCCGGACAGAACCCGCTGTGTCGGTGCCGATAGTAAGCGGCACTTGACACGCGGCCAGTGCGACGCCGCAGCCGCTCGACGAGCCGCCGGGCGTGCGTTCGATGTCCCACGGATTACGTGCAGGTGGCCACGGCAACTTATCCGACGGTGAACCGATGCCGAACTCCTCCAGGGTCAACTTCCCGATCAGGATGGCACCCGCACTGCGCAGTTGACGCGTCACGTCAGCGTCCCGCTTTGCAACCTGACCGCGCAAGACGGCGGATTGCGCAGTGGTCGGCTTGCCCTCGACGTCGATCAGATCTTTGACCGCAAACGGCAAACCATGAAGCGGGCCACTAACTTCGCCGCGCGCCATACTCTTGTCCGCTTCACGAGCGGCGGCGAGCGCGTCGTCACGGTAGACCTCCAGAAAGGCGTGCAGCGTGTCATTTTCCGCGCCGATCGCATCCAATGAGTCCACCACGTACTCGAGCGCGGACACCTCCTTTCTGGCGATCAATTGTCGGGCTTCCTTGGCGCTCAGGAAGCGGAGCTTGGCATCTGTCATTGGATATGAGATACGATCGAGCGGGATAATCGCGAAATCAGTTGGGACGCCTTCCGGAGGTCGCTTTTACTTTCGCAATGGCCTAAAGAAAGTACGAATGTCCTCGGCAAGTTGCTCAGGCGCCTCCATCGCCGCGAAATGACCGCCGCGCGGGAGGGTTGTCCAGTGCGTCAGATTGAACGCCCGTTCTACCCAGCTACGCGGCGGCATGGGCAATTCGCGTGGCAGACGCACGATGCCGCACGGAGGCAGTATGCGCTGGCCAGGCTGGAGATGAAGCGGCGCGGAACGTGATTCGTTGTAGAAGCGGAGCGACGAATGAATCGTATTGGTGAGCCAGTAAACCATGACATTCGTAAGCAACTCGTCTTTGCTCAGTACCTCATCGGGCCTCGCGTCACAATCACTCCAGCTCTGGAATTTTTCTATCAACCACGCTGCAAGACCCATGGGCGAGTCGGTCAGCCCATACGCAAGCGTCTGTGGTTTTGTGCTCTGGATCGCGATGTAGGCACCTTCGGCGTCGCGCCACTTCGCAACACGATCCAGATACGCAGTCTCTTCTTCGGTCAGCGACGGCGTGCCCGAACCGAGATCGGGACGAAAGCCGGTGGAAACGTAGTTCAGGTGAATGCCGATCAGACGCTCCGGATGCCGCAAACCCAGCGCGGAACTGATCCACGAGCCCCAGTCGCCACCCTGAGCGCCAAATCGTTCGTAACCGAGAGCCGCCATTAGCTCTGCCCAGAGGTCGGCGACCGCGAACACACTGGTTCCGCGCCGCGACGGCCGTTCAGAAAAGCCATAGCCGGGGATCGATGGTACGACGACCGAAAAGGCGTCTGCCGGGTCACCGCCATGCGTTCCGGGATCGGTAAGCAGCGGAAGTATCTTCAGCATCTCCACGAAGCTGCCTGGCCATCCGTGCGTCATGATCAACGGCAGCGGCGCCGGTCCCTGCCCCGGTTGATGGATGAAATGGATGGCTGGCCCATCACCGCGGTGCTGGTAGTGAGGCAGTGCGTTCAGCCGCTTCTCCTGCGCACGCCAGTCGTACGTCTCACGCCAGTAACCATGGAGTTCCTGCATGAACTGAAGATCGGCACCAAAGCTCCAGCCCGCGTCCTCCAGCTCATCGGGCCAGCGAACCTGATCGAGTTTCGTCCTCAAGGAGGCCAGTTCCACGTCATCTACGTGTATTTGGAATCGATTAATCATGGCTAGTATGACGTTAGATCCGACAGGAAAGCTTTCGCTCTGGCGTGCCGAGGGGCACTAAAAAACTCAGCGGGAGAGCTTTCTTCGAGGATGACGCCCTTATCCATAAACCATACACGGTCGCTCACCTCGCGTGCGAAACCCATTTCGTGCGTCACGCAGACCATGGTCATCCCGTCACGGGCAAGTGATCGCATGACAGTCAAAACTTCACCCACCATTTCAGGATCGAGCGCGCTCGTCGGTTCGTCAAAGAGCATGACGGGCGGGTTCATCGCAAGCGCCCGGGCAATCGCAACGCGTTGCTGCTGACCGCCTGACAATTGATGCGGATAGGCGGACGCCTTGTTTGCAAGACCTACGCGATGAAGCAGCGACATCGCCTGCTCTTTCGCCTCGACGGTTCGTTTCTTCGAGACCCTGACTGGCGCGAGGCACACGTTTTCAAGCACAGACAGATGCGGAAACAGATTGAACGACTGAAACACAAAGCCGATGCCGCCACGGAAATCATTGAGTCGCATCCCGTGAGCATGAATGTCCTGACCGTTCACGTGAATGGTGCCTGACTGGATTTCCTCCAACCGGTTGATCGTGCGAATCAACGTCGATTTTCCCGAGCCTGAAGGGCCACAAACGACGACCACCTCGCCATTGCTAACTTCCGCGGTCACGTCAGCGAGCGCCTGGTACTCCCCGTACCACTTGTTAACCTTCGAGAATCGAATCACTTTCAATGCTCCTTTGCGGCACCGCCTTCGGCGAGCGCTTGCGTGTAACATTGCGCTCCAGATAATTTGCACACTTCGTGAGCACGAAGCAGACCACGAAATAGACGGTGACCAGAATCACAAACACCTGGAACGGGCTTGTCAGCAGGCTGTTGTTGACCTGATTCGCTTCGTATGTCAGTTCCTGTACGCTGATCACGTAGCCAATGGACGTTTCCTTGATGAGCGACACGAACTGGCTGATGATGCTGGGAACCATGTTGTACAAAGCTTGCGGCAGGATGACCCAGAAGTGCGTCTTCCAGTACCCCATCCCCAACGCGCGCGACGCTTCGAATTGCCCTTTCGGGAGCGCTTCGACGCCCGCGCGAATCACTTCCGACAGATAAGCCGACTCATAAACAACCAACGTACAGATCAACGCCGTAAAGGCCGTTACACTGTGCCCAACCAGAATGGGAACAAGAAAGTATCCCCAGAAGACGAACATCACCAGGGGAATGCCCCGCACCACATAGACCAGTACGGTCGAAGTCGCGTAGAAGAGCCTGATCGGCGACATTCTGCACAGCGCGAGTGCAACGCTCAACGGGAAAGACAACGCAAGTCCGAGGACGGAGAGAATCAGCGTGAGCGCGAGTCCTCCAATCGGTCCATTGGGAAATTGCCCGACGAGAAGAAGCAATCCATACTCTTGAACGATTCCGAACATGTGTTTATCTCGCCCTCATCTGGATGCGTTTTCCGATCACGGCGCCCAGTCCCATCAAGCCGAGCGACACAGCCAGATAGAAAGCAGTTGCGACCGCGTAGGCCTCGAAGGTCCTGAACGTCTCGTTCTCGATCTGGCGAATCACATATGTCATCTCCGCCGCGCCAATCGTCATCGCGAGACTGGTGTCCTTGAACATCATCACCGTGTGATTGACGAAAGACGGAAGCGCGCTCCTGACAGCCTGCGGAAATGTCACAAACCGCAGCGTCGCGAAGAAGCCAAGGCCTAGCGATCTCGACGCCTCATACTGACCGTGATGAACCGAACGTAGGCCGCTGCGAATATCTTCCGAAAAGAACGCCGACATACACAGGCCGATCGCAATCGACGCGTAGATCAACTCCCCATCGTGCGCGTTAGCCCAGGATTGCGCTGCATCGGGCAGAAGTGTGGGCATCGCGAAGTACCAGAAAAAAATCTGCGCAAGCAATGGAACGTTCTGGTGGTAAGAAACAAACGCCGCAACTCCTTTCGTCACGATGGATATTCCAGATGCCCGCAAGACGGCCAGGACCGTTCCCAGCCCGATGGCAAGAACCCAGCTTGCCGCTGTCAGCTTTAGTGTGCTGATCGCCGCGGACAGCAACAGATGCGTGAACGTTCCAGCGAACACTGTGCCAAATTCGAGGTGATTGAACACTCTTTACTCCGTCCATCGGCAAGCGCCGCTTAATGGATCAGCGCGGAATAGGCGCGTTAGCGAAGTCCCGTTTCATCTTGTAGGAAGACGCGGCTCCAAGCCACCTGTCGAAGATTTGCTGTGATTGTCCCGACGACTCCATTTTGTCGAGCGCATGGTTGACAGCTTCAAACATTTTTGGCTCGTCCTTTTTCATTCCCAGACCCCAGTATTCGCGTGAAACCGGCGGTGACAGAATGGCAATCGCGTTTGCGTTGGACCCCAACCGTTCGATGAATCGATGCATGATGCTTTCCGACATCACATAGCCGTCGACCTTCTTCTGGGCCAGCGCCATGAATGCTGAAGATGGATCGTCGTAACTCACCAACTGCGCCGTCGGGAGCACATGCTGCACCGTCGGAATATCGCTCGAACCCTTGACAGTGCTGATCCGCTTTCCAGCCAGATCATTGACCGTGTGGTATGGGCTTCCTGCAGACGTCGCGATCACTTCGTTGCTGACGAAGTACATGTTCGAGAAGTCGATTTGCTGCGCACGCTCCGGATTGTAGGTAAGCGTGGCCGTGAGAATGTCTACCCGGCCTTGCGTCAACTCTGGAATGCGCGCTTCGAGCGATAGCACTTTCAGCACCGGTTTGACACCCAGCTGTTTTGCCACGCCTTTGCAGAAATCGACGTCATATCCCACAATTTCACGCGTGTCAGGATCTTGAAATCCAAACGGGGGGTTGTTGCTAACGATGCCACACACCAGCGTGCCGCGCGCCTTGATGTCGGCAAGCCGGTCGGCCTGCGCTGCAGCCGCTCCGGTCATAGATATGACGAATACAGCAGCGCCCATGCAAGCATTGAGACGATTCATCTGCCTATCTCCAAGGTCCTTTAATATAAATACGGTCGGCGCAGCGCTTCGGGTTTGGTGAAACACTGGCTACCGGAAACCCATTGTTCCATGCAAAAAAAATGTCGGAAAACGATATTTTTATATGTGTTGAGATCACTTTTTTACATGTGTTTCGACCGTTGCATCCGTCCGAGTGCAGGCGGCACGAACCGTGCAGTTCGCATACTTGCCGCATCCCCGGGTGCCTCTATACACCCGAATTAAAGTGATGGAAATTCACTAAAAAAATTGGCATTTCTTCCAACTCTCGAGCGCTTATCGTCCGCTGGATATTCGCGAGAGCGGCACGCGAATAAGCGCCCCAAGGAACAAGCAATGGAGAATGCCGACGGCCAACTCTTCGACGATGCATTGATGCGCGTCGTCAGGGAAAAGTTTCACCTTGTCGATTCAGGTTTCACCGGCCGCAAACGACTCTATTTCGACAACGCGGGTGGTTCGTTCCGGTTGAAGAAAGCGCTCTACCGATTCGCGGAGGTCGACTCAGCGTCTGATAACGCCGAGCGAGTGCATGAAATTGCGCGCGAGTTGCAGGCGATCGAACAGCGTGGAGTCGAGGATGCGTACTGCTCGATCATGACGACCTTACCCGACGTGATCTGATCCTCGCAGTGGCATTCGAAGACATCGGCGAAATAGACCCGGTAAGAGAGTACGAACGGCGTGGCGTCATCGGCTACGAGCGCGTTTCGACCAACCGGTATCCAAGACGGATGCTCGAATCATTCGGGCTGAAGGGTGCCGTCCGGATCTCGCCGTTGCATTGCAACTCGCCGGAAGACATCGACGCTTTCCTTCGCATCACGGCGGATGTCGGCAAAGACGCCGTTTTGAAGGCCGGTACGACGAAAGTTTGACAGCGCGAATTTGAGCGAAAAATTATGTTACCGTGACGGATAGCATCTCCTGAAGGCATACATCGGACCGTCATGTTCACTTTCAAGCAAATGGAAGCGCTGTATTGGATCGTCCAGCTAGGCTCGTTCGAAGCCGCCGCCGGCAAATTGAATTCGAGCCAGTCGGCGATATCGAAGCGCATCCACGAACTCGAGTCGACGTTTGACTTCGCGGTGTTCGACAGAACGTCCCGTACCGCGCGGATTACCGAGAAGGGAAACGAACTGTTCGAGTATGCGAAGGAGCTGCTCGGGAGACGCGACGAGATCGTCGAGCGTGTGAGTGCGAATGAGGTGCTGGTGCGGCGCATCCGTATCGGTGTCACCGAACTGACCGCGCTAACCTGGCTGCCACGCCTGATATCGGCTGTCCGGGACGCGTATCCGAAGGTGATTGTCGAGGCAGAGGTGGATCTGAGCATCACGCTAAGAGAACGCCTCGCGGCCGATACCGTTGATCTGATCATCGTGCCTGAGCTGCCTACCAGCGAGCGGTTTGTCAGTGTACCAGTCGGAAAAGCCGAGCACACATGGATGTACTCGCCGTCACGGTATGCGGCGAAGAGCACTATTCCCCTTGGAGAGATTGCTCAATTTCCGCTGCTTCTACAAGGCAATCTGTCAGGATCGGGACTTATCTACACGCGATTTCTCTCCGAAAATGGTGTGAGTCTCGCCAAAGTGCTGACGGTCAATAACCTCGTCGCCCAGGTCGGGTTAACGGTCTCAGGAATGGGGGTAAGTCACTTGCCAAAATCTTGCCTGAACTACATGATTTCGGCGGGCGCACTGAAAGCTATTAGAACCCGGCCCGCTCTCCCACCTATCCACTACGTTGCGCTTCATCGAGGGGAACACAGCTATTCACTGTGCGATCAAATCGCACAACTAGCAGCGAAATACTGCGACTTCAGTGTCAACATTCTAGACCCGCGAGCGATTTCATCTGCCAGCTGATTCTCGACGCCGCTGCGCGATCGACAATCGACCGTCGTCGTGTTGGATTGCGGTAAGAGATTCGCATCGGTCGCATAGGCCCAACAATACCGGTGCTTGGCTTCCGAAATTTTCCCTTGGCGCGCGCGTGCGATGCCATCCGCGAATTCTGCGCCACTCTCGAGCGCTGACGCCGCGCGCAGCCGACATGACGGGCACATACGTTCAACAAGACAGGTCTTTCGAGGACTGTCGTTCATTCGCAAAACCATGACACAAGAATTCCAGCGGTCGTCGATTCCCTTATCGATATCCGGAACGTCAGTGACCATTTCGGCATTGTGCCGCCAAGGTCCGAAAGCGCCAGTCCTGTTGCTGCACGGATTCGGCTCTACCAAAGAGGACTATGCCGACATCGTCCGACACGGCGTATTCGAGGGGCGCGCGTTTGCCGCATACGACGCACCGGGTTGCGGCGAGACCGACTGTGCCGATCTCACGAAGGTCGACATTCCATTTCTCCTCGATACCGCCGCGGCGGTCGCCGGCCATTTCGGGTTTGAACGCTTTCACCTGGTCGGGCATTCGATGGGTGGTCTTACAGCATTGATGCTCTCGTCGCAATTGCCCCAACGCGTCTTGTCTTTTATCAACATCGAGGGAAATATCGCCCCCGAGGACTGCTTCCTCAGCAGGCAGATCGACCAATACCCGTCCGACAGCGCAGAGCAGTTCTTTGCGGAATTCATCGAACGCGCGCTTCACGCGCCTGCATATGCAAGCGCTCTCTATTCGTCCAGTCTGCGCCACAAAGTGCGCGCCGATGCAGTTCCCAGCATTTTCAGATCAATGGTGAGCCTGTCGGACAACGGAGATTTGATGCGGAAGTTTCTTGGGTTCCCATTTCCGCGAATGTTCATGTACGGCGAGCAGAACTCGAACTTGACCTATCTAAGCCATATCGAGAGCAAGGGAGTCGAACTGGCGGAGATTCCCAACTGCGGACACTTCCCGATGTACTCCAATCCGGTGGCGATGTGGAAGGCCATTGGTGATTTCATTGAAAGAGCGGAATCAACTTCCCGCAAAGTCCTCCGTGTAACAACGACACCACGTTGAGGTGCCGTTCTTTTCGCGAACCAGTGCTCGCAAACCCGCAGCTCTTCGATAGATCGGTGTAAGGAGCGTCTGCAGCGTCGAGTCCAAATTGGTTTTGATTTAGACCTGCGGCTACGCTCGCGCACTCGAGTCGATCTGTCGCCAAGTACTTTTCGCCACCTGCCCTCTTTTTTGGCGTCATGGTGCCGTAAGTTGACGACAAGCCCTGCCACATTTCCGACGAAGAGGGGTAAAATCATATGATCGTAAACACCCTTGCTTGCCTGTTTGGATACGCTGAAACTGATCATATTATCAATCTGTTCAAATCCAGAACCGGTTCGTTCCCAAACATTCCATAAATACAATGAAAAGCGAAGACGAGAATTCTCTCCATCCCGAATTTCGGGTGAAAAATTGGCGCAACGCGAGATTCGTTTTTCTGGGGAATAAGCTGACCCTGGCGCTTGCGGAAATGTACGAGGCAGAATTTGATCTCTCACAAACGGAGTGGAGAATTATTGCTGCCGTGGCTGAGCATGCCCCTATGTCCGCCAAAGACCTCGCTGAATTTATCGCCATTGATATTTTTTCGATTACTCGGGCCACATCCGTTCTTGTAAAAAGAGGTCTTCTGACCCGGCGCGTAAACCAAAAAGATAGAAGAAAGATCGAGTTAAGGCTTTCTGTGCGCGGGCGCAAAGTTTATGAGCAGATAGTTCCGGTAGCACTCGGAGTTGAGCGGGCTGTGTTCAGTGTCCTGTCGAAGAAGGAGTCAGATCAACTGGATGTGATTCTTTTGAAACTGGAGGAGCATATCGGCAAACTACTCACTCCAGATCGCTCCTGGAAGTCGTTTTTGGATGATCCAGGGGCTTAATGAACGTAGCGCGCCGCTATTTCCAGTAAGGGTGAGCTGCATTTGGCGTTCCATTGAGAACCCTCTCCACCCAACGCTCCGGAACCATCCGCATGATGCGTTCTGGCAACTCCGGCGAATACTTCAGTGCCGGGTTGCTTTGTACTTCATTTTGGTCTTCAAAGTTTCCACGACTCCGTTCCCCCAGAATCGGAGTCTCAGCGAAATCCCTTGACGACCCGGTGAACGGTGGCAGTTCAAGCGCAGGCAGAGCTGGCTTTTCCGGCTTGCGACTACAGGTCTAAGGTGATTTCTTTCGACTCACTCCATGAGACGCATGTACACATGTATTTCTCGGACTTCTTTTCCTCTTCCGACAAAAACGTGTCGCGATGAAGCGGAGTGCCACTCGTCACCGAGACAGCACATATGCCACATTCGCCGCGCTTGCACCCATAAAGCGGATCTAGCCCATTGCGCACCATGGCATCAACTATAGTTTCTGGCTGCTCTACCACAATGGTCTTGTTTCTCTTTGCAAGATGCACCGTCAACTTCGGGTTGGGAACGCCCCGGATACCACCAAAGTTTTCGGATCGTACTGTGCCGCGATTCCATTGCTGCCGGTCGCAAATTCGCGAAATTGCCCGGATGAACGGCTCAGGACCGCATACGTAGATACGTTGCCGGTCCACCGGGTCGCGTAGCAAATTCTCGAAATCGTAATAGCGCTGTGCCTGTCCCTCATCCGCGTGACATTCAACATCGGCAAAGGCGCTCTGTTTCAAACGTTCGAGAAGCGGGGCATCGTCCAAATCACGTACACAATAAATAACACGATGCTTGATCTTCAATCTGGAAAGTTGACACGATAGCGAGTAAATCGGAGTAATACCGATCCCGCCTGCCACGAGCAGATGACCGGTAGCGCTTGCGTCCAGCGAGAAACCGTTGATTGGCCTGCGTGCCTCCAATATTTCTCCCGCGGATAATACGTCATGCAAGTACCGCGACCCGCCCCGCCCGCTCTCTTCCCGCTTGATCGCAATCTCAAAGGCCGATCGATCGGCTGGATTTCCGATCAGTGAATAGGCATTCCATGCCTGCTGGCCGTCGGGGAGTGTGACTTTGACCTCGATGTGCGCACCCGCTTCATACCGCGGAAGAATTCGGCCGTTCATATCGCGCAGCCGCAATAGCTTCGTGCCGCCAGTCAACGAGACAACTTCGCTGACTGTAAGGCACATCGTATCCACGTCGACCTTGCAGTCGAATCCATTCATCGTTGATATTGACATGTGCTTTCCCCTTTCAACTTGCCTGTTTTTCTGTTCTCGTTTGAATCCCCATGATATCGAGCACCTCCGGAACATGGTCGAAATCCGTCGGATCTTCATGCAACCCGGAATAGCTTTGCACCTTGTATATATCCCCACCTGCACTGGTGCGCGGTAACACGCCTTTCGCAACTTCCCTGGCTGCGCGAAGCATTACATTGCGCATTGCCACAATCGAGGTGTCACTCGAGGCCAGGTGCTCACGCGACCGGTCCACAATAGGGCCGCAACTTTCAGTTACCACCGCATCTTGCCCGCGGACACCATGAATGCCCGTGAACGAAACCTTCTGCTGAACGTTGCGGTCCAGCAGATAATCATTGCTCCTGTTCTCTATCGGCGTAGTCGTTCCTGGGATTACGCTGCGATGAGCAACAACACCTTCTTGCCATAAGCCAAGTTCAGCTGCATCAGGAGGTCCATCTTTGCGGTAGGTCACACATATCGACCAAAGGCTTTCATTGTCACGTGGAATCCATACACGCCACACCCGTGAATTCTGATCGTCACTTGGTGCGATCATGGTGTAAAAGGGCATCAAGAATAAATCTACACGCCAGAAAAATGGCTTGTCATCCTTTACGCGACGGCGTGCCCCACAGGCAAGACCGAAATCAGTTTCCAGGATTTTCCAGCGCGGCGCCTGGTCCTCCTGAAAATATGAGCCGAACAAAGATTCTTTATGTACTTGAGGGTTGTCAAGGCGCCGATGCAAAAAGGCGACGTGTGCTTCGTCTACCTCTCCCTCTAGCGCTTGCAGGAAGTTGCAGTCTTGCTGCCAACGCGACATGTGTCGATGCGATGCCGGATATTCCATCCACTCGAATCGCGGCAATTCGGGTGCGGGTGTTGCGCTGCCCATATATACCCAAGCCAGGCCTACAAATTCGCGAACAGGATAAGACTTGATCTTCATGCACTCCCGGAAGGTGCTTGACGCTGGCTCCGATGGCATGTCGACACAGCTTCCATTGATGTCAAATTTCCAGCCGTGGTAGATACAGCGTATGCCGCTTTCCTCATTGCGGCCATAAAATAAACTCGCGACCCGATGCGGACAGAACTCGTCAATGACGCCCAGCCTGCCCTCACTGTCCCTGAACACAATCAAGTCTTCTCCTAGCAACTTGATGCGCTGCGGTGGAGCGTCAGCCGCTGGCAATTCGCTTTCGCAGAGAAATGGAATCCAATGGCTCCTGATCACTTCTCCCATTGGACTGTCCGCGTCCGTATTCGTAAGCAATACGTTCTCTTGTTTTGTAATCACGGGAGTTACTCCTTACTTTGATTGATGAGTCCACCATCGTGGGACATGCGCTTCGATATTCCGGTATTGGCAGGCTGCGGCGATTCGCTCGTTTGAATGAGCCTAAAAAACCTCATCCGCGATTTCTCCGGGTTGACCAGATAAAGGCCGATCAATCCGGATAACACGAGCAGCGCTCCCAATAGCTCAAATCCTTGCTCGAAGCCCGCGGCGGGACTCAGCGCATCATTGATAACCAAACCCATGACTGCCGGGGCTACCAGGCCGGCCACGGTACCGACCGAGTTGTGTATCCCGAGTAGCGCCCCTCGTTGTCGCGTCGGTACGATTTCACCCAGCATCAGCGGACCGAGCCATCCAATGAGCTGAATCATCGCGCTGCCAGCAGCAAGGCACGCGACCTTCGCTCCCGGACTCCCGATTGAGCCGATACTCCAGAAAATTGCGCCAGCCATGACGATCGGGCCGCCAGCCAGCACTCCTCTTGCCAGTCTGGACGACACACCGCTAGCGAGCAGTTTTTTTGAAACCCATGACAGCGCAATCGCAACCGGAATCTGCGCAGTCACGATCATCGAAAACAGCCACCCCGTAGTTGTCGCCGAATAGCCCAAGCCCAAGCGCAGATAGGCCGGAATCCACGTGAAGCAGAGCGCCACCACGGCGAATGCAGCGAACCACAAGATGAAATTACCGACGACTGTGGGATCGGTCAACAGCGTTCCGTAAGGCACGGTTTCTTGATGGTCTTCCTTCTGCGTTGCTCCATCGGCGTCGACGGTTCCTTCTTTCCCCAACAACAACCACAGCACGATCCACACGATGCCTATCACACCAAGCGCGAGAAATGCCGAATGCCAACCGTAACGTACGATAAAGAACGTCAAGATCGGTCCGGCCAACATCATGCCGACAAAGGGTCCTTGAGCAATGATCGCATTAGGAACACCTCGCTCGCGATCATCGAACCATTTGTAGCAGGCATGTAACGCAATCGGATAGGCCGGACCTTCACCCACCCCAAGCAATATCCGACACGTAATTAACATGGGCAGGCTCACGCTGCCCACCATGGGAAATTGCACGATGGCCCATGTCGCGGCCAGAAAGACCAGGATCCATTGTGTCTTCACACGATTGGCGACGAATCCGAATACGATTCCTGAAACGGAGTACAACAAGAAGAAACTGCTGCCGACTAACCCAAACTGCCTGGGCGTCAGAGACAAATCGTGCATGACGGACACGGCTACTAATCCGATGACCGCTTTGTCGGCATAGTTAATGACCATAAATAGGAACAGCAGGGCCACCACGACCCAAGCCCGCCACTTATCGTTGAATGAAAACATGTCTCCGCCCATTATTTATGTGATTACGATGATTCAATCACTCAAAATTTCGTCGTTTTTCTATTATTTAGACCAATAGCCAAAGCGGTGCGCTTTCTTCTTCCGCCCGCGCTGCTACCCAGCGAAATACACATTCCGCAGGACAACTTACACGTCATGTCGTGGTCCACGTACGGACCCACTCCTGGTCCAGCGAGCAGAATTTCGTTTCCCTGAAGAATTCATCCACTCTCGTTCTCCACGCGAGCACCGACCCGATTGATCAGTACACGCCATCAAGGCACGTGATCAGCATAGTATAAGCAAATTTTAATTATTGCAAATTGCAATTAATTGATGCCGACGGACTGGTGGACCACAGCGCTCCTCGGCCGTGAAGGGATGCGGCCAGATCGGCCTTAGTGATAGCGCCTGGCGCCTATTCGGAGGGGGACGATGCAAGTCAAGGTGGCGGAACACCATGCAGTTGATGCAGATGCGAAACCTCAGCTGGAATGCCAAAACCTGTTCCTGCGCGTAGTTCGCTGAGACATTCGCGGTTACTGACGCCACCCGTGGTCGGGTCGGCAAGGCCCATTCAGACGTCGCCGGGCCGCTGTGGCACAAGAAGTGGTGAACCTATGAGCTCAATACCCAGTTCGTCGGAGCAATCGAATCAGGTTCAGGAAGCCCGGCAGACTCGAATTCTGCTCACTCTTCCGGTACACACAATACACGCTGCTAGTGGGCTTCGGCTTGATTGCTTTCACAAAAGAGACCTCCGGCAGATGAATGCTCATGGCCGAGATCGGTACGAGTGCCAGACCAATCCCGGCAGAGACAAGGGCCAGACAAGCCATCAAATCTTCGGTTTCCTTGACGATATTGGGGGTGAACCCGGCCTCTTCGCAAAACCGTAGCACCTCGTCAGCGAAGCTCGGCCTCGACATGGCGGGGAAAACCACCATGGGTTCATCGCGCAACGCAGTCATTGGCAATCCCGTCCGCCTGGCAATTGGATTCGACGACGCAACGGCGAGAACAACCGGTTCGCACACCACCTCTTCACACTCAACATCCGGTTCCTTGGGGTATTGCCTGCTGAAACCGATGTCTAGCCACCCCTCACGTAGCGCACGAATCTGGCGGTCCTTCGGCAGATTGTGAAGATCCACAGTGACCTGCGACTGCAACTTTCCGAATTCCGTGATCAATTTCGGTAACACGCGAAAGATCGTCGAGCCATAGTACGCGATCTGCAGGTGGCCCAGCTCGCCACGGGCTGCCCTACGAGAACGCTCGACTGCGTCGTTGACGGCACGCAGTGCTCTTCGCGCGTCGTCCAGAAACGCTGCTCCCGCATCAGTCAACTCCACGCCCCTAGCCGTTCGCTCGAATAACTGTGCGCCTACCTGCTCCTCCAGCTGTCCGATCATCCGGGAAAGCGGGGGTTGCGAAATGTGGAGGCGCGCCGCGGCGCGTCGGAAACTATGTTCCTCCGCGACTGCCACGAAGTAGCGAAGATGTCGAAGTTCCAATCTGAGTCCTTGACAGCACGTAGGGGCGATACCTTTTAGGTCTTGGCGATTTCAAAAACAGTATTGGAAGATAGCACCGGTTCTCCCTATAGTCGAGGCGAATTATGAAGCGAACGATTATCAATATCCCCGCCCATCAGCTATAAGGAAACCGGCATGTCGACCCGCTCCGCAGTAGTGATCCACGATATTCTGAAATCTGTCCGTGAGGCGCTGTGGCATCACGACGTGACTTTTGAAGAGTACCGTGCCGCAGTAGGCTTTCTGAGGAAATACGCTCAGAGCGCGGAGTTTGAAATTCCGCTTACATGCGACATGCTGTTCAACGCAACCATCTCGGACATCGAGATGAAGCATCGAAAGGGTTCGGTCAGCAATCTTGAAGGGCCGTATTTCCTCGAAGCCGCACCAACGATCACGGACCGCATCAGTACGCGTGACGAGGAGGGTGACGGACTGATCATCGAGGGCCAGGTAAGAGATCTGTCGGGGAACCCCATTGAAGGTGCTGAGTTGTACATCTGGCACTCCGATTCGCAGGGGCTTTACAGCGGCTTCAGCGGTGATTTTCCGATCGACCTCTACCGTGGCAAGAAAATAATCGGTCCAACAGGTGAGTACAGTGTGCGCACGACGATGCCTGCTCCTTACATGATCCCGCACGACGGACCCAGCGGCGAACTTCTTGGTTTCATGGGACGCCACCCCTGGAGACCCGCCCACGTGCATTTCAAAGTGCGTGCACAGGGCTTTCTTGAATTCACCACTCAAGCTTACTTCGCCGGTGGCGACTGGGTCGACAGCGACTGCGTTGAAGGCGTCCGTGCCCCCCTCGTGCACGATCCGGAAATTCGCGGGAACGCCAAGGTGCTCAAAATGGACTTCGTGCTCGATCCAGCGTAACCAGCCTCAGACGCGGTACGACTACGAACGGCGGACATTACTGTTCTCCGTAAGCCGGGAGCCCCACATTGGCTCCCGCACCGCCCGTTCACGTCACGCGTTGTGCGCCAACTGGAGGCTGAATTTCAGCAGCGCCCACGGGGGCGCTAGCGAACCGGTATTTGGCTTCTAGCCTCATCAGATATGCGGATAGCTGCAGCCTCCCTGCCAAAGCGGTCCAGCGGAGGAAAGTGAATAAAAAAATTGAGAGTTTTGCTGGCGCGATTGTGACAGCGCTGCAAGAAATTGCGCGTGTCGAAAATATCTGCGTCTTTATTGAGCTTGCGCTTACGCGGAGGGGAGCATACACATGAAGATCGATTCCATCGAGGCAGTGATCGTAGATGTGCCGACCAGGCGGCCGATCCAGATGTCGATCACTACGGTGCAACGACAAAGCTACGTCATTGTTCGGGTTTTTTCTGAAGGACTCGTTGGTACCGGCGAAGGAGGAAGCGTTGGTGGTCCTGTCTGGAGTTCGGAGTGTGCCGAGACGATCAAAATTATCGTCGATCAGTATCTCGCACCTCATCTGCTTGGAACCGACGCGTTCAACATTTCCAGTGCGCTGCAAACCATGTCGCGCGCCGTCACCGGAAATGCCTCCGCAAAAGCTGCGGTCGAAATGGCACTCCTCGACCTGAAAGCGCGAGCATTGAACGTATCCATCTCCGAGATACTTGGCGGGCGGCTGCGCAGTTCGATTCCGATTACATGGACATTGGCAAGCGGCGATACCCAGCGCGATATCGATTCTGCTGTCGAGATGATTGAAAGCAGACGACACAATCGTTTCAAGGTCAAGCTTGGCTTCAGATCACCAACAGAAGATCTCATCCATATGGAGGCGTTGTCAAATAGCCTCGGATCAAAGGCTTATCTTCGCGTCGACGTGAATCAGGCGTGGGACGAACAGGTAGCGTCGGTATACATCCCGGAACTGGAATCGCTCGGGGTGGAACTCGTCGAACAGCCGGTCGCTCGCGACAATCCGCATGCTTTGAGACGGCTCTCCCACAATAACCGGGTAGCTATCATGGCCGATGAGAGTCTAAGTACATTGGCCTCGGCATTCGACCTCGCACGCGACCGCAGTGTCGACGTCTTTTCGTTAAAGCTTTGCAATATGGGCGGAATTGCGGCGACGCAAAAGGTCGCTGCGATCGCAGAAGCCAGTGGAATTGCTTCGTATGGCGGAACGATGCTTGACTCGACGATCGGCACTTCGGTTGCACTTCAACTCTATTCGACGGTTCAATCGCTTCCGTTCGGTTGCGAACTGATCGGACCGTTCGTTTTGGCGGACACGCTAAGCCATGAATCGCTCGAGATCCGGGACTATGAACTGCAAGTTCCCTCGGGCATTGGTCACGGTATGACGCTTGACGAGGACAAGATACGCCAGTACGCACGTGTTAGCTAGGCCGGTCACGCACCAGAAGCTGCGGGCCAAAATATGGAATATCGCAAGGGAGACTCAATATGTTAACTAACGGCGTCAAGATCACCTCGAGTTCGGGTGAGGCGATTGGTGCTTACCTCGCAAAGCCGGCGATCGCTTCTGCACCAATCGTCGTGATCGCACAAGAGATCTTCGGGATCACGCCTTTCATCAAAGGGGTCGTGGACTGGCTCGTTGACGCAGGTTTTGGATGTGTGTGTCCTGACCTGTACTGGAGACAGGCGCCGAATATCGAACTTGATGCGAACATACCATCGGAGCGGGAACAGGCGCTTACCTTGTTTCGCAACTTCGACATGGAAGCAGGGGTCGATGACCTTAAATGCACCATCGAACACGCGCGTGCGCTACCTTTCTCGAATGGTCGTGTCGCTGTAGTCGGATACTGCCTGGGGGGTGCACTGGCGTTTGATGTAGCCGCGCTATCGTTGGCCGATTGCGCAGTTGGCTATTACGGCGTGGGGCTTGAAAAAAAGGTCTCACGTGTGCCGGCCATTTCACGACCAGCGATGTTTCATATGGGCACTCAGGATCACTATGTTACGGCGGAATCCTCCAGCATCCTCGACGAACACTTTGGAAAGAATAAGAATGTAAGCCTGCACTGGTATTCAGCGGGACATTCATTTGTACGATCGTCCAGTCCGAATTTCGACCAAACGGCAACAACTTTGGCGAATGCCCGGACGCTCGAACTACTTGCTACGCTGAAAGACGCGACGTGACGAGGTTCAGGTTTGAGTACGTGAGCCCATGAATTATTTCCGGCGAAGGTACTGTGTCTGCAGTGCCTGACGAAACGGAGCGCTTTGACCGCGCGTAAAATCGTCAGGTACTGCTTCTGCATTTCGAAAGCGGTCCGGGGCGCAACGTCAACGAGGCGCAACGCCCTCATACGCGTCCCGGAGAAGAGCGAAGATGGCCTCGCGTTCTACTGGTCGCGGATTCCAGTAGGAGTTGGCAATTGCGATGTCGGCGGCCTTTTCCACGTCTTCCGCCCGCATCCCGATGTCTTTGAGCGCCGTGGGTGCGCCGTTTTTCTTTGCCAACTGATACAGCCCCACCGCGGCATCTTCGGAACCCAGCGCGCGAGCAATCCGCTTCATTGCCTCGGGAGCCGCGTCGCGGTTGTACGCGAGAGCATGTGACAACACAATGGTGTGTGTCTGCGCGTGCGGCAAGTTGAAGCTGCCACCCAATGTGTGGCAAAGCTTGTGATGCAAAGCCATGCCAACGCTGCCGAGCACCGTTCCGCACAACCATGCGCCATAGAGTGCATGCGAGCGGGCTTCGATGTCCGCCGGGTCTGCGACAATTCCAGGAATTGCGCGAACGAGCGCCGCGATGCCCTCCTCTGCCATCAAACTCGTGACTGGATTCGCATCCTTCGAGTAGAGCCCTTCCGCGGCGTGCGCGATTGCGTTGATACCGCTGGTGACCGACATCTCGACCGGAAGGCTCGTCGTCAAGGTCGGGTCGTATATGACGGTCTTCGGAAGCACCCGCAGGTCGACTCCCGTGCGCTTCAGCCCTGCTTCAGTGATTCCAAAAATCGGCGTCATCTCGCTGCCGGCATATGTGGTCGGGATCGCGAGAATGGGGAGGTCTGATTCGAGCGCAATGGCCTTACCGAGGCCGACAGTCGAGCCGCCACCGACAGCGATAGCGCAATCGGCATGCAACTCGCGAGCAAGCGCTCGTGCTTCCTTGGCCAATTCCACCGGAACATGCATGACCGCCCGGTCAAACACTGCCGCAGCACGGCTGCCCAACCGGGCCGCCACGGCTTCGCCAGTTTGCTTCTGTTCCGCGCTACAGAGAATGAGCGCGCGTTCCGACTTCAGATTCAGAACTTCCCGCTCGAGATGCTCCAGGCTGCCGGGGCCGAAAATTACCCGGCCAGCCCGAGCCTGGTAGACGAAGTCAAGCTTTTGCATGAGCGCACTCCCTGATTTGTTCTGTATTGCCTGAAGCTTCGATGGCGTAGTCCACCTGGAAGCGAGCCGTACGCAAGTCACCGAGTTCCTTGCGCACCCGCAGATGCTCGGGGTGCGAGGTATAAGCCTCCAGTGCTTCGGTGGACTCGAACTCGGAGACGAGCACCACGTCGCAGGCGTAGTCGACTTTGCTAGAGTCCAAGCCCACTTCGATGTACTTCATGCCCGGAATCAGACCGCGCAACCCCTCGAAGCTGGCCTTTACCCGATGAGATGCCGTGGCGCGCTCGGCCGGCGTGTCACCACGCATGCGCCACATCACGATATGTCGAATCACGCTTGTGCCTCCTGTTAATTCAGAACAAAGTCATGGGAGTGACGAACGCACACCAGCGACAACATCAGGAGTCTTGCCTTTTTCCGTCGACGCAATGACGCTTGCGTGATGGTGTCTTGGCTGATGTTGCGCATTGCTTGTCCCCGTCCCTCTCCCCACCGCATTGCAGACTCCCGAAGTTACTGGTTCACTCCATGCAGAAAAATGCCCCTCGAGGAAAGCACATTTCCACCTGGTGGAAAACTCCGTGGCTACAAGATGTGACTTCTTCATTCGCGCATGATGTGCGCGCGGCACGGGCTTGCTACCGTCATCCAGCGCTTTTCCAGATGCAGACGCTTCACACGCTCGATGAGAAATTCGGTGAAAACCCTGATCTTCGCCGGCTGATAACGTCTGCTCTGATAAGCCAGGTTGATGGTCAGTGTCGGCAATTGCCAATCCTCCAGAACGGGAATCAGCCGTCCGGAGATAACGTCATCGTGAATGATATAGAGCGGTTGAATCACAATACCCAGGCCGGCACGGCCGGCGGCCACGATGACTTGACCTTCGTTCGAGTCGAGCGCGCTCGTTATTGCGATATGGCGCTGCTCGTCGCCCTGCCGCAAATGTAGGAGATACGGGTCCGCCGCGAGGTTGTAGACAAGCATGCGGTGCTTCGCGACGTCTTCCGGCGCCGTCGGCCGGCCGTATTCCGCAAGATACGAGGGCGACGCAGCCAGGACTCGTCGAGTTTCAGCGAGACGCCGCACGGTAATCCCCGAATCTTCTTCGTGCTCTTTCGTACGGATCGCGATGTCGATACCGGCCTCAATGAAGTTCCGGTATTCATTCGCGGTTGTAATCTGAACCGAGAGGTTTGGGTATCGCTGGAGAAACTCGGGAAGCGCGGGAGCGATGTGCATGGCGGCAAACGATGCTGAGCTTGTGATTCTCAGAACGCCACGCGGACTGACCGCTTCCTCCGACACGATTAATTCGGCTTCCGCCAATTCCGACAGAATAGAACTGCACCGGCGGTGATACTCCTCTCCTACTGCCGTCAGCCACAATCGTCGCGTCGTTCGCTCAATTAGCCGTGCACCGAGCTGGTCCTCAAGCGCGTTGAGCGAGCGGCTGGCCGCGGCGTTCGACATCTCCAGTTTCGCGGCTGCCTTCGAAAGGCTCCCAAGGTCCGCGGTCAAAACAAACAGCTTGATTTGCGCCCAACGGTCCATCGTTCGCTCCTGCCTTCCCGGGCGCTGCAGCGTCAGCTGAGCTTAGCTAATAACGCCGGATCTTTCGACGGACCTTAACAATCCTTAGGAATCCGGTTTGCAGACCTCGTTTAACTACGCTTATCGACACAATCGACCCCGCTCATTTTACGACGCAAACCACGGCCTCGACACTTATCAGGTCGGCACGCATATGGCGAAAGTTTCCTGGCAGTAACGTTACCGCACAGCCACTTAACCGGCGAGGACCTGAACACCTGCTCTCGCGATCAGCGCATCCTGATCTGGCTTCACGCCCGACACCCCGACCGCACCGACCACCTGGCCGTCGACGATTAGCGGCACGCCGCCTTCCAGCGTGCCTTGCAGCGGCGCGCTGAGGAAGGCGGTGCGGCCGTTGTTGATCATGTCTTCATAGAGCTTGGTCTCGCGACGGCCGATCGCCGCGGTGCGGGCCTTTTCCGTCGCGATGTATGAGCTGGCCGGCGCGCTGCCATCCAGCCGCAGCAGTCCGAGCGGGTGGCCGCCGTCGTCGACCACTACAATCGCGACCGCCCACTGATGCTTCTCGGCTTCCGCGCGCGCGGCGTCGAGGACGCGGGTTGTTTCAGCAACGGTCAACACGGGTTTGCTCAGCATAATGAATCTCCAGTCTCTGTTATGGAACGGATGCGTCCAGAAGTTCGATCCAATGACGCACTGGCGTGCGCCCGGCACTGTCCAGATGCGTCTGGCAGCCAATGTTGGCCGTAACGATCAGTTCCGGCTTGCCGCTTTCCAGCGCATCAAGCCGGTTGTTGCGCAATCTTTCCGCCAGCTCGGGCTGAGTGATCGAATACGTGCCCGCCGACCCACAGCACAGGTGAGCTTCAGGCACGGCGGTCAGATCGAAGCCGAGCCGTTGCAGGATCGACTCGACCGCGCCGCCCAGTTTCTGCGCATGCTGCAACGTACATGGGCAGTGAAACGCGATTCGCCGTTGCGCCTGTCCAAGCAAACTCTCGGGCAACGTCGCCGGAAGGCTCGTTGGCAGATTCACCGGCGAATTCGCCTGCAACCGATCGAGCGGCTCGCCAGCCAATACTTCGACGAGATCCCGCGCCAGTTCGCTGACACGCTGCGCTTTCGACGCATAGCGCGGGTCGCCGCGCAACAGATGCCCATACTCCTTGACGAACGCACCGCAACCGCTCGCCGTTTGCACGATCGCTTCAGCGCCGGCCTCGATGGCGGGCCACCACGCGTCGATATTGCGCCGTGCGCGCACCAAGCCTGCTTCCTGCGCATTCAGGTGATAGTCCGTCGCGCCGCAGCAGCCGGCCCGCTCTGCATCGACGATGCTGATGCCGAGCCGGTCGAGGACGCGCGCGGCGGCCGCGTTGGTGTTCGGTGACAGCGCGGGTTGCACGCAGCCCTCGAGCATCAGCATCGTGCGCGGATGCCTCGGCGCCGGCCGGGCTTTCGGTGAAGCGCCACGCCTGGGGATCTTCCGGCCAAGCGCAGCGGGAAGAATCGGCCGCAGTGCACGCCCGGCTTTCAGCAGCGCATCGAACACCGCCGGATGCGGGATCGCGCGGCGCAAACCCTCGCGCAGCATCCGTTCGGCCGCAGGCCGCGGAACCCGCCGCTCCAGTTCCGCGCGGCCGATGTCGAGCAGCGCGTGATAGTTGACACCGGACGGACAGGTGGTTTCACAGTTGCGGCAGGTGAGACAGCGGTCGAGGTGCAATTGGGTCTTCTGCGTGACCGCCTCGCCTTCGAGCATCTGCTTGATCAGATAGATGCGCCCACGCGGGCCGTCGAGTTCGTTGCCAAACAGTTGATAAGTCGGGCAGGTCGCGTTGCAGAAGCCGCAGTGCACGCATGAGCGCAGGATCTGTTCGGCTTCGTCCGCGCGCGACAAGGTCCTGGCGGCGTCGCTGAGATTGGTTTGCATGCTGATGTTCCCTTCAATGGATCGCCTTCAAAATTCAGAGCCCGGCGTACAGGCGGCCGGGATTGAAGAGACCGCGCGGATCAAGTTGCTGCTTCAGTTGCCGATGAAAGCGCAGCAACGCGGGCGGCAGCGGCGTGAACGGCTCGGTGTCCGCATGCGGCGTGAAGCAGGTCGCATGTCCCCCCGCGGCATGCGCGATCTGGCGGATCGTCGCGGCCGGCGCATCGCTTTTCAGCCAGCGTTGCGCGCCGGCCCAGTCGAGCAGCGTGTCGCCCGGCAAGTCGAACAACGGCGAAGCGTTCGGTAACGACAGACGCCACAGCGGGCGCGTGTCGTCGAAAAATGCCAGCCGGTGCTCGCGCAGGTCGTCCCAGAAGCGCGGGTCGAGTTCGGTGCCGACGATGCGATCCAGCGCCGACGCAACCGATCCCATGCCGCCTTCGAGCCGCACATGCAGGCGGCCGTCGACGTGACATGCGGCGCTCACCGGCAGCACCGCGCGGCGCCACGCCGAAAGTTCGCGCATTGCTTCAGCCGCGTCGAGTTCAAGCGCGACGCTTGCAAGTGCACGCGGTTTGGGCAGCACCTTCAGCGACACTTCCGTGATCAAGCCGAGGCAGCCGAAGCTGCCCGTCAGCAAACGCGACACGTCATAGCCGGCCACGTTCTTCATCACCTCGCCGCCGAAGCGCAGATGCTTCGCCTGGCCCGTGATCACGCGGCAGCCGAGCACGAAGTCGCGCACCGAGCCGGCCCACGGCCGGCGTGGTCCGGCGAGACCCGTGGCCACCATGCCGCCGATCGTGGCGGCCGCGCCGAAGGCCGGCGGCTCGCACGGCAGCATCTGTTCGGCGGCGTCGAGAGTCGCGTTCAGCTCGGTGAGCGGCGTGCCGGCGCGCGCGGTAATCACCAGTTCGGTCGGGTCGTAACTGACCACGCCGCGATGAGAGCGCGTGTCGAGCGACGCGCCTTGTGCGGGACGGCCGAGGAACGCCTTGCTATTGCCGCCGCGAATCGCGAGTGGCGTTCCGCTCGCGAGCGCTTGCGAGACTTCGGCGACGAGCCGTTCGCTATCGTCCATCGAGACAGGTTCGACGCGCATCAGAAACGTTCCAGTTCGGGAAAAGGCAACGCGCCATGGTGAACATGCATCGAACCGAATTCGGCGCAGCGGTGCAGGGTCGGCACGTTCTTGCCGGGATTGAGCAGTCCGGCCGGATCGAACGCGGCTTTCAGTGCGTGAAAGAAGCTCAATTCGTCGCTGTTGAATTGCGCGCACATCTGGTTGATCTTTTCGCGGCCCACGCCGTGTTCGCCGGTGATGCTGCCGCCCACCGCCACGCACAGTTCGAGAATGCGCGCGCCAAGCGCTTCGGCGCGTTCGGTCTCGGCCGGTGCGTTCGCATCGAACAGGATCAGCGGATGCATGTTGCCGTCGCCAGCGTGAAACACGTTGGCGACTTTCAGTCCGTATTCGTTCGACAACGCTTCGATACCCTTGAGCACGCGCGGCAATTCGCGGCGCGGAATGGTACCGTCCATGCAGTAGTAGTCGGGCGAGATGCGGCCCACTGCCGGGAACGCATTCTTGCGGCCGGCCCAGAAACGCTGGCGTTCGGCTTCGTCTCGCGCGACCCGGATCTCGGTCGCGCCCGCGTCGCGCAGCAGCGCTTCGACACATTCGACGTCTTCCTGTACGTCGCTTTCGACGCCGTCGATTTCACACAGCAGGATCGCCGCGGCATCGACCGGATAGCCAGCGTGGATGAAATCTTCCGCCGCGCGAATCGCGAGGTTGTCCATCATCTCCAGGCCGCCCGGAATCACGCCCGCACCGATGATTCTCGCGACCGCCGCGCCGGCCCTCTCGACGTCGTCGAAACTGGCGAGCAGTACCTTCGCGCTCGGCGGTTTGCTGAGCAGCTTAACAGTGACTTCGGTGACGATGCCGAGCATGCCTTCCGAGCCGGTGAACAGCGCGAGATAGTCGAAGCCGGGGGCGTCGAGCGCATCCGAGCCGAGCGTGATGCGCTCGCCGTCGATGGTGATGATTTCCAGCTTGAGGATATTGTTGACCGTCAGTCCGTACTTCAGGCAGTGCACGCCGCCCGCGTTCTCCGCAACGTTGCCGCCAATCGAGCAAGCGATCTGCGATGACGGGTCCGGCGCGTAGTACAGGCCGTGAGGCGCTGCAGCCTGCGAGATGGCGACGTTGCGCACGCCGGGTTGCACGCGGGCGGTACAGGCTTCGGGATCGACGTCGAGAATCCGGTTGAAGCGCGCCATCACCAGCAGGATGCCTTTGTCGAGCGGCAGCGCGCCGCCTGACAAACCGGTGCCGGCGCCCCGCGCGACTACCGGAATCCTTGACGCGTTCGCGTATTCCAGCAGTGCCTCGACTTGTTCGACCTTGTCGGGCAAAGCGACCAGCATCGGCGTCGCACGATAAGCAGCAAGGCCATCGCATTCGAATGGCCGCAAATCTTCCTGCTCGTGCAGCAGTTGCAACTCGGGGATCAATGCCCGCAACTGCGCGACGACAGTGGCTTTGTCGTGCGTCGCGAGCGGGCCGTCGACGCTCTCGTCGTAGTGATAGCTCATGGGAAGTCTCCTGGCGTCGCGCCTGACCCGTAAGCCGGTGGAAATACACCGTGCGAACAGGCCAGGACCGTGTCTCCGGGGGAATTGTTCCCGTTGGGCCTGTGAATGTCGATGGCCATCTCAAGTGGTCATACCAGTTTTTTATGAGATGGCGTCCAACCTATTTCGGCAATAATGGTTACCTGTATCGCTTGTGTTAAAAATCCCAATGCGCCGCGTGATAGTATTTTCAACTGGTCACACCAGTTGGAATAAGCGATGCAGATAACGGATCCGGACAACCGCAGGCAGGTTGCCGACGTGGTCGCCGAGCGAATCGAGCGGCTGATCGTCGACGGCGTACTGAAAACCGGGCAGGCATTGCCGTCCGAGCGGCGCCTCACCGACAAGCTCGGCGTATCGCGCACGGCGCTGCGCGAAGGACTTAAGCTGTTGCGCGCGCGCGGCATCATCGAGACCTCGCATGGCAGGGGCTCGTTCGTCGCAAGCCTGACCGCGCAACCCACGCTCACGCCGCTGATGCATCTGCTCGGCTCGCAGCCGCGCACGCTCTACGATCTGCTTGAAGTGCGCGGGCTGCTGGAAGCGGAATCCGCGCGGCTCGCGGCGCTGCGCGGCACACCCGCTGACTTCGTGCTGATCACGCGCCGCTACGAGGAGATGGTCTCGGCGCACGGCGAGGAAACAAGCGCGTCGACTCACGCGCGGCTCGATCACGCATTTCACCTCGCAATTTGCGAGGCTTCACATAACCCGGTGCTAGCGCATACGCTGAGTTCGCTGACCGATCTCCTGCTGAGTTCGGTGTTTGCGTCGGTCAACAATCTGTATCACCGTGAGCCGCAAAAACGCGTAATTGATCGTCAGCATGCGCGGCTCTATAACGCCGTCACCGGTAAACTGCCCGAGCAGGCACGCAAGGCGGCAGCCGAGCATATTGAAAGCGTCGGCGCAAATTTGCGCGAAATTGAACAGGAAGGACAACGGCTCGTACGCGCTACGTTGCGGCTGGAAGGCTGGTAGTGATTCGTGTATTAGCGCTGATTTTAGGTCCAATGCGGGAGATAAACGCAGCCCAGCCGCCATCTCTCGACGACCGACCGTCGTTGACAATCTGCTTAAGATAGGACGGGTAAGATGCCCGCTCCTTTTGGAGACATCCGCTCGTGTCCCGAGTTAGAAATTCGTAGACAAAATCGTTCGGCACGGGGCAGGACCTGGTCGGACGACTTGGTCCAGATGAAAGGCCTCGATTTGCGTCGTATATGCAGAAGCAGATTAAAGAAAGCCGAGCCATGCGACTGCGAGCGACGCTACTTGGGAAGTCGTTTTAACTACGTTCAATCTCGATTGCGAGCGAGAGTTACGCAGCGCTCTTTGACGGCGTTCGACGTCGAGCGTTTTCGGGAAACCATTGCATCGGAAGCCGTTGGGAAAGTGACGTCTATGAAGATAAGTTTGATTATCTTGCCGTGAGGAATTTCTCAATCACCTGACAGCGGGCGCCCCGCCTCCTTCAACCGCGGAATTAAGCTGCCCGTGCACGAGGAACAATCCGCATTGCCGAACGCAGTCGTTCAGCGCGTCATTGCGCCAGTCAACCGAAGCACCGTCCAAGGCGCAGCGAACTTCTGCGGCGAGCCGGGGGCTGGATCAAGGTCAACCACCGTCGAGACGGTGCTAAGCGCCTCGCGGTATTCCTCGTCGTTTTCGATGCGATGCGCGGTCATGGCTCGCCCTTGGTGGAACCGCCATCACTGCCGTCTCAGGCAGCCCGAACGGGACCGGTGAACGCAGCGACTATCGATATGTAGCAGCGGTAACAGTGCCAGGCGCCATTGTGCGGCGCACACTGAATTTCCACGTTCCCGCAGACTTTGTTGTACCCGAACGGCGAACCTTACGATCCCGCAGACTTTGCCGTGCGCCGATAAGACGTATGGACGCACAATAAAGTGTGCAGGAAAAGTCCTCTGTAATGCCCACACCGTCGTGGATGCTCGCATCCCCAGTGCGACCCAATGTCTGCAGGATCTTCCCCGGTCGCGAATTATCGACGCCGTCCAGGAGCACAAAGTCTGCGGCAAGCTTGCAACAGAAGGCAGAGCAAACGGGGGCTACATCAAAGGCACGTCGCTTCATTGATGCAGCGCAACAAGCCGGCGTGCCGCCGCTGTCGCGCACGATGACCGTCGGAGTCAACGGTCAAAAAAATAAGCTCTGAACTGAGACTTTTGCTCATCAGTTTCGCCCAAGCGCAATGCATAAGCCGTTCGAATTCTCCGCTATTTCGGGGCATCTCGGACGTCGGCAGTTTGCGAAACCAAGATAGAACGCGCTCGAAGTAGGTTGCGCGTGATTCAACCAATCGACGTAGCAGTTCCGACCACCGCTTGTTGGTAACCGTCCGACGGCGACCGTTCTTGACAGCATGTTGATGTCGACCGTTGAACGCAGCGTTGAACGCAGCGTTGAGTTCAGGGGGCGTCGTGGTGAAGCTGATCGGCGACGACCCATGGCAACAGCTCGTCGACGCGATTGACGGGATGCTCGGCAATGCAAGCGATCACGTGGCGCAGGTAGGCCTCGGCGGTCCAGAAAGTGGCTTCGCAACATCGTCGATAACCGTCACGGGCAACAACGGTGGTTGAGTTTCCTGCTTCGGTTTACGCGTCGCGGTTGCCGTCACCGTTGGCAGACCATAGGCGCCCTCGAGATATTGATGGCGCCACTTGAACAGCAGATTCACGTTAATGTCGTTCTGACGGGCGATCAACGCGGACGGACGCGCCGGGTTCCCACGCCACGTCTTCGAAGGGACGTCCGCGACGAGCATCAAGTTTGTCCCTGAAATCAGGCCACTGCTCAACGTGTGACCGAAAGCTGGCAGCCTTCACGACTCGAACTACGCGTCGGTTCCAGCTTCTTTGCATCCCGGCCGGAAAACGCACTGTGGTTAGCAACAGCTCGCACTGCTCTATCCATTGCACGCCTGCAAGCGGAGGGATCGCAATCTGATCAACTGGGGCGAGCTCTAATTTTGCCTCAGACTGGTTGGTGTTCAAAATCGCTGTGCCGAACAGCAGCACGGTAAGGCTGCGGCATCATCATAGATATGGTTCAACGTACACGAAAGCAACCTCGAACTCGCGTTCGTTGCTGCCCCGTGAGTGCGTGCCATGATAGATGCGTGAGCGTCGCAAACTCCGCAATGTTACGAGGCCGGTCCGACGGCGCAACGCGACCAAGCCATTCGAGTACGCGTTCGAAGTACGCTGATCGAGATTCAGCGAGCTCTTGTAATAAGCTCGACCACTTTTTGTTACTTCTCACCGCTTCCCGAAGATCTGCTGCTCGAAGAATACCGCTACCACTGATCCGAACCGGTGGCTCGACGCGGAGTTGTTCGTCACGAATTTCGTGCAAGCGAACAATGTCGTTTTCGCACGGATTATTCTTTGGCGGAACCCTGCTACGATTCGGAGATCTATGAGCATGGTTAAATCCCATCAACCATGCATGATCATGGAATGCCAACGCATTCCAAATGGTTGTTCCAGCGAGATATGCTGAACTTATTCGGCGATCTGGTGGCGCGTCGCGGACCAATTTCTGCCATTTCCGCCTTAGCGCTTCAATCTCGGAGCGAGAAATCTTCTTCGCCCTTGCCTTTTCGGGCATTCTCGCGAACACCTTGGCTCGAATCCAGTTGGCCGCAGTGCTTTCCCCGATCCCGATTTCTCGAGCTGCACCTAGCCTGGTGCAGCCCGCAGCTAATAACCCGTGGAGATGCTCTCGATAACGATCTCCATATGCGTATGGCACCATCCGCTCACCGCAGACGCTGGCGTCAGGAGACGTCTTGTAACTAATCCCACACGTGCACTTCACTATCCATCTCCCCGAGCGCCGAACACGAGTTGCGGCACCGAATGAATCCGAATCTCTGTGCAGTAATCCGCTACACTCCGGCATCGTTGGTTGGTTGGCAGCTGGCATACTTTGCGATCTGGTGGGCAAGTGCGGCCCAGAGAACTTACCGTGAGCCTCGAATAACACGTCGGCAGCTAAGAAAATAAACGGGTGAGGGAAAGTAAGCCTAATCGAATCCGTTGAGACAAACTTCCACCACCACAGTATCTTACTTTCATGTATTGCAGTGAGTCGGCAGTATGTGGGACCAAAGAATGCTAGCCAGTCGCGTATCAGTTCAGTGGACCGCAAGCGACCGTCAGGCGTGATATACCCTGCGTCGTGCACTAACCTGACGTAGTGAGCCCTCTCCCTATTGCTTCCACTTGCGAGTTGCTGCGCATTATCGACTGAGATTTTTTTTATTGCCTTCTCTTCGGCTGCTGTTATCTCCATCAAAGCCGTCGATACGGGTGAAAAGCTTCCCGCTTTCAACAAACGAAGATGAATCTCGCAATAATAGGACCCAGGCAACTGATGACTAATTTTCAAATACGGTGCTACCCCCGCACGACGCCAATCGCTCAAGCATGCATCGCAATACCGAACGCCAACGTCGTATCTACTCTTGAACGGGAAAGCTAATCGCAACCCGCCGGCCTCTCGAGGATTTCGCATCGTCTCCCGCATTCTCGCCCGTATCTCGGGTGACACCATCATCGCAACGTAGTTGAATTCGGTAGCCATCTCAATTATCTGATCTGCCTTAAGGCCCCAATAATCCCGAGTCTGTAGTACGAGATTGGAGATGCCGCACGGCAGTCTCGTTCCCGAACGGCATTGATGACCAAAAAGGCGTCGCCATAGGCTGGACGTGGATTTGAGATTCATATAACACGCATAACGCGAAAAATTGCTTTCGAGTGTCTCGCCTTCGTTAAGCGGAAATAGTGAAATAGCCATCGTAGAACTCCCGCAAAAGAATCCTTCTGGACATGGTCTGCAAAGAACACGTGGTTGATATTCCGCGGCAAATTGGCCAACACTTGTGACCCTGCCCTAGCGTTTCTGCAATCACATATTGAAACCAAGATTCAATCCGATGCATCAATCGCCTCCCGGATTCGATGCACTGTTTTTTATGCCTTGAGGTACGTACAACGAACGCCCGGGTGGCGTTCGATTGTCACGGTTGTATGCCATAAACCATAAGTGATCGTATCGCGACAAAGTCCTATATAGCTTTGAATCGATCCGATAAGCTGCGGTGATGCGTTTGTCCGGGCGGGCACTCCGAACAATAGAGTGCCAGCGGGTTCTAAGGCACTCGATCTCTGCTTGGGAAAACTGCGCCCCCTCCTTGTCTCGAATACCTTTCCGTATCGAAGGTACAAACGATCCCGGTGACGCAGACCGCCGATACAGTACTGACTCGGCCGCGATGAACATAAATGCATGAGATGGCTCGCACGTGCTCCTAACATCCGCGATGTTCCGCGACCAAGCATTCATTTTTTGCCCGGTTAATCCGGCAAGCCAGCAGTACTCGGCACCGAAATGCGTCAGCATGCTTTCGATCAAACCTCGATGGTCTGTCTCACCGCTAGACCGCACTAGGCCGGCCTCTCGCAGCAAATCCCGAAAAGACGTCAACGATGGAAGCCTATCCACCCCTCTCAGGTACCGAGCACTTCGCTTCGCAACGTCCTCAATCGCATCTTTGTGTTCAATTGAAGTGGTTATCAAGATCTGTTCATCATCCTTCGATCTCAACGCCGTCAACGTTTGGTCAGTAATATCTTCCGAAAATTGCTTCTTCACCCCTTTAAGAAAGTTCGAATGTAGATAGCAAAGATACACTCCAGGTAGCTGCTGACACAAAATCCGATAGGGGCATACTCGTTTCCTCCTCCACTCTGATAGGCAATGCTCGCAATATCGAAACCTTGAAGCACGCTCTCCGACCCAACCGCATGCGCTCCTACGGAAGCATCTTCCTGCCGGTTGGGAAAGCATATTTGAGAATAGCGTGAGTTTTTGAGCCTCCGGCAAAGTTAAGGTTGCGTAGTTGAATTCGGTATGCTCCAAAATAATCTTTTCTGCCTGCAAGCCCCAATAGTCGCAGGTTTCCTCTGCGAGATGTAGAATCCCACTTGGGAGCTTTGTATAGGGCCTACAGGCATGACCAAATAGTCTTCGTCTAAGCCTTAAGGTAGTATGAAGACCAACGAAATCTGCGTATCGCCCTAAGTTGCTACCGATCGTTTCTCCTTCGCACATGGGGAGAAGAGCTATTGCCATGAGATTTCTTCCTTCTATCCAAACTTGAATAACGGAAGCGGGCACGCTCTTCATTTCCCGCTTCCAGCGAACGAATTCTCATTGTTTGCAAGCGCCCGTATTACCGCTCCATCAATAGGATCGAGTACGGAGATCGATTACACTGTTTCCTATCTACCGCGATCCAATGACTTCTTCTTTCGACCTGATGGCATTCTGCAGAGAGGTCGCCGGTGCTTTCTTCTGATAGAACCGTCGTGCTGCTTCATTACTCAATTCCTGAGATGATGCTCTCGGGTATTCCTTTTGCACCGCGTTCACGAGCGAAGACGCCAACTCCTGCGGCACACCCAAGAGCAACAACCTAGACACCGCGCTGATCGCCGACTCATTCTTGTCGTGCTCCATCGCAAGTTCCTGATTGCCATGCCGCTTCGCCTCGGCCTCGACCGATTCAACGATATCGTCGAGCGTATCGCCCAACAAATCGTCATATGCGAGCATCCTCGCCTTATCTCTGGAACGGATAGCGTTCATCATCGGCCTCAGAGAACCCATCTTCTCATCGAAAACATCTCTAACTAGCTTTTTGGAAAGTCTCTCCGCGCCAGAGGAGATTGCCGCGTACTGCGCCAGCTGGTAAAGAGGCACCGTTACGCCGGGAAGCCCTTGAGTCAAGAATAACAAGTACCGTCGCAAGGCGTCTGACAGAGGAACAGGATCAGCGAGCCATTGATACTTCTGCAGTTGATTACAGAATCGGCGCCAGTCATCTTCGTTCCGCATTCCGTCCCATGTGATTACGCCTTGACTACTGATACGTCGCGCCGATCGCAGCGTCTTCCGAAATAGCTGGGCTCCCTTTGGTGTTCCACTGACAATGACCGGAATTCGCACAACGTTGGTGAGATTGACAAAAAAGTCAAATAGCGGGTCGTTCTTCGCAACCGCGTGCAGCGCGTTCTGCATTTCGTCGATCACAATGAGACCTGTCTGATGCCGCTTCGAAATACGGTGTAGCTTATTTGCATAGTCGGCCAGAGTCGCTCGCGACCCCACTTCCGCCGAGTAATCAGTTCCGAGCAAGCTATCAAACTCGAGTATCAGAAGTTTAAGCGTGTCTTTTAAGCTCGCACTCTTAGGGCAATCTACCTTTATCCAGACGACCTGATTCAACCCGTGATCCTTGTGGTGGATTACCTTTGGCAGTAGCCGCAGCGCCGACTCTAATGCTGTTGTCTTCCCACCACCCGAAAGTCCGAATACGCCTGCGCAATAGGCATGCGAACGCTCGTGATGGTAAATAGGCATGAGCTCCCCATCTTGATTCTCACGATAGCGATCCTTGATACCTTGTACGTAGTCGTCCCCAATATTCACTCCAACATAGTGCTGTCGCACCATCAGCTGCAACGTGCTCACCACGTCGAGATGCGCAGGGAGAGCCAATACAAATCGTGATAGTCTTCCTATGGCGTGCAAGCGATACTCTTCGGACCTAGACCGTTCATCCTCCGAAAAGGCGATAGGCACGTCGAGAGCCTTCAAGATCGCACGTTTGTCCCAAATGCGCCCCAATGCAGCGATCAACGGATTTTTTCGATACTCTGGCAGCAAATCATCTCCGCTGTAATAGCATGCCTCAACTGACTCAACGCATTGCATAATGGGCCCAGGCTGGTTGGACTTCTTACCTGAGGTCACTTTCGCAACCGTTTCCTTGATGTTCATCATATGCTCCTATCTGTCCATTTCCTCGAGCAACTCTCTCGCACGTTTCTCGCGTAGCTCTTTGGAAGTCATTTGAACGGTTTCATCCGACGGGACGTTTGCATCATTTTCGGATCTCTCATAGGCATCTCCTTCCTCGTCATACGTTTCCTTCTGCTCTACAGAGGCTCCCACGCGGGCGCCTTGCACGATCTTCTTGATGATGTTTTTGAAAGATCCACCGGTCTTGCTGTTCCGCCGAGTTTTCCTGGCATCCTTTGATGCATCTTCTGCCAACAAACCTTTGCTCGCCGACCGCTCTACGTTACGCATCTCATCTATATCCTTGATATCAGGCCGACCCATGCCTGCATCGCGCAAGGCCTTTGCAGTCTTCGAAGTCGCTTCCTTGGCGATTTTGGAGATGTTGTAGTCAGTCTTAGCGCGCTCAGGTTCGGCAGCTTCTTTAGTCATCCCCCGATTGGTCGCATCAAGGTCCTTCGCAAGGCTCTGTTCCTGGTATGTCACACCTTGCAAGTTCCCGAGGTCATGTTCTGAAATCGGACACGTGATGGGCTCACCCAATCCGTGAATCTGAATACCGCTGTTATCGGTAGAGTCGAATGTGATTTCAACTTTCGTTTCAGTTCCCTCTGCGCGGAACATCGTTTGCCGCTCAACGAGGTCGAACGTCGGACATGCATAGTGCAAATCGTTGTGCAGTATTCCCCGAGCATAGATTGAAGCTGTCGTTTTGGGCATAACTTTGGCCCGAAACTCGTCTACGTCAACGTGCCTTCCGCAACCGTTTACCTCTGTCCCATACTTCCAGAGGTTGAGCGGCGTCGGCGCAAACTCCCGTTCGATCATCTCCGGAGGAGTGGGGTAGCCTCGGATGACGCGGGTGTTGTAACTCAGCAATGAGTAGCATATGACTCGCCGAAGTTCTTTCAGGTCAAGCGCCGCGTGGTACGCCGGATGTGCGACTCCGCGGTCGAATGAACTCTTCTCGACGATCCCCGGAACAAGCGAAGTCCAAATTGCAGGGATAATGCCAAAGCGCCGCTCCATCACGCTGCGAAGATCTGGACGGTATGCTGGTGCATTCGAGACGCCCACCCGGTAGTGAGAAATCAGCGGGTGCGCTTTGTGGACGCTACTTACCTCGCCCTGATCCGCATATACGCCCTCGCAGAGACGACAAGCGGGCCACTGGTCTTCCCGGATAAGAATATCCAACGACCTGCAGAATTCGACCTTTGGACTGATAGCGTTGACAAGCGCCATCATTGCTCCATCCCAACACGGCGGATCGAATGTGAGATAAAAGCCGACGGCCATTCCAGAATAGTCGTCGATCACTAGATACAAAACTGGTCGACCAATAACTTTCGTTCGCAAAATCTGGCCGACGAGATAGATATCAAGCACGGTCGCATCGATATGAAATCGTTCTCCTGGTCCCTTCGTTGTCCGCAGTTGACCTTTCAGTGGTCGCTCGTGCAGTAGATATTGCCTGAGGCCCACCTTATGAATACGGCGTTCCTCGTATGTAAAATTTTTCAGTATGTAATACTGTAACTGTTTGACCGTTATGACAATTCGATCACTCAACCGAAGCTCGACCATTTCCCCTTTTTCGTTGTACACGGCCCTATCCCGTAGGAAAGTTGCGCGTATCCAGTTCAAGGCCTGCTCGAGCGTCTTTTGGGATCTCTTTCCCTTCATGTACTGGAATGAGAAATAGTAGTCTGCGGCCAATGCAATGAGTCGTCGAACCTCTTGATCGCACGCTGATGCGCCGAACTTCCTACGCCGAGGAGCCTTGCCCGGTCGGCATTTCCATTCCCTCTGCTGATTTCTCCCCCCACACAAATCATAGTCATCAGCGGCGGCTGCGGGAGTTAATCCTCGCTGACAATAGCGGCGGAACGTTCGATATACCGTATCTTCAGAGGTGTTTGAAATTTTGCAATAGCGCAAAACGCGCTTTCGACGTGTCTCAGGTAGAATTAACGCTTCGAATTCGTCCCCGTAATATGACGGCTCAGGCGCCTCACCCTTTTCGTTCAGAGGCAGGTCGAAGGTCAACAGGCCCGCGATGAGTTTCCAGCCTTTTGACTTTGTTGGGTCAATCAATATCTCCTTATAATTATCTGATCTGTTCGACAACGCGAAGGGATGTATTCTTCGCCTTTCTGATACGTCGGTCGGCAACTTATTCAATCTCTCGAGCGCATCTTTGTCTTTGTATTGCTCGGAAAGACGATCCATCAGTTCATCCGTTTTCCGCTTTATTGGTAGCGCCTTATGATTGCTACTGGACTTCTTCTCATGTTCAATATCGATGAGATGCGTCCAACGCGACCCCTTCCCCGTCTTAAGGACGATGTAAACGGTTTTTCCAAACCGTTCTTTTAGAACGTCGCACACGACAAGCTGTGTCGGATATGTGGATTTCATTGGCATGGCACCCTCCGCGGCGCTTCATCGAAGCGTCAAGCATTCCTTTTTGGCCTCCAAACCTCACCAAAGAGCAACTGAATAGGATCGGGAACGTTTAGATTGAACGCCAAGTGTTTGCCGCCGGCGAGTTGACGAAAGGCTTGAACAGCTGTACCCGAGGCCAGTTCGAAGGTGCGATCGACGTACCGGCACGCATCAATCACGCGCATATCTTTTCGCTTTCGAAAAATACGGAGAATTTCCCGCCGAGCTACTAACTCGAAATTCGATAGCTGTCTTCCGACGGTATCGTTGTGAGCACGAAAAATCCAGGACAGATTTTTCGACCGGTTTGCATGCATGCCGTTAGCCGTCACGAATCGGTAGATTGCTCCCTCGTCCTCCCACATCCGGCGTTCAATCAACTGCGCGCGTGTAAGCGTCTCTCCCACATTGGTACGTGCCGATTTAACGGAATGGGCTTCCCTAATGTACGTGCTACCGCGCCGAACGTTGAACACTAGATCAGTGCTTAGCACCGCTGGTTCGGTTCGGCCATCGTATCTGGGATGGTCGATATTGAGGGAAAGTGCTGCACGTTGCGTTTTGGTTCTGTCAAGAGCGTACTGGTCAAAAATTGTCACGACATCGTCGCGGTACCACGCCTCCAAAAAAGCGGCGTGTTCCGCGTCGGACATAAGGTGTAGTTCTTCAGCAGGGGCTTTTTCGCATGCCAAGCGGGTTTTTATCCCTGATCCGGGCATATCCCGCGTGTGGAGCCAGCGCAAATATGTGCCAGCCCTTTTCGCACAATCTTGCTCGTTTAGCTTTCGACTGAGAGTGTGCTCCTTCATTCTTAGCGTTCGTGATGACATAGCAAATCTCCATTTCAGGATTTAGGTACCCGCACAAATCTGTTTCATAGATTAGTATTCCTATGCTTCTGCATAAGTTTTCTCTCCAAATATTCAGGTTAATCGATGATTAAACGACGCTATGCTGATGCACGAAATGACGGTTGAGTTGTTACATTCGTGAGTGAAGTTGACCTCAGCAACGAACCCCGTCTACCTCACAGCAATCTCTGCGAACACCGCGCGAGATCCTGACCTACCCGGAAGCGCTAAGGCAACGATTGAACAATCGGTGAATAGACCACTCGCGCAACAATTGTCCGATGTCGAAGGGGTTCCGATATGCATTGCGTTTGTTGGTCATACAATCTCCTTAGCCGCATCGCGGAGGAGCTTTTCAAGGGATTGCATCTTCTCGGGCTTAGTCTTTTCGGCGCGAAGCTCGAAGTTGATTTTGTTAGTCAATCCATTCTTTGCAGTCAGAAGTATGATTTCGCCCAAACCACGCGACAGGCCGAGATTTGCAACGCTCTTGCATAGTGGCAAAATGTTTAGACCAAGATTTTTTTGAATCAGGAGGTCAATGCCGAATTCCCCGACCAATCCGGCAAGTTCGTCGTATTGCTCGCGCTCTTTCTTGTACAGATAGCCGCCACCACGGCCAACTTCCAGCCAGCCCTTTCCGCCGAGCTTTTCGGGTGTCGTGTTAATGGCCGTAAAAGCTTTATCCCTATCCATATCAAGGATGATGCATTCGAGATGAGTGTAGCCAAGCGCAGTGCAAGCGGTCAAACGGCGATTGCCATCCACCAGTTCACGCTCAGCGGTAATGAGTACAGGATAGAGTTGCCCATACTCCTTGATGCCGTCGATCAAATTTTTCAGCTTTGCTCCCTCTTTGGTTCTGGCCGCCGGGTTGTACGGGGTACGCGAGATTGTCGCGATAGGAACAATCAAAATCTTGCGCTCCGATACCTTGCAATCGAAGACGACTTTGGTCATTTTGTGATCGCTCATTTTGCCGCCCTCTCATATGTGTACCAACCTTCTAAGATCTCCGCATTCGATCCCTCGTACATTAGCTGCTGTGCAGCGATCGCCGTCCCAATGCACATGAGCTTCTTTTCGACTCCGATAACAGTTATGTCCAAGATGTGCCTCCATCTAAAGCGGATTCCTCTACTTGGCGCCAGAGCCTGCTCTTTATTGCGCGCCAGCGCTTCTTTCCGTATCGGCAGTGCTGGTACTGTCATGTCAACCTTCACAAAAAACTATTTTCGGGAGAAGGTGCCAGACAACGATCCGTGCCAACGAACAAAGCTACGATGTTGTCGGTTGGCGGAGTAATCGGCTGTGACGGGTCCGCACCTCCGCCTAAGCCCGTTATCCTGCTGCTAGATAGAACGACTTCGCGCGCTATCGCCAGCGACGCTCCCGCGGGAGGCGGTTGACGGCAAAATTGTTGCAATAAGCTTTAGCGGCGCGATCATTTACGTTGTAGATAGCTGCACTCCTGACAAGCCGAGAGATCATGGTATTTCCATATCCGCATTCCACGGCTTTGCGTTGCAACGACTTGTCCACTTGCGTCCCGTAATGAACTACGGCGGTCGCACCAACTTGAACGCGGAGGACGTTATCGGTGTGGACACGGCGAGAGCTATCCGTTTGATTGCGCGCGGCGAGGCAACGTATCAGAGCCCGAACCACTGGCTTCGGAGAGGAAAATGCAGGATCAGGAGCAACCGCCGCCTTGGGCATCCAGGTCATGTATTCGCAACAACGTTCCGCTACAGACGCGCCGACATACCGACTCTTTGCACGGGACTTCAGATGAATTTCGCCCAAGCTGATGCCAAGTGTCTCCATCGCGGATTTCAACGTCTTGGCCGTCTGATGCGAAAGATCAACAGCACAGATCACAATGACTCTCCGCGCAACCAGCCTTGCAATTTGAACGGCGGTTGAGAACAGACACTGAGAATGGTCGTCGGGTGACTCAAGGGCGATAAACCGGGTTTCCGAAACGCGCACACCCGCCACGACCATACGCAAACGCGAATCGAAGCTCTGCAGCCGCGTCACCCTGAGGATGTAACAGCATCGTGGTGTCTCTTCATTGCTCCCCACGGCAGACGAGCTACGCTTCGCCAGAAATTGCAAAACACCGGACATTGCACGCGTTCGGTAGGGCGAATCGGGACCGTCCAGCAGCACTACCTCGACCGGGCGGTCGAAAGCATATTCCTGACGATGAGCGGCCTGCCGGCGACCGTTGCCGTCTGCGACGGGTTCCTGTAAGTCAGACGTTGGGCGGCAAACGGCGCGTGAAGCGCTCTGAACTGAGGACCCCACCTCTGTTGCCATCTGTGCAAAGTCCACAGAGCCCAGTCGAGACGCGCGGTCATAGACGTTAGACGAAAGCATACCCCTTCTCCTTCGGAGAACGGTTGACAAACGGCTCGGTCAGGGCCACCATCTGTCTTGTCGAAGGACAGGATCGGTTTGCTAATTGAGCCGACAATAGCGGATGCTCCGTTTCGTGACGGATCATCCGCTTTCTCTTTACGCGGGTGTCGGTGGCCGCGCCAAGCCGGTCAGCGATCTCTGCGACAGCCCTGCGGAAATGCGAGGCTAGCTTGAGCTCGCTAGACAAATTCTTTTGCTAACTGCCTCCTTCTATACGCCCGATCAGAGCTTGGGAACCAGCATCTTGATCGAAGTTTTTTGGGCCGTTTGTGTCCCGGCGTGCGAATCAACGCTACCTTTGTTTTTCCCTACTGGCGTGCGATAGCAGGAAGCTTAGTCACACATCAATTGGCAACACAAGCCCAATTTTCCCGCCTTGAACGCTTCTCGTACTTATATTGCACCAGGCGCGTTGCGTCATCGAGATTGTTCTCGCGATTGCTAGATTTGCGTGAGCAGCCTTGCCTGCGCATTTCGTGGCATAGCAATTTCGAATCGCGGAAGTTAACTGTTCTCTTCCCACTCGTCGGGCTTCCAGCGGATCAATTGTGCAAGTCCAAACTTGCATGTCAGCATCGCTGGGTCATAGCGAATTTCTCAAATTTTGAGATACCATCGCCTCATACCCATCTAGCACGACATACATTAATTTGTTGTCCTTAGTTAATTTTTCAAGCATGTCTTTCTGTGCTATATATTCGATATTGTGAGGTCTGCACTTTGCAACCACTCCCGCTCGCGGTTCCGTTCGGCAAATCGCGTTCGCGGCCTGACTATCCCGAACTCGATGATCTGTCGCAGCTTGCTATTTTAGTGAAACATACGTCAGGTTATGAAGGTTGCGATCAGCGTGTTCCAAATAGCCGAGCATCTCACCAACACAAGCGGAAAAAATCTATGTGAATTTTTTTCCACCTAGATTTTGAGGCACATCAACATGGTTTGTAACATGCGAATTTTTGGTGTGTCGGATTTGTAGTATGAATGATGTCGTAAGTGCCGTCGCGATAAAGAGAATCAGAGGGCTAAGCTACCTGTTAGGAAATGCACAAGCGCCGAGATCGCCGCTGCAACCAGCTCGTAGCTTGCATAAAGGCCCTGCACCGACAATTCGGTGACAGTTGATCGGAGATATTCCGTTTTCCAATGGATTTCCATCTCGCTCAGGCTTGCCAGAGAGCGCATGTCTCAGCCAAATAAGCGCCGCATTTTCAAGCAGTCGATGAATCGACCTGCTGAGGTAGGAAACTCTCTGGCAAGTATCGCGCATACTTGCTGTGTAGAAGTGCCACGCCCTGATCTGTCGTTGCCGTGTAGTCCAGCCTGCTTCGAAACGCTTCCAACCTCGCCCGAGACGCCGCAATCACTTCGGCCCATGTCGCCAGGCCAATGCGTAGATTGTCTTCCTGATGAAAGAAACCGTAAGGCTTCCCTTGCTGCCGAACAGTTCTTGCCGCTTCCGGCGACATCTCGTTGGAGATGGCGATAAAGGTCCAGTGCGTGTTTCTGACGTCAAACCTCTCGTCGCTCGCCACAGTCAGCGCATAGCTTTGTATCTGCGACGCTACTTCGAGATCAATCTTTTGGGAGGGTCGTTTCAGCTCCACTACTAGGAATTCCCGCCTGGTTTGCGCGTAGGCGGGTACTTCTCGCGCAAGCAAAAGATCAATCACGGCCTGAGTGCCGTCGTCTCGCACCACTGGAGCTGCCCTACGTCTCGTACCTTTTTCCGGCGGACGAAGCTTCGCGAGATGCTTTCGCAACACCGTATTCAGATTCTCGTCGCTGCTGGTCAACAGGTACTCTTCCCCAAATAGCCAGGTCTCGTTTTCTAGCATGCGATGTAGCTGGGTTCGCTCGCGGAGGCTCTTTTTTGTATCCGGCCGGAACAGCAGTTCCTGAAATCCTGTGAGAAACTGCAACCGGTCGGCTACCATCTTGCTCGCCTCGATGATTGACGACAGGGTCGTGTACTGAAGCAGATCTGCGAGTTCCGTCTGTTTTTCTTTCGGCAACTCCAAAACATCTGACAGGATCCGCTTGAGCGACTCTGGGTTTTCGTCAAGCGCCGCCTTCAACATCCTGAGAGTGAACTGCCGGTCCTTGGGCCGGCCCTCGCGAAATGAGTCGAGGTATTGGTGAACATTCAGGGCGCATATGTCGAACACCTCTCGCCGCGCGGTTTCTAGTGAACCTGCTGCATCGCCGGAAAACGGATAGACCCCCTCGTCTTTCCATTGCTGCACCAACTCAGAGGCAGCCTCGGCCTTGCGCCGTCGGAAATGCGAACGGAGCGCTCCTCGCGCGCTTTCCGCAAGACGGCGCAAGTCCGGGTCGAGTTCGTCAAGCGCCAAGCCGTTGTCATGATTCAGCTTGGCGATGTAGTCCGATCGGATATAGGCTGTGAAGTTGAATTCCGTACCGGGTCGGACGCCCGCCTCTACTTCATGTAGCGCGAAACCCTCAGAATCGCAAAGGCAGATCCGTCTCTCCTTTTTTGAGAAGGACCATTCAACAATATCTAGTACCGCTGTGATTTCACTGCCGTCGGCAGCAATGAACGCTGGGAGTGGCACGGTTTCGTGGGATTTCTGAACGGAAGCCGGGTCAATCCGCTCGCCGCGGTAGATGATCTCCGTGGCGGGATAGTTGCGAAGGTAGAGAGCAAACGTTTCGGCAAGTTGCCGGTTGGCGGAACCATCGCTAGACAAGACACCGAATGGTTCGGGCAAACTGTCAATGCGCACGCGGGTGCCGCGCGATCGAGACATCGGCGCGCTGCGCACCTTGCCAATCTCGAAATCCTGCAACCGGTCGCTCCGCCCGCTTATGACAAAGTGCAGTGGCGTGTCGTTATTGCCCAGATAGACCGAATCCCACACCACTTCGTGTCCAAGCGCAAATGCCTTGAAACGCCCCTTGCCGTTCCGGCCGTGCATTTTCTTGTTTGAGCGAGCGGTGACGCGGTGCTCCCGTTTCCACGAACCGCCAAGACTACCAAAAGTCCTTTCGGCATCTTCAAACGTGATGCCTAGACCGTTGTCCACCACCTCAATGGAAACAGGATTGCCAAGACCGTTGTCCGTCACGCCAATCCGCACGCGGTCTGCGTCGGCGTCAAGCGCATTCCAGACGAGCTCAGCCAGTGCGCTGACCGGTTTTCCGCGGGCGAGAGATGCAAGATGATCAGGTTTCGCGTCGACGTGAATAAAGCGCGGCTCGCCGGCGTCTGTCTCGATCAATTCGCTCATTCGCATCCCCGTTGTCACTGTTATTTACAGGTGCCGTGCGGCACCGACCCGCGATGTCCGGGCGACATCTTATCCCGATCCTGCCCGTCTTGACAGCCGCCGCCATACCGTGCCCGACCGTCAGCCAACACATGAGACGGTCCATGCGGGCCTGCAAAGATTCTGCCCGCGTGGCGTGCCACCGGCTCAGTTTCTCGGAAGGTATCCGGCAGCTTGGCCGACAGGCGTGTTGTACGGCGGGACATAGTAGGTGACCAAACAATACATTTGCGATAAATAACCTTATCGCAAGATGTGCATGCGCGACCTAAACTGGTTGTATGCACATCGCCCCCGTCCCGCCCTCCGGACAGGGGAACGGACCTTCCGGTGGAACGCCCGCTGCCCTGCCCGCGGCACTGCCTGATCTCGCGTCGCTCGGAGCGCTGCGCGCCTGGCATGAAGGGCTCACCGCGCGCGCCGCCGCCACCCGCTACCTCGCCCACGTCCGCGATGACGGCCAGTCCTCCCGTAGCCTGATTGCCCGCATCCGCCGGCAGCTTGTGGCGTGCGCCGCCGCGCGCCAGCGCAACGATCTCATCCCGCTCTTCCAGTGTCCGGCCGACGGGCGCACCCGACAGGCGACCGCCGTCACGCACGCCATCGACCTGCTGCGTCATACGCCCATCCCGCTGCCACGGCTGACCGATGCCGTCGGTGCCTGGCTGCCTCCGCGCCTCGCGCGGACGCTGTGCGCCGCCCGCCTGCGCACGCTCGCCGAGCTGACGGCGCGGGTGCCACGCCGGCGCCTGTGGTGGCGCGACATCCCGGGGCTCGGCCGCGCGGGTGCCCACCAGGTCGAATCACTGTTTGCCACGCATCCGGCGCTGACCCGTCAGGCGTGGGCACTGGTCGAGCGCATTCAACCGCTGTACGACGACGACATCGTGCCGTGGGAACGCCAGCACCCGGTGCCGGAACTGGACGGCTCGCACGGTCGCTTCCGGGCGTCGCCCCGTGCCTGCCTGCTCAACGCCCGAAATGACTACCAGGCGGTGCAAGCCTGGCTGGCGCTACACGAGGCGCCCCACACGGTGCGCGCGTACCGGCGGGAAGCTGAACGGCTGATGTTGTGGGCCATCGTCGAGCGGCGTCAGGCGCTGTCGTCGCTGACGACGGATGACGCAATTGCCTACCGCGTGTTCCTGCGCCATCCCGTGCCGAAGACGCGCTGGACCGGACCGCCGCGGCCTCGTGAGTCCGTCGAATGGCGACCGTTCGCAGGCGGCCTGTCAGCGCACTCGACTGCCTATGCGATCGCCGTGCTGAACGCGCTGTTCCGCTGGCTGGTCGAGCAGCACTATGTGATTGGCAATCCATTTGCCGGGCTGACCGTACGCGGCGGCCAGCGCGCCACGCCGTTCGATACGGCGCGTGTGCTCACGGACAGTGAATGGCAGGCAGCACGCAGTCTCGCGGACGGCCTTGAGTGGTCGTACGGCTGGCAGCTCCCGGCTGCCCAGCGCCTGCGCTTCGTGCTCGATTTCACGTACGGGACGGGGCTGCGCGCGCACGAACTGGTTAGCGTGACGCTCGGCGACCTCCACACGGATGCCCATGGCGACTCGTGGCTGCGAGTGACGGGCAAAGGCGCGAAGCCGGGTGAGGTCTCACTGCCGCCACTCGTACTCGAGGCCCTCGAGCAGTACCTGCTACAGCGGGGCCTGCCCGTCACGCGCCGTCGCTGGCATCCGTCGACGCCACTGGTGGTATCAGTGGACCCAGTAGGCCACGGCAGCAAGCCGATTACACCGACGCGGCTGCGCCAGGTGACGACGGCGTTCTTTACCCTCGCCGCAGCACAGGTCGCCGATGACAACGTTGAACTGGCCACGCGACTCCGGGCCGCCAGCCCACATTGGCTGCGGCACACGCATGCGTCGCATGCCCTCGCACGGGGCGTCGAACTCGTCGCGGTCCGGGACAATTTACGGCACGCGTCCATCGGGACGACATCGACCTATCTGCACGGAGACGATGCGCGGCGCGCCCATCAGGTCGGCGCGGCATTCGGGCGACGCGTGACGCGTGGATAGCCCGTGTCCGCGGCCCGGCCGATCGCCCAACGGTAGACGAGCCGTCGCGTCGCGAACACCAGGAATCACCCAAGGTCCTACTGTGCAGTTAAGCCTGACCTAGCTTCAATGCATTGCACTCTGTTGGTCCGCCCCCAACGGCATCAGAACGCTAGCTTCTCAGCTGCGTATTGATGGGCGGTCCGCTCTGGCCAATCGTTTTCCGGCAAAACAGATTGCGCTCTATGCACCCGTTGCAGCCTTGGCGCAGGCAGCCAAAAATATTTCCTGCCGAAAACTCGAAGCACGTGAGCCAGTTTCCCGAATTCGACGTGCGTCCATCTTCCAGATTCGTGATTTCGCGATTTTCATGACCGCCTCGCGCGCTTATACGAAGAGGTCTGCCATTGCGGACATCGGGCCGTCCGCCGGATGGACACCTCCCGAACAACAACGAGTTACATATTCGAAGAGGCTATTTTGATGACGTGCAGCTCTAAAATTTTGATTGGCGGCTATGAACTGGATGAAATGAGACGCTCCTACACCGTGTGGGAAAGATTCGAAAAGAAGGACCGGGTGATTCGCTCGCCGAAGTATCCCCTTCGTTGGGACATGCCCGACGGTGAACAGCGAATGACGCTCAAGTTTGCATATTCGGTAACGGCTGACGTGCTTCGCAGGCGCCTTGGACGCGCGGGTTTTACGCGGACAACGTTGGAACAGGAATTCCAGCAGTACTACGAGGCCGTTTGCCAGCAATCGGGGACATTGTTCTTCGATACCTACCTCGACTCAAAAAAGGCACAGGCTCGCGCCGACGCATTCCGGGCTGCCACACTGGACGACTGGCTGGAAGCGCTCGCGAAGGCGGTCAAGGCGAGGGTCACCCGGGTTCGACGGAATGCCCGTGAGGCCGCTCATCCCGACGACATCCTGGTGGACATCATCACTGGTTCCGACGCACCCGATGAGCCCAACCTGATGCCCAAGCACTCCCTTCTCGGTTTTCCGTGCAGTTCGCTCGACAACATGGCGGTCGCACTGCTGGAGGTTGTGGATGGCGACGCGCAGTGCGAGCAGGACGTGTCGATGTTCGTCGAGTTTCTGGACGATACGACGTTCGATGACATGAGGCTCCGGCAGAAGCAGCCCGCTCAGGGTGTGGTTCACGACGAGTGCGACATCTAGCAACACGCCCCGCGGCGAATCGTTACAGACACAGACTTGGGTTGGAAACATCGAACGGGACTACAGCTTACTGAACGTCTCAAGCGAGTAGAAAGAGTCTTCCCTGGAATGTGCTCTCTCAAGTATGCAAACAAAGGAATTTATATATGCAATGCGTCGTACATACCACCATCGGTGGCTACCCAATCGCGACTACAGTCAACCGGTACAACCGCTGGTACTTTAAGCCGGAAGACCGGCTCATCCGTTGCAGAGAACGAGGTCCCGAGACGGTCGACCTTGAGTTTGTTTACTCGATAACGGCCGATACGCTTCGTCGGCGACTCGCCGGCGCCGGATACAACCGCGCTACGTTGGAAAGAGAGTTCTGGAAATACTACGAAAAGGTCAGCATGATGTCTGAGGGAGCAAACCTGCACTTCACTGGCGAATCCGCTGAAGCTTACGGAGAAGCGTTCCGAATGTCCGGCTCTCTCGGTGGTTGGCTCAATGCCCTTGAAACTGCCGTGGAAACTGGCGTAACTCCCGCTCGACGGGCTGCAGAAGGATTCAAAGTAACAGGCAATCCATACGTGGACATCATTACCGGTCCGGACAAGCCTCCCTTTGAAGACCTTGAACCTGAACATGGTCTCCTGGGATTTCCGTGCAGTACCTTCAACAACATGGCGGTGGCGTTGCTTGAAATTACGGATGGAAATGCAGTGTGCGAGCTGGATGTGACGTCGTTTGTGCTGCATCAGGGCGACATCACCTTCGATGACATGCTCGGGCGAAGGGACGAATATTAAACTCAACGTGCGCGACTGACGGTTGCGCACGTTTTTCTGCTTTAGCTGCTACGAGACGAAACGGGGTTCGTTCGATCCAGAGCCACTTTCGTGCTGTCGCACAGGAGTCTAGCCAAAACAGATGTGAAACTGGAAGCTCGAAGCCGATTCACAGGGCCGCGAGTCAAGCGGAAGGTGGTGGAGCTGGCCGGAGTATTCTTTGATTGCCACGTCGGCAACGAATGTCGCACTCGCCCTTTCGAAAAGGCTCGATCAGCAACAAATGAAAAAACGAGCGCAACATGTGGTGCGCTCGCCGGAGATGCATACTGCCCCAACTCTACGGATTGGGCCAAACCAAAGCTGCCTTTCCTTGGGTTATGGGATATAGGACTGCCACTGTTGCCACGGCTTGTCATCCCATAGCGACGAGCTTCCTAGCCATATATATTCACAGCACCATCCACCGATGCATATTCAAACATACTCCGCATCAACAGATAGTGCTTGTAAAACTTCCCCCTCCTTTGTAATCGGACACGGTCATCCCACTTATCGAATTCGCACACCAGCTTTGCCGAGGCGACTGGTCCTATCATTCCACCATTTCCAGAGCGAAAGATGTCGCGAAAAGCAACCTTACTGTCAGCCGCAGGAATTTTCCCTTCGCACCCTACGAGATAAGATAGCTCCATCACCCAATCAACGAACTCGTCATGGTCGTCGAATAGAAAAAACCTCTTTCTTTCTGCACATACGTACCGCGCGTTGACATCGAGTCCCTCAGTGAAAAACGGGCTCCACGGATGGCCATATACAGTAACGAATTCGTTCCCGTTTTCAACAGCGTCGACCTCGTCATCGAAGCTGATAATTTTCTTTAAGCCTTTATAGGCCAAAAAGCTAACTGGCATTGTTTTTCCCGTATCAATTGTATGGTTGCCGGGCGACGAACGCATAGTTTCGCCGCATCGCGCGTCGCAAGATGTCTCGGAGAATGACAAAGCTCGGATTGTTCTCTGTCGTCCCCGACGCGACTGATGTCCTGCAAATCAGTATAAGAAGATCAACCGGGGATAATTTGAATAACCTGGATGAAAATGCGATTTCCCTGCTCTTCCACATGATTGACAGCGGAGGCGGGAGACTCCTATTGTGATACCGGCTTCAGGTATCCTGGCGGCACATGTGATGTAAGCCAAACACCGTTATCCGACTGGGAAAAGGAAAGCCCGTCCGCGTGCATTCTGCCTGCGTCAACCTCCAGCACGATGGGCCGTCCATGGCGCTCCCCTACCCGAGTTGCCGTAACGATGTCGGTGCTCAGGTGAACTGCGTGACGATTGCCGGGTTTTAGTCCTTCTTTGGATATGGACGGCCAACTGCTCCACGCGGTACCGTGATAAAGGACCGGCGGCGGTTCGCTGTCCGCATACCCCAAGTCGACGTCGATCGAATGCCCTTGCGCGGCACGCAGTCGCTTTCTATCGGGGGAAACCGAAAAGCGCTGCTTGTCGCTGGAAGCCACCACATCCAGTACGAGTTCCTGTGTGACGGTGGGCAGCGACTTTAAGCGCTTCGGCGCCTGTGCAGCACGGGCACTGCGATTGATTGAGCGCACGAGTTCGTCGATTGCCACCCAGCCTTGGGCATCCAGACGGATGCCAACCATTTCCGGCTCATGCCGTAGTATCCTGGACAGCACTCTGCTCACGGCCACATGCTCTTCTGTTGCCATCCGCCCCTTCTGTTCATTGCTCATCTGGCGACCCTCCAGGCTTCTCTTAGCTATTCGATTTGCGACATGGACCTTGTCCAACGCGCACTCAAACGCCACAAACATCCAGAGAACGATACTACTGCGATCGGCGGCTCATTAACTATGTTGACGCGAGCCTGCCTGGCTGCTCGACGCGATGCTCTGTCAGTCACCTGCGAGGCGACAGTTTCGAATGGACCGAGCGACTTGAGTCCCAAGTCTCTCGTACACAATTCCCAGTGCAGCCCGCTCGACGCAGTGCAAAATCTCAAGAGCACCCTCGCCACATCGATTGCCATCGCGCTGCGCATATCGTAGCTCTCGCTGGAGATTTCGTTTCCGAAGCTCCGAGAAAATCCACTCAGATGCCGCCTCTCTATCCTGCGGACGAGCCGCCAACGGCAGAGCCATCATCATTTCCGCGTTCGCTTCATCGAAGGCGTAAGTGGCCAGAACGCCCTCGACTTCACTCAGTACGTCGCTGACAGACTGTTGGCGGACCACAGCGGTCGCACGCCAATCGGGAAATTGACGCGTTATGGCTTCGAGCACCGCTTTAAGGTCGAAGTCTCGCCAGAATCGCGGTAGCGGCCTATAGGCGTACTCAAACGCGAAACAAAGGTTGCCTACGTTGACCTGGTCGCTATTCATTCCGCAGTCGACCATGAATTCAACTACGGCATTGGCAACCTCCGTGCAGATGATTTCGGTGGCCCGCTGCTTCGCTTCTGCAGTTTGCATGCTGGTTTTGGTCATTTGCGAGGGCACGCAACAAAATAAACTGGACTACCCACAAAACACCCCGAAAATAGTATAGATTTTTACGCAATGGTGGCGCTTGATAATCCCCGAAAGAAGGAGAATGCCGTCTTACCGGCATTTCCAAACCCGCTCCAAGGGACCGCTGGACGAATTTATATCATCCAAATTCGAGACAAACAAGTGGAGTTCCATGTTGATTTACCTATTATCGAGCGCATATAAAAAATTCACCCCTTAGTAACGGGGAGATTTTGGAGTAAATATTTTTCGCTCACTGCGGCTCTGCCGACTCGGCGCACAGTGGGGGGTTCACTTACGCCGAGGGCCAGCAAGCCAACGCTGGCTGCGAGCCTGCCTGATGCGGAGAAGCGGCCTAACGATCAGGAATTTGGGCCCAAAGTGGCGCCACAGAAAACCAAAAATGGAGGTCCAAGTCAAACTCCCTTTATACGAACCGAAACTTTATAATTATTATTTTTATTCACGCTGAAAGGCCGACCAATACATGGTTTTTCATATTTTTTTCGCTCATCGGCACATGTATCGACCTCCAAAACAGGCATGCATTTACACTTGATTTTTAAAATCGACAAGCTGGTTGCGCCGACCGAAGTTGTACACGGCACCTTTCGGCCAAACATATCATGGCCGCGTACCTATACTTTACTCAACTGACAGAATGCTCAGACAACACGGAGCACCGCCGAAGCGACTACGCCGAACATCACGTAGCGCAGTAGGAATGCCTTCCCCGGCCTCCGGTAGGCGAGCAACAGCGAGAGTGGGAACGGTCAGCTCATTCCTCGTCAGATGCGGATGTCCTGTCGGCCTTTGCTGTAATTTGGCAGGCGGCTTGATAATGCGGCACCAACGCCCTCGTCACGTATCGGCTATTCGCAGTCTTATGATGGAGCTTCAGCCCCCTTGTTCCAGCAGCTTCACCACATGTGGACGAGAGACGAATAGCAGCGTCGCCGCTTCCGCGGTGGACGTGAAGTCGCCGGCATCAGCTCGCCTGGCGGGATGCTGGTTCAGTATCTCAGTGAGGATTGCGTCCACTCCGCTGGAGAGCTCCCGTTGAAGCTCAGCAGGCAGGCTGGACCCCAGCCTTCTGAACAGCTCTTCCATACGCTCATGCGCGAGTGCCATTGCGTCGGCGATCGATGGCGTCGAAATCTTTCTGTCATTCGACATTGCCTCACCGCGGTGAGTAATGATTGAGTGTAGACCTTCTGTGAAAACAACTAAACGCTCGAAGGCCGAAAGCATTTGCACCCGAGTTCGCCAAACCAGTCCGCGTCCATGCGCGCCGGGGGCGCAACAGAGAGCGGTACACGTGCGAGTGCACATTGGTGACGGGCGTACGTACCCATCCTCGGTCCATGCCGAAGACCACATGCGTAGCGGTGTCCCACGCCATATTGGCCCTCGCAAGTTGTTGTTATGCGCGATCTTACTAACCGGCGCAACCGGCCATTTCATCGAGCTAGTCCCTGTCGCCGCTTCCGTCATAGGGTCTGCTTACGACATTTGCGCCGATAGTTTCACTCCGCACTAGCCGTGGCTATCGAGCCACGCACGACACCATGAAAGACCTGCTGATTCAGCGTCTTCGTCAGTCTCGTAGGTCCCAAGCACCCCGACACTTCTACGACTTTAGCGTCGCGCATGATCGTGCCGCTTGCCGTGAATCGCTCCGCTCGCAGGATGTCCTCTTGCTGGAAGCTAGTGTGGCCCCACAGCGTGTATCCGCGATATTTCTCAGTTTGCTTCTGTCGAGTCAGCCCGAAGGATTTGCTCGGTTCCCTACCACCGATAGATAGAAGCTGATCAGCCGTGCGGCGCTTCGCGGTCGCACCGTCAAGGCAGGTGCTATCCGGCGCTATCTGTGATGCGACAGTCTCTGCCGCTACCTTTTTTAGTCTAGCCGGCGCAGAATGTGCATCAACATGCGATGGACTCTGGACAGGGTCGCCGACCACACGGATTTTCACCATTGTCAAGTGGCTTGGAGAGATTATGGAAATGAACCATTCGATCGAGCGCGCCGCCCAGTGGTTGAAGGATGCGAATGGTTTGCTCATCACCGCAGGCGCCGGTATGGGCGCCGACTCCGGGCTGCCCGATTTTCGTGGCACGGAAGGCTTCTGGCGCGCCTACCCAGCGCTGGGTACTGCCGGAATCCGCTTCGAAGAAATCGCGTCGCCGCAGAGCTTTCGGAGCGACCCGACGCTCGCATGGGCCTTTTACGGGCATCGGTTGGATTTGTATCGCGGTACTCAACCGCACCGTGGCTTCGACATCCTGCGCGGATGGGCGGGAAAAATGCCTCGCGGAGCGTTCGTGTTCACGAGCAACGTGGACGGGCACTTCCAGAAGGCGGCATTCTCAGAAGACAGAGTCGCGGAATGCCATGGATCGATAAACTGGCTGCAGTGCGTTGACGAATGCACTCAGCGCACTTGGCCCGCAGACGACGTGTTTCCTGTCGTCGACGATCGCAATTTTCGGCTCGTCTCGCCTTTACCGACGTGTCCGTCCTGTGGCGCGGTCGCCCGGCCGAACATCCTGATGTTCAACGACTCGCACTGGATAGAGAATCGGACCAACCAGCAGATTCGACACTTGGAAAGCTGGATTTCGCAATGTCACAACCTTGTCGCGCTGGAACTTGGAGCGGGTCGAGCGATTCCGACTGTACGTCGCTTCAGTGAGCACTATGCTCACCGCCTGATTCGTATCAATCCGCGCGAGTTCAAGGTCTCAGAGGACCGAGGCGTTGGAATCGCTGAAGGCGCACTCGATGCGCTCGAAAAAATTGAGCGACTGATGCAGCCGCCGCGGGAAAATTAACTGCTCCGAAACCTGTTCGTCGGCAGCGCCGTATCTTTAAGGCGCTGCAACGACACTGCAATGCAATGGTCGCAGCCCTACCCATTCCTCCACCAGCTAAACACTTTCGAAAATTGCAGTGAATAACTGGTGGTTGCGACCGCTGAGCGAGACTGCGGGGTACCATCTTCCGATACCCCCAGTCGCGTCACAAGCGCGATTACTCAACCGTCGACGCACTCATCCCGTCGTGCACCTGCTCGGGGGCTTGGACCAACGGCACCGCTGTCGCCGCCGTCTTCTTGCTAGCAGATTTTTTCGCCGCCCGCTCGTCCGTCGCTGGCTTATAGGCTACGGATTTTTTCCCGGTTGACTGCTTGGATGCCGCCGCAATCTTCTTCGCCATCGTCAGCTTCCCGGCTGGAACTTTCTCGATAGTCAACTTATGCGTCGAAACCTTTTTGGCCGTAGTCTGCTTCGGTGCGGCATCGCTATCAGCAGCAATTAGAAATTTGGTTCGGTCTTTTGCTCCGGCGATCCACGCCGGGGCTCGTCCACGCCCGCTCCAGGTTGCTCCGGTTTTCGGGTCACGATATTGCGGCGCCTGTGGCCCACGAACATAGTTTCCGGCTTTCGCCGGTTTCTTGGCTGCAACCGCCGACTCCCCCACGCCATCGACAATCAAAAACTTGCTTCGGTCTTTCGCTTTCGCTATCCAACCCGGCGCACGGCCCATGCCGCTCCATGTCACTCCTGACTTCGGGTCACGGTATTTCGCCGTTGCTGCAGGCTTACGAGCCAATTTCTCGCTTGCAGGCTTGCGACCTCGTTTTTTACCTCGCCCGGATGCTTCGATGTCGGATATGGTCAGCCCATGCTCCTGCATAAGCTCTCGAATTTTGGCGATAACCGTCGACGACTGATCTTTAACAATCGCTTCAGCTTGCTCCTGCAGCTTGGCTATTTTTGCTCGTAGATTTTCTAGCGTACCCATTGTTTCTCCCGTGTGTTAGCAACTGTCGAACTATGCCACACCGAGCATCGTGTCGACAAAGCTGCCAACGAAGCGGTCAGCGCAAACGGGTTGTGACCTATTCGACAAAACTGAGGCGCTTGAGAACAGGCCAACGTAACCATCAAATGTCAGCGGTTGCGTTACTTCGATTGAAGCAAATGTGGACCGCCACGGTGTCGCGGCCCATCTGGTTGACCATCAGTGCCGAACTCTGAAGTCTAATGTGCCTTTTCCTCCCGAATACTTCCGACAACACATAGCCGCCGTACGGCATATCGACCGCAAAAAGATTAGCGCTGTCCACTCTCCCCAATCTGTCGGGGCTCACCTAAGTTCGCACGGCCTCGGCAGCCCGCAAACCTAGGATCAACCAGCCTATCGAGCCTTTTAATCGGCGTGCACGGGCCATAAATCTTGATGCTATCGACATATTTAAGGCTCGCTTACGTTTCAAGTGGCGATCCGCCTATGGTCGATATATGATTTCAGGGCTCGCGAACGCGAGCGAACAAAAGACGCGGTTTACTAAAACAAAAGAGGAAGACCATGAGTATTGTTGAGGGGTTCGAGCGCAAGGCGCTTTTTAACATCACGCGGGCCGTGGCTCTCGTTTGCGTAACCGTCTTTCTACTTGGCATCGTCGGCGGCGTGTTCTACGGCGTTTCAGTCTGGCAAGAACAGGTCAATACAGAAATCTCACCGCAAGAGATTGTCGACCGGTTGAAGCCTGTTGATCCGCCCAAAACGGAGATGCAGCAGCCGCAGGGAACACAGCCTCCGGTCGCCCAAGGGCCAGCACAAAGTCCCTTGTCCGGATTCCAAATTCCCTTTTCACTGCAGAAATATATTTCAGGCGACAACGCACAAATCGTACGCACTCACCTCAATGAAATTCCTGCTGAGGAACGTCAGGCATATCTGAATGAACTCGGAGCCGTTGTTACCGCCGCAGAAGCTAACAAGATCAATGCGGTCGAGGCAATAAACGCCTACATGGAAGCAAAAAGTGAGCGCTATAAGCAAGCGGCGGTAAAGCGCGCAGAGAAATGGGAAACCCTCAAAGTCGTGGCAGAAATCACCGCTAGCGGCCTCTTTCTTGTGGCGATCTTTAGTCTGGTTCTAGTTCTGCTCGCTATCGAACGCAACACCCGCTCACTGCGTCGTTCGAGCGGGTTGCCTATGAAATCTCAGGAGCAAGAGGTCATCGGCGCATGAACTCAATCAGAAGACGGCACTTCAATTTTCTGCCTTGGGTTGCCACAGTTGCAGCCGCGATGGTTATGGCCGCATGCGGTAAGAACGCTGGACCGCAGAATTCCGAGGTCGCCTCAAAACAGTATCCTGGATACCAGCAGGTGGGCGGCTCAGGCGATGCCGCGCAGTTATGGTTTAACCCAACGGACATCTCCCGAAGCGGCAGCAGCTATTTGATTCACGCGCTCAAGGCTTTCCCCCAAGGCTACGCAAGGTTCGATGTAGCGACGAACTGTCGTGACACAACTCGACGGCAAGCGGGCACTCAGTATCGCGCAGACGGAACCGCCGAGCAGGAGTACCCCGGCAATGATGCCGCAGTCCCCGCGAAATCCGAACCGGGCATGACCGAGTTGATGACGACGGCGTGTGGAGTCGCAATGGCGTCCCGTTCAATCGCTGGAGATTTCAGCGCTCCCGCAGCACTTGAGCTCCTGTACGGACCGTATGACGAGAGTTCGAAGACTGCGTCGTGGACCGACGCGTCTGTTCCCGCAGATCTGCCGTGGCGCGACAACCTACAGTTTGCGCCTGGGAAGGTGCTAGCAGTCACCAGTATGGCCATCTTCAACCTGACCGAGGGCGGAAAGGAGAAAAAAGTTTTTGTGACGAATGCGGTTCCGGACGGCGGCGGTTGTCATGCCTGCACCGGATTACTGGGCGTCGCCGTATTCACCAAAGACGGCAACAACTGGAAGGTCGAGTCGAACAACCCATACGTCGCGTCAATGGGCGCCATGGGTTCGGTTGGCAGCCACTTCGAATGGGCACCCGCCGGCGACGACACATACGCGCTGGTAATTGGTGGCGACGACATGCATCAGGGCTACCAAACGGCGTCGATTACAGCCTTCATTCGTGGCAAAGACGGCGCGTTTTCACCTGCAATCGATGATTCAGATACCGGAGCCTCCGACCAAGAGACCATCTCGACCAAGACCACGTTTATCAAAGGCAAAAACGCAGCTCACTATGACGTCAAGGTAGCGTTCTCGTATTCGTTACCAGGTCAGGCGGCATATATAGCCGACCACGTGTACCAGTACGCGGGAGGTAAATATGTATTGGTCAAGAAGGACGATCCGCCGAAATTTGTTCAGACTGCCGGTGACGTGACTTCTGTCGACACATCTGCCAACGTCTCGCCCGCCGCGTTGCAAGCACCCCAAAGGATGTTACCGCCGTCGACTGCATCATTAGCTCCTAGTTTCGATTGCTCCAAAGCAAGGTCAGATGCAGAGCATTTAATTTGCAGCGACCCCGAACTGGCGTCCGACGATGTTGCGCTGGCAAGCATTTTCGTCATGGCAAAGGCTGCTGTCGTCGATCAGACAGGCTTCAAGGAACGCGTTCGCCGGCAGTGGAACTATCGAGAGCAAAACTGTCACGATCGTGAATGTCTGCTGCGATGGTACGCGGACCAGAAGGCGGCGCTTTCGCAGATTGCGCAGACCGGGCGTCTGGATTAGGGATCGTGTGTCACAGGCGGTCGACATTGTCGACCGTCCTCTCCTGTTGGCCAACGCTTGCAAAACGGCTTCGGTCAAAAAGCGGTGGACTCACTTTTGGCGACCGACAGGAGCCTGAGACTACTCCGAACTGCCAGATCCGCGCTTGACATGCAGGCGATCGGCTAGACGGCCCATTTCCACGTCGAGTTGTAAGTCCAGATGTCCATGTCCGACCAATACTCTTTGACCCACATATCGACGCCGTTCGTGTACTTCAAATTGTCAGCCAGCAGGTTGTAGACGTCAGCGGTGATGCGAGTCGGCTTGCCAGCGAGATTTGTAAGCTTTGCGGCGTAGTTTGCAGCCCGACCAATCCAGACAAGATCGTTGTCGCCGCGTACACCGATACGTGCTGTTCTCAGGCGACTTGTGTCGATGCCAACGACATGCTTCAAGACAAAATCCGATGTCCAGCCCTTTGAAATTGATGGCTGGATAATATCCAAAACAGCGGCGTTTATACGCAACGCGCATCGGGTAGCAGACGTGTTCTTGGAGCCTCCGGTGAAAACAGCCATCACCCGGTCGCCGTCATAAGCGGTAATCACACCATCTTCGTCCTTGATGATATCGGAGGCACATTTCAAGAAGGTCTTATAAATCTCAGCGCTGAATTCCCATTTCTTGGTATTCACCATGTCGGTGGAACCATCTAGGTCCGCATAAAGCACAGTCGCAGCATTGAGGTCCTTCGCGTGATTGGAGTTGAGACGCAGATCCTGCGCGTTGGGTACGCCCGTCGTCTCCTGAACCTCCCAATCACTGGCAAACGTGTCACCAACCCACTTCTTCAGATCATCAGCGAGCGCCACTGGTATTCCTTCGCTTTTTTTATAGCGACGCGAATGCTTCTAAAAAAAGCACGCACGGCTTGATATCACGCTTTAAGAGATCGTCCCGAGGCTCATGATGTGCTTGCGGAGCGCAGTCGCAGCCGGGCCGAACTTCGCTTCGGTATCAGTCTTTTCATCGTAGACATAGGGAATGGTCGTCACGCCCGCCATATCGCTCGGGAGCTTTACGCCTTCGCCTCGCGGCTCCATCAGGATCGCCCGCTTGCGTCCGAGGCGCCCCATGAATAGTCCGAGCTCAAAGACAACGTTGTCTCGCGGTGCAGGCCACTCAGTGCCGCGGGCAGTGGTAACGTCGTCCCCATGAGCGATAGCTACTGCAAAATCGCATTGATCCAGCTCGCGTTCAATATCATCGAGCGTATAGTTCGCGACCTTAAACACGCCCTGGTTCCAGGGTACAGTCAAAAACTTGTCATGTGCGAACATGGATTGCAGCAGATGCGCAACCCCGACTGCTTCAGCGCTCGATATCACGAAGACACGGATTTTGTCGCGCTTCGCATTCACAAACTGATTGCGTTCAATGAGGCGTTTCGAGAGTTCCTTTGCCATGCGACGCCATAGGTCCGGATAGCGGCTACCGAGTTCGCTGAGCTGCTCTTCTGAAATTTTCGCGATAAGGGAATCTTCAAACGCACTCACCGTCGCAGACCGTTTCTGAATTGGTTCGACGGCCGCCATTTCACCGACCGAGTCACCGGGAAACCGCCGCCGGATTGGGGTAGCGTTGACGACAATGTCAAATCCGCCGGCAATGATGAAGTACAAGTCATTGTCGGTGGCGTCCTGCTGGATGATGACACCGCCGGCCTTGACCGAAATCAACTCCGCCATATCCGCCAACTCCGCCGCCAACGCTTTGTCGCCGCCGACCAGTTTCTGCCCCATGAAGGCTTCGACACGCAGGCGTTTGCCCGCGTCCCCGGAAAATCGCTCGATCATGCTAGTTCTCTCTATTTTCGTTTTATACGTAACACACCAACGTCAATCTTAGGTGAGGATGTGTAAGTGCTTCCCGTCTTCTGCCCGCGTCACATTGATATCTCGAGCGAGGGTGCCTTAGACCCCCACAATCTCATTCCAATGGTCAATAAACTGTTGTGTCCATGATGCCGTCGACAGCAACATTACACGTCAAAACTTCATGTAACCCGCCAGTGCCAACGCCCAAGGAATGATTGAAAACGCGGACCAGACATAAGCCCGGCGGAGCGACGAGAATTTGTGGGTCAGGATGACTGAGTTGCGCCAGCTCTGAGATAAAAGATCTTCCGTGAGCGAAGACGAGGAAAGTCGCGAGAACTCAACAATAAAGTCATGCTCGCCCCGCGCTGCAATTTCACGGAAATACACGAGAGATCTCGCGCCTCCGTCGAGGCTCGGAAAGGAGCCTTGATAAAGATGATACGAGCTAACCCCCAGCGCAGCCAGGAAAATGACAACCAACCCCCAAAGGATGTAGGCGGGGTACGTCGCGGTGCCGACCGCGCTCACGCGAGTGAACAGCACGCCTAGCATGCCCACGTTTGCACCGAGCACAACCGATAGTTTGGTGTCGACGCGGGAAAAAAAGCTAAGCACCAGATTCAGCTGGTCGCGCGCAGCTTTCAGCCGATCTTCCTCGCTCAATCGCACAAGTGCCGGTTGACCGTCTTCTGCCATTTTTAACCTTCTCAGATGATCGAAATAACCCGGAATCAGCCCGGTTTCCTGTTACCAGCAGTAGTTTCGGCAATGGCTGCCTTCATGGCCTGATAGTTCTCGACAACCAGTTGGTTTGCCGCCGGCGTCTGATCGTACTCGTACATGTCGAACCGCAAACGCTTATAGAAGTAAAACAGCATCGCCATGCGTACGGGCAGGACAATGCGGTCTTCGGACATGCCATAGTCGTGCGCCACAGTGCTTCTTTGAGACTTGCTCAATCCAGGATTTGGTGCGAGAACGACATCGAACCGTCGATTCCAAAAGGTGTCGTCGCTACTGGCTGCCGCTGCCACGCTCTGCTCACGAACTCCGGTAAACCGCGAGAGGACGAAGTCTTTGAAACCCATCGAAAGATGACAAAAGGCTCGGACGTGCCAGCGAACTCCGTCAAAACCGAACGCGTGGGGTGTGATCCGTCGCCACAGTTTCTCCGGCCTCACAGCGTTAAACGACTGGTATTCAACCTCGACGGATTGTTGCGCCCTAATCACAGCCAGCAGATCGCGCAGAATTTCCGGTGAAATCCTCCCCTGCGGGATGAGCATTGCGTCCACATCCGGCTCTGCCGAAATCCAGGTGTCGGCCAAGCCCATGCCCCCGTCGGCCACAGCGCCAACCTGACTCAAATATTGCCCGGCGTTCGGTGTGAGGAACCGAGATTGAAAGCTCACAGTCGCGACGTAGCGCTTCAGACTGCTGTCATAAATCAGGTTATCAGGCGCCACCTCTTGATAAAGGGACAGATCTGCCGACGCTTGAGGCACAGAAACGCCAAACTTGTCGACGATTTCCGAACGGTTGACGCCGCCCTCCCAGTAGACGCGGAACTCGATGAATTCAAGCCTACGCTCGGTACCCCAACGGATCTTGCCCTTCGTGTCTTTTTCCATATGAAGATAGTATCTTGACGGGTAATATTTTGCTACCCATAATGAAACTATACGCATATCCGCGTTGAAGTCCAAGACCAAGAAACATTCTGAGAGGAAAAAGATGTCGCATACCTGGAAGCATGACCGCGCGGCGGAGAACATCGACAAGCGCATCAAGGATGTCGAGTCGGTCAAGATCGTCGATTACGTTCGTGACACCGACCTCGAAAGCATTCCCACCGCAAAGGCCTATAAGGTAGACGGTGTGCATCTGTATGCGGACATCCTCAATCTCGAAGACATGCTGCACTGCACTGACTTCGAAGGCGAGACATGCCACAAGCGCACGCTGCGATTCCTGAACCAGCACTTCCGCGCTGTCGATCGTATTCTTAACAAGACCGACGCAAAACGAGTCGACTTCCACAACCAGCGACTGCACGCGCTCATTTCCAAACCGTACAACACGCAAACTGGAGCGGAAGCAGCGCGCGTCAACCGGGCTGTTGCGATCGCTCAACTCGTCATCGACGTTCTGAAGCAAACCGGCGATAGCGACGAACACATTCCGGATGCGAAGGTTCGAGTAGGCATCGACAGCGGGCGTGCACTCGCAGTCAACAATGGACGGAACGGTTATCGCGAACCCCTTTTCCTCGGCGAGCCCGCAAACCAGGCCGCAAAAATCGCTAATGGCGGGGCTTCAGGCATTTTCCTGACCAACGCGGCTCGCAAAGCGATCGGTCTCGACTCGCTAGAGCAGCCTGCAAAGACGGCTCTTACCCGTGAAGAAATCGAAGCGTGTCAGGACAAAGCCGCTTTGGACGTCACTGCGCAGACGATCGTGAGCGAATGGGAAAAGGACATGGAAAATAATCCCATCGGCGCGTTTCAGTTTTCGCGCCATACCCCGCCGTTCCGGACGATGGACATCCCCTCGCTGACGCCTGCCAACTCCCGTCGTCAGGAAGCCATCTCCATTTATGCGGACATCGATGGATTCACGAACTACGTCAATCGACACATCGATGACCGTCCCGAAGACGTGGTCAAGGCATTGCATGTCATCCGCGCAGAGTTGGAACGTGTCTTGACGAGTGACTTTGACGGCCGCCGGATCCGTTTCATCGGGGACTGCATCCACGGGCTGCTTTGCGAGGGTACAGCCCAGACCACCGACATCGAGGAAACCATCCGGAGCGGAACATTGTGCGCGGGCGCTCTCCGGAGCAGCTTCGATCTGGCGTTGGAAAAACTTGGGGATAACGGTGTCGATACCGAGGGACTAGGTCTCGCCATCGGATTTGAGTATGGGTTTATGGCCGTCAGTCGTTTGGGCATAAAGGGTGGACGTGTTCGCTGCGCGGTAAGCCGTGGCGTCCTGGCGTCGGAACGAGAGCAGATGGGCTGCACTGGTGTGCAAACCGCAATCGGACAAGCCGCGTACGACAACGCTCCCGACGAGATCAAAAAGCTTTTCGGATCGAATAGAAAAAAGAGCGATCTTGACTACGACGCAGCGAATGCCGGCCAGGCCGAACAAACGCAAAAGGCCGAATCTCGCCAAGGCGGTGGACTGCTGCGCAGTGCTGCCCCAGCTGCCGCAGCAGGCGGTTTCAGCTTCCCCGCAAAAGCGGCCGGTCCGAGCAAAAAGCCGGCATCATTCGCATGATGTGGGCGATCGAAGATCTCGTGCGGTTCGCACACGAGCGAGACGCGATTGCGTCACTTTCGGGTAGCGTCGACTGGCTTACTGTCGTTCGATGGTATCTGTCTGATTCGCATAATTTTTGCGTAGACGCAGATCTGCAAATCGGAAGCGTGACGCGAAAAATCACGCTCAAATACCCAGAGATGTTTCCACACGCACCGCCTACGGTCGTTCCCCGAGAATCTGAAGGGAGGTGGAGTGCTCATCAGTATGGTTCATCGGGGGAGCTTTGCCTGGCGTACAGACCGGACAATTGGGTTTCGACCATTACCGGCGCTGACATGCTCGCCAGCGCTTACGAGCTACTTGCGACCGAGAGCGGCGTAGCCACCGACAATGCAGAACCTCGAACGGTTCCGTCCGCTCATCGAACATCGCTGGGACAGGCCATTCGAGGTGAGTCGTGGCGATTTTTGCTAACTGCCTCGACAGAAGCCCTCCTGCGCAAGCTCGCCGCAATCGAGGTTGGAACGATCAAGTTTTGCTCTACGGCTGGAACCGTGGTGGGCTGGCTGAGAGCGGTCGGAGCGGAGTCCGTACCAGTGAACGAAGCAGGTTTTCCAGCTGAAATCCGTTCCAATTGGCCTGAGACGCGAGCCACGATTATTCCGATTTCAAATGCAGGCCCCGCGCTTACAACTGAGGTCGGCAAGGACGCTAGTGCGCTCCGCGCTGCGCTTGTCGGTACACAACAGGATGCCGGCGACGCGAAGGATGAACTCCTGCTCCTTGTCACACCCACAAGCGTCCGAGCAATCTACCTATGGGTTGAAAGCGGTAGGAACAGCGCCTTCGAGATTTCGGTTATACCTATGGCTGAGTCGCGACCCCGGCAGGACAGCGAAGCGGCCGCACTCGCTGACCGACGAATTGCAATAATCGGTTGCGGATCACTCGGGTCAAAGGTAGCGTCCATGCTTGCGCGTGCAGGCGTCAAAGACTTTCTTTTGGTCGACGACGACTTATTTCTTCCGGAGAACATCGTCCGCCACGAGCTCGACTGGGAGTTCATTGGTCTACATAAAGTAGACGCCTTAGCTTGCCGCCTAAAGCTCCTCGGTGCGAGGGATGTGAGCGTACGTCGACAGCAGCTAGGCGGCCAGGAGTCCGGAGGCTCTCTCGCTAGTGTCATGCTTCAATTGAAAGAATGCACTTTGTTAGTAGATGCGAGTGCAAACGATCTTGCATTCAGCTACGTCTCTGCCGTCGCAGAGCGTTTCGATAAGCCGGCGGTATGGGGCAAGGTCTTTGGTGGAGGGTTCGGAGGAGAAATTGGTCGTGTCCGCCCCGGCATCGAGCCTACCGCCGAAGTCGCACGCCACATTATTGCGAAATGGTGCGACAGTCGGGACAGCGCGCCGCCGGCCTCAGCAAACGGAAGATACGAATCCGGTGAAGCTGATGCACCGATGATCGCTTACGACGCTGACATTTCGGTCATTGCGGCACAGGTTGCACGAATGACTATTGATACTGTATTGCAGCGTACGCCCTCCGCTTTCGAAAGTTCGGCTTATCTGATTGGGTTACGCAAGGAATGGATTTTTACCGCCGCATTTGATACCTGGCCAATCGATTTGGGCGGATCGGTGCAAGCTGAGGAAAGAATGTCGTTGCCGGATGACCGGCTCAAAGCGGCTGCAGAAGATCTCCTAAAAATTGTGAAACAGGTCCAATGATCTCGGTTGAATTATCCAGCCGCCAGATCGAACGCTTTCGACGCGAGCTTCGGCGAGCGGGCAACCAAGAAATCGGCGGTGTAATGGTCGCTGAGCACTTGGAAGACGCTGCGTTCCGCCTAGCTGGCTTTTCTGTGCAGCGAAGCGGCGGAAGTTTCGCGTCTTTCGTGCGCAAACCTGCGCTACATAGAAGGTTCTTAAGCAGATTCTTCCAGCAAACTGGCCAAGAGTTCGAACGCTTCAATTATCTCGGCGAGTGGCACTCCCATCCGTGCTTCGTCGCTCGTCCTAGCAGTCAAGACATTGTTCAAATGCAGGCGTTGGTCGACGACCCCGATCAGGCAGCGCTGTTCGCCGTGCTGCTGATAGTTCGTCTCGGGCGTCACAATGATCTCGAGGTTTCCGCATATGCATTTCGACGAGGGTGTAGTCCCGTCGAGGCCGAGATTTACTGCGCTGACGAGTTATTATCGGCTCCCCGAGAACCAAGCTTCCGTGTCGGAAAAAGCCGTCTGCAGTTGGGATACCGCCGGCGGCGTCGCTAGCCCTTCAACCCTGACTCGGCAATTTGGAAATCCGGGCGCCGGAGGCGCTACACCGAGTAGCGCCGCAACGATCGCAGGAAAAACATGTCGGCAAGCACAGGGAGGCACACTCGGGTTCGCAGAGAGATTCGCTGAACACAACTCCTTGGCATAACACCATGTACCCATGCACCGCACGGCTGTTCATTTCGCATTTCACGGCCAACTCAAGCGATTGCCGCATGGTGACGCAGAGACACAAGCCAAGCGCAACAGCCACTGCGTTCGCAAGCTTCCGTGTAAAACACCACCTCAGCGCACATAAACGTCCCCAAAGTGACGGACGCTCCCGAATTTCGCCTCTCAATCTTCACACGGCGTAGGTGTCGCAACGCTTGCGGCTATCATCTCCCGTAAAACCCACCGCCTGAGTTGACGCAGCAAGAGCGATATACGAGTCACGCTGCGCATTCAACCGAGACACCGCCCACAACATCTCCTCCCTGGTCAGCCGGCCGCGCAGCGACAAAAACACTCACCTGCGAAACAAGGAACATCTGCTCGATCGAGCACGCTCTCCCACACCTAAAGGAGATCCTCAAGGGAGGATATGTTTTTTGAGGGTTGCTAGTGAGGATATGCTTACGTAAGAAGAGCGGCAATGCCGGAGGCCCCCAGCGATGTCGCTGAGTGCCTTCTTCATCGCTCATGCAATGACTCCGCCAGACTATTTGCAGGTCCCGCGCCTCTAGCTTCGCCAGCGCGTTCGTTGTCTCAGGACCGATCCCCGTGGAACGAATTTCCCTGGCGCGCCACCGGTCGCAACCCGTCCATGCCAGCGGTCACTGCCGATGCCCTTCAGTCGGAAGGGGCGGCACTCTCATCGGGCGGCTAGTGCTCAGCCGATGCGTGACATGTAAGGTATAACAGCGCGGCAGCGGCATCGTCAACGCCGCGTGAAAGTCAGACGATGGAATGCATCCGCTGCTACCTCGAAATCTCGAAGCCTAATTGAGAGTATTTCGATAAATTCCGACATGAAGTTTTTTGTAACAATACGTCGGTCGCAATACAGGTAGTCGCAATGAACAATTTGTTTTGGCAGCCGCTCCGCTTATGCTGTTCAACAAGTGGCAATGGGATAGCTGAGCAAACAGATAAGCACGAGTAGATAAATAGGCCGCAGCTTTCTGAGGATCATCCGCAGGTTGTGACCTGCGCTGCACCGCATGCATCGCATGCGCCGAGTGCGCCGTCGAGCCAGTTCCGGTCCAGTCTTCCGTCTGTCTTCATGTGGCCGATGACTGGTTCGATTGCGCGGCCCTGCTAATCATCGCTCGTAGTGAACGTGTGATGCCACGCCGCAAATCCGGGCGATAGGTCTTCGCGCCGTCGACGGCGACGCCCTTAACCACGATCCACGATTGTCACCTTGGGATTCGCAACACTCAGGATCGCGGCCTGTTCCAGCGCATCAGCCAGCGTATGTCCGCCGTAGTGATTACCTGGCATCGAACGCCTGCCGACCACCGCCCCTTCCTTGTAGATCGACGGGCAGCAGTTCCCTTTTTCGTCGATGCGGGCTAGAGTCAACACCGGCGTCGCGCCCGCAGCATTAGATGCTCACGCAGGAACCTTCGACGTGACCGCATCTTACTGTTGGTACGACTGTGCGGCATGTCTGCCGTGACGGCAGCTCACGCGACCGCCCGTCCAAGATCCACTCCGCACAATTGCCGTTTTCGCCTTTACGATCAAATGGAGGCCATGGCGAGGTCTTGCAGGCAGCCGCATCGGCGGCGACGCGTTTGGTACTTCGCTCAGCAACCGGACGTGCATCTGCGCAAGACGTTCGGGCCCTGCGGCAAACACGATTTCTATGCCGATTCGGTCGGCTGTGCCCGTCGCTGCGCGCCGGCCGAATCAACCGTTACCTGCCTGTATCGATGAGACTCGCGGTTCCTGCAGACTCCAACGCGAGTTTGCAACCCTGTTTAGAGTAAATAATCTAATCAATAAACACTAACTATTTATTGAGTGATTTTTCGACAGCCGCATTTCATACATTTTTCTAAAGCGCCAGATGCTTTTCAATCCAATGTTCTGGTATTAAGATACAAAACATACTTCATTTGCCCTTCACGAAGCAAATTTAGTTAATTCTTCGAAATTGTGCGGATCGCAAATATTTCTACCGTTTTGCCCTTCTAACATGACTGCTCCCGATACACTTTTTCGTGCCACTCTTTATCTCAATCGAGAGAAGCACCGGCTTCGCCCTTCCATTGATCTCCGCATCGATAAGTCGAATCATTCGAGCCGTCGATGCGCTAACACATCAACAGAAGGGAATGAAAGTAATGTCTGTTATTTTTGTAGCGTGCAAGGGTCTCAGGAAGTTCAATGGCATCGTTGACGACCAGTTCCGCAGTGCACATTTTGATACCGACGCGGTCGAAATCGATGAAAACCCTAAGTGGCCATATTTCGCCAATGGTCTTGAGGTCGGCACCACGTATATGTACGAGGAAGACTGCTGGTTCAGCTTTGGAAGAAGGTATCCGTTCTACGAAAACGTGGATAAGCTAGCCGTTTTTGTGGGCTATGACTATCGGCTACCCGGCGCGGGTGACCCGGGCCCCTTTCGCGAATTATTTTGCTGGGGCAAAGGAATGGTTGGGCCTGTGATTTCGGCCAAGCTGGTTAGCGATTTCGACGACTGGGATGACCGAGCTCGAGCACTCGACGACGAGAACTTCTACAACTTTTATCAAGATATGCGCAGGATGTTCGAGTTTGCAATGAAGGATGGTTGCGTGTTTCTTCGGAACATGTGACCTAACTCCGAATCGGCCGCTGATATTTGAAGCCATTTGATTTATTGGGCGCGGCATTTTCATGCCGCGCCCGCGCTTTATGATTGTAAGTGCCGTTGCACAGTCCCGTACCGTCTCAACCTACGATCTGCCAGCTTGGCTTCAGGTAATGACCTCGCCAACACAGCGGTGTAGCTCTCTCCTACAACTTTCGCACAACCATGAGCATCATTGAAACCAACCAAAAACCGGGAACCAATACTCGCAATGAAGTGGCCAATGCCATCGTCGACTTCATGTCCGACTGCGGATTGCGAGACGCCGACGTAAATGCAGGCCACCTGTTTCTTGCGTTCGAATTTGCGTACCGGCCGCTCCCGAGGTTTTGGCGCGAGTTCGACTTTCCAGCGCTCGTAGAGGCCATCACAGAGCGCTTTCCTAACTGGCGTTCCGCCGTCCAAAAGCCGGACCGGAATGCTGATGATGCACTGCGTGAAGTCGAAGAAATCCTGCACTCCAATGCATTCGACGAAGCGAATGCTGAGATGATGATGCGCCTGCCCACGCACGCTCGACCAACTGAATGGCAAGAAGCCGCCGATTGGATTTGCGAGGAGTTGCGCAAGAGGAAGCTCGGAGCAGAGCTGAGCTTTGCCGAGCGGCTTGGCAAACGTTGCGGCGAAGGCGCGCTGCAAGAATTGCACTGCCTCGAGCGCATTGCAAATGGGGTTTCGTTCGAAAGAATCGGAACCGGGGTCGCCCGGACCTGGCGCAACCGGGCGCTGGCTGAGCGGCAGAAAGACGGTTGCAACGCCTGAGGCGAGGTGCGGCGAGTAGAAGCGACCGTCGCTTCTCTTCCGCACCGTGCCCCGCCGCGGATGCTGGCCCTCGGTGCTTCCCAACGACTACTCAACGGTAGGGTCATGATGAGCAGCGACCCGCAACGCGGCCGACATTGGGCTAAGGTTCCCCGTTGTTGGCGGCTAGTTCGTCGGCAAGCGATCCGCAAGCTGCCTCTTCCGCAGCGCATACGTAACGGCGGCGTTCTTACGCAAGGACCGGCTTGCGGCAGTTTCAGTTTTGAGGCAAAGTAATATCGATGGGGACCGGGAGGGCTAATCGGCGACCCCTGCGAAGCGCGTGAGCGCAACCGTCCTCCGCTTCTGGACATACATAAGACATGGAATTTTTGAGGAATCTTCCGCAACGACCTCTGGTGCCCGCAGCGGCGTCCGGAGTTTGCTCGCGACCTCAAAATACGCATATGAAAGGCTAGCCACCAGCTTCTTGCGTGACAATCGACGATCCGGACGCCCCTCGCGGGCGTTTTTTATTTTCAGGCCTGTTTTTCCGCTGAATTTAGAATCCGGAGCACACGATGAAGTTCTCACAACAGTTTTTTTCGAACAGTTTTTTTGAGCAAGACAACACTAGGCTGGATCTGACCGATCTCGCTCGCAAGGCATGCTTCATCCACCAGGACGCCGCAGGACTTTACTCATGGATGTCGCTGGGATTGAGGGCTCAACGTCGCGTCGAAGTCGTTGTGCGCGAGGAGATGGACCGGGCCGGATTTTGCGAGGTCCAGATGAGCCTGCTGCAGGATGCCGACCTGTGGCGGCAAAGCGGGAGAATCGACGCCTATGGCGACGAGTTGATGCGAGTGACCAATCGGAGTGGTCGGCTTTTTTGCCTCGGCGCTACGTGTGAGGAACTGACTACCAACATGGTCAAGACTCACTACAACAAGACGGACCTGAGCCTAGGCCTCTATCAGTTTGGCAACAAGTATCGTGACGAGTTAAGGACGCGCAGCGGGTTGGCGAGAGCCAAAGAGTTCATCATGAAAGACGCCTATGCGTTCAATGCCACGGAAGCTGGCGCTCGAGAAGCGTACGAGGCGGTTCGTGATGCATACATTCGCATCTTCAACCGGCTTGGATTGGACGCCATCATAAGGTCCTGCGACAACGGCGAAATCGGCGGACGAAGTTCCGAGGAGTTCCATGTTCTCAGTGAACTGGGCGAGGACGAGACCGACGGCCAAAAATCGCTCGAATGCGCGCACATCTTCGACCTCGGCGACCGCTACTCGAGGGCCATGGGGCTGGTCAATGCTCAGGGCGAATTTGTCAAAATGGGTTGCTTCGGAGTGGGCATTTCACGCCTTGTAATGCTCCTGCTGAGCCGCCAACGCGACGATCGAGGATTTTGGGGAAGTGAATGTTTCAACGCGTTCGATGTCGTGCTAACGGTGATCGACTGGGAGCGTCAGGAGCACCAGGACGAAGCCGAGAAGCTTCGACGCGTTCTGCAGACGAAAGGATTAAGTGTGCTCGTTGACGACCGACTAGCCCAGGCTGGGAAAAAGCTTGCCGATGCTGAGTTGATTGCGTGTCGGCAACGCGTGGTGGTTGGCAAAAACGCCATCCTGTCTGGCCGCTTCGAGTGGATGGACCGACGCACGCTCGCGCGAGAAAGTGCGACGGTTGAGCAGATCGCGGAGCTTTGCACGAGGAAGCTGTAAAGAGCTGAGGGCCGTGGATCTTCACGGCCCTCTACCAGCAATTGCTGAAGATCTTGGTCGATGGCGAGTGTCTCAAATCGGCCCGATAAGCGACAGTTCGAGCCATACCTAATCGGGGGAACGACGGCGGCCCAAACATCGGATTTTCCTACTGTGGATTTTTCCGGTCTTCAGCGTCCGGGACAAATATTTGGACCGAATTTAACGCTTGGGGCAACAAGCTTTTCAAGTGGATACCCAAAAGCGCACATCCCCCTCAAGGCGCCACCTTATACTAGGAGCAGTCCCTTGAATCGGGATTGTCGCGTGGCTGGTCGGAGACATAACGGCAGCGGCCACGGGATACCCCGGGACTGTGGGATAGTCTTGAGACCCCGGGCAAGGTGGCGAAGTTAGTGCCTTGGAGACGAACGACTGACGGGTGACGCTGGCTCCGGGGTGCATCGAAAAGATGCTCGCGAGTTGGGTCTGAAGGCTCCCGGTAGGATGGGGGCCGGGCTCAACTCCACCACGATGCATCTCAAAAAACAGAGCATGCATCTTGAGCGTTGATCTCAAACCTAAGCTCGTGAGACAAGAACGGATTATCCGTGGAGAAGTGCAGGTTACTTTGCCGCAGCTGTACATACCGGCGTGCTGGAAAACGGACTTGGAAATTATCCAGTTCTACTTCTGCGCCCTCCAAGCATCCATGGCAATGCGGATCGAACGAAAATTCTCACGGGCTATTAAGGCAGTACCTGCCTGAAAGCACCAACCTGTCAGAATATTCCCAAGCCAAACTTAATGCTGTAGCAACACGATTGAATGAGCGTCCGAGAAAGACCCTGAACTCCGAAACGCCAGCCGGACGATTCCAGCAAATCATTGCATCCACCGGCTGAATCCCGACCGATGGTTGACAGTCGGGCGCTGGTTTCCGCCCGATACCCGTCATTGTAAGTGGCGGACAGTGTCCGGTCTTTCAGGGGGCCGCTCCATGATGGAAATAAAAACCCAGGATTTCTGTTGGCAGGCTCCGACTCTCTTGCCTGAACGCTCTCTTTCGCTACCGCTACACAGAAAAAACAACGGCGTCGCTGCGAAATCAAGGTCGCTATTGTGATTTAGAATCTCGATCTCGGTCTTCGCGGATAGGCAAAGTGAATTGAAACGTCGCCCCCGAGCCCATATTGCTCGATATCCACAACTGCCCGCCATGCGACTCGACAATTGAACGGCTGATACGAAGTCCCATGCCTGTGCCATGCGGCTTTGTCGTAAAGAATGGGTCGAAAATCTGCTCCGCCAGTTTCGACTGGACACCGATTCCGGTGTCCCTGATCGACACGAGAATCGCCTCGCCAGTCCGCTCGGCCGTCACGACTATCTCTCTTAAGCCATTGATATCCTTCATCGCTTCTATGCCGTTAAGAATCAGATTCATCGCGACTTGCTGCAATTGCACTCGATCTCCCACCACGCGAGGGAGGTCGGGTGCCAAGTCAACTCTCACGGCTACATCGTATCGTTGAATCTCGCCGCGCAAGAGGGCGATTGTGTCACGAACGATCTCACCGACCTCAAAGACTTCACGGTTCAGAGCACCCTTTTCGAATTGTTTGCGGATCCTGACCACGATCTCCGCCGCCCTCCGAACGTTTTCCACCATATTGGTTGCGGCCGTGCGCGCCTCTTTTGTGCGCGGCTTGTCACGGGAAAGCCACCGTAGACAGGCGCTTGCGTGGCCGATCGCACCCGAAATCGGTTGACTGACTTCGTGGGCCAGAGAGGCTGCCATTTCTCCCATGGTTGTCGCGCGATTGATGCGTGCAAGATCGATCATCGCCTGCCGCAGGCTCTCCTCTGCCCGCTCGCGTTCCGTCACATCACGAACAGCACCGACAAAATCAAGATTTTCTATATTGACCGCTTTACCCGAAGCGTGGATATATTTGATGCGCCCATCAGGCATCAGAAAGCGATGTTTGCTATCAAAGTCCTTCTTTTCGGTCCAGGAAGCGTCAAGGGCTCGACGAACGGAATCTCGATCTTCAGGGTGAACGCGCAGCAGTACGAGCTCGACGGAGGGTTGAACCCGGGAATCGTACTCGATGATGTTATAACCCTCCTCAGACCAATAATGGTCTCCACTCGATGCATTCCAACCAAAGCTGCCCGTGTGACTGATCTTCTGACCTTGTGAAAGAAATGCTTCACTACGCTGCAAATCGGAATACAGTTTTGCGTTCTCCAACGAAATCGCAGCTTGCGAGGCAAGAAGTTGCAATAACTCAACTCGGTCAGAGGTGAAAACACCCGCTGCCAAGCTGTTTTCCAGATAGAGAATGCCGATAAGTTTCGCCTGCTTCAAGATCGGTAAACACAAAAGGGAGCGCGATCGCTTCTGGTTTACATAGTCATTCTCCGAATAGAAAATGTCGCGTGATGCATCATCGAGTAGAACACGCTCTTGAGTGCGGATTACGTAATCCAGCGCTGCTTGCGGAAGGTCTGACGACGTGACGATCGACTGCCGCACGACAACATCAATTCCACCGGCCTGGCTCGTCGCCTCGGCCTCGATTCTCGGCTCACCACCCTGCGCAGCGCTTCGAAGCAAAATGAGCAAGCCGCGCTGCGCTCCCGCATTTTCGACAGCAAGTCGAACCAGCTTCTCGATCAGGCTCGGTAGAACCATCTCGCTCGACAGTGTCTGCGAGACTTTGATGACCGTGGCCAAGTCGAGAAGTGAGGTCGGTGCGGTGATCGTGCCACTGAAGGCCGGCGTGGTCAGGTGGCCGTTGAGATAGGGGTACAGTTTGTCTAGCTGTTCGACCTTGCTTATCGCACCCCAACTGAGATAGCACCGGCGAGCATCGCTTAGATAAGTACGCGCAATCTTGTCAAATTCCAAAGTCGCATAGAAGCGCCCCGCTAGCTCGCTTGCAGTTGCCTCGTTGTGCACAAATCCGTTCGCACTCGCCGAACGAATGGCCTTCTCATAAGCAAACTGGGCATCGAGCAGACGCCCCTCGATGCGGGCAATTTCTGCCTCCACCAGCGCCGCGCAGTTTTCGAAATTGGCAGGACAATTCGTTGCCCATATCCTGAGCTGTCGATAGTGTCGGTTTAGTGCCTGCGCATGCTTTTTTCTCAGCTCGTCCGTCGCGTAATCGATGGCGCAAGCTCTTGCTAGAGCACCATAAAAATGGAACTCCATCACTTCAAAATTGGAATGCGACTTCTCGAAGAGTCGCGCGGCGTGCTCCGACGCGTCGATGGCACTTTCATAGTCGTTCGCCAGAAAGCGCGCCTGCGACTTGCGAATCCAATACCAGCACTCAGGCCTCGCTAACGTCGGGTTGCTGGACAAATGACGCTCAAATCGAGATTCATCGAAACGATCGTCGTTGAAGGTCCCAAATCCTCCGGTGAGGCCGCGAAGCGTCCGAATAAACATGACCTGCGTAGTGATCGTGCTGATGACACGGCCGAACTTCAGTTTCTCTGCAAATGCTAGACCCGTTTCTGCTTCGCGCTGAACCTCGGACAGGGGGTCTCCGGCTGCAAGCATGTTCGTGTATAGGTTGCTGCAGCTATATGCTGCAAACGTAAGGTCGCCAGACTGGATCGCGGCGTCGAACGCGCGGCACACCAGATCCCGCCCTGTCTTGACATGGCATCGCCATGGCATGATCAGATTGCCGAATCGCATGTAAACCCGCGCCCGAAACCGAACAAACGCGTGCTTTTCGACCAGTTCGTAACTGAGTTTCCCGAGTTGGAATCCGGCTTCGTAATTACCAAACCGGGATCCGGCGAGCTGACCCAACGTGACATATGCAAACGACGATGCATCACTATTGCCATAGTCGAGACTTATTTCTACCATTCGGCAAAGAATAAGGGCGTGCAGGTTCTCATCAGTGAATTGCGCCGTCAGAACAGCTTCGGTGAGCACATCCAGAATATCGAGCAGATCAGCATCCTTGACCAGGGGTAAGTTGACAAGCTCTCCCTTCTGCTTCTCACTCACGCGCGACCAAACCTGATTGAACTCCTTCGACACTTCGCCGACCGATGGGTGCGGTGACCACCTTTCGCCGCGACCTCGTTGATATTCAATGAATACATCGACGCCTCTGTCGCTGCGATCTAGGAGGTTGTAGAGCGTCAGACGCAAACGCGTGATCAATGCCCTATCGCGCGCACTCGTGGCCCGTCGCGCGAGCATCGAAAGCCGCGCTTCTGCAGATGCCAGATTAGCCGTCTGTACATCGCATTCTGCAAGGAGACTCTCGATTGAAAAGATCAGTTCGTCGTTGCGGTCACACGTCTCGTCCGTCAGCAATTCACGCCCGGCGTTGAGATACCCAATTGCCGAGGCATATACCGTCGAGGTCTTCGCCCGTCGTCCGGCGATGAGATTCAACTGAGCAATCCGCTCGCGCTCCTCAATCGAGTTGACCAGATGAGCGCCACGATTAAGCTGGTTCACAATTTCAAAGATATGCTCATCCAGCGCTTGTGGTGACGCACGCGACGCCATCAACATGCCGATCCGCAAATGCGCATCCGCCCGCAGACTTTGAGGAATCAGCGAGTAAGCGGCTTCCTGCACACGGTCATGAACGAAGCGGTAAGAGTCTTCGAGCTGATGAACAAGACCCATTCGAACTGCGTGCCAAAGCTGGTCATGCAATTCATCAATCGAGTCCTGATAGACCACATGCAGTGTCGCAAAGTCAGCACTGATTCCCAGACAGGAAAGCTGCTGAAGTGCTTTCTTGGTTCCACTCGGTAAGCGATTCAGTTTTTCCACCATCAGGTCCACGACGTTGTCGGTATAGCCTTTGTCGCGGATGCGATTCAGATCCCAACTCCACGCCCCTCGACCGTGGTCGAAGATAAGCAGTTCTTCCTCGAACATCGCGTAGATAAATTGAATGACAAAAAACGGGTTACCGCGGGTCTTCGCCTCTACGAGTCGTGCCAATGCGCCGACATGCGGCCGCTCACAATGCAGCGAATCCGCCAGCAACGCCTCCAGATCACTGCGCTCTAACGGTGCAAGCACAATGTCGCTCACCCTCACACCTGAGCGGCGGACCGCTTTCAGCTTGCGCTTCAGCGGATGCTCAGGCGACACCTCGTTGTTGCGGTAAGCACCGATTAGAAGAAGGCGCTCCACATCTGGCTGGGTGACGAGATCTTCGATTACATCGAGCGTGGCTGCGTCGAGCCACTGCAAATCGTCGAGAAAAAGCGCCAGCGGTTGATCGCGCGTGAAGACGCTGATGAATCGCCGGAATACCAGTTGAAAGCGGTTTTGCGCCTCTCTCGACGAAAGTGCAGGAGGGGCCAACTGTTCGCCGATGATGAGTTTCAATTCCGGAACGAGATCCACCATCAGTTGACCATTCGGTCCGAGCGCTTCGCGGAAAGCAACTCGCCACCGGTCTAACTCTTCCTCTCCTTTTGAAAGGATCGCACGGACAGGGCCTTGAAAAGCTTCTGCGAGAGTCGCATACGGAATGTTGCGCTTGTATTGGTCAAACTTTCCCGATGCGAAAAAGCCCCGGGGCGGCACGAGCGCCTTATGAAGCTCATTGACGACCGAGGATTTGCCTGCACCGGCATAGCCGGACACGAGTACCAGTTCCGGCCGGCATCCGGCAGCAACTCGTTCAAAGGATTCGAGCAGTACGCCGATTTCCGATTCGCGCCCGTATAGCTTTTCCGGGATCAGAAGTCGGTCCGGCACGTCGCGTTCACCAGGCAGGAACGCATGGACTCGCCCGTGCGTCTCCCAATCGTCGAGGCATCGCCTGAAGTCACGCTCCACGGCTACGGCTGTTTGATAACGCTCCTCAGCCGTTTTGGCCAGCAGGCGCATGATGATGGCGGCGACGGAAGAAGGAATGACCGATCCCTGTTCTCCGGGCAAGCGCGGCTGCCTTGCAACGTGACAATGCACCCACTCCATCGGATCTGACGCAGAGAATGGGAGAGCGCCGGTGAATAGCTCGTATAGTGTGACGCCGAGGGAATACAGGTCGCTGCGAGAATCCACAGAGCGATTCATACGCCCCGTCTGCTCTGGCGACATATATGCAAGTGTGCCGGAGACGATCTCAGGCGGCATGGGCGGCAGACGTTCGCGCGGCACGCGTGATGCGATACCAAAACCCATAAGCCACGCGCGTCCAGAATTGTCCACGAGTGTATTTGCCGGCTTAACGTCGCGGTGTATGAGACCGTGTCGGTGAACCTGGTCCAGTGCCGCCACCAGTCCGATGGCAATGCGCAGGCAACGCGTCAGATCGATCTGAGTGTTTTTTTGCTGCGTAATGATTCGATCAAGAGGCTCACCGCCCGGATCCTCAAGAATAAGGGCCGTGCGCCCTTGGTGACGCGTTAATGCAACTGGACGGGCCGCCCAGGCTGAATCGAGCGCAGTCGCGAGCGACCACTCATGTTCGAGCCGCTGCAGAATGTGTGGCGACGGCTGAGGGACGGTAGCAGCAACCGCCACGATAGGTGTTAACGTGTTCGAATCCCTGCCACGGTAAAGTGTGAGACCGGCGTCTTCGCGAAGCAATTCCAGCGTGTACCCGGAATCCTCTGTCATAGAGAACACCCGTCTGTCAGAAAGGAGAAAGCGCTTCTATCAACGCGAAAGAAACGGTTTTTGGAGATTACATAGTCGCGGACAATGCTGCCTTCAGACCAACAATCGCTGAAGCCAGCATAGATCTTGCGTTTCACGACTATGCCGTCGTTCGTAAACGCTCAACCATTCCGCAATTTCTTCGGCACAAATAGCACAAGGCAGGCGGCGAGTAACAACGCGATCGAAATCCCATACAAGCCGGACCGGGAATTGTTCGTGGCCATGCTTGCAGAACCATACGCATACTGGCTCGCATAGTTTGCTAGAGACGCGAACGCATTAAGCGCGCCAATTCCTACTACCGCCGCTCGCCCCTTAAGGTATGTCGTTGTATAAGCCCAAAACACGCTGACACAGCACATGATTCCCGTGTACGCCAGCGACAACGCACCTATTGCGACATAAAAATTCGTTCCATCTCTGGAAGCCACGAGTAACGCGAAGCCGCTCATGGAAGCGGCTATTGCATAGTGCCATCGGCGCTCCCCAAACCGGTCTGAAGAGTATCCCCATATGATCATTCCGATACTTGCAGACAGATAGGGAATCGCAGTGACTAGGCCGTTTCTGCTTAGCGTCCGAACCCCAAGATCGTGAACAATCTGGGGAAGCCAATACGCGAACCCGGCGACAGCAACACCCCCAATGATTTCAATGAAGGCGAGGATCAGAAACGTCTTCGATGTCATCGCTTCCCATACGCCGGACCGACGCCTGACTTCCGATTCTCCGCCAGCGTCCGATGCCAGGGCAATCGCCACCGATTTCTTCTCGGCCGCAGTGAGCCATCTCGCAGTTTGCGGCGAGTTTTCAATCATAAAATAGGCCAGTATGCCGACAATGATCGAAGGAATACCTTCTACCAAGAACATCCATTGCCAACCTTTAAGGCCATTGACGTTATGCATAGTCTCGAGCAAGTAACCAGATAATGGCGCACATAAAACGCCAGCTACCGGAATAGCGGCAAGGAAGATGGCGATCATTCTTGCGCGAAGCGCATCAGGAAACCAGAAGGTCAGATAGAGGTAGACGCCAGGCGCCAGTCCGCCTTCAGCGACGCCCAGCAGAAATCTAAGCAAATAAAACTGCGTCGGCGAGGAAATACACATCATTAGCGATGAGACAATTCCCCAAGTAATCATTATTCGCGAAATCGTCGCACGAGAGCCGATGCGTACAAGCAGCAGATTGCTGGGCACGCCCGACACCAGATACCCAATAAAGAATATCCCCGCGCCCATCCCATACATCGCATCGGTCAAACCCAGTTCGTGAGAAAACTGAAGCTTCGCGTACCCGATATTGACGCGATCCATATAGGACAGAACGAATATCAAAAACAGCACTGGCATAATCCGCCAGATAACTTTCCTAAAGACCTTATCCGGCTCGCTCGAACCGGTCGACGTGAAATTTCCTGAAGGAACTGACCGCCAATGAACATGCGACACAAGCCACCTCCTCCGCGGCACGGCCCGAAAACTGCAAATGCGTAGTGCGGTCGCAATACGCCAGGATAGTATTGCAAATGCTCAACTCTAGCGCTGTTCCAAATGGAACACAACGAAAGGCTCAAGACGCCTGTTTTTTGCAGCCATGGGGACGACTGTGAAGATATCGTGGCTCGCCGGCGCTTCGATGATGGCGATAACCAGCGGGCTGCCCGCTCAAAGCGCGGTTACGCTATATGGGTCGATCGATGAAAGCTTGCTGCTGAACACGAACAATAACGGGAGCCGCGCCATCAGCCTCAGCGACAACGGCATACAAGGTAATCGGGTCGGGCTATCGGGAACGGAAAACCTAGGCAGCGGAATGCGCGCCGTGTTTAGGCTCGAGAACGGCTTCAATGCGTCGAATGGCGTTCTGGGCCAAGGCGCTCGCCTTTTTGGCAGCCAGGCCTATGTCGGACTTGCCGGCGACTTCGGCTCTTTGCGCGCCGGGAGGCAGTTGAATACAGACGTCGCGCTCATCGCACCGGATTTCGCGGCTGCGTCCCAGTGGGCTGGCATCCTTGGCTCGCATCCGGGAGACGTCGACAACTTTTACGACACATTCCGGGTACCGGGCGCGTTGAAGTATGTTGCGCCGCAAATCCGCGGCTTCAATCTTCAGTTACTCTACGCGCCGGGAGGCGTTGCCGGGCACATCACCCGGGGACAGGTTGCATCTATTGCTGCGACATACGATGTTGGGTCGGTCGTCCTTGGTGCCAGCTACAACAATGTCCAATCGCCAAACCGGGGACTGGCCGCCGAAACTGCCAACGTCAACATTCCGGTTACAACGGCAGGCGTCTATTTTCTTTCCCCGGTCGACAGTGGGTTCGCGTCTGCCCATACTTATCAGGTGTTTTCTTGCGGGGCATCCTACAATGTGGGATCCGCCATGTTCGGGGTGCTCTATACGAACACGCAGTTTCAAGGCCTCGGCGATCTCGATGCAGGACCCAACGCTCTCCAATATACCGGAAACGCGATATTCCAAAACATCGAGTTTAACGTCCGGTATACAATCTTACCGTCATTGATCTTCGGGTCTGCATTCAACGTTACGACCAGAAATAGCGTATCCACCATTGATAATCCAAATGGGCTCGGTTCCGCAAGCTACATCCAGACGACAATCGGCATTCAGTATTTCCTTCAGAAGACTACCTTCATTTATGCTGAGGCGATGATACAAAAAGCGTCTGGAGTCGACTCGACTGGACAAACTGCGGTCGCTGCCAATAACTTTATCGGCCGGTCGTCGAACTCAACGCAGACTGCGGTGCGCGTGGGACTCAATGTTCATTTTTGAGCGAACCTGAAGGAGACACAATCAGTCGCCCTTACACAATAGCTTGGCAATTAGTGCAAGTAGTTCCTCATCGTCCACCGGCTTTGGAAAAAAACCAGCAGCCCCGTCAGCGCTCGCACGAGCCAAAATCGCTTCCGTCGCGTAAGCTGTAATGCAAATCACCGGTATTGGAGGCGCCCAGAGCTTGATGGCAGCGAGCAAGGCAAAGCCGTCGATGCCGGGCATCTGGATATCCGTGATCACCAGCTGAAGCTTTGTCCGACGGGTATCAGCCAGCAGTTGCTCAGCCGAAGAGTAGGTAGCGGACTTCCAGCCTTCTGCGCGTAACATGCTTGCCAAGCCCATCCGAGCGAATTCGTTGTCGTCGACCACGCCAATGAGTGCAGAAGCGCGTTTTGCTTTCATCTCAGGCCCTGACTTCGTTGGAATGATTCTGGGATCTGAATCTAGGGCAAGTCGTCGTCCAGCGGTCGACACGGCAATAAGGTCTTCGAACGACGCAGATTCGGTGACAGTGTCCTACGGGGACATCCTGGGCACAGACGACCGTGCGCGACGTATGCGCGCAGAAGAACTACTGCGATACCTCGTGAGACGGCTATACTCGTTGATGCATTTTGACCAGACCGTATTAATTTGCGGGGAAACATGGCCCGCCCAGCGCGGTAATCTGCATCGAATAGTGCCCCGCATAGATCCCTGGTCTGCTCAGGGAGAGGCCGGAGAAGAGAGTGATCCGCGTGGCTATATTGGGCACCTTCCGCCGCGGCCGGTGTGCGGGCGTCACCAAGAAGCTGAATCGCCGACGAATATTCAGTCGACCAGCGAGCCGAGCGAAGAACGCTTGACGGTGCGATACGGATAAACTCATCGTTGTCTACCATTCAGATCATCCCGGAAGATTGTACCGATCGCATCAAGTGGCCGATTGATTGAGTTTCGGCTCAGTCGGGTTTCTCAGATCAAGTTACTACCTAACCGATTGCCCGCCAATTCGACCTTCGGATGATACAAATAGACGTGGGAATGATGAGATGGAAAAACGTTCCGCGCAGCGCTACTGTCCTCGCGCTTCGGGACTAAAGATTAAGCGAGAAATTGGTCCGTGCCCCCGTTAGCCTTTTGATGTCAACTGCTGCAACTTTTTAATTAGATCCGCTACAGACCGGACACCCAACTTGTGCATCGCTCTTCCGCGATGAACCTTGATTGTCGGTTCGCTGACTCCTAACGTGTCAGCGATCTGCTTGTTCAGAAGTCCTTGGGCCACCAGCTTTATAACTTCCTGCTCTCGCAAAGTTAGCGAGCCGTATGTGGTGCGCACGTCCGCAACAAGGCTCTCATTTCGCTTTGATTCACGATCTTTCCTTAACGCTGCGGCGACGGTGTCAATCAACTGTTGATCTTTGAACGGTTTTGTCATGAAATCAAAGGCACCCGCTTTCATTGCCTTTACCGACATCTCGATATCGCCGTGTCCGGTAAGAAACACAATCGGGAAGCGAATACTTTCTTTCAAAAACTCTTCCTGCAAAACCAGGCCGCTGGAGCCTCGCAGCCGGATATCCAAGATAAGACAGCTGGGCACTGCCGGCAATTCTTCGGCCAGGAAGTCGTCTGCCGATTCAAAGGCCCGCACCTGGATGCCGACGGACGTGAGTAACGATGCGACCCCGCCGCGAACATGCTCGTCGTCGTCGATTATGTAAACCAGCGATTTAGGTACCGGTTCCCTTTCTGTTCCACGGATGTCCTGTTTCATGGCTAAGTCTTCGAAATGGTTTGACGAAATCGAGCGGCCCGCTTTCACTATAGTAATCAACGCCCGCGCGTTTCGCCGAAATTTGTACCGATTCCGGTATGTGCGCCTTTGTGTCTTGTGAGGTAGAAGCTTCTGGACCCGCTGGTGCTGCACGTCTTTCATCTGACGAAAATGCAGACGCCGAGGGCCATGACGGACGACTCAGCTGCAAGATTGGCAACAGACGCACCCATCTTCGTCTCAACCACACGAAGTTCCAGCGTGCCTGATAGACCCGAGTCAAGATGGCCACGCGTCGTCCATCCTTGCAACATCGACGATCTGAGTATTTCAGTAATACCCACGTATAACGAACTTTGCGCCCGACGCAAGAAGGGCAGCCGTTTGTCGAATGGTGAATCTTACGATCAAGGCTTAACTTACCTCTATGGGTCCACTGTTCTTCGTGACCCACAGATGAGAGCGAAACAGGGACGGACTCCCTGGCCTCACGCAAGGCAGGTTCAGTTCCACTGGCATTACTGAGCCGGGTCGCTCCCACGGACTCTTGCATCAACGAAAATCATGGGCGCACCTGACGGGGATGCAGACTACCTTTGAGGTGGATGATGGCATACGCGAGCAATCAGGACATCTTCGAACGAGCTATTTTGACGCTGCTTAATCCCGAGCGGGTGACGATGGGAAAGGCCGTGAAAAGCACCTTCGAAAGAAGATTTCGCCCCGGCAAACGCAAGCCCCCGAGCCCATACCGCGACGCTGAGGCGACTCCTCGTCCGTCCCGAATCTTTGTACAGGAGATACTTTCCGTTCACACCGTGAGTATTTACTGGAGCGATTCGCAAACAGGACACTATGCAGAACAGCTCTGGCGGCTTGGCCTAGCGAGAGTTGCCGGATGCTGCGCTCTTTCAGGCCGGCCTATATCTTCCGGCGAAAGGGTCTTTCGTCCAAGGCGCAGTCCGATGAATGTTCCGGGTAACTGGGACCGCATGGTCTTGGCATCAGCAATCCTGGAACAGACGCAGACACGCCACAGCGCGTGAGAATGTTGAAGCGGATCCTACGTCGCCTCATTCACGACGCGATTTATATCGGCATTCCGAATGGCTTCCCTTCCGCGGAGGAAACTGACATGAGCCAGCACGAATTACAAAGCACGGCTAGGAACGCAAGCGGCAGCACTGTCGACATGAAGCTCGAAGTGGTCGTCATCCCGGTGTCGGACGTCGATCGCGCGAAGGAGTTTTACATCGGCCTAGGTTGGAAACTCGACGTCGACATCACGAAAGGAGATCGATTCCGGGTCGTACACTTCACACCACCAGGTTCACATTGCTCCGTCTTGTTCGGCGACGGAGTCACTACGGATAAGCCAGGATCAGTTCAAGGACTTCACCTGGTTGTCTCTGATATAGAAGCAGCTCGGACGGCACTAATCAGCCGCGGCGTAAATGTGAGCGCGATCTTCCATGACGTGGGTGGCGTATTCCACCATGCCGGCGAGGAAGGACGCGCAAGCGGCCCGCATCCGGCGCGGACAAGCTACGGCTCTTTCGCTGCGTTCAATGACCCTGACGGCAACGGCTGGGTTTTCCAGGAGGTAACTGAGCGACTTCCTGGAAGGGTACGAGACGGTACGACGTTCTCATCGGCAACGGACTTGGCGAGTGCGCTCCGCCGTGCTGCGGCCGCGCACGGAACCCACGAAGCGGTGAGCGGGGAGCGCGATGAAAATTGGGCAGACTGGTACGCCGATTTCATCGTCCATGAGCAAACTGGCGAGCCATTGCCAACCTGAATCGCGGCGGCGGGTCGGGAAGACGTGACACCGTTCCACCCAGGCCGCTCCGCCTAATAAGCTCGAAAAAAGTTGTTGGCGAAAATCGAGACTGTACCAAGCCAAGCACACAAAGCGGTGACGACAGACGTGGCACCGCAGTTTGCATAGCATTACGAAAAGATCCTCCTGGGGTCCTCCCCGATTTAATTGACATTGGAGCAGATTATGAACGCTTTTAGAACGCTTAAAGCTGGCAGTATTGGAATGATCGTTTTTGCTTCCGTCCATGCGTGGGCACAAGAGAATGGTACAACAGAGACATCGGCGGCAACGCAGAGCACCTCGAAGTCTTCTATCAGAAAGGCAAATCTGACTCTGAGCAAAACGGTGATACGGGCGCTTCACAAGGGCGGTGTCGACACTATGAACATCAATGCCCTAGCGAAAAACGGTGCAGTAACGCTCGCCGGATCAGTTCCGGACCCGTCGCAAATCGACAAGGCAGGTTCGATAGCTGAAGGAGTCTCCGGCGTAAGCTCCGTGAGGAACAATCTTACAATCCACGAAACTGGAAATTAGCATACCGATTCGTCTCGGCCAATCTTCGGAATTGTCACCTCCGCTATATTGACCGAGACATTCCGTCTGCCACCATAATTTAAAGCATTCCTATTGGATTCTTACCTTCTCTTGATGAGAATGTTGTTGAGTTCTCTTCGAAAACAAACCGTTATGGAGAGCGAAAATTGAGTAACTTATTCCGCTCCTTGGGCGAGTAACTCGATGCGTGCCCCGCAGAGCCCGCATGACCAAACCGGCTTCTTTGAGGAGAAACAACATGCCAGATCGAATTGATATTCGGCGCCGTCATTTGCTTGGGGCGGCGATAGCTACCGTCAGTCTGATGCAGCTACCTCCACGCCAGGCGTCAGCTGCGCAAACGACCACGCTGGGGCAAGCCCCGTTCGCCGACATTCGTCAGATCAACGCGGGGACGCTTAGCATCGGTTACGCTGAAGCCGGTCCCCCAAACGGCCCAGTCGTCATTCTGCTGCACGGCTGGCCCTACGATATCTTCAGCTTTGCTGAAGTCACGCCCCTACTCGTTTCAGAAGGCTATCGGGTAATAGTCCCGTATCTTCGCGGCTATGGTTCGACGCATTTTCTTTCACCGGATACGCCTCGAAATGGACAGCAGTCGGTAGTGGCAATTGACATCGTGGCGTTGATGGACGCATTGAACATCGAACGAGCAACCTTGGCAGGATTCGATTGGGGCGCCCGGACTGTCAATATCATTGCCGCGCTCTGGCCGCAACGGGTCAATGGGTTGGTCTCGGTAAGCGGCTATCTGATCGGCAATCAGGCTGCCGGCAAGTCACCACTGCCTCCAAATGCCGAACTTCAGTGGTGGTATCAGTTCTATTTCGCAACAGAGCGTGGTTACGAAGGTTACCGGGCAAACTGCCACGACTTCAACAAGCTCATCTGGAGTCTCGCGTCGCCCAAATGGAAGTTCGATGATGCGCTCTACGAGCGCTCGGCCGATTCGTTCAAAAATCCGGATCACGTCGCCGTGGTCATACATAACTACCGTTGGCGCCTAGGGTTGGCCCAAGGCGAGCCGCAATACGACTCCCTCGAAGCTCGGCTGGCATCGGCGCCAACCATTTCTGTTCCCACCATCACGCTTGAGGGCGATGCGAATGGCGCACCGCATCCTGTGCCGGCCACCTACGCGAAGAAGTTCACCGGGAAGTATCAACACCGTAACCTCGACGGCGGAATCGGTCATAACCTGCCGCAGGAAGCGCCGAAGGCATTTGCCGATGCAGTCTACGATGTCAGCCGGATGTAGCCAGCTCGGCATGCATCGAAGGAAACGACCGCGATACATCAATGGGTGACTGAGCAGCTTGGTCTCTCATTCGTTTGATGGCGTTCAACGCCCTATTGCGGGCGACAATCTGAAAGAGCGGTCCAGAAACAAGGGGCGCAAGAGTTTGTCGTGCAGCGAAGCTGTCGAGATCGACATCAGGTTTTCGAAACCGAAGTGCTTCTAGTGCTTGTCCTCGCAGTCTCTTTCATTTTGGGTCTTCGCAAATAGGTGAAACGCAACGAGAGCAAATTTTCCCTTCATTCATTTGACACTCGCGGCTAGCGGCATCAAAAAAAGTTTCGGGTCGCAAGGCACTGAGCGCAAGCAGAGAGAACATCGCCTGCTTCGGGAAATAGTCTGTTCAAGCGGCTTGTCCCGTTGCGCTTGGAGTGCGCTTGCTTGTGCCCGCTGCTTGCGTCACTGCCGGAGTCTGCGCGACGTCTTTCTTTCCGCGCGCTTGGTAAGACTCACCCCATTTCCTCAGGCTGAGTAACACCGGTGCGAGGGTCTCGCCGAAGGGCGTCAATTCGTATTCGACCTTCGGCGGTACCTGAGGGAAGACATGGCGCGCAACGATGCCGTCAGATTCAAGTTCACGCAACTGTAGAGTCAACATGCGCTGCGTTGTGTTCGGCATCAGTCGAGTGAGTTCCATAAATCGCTTCTTCTCGCGCAGCAGATGAAAGAGGATGACCGGCTTCCAGATGCCTCCGATTACGGAGAGCGTGACTTCAACCGCGCAGCCGCTCTTACTGTCCAAACGTTTCGGTCGCATTGCGTGGATACCTACATAAATGATCGTACCAGCGATAATTGTACCTTCTTGCGATAATCGATGCACGGTCTGACAATGTCGAACCGACCATCAGGAGTTGCTTTCATGAACGCTATTATCTTGGCCCAACCGGCAGGGCTGGAAAACCTCAAAAGCACGGATCTTGTCGATCCAGGTGCCCCGGCCCCCGGCGAAATCCGCGTGCGCATCCACGCGAGCTCACTGAACGCCCACGACCTCGGTGTTGTTACGGGACGACTGCGGACCGAGGACGGGCGTATCCCGATGTCGGATGGTGCAGGCGTTGTCGAATCGATCGGCGATGGTGTGACCGAATTCGCAGTAGGTGACGCAGTCGTATCCACATTTTTTCCCTACTGGCTCGACGGCGGCCCAACGCTCGCCGATTTTTCGACCACTCCAGGCGATGGTGTCGACGGTTACGCGCGCGAAATTGTTGTTCGCCCTACTCAGTGGTTTACACACGCGCCGCGAGGCTATAGCCACGCGGAGGCCGCGACATTGACCACTGCGGGCCTGACGGCGTGGCGTGCGCTAGTTGTTGACGACGCGCTGAAGGCCGGCGACACAGTGCTAGTTCAAGGTACGGGCGGCGTCTCAATCTTCGCTCTACAGTTCGCAAAACAGATGGGCGCGACGGTGATTGCGACGTCGTCGTCCGACGAGAAACTGACGAAGGCCAAGGCGCTCGGCGCCGACCACCTGATCAATTACAAGCGCGACGCCGATTGGGCCGCGAAAGTACTCGAGATCACGAACGGTCGCGGGGTCGACAACGTGGTCGAAGTCGGCGGTCCCGACACACTTGGGCAGTCGATCCGGGCCTGCCGGATCGGTGGCCATATCGCGCTGATAGGCGTATTGACCGGCCTTGTCGGGCAAGTGCCGACTGGCGAATTGATGCGCCGTCAGCAGAAATTGCAAGGGTTGGTCGTCGGCAGCCGCAGGCATCAGATCGACATGATTCGCGGGATCGATGCAACCGGTGTCAAGCCGATAATCGACAGTAGCTATCCGCTTGACGAGATCGCCGACGCATTCAGGCACCAGGCATCTGGCAGGCACTTCGGCAAGGTTTGTCTGTCGTTCTAAAAGCCGGCCACGTGCGCCTCGGTGCGTCACGGTAACCACACAAACGCCAGCGGATACCGTGACCTTCGAACAGGCCTTTGCGTAACGCGACCGGGCAGACGCTCGCGAGTTGACGTCGCATGCAGTCGAACTGATTCTTCGTTCTGTACACGCGTCGCCTCGATCATTGAACGCAGTTCTCGGTTGGCGTTGATTGCTGCTCATCTCCGGGCTAGCATCGAACATAACAACCGTAGTGGCATGCTGCCGTTGGCGAGAGCAGTAGCTTTCGCCTCCAACCATTGGAGCAAAGAAGACAATGAAGCACTCGAAACTCGATCTGTCACGATTCCCCCAAGCGTCCCTGCGCGATGGGCCGTCACCGATACAGCATCTTCCCCGCCTAAGTCGGGCATTGGGCGGCCCCGCCATCTTTGTGAAGCGTGACGATCTGGACGGTTTGGGCGGCGGCGGAAATAAGCTCCGGAAACTAGAATTTCTAATCGGAGAGGCACAGGCCTCCGGTGCGGACACGGTCATTACGGTAGGTGGTCGCCAGTCCAATCACGCGCGACTCACGGCGGCAGCGGCGGCCCGTGCGGGCTTGAAGTGCGAGCTTGTGCTCTCCCGTCTGGTGCCAATCGAAGACGAGGACTACGTGAACAATGGCAACGTGCTGCTAGACGTTCTGTTCGGTGCCGTCATTCACGATATCCCCGGCAACGTTAGCGCGCTCGATATTGCGGAGGAGCGTGCCGCGAAGCTTAGATCTCAAGGCAGCCGTGTCTACGTGTGCCCACTCGGGGGCTCAAGCCCTGTCGGGTGCCTTGGCTATGCGGCCTGTGCGGCCGAGATTGACGAGCAGTCCGCCAAACAAGGTATTTCATTTGATCGTATTGTTGTTGCAAACGGCAGCGGAGGGATGCAGGCAGGCCTCATATCGGGAACCATCGCTATGGGCAAGGACCCGGCAGCGATTGTTGGGTACACGGTCCTGGCATCGCTGGAGAAGGCGTTGGCGACAACTTTCGAGAAGACACAGAAAACCCTCGAACTACTCAATCCTGACCTCTCAGTGCCTGCAGACACGGTGGCGATTCGCGGAGAGCAGCTTGGTAGTGGTTATGGCCTGCCGACAGAAGCTATGCGTGAAGCCCTCAGCCTCGCTGCAACCCTTGAGGGGCTCCTGCTAGACCCTGTCTACAGTGGCAAGGCGTTCGCTGGCTTGATTCACGAGATCAGAACAGGCGTATGGAAGCCCGATGAGAAGGTCTTGTTCGTAATGAGCGGGGGCGCTCCTTCATTGTTTGCGTATCGTCGGGCACTGTCGTAATCCAGGATCGATGATGGGCAGACGTGCCGACCGAATTGAGGGCGTTGATATGCGATATCGACGGCGGCCGCAGAGCACGGTTCGCGCCGCTCTATAACGGTATCGCACAGACCGGATGACCATCATGTGGAATTACTGGTCTTCGTTTGACACCTATTGACGTAGGGAGACTTGGACGTGCACCAGGCATGCGTGATGGTCTAATGGTCGACGCGTGTGTCTATTCCAATCCTTTTTACTGCACGGGGCCTGGCCTGAAATACAGCAGTCCGAACCCTCATTGAGCTCGCGGAAAACGCATTCAGTAAGCTTGGGCCAAAAACCCGTGGATCTGCGCGATCACACCGGCACCTTCGCCCACTGCCGAAGCAACACGTTTGGTCGAACCTGAACGAACATCGCCAATTGCAAAAATGCCTTGGATGCTCGTCTGCAACGGCACGGATCGCAAGGTCGTGTTCGAAAGGTCGATGCCTGTCAACACGAACCCTTTGCTGTCAAGCTCGATGCCGCATTTAGCGAGCCAGCCCGTATTTGGTTCTGCGCCGATAAACACGAACAGATGATGGGCGGTCATGCTTCCTTCGGTTCCCCCAGCACCGCGATAGTGCACCCGTTCGAGACGAGCATTTCCTTCAAGCGCGGTTAGTTCGACACGAGTGTGAATCGTCACATTCGGCAGCAACAAGACTCGCTCGATCAGGTAATGTGACATACTGTCCTCAAGCGTTGCGCCTCGAATGAACATGTGCACATGCTCGGCGTGCGATGCGAGAAACACGACAGCCTGTCCCGCCGAATTGCCACCTCCGACGAGCAACACCGGCTCCTTGCGGCATACCTTCGCTTCTATCGGCGTAGCCCAGTAATACACGCCACATCCCTCAAAACGCTCAAGATCCTCGACGACGGGGCGCCGATACTCTGCGCCGCTCGCGATGACCACAGTGCGCGCGGTGATGCGATGGCCGTCGGTCAGCTCTACTACAGGCGGTTGCTGGTCGCAATACACGGCCTTGACCTCGCACGGAATGCCGATATGTGCACCGAACTTCTGCGCCTGGACGAACGCGCGGTCCGCAAGAGCGTGACCCGTGATGCCAGTAGGAAAGCCGAAAAAGTTCTCGATGCGCGCACTCGCGCCAGCCTGGCCACCGGGTGCGCGGCAGTCGAGCACCGCGACCGACAGTCCCTCGGATGCTGCGTAGACCGCCGCCGCAAGGCCAGCGGGGCCTGCGCCGACGATGGCCACATCATAGACGTGATCCGGGTCAAATTCAGGAATCAGTCCGAGACACGAGGCAAGCTGTCTCTCATTTGGGTTCTGCAGCATCGTGCCGTTCGGACAGACGACTAGCGGGAAGTCGTCCGGTTGTGGAGTCGGTCCCTCAGGGAAAGAGACGGAATCGGCCTGATCCGCATCGAGTGTCACATTTGGATAGGTGTTTCGGCGTAGGAAGTTCTGCAACGCTAGTAGCCGCGGATTACCGGGCGAGCCGACCAGAACGGCGCCGTTCACGCGTTCCATTGCAACGAAGCGCCTGAGAATCAGCGCGCGCATGATCTTTTCGCCCAGTTCGGCTTCACTGATTAGAAGCGGACTTAGGTCGTCGGGCCGGACTAACAGAGCTTCGACATCTTCTATGACACGAGAATCCACGAAGGATGGCTTATTCGAAAACTGGTTCACGTCAGAAGTGAATTCGCCGCGCTGGGAGAAAGTATGAATGATCTGCTCGCGCCCAAGACCATCGCGGGCGACAGCCCGGATCTTGCCCGAAAGCAACACGAACATGCCCGGGGTGCGCTCTCCTACACGATAGAGCAGCGTGCCCTTGGGATACCGTGACACTCTGCCAAAGCGCCGCACTCTGCCGATGTCTGCTTCGGTGAGGACGGGAAACAGTTGCTGGAGCCGGGGGTGGCTGGACACGAAAGCAGCGTCAATGACCGCATCGTCGTCGACGTGGTTCCTTTCTTCCGCGGGCTGAGGGAGCGGTACAAGGCCGCCCGGTACGGACTCGTTGCTCATCAGTTATCTCCAGCGGCCGTCGGATAGAACTGCGTCTGAGAACGTAAAGCACGCCGTTGTTAGAACGAATCAATGGCTGACCACCAACTTGGCCTGCCAATAACTGCCCGAATCAGACGTCGAGGGACGGATTGATCAGAAATTTCGATCCGGTGCTGCGTTTTGTGTACTCGCGAACCAACTCAAGCGAGAGGACATCCATGAGTGAAATTTCGGCCTTGAACTCACTATGGAAAGTCGTACGCAACTCTGCATTTACCCTGTCACGCAGTGCCTGCGTTGCTTCTGGCCCAATCCTGCCAAGGAAGTGGAAGAGTAGCCATCCTCCAATTCCCCATGCCATGCCAACGCGCGGCACCTCGATCGGTCGCGGATCCAGACTGCCATACATGTACACCTGCTTGTGAGTGGAAGATCCATATCGACTGTACCCTGGCATTTCGCGGACGAGGGCTCTTTCCATTGCAAGCAATATGCGTCCGGCAAGCGGTCCACCCGTCAACGCGTCAAAACAGAGCGTAGCCTTGGTGTTGACTAACGCGTCTGTGAGGTCCGCATCGAAAGTGGCTGACTCGCTGTTGAGAACATATTGCGAACCAAGATCTTTCAGAAATTCCAGCTGCGTTTCGTTACGGACGACGTTAACAAGAGGTATTCCTTCGTTCCGACAGACATTGATGAGCATGCGACCGAGATTTGAGGCCGCTGCCGTGTGTACCAGCGCCAGATGACCCTCCCGGCGCATTGTTTCCACCATACCGAGCGCCGTGAGCGGGTTGATAAAGGCGGCGGCGCCCTCTGCTGGCGTCACGCCTGGATCCAGAACCATGCATTGGGCTTTGTTGAGCCGACGATACTGCGTGTACATACCGCCCCCCGCTACCGACACGGTTCTACCCAGTAAGTCCGCGGCTCCCCGGCCAGCCTGGACGACCACCCCCGCGCCCTCATTACCGACAGGCAGAGATGCATCGAGCCGCAGCGAAAGACTATCCATTGCCTCGACTGGAATCTTCGCGGTTATTGTTCGTTGACGACCGACACCCGTTTCTGTCGCGCCGTTAAGATCAGCGGGACCAAGCAGCAGGCCGATGTCGGAGGGATTGAGCGGCGCGGCCTCAATGCGCACAACAACCTCGTCTCCTGTCGGAGGCGCAACATCCAACTCGATGAGTGAAAGCTTCAGTTCACCGTCAGGGGTTATGCAAGAACGCAGTTCTAGTCCTTTCAACGGTTGTTCGTCGGGGGTTCCGTCGCGCAATTCAGGAGAAGTGGTATTCATATCGCATCCTTTGTTCATTCGGTAGTGGGCTCATTCATCAGGCTTCCGAGGCGCGCTCCATAGTTGCGCTCCAAGTCACTATCTTGTCCTGAACCCAGCCTCGCCAGTTTTTGGGCACGCGTGACCGTCGTCGGCCAAGAGAGAGCGCTGAAGAAAGCCTTCTGCGATTCGTTAATTGCGGCCGACAAAGACGGCGCAGAATGTGCGTTGAGCAATCGCTTGGCTTCACGCAGCGGTTGCTTGTCGAACGAGGCGACCCGTTTTGCGAATCGGTCCACGAAGTCTTCGAACTCTGCGTCAGGAATAGTCCGATTGACCCACCCGTAACGCTCGGCAGTGGCTGCATCAAAATCGTCAGAACCAAGAATGATCTCGAACGCACGTCCACGTCCCGTCAAATGGGGCAGACGCTCGATCGCTCCGCCTCCAGGAAACAGACCCGCGCCAACTTCAATTTGCGCAAGAATCGCCTTTTCCTCGCTGGCAAAGCGGATGTCGCACGCCAATGCAAATTCGCTGCCCACGCCGCGCGCGCGTCCACGAAGCGCAGCAATCGTCACCACGGGGAGCCGAGCGAGCCGGTCCACGATATTTACCCACGGGTACATCCCATCCGGCAGCGGCGTCACGATCGTTTCGACTCCAGCCGCTGCACTGAAATGAGCGATGAAATATTCAGGGTTGGCGCTATCAAACACGACGACGCGCAGCTCAGGGTCCGAGTCCATCAGATCGAGTAGCTGCTGCAATTCTGTAATCGTCGCGCTGTCGAGCACATTGATAGGTGGGTTATCGAACGTGACCCGCCAATATGCAGGGCTTTGAGGCCTAACACTGAATTGTCGAAGCGACGTGTTCATAGTGCGACTCCCAATGAAAAATTGTCGTCTTGCCGCTGGTCTGCGTCGTAGGACGTGCGCAGCTGTCGGGGAGACTTGCCAGCACGTCCCACACGGAGTCACAAAAGATGCGTCGAGCACTTCTGAGGCCCTTGCCCGAAGCCACCTTTCGTGACCGCTGTCAGTTCTTCGACGGCTCGCCATCAGTCAGGCGCCAAATCCCCGCAGGGTTGTCCCGCTTCAACGCTTCAGGGAGGAGATCGTCCGGGAAACCCTGGTAGCACACCGGACGCAGGAATCGCTCAATGGCAGTCATGCCTACAGACGTGAATCGGCTGTCGGAAGTTGCAGGAAAAGGTCCCCCGTGAATCGATGCGTACGACACTTCCTGCGGGTGTGAGAAGGCGTTGACCACGATTCGTCCGGTACGACGCTCGAGAATTGGAACCAGCCGCGCAGCGAGGGCGTGATCGGCGGCATCGATCTGCATGGTGGCCGAGAGCTGTCCTTGGAACTGCCGTGCAATTGCGATCAGCTGTTCGATGTCTTTCACGCGGACCAGCAGTGCGGCAGGCCCAAACACCTCTTCCGACAGCACCGGATCTTCCAGCAAGCGCGCTCCGTCGACTTCGAAGAGCACCGACTGCCCGTCCCATTTGCCCTGCGGTGGTCCGCCCGCGGCGATCCGCTCTGCGCCCGAATTGCGCTGACGCTCGACGTTCTTGCGATACGCCGAATTAATCCCTGGGGTGAGCATCGTACGCGCGGGCATGTTCGTTATGCGGGGGAGCATCGCTGCTCGAAGTTCGTCATAACCGGGGCCATCGATGGCCAACAGAATCGCAGGCTTCAAACAAGCCTGGCCGACGGTGACGAGCATGCGTTCTGTGAAGCCATCGCCGATTTCCGCGCCGCGGGCGGCGAGCGCCGCGGGCAATACAAAGGTTGGATTGACGCTTGTCATTTCGGTGAAGACGGGAATCGGATCAGGACGTTGCTGCGCACGGCGGAAAAGCGCCATCCCGCCTACTTCCGATCCGGTGAACGTCACGCCTTTGATGAGCGGATGATCGACAAGCGCCTCGCCGATCTCATTGCCGCCACCGCGAACCAGAGAAAATACGCCTTCATGCAGTCCCGAGGCGTTTACCGCCTGCTGGATCATGCGGCCCATCATTTCCGATGCGCCAGGATGTGCGTTGTGCGCCTTCAATATGACGGGGCAGCCGGCTGCTAACGCTGACGCCGTGTCGCCACCCGCGACCGAGTACCCAATTGGGAAGTTGCTCGCGCCAAAAATGGCAACGGGTCCCAGCGCGATCTTCTGCAGACGGTGATCCATGCGCGGACGCGGTTGACGGTCGGGCTGCGCGGGATCAATCGCGGCTTGCCGAAAACGCCCTTGACGCACGACGGTCGCAAACTGACGGAACTGTATCGCTGACTTTGCCGCCTCGCCTTCCAGCTGAGGGACGGGCAAACCGGTTTCGAGCGAGGTGCGCTGCGCGAGTTCAGACGCAATGGCGTCAAGGCCGTCTGCGATCCGTTCAAGGAACGCCGAACGTTCGGCAAGACTTGTGTTGTTATAACTGTCGAAAGCATCGTCAGCAAGTCGCGCGGCACGATCGACTTCCGCCACGCCGCCAAGTGCGAACGGCGGTTCAATTTCGACGTTCGTTGCAGGGTTCAGCGCCTTCATCGTCCCTGCGCTTGCCGCTACTTCCTGAGCTCCAATGAGCAGGTTGCCGGTTAGTGTCATCTCTGATCTCCTTCAATTCAGGCACCAGTGCTGGCGTTAAGCGCCGCACTGAGTTCCGCAGTTGTCAGAATCGCATGGGCATACGTCGGGCCGTTGAGCTCATGCGCAGCACGCATCATTTCCTTCGAGAATGCAGCCGTTGCGTCGCGCACGAGTGTGACGTGGTAGCCCAGCTCCATCGCGAACCGACTGGTCGACTCGATGCAGGTATTCGCTAATAGTCCGATGACAATCACATGCGTGACACCTTGCTGCTTCAACTGAAAGTCAAGATCGGTATTTGCGAAACCACTCTGCGCCCAGTGTTCTTTGATGATGATGTCCTCTGCGTGTGGCACGAAATCGGGATGCCATTCCCCGCCCCACGTCCCCTTTTCAAACGTGTGACGTTGCTTGATCGCGTCTTGCGTCGGGTTCGGATGATCCCAGTTCTCGTAGTCCCCCGGCTCCCAGCGCCGATGCGGCACATAGAACACCTGGATGCCTGCCTTGCGAACGCTGGCGACTGTTGCACGAAGATTGTCCAGCAGCCTGTTCTCGGTAGCGATCTCCTTGATCATCGGAAAGACCTTGCCGCCCTCCGAGAGAAAATCGTTGTAGGGGTCGACCAGTAGCAAGCCGGTGCGTTCCGCGCGATACGTGGGATTACCCATTTCGGTTCTCCGTTAAAAGAGGGAAGTTATTCGCTTCTCACTGGCGGCGGTGGACCACGTTGTTTCACAACGCAACCCAGATCGAACGCCGTGCAGTCCTTGATTTCATTCGTTCAGATCACAGCAGTGCTGTAAGCACTAGCAGGCGTCCAAGGAAGTTGCAGCAATAGAATACGACTGACCTTGCTGATGGCGCATCGCAGGTGACAAGTTGTAGCGATATCGCGTGGTCACTGGGAACCGGGCGCAGTGGAAGGCATCAAATATTCCCGGGCGACGTTCAACGGGGAGAGCTGGATCCAGTGGGAGTGGGACGCGTCCGCCCGCGCGACATGGCACCAGCGAGGCAGCATTTCCCGCGATGACTTTCGAATAGCTGTACGCCATCGGCAGAATCAGACGGGGATTTCAATACTCTTTTTATTTTCCGGTCTTAGTAACGCAACTAGGTTGCGTGACTTCGCATCCCGTTGTTCCGTCGGTTGCTCGTTGGCGGACAAGATCTCTGCGGAGAGAAGTACACCCGTACCACCAAAGTATGATGCGCGTACGTCTGGACGCTGCGCTTGCAGCCATTCGTAGAATGGCTGAATCATCGCCGGTCGCTTACCGTTAGTTCTGACGGGCCACGCGATCGGAAAACCACCGGACCTGTGTATGCACGCAGGTCGATCAGAGCTAGTTGTCGTTGCGTTCCGGTGATTGGGCTGCAACGCCTAACGCGCGACCCGGCTGCAGAGGTGCCAACGCCTGTATTCCAACGGTTGTTGTCTCCGCTACTGCGAGATATCTGCAAGTCACAGCGTTTCCCGTCGGATACAGATATGTTCGTTGTCGGCAACAGAAGCTTGGATACGGTGTAGTTGACCTATACGCTTGTTTGGGACGTTCAAACCCCGGCCCGCGCACGTAATTGTCGTTAGCATTTATCTGAGCATTGTGGCCTGGAAGCACGCGCGTCGCGCGCCATCGATAACGCCTCTATGTTCACAAATCAGGCTTAAGGGCCTCTTACGACTACAGGAGCTCCCATGTCAAACGACATACTTCCTCAAGCGCCATCGCGCCGTCGTTTTATCGGTGTCGCTGCTGCCGCAGTTGCGACTGTGTCGCTGAGTGAGTTCGCTCTGGCAGATACAACTCAGTCAACCTCGGTCACGGAGATCGCGCCGGCGACGAGTGGAGACGCGACGGCCGTCCGCAAACTTCACGTCCGCGTGCCAGAAGCGCAATTAGCCGATTTGCGTAGACGCATCAAAGCGACGCCGTGGCCTGAGCGCGAAACTGTCACGGATTCATCGCAAGGCGTGCAACTCGCGACGATGCAGAAGCTCGCACACTATTGGTCGACGGATTACGACTGGCGCAAGGTCGAAGCAAGGTTGAACGGGTTGCCGCAATATGTGACCCAGATTGATGGACTGGACATCCACTTCATTCACGTCCGGTCGAAGAATGAAAATGCGCTGCCAATGATCGTCACACATGGTTGGCCGGGTTCGATCATCGAGCAATTGAAAATCATCGAGCCGCTGACCAATCCCACGGCGCACGGCGGAAATGCATCCGATGCGTTCGATGTTGTGATTCCGTCGTTGCCTGGTCACGGGTTTTCGGGCCAACCAACAATGACGGGCTGGGATCCCCAGCACATCGCACGAGCGTGGGTTGTGCTAATGAAACGCCTTGGCTACACGCGCTACGTGGCGCAAGGTGGCGATTGGGGCAATGCCGTTACGGAACAGATCGCGCTTCTTACGCCGCCGGGGCTTATTGCCATTCACACGAACATGCCGGCGACCGTGCCGGACGATATTGCGAATGCGCTCAAGTACGGCAACCCCGCGCCGGCTGGACTGTCATCCGACGAGCAGCACGCGTTCGACCAACTCGACTACTTCTACAAGCACGGTCTGGGTTACGCTCAAGAGATGACGAACCGCCCGCAGACTCTGTACGGCATCAACGATTCCCCTGTCGGTCTCGCAGCATGGATGCTCGATCATGACGCTGCGAGCCAAGCAATGATCGCTCGCGTTTTTGATGGGCAGTCAGAGGGACTTTCGCGCGATGATGTTCTCGATAACATCACGTTGTATTGGGTCACGAATACGGGCGTCTCATCTGCCCGTTTGTATTGGGAGAACAAGCTGAACTTCTTCGCACCGAAGCACGTCGCCATTCCTGTCGCCGTCAGCGTATTCCCGGATGAGATCTATGCGGCGCCAAAGAGTTGGGCCGAAAAAGCGTATCCGAAATTGATTCACTATAACCGGCTGCCCAAAGGAGGACATTTCGCGGCCTGGGAACAACCTCAGGAATTTACGGACGAAGTGCGTGAGAGCTTCCGTTCATTGCGAAACGCAAGCGCACCGGCTTGATAACATGGTCCACCGGGCAGTGAGCGACCGCGATCAGTATTGACGAGTGGGTACAGGATTGCGACAGCGCTGCTGCCCGTCCCGGACGCGCGCACTAACAAATCGCCGGCGTGTTAGTGACCATGCGCCACACAAGGGCCTTCAGACGCGGCCAGATATCAGAGGGGAGTGAGTCAACACACAATACCGGGGACAGGCCTACTTTCTTTTAAACGCCGCACGCCGCTCCGCACGTTCGACTGCAAACTGATCGCTCATTGACGCATCGAGATCTTTACGTTCGACAAGTACTTCACAGCTTGGGCATACAGACCCGAGACCCACATCGTGACCGCACGCGCGATGGACGAAACGGATTGCAATCTCCTCGCGCTCATCCTTGCACCAGGTTTCCCCCCAGGCGCGCAACGCGTAAATGACAGGATAAAACGATCGCCCTTTCTCTGTGAGTCGATATTCATAACGCAGAGGCTTTTCGTTGTAAGGGTGACGTTCGATCATCCCATCGGCCTCGAGCGATTTAAGACGAGCCGCCAGCATCTGCGGCGTCGCTTCGGTCTGAGTCTGTATTTCTTCGAAGCGCGTCGCGCCCATCGACAGTTCTCTCAGGACCAGAACTGTCCACCGGTCACCGACCACCTCCAAGGACCGCGCCACCGGACATATCGTGCTTGCCGCTTCCGAACCACGTGCCACACCCGTTCTCCAATTGAAACTATGAATTGCATAGTAACAGATTTCACGGGAGTGTGTTCGCCCCAAAGGCCCGTCCTTCGGGGCATCACAGGTGTTTAGGGGACACACGCATCCGGCCCACTAACCCTGTGCAGACCCGGACACCTCTTGACACTATGTTTTTCATAGTTATATTCTGCACGCACTCGATGCGATGCGTGAGACGTCACGAATCGTTTGACAAACGCATGTCGGCGCCGACGAACCGCGACCGTGTTCGCATAAATCTTGTAACTGGAAAACGAAATGACAAACCTCACATATCGCGCAGAGCGCTCCGGCCTGTTGCTGGTCGATCCCTATAACGACTTTCTTTCGGACGGCGGCAAGCTATTCCCTATGATCAAGGCAATCGCCGACGATGTCCGCCTCCTCGATAACCTGCGCAGCACGGTCGCGAGCGCCCGCAAAGCGGATATCCAGGTGTTCTATGTGCCTCACCGTCGCTGGCAACCAGGCGATTACGAGAATTGGGATCATCCGAACCCGACCCAACGCCTCGTACAGCAGCACCAGACGTTTGCGAAAGACACATGGGGTGGTGAATGGCACCCCGATTTCGTGCCGCAGGAAAACGACATCATCATCAAGGAGCACTGGGCGCAGAGCGGCTTCGCCAACACTGACCTCGATTTCCAGCTAAAGCAGAAAGGCATCACGCACGTGATTGCCGTCGGTCTGCTGGCCAACACCTGCATTGAATCCACGAGCCGCTTCGCGATGGAACTTGGCTATCACGTCACGCTCGTTCGCGATGCGACAGCGGCCTTCACGCAGGAAATGATGCGCGCCGCGCATGAACTGAACGGCCCGACGTACGCCCACGAGATCCTGACGACAGCCGAACTCATCGGCGCTCTCAACATCGGCACAACCGAGTGAACGGAGACGAGACCAACATGAAACTCACAGGCAATTTGCTGATCGGCGCGCAGGAAGTGTCCGCGACTGCTGGCACCATGAAGGCGCTGAACCCGGCGACGAACGCCGAAATTGAACCGTCCTTCGCATTCGGTAGCAGCGTGGAAATCGATCGCGCCGCGCAACTGGCGGATGACGCATTCGACAGTTACAACAACACTAGTCTTGAAGATCGTGCCGCGTTCCTCGAACGCATCGCCGACGGTCTCGACGCGATCACGCCAGAACTCGCGCAACGTCTTGCGCTCGAATCAGGCTTGCCCATCGCGCAACTCGAAGGCGAAGCCGCCAAGTCCGCGATCCAGTTTCGCCAGTTCGCGACTGTCGTCCGTCAGGGACGTTTTCGTCAGGCGACCATCGATCCCGCCCAGCCGGAGCGTCAACCGCGCGCGCGGATGGATCATAGATTGCAGAAGATCGCGCTCGGTCCCGTTGCAATCTTCGGTGCAAGCAACTTCCCGATCTCGTATTCAGTCGCAGGCGGCGATACAGCATCGGCGTTAGCAGCCGGTTGTCCCGTCATTCTGAAAGCGCACAACGCACATCCTGGCGGATCGGAACTGATGGGGCGCGTGATCCAGCAGGCAGTCAGGGATTCAGGTCTGCACGAGGGTGTGTTTTCCCTTGTCCGCGGTGGCGGCAACGAAACCGGCGAGGCGCTGGTCGATCACCCGCTAATCAAAGGGGTGACCTTTACCGGATCGGAAGGCGGCGGCATGGCGTTGTTCCGGCGCGCGCAGCAACGTCCCGATCCGATTCCAGTCTTCACCGAAATGACAAGCGTCAATCCGACCTTCGTGCTGCCGGCTGCACTCGCTGCGCGCGGTGAAAGTATCGGCGACGGCTTTACGGAACGCATGCTGATCACAGTCGGTCAGGCGTGTCTGAAGCCCGCAATTCTGCTCGCGATCGACGGCCCCGGCTATCCCGAACTGAAGAACGCGATGGTCGCCCGCGTCGAAGCAATGAATGCGCGGACGATGCTGACACCTGGCATCAACACGGCTTATCGCAGGAACGTGAAGCGTCAGGTCGAAGCCGGTGCTGAGCGAATTGCCGCGGGCGGCGAAGAGCAAGGTGCGTGGGACGGACAATCGCTTCTCTTCGAAGTAGACGGCGGGCGGATTCTTGATGATGCCTCGCTGGCGGAAGAAGTGTTCGGCCCGTCCGCGCTCCTAGTGCGCGTAAAGGATATCGAGCAACTTATTGCGATCGCAAAGCAGTTTCGCGGGCAACTCTCCGCGACGATGCACATCGATCAGGCTGACCACGCACTCGCCACGCGCCTGTTGCCAATCCTTGAGCGTCGCACCGGCCGTATTGTGGTCAACGCGTTCGCGCATCCCCAAGAAGTTTCGTATGCATCGATTCATGGCGGCCCGTTCCCCGCGACTTCCGATAGCCGCTTCACTTCAGTCGGCATGAGTGCGATCGAACGTTTCCTGCGGCCGGTCTGCTATCAGGGCTTTCCGAACGAACTGTTGCCAGAATCGCTAAAGCATGGCAATCCGTGCGGTCTCTGGCGTCTGGTCGATGGCGAGATGTCGAAAGCCTGATCCGGACTGACACAGAAATGAGCGCAGCCCGCGACTTGTGCCTGTTGTAACGTCGCGGGCGACCGGGCGCGCTGTGACAATCAGCACAGCGCCTCTTTGAAGGAATATCGTTTCGTGGACAAGATTCATAACATACGCGTGTTTTCGCGCGTCATCGAAGTTGGCAGCTTCACCGCTGTGGCCAATGTCCTTGACACCAGCGTTGCGCATGTCTCACGCTCTATTTCAGATCTCGAAGATGATTTGCGCGTGCGCCTTTTTCATCGCACGACGCGCCGCATTACCCCCACTGAAGCCGGCGCTCGCTATTATCAGCGTTGCCAAGCAATTCTGGCCGACCTCGACTTCGCCGACGCCGAAGCATCCGATGCGCTGATCGAGCCGTACGGCAAGCTGCGCGTCCACGCAATGCCTGGACTTGGGCAGACGCATCTCGCAGCCTGCATTGTCGACTATCAGCGGCGCTACCCGAACGTCAATATCGAACTGACACTGTCCGCGACGATGCCGAGACTCGTCGAGGAGCAGTTTGACGTATCCGTTGTAACAGCACCCACGCTTCCCGATTCGGACTACGTCAGCCACGTGACAGGCAGCAGTTACAGCGTGCTGGTCGCCGCTCCGTCGTATCTGCAGCAGCATCCTCCACTACGATCGCCGGAAGATCTTGAGAGTCATGAATGCATTCGCTTGCAGTCTCCAGCGACACCATCAACAGATGGCTGGCAACTCGAAAGCCAGGATGGCGAAGTGTTCTCGAACGTCTCGACGGCGCGCTTCAAGGTCAACGACCCAGCGGCTATGCGTGTGGCCCTGCTCGCCGGCGCGGGCATTGGTGCGTTGGCCGTCTATTCGGCCATGGACGATCTTCGCAACGGAGCGTTAGTCCGGGTTCTGCCTGAATTCAAGCTGCCCACTCGGAACGTCTATTCGGTTTATCCTTCGCGCCTTTATGTCGACGCGAAGATCCGCACGTTTGTCGACTTCCTTAAGCGCGAACTTAGCGCACGAATCGCGTTGCAGGAGGCCGAGCTGAATGCCTGACCTGAATCTGGCCATCCATTCATAGGGCCGTGATGCCAGTCAAATGACCTACATCGTGAAGCACTGTAGAAACCGATTGGCCGTCGAGCGCAACTCGGTAGATCGAACCGCTCAGGTCGCTCGCGAAGACGACGTTCCGGTTCGGATGCACCGACAATCCAATTGCCTCGCGAAAGCCACCGCGGAGCACCTCTCGGTGCAATTCGCTTGCATCTAGGCACGCGCGATTCAGCGTGTTGCCGAACGGCGGAGCGCCCCGGTCGGTCCAGTAAAGCGTCATCGTCGTAGTATCCAGTTCGAGATCGACAGGCTCGGGCAATGCGCTGAAAAGCGTGTCGATATCTCGGCGCGATGCAGGGGAGTCGCCCCACCTCAGACCATTGAGTGGGGCACGCAGGATACGTCCCGTGTTGGACTTCGGTGCGCCTTTTTGTGTCCAGTACACATGCTCGCGATTGACATCGACCGCGATGCCGACGCACCAGTTGCGCGCGTCCGCCTGATCCGACGCTCCAGAGCCGGTTTGCACGAGCGTTTCGATGGACGATCCATCGAGCTTGGAGCGCATGACCCGCATTCCTTCGCGATCGCACCAGTAAAGATGCTCTCCAAACGGCTCAATAACGATCTGCTTGGGAGTGTGCGTTAAACCCGGCGGCACGATAGTCGTCACATGGCGCCCATCGAGATCGCATCGCATGATAAAGCCGTCGTTACGCGACGGCACACCCATATTGGTCCAGTAGAGGTGACCGCGCGCAGCGTCGATCGCGATCCCGTCCGGTCCCGCGCAATGTTTGCTGACAAGGATTGTAAGATCACTGCCGTCGCTCATCGCCGACAGCACGCGATTGCCGCCGTGGTCGAGGAAATAAAGGCGGAGGTCGTCGGTTGCGGCCGCGTGTCGCTGACAGACTTCAAAAAGCGGATGATCCATCATTTCGCCCCAGCAGCAAACCCGCGATACGCTTGGAGCGGGACGAACGTCTCTATGACAAGTTTGCCGGCTTTCATCAGAGGCAATCCCTCGATCACAGCATGAGCTTCGTCTTTGCTTGCCGCCTCAATCAGCAAACAGGCACCGGCCGCGTCCGTGCGCGACCAGACATGACGTACCGATTCCCCTGCATACTTCTCCTGCACGTACGCGACCTCTAACTCGCGCTCCTCGATAGTGACGGAAGCAGCATTTCCCTTGACTCGCATCGCAAACAGAAACTGCATGACAACTCCTTAAAAATTCACGTCGTGGTGAATGGTGCGCACCATATCGCCGACGCGATGCTTGAGCGTTCGCAAAAGCGTCGTACTCGCAACGGCACGCGGTCGAGGTTGAGTCGATCGATGTCTGAAGAACACCGTGCTCGCAGTTTAGAAATAATGCTTTGAGCGAAAAAGAGCATGTTCGGCAAAAGCCTCTTTGCCAAAGAGGCAAAGTGACCAATAGGCGGAGCGATTGCTATCTCGTGAGTCAAAGCCCCGACGTCGAATTGAATGCGCAATGTTGTTCAAAACGACTGCTGATACTCCATCGGTCGCAAATCGATAATATGACTCACCACCTTAAAAGGCTCCATAGACGTTTAGATGATGCCCTTCCGCGTGTTAGCCAAATGGAGTGATCGACTTCGCGGCAGTTACTGAAGGCAAACATCTCCATAATCGACGGTGCGTCGCATTACATAGTGACGGCGAACCGGCACGAGCCAAGGGTCGACGCAGAGGATTTCGAGATATCCATTGGCCAAAAGAGCGATTGAGGTAGACATGTTCACTCCAAAAGCGACTGGTGGGCGAGTTACAAGACGGGTCGGACTTTCACAACCTTGTTGTCTCGTGAAAGCTTGTATTGATGGTACTGTCCAACTGGTAAGAGCGCCATCGTGCAAGCGAATAGGCTGAATCTGAGCTCGTATCGAACTGTTATACCAAGGTTGATGTCCAGTCAGACCAATGTGTAGCGGCCTTCTTCCTTTTCGTCGGTTTGCTGGTGCGAGGAGCGTCGACTCCTACTCGGCCGTTATGTTGAGCAAACGTTCGGATAGACCGGTCTTTCAGCCATCGCTCTGCTGCAACCGTTGGTCTGCAGAGGCTCGTTTTCGCATTCTGTTTAAATTTTTCCGGGCTTTCAGACGAAAATCTAAGGTTCGCGCGGTGGCACAAGCGGGACCTACTCTCGCATGCACATCACACTTTAACGAGAGCGCTTTCGTCAGAATTCAGGGCGACGACGTAGCTGGTCGGCCGGATAGATAAAGAATGGCCCAGAAGGCCTAGCGGGAGACCTATGTACAAAGCTTCTTGAATCGTTCTCACGTGATGTGGTTCGGGGTTCACCGATATTTCCAGCTAATGTGCTCCGAAACACCGATGTAATCGGTCACAGTGTCTATGTTATGGGGCAGCTACAATTAACGCACGGGCATGCATCTATCCAATCAGTCCACATCGTTACGCGGCGCACCTGCTGCTAAATTTATAACTTTTGGAAAACTTCACAAGCCGCAAGGGTGGAGAAACTGGCGATGAGCACTTTTGCTTGCTAACTACCGCAAACAAGAGCGGCGGGACACTGTATGCGTGTTACCGCCGAGAGACGTAAAAGGACAAACGAACCAGCGGAGCAACCTACTGTACCCGAACCGCTCCGCCGCGCGCCATTACAAGACGACCAAGCTATCAAACCGATACGTCGATCTTCTGATTGTTTTTTGTTTCTTCAAGCTGCTTTTGTGCATCCATTTCTTTCTTGAGCAGATCTTGCACTTTCTTCATAACCTTGTCACGTTCTTCGGGAGACATATTTTTCAGATCTCCTTCGGTCACGCCAAGCTTCGCGAGAATCATCTTTTGCAATCGATCGCCAGTAGTGCCTTTCGTATAGTCGACGAGTTGCGCGAGTAGCTCGGCGAAAGTGGGCTTGACACTGTTGTGCGCGCCCGATGCCGCGAAGCCGTTGCTATTGCTTTGGAGATTCGACCCGATGGAGTTGTTCGTCTGAATGGACATCTGATTCCCGATGACGTTGTGTGGCTTGTTTTAGATAGTGACTGCGGGGAGTGGCACATGTCCGCTCGGGCAGGTTCACGCGAATTTCACAATTAACAAGTTCCTCCGTACATAAAATTACTAGTCGGCGTTCTTGCGTGCAGAAGTATATCACTATGATATTCATAGTGATATACTTCTGGAGGAAGAAGACGCGACATTCGGCCGCCCGGCACTTCCCCAACATTCGCGGCCGCGGACAGAAGTTTGGACAGCTTAGCGCTTTCGCTAGTGTGAGCAGTTTCTCGTCTGGTCACGGCGGTTCCGGATTGCGAGATTGCCTGAGGGTGCGGATTGTTCAGAGCGAAGGTCCAGCATCTCTCATGATTTCAACTATTTCGGGTGCCGGACACCTTGCCCTTCTCGAGCTTGTCCGAGCGCGCAATAAAAGCATCGGCTGTCTGCAACACCGGCTTCATTTCGCCATGCAAGAGCGCTTGCAGTGGCGTCAAATTGGCAAGCGACGCCTTCGGATCTGTGAAAAATCTCCATTTGACCCAGCCAGTCAATCCATTCAGCCGTCGCACGACCTTCGCTAATTGCCTGCGATCGAGCTCTTTTGCAAGGAAGAACGCCGGATAGAATTGATTACCTCCAACGTCGACGCTGAAAATTTGACCCCCGGCCACGTTTTTGGCGAGCCTTTGCTCCGAGATACCGAAGGCTTCACAGACGACTGCTGCTGGGAGCAACCTGCCTTGGGATACGAGCGACTTACGCGGTGACACCCGGCGATGCGGGACGCGATGGAGATCCTCGTTTGGACGTTCACTGTGCTCGTGGTTTGAATTCATGTCCAAGTTCAGCGCGGTCGACAAACCGATGACTTGTGCGAGCTTCCGTTTGAACAACCGTCCTAACTCAGCATTGGGCAGCTCGAGAAGCGCCTGTGCCGCTGACAAATCGAACAGAATTGCCGCCACAGCGGCGGTACGGAGTAACCGCGACACCGGGGTGCTGTCGAACGAGGGGTCGTCATCTGACCCAGGTCCAGAGCGTGACATCTCCGTTTTCTTCATTTTCCATTCACACCCTCTGCGTGAAAATTTTGACGGTTTCGATACAACTATAGGACATCCTTAGTGTGGATCAAGCTCGATCTGACTTCGGGCGAGGGATTCCTACCAAGCCTGCGGCACCTTTACGGGCGGCCTCGCAGAGATCTGATTGGTCCACGAACAACTCGATGCCTTGAAACGAGCAGACAACCGAGCACTGCAGAAAAAGGATGGCAGCGAAATCACCGGTGGAAACGGCCACGGAAAGCGCGTCGGGATCCCAGTTCTCGCTGATCGAAGCAAGCCGTCGCCCGATTTCTACCCAATGCAACCAAGGGCGCGCCGCGAGTTCGGCCTGAAACAGGTGCGATGCGCGTGCATCCCAATTGCCTGCGGATGTCATAGCGGGACGCCAGTGCGGAGGATAATCCGCGTGTATAGTCGCCACGACCTGAAGGAAAAACCCGAAACGGAACGTTCCTCGGTGCATTCTGCCTTCCAACGCACGAGCGGATTCGGACGCGCCGTGCCGGGCAAATTCCGACGCCAAGCGTGGCACGCTCACACCCTTACGGACCAGTAGTCCCCGAATTGCTCGCGAGGCCAACGCCGCCCATTCCTTATCGTTGCCCTCCACTTCGCGTTCCTTGCTCTAACGATTGAAACAACCTATGATTTACGTGAAGATTTTCATGCACCGCAATGACAGTGCTGAGTTGACCCCTGCCTGTCTAGTGGTGAGGACGAACTGACGCCGATTGAACTGTTGTCGTCTCTCTGTTTTTTCGGATACGAGCGCCACGATGCGAGTGCTTCATGTAACGGAGGGATCTGAATCTCGGCTTCGCCCCTATTGATCGATCTGCCCATGCATCAGCCACGTGCGGTAGCAACGGACAGATACGAGTTTCGCCGATGACGAGCAAAGCTCAGCTTTGATTCAACGAGACGCTCTTAGCAAAGAAGAACTGACAAGTGTTGCCCAACGTTGTCATCGTACCTCTTATAATTCGTAGTCCTGATTATATGAGTTTGTTGCGGATCTTAGCATTTAATGTGAAACGTCGTTTTCCCTACTTGTACGGCGTCGCGATTGTTGATACCGCTAGGATATGTTGCTGGGAGTACGTAATGGCAGACTTCGAAGAGGGTCGCTGGGATTCAGTCTCGCTAAGCGACGTGTCACGTGCATGGTTCGTGACGCAGTGGAAAGGGAAATACTTTGGCAACCCAGATTTTGAGGCGCTAGTGGTAATCGAAGCGCCGCGATCGAAGTGCATTTCCATTGCGCTTTATGAACCGAGCCCAAAGAACTGGCAGGAGCATGAAATTATCAAACTAGCCTCTGGAGGAAATTTTCCGGACTTCGTGGTTACAGACAATCAGCGACTGGTGACCGCTTGCACACTTGCCTGCTTCTGGTTTCATCAGCCGGCGTCGGTCTTCTTGGAAAAGCCTATCACGGCGATGCCTGCAATATCCAACTGCATTCATTCGCTGACGAAGCTCTTGAACGATGCCGACTATCAGTCGGCGAAGTCCGCCGATGAGATTAACGGACGGCTCGAATCATGGCGAACTGACTACAACCGACGTTCCAATTCGTCATAGACGAACACGGGGACTAAGAGCAATGCGACCGTTGCGCGGAGAGCGGGTCCGCCCAATGTCCGGGCAGTACCATGCAAGTTGAGTAATCAAAGCAGCGTATGTTGACGTCAAAGTGCGTGGCTGGTCGCCGTACTATGCCGACGTAACACTCGAGGTTGCGATCAGCTCTTCATAGATTTCGTAGTCGACGAGATTGAAATCACCGAACTTGGTAGCCAAGTCGAGCAATTCGCATGCGCTCCCCGGCCCCTCAGCCCGCGCAAACGTTTCGACAAACGCTATCACTTCCCCAGCACCACGTGGATGGCCGGCAAATCTCTCGCGCTGTGCGATAAAGACATTCAAGCGCTCTGACACAGTTGACGCCGGAAGAGCATTTGCCACAATCGGTACAGTCAAGGCGTGGCATGTTGTGCCTGTCGAACAGGCCGTGGAGATTTGTGTGTTCGGTTGCATAGGAACAGAGTGACTACGGCGACACTCTGTATAACGCGCACCGGCGTGGTTGAAGATACTAATGTATGGTCTGGCTACTAGAGCCCACACCGCATACATCTCTGAAAAGAGATTGGTGAATCCTCGCATCTCGAAGGCGCACGCGCATCGCTACTTCGTGGCGGAGGGTTTACACAGCACGAGAGGAAAATCTGCGTGCAGAGGCGACCGCCAACGCTCGCCACGCGACCCAAATTCAGTGAAAATGCGCGACCACCGGCCGCGCATTGAGAAAGTTACGAAATGTCCTCAGTAGACAATTCCATGTCGGAAAACTGGCTGGACATGCGCCGGCTTCTCGACCATCTGATTTGCATCGACGCAAGGCACGAAGCGCTTCGTGAGCAACAGATTCACGAAAACCCGGCGCAGAGTGATTCCTTCGATATCGGATTCCGCTTGCTGCTCAAGAATCCCACTATGAGCTAAGGCCGACATGGCGGCCCAAATATGACGCGCCGAAGGAGCCGGTCCATTCCGGAATTGTTCGTTGCGGTACGCGCCTTGCGGCACACCGGGTTTAAGAAATACCGAGTGCCCCAACTCTCCCGGTTCGCCTCGAACGTTGAATTGAACCAAAGCTTGCTTTGCCTTCCGCCACTTATCCAGCGCAGCCCAAACTGCAGGGTCTGTCATGTCAGTGAGCCAATAAGTCTGCACGTCGTTAATTTGGACCCGGATGCTCTGCACCAATCCTTGTCGCAGTTGGATGGCTCCGAATCCAAAGTTTACTCGCCCCTCTTTCGTTGCAAAGCAATCCGCATCTGAAGCCGCAACCGGGCACATCATTACCGGCATGTCACCAGGCAGACCAATTGCCTGGTTCGGCCTTGATTCGAAAGATTGGAGAAGTTCCAAGCGACCAATCGCGATGAAACTGGGATTCATATCGAATACTTCGATTCCGTTCATTGTGTTACCTAATATATTTGATTGACTTTGGCACACGCTTTGTGCCGCCACTGCATATTGCTGCCGAAGGGTCGGTTTTGAGGACACGCCGCTTCGACGACTGACTGCTAATTCGTATAGCTCTAAAGACGCTCGATGAAGGGGTGCGAAACCATCCTTCTCGTAGAAGCTTTCATAACGCCCTGAAATCTCCGCCTAACTCGCGCGCTTTAGTGCGCGATCCATTGCAAAGCGCAGCAATCCCCGCTCGGGATGCTTCCCACTGAGTTCTCGCCCGATCGGCAAAAAGCCGCGATACGAGAGCAAGTTCTCACTTTGCGGTCACCACACGCTTTGTCTATTGGCTGCTTGCCTCGCCGCAGGCCGCACCGAAGGCCGATCACCTCCAAAAAATTGTGCATCGCACAACGCAAATTGGCGTTCCCGCACACTTTGTTGTCTCTGAACGGCCCTTTCTCGCTTCCCGCAGACTTTGTTGTCTCCCGATAAGACGCAAAAGAAGTTTGACAAACTATCTTAAGATATATATCTTACGACACATCTTAAGACACAAATGGGAGCACCACCATGCGTCATCATCACCGTTTTTCCCGTCCGCCCATGGCGGACGACCGTTTCCCCGCCGACCAGGAACGCGGCGCGCTCCATGCGTTCTGGCATGCCTTCGGGCATCGCCATGACTACCGCGGCGAACGCGGCAGCGAAGCACGCGGTGACGGCTCCGACCGCCTATCGCTGCACGCCCTGTGGCACGCCATCGGCCGACATCACGAGCATCGCGGCGGTGGGCGTGGCGGGCGCTTCGGCGGTGGCCCGGGCGGCTTCGGCGGCGACGGCGACGGCTTTCCGCGCGGCCGCAAATTCAGTTCCGACGACCTGCAACTGCTGCTTCTGTCGATGATCGGCTCGCAGCCGAGCCACGGCTACGAGCTGATCAAGGCGCTCGAAACGCGCTCGAACGGTTTTTACAGCCCGAGCCCCGGCATGGTCTACCCGGCGCTCACGTATCTGGAAGAACTCGGCTACGTGACCGTGCAGCTCGAAGGCAACCGCAAACGCTACGAACTGTCGGAAACCGGTCGCGAATATCTGGCCGCCAACCGCGACCGCGTCGAACTGATGCTGGCCAAGCTGAACCACATTGCCCGCAAGATGGATTCGGTGCGCCGCGCGTTTGCCGGCGAAGAGCCGGCCGACATCAGCGAAGGCGGCTGGCTGCCCGAGTTGAACGAAGCGCGCCGCGCGCTAAAGCATGCGTTGCTTCGCCGTGACAACGCGCCGGCGGCGGAACAGCGCCGCATCGCTGAAATCCTGCTGCGGGCGGCCAAAGAAATCGAAAGCGAAATCAAGCCGGACCGCGGCGAAAACGACGACAACGCCGAGCCGGCCGCCTGACCCCTACTGCCCGTTGCCAGCCGCGCTCATGCACGCCAGCAACTCCGCTTGCGCGCGTGAACGCTCGCCCATCGAATGAACAGGAGAAGCACTCTTATGCTGACTAAAGACCATCAAGCCGCGAATCTGACCAACAGCCGAGCCGACCTCGCCGTGCATCGCGTGCGCCATCCGCTGAAATTCCGTCTGCTCCAGGTCAAGCAGGTGCGCGCGCTGACCCCGCATCTGATCCGCGTCACATTCACGGGCGACGATCTGCACGACTTCGTCTCCGCGTCGTTCGATGACCACATCAAGGTGTTCTTCCCCGAACCCGGCGCGGACCAACCGGCACTGCCGGAAGCGGGCCCCGACGGTCCGGTGTTTCCGGCGGGCCAGCCGCGTCCGGTCGCGCGCGATTTCACGCCGCGCCGCTTCGATCGCGAGGCGCGCGAACTCGATATCGAGTTCGCGCTGCACGAAGCGGGCCCCGCGGCGACGTGGGCGGCGCAAGCCAAGGTGGGCCAGTATCTCGGTATCGGCGGCCCGCGCGGTTCGCTCGTGATCCCGAAGGGTTTCGACTGGCATCTGCTGATCGGCGACGATACCGCCTTGCCCGCCATCGCCCGGCGCCTCGAAGAGCTGCCGCCCGGCACGCGCGTCGCGGCGGTGATCGAAGTGGCCGATCCCTCGGCGCGGATCGAATTCACGACGCAAGCCGAGTTGCATCTCATCTGGCGCTACCGCAGCGAAGCGGGCATGCGCGGCGAGGCCCTGCTGCAGGCGGTGCGCGACACCTATCTGCCCGAGGACGGCGAAGGCTACGTGTGGGCAGCCGGCGAATCCGCAACCATGCGTGCGGTGCGCTATCACCTGTGCACGGAACGCGGCGTCGACAAATCACGCATTCGCGCGGCCAGCTACTGGAAACAGGGCGCCGAAGCGGTGCACGAAACGCTCGACGATTGAGCGTCGGCCGTTTGCGTGATTGCATGCGCCTCGAGGCGCGTGCAATCCGGCGGCGGCGCGAATCGCGCGAGCACCGTGCCTGCAGAAAACAACAACAAGGAATCGATCGATGTACTCAATAAGCGCAAAGCACGAACGCCGCCTGCTGTGGCTGCTCGCGCTGACGCAGTTCACCATCATCATGGACTTCATGGTGATGATGCCGCTCGGCCCGCAGATCATGCACGCATTCGCCATCACGCCGGCCGCATTCGCGACAGCCGTGTCGGCATATTCATGGTGCTCGGGACTGTCGGGACTGTTCGCGGCGACCTATATCGACCGCTTCGACCGGCGCCGTTTGCTGCTGACCATGTATGCGCTGTTCGCGCTGTCGAATCTGGCGTGCGCGCTGGCCAGCAGTTTTCCGCTGCTGCTCGCCGCACGCGCATTCGCCGGCATCACGGGCGGCGTGTTGGGCTCGGTGATCATGGCGATCGTCGGCGACGTGATTCCGGTTCAGCGCCGCGGCGCCGCCACCGGCACGATCATGACGGCGTTTTCGCTCGCGGCGATCGCGGGCGTGCCGGCCGGTGTGCTGCTGGGCGCGCACTTCGGCTGGGCCACGCCGTTCTTTCTGCTGGTGGCGCTGTCGCTGCTAGTGTGGACGGCGGGACAGCAACTGGTGCCGTCGCTGGCGGAGCACTTGAGCCGCCGTCAGCCGCCGCTCGCGGAGGTGCTGCCGGATTTGTGGCGGCTCCTGAGCAACCCGAGGCATCTGAATGCGTTTGCGCTCACCTTCATGATGATGGTCGCGCACATGCTGGTGATTCCGTTCATCTCACCGGTGCTGGTCGCCAACCACGGCGTGGCGCCCGAGCAATTGTCATGGCTTTATATGGCAGGCGGCGCGGCGACGTTCTTCACTTCGCGTCGCGTAGGCAAGCTCGCTGACAAGTACGGCACGCGGCGCGTGTTCCGGATCGCGGCGGTGCTCGCGTTTGTGCCGGTGCTGTTCGTCACGCATCTGCCGAATCTGCCGTTCTACGCGCTGGTGATGTTCTTCCCGGTTTTCATGGTGCTGATGTCCGGCCGCATGGTGCCGATGCAGGCGCTATTGACCACGGTGCCCGAGCCGGCTCGGCGCGGCGCTTTTCTCAGCGCGAACAGCGCGCTTCAGGCATTGGGTACGGGATGCGGCGCGTGGATCGGCGGCCTGATGCTCAGCGGCTCGCAGAGCGGTCAGATCGTGGGGTACGGCACTGTCGGCTGGGCCTCGGTTGCGGTCGCGCTGGCCGGTGTGCTGTGGGTTTCCCGCGTGCGTGGCGCGCAAGCCGATGCGCCCGCGCCGGGCGTGATGCACGGTGAAGCAATCGGCGAAAGTTGACCGCATGTCTCACGCGGCGCTGTCTTGCACGGCGTCGCGCGGACTCATGCGTCAGTCGGTTTTGCCGGTCAATGCGCGGCGCGCGGCTTCGCCTTCACCGTGTGAAGCTGCATAGAACACGCGCGCCCGTCCGATGATGATTTTCAGCATGGCAATCACCGGCACGGCCAGGAAAATCCCCGCCACGCCGCCCAACTGATCGCCGGCAAGCAAGCCGACAATGACGAGAAACGGACTGACCTCCACGCCTTCGCTCATCAGGTACGGATTGAGCACGTAGTCCTGAAACAGCCGGTAAAGCGCGATAAAAATAACCAGCCAGAGCAGATGCGCATAGCCGCTGAACACGGCCACGATCAACGTGATGGCCACCGCGGCGAGCGGCCCGGCAAACGGCACGAACTCCAGCAAACCGGCGCTCACCGCCAGCAGAAACGCATAAGGCACGCCGAGCAGCGAGAACGCCACGCCATAGCAGATCAGCGTAGCCAGCGATAGAAACAGCAACGCGCGCACGTACTTCGACAACAGCACGTTCAGATCCGTCACGATCTCGGCCCACAACGTGCGATGCCGGTCGTTCAGCAGATCGAGAAAGTCCTCGCGCATCTGCGGACCTTCCTTGATCAACAGGAAGCTCAGAATCGGAATCAGCACGAGATAGATCAGATTGCTGGCCGCGTGCATCACGCCGAGGCCGACGCTGCGCGCCATCGGCACGGCCTTGTCGGAGCCCGTCTCGATCTGGCCGCGCACGAAATCGATGATCCGCTCGCGCAGTGGCTCCAGAAAATGCGGCAACGGGATGCGGTTGGGCACATCGGACTTCATCAACTGAGGCAGTTGCGCGAGCAGGTGCGTCGCTTCGTCCTGCAACTGCACACCGAAGATCGACCCGACCACCGCGATCAACGCGACCACCACCACGAACACCAGCGCGATCGACGCCACCCGCGGCATACGACGCGGCCGGATGCGCTCGACGAGATCCACCATCGGATAGATCAGATAGCTGAAGAAGACCGCGAACACCACCACCAGCACGGTGGACGACGCCATATAAATGCAGAAAAACAGCAACGCGATCAGCAGCGCGGTCCAGACCTGTCTAGCCGTGCGAACATCGAATCCCAGCATGAACCTTCCTCGAATAGACGATGAGATCGGGCGCCTCGAACGCGCCGGGAACATCGGACAGGCATCGCAGACACAGGGCGCCTTGGTAAGCCAAAGCGCCCGTGCAATGAAAGCAGCGTAAAACGCGGGGCAGAAATGACGCGCCGACGCCCGCGCGCTCAACAAACGCAAGGCGCGGCGCGCGACCCGATCAGATCAGCTTGCCGAGCAGGAAGCCGACGCCGACTGCGATCAGCAGCGCCCCGATGGGATTGTTGCGCGTCGTTTCGGCAACCTGGTCGACACTTTCGCCGTATTTCGCCTGTGCCTTGCCGGCAAACTGCCGGACCTTGCCTTCGGCCTGCAGTTCCGCGTCTCCGGTCAGGCCGCCGACGGCGTCCTGCACCTTGCCCGCAGCATCCTTCACCGTACCTTCGAACTGATTTGAATTCATCGATATTCTCCTTTGAACCGGGTCAACAAGCCATTGCCGACAGGAGCTGGCGCTCAATCCTACTCTCCGTCAATGCGGTTATCGCTTTACGCGATCCCGATCATCAGCATGGTTCGTTCCCGGCCACCGTTCGCTCGCTAAAAAAATCGCGCGAGTACGGCGGACAGGCCGGCTCGAGGCTTCGAGGCTGCGCGATTTTTACGGCGCGGCGCGCCGCCGGGTATGGGATGGAAATGATCTACGGCAATGCATGCCGTTCCGTCTGCGAGCGCAGCACGTTGTCGTCGGCGGGCGGCATGGCGCCCGGTTGCGGCTTGCGTACGGGGAGCGGGCGCGGCGCCCGTCCCGTTTTAGCGCTATGGCACTTCAGCCCTGCTCCGCGCCCAAAGCGGCCAGCGGATGCGCGTCGCTCTTCCACGGCGAAGCAAGAAAATGCCTGACGCGCTCCGGCCGCACCTCGGCGAGCGTGGCGGGCGCCCAGCGGGCTTTGCGATCCTTATCGATCAACTGGGCTCGCACGCCTTCGCAGAAGTCGCCCTCCTCGATCACGCGTTTGACAATACCCAACTCCATGCGGAAGCACTCCGCCAGGGTCATCTGCCGGCCGCGCAAAAGCGCCTCACGCGTGACGTAGAGCATGGTGGGCGAATGACTGGTCAGCGCGTCGTAGGTGGACTGCAACCACTGCTTCACCTCGCGCGGCGGCTCACGCAGCAAATCGTGCCGCACCGTGGCAACCATCCGGTCGATGCTCGAACGCCGATCGAAATGCCGCAAGATCAGTGGGGTGAACGCCGCCAGCGGCGCGTGCGGAACGATATTGCACGGCGGTTCGAACACGCCGCGCAAGGCAGCCATCAGATCGCCGTCGAGCGGCATGCGCTGCAGACGCTCCTCGAAACTGGCGAGCCATTCAGCCGGCACGCACAGATCGGCCAGTTGCAGACGCAACGCATCAGCGCCGGACAAGGTCGCGCCGGTCAGCCCGGCATACAACTCGAGCTCCGCCGGCATCACGCTCAGAAAACGCGTCGCGCCGACGTCCGGCAGAAAGCCGATGCGCGTCTCCGGCATGGCGATCTTGCTGCGCTCGGTCACGATGCGCAGCCGCGCTCCCTGGCCGAGCCCCATGCCGCCGCCCATCGCAATGCCGTCGAGCAAAGCAACCACCGGCTTTGGAAACGTGTGCAGCGCATAGTCGAGCCGGTATTCGTCGACGAAGAACGCGAGCCAGCGGCTGTCGTTGTTCTTCGCGAGCCGCTGCACTTCGCGCACGTCGCCGCCGGCGCAGAAGCCCTTGGCGCCCGCGCCTTTCAGCACGAGCGCGACGATGCCCTCATCCGTGCGGCAATGTTCGACCAGCACGGCGAGTTCGCGCACCATCGCATGCGAAAGCGCATTGAGCGCGGCCGGCCGGTTCAACGTGATGATCGCCACGCGGTTCACCACGCGAAACAGAATCTCGCGCTCCGCTTCGAAGCTCGCATCGTGCGCGACGCTTTGCAAGGCGCTCATTGACGCGTCTCCGGTTGCGCGGCATCCCCCTGCGCAGCCTGCGTCACCTGCCAGCGCGGCGTGCGCTTTTCGAGGAATGCATTGACGCCTTCGCGCTGATCGGGGCCGTCGAACAGATCGACGAAACGCTCACGCTCCAGCGCCAGCGCGGCCGCGCGCGGCACGCCGTTGCGGCCCTGATGAATCAGCGCCTTGCTGAAGCCGACCGCTTGCGGGCTCAAGTTGGCGACACGCGCCGCCATGGCCAGCGCCGCCTCGCGCGCCGCGCCCTTCTCCACCACTTCTTCGACCAGACCGATGCGCAACGCCGTCGCCGCATCGACGCGCTCGCCGATCAGAATCATTCGCTTGGCCCAGCCTTCGCCGACCAGCCACGGCAGCGTCTGCGTGCCGCAACCGCAGGGCAGCAAACCGACCGCGGTCTCGGGCAACGCCAGTAACGCATGCTGTTCCGCAATGCGGATATCACAGGCCAGCGCGCATTCGAGCCCGCCGCCCATCGCATAGCCGTTGATCGCCGCGATCACCACGGGCCGCGCATTCTGCAAGGTTTCGAACGCTGCGCCGAAGCGCGCCGCCGCCGTGCGCGCGACTTCGCGGTTGCCGTCGGCGAAGGTGTTCAGGTCGGCGCCCGCGCTGAAGAACTTGGGGCCTTCGCCGGTGATCACGATGGCGCGCACGCGCGCCTCGCCGTTCAGGCGCTCAACGGTCTGCTGCAATTGCAGCAAGCCTTCGGGCGTAAACGCGTTGGCCGGCGGCCGCTTGAGCGTGAGTTGCGCGACGGCGCCGTCATGCGCGTAGTCGAGTTCGATCATGCGGCGCCTCCGTCTTTGCCGCCACGGCCGTCCTGACGATACAGCTTGATGACCGCGGAAAAGTCGAGACGTCCCGCGCCTTTCGTGCTCATCGTCTGATAAAGCTGTTGCGCCAGCGCGCCGAGATAGACCGGTTGACGCGCGGTTCTCGCGGCGTCGGTGGCGAGGCCGAGGTCTTTGAGCATGAGATCGGTGCCGAAGCCGCCCGTGTAACCGCGCGTGGACGGCGCCGTCTCGATCACGCCGGGCATCGGGTTGTAGGTGTCCGAACTCCAGCACCGTCCCGTCGACGTATTGATGATGCCGCCCAGCACTTTCGCGTCGATGCCGAGCGCTTCGCCGAGCGACATGGCTTCGGCGACGCCCGCCATCGTGATGCCGAGCACGAGGTTGTTGCAGATCTTCGCGACCTGGCCCGTGCCGGTGTCACCGCAATGCACGATGTTCTTGCCCATTGCCGAAAGCACCGGCTTGACCTGCTCATACGCGCTCGCGCTGCCGCCGACCATGAAGGTCAGCGTGCCCGCCGCCGCGCCGCCGGTGCCGCCTGAAACCGGTGCATCGACAAAGGTGTTGCCGTGCTGCTGCGCGAGTTCGGCGAACGCCTTGACGCTCGCCGGATCGATCGTGCTCGAATCGATGATCGTCACGCCCTTCGCGATACCGGCGAAGATGCCGTCGTCCGCGCTGAGCACACTGCGCACATGCGCGGCGGCGGGCAGCATGGTGATCACGCATTCCACGTCGGTTACCGCGGCCTTCGGCGAGCAGGCCGCTTTCGCGCCCGCATCGACGAGCGCCTGCACGGCTTGCGCGTTGAGGTCGAATACGTTGACCGCGTGACCCGCCTTGAGCAGGTTGTGCGCCATCGGCGCACCCATGTTGCCGAGTCCGATAAAGCCTATTTTCATGATGTCTCCCGTGGACCCTTGAACTTAGCGCAGGCTGATGGTCGTGTTGACGCCGTCGTTGACGGTGTCGTCGTCGAACCAGCGGGCGGTGACGGTCTTGGTCTGCGTGTAGAACTGCACGACCTGTTTGCCATAGGGGCCGAGGTCGCCGAGCTTCGAGCCGCGCGAGCCGGTAAAGCTGAAGGACGGCACCGGCACGGGAATCGGAATGTTGATGCCGACCTGGCCGATATCGATCTCGCTCTGGAATTTGCGCGCCGCCGCGCCGCTCTGCGTGAAGAGCCCGACGCCGTTGCCGAACGGATTACGGTTGACCAGTGCGATTGCGTCATCGAGCGTCGCTGCGTTCAGCACCACCAGCACCGGACCGAAAATTTCCTGGCGGTAGATTTCCATCTCGGTGGTGACGTCGGTAAAGACCGTCGGGCCGATGAAGTTGCCTTGCTCGTAGCCGGGCACTTTAATGTCGCGGCCGTCGAGCGCGAGGGTCGCGCCTTCTTTCACGCCGGTCTCGATCAGTCCGAGAATGCGCTGCTTCGCCGCGCGCGAAACCACCGGGCCGATGTCCGTGTTCGGCTCGTTGCCCGCATTGACCTTCAGCGTCCTGGCCTTGGCGACCAGGTCCGGCAGCCATTGCTGCGCGGCGCCCACCAGCACGACCACCGAGGTCGCCATGCAACGCTGCCCCGCTGCGCCGAAACCCGCACCGGCCAGCGCATTCAACGTCTGCTCGCGGTTCGCATCGGGCAACACGACGGCGTGGTTTTTCGCGCCCATCATCGATTGCACGCGCTTGCCGTGCTCGCTGCCGAGGCGGTACACATGCGTACCGACCGCCGTCGAGCCGACGAACGAAATGGCCTTCACGAGTTCGTGCGTGCAGAGCGCGTCGACCACCTCCTTGCCACCGTGCACGACATTCAGCACACCCTTCGGCACGCCCGCTTCGAGCGCGAGTTCTACCAGTTGCATGGTCGAAAGCGGGTCTTGCTCGGAAGGCTTCAGCACAAACGTATTGCCGCACACGATCGCCATCGGGAACATCCACAGCGGGATCATCGCCGGGAAGTTGAACGGTGTGATGCCGGCGCATACGCCGATCGGTTGCCGCAGCGTGTACGTATCCACGCCGCCGGCGACGTTCTCCGCGAACTCGCCCTGCTGCAAGGTGCCGATCGAGCATGCATGCTCGACCACTTCGAGGCCGCGGAAGATATCGCCTTCGGCATCGGGAATGGTCTTGCCCTGTTCCGCGCTCAAGGTCTTCGCGATACGCGGCGAATGCTCGCGAATCAGCGCCTGATACTTCAGCATGATGCGCATGCGCGCGCCGATCGGCGTGTCCTTCCAGGTCTTGAACGCGGCGTGGGCGCAACGGATGGCTTCGTTCACTTCATCGGCGGTGGCGAACGGTACGCGCGCCAGCACTTCCTGCGTGGCGGGATTGACGATGTCGCGCCATTCGGCGGTCTTCGATTCGACGAACTCGCCGTTGATCAGCAACTTGACGGTGGCAACGGCTGCATTTGCGCTCATGCTGGAACTCCTCTGCAATGGCCGCGAGGCGGCCGGACAGTGACTGGAAAAATATCAACGCAGATCGGGGAAATCTTCCTCCCAATACTCATCGGGCAAACGCGCGGGTTCGGCCTCGCGCTCCATTTCGCGGCGTCGCAATTCGACGCGACGAATCTTGCCGGAGATGGTCTTGGGCAGTTCGCTGAACTGCAGGCGGCGAATCCGCTTGTACGGTGCGAGCTTTTCGCGCGAGAACGCGAACACGGCGCGTGCGAGTTCGGGACCGGCTTCATAGCCCTGACGCACGGTGACGAATGCTTTGGGCACCGACAGACGCAGTGCGTCGGCGCTCGGCACCACGGCGGCCTCGCCGATCGCCTCGTGCTCGATCAGCACGCTTTCGAGTTCGAACGGACTGAGGCGGTAATCGGACGATTTGAAGACGTCGTCGGCGCGGCCGACGTAGACGTAGTAGCCGTCGTCACGGCGCAGCGCGACGTCGGACGTGCGATAGAAGCCGTTGCGCATGGCTTGCGCGGTGGCGTTGGCGCTGTTCGCGTAGCCGGTCATCAGACCGAGCGGCCGTTGCGCAAGCGGCAGAGCGATTTCGCCTTCGGTAACGGGCTGATCATCGGCGTCGATCAGTTCGATCGTGTAGCCCGGCAGCGGACGCCCCATCGAGCCCGCCACGACCGGCTGGCCCGGCGAATTGCCGATCTGGCAGGTCGTCTCGGTCTGGCCGTAGCCGTCGCGGATCGTAATGTCCCACGCGTGCTTCACGCGCTCGATGACCTCGGGATTCAACGGCTCGCCGGCGCCGACAATCTCGCGCAGCTTGACCGGATAGTCGCTCAGATGCTCCTGCACCAGCATGCGCCAGACAGTAGGCGGTGCGCACAGCGTGGTGATGTTGAAACGCACCAGCGCGTTCAGCGTGTCTTTCGGCACGAAGCGTGGGAAGTTGAAAACGAACACGCAGGCCTGCGCATTCCACGGCGCGAAGAAGCAGCTCCACGCGTGCTTGGCCCAGCCCGGCGAGCTGATATTCCAATGGATGTCGTTCGGTTGCAGGCCGATCCAGTACATCGTCGACAGATGGCCGACCGGATAGCTTTGATGCGTATGTTCGACCAGCTTGGGCTTGGAGGTGGTGCCCGACGTGAAGTACAGCAGCATCGGGTCGGTGGCCAGCGTAATGCCTTCGGGCGTGAATTGCGGCGATGCGTCATAGGCCGCTGCCAGGTCGATCCAGCCGTCGCGCGACGCGCCCACCGAGAGGCGCGTGAGCGGCGCTTCGAGCGCATCGAATTTGGCCAGTTCAGCGCTATCGACCACCGCGAAATTCGCGCCGCCGATCTGCACGCGATCGCGCACGTCATCGGCGGAAAGCTGGGTGGTGGCCGGCAGCACGATCGCGCCGAGCTTCATGGCCGCGAGCATCACGTCCCACAGTTCGACGCGGTTCGGCAGCATCAGCAACAGGCGGTCGCCGCGGCCCACGCCCACGCCGCGCAGGAAATTCGCCATGCGCGCCGAGCGCTCCGACATCTGCGCGTAGGACAGGCGCAGGCCGTCGGTGGCGGGATCGTCGACGATCCATAGCGCTGGGTTGTCGTTATCGCGCGCGATCACGTCGAAGTAGTCGAGCGCCCAGTTGAACTCGCCTAGTGCCGGCCACGCGAATTCGCGGTAGGCGCGGTCGTAGTCGGTTCGATGGCGCAATAACAGGTCACGCGCGTCGAAAAAGGCCTTCGCTGCAGTCATCGTCGTCTCCAGTTGGCGCGGTCTATCCGCTTTGCTTTTTTGTCCCGCTGCTGCACTGCTTTCTATCCGGCGGCCAGGCTATTTTGCGCTCGAATGCCGCTTCGTTTGCATTTACACATGCCGCGCGATCAGCATGCGTTGCACCTCGCTGGTCCCTTCGTAAATCTGCGTGATGCGCGCATCGCGATAGTGGCGCTCCACCGCGTAGTCCTCCAGATAACCATAGCCGCCATGAATCTGGATCGCGTTCGAGCAGATCTCCTCGGCCAGTTCCGACGCGAACAGCTTGGCCTGCGAAGCCTCCGACAAGCACGGCTTACCCGCCGTGCGCAGCCGCGCCGCGTGATGCACGAGCAGCCGCGCGGCATTCAAACGCGTGGCCATATCGGCGAGCATATTGGCGATGGTCTGATGCTCCTTCAATGCTTTGCCGAACTGGATGCGTTCGTTTGCATAGAGACGCGCGGCATCGAACGCGGCGCGCGCGATCCCGATTGCCTGCGCCGCAATGCCGATGCGCCCGCCTTCGAGATTCGACAGCGCGATGCGCAGGCCCTCGCCCGGTTCGCCGAGCAGATTGGCTTGCGGCACGGCGCAGTCGTCGAGCGAAATCGGACAGGTGTCCGAAGCGCGAATGCCGAGCTTGTGCTCCGGCTTGCCGACATTGAAGCCCGGCGTATCGGTCGGCACGATGAAGGCCGACAGGCCGCGCTTGCCACGGTCGGGATCGGTGACGGCGAACACGATCGCGAGGTCGGCGCGCGAGCCGTTGGTCACGAACTGCTTGCTGCCGTTGAGAATCCACTTGCCGTCGCGCAGCACGGCGCGGCTGCGCAGATTGTTCGCCTCGGAACCGGCCTGCGGTTCGGTCAGGCAGAACGCGCCGATCCGGCGACCGGTCGCGAGGTCCTGCAAGTAGCGGTCTTTTTGCGCGTCGGTGCCGAAGTTGAGGATCGGCCCGCAGCCGACCGAGTTATGCACGCTCATCAGCGTGGCGCAGGCGGCGCAGCCCGCGGCGATCTCTTCGAGTGCAAGCGCATAGGCCACGTAGTCCGTGTAGGAGCCGCCCCATTCGGCCGGCACGATCATGCCGAGAAAGCCGAGTTCGCCCATCTGCCTGACGACCTCGGCGGGCAGTTGCGCGTCACGATCCCATTGGCCGGCGTGCGGTGCGAGCTGTTCGGTGGCGAAGTCGCGAGCGGCGTCGCGGATCATCCGTTGTTCGTCGGTGTAGAAGCTGTCCATGGCGCTCGGTCCTGTGCTGTGCGTTTGATCGCGGCGGGTTCGCCGCCTCACGTTCGTGTCTGTGAGGCCAAGCGAAGCGCGATCGATTGAGGCCCAGTGTAGGCAAGCCGACGGGCAGGTTCGATGCTCAGCCCGATCAATCTGACTGAGCGCATTTGCCATGCTGGTACGATATCAATCCACATACGCCCATGATTTCAGGCACTTGGCGAATCGCCATCAGGAAACCACTGAGCGCTTTTGCCAGCTTCGCCGTCAAACCGGACATGCATGAAAAACGATAAAGGGACGATTTCCGTCAGCATGGTCGAGGAAGCGCTCGCGCTGGCGCGCTCGCGCGGCCTCGACGCGCTGCCGCTTGCCGAAGCCGCCGGCATCGCCGCGCCAATGCTGGCGTCGCCGAAAAGCCGCGTGTCGTCGGCGCAATACGGCGCACTGTGGGCCGCGATTGCCCGCGCGCTGGACGACGAGTTCTTCGGTCAGGACTCGCATCGCATGAAAAGCGGCAGCTTCATCGCCATGACGCAGACGGCGCTCACCGCGCGCAACGGCGGGCAGGCGCTCGTGCGCGCGGTCGGCTTCATGCGGCTGGTGCTGGACGACCTGGGCGTGCAGATCGAAACGGACGCGCAGCGCGTGCGCCTGCGCTTCGTGGAAAACGCCGGCGCGCCGCCGCCGGCCATGTTTGCTTATGCGACCTACTTCATCGTGGTGTACGGGCTGTTGTGCTGGCTGGTCGGGCGGCGCATTCCGCTGCTCGAGGCGCGCTTTCGCTGCGCCGAACCGTCCGCCGCGCACGAGTACCGGCTGATGTTCTGCGATCACATGAGCTTCGAGCAGGCCGAGTCGTACGTCGATCTCGCGCCGGCCTTTCTCGAGTTGCCGGTGATCCAGACGACCAAATCGGTCAAGCCCTTTCTGCGCGACGCGCCCGGCAGCTTCATCGTCAAGTATCGCAATCCCGGCTCGCTCGCCGCGCGCGTGCGCAAGATGCTGCGCGCCATGCCGATGGCCGGCTGGCCCGCGGCCGATCAGATGGCCGAACGCCTGCACGTCGCCGAGGCCACCATGCGCCGGCGTTTGAAGCAGGAAGGCTATACGTATCAGTCGATCAAGGACGACCTGCGGCGCGACATCGCGATTGGTGAACTGCAGGACACCGATCGCACCATCGCCGACATCGCGACCTCCGTCGGGTTTGCCGAACCGAGCGCGTTTCATCGCGCGTTTCGCAAGTGGACCGGCATGCGGCCGACCGACTACCGGCCGGCGCGCGCGGAGTTCACGCGCAAGGCGGAATCGGACTAAGCTGTAAGCAGCAGGCCAGCCTTCTTTTGGGGTATCGGCCCGCGCCGGCCGATACATGTCGGCAGGGCGCGGCAGCCGTCAGCGATGAGCACGTATCCACGTCTCCCGTTCCGGCAGTCCGGCTCGCGCATGTCGCTTATCCGTGGCGATATGGTGGGCCGGTTGATGCGCGGCATGACCGTGCTCGGCGCGCTTTTGGCGTTTGGGTTCGCGTCGTGCGAATCGGATGTGACGCTGCGCGCCGCCGTCGCCCCTAACAGCGTCGTCGTGATTCCCGTGAACGGCGCGATCAGTCCGGCGAGCGCCGACTTCATCGTGCGCAGCCTGCAGCGGGCAATTGACGATCACGCGCAACTCGCGGTGCTGCAACTGGATACGCCGGGCGGGCTCGACACGTCGATGCGGCAGATCATCAAGGCGATTCTCGGCTCGCCGGTGCCGGTCGCCACCTTCATCGCGCCGAGTGGCGCGCGCGCCGCGAGCGCCGGCACGTATATCGTCTACGCAAGCCATATCGCGGCGATGGCGCCGGGCACCAATCTCGGCGCGGCGACGCCGATCCAGATGGGCATCGGCGGCGCGGAGCCGCCGGGAGGCGGCGGAACGCCGGGCTTGCCGGGTGTTGGCGGTAATCCGGGCAGTGGTAACGCTGGCGATAGCGGCGTCGGCAACCCGACGAAACCTGCGGCGTCCGCGCCCACCGGCTCCGCCAGCGCCCTGCCGCTCGACACCCAATCGACCGAAATGCGCAAGCAGGTCCACGACGCCGCCGCCTATATCCGCGGCCTCGCGCAGATGCGCGGACGTAACGCCGACTGGGCCGAGCGCGCGGTTCGCGAAGCCGTCAGCCTGTCGGCGGCGGACGCGCTCGCGCAGCATGTCGTCGATCTGAATGCGCGCGACGTGCCCGACCTGCTGCGCCAGCTCGACGGCCGCATGCTCGTCACCAGCGCGGGCAACGTCAAACTCAACACGGCCAGCGCGCCGATCGTGACGCTCGAAGTCGACTGGCGCAGCCACTTCCTCGCCGTGATCACCGATCCCAACGTCGCGCTGATCCTGCTGATGATCGGCATGTACGGTCTGTTCTTCGAATTCGCCAATCCGGGCTTCGTACTGCCCGGTGTGGTCGGCGCGATCAGCCTGCTGCTCGGCCTCTTCGCCATGCAAATGATGCCCATCAACTACGTCGGCCTCGGTCTGATCTTTCTTGGCACCGCTTTCCTGATCGGCGAGGCGTTTCTGCCGACCTTCGGCTCGCTTGGCTTCGGCGGCGTGGTCGCGTTCGTGATCGGCGCGCTGATGCTGATCGACACCGACGTGCCCGGCTACGGCATCCCGCTGCCGATGATCGCCGCCGTCACCGTGTTCAGCGTGGTGTTCGTGCTGGGCGTTTCGCGACTCGCGCTGCGTGCGCGGCGCCGTCCGGTGGTGACGGGTTCGGAAGCCATGATCGGCAGCGTCGGCGTGGTGCTCGACGGCGGCCTGTCGCCGGCGGACCTCACGGCGGACGGCGCGCTCGCCGGTTGGGCACAAGTGCATGGGGAACGCTGGCGGGTGTCCAGCACGGCCCCGGTCGCGGCGGGCCATGCGGTGCGCGTCACCGCGCGGCGCGGCCTGACGCTGACCGTGGTGCCCGCGGAAGCACGACAACAAGGAGAAAGCTCATGATCGGTTTCACATTCGGCTTTAGCAGCATTCTGATTCTGCTGGCGGCCGCGCTGGTTGCCTCATCGATACGGATTTTCCGGGAGTACGAACGCGGCGTCGTGTTCATGCTCGGGCGTTTCTGGAAGGTCAAGGGGCCGGGCCTCGTGCTGATCATTCCCATCGTGCAGCAGGCCGTGCGCATGGATCTGCGCACCGTCGTGTTCGACGTGCCGCCGCAAGACGTGATCACGCGCGACAACGTCTCGGTGAAGGTCAACGCCGTGGTGTATTTCCGCGTGGTGGATCCGGAGAAAGCGGTGATCCAGGTGGCGCGTTACTTCGAGGCGACCAGCCAGTTATCGCAGACGACCTTGCGTGCGGTGCTCGGCAAACACGAACTCGACGAATTGCTGGCGGACCGCGAGCAGCTCAATGCCGATATCCAGAAAGTGCTCGATGCCCAGACCGACGCGTGGGGCATCAAGGTGTCGATCGTGGAAATCAAGCACGTGGATATCAACGAAACGATGATCCGCGCGATTGCCCGTCAGGCCGAAGCCGAACGCGAGCGGCGCGCCAAGGTGATTCACGCGGAAGGCGAATTGCAGGCATCCCAACACCTGCTGGAAGCGGCGCAGACGTTGTCGCGCCAGCCCCAGGCGATGCAGTTGCGCTACCTGCAAACCCTCACGACGATCGCCGCCGACAAGAACTCGACGATCGTCTTCCCGCTGCCGATCGACCTGCTGAGCGCTGTCCTGGATCGTTTCAGCAAGCCGTCGGCGCCGTGAACCACAGAATCATTGAGCCCGGTTTGATTCACTGGGCGAAATGGTGCATTGCCTTCAATCGCCTTACTTGAAATGCATACCAAAACTAAAATGCCGGGGTCGTTTTTAACCGCTCCAGAGGAGCTCGTCATGAAAATTGTTTCTCTAGCTGGATTCGGCGCGCTGTTGGCCGCCGTGAGTATGAGTACCGCGTTTGCGCAGTCGGCGCGGCCTTACGATCCGTCGGCGCCGAAAACGCGCGCCCAGGTGAAGGCCGATCTGACCGAATGGCGTGCCGCCGGCTACGATCCGCTCGACTGGATCAACTATCCGGAGAATGCGCAGCGCGCGGGCCGCATCGTCGCGGCGCGCCGGGCGCAGGAATCGGGCGGGACGATGACGCAGTAACGCGAGCCACCGCGCGGCGTGCGGCGCTGCCTGCGACTGCAACGGTCGCGGGCGTGGTTCGGCCCGCATGCCTTTCCGGCTTTCACCGCCTTACCCTTTTCCGCAACATCGTCAATTAGCTTGCCGCGCCACCCCGTGCGCTGGCAAGGTATCATCTCGCCCCTTCGACAACCCGCTGCCGGAATCCGAACCATGTCAATCTGGGTTGATGCCGACGCCTGCCCCGTCGTGATCAAGGACATGCTGTACCGTGCCGCACGCCGCACCAACACGTCGCTGACGCTGGTCGCCAATTCGTTTCTGCGCGTGCCGTCTTCGCCGCTGATCCGCGCGATCCAGGTGCCGGCCGGCTTCGACGCCGCCGACGACCTCATCGCCGAACGCGTCGCCGCGGGCGATCTCGTGATTACCGCCGACATCCCGCTTGCCGCCGCGGTACTGGCCAAAAACGCGCAGGCGCTCGATCCGCGCGGCAACTGGTACACGCCCGGCACGATCGAAGAACGGCTGCGCATGCGCTCGATGCTCGACCAGCTGCGCAGCAGCGGCGTCGATACGGGCGGCCCTTCGGCCTTCAGCCAGCGCGACAGCAAAAGCTTCGCGGGCGAACTGGACCGCTGGCTGGCGCGCCAACGACCGCAGCCTGAGCCTGATGCATCGGCGCCACAATCTGCCGACGAACCACCCGTCGAATGAGCTTTTACACGGCCGCCAGGTCACACAATGCGGCACGCCGCCGCCGATCCTGACTACAATCCGGCCGTGGTCATAGCGCCCGTCACTCCGGCGAAATGGCGCCTTCGCCGCCCCAATCACAACAAACGCTTTCTGAACGACGAGAGACCCGCCTCATGGACTCCATACAACGCTACTTCGGCTTCGAAGCCGCCGGCACCAACCTGCGCACCGAAGTGCTCGCCGGACTGACCACCTTCCTGACGATGGCCTACATCATCTTCGTCAACCCGGCGATTCTCGGCGACGCCGGCATGCCGAAAGACGCGGTGTTCGTCGCGACCTGCATCGTGGCCGCGCTCGCTTCGCTGATCATGGGTCTCTATGCGAACTATCCGATCGCGCTCGCGCCGGGCATGGGGCTGAACGCGTACTTCGCGTATACCGTCGTGAAAGGCATGGGGTTCACCTGGCAGGCCGCGCTCGGCGCGGTGTTCATTTCCGGCTGCCTGTTCCTGATCGTCACGCTGTTCCGCGTGCGTGAAGTGATCGTCAACGGCATTCCGCATTCGATACGCATTGCCATCACCGGCGGTATCGGCCTCTTTCTCGCGATCATTTCGCTGAAGTCGGCCGGCGTGGTGGTGGGTAACCCCGCCACGCTCGTGACGCTCGGCGACCTGCACAATCCGCACGTGATTCTGGCGGTGATCGGCTTCTTCGCGATCGTCACGCTGGACCATCTGCGAGTACGCGGCTCGATCCTGATCGGCATCGTCGGCGTGACGGTGCTGAGCTTCTTCTTCGGCGGCAATCAGTTTCACGGCATCGTCTCGGCGCCGCCGTCCATTTCGCCGACGCTGTTCCAGCTCGACATCCGCGCCGCGCTGTCGGGCGGTGTGCTCAACGTGATCCTGGTGTTCTTCCTCGTCGAACTGTTCGATGCGACCGGCACGCTGATGGGCGTGGCCAATCGCGCCGGGCTGCTGGTGGAAGGCAAGATGCATCGGCTGAACCGCGCGCTGCTTGCCGACAGCACCGCCATTCTGGCCGGCTCGATGCTGGGCACATCGTCGACCACGGCGTACATCGAAAGCGCGTCGGGTGTGCAAGCCGGCGGCCGCACGGGCGTGACGGCCATCACCGTGGCCGTGCTGTTCCTCGCGGCGCTGTTTTTTGCGCCGCTGGCGGGCGTGGTGCCCGGTTATGCGACCGCGCCGGCGCTGCTTTACGTGTCGTGCCTGATGCTGCGCGAAATGCTCGACCTGCCGTGGGACGACGCCACCGAAGTCGTGCCGGCCGCGCTCACCGCCCTGCTGATGCCCTTCACCTATTCGATCGCCAATGGCGTCGCATTCGGCTTCATTTCGTATGCGGGCCTGAAACTGTTGACCGGCCAGGCGCGCAAAGTGAAGCTGGTGGTATGGATCATCGCGGCGATTTTCCTGTTCCGGTATTTCTATCTCGGCAGCGAGTAGGCGCGGCGCGGACGCTCGTGGGCCAAACCCGGGTCTGGATCAACGACGGTTTTATTGACGGTGCCCGTTCCGGTCGGGCACCGTTTATCATCCGATGATTCATAAAAACGTTCGACCTGGACACGGGAGTTCCCTACATGTCTTACAGCCGCACCTCGGACCGCTATACGGCGCCCGCTATTTTCTTCCACTGGGCGATGTTTCTGCTGATCGCACTGGCTTACCTGGCGATCGAGATTCGCGGGCCCAAGGGTAGCGACAGCCGCGCGCTCTGGAGCAGCGTGCATTTCTGGTGCGGCACGCTGGTGCTCGGGCTGGCCTGTTTGCGTCTCGTATGGCGACTGTGGGCAGGGGCGCCCGCTGAGGTGGACAGCAACCGGCTGCTGGCGTTTCTCGCGCGGGCAGCGCATCTCGCTCTGTACATTTTCATCTTCGCGCAGCCGCTGCTCGGCATCCTGATGATCAACACCGGCGGACATCCGGTCACGCTGGCGTGGGTCAACATCGACTACACGCTGGTCGGCGCGGATCCTGTCGCGCGTCCGTTGCTCAAGACGGCGCACGAGTGGCTCGGCAATGCGTTTTATTGGGTGATCGGCTTGCACGCGCTGGCGGCAATCGCGCATCACGTGGTGCTCAAGGATCGGACGCTGCGGCGGATGATTTGAGCGCGAGCGCGCTCACATTCGCATTCGCACACGAGCGGCATGGCTAGCCGCGGACAGTTTGAATGTTCGATGCCGCGCGTGAGTTTCCTGGACATCTGCTTCTTGCGCGGCTGTCCTGCTTGCAGCGTCGGCCGACCAGAGGTCGGAAACGCCCTCAGTCAATTACGCCAGTTGGCTTCGTAGAAGCGCACGTAGCCGCTTCTCAGCACGAGACATTGCGCTCTCGTTTCCGAGATCAGACGCCGCGTGGCCGCTTCGATCCGGGCGCGATGCGTGTCGAATGCGCCGACCATGTCCTCCAGACGCGGCGATGCGGCGCCGTAGTGGTCTTCCAGTGCCTCCGCCGTGATCATGCATTCCACCCTCTGCCCATCGACCATCGCCGGGAACGCCAAGGTGAGTTCGCGACCTGAATATTCAGGAGTTTCATTGGGGAATAGGATCTGCATGGGTGTTCACCTGGAAGGTAGGTGCTGCGCGTGGTGTAGCCTGGTAGTGCGCACGCCGGTTGCGTCTGATCGCGTCGCTAGCGCCAACCTCCTTGTCCAATGCTGACGACGCGGGCTCGTCACCTGATTGCGGCGCGGAATAGTTCGCGGCCTGCGGAGGTGATTTGATTCACTTTAGACGAGTTCGGCCACGGCGCAAGTTTTCCTTTCCGTTTGCCTGATTTTGGTGCTGTACGCGTTTTTTTGAGGCATGGCGCCGCTAGCGTTTCCGTTTTTTCGCTGCCGCGCGCGGCGCGTTTCGTCCTGTAATATCGGTGTTCGGCCGCGAGCGCGCATGTTGCGCTGCGGCATAGAGCGAGGGCAACGTACCCGCCGCATCCGTTCACCGGAGACATGCCTTGACCCAACGTTCCGCCACGCCGCCCGCTATCGGCCGGCCCGATGTCCTCGCGCAAGCTCACGCCCGCTCGCTCGAAATCGGCCTGCGCGCGTCGGAGACACCGGACTTTCATCCGCTGCCGCGGCCGGCGCTGCGTGAGCTCGTCGAGCGCAATCAATCGCTGTTTACGCATGCGCTTCCCGTCATGGAAACGCTGCACGCGCAGATCGTCGATACGCAAAGCATGGTGCTGCTCACCGACAATCACGGCGTGATCCTGCACAGTCTCGGCGACAGCGACTTCGTCGAGAAAGCCAATCGCGTCGCGCTGTGTCCGGGCGTGTCGTGGGCCGAAGCGGATCGCGGCACCAATGCGATCGGCACCGCGCTCGTCGACGGACAGCCAACCGTCGTGCACGCGGGCGAACATTTTCTGCACGCCAACCGGATTCTCACCTGTTCGTGCGCGCCGATCGCCGATCCGTTCGGGCGCACCATCGGCGCGCTCGACGTGAGCGGCGACACGCGCGGTTTTCACAAGCACACGCTCGCGCTCGTGAGGATGTCGGCGCAGATGATCGAAAATCATCTGTTCTCCAATCAATTCGTCGACGCGATCCGCGTGCACTTTCACGCGCGCGCGGAATTCATCGGCACGCTGTTCGAAGGGCTCGCGGCGTTCGCGCCGGACGGCACGTTTCTATCGGCCAATCGCAGTGCGCTGTTTCAATTCGGGCAACCGCTCGCCGAACTGCAACGGCAACCGTTCGATGCGCTGTTCGGCGTGGCCCTCTCGAGGCTGTTGCAGCAGATCGCGCGTGCGCCTGGTGAGAACATTCTGTTGACGCTGCCAAGCGGCGTGCGCGTGGTCGCGCGCGGCGAATATACGCTGACGCGCTATGTCGCGCCCTCGGAAAGTTTCGCCGGCACATCACGTGCGCCGTTATCCGGCGACGCGCGTCATGCGCCCCGCTGCGTCGATCCCGCGCCGCTGGCCACGCTCGAAACGCTCGACACCGGCGACGCGCAAGTCGCCGCGATTCTGCGGCGCGTTGCCAAACTGCGTGGCCGCGATATTCCGATTCTCGTGCTCGGCAAGACCGGCACCGGCAAGGAATGGCTCGCGCGCGCCATCCATCACGATTCACCGCGCCGGGCCGCGCCCTTTGTCGCGCTGAATTGCGCGTCGTTGCCGGACACGCTGATCGAGGCGGAGTTATTCGGCTACGAAGACGGCGCGTTCACCGGCGCGAAGAAACGCGGCAGCGTCGGCAAGATCGTGCAGGCCGACGGCGGCACGCTATTCCTCGACGAGATCGGCGACATGCCGCTCGCCCAGCAAGTGCGTCTGATGCGCGTGCTGCAGGAGCGCAACGTCGTGCCGCTCGGCGGGACGCGGGCGATTCCGGTAGATTTGCGCATTATCTGCGCAACGCACCGCAACCTGCGCGAGATGATCGAAGCGGGCACGTTCCGCGAAGACCTGTACTACCGGATCAATGGGCTCGTCCTGACCTTGCCGGCGCTGCGCGAACGCACCGATCTTCACGCGCTCGTCGCGCGCATGCTGGAGTTGCAGCCCGACGGCGAACGCTTGCCACGGCGCGTGTCCGCCGAAGTACTCGAACGATTCGCGCAATGCCGCTGGCCGGGCAATCTGCGGCAACTGGCCAACGTGCTGCGCACCGCGAGCATCATGGCCGAAGGCGCGGATCAGATCGAACTCGATGATTTACCCGAGGACTTCTTGCAGGATTGCATCGACACCGTGGCTGAGCCGCGCGCGGACTCGTCGGCGGCGCGCGCGGGTTCCGAGTTCCGCGATGAGGTCCGCGCAGCCGCGCAAACCCAAGGGCAGCCGGCGACCAGCAAGATGGAGGCATGGCAGGCCACGCTGATCGCGCAAACGCTCGAACGGCTCGACGGCAACGTGTCGGCGGCGGCGCGCGAACTGGGCCTCGCGCGCAATACGGTGTACCGGTATTTGCGGCGCAACGGTTCGACTCATTGAAGACGCGGCTGGAAAAAGGCAACTGAAGCGGCAACGTGTAAAGTGTGGCGCACTCCGTCACAGACTCACACGATGTCCGACTCCACCCGCCCGCCCCTTGTCCGCGTCGAGCCGCTCGGCTGCAGCTTCGAAGCACCCGATTCGCTGACGATTCTCGAAGCCGCCGGCTTTGCGAATCTGCGTTTGCCGCGCTCGTGCCGGAATGGGACGTGCCGGACGTGCATCTGCCGTCTGGTCAGCGGCACGGTCTCTTACACGATCGAATGGCCCGGACTGAGCAGGGAAGAGAAGGCGGAAGGTTTTATCCTGCCTTGTGTCGCGGTCGCCGAGACCGATCTGGTTATCGATGTGCCGGACGCCTCAGAAGCTTAAGCGCACTACGCCGATTCCAAAGTTATCCCGAATCGCGTGTGCTTCCGCTATCCGCAATGGAGTGCTGGCGACGATCTGCAAGTGGTTTCTGGTCGCCCGTGCCTTCAATGCTTTGAGGCAGCAATTTGCGGTAGTCCGACACCGATCCAAATTCAATATACCTGTACGAAAACCACGCAATCAGATAGGTAAGGCTCAAATACGCAACGTACGTGGAAACCGAAAAAGCCGAAGATCGGAAGTGAGAAATAATAGGCGCATGCCACAGATAAATGCTGTAGCACATCAGCCCTGACATTTGCAGGGGCCAGATGCTCACCATGCGCACGACCGGTTTGCAGCCGACGACCAGCGCATTGACCGTCAACAGCAAGCCGGCGTCGAACGGTATGTTGAAGAGCGCTGCAAGTGGTTCCGCGAAGGTTCCGCGATACCACAGGGACCACAGCACAGCCGACGCTGCGAGAAGAGCGACGCCGCACACGAGTTGAAGCGGCGGCCGCCAAAGCATCAGGCGCCGCGAGAACAACCATGCGCCCAACATGCCGAGAGCAAATTCATCAAGCCTGCCAAACAACGAATCAGAAATGAAATTCAGAACTCGTCGCGGATTAGTCGGCACGATGAGTTGGCCTGCAAAACGGACACACAGCGCCGTGATAAGCGCGATTACCAGTACTTTTCGCCAGCCGAATCGGCCGATCGCGATAACCACGGCTGGAAACAACAGTGAAAACCAAAGTTCAACTCCGAGCGACCAAAGCGCCCAGTTGATCGAAGGAAAAAACGTCTCCCTGCTAAATACAAATGTCGCCAATGCGTACTGAACGAGCGCCCGGTATAACGACGAATCGTCGAGCTGATATTGCGTTGTAAATAACAACAGGATCAATGCCGAGGTGTAATACACCGGCAACAACCGGCGCGCTCGATGACCGTAGAAGCCGATCAGCGATCGACGTCCCGCAAACGAGCGCTGGCCCGTTGCATACGGAAGGTACAGAACGAAACCTGACAGAAAGAAAAAAAGGTTCACCCCAAGCCAGCCACTGGATCCGAGCACGGTCAAAGGGGTGAGAGTGACGGATCCAGCCGCGTTGAAAAATGCCGAAAACGAGTGGTGGTAGACCACCGCAATGATCGCCATTCCGCGCAGCCCGTTTAGAACGGGAATTCGTCTCATTTGCTTGCCGAGGGTAGATAACATCTTAACAGCAGATTCCTGGCGCGTACTGAACGTAAGATTCCAGGCGGGCTCAGCCCACCTCGGTTGCCGCTAGCCGCCTGTCCTTCCGTAAGCGCTCACGCCGCTCAGCGCCAGCCTCAACGCCCATTCCCCATCGCCCGCTCAATTTTCCTGTCGGTGTTGTACTGGCTGAGCGCATACACCGACCAGATCGCGGCCGGAATCCAGCCGATCAACGTGATTTGCAGGATCAGGCAGATGATGCCCGCAAACGGGCGGCCGATCGTAAAGAACTGGAACCACGGCAGAATGATGGCAAGCAGTAGTCGCATGCGGATTTCCCGTTGTTGATACTGACTAGTCGATCGGCGCGAAGCGCGGCGCCATGGCGCCGTCCACTTCGATCATTTCGAAAAATACCGGAGCCGGACGCGTCCAGATCGTACCATTGCTCGCTTTGTAGACGATCATCGTGACCGTCGGATCCGACTCGAGCGTGGCCTCGCAAACCAGTTCGTAAATCCCGCCTTTGTAATGCCGGTACCGCACCATTCTGTTCTCCCTGAATTGACCCACCTCGACCGTTAAGCACGGCAACGGCCGAACCGTCAGCCGCTCTCTTTCATCTGCTTGAGAATCTTGTAGACCGTGGCGCGCCCCATCGTCAGCACGGCGGCCACGTAGTTCGCGGAACTGCGGCCGCGAAATGCGCCCTGTGCGTGCAGCGCCTCGACAATTTCCCGCTTATGCTCGCGCGTGAGCGCATTGATGCCGATCTGCCGCTCGCGCAGCCACGTGTGCAGATACGTGTTGATGCGGTCCTGCCAGTCGTCGCGGAACAGTTCCTCCGTGGGCGCGTCCGTCAGATTGCCGCCTTTGATGAACAGATCGAGCGTGGAGCGCACATCTTCGAACACGGCGATATTGAAGTTGATGCACAGCATGCCGGCCGGCTTGCCGTCGTCGTCGAACAGGATGTTGCTCACGCAGCGCATGCGCCGGCCGTCCCAGTTGAGCTTTTCGTACGGGCCGATGGTCTGGCCGCGCGCCGCGTAATGGACTTCGTCCAGCACCGACGGCCCGCCGACTTCGAGCTTCGACAGGTTGTTCACGAGATAGGCGATAGTCTGGTCGCGCAGGTCGTGAATCACCACTTCGGCACACGGGTAGAAAAGCGCCGCGATGCCGTCGGCGATGGGAGCGTAGCGCTCGAGCAGCAGGTCTTTCACGGGAGACACGTTTGGGTTGCGCATGGGCAGTCGCAATGTTCGAAGGATGCGGCAACTCGCCATTGTAGCCACCCGGCCCGAGCCCGGCGACCATGGCGCCGGCACGCCTGCAAAAAAAACGAACGCTGATGCGCTTCTTCACGTGGCGAATTTTGTCCGCTTGGCGAGCGATTTTTTTTCGTGCGATAAAAGACCTATCTATTTCACGGAGCAACTGATGGCCACGCTTGAAGCGTTTCGCGCCGTGCTGGATGACGAAGGCACGCCGGAAATCATCCGCAATCACATCATTGATTCGCTGCAGTACACGCTGCGCAATCATGGACAGATCTTCACGTCGAAGGAAGTCGAATGGCTGGCCGGCTGGGACGACGCCCGCATTCCGCTGGCGGCGTCGCGCGAGCTGCAGAAGCGTGTCGCCGAAACTTCCCGCTGACGCACGAGTCTGTTGATCGTCCCGTGCCCGCGCCGTGACGGCGCAACCTTCACCCGGCGTGCCGCGCATACCCCGGCATGTCGGCTTCGCCCGGCGGGCCGCCCTCGAAGCCCCGCCCGCCGGGCGGTTTGCCCCTGCCTGGAACTTTTTGCTATCCAATTAGCCCCATTTAGTGCATCATATTGGAATAGCTGTGCCCCGCATTCGCATTAGCAGGCAACATCAGGCAACTCCGGATAGTCTCGAACCGGCGTCTGCGCACCACCCCCGACTGTTCGACCGCCGCCCGCCGGCGATCCCGTCACTCCGGCAATGCGTCGCAAGCATTCGCCGTCGCGAGTCGTGCAGCTGAGTGTTCAGCTTTACGCGTCCGGTGTCTGCGCGACATCAGCGTGTTTCTTCTCCATCGAACCCGCGATTTTTGCGCGGTCGCGCTCAAGCCCTTGCCATCGGGCCTGTGCCAACCTTTTTCCATGGCGGCGCGCCCCAAGGTGCAGCGCTGCCCGGCCTGTCGTGCCGCGCGTAACACGCGTGACACGTCGGCCACGTATTACAGGACACGTGTTTCATGAATTCAGTTGTCAAGACGTACAAGGGTTACGAAATTCACCCGCTCGTCTATCCGCGCCGCCCGGCGGACGGTCAGGCGAGCCGCAATCCGGACGCCGGCTACGACGCGTCGGTGCGCATCTGCCGCGTGGGCGCCAATGCGGCGGCCGACGGGCGTGTGTTCCGTCTGCAGTACCTGTTTCCGTTCGACGGCACGGGCAAGGCGCGCATTGCGTGCATGGCCCACGCTGAACAATTGATCGACGGCCGTGTAGACGGCCAGTCCGTCGCCGATCTTTGAGCGGTACTATCGGCACATAGGCCGATACCGCAGTACGGCGGGCTCGAAAAGCCCGCTTTTGCCCCCATCTGATGTTGTGCTGCCCGGCGTGGGCGACCAACACCCCTTATCCCATCGACCAGGAGTTATGCATGGCGAAAGAAGAACTGCTTGAACTTGACGGTATCGTCGACGAAGTACTTCCGGACAGCCGTTACCGCGTGACGCTCGACAACGGCGTCGTGGTAGGCGCTTACGCGTCCGGACGCATGCGCAAGAACCACATCCGTATTCTCGCGGGCGACCGCGTGACGCTGGAACTGTCGGTCTACGATCTGACCAAAGGCCGGATCAATTTCCGTCACAAAGACGAGCGCGCCACCGGTGGCGGCGGTGCTCGCAACACGCAATTCCGTCGCCGTTAAGGCTGGCGGCACGCTGACCGCGCCCCGCACGGTCCTGGCGTGATCCATTGCGATTGAGTTGTACGCGAAGCCATTCGCGCGCCTTCTCCGGCTTGACTCGCTGATCCAATCACTCGAGCCTGAGCGGCGCGCTGCGGCATCGCTTTGTCGCAGCCGGGTTTTGCCCGGATTTCTCAAGCACTGGCGCTTTCCACTGCCAGCAGGCGCTTCGCAGCCGTCTCGCCTCCTCCATACGCACGCTTAAAGTCCGAACACCGCCCCGAGATCTTCTCCGGCGGCGCTTTTGCGCAGCTGCTCGATCACCCGCTCCTCCAGTTCCGCCAGATGTTCGCGCATCGCCGACAGGGCAACGCCGAGGTCGCCCGCGTCGAGTGCGTCGATGATTTGAGTGTGTTCATCCGCGGAGCAGGTCGAGCCCTTTGACGGGTCGAAGAGCGCTTTGTACAGCTCGGTCTTGGCGACCAGTTGCCCGACCAGCCCGAGCAATTCCGTGCCGCCGGCCAGCTCCGTCAGCAGCACATGAAACTGGCCAGCAAGGCGCACGGATTCCTCGACCGCGCCCGCTCTCATTGCCTTCTCCTCGCTGCGCACGTGCGCGCGCAGGCGCCGCTTGTGCGGCGCGCTCAAGGCGCCGCACAAAGCCGCGACGATGCCCGCCTCGACGATCTGCCGCGCGCGATACACCTGGCGAATGTCCTCTTCCGACGGCGACGGCACGAACGCCCCGCGATTCGCCTCCAGCACGAGCTTGCCCTCGAAGCCTAACCGCGCCAGCACCTTGCGCAGCGCGCCGCGCGTGCAGCCAAACGCGCCGGCGAGATCGCGTTCGACGAGTTGCGCGCCCGGCCGCAGGCGCCCTTGCAACAACGCCGCGGTGATGGACGCGTAAACGCGCTCTTCGACGCTGATCGCGTCGTCGTCGCGTGCGGCTTGAAGGGGCGTTTCGGTGTCGGCAGGCGACGAACGGCGGGGACGGGGAGCCATGAATTCAGTAGTCGGGAACGGAGCGATGTCGGCAGGCATTCTAGCTGCAGCGGCTCCGCCCGTCAGTCGCGCTTTTATTGACCCGTGTTGAGCACAACCCTGAACCGTGCAGCACCGCTCATCATCCGGTCGTAGGCGTCGGCGGCTTTGGTTAGCGGGAATTCTTCGATCATCGGCTTGATACCCGATAGCGCGCTGAAGGCGAGCGTGTCCTGAGAATCCGCTGAGGTGCCCGACGGCCAGCCTTGCACCGAATTGCGCCCCATGATGAACTGCGCGATCGGCACCTCCACCGGCTCCTCGGAAAGCCCGACCATGATCAGCTTGCCGTTCAATCCCAACCCGCCCACCACGGCGCTCATTGCCTTGCCGCTGGTGACGGTTGCAAGAATGACGCGAGCGCCGCCCAACGCCTGCAGCGCTTGTGCGACGTCCGCCTTCGTGCTGTCGATGTAGTGATGAGCGCCCAGCTCTTTCGCGAGGCTTGCCTTGTCCTGCCCGCGCGCGATCGCTACCGTGACAAATCCCATCTTTCGCGCGAACTGCACGCCGAGGTGACCGAGTCCGCCAATGCCCAACACGGCGACTACATCCCCGGCGCGCGCGCCGCTGTTGCGCAGCGCGTTGAATGTCGTGATGCCGGCACACAGAAGCGGTGCGGCATCCACATCGGAAAGATCATCCGGAATGCGCGCCAGCGCTTCGACCGGGGCCACCATGAACTCGGCGTAGCCGCCGTCGTAGCTGATGCCGGGCACGAGTGCGCGCTGACACAGAACGAAATCGCCTCGACGGCAATGCTCGCACCGTCCGCAATGTCCGCCGTGCCAGCCGACGCCGACGCGCTGTCCCGCCGTCCATCCTTCAACGCCCGCGCCGACGGTATCGATGACGCCCGCAATCTCGTGCCCAGGCACTCGCGGATATTCGAGGCCCGGCCACTGCCCTTCCTTAGTCAATACGTCACTGTGGCAGATACCGCAGGCCTGGATCTTGATGAGTACCTGGCCGGCACCCGGTTCCGGCACGTCCCGTTCGACGAGTTCCAGGGGGCCGCCAGCCTCTGCCACCTGCACTGCCTTCATCGTCCGCATCGCTTTCCTCCTTATGCAAGAGACGAACGCGAGTTGACCGAGCCCGGTTCGCGGATTTGTCTTCGACGTCACCCTCCGGTCAAGCGCTCAGCTTACGCCGAATTTTCAGCGACGCGGCCTGGCCTCGCCGATCCCGCGCGCGGCGTCGAGTCTGTTTCGCACGGGTCTTGCGATTGGGATAGGGGTGGAGGAACAAGACGTGATTGGCGCTGGAGAAAGCCGCTTTGCAGCGGGACGTTCAAGCGTTGAGCTCAACCCCCAGCCCGCTTCGCCTGATGGCCAGCCTTTTTTAGCGCCTCGATCACCCGTTCGCAATGATCGCCCTGCACTTCGATCACGCCATCCTTGATCGTACCGCCAGAGCCGCAGGCCGTGCGTAACTGCTTGCCTAGCAAGGCCAAGGCGAGAGGATCGAGCGCGAGCCCCTTCACGAGCGTCACGCTTTTCCCGCCTCGGCCCTTGGTCTCGCGAGACACTCGCACCACGCCGTCACCTGCCGGTCGTGTCCTGGCGACCGTCTTGCAGACGCATTGCGCAAGCGCCCGGCTGCATTCGGGACACATGCGGCCGTTTTCGGTGGAATAGACAAGGCCGCCTTTCGAACTGGTTTTCATCGTGCATCGTGATTTTGCTGACAACCGACAGCATATCCTGCCCATGGAAAGTCGCCAGCCAAGGCAACACGAATGCTTTAGTCGGCCTCGTGCTTGCGGCCTTCGTGTGCGTAACGTCCATCGAGGCGCCGACGCACTCAGCGTGTCGTACCCCATGCCGCACGTCTGCCGGACGAGGCGTTTGCAGCGCTCGTGGGCGAGGCCACCCAGCTGATCACGCGGTATCTGCAGTGCTATCCGGATGGAAGAAGAGCGGCGAGCGCCCGCAAAAGCGTCTCGCGTTATACCGGACATCACGTAAATGGTTAACCATTTATTGATATTATGGTTGACCAAAAAAGCGCCTTGCACGCTTTTTCACGCCGCCCATCCCTCTCCACCAGGACCATAGTGACTTCGCCCTCCAGCGCCAACCCGACCCACGCTCCCGCTCACCACGCCACTGCGGCACTAAGGCGGCAGGACGTCGTTTGGCTCGCCGCGATCGTCGTGATCGGCATCAATCTGCGTCCGCTACTCACCTCCATCAGCCCTTTGATGACGACGATCCGCGCCGCAACCGGTCTCAGCTTCTACGGCGCGTCGTTGCTGACCAGCCTGCCGGTCGTGGCAATGGGCATCGGCGCGTTCGGTGCGGGCGCGTTGTCCCGCACGATCGGCGAAACGCGCGGTGTCGCGCTCGGCTTGCTGGCCATCGCGCTGGCTTGCGCGGCGCGGTGCACCGCGTCGACCGGCGCGGCGCTGCTCGCCACGGCGTTGCTCGCGGGCGTGGGCGTCGCGGCGATTCAGGCGCTCCTGCCCGCCGTGATGAAGCAGCGCTTTCATGCGCGCGTGCCGCTCGCGATGGGCGTGTTCTCCGCGTCGATCATGGGCGGCGGCGGCCTGGGCGCGAGTTTGAGTCCGTGGGTGAGTCGCGCGGCGCAGTCATGGCATGCGGGGCTCGCGGTGTGGGCGCTTCCGGCTTGCGTCGCGCTGCTGTGCTGGTGGGCATTGAACCGGCAGTCCCCGTCGAACGGCGCCGCCGCCCACGCTGCGTCCACGCATGCCGTCCCCCTTTCGCTATGGCGCACGCGGCGCGCGTGGACGCTCGGCCTCTACTTCGGCATCGTCAACGGCGGCTATACGAGTCTGGTCGCGTGGTTGCCGGCGTTTTACCAGCAACGCGGCGTGAGCGTCGCGGCAAGCGGGTCGCTGCTGGCAGGCATGACGGTGTTCCAGGCCGCCGCGGCGCTGTTGCTGCCGCTCGCCGCGGCGTCGTTCCGCGATCGCCGGCCGTGGCTCACGCTCGGCCTGACCGCGCAACTGGCCGGTTTGCTTGGCTTGATCGTCTGGCCCGACGCCGCACCCTTGCTATGGGTCGGCGTGGCAGGCGCGGGCCTCGGCGGGACTTTTTCGCTGACGCTAGTGACCGTCATGGATCATTCGGCCGACCATCGTGTGGCCGGCAAGCTGATCGCGTTCACGCAGGGCGTCGGCTTCATCGTGGCGGCTATCGCGCCGGTCGTGGCCGGCCTCGTGCGAGGTTGGAGCGGGAGCTTCGGCGGCGCGTGGATCATGCTGGCCGGCTGCGTCGTCGCAATGATCGCCGTCGGTTTTCTGTTCTCGCCCCGCAGTTACAGCGCCTGGCGTAGATGAAATGAGCGACGCCGCCATGCGCCGCTTCGGTGCGTCGGCCGGACGCGCCCCACGCAGGTGCAGCCGCGGCGGTCCAGGCGGTCGCTAAGTCCGTGCCTGCTTTCGTTTCACCTTCGCGCGTATCGATTGGCATAGCCGTTGCTTTATACAACGCTAGCCGTCGATAAAACCCCACTCCATGCTGCGCGTTCTCCTCGTAACCGACACCGATAAGCCCATCGGCGACCTTCGCGACGCCCTTGCCCGCCTCGGCTACGAGATGCTGGCGGGCACCGCGACGCCGCAGGCGCTGCATCGCGTGGTGCAGAGCGAGCGGCCGGACGTCATCATCATCGATACTGAATCGCCGTCGCGCGACACGCTCGAACAGCTTGCCGTGATGAACGCCACCGCGCCGCGTCCGGTGCTGATGTTCAGCCACGACGCCAACCAGCAATTGATTCGCGACGCCGTTGGCGCGGGCGTCACGGCCTATCTCGTCGAAGGTCTTGCGACCGAGCGTCTCGCGCCGATCCTCGAAGTCGCGCTCGCGCGTTTTGCGCAGGAATCGCAGTTGCGCGAACGTCTCGCGCAAGTCGAGAACGAACTCGCCGAGCGCAAGCTGATCGATCGGGCCAAACGCATCCTGATGGATCAGCAGAAAATCACCGAACACGCCGCCTACGCCAGCCTGCGCAAACGCGCGATGAACCAGGGCGTCAAACTCGCCGAGATCGCGCGCGCCATTGTCGCGGCGGCTGACTCGCTCAAATGAAGCGCCGTCCATGAACTCTCCTACTTCACTCGCCACCACGTCCGCATCGGGACAGCTCGAGAAGACTCATTTGCGGCTCGGTTTCGTGGCGCTTTCGGACGCCGCGCCGCTCGTCGCCGCCAAGCTGCTCGAATTCGGCCATGCGCACGGCCTGACGCTGGAGCTGTCGCGCCAGCCTTCATGGGCCGCCGTGCGCGACAAACTGTTGTCGGGCGATCTGGATGCGGCCCATGCGCTCTACGGACTCGTCTACGGCGTGCAGCTCGGCCTCGGCGGACCGCAAACCGAGATGGCGGTGCTGATGGTGCTCAACCGCAACGGCCAGGCCATCACACTGTCGAACCGTCTCGCCGATGCGCTCGCCGAACACGGCACGCTACCCAGGGCGCTCGCCACGCTCGGCCGCAAGCCCGTCTTCGCGCAAACCTTCCCGACCGGCACGCATGCGATGTGGCTGTACTACTGGCTCGCGTCGCAAGGCGTGGATCCGTTGCGCGAGATCGAGAGCGTGGCGATTCCGCCGCCGCAAATGGTCGCCGCGCTCGCCGAAGACAAGCTCGACGGCCTCTGTGTCGGCGAACCCTGGAACGCGCAGGCAGAAGCGCAAGGCGTCGGCAGAACGATGGCTTATACGAGCGACGTGTGGCCGGATCATCCCGACAAAGTGCTGGCGTGCCGCCGCGATTTTGTCAGCGCGAATCCGAATGCCGCGCGCGCTCTCGTGCAGACCATGCTCGAAGCATGCCGCTGGCTCGACGGCGCGGGACACCGCGAGGAAATCGCACGCTGGCTTGCGCGGCCCGAATATGTCGGCATTGATGAAGCGTTGATCGCGGCACGTTTGGGCGACCAGATTGCCGCTTCATCGCCGGGCGGTTTGCCCATACGCTTCTTCGACAATGGCGCGGTCAACTACCCGCATGCATTCGAAGGTGCGTGGTTTCTCACGCAATTCGAACGATGGGGCATGATCGACGCGCGTGCGGATTATGCGGACATCGCCGCGCGGATCAACCAGACGCAGTTGTATCGCGAGGCGGCCGTCGCTGTGAACGTGGCCGTGCCGGAAAAAGGCGCCTCTCAGGTCTTGATCGACGGCGAAACGTGGCGCGAAGATACGTCACCCACTGCTTATGCACAGCGCTTTCCGATTCGCCGCTGAGTGGTTGACCGGTTGAGTGATCGAGTAGTCAAGCGGCTGAATGACGCCGTATGGCGTAATCGCCCAGCTAGCCGCTCCGTTCCGCCAGCAGATCGATCCGGCCTGTCACGTCGCCCCGCACGTCCAGCTCGAAACCGGGATTGATACCAGGCGAGCGCATCACCCGCAAGCGGTGGAGCGTCACGCCGCGTGCGACCTTATGCAGCAGCAGCGCCACACGCTTGAGTCAATAGCCGTTGTCCGCATCGAGCCGCGAATGCAAGAGCAACGGCCGCGATGCGCCCCGCCTGCTGCACAGCGCGATTCAGCTGCCTTCAATGCCCCTTCGCCTACGATCGTTAGGCACCCTATCCTTCTCGACATCGATATCGCCACGGCTGCGACGTAGTAGCACACGTGCGCGCGCATCCATTTCCGTGAGAGAGAATGGTGTGGCGAAAACAGTCGTCGGCGCTCAGATCGAGACCATGCGCGCGCTCTCCCGCCGAGCCGTGCGCGCTCAATATCAGCACGGGTAGTCGACTGTCAGTGTCGCTGGTCAGCGCGTCGGTGACCAGGCGGGACAGGATCGGACTGTATTCATTCGCCTACACAAAACCAACATCGAGATATCTGGAGGACGACGTGCAAATCAACTTCAAGGCCCTGGCTGTCGCTGTCGCATTCGCAACGAATTCAGCGTGGGCGGCCATTCCACCCGGTTATCCCACTGACTACCAGGCCACGGTCGACGGCGCGAAAAAGGAAGGAAAGCTGATCGTCTATTCGGTCACGGACACCGCGCTGGTACGTCCGCTCATCAAGGATTTTGAAAGCCTCTACGGCGTCAAAGTCGAATACAACGACATGAACACCACCGAGCTGTACAACCGCTACATCAGCGAAAACGCGGCCAGCAGCGTGAGTGCCGATGTGCTGTGGAGTTCGGCCATGGACCTGCAGATCAAGCTCGTCAACGACGGCCTGATGACCACTTACGAATCCCCCGAAGCGAAGCAGTTGCCGCAGTGGGCGCAGTACCAGAAGCAGGCGTACGGCACCACGTACGAGCCGCTCGCGATCGTCTACAACAAACGCCTCATGCCGGCCGGCGAGGTGCCGCAAACGCGCGCCGATCTGATCAAACTGCTGCAAGACAAACCTGACAGGTTCAAAGGCCGCGTCACCACTTACGACATCGAAAAGTCCGGCGTCGGCTTCAACTATCTGACCCAGGACGTACGCGTCAACCCGCAGGTCACGTGGGATCTGGTCAAGGCCATGGGCGCCACCGGCCCGAAGCTGCAATCGAGCACGGGCGCGATGATGGAGCGCATCTCCTCCGGCGAGAACCTGATCGGCTACAACATTCTCGGGTCGTACGCGGTCATCAAGGCGAAGAAAGATCCCTCTATCGGTTATGTCTACCCGAAGGATTACACGCTGGTGGCGAGCCGGCTCGTGACGATTTCGAAGAAAGCGCAAAGCCCGAACGCCGCGAAGCTGTGGGTCGACTATCTGCTCTCGCGACGCGGCCAGACGCTGTTGGCGAATCAGGCGGGTCTGTTCTCGATTCGCGCCGACGTGGAAGGCGAAACGTCGATGGCGGCCCTCACCAAGCAACTCGGCGACTCGCTTAAACCAGTCCCTATCGGCGCGGAACTGCTGGTCTATCTCGATCAGTCGAAGCGCCTCGAATTCCTCAAGCAGTGGCAACAGTCCATCAGGCGCTAGCCGTTCGCGTTTGACGCCCGAGCGGCCGCGCTGACACGCGCGGCGGCCCTTCTTTCCAGACCTGTCGATATGCGGCCAGTGTGCCGCAGGGGGATCCTCATGCCTTCCACCAGCGCAACCGGACACCGCGCCGCGCTACCGCACGCGGCAAACGGCCGCTCCAACGGTGCGATACCGCCCGGCGCACTTCAGCCGTTCATGGGGCTGCTGCGTTGGCTCGTCATCGCGGTTCTAACCGTGGCGGTGGCGCTGCCGCTCGGCTTCATCCTGTTGCAGAGCGTGCTGAACGCACCATTCTTCGACGCCAAGCGCGCCTTCGGCCTCAGCGGTTTCGAATTCATTTTCAGCGACCCGGACTTCTGGTCGGCACTGAAAAACTCATTTGTCATCGCAGCCGGAATGCTGTTCATCTCGATTCCGCTCGGCGGCATTCTCGCGTTCCTGATGGTGCGCACCGACCTGCCCGGCCGTCGCTGGCTCGAACCGCTGCTGCTCACGCCGGTGTTCGTCTCGCCGATGGTGCTCGCGTTCGGCTATGTGGTCGCGGCCGGCCCGGTCGGCTTTTATTCGGTCTGGTGGATGGAGCTGTTCGGCACCGCCGAAGCGCCGTGGACGGTCTACTCGGTGTTCGCCATCACGGTGATCGTCGGCCTCACGCATGTGCCGCACGTGTACCTGTATTCGTCGGCGGCGCTGCGTAATCTCGGCTCGGACGTCGAGGAAGCGGCGCGTGTCGCCGGCGCGCGGCCGTTTCGCGTCGCGCTCGACGTCAGCCTGCCGATGACGCTGCCCGCGCTGCTGTTCGCCGGCGTGCTGGTGTTCTTCCTCGGCTTCGAAGTGTTCGGCCTGCCACTCGTGCTCGGCGATCCCGAAGGGCACCTCGTGCTGGCCACGTATCTCTACAAGCTCACCAACAAACTCGGCATTCCCTCGTATCACCTGATGGCCGCGGTCGCGATGTGCATCGTCGCGATCACGTTCCCGCTCGTGCTGCTGCAACGCCGGCTGCTCAAGAGCGCGAATCGATTCGTCACGGTCAAGGGCAAAGCGGGACGTCAGACTGTACTGCCGCTCGGCGCATGGCGCTGGATCGCACTCGCGATCGTCGCGCTGTGGCTGCTGCTGACGGTGTTCGTGCCGATCTCCGGCATCACGTTGCGCGCGTTCGTCACCAACTGGGGACAAGGCGTGCATCTCGGCGACGTTCTCACGCTCGCCAACTTCGCCGAACTGTTCGAGCAGGACACCCTGGTGCGCGCGATTCTGAACACGCTCGGCATCGGCGTGATAGGCGGTGCGCTGGCGGTGGGCTTCTATTCGCTGGTGGCATTTGCCGGCCATCGCCGCAACGACTGGGCCACGCGTCTGCTCGATTACCTCGTGCTGTTGCCGCGCGCGGTGCCGGGGCTGCTCGCCGGTCTCGCCTTCCTGTGGATCTTTCTCTTCGTGCCCGGCCTGAAGGAACTGAAGAACTCCATGTGGAGCATCTGGATCGCTTACACGGTCGTGTGGCTCGCGTACGGCATGCGTCTGATTCAGAGCGCGCTGTTGCAGGTCGGCCCCGAGCTCGAAGAAGCGGGACGCAGCGCCGGCGGCACGCGTGCACGCGTGAGTCTCGATGTGACGCTGCCGCTCGTGCGCTTCGGTTTGCTCGCGGCGTGGCTGCTGATCTTCATGATCTTCGAGCGCGAGTATTCGACCGCGGTCTATCTGCTTTCTCCCGGCACCGAAGTGATCGGCGCGCTGCTGGTGTCGCTGTGGGCGACCGGTGCGGTCGATCAGGTCGCGGCGCTTTCTGTCATCAACATCGCGATGGTCGGCGCCGGACTCGGCGTCGCGCTGCGCTTCGGAGTGAAATTGCATGGATAAGCTCAAGGTCGACAATCTCTTTCTCAGCTACGGCGACAACCCGATTCTCAACGGCGTGTCGTTCGAGCTGAATCCCGGCGAGGTGGTCTGCCTGCTGGGTGCGTCGGGCAGCGGCAAGACCACGCTGCTGCGCGCGGTGGCCGGACTCGAACAACCGTCGGCGGGTCGCATCGAACTGGACGGCAAGGCGTTTTTCGACGACGCCACGCGTGTCGATCTGCCGGTCGAGCAGCGCTCGCTCGGACTCGTGTTCCAGTCGTACGCGCTGTGGCCGCATCGCACGGTGGCCGAGAACGTCGGCTATGGATTGAAGCTGCGGCGCGTCGTCGGCGCCGAACAGAAAAGGCGCGTGCAAGCGGCGCTCGACCAGCTCGGCCTTGGCCACCTCGCCGCGCGTTATCCCTATCAGCTCTCAGGCGGTCAGCAACAGCGCGTGGCGGTAGCGCGGGCGCTCGTCTACAACCCGCCGGTGATTCTGCTCGACGAGCCGCTCTCCAATCTCGACGCCAAGCTGCGCGAAGAAGCGCGCGCGTGGTTGCGTGAACTGATCGTGTCATTGGGCCTTTCTGCGTTGTGCGTGACGCACGACCAGACCGAAGCGATGGCCATGTCCGATCGCATCCTTCTGCTGCGCAACGGCCGCATCGAACAGGAAGGCACGCCCGCCGAACTGTACGGCGCTCCCCGCTCGCTCTACACCGCCGAATTCATGGGCAGCAACAACCGCATCGAGGCATGCGTGGCCGCGGTTGACGGCGACCGCGTGACGCTTGCCGGCGACGGCTGGGAACTGCAGGCGCAAGCGCGCGAAGCGCTGACCGCCGGACAGCATGCGCATGCCGTGATTCGCCTCGAACGCGTGCAGGTCGCCGACGGTCCCGGTGCGAACCGGCTCGAAGCCGAACTCGTCACGTCGATGTATCTCGGCGACCGCTGGGAATACCTGTTCCATTGCGGCGGCTTGCGGCTGCGCGCCTTCGGCCACGTGCCGCGCGCGGCCGGCCGGCACTGGATCGAATTCCCCGCCAACGACTGCTGGGCGTTCGCACAGGCGAGTTGAGCGCGCGCCGCAACCGGACCGAAGCAAAAAAGCCAACCGAAGGAGATGGGTGATGAACTTGAACATGAAGAAAGCGACTTTCAGCGTGACCTGCGCCGGATTCGCCGGTTTTGCCGCCGGGGGCGCACAGGCGCAGTCGAGCGTGACTATTTACGGTATCGTCGACGCGGGCATCGAATACGTGAACCATGCCAGCCCCGGCGGCAACGCCGTGCGTCTCGTGCCGGGCGCGAGGAACACTTCGCGCTGGGGTTTGCGCGGCGTCGAGGAACTCGGCGGCGGACTGAAGGCGCTGTTTCAGCTGGAGAGCGGCATCAACACCATGAACGGTCAGTTCGATGATGGCCCCGGTGCGATCTTTGCCCGCCGCGCATTCATCGGTCTGAAAAACCGTTTCGGGCAAGTCACGCTCGGCCGCAATTTCACCACCACGTTCGACTACGTCCTGCCGTTCGACCCGATGGGCTACGCGCCAAACTATTCGTGGGTTATCTCGTCGACCGCGACGGGCGGCAGGCGAGACCTCATATTCGTGCGTTCGTCCAACGCGGTGCGTTACGACGGCACCTTTTCCGGCTTCAAGTTCGGTGCAATGTATGGGTTCGGCAATGTGCCCGGCAGCATGAAGACGAGTGCCAAATATGATTTCGGTCTCGGCTACGAAAACGGGCCGTTCGCCGCGGTCGTCACTTTCGACAGGCAGAACGGCGCAAGCGGCAGCGTCACGCCAGCGGACACCACTGACTACATTCAAGGCATGCACGCAGGTGTCAGCTATGACTTCGGCCAGGTCAAGGCGATGGCCGGCTATCGAAGCTACCGGCGTGCGTTCCACACCGCCGCGCCGGCGCTACGGAGCGACATGTACTGGATCGGCGGCCAGTACGAGGCAACGCCGATGCTCACGCTGACCGCCGCGATCTATCACCAGAACATCAAGGACGCGAGCGATGCCGATCCGACGCTGTTCTCGCTGCGCGCACAGTACGCCCTGTCGAAACGCACGTCGCTGTATCTGGCGGGCGGCTATGCGATGGCGAAGCACGGCAACCTAGTGAGTGTGTCGCGCGATCTGACCGGCACGGCGGATACGCAGGCAGGTGTTACCGCGGGTATTCAGCAGCGCTTCTGAAGCTTTCGCTTGCCAAAATTTGAACTCCGCTAATGTCGCGCGCGCTCCGTGTATGGTCGGCAAGCTGTCGGTTCCGTTAATGACGCAACGCGCCTGACGCTAGCTTTCCGACTTCTGCCACCTGCAAAGCGGAATTTTCCCCAATCAGTTACGGCTAACGCAATGCTACGTTTGATCCGTTCACCGCACCCGCCGTGAACGTGGGTCCACACAGGGAGGTGTGCACTCATGTCCAAACCACATGATTGATAAAGGTTAAGGGATGTCTTACCTAGCAAACATGACCGAAGCAAATTCTCTAAAAGGACACCTTGTCGGCAACGGGCAATGCGTGGCATTCGTGCACGCTGTCGTTTCCGTTCCACCTTCCTCGTCGTGGCACCAGGGAGAGAAAGCAAGAACCGCGAATCTGATTAGTCCAGGAACGGTTATCGCGACATTCGACCCTAACGGCAGGTACGGAAACCACACTGACGGGCGCAGCCATGCAGCCATTTATCTCGGCCGCAACGCAGCCGGCATCCAGGTTCTGGATCAATGGAATGGGCATACCGCGCAGCCCGTCCACGAGCGAACTATCCGCTTCAGGAACGGACACGGAGTTAAAGCAAACGACGGGGATCAATTCTATGTGGTCGAGTAAAGCGCTTTGTGTGCTCCTCTATGCATGGGCAAGCGGCGCCGCTTCGGCAGCGCCGGTCGCTTGTCCGGTTAGCGTGCTCGATTCCGGCGTGCGGCATGCCCTGAACAACGCGGCTTTGTACGATGGTCCGCCGGACCAGATGGCGAGTCTTGCACCCGTACGCGCAAACCGTGTGGATCGCTGGGACATCGACCAGATCGACCCCTATCTCGTCTGCAAATACAAAGGCACCGCAAAAACCATTACCCTTCACGCGAAAAACGTGAGTGTGTGTGCAGCAGGCATGACGCCATTCAGGGCGCGTTGCAAATAAAAAGCACGAGGCGCGAGCCATGCATCGGCCGCGCGCCTCGTGCATCATGCCTTGGCGATCACGTCAGCCGTGCGACCTCCGCGCGGCAAAGCATCGCCGCTCAGAAATTGAATTTATCGATATTGCTCGAATCGAACGTGGTCGGCGGTCCGAGAATGATTTCGCCTTGCGGCCCGATGGTGCGTTTGCCGAGCTTGCCGGCCTCGAACGACTCGCCTTCCTTGCCGCTGATCGTGCCCGACGCCAGCGCTGCCGCGGCATACGCAGCCAGGTAGCCGAGTTGACCCGGATCCCACAACTGGAACGCCTTCACGGTGCCGTTTTTCACGAACGCGCGCATCTGGTTCGGCGTGCCGAGACCGGTCACCGCCACCTTGCCTTTACTCGACGAAGTCGAGATATAACGCGCGGCAGCCGCAATCCCCACCGTGGTCGGCGCGACGATCGCCTTCAGATTCGGATACGCCTGCAACAGGCCCTGCGTCTCCGTGAACGACTTCTGATCGTCGTCGTTACCGTAGGCGATCTTTACCAGTTTGATCTTCGAATACTCGGGCTTTTTCAGCTCCTCCTGCATCCACTTGATCCAGGTGTTCTGATTGGTTGCGTTGGGCGTGGCCGACAACACCGCAAACTCGCCTTCGCCGCCCATCAGTTTCGCGACCAGTTGAACCTGGCCACGGCCGATGCCTTCCGCGTTCGCCTGGTTGACGAACAGTTGACGGCCCTCGGGCGCCGTGTCCGAATCGAAGGTAACCACCTTGATGCCTTGCGACATCGCTTTCTTCAGATACGGCACGACTGCGTTGGCGTCGTTGGCGGCAATCACGATCGCGTCCTGCCGCTGCGTAATCAGCGTGTTGATGTATTGAACCTGCGACGAAGCGCCCGCGTCCGACGGCCCCACCGCCTTGCCCACGCCCTTGAACTCCTTGATCGCGGCCATGCCGCCATCGTCGGCGATCACCTCGTAGGGGTTGTTGATCTGCTTGGGCACGAATGCGATTTTCAGCCCGCTTTTCAGGTCCGCGGCGGACGCGGCGCAACTGATCGCGAGCAACGCGACGCACAGCGCCGCGCTACCGGTGTGACGTAGAGGTTTGAACATGAAGTGTCTCCTGCCTTGTTGGACGTGGTGTTGTCCGGGTTATCGGTTGTTGGACTTTCTCTTTTCAGACACAGGCATTCCTAAGGGCGTTACAGGGAAGAAGCGGACCTGGCGATAAAACGCCGGTCGCGTGCCGCGCGCCAGCGGGCCACCAGATTCGGTATCAGTACCGATGCCAGCAGCAGCACGCCGGTGACGATGGTGAGCGTTTCGCTGGATACGTCGTCGAGCGTGAGCGCATTTTTCAGCACGCCGATAATCAACAGCGACAACAGCACGCCGATCATCGAACCGCGTCCGCCGAAAATACTCACGCCGCCGAACAGCACCGCCGCGATCACCGACAACTCGAACCCTTCGCCGTTGTCGCCGCGCGCGCTGGTAAAGCGCAGCGTATAGACGATGCCCGCCAGCGCGCTCATCGCGCCGGACAGCACGAACAGCCGCAAACGGATCCTGGCTACTTCGATGCCGGAGAACGCCGCCGCGGTTGGATTCGCACCGATCGCGTAAAGACTGCGGCCGAAAGCCGTGGACTGCAGCAGCACGGTGAACACAATCGCGCCGACGATCACGATGACAAACGGCAACGGAATAAAACTCCCGCCCAGCGTGTCCATGCCGAACGCGGTATAGGCGGGCGGAAAATCCGCCACCGCCTGGTCGCCGAGCAACACGTAGGCAAGGCCGCGAAACAGCGCCAGCGTGCCGATCGTGACCGCGAGCGAAGGCAGATTGAGCTTGACGATCACGAGGCCGTTGAGCAAGCCGGCCAACGCGCCGGCAACCAGCACCAGCACGATCACGAGCGGCATCGGCAAGCCCATATGCCACAGCACGCCCATCAACGCGCTGGATGCGCCCAGCACCGACGCCACCGACAGATCGATTTCGGCGGCGACGATGATCAGCGTCATCGGCAGCGCCATCAGCGCGATCTCGGTCAGATCAGCCAGCACGTTGCTCAGATTCGCGCCGGTCAGGAACACCGGCGACAGCATGCGCCCCAGCACGAGCGAGAGAATCAGCACGAGCACCAGCAGCACGTCCCATTGCAGCGGCGTTTCGCGTTTGCGCGTGAGCAGCGCGGAATCGGGTTTAGCCATGATCGCGTTTCCTCATCATGCGTTTGGCGACGGAGCGGGCCAGCAAGGTATCGGCGGTAATCGCGGCGACGATCAGCGCGCCTTCGATGGCCTGCTCCCAGAACGGCGACACGTGCAGCACCACCAGTGCGATGCTGATCACTCCGAGCACGAGCGCGCCGAGCGTGGCGCCGAGTATCGTGCCGACGCCGCCGGTGATCGCCACGCTGCCCACCACGGCGGCGGCCACCACCTGCAACTCGATGCCCTTCGCGGTGCTCGCATCCACGGTGCCGAAGCGGGCCAACCACAACGCGCCGGCGAAGCCGGCAATCGCACCGGACAGCAGGAAGCCCGCCATCACGCGCCGTTCGACGTTCACGCCGGCGAGACGCGCCGCCTCCGGATTCGAGCCGATCGCGTAGTGTTCGCGGCCGCCGCGAAACTGCTTCAGATAGATGGCGAGACCGATCAGCACGACGACCGCGATCAGCGCAAGCGTCGGGATGCCGAGCAAGGTACCGGTGGCAAGACGGGAAAACGCATCGGGCAAACTGGTTGCGTTGATCTGTCCGCCGTGCACCCACGCGTAGTCCGCGCCGCGAAAAATGTACAGCGTGGACAGCGTTGCGACGAGCGATGGCACGCGCCCCACCGCGACGAGCAGCGCGTTGATGGTGCCCGCCACGAGACCGATTGCGAGCCCCGCCGCCAACGCGACAATCACCGGCATATGCGGAAACGCGACATACAGACTGCCGACCGCATACGCGCTGACGCCCACTGTCGAGCCGACCGACAGATCGATGTGGCGCATCAGAATCACGACAGTCATGCCGGCCGTCAGCAAGCTGATAATCGACACATTCAGCAGCACGTCGCGCAGATTCTGCAGATTCAGGAACTGCGGCTTCGCGAGCCCCGTGCCGACGATCAGCAGAACCAGCACGACGAAGAGCGTCGTCTCGCGGCTCTTCGCGATGCTCGCCGCAAAGCCGCCCGGCGAACTCGCGGCGCGCTTCGGCACCGGCGCCTGGACCGGCGCGGGATGAGTGGAAGAATGGCGCATCATGCGGCGTGCCCCAGCGGTGGAATGGGTTGACCGAGTGCCGCGCCCATGATCCGTTCCTCGTCGGCGTCGGCGCGCGCTATATCCGCGCTGATACGCCCCTCGTGCATCACCAGCACGCGGTCGGCCATGCCGAGCACTTCCGGCAATTCGCTCGAGATCATCAGCACCGCCATGCCGTCGCGCACCAGTTCAGCGAGCGCGCTGTACACCTCGGCCTTGGCGCCGACGTCGATGCCGCGCGTGGGTTCGTCGATGATCAGCACTTTGGGTCCGGTGGCCAGCCATTTGCCGAGCACGACCTTCTGCTGATTGCCGCCCGACAGCGTGCCGACCGGCGCATTGGGATCGCCCGCCTTCAGACGCAGGCGCGTGCCCCATTGATTGGCGAGCTGCGTCTCGCTGCGCGTGGAGATGAGCCCGTGTTTGACGAGCCGGCCGAGCACTGTCATCGACGCATTGCGCGCGATGCTCAATTCCAGCGCGAGCCCTTGCTGCCGGCGATCCTCCGGCACGAGTGCGAGCCCGGCGCGCACGGCGGCCGCGGGCCGTCCGGCGGCGAGACGCTCGCCGGCGATCCGGATTTCGCCCGAGTCGAGCGGATCGATGCCGAAGATCGCCCGCGCGACTTCGCTGCGCCCCGCGCCGACCAGTCCGGCGAGCGCGACGATTTCGCCTGCGCGGACGTCGAAGGAAATGTCTTTGAATACGCCGATGCGCGTGAGGCCGCGCACTGACAGCCTTACCTCGCCGGGTGGCCGGTCGGCCTTGGGATAGAACGTCTCCAGATCGCGCCCAACCATTTTGGCCACGATCGCTTCCGTGTCGAGATCGGCGGTCAAACCGTCGAAGACTTTTGCGCCGTCGCGCATGATCGTGACGCGTTGTGTCAGCGCGAATACTTCGTCGAGACGGTGAGTAATGAAAAGGATCGCCACGTCGCGCTCGCGCAGCTTGCGCACGATGGTGAAGAGCCGCTCTACTTCCGGCAGCGACAGCGCGGCGGTCGGTTCGTCCATGATCAGCACGTTGGCGTTCAGCGACAACGCCTTGGCAATTTCGATCACCTGCTGATCGGCAATCGACAAACCGCGCACCAGTTGATCGGCGCGCAGATCGACACCGAGCGAAGCCAGCAAGCCGTCCACTTCGCGGCGCATCGCGTCGTAACGAATCCGGCCAATGCGATCGACTGGCTGCCGTCCCATGAAAATGTTCTCCGCGATCGACAGGTCGAAGAACAGCGTCGGTTCCTGATAGATGACCGCGAGCCCGGCGTCGCGTGCCTCGGCGGGCGTCGCGAAGCGGCGTGCTTCGCCGTCCACCAGCAGTTCGCCGGTGTCCGGCTGATGCACGCCCGCCAGAATCTTCACGACCGTCGACTTGCCCGCGCCGTTCTCGCCGAGCAAGGCATGCACCTCGCCCGGCCAGAGCGCGAGATCGCCGTCGGATAGCGCGCGAACCCGCCCGAATGATTTACTCGCATGCCGCAATTCGAGCCTCGGCACAGCGGATGTGGGTTGCTGCACTGCGTGTCTCCTTCTTTAAATGCGGTAGCAACGCTCCGCGTTGCGGCAAAACAATGCTTCTTTTTCGGCTACGCTCGCGCCCTCCACGATCGATGCATACGCATGCCACAGATCCGCGTAAGAGCCGAACAGCCGGTCGACTGGAAAGTTCGAGGCGAACATCGCGCGCCCGACACCGAACGTGTCGATCGTTTCGAGCACATACGGCCGCAGGCTTTCAACCGTCCACTGGTGATCGAACATGGCGAGTCCGCTGATCTTCACGGCGACATTCGGGCAGTCCGCGAGCAAGCGCATGCCTTCGCGCCAGGCGCGATAACCGGCCACGCTGCTGCGGTCGACGAACATGCCCGCGTGATTGATGACGAACTGCGTGTCGCCATGCGCGCGCGCCAGCGCTGCCGCCTCTTCCATCTGCGACGGATACAGTTGCAGATCGAACGACAGGCCGTAGCGGCGCAGCAGCGCGAAGTGCTCGCGCCATTGCGGCTCGCGCATGAAATGACGGCCGACGTAATCGAACAGCTTGTTATCGTGCACGTTCAGAATCTGGCGGATGCCACGCGTGTTGGCGAACGACGCATGCGCTTCGAGCACGGCCGGCGCATTCGGCGCGGACAGATCCACCGCGGCGACGATCGCGTTCGGCATGCCGCGCGATGCCTTGCGATCGGCAATGGACTGCAACCAGCGGGTCTCTTCGACCGGATCGGCGGGATCGTGATTCGCTTCGACGTGCACGAGCTTCAGCACGTCGATGTCGCCCGCATCGCCCAACAGATCGTCGAGCAGGTAGTCGTGCTTCAGTTCGCGCGCGTCGCCCACGAACGACACGCCCGGGTTTTCCAGCCACGGATAGCGATGCGTTTTCAGATCCCACAAGTGAATATGCGAATCGACCACCTGCATGCGGCCTCCTCCGTCCGGTCAAAATCGTTTTCGAGGTTTGAGATCCGATCGGCTCGGATCAGCTCAGCGAGTTCAAATGGAAGACCGGTTCGAGCGACTGCTGCAGCGGTGTGTGATCCGGGGCCGTGTGCATGATGTCGGCCATGTAATCCCACCATTTGCGCATCACGTCGAGCTGCGGCAGTTCGTCCATGGTGTGATGACTGTTTCGCGTCAGGATGGCGAACAGGTGATTCGACTCCGGGTCGAAGAAAATCCGATAGTCGCGCACGCCGGCGTCGTGCAATGCGTCAACCAGTTCAGGCCAGATTTGCGCATGACGTCGTTCGTATTCCTCGCGCATGCCGGGGTTGAGCACCATCCGGAAAGCGATTGTCTCCATTGCGGCCTGTCTCCCGTCGTATCCGGGCGCTTTTCCAGCTAAACGTGGAAGCGTCTGATACGACTATAATTCCTGCGTCGATAGCATCTCAATCCGAAGTTGGGATTGGGCGATCCACAAACCGAATCGCACCGCCCCATGAGCCAACCCTCAGCAACCGTCGCACTCGTCAATCGGCTCAAGTTCAAGCACCTCGCGCTGCTCGTCGCGCTCGACGACGCGCGCAATCTCCATCAGGCCGCCGAGGCCGTCAACGTGGCCCAGCCGAGCGCGAGCCGCATGCTCGGCGATATCGAAGAAGCGTTCGGCTTTCTGCTGTTCGAGCGCAACGCGCGCGGCATGACGCCCACGCCGCTCGGCGTCGTCACGCTCGCTTACGCGCGGCGCGCGCTGGCCGAGCTGACCCGTTTCGCCGAAGACCTCGACGTGAAGCGCCGCGGCGGTCATGGGCAACTGACGGTCGGCGCGATCATGGGCGCCGCGCCCGATCTGCTGGCCATGGCGGTCGCCGCGCTGAAAACGGAAAGTCCGCTGCTGAACGTGCGCATTCTCGGCGAAACCAGCGACCAGGTCGTGCAATTGCTGCATCGCCGCGAAGTCGATCTGGCGCTTGGGCGGCTGACAAGTCCCCTGCAACACAACGATTTCAGTTTCGAACCGCTCGCGCGCGAGACCTTGTTGCTGGTCGTGCGCGCGGTGCATCCGCTCGCGCAGCGCGCGCGCCTCGGCTTGCGTGAACTGATCGACTGGCCGTGGGTGGCGCAGCCCGTCACCAGTCCCGCGCGCGTGCTGTTCGAAGAGGAACTTGCGCGTGCGGGACTCGCCACGCCGGTGAACCTGACCGAATGCGCGTCGATCTTCGCCACGCTGCAATTGCTCGAGAATTACGATGCGGTGGCGATGCTGCCCGAGTCGGTGGTGCGCGATCATTTGCGCGGCAAATTGCTCGTCGCATTGCCGCTCGAAATCGGCAAGTCGCTCTCCGGTTTCGGCATTCTCACGCGCAAGGAAGAACCACTCGCCGAACCGGCGTTGCGTTTCATCGACCTGTTGCGCGGTTTCTCGCGCAAGCTCAAGCCCGATGACACCACGGCGGCCGCTGCCGACTCCGTGATCGTCTCTTCGGCTCCCGTGAACTGAGATCGGCATCGGCGCGTTACTGCAGGTTGACGAAGAGACCACCGTCCACCAGCAACGCCGCGCCCGTCACATAGCGTGCGCGGTCGGAAGCGAGGAACGTCACGCAATCGGCGACATCTTCCGGCCGGCCCAGTCTGCCGAGCGGAATGCGCTTTTCGAAGTAGGCTTTTTTGGCTTCGTCGGCGAGGTCTTGCGCATTCAGGTCGGTTGCGATGGTGCCCGGCATCACCGAGTTGCAGCGAATGCCGAACGGTCCCAAAGCCACCGCGCAGGATTGCATCAGCGAATGCACGCCTGCCTTGGTCGGCGTGTAATGCGTTTGCATGCCGCCACCCACCAGCGCGCTGATCGAACTCGTCGCCACGATCGCGCCGCCGGTGCCCTGCAGCTTCATCTGTTGCGCGGCGGCTTGCGTGACGTAGAACGCGCCGTTCAGATTGACCGCCACCGTGGACTCCAGCACTTCCGGCGGCATGTCGAGAAACGCGTGGAACGGACAGATGCCGGCGTTGCTGGCCAGTACGTCGACCTTGCCGAAGGCTTCGACCGTATGACGCACCAGTTGCTGACCGGTTTCGCGCGCGGCGACGTTGCCCTCGATTGCAATCACGCGCTGACCCAGCGCCTCGATTTCACCGACCACTTCCGCGACGGCGGAACGGCGGCCATACGATGCGTCGTTATCGCCCCAGTAGTTGATCGCCACGTCCGCGCCTTCGCGTGCGCATGCAACCGCAATTGCGCGGCCGATGCCACGCGAGCCGCCGGTGACGATCACGGCCTTGTCCTTGAGCAGCACGTCATTCTCCTTTTATGCTTCCACCTTGCGACGGGTTACGCGCAATCACCGCGGATAAGGCCGCACCAACGCGCATTCCGGATTCAGCCGCACGCCGAATCCCGGTGTGTCCGGCACCTTCATGCGCCCATTGACCGGCACCGGTTCGTCGAGCAGCAGCGGTGTGAACATCGGCACGACCTCGTCGGCCTTCGGTGCCATCATCAGAAATTCGGCGAACGGGGAGTTATGCCGCGTGACCACGAAGTGATAGCTATACACCGACGAACCGTGCGGCACCACCATCACATTGTGCGCGTCGGCGAGCGCGGAGATCTTGATCAATTCGGTAATGCCGCCGCACCAGCCGACATCCGGCTGAATCAGGTCGCAGCATTGCATTTCCAGCAGCATGCGAAAGCCCCAGCGCGTCGCTTCGTGTTCACCGGTCGACACCATCATGCCGCGTGGCACGTTGCGGCGCAGTTCGGCGTAACCCCAGTAGTCGTCAGGCGGCAGGCATTCTTCGATCCATTTCAGGCCGTATTCGTGCGCCGCCTGCGCGAGCCGTGTGGCATACGGCACGTCGAGGCTCATCCAGCAGTCGTACATCAGCCAGAAGTCGTCGCCGACGCGGCTGCGCATGTCCGCGAGTTTCTCCAGATTCTGCTTGAGGCCCGCTTCGCCTTCAGCCGGACCATGCTGCAACGGCAGCTTGCCGCCGATGAACCCCATCTCCTTCGCGAGATCGGGCCGCGCGCCGGTTGCATAGAACACGAGCTCGTCGCGCACCGGACCTCCCAATAGCTGATACACCGGCTCCTTGCGCACCTTCGCGAGCAGATCCCACAACGCGAGATCGACGCCCGAGATCGTATTCAGCACCACGCCTTTGCGACCGTAGTACAACGTGGAGAAGTACATCTGATCCCACATCTTCTCGATGTCGGTCACGAGTTGGCCTTCGAGAAAACGCGCGAGATGTTTCTCGACGATGAACGCGCCGATCTCGCCGCCCGTGGTCACCGCGAAACCGACGGTGCCGTCGCTTGCTTCGATCTCCACCACGAGCGTGCCCAGCACATTGATACCAAACGACTGGCGGCTCTGGCGATACTCCGGATAACGCGCCATCGGCGTGGAAATGTGATCGTCGATCCAGTGTCCGCCGGGTTGGTCGTGATAATCCGCGCCGCCGCCGCGAACAATGAAGGCACGCACGTGCCGGATGGTTGGCATGGCCATGAATGGGGCTCCGTTATGAGTGCGTCGAGCGCGCGCCTAGCGGGCGCGATGCAGTAAGGTTTCGAAAGTGGTGTGCGGCTGCGCCGGATCGCGGCGCAACAGCGTGCCGATCAGCAGCGCGGCGAGCAGACTCGACACGCCCAGCACGACCAGTCCCGCCGACGTCGACGAAAACGCGCGCTCCGCCGCGGTGCGCAGGCTCGGCGCGAAGAAGCCGCCGAGTCCGCCGAGCGAATTGATCAAGGCGATGCCGCCCGCCGCGGCCGCGCCTGTGAGGTAACGCGTGGGAAAGGTCCAGAAGAGCGGCTGCGCCGCGATGAAACCGCTCGCCGCGCAACACAGCGCGAGCAGGCCGAACAGCGGGCTATGCACCAGTCCCGACACGCCGATGCCGAGCCCGGCGACGATCAGCAACGCCACCGCCCAACGCCGATGCTCACCCGTGCGATCCGCGCGCCGCGGCACGTACCAGGTCACGGCCAGCGCGCACAACCACGGCAACGCGGCGACGAGTCCCACCCGTAAACCGACCGTCGTGCCGAGGAACGCCGCCACCTGTTGCGGCAGATAGAAAATCACGCCGTACACGCTCATCTGGATCAGCAGATAGATCGCCGACAGCAGCAACACCCGCCGATCCACCAGCGCGGCGAGAATGCGATGCGGACCGTGGGCGGACGCGAGCAGCGCATCGTCGTCGAGCGCCGCGCGCAAGCTTGCGCGCTCTTGCGGATCGAGCCAGCGCGCGTCTTCGGGACGATTGTCGAGATACCAGAAGGCCCACACGCCCACCACCGAAGCCAGCACGCCTTCCACCAGAAAGAGCCATTGCCAGCCGGTCAGGCCAAGTGCGCCGTGCAATTCGAGCAGCGAGCCCGACAACGGGCTGCCGAAAATAAACGCCAGCGGCGCACCGAAATAAAACACGCCCACCGCGCGCCCCCGGGCTGATTGCGGAAACCAGTGCGTGAGGTAATAGATCACGCCGGGAAAGAAACCGGCCTCGGCGACGCCGAGCAGAAACCGCAGCGTATAGAACGCCGTGGGCGTATGCGCGAGGCACATGGCCGCCGATACGAGCCCCCATGTCACCATGATCCGGCACATCCACGCACGCGCGCCGACCCGATGCAGCAGCAGATTGCTCGGGACTTCGAACAATGCATAGCCGACGAAAAACACGCCCGCACCGAACGCAAACGCGGCATTCGACAGACCCGTATCATGCTGCAAGGCCTTTTGCGCGAAACCGATATTGGCGCGATCGAGAAACGCCAGCACGTACATCAGCAGCAGAAAAGGCAGCAGCCGTCGCATGACCTTGCTGTTGATCGCTTCGAGTGAAACGGGCGCATGTGTTTTCATGTCGTCTCCTTCGCAGAGCGCGCGCGATCCGCGGCGCTGCGTTTTCTTATCGTGTGTACCGTGCCGAGTTCAGGCGCGCGTCACGCCTCGGCGCCTCAGTACGTTGCGCGCCCGCCGGACAGATCGAATACCGAACCGGTGCTGAACGCACAGTCCTCGGACGAGAGCCACAGAATCAGCGACGCCGCTTCTTCGGGCATCAGAAAGCGGTTCATCGGGATCTTCGAGAGCATGTAGTCGATGTGCTGCTGCGACATCGAGTCGAAGATTTCGGTTTTGGCCGCGGCCGGCGTGACGGCATTGACGAGAATGTTTTTCGTCGCGAGCTCTTTGCCGAGGGATTTGGTCAGGCCGATAAGGCCTGCCTTGGAGGCGCTGTAATGCGAGGCGTTCGGGTTGCCTTCCTTGCCGGCCACCGACGCGATATTGACGATCCGGCCATAGCCCTGCTTGAGCATTTGCGGCACGACCGCACGGCAGGTGAGGTACGGGCCGATCAGGTTGACGTCGATTACGCGGCGCCAGACGTCGGGTTCCAGCTCCCACGTGGTGCCGTTGCCGCCGGTGATGCCGGCGCAATTGATCAGCACGTCGATCGCGCCGTGATCGGCGACGGTTTGCGCCACGGCCTGCGCGACGGCGGCTTCCTGCGTGAGTTCGACGCAGACCGCCGTGACTTTGCCCAGTTCGCTCAGCTCACGCTGGCTGCGTGCGAGGCGTTCGGCGTCCACGTCCCATAGCGCGACGGACGCGCCCGAGTTCAGCGCCCGTTGCGCCACCGCGTAGCCGATGCCACGCGCGCCGCCGGTAATGGCGACGACGCGCCCCTCCAGATCGATTCGATTCATCGCTGTGCTCCTGTGGCAGGCCTGAGCGGCTCGCCATTGTGTTGTTGTGTGCTGGCTGGTTGTGGTGTCAGTGCGCTGGTGCGCTTGCGCTGACGGTTCAGCCAATATACGAGCGGTGCGATGCGCTAACAATTCGAGTATTGGAGGGGGTGATAACAAAAGTGGATCGAAAGAGACCGCGAATGTGCCGGCTGCAATGCCATGCTGGTGCAGCGCATTTGCGCTCAAACGCTTCAAAGACGCCCCATTCAACCCCTTTTACTTTATTTTTTTTGCGCTTGCACAACCGCTCCGTCGCGTTCGATACTGGTTTAACCCGGCTTCTCTGCTGCGGGTGCAACAGTCATCGCCCGCCCCATGCGGGCTCCTCACCTGAACGATGGATGCGAACGTCAGGAGGCGCCATGGAAGTCTGCGATGGATGCTCCGATATCGACGGCCTGCCGGTCGATGTGCAACGGCAGGAAAACCTCACGCTAATCGGTGTCGCGGAGTGCAATGGCACGCTCGTGCTGGAGCACTATCGCTGCGACAAATGCCGGGCCGTGATCGCCAGACAATTCACGGGCGACTCCCACGAACGGATCTGGAGCGTCATCGAAACGGCTCATTGAGCCGTCGGCTCGGCCATCCTCAACGTCAGTGCAATTCACGGCGAGCGCCTACAATCAGCAAGGCATGACGCGGCACACCCACGCCGCGACGCTTCCCTGTTGATTCCGGAGGAACCATGAGTCGAACTGAGACTGCATTGATTGTCGGCGCGGGCAAGGGCTTGAGCGCCTCGCTCGCGCGTCTGTTCGCGGCGGAGGGCATGCAGGTCGCGCTCGCCGCCCGCGACACCGGCAAGCTGACGGAGCTGGTCGACGAGACGGGCGCTCTGCCCGTGGCTTGCGACGCCAGTCAACCGGATCAGGTCACTGCCCTCTTCGAGCGCGTGGAGAAAGCATTCGGCGCCCCCGATCTCGTGGTCTACAACGCGAGCGGCCGCTATCGCGCGCCACTCGAAACCATCGAGCCACAGAAGCTCGAAGACGCCTTCAAGATCACCGCCCTCGGCGGCTTTCTCGTCGCCCAGGCCGCGGCGGTGCGCATGTTGGCGCGCGGCCACGGCACCGTCCTGCTGACCGGCGCAACGGCCAGCGTGAAAGGACTGCCCGGCTCGACACCGTTCGCCATGGGCAAATTTGCGCTACGAGGCATGGCCCAATGCATGGCGCGCGAGCTTGCGCCGAAGAATATTCACGTCGCGCATTTCGTGATCGACGGCGGAATTGCCAGCGGTGCAAGAGGTTCGGAAGACGGCGATGCCGACGACAAATGGCTGGACCCCGACGCGATTGCCAGGGAGTACCTTCACATTCATCGTCAACACCGCAGCGCGTGGACGTGGGAAGTCGAACTCCGCCCGTGGGTCGAGCGGTTCTAGACGCCGTGGCTCGCCCGGCCTACCGAACGAGAAACCCGTAGGTAAGCGGATCCCGCTCGTCGATGATCCAGGTCGCGAAGCCGCAGACAAAAGCATTGCCTTCGACTTCCGGAATGACGGCCTTGAAATCACCCACCGTCGTTTCGCTCAAGACGCGCCCTTTGAACACGGTGCCGATAATGGATTCGTTCACCAGAGTGTCGTCCTTGCCCAGTTTCCCACGCAAATAAAGCTGCGCGACGCGGCCTCCCGTTCCGGAGCCGGTCGGCGAACGGTCCACCTCACGATCAGCGAACACACAGCAGTTGGCTTGCGTCGACCCTTCATGCCGCGGCGCATTCGCGATGATGGTGCCGTAGATGTGGTTGATCTCGGGAATGTAGGGATGCTCGACAGGAAACGCCTTATTGGCCGCCTGCTTGACTTCAGCGCCGAAGCGGATGAGTTCTTCCACCGACGACTCCCGCACCGCGAGACCATGCGGCTCGCCGTCGGTGTAGAAGTAGAACGCGCCGCCGAACGCGATATCGCCCGTCACCGAGCCGAACGACGGCGTCTCGACGGTCACGTCCTGCTTCCAGATAAACGACGGCACGTTGACGAAGCGAACGTTGCCGGCATGCTCGCCATCCCACTTCACGAATGCTTCGATGAACCCGCATGGCGCGTCGATGCCGATGCGCGTTTCGGGTACTTCACGCTGAACCCAACCCAGTTCGACCGCCGCCGTCGAAAGCGCGATGACACCGTGACCGCAATGGTCGCTATACCCTTCGTTGTGAAGGAAGATGATGCCGAAGTCGGCATTGGGGCTGACCGGTTCCGTCAGATACCCGCCGTACATATCGGCATGCCCACGCGGTTCGAACATCAAGGCCCGGCGGATATCGTCGGCGTTTTCCTTCAGCCATGCGCGCCGCTTGACGATCGTGTCGCCGGGCAAACGCGGCAGACCGCTGGTGACAATGCGAAATGCCTCGCCGCCCGTGTGAACTTCAACGGTCTGGATGGTGCGTGAAATTTTCATATCTGCGTCGTGAAGTGGATGGGCCAAGCCGGCTGCGTTACTGACCGTAAGGCGTAGGCAAGCCGTTCTTGATGACGTACACGGTGGTCGGCGCGCCCTTCAGGTCGCCGTACTCGTCGAACGAATAGGTGCCCGCGACGCCCTTATAGTTTTCCTTCGCGAGCTGCGCGGTCAGCCTGGCCTTGTCCGTGGTCGTGCCCGCCTTCACCATCGCGTCGGCCAGCAACTTGACGCCATCGTAATAGCTCACGGCGTAGACCTGCGTATCGATGTTGTAGGCCGCCTTGTACTTCTGCAGGAACTCGCGGCCGGCCGCGGTTTTCTCCAACGCAATGCCGCCCTGTGCGCAATAGACGATCGAGGCCGCGTCGCCCGCCACCTTGCCCATGTCGGCCGAGCAGATGCCGTCGCCGCCAAGCAGCTTCGCGCGGAGTCCGCGCTGGCGCATCTGTTTAGCCATCGGCGCGCCCTGCGCCGCGTAGCCGCCGAAGAAAATCACGTCGGGATTTTTGGCCTTGATGGTCGTCAGAATGCCGAGGAAATCCGTTGCCGACGAGTTGGTGAACTCCTGCTGGATAATCTGGATGCCGTTCGCTTTGGCAACTTTCATGAACTGCTCGGCGACGCCTTGACCATACGCCGTGCGGTCGTCGATGACAGCGGCCGTTTTGGCCTTCAACGTCTTGGCGGCGAACTGTCCCATCGTGCCGCCGAGTTGCTCATCGCTCGCGCCGATCCGGAAAATGTTCTTGAAGCCCTGCTTCGTCAGCGCCGGGTTCGACGCGACCGGCAGCATCGGCACATTGCCCGTGTTGTAGACGCGCGAGGCCGGGATCGCCACGCCCGAGTTGTACGGTCCGACCACGGCGACCACGCCGCTGTCGACCAGTTTCTGCGCGACTTGCACGCCGATTTTCGGATCCGCCTGGTCGTCTTCCGAGTCCAGTTTAAAGGTGACCTTCTGGCCCGCGACGGTGACGCCCGACTTGTTCAGCTCGTCGATGGCGAGCCGTGCGCCGTTCTCGTTGTCCTTGCCGTTCGGCGCCTGCGGACCGGTGAGCGGCGCCGAATGACCGATGGTTACTACAACCTGGGCACTCGCGGACAGGGTGAATCCAGCGGCCATCAATGCGGCCGCAGTCATTGCAAGACATCGCATACCGGACTCCGATTGGACTAGGGAGCAATCACCATATGCTCAAATGGGTTCCAGTTCAATCGAGCGGTACGCCAGGCTAGGGCACCGCAAACGATCCGCCGCGCCGCATGCGGGCTCGACTATCGTCAAAGCCGCAGCAGTTCGTTTTTCATCCACTCGTGGACCGCGTGACTCAATTCCTGCTGTGTCATGTCCTGCGGAGACAGCGGCGGCCCGACCACCACGCGGATATGCCCGCGGCCCTCGGGCCAGCCTTTTGTCGGCCAGACCTTGCCCGCATTGAGGACCACGGGAACGGCCGGCACGCCGGTCGCGCACGCTAGCCGAACGCCGCCGGACGTCATCCGCAACGGCGCATCGTGCGCGACCCGGGTGCCTTCCGGGAAAATGACGACGACATCGCCCTTGGCCAGCCGCTCCGCGCTTTCCTTCGTGACAGCCTGGTGAGCCTGTCGAGCGGAGCCGCGGTTCAGGCTGACCATGTCGAGGCCACGCAACACCCAGCCGAAGAAGGGGATGCGCAGAAGCTCTTCCTTGAACACGAAACTGACGCGGCGCGGAAAAATCGCGAGAAACGCGAGCGTTTCCCACGTCGATTCATGACGCGAGAGGATGATCGCCGGACCGTCGGGAAGGTTGTCGAGCCCGTCTATCGAACATGAGACGCCGGGTAGCCAACGCATGACGAAAACCAGCGCGCGACACCATTGCCTGGCCAGCCAGTACCGGCCGCCGCGTCCGACGAAGGGAAACAGCAGCAGGATGATGATCGAATACAGCGTGCCGCTACCGAGGAGGTAGACGATAAAAAGCCATTTGGTGAAAGTTGAGCGCATCGGGACCTGAATCGGGGGGTAAGCAGCGGAAGATTTTCATGGTAACGCGTTGAGACGGCGACGTGAGCGATACGTTCGGTCGCGCGCGGAAGAGGCGCGTCTGGCACTTCCGCTGCTCACTGATGGATCGATCGGCTTGCCTTCGCCGCTCTTTATCCCGCATCCGTTTCTGGAACACACGCAGCGCACTCAGAACGGTCCGCGACTCGCGAGGTTGGCGTACTCGTCCTTGAGCGTTCCGATGCGCCGGCGGTACGCGTTGAGCAAGCACGACTGATTAGCGCCGCAGCCTTTTCTGGACTTCAGCCACGCCTGCTGCTCATCCTGCATGTCGCCCCGCGCGCCCATCGCAACCAGGCCCGTCAGCATCTGGTAACGCACGGCCATTTCGACGTCCATCTCACTCAGTTGCCGTGACGCGCAGATGGCCTTTTCATCCGGCAATCGTGCCCGGCCGCAGTCGAAGCTGGCCGCGAATGCGGAAGCAGAACCGAGCATGGCCATCGCGAACAGCGCCCACCGCAAGTGACGTTTGATTACTTGATTGCGTTGTCGATTGATCACGCTTCTGCGTTGTGGTTGAACTGCCGTGAGCACGGTCTGAACAATTGAACCGATACCCGGCAATTATTCCGTACACGCCGGGCAAGCCACCGCTTTATCGGCGACCTTCTGTTCGCCGCGGCCGAAGCTCGCCAGCGCGGCAAGCCCCAGCAACGCGAGGCCGCTACCGAGCAGAAAGTCGGCGGAAATCCCCACATGGTCGACCACCACGCCGCCCACCAGCGACCCCAACGCAATTGCCACCTGAATGATGCTCACGAACAATGCCGAGCCGGCTTCGGGCGAATCCGGCGTGGCGCGTTGAATCCAGATGCTGAAACACAGCGGCAAGGCGCCAAAGGAAATGCCCCACGCAAGCACCAGTGCGACGACGCCGATCGTCGAATGCTGGAGTAGAGGCAGCAACACCAGGGCGAACATTAACAGCGAAACCATCGCGCCGACCGACACTTTCAGGTTGCGCGTCACCGTCGACGAAACCGCGAAGTTCGAGAAGAACCCGATAATGCCGAAGCCAAGCAGCAGCCACGTGATGGTCGACATGTCCAGATTCGCGTTATGCAACAGGAAAGGCGTGATGTACGTGTACGAAGAAAAATGCGCGCCGAAAGCGAGCGCCACCATCAGCATGCTGCGGCGTGGATGCGGCCGGCGCAGCAGCGCCACCAGATCGCGCAGACGCAGCGCGGCGGTCGACGGCAGGGACGGCACAAAGAAAAACTGCGCGACCAGCGCCACCGCCACTAACACGCCGGTCGCCATGAACGACACGCGCCATGACGCGAAGCTCGCGATGAACGTGCCGAGCGGCACGCCGATCACCGTTGCGCACGTCACGCCGGTGAGAATCGTGGCCATGGCGCGCGCCGAATCCTTGGGCTTCACGAGACGCCCCGACGCCGCCGTGGCCAGCGTCCAGAATCCGCCCAGCGCGGCGCCGAGCAACGCGCGCCCGAGCAGCATGCAGAGAAAATTCGGCGCAAAAGCGGAGATCAGATTCGACGCCAGCAGCAGAGCCGTCAGCAAAAGAAACACTCGCCGGCGATCCATGCGCCCCGCCACCAGCATCAGACCGGGCGCTGAAATGGCCGCGATGACGCCGGGGACGGTGACCATCAGGCCGGCGGTGCCGGGCAACACGCCCAGGTCCGCGGCGACGCGCGGCAGCAGTCCGACCGGCAGGAACTCCGTCGTCACGAAAGCGAAAGCGCCGATGGCGACAGCCATGACAGCCAGCCATGAACGCAGGGACGACGATGCGCCATCGTCCAGCGAGGCCGTGCTCGCCGGCAGATTGTCTTCGATCAACATAGTATTGTTCGCAAGTGTATTAACAACGGGTGAGATTGGAGCGGCCGCACCGCGCTAATCCATTCGCAAAGCGCCCGGCACGATTAAAAAAGCAGGCCATATGGGCCTGCTTGCCGGAAGTAACGCGATTGCAGTCTGGAGAATCAGCGGGTGAAAACCCGAATAGACCACACCATAACATCGTATTAACTCGCTCGCTGACCGCTCCGAAAAATCGCGGTTGGGCGTGGGGTTATTCGCGCGGATTTCGCGCTCGACTCCCTGCGCGACCATCACGCGGCAGGCGCTGCGAAGCGCGAGCGTCACCTGGGCACAGCGTTTGCTGAAGCGCACGTCAGCGTTTTTAACACTCGCTCATCTCACATAAAGAGGACGACGCCCATGCTTACCACCCGCCCTTGCACCGCCACTTGCGTGATCGACGGCATGCCGCTCACCGTCACCTTCTATCCGGACAACGGCGTGCTGCGTATCGCGGACTCGTTGGGGGCGTGCATCAAGGAAACGCGCTGGCATGCCTCGTGGCGCGCACTGCTGGACGAATTGCGCGGATTCACCGAGGACGCCGCAGTGCAAGGACAAAGTTTCAACACGATGATGGGCCGCTTCAGCGAGCGCGCCGGTCATCCGCTAAACACAATGGTGCTCGCATAACCGCAGTTGACGGGAATACGGTGCTCGTCAACGCGCACCGCATTCCCAAAGACCGACCGGTCATTGACCAAAATAGATTCTGCATTGCGGCGCGGAAGACATGCAGGGCTGATTTTGCGGACCTCCCGCCTGCGATTGCCCCCCGGCTACGCCGCCGTACGAGACGTTCTGCACCGGCTGGGCGCCAGGCATGCCCTGCCCCGAGTCGCTGAACGACATGTCGGTTGTCGCTTGCGCCGATTCGTTCGCGTTCTGCATCAGCGCGCGGCCCGACACGCCGGCGCCCTGCTGGCTTTCGATGCCCAGCGCGCCCGCTGTTTTCGGCACCAGCAGGAATACGGCGCTGGCGAGCGCCATCCATAGTCGTAGTTTCATGTCCAGACTCCTTGAATCCGGCGCAGCAGTTCTCGTCCTCCAAAGAATTGATCCGCGAAAAAAGTCAGGCTGCCCAATGGGCTGACGGACGAGTCGATGCCGATGCCTACTGCTGCGGCGAGTCATCGAACTAAACGAGTAATGAGTTGCCAGACCTGCAACCGATGTCGGACGCGTTCTCGCGGCTAGCCGGAATCGGTCGCCGCAGGCTGGAAGCACGGATTTTGGCTCCGCTCATTTCTTTATAGCTCGGCCACTCAGGAATTCAATCGCGGAACACCCGGCCCGTTTGCCGCAGCCGAAGTAGTTGGAAAGAAGAGATTTGCACAAAATCACCCAAACCGGTACGTGCTTTGGTCGCGCAGTGCGTTATGATGCTGACATAACGACAATAATCGGCCCCGCGTGAAGTACCGGCGAGAGACGGAGCGTGGAGATGAAACCGGCCTGCCGCAATCAGTGCATCGTCAATACCGTTTTTCCCCTTGTTAGCATGAGGCCTGGCGTGAGTCATACGCTGCCTTCCTTGCCGCACGGCGAAGCGCTTGAATATTCACTGATCGATACCCTTGAATTTGATTGGCGGCCAGGTCAGCCAGATGCTGCACCGCGCTATTTTTGAGCGGCGTTTTCTAAACGCTGCCTTTAGGATTTCCTTCAATCTTAACCACACCGCGGGCCGTCCCCATTCATATGGATCGATGCATTCGCGGATTTGCCTTGCAATCTGTAATTGACAGAACGCCGGACGTTTTAGAAGGACGAATATCTTATGGACGAAAGGAAGCGAGATAGCATGATTGCGTATCTCCGCCATCGCATGGAAGAGTTTGGCATCAAACCAGAAGACCTTGCTGCAGTGCTGGCATCCGAGCCGGCCGCGCAAAAGCCCGGACGCTACCGCAGCGCAACTGGAGATAGCTGGGACGGCCAGGGCGAAATGCCTCAATGGCTCAAACAGGCAATCAGCGCAGGTCAATCCATCGACCACTTTGAATTGTCGGCCGCGCCGGCGCCTGCTCCGCAGCCGAAAAAACGCGTGGACTGGCAGAACGACCCGTTCGCCGGAAGCCCGCTCGCGCGTTCGAACAATCGATAGACCACCGTATCATTCAGCCGCTAGCGTAAAGAAATCGCCCCGCAATTCCTCCGTGGGAAACCGCCGGTTCGGTGCGTTCGCAAGCACGCATGTACCTGTGCCATGCACACATGTGATGCGTTGTCGCGTAAGTCCCACGAAAACCGCGCAATGACTTTTGCCGGCTTTTTGCCGCGTGCTGATTCAGACTGAGGCAGCGCCTGCGCCCCGGTTCACGCGTCGCATGTCGTGACGCGCTGCGTCGATGCGCTCAACGCGGGAATGGTGGCCGTTGCAACAGCGCCGGCCGGCGCCGCGTATTGCGGCAGTTCGATAAACGCGCTCATCTGCCGCACGATTTGCCAGAACACCTTCTCGAACAGGCGTGCACGCTCGGATTCGGCAATGCCGTCGGCGAGCGGATCGGCCAGGGTCCAGGTGCAGGTGGCAGGCTCGCCGGGAAACGCGGGCGCGTGGTGTGCGTCGACGGATTCGTCCAGCGCGACGACGAGGTCCATGCGCGGCGCCCATTCCCCGGTGAATTCCAGCCAGCTTTTCGGACTGAGAATACCGAGGTCCGAGATGCCCGGCCGCAATTGCGCGACCGCGCACGGATGTACCCGCGCGGCCGGTTCCGGACCCGCGCTGAACGCGTCGAACCGGTGTCCCGCCAGTTCCCGCAACAAAGCTTCGGCAATGATGCTGCGTGCTGAATTCTCGCGACAGAGAAACAGCACCCTATATTTTCTGATCACGCTTACCCCGTACCCGTGTCTTTTTGTTTGATTCTGCGTGCAATTCTGCCGGCTCAGTCTTGCGCCCTCGTGACACTACGATGTTCAAATTTGTTGCGCCACGAGAATTTGTACCAGGACTTGCCGACTTACGGGCACCGCGCATCGCGCGTGCGCCGAAGTCTACCAGCGCAAGCGTCAAGCTTTCATTCAGCCTTCGGCAGGAGCAAACCGGGATCGGGCAGTCACACCGAAGCGTCGCTCTCGTGTCGGCCGGACACGATGCGGTTGGCCGCGTCGCTTCCGCCAGATGCCGCGGCGGGCGAAGTATCGAACCTCATGGCCGCGGGCGGTGTGCTGATCGCCTTGACGCCATTGGCGATGCTGGGTGCCGCGACGTAGGGAATAAACGCCGCCACCGCAACGACTACGATGAAAGTGAACATGGCTGTCGTGCCTCCCGGAATTGACCGTGTGGAAGTCAAACGAAGCAGGACCGCGTGGCAATGAGCAAGCGTCGCTCTCGAGGCGGCGTTCGGGCGACGCCGGCGACCCAGGCTGCGGACGTTGTCTTTGATTCTAGAAGTGCGGATTCGAACGCTAAAGCCCGCTCTCTATATCAATTCGGTCTACCTCTATGGTCTTCCGGCCAAGGCGCTATTCGTCACACGGCTGCGGTTGTGCGCCGAAGTATCCGTGGACTGCGGGCTGAACGATGCCTATATCGCCGAACTCGTCGCCGCACTCGCCGCCGAACTCGCACGGATCGCCGGACAACCGGCGTGATGCGTCAAAGCCGCAAGCCGTTGAGAAACTGAAACCAGAGCCCGCTCAGGGCACCGGCTGGATGCGTATCGCCGACGGGTTCCTCGCGCTTGTCCTGATGCGCGCGGTGACCTGGCGAAGCCTGTGCGGCGGCGTCATCTTTCGCTGCGGTGGCCTCGGTCGCGACCGAACTATCGGCACTCTCGGGCGCATCCGCCGCGACCGGCTCGGCTTCGGCCTTCGCCGGTTCGCGCCGCGCGGCCTGCAACGCCGACACGCTGTCCGCGATCTGCGCGGCTCGCCGCGCCTCGCATCGACGCCCGAGCAGCACGCCGAACAGCACATCGCGGTTGTGGCCTTCGTCGGCGAAACGCATGGCGAGCGAGACCATCTCCGCGTACGCGGCTTCATCGGCGGCGCGCGACGCCGCTTCGCGCTCGGCTTGCGCCTTCCGCTGGCGCGCGTGCTGCGCTTCCCAGCCGCGCATCTGCTCGGCGTAGACCGCGTCGTACACCTTGCGCTGCGCGGCGTCGGAGAGGATCGCGTACGCGTCCTTGATTTCCTGGAAGGTGGCGCGCGCAACGTCTTCGGCGCCGCTGTTGCGGTCGGGATGCCACTTCATCGCGGCCTTGCGGTAAGCCCGCTTGATTTCTTCGTCGGTGGCGTGCGTGGGCACGCCGAGGGTGTCATAAAGAGTTGCCATTGCTTGCTCGACCTCGCCGTGTTTTTGGCTTTGCGGACGATCGTAACATGCAGAAAACGGCTTTATCGTGAAGTGGCCAGGCCGCAAACCGCCCGGAGCGCGGATAAAAAAAGGCCCCGCCATGTGCGTGGCGGGGCCGAGTCCCATGTCAAGGAGGTGTCATGGAGGAGACGATTCGATCATAGCCGTGAGTCATCGCGCCCCCAAACAATGCTTCGCCATATGCTTATCCGGCGAGGCTTCAAGTGTTTTGCAGCGCATGCGGCATAGGCTCCGCTACGCCGAAGGCAGGCGCGCCGCCGCTGCGGCAAACGCCGCGCGGTTATATCGTTAGAACATAAAGTCACTTCGTGCGGGGCCCGGCGCTGATTAAGATAACGCTTCAAAGTCCGGTTCGCCCCGGTCCGCCGCGCGCAGCCCCGTGCCGGCGCACCGTGAGCCGCTACCGAAGGAGCATTTCGTTGACCAGTTTCGATCATCATCGCCGGCCGCTCGTTATCGGCATTGGCGGCACGACACGCGCCGCTTCGTCGACCGAGCGCGCGCTCGGCTTCGCGTTGCGCGGCGCGCAGGAAGCCGGCGCGAACACCCGCCTGTTCGGCGGCACCTTCCTGCATAGCTTGCCCCACTACGCGCCGGAACAGGCTCACCGCACGGACGAACAACTCGAACTGATCGAGGCCGTGCGCCATGCGGACGCGCTCGTCATCGCCACGCCCGGCTATCACGGCGGCGTGTCCGGTCTGGTCAAGAACGCGCTCGACACGCTGGAGGAACTGCGCGCCGACGAGCGCCCGTATCTGGATGGCCGCGCGGTGGGCTGTATCGTCACGGCTTATGGCTGGCAGGCCGCGGGCTCGGTGCTGACGTCGTTGCGCTCGATCGTCCACGCGTTGCGCGGCTGGCCCACGCCGTTCGGCGCCGGCATCAATACGCTGGAAACGCGCTTCGATACCGTCGACACCTGCTCCGACGCGAAGGTGGTCGATCAGCTCGCCACCGTTGGCCAGCAGGCCGCGCAATTCGCGCTGGCGTTCAACGCGCACCGCACGGCGGCCGCCGCGCCGCCGGCCGGCAACGCGCTCAAGGAAGCACAACCGGCGCGCCTGCTGCACGCGGTTTAAATCCCCTTCCACTAACGGACCCGCAACGCCGTGGACCCGCCTGGGCGGCCCACGGCGCGGTCGTTCGCGCGAACGTGCGGCACATAACAGACCCGTATCCCGCTACGCCGGATAGTGTGTTCGAACACAGCGAATATGATCCGATCGGGGCTTCTGCACACTTCCCTTCAGATTTGCTTACGACAAAAGATTGGTTCACCCGCTGCGCAGCGCGGCCTAGGCTTGATCCTGCCCGCTGATTTACCGGCCGCGTGACCCTAGGGGTTGCGTCCGAAGTGCCGGCCTTTTCGACGCAAGCGGGGCATAACGACTGCAAAAAATCATGAACGCACATATTCGCTACAAGGGTTATGAAGTTGCACCGGCCGCACAACAATTACCGAACGGCCTGTTCGCCGCCAATCTGACCATCGAGAAAACTTCCGCCAATCACGAGCAGCATTATTCATTCGACGCGCTCGATTATTTCTTCGACGAAGAGCACGCACTGGCTTACGCATTTCGTTGGGGACGCATGTGGATCGATAACCATCAGTAACGTCACCGATCGCGTCTCCGGTTTCATGTACGTTGGGGGCGGCGCCAGCCAGCCTGCGCCGCCAGGCATCGGATTTTGAACGGTTGTGCCAGAATGGGCGACACATCGAGTTCGCCCTCTGTACGCCTGCCATGTCCGACACACTGACAGATGTTGCCGAAGACCGTACCCTGCGCCACTGGACATTCCGCGACCCCGCCCGCGTGAAGATCGGTTCCGAGGCGCACAAGCAGATGTTTTGCCGCATGCTGCTTGAAACCCACAACCCTTATAAACCGGCCGTGCTCGATTGGCCGCCCTTGCCGCCCGATGCGCTTGAGCGGCTCTGTTCGCTGCCTATCTGGGACATCGCGGTGCAGACCGAAGGCCGCGCGTCGATCGCCGTTCATACCTACGCCGCGCAATTGCGCGATCCCCTGCTGCGCGAAGCCATCACCATGGGCGGCGACGAAGAAGCGCGTCACAAGCACGTGCTGTCCAGGCTGATCGCCGCCTATGGCATCGAGATCGCGCCCGAGCCCGACTATCCGCCGCCACGCGACGCCGAATGGGAATGGATGCGCACGGGCTATAGCGAGTGCATCGACAGTTTCTTTGCGTTCGGGCTATTCCGCTCGGCGCAGGAGTCGGGCTTTTTCCCCGCGGCGCTGGTCGAGACTTTCGAACCTGTGATTCAGGAGGAAGCGCGCCACATTCTGTTTTTCATCAACTGGGTCGCGTGGTATCGGAGCACCATGCCGTTGTGGCGCAGACCGTGGCATTCGCTGCGCGTGGCCGCGATCTGGGTGGTGCTCATCTGGCAGCGCCTCGCGATCGCGCGAGGCATCGACGCGAAAGGCATGGCGCACGATTCGAATTTTCTGCCCGCGAGCAGCGGTGTGATCGGCGAGGCCATGAATGCGCCCGACCTGTTCGCGCTCTGCCTCGCGGAAAATGACCGGCGCATGAGCGGTTACGATGCGAGACTGCTGCGGCCCAGGCTGGTGCCCACGCTGGCCCGCTTCGCCCTGCGCTTCATGAAGCCCGCGCGCCGGGACACCTCATCAGGACAAGGAGACGCCGGCCATGACATGGACCGTCGATGAACAACTCGCGTTGACCGCCACCGAAGCGGTCGCCGCGATCCAGTCCGGCCGCCTGAAGGCCGCCGATTACGTGGCCACCTTGCTCGCGCGCGCGGCGGCGCTTTCGAGCCTCAATGCGCTCACCACGCTCGACCTCGACGGCGCGCTCGCCGCCGCGCGGCGCATCGACGCCTTGCCCGCCGCCGAGAAGGCCCGCTTGCCGCTCGCGGGTTTGCCCGTGGTCGTGAAGGACAACATCAACACGGCGGGCATGCAGACCTCGGCGGGCACGCCGGCTCTCGAAGGCTTCATACCGAAGACCAACGCGCCCTCGGTGCAGCGCCTCGTCGACGCCGGCGCGATCGTGCTCGGCAAGGCGAATATGCATGAACTGGCGTTCGGCATCACGAGCACGAACCTCGCCACGCATGCGGGCCCGGTGCGCAATCCCTACGATCCCTCGCTGATTCCGGGCGGCTCGTCGGGCGGCACCGCGGCGGCGATCGCCGCGCGCATCGTACCCGCGGGTCTCGGCACCGACACCGGCGGCTCGACGCGCATTCCCGCCGCGTTGACGGGCACGGCGGGGTTTCGTCCATCGGTCGGCAATGGCGGCGTCGAACGGCGCTATCACGATCCGCACGCCGTGGTGCCGATCAGCCATACGCGCGACACGGTTGGGCCGATGGCGCGCAGCGTCGCCGATATTGCGCTGCTCGACGGCGTGATCACCGGCGCCGGCGCGTTGCCGGATGTCGCGTTGAACGGCTTGCGCATCGGCTTGCCCGCGCCGCTCTGGCAAGGACTCGAGCGGCAGGTGGATGACGTCGCGCGGGCCGCGTTGCAGCAGCTCGAAGCGGCGGGCGTGGTGTTCGTGCCGGTGGCCATGAGCGAACTGGATGATCTGAACGCCATGGTGGGCGGCCCGATTGCGATCCATGAGCCGCGTGACGACGTGCTCGCCTGGCTCGTCGCCAACGACGCGCCCGTCAAAACCGTCGTCGAACTGGCGGCCCGCATTGCCAGCCCGGACGTGCGCGCGATCTACGACGCCGTGCTCGGTGATGTGCTCGGCGAGCGCTACGAGGACGCGCTGAATCATTGGCGGCCGCGCTTGCAGCAGTACATGGCCGCGACCTTCGCCGACGAGCGCCTCGACGCGCTGCTGTTCCCGACCACGCGTCTCGCCGCCGTGCCGATCGACGAAGTGAACGGTTCGTCGGTCGTATCGATCGACGGCTCGGCGGCCATCGACACCATGGACGCTTTCCTGCGCAACACCGATCCGGCCAGCACCTCGGGCATACCGGGACTTTCACTGCCTGCGGGCATGACCGCGAGCGGCCTGCCGGTCGGACTGGAACTGGACGGCCCGCTCGGCGAGGACCGGCGTCTTCTTGCGATCGGCATTGCGTTCGAACAGCTGCTTGGCGCATTGCCGGCGCCGGTGCTTTGATACCGGAATCACCTTCACAACACCTCCAAAAAACTCAACGAATCCGCCGATGAAAATTCTAATGCCCGCTCTCCCGCGGCGGGCCCTCTTGCGCCATGGCGCGCGAATCGCCGCGGCGTTGACCCTCGCGTTGGCCGCCGGCGCATGCGCGCGCCTCGCCGCGGTCGACTCGAATGCGTTGTGGAAAATCGTCGATCTGCGCTGCGTGCCGTCCCAGCAAGCCACCGGCACGCCGGGTCAATGCACGTTTGTCGATCTGAACAAACGCTACGCTATCCTGAAGGATATCGTCGGACGCTCGCAGCACCTGTTGATTCCGACCGACCGCATTACCGGTATCGAAAGCCCGCTCGTGCTTGCACCACATGCGCAGGATTACTGGGCCGACGCGTGGGACGCGCGGACCTACGTCGAGAAATCGGTCAAGCGCTCGCTGCCCGACAATGAGCTCGGCCTCGAAATCAATTCACAATATCGCCGCACGCAGAACCAGTTGCATATTCATATCGATTGCATGCGCGCCGATATCAGCGAAGCGCTCGCGCGTCACGCCAAAGATTCACCGGATCAATGGCGCTGGGATACGCTCGACGGCGATCGCTACCGCATCATGCGCGTGACCTCGCTTGAAGGCGCCGACAACCCGTTTCGCATCGTCGCGAGAGACAACCAGGGCGCGGCGGCGATGGCCGGGCAAACCATTCTCGTGACCGGCGCGGGACCGTCCGCTGACAAGGACGGCTGGCTGATCGTCAACAGCGGGATCGACGTGGACAACGGCAGCGGCTCGGCCGAAGGCCTCCAGGATCACGCCTGCCACGTGGCGGACGCGCGCTGAGCGTCTGACCAGCAAGCCCTGAAGGCTCGCAGGCGCTTAGGGCCGGCCGCCTTTTCACGTTTTCACAGATGCATTGCTGAACAAATTGGTTCTGGCAACGCGCGGGGGTCCGTAGGATCGGTCTGAACCTGCATTCCGACCGATCCTGTTCATGGCGATTTATCTCGACGACACGCAACGCAACACCGTCGCCCGTCTGGCGACAAGTTGGACATGGCGCACGCAATGGCCGACCTGGGCACTGATCATCACGATCTATGGGGGATGGTTCGGCGTGGCGACACATGCGCGCGAGCTCGGACTGCCGCTCACGACGCTTCTGCTCGCCGTGCTCGGCACGTGGTACATGTCGTTGCAACACGAACTGCTGCATGGGCACCCTACGCGTTCGCCGTTCGTCAATGCCCTGCTCGGTTTCGCGCCACTTGCCGTGTGGTTTCCGTATGGCATCTATCGCGATTCACATCTTCGGCATCACGACGATCCGCATCTGACGCATTCCGAACGCGACCCTGAAAGCTATTTCGTCAGCGCGCTCGTTTGGCGACACACCGGTTGGTCCATTCGCGCGTTGCTGACTTTCCGCAATACGTTTGTCGGCCGTCTGCTGGTCGGGCCGGCGTTCTCCATTGCGGCGGCCGGCGTGGACGCGCTGCGCAAGATCAAATGCGGCGATTGGCGCGATATTCCACTGTGGCTCGCGCACTTCGCCGCCGTTGCTGCGCTCGCAGCGTGGCTGCAACATGCGTGCGGGATCCCGGCGTGGGTCTTTTTTGTGGGCGCGGGCTATGGAGCGCTGTCGTTGAGCTCGATCCGTTCGTTTCAGGAACATCGCGAGGCGCAAGCGCATGAGCATCGCAGCGTTATTAACGAAGCGGCGTGGTTCTGGCGTCTTCTGTTTCTGAACAATAACTATCATCTGGTGCATCACGACTTGCCTCACATTCCCTGGTACGCACTGCGGGGAGTGTATGAAACGTCCCGCCAGCAGTACCTGGAGCGCTCGGGAGGCTTTCTGGTAAAGGGTTACAGCGAATGGATCAAGCGCTATTTTTTGGCCGCAGTTGCTCATCCTGTAACCGCCGGCGGATCCGACGCAAGCCGAAGAAATCCGGGTGCTTCCGGCAGTTTTGCGGGTAATTTGCGGCTCATGGTAGGTATCCGTCAAGGAGAACTCCATGAGGTTCACCTACCCACTCCTGCAAAACGCCAAACGGCGGAGTAAGCCCTATAAAATCCGCGACCGAGACTCTATGTATTTGCGTGTCTCGGTCCCCGGCTCGAAAGTCTGGAAATTTGACTATCGGTTGGATGGCAAGGACTGCAGTTACACTCCAGGCCGATTTCCTGATGTTTCAATAGCCGACGCTCGCGAACTCCGCAACGCTGCGGCCAAGCTGGTGGCTTCTGGCATCCACCCGAAGGCGCACGAGAAGCAACTTCAACAGCAGACTGTCGCACATCAGAAGAACACGCTTTGGTCGGTATGCGGGAAATGGCTGAATGACAACCGTGCCAACTGGACAGCGTACTACCATGGGCAAGCTACCCGTTTCCTTACACGCTACGTGAAGGGTTCGTCACTCGGCGAAACGCCGGTGCGTGATATCACGGTGGCACACGTTTATGACCTGATGCAATCGATTGCGAAGCGCAAAGCGCTTGCGCAAGATGAACGCAAGGCCGAGGGTGCTCCTCATATCGCAATACGTCTGCGCCAACACCTCGACGCAATATTCAGGCGAGCGATTATCAGCGGGCGGGTCGACGCAAATCCTGTTGCGGCGCTTAAACCATCCGACGTAGTAACACTTCCGCCTACGCGCCACAATCGGGCATTGGAAGCTGATGAGCTCAAGCACGTGATGGAGGCACTTTCTGTCACGGGAACTCAGCGCACACGTCTAGCGGCGCACTTACTGTTGCTTACGTGAGTGCGTACTATCGGGGTGCGAGGTACGACATGGAGGGAGATCGATCTTGAATCAGCGATATGGGCCATCCCGGCGGAGCGCATGAAGATGGAGCGTCCGCACGTCGTGCCACTCAGCTCACAGTCAATTGAGATTTTTAAAAAAAGTTCGAGAAAATACTCGACCTACGAACGCTGACAACTACCTCTTCCCGAACGTCAGAAATAACTCCCGGTCCATGGCGGCGACGACAATCAATGCAGCCTTGGTTCGCGCTGGATTTAATCACGAACGCCTTCTTCGGGCACACGGCACATGAGGTACGTGAACTGAACAGACCGTGAGCCGACGTTGGAAGCAAGGATTCCTGACGAATCTGCCCCCCCGATTCTCGCGCTTCGTTCTACGCCTTTCCATGCGTCGCGCCAGCCGACCGTCTAGTACAAGGTGACGCGCATGAATTTAAGCGGTCGCCACAGAAACCGCGGAAACAGAGCAATCCAAATTGATCCGTCGGCGATTCTTTTCCTCGGACAAATATGCGTCAGTGTCAGAAATTCACGACAGGTTACTTTTTTTGCTTCGGTAACCGAACGATGCGGAGTTACCCTCATGTTCGCAACAACAATCATCCTGCCGGGAGAAACGCATGAAACGAATCGCATTGTCGACCTTCTCGCTTGCGCTGCTCGGCGCAACAGGCGCAGCGCATGCACAGAGCAGTGTGACGCTGTATGGCTTGATCGATGAATCAATCCAGTACGTATACCACGCGGACTCGGCGAACAATCATCTGTTTCAAACGTACGCCGGCAACCTGCAGGGCAGCCGCTGGGGCATGAAGGGCACCGAAGACCTGGGCGGTGGCCTGAAGGCTATCTTCCAGTTGGAAAACGGTTTCGACGTGAACACTGGCGGATTGAACCAGGGCGGTCGCCTGTTCGGCCGCCAGGCGTACGTCGGCCTGACGCAGGACCTGTACGGTACCTTCACGTTGGGTCGCCAGTACGACCCGCTTGTCGATATGGTCCAGCCGCTGACGGCTGATAACTACTTCGGCAGCACGTTCACGACGCCGGGCGACGTCGACAACAATGACAACAGCTCCCGTACCAACAGCGCAGTCAAGTACGTATCGCCTGTGTGGAGCGGCTTCCAGTTCGAAGGCATGTATGCATTCGGCGGCGTTGCGGGCTCAACGGGCGCAGGCCAGACGTGGTCGGGTGCGGCGACGTACGCCTTTGGTCCGTTGAGCTTTGCAGCCGGTTACATCCGCATGGAGAACGCTAACTCGGCGGCCGGCCGTGCGAGCACGAGCAATTCGTTGTCGCACTGGGGGTCCAGCGCAACGTCCGACGGTACGTTCGACTCAGCCATCAACGGCGGATACTCATCGGCCAAGTCGATCGACATCACATCGGCAGCAGCCCAGTACGTCACGGGTCCGTTCACTTTCAATATCCGTTATAGCTTCGCGCAGTACAAGCCAGACGGCTTCTCGCTCTTCCAGAATCAGGAGAAATTTCACGTCGCCGGCGGCTACGCGGGTTACCAGCTCACGCCTGCCATGCTGATCGGTCTGGGCTACATCTACACGCACGGCGCTGGCGACACGTCGGCTACGTATCACCAGGGTTCGCTGGGTGCGGACTACCTCCTGTCGAAGCGTACCGACCTGTACCTGATTGGCGCTTACCAGCACGCAAACGGTACGCAACGAGCGGCCGACGGAAGCCACGTCACGGCGGATGCTTCGGTTGGCTCATACGGATTAACGGCAGGATCCAGCTCGCAAGCGATTATCAGCCTGGGTATCCGTCACAAGTTCTAGGAGAAATGCATTGGATGCGGCCAGTGACGTCTGGCCGCGGCACGAAGCCGGCCCCAGGACGCGAGCCCGCAGGTTGGCTTTTCTGCTGTCATCTTGTCGACTTTGCAAGAGGACGCGTCACCGTGGACGGTCACCACTTTCTCGGATTAGGACCTCTATCCACTCTCTGTCCCTCCGACTCCAAAAGTAGCTTTCATATCAGGCATCCTGGTTTCCTCTTTTTTGTACGTCGTGTGCGGACATTGCTTCATCGCCAGAGGCCGGCGCCAGGTGAGGCGTGAACGCGGCCTCGTCCCGTACGAGACGCTGGGGTAATGTTTCCTTGAGAAATTCGACCCATGTACTTACTTTCTTATCGTGAGAGCGCGGCGAAGAAAGAAGCACGTAGGCATTGCGCGCCTGCATCCTGTACCTGGGCAAGACGTGCATCATTGTTCCAGCCTGTAATTTCTGCATCCCCGCCCGCAGCGGCAATGGGCCTATACCAAGACCAGCCTCAATTGCATCAGCGAGTACATCGCTCAGGTCGCTATGAAGAATCGGGTCGCCGACCGAACACGTTTCGTGGCCAAATGGCCCCTCGAACTGCCATTGCCCGGATGACACGTCGCCGGCGTGATCAAAGCACCGATGTTGTTTGAGGTCGCAAGGTGTCTTTGGCACGCCGTATCGCGCCAGATAGACGGGTGCAGCACATAGGATCGAAGAAACTGCCCCAAGTCGCTCGGAGACTATGCCAGGGCCGGGCGGTTCCGACGAGCAAAGCAGTACGACGTCGTAGTCGCCGGGCAGCCCGTCCTGCATCTGCGGCAACAGTGTCACGCTCGCCGAAACCTGAGGGAATCGCTCCAGGTAGCTCGAAAGTAGCCCTGATAGGTGATATCGGTCAAAACTCGCGGATACGCCGATCCTAAGTGTTCCGGCCGGTTCAGCGCCCACTTCCGATGCCTCCGCCTCCGCCTGTGCCAACTGATTCAGTATCACGTCGCAGTGCGAAAGATATCGCTCCCCTGCCTGAGTCAATGCCACGCGCCGGGTCGTCCTCTGCAACAGACGTACCTGCAGGTGCGTCTCAAGATCTGCGATAGCACGCGAAACCTGAGAAGTAACGAGGTTGAGTTCTTGCGCTGCCGCCGTAAAGCTGCCAACTGATGCAACTCGGGAAAAGGCACGTATGGCTTGCAGCATATCCATGAGTCGCCTTCAATCTGTTAAGGCGTTTCAGTTCGTCAATTGTGAGAAACCAACCCGACACGCCAGCGGCACATGCCGGCCCTTTTTTTGGGCAATTCGGATGTGCCCCACTAAGTACTTTAGTCGAAAGAGCGCGCGGTTTTCGCGTGGCTCGTTGATAGAATAACAATCTTATTCTCGTTGCCTCGCAATACTTGTGTCCTGCCCTGGTTGGCGCGTTCGAGCAGTATCCGCTTAGGGCAGAGCGATAATGCTACCTTCGCCATGACCGGAGAAATGCACCCGGTCCGTGTTCGCGCCATGCGATCAGCGCCGCCGGGTGAGACTAACGCACTTATCTGGACTGGCTCGGTGGCTTCAGGTGTCGCCGGTACGACCGAAGCATCTATCGCATGGACTTCGAACATGACTACACGCCCGGACGTACAGGACGTACAGGACGATTTTTTGCACATGCTTATAAAGAACAAGGCCGCCGTGAACGTGTTCCTTGTGAACGGCATAAGACTGAGCGGTCAACTGGCCGCCTTTGACAGATTTTCAATTCTGCTAGTGTCTGGCTCAGGTTCGCAACTTGTTTTTAAACATGCCATATCGACCGTGCTGCCCGTCAATGGCATGGGCCAAGTACGTAAGCCCAACGAGGCGCCGTTAGCTGGTAACACGACGGACCAATTACGGCGCCGTGTCCGATGAGAACTGCCATGACACGTTGCCGCTACGCCAGTCCTCTCATTCTCACTGACGCTCCGTTCTCATCTTGATTGCCGCGCGGCATGAAGAACCGCGCACCGGCCGACGGGTCAAAGAACAGTTTTCATAGGGCTCCGAGACGCCGATTTCTGGCCCGAGCCCCAAGCGGTTGGCGCCTATGTTGCCCAGCCGGGAAGGGAGATACTGACCGGTCGGAGCCGACATTTTCACACTGATGCTGGCCGAGGTAACTTGCTCGCGTCAGGTGGACTCCTCGCGCGTAAGCTGGACTACCGTTGAAGTTCCACGCGAAGCGCGGTTTCAGAGCGCCAATGCCGGCGCGATGCACCTGGGTTGGCGCGCCAATGACGACACCGCTTAGATTGGCGTTTTCTACAGGGCGTATCACGGGGCCACCGAATACCGCCTCGGGAGGTGTCAGAAATTTCGTGTGCTGAGGCCGGTTAAAAATCTCAGCTGATGGCGGCGGTGAATCGCTCACCGAACAGAATGGCGAACTGATTGACAGCTTGCCGCCAGGTGATAGGCGGCATCTTCCAATCCTTTTCAATGTTGCGCAAGGCCAGATACAGCAGTTTGCTGGCGGCTTCGTCGCTCGGGAAGTGGCCACGATTCTTGACGATCTTGCGCAACTGCATGTGCATGCTCTCGATGGCGTTGGTCGTATAAACGATTCGACGCACCTCGTGAGGATAGGCAAAGAAGGGAATCACCTGCTCCCATTGGCGTTGCCACATGGCCGGGACGGTAGGGAATTTGCGGCCCCATTCGCTTTGCGCAAAGGCCTCGAGCGCCGCGGCCGCCGCTTCAGCCGAGGCGGCCTGATAGATCGGCCTGAGCGCGGTAGCCAGCGGCTTACGGTCCTTCCAGCTCGCCAGATTCAGCGAATTACGGATCAGATGCACGATGCAGGTCTGGATCTGCGCGGCCGGAAACACCGCCTCGATGGCCTCCGGGAACCCACGCAGGCCGTCGACCACCGCAATCAGGATGTCGTGCAAACCGCGATTCTTCAACTCGTTGAAAACCTTCAGCCAGAACTTGGCGCCTTCGGTTTGTTCGATCCACAAGCCCAGCACTTCCTTGCGGCCGTCAGCCCGAATGCCCAGCGCCAGGTACACCGCCTTGTTCCTGACCGTGCCCTCGTCGCGGATCTTCAGTCGAAGTGCGTCGAAATACACAATCGGATACATCGCGTCGAGCGGGCGTTGTTGCCACTGCTCGACCTCAGCCAGCACCTCGTCGGTGACCGTGGAAATCAGATCGGGCGACACTTCCAGGCCATACAGCTCCAGCAGGTGAGCCTGGATCTCGCGTACGCTCATGCCGCGCGCGTACATGCTGATGACGTGGTCGTCGAATCCCGCCAGCCGGCGCTGGTACTTGCCGACCAGTTGCGGCTCGAACGTCGCCTGCCGGTCTCGCGGGATATCCAGCGTCAGTTCGCCGTTGGGTGTGAGCACTGTCTTGCGGCTCGTACCGTTGCGGTGGTTGCCGGCGCTGCCTTGCTCCGCCTCGCTCTCCAGGTGATGCGTCAGCTCCGCGGCCAACATGCGCTCAGCCAGTTGCTTCTTCAGTTGCCCGGCCAGGCCCGATTCCCCGAGAACCGACTCGGCGTTCCTGTTCTGCACCTGCGCCAGCAGTTGATCGATCAGCTCATCGGGGAACAGCTTCGGCGCCTTCGGGTTCTTGCTCTTCTTGGTCACTGTTGTTTCGGTCATTGGACGTTATTTCCGTTATCGTCTCATGACCTCGACACACTAAAAATCTGACAGGCTCCCGCCTCGCCGTACTGGTGCCGATGCCCCATCACCCTCCTCCGTCAAATTCAGGCCGCAGATCATGCCGACTGTCACGTGCTCGGCTTGCTCCCGCATACCGGGGCGCCAGTCGCACGGGAGGAGGTGTCCGAATTGGCTGCGCCATCACTGACGACCCCATGCGCGTATGCCCGAGCATCGTCGATGTCGACACGCGACAGGCAGCATAAAACCGCGTAAACTCACTTTCACCGACATGACTGGAAGCCCACCATGGTCACCACGAAAACTGTCCGACGGGCATTTTCGGGCCTGACTTCAGCGTTCAAGCCCAAAGCCAACGCTCGCATTACGCGCACACTCAAAAATGCCCAGCGACACGCCGACGATGCGTGGAAGGGGACAATGCACGGCGTGCACGACCCCTCCCGTCACAAGGGGTATGGGCGATGATTGGCGGATGACATGGGCGTCTTGCGGCATCGCTTGCACCGCAATGCCGCGCGTCTTCGATTACGCCGACCCCGAAGTTTCCCGCTCGCTTTTGCGCTCCCGTTACTGTTGCGCCAGATGGCGTGAGCCCGCGTGCAACGTTGTGTGCCTTTGCGTCATCCGGGTCCTTGCGGCGATACCCTATCCCCGGCCTGACGGCAGTTTTTGAGCGGTGCAACCGCGAGTGGGTTTTTGTCCACGAACCATGTCATCCGATCAACCTCTTCAACCACGGCAGCGCGCCGACAGCATCCCCAAAAGGTGGCTGCGCTATGTGCCCGGCGTCGCGATGCTCAAGGGCTATCACGCCACGTGGCTCAGGAACGACATCACCGCGGGCCTTGTGCTGACCACGATGCTCGTTCCGGTCGGCGTCGCTTATGCTGAGGCGTCGGGCGTGCCCGGCGTGTGCGGCCTGTATGCGACCATTGTCCCGCTGCTCGCCTATGCAATCTTCGGCCCAAGCCGCATTCTCGTGCTTGGCCCCGACTCCGCGCTCGCCGCACCAGTGCTCGCTGTCGTCGTGCTGAGCGCGTCGGGGGAGCCGTCGCGCGCGATCGCCGTGGCGAGCATGATGGCGCTCATCTCAGGACTTGTGTGCGTCGTCTTCGGCGTGTTGAAGCTCGGTTTCGTGACTGAGCTGCTGTCCACGCCGATTCGATACGGCTACATGAACGGCATCGCGCTGACGGTACTGATCAGCCAGTTGCCGAAGCTGTTTGCGATATCGTTCGAAGATCACGGGCCGCTGCGGGATCTGCTCAATCTCATCAAAGCTGTCGGCGCCGGGCAGGCGAACTGGTATAGCTTTTCGGTCGGCGCGGGCAGTCTCGCGCTCATTCTGCTGCTCAAGCGCTTTGACAAGGTGCCGGGCATCCTGATCGCCGTCGTGCTCGCGACGCTGTGCGTGAGCGTGTTCCAGCTCGATCGCATGGGCGTGAAAGTACTAGGCACCATTCCGCAGGGATTGCCCACGTTCGCGCTGCCCGTTGTAAGCGACGTCGATTTCGGGCGCATCCTGCTGGGCGGTTGCGCGGTCGCGCTGATTTCCTTCGCCGACACGAGTGTGCTGTCGCGCACGTTTGCCGCGCGCTCCAACATGCGAGTCGATCCGAATCAGGAAATGATTGGACTGGGGGTCGCCAATCTCGCAACCGGGCTCTTCCAGGGCTTTCCGATCAGCAGCAGTTCATCGCGCACGCCGGTTGCGGAAGCTGCAGGCGCCCGGACGCAGGTGACGGGCATCGTCGGCGCGCTCGCGGTCGCGGCCGTTCTGCTCGCGGGACCAAATCTGCTGCGCCATCTTCCGAGTAGCGCACTCGCCGCAGTCGTGATCGCCGCGGCGATCGGCCTCTTCGAGTTCAGCGAGCTTAAGCGCATCTATCGCATTCAGCAATGGGAGTTCTGGCTGTCGATTTGCTGCTTCGCCTTCGTCGCGGTGTTCGGCGCGATTCCCGGCATCTGCATTGCGGTGGTCATCGCTATCATCGAATTTCTATGGGACGGATGGCGTCCCCATTACGCCGTACTCGGCCGCGTCGACGGACTGCGCGGCTATCATGACATGAAGCGTTACCCGCACGCGACACAGATTCCGGGACTGCTGCTGTTTCGCTGGGATGCGCCGCTCTTCTTCGCGAACGCAGAATTGTTCCAGGAGCGCGTGATCGAGGCGGCGCAGCAGGCCACTACGCCCGTCAAACGAGTCGTCGTGACTGCCGAGCCGGTGACGAGCGTGGACGTCACCTCGGCCGACATGCTGCGCGAGCTGCACCGCACGTTACAGGACCGCGGCATCGAGCTGCATTTCGCCGAGATGAAAGACCCCGTCCGTGACAAGCTCAGGCGCCTGGAGCTGTCGCCGATCTTTCCCGATGCGTGCTTTCATCCGACCATAGGCAGCGCGGTCGATGCGTACCTTGATGCCGCGGGTGCAGGCCAGACGCCTGCGTCTGACCATCGTTGAGCGCGTCGAGAGCGAAAATCAATCGTCATCGCAGCGCGGGTTGCCCCCTGTCGCGCTGCCACATTAATTGTTGGCGACGCAATAGCGGAGAGGACAGACGCCTGCCCAGAAAACGGACGGAATTTGGGCGGCGTCAGTGAAACAACGCCGGGCGGCGAAGCGTGTGGCGAGCTGGTTGCGACAGAGTGAGGCGCACAGCAGGTGCCGCTTGAGCGCGAAGTGCTGACGGATCGGACCGAAGCTCGACCAGAAAACCTGCGTGCGTTCAGGATCACGGAAGCCGCGCGTGCGTCGCTCACGTTCGCGCGCCGGCTGATAACTGTTTTCAGCGCGGCTATTGATTCGCGCGCTGGCGGCTGAGTAGGCCACATGAGGCGCTTGCCACCGTCGGGCAGATCGTACGTCTCCTTCGGCGGACCGAGCTTCGCGATAACCACCTGTTCATTCATCCCCATTTGCACACGCTGCTCCGGTTGTGCGCAAGCGCCGAGCACGAGCGCAACGGCGCACACGCCATGCGTCGCGTGCATTCATCGTGATTCAAGCACCACGACACTGCGCGCCTCTACACGGCAGGTAACGCGCTCGACGCGGGCTGTTTCAACAGTCGAGACAATGTCCGCCGGTGGTTCCGCGGCCGTATCGACCATCCGCCGCCACTTCGCGTCGTCGAGGGCGGGAAGCTCTGCATCGCGCGCATCCGCGTTCATGTTGAGGACGATGTGCAACATGGGTTCGCCCGGCGCATGTCCCGCAAGCGTGAACGCCACCAGCCGGGCGCCCGGGTCGCCCCATGCGGGAACGCCGAGCCGTTCGCCATGCCAGGCGACATCGGGATGCGTTTGCCCATGCCCGGCGCGGCCCGTGAGGAACCGCCGACGGCGCAGGCTCGCGTGACGCCTGCGAAGCCCGATCATCTCGCGCACGAAACGCAGCATGTCGAGCGCGCCATCGGAGAAGTGCCAGTCCATCCACGATAGCGCGTTGTCCTGACAGTACGCATTGTTGTTGCCGCGCTGGCTACGCAGGATTTCGTCGCCGGCGAGCAGCATCGGCACGCCCTGGCTTAGCAACAGGATCGCCATGAAGTTGCGCGCCTGCCGCAAACGCAGGCCGGCGGTAGACGGATCGTCCGTGTCGCCCTCGGCGCCGCAGTTCCACGACAGGTTCTCGTTGCTGCCATCGCGGTTGTCGTCGCCGTTCGCCTCGTTGCGCTTCGCGTCGTAGCTGACGAGATCGCGCAACGTGAAGCCGTCGTGGCAGGTCACGAAGTTGATGCTGTTTGCGGGCAGTCTGCCGTCCGCTTCATAGAGATCCGCGCTTCCCGCGAGGCACGTGCACATCAGGCCGATCAGTCCCGGATCGCCCCGCACGAAACGGCGGATCACATCGCGGTAGCGGCCGTTCCATTCGGCCCACGCCATGCCCGGAAACGCACCGACGTGATACAGACCCGCCGCGTCCCACGCCTCGGCGATCAGCGGCACGCGCCCGAGCACTGGCGACGCTTCCATCGCCCACGGCAACGGTGGCGTACGCAGCAGCGCGCCGCCTTCGCCGCGCGTGAAGACGCTCGCCAGATCAAAGCGAAAGCCGTCCACCCCGAGTTCCTCCACCCAGTACTCGAGGCAGTGGAGGATGAACGCCGACACCAGCGGATGATTGCAGTTGACCGTATTGCCACAGCCGGTGTAGTCGAGATAACGCCCACCGTCCGCCGGATCGACGTGATAGAAGACTTCGTTGGCGAGCACCTTGAAATTGATCACCGGACCGCTCAGTCCCGCTTCCGCGGTGTGATTGAACACCACGTCAAGCAGCACGCAAATGCCGGCCGCGTGCATCGCGTCGATCAGCGCGCGAAATTCCTGCGGTGCTCGCTCAGGCTCGACGCAATAGCGCGGATGCGGACTGTAGAAGCTGTGGGTACTATAGCCCCAGTAATTGACGAGCCCTTTGGCGGCGGCCGATGCCGGCACGTCCTGCTCATCGAAGGCCATCACAGGAAGCAGTTCGACGTGCGTGATGCCCAGCTCCTTCAGATAAGGGATCTTCTCGATCAGCCCCGCGAACGTGCCCGGATGTCGTACGCCGCTCGATGGATCGCGTGTGAAGCCGCCGACATGCAATTCGTAGATAACCGCGTCGTCGAGCGTGCGCACGGCCACCTCTTCGCGTTTGTCCAGCGGTTCGGTGACGATGGCTCTATAGGACGTATGCCCGGGCTCGTGCCCATCGGCTGCGGGCTCGCGCCGCCACTGGCGGTCGCTGACCGCGCGCGCGGCGGGGTCGAGCAACTCGCGACGGCCCAGTGCCTCGTCGTCGAGTTGCGGCACGCCATGACGGCCGTAGGCGCGCCACGTGTAGCAACACGGCACAGGAAGCGCTTCGACCAGCACATGCCAGAAATAGAACGTGCGGTTCCTTTCGGGCGTGAGTCCGATGATCTGAAACGGCTCGATGCTATCCGTGGAAGCGTAAAGCAGTAGTTCGAGGTGAGTCGCATGCCGGCAAAAAATGCAGAAGTTGACCCCCTCCGGCACGACCGACGCACCGAGCGGAAATCGCGAACCGGGCCGCGCCTCGTAGCCGCGCGTAATGTCGGTGTTACGGCTGACCAAGGTCGATCCTCACCGCATGCGCATTCCAGATGCGCTCGCAATACTCGCTGATCGCGCGATCCGACGAGAACTTACCCGAGCGTGCCGTGTTCATGATCGACATTCGCGTCCAGCTGCTCGAGTCGCGCCACGCGTCGCTGACGCGTTGCTGACACGCGACGTAATCCGCGAAATCGGCCAGCACGAGGAATGGGTCCGCGTGCAGCAGATTGTCGACGAGCGGCCTGAACACGTCCGCATCGCCGCGCGAGAAGCGCCCTTGTGCGATCTGCGCGAGCGCTTCGCGCAAGTCGTCGTTGGATTGCAGGTAGTCGGACGGGCGATAGCCGTTGCGCTTGGCCTCTTCGACTTGCTGCGCGGTCAAGCCGAACAGGAAGAAATTGTCGGCGCCCGCTTCTTCGCGGATCTCCACGTTCGCACCGTCGAGCGTGCCGATCGTCACCGCGCCGTTCATCATGAACTTCATATTGCCCGTGCCCGATGCTTCCTTGCCCGCTGTTGAAATCTGTTCGGACAAGTCCGCGGCGGGATAGACCCAATGTCCGTTCTTGACGTTGAAGTCCGGATAGAAGACCACTTTCAGCCGGCCGTCGATCAGCGGATCATGATTGACGACTTCCGCGATGCCGGTGACAAGGCGGATCATCAGCTTGGCCATCGCGTAGCCCGGCGCGGCCTTGCCGCCGAAGATGAAGCAGCGCGGCGCGATGTCGAGCGCGGGATTGCGGCATAGCTGGTGATACAGACTGATGATGTACAGCGCGTTCAGATGCTGGCGTTTGTATTCGTGAATGCGCTTGACCTGAATGTCGAACAGCGCGGTCGGATCGACGTCGATGCCCGTTGCGCTCGCGATCCGCGCCGCGAGCGCGGCCTTGTTGTCGCGCCGGATCGCGCGCCACACTTCATGAAAGCCGGCATCGTCGGCGTATGCAGCAAGTGCGTCGAGCTGCGTGAGATCGGTGCTCCATTCGTGGCCGATCGTTTGATCGAGAAGACGCGTGAGACCAGGGTTGCTCAACATCAGGAAGCGGCGCGGCGTCACGCCGTTCGTGACGTTGAGAAAGCGCTGCGGATATATCTCGGCGAAATCGCGAAGCACGGTTTGGCGTAGCAGATCCGAATGCAACGCGGCCACGCCGTTGACCGCATGACTGCCAACCGTGGCCAGATGCGCCATGCGCACTTTCTTGTCGCCGCGTTCGTCGATCAGCGACATACGCGTCACGCGCGCGTCGTCGCCGGGAAAAATGCGCCGCACGTCGTCAAGAAAACGTCGATTGATTTCGTAGATGATTTCGAGCGGGCGCGGCAACAGGCTCTGAAACAGCGGCAGACCCCAGGTTTCGAGCGCCTCGGGCAACAGCGTGTGATTGGTGTACGCGAAGGTGCGCTGCGTGATGTCCCACGCGGTATCCCACGAAAGCCCGCGCACGTCCAGCAGCAGACGCATCAACTCGGCCACCGCGATCGACGGATGCGTATCGTTGAGTTGCGCGGCGAACAGGTCCGCGAAATGGTCGATCGAAGTGCCCTTCAGTTCCATCAGCCTCAGCATGTCCTGCAGCGAACACGAAACGAAGAAGTACTGCTGCGCGAGACGCAGGCGCTTGCCCGCTTCTGGCTCGTCGTTCGGATAGAGCACCTTCGACAAGGTTTCCGACACGACTTTTTCCTGCACCGCCTCGTAGTATTGGCCGGCGTTGAAGTCCTGAAAGTCGAACGACTCCACCGCTTCGCTCTTCCACAGCCGCAGGACATTGCAGGTATCGACACGATAGCCCTGCACTGGCAGATCGCAGGCGACGCCCTTCACTTGCCGCGCCGGTATCCAGCTCACGCGCAGGCGGCCTTCGTCGTCAGTCTGCTGCTGTGTGTATCCGCCGAAGCCTACGTAGTGGCTCACATCCGGCCGCACGATTTCCCATGGGTTGCCGTTCTGCAGCCATTTGTCGGTCACCTCAACCTGCCAGCCGTCGCGAATCTCCTGATCAAAGATGCCGAACTCGTAGTGGATGCCGTAACCGATTGCCGGTATTTCGAGTGTCGACAGCGAATCCATGTAGCACGCGGCAAGGCGTCCAAGTCCGCCGTTGCCGAGTCCCGGCTCTTCCTCGATCGCGAGCAGCACGTCGAGATCCTGGCCGAGCGCGTGCATGGCTTCGCGCGCTTCGTCTTGCATGCCGAGATTGAGCAGATTATTGCCGAGTTGCGGTCCGATCAGGAACTCCGCCGACAGATAGCAGGCCACCTTGACGTCCTTCGCCGCATAGACTTTCGTCGATGCAGCCCAGCACGCGAGCATGCGATCACGCACGCTGAAGGCGAGCGCCATGTACCAGTCGTGCGGGCCCGCAATGTCCGGGTAGCGCCCCGCGCGGCAAATCAGATTCCTCACCACGTCGTGCTGGAATGCGTAGCCGCTCACATCGAGCGACGCGGCTTTCACGTTCGAAGCCGCATCCGCTACGGAAACATCGTTCATGATCGCTTCCCTCGCATGTCATGCCGGAGTTGGATGGCCTGTCGGTGTCCAGTGCAGCGCATTCGCGAGATTCTCGGCGCCGAGTCCGACCAGCAGGTCGATCGCGCCGTTCTTCAACGCTTGCGTGGCAGGCACACCCGCAGCCTTGAGCGCCGCCGCGTCGATCCGCGAGATGTCGGACAGCTCGACGCGTAAGCGCGTGGCTGCTAGCGCTTCAAGCTTGATGATATTGGCCGCCCCGCCGAGTGCCGCGCGAATCCTCTCCGCACGCGCGATTTCCTGCGCCGAGCTTTGCGCTGAACCCGCCAGCACCGCAGCAGCCGTAGCGCCCGCGTTAGCCATTGGTTCGTCCGGTGTGACGGGCGTGCCGGCCGGGGCCAGGTCGGCGTCGCTGCCTGCCGTCTTCAGATACTCCTGCATGTCGGTTTTCAGGTTCTCCGACAGCGGCCCGAAGATCGCCTGCACGCCATTGCCGACGCGCATCACGCCCGCTGCACCGAGTGCTTTCAGCTTTGCTTCGTTGACGCGCGCGGGGTCTTTCACGGATACGCGCAGACGCGTAATGCACGCGTCGAGACTGGTGATGTTCGAGCGTCCGCCGAACGCAAGCACCAGTTCGCGCGGACGCCCGCCTGTGCCGCTCGTGGCGGGCGGCGCCGTTTCGACCGTGTCGTCCTCACGGCCGGGCGTCTTCAGGTTGAAGCGCGTGATGAAGAAGCGGAACACGCCGTAATAGATCACCGCGTAAATTGGGCCGAGAACGAAAACGTACCAGGCGTGGGTGCCCTTATTACCGACCAGGTTAAACATCAGGAAATCGATCCCGCCTTGCGAGAACGTAAAGCCCATGCGCATGCCCAGCGTGTTCGCGACGAACTGCGCCGACGCCGCGAGGCACGCGTGGATGAAGTAAAGGAGCGGCGCGACGAACAGAAACGCGAATTCGATCGGCTCGGTGATGCCGGTGAGAAACGACGTCAGCGCGGCCGAAATCATCATGCCGCCGACGGCCACTTTCTTCTCCGGGTTCGCGCAGTGCCAGATCGCGATCGCCGCCGCGGGCAGACCGAACATCTTGAACAGGAATGCGCCCGCGAGGATGCCCGCGCTCGGATCGCCCGCAAAGAAACGGGTGATGTCGCCGTGCACCGTCTTGCCGGTCGTCGGATCGAGGTAACTACCCATTTCGAAGAAGAACGGTACGTTCCAGATGTGATGCAGGCCGAACGGAATCAGCAGACGCTCGACGAAACCGTAAACAGTTGCTGCGGTGCGCGGGTCGGACACCGCCGCCCAGTGCGAGAATGCCTTGATGCCGCTGCCGATCGGCGGCCATATGAAGGACAGGATGCCGCCGAGCACGATTGCGCCGATCGCCGTGACGATCGGCACGAAGCGCTTGCCCGCGAAGAAGCCGAGATACGACGGCAATGTGATCCGATAGTAGCGGTTGAACATCCACGCCGCGAGGCCACCGGCCAGGATGCCGCCGAACACGCCGGTCTGGATCGACGGGATGCCCATGATCATGTCGGGCTCGATGCCTTCGACCTTCGCGATGACGCCGAGCGTCGCCGTCATCACCAGATAGCCGATCGTCGCGGCAATGCCCGAGACGCCGTCGTTCTCGGTGAAGCCGAGCGCGACACCGATCGCGAAGATCAGCGGCAGGTTCGCGAAGATCACGTCGCCCGAGTTCTTCATCAGCGCGAGCACGACCGCCGGCACGTAACCGTGAAAGTCGGTTGCGCCGAGACCGAGCAGCAGGCCGGCCACTGGCAGTACCGCGACCGGCAGCATCAGCGACTTGCCGACCTTCTGCAAGACTCCGAACGCATGCGAAAACATGGCAGGTCTCCTCTTGATCCGCTCAGTCGGAAAAACGGGAAAGTTGCGCGCGGACTTCCGCGGCGGTGCCCAGACGCAGCACGTCGGCGGCGAGCTTGCTGGCCTCGGCCATCGTCAGCCGCGCAAGCTGGGCCTTGACCGAACCGATAGCGGGAATGCTGACCGACAGCTCGTCGATGCCGAGGCCCGCGAGCACGGGCACGGCCATCGCGTCCGACGCGATGCCGCCGCAAATGCCGACCCATTTGCCGTGCCGGTGCGCGCCCTCGACCGTCATGCCGATCAGACGTAGTACCGCAGGGTGAAGCGCATCGGCCTGCTTTGCGAGTTGAGGATGACCACGGTCCATCGCGAGCGTGTATTGCGTCAGGTCGTTCGTGCCGATCGAGAAGAAGTCGACTTCGCGCGCGAGCGGCTCGGCGATCAGCGCGGCAGCAGGCACTTCGATCATCACGCCGACCTTGACGCTCGCCGCGTGGTCGCCGGCTTCTTCGAGCAGGATTTTGCGCGCGGCCTTCACTTCCTCGACCGTCGCGATCATCGGGAACATCACGTGCAGATTGCCAAGCGGCGCCGCGCGCAGGATCGCGCGCAATTGCGTGCGGAAAATGTCGGGACGTGCCAGGCTCACCCGCACGCCGCGCAAACCGAGGAACGGATTGTCTTCCTTCGGCAGGGGCAGATACGACAGCGGTTTGTCGCCGCCGACGTCGAGCGTGCGGACCACAAGCGGACGTTCGCGGCCGAGCGCCTCGGCTACCGCACAGTATTCGGCGGCCTGCTCGTCTTCGGATGGCGCGGTGTCGCGCGCATCGAACAGGAACTCGGAGCGCAACAGGCCCACGCCTTCGGCGCCGGCCGCCACCGCGTCGCGCGCCTCCTGCGCATTGCGGATGTTCGCGACGACCTCGATGCGGTGGCCGTCGGCCGTCATTGCGAGCTTGCTCGCCGCGAGCTTTTCGGCTTCGCGTTTGGCGGCCTGGCGCCCGATGCGTTCGTGCGCCTGCGCCAGTTCGTCGGCGCTCGGGTGGCGCCGCAAGCGGCCGCGCGAACCGTCGAGCACGACGGGGGTGCCGTCGGCGACTTGCAGCGCGCGGGCATCGATACCGCAAATCGCGGGAATGCCGAGCGAACGCGCGAGGATCGCAACATGACTCGTCGCCCCGCCGGTCGTCGTGCAGAAGCCGAGCACCTTGCTGCGATCGAGCGACGTGGTGTCAGACGGAGACAGTTCTTCGGCAACCAGAATCGAGTCCTGCGGCACGTCGATTTGCGCCTGCCTGACGCCCGCGAGCAACGCGAGCACCCGCCGGCCGACGTCGCGGACATCGCCCGCACGTTCGCGCAGCAGCGGGTTGTCGAGCTTCCCAAGCGTGCTCGCCTGGCTCTGGAAAGCCTCGCGCCACGCGAAGCCCGCGCTCTTGCCTTCGCTGATGCTGGCGATCGCCATATCGCTCAGGTCGGGGTCGTCCAGCAGTTCGAGATGCGCAGCCAGAATCTGCGCCTTCGACGCATCGGCGAGCGTCGCTTTCAGCGCTTCGATTTGCTGACGCGCCTGGTGCCGCGCCGCTTCGAGTTTCGCGCGCTCGCGTTGCGGCGATTCGCCCGCTTCGTTCACGTCGATCACTTGCTGGCGGAACTGCACCACGTTGCCGACGGCGAGTCCCGGCGAAGCGCAGACCCCGGTGAACTCGTTAGGGTCGGCCTCGGTGCCTGCGGCGCGGGTGGCGATTGGCTCGGCGCTTGAAACCGGAGGTACTGGATTTGCCGCAGACGCGGGTGCGTCGCCGGGCTTTTCGCCAGAACCGTCGGCGAGCAGTCGCGCAAGCACGCTCGCTGCTTCCGCTGCGTCGGGCCCGCGGGCCTCGACGCGCAGCTTGTCTCCGAGCGTGGTGGCGAGCCCCATGATCGCGACGACCGACTTCGCGTTGACGCTGTCGCTGCCGCGCAGCAGGCGGATCTCGGACGTAAACTTCTTCGCTTCCACAGCGACGACGGCGGCGGGCCGCGCATGCAGGCCCGCCGGATTGGGCAGCGTGATTTCGCCAGAGAGGATTGCGCGGGCCGCCCCCGCCGTCTCCTTGTCCGCGATGCTGCCGGCCAGCTCGACATACAGGGCCGTGTCGGTGCCCGCGTTGACGAGGCCTTTAGCGGGCACATAGCGGGTGACGAGTTCGCCGTTGGCGATCACCATCTGCGTGAGCAAGCTGCTTGCCTTCGCACCGACCACCACCGGGTCGAAGCGGATCAGCGGCGTGCCGACCGCGACGGTGTCGCCTTCCTTGACGAGCGGCATGAAGCCCTCGCCGCGCAACAGCACGGTGTCGAGCCCGATGTGCAACAGGACTTGCAGCCCGTTCTCGCCGGTGATCGTCAGCGCATGGCTCGCGCTATGCAATTGTGTGACTTTGCCGGAAAGCGGCGCCAGCAACTCATCCGACGTCGGATCGATCGACACGCCGTCGCCGACCATCTTCTGCGCGAAGACCGGATCGGGCACGCTATCCAACGGCACCAGCACGCCCGAAAGTGGCGCGCTCAACGCGATGCGCAGGGGACCCTCAGGAGCTTTCATTGCGACAACTCCTAATGCTTTTGACGCTCGCCAGAAAGAGTTTGATTCGAGCCATGCGAGCGCGAGATGCACGGCGCAGACGACGAACCGGTCAATACGGCCACACCCATTCGGAAATCTCCGGGCTATCGGTGCCGTGCTCGTGCGCGTAATTCATGTTGAGGATAATTGCATTCCTCATGTCGTCTCGCAGATGCGCGGTTCTGCCCTGCAAGCGCGGCACGCGGTCGAGCACGTCGAGCACCAGGTTGAAACGGTCCACCTTGTTGAGAATCGCGAGTTCGAGCGGCGTATTGATGTTGCCTTTCTCCGTGTAGCCGCGAACGTGCAGATTCTCGTGATTGCGAAAACGATATGCGAGCTTGTGAATCAGCCACGGGTAGCCGTGAAAATTGAAAATCACGGGCTTATCGACCGTAAACAGGCTGTCGAACTCGCGCTCGGTAGAGCCGTGCGGATGCTCTGTCACCGGCTGCATCCTGAACAGATCGACCACGTTCACGAAGCGCAGTCGCAGTTCGGGCAGACGCTCGCGCAAAATAGCCGTCGCCGCGAGTGCTTCCTGCGTGGCGACGTCTCCGCATGAAGCCATCACCGCATCGGGCTCCACATCTTCGTCATTGCTCGCGCGCCGCCACACGCCCATGCCCTTCGCGCAATGGACGACCGCTTCGTCGATGGTCGTAAATTGCAGATGCTTCTGCTTGTCCGCGACGATTACATTGATGCAATCGGTCGAGCGCAGGCATTGATCCGCCACGACGAGCAGCGTATTGGCGTCAGGCGGTAAATAGACGCGCGTGACCGACGGGCTCTTGTTGGTCACGAGATCGATGAACCCGGGGTCCTGATGCGAGAAGCCGTTATGATCCTGACGCCATACCGTCGAAGAAAGCAGAATGTTCTCCGAGGCCACGGAAGCGCGCCACGGCACATGATTCTTGCACACGTCGAGCCACTTCGCGTGCTGGTTGAACATCGAGTCCACCACGTGCGCGAACGCTTCGTAAGTGTGAAAGAAGCCATGACGGCCGGACAGCAGATAGCCTTCGAGCCAGCCCATCAACGTGTGTTCCGAGAGCATCTCCATCACGCGGCCGTCGCGCGCGAGTTCGCCGCCGTCGTCGTCCTCGGGCAGCATGTCGGCCATCCACACTTTCTTGCTGACCTCGTAAATGGACTGCAAACGGTTGGATGCGGTCTCGTCAGGGCCAAAGACGCGAAACGTGTCCATGTTGCAGCGCATCGTGTCGCGCAGGAACTGGCCGAGCGGCTGGGTGTTCTCGCGCAACACCTTGCCGGCGTGCGTGACCTCAACCGCGTAGTCGCGGAAATCCGGCAGCTTCAACTCGCGGCGCAGTACGCCGCCGTTCGCATGCGGATTGGCGCTCATGCGGCGTGACCCTTGCGGCGCAAGCTCGCGCAGTTCGGCGAGCAACTGGCCGTTGTCGTCGAACAACTCTTCGCCCTTGTAGCTGCGCAGCCAGCTTTCCAGCAGTTCGAGATTCGCGGGGTTGCCGCGCACATCGGAAAACGGCACCTGATGCGAGCGCCACGAGCCCTCGACCTTGTGGCCGTTGATTTCCTTCGGTCCCGTCCAGCCCTTCGGCGAGCGCAGGATGATCATCGGCCAGCGCGGGCGCTCGGTGTTGCTGTTTGCGCGCGCTCTTTCGTGAATCGCGCGGATTTCGCCGATGACCGTATCGAGCGTGCTGGCCATCTTCTGATGCATCTCTGACGGGTCCGATCCCTCGACGAAGTACGGCGTATAACCGTATCCCTCGAATAGTGCCGCCAGTTCTTCATGGCTGATGCGCGAGAGGATCGTCGGATTGGCGATCTTATAGCCGTTCAGGTTCAGGATCGGCAGTACGGTGCCATCGCGCGCGGGATTGATGAACTTGTTCGAATGCCACGCGGTAGCAAGCGGACCTGTCTCGGCCTCGCCATCGCCGACTACGCAGGCCACGATCAGATCGGGGTTGTCGAGTGAGGCGCCATAAGCATGCGAGAGGCTGTAACCGAGTTCACCACCTTCGTGAATCGAGCCGGGTGTTTCGGGCGTCACATGCGAGCCAATATGCCCCGGAAACGAGAACTGCTTGAAGAATTTCCGCATGCCTTCGGCGTCTTCGCTTTTGTCCGGATACACCTCCGAGTAGGTGCCTTCCAGATAGGCGGGGCCCAGTACGCCCGGCGCACCGTGTCCGGGGCCGGCCATGAAGATCACGTCGAGATCGTCGCGCTTGATCACGCGATTCAAATGGGCCCAGACAAACGACAGCGCGGGGCTTGCGCCCCAGTGTCCGAGCAGACGGTGCTTTACATGGTCGACTGTCAGGGGTTCACGCAAAAGCGCGTTGTCCCTGAGATAAATCATCCCGACCGAAAGATAATTGCAGGCCCGCCACCAGGCGTCGATGCGCCCAAGTTCGTCGCTGGAAAGCGTGGAGGGATACGAAGCGTCCGATGCGCCATCGTTGCTCATGCTGACGTCTCCTGTCCATGCGCCTCGATCTGAGATGAACGAAAAAGCGTTGGGCGCTGCGGCGGCGCTGTCGCTTTGTCGGGCCGTTTCGCGCCTGACGGCCCGTTGCATGGAGTTCGGGAAAGAAGCCCGAAAGAACTCTGAAAAAAAGCATATGTTACTGAACGTAGATTGCAAGCTACGGCGCATTTCTGGCGCGCGACGGCGGTCTTTACTGTTTGGCCTGTTACGCTTTTCAAGTTTCTGTTTTATCCGCTTAGCGAAGCCCGCCACAGCATTTCCCGAACAAGTACAAACTTCCGCGCTCTCTTGGCGCACGTCGAAATCAGAGCGAAGGCATGAGGTAGTGGCCGTCGAACACGAGCTTTACGGCCGCGTCCGCCTGAGTTTCCTCGATGGGCGGCCGATAGCGGCGTAGTAGACGCGTCTTGTCACCACCCGCGTCTGCTGAGCCCGCTCTCGGTTTCCCGCTGAGGATGCCCGCGGTCGCAAGGCTCGCGCCTCAGTGGTGAACGGGCCGCATCGATGATCCCATTGGCCGAATTACCGCGGCCGCTCGCGCCTGGATTCTCGCCGCAGACGAAGTCGTTTTATGTGGACTGGTTGCGCAGTCGTACCCGTTCATTTGCTCATCGATGACAAAGTCTGCGACTCTCATCGCGTCCATCGAGTTACCTTCGACGTCGTACCACTGACGAGTCGCGCGATTAACTTTGGTTAATGCGTCGACAGCAAGTAGTACGGCGTCAGTCTCGGTGATCTTGCCTTCAAGATCATCCGCCAGGTAATCCGCAACACGTAGAGCCGCATTGATTAGATTGCTGTCGTCAATCAGGTCCGTCAATACCGCATAAACCACCGCGAGGCAGGCATTTTTGCGTGCAAGTGCGATATCTGTCATGAGGTTCTCCAGAGCCGAGGTGACTGGTTAGCGAACTTTGGCGGCCGCGTCGTAAAACAAGGCGAGCGCTACGCAGCCGTCACTACGACGACTACGGCAACGGCGATATCAGGTGCAAACACAATTTACTCCGAGTTTTCCCATGTGCATATCGAATGCGCCCCCGGCGAGGCCGCCACAGCATTTGTGGCGCTATAGGGCACTTTATAGTGCAAACGGAGCGACTCCCATCATGAATTTTTCTCTGGTTGCCGCTTCGCCCATTTTCGTTGCAGTGCTTTCAAGCCCGTCCGTCCGGGCTCCAAACAATTCCGCGGCCTGTGCACCGGCGGCTGCAGAGCATCCCAACGAAATCTTGAGGATGCGCCAACAGGTGGCCGCAGCCAATCGTGGGTACAGCGAGCAGGCAGCCGCCGCTAAAAAATTTTCGATGAAAAAAGGCGGCGGCCAAAAAAGAGCGCACTGCTGCCTCAGCGGCTTTCCGCAGCGCCCCCCAAAGCGCTACCGTGCGCTACGCCCTAGTATGCAAGTGCGGTCAGCCGTGCTGCCATCGAGGCCGCCCACGGCATCCAATCACAAAACGGCTCATCCGGGTGCTGCGCGCCCGAAAGCGCCAGTTCCACAGCGTCGCAAAACGAGGTCGCCCGGCTAGCAAGAGCGAGGAGACGCTGACGTTGACCAGCAGGATGCACCTCGTTCGAGATGCCTTGCTCGACCCGCAACGTTGACTATCCTTGGCTTAAGTTCGATGAACCTCAGCGGGAACAGATCCTCGACAAAGTATGCGACGTCGGAACTCGGCTTGTGGTGATGTATCGCTGCGGCGATCGGCAAGGAATTGTCGACGATTCCGGAATGATTCTTCGGTCGACAAATGCTCGCGCAATCGGTCGAAGCCTTTGGTGAACGGCTAACTCTGCGACTGCCAGTAGCATGCCGTTCCGGCGCTCCTGCTGACCCCCGTGCGAACAAAGCTGTCTGTCTAGTGCCCGCGGTTCGACCGCCACTGGGCAAGCATAGGACGAAGGCCCTATGCCGTCATCCACCTGGTGACACCTATAATCCGACAAGGCTACTACGCCGATTCTCGCAAGTTAAAACTCATTGGATAACCAGTGAGCTGGGTGTCAGCGTGCCGCGTCCTGAAGACGAGGTCGTGAGTTGCGTGCCAGCGTAGGTAGCTGATACAGCCGGTGGCCCTCGCAGATCCTGACTGTATCGAAAGCGTGAACGACAAAATATTCTCTACCTCGCGGTGGTGCACTCGTATTCTCACCTCCCTTGGGAAAGGAAACATGTTGCGAAGACCCGGTGATCGGGTGGGTTTTAACCAGCGTGTTGCGGGTGCGTATGCGGTGAACTGGCAGGCCATTTATTCGATGGTCTGCCGGAACTAGATCGTTCAGATCGATCGACTTTCCAGGAGGAGCATCCGCTCATTCATGTGCGGCTGCGCATGATGCTCATGCAAGCCCGATAACCCGTTCATTGATCCGCTTTTTGCCCTCCAGTCGGGAGAAGACATGGATCGCCGCACCACGCGACGGAGATTCCTTCAAGGCATGCTCTTTGGCCTGCGGTTGGTGTGGCCCGTCATGTCAGCCGTGCTCGTGCTGTTCGTCGGGCTCGGCATCATTGTCGGCCTGCGCGAAGGCTGGTCTGTCCAGGAATCGATTTACTTCTCGTTTGTCACCGGCCTGACAATCGGCTACGGAGACCTCGCACCCAAGACCCTTCTCGGGCGCGTGCTCGCCATCCTCATCGGCATGTGCGGCATCATCCTGACGGCGCTGGTCGCTGCCGTCGCCGTCAAGGCAATTACGGCCGCAACCGATGAGTGACACCAGGGGCACCGCGATCAATCGCTGGTGCACCGAAACCGGAGTGAAGCAATGACGCTGCTATGGCGCGAAATCCGCAGGAGTCCGCTGCTCTGGCTGCTGGTGTTCGTGCCCACAGTGCTCGCTGCGGAGCACCTGTTCCATGCGCATGGGCAGGTGCTGTTCATCCTGGCCGTGCTGGCTATCGTTCCACTCGCGGGCCTGCTAAGCCATGCCACCGAGTCGGTCGCCGCCAAGACCGGCGACGCCGTCGGCGGCCTGCTCAACGCGACACTGGGCAACCTCACCGAACTGGTGATCGCGCTGACCGCCCTGGGCGCGGGGCAGTATATGCTGGTGAAGGCATCGATTGCCGGCGCCATCGTCACCAACACCTTGTTCATGCTCGGCGCTTCCCTGCTTCTGGGCGGCATGCGCTATCACACGCAGGATTTCAACGCGGCTAGCGCCAGGCTCCAGGCGGGCCAGCTGTTCCTGGCCACGATCGCGCTGCTCGTGCCCTCGCTGGCTTCTGGCACGGGCGAAGCGCCGGGGCAGGCGTTCCTGCAGCAGCTCAGTGTGTGCCTCGCAATCGTGCTCATCGTAACCTATGCCCTGGGCCTGGTTTTCTCGCTGAAGACCCATAGGGAGTTCTTCGGTTCGGTCAGGCATGGCGACGTAAAGGGCGAGGAGGACGGCGAGCCTTGGCCGCTGAGGCTGGCGATCTGCATCCTGGGCGCCGTCACGGTGCTCGTGGGGCTGGTCAGCGAGATCTTCGTGGCGTCGGTGCAGGAAGCTGCGGTGGCTATGGGCATGACCGACACCTTCGTCGGTTTCGTCGTCGTGGCACTGGTAGGGGCCGCCGCCGAGATGACCGCGGCCTTCTCCGGCGCCCGCAAGAACCGCCTGGACTTGAGTGTCGGCATCGCGCTAGGCAGCGCTACCCAGATCGCACTGTTCGTGGCACCCGTGCTCGTACTCGCCAGCTACTTTCTCGGCCCGGCGCCCATGACCCTGCAGTTCTGGCCGGGCGCCGTCGCGATGATGTTTCTTGCCACGCTCACCGTCTCGCTCGTGTGCAATGGCGGGCGCAGCGCATGGTTCCTGGGGGTGCTGGTCACTGCGGTCTATCTCACGTTTGCGACGACGCTGTACCTTCTGCCGCCGATACTCTAACGAACGCTATCGGAATACTTTACGGCTGCGCCGTAACCGGCTACGCAGCCACGTTTCGCTCGCCGCGGCGGCGCAGCTGTCCGACTCTGGCAGTCACGGGAGCAGCGCCATACGCATGTCGAGTCGCTGAAGTTCCTGCGCAAGATCGACCGCAAGACGCCCAGGGACAAGACGCTGCATCTGATCGCCGACAACTGCGCCACGCACAAGCACCCCGCGGTGCAGCAGTGGCTGGCGTGCTTCCTGCATGCGCACATGCTTCTGATACTGCAACGGACTCATCGCCGTGACTGCGCGGAAATGGCGATTGAACGAGGGAACGCTCATGTGCACAGTCGCTGCGAGCGTCTCTGACGAGCACGGTTCGTCGAAGTGGCTGCGCATCCGGCGCATGGCAAGCTGCCCGATTTCGATGTCGACGCCTTCAGCGTCGCATCGGAACGGGGAAGTCTCCTCTCATTCTGAATTGTCCCGATCTCCCACGCGTGCCCGCCTCCGCGACGCAAGACCGGCCCATGTCGATCAAGGGTAATGGCCCCAGCGTCTGCGCGAATCCATGCGCGGCCTCCGGGCCGAAACGGGTTGCTGTTTTTTTCGAATCTACCTCTGCTCATTCAGCGCTCATTCTGCATGGTCAAGATAGCTCATCTGACCAGTTAAGAGGCACCCAGAATGTTCACGAAGATACTCGTCGCAATCAGTGCAAGTCCCGCGGATACCATCCTCGCGTCCGCCATTGAAGCCGCTCGAAAGTACGACGCCCAAATCGTCGCGCTCCACGTAGTCGACCTGACGCCCTGTTTGATTGGCGCCGCCGACTGTTACGTCGACCTGATCGTCGAGTCAATGGAGGAACATGGCCGCCAGGTGATCACACGTGCCAGGGACGTGCTGGACGGTCAGGCGCGTTCAGCCGAAGTCCGCATGATGACGTTGCCGCTTACCAGAATGACGATCGGGCGCGCGATCGCTTCCGTTGCCGAAGAGACGGCGGCTGACCTGATTCTTCTCGGTGAACGGAATACGTCCTGGTGGAACTGGTTGAACGAAGACGTGGCGGCGGAGGTCGCACGCTGTTCCGGCAGGCCAGTCCAGATCGCGGCACGACCGCGCGCCGAACGCTATACCGCCTCGCTCGACAAGTCGCAAAGGTCGATACCGTTCCTGGCTTCCGTCAACAAGTGATCCGGCGTCGGGCCCTCGCGAGTGAAATCGACGCGAGCCCGATCGATATCCACATACGGCCGCATACGAGCTGTCCGCGTTTGCTCATTCGGAATCGATTACGTGAACTTCGGCTTCTCGACCTGTTCCGCAAACGCAGCGCCGCTCACCGGCAGGCCTGAATAAGTCACGGTCGCCGTGGCGCTGCGCTCCTCGGTTGCAACGGGACCGCTGCCCGCCTGTCGCGAAGGAAAAATCACATCGACCAACCGGTCCACGAAATAGAAGAACTTATCCGATGCATATCCGGCCACGAACGCAACTCCCAGCGGCGAAATGTTCTTGCCGCCCTGAACAAGATCGCTGAATAGCCCGATCGCTATCCCGACAATGATGGCGCACGTGACATGCGAGCGGTTCCCCACCTTCGAGTACTCAGGATGAAACCGGCTCGTCTCACACTCGATCTTTATCTTCCTCAGGATCGCCGCGCATGCGCCCAGCCACGCATAAACCACGGGAAGGACAAAGCCGGTCAGCGCGCCGACAAAGGAAAGGATGATCTCGCGCCCATACAGCGCCATTGCCCGGATATCCTGATAGGCAGCGATCTTGATGAATCCGTCTTTTATCACACCCTCCGGATGGAGTGAAAAGTCATTGTCCTTGTCTTTGTCCTTGCCCTCGTTGACGACCGGTTGCAGCATCGGCACCTTGATTTCCAGACTGTCGCGAATCCGTTTCTGGTCACAGATCCAATCCGACGCTGCCGGAGGCGAAGCCGCGTTGACCGGAACGAGCACCGCTTTCGGCGCGGTTTCGGCACAATCCGGATCACGATCCGTATACCGGTTGGTCACGGATAGATTCAGCACCCGTCCGATCAGCCGGATGCGATGGACGTCGTTGAATAGCTGCCTGTTGTTGGTCGCGAATTGTTGCAGATTCTCTTTGATCTGCAACGCGGGCTGCGAGTTGCTCAACGCATACAATTCGTTGCTCGCCTTCTCTCTCGCGTCGATCACCTCGGGCGTAGCGTTGCCCGATTCGAAAGTCTCCTGATAGGCGGATCCCAGCAGCGCGCGAAGTTCACGGTCGGTCTTCTGCTTCGACACCACAATGTTCTCGCCGTAGCTCACCAGTTGATTGTGCAGCGCCATCGAGCCCGCGTCATTGAGCTGAACGGTATGCAGCACGTCGTCAGACACCTGATTGACCGTGAAAAGCAGGCACGAAAGCGAAACGACAGCGAAGGTCAGCACCACGGCGGACCACGTGTAGATTCGGATCGCCCGACGCGCGCCGCGTCTCGCTTCGCCGCCCGCCGTTTCCGCGACCACCGGTAGTGTGCTGCTCGCCAGGCGATCCACGGCCGGGTAGAAAGCCGACTCGACATCCGCGTCCCAAGTCCCCTGCTTCTGTGCGGCTCGCGCTCGCGAGAAAACCGCGATGTCGGCGGGCGTGAGGTTATGCCCGGAAAAAGCGGCGTACGACGCAAGTTCATCAGCGCGGCGCAAGTCTTCGGCAACTTGCGCATTGGGATATCGCACCTGCTTCACGAGCCGCATCAGCGTTCGGTCGAGCGCGATTTCAAGAGCTTCCGAACCGGTGAAATGCCATACGGCGTGACGCGCGCGTCTGACGACTGCCATGTCCGCGGGGTCGATCTCGATACCGCCTTCGAATGCCTGCGCGATCAACCGCTCGGCCTCGGAAATCTTCGCTTTGAGCGCGCGCCGCAGTAACCAGCATTGACGCGTCGCATCGCCACGCGCCTGTCCGACCTTCTCATCGTCGCTCATCATGTCCTCCGCCGCGGCCGGCAGGCCAGCTGTGCCCCGAGGTTATGCGGTCCCTGCACTCTCCAGATCGACGCTTCGGTCTTGCGGAGGCGAAACTGTGGCGGGATAGTACTGGAGAAGATCGGACACGCAAGCATGGCGAAACCCTTCCCACCGCGAGCAGGTCAAGCGCATTGATTGGACGAACGATGTATCGGGCATTTGAACAGGAATGGAAAATGGTCCCGTATTTATGCATATACAGATAAACGAATCGACTGCATCTGCTTTCGACAATATGGACTCCTAGTATTAGCGACCACGCTAGCCCGCGTACAAAACTTCCCAAACCGACCGTCCATATGATCGCCGCTCGCGGCCAATTTGACCTGGCGGAAAAAGAATGTGAGGTAGCACACACAGCGTTGAAGTTTTGTGTTTCAGACCTTTACGCAGCGCTTATTGTTTTCTTGCAGGTACCAGACTCAACGCAACGTGCGGCAATCGGAACGCTTCCTGAAACTCGAGCGCCCCGCCTCTGGTCGCAACGTTGAATCCAACACTCCGCGTGTGATCGGCGCATTGACGTGATGCGCGAGACCCTCAATCGCTTGCAGGAAACGGCTCGTCTATCGAGCCGCGATGCCTGTGAGCGCTCCCGAACCGGGACTCGATATCGTTGCCGATCGATGTCAGGTCTATCGACGCGCGTCGCATTTCGAAACCAGTCAATCGAGCGAGGCAACTTATGCCAACCGGTTCGAACGTTGTCGTCGATATATCCCACCACAACGCCAACGTCGACTTCTCCGCGCTAAAAGCGGCAGGAATAGTCGGCGTCATTCACAAAGCGACACAGGGCGTAACGGGTGTGGATCCGACGTATGCCAGTCATCGCGCAAGCGCACAGCAGCAAGGGCTGCTCTGGGGCGCCTATCATTTCGGCACGGACAGCGACGGGGTGCAGCAAGCCGTTAGCTTCCTCAACGCTGTCGGCGATGTATCCAACACCCTGATCGCGCTCGATTTCGAATCGAACCCGACGGGACCGAGCATGAGCCTCGAGGAAGCACGCGCGTTTGTCACGCACGTCGCGTCAGCGACTGGCCGATACCCGGGATTCTATTCGGGCCACGATATCAAGCAGCTACTCGGAACAGGCACCGACACGGTGCTATCCAACTGCTGGTTCTGGCTGGCGCAGTACGGACCGACCGCCGTGGTGCCGGCGAACTGGACCCGCTGGACGCTGTGGCAATACACCGACGGCGCACTTGGGCCGCCGCCTACGGAAATACCAGGCGTTGGCCGGTTCGACCGCGACATCTTCAACGGCAACGAGGACGAACTGCGCTCCTTCTGGGGCACATGAGCATCCTATGCACGGGTGCGCTCAGCCGCCGATTGTTCGCGTGTTGCTGTGGACACTGCTCACTTGCCTGACCGGTTCCTGCGCGGACCACACGCCGGCCGGTAACGGTTGTCCGTCGACTTGCGGGCCAGCGGTTCGATCTGTTCCGCTCGAAATCACGGTGCCCGTCGGCGCGAGCGCCGACGCTATCGTGGTCAGCGGCCAGCTCCGTCACAACGCGGATAGCGTCGGCTATGCCTTCTCCGCTCGCTCAGGCATGCGTCTGGAATGGTCGTTCTCAGGGCCGCCCGCGCATATGGTGCTGACCTATCCGGATGGCGACTCGGACGGCCCCTTTCTGCCACCCGTCATTACGCTACCTGGTTCCGGACGATATGTACTGGCTCTGTCCGCCGACACGATGGCTGAAGGTGCAGACGGTCCGTTTCGCCTGACGTTGCGGCTATTACCGCCGGACTGATTCAGCGAGTGCTCAGATAGAACCGCTACGTTCCAATGTGCAATCCGAACCTCGACCTTCTGAACAACGCGCGTTATCAGACGCAACGGCCAGATCAGGAACCTCAGCCGTTTGTTCTTCCGCCCTTGATCGGGCTGCCGCAGAGTCGCGGTCGGACTTACCGTCCCCGGAATGCATCAGCCCGGATGGCGGTTCGTCCCGTCCTTGGGAGTCATGCCATGTCGATCTTCTGGCGGGCACTTTGCCTGCTGCTCACCGTCCTTGCGCTGGGGACGGCTGAACCCTGCGCCGCACAGAGTGCGACCGGCGCCAGCGCCGTGGAAGCCGCGCCGCCACCGCTCGTGTTCGATCGCAAGCTGTTGCTGGGCATGCTCGGCGCGTCGAATGTGCCTGGTCACGACGATCAGGTTCAGCTCACTCGCGAGCAGGCCATGCGTCTTCTAGGCGGCACTTCCGACGCCCAGCGCAACCGCGTGATGTTCACGCTCATCATCGCCAGCTTTTCGTTCGTCGCGCTGAGCCTCATCATCATGTTGCTGGTGGTCGGACTCGTGCGATGGTCGTTCTGGAGACGGGCATCGCTGGAAGGGCCGCATAAATGGCGCACCTATCTGCTGCAGTTGCCGCTCGGCGCTCCGGAAGGCAGTGTGCGGGCGCTTCTTTCACTCTTCGTCGTGGTGTTCGGCTTTCTCGTGATTGCGATGCAAGGCTATCTCAGCCTCGGCAATACGGAAGCGATCGCGGGTTTTGTCGGCGCGGTGATCACGTTTTACTTCACCTCGCGCAACAGCGAACAAGCGCGCAAAGCGATTCTCCAGGCGCACGCGGCCGCCGACGCCACCGCCACCAACGTCGCCAACGTCATTCAGACGGCAGCCGACGCCGCCACGACCGCGCAGCGGGAAAACTCCGACCGCATGACCGCCGTCACGAAGTCGGCGTTCGATAAATCGGCGGAGACCGCGACGATCGCCCTGCGCACCATCGCGGATACCGCGGCGGGCGCGACTGGCGCCGGCGCCGCGGACGCCGCACCGAGCGCGCAGTCGCAGCTGTCTTCACTGCGTGACCGTCTGACGGCGATACAACAGGTCGCGCGCGGTGTCAGCGATCTCGGACTCGGCGGCGAGACGCTACCGGCCGCGGCGGCAACCGTCGCCACCGTGAGTGATCTGCTCGGCAAGATTCAACCGCTTCTGAGCGGCAAAGCGGATGCGGCGAGCGTCACCGGCGTGTTGCAGGAAGCCGGCGCCAGCTTGCCCGCGCTCGAAGCGGCCGGACTGCCGGGGGCGCTGGCGGAGTCGATCGAAGTACTGCGCACGGCGGCCTCGCCGATCCTTGCCGGCTTGCCGGGCGGACCGGTCGGAATCGTCGGCGGCGTGCTCATTGCCGGCATACGGCTCGCTGGGCGTCAACGCGACCTGAACACGTTCAAGGCCGCCTTGCTGAGCAAACCCTTCGATCCTGTCCTCCTGCCGGACGCGCCGGACGAAGCCCAGGCTGCCGCGGCCTTTGCCATTTCGCCGCTGATGCAGGCGCACTTCCCGAACGCCGACCCGCCCACTCGCCTCGCCCTGATGGCGCTCGCCACACGCAAGAATGAGGACGGCACACGCCGCAACGCCGCGGACATCGCGCAACCCTGCGCGGACGACATCGCGAACCGGACCGCCAACGTGCTGCCGGCGCGCGGGCCCGACACGGAGTTCACGTCGGTTGCGGAGCTCACCCACGCTTTCGACGAATACCTCGGCTCGCTCGTGCATCTCAACGCAAAGCAGGCGCTTCCCGCCGACGCCACCCTTACGGCCGGCACAGCCGACGCCGCACCGCAACCGGGCCTGCAGACGCTTGCCGATGCGGCGCGTCAACTTCTGCCTGATCCGAAGGCCGCCGCGCAACTGGAGCGTCTCGTCTATCTCGGCGAAGCACTCGGCAAACTGCCGATCGACAAGCAACAGGCAGTCACCCTCGTCACGGATGCGTTGAGCGTGGCCGCACAGTCCGCACTGGTCCTGACCAGGACCGAGGAATCGCCATGATCACGAAAGCGCTGGCGCGCGGCGCGGCGTTGGTCGCGATCGCGGGTTGCACGACGGGGACGGTGCCGTTCGTCACCGATCCGTCCGTCACTCAGTTGCAACGCATGAAGCAGGCATCGGATAACGCCAAAACAACAGGCAGTCGCGCGCCGTTGCGAGCAATGGCCGCGGAACAGATCAACTGCGAGCGCCGCAGCGATACGCTTTGCGAAGAGCTGTACGGCTATCGGGCCAGCGCCTGTGCGCAATTGACGAACACCGGCGACGCGGCGCAGGATGCGGCGTCGCGTCAGTGTGCGGTATCCGACTACGAACGGGCGATCACCCTGCTCCCCGATCCGCCCGCCGACCGGGACCGCACGAAACTGCTGGCCGGTCTTGCCGATGCGCTGAAGACGATGCGCTCGCAACCCGCGCCCGGAAGCGATGCCGCGGCGCTCACGCAGCGTTTCGACGACACCGTGGCAAAGCTGCAAGCGCAGCCCGACGGCAAGACCTACGCACGCTACTTTCGGGCGGACGAGCAGGCGGTGCAAGCCATGAATGGCCGCGTGCCGCCCGCCGAAATGTGCCCTGCATTGCGCAATGCGCGCAGCCAACTGACACCCGACCCCGGCGCGAACACCGACCTGTCGAAACGGATGGAAACGCTGGCGAACTCCATCGATAACTTCTCTGCCGCAAAAGGATGCCCGTGATGCCAACTTTCATGCGAAACCTCTGGCTGACCTCGCCGATGATGCGCGGCGCCGACGTAGCCCAGGCGCAGGCGCAACTCGTCAAGCTGGGCAGCAAGCTCGTCAGCGACGGCTTGTTCGGCCGCGCAACCAGCGACGCCGTGGTCGATTTTCAGACGCACAACCGCGCGCTCGTCGCCGATGGCGTGCTCGGCCGCCAGACCTGGGCGATGCTGTTCGGCGAGACCGCACCGGTGCTGCCCGACCGCACCGCAAGCGATATTCTGAGCGCCGACCAGTTGACGCGGCTCACGCAGCCGCACCGCTATTTCTCGTCGAGCGAGCTGTGGCGGCTCAGCCGTGACGGTGTCACCATGCAGAACGAGGCCAATGCAAGTTGCACGGATGCGGACCACGCGCAGGCACTGAAGGTCTTCACCGAGCAGAAGGAGGCGCTCGCCACGATCCTCAGCAAAGTCGCCGTGCCGATCGAACTGGTGATCGCGTGCATCTGCGCGGAGAGCGGCGGCCGCGTGAAAGCGGAGCGGCGCGAACCCGGCTGCAGCAAGGTGGACCCGGCGCTCACACCCGGGCGCGTGTCCGTGGGTCTGATGCAGACGCTGCTCGGCACGGCGCGCGATGCGCTGCGCCGCCCGGCACTGGCTCTCGACGACCTGTGCGATCCGCTTATCTCGATCGAAGCCGGCGCGACTTATATCTGGCGGCAGGCGCGTCTGACCGGTTTCGATCCACCGCTCGTCGCGGCGGCTTACAACGCAGGCGGACTGCGCTTTAACGACAGCCCGACGAATCGCTGGAAGCTCGTTCAATACCCGATCGGGACGTCCGCGCATGTGGACCGTTTCGTCGGCGCGTTCAATGCCGCCATGCGTCTGGACGATATCGCCACGCTCAACGCGTCGCTTGGCAACCGGCTGCCGAGTTTGCGCAACCTGCTGCCGTGAGCGACGCCGCCGTCAGGCCCTTCGACTCGCTACGCGCCGGCCAGCCTGCGCGCGAGCGTATCGGCCACGGTGGCCAGGTGCGGTTCGACAACGAGATCGGTGTGGGCGCCGTCGATGGTCTTCACCAGCAGCCCACTGCTTGCCACGCGCTGCCAGGCCGGCAGCGGATCGCCCTGCCCGCCCTCCCTGGCGGAAGCGCGCACGTAGACGATCGGGCTGCCGAGATAGCGGCGCGGGCGGTACGTCGCCATCGCGACGCGCATCGACTCGCGTACCTGCCGCAGTGCCGGCGGCAGTCCCTGCGTATCGGCGGCCGGCCTCGCGGCCATCTTGCCGAGCCGCATGCGAATCCGGTCGGCGGCTCCGAACACCCGCTCCTTCATATAGGCGACGCGACTTCGTGTGGAAAGCGTGCGGAACGCTCGCACGCGCTCAGCCATGACTTCGCACTGGAAGGACAACCACTCGTGCCACGGCAAATAGCGTTCGTCCACGTAGGTATCCAGCAGACACAGCAACTCGATCTTTTCGCCCGCCGCGACAAGTTGCTGCGCTATCTCGAACGCGACCAGGCCGCCAAACGAATAACCGACCAGCGCATACGGGCCGCTCGGCTGCACCGCGCGCATCTGCTGGACATACACCCTCGCCATCTCCTCGACGCTTCGCTGCGGCTCCTCGTCGCCATCGAGCCCGCGCGCCTGCAGACCGTACACGGGCCGCTCGTTTTCCAATGCACCGGCCAGCGTCAGGCACTCCATCACTGAACCCGTGATGCTATGAAGCATGAACACAGGCCTTCCGCGGCCCGCACGCATCGGCACAATGTTGGGATGCGTGTCCTGCGCTCGCTCGCCTGTGATAACGGCCGCGAGCCGCGCAATGGTCGGCGCGATGATAAGCGTTGCAAGCGGCAGCGTTCGGCCCGTTGCCAGCCGTATTTCGGCGAGCATCTGCGCGGCGAGCAGCGAATGGCCGCCGAGTTCAAAGAAGTTGTCGTCCAGACTGACCGGCGCGAAACTGAAAAGCTGCTCCCAGAGCGCGCATAGATAGACTTCGACCTGCTCGGCCGATTCACCGGGCTCCGGCAACTCGCGACGTGTGCGGGCGAGCGCGGGATGCGCGCTGATCTTCTCGACGCATCCGGGGTTCGCCAGCGACGACAGGTTGCGCACCGGCAAACCATTTACGGCATCGCGCGCGGCCGCCTCCGATGGCTTGCCATTGTGCGTGACGGGCAGCGCTTCGACTTCGGCGATCACGTCCGGCACGAGCGCCGCCGAACCCTGCAGCATCAGTTCACGCCGCACGCGCGAAGCGAGTGCGGCGCTCATCTTCGCGCCCCGGCGCAACACGAGCAGCAGCACGACGCGCTGGCCCGATCCGCTCGCGTCATGGGCAGTCTGCGCGACCACCATCGACTGATTGATCTCGCCAATACTGCTGACAATGCGGTAGATCTCGCCGGGGCTGACATTGATGCCGCGCACATTCAGCACGCCGTCGCTACGTCCGTGCAGGCGCGCCGACCCCTGCGCCGAAAATTCGATGATGTCGCCGTGCGTCCACACGCCAGGATTCGCCTTGAAATAGGCGGCGTGAAAGCGCGAGCCGTCCGCGTCGCCGAAGAAGCCGAGCGGGCGTGACGGAAACGGATTGACGCAAACCAGCTCACCGGTCATGGAGGTGGGCTTGCCTTCGTTCCACGCCTGAACATCGAGGCCGAGACTCTTGCACTGCGCTTCGCCCGCGTAGACCGGCAGATTCGGATTGCCGAGCACGAAGCAACCGATGATATCCGTGCCGCCGGAAATCGACTGGAGCTGCAGCGGCTTAACATAGGCGCGCACCCATTCGAACTGCGAGTCGTAGAGCACGGCACCAGTCGACATCATCGCGCGCAGCGCGTCCAGCCCGAACTGCTCGCCGGGTTTCAGGCCCGCGTCCTCACACATCTTCAGATAGGCGGGACTCGTGCCGAACACGGTCACGCGCTCATCGGCGACCAGCCGCCAAAGCGTGTCCACTTCCGCAACCGGTCCGTCGTACGTGACGATCTCGACGCCCGACGCCAACACCGACAACTGCCAGTTCCACATCATCCACGAGCAACTCGTGTGGAAGTAGAGCTTGTCGCCGGGACCCAGGTCGCTGTGCAACTGATGCTCTTTCAGATGTTCGAGCAAGGTGCCGCCGGCGCCGTGCACGATGCACTTGGGCTTTCCTGTCGTGCCCGACGAGAACATGATGAAAAGCGGATGATTGAACGGAAAGCGCCGCCATTCGAACCGCGCGGCGTCACCCTGAACGATGAGATCGCGCAGCGAATGCTGAGGCTGGCTCACCGTGCTCGGCAGCGGCGTTTCGTCCAGGCAGACAACGTTCGTGAGCGTCGGCAATGCCGCGGCCACTGCCGCGACGTGCGAAGCGAGCGAGCCGGCCGTATCGAATGAGCGCTGCGTCGTGTGCGCGAACAGCATGCGCGGTTCGAGCGGCTCGAAGCGGTCGAGGATCGCCTGCACGCCGGTCTCAGGCGCGGCGGTGGAGAGCGTCGCGCCCAGCGCCGTCACCGCGAGCGCGGTGACGATTGCGTGCGCGTCGTTGCGCATCATCGCGACCACGCGGTCGCCCGGACGCAGACCGAGCTCGTTGAGCGAACAGGCAAGGCGCGCCACACGTTCGCGCAACTCGCCGCGCGTCATCGTTTCGCGGCGGCCATCGGCATAACGCGCGGTGAGCGCCGGCGACTCGTCCGGCGCGATCTTTCGCCCGAGAACGCTTTGGGCGTAATTCAGCTCGACGTTCGGAAAGAAACGCGCGGTCTCGCATTCGCCGCCGACGCAGACCGGCTCGGCCGCGCCGCTCCATGCCATTCCGTCGGTCCATTGCAGAAAGCACTGCCAGAACCGGCGGAACTCGCGCGTCGAATAAGCGTGCAGTTCCGGATAGTCCGCGAAACGCTCGCCTGTGAAAGTTTCCAGCGCCGCGGTAAAGCGTGATATTCGTGATTCGGCGACGCGTTCCGGCAAGTTCTGAAATACGGGTTCGCGCGCATACATGCGCATGCTGGCCCCGACGAAATTCTCGTGATTCATCCCGCCACCAGTAGTGGAATAAAGCGTTATATGTAGTTATCTGCCTGTTGCCGGCGGGCGCCGGTAAGCAGTCGCATTCCGACAGTGCCTCTTGTCTGGCCTTGAGCACTCTGCCCTCGCAAACAGATTACTGCGCGAGACAACGACGCTATGTGCGACCTCACACAAAATTACACGCCTCGCCGCGCAACGTCTCGCGGCACGAACTTTTGACCGCCCGCTCGTTGCGCGCAGGCAATTGAATTTGCTGGCCGCCCGGCGCTGTGTTATCTACCGCACCGAACGCATGCACAAAAGAACGATTAAATCGGCAGACAGCGATCAAACCGCAAAAAGAGGATCGGGCTCGCGCTGTGCGATGCGTCTGCCACAGACGTTGCACTCGCGGAAGCTCGGTCTTCCACAAGGAAAAGGACGTGAACCGATGGATTCCGGCGCTTCTTAAAGCGACCCTTGTACTTTGTATCGTGCTGCCCGATATAGCCAGCAAGGGGGTGCAAGGCGTCGAGACGTCCGCGCCCTGGATAGGCACGTGGTCCGCTTCGCCCTCCATCACCGACGATGCCGGCTTCAATAACCAGACGTTGCGGCAGATAGTCCACACCAGCATCGGTGGAGGATCGGCGCGAATCCAATTGTCGAACCTGTTCGGTTCAGAGCCGCTGATGATTGGCGAAGCGCGAATCGCGCGGGGCGCTGGAGGTCAGAAAACGGTGGTCGGCAGTGACCGCGCGGTCACGTTCGACGGTCAGCCGAACGTGACGATTCCCGTGGGCGCTTCGGTCTTGAGCGACCCGGTCGCGTTCGAGGTTCCGCCGCTCGCCGATGTCGCCATCAGCCTCTATCTACCCGTGCAGACGGCGCCGCGTTCGACCGGCCACGTCGACGGCCTGCAAGACGTCTATATCGCCGCCGGAGATGTCGCCGCCGACCCGGTCTTTACCGGCGGAAGCACGTTCTCCCCCGGCGGCCAGTCCTACTATTTCCTGACGGGTCTCGACGTGTTGAACCCCGCCGCGACCGGGGCGGTGGTCACATTCGGCGCTTCCATAACCGACGGTCTCAGGTCGAGTGTCAATGCCAACCGGCGCTGGCCCAATCGCCTCGCGATCCGGTTGCAGCAGGCCGGCATGACCGTGGGCGTGCTCAACCAGGGCATCAGCGGCAATGACTTCTTCACCAATAACGCCGGACAGGCTGGTCTCAAGCGCTTTGATCGCGACGTGCTCCAGCAACCGGGCGTGGAATGGGTCGTCATCTCGGACGACGCAATCAACGACCTGAACACCGACACACCGCCCACGGCTCGCCGGTTGATCGGTGCATTGCGACAACTCATCGAGCGCGCGCATCGCGCCAACATCAAGGCCATATGTTCCACGCTCACGCCGTTTGCCGCAACGGGATCCGTCGAAGCGGCGCGGCAGGACATTAACGCCTTCATCCTGAGTCCGACGAGCGGTTGCGATGCGGTACTCGACCAGGCGAAGGCCGTCAGCGACCCCGCCAATCCCGCTGTTTTGCTACCGGCCTATAACAGCGGCGACAACCTCCATCCGAACGAGGCGGGCTTGCAAGCCATTGCCGACGCGATGGATCTGGGTGCGCTTACGGCCGGGGTGCCCGTCCAGGCGCCCTGATGGCGCGTCGGACAATCGACTGCTGCGCAGGCGAAGCGACTCATTTACGCAAACATCTTCGATGTCCGCCCAGTTTTCGCGCTCCGGCGCCGCTCTTCATCATTTTCTTTCTACCGGGCGTAAAGAACAGGACATCCATCACCGCCAATAGCGAGAGCACGACAATCGCGACGAAAACAGCCGTCCCGATGATGCTCAAAAGTGCCATATGTCCTCCGTGAGTTGAGGGAAAGCCGATCGACGCGCACTTTATCATTCCGACAGGCATGGCCGCGATTTGCAACGCTGCGCGCTCCGCCACAACCGATCAGCCGGCTCGACCCTGCACTCTCCTATAACGCTCCATTAAGTTGTTAGCAAGACACGCGGGTCCGGCCTGGCGTTTCTGCGCCGTCTATCGGATACCGGCATCCGCCTGGCCGTCGCGTGAATTCCATTCATCAGAGTATACCCATAGCGGCATTCAAAACCCCCGGATCGACGTCCATTAGCCGGGCTGTCTATCGTCCGCACATTCCTGGGTAGTTTGATTTCTGTGTGCGCCGCGCCGCAGAAAGGGCTCGTCTTTCGCTTCAACATCGGCAGCAAATACATCAAAACTCGGGGGACAAGGTGGCAATCAGTAAATTTGAGGCACCAGGTTGAGTCGCCTGGATTGAACGCTTTTACCGCCGTTCACGCCCATAAATCAATTCCAATAAGCAGGCTCGCCATGTTCACATCAACCACAATTATCCTTATCGTTTGCGTGTGGGTTACCGTCGTAGTCCTGCTTTGGCTGCTGGTTCGCCACGGTGCTCTACGAGAGCGCGCAGAATACGAAAGTCCGCCCGCAAATGGGCAGAAGGTGCGAGCCGCGTCCGAACGGCGCTATGGAGACGCCGCTAACGGCCACGCAGACTCACCCGAGTTTCATGGGCCGTCCGGAAGAAAAAGAACACCGTGATCTGGATGGACGCCAATTGAAACAGCCCCGGCGTAATGCGGGGCTGTGCGCCATACATTCAACGGAAGATCCGGCGCCGCGCGCCGGATACCGCGGTGAGTCACTATTTAGCGCGCTTCTTCATCCCGTCGATGAGCGTCAATCGCCCCGCCCGGTTGAACGTGTGCACGCGATCTATGCTTGCGTCCCAGTTAGCTTCGATCCGGCTTGCCGACGTTTCCTTATAGGTGGTTTCGTCGATAGCGTCGATACGTTGAAACGACAACGCGCGCCCGTATTTGCCACTGCAGTCCTGCGCGGGCCGATACCACTGGCCGTGATGTTCGAAAATGCTCCCCGCGGGGCGAGCAGTTCTGATATCCGACACGATCGGGTTGCAGGGATGAGGATGCCAGTCCTTGCTCAACAGCGTATCCGACCAGAACAGAAACAACTCGTCGGACAGCGGTGCGTGCTCGTTTTCCCGCATGCAGGCGAAGAGCCAGTATTTGCCGTCGTGACGCCAGATTGTCGTGTCCACGGCCATGACGTCATCCATCAGGTTCATGACGTGTTCCCACTGATCCGGGAACCTCGTGCACCGATAAAGCTCGATGGCCTTGCTCTCGTTGGTCTCCGGGATCATGTAGAGATCGCCGCCCTCCTCCAGCATGAACGGATAGGACAGGTGATAAGGCCGCTCCAGAATCTTCACGGGAGGCAGGATCGGCTGGTCGTTCGCATCGAAACGGATAACCGAGAGATGCCCCCTGTTCTTCGAGTATTCGAGTTCTTCGATAAAGACCGCATACTCGCCATTTCTTTCCACCACGAACGGGTCTGCCCAGAAGCGGTCCTTGGGCGGCAGCAGTTGCTTGAACTCGAAAAGACGCTCAGGGATTTGAGCATTCTCGCCGAAGTGATACAGCAACATCCACTGTTCGAACTTGCGCAGCCCGCTTGCCTTCCTGGCGACGGTTCTCGCCATCAACTGACCAATAAACTTGCCGTAAGCGCCGCTGGTCGGCTCGGCGATCTTCTCGCCGGAATAAAACGCGGGTGGCGCATCAGCCTGCGTGTATTTCCGCCTGAAGTTGTCTTCGCCGATGTCCCTGAGCTCGCGCAACTTTCGCGGCGCGAACGAGAGCGTCTTCCAGTAGCAGTGGCTGCGATTCCTGTGAATCGACACCGGATAGGTCATCGACCATGATTTTTGCAACGTGTGCGGGCGTTCGCCCGCCCGGGTCTGAAACTGCAAGGCGGACGCCGTCGTTGTCCGGTCCAGAAGAATGTCCCACACGCCGACGGGTCCGTCACGTTCGACTATTTCATCGCCATGCCGGTATGACCATATCCCGCACGAAGCTGTATCGAAGATTTCGCCGCAAGGCCGCAACGGGCCGAGCCGCAGAAATACGGTGATGCCATGCGTGGCGATTTTCGCGAGGTCGCGAGGATCGAAATGATCCCCGCATTCCTTGCTCTCCACCTCGACATTCAAGGTGGGCACTTCCGCCAGCGCCGAGGCCAGCGACTCGGTCCTGAACGCGTCGTGTCCGACCTTGACGAGGCGTTTGTCGAGCGCCATCCACAGCGACAAGGGCCACCGACCGGCCTGCGAAGCAGTTTTCCTCCCCGGGCGCCGTTGGTACGCATATTTGACGACAAGGGCGATCTCCATTCCCTGCTCGGCGGCAATCAGCCCTAGCATGTGATTCACCCAGGCCGGCAACGCAACGTCGTCGACGAGAACCCCAACCTTGATCGTGTTCATCGCTGATTGTCTTGGTGGATCGATATGCAACGTGCCCCGCGCCTCATTCCACCGTCACCGATTTCGCGAGGTTGCGCGGCTTGTCGACGTCGGTTCCTCGCGTGCACGCCGTGTGATACGCGAGCAGTTGCAAAGGCAGCACGTGCAGGATCGGCGACAGCGGCCCGTAGTACTCGGGCATCTGAATGACGCGCAAACCTTCCTCGTTCGACAGATTCGCATCGGCATCGGCGAACACGTACACCTGGCCCCTGCGGGCGCGAACCTCCTGGATGTTCGACTTCAGCTTCTCCAGCAAGCCGTCATTTGGCGCGGTCACGACGACCGGCATCGCATCGGTCACAAGCGCTAGCGGTCCGTGCTTCAGTTCACCGGCGGGATAGCCTTCGGCGTGAATGTACGAAATCTCCTTGAGCTTCAACGCGCCTTCCAGTGCGATCGGAAAGTGCGCACCACGGCCGAGAAAGATCGCGCTGTCCGTGCGCGCGATCTCGTGCGCCCACGCGATGATCTGCGGTTCGCGCGCCAGCACGCCCTGTAGCGCCGTGGAGAGGCCCGAGAGCTGCGAGCGGTAGTTCGCTTCCTGCTGTGCATCGACGTACCCGCGTGAGCGGCCGAGCGTCACCGCGAGAACGAACAGCGCCACGAGTTGCGTGGTAAACGCCTTGGTCGATGCGACACCGATCTCGGGACCGGCTTGCGTGATGAACGACCAGCGCGACTGCCGCACGATCGCGCTGGTCGCCACGTTGCAGATTGCAAGCGTGTGGTCCTGACCGAGCGCTTGCGCATGCATCAGGGCGCCGAGCGTGTCGGCGGTCTCGCCCGATTGCGAAATCGGCACCACCAGCGTGTTCTTGCCCGGGATCGTTTCGCGGTAGCGGTATTCGCTGGATATCTCGACCTGCGTCGGGATCTTCGCGATCGACTCGAACCACGTCTTGGCGGTCAACGCGGAATAGTGGCTCGTGCCGCAGCCAAGCAGCAGGATGCGGTCGATCTGCGCGGACGCCTGCGGGTCGGTGGCCCCGAAAAGCGTGGCGTCGAACGCGCTGTTGCGGGGGAATGTTTTGGACACAGCCAGCGGCTGTTCGAAAATTTCCTTCTGCATGAAATGACGATACGGTCCGAGCGCCGCCTCGGTGGGCGGATGGAGCAGCGTGCGCGCCTCGCGCTCGACCGGCTGGCCGTCGCGGTTCATGATCCGGGTGCCGTTGTGGGACAGATCGGCGATGTCGCCGTCCTGCAGGAAGATAAACCGGTCGGTTACGTCGGAAAGCGCCAGCGGATCCGACGCAAGAAACGATTCCTTGCCGTTTATCCCGATCACGAGCGGCGAGCCATACCGCGCCCCCACCACGCGCTCCGGCTCGGCCTTGCAGAAGACTGCGATCGCATAGGCGCCGCGCAGTTCGCTCACGGCGCGACGCACCGCTTCCGCCAGATCGCCCTGGTAGTGACTGTGAATCAGATGGGCGATCACTTCCGTGTCCGTCTGGCTCGCGAATTCATAGCCCGCGCCGCTCAGCGTGAGTTTCAGCGCCTCGAAGTTTTCGATGATGCCGTTGTGAACGATCGCGATCTCGTTCTGCGAGAAGATGGGATGCGCGTTCTGGGTCGCCGGCGCGCCGTGCGTCGCCCAGCGGGTGTGAGCAATGCCCGTCCAGCCTTCGAGCCCCATCTCGCGGACCTCGCGATCCAGAGAGCGAACGCGCGTCAGACTGCGCACGCGGTGTGGCGCGCCGTTTCGCAACACCGCCACGCCGCAGGAGTCGTAGCCGCGGTATTCCAGCCGCCGCAAGCCTTCGAGCAATACCGGAACGACGTTGCGTTCCGCGATCCCAGCCACGATTCCACACATATTCCCCTCCGATGGTTTAGTCCGTTGCGCGACTCAACCGTGTTGGAATATCGCGTGGACTTCATAAAGCGTCTTCTGTTGCGCTACAGCGGCCCGTTGCTTCGCGCATCCTTATTCTAAATAGGCATCCGAATTAAATCGGCCACCTTCGGACCCCGGCGGCGGCCGGTATTCAGCTCAAACCGTTTCCGCGAGCAGCTGGTCCGCGCTATGGCTGATGAGTTGCATCATCGCCGCCTTCGCGCTGTCCGCATCGCCGAGTTCGATCGCGCGCACGACTTTGCCGTAATCGGCTATCCGCGCCTCGTACGCCAGCGCTTGCATGCGGGAGACCGGTTGCACGGACTTCAGCCCCATCCGGACGATGTTGCCCATCTGGCTGAGCAAGCTGTCGCCGCTGGCGTCGATGATCGCCAGTTGCAACGCGTCTTCGGCGGCCTTGCGCGCGACGGGATCCCCGCTCGCCTGCTGGAGATTCTGATACATGGCGGCGATAGCAATGCGCTGATGCCGGCTCGCCCGCGTGGCCGCGAACGCAGCCGCACGCGGATCGACGAGTTTGCGGAATTCGATCAGCCCGTGCAGATACTCCGGATCGGGCGTGGCGCGAAGCCGCCACTCGGCGACTTCATGATCGATGATGAGCCAGTCTTTCGTCGGCTTTACGCGTGTACCCGTTTTCGGCCGGACGTCGAGAATCTGGCGTGAAATCAGGATGCTGATCGCTTCGCGCATGATCGAGCGGCTCACGCCGAGCTTCTTCGACAGGATGACCTGCGGAGGCAGCATGTCGCCGTCGTAATCCCCGTTGATGATACCGGTCACCACCTGGTTGACCACTCGCTTGACTAGCGATGTTTCGTATCCGTGGTTCATTTTGTCTTCTCGTGGTCCTATGGGCGTTACCTGCAAGGTCCGTCTTTTCCCGGACCCTGGCCGCGGTTTTCAAGGCTTGTCCCCGTGCCTTTGTATGTTCATATGGTGCATCGGGTTTCGCTCCCGCAACGTACGTCCTCACACACTGCCTGTGTAAATGAATGGAAATCGCAGCGCCGGGTCAGTGGCGCGGCTCCTCGGCTCCGCGCGGCGCGACGACCGGCGCGTGTCCCGTGATCACCAGCCAGCGCGGCGTCCTGATGCGTACGATCGACACATAGACGTGAACGTAGATCGTGACGAAGGCGATGGTCGCCCCGGCGAGCGCGATAGGCGTGTCCCAGAAGAACGTGGCCGGCACGATGCTGACGAGGCTCAGCACCCACAGATAAACGGATGTGCAGGAATTGCGCATCGCACGCCGGCGCAGATTGCCGCCGTCGATACCCTTTCGCACCACACGCCGATACACGAGCGTATGCAGATGAAGTCCGTCCGGAGCGCCCGCCGGCCTGCCGCGCACGATCCTGCGGCGATAGATGGAAAAGAGCGTCTCGAAGGTCGGATAGATGGCGACGGCCATCGCGTACCACGCCGACACGCCCGGGTTGCGCACGATCAGCAGGACCAGCAGCTCCGCCATGACGAAACCGATGAAATAGGCCCCTCCATCACCGAGGAAAACGGAAGGCACCGGAAAGTTCCAGAGCACGAAGCCGCCGATCGCGCCAATCATGGTCAGCGCCATGCTCATGACAAGCCAGTCGTTGACGCTATGGGCCACATAACCGATCGAGGCGAAGATCAGCATGGTGACGACCGAGGCGAGTCCGTTGAAGCCGTCGATGATATTGACGGCGTTCGTCAGACCGGCGACGCCGAGCATGGTGAAGCCGATCCCGATCGGCAGAATGCGCAACCACTGATCGATAAGCGGCAAGTCCACCCGCGTGAGTGTGGCGTGCATCAGCAGGCAGGCCGCGAGCGCCGAAGCGAGCGCGCACAGCAGCCGCACGCGCGGGCTCACGCGCTTGGTCATGTCTTCGATCACGCCGCCTGCGAAGGCGGGCACGGCGCACAACAGGAGCAGCAGTTGACCGGTCCCCGGGGCGGTCGCCCACAACGGCTGGATGAGCGCAACGACCGTGGCGGCGCAGGCAATGCCGACTCCGCCGATTCGCGGCACCGCATAGGCGTGGTTCTTCTGAATGCCCCGCAAGTCGTGGTCCATCGTAAGCGACCCGTGCAAGCCCGAACTTCGTACGATAAAAAAGATAACCAGGAATGAGACAACAAAGCCAAACGCAAGATTTAACATCTCGGTCTCCAACATAAACGTACGAATTTTTATTTTCTTGTCGCTTTAAAGCACATTTAGGACAAGGTTAGTGATGCACACCGTCTCTCACTTTGAGTCTTTCCTCTGTGGCATTCCCAACACAACCCGGACACGATCATTTTATGAGCCGACAAATAAGCGTAAATACGACGTGCCACGGCATACGCCGAATCAACTGATCGACGCAGCGGAATATGTCTATGAAATGATCATTGCCCGCTCTTGCACGCGCTCCGGAAGAAGGCGTGCTTCGTACCGGCAAGCATTACCTTTCGGCCAGCGGACAAGCGCTCAGCGAAAGTACTTATAAGTGTCCAGCAGATAATTCTTGTGAATGTCGTAAGTCAAAATAGCCAGGATAAAAGCGACGATCCATAGGACCAGCGAATTCTTGATACGGATCTCCGGCAGCATGAAGGCCAACAGCAGCGGTCCATAGTAGACAATGCGCTGGGTCCCGAATGGATAGACGAAGAAGGAGATGATCAGGAACATGATCAGCCCGATATGCATGATCGCGATCTCATGAACGACCATTTCGCGCGCGACATGCTCGATATGCTTTCGACGCAGCACGATCACGAGCATTGGTACGATCAGATACAGAGCGAGCGAGATCAGGAAGTTCACGGTGAATTCTTCCTGCTGCGTGTATTCCTCGATCCGGCGGCCGCCGAACCTGGCGAACAGCCACGCCGACGCCAGCGACATCGCGAGCGCCGCGCCGACCACGCCCACGATCGCCAGCGCCTTGCTTCGCTTCATGAGGACGTGCGCGAGAATCAGGAACAAGGCCGGATACGCAAAGGTGGTGTGAACGATACTCGCGAGCAGCGCGCCTCGAACGGGTTGCTGCCGGCACATCGCGAAGTACATGGCGATCGACAGGGCGAAACCCTGACGGATCTGGAATAGACCGACCGTCGCGAGGCCGGTGGGGATCAGCGCCCACAAAAGCAGGCCGAGAAGCGGCCGGCGCGTCCGGCTAAGAGCAAGCGCCATCAGCACATTCAGCACGACGACCGTCACGCGGACCGCGGTGTCCGGTGAGAGGCCCAGTGAATCGAGGCCTAACACCCACAGCCGCCAGCCGAGTTCATCCGTGATCGTCTTCACGATGAAAAACACCACCGACTGGCTGCTGGACCACAGATGAACGATCCAGAGCGGATCGGCGTCCCTGAAGTACGCAACGTAATTGTCCTGATCGAGCAGCGTGCTCCGATCACCGAGGGCGATCTTCAGGAGAATGAACGCCGACAATGCCAGGAATCCAAGCATGGAAGGCCGCAGCCACCGGTAGCCGATTGGATGGATCTGGAACTTGGAGTTGAGTTGTTCTGCCACTTTCATCCCTCTCTTGCCCGTCAGCTTGCCAATGCCGCGCAAACCGGAGGAGGTGCGTTGATTTTTATGCCGCTCACTCATGCTTTCGGCAAGCGCCGTTCAGCGGAGCGCGTTCAGTGACCGGTATCGCTATCTGGCCATTGAATGCTCTTGAAACTAACTTTGCCTTATGCCCCTGCACGCTATCAGCTTTCGATTGGACCTTACGAGCGGAACGGCACATAAGATTCGCATCGATTCCGGAGGACGGGTCCATAGACTCGTATGCACAATAAATCGCATTCGGGAATAGCGAGCGACAATTGTCTCGGGCTGTGTTGGATGGCGAACGGTATGGCGGCGGCTCGATCACTTAGCCTTCCATTATCCTTTCGTAATGACGGATAGCGATCCGTGAAAGACACACGACACAGTCGGACCGGATTGAAATAGCAGCGGTTCTACGTCACCGAATGCCGTACCGTGCAAACAAAATGAAAATTGTCCATATTATTTCGGGACTCGGGGTAGGTGGTGCCGAAACGTTGCTTCTGAATCTGGTTTCGGAGTCCCGCATCGCCGGAGAGACGCACGTCGTCATCTCCCTGTCCGCCATCGACAAGATGGCCGACCGTCTGCGTGCGGCGGGTGCTGAAGTCAGGTTTCTGGGAATGCGGTCTGGTGTTCCGAATCCGCTGCTCCTGATTCGACTGGCAAGGTGGATCGTCGAAGCGCGCCCCGATGTCGTCCAGACCTGGATGTATCACGCGGATACTTTCGGCGGCGTGGCGGTGTTGCTGGCGCGGCTCATGTTCCGCCTCAGCAGGCAGCGCCATCGCTTCGTGCTCGTGTGGGGTATTCACCGTACCGAAGTGCCCACGCGCAAAGTCGGGCGCGTTCTGAATACGCTTGCACGAATGGGCGCGGCGACCTCGAACCGTTTGCCGGATTCGGTCATTTGCTGCGCCAACGCGTCGTTCAGAACTCACGTCGAATACGGCTACGAACGCACGAAGATGCGGGTGATTCATAATGGCTTCGATGTCCGCAAGTTCGTGCCGGACGCCACCGCAAGGACTGCGCTGCTCAATGAGCTCAGCCTGCCGCCGGTTTCCATACTGATCGGAATCGTAGGACGCTCCAATCCCGCCAAGGATTACGATAACTTTCTGCGCGCGGCCGCGATGCTTCATCAGCGCGTGCCGGAGTGCCATTTCGTCATGGTCGGCAAGGACGTCGACGCCAGCAACAAGGCGCTCGCACGCACGATGAACGAGCTTGGCCTGGGCGGCGTCTGTCACTTGCTGGGCGCCCGGAATGACCTGCATCGAATCATGCCGGCGTTCGACATGCTATGCCTCTCATCCCGAACGGAAGGCCTGCCCACGGTCGTGGGCGAAGCGATGGCCTGCAGCGTTCCATGCGTGGTCACGGACGTGGGCGATACCGGCCAACTGGTCGGCGACACCGGTCTGGTTGTTCCGCCGCGCGATCCCGTCAGTTTGTCGGACGCGCTCGAACAGATGGCGACGTTGAGCCTGGAGCAACGCAAGACACTGGGACGGCTGGCGCGCGAGCGGATCGTCGAGTCCTTTTCGATTACGGTGTGCTGGCAACAGTACCGGGACATGTACACGACATTGCTACGCGCCAAAGGTGTGACGCGTTGAGCGCCGCACCTTTGGCAAGCGGCTACCGGACGATGGTGGGATTCGTGATATCGATCTTCGGCCCGGCGCGGTCGTAGTCGGCGCTGACAAAGGCGTCTCGCCTCGGACGAATCCACGTCGGCGAATTGCTCGTGATATAGCCGGTAACCACGCTGCCTTTCATCTTCAATCCGGATACGCTGAAGGCCGCTTCCCTGCTGTCTTCGTCCTTGTGTCCGCTGATCACGACGCTGACGTTCTTTTCCCGGCTGCCCGGCAGTGCCTCCAGATAGACCAGAATGCCGAACTGGCAGTGCCGCGTGGTCGGATTCACAATCCGGATGTTTTCCACGATGTCCGTGTTTGCGTTCGGCTCGATATCCAGTCCGGCGGAAGGAAGCGTACCGGCTATGTTTTCCCACACAGGACTGTCGAACAGAATATTCTTGCCGCTGATAATCGACACGCCTTGCCGACGGCAACCGGACGCGTAGTGATTCATGACCCGGACGTCGCTCGAATAGGGCAACCCATTGCCGAAGCTGTTGGCGATATAGATGCCGTCTCCCCAGCAGTTGATCGTGCTGGGCGACAGTATCGTCACATCCGTGCTTCCGGCAATGGAAATGCCCATGCCCCACTCTCCGCCCTTCACGGTGTTCAATTCTTTACTGCCGTCGAGGCGAGGATTTTCCAGCACCACGTGCCGCACGTCCCAGACACGAATGACCTCGTAGTTTTGCGTGTCGTGAGGAAGCAGTTTGATCGAGGCGCCGGGCGCGAAACGCACGCGGCTGTTGGTGCGCATATGCAGTCCTTCCGCGTCGATTCTGCATGGGCCCGTGATGACGAGCGTCTTGCCGACCGAATTATCGACTGCCTTCTGAAGCGCGGCGCGGTCGTTTGTCGTGCCGTCCGCCTTGACGCCGAACGATCGGTCGATGACCTCGTCGGGCGCGACATGTTTGTTGGTCACGACGTCGGCCACCGCAGCGAGAGGTCGCGTGATCGCACCCACCATGCTGCTGAGGAGAAAAGCATTGACGGCTCTCCGGCTGTTGCGCACCGTGCACCCCATCAAGAGTTCAGCCCCGCAAGCGGCGCATGGCGCGCAACGGGGTAGAAGTTAAAAAGCGCATCGCCATCGCGACGCCCGGGACAGGTGTTCTGACGCTCGCGGCGTCTTCAAAGGAAATGAACCGCGAGCGGTTCTTCTTCACGAATCCGACAATCCTGTCGATCTCGGCCTCGCTGAGCGTGTTGACATGCAGGCAAATGGAATACACGCCGAAACCGAAATGCAGCGGCGTTGCGAACAACTGCGGCACCGCAGTCAGGGCGCCGAATTTGTACGGATAGACGCCGCTGCCGTCCGTCAAATATTTGAAGTCGAGATCGGCCAGCGCGCGGAGCGTCGCTTCATCGAACGAGTGGGAAGGCGCCATGAATACTGGCTGCCAGACGCCCTCTTGCTGGAGGATCGTCTTTCCCGCCTGCAGCTTGGCGAATTGCTCCTCGTAGGAGAGACCGGCCAGCTCCGATTTGCTGCCGAGACGCAACAGCCCAGGGTGCTCGGTGACGTACTGGTGGGTGTAGCCGTGCTGCGCGATGCTCCAGCCGCGATCGACCCAACCGCGAACCGTATCCCAGAACGCGTCTCGCGCCGGCTCGACGACGAGCGTCTGATCGAGACAGTTCGGCACGACGCCGACGAGCAGCGGCAGGTCCTGATCCATGGAAAGCTCATCGAAGGGATCGAAGCGCGACCACGCCATTTCCGGAGTGATGTCATCGAAGCGCAGTATGAATTTCGGAACGACCATGGCCACTCAAACTCCTTCTGGATATTTCGCTGAAAGCGTCAAATCTGCCGCTCGCGCTGACTCGCTACGACGACTTCGCGAGGCGCCGGATCCAGCAATTCGCTATACACCCGCAACGTCTTGCTGATCACAATCGACTCGTCGAATTCACTCAGCGCCTTGGCTTGAGCCGCAAGGCCGAGTTTCCGGCAAAGCTTGCGATCGTCGTCGAGCAGGCGAATTGCGTTGGCCAGCGCCGCGGCATCGCGCACCGGAATGAGCAAGCCGTCTTCTCCCGTCGCGCTGACGACTTCACGGCAGCCGGGGACATCGGTGGTGATCAACGGCAACGCGCACGCGGCCGCCTCGATCAGCGTCTTGGGCAAGCCCTCCCGATAACTCGGCAGCACCACGACGTCCACTTCGGACAGCAGCTTCGGCATATCGCTGACATGGCCCAACCACGTGAGAAGCCCGTCGTTAGCCCAGCCTTCGACGAGCTCGCGGGGAACAGAGGCGGGATTGCCATCGTCAGGGGAGCCGGCGAGAAGAAACCGCACCGAGCGGTTTTCATCTCTCAGTGCCCGGGCCGCCTCCACGTATTCGGCAATCCCTTTGTCCCACAACAGGCGAGCAGCGAGCACGACCCGCAACGGAGCCTGCGTGTCTTCATCAGTTTCCGGCCGGGCAGAGAAACGCGAACAGTTCACGCCGGAGCCCTTGATGAGCTGTATGGAGCGGTCGTCGACAATTCTCGCCCGTTTGAAAATCGCGACGTCGTCGGGATTCTGCAGAATCAGCGCATTGCGCCGGCCGTTAAGCGCGGAGCGCATCAGTTGGCGCACGATAGGCCGCAGCACGCGGGCTTTCAAATCCCGGCTTGTGAAGACGTAGCCCATGCCCGCCACGGCATTGATTCGCGCGGGCACGCCGGCCAGCTTGCTCGCGAGCGAGCCATACACCGCGCTCTTGATCGTAAATCCGTGGACGAGGTCGGGCTTTTCACGGCGGAGAAACCGGACAATCCATGCGAGCACACCGACTTCGCGCAACGGATTGAGACTGCGGCGATTCATCGGCACGGGGTGCCAGCTGAAACCGAGTGCCTGCAGCTTCGGTCCGAATTCTCCCGGCGGCGACAGCAGGACCACTTCATATCCGTCTTGCCGCAGTCTCTGCGCCAGCGAGAGCCGGAAGTTGTACAGATACCAGTCGGTGTTGGCAAAGAGAACTACTTTACGTCCGTTCATGTCCGCTCCTGAATCTCTGAGCTGTGTGTAAATACGGCAGATCACGAGCGCAACCATGCCGTTGGGTTATTCAGTGCGTCGACTCAGCAGCCTTGGCACGCGCCCCAACCCGTTCGAACAACTGGTCCCAGATTTGCAATACCGCCTTCAACGAATAGCGTTCCCGTACCGAGACGGCGGCCTTCCTGCCCAGTTCGGCGCGCAACGGGTCGTCCGAAATCAGCCGGCGTAACGCGGCAGCCATGGAGTTCGCGTCGCCTGGCGGAATGAGCAGGCCGTCCTCGCCGTTGCGCGTCAATTGCCGCGGTCCGCTAGGACAGTCGAACGACACGACGGGCAGTCCAAGCGCCATCCCTTCCATCAGCGCCATGGGCAAACCTTCATGGCTCGACGACATTGCAAAGACCTGTCCCTTGGCCAGTTCGCTCCACGGGGTCAGCGTGCGGCCCGGCAGGAAAATCCGCTCGCCCATGCACAGTTGCTCGATCTGAGCCTCCAGCGCCGCGCGCTCCGGTCCTTCGCCCCAGATCCACAAGTCCCAATCAGGCCACTCGTGGGCGAGCAGTGCAAAGGCGCGGATCAGCAAATCGAACTGCTTCGTCCTGTTGAGCCGTCCGAGCGAAATGACGCGTTTGCGTGGCGTGGCCGGTTGGCGTTGCTGGAGGAACAGTCCATCGGGCAGCGGATTGGGCATCACCGCGATGTCCTTCATGCCCGGCACGACTTTTCTGAACGGCGCGACTACGTCGTCGGTCAGCAGCGTCAGCAGATCGGCCTTCGGATAAACGAACCGGCACAGCAGTCGCCATAACAACGAACGGCTATCGGCAAGAGGATTCGTGTGCTCGCTCACGATGATGGGAATGCCGAGCCCGCGCGACGCGAGAATCGTCGCGACATTCACATTCGTCAGGAACGACACAATCACGTCCGCTCTGCTTTCGCGCATGAGGGCACGCAAGGCACTCATACGCTGGATAAAGTTGAGCGGTCCTCGGCCGCGCCGCTTCACGAGGTCAGCCAGGTAGACGAACTTCACGGCCGGTGAAACGGGGTAATTGCAGGCGCCGCGGCCGGAATACGTGGCGACGAGCGTGACCGAGTCGCCGCGCTCGACCCATGCGTTGACAAGCGTCGCGGCGACGCTCTCGGCACCGCCATCCTGCATCGCGCTAATGAACAAGACGATATTCATGAACGGTCCGGATTCGGCCCATGTGATTGATGGAGTGCAAAGCGCCCGGTACTCATTCCGTCACCCGTACGGAAGGACGCTCGACGAGTCCCGAAGGTTTCGCGCCGGTTTGCGTGAACACGTCGCGCCACATCGAGAACACCCTCGCTACAGAGAAGCGATCGACGACAGCACGCGCGCGCGACGCCATCAGCGCGCGGGTCTCGTCGTCTTTCATCAGGATCGACAAGGCATCGGCGAGCGCCTGCGGATCGCCGACCCGACGAACCAGCAGGCCGTCGTGGCCGTGCGTGATGATGTCACCAGGGCCGGCATCGCAGTCGAAGCTCACCACCGCGCAGCCGCTTGCCATCGCCTCGACGATCGTCATCGAGAAGCCTTCGAAGCGCGAGCTCAGTACGTACAGGTCCGCACGCTCGTACCAGTCAGGCATATTGCCGACCTGGCCCGGCAGCAGCACGCGATCGCCCAAGCCCGCCGCCGCGACTTGTGCAGTGAGTGCGCGCCGGTCATCGCCATCGCCGAGAATGACGAGATCCCACGCGGGAAAATCGCTCGCGATCCGGCCGAAGGAATCGATCAGGATATCGAAGCCCTTCTGTTCGGCCATCCGTCCCGCCGCGAGCAATACGCGACGCTGTGCGCCCACGACCGCCTGCGGCGATACGAGCGGTTCCACAACGGGAATCGGCAGTGAGATCGAATTTGGAATGACGGTGACCCTTTTGCAATGGCAGTGCTCCTGCAGCCATAGCCTGCTTTTCTCCGTCAACGCGACCACCTTGTCCGCGAACGGGTAAGTCCAGCGGCGTAGGCATTCCCAGAACCTGCCCTCGAACAGCATCGGCGGATGAATGTGCTCGGTTGCGATGACCTTGCACGGCAAGCCGAGGCCGGCCAGGATCGCCAGAATCGACGGCCTCGTCTCGATGCCGAGCACCACGTCCGGGCGCACTTCTTTGAGCACGCGCCGCAATGCCAGCATCCGCCGCGCATTCGCGAAGACCGCGCCGGCCGGGCCGTTAGTGGCGCCCGCGAGATCGAGCGTGATGCGCTGGACCGAGTCGTGCAGCGAATAAAAGTCGCTCGCGGTAGAGGTCAGCGTCACGACACAGACTTCCTGACCTTGCGTCGCCCATTCGCTCGAGAGGTTCATGGCCACGCGTTCCGCGCCGCCGTAATGCAGTGAATGGATGAACAGCAGAATCTTCATAGCGGACCTGCCTTTTTATTCTCTAATGATCCGTGTGACAGCGTCAGAGACAGATAGCAAACGAACGAACTGGCGCCCATGACACCGGTTGCCAGGACAACCCCCGTAATGCCGAGCCAACGAATCAGGAAAAAATTCGCGACTGCCTTTACTGCAAAGTTCACGACCGCGATCAAAGCCATTGCCTTAAAGCGACCTTGGCTCGCGAAAAGCTGCACCAGCACCAGTACCGAGAAATAGAAAGGAATCTGAATCAATCCCCAGCGAAACAGGCTGGACACCGCCAGCGTATCGGCCGCGCTAAAGGCGCCGCGCTGAAACAGCAGCTTCACGACGAACGGTGCGAGAAGCCACGCCACCACCACCACCACGCCGCTGATCGCCAGCATGAACAGCGACCACTTTAGCGCGATGCTTCGGGCACGAACGTTATCTCCTGCACTCAACAGCTCGGATAAAACCGGCAAGGTCGCCCGGCTGATCGCTACCGCGCCCATGCTGACCAGCAAGCCCAGCACGCGGCTCGCATAGCCGAGCGTCGCGATGTTGCCGTCGCCAAGACCAGCCACGAAATACTGATCCAGCGGTGTGGCCAGACTCATGACGAGCTGGCCGATCATGAACACACCGACCGCGCGGTACATGTGCGGCCATTGCGGCGAGCTGAGAGAAAAGCTGAGCCGCGCGCGGATCTGATCGGCGCGCCCGGAGAGCACGCCCAATAGCACTGCCTGGAGGATGAAGCCGAGCGTGCTGCCCCAGATCAACGGCGCCGGCGAGCTTGCATCGTGCCAGACGAGCACGAAGCCCAGCAGCACGAGCGCCGGCACGCACTCCAGCAGCGTGTTGACGTGCTTTTCACGCGCCTGCAGGCGGGCCGCATAGACGCAGATCGTCAGCATGACGATGCCGACCGGCGCCATGCCGAGCATCATCCTGCGCGACATCACGCGGGTTTCTTCCGACAGGTTGCGCGCCATCAGGTCCAGCGCATACGGCCAGGAGAAATAGAGAAGGACCGCGAACGCCACGCCGACGGCTATCGCCATCACGTCGAGTTCGCCGAGAAACTTCGCCTGCTCCTGCTTGGGCCGCGAACGCAGTTCGACCAGCGCCGGCACGAGCACGACGCTCAGCACGGCGACGAACGTGGCCGGCAGCCAGGTGATCAGCGTGAGCGTGAGCTGATAGGCATCGACGACATTGCTGATGCCATAGCGATACGCGATCGCCATTTCCTTGAGCGCGCCCGCCGATTTGCCGATGAGCGCGAACATGGAAACCCAGACCGCACTGCGTGCGATCCGGCTATGGTCAGGGTGAATCTGCGCAAGACGGTTTCGCCAACCTGCGATCTGAGACATTGACGTTACCGCCTTAAAAGAATCGGCGCGCCGCGCATGAGCCTGTCATGCCGAGTGCGCCGGTGAGCTTGGGCGACTGAAGGCATTACCGTTTCGATACGAATTCGATGTACCAGGGCATCGCTCTGGACAAGCCTTCGACGAAGGGGATTTTGTTTTCATAACCCAGAAGCCGTTCGGCCTTATCGACATTGGCCTGTGAATGCCTGACATCGCCGGCGCGAAACGGTCCGAACACCGGACGCTTGTCGCAGCGCACGCCGTTGTCGGAGAGCACCGCCCGCAAGCCGTCGTAGAGCTGGATCAAGGTCGTGCGATCGCCGACGGCGACGTTGTACACCTCGTTCCTGGCCGGCTCGTCCGACATCGCCGCGAGGATATTCGCCTGCACCACGTTGTCGACGAAGCAGAAGTCCCGGCTGGTTTCACCGTCGCCATTGATCAGGACGTCGTCGCCGGCAATCAGCGCCGCCGTCCATTTGGGAATGACCGCGGCATACGCGCCGTCCGGATCCTGGCGCTTTCCGAATGCATTGAAGTAGCGCAGGCCGATCGTCTTGAAGCCATACGCACGAGCAAACACCGACGCGTAGAGTTCATTGGCGTACTTGGTGACGGCGTACGGCGAAAGCGGCTGGCCGATCTGGTCTTCGACTTTCGGCAAGCCAGGATGGTCGCCATACGTCGAGCTCGAGGCGGCATACGTGAAGCTCGACACCTGCGCATCGCGCGCGGCCACCAGCATATTGAGGAAGCCGCTGATGTTCACCTCGTGGGTCGCGATCGGGTCGGCCACCGAACGCGGAACCGAACCCAGCGCCGCCTCGTGCAGCACGTGATCGACACCATGAACGGCACTCACGCAATCTTCCAGCCGGCGGATATCGCCTTCAATAAACCTGAAGCGCTTCCATTGCTCCGGCGAAACGACGGAGCGTACTTCGTCGAGATTGCGCTGGTACCCGGTGGAAAAGTTGTCGAGTCCGACCACGGTCTGATCGAGCTTGAGCAGCGCCTCCAGCAGATTCGAGCCGATGAAACCGGCCACGCCGGTAATCAGCCACTGCTGCGGGCGTCCGGCGAGTTGTTGCCGTATTGTTTCGTAGCGATCTGGCATCAGTGCCTCCGGATCAGATGAGGAAGCCATCACGTCGTGATGGCATTGCGTGCGATGTGCGCGGCATCTGGCATTGCTTAGAGACGCAGATCGCTAGCCTCGGGAGGCAGCAGGTATTTCAGGTCGTACAGCACATGCTCGGGCTTGCCGAAGACGCGAATGGCTTCCACGCCCAATTCCAGGAACCGGCTGTGCGCGACGGCCACGATCGTCGCGTCGTAGACACCTTTGGCGGGATGCTCGATCGGATCGAGGTTGTGTTCGCGACGGGCGTCTTCTTTCGAGACCCATGGATCGTAGACATCGACCTCGACGCCGTACTCGCGCAACTCGGCAACGATGTCGACGACCTTGGTGTTGCGCAGGTCCGGACAATTTTCCTTGAAGGTCAGCCCCATGATCAGCACGCGAGCCCCGGAGACGCCGATCTGCCGCTTGGTCAACGCCTTCACGAGCTGCGACGCGACATACCCGCCCATGCTGTCGTTCAGGCGCCGGCCGGCGAGGATGATCTCCGGGTGATAGCCGATCGCCTGCGCCTTGTGCGTCAGATAATACGGATCGACGCCGATGCAATGCCCGCCCACCAGACCCGGCCTGAATGGCAGAAAGTTCCATTTGGTTCCGGCTGCCAGCAAGACCGACTCCGTGTCGATTCCCATCTTGTTGAAGATGATCGACAGTTCGTTGATCAGCGCGATGTTGACGTCGCGCTGCGTGTTCTCGATGACCTTGGCCGCCTCGGCCACGCGAATGCTGCTCGCCTTGTGCGTGCCCGCGACGATGATCTCGCGATACAGCTGATCGACGAGGTCGGCGGTTTCCGGTGTCGATCCCGAAGTGACTTTACGGATATCCGTCACGCGGTGCGCCTTGTCGCCCGGATTGATGCGCTCCGGACTGTAGCCGACAAAGAAATCCACGTTGAATTTCAGCCCCGAGACCCGCTCGAGAACCGGCACGCACTCCTCTTCCGTCGCACCCGGATAGACGGTCGATTCGTAGATGACCACGTCGTTCTTTTTCAGCACGCCGCCGATGGTTTCGCTGGCGCCGATCAAGGGCCTGAGATCGGGCCGCTTGTAATCGTCGATCGGCGTCGGAACGGTTGCGATGAACACGTTGCAGGCTTTCAGTTCCTGCGCGTCGGACGTGAACGTCATGCCGGTGGCAGCGGCCAGTTCTTCATTGCAGACTTCGAGTGTGACGTCCCGTCCTTCACGCAACGCCGAGATACGGGCCCCGTTGATATCGAAACCCACTACCGGGCGATGCTTGCTGAACTCCACCGCAAGCGGCAAGCCGACATAGCCCAGGCCGATCACGGCGAGTTTCAGCTCGTTTAACGAATGCATGATTCTTGCTCCCCTTTATTATGGATTCGCGTCTTTGTCCGAACCCCGGGCACGGTTCAGCAGGACTGAATCTTTGCCCGGGGCTACGCGCGCTATTTCGCGACCGAATCGGAGTAGTAGGCGTCGTATGCGTAGCCGCCGTACCGGCGCGACTGAGAGTAATTGCCGCGGCTCACCTTGAATCCGTTCAGCAGAATGCCTTCGACTTTCGAACCCGTTTGCGCCAGACGCTTGACCGATTCCGAGATCTCTCCAGCACGCGTATCGGCGAAACGCGCGACCATGAAGATCGAATCGGCGACCGGCGCCATGGTCACCGTGTCGGACACTGCGAGAATGGCCGGCGCGTCGAGCAGCACAATGTCGTACTGTTCCGAAGCGGCGCGAATGGTTGCCCTGAAATTGGCGCTCAACAGCAGTTCGGCCGGGTCGTGCGGATACTCGCCGCACTGCAGGACGTCGAGGTTCGGCAGAACGTCCTTGTGCACCGTCTCTTCGAGCGAACGTTCGCCCGTGATCAGATCGGCCAGGCCCGCGCCGCGTTGCAAGCCGAAGTACTGGTTCAGATGGCCGCGACGCAAGTCGCCGTCCACCAGCAGCACACGCTTGCCGCCCGAGGCGAGCAAGGTGCCGAGATTGGCCGACAGGAACGACTTGCCGATACCCGGCAGCGGCCCCGCGAGCATCACCACGTTGTTGCGCTCGCCGTTCAAGGCGAATTGCAGTGCTGCCCGCATCGTGCGCAGTGCTTCGACAGCGGGGTCCATCGGGTAGCGGAAAGCCAGAGCCAGTTTCTCGGGGCCGCGGATCGCCATTTTCTGCGTCAGTTGCTCCTGCTGGGCGCTGACCGGAATCGTCGCGTACACGGTCAGGCCGGTGCGCGATTCCAGCTCTTCCGGATCGGCTTCACCCTTGAACAGATAGTCACGCAGGAAGGCCAGCCCGATAGCGACGAACAGACCCAGCACTGCCGAAATCAGCAGCACGAGCGTTTTTGCCGGCTTGACCGGGCGCTCGGGGACGTCCGCGGTATCCAGCAACTGCACCGAAGCGGACTGACCGGCCTTGACCAGCCGCAGCGTGTCGATGTTGCTGCGCAGCGCCGAGTACATGTCGGAGCTCATGCGCATGTCGCGCATCAGACGTATCGCACCTTGCTCCGCCGACGGCATGGACTTGACGCGTGCCGCGAGACTCTCGACGTACTTGTTGGTGCTGGCGATCTGCTGATCGATCGCCACCACGCTCGGGTGCTCGGCGGTCAGGTGAGCCATGAGGTCCTGACGCTGACGCTTGAGGTCGTAAAGACGCGAGTCCGCTTCCGTAGCCTGGCGCAGGATGAGCCGGCTTTCCTCGTCCGCATCCAGCAGGCCGTGACTGTTGCGATAGGTGTTGTAGGCTTCTTCCGCCTGCTCCATCTGGCGCTTCGCGCCCGGCAGCTGCTGCTCGAGGTAGTTCAGCGATTTCTCGGCGTTGGCACCCTTCTCGTTCACGTTCTGGCGCACATACACCGCGCCGATATCGTTGAGGATGTTGGTCACGAGAACCGGATCACGGCCTTCCAGCATGACGCCCAGCACATTCGACTTGTTGCCTTGTTCGTCGACCTGAAGGCCCTTTTGCAGCTGTTCGAGAGCCTGCTGACGCGAGTGGCGCGTGAGCTTGAACTCCGCCCCGCTCTCGCCGTCGATCTTGCTCACGAGCAGATTGACCGGCCCGTGGCTGGTTTCGAATTGCTCGTCGACGCCCACGCGTCCGGTGACCGGCTGTTCCAGTCCCGGCCCGCGCAACTGGTACTGGCCGCCGGTCAGTGCGGTGACGGTGTACGCGTTGCCTTCCTGCTTCCTCGGCACTTCGAAGGTCGACACGCTGATCGATTCGTCACCCCAGACGAAGCCGCCCCAGCCGAAGATGCCGGGCGTCATGCGCGAGTCGGTGTGGCGCGCGATCAGGCCGCCGAGCACCGGCAGGCGCTTCGGCTCGGCTTCGATGTAGAGCTTGAGGTAATCCACCGTCTGCATCGCGATGGCTTTCGACCTCAGGATCTGCATTTCGCTTTCGGCCGAGGACTTCTCCTGGAACAGCGACGACGCATTGCGCACCAGATCCTTCGAATCCGGCAGTGCGGTTGGCGAATTGTCCTCCACCCTGATCGAAATACTGGCTCGATAGATAGGCGTAGCACAAAACGCGTACAGCGCGCCCACCAGAATGAATGCCATTGTTATAGCGGCGATCATTTTTCGGTGATTAATCAACGTATCGATGATCGATCCAGGATCGAATTCGTCGTTACGTTCGGATAATCCCTCTGACGCTTGATATTTGAGTTTCATGGGCACGTCTCGTCACGTGGTTTTATTTGACCGCTCAGGCAAGCGGATTCGAACGAGGGAAATGTGCGATTAACGGTATTGGTCCTTTCCCTGACGCAACAGTACGCATAAGGCCGAACCAAGTATGCGCGGTAGTGCACACAAAAAATCCCGGACTTTATTCGCTATAAGCGACTTGCAGAGGGCGGCGGGAAGCGGGAAACGCATTTTTTAAAATAAGGGAAAACCACAAAATGTCCGACCAGACGGGTTCGTGTTTTCACGCAAGGCGAAGGAGGATCGCCACGCCGGATTGCGCGATCGACAGCGGGCGCGGATCGCCGGCCTCGTTGAGGATCATGATCCGCGTTGATTTGCTCCGCCATTAGCGATACCTTTACGTCTATTCCGGTCGTCGAATTGCGGTCAACGAGAGGAGACCCGTTTCGTGAAAAGAGCGTGGGCTTTCTCCTGCATCGTCGCCTTGAGCGCGATCCTCGGCGGATGCGGCAAGGGGGGATCGCAAAACGCCACCGAGGCGTCGGGCGCATCCGCGAGCGCGGCGCCGGCTCAGCCAGCGCAAGGCGCGAGTGGTACAACCGTCGCGTCAGGCGCACTCGGCACCGTCACCAAAACACAGGTGCCGGGCGAAGCAGCCGAAACATTGCGGCTGATCAAAGCGGGCGGCCCTTTCCCCTTTTCGGAGGACGGCGTCGTGTTCCGTAACAGCGCGGGATTGCTGCCGCAGCATCCACGCGGCTATTACCACACATACACCGTTCGCACGCCTGGGTCGACGGATCGCGGGCAGCGCCGGATCATATGCGGCGGACCGCGCAAGCAGACAGGCGACTGCTATTACACCGACGATTACTACGTCAGTTTCAAGCGCATTGCAGAGTAAAGGCGGATTGATCGGGATATGTGTCGCGCGAGCGGTAAAGGCCGACTTCGTAGTGCTCGACGCGCTGGACACTTTCACGTCGAGCATTCTGAGTACAACGTACGGTGTACCGCGACTATGACTCAAGCCGATTATCGGAGCCGAAATGTCGCTCTCTACAGACATCCATGAGATGTCGTTAGCGTCATCCGAAAACCTTGGCCCATGCCACCCGAAGCCGTCGCGCGCGGTCTTCGAACAGATATGAAGCAGCCAGCGTCAAGAGACCTGAAATAACACCCGTCACGATGTGCTCGACATAGGGGATGCGGTAGTGACTCGCATGCGCATAGGCGTCGCCTACGGCTGTCAGCAAGCCGACGATCAGCGCATTGCCGTATCGATTCCCGTACAGTTTCGCAACGGGCGTGAAGGTCAAAAGCACGGCAAGGAGTCCGGTGAGCAGACCGGTATGGAATGCGATCGTCCAATGGGCAAGACTCATGATGTTGCCCCAGCTCCCAGGCATGCAGGTCATGCATGCGCTGGTCGGCTGCCAGAAACGTTGGACAAACAGCTTGAAGCGGCGCTTCCACTCGATTGACATGATGTTTATCCCACCAATGCCACTGTTACGGCCAGCGCCGGCATAGGTGCCGTTGGACCGCTTTGCAGGCCTTTTGACCGGCTAGTCAAGATGCGCTGCATCAGTGCCGTCGAGGCCGCGCAATAGCGTGGACATGCTGGGATACTACACCGCGATTGGACCGCCGCCGTTTCGCGTTGGGTAACGGCTGCTAGCGATGGGAAGGTGCGTAACAGGATCGATACAGTGCGGCGGACGACCACCTCGATAGCATCCGCAGCGTCGCGTCAGAATGATTCGCCCACCATTTCTTCACTCTTGCGCCAGAGCGCGTCAGCGTTCGCAGCGTCGAGCGCATAGTGTCGGACGCCTTCGCTGACGGGTGTGATGACAACATCGTCGGCAACGGTTTGGCTGACATGGCAGTTCTCGCAGTATCTGCCGCCGACGGCGTCAGCTGCCGCCACCACCGCCGCCCACACGGAAGTCGCGGCCCCTTGCGGCACGGTCTTGAACTGAAACGGCGCCTTCCCGTCCGACTCGAGCTGCTTGTTGATACCTTCGAGCAACGCAGTCATCTGGCCTTCGTCCATGTGACGCGCGAGTTCCGTGTGGATTCCGCCTGGATGAACCGCGCTGGCGCGAACGCCGCGAGCTCGATGCCGCTGATCGAAGGCCACCGCGAAGAGAATATTCGCCGTCTTGGCGCGCCCGTAGGCAACGAACGGGTCGTAAGGCGTTCGCTCGAAGCCCGGGTCGTCGAGATTCACGTCAGCGAAACGGTGTCCCGACGACGCGAGCATCACGACTCGGCCACCCGATGGGATCAGCGGCGCCAGCCGGTTCACCAGCACGAAATGCCCCAGATGGTTCGTGCCGAACTGCGTCTCGAAGCCATCCGCGGTCTTGCCAAAGGGCGTCGCCATCACGCCCGCGTTCGCGATGATGACGTCGATCGGTTTGCCTTGCTCCCGCAACTTGTCGGCACAATCCCTGACGCTCGCGAGGCTCGCCAGATCGAGCGCGATCAGCTCGATGCTGCCGCCGGCCGCGTCGGCCTCCCGCCGCGCATCGGCAATCGCCCGCGTGGCTTTTTCCAGATCTCTGGCCACGCCGATCACGCTGGCCCCGTGCGCCGCCAGTGCCCGCGCAGTCTCTACGCCCAAACCCGCCGACACGCCGGTCACCAGAATTCGCTTGCCATGAAGATCGACGCCTGCGAGCACGTCGTCGGTCGTCGAAGTCGCCCCAAATTTCTCAGTCATTTCCGCCGCTCCAGCACAATGAAGATTGACGTCATTCCCCGCCCGGGATAAAAACGGAGCTTACCTCCGTTTTTTGATATTAAACGGAGACACCCTCCGTTTGCAAGCGCCCAACTGTAAATGACCGACTCGACGCCCAAAGAACGAAAACCCAGAGCGGACGCGCTGCGTAACCGCGAGCGCATCCTTGAAGAGGCAAAAACGGCGTTTACGCGCGCTGGCGGCGAAATCAGCCTCGAGGATGTCGCGCGGCAGGCAGGGGTCGGCGCAGGCACGCTGTACCGGCACTTCCCCACGCGCGATGCGCTGCTGGAGAGCGTCTACCGTGCCGAGGTGGCGAAGCTCGCCGAGGAGCAGCGCAGACTGTCCGACTCGCTGCCCCCTCCCGATGCGTTGCGATCGTGGATGCTGCTCTTCGTGGATTACATCGCAACGAAGAAGATCATCGCGCCGGCATTGAATTCGATCGTCGGAGGGCCGACCAAGCTATTCGAATCGTCCGGTGCGCAGATCAAGGACGCGATTCACTTGCTCGTTACGAACGCCGTCGCGAGTGGTGACATCCGCGCGGATATCGAGCCGCTGGATCTGCTTCGCGCGCTCGTCGGCGTTTCGAATGTCGCGTCGGCGCCAGACTGGCAGCAAAGTGCGAAGAGACTGGTCGATATACTTTTACTTGGGTCGAAGCCGACGGAGTAGGTTTGGCGACTGGACGCGGAGCGCCCATTCGAACGATATCAGCGCTTCCCATCCTCCGGCCTCGCCCCCATCGCCGCAACAATCCGGCTCTGTGCGGCAACGAGCTGATCATCCGTCGTCGCCACCAGCCACAGATGTGCCCGCTCCGCGATCCGGCGGTTGTGGTCTTTCAGAGGGCCCAGCGCGGCAGCGGCCTTCCAGACCACCGGGGCGACCCGGCTTTGCCTGCCCGACGGCGCGCCGACCAGCAGGCAATAAGGTCCGAGCGGAAGCGATACAAACGGGAGCGCCGGGCTCGCGCTCACGCGCCAGTCGATAAAAGGCGTCTCGCTGATCAGCAGCGGTGTGGGCAAGCCGTAAAGCACGCTGAAATCGTAAAGCGCCAGTTGTTCCGGCATGCCGGCGTAAATACGGCGGATGTCGTCGACCACAGCCGCGCGGATTTCATCGTCGAACATGGGTTCCTGCGCGTAGCGGGCAAATGCCTCACGAGCCTCCCGTTGATACGCGCTAAACAGGCCGAGTGCAACGCAGTCCTGCACCGCGCGCTGAACCTCCGCCAGGGAACCGGCTTCCTCTGGCTTGCCCAGCTGCGCGGCCCGTAAAAAACGCGCAAGTGCTGCTTCCTGGACCGCGGGCCCCTCCTCGGACACATTGTCTTGAGCGTCCTTGCCAAGGGGCACGTAGGTATATTTCTCGGCGGCGAAATGCGATTTCTTGCCTTCGTCGAATTTGATCGCGCCATCGGCGCAATCCAGATAGCGAGTGCCGACTCGACCATGCTCCCAAATCCAGTTTTTCAGGAGCGGACGTAGTGGATGCAGTCTGTCTTGTTCAGCCATCGAAACCTCCAGGGTGCCCCAGTATAGTTCCAAGTCGCGGATCGCTCCGTGGAGGACATGGCGATCGTCAGCGTCGGCACGTTGACCTTTCGCGACCCACGCTGTACACAACATGGGATGGACGCAAGCGTTTCAGGAAGGCACGATGAGCCGCCCCTTTTTCACGATTGGTCATTCCAACCGTGCGTTGCCCGGATTCACGAGTCTGCTGAAAGAAGCGGAGGTCGCGACGCTGATCGATGTGCGCAGTATTCCGCGCTCACGCACCAATCCGCAGTTCAATCGGGACACGCTGCCCGATGCGCTCGCGCCGGAACACATCGACTACGCGCATCTTGCCGAACTGGGTGGGCGCCGCAGCCGGCGCAAAGACGATGCACCGTCGCCGAATCAGTACTGGACTCATCCGGCGTTCCGCAATTACGCGGACTATGCGATGAGCGATGCTTTCCGCACCGGCCTCACGCAGCTTCTCGCGCTCGGCCACCGACGCCGCTGCGCGATCATGTGCGCGGAGGCGGTCTGGTGGCGCTGTCACAGGCGTATCATCACGGATTACCTGCTGCTGCACGGCGAAACCGTGCTGCACATCATGGACGCGCGTCACACAACCGTTGCAACGATGACACCCGGCGCGCAACCTCAACCCGACGGCACGCTGATCTATCCGGCTCAAACCACGGCCTGAACCGGCACGCGAAGCGACCGCCCGTCCGCCGTATTGCACGATCGCATGACCGTCACCACACAAGCCACGTCGCTCGATATCCTTCTTCGTGAGATTCGCGCCTGCACACTTTGCGCGCCGGTGCTGCCGCACGCGCCACGGCCGGTGCTGGCCGCGTCCGGAACGGCGCGCATTCTGATCATCGGCCAGGCGCCTGGCGCGCGAGTGCATGCGTCCGGCGTTCCATGGAGCGACGCGAGCGGTGCGCGGCTGCGCGCATGGCTCGACGTCGACGACGCCACGTTCTACGACACGTCGAAAATCGCCGTCGTGCCAATCGGCTTCTGTTTCCCGGGCCGCGGCCCGAGCGGAGATCTGCCGCCACGGCCCGAGTGCGCCGCCCGCTGGCACAAGGAATTGCTCGCGCACATGTCGTCGGTCCGGCTCACGCTGCTGGTCGGACAATATGCGCAGCGATTCGCGCTGGGCAAGGCATTCGGGCCGACCTTGACGGACACGCTCGTCCGGTGGCGCGAATTCGGCCCACAGGTCGTGCCGCTGCCGCATCCGTCGCCGCGCAACATTGCCTGGTTCAAACGCAATCCGTGGTTCGATGCGAGCGTTCTGCCGACCTTGCGCGAGCGCGTCGCGGCGGCATTGGCGACGCCCGACGCGTAAAAATCCGCGGTGATCGACGCGGTACGACGAGTTGCCTTACCTTCGCCTTCATCGCCCCGAGACCGTCGAATACAAAAGCTTGCGCAGACGTATTCAGTTTCTGCCGGGCGCAACCCATGAAGTCGTGGCCATTTCGCCGCAAATGCCGGTTTTCCCACATACCGACAGATTACGACTTGTCATCCTGATGGCTCAGGCGTGTGTTTTGGCGGGAGATGGCTATGTCGGTCTATGTCGATGAAGGGTTCAGGCCCTGTGTGACGGAATGCGCGACGGTCGCGTTCCGGGTGTGTTGTGACGATCGCGCGCAGATTTTCGAGGTCAGCGCCGACGCACTGGTGACTTTCTGCGGCGCGGCGAGCAAACGCAAGGAAGACCTGCTCGTGGCATTCGAGGATGCGCAGTTCGAGATTCTCTCGGTCGCGGCGCAGAAATGGGCATTCAGACCGACAGAGCCGGTGCGTCTCGGCCTCGACGAATTCCGAATGGTCAGACATTGAAACAACGGGTATGCCAGAATCCGCATCATGACCTGGATCGCCGCCCTGCCAATGTATAACGTCACGCCCGCGCTCGACCTCGCGTGGCGCGAGTGGCTTGCCGACGTGCTGCGCATGGTCAAGCCCGCGTGCCGCATCGTCGAACCGGATGAGGAATTGCACGGCTTCTGGCGGCGCCCCAATCTGCTGATCTCGCAGACCTGCGGTTATCCGTTCATGCACGGTCTGCAGGAACAGGTTCAGTTGGTCGCGACGCCGCGCTTCGACGCACCCGGCTGCGAAGGCGCGCATTATTCGAGCGTGCTGGTCACGCGCGCGGACGCCCACTTCGATACGCTCGCGGCCTGCCACGGCGCGCGCGCCGCCTACAACCAGGACGATTCGAACAGCGGCATGAATGTGTTTCGTCACGCCGTGGCGCCGTTCTCGCGCGCCGGCATGTTCTTCAGCTCGGTGTTGCGAACCGGCTCGCATCTCGGCTCGTTGCGCGCGGTGGCGGAGAATCGCGCGGACGTCGCCGCGATCGATTGCGTGACCTTCGCTTTCGTGTGCGACGAAATGCCGGAACTGGCCCGCCAGGTTCGCCGGATCGGTATGACGGCGCCGTCGCCGGGCCTGCCTTTGATCGCTTCCGACACGGTGCCCCCGGCGACAATCGAGGCGCTGCGCGAAGCGCTGAACGAAGCCCTTGTGATCCAGCCAGAACGCGCGAAACGCCTGCGTTTGCAGGGCTTTTCCGTGCTGCCGCCCTCGGACTACGAACGCATCGAGCAACTCGAGAACGAGGCGCGCGCCGTCGGCTATACGCGCCTCGCCTGAGGCCTGAGGCCTGAGGCCTGCAGCTGAGGCCTGAGCCGCAGATTTACTTCTGCTGCACGTCCAGCACCAGAAGCTGCGCGCCGTCGGCGACCTGATCGCCGACCGAGTACAGCACGTCCGACACCGTACCGGCCGCCGGCGCACCAATGGTGTGCTCCATCTTCATCGCTTCCATCACGATCAGCGGCGTGCCCTTCTCCACCACGGTGCCCGGCTCGACCAGCACCGCGATCACCTTGCCCGGCATCGGCGCGGTCAGGCGGCCTTCGCCGCCTTCGGCGTCCGCGGCGTGCGCGAGCAGGTTCTGCCACTCGAACGACAATGCTTCGCCGAGACAGAACACATGGAACGTATCGCCGTCGACGAACACGCGGCCCGTTGCGCGCGCATCGCCGATCGTCGCGCGGAATTCGTGCGGACCGCTGCCGTCCGACCAGCTGAAGTCCTCGCGCACGCCGTCGTGTTCGAGCGTTTGCGTGCCGCCGTCGCGCGCGAACGTGACGGTGAAGGTGCTTTCGTTGTCGTTACCCGCGTTGCCGTTCTCCAGATCACGCCAGCCGAGCGTCTGCGTGTAGCCGCCGTTCAGGCGCCAGTGCGACAACGCATCCCACGGCGACGCGCCATGAGCCGTGCCGCCTTCGCGCTTGAGCAACGCCGCGCAAGCCAACGCGAGCGCTTCCTTGAACGGCTTCTTGCGCGGCGCGAACAGGGCGTCGTGATGACGTTCGATCAAACCGGTGTCGAGATCGCCCGTTGCAAACGGCTCGCTCGTGACGATGCTTTGCAGGAACTCGACGTTGGTATGCGGGCCGACCACCTCGCACGCATGCAACGCGCGGCTCAGACGCGCCAGCGCCTCTTCACGTGTCGCGCCGTGCACGATCAGCTTGGCGATCATCGGGTCGTAGAACGGTGTAATGGTGTCGCCTTCACGCACGCCGCTGTCGATCCGCACCGGCGCCTTGCGCCCCGATTCGCCGAGACCGGCCGCGTCGATGCTGAACTCCACGCCCTCCGGCATGCGCAGATGCTTGAGCGTGCCCGTCGACGGCAGGAAGCCGCGCGCCGGATGTTCGGCATAGATACGCGCTTCGATCGCGTGACCATCGATCTTCAACTGTTCCTGCGTGAGCGGCAGCGGTTCGTCGGCGGCCACGCGCAGTTGCCATTCCACCAGATCCTGGCCGGTCACCATCTCCGTGACCGGGTGTTCGACCTGCAGGCGCGTGTTCATTTCCATGAAGTAGAAGTCGCCCGTGCCGGTCATGATGAACTCGACCGTGCCCGCGCCGACGTAATTCACCGCGCGCGCGGCCGCTACCGCCGCCTCGCCCATTTCGCGCTTGATTTCAGCGGACAATCCGGGCGCCGGCGCTTCTTCCAGCACTTTCTGATGACGCCGCTGCACGGAGCAATCGCGATCGAACAGATAGACCGCGCCGCCGTGACGATCCGCGAACACCTGCACTTCTACATGACGCGGACGCGTCAAATACTTTTCGATCAGCACGCGATCATTGCCGAAGCTGCTTGCCGCTTCCCGCTTGCACGACGCCAGCGCCGCCTCGAAATCCTCGCTGCGCTCGACCACCCGCATGCCCTTGCCCCCGCCACCGGCACTGGCTTTGAGCAGCACCGGATAGCCGATCGCATCCGCCTCACGATGTAGCAGTTGCGGGTCCTGATCGTCGCCGTGATAGCCCGGCACGAGCGGCACGGCGGCTGCATGCATCAGCGCCTTCGCGGCAGCCTTCGAACCCATCGCGGCAATGGCTTCGACCGGCGGTCCGATGAAGACGATACCGGCCGCCTCGCAGGCATGCGCGAAGTCCTCGTTTTCCGACAGGAAGCCGTAGCCCGGATGCACCGCCTGCGCGCCGGTCGCGCGCGCGGCTTCGATAATCCGTTCGACGCGCAGATAGCTTTCCGCCGCCGTCGAGCCGCCGATGTGCACGGCCTCATCGCACGCGGCCACGTGTTTCGCGTTGGCGTCCGCATCGGAATAGACGGCCACGCTCGCGATGCCGAGCCGCTTGCAGGTCGCGGCGACGCGGCACGCAATCTCGCCCCGGTTGGCAATCAGGATCTTGTTGAACATGAAGTGTCTCGATGAAGTGAGCCGTTTTTTTCGGGGCTGTTGTTCTGATCAAGGCGCGCCGGGCGCCCTGGAATGTGTGCTTCAGTTGCGCCAGGCCGGCGTGCGCTTTTCGAGGAACGACGCGACGCCTTCGCGGCCTTCCGCGCCGGCGCGCGTACGTGCGATGCGCGCCGCCGTGTCCTCGATCATTGCGTCGTTCAACTCGCGACCCGCAATGTCCTGCACGAGTTGCTTGCATGCGCGCACCGCTTGCGGACCGTTCGCACACAGTGTTTCAGCAATCTGCCGCACGGTGGCGTCGAGTTGTTCCATGCCGACGGCTTCACTGACGAGTCCGAGACGCAATGCCGTCGCGCAATCGAACTGCTCGGCGGTCGTGAAATAGCGGCGCGATGCCTGCTCGCCCAGCGCCCGAATCACGTACGGCGCGATGGTGGCCGGAATCAGTCCGAGGCGCGCTTCCGAAAGGCAGAAGCGTGCGCTGTCGACCGCCACCACGATGTCGCACGCCGAGATCAAACCCATGCCGCCCGCGTACGCGTCGCCGTTCACGCGCGCGATCACCGGCTTGCTGCACCGATAGATCGACGACAGCATGTTCGCCAGCAGCATGGCGTCCGCGCGGTTCTCGTCGTCCGAGTAGCCGGACATCTTCTTCATCCAGTTCAGATCCGCGCCCGCGCAGAACGCCTTGCCGTTCGCGGCGAGCACCACCGCGCGCACGTCGTCGCGGTCGTTGAGCGCCGTGAAGGCCGAGGTCACTTCGGCGATCATCGTTTCGTTGAACGCGTTGCGCACGTCCGGACGATTCAGCGTGACCGTCGCGATCGATCCGGCGAATTCGACATTCAGTGTTTCGTATTGCATCGTCGCTGCTCCCGCGCGTGGTTGCGTTGCCTGGCGCATCGTCACATTCTGAACACGCCGAATCGCGTGTCTTCGATCGGCGCATTCATCGTGGCCGACAAGCCGAGACCGAGCACGTCGCGCGTTTGCGCCGGGTCGATCACGCCGTCGTCCCACAGACGCGCGCTTGCGTAGTACGGGTGGCCCTGATGCTCGTACTGCTCGCGGATCGGCTGCTTGAACGCCTCTTCTTCCTCGGCGCTCCACGAACCGCCCTTGCCTTCGATGCCGTCGCGCTTGACCGTGGCCAGCACCGACGCCGCCTGCTCGCCGCCCATCACCGAGATGCGCGCGTTCGGCCACATCCACAGGAAGCGCGGTGAATACGCGCGGCCGCACATACCGTAATTGCCCGCGCCGAACGAACCGCCGATAATCACCGTGAACTTCGGCACCTTGGCCGTGGCCACCGCCGTCACCATCTTCGCGCCGTTGCGCGCGATGCCTTCGTTTTCGTACTTGCGGCCCACCATGAAGCCGGTGATGTTCTGCAGGAACACGAGCGGAATCTTGCGCTGGCAGCACAACTCGATGAAGTGCGCGCCCTTGAGCGCCGACTCCGAAAACAGAATGCCGTTGTTCGCGATGATGCCGACCGGATGACCCCAGATATGCGCGAAACCGGTGACGAGCGTGGTGCCGTAGCGCGCCTTGAATTCGTCGAAGGCCGAGTCGTCGACGATCCGCGCGATCACCTCACGGATATCGAACGGCTTGCGGGTATCCACGGGAATCACGCCGTACATGCTCTTCACATCGTAGCGCGGCGGCTTCGGCTCCTGCAACGCGACCGGCACCTGCTTCGTGCGATTCAGATTGCCGACGATGCTGCGCGCAATCCCCAGCGCATGCGCATCGTTCTGCGCAAGGTGATCGACCACGCCTGACAGACGCGTATGCACGTCGCCGCCGCCGAGGTCTTCCGCGCTCACCACTTCGCCCGTCGCGGCTTTCACCAACGGCGGGCCGCCGAGAAAAATCGTCCCCTGATTCTTGACGATGATCGACTCGTCGCTCATGGCCGGCACATACGCGCCGCCTGCCGTGCACGAACCCATCACGACGGCGATTTGCGGAATGCCTGCCGCCGACAGGTTTGCCTGGTTGAAGAAGATGCGGCCGAAGTGATCGCGGTCCGGAAACACATCGTCCTGATTCGGCAGATTCGCGCCGCCAGAGTCGACCAGATACACGCACGGCAAGTGATTCTCAGCGGCGATTTCCTGCGCCCGCACGTGCTTTTTCACCGTGACGGGATAGTAAGTGCCGCCCTTGACCGTTGCATCGTTGCAGACGATCACGCACTCCTGCCCGGCGATCCGGCCAATGCCGGTGATGACACCCGCGCCCGGCGCGTCGTCGTTGTACATGCCGTAGGCCGCGAGTTGCGAGAACTCGAGAAATGGCGTGCCCGGATCGAGCAGCTTCTCGATTCGATCGCGCGGCAGCAGTTTGCCGCGGCCCGTGTGTTTGTCGCGCGCCGCCTGACCGCCGCCCAGTGCGAGCTTCTCGACTTTCGCGCGAAGGTCAGCGACCAGCGCTTCGAGCGCCGCCGCGTTGGTGCGGAAGTCGTCCGAGCGCGGATTCAGCTTTGATTCGATGATCGGCATTGCGTGGCTCTCCTGTTCGCCGCTTCTTATTCGCTTCGGGCCGTTGCGCTCATGCCGTTTCGGCGAACAACTCGCGGCCGATCAGCATGCGGCGGATTTCGCTCGTACCGGCGCCGATTTCATAGAGCTTCGCATCGCGCCACAAACGGCCGACCGGATACTCGTTGATGTAGCCATTGCCGCCGAGAATCTGGATCGCCTCGCCCGCCATCCACGTGGCTTTTTCGGCCGTGTAGAGAATCACGCCCGCGCAGTCTTTACGCACCTGGCGCACATGTTCCTTGCCGAGCGTATCGAGTTGACGGCCCACCGCGTAGAGGTACGCGCGGCACGCCTGCAACGTGGTGTAGAGGTCGGCCACCTTGCCCTGAATGAGCTGGAATTCGCCGATCGACTGACCGAACTGCTTGCGGTCGTGGATATACGGCACAACCGCGTCCATGACCGCCACCATGATGCCGGTCGGGCCGCCCGCGAGCACGGCGCGTTCGTAGTCAAGACCGCTCATCAGCACCTTCGCGCCGCCGTTCAACTGGCCGAGAATGTTTTCTTCCGGCACTTCCACGTCCTGGAACACCAGTTCGCCGGTATGCGAGCCGCGCATGCCGAGTTTGTCGAGCTTCTGCGCAACGGAGAAACCCTTCATGCCCTTCTCGACGATAAACGCGGTAATGCCACGCGAATTCGCTTCGGGATCGGTCTTGGCGTAGACGACCAGCGTGTCGCAATCCGGCCCGTTGGTGATCCACATCTTGGTGCCGTTGAGCACGTAGTGGTCGCCCTTCTTCTCGGCGCGCAGCTTCATGCTGACCACATCCGAGCCCGCGTTCGGCTCGCTCATGGCGAGTGCGCCGACGTGTTCCCCCGAGACGAGCTTGGGCAGATACTTCTGTTTTTGCGCTTCCGTGCCGTTACGATGAATCTGGTTGACGCACAGATTCGAGTGCGCGCCGTACGAAAGGCCGACCGAGGCCGACGCGCGCGAGATTTCTTCCATGGCGATCATATGCGCCGTGTAGCCCATATTCGCGCCGCCGTATTCTTCCGAGACCGTCATGCCGAGCACGCCCAGATCGCCGAACTTGCGCCACAGGTCCATGGGGAACTGATCCGTGCGATCAATCTCCGCGGCACGCGGGGCGATTTCTTTGGCAGCGAATCCCGCAATGCTGTCGCGCAGCATTTCGATTTCTTCGCCGAGCGGGAATTGCAAACCGGGCAGGTTGCTCATTGCAGTGTCTCCAGAGTTCGTTGGCGGCCGGCCTTGGGTGGGCGCCGGCTGGTCCGGTTGCGGCTCGGCGGACGGCGGCGGCCCGGCGGCTTTGTGAGCCGCCCCTGCCGTCACGCACGAGGCGCGAAACGTTCAAGGCGCATTTCACGCTACATTTACGTAAGCGTCAATAGGTATTTTTGAGTGTTACTCAGAAACTGAAGCGGTCGCCTACAACATCACTATGGCGTGCTAGCATCGCACTTATCCGGCTTGTTCCGCACCTTTTCGGGCGCAACGAGCCTCACAAATCTGAACTGGACTCATATGACGGTTGCCACGAAGGCCGAGTTGCCCGCCTCGCGCCGCCAGCCGGCCGGGCGCAAGTCGCAGCAACGCGTGAAGGAGATTCTTCAGGCGGGGCGCGACGTGTTCTCCGAAAAAGGCTACGAACGCGCGACCACCGCCGAAATCGCGCAGCGCCTCGGCATTTCCGAGGCGACCGTGTTCAGCTATTTCCGCGGCAAGCGCGAGTTGTGCGCGCGGGTGATCGGCGACTGGTACGACGAGATCATCGAAGCCATCGAGTCCGGCTTGCCGCGCGACGGCAATGTGCGTCAGCAGTTTGCATTCATCGTGCGCACGCATTTGCGGTTGATGCTGGTGAACGGCACGGATCTGTGCGCGCTGGTGTTGTCCGAAGGCCGGGCGCGGCATCATGAACTGAGCGAGGCGCTCACGGAGTTGCAGCGCCGCTATACCGCGCCGTTGATGCGCGTGCTGGCGCAGGGGCAGGAAAGCGGGCAGATTCGTGGCGACATGCCGTTGCGCCTGTTGCGCTCGATGGTGTTCGGGCCGATGGAGCATGTGCTGTGGGATGCCACGCTCGCAAACCGGCACATCGATATCGATGCGACGGCGGATCAGTTGATCGACGTATTGTGGGCCGCGCTGACGCCGCCGGATCTTGCGGTGAGCGCGTTGCAGCAGTTCAGGGTGGAAGTGGCGGAGGCGAACCGGCGGTTTGAAGAAGCGGCGCGGGGCGCAACGGATACGTCCACACGGGACAGCGAATAGCGGCCGCGATTGAGTCGCCGCGTGGCTCTGTTCCTTGGCAAAAAAACGGCTAATCTACTGCTTCCCCGCGCGAAGTCGGATGGAGAAGCCAAGTGCCGAAAGAACCCGCCGCAAAAACAACAAAGACCTCGAAGACCTCAAAAACATCGAACATCCGCGTCGGCATAGGCGGCTGGACCTACGCGCCATGGCGCGGCACCTTCTACCCGTCCGACCTCACGCAGAGCCGCGAACTCGAATACGCGAGCCAGAACCTCACATCGATTGAAATCAACGGCACCTTTTACGGTTTGCAAAAACCGGCGAGCTACGAAAAGTGGTATCAGGAAACCCCGGACGATTTCGTGTTTTCGCTGAAGGCGCCGCGTTACGCGACCAACAGAAAAGTGCTCGCCGAAGCGGGCGAAACCATCGAACGTTTCTTCGACAGTGGCGTGCTGCTGCTCAAACAGAAGCTCGGCGCGGTCAACTGGCAATTCGCTCCCACCAGGAAATTCGACAAGGAAGATTTCGAAGCCTTTCTGAAGTTGCTGCCGGCCAGCATAGAAGGCCAGAAGCTACGGCATGCGATCGAAGTCCGCAACGACACCTTCAAGACGCCGGACTTCATCGCGCTCGCCCGCAAATACAAAGTTGCCGTCGTGCTCGCCGGCGACAGCGAATACCCGCAGATCGCCGACCTCACGGCGCCCTTCGTGTATGCCCGCATCATGGGCACCACGGACGAACAGGCCAAAGGCTACTCGACCAAAGCGCTCGACGCATGGGCCGGACGCGCGCGGCAACTGGCGGCAGGCATCACACCGGACGACCTGGAAACCGCCGCGGATGCGCCGGCGAAAACGGTCGCACGCGACGTCTACCTCTACGTGATCAGCGGCTTCAAGGAACGCAATCCGGCGGCCGCCATGGCGCTGATCAAACGGCTCTGACACGCGGCTCCCGGCCGCATCGCGCGAGTGTCATAATCCCGGCAGCGAAGACAAGCACGATCGACGCACCCACACACACGCAGTCAGGCCGCGAGGCCGCTTCATCACCAAGGTCCGGGAGAATATTTTGAGCGCCATCGACAATCCTTTGCACGATCAGGAAGTCGGCTCGGCCGACGCCACCCAGGACACCACGCGCATCGACGACGTTCGGATCGGCGCAGTACGTCCACTGATTTCGCCTGCCCTGCTGCAGGACGAATTGCCGGTGCCGCCCTCTGTGCAAACACTGGTCGAGAAAACCCGCGCGGAAATCGCCGACATTCTGCATGGCCGCGACGACCGGCTCGTGATGATCGTCGGACCGTGTTCGATTCACGACCACGATCAGGCAATCGAATATGCGCACAAACTGAAAATCGCCGCGGACGCCTACAAAGACGACCTGCTGATCGTGATGCGCGTCTACTTCGAGAAGCCGCGCACCACGGTCGGCTGGAAAGGCTATATCAACGACCCGCGTCTGGACGGCAGTTTCCGCATCAACGAAGGTCTGCGTCTTGCGCGGCAACTGCTGCTCGACATCAACGGTCTTGGCTTGTCCACGGCCACCGAGTTCCTCGACCTGTTGAGCCCGCAGTACATTGCCGATCTGATCGCGTGGGGCGCCATCGGCGCGCGCACGACGGAGAGTCAGAGCCATCGTCAGCTGGCGTCAGGTCTGAGTTGCCCGATCGGCTTCAAGAACGGCACGGACGGCGGCGTGCAGATCGCCGCGGACGCGATCGTCGCCGCGCGCGCGAGCCACGCGTTCATGGGCATGACGAAAATGGGCATGGCCGCGATCTTCGAAACGCGCGGCAACGACGACGCGCACGTGATCCTGCGCGGCGGCAAGAAAGGGCCGAACTACGACAGCGCGTCGGTGGAAGCCACCTGCGTGGCGCTCAAATCAGCGGGATTGCGCGAGCAGGTCATGGTCGACTGTTCGCATGCGAACTCGGGCAAGTCGCATTTGCGTCAGCTGGAGGTGGTGCAGGATCTGGCGCAGCAACTGTCGCAGCGCGAGCGCCGCATCATCGGCGTCATGCTGGAGAGTCATCTGGAGGAAGGCCGTCAGGATCTGAAGCCAGGTGTGCCGTTGCGTCACGGCGTGTCGATCACGGATGCCTGCGTGAGTTGGACGCAGACCGAGCCGGCGCTCGAAACCCTGGCCGAGGCCACCCGCAAACGTCGCGCGGGCTGAGCGCGCGCCGGGCCGCCAACGCCGTGCCAAGCACGGCCCCCGGGAACGCCCTTGGGGGAGAGCACAAAAACACACGCGCCGCACCACCCGCCGATCGATCAAACCGACCGGGGTTGGGCAGCGCGTGATTCCTCACGCCCGACACATCGCTCACCGCGCGCCAGTTCAGCGCGCATGGATGTTCCGGCGCGAAGCGCGTTGCATTACGACGCGTTGACAGCTTCCTTGAACGCCTTGCCCGCGGTGAACTTCACCGTCTTGGCAGCCGCGATCTGGATCTCGGCACCCGTCGACGGATTGCGGCCCACGCGTGCTGCGCGCGCGCCAGTCGAGAAAGAACCGAAACCGACCAGTTGCACCGTATCGCCACCCACCACGGCTTTGGTCACCGCTTCGACGATCGCGTCGATGGTTTGGCCGGTGGCCGCTTTGCTTTCGCCCGTCGCTGCGGCGACTGCATCAATCAGTTCCTGTTTGTTCATAGCACTTCCCGTATGGTAATCATGGAACCGGCGCCACATCTGTTGCGCCGGGACCGACACACTAACGCATACGCGCGGGTTCGCGCAAACCTTGGGTGTAAGGCTTGTATCACCCGCCCACAGGGAATTTGACGATTTTTTCCGGCAAAGTGCCATAAGAATCGCGCGCTTAGACGATTCGTCGGCTGGATACGGGTTTTCGCGTTATCACAATCCGTTGCAATTTCAGTGCTTTAGCGCGCCGCGAGCCGCCACCGGCGGGCTTTTTTACTATCTTATGGTGGTTCGCCAAGACTCCGCATTTGTCAGGCTCGGCGGCGCTAAATAAAGAATCCGGGAGGAATAAAAAATTGAAATTTCGCCATATTGCAACATGTGCGCTGCTCGCCGCGACGTCCTGCGCCGCCCTCGCAGCCGACGACAAAAGCTGCGCCACCCTCGTCGGCACGGCAAATTCACCCGCCCCGCAGAGCTTTCAGATACGTGACGGCGAGCCGGTCGACCTCGTCAGCGGCGCCGCAACGGTGCACGGCAAGTTGCTGGTTTTCGGCGACGGCGGCGTGTTCCGCGCCTATTGGCAGCCTGAGAACAGCCAGGAAAAATACGCGCTCGCGAATGCCGGTGTGAATAGCGTGCGGCTCGTTTCGACGCCGCCGCAAGGCACGCGGATGCAAAACGGCCAACCCGGCACGACACTCGCACCGCAACGCGTGCTCTCCTGTCCGGCGCTTTAACACGGCGAACGCCCCATTCCGCCCGTCTCGACGCGGCACAAATGACACATAGAGGCAATGCTTTCCGGTCGCACTTACCGTTTATTCGCACAGCGATCGATTTCTGTCTGACCCGCCCTCAAGGTCCCACCCGACCTGCCGATATACAAAGCTGCGTGTGCTGCGCAAACGTTTAAAAAGGACGGGGATGATTCTGCTAGCCAAATTGAGGGATGCGCTGTCGGTCGCGGGACGCGACCCCGAGCTCATACGTTCGCAGCTCGAAGCATTCAGCCACCAGGTCCCCCTTCTGTATTTCATCCTGCTCGTCAATACGGCGGCCGTCGCCGTCACGCACCTGAGCTGCGCGCCGGCCTGGCTGTCGATCTACTTTCCCGCGGCGCTGTGCACGCTGTGCATTATCCGGTGCATACGATGGTGGCATCTTCGGCACCGCGTCCTGACTCTCGACAAAGCGGAGCCCGAACTGCGCAAGCTGACCTGGCTTGCCGGCCTCTTCGCCGTCGCATTCAGCGCCTGGTCGCTGTTCCTTTTCCCTTACGGCACCGCGTACGAACAGACGCAGGTCGCGTTCTACATGGCGACCACGCTGGTCGGCTGCGTGTTCTGCCTGATGCACCTGCGCGCGGCTGCGATGCTGCTGCTGTCGATCGTCATCCTAAGCTTTTCGACCTTTCTGGTCTTCACCGGCTATCCGGTCTTCATCGCGATGGCTGTCGACATGACCCTTGTCGGCGTCGCACTCGCCTTCATCATTCAACTATATTGCCGGACCTTCGCCGACGTGGTGCACGCACAGCGCGAATTGCAGGCGAGCCAACAAAAGACGCAGCGCCTGAGCGACGACAACTTCCGGCTCGCGAGCATCGATAGCCTGACGGACCTGCCCAACCGGCGCAGTTTTTTCGCCTCGCTGCGCGCGCTGTCCGAACAGGCGATCGTCACCGGTGGTGGCTTTAATGTCGGACTGATCGATCTCGACGGTTTCAAACAGGTCAACGATATCTACGGGCACGCCAGCGGCGACCTCGTGCTTCAGGAAGTCGGCTCGCGTTTGCTCGCGCTTGCCGAACCCGGCATTTTCTTCGCACGCCTCGGCGGCGACGAATTCGGCGTGCTGGCGCAGCACAAACTGACGGACCAGACGCTCGTCGATCTGGGCGAGCGCATCTGCGAGGCGCTCGGTCAGCCGTATCGGGTCGCCGGCAATGTCGCCGAGTTGTCGGGCACGATTGGCTGGGCCGCGTTTCCCGAGGCCGGCACGACGGTGGCGCAGGTGTTCGAACGCGCCGACGCGGCGCTGTACGTCGGCAAGGAAAGCCGGCGCGGCACGCCGGTCATCTTCTCGACTGAACATGAAACGCGCATCCGGCGTTCGAGTCTCGTGACCCAGGAGCTCCGTCATGCGGACCTCGAGTCAGAACTGTTTCTGGAATTTCAGCCGATCTGCGACGTGGTCACGCAACGCACCCTCGGCATGGAAGCGCTTGGGCGCTGGCATAACGCGCGGCTCGGCGCGGTCAGGCCGGAAGAATTCATTCGGATTGCCGAGCGTACCGAACTGATTCTGCGCATCACGGAGGTCCTGCTGCACAAAGCACTCGACGAAGCCGCGCGCTGGCCGTGCGAGCTTTATCTGTCGTTCAATCTGTCGGCAATCGATATCTGCACTTCCGCGCGTGCCCGCCGGTTGATCGATATCGTGCTGGCTAGCGGTGTGCCGCCGCATCGCGTGTCGTTCGAAATCACCGAGACCGCCGTCACGCGCGATTTCGAACAGGCCCGCAGTTCGCTCACCATGATCAAGAAAGCCGGCTGCCGCGTATCGCTCGACGACTTCGGCACCGGTTATTCGAGCCTCAGCTACGTGCACCGCCTGCCCTTCGATACGATAAAGATCGACCGCAGTTTCATGACGGACGTGGATACCAACAGCGCGTCGAAGAAGATCGTCAAGTCGGTACTCGACCTGTGCCGCAACCTTGGACTCGAATGCGTGGTGGAAGGACTCGAAACGGCATCGCAAGTCGAGGTCGTCAAGATGCTTGGCGCACGCGCGGCGCAGGGTTATCTGTTCAGCCGGCCGATGCGGGCGAGCGCAATCGCCGCGTATCTGCAGACGGCGCCCGGGCACGACTACGCTGTGCAAGTGCTGCCGTAGTCGACTGCCCGCGTCCTGTCGCCCTGCTCTCTATCGCTCCGCGCTGTCCGCGCCGCCGAAATTTTTTCTTCTGCGGTGAACGGGCGAGGCGACGCCTGGCCGCCTTCACGTCGGCCCCCTAAGGCGCCGCGTTTCCGTATTCGAGCTTCGGATACCAATCCGTGCCGCGCCCGCCCGGCGTCATGTCGAGCACGGTCCAGATGGGCATCACGTCGGGCGCGCCGCGTGGATCCTGCCCGGGGTCGGCAGTCGCCGGCCCCATCTCCTCTGCCCAGAAATGCCGCACCGTGCCGCCCGAGCGCGTGAACACGTTGAACGCGGGATTGTCGTCGCCCGCCGGATCTTCCGCCGCGTAATCGCGATTGAAGGTGTTGCCGCCCGACGAATACAGCCGCAGATGCCGCCAGCCGCGCTCCCGCTTGAACGCCACCAGCTTCTCGATCGGCGAGCGCGCGATCACCGCGAACGCGACACGCTGCAGGATGTCGGGCATCTCGCCGTCGTATGCGCTCAGCAGCGACGTGCACATGGGACACGGCCGGGCGCGCTGCGGGCCGAACATCCAGTTGTAGGTGACGAGCGTGTCATGGTCGCCGAACATTTCCGATAGCTTCACCGGGCCTGCTTCGCCCATGAACAGGTAATCTTCAGGCACCACACCGCCGGGCGGCAGCGCGCGGCGCTGTTCGGCGACCCGTTCGATATGGCGGCGCAACTCGATTTCCTCAGCGAGCAATTCGTTGCGCGCGCGGCGATAGTCGGCGCTTTCACCGGGAAAGCGGCTCGGTGTGCCAGCCGCCAGTTGCCGGGCCGGCTTGAGCGTTGGTGCGGATGCGTGTGCGTCAGTCATCAGCCATCTCCTGTCACGGAACACGGATAAAGGGCGCAAGCCGCGCGCCGCGAGCGCGGGCGCGTTCTCGTCCTCCATATAGCCACGACGAACCGTGCAGCGGCAAATCGACAGCATCGGCGACATTTTTTGCCGCAATGCCGGCAGGCACTACAACGGCAACCGGAAGCGCCCGGCAAGGTATGCTTGAGCGCAACAGCACGCGCGCCGGGCGCGCCGTCCATGGGGATGCAACATGCCGCTTCGTCTGCCACCGCTGCCGGCGCTTCGTTTCTTCGAAGCGGCCGGCAGGCATCAGAGTTTCAAACTTGCCGCCGCGGAACTGAACGTCACGCCGAGCGCGATCAGCCACGGCATTGTGGGCCTGGAACAGGCGCTCGGCGTCGAATTGTTCGTGCGCGAACCGCGCGGCATCTCGCTCACGGCAAGCGGCGCGGACTATCTGTCGTACGTCTCCGAAGCGTTTTCGCTGATCGCCATCGGCACGCAGCGTCTGCCGAATCATCGCGCGGATCGCCCGATCGCGCTGAGTTGCGCGCCGACCTTCGCGTCGCGCTGGCTGCTGCCGCGCCTTGCCGGTTTTCGCGCGCGCTGGCCGAACGTGAACGTGAGCGTCGACACCTCGCATCGGCAAGTCGGGTTTCCCGTCGACGGGTTCGACTTCGCGGTCCGCATGAGCCGTGCGCCGGTTGCCGGCACCGCGTGGACGCGGCTGTTCGGCGAGCGCTTCGTGCCCGTATGCAGCGCCGCGTATCTGGCGAATTTGCGCGACGAGCGCGGCAACGCGGACCTGCGTCGCGCGACGCTCATTCATGTGAACGCCGCCAGCGAGGACTGGCAGGCATGGCTCGATGCGACCGGCACCGAAGGCATCGACACCACGGCGGGCCTGCGCGTCGACACGATCCAGCTTGCCTTCGAAGCCGCCGCGATGGGGCTTGGCGTCGCGCTCGGCAGACGGCCGCTGGTGGATCGGGATATCGACAGCGGCGTGCTGGTGCAGGCTCACCCGGCGACGATCGAATCCACCACGGCCTACTGGCTGGTGAGCGCGGAAAACGCGGATCGCCGGCCGGAGCTTGTCGATTTCAAGCGCTGGCTGGTGGGCGAGGCCGAGCACTTCGACGCTCACACCAACGCTGCCGACCAGGCACTGCAAAGCACCGCCAACTAAACCGCATGTCCGTTCGCACAGGTGAGCCACGCTCACCTGTCGTCGAAAACTTATCTTTTGCCGCTTCTGCCGCTCGCTGCGACCATGTGTCAAAGGAGATCAGAACCATGGCCACCGCCAACAGCAGACGCTTCGCCCCCGCCTTCAATCAGACGACGCTCGTGATCCTCGCCGGCGCACTCATTCTGAGCGCCGCCATGGGGATCCGGCAGACCTTTGGCCTCTTCATCGGACCGTTCTCGTTCGACCGCGGCTTGCCGGTCACGCTGATCGCCTTCGCGATCGCCCTGCACAATCTCGTGTGGGGTTTCGCCCAGCCGTTCGCCGGCGCCGCCGCGGATCGCTACGGCTCGGCGCCGGTGGTGGCGTTCGGGGCGACGACGTTCGCGGCGGGGCTCGGCCTCGCGGCCGTGGCGCCCAGCGGCGCCATGCTGATCATCGGCATGGGACTGCTGGTCGGCATCGGCGTGAGTTGCACGACCTTCGGCGTGGTGCTGCCGGCGGTCGGCCGCATCGCTTCGCCGGAAAAACGCAGCATGGCGATGGGCCTCGTCAGCGCGGGCGGCTCCGCGGGCCAGGTGCTGATGGTCCCGCTCGTACAAGGCATCCGGCTCAGTTCGGGCATCGCGACGTCGCTCTTCGTACTCGCTTTCCTGATGTTGCTGATCGCCCCGCTCGGCATGGTGCTCGACCGCCGCGCGCGGGTCGGCACGCCCGTTCAGGAAGCGCCGGCCGCGCCGCTTCGCAAGGTGCTGGGTCAAGCGGCCGGTCATCGCGGCTACCGGCTGCTGTCGCTCGGTTTCTTCACCTGCGGTTTCCAGCTTGCCTTCATCGCCACGCATCTGCCCGAATATCTGTCGCTGTGCCATATGCCGGTCGGACTCGGCGCCACCGCGCTCGCGCTGATCGGCCTGTTCAACATGGCGGGCAGTTGGGCGTGCGGCTGGCTGGGCAGCCGCTTCCGGCAGCACTATGTGCTCGGCTGGCTTTACGTGATTCGCAGCGTGACGATCGGCGCTTTCTTTCTACTGCCGAAAAGCCCGGCGTCGGTAGTGATCTTCGCGGCCGTGATGGGCCTGACCTGGCTCGGCACCGTGCCGCTCACGAGCGGACTCGTGGCGAAAGTGTTCGGCACGCGCCACCTCGGCAGCCTGTTCGGGGTCTGCTTTCTGAGCCATCAGATCGGCTCGTTTCTCGGCGCGTGGCTCGGCGGTCTGGTATTCGATCTGACCGGCTCGTATTCGCTGTTGTGGGAAGCGACGGCGGTCGCCGGCCTCGTGGCCGCGCTGCTGCATTTCCCGATCGACGACACCACCGTGAGCACGCCCGCGCTTCGAGTTGAACCGGCGGCTGCGTGAGCGTGCGTGAGCGTGCGTGAGCCTGTATGCCGGTGGCCGCTGCGGACGAGGCCACCTGCACTCAGTCAAAAACAGCGGGAAACGCCCTGTGCGCGGCTACTTTTTCGGCGTGTCCGCCGTGGCTTTCGGCACGCGTCCCATCAGATAGAACTCGTCGTTCGGACGCATGGAAATGACGTTGGCCATGCGGTTCGACAAACCGAAAAACGCGGTGATCGCCGCGATATCCCAGATGTCTTCGTCGGAAAAGCCGTGCTCGCGCAGCGTTTGAAAATCGGCGTCGCCGACCGTGCCGGACGCGCTGCAAACCTTGACCGCGAAGTCGAGCATCGCCTTCTGACGCGGCGTGATATCCGCCTTGCGATGATTGACGGCGACCTGATCGGCCACCAACGGCGCCTTTTCGTAGATGCGCAGAATCGCGCCATGCGCGACCACGCAATACAGGCACTGGTTGATCGCGCTGGTGGCGACCACGATCATCTCGCGTTCGCCCTTGCTGAGGCCGCCCTCTTTCAGCATCAACGCGTCGTGATAGGCGAAGAACGCGCGGAACTCGTCCGGGCGGTGCGCCAGCGTCAGAAACACGTTCGGCACGAAGCCGGCTTTTTCCTGCACTTCGAGAATCCGCGCGCGAATGTCGTCCGGCCATGCATCCGGCTTGGGCACGGGGTAGCGGCTGATCGGTTGAGGCTTGGCCATGCTCTGTCTCCGTCGTATCTGTTTGGGTATGACGACGATTCTAGCAAGCCGCACGGCCGCAGCATGCGCTCGACAAGGTCCGATATCGGCGCTCATATCGTCTAGACTTTGCACTCAAGGGAGCATGAGCCGCGCCGCGACGACCGGCGCCGGCCGGATTTCAGCAGGAGCAGACCATGTCAGACGTTTCGCACGACGCGCGAGCGCCCGTCGTCAAGGTTCGACCCGACCGGGAAATGGCGACGACCCAGCGGCTGCCTTACTTTATCGGCATCTCCACCGGCACCGCGGGCAGCACGGGTTTGTCGATGTACATGGTCGTGGTGCCGCCGGGCGGCCATGCCGAGCCGCATTTCCACGCCGACTACGAAACCGCGATCTACCAGCTCGAGGGCAAGATCGAGACCCGCTATGGGCCCGGCTTGCGCGAGTCCGTCATCACCGAACCGGGCGATTTCCTGTTCATTCCGCCTGGCGTGCCGCATCAGCCGTTCAACCTGGACGCCAATCACGCGGCGCGCGCCATCGTGGCGCGCAATCATGCGAATGAGGACGAACGTGTCGTGCCATACGATCCCGCCACTGAAGCGTGAATCGGCTTCGGGCACGAAATCCAGTAAGTGAGGGGCGGCGCAACCGGCTAGTTAATGACGGCGGACTGCATCAGGCTCGCCGCCGGTCATTGCCGCGCGCATTCTCCTCCTCGCCATCCTGCTTCAATCAAGCCCGCGTTCAGCCTTCTCCGCAGCGCCGTTTTGCCACCTGTGCTTAAATCCGCCTTTAATCTCTTTTTTTACAGGGCGGCCGCCTGCCGACGCGGCGTGGCGCTCGCCGTCGTGCGGCAACGGAACATGCGCAGCCTGTTCGCCATGCGCCGCCCTGCCGCGCACGTTGCAAATCCTTTCAGTGCATTCTCAGGAGCGCGGTTGTGTGGCATTTTCCGGTTGCTATTCCACCCTCGCTGGGCGTATGGGCCGTGTTCATGAGCGTGCTCATCACGCAACTCGGCGTGCCGATTCCGGCCGCGCCGATGCTGATTCTCGGTGGAACCATGGCCGCCATGGGGCAAACCTCGTATGCGAGCGTCGTGTGCGCCGCGGTCGCCGCCACGCTGATCGCCGACTCGCTATGGTTTTTCACCGGACGCGCCTATGGCCGCCGTCTGCTGAACTATCTCGTACGCTTCTCTCTCTCGCTCGACACCACGACGCGGATCGCGCGCAACGCGTACGAACGGTACGGCGCGCCGATTCTCACCGTCGCGAAGTTCCTGCCCGGCCTCGGCCTGATCTCCGCGCCGCTGCTCGGCACGACAGCCATCAATTTCGGCGTGTTTCTGCTGTGGGATTTTTTCGGCACGACGCTGTGGGCAAGCGTATGGGTGATCGGCGGCGCCGCGCTGCACGGCCAGATCGTGCAACTGATGCTGCTCGTGCGCCACAACGGCGGCACGATTTTCGACGCGTTCGCGGCGATCTTCGTGGCCGTGCTGCTGTATCGCTGCGTGCGCCGCTGGCAGTTTCGCCGCTGGCTCGCACACACGCGTATTTCACCTGATCAGCTCGACGAGATGATGAAGTCGAACGAGCCGCCGCTGATCTTCGACGCGCGGCCACGCAGCGTGCGCGCAAAGGAATCGCACCGGATTGCCGGCGCACGGCCGCTGGATCTCGATTCGCCCGAGCCGATCGACCCCGATCTGCTGAAGCGGCCGATTGTCGTCTACTGCGTGTGTCCGAACGAAGCGACGGCGAAGCGGATCGTCGAGCAGTTGCATCGCAAGAATATCCACCATATCCGCGCGCTCAAGGGCGGCCTCGATGCGTGGCAGAAACGCGGTTATCCGGTCGAACCGTTGCCGGCCGACTTCCACACCGCCAAGGCCCACATGATCGAGGACGAGGGCGAAGAAGGCGAATACACGGTACGGGCGCGGCTGGCGAAATAACGCTCCACGCGTGCCTCGCATATCGCCCGCATTGCCGTCCAAATTCCGCTTGCGCTTCACCCTCAATGTGTGCAACATGCATATATGCACGTTGCACACATTGAGGTATCGCCATGACGCAGCGCACAGAAAATCTGCTCGGCGTGCTCGCCCTGCTGGTCACGGACGAAATGAACGCGCAACCCACCGTGGACGCGCTCGCCGGCCCCACCGCCCGCGCCATGCTCAACGCGGTCGGCCAATACCCCGATTCATCGATTGAAGTGCTGCGCGAGGCGGTCGATCTGTCGCATCCGGCCGCCGTGCGCGCCGTGGCGGGATTGGTCGAGGCGGGTCTCGTCGAGAAAAAATCGGGCGCCGATAAACGGGCCGTCGCGCTCGCCTTGAGCACAGCCGGGAAACGTGAGGCCAGGCGTCTGCAAATGGCGCGCGACAGGATGCTGCAACGCATAGTCGGCCGGCTCGAAGACAGCGAGCGCAAGGTGCTGGAGAGCCTGCTGATCAAGATCTTGTGGAACGAGACTCGCGACCCCGCGCACGCCATGCAACTGTGCCGCCTGTGTGACGACGGTCCCTGCCTGAAAGCCGGCTGTCCGGTCGAATGCCGCGAGCAGGGGCTGCCCATGCCCGCGCGGAGCAGCGCATGAAATCCGCCACGCCGGGGCGCTGGCCGGCAATCGCTGCGCTGACCGCGGTGTCGGCGCTCTCGCAGGTCGGCCAGTTCGGCATCGGTTTTATGGTGCTGCCGGTGTGGCTCGCCCATCGCGGCCTGGATGCGCCACGCGCCGGCCTCTTTTCCGCCGCGCAATGGACCGGCATGCTGGCCGGCTTGTTGATCGCGCCGTGGCTGATGGCCCGCATCGGTGCGAAACGCACGGTGTCGCTGGGTCTGCTGGCCACGCTGGTGGCCTTCGCCATCATGGGGGCATTATCGTGGCCGCTGTGGCTCGTACCCGGTCTGCTGACGGGGTTCGGCATCGGCTTGCGCTGGATCGCCAATGAAACCTGGCTCTACAGTCTGGTCCCCGCCGAGTCGAGCGGACGCGTGGTGGGCGTACACGAAGCGCTGATCGCCACGGCCGGTGTCATCGGGCCTGCGCTCGCGGTGTGGTGCGATGTCGATGGACGCATTACGTTCGTGGCCGGCGCGGCCTTCACGTTGGCAGCGGCGCTGCCGCTTTGGCTGACAGCATCCGATAAGAACGCGCCAGTTTTGCAAGCCGCGCCGCCTGCGCGAAGAAAGAGCGCTCAACGACGCCTGGTCCTCGGCCCGCTGGTGAACCTCGGTATGGTGGTCATCGCGGCAGGTGGTATCGGCGACGGTGCGCTTTACGGCCTCTTCCCGCTATTCGCCGACGCGCACGGCCTCAACGCTACGCAAACCGCCACGCTGCTGACGTTGTTCGGCGTCGGCGGCATGGCGCTTCAATTTCCGGTTGGCTGGCTGGCCGATCGCGCGGGGCTTGCGGCCACGGTGATCGTGTGCGCCGCGCTCAGCACGCTGGCCATCTGCGGCTTCGCGCTGGCCGCGCCCGCCTCGTGGCTCGCGGCGGCGAGCGCGCTGCTGCTCGGCGGCATGAACAGTTCGTTCATTACACTCGGCATGTACGCGGCGGCTTGCAGCGACAAGGCCGCGCTCGCGCGCAACATGCGGCTGTTGTCGCTCACTTTCACCGCGAGTTCGATCGTGGGGCCGCTTGTCGCGGGCTTCGCAATGAACGCGCGTGGCAGCGATATGCTGATGTGGCAACTCGCGCTGATGAGCGGCGCGCTGGTGATCTACACGCTGGGTCTACGTGAAGGCCGGCGCCAGCCCGAACAATCGTCGTCGATGGGCTGAGCCGGTTCACCTCGATCGAGCGCGCCTAAGCCTCGCGTCCCGCAACCTTGCGCTGTCGCCACAGACACAGCAGGTCACACGCGATATGCGCCGCGGCGATCGCCGTGATCTCGCTCTGGTCGTAAGCCGGTGCGACTTCCACGACGTCCGCGCCCACCAGATTCAACGCACCGAGCGAGCGTACGATCGCCAGCCCCTGCGCCGACGACAAACCGCCCGCCACCGGCGTCCCGGTACCCGGCGCGAAAGCCGGATCGAGACAGTCGATATCGAACGTCAAATACGCGGGACATGCACCCACAATCGACGTAATCCGCTCCACCGCCGCTCGCGTGCCATGCTCGTGCACCCAGGCGGCGTCGAGAATATTGATGCCCATGAAATCGTCATTCCATGTGCGAATGCCAATCTGCACCGAGGTCTTCGGATCGATCAAACCATCCTTCACCGCCTTGTAGAACATCGAGCCGTGGTTCAGGCTGTCGGGACTGTCGTCGGCCCAGGTATCGCAGTGGGCGTCGAAATGAATCAGCGAGAGCGGTTCGCCGTACTTCTCCGCGTGCGCGATCAACAGCGGATAGGTGATGTAGTGATCGCCGCCGAGCGTCAGCATCTTCGCGTCCGAACGGAGGATCGTGCGCGCATGCTCGACGATGGACTCCTTGATCGTGAGCGGATTGTGCGCGTCGAACCAGCAATCGCCATAGTCGGTCACGGCGAGGTCGTCGAACGGATTGAAACCCCACGGATACGGATGCAACTCCGACAACTGCACGCTGGCCGCGCGCACCGCGGCGGGCCCAAGACGCGCGCCCGGGCGGAAGGTGGTGGCCAGATCGAGCGGCACGCCGGAGACCACGACATCGACGCCGTCGAGTTCGCGTGTGTACTTGCGGCGCATGAACGAAAGCACACCCGCATAGGTGTTTTCGATCGACGAGCCATAAAGCGACGGGCGACGCATCGCGCCGTCGCCATAGACGAGTTCAGTCATGGATGAGCTGATACCTTTAGGCAGTCCGGCGCGGCACACGCAACGCCGGCCTCGGATTCATTGGGAAACGCTACAGCGCGCATCACACGCGCCGCAGCGCCGGCTTCGCGAATCCTTTAGCGCAGCCGCACGAGCGTGGACTTCAGCTCGGTGTATTTTTCCAAAGCATGCAGCGACTTGTCGCGGCCATTGCCCGATTGCTTGTAGCCGCCGAACGGGAAGTTCATGTCACCGCCTTCGTCATAGCAATTGACCCACACCGTGCCGGCCCGAAGTTGACGCGACACCTCGTGCGCGGTGGTCAGGTTCGAGGTCCAGACCGCGGCGGCGAGACCATATTCGCTATCGTTAGCGATCCTGATTGCCTCCTCCACCGTGTCGAATGTGATCACCGACAGCACGGGTCCGAAGATTTCCTCACGCGCCACCTTCGCGCCGGAAGCCGGAATCTCGAAGATGGTCGGCTCGATATAAAAGCCGCCGGTTTCCTCTTTGACGCGCGCGCCGCCGAGCAGCAGCTTCGCCTCAGCGCGGCCTGCCTCGATATAGCCAAGCACGCGTTCGAGCTGAACCTTGTCGACGATCGCACCCATCGACGTGTTCGGATCGAGCGGATTGCCCGGCGTATAGCTGCGCGCCGCGGCGATCAACTTGTCGAGGAATACGTCCTTGATGTCGCGATGCACGAGCAGGCGCGAACCTGCGGTACACATTTCCCCCATGTTGTAGAAGATCGCACCCGCTGCCGCGTTGGCCGCGCGGTCCATATCCGGGCAATCCGTCATCACGATGTTCGGCGACTTGCCGCCGAGTTCGAGCCACACGCGTTTCAGATTCGATTGCCCGGCGTACTGCATGATCAGCTTGCCGACGTTGGTCGAGCCGGTGAAGGCGAGGCAGTCCACGTCGTGATGCAGCGCCAGCAGCTTGCCCGGCTCGCCCGCGCCCGGCACGACGTTGAACACGCCGGCGGGAATGCCGGCGTCGAGTGCGAGTTGCGCGAGGCGGATCGCGGTGAGCGGCGACTTCTCCGACGGCTTGAGCACCACGCTATTGCCCGCCGCCAACGCCGGGCCGAATTTCCACGACGCCATCAGGATCGGGAAATTCCACGGCACGACCGCGGCCACCACGCCGATCGGCTCACGCGTAACGAGTCCGACCAGATGATGATCGGCCGGCGCGACTTCGCCGCCGATTTTGTCGATGGCTTCAGCGAACCATTCGACGCAATACGCCGCGCCCGGCACGTCGACGCTGGTGGTGTCGGCGATCGGCTTGCCGGCGTCGAGCGTTTCGAGCAGCGCGAGTTCGTCCATGTGCTCGCGAATCGACGCGGCCCAGCGCAGCAGCACCGCCTTGCGTCGACGCGGGTTGAGGCCCGACCATACGCCGGAGTCGAAGGCGCGGCGCGCGGCGGCAACGGCGGCGTCGACGTCGGCCGCGCCGCTGTCGGTCACTTTGGCGAGCAGCTTGCCGTCGATCGGACTCAGGCAGTCGAACGTGCGACCGCTTTCGGCATCACGGTATTCGCCGTCGATAAACGCGCGGCCTTCGATCGATAGCGTAGCGGTCTTGTCTTGCCAGAAAGCGAGAGATTTCTTATCCATCAGGATGCCTCAATGTTATGCGCTCGACGCAAACCTGCACCGACCTCATGCGGCACCGAACTGCGGCAGTGAGTTGAGTCGAGGCGCGTTGGCGCGGAGTCTTTAGAAAGTGGGCGGCGAATTGGCCGACACGATCTCGCAGAGATGCTCCGCGCTGGGATTGCGAAAACGGTGCGGAAGACGGCTTTCGAAGTAGTAGCTGTCACCGGGGTCGAGCAGCCACGTGGTGCCGTCCACCGTCAGTTCGATCTGACCGCTGACCACCACCCCGCCCTCGTGCCCTTCGTGCTCCAGCATTTCCGGCCCCGTGTCCGACAACGGCTGATAGACCTCGCGCAGAATGCCCATGTTGCGATCTTTCACGCTCGAACCCGCGAGATAGAACTCGATCGACTCATTGCCGAGGTTTGGCATGTCGGCACGGCGCGACACCACCGAACGTTCTACTTCCACTTCGAAGGTGAAGAATTCGGCGAGGCTCATGGGTATGCATTCGAGCAGTTTCTTCAGCGAGCCGACCGAGGGGCTCACGCGATTCTGTTCGATCAGCGAGATCGTGCCGTTCGTCACTCCCGCCCGTTTCGCCAGTTCACGCTGGGACAAGCCGTTCTTCTTGCGGATGTATTGCAGACGGGTCGCTACTTCTATGGACATCGTTAGGTTCTCTGACATTGAAGACGATCGGGGCGCCAAGTGATCAGATGAATGAAACACAAGACTCGGGCAACGCGCTGCTCGCGAGTGTTGAATATTCTAATCACTTTGATCGTTGCGCCTTTGGGGAAAACCCTGAAAGGATTCCGAAATATGAATAGCGCAAATGAACGGCGCAATGAACGTTCCCATCGGCCGCGATTCTAGCCGCACCCTCGGGAAAGCCCTGATAAATGTTTTCTCAAAAAGGGTTTGACGGCTTTATTGGCTCGTATATGCTGGTTCCCAGGCGATCGTCATACCGACGTCATGAGACACCGAACGGTGTTTCGCGGCGCAGCGAATTCGGCTCGCATCGGTGCAAGGCGATCATCCCAGCGTCCTGTTTCTTTAAACGCCCCGTTTGGGTTTCGAGCAGGCCGTTCAATACTTTCAACGTCGCCAGTCGAGTGTAATCGTGAGAGTCCGAGGCCCTTTGGTGAGATGGAATCGTAGTCAGGCGAGTTGTCCTCGCGCTGACGGCGCCATCGCCGACGGCAGCAGCGGCAGCCTTGCGTTCCGCCGCTTTCTGTCCGTCTTCACGATCCTGTCCCGCCGTTCAGTTCGACGTCACAACTCTATCTCCGCGCGCGCCTTCATTGCCGTGCGTACGGACGAAGTCGCCTCGCTGCTGCCGTAGCGCCTCCCCCTTTTCGCCGTTCGATTCATCCGTTTGCGTGAGCGCGCTCTTTCGAGCCGTGCGTTTGTGCATGTGCGGTGCTGTCTGCCGCCTGTGCACTTCACATCTGCCGGATCAGTTGCGCACCGCAGCGGATCGAATCGAACGGCCCATCTGACTGTCACGCGCGGCGCGTTTTCCTGACGACGACCGCCCGCACTACCCGGTGGCCTTGCGCCTTGCGCACGGCTGCGCAATCGTGCCGCGCTGTGTTTAACGTTGTTCATGCCGCGTCCCGCGGGGAACACACACGTCTATTCGTTATGCGAAAGAAACCCCTGGTCGGCATCAGCGCCGACAGAACGATGATGGGAGTCCACCCGTCGCACGTGGTCGGCGAGAAATACATCGCCGCGATCGTGGACGGTTCACAGGCGCTGGCCATGCTGCTGCCCGCGCTCGGCGAGCGTCAGTCCGTTGAAGACGTGCTGGCGACAGTCGACGGCCTGTTGTTTACAGGCAGCTATTCGAACGTCGAGCCGCACCGCTACGGCGGCCATCCGAGCACGCCGGGCACGCTGCACGACGCCGCACGCGATGCGACGACGCTGCCGTTAATGCGCGCGGCTATCGCCGCCGGCGTGCCGGTGCTGGCGGTCTGCCGGGGCTTCCAGGAAATGAACGTGGTTTTCGGTGGGACGTTGCATCAAAGCGTTCACGCGGTGGACGGTCTGAACGACCATCGCGAGAACAAGGAAGACGACCTCGACGTGCAATACGCACCGTCGCATTCGATCACGCTGACGCAGGGCGGCTTGTTGCAGCGCCTTGCGGGCGGCACGAATGAAGCGCGTGTGAATTCATTGCACGGTCAGGGCGTCGAGCGGCTGGGCGTGGGCCTCACGGCCGAAGCCACCGCGCCGGATGGCCTGATCGAAGCGGTGAGCGTGACCGATGCGCGCGCCTTCGCGCTGGGTGTGCAGTGGCACCCGGAGTGGAGGCACGCCAACGACGCACTGTCCACCGCGATCTTTCGGGCATTCGGCGACGCCTGCCGCGATCGAATGCGCACCAAGGCCGGCTATGGCGCGGCATCCGCCGCTGCCACGCATGCCTGAGCCGGTCGCGCACCAAAACAGAGAGAATAGACATGCATGACATCGACGATTTTCTGAAGAAGAACCGTGTCACCGAAATCGAAGCGATCATTCCGGATATGGCCGGGATCGCGCGCGGCAAGATCATTCCGCGCAGCAAATTCGAATCCGGCGAGTCCATGCGCTTGCCGCAGGCGGTGATGATCCAGACCGTCACAGGAGACTATCCGGAAGACGGCACGCTCACCGGCGTGACCGACCCGGACATGGTGTGCGTGCCCGACGCCAGCACCATCCGCATGATCCCGTGGGCCGTCGATCCGACCGCTCAGGTGATCCACGATTGCGTTCACTTCGACGGCACGCCCGTCGCGATCTCGCCGCGCCGTGTGCTGCGCCGCGTGCTCGAACTCTATAAGGCCAAAGGCTGGAAGCCGGTTATCGCGCCCGAACTCGAGTTCTATCTGGTCGATATGAACAAGGATCCGGACCTTCCGCTGCAACCGCCCATCGGCCGCACGGGCCGTCCGGAAACCGGCCGTCAGGCTTACTCGATCGAAGCGGTCAACGAATTCGATCCGCTCTTCGAAGATATCTACGAGTACTGCGAGGTGCAGGAACTCGAAGTCGACACGCTGATTCACGAAGTCGGCGCCGCGCAGATGGAAATCAACTTCATGCACGGCGATCCGCTCAAGCTCGCCGACAGCGTGTTTCTCTTCAAGCGCACGGTGCGCGAAGCCGCGCTGCGCCACAAGATGTACGCGACCTTCATGGCCAAGCCGATGGAAGGCGAACCGGGCTCGGCCATGCACATGCATCAAAGCCTCGTGGATGAAGAAACCGGTCACAACCTGTTCACCGGCCCGGACGGCAAACCCACTTCTTTGTTTACGGGTTATATCGCCGGTTTGCAGAAGTACACGCCCGCATTAATGCCGATCTTCGCGCCGTACATCAACTCGTATCGTCGCCTGTCGCGTTTCATGGCCGCGCCGATCAATGTGGCGTGGGGTTACGACAATCGCACGGTGGGCTTCCGGATTCCGCATTCGGGGCCGGCTGCACGCCGCATCGAAAACCGTATTCCGGGCGTGGACTGCAATCCGTATCTCGCGATTGCCGCGACACTCGCCGCCGGCTATCTAGGCATGACGCAGAAGCTCGAAGCCACCGAGCCGCTGCTGAGCGACGGTTACGAATTGCCGTACCAGTTGCCGCGCAATCTCGAAGAGGGTTTGACGCTGATGGGCGCATGCGAGCCGATCGCCGAGGTGCTCGGCGAGAAATTCGTCAAAGCCTACCTCGCCTTAAAAGAAACCGAATACGAAGCGTTCTTCCGCGTGATCAGTTCGTGGGAACGCCGGCATTTGCTGCTGCACGTGTAAGGCAAACGCAAAAAATTGGAGGCAGTAATGAGCTACAGAACAGAAGAAGCCGCTTACGTGCAACCGGCCCAGCCGGCCGCAAGCGCACAGGCAGCACAAGCTACGCAACAACGCAGCACCGCTGAATATCGCGCGCTCGACGCCGCACATCACATTCATCCGTTTTCGGATATGGGCTCGCTCAACCGCAGCGGCAGCCGCGTGATCGTGAAGGCGCAAGGCGTGTATCTGTGGGATTCGGAAGGCAACAAGGTAATCGACGGCATGGCGGGCCTGTGGTGCGTGAACGTCGGTTATGGCCGCAAGGAACTGGCCGATGCCGCGTACAGGCAGATGCAGGAACTGCCCTACTACAACACCTTCTTCAAAACGACGCACCCGCCGGTGATCGAACTGTCGGCTCTGCTCGCGGAGTTGGCGCCGGAACCGTTCAATCACTTCTTCTATTGCAACAGCGGTTCGGAAGGCAATGACACGGTGCTGCGTATCGTCCATCAATATTGGGCGACGCAGGGCAAGCATGCGAAGAAGTTCGTGATCTCGCGCAAAAACGGCTATCACGGTTCGACGATCGCGGGCGGGACGCTCGGCGGCATGGGCTATATGCATGAACAGATGCCCTCGAAAGTCGAGAACATCGTGCATATCGACCAGCCTTATTTCTTCGGCGAAGCGGAAGGCAACCTGACGCCGGAAGAATTCGCGCTGGCCCGTGCGCAGCAACTGGAAGCGAAGATTCTCGAAATCGGCGCGGACAACGTTGCCGCGTTCATCGGTGAGCCTTTCCAGGGAGCAGGCGGCGTGATCTTCCCGGCTTCGACGTATTGGCCGGAAATCCAACGCATTTGCCGCAAGTACGACATTCTGCTCGTTGCCGATGAAGTGATCGGCGGTTTCGGCCGCACCGGCGAATGGTTCGCGCATCAGCACTTCGGTTTCGAGCCGGATCTGATCACGCTGGCCAAGGGTCTGACGAGCGGCTACGTGCCGATGGGCGCGGTCGGTCTGCATGACCGCGTGGCGAAGGCGATCATCGAAAACGGCGACTTCAATCACGGTCTCACGTATTCGGGCCACCCGGTTGCCGCCGCCGTTGCCGTCGCCAACCTCAAGTTGCTGCGCGACGAGAAGATCGTCGATCGCGTGAAGAACGACACCGGTCCGTATTTCCAGAAACAGTTGCGCGAGACCTTCGCCAATCACCCGATCGTCGGCGAAATCTCCGGTGCGGGTCTGGTGGCCGGCCTGCAACTCGCGCAAGACCCGAAGGCGCGCAAGCGTTTCGCCAATGGTGGCGACGTGGGCACGATCTGCCGCGACTTCTGCTTCAACGGCAACCTCATCATGCGCGCCACCGGCGACCGCATGCTGCTGTCGCCGCCGCTCGTGATCAATAAGCTGGAAATCGACGAAGTCGTTTCGAAGGCCAAAAAAGCCATCGATGCGACAGCACAACAACTCGGCATTTCGTAACGGCAGTCCGTTCCGGCATGAGCACACCCACAACTTACGCTCATGCCGGTTCTTCACATCAAGGGAAAAAACCATGAGCGTTAGTCATCTTCGTCATGCGGTCGCGGGGGCCGCGCTTCTCGCCTTCACCGGTTTTGCGGCGCTATCGGTGACGCCGGCCCTTGCGGCCGACACGGAACTGAATGTGTATAACTGGTCGGACTACATCGCGAAGGACACGATTCCGAACTTCGAGAAGCAGGACGGCATCAAGGTCAAATACGACAACTACGATAGCGACGACACCTTGCAGGCCAAGCTGCTCGCCGGCAGTTCGGGTTACGACATCGTGGTGCCCACTTCGAACTACATGGCCAAGCAGATTCAGGCCGGCGTATACCAGAAGCTCGACAAATCGAAGCTGCCGAACCTCGCGAATCTCGACCCCGTATTGATGAAGATGATTGCCGACGCCGACCCGGGCAACCAGTACGGTGTGCCTTGGGCATACGGTACGGACGGCATCGGTTATAACGTGCAGGCCGTACAGAAAGCGCTCGGCGCCAATGCACCGGTGGACAGCTGGGCACTGATTTTCGATCCGGCCAATCTCTCCAAGCTGAAAAGCTGCGGCGTGTCCATCCTCGATCAGGCCGTCGACGTCTTCGCCGCCACGCTGCAATACATGCACAAGGATCCGAACAGCACGAACCCCGCCGACTATCAGGCCGCATTCGAAGTGCTGAAAAAGATCCGCCCGTATATCACCCAATTCAATTCGTCCGGCTATATCAACGACCTCGCCAATAACGACGTGTGCGTGGTCCTGGGCTGGTCGGGCGACGTCGGCATTGCCAGCCGCCGCACCGAAGAAGCCAAGCGCTCGTATCAGATCAAGTTCTCGAACGTGAAGGAAGGCGGCCTCTTGTGGTTCGACGTGATGGTGATCCCGAAAGACGCGCCGCATCCGGAAGCCGCGTTGAAATGGATCAACTACATCTCGGACCCGAAGGTCAACGCCGCGATCACCAACGAAGTGTTCTACCCGACCGCGAACAAGGCCGCGCGTCAGTTCGTGACGCCGGCGGTAGCACAGGACAAGACCGTTTATCCGGGCGATGAAGTATTGAGCAAGATGACGCTGATGAAGCCGATGCCGACCGACATTCTCCGCCTTGAAAACCGCCTTTGGGCGCAGCTTAAAACCGGTCATTAACCTGGCCACATTAACTAATCGATCCCGCGCTCAGGGATCGCTCGAACCCTGAGCGCATGAATAGCCGTAACGGTAGTCAGCCTGCGCGTTTGCTTTAACAGTCCCACCCGCGCGCAGTCCCATGTTTTCCGATCGCAGCGCACGTTGCGAGACGCTTCCCGCGCCTCGTATGGAGACACTTGCGCCCGCGATCCGCAAGGAATGGTTACATCATGAACTCGACGACCTCAAAAAGCGCAGCCGGCGCCACCCAGATGGCCCGCCCCGCGGTGACGACAAAATCGAAATCGGACGGATTCGTTCGGATTGAAAATGTCGTGAAGAAATTCGGCGACAGCACGGCTGTCGACAACGTCAACCTGAGCATCGCCAAGAACGAGTTGTTCGCGCTGCTCGGCAGTTCCGGCTGCGGCAAGTCCACGCTCCTGCGCATGCTCGCGGGGCTCGAGACGGTGACCTCCGGGCGCATTTTCGTCGACGGCGAAGATCTCGCCGCGATGCCGCCGTACAAGCGGCCGGTCAACATGATGTTCCAGTCGTATGCGTTGTTTCCGCACATGAGCGTGGAGGCGAACATCGCTTTCGGCCTGAAGCAGGAAGGCACGCCGAAGAACGAGATCAAGGAACGCGTCGCCGATGCGCTCAATCTCGTGCAGATGAGCAAATACGCGCAGCGCAAGCCGCATCAACTGTCAGGCGGCCAGCAGCAGCGTGTGGCGCTCGCGCGTTCGCTCGTGAAGCGCCCCAAGCTGCTGCTGCTCGACGAGCCGATGTCGGCGCTCGATAAAAAGATCCGCCAGAAGACCCAGCTCGAACTCGTGAACATCATTGAGAAGGTCGACGTGACCTGCGTGATGGTCACGCACGATCAGGAAGAAGCGATGACGATGGCCGGCCGCCTCGCCGTGATGAGCGAAGGCCGCATCGTGCAGATCGGTTCGCCGAGCCAGGTGTATGAGTTTCCGAATAGCCGCTTCTCCGCCGAGTTCATCGGCTCGACCAATCTGTTCGAAGGTACGGTGGTCGCGGATGAACCGGACCATATTTTCGTAGAAAGCGAAGACCTCGAATCACGCATCTATGTGAGCCATGGGATTACCGGGCCGCTCGGCATGCCGGTGGGCATCTCGGTGCGTCCTGAGCGCATCAAGGTATCACTCGACAAACCGAGCACACCGCACAACTGGGCGCGCGGCGTGGTCTCCGATGTGGCCTACATGGGCAGCTATTCGCTCTATCACGTGCGTCTGCCGAGCGGCAAGACCGTCGTGTCGAACCTCTCCAGCTCGCATCTGATGGCCGAAGGTGCGCCTTCCTATAACGACGACGTGTTCGTCTACTGGTCGCCGGCTAGCGGCGTGGTGCTGACGCAATGAGCAATCCCACTACCTCCTCCCCCGCGGCGCTCGGCGCGCCGTCCGGCAGCCGCCTGTTCGGCTCGCTGAAAAAACGCCTGTCGATGTTCGTGCCGTCGGGCCGCTCGACCGTGATCGGCGTGCCGTTCCTCTGGCTCACGGTGTTCTTCGCGTTGCCGTTCGTGCTGGTGTTGAAGATCAGTTTCGCCGATCTGCGTCTGGGCATTCCGCCGTACACGGATCTCGTCACGGTCAAGGACGGCATGGTGCATTTCGCCATGCAGCTCAGCCACTATGCGTTCCTGCTCCAGGACGATCTGTACGTCGCCACGTATATCAGCTCGCTGAAGATGGCCGCGGTCTCAACTTTCTTCTGCCTGCTGATCGGCTATCCGATCGCGTACTACATCGCCCGTTCGGAACCGACGAAACGCAACCTGCTGATGATGGGCGTGATGCTGCCGTTCTGGACGTCTTTCCTGATCCGCGTCTACGCATGGATCGGCATTCTGAAAGACGACGGTCTGCTCAATCACGCGCTGATGGCGATCGGCATGATTCATTCGCCGTTGCGCCTCTACCACACGGATATTGGCGTCTATATCGGCATGGTCTATTCGTACCTGCCCTTCATGGTGATGCCGCTGTATGCGCACCTCGTGAAGATGGATCTGACGCTGCTCGAAGCGGCATACGACCTCGGTTGCAAACCGTGGACCGCTTTCACGCGCATTACGTTGCCGCTGTCTAAGAACGGCATTATCGCCGGCAGTCTGCTCGTGTTCATTCCGGCGGTCGGCGAATACGTGATTCCGGAACTGCTCGGCGGCGCCGACACGCTAATGATCGGCCGCGTGATGTGGGATGAATTCTTCAACGATATGGACTGGCCGATGGCATCCGCCGTCACCGTCGCGATGGTGCTACTGCTGCTCGTGCCGATGGCCGTGTTCCAGTACTACCAGGTCAAGGAACTGGAGGGCGCGAAATGATCAAGCCTAATAAGACGCTTTCCAATAGCGTGCTGACGTTCGGATTTCTGTTTCTCTACATTCCGATCATCAGCCTGATCGTGTACTCGTTCAACGAGTCGAAGCTCGTCACGGTGTGGTCCGGATTCTCGCTCAAATGGTATGGCGCGCTGTTGCAAGACGGCGAGTTGCTGAACGCGGCGTGGCTTTCGCTGAAGATCGGTCTGTTGACCGCGTGCGCCTCGGTCGTGATCGGCACGTGGGCCGGTTTCGTGCTCGCGCGCTTTGGGCGCTTTCGCGGCTTCACGCTGTTCGCCGGCATGATCAACGCGCCGCTCGTGATTCCCGAAGTGATTCAGGGCATCTCGCTGCTGCTGCTGTTCGTCGCGCTTGAACAGATGCTCGGCTGGCCGAAGGGCCGCGGTCTCTTCACGATCTGGATCGGCCACGTGATGCTGTGCGTGTCGTACGTGGCGATCATCGTGCAATCGCGTGTGAAAGAGCTCAACAAATCGCTCGAAGAAGCCGCGCTCGATCTTGGCGCCACGCCGTTCAAGGTGTTTTTCCTGATCACCCTGCCGCTGATCTCGCAGGCGCTGATGTCGGGCTGGCTGCTGTCGTTCACGCTGTCTTTCGACGACCTCGTGCTCTCCGCATTCCTGTCCGGCCCCGGTTCGACCACGCTGCCACTCGTGGTGTTCTCGCGGGTACGTCTCGGCCTGAATCCGGAAATGAACGCGCTCGCCACGATCTTCATCACCACGGTGACGATCGGCGTGATTGCCGTAAACCGCTGGATGCAATTGCGCGAACGCAAGCGCAATCGCGACATGCAGATGGCTTTCGCCCTCGCTGAAGCCGCCGACCCCTTGCCCGCCGCACCACAACAAGCCGCCGTACGAAAGTCGCTCGATACAGCACGCGCATAAGAAGTCCATTTGCAATACGACCAATAAGGAGAATTTGAATGAGAAAGAAGCTCATCTGTCTGTTGGTGGCGGGGAGTCTGCCTGGCATGGCCATGGCGGATGCCACCAGCGACCAGATCAAGGCGCTCCAGGCCCAACTCAATGCACTGCAAAAGGAGGTCAAGCAGTTGCGGGCTGAAGTCGCCACCAAGCCGAAGGCAGCCACCGCGGCGACGGCCGCGACAGCGGCCCCTGCCCCGGCAGTAGCGGCCGCGCCGGTGGATATCTCGTCGCCTGCTTACGGCAGGGCTCAGGCGACGCTGACCAACGACGACGTGACGGCGATGAAGCAGCAGATCGCCAATCAGCAGTTGAAGGTCGATTCGCTCGAAGACGCGGCGCAGACCGGGCCGATCGCCGGTTTGTCGGTGACGGGCTATATCGACCCGACCTATATCTATAACCGTGCACAGAGCAGCTCGTCGTTCCTGTTCGCAAACCACGAAAGCAGCTACAACTACTTCAACAGCACGTTCGGCGATCTGTACCTCGACATCAAGAAGACCTTCGGTGTCGGCCCGATGGCGCCGTCGGCTGAAATCACGTTGATGCCGAACCGCGGCAACGGCATTACGCTGCTGCAAAACTCGCACGGCGATATCGGGAACAACATCCTGAACACGGCCGTGGTGAATGTGCCGTTGACGGCGACCACGACACTCGTGGCCGGTTTGATTCCGAGCTTCGGCGGCTATGAAGTGCAGCAGTCTAATCAGATGCTCACGCTCACGCACAACCTGCTGTACGACTTCTCCGATCCGGGCAGCTATGTCGGGATCGGCGCGAACTACACGGCCGGCAACTGGGCGTGGAAGTTCTTCCTCGGCAACGAGCAGTACCGCACGTTCGGCGCAGTCACGCAGACGGGCACGAACGCGCTGGGCGATCCGATCACGACCAGCAACAAGATTCCGACGTTCACGGCCCGCACCGATTACACGTGGTCGAGCGCGCTGGATCTCGGCGCGTCGATCAACATCGGCCGTCAGACCTTGCCTAGCTCGATCGACGCAAACGGCACGGTCAGCTACGGCGTAGGCGGCCAGGCGCCGAGCTCGGGCGGCACGTTCTTCTTCACCGAAGCGGACCTGACCTACACGCTCGCCGACGTGCAGTACAACGCCGAGCTCGACTACGGCCAGCAGCAAAACGCCGCGTACAACGGCGGCCAGGCTCAATGGTACGGCCTGTCGCTGCTCGCGCACCGCAAGTTCAATCTGCCGGTGGTGGGCCGCATGGGCGCGACGGTACGTTATGACCTGCTGGTCGACAGCAAGAACGGCGGCGGCGGCGGTGGCATCGCGTTGAACGGCAACGGCATGGACACGGCGAACGGCTTCGGTATCGGCGCGGACTGTCTCGCCAATTCGCAGGCGAACGGTGGCCTTGGCTTCGAATGCAAGGGCGCGACCCGCCAGGATGTTTCGCTCGATCTGCTGTTCTATCCGACCCAGCAGATCACGGTCAAGGTGGAATACCGCCACGACTGGGCCAACAAGCAGGTGTTCCTGAAGAACGACGGTTCGTATGGCAAGTCCAACGACCTGCTCGCAACCCAGTTCATCTACTCGTTCTAATCTGTTCTGCCGGTGCGTGGCCTTGTTGTCGAAAAGGCCACGCGCACAGGCTCTTTCCGCATGCTCTGCCTATGCTCCGATTCTCGAACCAGCCTCACGTCGCCTCGTACTACGCCGCCACTGCCAACGACAGCACCCGCCACCCCGCGCTCGACGAAACCATCAACGTCGACGTGTGCGTGATCGGCGCGGGACTGACCGGCATTTCCACGGCGCTCAATCTTGCCGAACGCGGCCACTCGGTCGCGGTGCTCGAAGCATCGAAAGTCGGCTGGGCGGCGAGCGGTCGCAACGGCGGCCAGTTGATCGGCGGCTTCGCGTGCGATATCGATACGTTCGCGAAGTATCTGCCCGCGGACGACGTGAAGCGTGTTTGGGACATGGGGATCGAAACCCTCGATATCGTCAAGGAACGCGTTGCGAAGCATCGGATCGATTGCGATCTGACCATGGGCTACCTGACCGCGGCGAATAAGCCGCGCGATACCGACGCGCTGCAGAAATGGCGTGACGAAGCGCAGCGGCGCTTCGGCTACGACCGCTTCAGTTATGTCGATGCCGACGGCGTCGGCAATTATGTTCAATCGCAACGCTATCTGGGCGGCCTGTTCGACGCGGACAGCGGCCATCTGCATCCGTTGAATTACACGTTGGGGCTGGCGCGCGCGGCGCGCGAAGCCGGCGTGCAAATTTTCGAGGACAGCTGCGTCACGGCCCTGCGTGAAGAAAACGGCCGACATGTGGCTGAAACGGCACGCGGCCGGGTGCAGGCACGCTTCGTCGTGCTCGCCTGCAATACTTATCTGGGTCAGCTCGCCCCGGACGTGGCGAACAAGATCATGCCGGTCGGCACCTACGTGATCGCCACCGAATCGCTCGACCCCGATCGCGCCGAAGCGCTGATGCCCGCGAAAGCCGCTGTGTGCGACAGCCGCTTTGTACTGGATTACTTCCGTCCGGCACCAGATCACCGCCTGCTCTGGGGCGGCAAAGTAAGTTACTCGAAGCTGGCGCCGCGCAACCTCGGCGAAGCGATGCGCCGCGATATGCTGAAGACTTTCCCGCAACTCGACGATGTCAAAATCGACTATGCATGGGGCGGTTTCGTCGACATCACCATGAACCGCGCGCCGCATTTCGGCCGGCTCTCGCCGACCGTGTATTTTGCGCAAGGCTTCTCGGGGCACGGTGTGAATACCACCGGTCTCGCGGGCAAACTGATCGCCGAAGCAATCGACGGCCAGGCGTCGCGCTTCGATCTGTTCGGCAAGATTCGTCACCGCGACTTTCCCGGCGGCGCTACACTGCGCACCCCTGCCCTCGTACTCGCGATGGCCTGGTATCGAATGAAGGACCTGCTTTGATGAATGCTGCGACTCCCGGCTTCAACACACCTCACACGCTTAATACGCTCGACCGCCGCGCCGATGCGCTGATCGCCAACTCCTACTATGAAGCGAGCGCCACCCGCCCGCTCACCGACGATCCCGCGCTCGACGGCTCGCTCGAAGCCGACGTATGCGTGATCGGCGCGGGCTTCTCCGGTTTGTCGGTGGCGCTGGAGTGCCGGGCGCGCGGCTTGTCGGTGGTCGTGCTCGATGCGCATCGGCCCGGCTGGGGCGCGTCGGGCCGCAACGGCGGGCAGACGCTGGTGGGTTTCGCGAAGGACGAGGTCATGGAACGCCAGCTCGGTCTCGACGGCGCGCGGGCCGCATGGGCGATGTCGGTGGAAGGTGTCTCGTTAGTGCGCGAGCGTATCGAACGTTACGGCATCGACTGCGATTTCACGTCCGGCTATCTGACCGTCGCCACCAAACCGAAACGCGTGCCCGATTTGCGTTCGTGGATGGAAGCGGCTTCGCAACGCTGGGGCTATTCGAAACTCTCGTGGCTCGATACCGACGCGGTCCGTTCGCGCGTCGCTTCGAAGCGCTATCTGGCCGGCGTCTACGATCCGGTTTCCGGCCATCTGCATCCGCTCAAGTACTGTCTCGGTCTCGCCGATGCGGCACGCCGTGAGGGCGCGCAGCTATTCGCGCATTCGCCGGTGATCGAGGTCGTGCGGGGTGCACGGCCTGTCGTGCGTACCGCTCGTGGCGAAGTGCGCTGCCGTTTCGTCGCGGCATGCGGCAATGCCACGATCGGCGACGTGCTGCCCGCGCCGGTGGCCGCGCGTATAGCGCCGATCGCGTCGTATATCGTCGCCACGGAGCCGCTCGGCAAAGAGCGCGCGGATGCGCTGATCAAAGGACGCGAGGCGATTTGCGACAACAACTTCTTCCTCGACTATTTCCGGTTGTCGGCGGACCATCGCGTGCTGTTCGGCGGGCGGGCTAGCTCGACCGGTGCTTCACCGGCGCAGCTCGGCGAAGAGATTCGCCAGCGCATGATCGGCGTGTTCCCGCAACTCGGCGACGTGAAAATCGACTATGCGTGGGGCGGTTTTGTCGACGTGACGCGCAATCGCGCACCCGATTTTGGATCGATCGATCCGAATTACTTTTACGTGCAGGGGTTTTCGGGGCACGGTGTGGCGCTGACCGGTATTGCCGGGCGCGTGGTGGCCCAGGCAATGGCCGGTGAGACGAAAGCTTTCGATCTGTTCGCGCAATTGCGGCATGCGCGCTTTCCGGGCGGCCCTGCGTTGCGCGGCCCGGCGCTGGAACTGGGGATGATGTATCACCGGATTCTGGAGTTGTTCTAGGCATGGCCGGCACGCGGCGCAATCCGGTCGCCCTTGCCGGCCACTTTACTATTGGTGACCCTCCACAGCATACTGTCATACTTATTCGTATGCCGCTTTTGAGGAGGCGCCGATGACCACTCAACTCACTCGCGAATTCGCGTCAAAATTCGCCAACCTGGCGCTTGCCCATCTCACGCGCGAATACCCGAACAAGCTGACGCATTCGCTCGCCGGGCCGCAAGACGTGCAAGGCCCGCGTGCGCTGCACCCAATTTTTTACGGCAGCTACGACTGGCATTCGTGCGTGCACGGCTACTGGTTGATCCTGCATCTACTCGATCGTTTTCCCGATCTGCCTGAAGCGGCGCGCATCGTCGCAGTGGCCGACGAGCATTTCACCGCGGCTAACGTGGCCGGTGAAGTGGCGTATCTCGAACTGCCGCACAACCGTGGTTTCGAGCGTCCGTATGGCTGGGCCTGGCTGCTCGCGCTCAGCGCACAACTCAGTTCGCTGAAGCTCACGGAAGCCGTGCGCTGGTCGAAAACCTTTGCGCCGCTTACCGAACTGTTTGTCGAGCGCTTCGAGGACTTTCTGCCGAAGGCCACCTACCCGCTGCGCGTGGGCACGCACTTCAACATGGCCTTCGCGTTGGCGCTGACGCTGGATTTTGCGCGGCAAACATCGCGTGATCCGCTGGAAGCACTGGTCGTGAATACGGCGGAACGCTGGTTTGTGAACGACGTTGCGTGTCAGGCATGGGAGCCTGCCGGCGACGAATTCCTCTCGCCTTCGCTCATGGAAGCCGAGCTCATGCGCCGCATACTGCCGCCCGCGCAATTCGTCGACTGGTTCGGCCGCTTTCTGCCGGATCTCGGCTCGAAAAAGCCCGCTACGCTGTTCGAGCCTGTCACCGTCACGGATCGTACCGACGGCAAGATCGCGCATCTGGACGGCCTGAATCTCAGCCGCGCATGGTGCCAGCGTTCACTCGCGCGCGCCCTGCCCGCAGGCGATATTCGCCGAACCGTCCTGTTCGACGCAGCCGAGCGGCATCTGCAAACCGCACTGCCGCACGTGGCCGGCGACTATATGGGCGAGCACTGGCTCGGCACATTCGCCACGCTCGCATTGGAAGCTTGAATAAAGGCCTGATTCGAGCCTTCGAATCGAACTCGACCGGCGGCATGGTCAACTGAAAATACAAAAGCGGCGCCGCACGCGCGAAACGGTTTCTCATACCAACCGTTTCACGCTGCGAGCGCCGCTTTTCCACTATTGCGTCAACGCAGAGCCGCTTCTTGCGGCTCGACCGGCGACGCTGCGCCGGCCTCCCGCAATTACTGCCCCGTCAGCTTTTTAGGCTTCGGCGGCGCCTGAACCTTGTTGTACTGGAACTCGGGCGTTGCCTTCAAAGCATCTTTGGTGGCGCCCGCCAGATAGAAATTCCCCTCGCGAATATCCAGCGCTGCGATAGGCACCGCTACGTCGTGCGATGCCACGCCCAGGAAACCGCCTGCGGAGACGATGGCTGCGGACAGCGAGCCGTCCGGCGCGATCACCAGATCGCGGACCGTGCCGATTTTCGCGTTCTGGTCGTTGTAGACCGACTTGCCGAGAATGCTCTTCTTCACACTCCAGCCGCTCAGCAGCGCATTCGACTGCTCGACTGTGACGCTCAGCGGTTGCGTGCCGGCGACTTGCGCCTGTGCACCAAGGCTGGTTGCAGCTACCGCGACGACAACAACAAGTTTGCCCACCGTCATATCGCTTACTCCCTTTTTAGTAGACTTGACCGGCGCATGGCCCGCGCCGTATGGAATCGCTGCACCCCGATCATACAGACTGCGCGGCGCGGTTGCATCCAGCGTGCCGCAAGGTCGCACGCGCACACCTCGCCGCGCCGACGCCGCAGCGTTCGGGGATGACGTCACGGCCCGAAGCGCATGGCGGTAAAATCGCGCAAGGCGATCACGCCGGTTTTCGAGGTGGCAGTTTGACTGAGCTTGAACAGGGTTTCATCTTGACCCGGCATTGGCGGGACACGCCCGCCGGCACCGAAGTCGATTTCTGGCTGGCCACGGACAGTGGGCCCCGGCACGTGCGCTTACGCCCTCAGCCTTCGGTGGCGTTCATTCCCGCCGAACATCGCGAGCGCACGGAAACGATCCTGCGCCGCGAAGCGCCGCTCGATCTGCGAGTGCTCGATCTGTGCGACTTTCAGCAACGGCCGGTCATGGGGCTTTACTGCCCGCAGTACCGGCAATTGACGGGCTTCGAGAAACGCCTGAAGCAAGGCGGCGTCGACGTCTACGAAGCCGATATCTTTCCGCCCGAGCGCTACATGATGGAGCGCTTCATCACGGCGCCCGTGTGGTTCAGCGGCGACGCGCAGAGCGCCGGAAAGAGCGGTCCGCTCGTGAACAGCGAACTCAAGCCGGCCGCCGGCTATCGCCCGCCCTTGAAGCTCGTGTCGCTCGATATCGAAACGAGCGCTCACGCCGAGTTGTATTCGATCGCGCTGGAAGGATGCGGCCAGCGTCAGGTGTATATGCTGGGGCCGCCGAACGGCGACGCGGGCACGCTCGACTTCGAGCTCGAATACTGCGAAACCTGCGCGCAGTTGCTGGAGAAACTGAACGCGTGGCTCGAACGGTACGATCCCGATGCGATCATCGGCTGGAATCTGGTGCAGTTCGATCTGCGCGTGCTGCAACAGCATGCCGAACAATATCGCGTACCGCTGCGGCTCGGCCGTGGCGGTGCGGTGATGGAATGGCGCGAGCACGGGCTCAAGCAGAACCACTTCTTCGCCGGCGCCGCGGGACGGTTGATTATCGACGGCATCGAGGCGCTGCGCTCGGCGACCTGGAGTTTCCCTTCGTTCAGTCTCGAACATGTCTCGCGCACCGTGCTGGGCGAAGGCAAGGCGATCGACAATCCGTATCAACGCATGGACGAAATCCAGCGCCGCTTCGACGAGGACAAGCCCGCGCTCGCGCGCTACAACCTCAAAGACTGCGAGCTGGTCACGCGCATCTTCGCTAAAACAGAGTTACTGCCGTTCCTGCTGGAACGCGCGAGCGTAACCGGTTTGCCGGCGGATCGCAGCGGCGGATCGGTGGCGGCGTTCACGCATCTGTATATGCCGCGCATGCATCGGCAAGGCTATGTCGCGCCCAATCTCGGCGACGTGGCCGGCGCCGCGAGCCCCGGCGGTTTCGTGATGGATTCGCGCCCCGGTCTCTACGACTCCGTGCTAGTGCTCGATTACAAGAGTCTGTATCCGTCGATTATCCGCACGTTTCTGATCGACCCTGTCGGTCTTGTCGAAGGCATGCTGAATCCCGCCGACGATCAATCGGTTCCGGGCTTTCTCGGCGCGCGCTTTTCACGCACGCGCCATTGTTTGCCGTCGATCGTCGGGCAAGTGTGGCAAGGCCGCGAAACGGCCAAACGCGAGAACAACAAGCCGCTTTCGCAGGCATTGAAGATCATCATGAATGCCTTTTACGGCGTATTGGGATCGACCGGTTGCCGCTTCTTCGATCCGCGTCTCGCCTCGTCGATCACCATGCGCGGCCACGAAATCATGCATGCCACGCGCGAACTGATTCAAGCCGAAGGCTACGAAGTCATTTACGGCGATACGGATTCGACCTTCGTGTGGCTAAAACACGCGCACAGCGAGGCGGACGCGAGCCGCATCGGCCGCGCGCTGGTCGAGCATATCAACGCGTGGTGGCGGCAGAATCTGCAGGAGAGATTCGGGCTCGACAGCGCGCTCGAACTGCAATTCGAGCGGCACTATCGGCGCTTCTTCATGCCGACGATTCGCGGCGCCGAAGAAGGCAGCAAGAAACGCTACGCCGGCCTCACAGTGCTGCCGGACGGCAGCGAAGACATCGTCTATAAGGGACTCGAAACGGTACGCACCGACTGGACGCCGCTCGCGCAGCAGTTTCAGCAGGAACTGTATCGGCGCATCTTCACGCAGCAACCGTATCAGGATTACGTGCGCGACTATGTGCGCGACACGCTCGACGGCAAGCTCGATGATCAGCTCGTGTATCGCAAACGGCTGCGCCGGCCGCTCGAAGAATACGAGCGCAACGTGCCGCCGCATGTGCGCGCCGCGCGTGTGGCGGACGAGTTCAACCGGCGGCAAGGGCGCCCGCTGCAATATCAGAACGGCGGCTGGATCAGCTATGTGATGACGGTTGCCGGCCCCGAGCCGCTGGAAACGCTGCGCTCGGCAATCGACTACGAACATTATCTGACGCGTCAATTGCAGCCCGTCGCCGACGCTATCCTGCCGCTCCTGCGCGACGATTTCACGACCTTGATGTCAGGGCAGAAGCAGTTGTTCTGACGCAGTGTTAGCATCGGGCGTATCGACGACGCACTGCAAAGGCCACGCATGAACGAGTCGCATCCGATCGCGGCAGACGCGCTGAAATCCGAACCGCAAACCGCCGCGAACCGTGTGTTTTCAGACGGTGCGCTCAGTCTCGGACTCACCCTGCCGCTGCTGCGCGCCGGCACGATCGTCGCCGATTTCGACGAGCAGCTGGCGCTCGCGCGTCTGGCCGACGAACGCGGCTTTCGCGCGCTCTGGATCCGCGACGTCCCGCTGAACAGCGCGGACTACCCGGACCCTGTCGGCCATCTCGACCCGTGGGTATTCCTTGGTGCGCTCGCTGCGAACACGCGGCGTATCGCGCTTGTGAGCGGCGCCATCGTGCTCACGCTGCGTCACCCGCTGCATATTGCCAAGGCGGCGCTGTCCGTCGATACGCTCAGCCACGGACGCTTTATTCTGGGTCTGGGTTCAGGCGACCGTCCGCCGGAATATGCCGCATTCGGGCGCGACGCGGACGAGCGGCGCGAGTTGTATCGCAGTCACTGGGAGACGGTTGCCGCCGCGCTCGGCGCACCGTCGCGCGTGATTCCCGATCGCACGCCCGAAGGTGCGCCTACCTTTCAGCTGCTGCCCGCGCATTCGCGCGCGGTTCCGCTGCTTGCGGTGGGTTCGGGCGGTCAGAGCGTCGACTGGATCGCGCGCCATTCGCTGGGGTGGATGACGTACCATCGCGAGCCGGACGCGCAACGCGCCCGCTACAGCATGTGGCGCGCCGCCGTCGAACGCGCGGCGCCCGAAGCGTTTCGCGCGTTCGGCGTCGCGATGCGGCTCGAACTCAGCAGCGATCCGCATGAGCCGGCTCAGGCCGTGACGCTCGGCTACCGGACCGGCCGGCTCGCGTTGATCGACATACTCAAAGCGTTGCGCGCGGACGGGACGCACCATGTGACGTTCAATCTGTCGTCGGAGCGTCCCGTCGCTGAGATCGTCAACGAACTCGCCGATGAGGTATTGCCGCTGTTTCATCAGGAGACGTAGAAGCGCGCTGCGCACCCGCTTCGACTCACGGCGTGGATGGCCGGTCCGTGTCGTACAAGCGGTCCGGGATAAACAGCGCGCTCACGCCGCTCAGGAAGAACACCGCGCCGACCACGAGGAAACCCATACCGATGGAAAACTGCGTGGCCAGAAAACCGATGACGATAGGCGCCGCGCCCGAGCAGAAGCGCCCCAGGTTATAGGAGCCGCCCACCGCAGTGCCGCGGATGGAAGTGGCGAAACTCTCGGACATGAACGTGCCGATCGTGCCCATTGGTACGCCGTAGAGGAACCCGAAGAAAAGCTTGAGAACGGCAATGTTCTCCCGCGTATGCCAGAAGATGATCACCGGCAGAAAGAGCGCGGCGCCCACGCCGCCGAGTACATACACACCACGCCGGCTCCAGCGGTCGCCCAAAGCCGGCGAAGATTTTGCCGATGAACGCGACGACGTAAGTCCCGATCATGTACCCGGCCAGTGAGCTGAACTTGATATGCAGTTCTTTTTCGAGGTACGTCGGCAGCCAGTTATTCAAGCCGTAGAACCCGGAAAGAATGAAAACCGAGGCCAGCGTCCACAGGATAAACGGGGTTCGCGTCTGTCGATTGCTGAAAATCACGTGGTAGCGGCTGTCGCGCCAGCGGCGCTGGCTCGTGCGCTCGATGGCCCGGCTCGCCCTCCAGCTAGCCGGCTCGGGCACCGCGAACTTGATCGCCAACGCAAACACCACGGGTATGGCCGACACGTAGTACAGCGTGCGCCACCCGTAGTGCGGCAAAATCCAGATGCTCAGCGCAATGATCACGATATAACCGGCCGAAATGCCGGCCTGCAAAGCTCCCAGAATCAGCGAGCGCCGTTCCGTGGGCACGTATTCGGCAACGAGCGTCGTGACCAACACCGTGGAGCCGATGCCCAACGAACCGATAAAGCGGACGACCGCGAACTCCACGAAGCTGTACGTGAGTCCAAGCAGCCCCGCGCCGACCGAAAAGAGCGCCAACGCCCAGACCACCACCCTCACCCGCCCGATGCGACCGCTCGCCCAGCCGCCGAGAATCCCGCCGACTGCCATGCCCAGCAACATCAGGCTGTCGTCAATGCGATAAAAGCGCGTGATGGCGAGACAGCGGCCCGTTGCATGCGCGAGCATCTGCTGAGCGTTCAAGAGCGCGCATCGGGCAAGGAATGACTCGCGGCGCAGGCGATGTATGCGAGCAAAGTAGTTGACCGTAACGAACACATCGAGCCGCACGAAACGCTTGAGTCCATCCGCAATTTGACCTAGAAATGAGGATGCGCAAATTGCCCGTTATTCGTATTGAGTTAAACGAGTCATTCTCCTGCCACTTGCCGACGGTACGCTGGATGCAATACAGCGCGCACGAGACCGGCTCGAAATAGCTTTTACCCATCACGCATTTCAGGAAACAAAGTCAGCCGACGATTCATATCAATCATCGCTACGCTCAGGAGAGCATCAGTCATGGTCGCAAGAAAACGAATTCATGCTGCGCTCCTCGCCGCGACGATCGCCGCGATTGCGCCGGCCAGTCAGGCGCAAAACACCACCGACTGGCTGGCGAACACGTATGGCACTCTCGCCGCCCACGTCGGTAACGCCGCGCGCTCCATGTGGGTCGCGCCCGAAGGCGTCCTCTATACGGCCTCCATGTGGGACGAGTACGAGGGCGGCGTCGCGATCTATCAGAACCACCGCAGCGCTGGCTCCATCGGCGCTCATGGCGAATTTCAGGGGAGCGCCATCACCGGTAATGCCAAGTCGATTTTCGTGGCGCTCCAGTACAGCGCGTCGTACGGAAGCGGCGCGGTGGGACGATACAACCGCGCTACTGGCGCTCGCGATCTTTTCATCCAGGTTACTGCATCGAAGAATCAGCCGCGGGTCGACGTCATCACCGGACTTGCCACGGCGGGCTCGCTCCTCTATACGAGCGACATCGACGGCAATCGCGTGCGTATCTACACCACCGACGGTGTCTGGCAGCGCGACATCAACGTCCCGGGCCCCGGCGCGCTCGCCGTGGATGGCGCGGGCAACGTCTGGATCGCGCAGAAAAGTGCGGGCACGATCGTCGAGTTCAGTTCAGCCGGGGCACTGCTGAATACCATCCAGATGCCCGCCGGATCGCAGCCGTCGGCGCTCTATTTCGATGCGTCGTCGGGACAGCTCATGGTGGGCGACGAGGGGCCCGACATGAACATCAAGCGCTACACGCTCTCGGGTACGCCGACGCTGGCCGGCACGTTCGGCGTTCAGGGCGGGTATCTCGATACCACGACGGGCATCAAAGGCCAGGTCGGCGCGAAGCGCTTCACTCGCATCGCCGGCATCGGCAAGGACACCGCGGGCAGCCTCTATGTGCTCAACAACCCGTGGGGCGGCAGCTGGGACCTCGGCCGCAATGGCGGCACCGACATTCATGCGTATAGCAGCGCCGGCAATCTGCAGTGGACGCTGCGGTCCCTCAACCTCGAAGGCGACGCCGTACCCGACCCGCTCACGGACGGCACCATGTTCTATGGCGGCACCAACATCTACAGCGGCAGCGCCGGCGGCGCCTTCGTCGCGAACACCGTCGATCCGTTCGCCTATCCGTCGGACCCGCGCATCGACATCAACGATACTTCACGCGACGAGCACTTCGCTCACCTTGCCACGGTCGGCGCCAACCGGATCCTCGTGGCGTCCGGCCAGAATCCCGATGTCTACTACTTCTTCCACTTCAATGCCGCGAATGGCTATATCGCCATACCGGACGCCACCCTTCCCGGTGCGGCGTTCAAAACCACCGCACTGGTCAGGGACGGTTTCTGCATCGACAGCAAGGGCGGCGTGTGGGCCGGTCTGGACAAGACGGGCTACATCTATCACTACCCGCTGACCGGCTTCGACGCCAGCGGCAAACCATCGTGGGGACCCGGCATCCCCATCCGCATTCCCGCGAGCATCCAGCCGCTGACACGCATTCTCTACCTCGCGGACAGCGACACGATGATCCTCGGACAGGGCGTTGTCGGGAGTACGGACTGGACGGGGATCGGCACGCGGATCGAGGTGTATCACGGCTGGAGCGCGGGCAATACCACCACACCCAATCCGGTGATCAATCTCACCCACGCCGGCGCCAAGTCGATCGACGCGGCCGGCCGCTATCTTTTCGTCGGCTACTGGTTCGGCAGCGGGCCCGCTTTGCCGGACATCGACGCCTTCAATCTCGCTACAGGCAACCTCGACGCAACGCTCGTGAACACCAGCCCCCGTACCGTGGACGCCAGCAGCGCGATCGATGCGATGTACAGCGTCAAGGCCTACCTTCGATCGACCGGCGAGTACGTGGTCACGAAGAACAACGTCAAGGGCTCCAGCATCGCCGTTTATCGCTGGACGCCGTGATCGGATGCGAAGACGTCGATTTTCACGGCTGTGAACTTGTCTACCGCGATATTTTTTCGAGCTCGATACCCTTCGTGCGCGGTCCCATCAATCCGATCGCCAGCATGACGATCAGCATCGCTCCAGCGATAAAGACGAAAACCCCGGTGGTACCGAACTGCTTCAACACAGCGGCAATCAGAAATGCCGTGAAGATCGCCGAAAAACGGCTCCACGAATAAACGAATCCCACCGCGCGCGCCCGAATGCTGGTTGGAAAAAGCTCAGTCTGATACGCATGGTAGCTGTATGAAATGATGTTGCCCGCAAGCGTCAGACACACACCGAGACTGACCAGCAACACGGCGCCCGCAGCCTGGCTGAACCACAGGCCGCAGACGATGTTCACCCCCGCCATCACCACGATCACGGTCTTGCGCTCGAAGCGGTCGCCGATGAAAAGTCCGATGAGCGGACCTACGGGCGCAGCCAAAGCGATCACGCTCGAATACATCAGGCTCGTGGTGATCGTAATGCCCTGTTTGATCAGCAGCGTGGGCACCCAGTTCGCAAAGCCGTAGAAGCCCACGGTCTGGAAGATATTGAAGATCGTCATCATCAGCGTGCGGCTGCGATACGGCGGCACCCACATATCGCGGAAGCTGCCGCGTGGCGCGACCGGCACCGGCGGCGCGGGCGGCGGCAACTCGCGGCCGTATTCGCGGCGCACTTTCGCTTCGAGGGCCGTCATCACGCGGTCGGCTTCGGCAAGGCGTCCTTGCTGTGCGAGCCAGCGCGGGCTTTCCGGCAACGCGCGACGAATCCACCACACGAACAGCGCGCCATGCGCGCCGATCAGCACGACCCAGCGCCAGCCGTCGAGACCAAGCAATGTGCGCGGCACCAGCAGATACGACAGGAACGCCACAACCGGCACAGCCGTAAAACCGACCGCCTGCTCGCACGCGAACGCGCGGCCGCGAATCTGCTTGGGCACGAGTTCGGAGATGTACGTGCCGATCGTCACCAGTTCGACGCCGATGCCGACCCCTGCCACGAAGCGCCAAAAGTTCAAGCCGGTCGCCGTTTCCTGAAACGCCATCACCACATTGGCCGCCGTGTACCACAGCAGCGAATACGTGAACACGGCGCGGCGTCCGAAGCGATCCGCCAGAAAACCGCACGCGATCGTGCCGATAAAGAGGCCGCTAAACAGCGCCGCGATGAAACTCGCGACACCGGTCGAGCCGAACAGGCCGTGGGTGGTCGCGCTCAGCAGACCGCTTTTGACGAGGCCTGGCGCGACATACCCGGAGTACAGCAGATCGTAGAGTTCGAAGAAGAAGCCGAGGCTCAGCAACACCACCAGCTTCCAGACGGAGCGCGTGGCGGGCAGCCGGTCGAGGCGCGCAGAAATGCTGCCGGCATCGAGCGGCGCGGCCGCGGCGGCGCGCTTGGCCGTGTTATCGGAATGCGCCGCGTCGCCGCTTTTCTTCGCGACAGAGCCGGCGTGATCGGGGGATGCCATGTTGTATGTCTCCTGGTGATACTCGCGAAACGATAGGGTTCGCCGGACCGGTCTCGCCGGCCTCTTGTACTTGCGCGCGTCACGCGCACCACGATGCCGGACCCAAGGTCCGGCCAGCATTCTAGCCGCGTGCGCGCTTCAATTGTTCGAAGGTGGTGATTTTTCCGGCCAGCGCGCTCGCCGCCACCGTGTACGGACTCGCGAGCCACACATTGCCCGGCCCCGAACGGCCCGGGAAATTGCGGTTGATCGCGCTGATCGTCACTTCGTTCGCCTCGGCCGATTGGCCCGGCCCGCAATTCGCGCACGACCCGCAGCCCGGCATGACGAGCGTCACGCCCGCGCGCTCGAAGACCGGCAAATAACCGCGCTCCTCGCAATACGCGCGCACCGCCATGGTGCCGAACTGCAAGTAGAGACGCGTTCCCTCGGGCACGCCTAGACCGTGCTCGACGCCCCAATGCAGCACCTCGTGATAGAAATCGAAGTCTTCGCGCTTGCCCGCCGTGCACGAGCCACCGTAAGCGATATCGATGGCGACGTCCTGTTCCAGTTGCGGCGCCGGCACGCCGTTGCCGGGGTCGCCGGGACGCGCGAGCATCGGTTCGATCGCGCCTGCGTCGATACGGATGGTGTCGCGATAGGTGGCGCCCGCATCGCTTTTCATCCAGTTTTCAAGGGTGAAATCGACGCCGCGCCGCTCCTTGAGAAACGCCACTGTACGTTCGTCCGGTTCGACGATGCCGGTGAAGCCGCCCAGTTCCGCGACCATGTTGGTCAAGGTCGCACGCTCGTCGATCGACATCGCGCGCACGGCCGCGCCGCCGTATTCGAACACGAGGCCGATCGCGTCACCCGAGCGGATCGCATCCATTTGCAGCAGATGCAGCACCACGTCCTTCGCGGTCACTCCATCGCGCAAGTGGCCGCTGATTTCAATGCGCAAAGTCTCCGGCACTTTGCAGCGCACATAGCCCGTCACCCAGCTATTGGCGATTTCCGTTGCGCCCGCACCGAACGCGAGGCAGCCGAGCGCACCCGAATGCGGCGTGTGTGAATCGGTGCCGCACGCCACTTGCCCCGGCAATGCGTATTGCTCGGCCATCAAGGCATGACAGATCCCTTCGGAGCCCGGCATGCTGTCGAGCGCGCCATGCGAGCGCACCGGATAGTCACGCGAGAAAGACGTATGCCCTTCCATCAGATTGGCGACGCCCGGCAGCAGACCGTCGCGCACGTGCGGAATGCTCTGCGATGCGAGCACCAGATGATCCTGGAACGCGATGATGTGATCCGGCGCATGCAGCGGCGCCGGCTTGCCGAACGCGCGATGCATCAGATGCGCGCACATGCCGGTGAAGTAGTCGTGGCTGAAGCGCCAGTCCGCGGCGATGAACACGCCATCGCCGCGTCGCGCACCCACGCTGGCCGGGTGCAGATGGCGCTCGATGATCTTCTCGACCAGCGTCTTCGGCTTCTCAGCCTGCGGCGCGTCAGCGTCAGCGCTATCGCCCGGGCGCGGCGCGGGCCAGTCGGCGAACTTGCTGTATGCGAGCAGGCCGCCGCTGCGAATGATCTGCTGCGTGAGCGCGTCGCGTCCCTTGAGGAATTCGTCGATCGGCACCGCTTCCCCCGCGCTCAACCGATCGAGCACGGAAAAGTCCGTGGTGGTGAGAATGCCGATGTTGTCGCAGTTCTGCTGATAGATCCGCTCGAAGCTTTCCGCGACGATCAACCGGATGCCGGCCGAGAGTTCCGCCAACGGACTCGATTCGCGCGACGATCCCTTGCCGTAGCGCTTGCCCGCCACCGTCACCTGGAAGCCGCCATTCTTCACCGCATCGCGGCCGATCGGCATGCGCTCGCCGGCCTTGAAGCCGACGTACGGATATTGGCCGAGGCGCTCGTCGTAGGTGAGCATGACGGTGACCGGCGTGATCTCGTCGGTGGAGACGTTGTCGCGCAGCGGACCGGCCGTGGCGCGCGTGAAGTTCTCGCCGGCGAGTTGCGCCTCGATCACCGCGGGGTCCTGGGACAGGTACAGCACGCGGCCGTCCAGACGAATCGTGTCGCTCATGGGCATTCTCCTTGCGCCCACTATACGGCGCGCATGAGCAATGCCGAAGTGCCGGTGCGGCAACGCAGACCTCTCGTTTGGCGATGATGGGCGCGATCGTACTCGACACGGTTGTCCGGGCATCGGCGCGTCGCCGGCGGCGCAGACACGCCTGTACCGATTCGCCCGCCGTGGCTCGCGTCAACCGCCCTTGCCGAGAAACCCGACCAGCGCCGCCGCGCTCGCGCTCAACTGATCGCGTGACTTGAAGATCATGATGAGGTGGCGCACCGCCCAGGCATCGCTCAAAGACAGTAGGCTCACGTCGAGTGCATTCAGATAGAGCAGCCCGACCTGTTCAGGCACGACCGCGATGCCGAGCCCGGCATGCACCATCCGGCAGAGCGCGTCGAGACTGCTGACGCGAATCTTCACATCGAGTTGCCGCCCCGCGCCGGCTGCCTGCTGCGTGAGCAGTTGCGTCAGCGCGCTCTCGCTGCGCAGTCCGACGAAGCTGTCATCGAGCAGGTCGTCGAAGCTCACCCGCAACGCGCCGGCGAGCCGATGGCCGCCCGGCACCAGCACCGCCAGCCGATCCTGCCGGTACGGCACCTGCTCGAACGCCTCACTGCCCGCCACCGAATTGCAGATGCCGAAGTCCGCCGCGTGCTCACCGACAATCCGCAGCACGTCGGCGCTATTTTCCTCCTCCAGTTCGATCGACACCTCCGGGAACGCGCGCCCGAACGCGGCCACATCTTCCGGCAAAAACTGCACGATGGAGGACAGATTCGCCACCACCCGCACGCGCCCTTTCGCGCCCGACGAGAAACGCGACAGCTCCGCGCTCATCTGCTCGATATTGCCGATGATCGCCAGCGCGTAACGCAGCACGGTCTCGCCGACCGGCGTCACGGTGATGCCTCGCGACTGCCGCTGGATCACCGGCAAGCCGATCACCGCCTCGATCTCGGCGATGCGCCGGCTCACCGCGGACGATGCGATGAACTCGCGCTCCGCCGCGCGCGCGATATTGCGCTCCTGGCAGACGGCGACGAACAGGCGCAGCGAGGTGAGGTCGAGTTTCTTGAGAAGGTTTTCCATTGTTGATGCTTCATGCACGGTGACGCTGAAGAACCCAACAGCAAACCCGGCATCGGCATGAAGGGACCGGTAAAAAAGATGGGCCAGTGTAACGCCCTTCTCCAGACCAGAATGCCTGCCATTCGCGCAAGCGGCTTTCGATTCGCTTCATTGCTGCCTACGCTACGAAAACGCCGCGCCGGAGACGATCTCCAACGTGTCGCTCCTCAGCAATCAGGTGACGCTCGCGTGCTAAAACGCGGAAGGTCCTGGCACGTTCACGCGCTGATGCCGCCGCGTTCATCGCAGGATGTCGGTCGCCTTGTGCCGCTCGTCCACGCCGTCGATCAGGATCACCGGCCCGCGCGCATGCCGCGTGCGCAGCGGCAGGATGCGCCGATACGCGTCCGACGCGTACCAGGCGCGCGCGGCGGCGAGATCGGGGAACGCGATCGCGATCAGATCGCCGCGCCATTCGCCTTCGAGTATCTCAGGGCGTGCGCCATGCACGATGAAATGGCCGCCGAACGGCGCAAGCGTGGCGTCGATGCACTTGAGGTATTCGACGATCTCCTTGCCCAGTTCGACGTCGTGCAGATGGGCAATCGCGTAGGCGGTCATGGCGTGGCTCCTGGTCATGAGTGGATGCGGATCGAAAACTTGCATGCCGCTCATGGTCGACTCGGGCATGACGCGCGTCGATTACCTGTGAGGTAAAAGAACTCGCCGTGTTGCGCGTGCGGCGAGCACGCCGCGCGGCGAGGCGGCTGCACATCGCCTCCAGTTCGGCCATCACCTCGAACATCTCGATCAGTCTGTGCAGGCTGATCTTCGCGACCGCGGCGCCATGCCGCGGCCGCATCTCCACCATGCCGGCCGCGGCCAGTTGGAGCAGCGCTTCGCGCACGGGCCCGCGCTGATCGCCCGCCGCTCGGGTCACGCCCGCGACGCCGTCGCTTTTTCACATCAGCCCGGGTGCTTCCGGCGTCCTCGTTGCCGCGTCGTCTTGCGCCTAGAATACCTTTGATCCAACAAGGTTTTTTGCAAAATCGCGGCATTTCATCGCTCCGCGAAACAAGCTATTGTAAAAAAGTTAAAAGACTTTGGAACCGGTTCCATTTATCATTCCGCCGGCAATCCGATGAATGCCGGAACGCAATCGCGCGCTCCAATCTGGTGACTAGAACACTATGCCCTCATCCCCTATCAGTTCTCGCCGTGGCTTTTTACGTACGGCTATCGCTCTGGTCCCGGCCGGCACGCTCGCCGGCTGCGAGGTCAAGCAAGCCACGACGGCCTCCGTGCCGGGTTCGGGCCAAAGCGCGAACCCGGGCCGCGCGTCCGGCGCGGACTACAAGCCGCATTTCTTCGACGCGAAGGAATGGGCGTTCATCCACGCCGCGGTCGACCGTCTGATTCCACCGGACAGCGAAGGCCCCGGCGCCGTGGAAGCCGGCGTGCCCGAATTCATCGACCGGCAGATGGATACGCCGTACGCGCACGGCGCGCTCTGGTACATGCATGGTCCGTTCACGCAGGGCGCGCCCGAACTCGGCTACCAGTTGAAGCTTGTGCCACGCGATCTGTACCGCCTCGGCATCGCGGCGGTCAACGCCTACTGCACGAGAACCTACGCGCATCCGTTCGACGCCCTCGACGCCGCCACGCGCGACACCGTGCTCGGCGCGCTCGAGAAGGGCAAGGTCGATCTGGAGAACGTGCCGGCCGGCGTGTTCTTCGGACAACTGCTGCAAAACACGCGCGAAGGCTACTTCTGCGATCCGATCCACGGCGGCAACCGCGACATGGGCGGCTGGAAGATGATCGGCTTCCCCGGCGCGCGCGCCGATTTCATGGACTTCGTCAATCAGAACGGCGCGGCTTATCCGTATGGCCCCGTGTCGATCGAAGGAAAGCGCACCTGATGTCTACTCAAACCAAACCGCACGTCGACGCGGTGATCGTCGGCTTCGGCTGGACCGGTGCGATTCTCGCGAAGGAACTGACCGAAGCCGGCCTGAAAGTCGTCGCGCTGGAACGCGGCGAATATCGCGACACCTATCCGGACGGCGCGTATCCCAACACCATCGATGAACTGACCTACAACGTCCGCAAGAAGCTCTTTCTCGATCTTTCGAAGACCACGGTCTCGATCCGTCATGCGCCGAGCGATACCGCTCTGCCGTATCGCCAGTTGGCTGCGTTCCTGCCGGGCGAAGGCGTCGGCGGCGCGGGCCTGCACTGGTCGGGCGTGCATTTCCGCATCACGCCGGAAGAACTGCGCCTGAGAAGCCACTACGAGGAACGCTACGGCAAGCGCTTCATTCCCGAAGGCATGACGATCCAGGATTACGGCGTCAGCTACGACGAACTCGAACCGCATTTCGACTTCGCGGAGAAAGTGTTCGGCACCTCGGGCCAGGCGTACAAGGTCAACGGCAAGGTAGTCGGCGACGGCAACATTTACGAAGCGCCGCGTAGCGACAACTTTCCGCTCGCCGCGCAACTGAACACCTATTCGGCGGAGCGCTTCGGCAAGGCCGCGCGCGAACTCGGGCTAAATCCGTACCGTTTGCCGTCGGCGAATACATCGGGGCCGTACACCAACCCGTACGGCGTGCAGATGGGTCCGTGCAATTTCTGCGGATTCTGCAGCGGATACGCGTGCTACATGTATTCGAAGGCCTCACCGAATCTCAACATTCTGCCCGCCCTGAAGCCGTTGCCGAACTTCGAATTGCGCTCGCGTTGCCACGTGCTGCGCGTCGAACTCGACGACACGAAAAGGCGCGCCAAGGGCGTGACGTATGTCGATCCGGCGGGCAATGAAGTGTTCCAGCCGGCGGATCTCGTGATTGTTGCGGCGTTCCAGTATCACAACGTTCATCTGCTTCTGCTGTCGGGCATCGGCAAGCCCTATGACCCGATCTCGGGCGAAGGCGTGGTCGGCCGCAATTTTGCGTACCAGAACCTTTCGACCATCACCGCGTTCTTCGATAAAGACACCTTCACCAATCCGTTCATCGGCGCGGGCGGCAACGGCGTCGCGGTCGACGACTTCAATGCCGACAACTTCGATCACGGCCCGCTCGGTTTCGTCGGCGGCTCGCCGTTGTGGGTCAACCAGGCCGGCACCAAGCCGGTCAGCGGCATCGCCACGCCGGCCGGCACCCCGAACTGGGGCGCCGACTGGAAGAAGTCGGTGAAAGACCACTATGCCCACACCATTTCGATGGATGCGCACGGCAGCAACATGTCGTACCGCGACGTGTTCCTCGACCTCGATCCGACCTATCGCGATTCGTACGGCCAGCCGCTGTTGCGCATGACCTTCGACTGGAAGGACAACGACATCAAGATGGCGCGCTACGTGACCGGCCAGATGCACAAGATCGCGCAGCAGATGGGCCCGAAATCGATCAACGTCTACACACGCGAATTCGGCGCGCACTTCGACTCGCGCCGCTATCAGACCACTCACCTGGTGGGCGGCGCGGTGATGGGCACCGATCCGAAGACAAGCGTGCTGAACCGCTACCTGCAAAGCTGGGACGTGCACAACGTGTTCGTGATGGGCGCCTCGGCGTTTCCGCAGGGCATCGGCTACAACCCGACCGGACTCGTCGCGGCGCTGGCTTACTGGTCGGCGCGGGCGATCCGCACGCAGTATCTGAAGAACCCCGGGCCGCTGGTGAGCGTATGACGAAGAAGATCCATAACAAACGCCTCGCGCGAGCGCTCAAACGCGTGGGCGCGGCGGCTGTGCTGGGCATAAGCACGCTTGCCGCACACGCGGCAGCGCCACAAAGCCAGAACGACGCAACGCTGATCGCGCACGGCGAATATCTCGCGCGGGCCGGCGATTGCATCGCGTGTCATTCGGCGCCCTCAGGCAAGCCTTTCGCCGGCGGGCTGAAGTTCGACACGCCGATCGGCGCGATCTACTCGACCAATATCACGCCGGAGCGCAACACCGGCATCGGCGCGTGGACCTTCGCGCAGTTCGATCGCGCGGTGCGCGCCGGCGTGAAGCCGAACGGCGACACGCTGTATCCGGCCATGCCGTTCCCGTCGTATGCGCGCCTGAGCCAGGACGACATGCACGCGCTGTATGCGTACTTCACGCAAGGCGTCGCGCCGGTGAACCAGAAGAACAAACCGGTCGACATCGTCTGGCCGCTGTCGATGCGCTGGCCGCTCGGCATCTGGCGTCACCTGTTCGCGCCCGAGCCGGTTTCGTTCGACGCGAAGCGTTACGCCGATCCGGTGATCGCGCGTGGCGCGTACCTGGTCCAAGGCCTCGGCCATTGCGGCGCGTGCCACACACCGCGCGCGGCGACGATGCAGGAGCGCGCGCTGAGCGACCTCGACGGCCCGGCGTTTCTCGCGGGTGGCGCGGCGATCGACGGTTGGATTCCGTCGAGCCTGCGTGGCAATCCGCGCACCGGCATCGGCGCGTGGAGCGAAGCCGATCTCGTGCAATTCCTGAAGACCGGACGCACGCAGCACAGCGCGGCCTTCGGCGGCATGACGGACGTCGTGCAGCACAGCATGCAGCATATGAGCGACGCCGATCTCACCGCGATCGCGCGTTATCTGAAGACGCTGCCGTCGACCGATCCGCAGGAAACGCCGTACGCATACGACGACACTGCCGCGCGCGCGCTGCGCATGGGCGACGCAACCGCGCCGGGCGCGGCCGTCTATCGCGACAACTGCACGGCCTGCCACCGCAGCGACGGTCGCGGCTACAACCGCGTGTTTCCGGCGCTGGGCGGCAATCCGGTCGTGCAGGGCAAGGACGCCACCTCGCTGATTCACGTGCTGCTCACCGGCAGCACGCTGGAAGGCACGAAGACCGCGCCCTCCTCATTTACGATGCCGGCCTTCGGCTGGCGTCTGAACGATCAGGAGGTCGCGGATGTGACCAACTTCGTGCGCAACAGTTGGGGCAACCGCGGTTCAACGGTCAGCGCGACGGATGTCGCCCACGTCCGCAAGACCGTCACGGTGCGCGCGCCCGACATGCCGCCAGGCGCCGCCCTGGCTCACTGATCGCATGCGGCCTTGCGTGACGCGTCCCGCGCGAGGGACGCGTCACAGATATGGCAAGCGCCGCTGCGCATACCCGCTTCATGCAGTCCGCTCCGTCATCCGTGAGCGGGCTTTCGCGTGCGCGAAAAAAAGAAAGATCGCCATTCAGGCGACTTGAGATAGAAGTTCCAACCAGGCTATGACTACGATGAAGAACCAATGGATTGCCGCACCCCTCTTGATGACGTTCGCCGGTATTGCGTCCGCGCAGAGTTCCGTCGTGCTGTACGGCATCGTCGATGCGGGCATTTCGTATCGCAGCAACGAGCGCACCGGCACGGCCGGCAACTATAGCGGCCACTCGAACGTCGCCGTGACGAGCGGCAATCTCTCCGGCAGCCGCTGGGGCATCAAGGGTCAGGAGGACCTGGGCGGCGGCTGGAACGCGTTGTTCCAGCTCGAGGACGGCTTCGACATCACGAACGGCAAGACCGGCCAGAACGGCGGCCTGTTCGGGCGTCAGGCGTACGTGGGCATCGGCAGCAGGCAGTTCGGCACGATTACGCTGGGGCGCCAGTACACCTCGCTGAACGACTTCGTTTCGCCGGTGGCCCCGGTGGCGATGGTCGGCGGCTACGGCGCGCATCCGGGCGATATCGACGATCTGGATCAGACCGCGCGCGTCAACAACTCGATCAAGTACACAAGCGCGAATTATGCAGGCTTCACGTTCGGCGCGCTGTACGGTTTCGGCGGCCAGCCCGGCGGCCTGAAGCAGCAGAACACCTGGAGCGTGGGCGCCGCCTACGGCAACGGTCCGCTGCACGTGGGCGTCGGCTACGAACGCTCCGACAACAGCAAGACCGGCACGCAGGACACGACCTACGGCAAATGGAGCGGCACGGACGACGGCCTGTTCAATTCATCGATCAACGAAGGCTACGCCAGCGCGCAATCGCAACAGATCGTCGCGACGGGCGCGACGTACGACTTCGGGCCGGCGATCGTCGGTGTGAATTACAGCAACGTGCAGTATCGCTCCGGGGCGGACTCGCTGTTCAAGGGTCACGCGACGTTCAACATCGCCGGCGTCTTCGGACAATGGACGGTCCGTCCCGCCGTGCAACTGTTCGCGGGCTACAGCTACACGCGTGGCGGCGAAGTGGAGGGCGTGGATGAGCGCGCGCAATATCACAACGTGACGCTTGGCGCGCAGTATGCGCTGTCCAAGCGTTCGACTGTGTATCTGATGGGTGGTTATCAGCACGCGTCGGGCGGCACGCTGGATGCGCTCGGGCATCCGGTCGCGGCGACTGCATCGGTTAGCGACAAGGGCAACGGGCACTCGTCGGCGACGCAATCGCAGGCGATTGTCAGCATCGGCGTGCGGCATAAGTTTTAAAGCTTCAACGCGGCGCCACGGTTCAACGGCGGCTGCTGTGGCGACGGCCTGCCAATTGATCTAGCGCTGCGGCTGCGCCGCCGCGTCGAGCATCTCCAGATGACGCGCCTCGGTCTCGTCGTCGGCGGGGAACATGCATTCGAGGCGCAACTCCTGCGCCGCGATCGTCTGCGGCGTGCCCACGGTCGCGACCATCGAGAAATACTTCATGACGTGGCCGTTTTTGACGAAACCGATCGGGATCACCGGCATGGCCGCCGCCGACGCGGTTTCGGCGGCCAACTCGGGATGGCCCGGCTCCCTGTTCTTTTCCCCATCCGGGTAGGCACGCAACGCATCGAGCAACTCGCGCGTCCGATCATCGATCACGCGCCCCACCGACTCGCGGTAGACGCGCTGAATCAAACTATCCGCCACGGTCTGCCAGTCGGCCACGAAAGGGCGCATACCTTCCGGATCGAACACCAGATGCAGCATGTTGCGCGGCCCCTTGCGCGCCGCCATGTCGATAAAGCAATTGAAAAAACGTGGCGCCGCCTCATTGGTCATCAGAACGTTCCAGTAGCGGTCCATGGCGAGCGCTGGAAACGGTTCATGCTGACGCAGCATGCGTCCGAGCGCATTCGTGACGCTATGCATTTCTTGCGCATTCCATGCGGCGTCGGCATACATTGGCGCGTAGCCTGCTGCCAGCAGCAGGGTGTTACGTTCGCGCAGCGGGATGTCGAGCGCCTGCGCGATATCCATCAGCATCTGACGGCTGGGCACGCTGCGTCCGCTTTCGATGAAGCTGATATGACGCTGCGAGATGCCGGCATTGAACGACAGGTCCAACTGGCTGATGCCGCGCACGTCTCGCCAGTGACGCAACAAGACGCCGAGATCGTTCGGTGGCGCTTTTTTGGATGGGTTCGCAGGATTCATCGTGTGTTCCTGTCCGCAAGATGTTACCGGTAAGAGGTTCGGCGAGCGCCGCTCGGCGAACCTCGTCGGTCAGGATACTCGCTAGCGGTGAGTGCACCTTCCTTGCGGGAATCAAGCCGTCCAGGCGTGGACCTGAAACTGCGCTTCCAACGGCGGTTGCGTGATGCTGCCCACGTAGTTCGTGATGGTCGAGGCTGCCGCCACCGCGAGCACTTCGAGTACCTGATCGCGACGGAAACCGGCTTCGAGAAATGCGCTCACGTCGCGCTCGTCAAGATGGCCGCGTTTCTGGATCGCATTTTTCGTCAACGTGGCAATCGCGGCATGCTTGGGATCAGCAGGCGTGCGGCCTGCGCGAAGCGCTTCGACATCGGCGGGCGTGAGTCCCTCGTTCAGCGCTAGTGCCGTGTGAAACGCGACTGCCCAAGCGCACGCGTTGGTGACGGCGTTCGTCAGCAACAGCGTCTGGATCTGCGCTTCGGTGAACGTGCCCGAATGGACTTTCTGAAACAGATTGATGAACGCACCGATCAGCACGGGCGACTCGGCCATGGCTCCCGCGATGTTGGGGATGAAGCCAAAGGTCTGCTGGAGTTGTTGCAATACCGGTTTGGATTGCTCCGGCGCGGAGTCGATGGTGTGAACCTGAAACGTCGACATGATGTGTCCTTGATAGTGAACGCGGTTCGGGGTGAACCGCGCGACCACCGAAGATTAGGCTTGGGGGTGAGGGTCGGCAATTACCTTGGATGTAATAGAAACGGCGAATGGGGCAACCGTGTCTACCCGCGAGTGGGTCACTCGACGCCCACGTTGGGGCGTGAAAATTTGGTTATCCGCCAATGAAATTTGGGAAATTTCACACAGCATGATTTCGCCAGATTGGTGCAAACTTGATTATGTGCATCCCTATATACACGAACAATAAACATGAGAGACGTCTTAACCGAACCCGGTGAATTTGAGGTGCCGTCCCCTATTCGTTGCAATTCAACCGAGGGCAATGCAGCACCCGTCGCCACGTCCGCTTCCGCAGACTCCTATCAGTCCGTTTTCAACCTTCTACGCGCCGCTTTGATGGAATGCGCGCCGCCTGCGGTCACAAAGGCGATCGTGGTCCATCGCCGCTTTACGCAAGCATGCTTTGCCGCACATGAGGATCTGGATGCGTTTCTGTCCAAAGATCCGGCTCAACGCGGTTCAGCGGTGATCACGCTGACTGGCTCCACGTCATACAAAGCGATCCTGCATTACCGGCTTGCCCACGCGTTGATTGCCATAGGCAATGCCGGTGGGTTTGCATTTAACGAACTCGAAGCCTATGCCACCCTCGTTTCAAGTCGCGGCAAACTGCTGTCCGGCGCGGAGATACATCCTCGATGCGAAATCGGCAGGCGTTTTGTTCTGGATCATGGCTGGGGATCGGTCATCGGCGAGACGAGCGTGATTGGTCACGATTGCTACATGCTCGGAGGTGTGACCTTAGGTGCCGCGGGTATTGCAAACAACCCGTCCGCCAGGCGTCACCCCAGTTTGGGGGATCGCGTACAGATCGGCGCGTTCGCCCGTATCTTCGGCAACATTCAAATCGGCAACAATGTATTCATCGGCACGCATTGCTGTATCACACAAGATATCCCTTCAGATTCCATTGTTACGCTTCGGTCGGAGACGCAAGTTGTACGTGGCGGTAACGCCGCCAAATGCGCTTAACCGGATTGCATAGTCGAGGTCACCCAATTAATGCTCTCATTCCCCAGACATACGGTCAGACTCTATTATTCGGATAACTTGCTATATAAAACGCGGTCCGTTGTTTCGAAGATCGGTAGCGACTATGTCGAACTGAACGCAACTGTTGCTTATCCCGAGGGAGGTGGCCAGGAATCCGACACAGGCACGCTAGCACTGCCGTGCGGCAATGCGATCCGATTCATTCACGTGCGTAAAATGTACGGCCGACGCGCCAACATTCCTGGCTTTCCGGACATTCAGCTAGGCGGGATTATCGAACATGTGATTCACCCGGAAGACATTCAATATCTCGCCGCGCTGCAAGTAGATGACGAAGTGCAGATCAGTATCGACACGATGCGTAGGGCTCAATTGTCCTTGAGCCACACTGCGTCGCATCTGCTATATCTGGGTGTCGGCAAGATCAGACCTGACGCCATTGCATGGACACTGGGATGCCACATCCGGACAGATGGCGCTCGCTTCGATTTCGGCGTCGGTAGCCGCTTTACGCCTGACGAAGTCCTGGCCATCGAGCAGATCGCGAACGACTTCGTGGCTCGCGGCAGCGCGGTTACAACGCGCGCCCATCCGGACCATATCGAAGCCCGCTATTGGCAATGCGAGGACAATCTCATACCTTGCGGGGGCACCCACATCGGCAACACCGCACCCATCGGGCGGATAAGCGTCCGCCGCAAGAGCATGGGGTCGGGTAAGGAACGTCTGTCGTGTCAATTCGACAACGCGCGCTTCGATACGGCTTCTTTCCACGCTGCTGACGGCGTAGCGCTTCGCGGGGAGTAGTGTCATGAATGGAATTCGCGTCACCTCACATGCGAACCGTGGCGGGCTAAAAAAGCTGCCGCCCACGACTTATCTTCTCACGCCATGCCAGGCCATCAATCTGACTGCAGCCGTGGTCTCTGTCACCATCGCGGCACTCGTCGGTAGTAAGCTCGCGCCCAGTCACGCGTGGGCGACGGTGCCATACGGTTGCCAGTTTGCAGTGGTTGCTATCGCCACGTACCCGGCCGCAAGTTTCATGCGCCGTCATGGCCGCAAAAAAGGGTTTCAGCTCGGCGCCATGTTTCTGATTGCCGCAGGCTGCATTGGCTATAACGCAACGACACAGAGTAGCTTTGCGCAACTGATCGTGGCGCATGGAATGCTCGGCTTGTATGTCGCTTTTGCGAACTTCTACCGCTTTGCCGCGGTTGATGGACTCGCCGCGGAGGTGCGTCCGAAGGGTTTGTCGCTAGTCGTGGCAGGCGGTATCGTTGCGGCAATTAGCGGCCCCCTTCTGTCGATGGGCCTGAAAGATGTGGATGGCTTTGCGACATTCTCGCTGTGTTATGCGTCATTTGTGCTGCTCGGGCTCGCCACCATCGCGCTGATCGCAATCTGGCGTCCGATTGAATCTCCGGCAACGGTTCAGCGCTCAGTCGAAGCCCGCAACATCGCCGCGACCGCGCCAATTACGGTTGCAATAGTCGCGTCCGCGCTAAGCTACCTCATCATGAATATGCTGATGGTTCAGGCGTCGCTTGTCATGGAATCGATGTGCGTGTCGTTCCATGCGAGTTCACTTGCAATTCAAGGGCATGTCATAGCCATGTTTGCTCCATCCCTCGTGACCGGGGCCATTCTCATCCGCGCAGGCCACCGCAACTCGCTTCTCGCCGGTTATGCATTACTAGCCTGCGCAGCTGCTTTGGGAGTCTGGGGCTCAAATCTTTGGGCATTGATCGCAGGTTTGATCATGCTCGGCGTGGGTTGGAATTTCGGCTACGTGGGCGGCGGCGCTTTGTTGGCTTGCGTGTTGACCGACAGCAATCGTCATCGGATGCAGGGCATCAACGACTCCGTCATCGCGATCTGTGCAACCGTTGGCGCTTTTTTTCCTGCCGTATTACAGGCCTTCATTGGCTGGAAAAATACGAACCTGCTGTGCCTCACTCTTTGCGCGATTGCGGCCTGCCTCACATGGATGTGCATGCGCAAAGCCGGCGCGCCGACTGCAGAGGCGCTTCCGTCATGACGCTCAATCTCATTGACAGGCGCCCTTTCGCTAGCGTCGCTACCGGACGAGGCGATGTCACAGCCACGCCGCTTCGCGAGGTTAGGCCCGGACTTCTTCTCAAGTTTGAATGCGATAATCCCGGCGGCAGCCACAAAGTGCGGGCTGCACGCTTCATCGTTCGGAGCGCGATCGCGAGCGGCGAAATCGTTCCTGGCCGAACCACCATAATCGAAAAGACCGGTGGCAACTTTGGCTTTGGACTTACCCTCGCCTGCCAGGCACACGCCATACCCGTCGAGCTTGCCGTTGGATTGGGATTCAGCGCCGTCAAACGACGCTGCCTCGAATTGTTCGGCGCCCGGCTTATCGGCTTGGACATGCTCGAACGTGGTGCGACTCCGCGCGAGGTCGTGCAATGGCACTTGGAGCATGCGGCGGAACATGGCCGCAGTTACTTCTACACCGATCAATTTCGCAACGCCGCGAGCGTCGCCGCTCACGAATTGGAAACCGGGCCGGAAATCGCCGCGCAACTCAAGGCGTGGCCGGAGGTCAGAGAAGTGACCTTTGTTTCGTGTGCTGGCACGGGCGCCAGCCTCGTCGGCATTGCAAAGGCGTTGAAACTGGCGGGTTATAGCGTCACCGTTGTCCTCGTCGAACCGCAGGGATGCGACTCGCGAAATGGCGTTTTCTTGGATCACAAGCTCGAGGGCATGTCGGTGGGCGTCGTACCGCCTTTTATCGAGTGGAACCTGACCAGTGAAATCAGAACAGTGACGTACGATGAAGTCTTGAACACGCGCAGAACCTTTGCACGCGATTCTGGGTTCCTGGTGGGCAACACTGCTGCCGCGTGCCTCACCGTGGCGAACAGTCTGGCCGCCGGCGCAACCGCTGAGCACAAGATCCTGTCAATCCTGTACGACCACGGCCTGTGGTACCTCCGGTAGACATTCGATGCGACTAGCGGCCACTAAGCTCGCTCGACACACGCAAAAAAACCGGGCCATCACGACCGGCTTTTTCCCCGCCAAGAAACACAACCCAATCAGGAGCGTTGAATAATCCGCATCTCCACCGCCGTTGAATCGACACCTGCACGCCTTTCGCGGCCAGCGCCGAACCGAGTCCTCGCCGTGACGGCAGAAGTATGGCCTACGCCACGCAGCATAGGGCTCAACGCGTTATATAAAGCCTAGCCGTGACACAGTCAGCGGCAATTACCCGACAATAGAAGCTGAGACAACCTTGCCGAACCCGTCGCTCTTCTCATCGTCCGGAGACCACGCCATGAACAAACGCCAGTTCCTGACCAGCGCCGCGCTGCTGGGCGTGACAGCTGCGCCTGCACTGGGCAGCCAGCGCGTCCGGAAAGAAGCCTGCCCGGCTTCGCCCGTCGTTCTGACGATCACCGGCGCGATCAAGCGCCACAATCGCGGCGCGCTCGATCCCGCTTTCGACCAGTTGCTCGCCAAGCATCAGGTGAAGTTCTCCGAAGCGTACGCCGTCGATTTCGCTTCGCTCGCCGGCATGCCAGCGGTGACGATCAAGCCCACCACCGAATACGATGCCCATCAGCACGCCTTGAGCGGCCCGCTGCTCACGCATGTGCTCGAGCACGTGGGCGCGCCCAGCGCGGGCAGCACGCAAATCGTCATGCACGCGGTGGACGGCTATGCAGTCGCGACGACACTCGATAAAATGCGCGCCTATCAATTCATCGTGGCGACACAAATGGACGGCAAGCCACTGCCGCTTGGCGGAGTCGGTCCGCTGTGGGCCACCTACGACGCGGATAATATCCCTGAGTTGTCGAGCAAGCCGCTCAAGGACCGTTTCGAACTGTCGCCTTGGGGCTTGTATCATCTGCAGGTAACCGAGGCTTAAAGGCTAAGGCGTGCCACCGACCTTGGCTTAACGCTCCCCAGCGATGGCAAACCCGGCACACGCGCAGCCTCAAAACAAATGATGAATCCCCCCAAGAACAACAGTCTGCCGCCCACCTGACGCAGCCCCAATACCAAGCGTATTCGCCACCGCGCCGCCGCCTGCGGTCTCGAACATCAGATCGGCGTAAAGCTGCGTCGCCTTCGACAACGAATACACATTCGCCACCGTGAACTGCGTCCAGCGACGCCCATCGAGCGTCGCGGTCCATGCGCCCGCCGCGACTTCCTCGGCGGGCGTCAAACGCAGATTGGCGCCGCCGTCGAAGCTGCGAAAGTGCTCGCTGCCGCCGTTCCAGGCGATCCGCACATCGGTGGCAAGCGCATGCAGCGTCACCCGCTCGAACCGGTACGATCCGCCGATGCCCATATCGCGCACCTGTTTTGCGTTGAAGGTCGCGCCGGGTGCGAGCGTCTGCCCTTCGAACGAAGTCAACCCGAGTCCGTTCGACAGCGGCAGCAAACGGTCGCGATACTCGGAATACGCCGCCACCAGTTTGAGCGGACCATTCGTATAGTTGGCGCCGAAGCTGATGGCCCGCCCGTTGGTGTTGCTGGCTGCCGCGCCGGGAAATCCATAGAGCGCGCCGAGCGTCAGGCCGCCATAGCTGGCGCTTTTCCATTTCACCGTGCTCGACAACTGCACGGGCAAGGTGCTGCCGAGACCATCCAGATTGCCGGGGTGAAACGCGGAAAAGTCGCCGAGTAGTTGTCCGGTCGAGACCGACCCGAGCCAGTCGAAATTCCAGTCGGTCTGACGGCCGAGCGTCACCGTACCGAAGCGCGGATCCGATAGTCCCACGTACGCCTGGCGATTAAAGAATGTCGTGCTGCTCGCGGAAGCGCCGGTCGTCGTGACGAAACCGCTCTCGAGTCTGAACACGACCGAACGGCCCGCGCCGATATCCTCCACACCCTGAAAGCCGAAGCGATCGGCCTGCATGGTGCCCTGCTCCGCGATATAAGCCGATGAGCCGTGCAGATTGCTCACATAACCGAGACCTGCGTCGAGACTGCCATACAGCGTGACACTGCTCTGCGCGAAAGCCGTCGAGGAAACAACGAGCGCAGCCGAGCCCGCGACGAGCGTCGCGAGGCAAGCGATTTTGATTTTCATGGCGTGTGGTGAAACGTTGGAAGGAAAACTGCGTAGGGCGTGGAAAGCCGAAATCAGATGGTCTGCACTTTCTCCGCCGGTGCGAGACGCCATGCGCCGAACACCAGATTGACGACGATCGCCGTGAGCGTGCCCGCAGCCATGCCGTTGCCCAGCACGATCTGTAACGAGGCGGGAAACGCCGCGTAGACATTGGGGACCAGCACCGGTATCAGTCCCATGACGAGCGCCGCGGCAAGCGTGTACTGATTGCCCCGCACGTGGAGGTCGACTTTGCCGAGCAGATTGATGCCCATCACGCCGATCATCGCGAACACGATCAGCGCCGTGCCGCCGACCACCGGCGCGGGAATCGCGTACGCAAAGCGTCCGAGCGGCACGAACAGCGCAATGAGCATCAGCATGGCACCGGCCGTCGCGGTGACGTAGCGCGAACGCACGCCCGTGGTTTGCACGACGCCGATATTTTCCGCGCTGGTGATGATGAGCGAAGTGCCGAGCAGCGCGCCGATCAATGACGCCAGCGCATCGCCGCGAATCGTGCGCGGCACGTCGCGGCGCATGTCGATCTTCCTGCCCGTGATCTCGCCGACGGCCACCGTCTGCCCCGTCGCTTCAGCCATCGAGATCACACTGAAGATCAGCATGGGCAGAGCGGCCAGCACATCGAAGCGCGGCATGCCGAACGGCAGCAGCGTCGGCAGCGTGAGGAGCGGCCCGCTCCACAGCCCATTGGCCGGCATCAAGCCCATCGCCCAGGCGGCAAAGGTGCCGGCGGCAAGACCTAGCAGCACGGCCAGCCGGCCCACCGTGCCCTTGAAGAGTCGCGCCACGACGAGTGTGGCCACGATCGTGAGCAGCGCAAGTCCCAGCGACTGGGGCCGCGCGAAGCCCGGCGTACCGGGCTGTCCGACCACGATGCCCGCATATATTTTGATCAGGCTCACCGACACGAGCACCAGCATCGTGCCTACCACCACGCGGGGAAAGAACCGCAGGCAGCGCGCGAATACCGGCAGCACGATCCAGTAGAACAGACTGGTGAGAATCGCGGCGCCGGCCGCCGTGCGCAAATCCGTTTGAGTCGCGATGACCGCGAATAGCATCGCGGGCGCGCCGCCCGGCACCATCACGAACGGCAGCCGCGCGCCGATCGATCCCGCACCGAGCGATTGCAGCAGCGTGCCCGCGCCGCACACGAAGAAGGTCGCGCCGATCAGATGCACGGTTATGTCCGATGGCAGCGACAACATGCGCGACACCAGAAACACCGCAGTGACCGGCGAGGCGGCCATCGACAGCACATGTTGCAGGCCGAACAGCACGAGTTGCCACGCGGGCAGGCGCGCGTCGACGCTATGAATGGCGGGTTCTGGATTCACGTGGCCCTCGCGGTTTGAAGTGCAATGAAACGCGGCAGTCAAGCGCGCAACCACGGCAATTGCTCGCGGCTGTAGCGGAAGGTCTGGAACACGCTGTTCAACTGGCCGGGACCGGTTTTACGCGCCGCTTCATCCGGGTATTCACCGAACCACGGAATCACGTATTCCCACACCACTTCCCCTGCCGGAGTCACTTCGAATAAGCGCCCCGTGGCCGACTCGGTAATGTGCGTATTGCCGTTCGCGAGGCGCTGCGCGTTGCCCATGAACGCGCTGTAGAACATGTTCACCATGTCGTCCGCGTATGACCACACCACTTCGCGGCTAACGGGATCGATCTCCAGCACTCGCGAGAACACCACGTGCGCGCCAGCGCGGAAATTGCCGTTGTCGAAGGTGAGAATGTTGCCGTTGGCGAGCGCCACCGGCGCATGCTGATGCGAAACCACGCTCGGTGGAATGTGCGTCTGCACAGCGCCCGTCTCACGATCGACCGCGATGATGCCCGACGTGGTGCGCAAACTCATCAGCACCTCGCCCTGTGCGTTCACGCCGAGCCCGTTCACGAGCGGCCAGTGATAGCGGCCGAAGCCGGGCGCGATGGGAAAGTCTTGCGGATTCAGATGCTCCCAGGCCTTCCATTCCCACACGAGTTCGCCCGCTCGATTCACTTCGCGAATCACGTCGCCGTACATCACCTCTTCGGGACCATGCGCGGTGCCACCCGGCACGCGATCGGCGAAACCCGCCGGCACCGGCGCGCACGCGGCATACAGCAAATTGCCGTTCGGCAGCCACTGCGCGTCGTGGTGATGCGCCGGATCTTCGTAACGCCAGACCACTTCGCCTCCCGGTGTGACTTCGTAGAAATCACCGCCATGCCACATCGACCACGGTGCGTAGCGGTCTTCCGAGTCCGCATGGTTGCCGTTGTAGCCGAGATTGCCGTTCGGGAGAATCACCGCGTGACGGCCGGGACGCACCGGCATCTGCCATTCGTGCACAACCTCGCCGCCGATATCCACGAGATACACGCGTCCGCCCGCTGTCTGCGGCGCGATCAGCGTATAGCCGCCGGCGGATAGTTTCGGGTCGTGAGCAATGAGGCCGACGCCGCGGCGGCGCTGGGTAATCTGATCGACTGTGGTGGTCACGATTCGCTCCGTTAAGATGTTGGAACAAATCTAGGCCATTCGCTGCGTCAGGAAAATCTGATTGTTCTATACGGGCCGTTCGAGAAAACTATACAGGCTAGTCATGCGTCCAATATCACAGACATTCCGCTGTTTCGACGAGGTGGTCAGGCGCGGTTCGATCCGTAAAGCGGCGGAAGCGCTGCATCTGACCGCTGCCGCGGTGCACCAGCAAATTCTCAATTTCGAGGAACAGGTCGGCTCGCCGCTGTTCGACCGCTTGCCGCGCGGCATGCAACTCACCACCGCCGGCGAGATCATCATTGCGGCGGTGCGGCGCGGCCAGCGCGATTTCGACAACGCCATGACGCAGGTGGAAGATCTGCGTTCGCTGCGGCGCGGGCATGTCAATCTGGCGGTGTCGCCGTCGTCGGCCGAGCAATTGGTGCCCGACGCGATTCAGGCCGCAATGGAACGCTATCCCGGCGTGACCTACAGCGTGCGTTCGGGCAACGGCGAAAGCATCCTGAAATGGGTGGAGACCGGCGAGGCCGACATCGGCTACGGCCTGCGCCGCAAGCCGCCGCCAGGCGTCGTGGAAGTGCGCGCGTTCGCGCAGTATCTCGGCTTGGTCACGCCGCCGGGGCATCCGCTCACGAAGCTGCAGAAACGCCCACGCCTGCGCGAATGTCTCGACTACCCGCTCATCCTGATGACGCCGGATACCGAATTACGCGCGATGGTGGACCAGATCGATCATCGCGAAAGACGCAAGGCCCGTCCTCTGGTGGAAACCAGTTCGGTCTCGATGGTGCGCCGGCTCGTGGCGGACGGGGTCGGCATCGGATTTCTGATCGCGGAGAACGTCGCGGAAGACGTGGCCGAGCGTAAGCTGGCATGGACCCCGCTCGCCGATGCCGGGGCCCAATCGTTCAGTTGTCTATATCAACGCTCGGATCTGACGAGCACCGTCGCGATGAGCATGTTCCTGCAGTTCCTCGGCCAGGCGATCGAAACGATCGAGGACCGCTTTCACACGTCGACGCAATCGGCCCGCAAGCGCGGCACGCGAATCAGGTAAGCGCGCGGTCCGTCGCGCCGAATCGCTCGACGCACGCCTGACGCACCCGCTCGACCGGCATCGACCAATCCTCGCCCGGCGCGCGGCGAAACAGCCGCAGCGTGTGCGGATACCACGGCGAATCGCTGCGATCGTGCAGCCAGCGCCAGTCGATATCTTTTTCCGGCAGCATCACCCAGCACGGCGTGCCGAGCGACGCGGCCAGATGCGCGGTGGACGTGTCCACGCAAATCACCAGGTCGAGTTGCGCGACGATCGCGGCGCTGTCCGCGAAATCCGTCACACGCGAGCCGAGGTCGAGCAGCAGTTGACCGGCGGGTGGATGGCGCGCCTCGTCTTCGCCCCATCCTTTTTGCAGGCTCACGAAGCTCACGCCCGGCACGCTCCAGAGCGGCGCCAGCATAGCGAGCGAGGGTATGGAGCGGTTCATATCGTTATGATGGTTCGCGTTGCCTCTCCATACCAGGCCGATCTTGCGGCTGGAAGGCAGCGCGTCCAGCATAGGGCGCCAATGCTCGACCAGCGCCGGCTCGGCCGCGAGACGCACGGCGCGCGGAATCGTGTCCACGCTCGTGCGCAGATGCAGCGGCGCGCTCAGCGGGCTCGTCCAGCAGTCGTAAGTGGACGCCTGTGCGCGCGCGGTATCGTGATCGAGCACGGCATCCACGCCGTCGACGCTTGCCATCAGCCGGTGCAACGACGGTGCGCACGCAAAGGCGATATGCGAGGCGCCCTGTGCCTTCAGCAAGGCGAAATAGCGGCTGAACTGGACCATGTCGCCGAGGCCGTCTTCCTGCCATACCAGCAGCGACTTGCCGGCGAGCGTGTCGCCTTGCCACTGCGGGCAGCTCAGCATCGACCTAGTCTTGTGATGGACGAAACCGGCCTGCTCGTAGCGACATTCGTAAAGACGCCAACCCTCTTCGAAGCGGCCCATGCCGAGCAGCAACACGGCCAGGCCGAATTTCGCATCGCCGTAATCGGCGCGTAAAGCAAGCGCGCGGCGATACGCGCTCTCGGCCTCGGGCCATTGCATGAGTTGCGCCCGCGCTGCGCCGAGGTTGTAATGCGCTTCCGCCAGATCGGGACGCAGGCCGAGCGCCTGCTCGAAAGCCTCGACAGCCTCCGGCAGTCGGTCGAGCCGGCGAAGCAGGCAGCCCAGGTTGTTGTGCGCATGAACGAGATCGGGCCGCAGGCGAATCGCCTCGCGGTAAGCCAGTTCGGCTTGCCAAAGACGCTCCATTTTGCACAGTGCCACGCCGAGGTTGTAGTGCGCTTCAGCGTAGCCGGGACGTTGTGCGATGGCGTCGCGATACGCCGCCTCGGCTTCGGGCAGACGTTGGAGATCGGCGAGCACGGTGCCGAGATTCAGGAGGGCTTCGGCGTAATCCGGACGAATGGCAAGGGCAAGGCGAAAAGCCAGCTCGGCTTCGGCGAGACGGAAAGCGGCCTTCAGCACGCCGCCCAGGTTGTTGAGCGCCTCCGGATACTGTGGCCGGATAGTCAGCGCCTCGCGATAGGCAAGGTCCGCTTCGGCGAGGCGGCCCAACTCCATCAGCACGTTGCCCAGATTGTTATGGGCTTCGGCGTGAACCGGCAGTCCCCGCAGCGCCTCGCGGAATGCCGCTTCCGCTTCCGGCAGGCGGCGCAGTTCGTGCAATACGATGCCGCGGTTGTAGTGGGCTTCGGGGTAGTTGGGGCGAAGCGCCAGCGCCTCGCGATACGACGCCTCCGCTTGCTCCTTGTAGCCGAGCCCGTAGAGCACGGCGCCGAGATGATTGCGGGCGTCCGCGTCGCCGGGCCGCAGCGCGACCAGTTGCCGGTACATCGCCTTGGCTGCGGACAGACGCCCGAGTGACTTGAGCAGCATGCCGAGACTGCCGTACACCTCGGCATAGCCCGGTTTGCGTTGCAGACAGCGGCGCCAATAGCTTTCCGCCTCCGCGGGACGCTGCAAGGCGAACGAACAGGCCCCGGCGATATTCAACGCGTCGGCAAGCGCGTCGTCCGGCAGCGCATCGCCGTCGATGAACGGCGTCAGCATCGACAAAGCCTCGGCGAATTGTCCGGCCGAGAACAACGAGACGGCCTGCTGGTTGATATCGTCGATCGAGGTTGCGAGCTGCGTGTGGTTCATGAGTCGTGGTCACTGGAGCCGGCGATGAGCCGGCCGGGTCGATCGCATGTGCCGCGTCCTGACCCGGCTGCCGGATTGGCGTGCCGAAGTCTCGGTGCGGCCGCGAAAGCGGAACATGTACCACGCACCTTACGTGAATCGGCGCGCCTGTAACGCGGCGAAATGAGCGGTTTTCGGCCTTCTAATCCCACGCTATAACGAGGATTACGAGCGAAAAGTCCGCGCGGCGATGTTAGAATCGCCCGCGTCTTTACGCCCAACATCATGAATCCACGCTCTCGCATTCACATGACCGCATGGCTTGGCCTGTTCGCCATGTGGCTCGTCGTGTTCGCGCCGGTCGTGAGTCAGATGTTGATGTCGAACCGTGCGCACGAGCCCATCGCCGCGCTCTGTTCGGCGTTGCAGCCGCGCGATTTCAGCGTGGTCGGCGCGGCGAGCGTGACGACCCAGGCCGCCCCGGCGCCGGTCCGTTTGAGCCATGACGACGCGTTCGGCGCGTGCGGCTACTGTCATCTGCTTCAGCACCACGTCGCCATGCCGACGGTCGCCGCGGCCGAGCCGCCGGCCGCCCTCACACTTGCCGGCACCGCGCCGCCCACGCTTTCCACTCGCTTCACGCCGCTCGGCGCCTTTCCGTCCGGCCGTCCTCGAGCCCCACCCGTCGTTTCCTGATTGCTATCGGTCCTGATCGCGCAGTCGTCGCACCCGTCGAGGGGGCGCGCGATCGTTTGTTCCATGCATCGAGGAAACACTCATGTTCAACTTCGCCCTGCGAAGACTACCCTTTTGCGCCCGCCGTGGCGCACGCCGCGTCTCGCTTCAACCGCTGCCCCGGCCGTTTTTGTCCGCCTGTCTGCCTGCCATCGTGCCGGCGTTCGTGCCGGCGTTCATCGCCTCGTCCGCTCATGCGCAGAGCGCGAGCGCCGACGCCGCGCTGCCTGCCATCAGCGTCAGCGCGAATGCCGCCGCCGCGCCGCGTGCCGTCGATCCCAACCTGCCGGCCTCGGTCGAAACCGTCACCCGCGAGCAGTTCGAGAACTGGAACGTCGTCAACACGGAAGACGTCCTGAAGTACATGCCGAACCTCGCCGTGCGCAAGCGCTTTATCGGCGATCTGAATTCGATCATCGCCGTGCGCGGCACCAGCAACACGCAAAGCGCGCGCGGTCTAGTCTATGCGGACGGTCTGCTGCTCAGCAATCTGCTCGGCAACAGCTACTCGTTTCCGCCGCGCTGGTCGATGGTATTTCCCGACGAGATCCAGCAGGTCGATGTGATCTACGGGCCGTTTTCCGCGCTCTATCCGGGCAACTCGCTCGGCGCGACCGTGCTCATCAGCACGCGCATGCCGAAACAGTTCGAAGCGAGCGCCGACGTCAAAGCCTTCACGCAGCACTTCAGCCTGTTCGGCGTGAACCAGAATTTCAACGGCAGCGAAGCCAGCGCGACGCTCGGCAACCGCATCGGCAAGTTCTCGTTTCTACTCGGTGTGAATCACCTGGAAAACACCAGCCAGCCGCTGCAATTCGCCACACTCGCCAAGTCCGGCACACCCGCCAAAGCCGGCGACACGCCGGTCACCGGCGCGTACTTCTACAACAACCAGACCAACACGCCGACGGCAGTGCTCGGCGTGAACGGTGAAGGGATCGAACACACGGTGCAGGACCAGTTCAAGCTGAAGATGCAGTACGACTTCACGCCGACACTGCAGGCCGGCTTCACGCTCGGCTATTGGCATCAGACCTACAACAGCCAGACCTCGAGCTTTCTGCGCGATGCGAACGGCAACGCGGTGTACAGCGGCAAGGTCGCGATCGACGGCTACGAATACACGATTCCCACCGCCGCATTCGCGCCGAGTCTCGGCCATAGCGAGAACTGGCTCTATGGCGTGTCGCTGAAAACGCGCAATGCGACCGGCTGGAATGGCGAAGCGATCGCTTCGTACTACGACGTCGGCAACAGCGTGGCGCGCACCGCGAATTCCGGCGCGCCGGGCAACGGTCCGGGCACCGTGATCTTCGGCGACGGCGCCGGCTGGAAAACGCTCGATCTGCGCAGCACCTACACGCCCGCGACGAATCAGGCCGGACTCGCGAATCACGCGCTGAGCTTCGGCTATCACTACGACAACTACTTCGTCGACAACGAAAGCTACAACACGCTGAACTGGCGCGACGGCGCAGCCACCTCGTTCGCCAATGCGTTCGCCGGCAAGACGCAGACTCAGGCGCTCTACGCGCAGGACGCCTGGCGCTTTCTGCCGCGCTGGAAGCTCGTCTACGGCGTGCGCTACGAAGACTGGCAGGCCTATGGCGGTTCGCAGTCGCTGGGCGGCACGACGCTGCCGTATAGCGACGCAAGCCAGCAGCATTTCTCGCCGAAAGCCTCCTTGTCGTTCGACGTCACCGACGATCTGACCTTGCGCGCGTCCATCGGCCGCGCCTATCGGTTTCCGACAGTGAGCGAGCTGTTTCAAGGGCAGATCAACGGCTCCGCGATCGTCAACAACAATCCGAACCTGAAGCCCGAAGACGATCTCTCGAAGGAACTGACCGCCGAATGGGCGCACTGGAACGGCTTGTTCCGCTTCTCGCTGTTTCAGGACGACGTGAAGAACACAATCTTCAGCCAGACCGATACGACCGTGATTCCGAACGTGACGAACTTTCAGAACATCGGCAAGGTCCGCTCGCGCGGCGTCGAAACGAGCTATTCGGGAGAGAACGTGCTGGTGCGCGGCCTGGACCTGCTGGCAAGCGTGGCCTACACGCAGTCGAAGATCATCGCCAACGCGCAGAACCCGGCCACGGTCGGCAAGTACTTCTACCGGATCCCGCTGTGGCGCGCGGATCTCGCCGCGACGTATCACTTCGACGAACGCGCGGCGCTCACGCTCGCTGCGCGCTATTCGGGCCGTCAGTACAACACGCTCACCAACACCGACACGAATCCGGACGTGTTCGGCGGCACCAGTTCGTACACGGTGGCCGACGCGAAATTCACCTACAAGCCGACCAGGCTGAGTGAAATCGGCATCGGCGTCGACAACCTGTTCGATGCCCGCTACTTCGTCTATCACCCGTATCCCGGCCGCACGTTCTATCTGGAAGCGAAGCTGCGCATGTGAGCGCGCTGAACCAAACGCATACGCATGCACGTTGCTCGAACTGATTGATTCATCTCTGCTTCAGGAGGATTTTCATGTCCACCACCACTGGCATCGACGCCCAGCGCGCCACGCCGGCGACTACCGCCATCCACCCAGGCTATCGCACGCTCTGGCGCTGGCATTTCTATGCGGGCCTCTTCGTGATGCCGTTTCTGGTCGTACTGGCGATCACCGGCACGCTGTACTGCTTCCAGCCGCAAATCGAGCCGCTGCTGTATCCGGGGCGCCTGACCATCGCGCCGCAAGCGCTCCCGAGATTGCCCGAAGACGTACTGCTGGCAAGAGCGCGTTCGGCACTGCCGGCGAACGCGGTCGCGCTGACCGCGGTCGTCGCGAGCGCACCGGAGCGCAGCGCCGAATTTGTCTTCCGTCTCGCGGACGGCGATAAGCAGAGCGTCTATGTGAACCCCTATACCGGCGAGGTGCTGGGCACGCTGAGCGTCGAACGCCGCTTCATGCAAGTGGACCGGATGCTTCATCGCAAGCTGCTGCTCGGCAAACCCGGCGAGTTGCTGATGGAACTGGCCGCATGCTGGACGCTCGTGATGATCGGCACCGGCGTCGCGTTGTGGTGGCCGCGCGAGAAAACCACGGCACGTGCTGCGCTGTTGCCGCGCTTCGCACTGAAGGGACGCGCGCTGTGGAAGAGCGTCCATGCCGCGATGGGCATCTGGCTCGCGCTCGGTGCGCTCGCGTTCGTGTTGACGGGGCTGCCGTGGACGGGTTCGTGGGGCAAGCAGTTCAAGGCGCTCGCGACCGCCGCGAATCTCGGTGCGCCGCCGGGATCGTGGGGCGGCTTGCCGCTGCGCTCTGCGCTGCCAGCAAAGAGCGGCGCGCAGCCTGCCGCAACGGAGACGCACGCGAAAAACAAAGCTCACGATGAGCACAACGGCCACGGTGCCCACGCCGCCAACATGGACTCGATGCCCGGCATGGTGATGGACGACCTGCCTCTGCCGCTCACGCCCTGGGCCGTCGGCAACACACGCGTGCCTGACTCCCACTCTCTCTCCTCGGCCGACGAGGCAAACGCCGTGCGTCCGCTGCCGCTCGGACGCGTCGTCGCACTGGCTGCCTCGCTCGGCGTGACGGACGGCTACAACATCGTGCTGCCGGCTTCCGCGACCGGCGTCTACACCATCTCGTACTTTCCGGACGATCCGAAAGACGAACGCACGCTGTACATCGACCAATACAGCGGAGCGATTCTGAAGGACATCCGCTATGGCGATTACGGCGCGGTGTCGAAGGCCGTGTCGTACGGCACGTCGCTGCATATGGGCCGTTATTTCGGCGTTGCCAACCAGATTCTCTGCGCCGCGATTTCTTTAGGATTGGCGGCGATGGCCGTCACCGGCTGCGTGATGTGGTGGAAGCGGCGGCCGCAACGCTCGCTCGGCGCACCGTCGCGCGAACGTGCCGCGCCGCCCATGCGCGGCTGGAAAATCGGCCTCGTCCTGCTCGGCATCGTGTTCCCGTTGATGGGCGTCACGCTGCTGGCGGTGTGGCTCGCGGATCGGGCGATCTTCGGCCGTGCCGCGCGGCGCGCGGCGACGCCATGACGGCGGGTGCCTGGCCGTGGTGCTACGCCCGGAGTTAGATGCGGCGGGGCGTGTCCGCGCTCGGCGCCGCGTGTCGCGCGAAACCGGCGCGGAGCACGGTTCGAGGGAACCGATTGTCGCTATGCCTCAGATCAGGCCGGTCAAGGAACGCGCCGTGACCTTGGGCGTGCTTGTCATGGCGACGCTGGTCGTTTGTGTGGTTGGGGGGAAGGCGGTGCGCGGGGCGCGGCTTGCTTAGGTCAAGCTCACGTGGATAACGGACTTGCGCCGGCCATGGGATGGCCGAGCGCAAGGACCGCAGCCCTAGAAAATGCCCGGAATCACGCGATAACGCACGCGGCCCTTGTAGGTCCGATAGCCTTCGTCCGCCGAGAGAAGCCGCTCCTCGCGCACGATGCGCCCCACTTGCAACGCGAACTGGCACCCGTACACCAGCAGGTTTTGCAGACCGAAGTTCACCAGCAGAAAACCGATGTCGGTGATGAAGTAACCCAGATACATCGGATGCCGAATGAAGCGATAGGCACCGCGCGATACGACGCCGCGATTGGCGGGCAAGATGCCGAACGAGCGGCGCAGCGATACCTTGGCGAACAGTTGCCAGCATATCCCCAGCAGCTGCAGCGCGGCACCGACCGCCTCAGGCACGAGTTGCACGCCGGGCGCGAGACGCACGGCGAGGAAATAGTACGTGCCGCCCATCGCGCACATGAAAGCGAACGGCCGCCAATCGCGCTTCATCGGCACCCGCGTCACGAGCGACAAGCCGACCGTGAAACATGCGGAAACCACCAGAAATAACAGCGTGATCCGCGAGGGCGCCGCGCGCCATTGCGTGATCGCGGCATAGGCGAACAGGCTCAGCATGGTCGCCGCGCCCGCGCGCGCGGCGACTTCCACGAGCGCCTCGCGCAAGCCGCCGGCATTGCCCGGCTCCGCGGACATGGCACTGGTTAGGGTGGCGCCTTCGGTACTCACGGCGAGTGGCAGGTCTTGGAGAGGTGTCGTCGGTGTCATAACGCGCTCACTTGGAAATACGCAGAATTTGCGAAGCCAGTTGCGAAAAGCACGGCTTCAGATCGGCCGGTGTCGCGGCGTAGCAGTACACGCCGACCGGTTGTTTCGGGTTGTAGCAGCGCGATAGCGAATCGGCTGTGTTGGCCATGCACTTGAGCACGTCCTGGCCAATTTCATTGTCCGGACCGGCGGGCTTGGTCAACTCGTTGCCGTAGCCGAGTGTGAACACGTAGGTGCCTTCGGCACGCGCCGCCGCGGCCATCGCTTCGAGCAGATTGCGCGATACGCGGTTGACGTTCACATACGTCGCATTGCCGTTCGACACCACGCGCGGCGAGGTCACGGGCCAGATCGGGAAGGTCTGCTCGCTGACGTTGTGAGCGTTGTACCACTTCGGCATGGCGGTCACGAAGCCCGACGTATCGCTCTGATAACACGGCGACGCCAGCTTTTGATTCAGGGCATTGATACTGAATAGTCCGGAGGAGAAGCCGGTTTGACCATCGCCGCTCGCGAGCGTAGTGGAGATGTTGTTGCACTTGCTCTGGTTGGTCGTGAAAAACGATGAGAAGCTATTCGGTGCGCCGTCCGAGAAGAACACGATGACGCGCAGGCTCGAAGGTTGTGTAATGACCGTGTTCAACTGGTTGCGCGCGTTCCACAGTGCCTCGGGGGAGTTGGTGCTGCCGCTGAACGTGTAATTGTTAATATCCGTGGTCATCGTTGCGCGATCGAAACCACGCGTGTTGCCCTTGAACGGTACATCCACCACCGTGCCGTACGCGAAGTGCATCAGCGTGACCCGGTCATTCGTCACGTCGAAATTATTGAGGAAGGCCACCGCATTCGAGCGCACCGCTGCCGGCACACCGGAAGAATTCAGCGAGCCCGTGGTATCGATCACGAACGCCATATCCAGCGTCCTGCGAATCGCCTGCGAAGACGAACTCACATTCAGCACATTGAATCCGAGTACTTTTGAGAACGTAACCGGCACGCTTGCCTGCGCGGTCATGCCGATCGTCACCGTGCCGGCGTTGAACACGATCGACGGCGTGCCCGCGGTCGCGCTGGAACCGAGAAAACCCGCCGGATAGTTCGCCGCGAAAAAAGCCGTTGCCGCCTGCTGCGCGTTATTGGTCTGCTCCGTCTGATTGTTGCCGCGCGTGACTGCTTCGCCAGCCGCAATAACTGCGCCGTCGGTGGCCGCGTCCAGACGTGCCTTGATCATATAGCCGAAACCGGAATCCACCGCGAGGCCGAGGATACCCAGCAAGGCAATCAGCGACACCGCCACGAAAATGCTGACCGATCCTCTCTGCCGCCTTCTGAATGCCGCCGCTGTTTTCGCTTTTGTTTTCATTTGCTACCCCCGGTCCTGCGTTTTTCTTATCTAATCGGGCATTTCTTCGCCGCGTCAGAACACCGTCATTGCATAGAGATTCGGCGAAAGCGCGGGCGTCGTGAGGCCACGGCCCAGATTCAGCGAACCGATCAGCGGCGTCTGCAAATAGAACGCCTCGACCGCGTACGCGATCTGGCCGTCCGAAAGCTTGCCTTGCAGCAGATTGACCACCGGCGACGTCTTCCCTGCCGCGGGAATGCCGCTGCAACTGCCGCTGCCGTCCGTCGCCCAGTTCGTGCCGCTGCTACCGCAGCTCCACAACTTGCTCGCCGGAGCGTAGTTGCCGCCGTTCCAGCGATATTGCGCGACCACCACGCCTGTGCAATTGTTACCGTTGCTGTCGCAGTTGTTATTGCCCATGATCTCGGTGATGTAGATCATGCCGTGCGCGCTCATGTTGAGCGGCGGCGTGGTTGCGCTGAGCGAGGACATGATGGTCTGCATCGGAAACGTAAGCGATGCGCGCGAGGACAGGTTCGCGCCTTCGCGGCTCACGTTGATCAGAATCATCTGTGCCTGGATGTTGCGCGCAATGTCGTACACCGGCAGCGCCAGCGCCACCATGATTGGCAGCAACAGCGCCATCTCCACCGTGACGATGCCTTTGGAAGCGCGGCGGCTTCGCGAGGAACGTGTGCGCATGTCAGAAGCCCTCGTTGCGCATCGTCGCCGCGACGCTGAAGCTGAACTTGCCGTTGGCGAAGAACGGCTTGACCAGCGGCGTGAGCAGCGGCCAGATGCAGTTGATCTGCAGCACGACGATGTCGCCGGGATTGCCGAACATGCCCGTGCTGTAACTTGTCTGCGTGTTGTAGCTTTGGGTCGCCCCGTTGATGGTGATCACATAGCTCGGCGAGACGAGCGAATAGAGGCCCATGGAACTGTTTTTGATCTCCTGCACGACAGCCAGATAGCGCTGCTGATTGGTCGCGTTCGGATCGAGGTTGGTCTGCCCCGTTACCGAATAGCGCGCGCCTTCCCGCACCGCGTATTGCATGGTCAGGTTGACCCACAGCGCAACGCCGAGATCCATGGCAAAGCACAGCAACAGCAGCAGCAGCGGCGCGATCAACGCAAACTCGATCGTGGCCACGCCGCGTTGCTTGCGCGTGTGCCCGCGCTTGCCTGCGCGCGCCTCCCCGCTAAAGATGGACTTGTGGCGAGCGGATTTCATTTCGTCTCCTTGTCCAGCACCGGCACCGGCTTGCCGGCGAGCCCCGCGCCGCGTCCGGCGTGCAGACGCAGCGGCCAGCACAATGCTTCCAGCAACGAGCGCGGCTGCGCACCGTCGTCGAGACCGGTGGCCGGCCACTCTTCTTTGGCGGGCACCCACTGCGTGTCGAACAGGTGATCCCACAGCGGCAGCAGTTGCGTGAAGTTATGGTTGAAATGCTCGGCGCGGTTCGAATGATGCAGCCGGTGATACTGCGGATTGTTGACCCACGTGATGTAGCGGCCGAGGTCCACGCGCAGGTTCAGATGCGCGAAATAATTGCCGAGCATGAAAATGACCGAGGTCGACCCAACGATCCACGGTTCGACCTTGAACAGCACGCCGATCAACGGATAGAGCAGGCAACCCTTGATGAGCGATTCGACCCAGTGGTGCCGCCACGTGACCGTGACATTGAATTCGACCGCGCTATGGTGCAGCGAATGCAGCTTCCACAGCACCGGCCACGTATGCTGCAGCCGGTGAAACGCGTATTCGAGCACGTCGATAGTGAGCAGCACGATCACGAACGAAGCCACCGCGCCCACCCCGTGCGAGTTCAGAACGACCAGGCCGCCACCGAGCGCATTGACGATCGCGACGCTCGCCGCCGCGGTGAACGGCTTCATCGCTTCCGCGAGCGCCAGATACACGCCCGCATAGGCCACGTTGAAACGCTGGCCGGCGCGCGATTGCAGCATCGCGGCGGGCCAGCGCCGTTCCAGCGCCGCGCCCGCGGCCATCATCGCCAGCCCGAGCGCGTACATGCGCAGCCACAGGCCTGCGTGTTGCAGGAGGTCAGGAAACGGGCTGGATGCGAGCATGGGATTCCCCGATGAATGCCTGGCGTTCAACCGCCCGCAATACCTTGGACGGCCGGTGACAGCTGACGCACGATCTGGATCGCCGACGGGCCGACCAGCACGGCCAGCAGAGTCGGAAAAATAAAAAACATCAGCGGAAACAGCAGCTTCAAGGCGATCTTCGCAGCCTGCTCTTCCGCGCGCAAGCGTCGTTTGGTGCGCAGGTTGTCGGTATAAACACGGAGCGAGTCACCCACGCTGGTGCCGAAGCGGTCCGCCTGAATCAGCATCGCGGCAAGCGTGTCGATGTCCTCTACGCCGGTGCGCAGCGACAAGTTGCGCAACGCCTTGTCGCGGCCCAAGCCGGCACGCAATTCCAGCAGCACCATGTCGAATTCGTCTTTGAGCGCGCGGCTTTTCACGCCGATTTCCTGAGTGACGCGCATCATCGCTGCGTCGAGGCCGAGGCCCGCTTCCACGCAGACGGTCATCAGATCGAGCGCGTCGGGCAGATCTTCGAACAGCTTGCGCTGACGGCTTTCAACTAGGCGCCTCATCACGAGGTTCGGCAGATAGAAGCCGAGCGCCGAGGCAGCCAGCACGGTCAGCAGCAGATAAATGCGCTCGCCGGCCTGGAAGGCGTTGCCGAAAGCAATTAGCGCAATGGCCGGCAGCGCAAGCGCCAGCACAGTCTTGGCAGCGAAGTAGATGGCCGCTGCGGACGGCGTGCGAATACCCGCGTTCGCGAAGCGCAGACGCAGCACCGACTTGTCCCAGTCCTCTTTCGGCAGCGACAGTTTGGCGACCCGCTCGGACATCTTCGTGACGGTTTCGACCCAATTCATTTGCGCGCCGGCGTCAGCCTCGGCGGCGACACCTGGCTGCGCGATCTCTTCAATGCGCCGTTGCACAGGGTCGGGGCGCAGCAGCGTCATCGCCTTCAGCGCCGCGCCGAACACGATCAGAAACATTAGCCCAAGCAGCACGATCTGTTCAATTTTCATGGTCTGCGGGCCGAACCCGCGCTCCTCGTGTCGAAACCGTGGTCTAGACGCGGATGCGCACGACTTTGCGCATCCACAAGATGCCGAACATCATCATCGTGATAGCCACGCCGGCGATCTGCGGGCCCGCCGGATCCTTCCAGAACACGCTGATGTAGCCCGGATTGAGCACCGACAGCAGCCCGAGAATGGCGAATGGCAACACGCCGAGCACCCAGGCCGACAGGCGTCCTTCCGCCGACAGCACGCGCACCTTGCCGAGCAGCTTGAGCCGCTCGCGAATGATGCCGGCGATGGAACCGAGAATCTCCGCCAGATTGCCGCCCGCCTCGCGCTGGATCAGCACGGCGATCACGAAGTAGCGCAGATCCTCGACCGGTACGCGACTCACCATGTTCAGGAGCGCGTCGTTCATCGATACGCCGTAGTTGATCTCGTCGAACACCAGCGCGAATTCGCCGCCGAGCGGCTCGGGCAGTTCTTCGCCGACCATGCCGAGCGCGGCCGGAAAGGAGTGGCCGGCACGCAGCGCGCGGGCGATCAGATCAGCCGCATCGGGCAACTGGCGTTCGAGTTGCAGCACGCGTTTGGTGCGCTTGCGGCGAAGAATCAGGGTAGGCAGCAGGCTCGCCACCGCGGCGAACACGCCCATAACCGGCGCGGGAAATTGCAGCACGAACCCGCCCAAGGCGCCCAGCACCGCGCACAGCAGCGTGTAGGTAACGAAGCGCGCCACCGACCATTTCAGCCCGGACTGTTGCAACTGCCGGTCGAGCGTGTGCACGCGCGGTATGCGCAGCAGTATCTGCGTGACGAACGGCGACTCGCTCAGCATGCGCTGCTTGAGGATCGAGAGCTGTTGGCTGCTCACGTTGCCGCCGGCGGACAGCGCGCGAATGCGCTCGTCCATGCGCTTGACGTCCTTGCCGCGATGGCTGCTCCAGAGCAGATAAACAGCCTCGATGGCCAGCACCACCGCGAGAAACGCGAGCACCGCAAAGCCGATAAACGACGTGTTCATGTCCCTCTCCTCAAATCCGTTGCGCGCTCATACTTCGAAACGCCGCGCCGGATCGAACATCTGGTCCGGCAGCACGATGCCGAAGCCCGCCAGCCGCTCGCAAAATTTCGGGCGCACGCCGCTCGCGCAGAAATAGCCTTTGATCATGCCGTTCTCGTCGACACCGGTGCGCTTGAACGCGAAGATCTCCTGCATGTTGATGATGTCGCCTTCCATGCCGGTGACTTCGGAGATGCTCATCAGCTTGCGGCGTCCGTCGGTGAGGCGCGAAGCCTGCACCACTACCGTGATGGCCGACGCGATCTGCTGGCGGATCGCCTTGATCGGCATCGTCAGACCCGCCATGCCGACCATGTTTTCGAGCCGCGTGAGCGCGTCGCGCGGCGTGTTCGCGTGCAGCGTCGCCATCGAACCTTCGTGGCCGGTGTTCATGGCGTGCAGCATGTCGAGCGCTTCGGCGCCGCGCACTTCACCCAGCACGATTCGGTCGGGGCGCATCCGCAGCGCGTTGCGCACCAGCGAGCGCTGCGAGATTTCGCCCTTGCCTTCGATATTCGGCGGCCGCGTTTCGAGGCGCAGCACGTGTTGCTGGCGCATCTGCAATTCGGCCGCGTCTTCGATCGTCACGACCCGTTCGTCCTCGGGAATGAAGCCGGAAAGCAGATTGAGCAGCGTGGTTTTACCGCTGCCGGTTCCGCCCGAAATCAGTACGTTCAGCTTCGACTTGATCAGCGCTTCGAGCAGTTGCGCCATCGCTGGCGTGAAGCTCTGGTTGTTCACCATGTCGGTCACCGTAAGCGGATTTACCGCGAAACGGCGAATCGACACGAGCGGTCCGTCGATCGCCGACGGCGGAATGATCGCGTTGACGCGCGAGCCGTCCGGCAGGCGCGCATCGACCATCGGCGTGGATTCGTCGATCCGGCGGCCCACGCGCGAGACGATGCGCTCGATGATCTTCATCAGATGCGCGTCGTCGTAGAAGGTCACGTCGGTGTGTTCGAGGCGCCCGCGCCGTTCCACGTACACGTGCTGCGACGTGTTGACCAGAATGTCGGAAATGGTCGGGTCGTTGAGCAGCGGTTCGAGCGGGCCGAGGCCGACCATTTCGTCGTGCACGTCCTGAGCGAGACGGCGGCGCTCGAGTTCGTTCATCGGGATCTTGTCTTCGTCGACGATCCGTTCCACCAGTTGCGCCAACTCGCGCTTGATCTGCTCGGGCGACAGGCGTTGCAGCTTGTCGAGTTCCACCCGGTCGATGATCGCCTGATGAATGTTCATCTTGAGTTGCTGATACGCGCGCCGCGCGGCCAGGCTTTCCGTGGCCGCGCCGGCCGCGGCCGCTGCGGGACTGGCGCCGTCGAACGGCATCGTGCCGCTCTGGATCATCAACTGTTCGCGCAATGACATGGTGCTCTCCGCATTCTTTTCGATGGCAAGCTACCCTGAACGAATTCAGGCGGCTCAGTGTCCGGGCTTGAGCTGCGGTGGCGAATTCGGCCGGTTTTGGAACAGACGCCCGAGCACGCTCTTGCGCTCGGCGACCGGCAATGGCCACAGCAACGCCGCCAGTTGCGAGATGCCCTGGGCGAGCGCGCCGCCCTTCGCGCCGGTCACGAGCGGCACGCCGTGGTTCAGCGCCTCGGTGGCCTGCTTTTCGTCGCGCGGCAAGTGATGCGCGACCTTTGCGCCGAACGTTGCTTCGAGCGTAGACAGGTTGATGCGCGCGTTCTTGTCGTACTGATTGACGATCACTTTCACCTTGCTCGCCGGATAGCCGAGCTCCTTGAAAATGTCGAGCATCCGGCGGCCCGCGTGCAGGTACAGAATGTTCTGCCGCACCACCATGCAGATCGAGTCGCTGTGATCGAGCGCGTGGATCGCGAGCGGATTGATGTTCTGACCGACGTCGATCAGCACCGCGTCGTATTGCTCGCGCACCAGCGTGAGAATCCGTTCCAGATGCGCGGCGCGCAGTTCGCCCGACTTGATGGGATCGCCCGCGCCGGCCAGCACGTCGAGATTCGCGTGCACATGCATCACGCAAGATTCGAAGAACGCGGCGTCGAGCCGGTCGATCTGCGAGCACAGATCCGCGAGCGTGGCGGGCGGCGCTTTGTCGGCGACTAGCAGACTCGCGTCGGCGAATTGCTGGTTCAGGTCGATCAGCAGCACGCGTTTGTCGCGCAAGGAGGCCAGCGCGTAAGCGAGATTCACGGCGATCAGTGTCGTGCCGCTGCCGCCCTTGCAGGAGGTGAACGACACCACACGGCCGTCGCGGCGCACACCGGCGTGCTTCTTTGCCGAGACGTGAGCGAGCGCGTCGGCGATCTCGGCGTCGTTCAGCGGCCAGGAGAGCACATGCCGCACGCCGACACGCATCGCCGCCATCAGCAGTGTGGTCGACGGCGCAGGCGTGATCAGCATGCAATGCAAATTCGGGAGGAGCGACAGCACTTCTTCGACACCGTTCAGATCGCGCGGTGTCAGATCGGCGTCGTCGACGATCAGCAGATCGGCGCTCCTGATCGCCGTGGCGTGCACGCGCAACTGCTTCGCCGTGCCGTGCAGCGTACGCAGACGAAACGCGATGCCGCTTGCCTCGAGACGCGCCGCGATGTGCGGCGCGCGCTCGGCGCTGGACGAAATCAGAAGGGTGTCGATCATGGTAAGTCTCCGCTGGCTCTACAGCGAGCCTCCTGGTTGTGCCGCTTCAGTACGAAATCGATGAGCCGACGCCGATCGTCAAGGAATTGGTGGGCGGGGGCGGCGCCGTGAAGGATTTGGCGTAGCTCTTCTGCGCCGCGGCTGCAGCCGTGCCGTCGATTCCCGCAACCGGATCGGTGTTCGCCGAGGCGTTCGGGTTGAGCGTCTGCATTTCCTTGATCTGGTTGATCGAGTCGCCGAACGTCGCGTCCCAGTGCGGCGTCGAACTCAGGCAGCCGGCGAGCGCGGCGCTCAAGCCGGCGCACAGTGCCGTGCGGATCAGTGTCTTGGTGCTTGTCATGTCGATCTCCGGTAGGCCGCGCATTACTGCGAGGCGTGTGAGCCGCTGGTTTCCGGCGTGGCCGGTATCACAGCGACAGCGGCAGCCGCGCTGGGAGCGGGTGCAGGAACCGGTATGGGTGCAGGCGCGGTTGCCGGTGCCCCGACTGGCGCCGAAGCTCCCGCGGCCGGCGCGGCGCGCTTCGTGCCTTCCATGTGGCCGGTCAGGTACACGTTCGCTTCGCTGGCGTCGCCGAAACCGTCGGTCGGCAACGGATAGTGCTGCGGCAGCGGTTTGGCGAGCCGCGGCGTCACGACGAACACCAGTTCGGTCTTGTCCTGTTCGTAGCTCGTGCTGCGGAACAGCGCGCCGAGCACCGGCAATTCCGCGGCGCCTGGCAAACCCTTGATCGAACCGGTGATGTTGCTCTTCAGCAAGCCGCCGATCGCGAAACTCTGACCGTCGAACACCTGCAGCGTGGTGGAGGCGCGCCGCGTGGTGATCAGCGGCAGGATCGTCTGGTTGTTCGAGTTGCCGGCGCTGACGACCACGCCAGTAGACGACAGCTCGGACACCTCCGGCGACACCTTCAGGTTGATGCGACCGCCTTCGAGCACGGTCGGCGTGAAGGTCAGGCCGACACCGTACTGTTCTTCCTGTAGCACGATGGTCGTGCCGTTCGCACCGTTGCTTTGCGGCACCGGAATATAGACCTTGCCGCCCGCGAGGAAGCTCGCTTCCTGGCCGCTGATCGCCATCAGGTTCGGCTCGGCCAGAATCTTCACGAGCTGATCGGTTTTTTGCGCATCGATCGCGGCCCTGAGCGGCGCATTGTTCGCTTTCGATGCCGTCAATGCGCTCAGCCCGCCCGACAGGTAATCGGCCAGCAAGCCGAAGCTCCAGCTGCCGATCCCGCCGTTGATATTCGCCGCCACGCCGAGCTGGTCGATCAGCGTCTTCGAGACTTCGGCGACCTTCACTTCGAGCATGACCTGCTGCGGCGCGGCCACGTGCATCATGTTGATGATGCGTTCGCCGCCCGCGCCGCCGAGCGTCGGTGCCGGCATACCCATCGCGCGCGGCGCGGCGCCGACCGGCAACGGGCCGCTGCCCATCGGCGCGGCGGCTTGCAAGGCGGTGGTCGGACGGGCTACGAAGGCGCGCGCCAGTTCGAGCACGCGTTCGGCCTTGACCGCGTCGGAGACCGTGCCGGTCAGCACCAGCGTGTCGGCGGCGGCCTTCACCTGAATACCGGTTTCCTCGGGCATCAGCGCGGCGAGGGTTTGCTGCAGACCGCCTGGATCCGCGCCGACGCTCACGTCGATGATCGTGCAGGAGCCGCTGCGGCCTTGCACGATCATGTTGGTGGTGCCCACATCGGAGCCGAGCAGATACAGTGTTTGCGGGGACACGAGCATGGCCTGCACGATCGCCGGATTGCCGACGCTACGGCTCTTCACCGGTTCGCGCACATCGACCATCGTGGATTTGCCGACCGGGATCGTCACCGAGCTATGTTCCGCGACCGGGCCGCTGCAGTTCGGGCCACGGGCGCCCTGTTGCGCGCCGCCGGACGAAGCACCCGGGCTCATGCCGCTCGCGGCGATGGTCAGATGCACCGAACCGTTCGATGCCATCGTGAGCGGCACGTCCGGCAACCCGGGCACACCCGCTGCGGCGTTCTGGCCGGCCGCTTGCGCCACCGGCAGCATCGTCAGATACATGCCCAACAGCACACATGTGCAGGCTTCGGCGATCCGGGTGCGGCCCCGCGGCAGGCGCGAATTCGCTTCGCGCGGGCCGAGCGGCTGCCGCGGCGCGCTAGCGCGCTGAGTGGTTCTGGCGTTCATGTCCTACCCCCGTTATGTGCCGCATTTTTTTGCGCGCCGCTCTGAACGTCGGTCACGCATCGGTCACGGCCTGCAGGCTCGAGCCTGTCAAAAGCATTCTTGTCTTATGTCGGCGCCGTCGAGTACCCGCACACAGTTGGCCGGCGCGCGCGCCGCCACTTTGCGCACGATATGGACCGGCTTCGGTTCGGGTGCGGGCACCACGGCGACCGGCGTTTGCAGCAGGCTGGCCTTGGTGGCGCCGGCGGTGTCGATCGCTTTGGGATCGATCTGGTTACGCAACACCAGCGACAGCGTGCCGATGCTGCGTGCAAGGTCGATCTTCTCGGCCTGTTCCGGCGACACTTCGAGCGTCACCGCGTCGACCACCTTCGGCTTGGTTTCGTCGCGGCCCACTTCCTGCGCGACGGCCAGCACGAGAATCTTTTCGAGCACGATCTTGGAAATGTTCTGATCACGCTGGGTGCCTGGATCGCGGGCATCCTTTTGCGTGTTGACGATGATGTCGACGTAATTGCCCGGCAGCGCGAAGCCCGCCACGCCGATCACGTCGTTCACGCGCACCGTGATGGCGCGCTTGCCTTCGCCGATCACCGCCGAGAGGCCGCCGAGCGTGCCGACCGGCGTGAGCTTCGCATCGAGAATCGGTTCGCCGCGCAGCAGGCTTTCCTTCAGCACGCGGCCGTCGAGTTTCTGGATGTCGGTGTACGAGCCGGGCGGCACGCTATTGGACGGCCAGTCGGTGAGCTTGAGGTAGTCCGGGCCGATGCGTTGACCGAGATTGATATCGGCTGCCGCCACCACGACCCTTGTCGTGGCATTCGACGATTGCGAGACCATCCAGCGCGAGGCGAACACCACCGCGGTGAGGCCCGCCAGCGTCGCGATCAGCAGCATCGTTACAGCGCGCGCGTTTTTCATTTTCAACCCCTGATTTTTTGCCCTGCCCCGGCATGCGTCACACGCTGGCGAACAACACGCATGCGCTGCCTATTGCTATCGCAATGCCGTAAGGCATGGTCCCCGTCGCACTGCTTTCAGCCACACTGCCCGACCTGCGCAGCGTGCCGTTGCCCGGCGTCGCGCAGTTGATCAGCAATGCTGCCGCCCCGTGCAGTCCGGCGCGCATCTGGCGACGCCGGAACCATATTGCGAGCGACCCGATCGCACCGATCACACAAGCCGCCAAACCAATTTCGAGCGCGCCGTAAGCGCCGCAGAAGGCGCCGATTGCCGCCATCAGCTTCACGTCGCCCGCGCCCATCAGCCGCATCGCGTAGCCCGGCAGGAAAAACGCGCCGCCGGCCAGCATGCCGCCCATCCACATCGTCATGCCATCGACGACACCGTGCGTAAACCACTGCACCGGAATCGCCACGATCAATCCTGTCGCCACCAGCCAGTTAGGAATCCGGCGCGTTTGCATGTCCCACAGGGCGGCGACGAGTACTAGCGTCATCACGCATGGACCAATTGGAAAAGGAACCCCGTTCATTGCCTGCTCCGTTTCGAGGATCGAATTGCCCTTCTTACTGGATGCGCTTCGTTTTGCGCAAGGCCGTCGCTACCCTGTCCCGAAGGACCGTCGAGACAGGGCGAGCGATCGGATTTGCATCGGGTGCTGCGCGATGTGTCAGGCCGCGGCGCTCGTCAAGGCAGTACCAATCGCAGTGAACATGGCTTTCAGATTGGTGGTCATGTTCTGCACCGTCACAATGATCGCCACCGCGATCAGCCCGGCCAGCAGGGCATATTCAATCGCCGCCACACCGTCTTCTTCGCGCAAAAACTTCTTGATCGTGTTCTTCATGCTAATCCCCGTAGAGTGAAAGTTGACTTCGGTTTATGCCGTCTGCAGCCGCCTGAAAACAGGTGCGCCGATGCGGCGTTCATGCCCGTCACGAGGACGGAAAAAGTGGCGAGGCCAGCGCCTTACTTCGTCACGATCACGAGAGGCTGATACCCCGTATCCATCGCCGTGTCGTTGTTTATCGACTTCCGTTTTCGCTGGCCCCGCCGCACCTCGTAAAACGCGTGGACCTCCCCGAACGCGATTCACGAAGACTTTTGTTGCTGCCGGAGTTCAGTTGCTGCTTTCCGTCTGCAACATGTTTTTTCGTCTTGTGACTCTCTATTTGCAACGGCTATGCCAACAGGCCTCAAAGCCTTGCTGGGCAATGATTGACGCTTCGGCGGAAGGTGCGGCAGGGAGTTCGCAGCGCGCGATGGTTCGGATTTGAGACACTGGAAAGCGAAGGAGCGGAGCCCGCTTGCCGTGCTTCACGCATTATTTCCGCAGAGTAGAAAACCGTCGAACCATTGGCAGGCAATGGTTCGACAAATACTTCGGTCAAATATGCTGACATTGAACGGACAAAAGTAGGTTTTACTGAGCCCGTCCGGGATGTTGCAAGCGTGAGACGGGTGGCCGAAGAACGACCCGGCGGCACGGCCGCGAAAAGCGATGTCCGCCCACCTCACTATGTGGGGTAGCGCGCATTGCGCGATTGACGGCGGATCGCCGTGTCGTTCTCGCGTCGGGCCAAACCCGTCGGGGTCGACGCAGGCGGCAATCGTTTTGGAGCGTCCCAAGACGGGCTTCGATTGCTTCCGGGCGACCCGCGGCGCCTTGTCAGTCGGGCCTGTCAGAGCGATTTAGGCCCGACTCGGCATCGCAGTTTCGCGAGCGCACCGAAAAAACCTCGCTCATCTCACGCGCCAATACGGCCCGGATTGCGACGAAGGCCGATGTGTCCGGTTTCGTTCAGCAATGCGAGCCGGGCCACATAAGTCGGTGCGCCGGCGACGACCGTCGAAAAAACTTGCCGATGCGTTGAGGCCGTTGATACGCCACTTGTAACCGAGCGTAAAAGACACTGCGTGCGCCGCGCGACCAATGCGACGATGTCGCCGCTCCGTCTGCACCCCCCGCTCGGTTGGGGCGACGGGGACGGCATTCCGGTTCAAACACCTCGTTACAAATCGACACTGAAAGCACTCAATTGGCGGTCAACACTGTGTGACGGCGACGCCACTGCGCGCGCCATGCCCAACCGACGAAGACACTTCGAGGTCGAAGCCGTCTGGGCTTCACGCAGCAACCATACAGAAGTCATCCGTCATTTCACGTCAACTGATTGCGGTGAAAACATGCAGCAGACTTTCATACCCGTGCGACGCTTCAAAAAGAACACGGCCGGTCGCGACTTGGTCGTAGGCGATCTGCACGGCTGTTTCAGCCGGCTTGCGAAAGAGCTGGAGTTGCGCCGTTACGACCCGTCGCGCGACAGACTGTTTGCCGTCGGTGATCTGGTGGATCGGGGCATCGAATCGCCGGCCGTGCTCGAATTCGTGGACCGGTATCGCATTCAATCGGTGCGCGGCAATCATGAGGACACGATCGTGCGATGGCACCGCTACGGCGGCAAGAACGCGTCGATTCGATCCACCGGCGGCGAGTGGCTGTTCGATATGGTCTATGACAAAGCGGCGCTGGACGACATCGTGACGTATATGGCGGCCCTTCCCTACGCGATCGAAATCGAAACCGACGACGGCCTGGTCGGCATCGTGCACGCCAACGTCCCCATGCAATCGTGGCCGAAGATGGTGCAGGCGCTGGAACAGGAGGACCGCAACGGACCCGTGCGGCGCAAGGTGATCTGGGATCGCTCCCGCTGGATCGCTGGCAAGAGAGCAGGTTTTGTTTCCATGCGCCGGGCCTTCGCGCAACTGTGCCAACGGTTTGCACCAGGATGGCCAGACCCGGGCAGCCGCATCGACGGCGTGGCTGCGGTGATCGTCGGGCACACCCCGGTGCGGGAGCCCATGGTTCGTGGCAACGTCATCAATGTCGATACGGGGCTCGTGTACGGCGGAGCGCTCACGCTGCTGGGTCTGGACGAGATCCCCATGCTGCTCAACCGCGCGACTCGCGAACAACCGGCATTCGGCGGGTCGAAAGGATATCCGGCAGGTTCGGGCGCGTGATCGCGCGGGCAAAAGCGCGTTCGACGGCAGCGCGTCGATACTCCCCACACGTTTGCTGTACCGCCACGCACTCGATCTCCGTCAGCGAGCCGCTTCCGCATTGTCGAAGTGCTGCTCGCCATCCGCGCGCCGGATAGCCCTCACAGCCTGTACACCCGCTCCGCGTTGTCATGAAACAGCGCCGCCCGCTCGTCCGCCGCGAACTCCCGTGTAATCTCCTTGAAGGCGTTGAACACATCGTCATAGCTGCTGAACAGCTTGTCGACCGGAAAGTTGCTCGCGAACATGCAGCGCTTCACGCCGAATGCATCGATTGCGTGCTGGACGAACGGACGAATGCTGTCCACCGTCCACTTCCAGTCGCCCATACCCAGACCAGATATCTTGCAGAAAACGTTGTCCGCCGAAGCGAGCGAGGTCATGCTTCTTTTCCATGCCTCGATCTCTTCGGGCTTACGGTCGACCGGCATGCCGGTGTGGTTGAGCACCATCGGCGTGTCGGGGAAATCGCGCGCTAGGGCGAGCGCCTCTTCCATTTGCGTGTAATAGAGTTGCAGATCGAACGACAAGTCGTGCTCCTTGAGCAGCGCATAGCCGCGCCGCCATTGCGGATCGCTCATCAGATGCGGACTGTCGATAAACGTCTTCACCGGATCGCGGTGGAAATTCAGGCATTGGCGAATGCCTCGCACATTCTTGTACTGGCAGTGCTCTTCGATCACCGCCTGCGCGTTCGGCGAAGACAGATCGGCAAAACCGACAATGCCGTGCGGATAGCCGTGCTTGTCCGCGACGCTCTGAAGCCATCGCGTTTCGGCCACCGGATCGTTGTGATCGTATTCGACCTGCAGATGAACCGTCTTCACCACATTCTGATTCCTGATATCGGCAAGAAAGTCATCGATCAGATAGTCCTTGCGAATGGCCGAATAATCGCCGAACACGCGGTCGAGCATCGGCCCTTGCAGCCAAGGGTAGTTGCCGGTCTTCAGATCGTACAGATGATGATGCGGGTCGATGATAGGCAGATTGTCCACAGCGCCTCCTTTGAAGTTATACGACGCGCGGCGCTCGCGTCGAAACACCACTAAACGAATGGCCGCGCAATCAGGTCAACACCGTTTCCTCAGTACTTCCCCGCGGACGGCGGATAGACACGCTTCACCGTGGCCTGCGCATCCGGCTGATCGATCGTTTCCTTCGTCACGAGCGGTTCCTTCAGCGCGAGTTCCTGCGTTGTCGGCTTATGATTCAGCGCGTTGAACACCTGCGTGGTCGCGTCGATCCCTTGCCCGACCGCCTCCTGCAAAAAGATGCCCTGGATCGCGCCGTCGCGCAGCAGCTTGATTGTCGTCGGGCTGCCGTCGGCCGTGACGACCGCCACCTTGCCGACCGCACCGCGCGTTTGCAGCGCCTTGGCGGCGCCCGTCGCGGCTTCGTCGTACATGCCGTAGATGGCTTTGACATCGGGGTGAGCGGTCAGCACGTCGTTGGCCTGCTGCACCGCTTCGTTGACCGTCAGCCCGTGCGTCTCGAGCACCTGCACGAGATCGCAGCCATCGGCCTTGAACGACTCCTGCGCGCCCTTCATGTACTTCTGCGCATTCTCGCGATCCTGCGGCAGCGACAGCATCGCCACCTTGTTGCTGCCGCGATCCTTCGCGAGTTTGCAAACGTATGCGCCCTGAGCCTTGCCCGTATCGTAGTTATTCGCCGTGACGGCTGACGTATAGTCCGTCTGCCCCGCCTGCGGCCCGATACCCGTGAAGGCGACCGGCACTGACTTCGACTTCAGAAGACGCAGCACGGGCGGCGTGCTGGTCGAACTGACCGGCCCGATCACGATCGCGTTGACGCCGCGCGTCATGGCCGTGCGCACGTTGTCCATCTGCTTGGCCGGCGAATTCTCCGAGGTGAACTCGACATAGTCCATGCCGAGTTCTTGCGCCCGTTGCTTGACGCCGTACGCGACCCACTGCCAGTACGAAATATCCAGCGACGGCGCGATATACGCAACTGTCTGCTTGTCCGCCGCGACCGCCATCTGCGACGAGAATGCCGCGGCGAGTGCGACGATCGACGCCATTGCGATCCGTGCAACCGGCTGCCTCGTGCGTGCGCCGGCCGACCTGAATGTGCGCTTGTTCATGATGTGTCTCCTTCCAGATAGTTTTTGCGAACCCGTGCTCAACGCCGGGCTTTGGTAACGCGATCCACGAGAACCGCGATGAGAATGACGACACCGGTCACGGTGCCTTGCCAGAAACTGTTCACGCCGATCAGATTCGCGCCGTTCTGAATGATCGTGATCATCAGCGCGCCGAGCAGCGCGCCGATGGCCGAACCGGTCCCGCCGAACAGGCTCGCGCCGCCGATCACCACGGCCGCGATGGCCTGCAGCATCAGGCTCGATCCCGCGGTGGCCTCGGCATTGCTGATGTACGACACACTGACGATGCTCGCGAACGAAGCCAGCAAACCCGAGAGCAGATACGCGCCGAGCCGCACGCGGTTGACCGGAATCCCAATCACGCGCGCCGACGAACTGCTGCTGCCGATCGCATACAGCCAGCGGCCCGCCACCACCTTGCGCAAACAGAATTCGATCGCGACGAGCAGCAGCACGCACCACAGCGCGTAGTTCGGCAGGCCGGGAATCAGCGTTCCTGAATCGAGCAGCCAGTAGTCGGGGTTGGAGATCGGCAGCGAGTGGCCGTCGGTTACGATGAACGAGAGGCTGCCGGCAATCGCATACGTGCTGAGCGTCACGACGAACGGCGCGAGTCCGACGAAGGTCACGAGCGCACCGTTGAGCGCGCCGATGCCGACGCCGACCGCGAGTCCGGCGACACTGCTCGCCACCGCGCCATAGCCATGCGCCATGGCGAGGCCGGTCACCATGCCCGTCAAAGAAAACACCGAACCGACGGACAGATCGATGCCGCCGGTAATGATCACGAGCAACACGCCGAATGCCATGATGACGAGCGGCGCGGCCGCCTGCGTCACGTTGGAAATATTGCCGCCCGACAGCGCAGCCGGCACGATCGTGCCCACCGCGAGTTCGATCACGATGATCGCAATGGCAATCGCGATTTCCGTGCGGTATGCCGACAGCAAACGGCGTCCCGCGCTGCTGCGTTTTGGCTGCGCCTCCGCGATGGGATGAGTGGCTGATTTCATGGCTGTCTCCAGATTAATGATGTTTTGGCGCGCGGCGGCGCTAACCGACGTTAGGCGGCCATACCCGTTGCGGCCGCGAGTTGTGTTTCGTTGACGTCGGCGTGACGCAGGACTTCGGTGGGCTTGCCGTCCAGATCGAACGCGAGCACGGTGTCGCACAGTTCGACCAGTTCGATATATTCGGTCGACCACCAGACGATCGTCGTACCCTGCTGCGCCATCTTGCGAATCAGCGCGTAGATTTCGCGCTTCGTGCGGATATCCACGCCGCGGGTCGGCTCTTCGAGCACCAGCAGCCTCGGCCGCAGCAATAGCCAACGGGCGATCAGCAGTTTCTGCTGCGTGCCGCCGCTGAGTGTGGCCGGCAAGTCCCACAGCGAGCCGGCGCGAATCTTCAGGGCGTCGAGCAGCCGCGCGCTCTGTTCGATTTCCTCGCGCTTCACGACACGGCGCCGGTTGACGACGCGTGCTGCCGCGACGAGGTTGTCGACGATCGGCAACGTGGCGAGCACGCCCTTGTTCGAGCGGTCGCCCGAGACGAAGCCGACGCCGTCGCGCGCGCCGGCCGACGGATGCGAATAGCTGACACGAGCGCCGTCGCGTGTAATAGCCCATGAGCCGGCGGGCGCGATACCGGTCAGCGCATCGATCAACGAAGACGGACCCACCGGCGCTCCGGCAAGGCCGACAATCGCGCCGGCCGGCACTTCGATCGCCACACCGTCGCGTTCGATCCGCAATGCGCCCGCGTGAATGCGACCGCCGCCGTCACCGATGTCCTGTTCCCCCGCCGGGTGGGCCTGCCCCAACTCCGCCGACTCCGCGACGCGCGCGGCCGCGTCATCGACGACAACGCTCTGACCCATGCATTCGATGATCTCGCGATCGGTGATCGCATCGAGCGCGACGCGATCGACTGCCGTTTTGCCGTCGCGAATGATCGTGCAGACATCGGCGATCTGGCGAATCTCGCGCATGCGGTGCGAAACGAACAGCACCGCGAGTCCCGTATCGGCAATGAGACGCCGTAGTACCGCGAAGAGCCGGATCGTTTCCGCAGCGGTCAGATTGGCGGTCGGTTCGTCAAGTAGCAACAGCTTCGCGCCCGAACCGAGGGCGCGCGCGATCTCCACCAGTTGGCGCTCGTGCAAGGTCAGATCGCCGACCAGCCGGCCCGACGATTCACGCGCGAACTGCGGATCGATCAGCGACAGCGCTTCGACCGCGATGTCCATTGACGCGCGTTCGCTATATTTCGCGGCGCCGCGCCGCAGCTGCGGCATCGCGATGTTCTCGGCCACCGACAGATGCGGCAGCAACGCAAGTTCCTGATTGACGACCGCGATGGTGCCGGCGGCAATATGCCCGCCGACGGATGCACCGATTGCTTGCCCGTCGAATTCGAGCGTGCCGCCGTCGCGCTCGAACTGACCGGAGATGATCTTGATCAGCGTCGACTTGCCCGCGCCGTTGCCACCCAGGAAAGCATGCACTTCACCTGGGGCGATCGAAATGTCGAAGCCCTTCAATACGCTGGTCGGTCCAAAGCTCTTGACGATCGCGCGCGCCGTCAACAAGTAACGCTGCTCAGCCATGTCCTTTCTCCTTTCGCGTTTTCCGCGCATCGCGCATGTTTTGCGAATGCGTAGTACGACAGTCGCCAGTACGCCGCATGGGCGCTAACCGGCGAAATGTCTTTACTCGATATGGAAGCGAACAGGACGAGAGCGCTGCGGGTGAGCGTGTGCTGATCGCGCGCTCACCGGGAAAGTCGGATAATCCATTACCGTCTCCTGCACAGTTGTTGCACTGCGCAACCTATGTTTATGATTTAGCCGCCTGGCGGCAGTGAAACTGCCGGGTTAGTACCGAGAGGACCCCATGCATCCCTGGCTGCGCGGCTTGTCGACAGAATGGCAGTGCGAATGGCGTGCGAACAAGGCGGTTTCATTCAACTGCATCTGAAAAAAATTCCACTATGCGCATTCCACCGGTCAAGGCCATCGTCGCGTTCGAGAGCGTGGCCAGAACAAAAAGCGTCAACCGGGCCTCGGAAGAGCTCGGGCTGACCGCATCGGCGGTCAGTCATCAGATCAGCAACCTGGAGTCGGTAATCGGCCAGCCACTCTTCTATCGCTCGGGTCGTGGGCTCGTCCTCACGCCGACCGGCGAGCGTTATCTGTCCGACGTGACGGGGTCGCTGGCGGATCTGAGTCGCGCCACTGAGCGCGCATCGAGCCGCACCGACGTCGATATCCTGCGAGTGCATTCGAGTCCCAGCTTCGGGCTCATGTGGCTGCTGCCGCGGCTTGCGTCGTTTCAGGAGGCCAATGGCGATATCCAGTTGAATCTCGCCTGCTCATATGAGGACGTCTCGTTTACCAGCGGTTATTACGACATCGATCTGCGCCACGGCTATGCGAACTGGCGCGACCTTGAAGTCAGAACGCTGCGCGGCGAGTTCATCGCGCCGCTCGCGTCGCCGCAATATCTGGCGAACAATCCGGTGAAGACGCCCGAAGATCTGCTGCAACATCGGCTGATCTACTCGGAGACGCCGCTCGTGCAGTGGAAGCAGTGGTTCGGACGCACCGGCGTGTCGGCCGCCCATAAGACCTTCGACTTCTCTTTCGATCGCTCGTACATGTCACTGGAAACGGCGGCGCTCGGCCTCGGCATCGCGCTCGAAAGCGTGATGCTCGCCTCGGTCCGGATCAAGGAAGGCGCGCTCGTGCCGGTCTTCGACGACACGCACGCCGTGGAGGTCGGCGCGCATCATCTGGTCTATCCGCCGCAAAACGCCGAACTGCCGCGCGTCACGCGCTTTATCGCGTGGATCGAGCGCGAGGTCGGGCGCATGGAGCGCAAAGCCTGAGAGCGGCTTCGATCCTTGCCAGGGTTTTCCTGCGCCGCGCTCGCACGGCATTCCAGATGCGGCGTCGCACCATGCGGCACCTGCGTTTAAAGCAGCACGTCACCTGAAAATATCTCAAACATAGTTGAGCAGTACGTCGTTGATGCGACCGGCCGCGCAGTAGACACTTCGGCCATCACATCAACACTCAGGAGACAATCATGCTGCTGGAGAACAAAGTCGTCATCGTGACCGGCGCCGCCTCACCGCGCGGAATCGGCAAGGCAACCGCTCAGGCACTCGCCGCTCAGGGCGCCCGCATCGTCATACTCGATTTGCGCGAAGAAGACGCGAAGCGCGCCGCCGCCGATCTCGGCGACGCGCATCTCGGCCTCGCCTGCGACGTCACCGACAAAGACGCGTGCGTCTCGGCCGCCAAAGCGACGCTCGAGCGCTACGGCCGCATCGACGGCCTCATCAACAACGCCGGTGTCACGCAGCCGGTGCGCACACTGGACATCACCGCCGAAGGCTTCAACGCCGTCGTCGACGTCAATCTGCGCGGCACGCTCTACATGTCGCAAGCTGTGCTGCCGGCCATGAAAGAGCAGAAAGGCGGCAGCATCGTGTGCATGTCGTCGGTCTCCGCGCAACGCGGCGGCGGCATCTTCGGCGGCCCGCACTACAGCGCGGCGAAAGCCGGCGTGCTCGGTCTCTCTCGCGCGATGGCTCGCGAATTCGGCGGCGACAGCATTCGCGTGAACTCGATCACACCCGGCCTGATTCAAACCGATATCACCGGCGACAAGCTCACCTCGGAGATGCGCGTCGACATCATCAAGGGCATTCCGCTCGGCCGGCTCGGCAACGCGAGCGACGTGGCGAACGCGTGCCTGTTCCTCGTCAGCGATCTGTCGACCTATCTCACGGGCATCACCCTCGACGTGAACGGCGGCATGCTGATTCATTGATTGATAGCGACGCGTTGCTGCTCGCGAGGAGCGGCAACATGACCGGCATCCGGGCCAACCCGGAGCCATGGAAGGAGACGCACATGAAACCGAAATACCCCGCGGCATCCCTTGCCGCCGACGTGCTGCCGCAAACGGACTCGGCGAGCTTCGAGTCGAAGACCTACGCGAAAGTCAGCCGTCGCCTGATCCCATTCCTGATGCTGTGTTATCTCGGCGCTTATCTCGACCGCGTCAACGTCGGCTTCGCGAAGCTGCAGATGCTCAACGATCTGCGCTTCAGCGAAACCGTGTATGGCATGGGCGCGGGGATTTTCTTTCTCGGCTATTTTCTCTTCGAGGTGCCGAGCAACCTGGTGCTGCATCGTGTCGGCGCGCGCAAGTGGCTCGCGCGAATCATGCTGACGTGGGCGGTGATCTCCGCTTCGTTCATCTTCGTGAAGTCGCCTACAACCTTCTATGTGCTGCGCTTTCTGCTCGGCGTCGCGGAAGCGGGCTTCGCACCCGGTGTGATTCTCTACCTGACTTACTGGTTTCCCGCTGCGCGCCGCGCCAAAGCGCTGTCGCTGTTCTTCATGGCGATTCCGCTGGCCGGCATTATCGGCGGCCCGCTGTCGGGCTGGATCATGCACTCGCTGCAAGGCGCGATGAACATGGCCGGCTGGAAGTGGCTGTTCCTGCTGGAAGCCGTGCCTTCGCTCGTGCTCGGCGTCGCCATCCTGCTCTATCTCGACGACGGCATCACGAAAGCGAAGTGGCTGACGGACTCCGAAAAGACGCTGCTCGCCCGCAACGTGGCCGGCGACAACGCGCATAAGATCGCTCACGTGTCGGTCAAATCGTTCATCGGCGACCGCCGCTTGTGGCTGATGGCGGCCATCTACTTCTGCGTGGTGCTCGGTCAGTATGGCCTGACGTTCTGGCTGCCGACCATCATCCGCAAATCGGGTGTGGCCGATCCGCTGTGGATCGGCGTGTTCACCGCGATTCCTTATCTGTGCGCCATCATCGCGCTGCCGCTGGTCGGCATGAGTGCGGACCGTCATCGTGAGCGCCGTCTGCATCTGGCGATTCCGATGCTGATCGCCGCAGCGGGCTTCATTCTGCTGCCGGCCATCGGCAGTGTGCCGGCCTCTATCGTTTGTCTGAGCATCGCCGCGGCCGGCATTCTCGCGTCGTCATCACAGTTCTGGTCGTTGCCGACCGCGTTGCTCGGCGGCATGTCGGCCGCGGCCGGGATCGCGGCGGTGAACTGTGTCGCCAATCTTGCGGGCTTCTTTTCACCGGCGATTGTCGGCTGGCTCAACGACCTGACAGGCAAATCGACTGCCGGGCTGATCTTTATCTCGGTAGCCGTCACGTTCGGCGCCTGCCTCGTGTTTCTGGTGCCCGCGAAGTCCGTGAACCGCTGAACCGCTGAACCCTTCTTACTCTTTACGACTGATCACAGGAGACAACATGAACAGTCCAGAACGCGTGCCGACGGCAACCCTTGCCGAACACGCATACCGTATCCGTAGAAACGCATTGTTGATGGGTGAGGTCCAGGGCCAGGGTTATATCGGTCAGGCGCTCGACATTGCCGATGTTCTCGCAGTCGCTTACTTCGGCGCGATGCGCTACCGGCCGGAAGATCCCGATTGGGAAGAGCGCGACCGCTTCCTGCTGTCGAACGGGCATTACGCGATCGCGCTGTATGCGGCGCTCTTCGAAGCCGGCATTCTGCCCGCCGAGGAACTCGAAACCTACGGCAGCGACGACAGCCGCCTGCCCATGTCGGGCATGGCGAGCTACACGCCCGGCATGGAGATGTCCGGCGGCTCGCTCGGCCAGGGCTTGACGATCGCGGTGGGCCGCTGCCTCGGATTGAAGCGCAAAGGGTCGAAGTCGTTCGTGTACACGCTGTTCTCCGACGGCGAACTTGACGAAGGCGCGATCTGGGAAGGCTTGATGTCCGCGAGTCACTGGAAGCTCGACAACCTGATCGCCGTGGTCGACGTGAACAACCAGCAGGCCGATGGCCCGTCGACGCAGATCATGGCGTTCGAGCCGCTCGTCGAAAAACTCGAGTCGTTCGGCTGGTTCACGCAACGCGTGGACGGCAACGATATCGCCGCGGTGGCGGCCGCGTTCGATGCGGCGCGCGCGCATCCTGAGGCGCAGCCACGCATCATCATCGCCGACACGCGCATGGGCTGCGGCGTGCCGTTCCTCGAACAACGCGAGAAGAACCACTTTATCCGCGTCGATGCCGATGAATGGCAATTGGCGCTGGAAGCACTCGAAAAAGGGAGACAAGCATGAGCAACGCAACCGCGAGCAAACCGCGCCTGAAGACCTCCGCGATGATCGCCTCGATCGCGGGCGAAGGACAGGTCACGCGGTCCGCACCCTTCGGCCACGCGCTGGTCGAACTGGCGCGGCAAAAGCAGAACGTGATCGGCATGACGGCCGACCTCGGCAAATACACCGACCTGCACATCTTCGCCAAGGAGTTTCCGGAGCGTTTCTACCAGATGGGCATGGCCGAGCAATTGCTGATGGGCGCGGCATCGGGATTCGCGCATGAAGGCGCACAGCCTTTCGTCACCACGTATGCGGTATTCGCCACGCGCCGCGCGTACGACTTCATGCATCAGACGATCGCCGAAGACAATCTCGACGTGAAGATCGTCTGCGCGCTGCCGGGCCTGACGACCGGCTACGGTCCGAGCCACCAGGCCGCGGAAGATCTCGCCTTAATGCGCGCCATGCCGAACATGACCGTGATCGACCCGTGCGACGCGCTCGACATCGAGCAGATGGTGCCCGCGATCGCCGCACATAAGGGCCCCGTCTATGCCCGCCTGCTGCGCGGCAATGTGCCGGCCGTACTCGACGAATACGACTACACCTTCGAACTCGGCAAAGCCAAGCTGCTGCGCGACGGTGCCGAAGTACTGGTCATCTCGTCGGGCATCATGACCATGCGCGCACTCGAAGTGGCGAAGGCACTGGAAAGCGACCGGATCGGCGTCGCCGTGCTGCATGTGCCGACGATCAAGCCGCTCGACACGGAAACGATCGTGCGCGAAGCGAAGCGCTCCGGACGGCTCGTGGTGGTCGCCGAAAACCATACGGTGATCGGCGGTCTGGGCGAAGCGGTCGCGGCCGAACTGATGCGCGCGGGCGTGGCGTGTCATTTCCGGCAAGTGGGACTGCCCGATGCGTTCCTCGACGCCGGCGCGTTGCCGACACTGCACGACCGCTACGGCATTTCGACCGCCACGATGTCGGAGGCGATCAAGGGCTGGTTGAACTGAGCGTGTCTTGATGGACGACGCCGGCATGCAGCCGGCGTCGCCTGATCGGCACGGCACGGCACGGCCGCGCGCACCGGCTCGTCCAGCAGCGCCGCACCGATTATCACCAACCCACTTCAGCCCGCGGCGATCACATCGATCCGCAAAGCTTCTCCGCCCGCGGCAATCGCGAGCAGGATATCGACGTTCGGATGCGCGCCCGGACGGTGACGCGCATCGGCCGTGTGCTCGGCGAACACGACGAGACCATGCTCGGCCGCTTTGGCGTCGAGCGTGCCGAAGGTCTGCTGCAGATAGTGGTACACCGCCAGCGAACCCTGCTTGCCCGGTTTGTTCTCGATGCTGGCCACCACGGCGCCTTTGCCGTCCACCAGATCGATACGCGCGATTGCGTCGATGCCCGGCATCTGCGCGAGGTTGTCCTTGAATACGTTGCCCGGTTGAATCATTGAAACCACTCCCTGTGTTCGAAAAATTGCGGCGCGGCCCGTATCTTATCCGATAGGCTGGCATGCCATGCCCATGCGCACGGCCGTCACGGCGTCCAGCGATACAGCACGATGCTCGATCCGTTGTAGTTGTCTTTCGTGATCACATACTCGCCCGCCGCCCTCAGATACGCGCGCAGGCCGTACATCGAATCGACGTCGTTGCCGACATCCACGGTCGCGGGACTCGAATTAATCAGCGTGGTGACGAGCTGGCCGGTCGTGAGATTGAAAGCGTCGATATTGGGCACCGTGTGCACGTAGCCGACGAACAGATAATTGCCCGCCGCCGTGATCGACTTGGGATTGGCGCTAGTGAGCGTGATCACCGGATCGGGCCGTGTGGTGTTGCCCGCGCTCCAGCCGTGATAGACCTCGATGCGCGACTGCATGGCGGTCCAGTCCCAGCTGCCGGCAATGCCCTGCGCGAGGATCATGGTGTCGCTCTCCGCGAGGTAGAGGATGCGCGTGAGCGGCCGGATGCTCTGCGGAATGGAAATCGTAACCGCCGGTCCCCATGACGGCTTGCCATTGCCGTCGAAGCCGGCGAGCGGATAGTGATAGATGTGATTGGTCCGGTCCAGCCCGGCCCACACATCGCCCCGGCTGTCGATGCAAAAGCCGCCCGTGACCTGCAGGTTCGTATTGAACGCCGTCCCCGGAATCGACGCGTCCGGAATCGCTATGTAGCCGCTCGCCGGGCTGAAATGAAAAAAGTTGAAGATGCCCGGGTTCTGTCCGGACGCCACCAGAATCCGGTTGCCGCCGACCGTGACGAGTTGGCCGAAGTGTTGGCCGCGTTGCGTGTCGTTCATGTTCAGGCGCGGATCGGACGGATACGTGAACGGATCGACCGTGTTCGCGACGAAGGTGCCGCCCGCCGTGCCGGTGTAAATGTGTGTGCCGCTGTAGAAGTAGGCCGCGTCCGTCGATGGGTCCGGCGCGGCGATCGCTTCGAAATTGAGCGCCTGTAATTTCCATTCGAGGTTGCCGGCGCTGTCGTACGCGTGAAGGTCCGTAGCGCCGTTGCGGCCGAGGTCCCAACCGCCGCCCCACGGATTGTTCAGCACGTAGAGGTTGCCGGCGGCGTCCTTACCGATGCCCGTCACACGCGTGAAGCGCTTGTCGCCCACCTGCCCTTTGATGCCGCTGGTAGTGTCGAGATAGCCGCCCTGAACGCCGAATGTGCCGGCAAGTGTCGGCGTGCCCGCGATCGTATAGCGCTTGATGTTCATGTCCGGCCCCTGGTCGCCGACCATGAGTTGCCCGGACGCGGCATCGAAATACAACGCGGACGGCCGCGACGCCGCCGGCATCTGAATCGTATTCAGCAGCGCGCCGGCCGGACTGAACTCGACGATCGTGCCCGCGCTCTGCTGCGCGACCCACAGATTGCCGACGCTATCCAGCGCCAACGCGCCGGGAGCCGATACCTTGACGTCCTGCTGCCAGACGCCGTCGGTCGTAAAGACGCGCACGCGATTGCCGAAGAAGTCGCTGGCATACAGCAATGAGCCCGCGGTCGCGAGTCCGGTGATGACATCGGCATGCGGTATCGACGTCCACACGCTGACGGGAATGATCAGATCGCGCGTCTGCGTGGCCCGGTTGTAGCGTCCCACCGAGCCGCTGCCGAACGACCTGTTGTATTGCAACGCTGCGAAGATCGACGTGGCATTGCCGGTAATGGCGCTGCCCTGGAAGTCGGCGTGCGTGCCGATCGAGCCGAGGCTCCGGCCGTTCTGATAGATCGCGACGCCGCCCTCGTTCTCGTCCCACAACGAAGCCGTGTAGATCACGCCTTCGGGCGCGACCCACAGCGAACGCGCGGTGTTGCCCACATGCGTGGCGAGTGTGCCGAACGTATTGCCCAGCCAGTCGGTGGTGTATTGCGCGTAACTGAGCGGCGCGAACATGAAGGTTGCCGCGCATAGAAGCGCGGCTAGGACGCGATGCTTGATCATGAGTGTTGCTCCCCGAACAATCGTTCCTCGACAATGTACCTCGCCAGATATGAAAGCCTGGTGTTTGGTATGAAGAAACGTTCCGCGCCCAGTGGTTAAACCATGCAGCGTGCATGTAAATGGAGAGCAACTGCCCGCTGGCAAGCGGCACACCCCTATTTTTCGCACTTTACCGACCACTAAACTCAGGCGCACAATCTCTGCGGACAAGACGGTCCGCCGTCCTCTCCGATCATTCGGACCGTTCGCGCCAATGCGGCATCCGGCCGCGAGTTCACCCCGGCGCGCAACACGCGCCCTCCATTCGGAACGCTCCATGGGCAATAAATCTTCAAGCAGACCCGAAGACCTGGTGGCGGGCGGCAGCCGTCATCATCAGATTTTTCCAAGGCTCAATGAAAAGCAGTTTGCGGTGCTCGAACGATATGGCGAACGCCGGCGGCTGAAAGCGGGTGACGTTCTGTTCACTGAAGGCGAACGGCACATTCCCATGTTCACCATCGTCTCCGGCACGATCGAAGCGTCGCGAGGCGCCGGAGACAAGCATCACGTTCTCGGCACGCACGGCCCCGGCAGCTTCACCGGCGAAGTGGGAACGCTCGCCGGCCGCGGCGCGGTCGCGACGGCACGCGCCACCAGCGATTGCGAAGTGATCGTGATCGACGAGGAATCGCTGCGGGCGCTCGTCGTCGCCGAAGCGGAGTTGAGCGAAACAATCATGCGCGCCTATATCCTGCGGCGCGTCGCGTTCATTCAGGATCAGCACGGCGGCACGCTGGTGATCGGCAGTTCGGCTTCGTGGAGTACGCTCGTGCTGCGGCATTTTCTGAGCCGCAACGCGCAGCCTTTCGCCTACTTCGATATCGTCGAGCACGAGGAAGCCAAAGGGCTGCTCGAGCGTTACGACGCAACCGAAGCCGACATACCGGTTATCGTCACCGGGCAAGGCAACGTGCTGAAGCAGCCGACCAACCGCGCGGTGGCCGATGCGATCGGCCTGAGCCCCGACCGGCTGAACGGCGAGCGGTTCGACGTGGTCGTGGTCGGCGCGGGACCGGGAGGCCTCGCGGCCGCCGTGTACGCGGCGTCCGAAGGGCTACGAGTTGCGGTGGTCGACACCAAGGCGCCAGGCGGCCAGGCCGGCACCAGTTCGAAAATCGAAAATTACTTCGGATTCCCTACCGGCATTTCAGGGCAGGCGCTCGCCGGCCGTGGCTTGTCTCAATGCCGCAAGTTCGGCGCGGAAGTCGGAGTACCCATCGAAGTACTCGGCATCGAATGTGAAAACGCGCCGCCCTTTCACCTGCGCCTCAATTACGGCGAGCACGTCTATGCCAGCGCGGTTGTTATAGCGACCGGTGCGCGCTATCGGAAACCGCTGCTGCCGCGCCTCGAAGAATTCGAGGGAAGCGGCATCTATTACAGCGCGACCTATATGGAAGCCGCGTTCTGCAACAACCAGGAATTGATCATCGTCGGCGGGGGAAATTCGGCTGGGCAGGCCGCTGTGTTTCTGTCGGGATTCGCGCGTCACGTGCATATCGTGATTCGCGGCGACGGACTCAGCGCGAGCATGTCGAATTATCTGATCCGACGCATCGAAGCCGCGGCGAACATCAGCGTTCATGTGCGCACGCAGATCGTCGAACTGAACGGCGAGACGCAACTCGAATCGATCAAGTGGGACAGTCAAGGCCGCATCGAGGAGAAACCGATCCGCCATGTGTTCCTGTTTCTCGGCGCGCAGCCGAGCACCGGGTGGCTAGGTGATTGCGTCGCGCTCGACAAACACGGCTTCGTGCTCACCGGTCCCGATGCAATGCCGCAGTGGTCGTCGGACCGCCCGCCGCATTATCTGGAGACCAGCCGGCCCGGCATCTTCGCCGTGGGCGACGTGCGTAGCGGGTCGGTCAAGCGGGTCGCCGCCGCAGTCGGCGAAGGAGCGGCCGCGATTCAGTCGCTGCATCAATATCTGGCGCTGAACCGCTGAGGTCGGGCGCCAGATGATTCGCGACGGCCGCTACGCGTTGCGCAGGTTCCTCAACGTCAAGCGTGCTTCCAGACCGCCGCCGGAACGGTTGTGCAGCGTGAGGGTCGCGTCCATTGCCATGGCTAGTTGCCGCGCGATGGCGAGGCCGAGCCCCGTGCCGCCCGTATCGCGATTGCGTGACGCTTCGAGCCGGTAGAACGGCTCGAACACCGCTTCCAGCGACTCCGCCGGTATGCCGGGGCCGCGGTCGAGCACGGCGATCGCTGTCTCTCCGCTCGGCAAACTGGCCGCCGTGATCTCCGCCGCGCCGCTGAATTTCAGCGCGTTGTCCACCAGGTTGCCGAGTATACGGCGCAAGGCTTGCGGACGCGTCACCAGCGAATCGCCGAGCCGCCCTTCCAGGCTGACCGCCTGGCCGGCGTCGACATAGTCGCAGACGAGGCTGTCGAGCAACGCGTCGGGATCGACACGGCAGGGGACTTCCGTCGCGCCGTGCAGCGTGCGCGCGTACGTCACGCCCTCCTTCACCAGGCTTTCCATTTCCTGCAGATCCTGACGCAGCTTCGCGCCCTGCGCGTCGTCGTCCATCACGTCGACGCGCAGGCGCATGCGTGTGATCGGCGTTTGCAGGTCGTGCGAAATCGCCGCCAGAATCTGCATGCGTTCGGTCATATAGGTGGCGATGCGATCCTGCATTGCGTTGAAGGCGCGCGCGGCGCGCGACACTTCCGACGGACCGTCCTCCGGCAGGCGCGCCGCCTTCAAGTCCGGGCCGAGCGTATCAGCCGCGAGCGCCAGCTGATGCAATGGACGCGTGGCGAGCCGCACCGCCAGCCAGCAACACGCGACGAGCACCGCCAGTTGCAACGCCAGCACGAGCGGCAGCCAGCGCGACAGCGGCGCGCCCGACATGGGGCGCATATCGATGGTCAGCGGCGTGCCGTCGCTCAATTGCAGATGAACCTGCAAGCGTTCCTTGTCGCCGGGAACGGCATTCACCGTGAGCGGATAGCGCGTGCCAATGCCGTCCGCGATGGACTGCGCCACACGCTCGGACAGATGCGCATCGATCGGGCTGCCGGCAATGCCCGGACCCAGGATGAACTCGTAGCTGCGCCGCGCGAGCCGTGGCAACCACTGCGCGCGTTCGTTCGGCGGCAGATGATCGAGCAGCGCCACCGAGCTGCTCACTTCGCGCTCGATGTAACCCATCATCACGTTGGTCATGGTCTGGTCGCGCTCGGTCAGCGTGAGCCAGAACGACAAGGTCTGCGCCAGCGCGAGGCCGACGAACAGAATCAGCGCGAGCCGCGCGAACAGCGTGCGCGGCCAGTGCAGCCAGGACCAGCGGTTCATTGCGGATCCCCGATGGCCGTCACCGCCGCGGAAAACACGTAACCCTCGCTGCGCAGCGTCTTGATGTAACGCGGCTCGCGCGCGACATCGCGCAAGCGTTGACGCAGACGGCTCACCATCAGATCGATCGAACGGTCGAACTGATCGGCCTGCCGGCCCTGCGTGAGATTGAGCAGTTGATCGCGCGTGAGCACCCGCTGCGGATGATCGAGAAACACGCGCAGCAAGCGGTACTCGGCGCCGCTCAGCGCGACCATGGTGCCTTCGGCGTCCAGCAGATGACGCGCGGTGGTGTCGAGGCGCCAGTCGCCGAAGGCCAGCATCGGCGCCGATTCCGTCACCTGCATGCCGGGCGGCAGCATGCGCGCGCGCCGCAGCACGGCGCGAATGCGCGCGAGCAACTCGCGCACGGCGAAGGGCTTGGGCAGGTAGTCGTCCGCGCCCATTTCCAGTCCGACGATACGGTCCGCCTCTTCGTTGCGCGCCGTCAGCATCAGCACCGGCACAGCACGGAATTTGCCGGCGCGCAGTTCGCGGCACAGCACCAGACCGTCCTCGCCGGGCATCATCAGATCCAGCACGATCAGATCGGGCGCGCCCTGCTCCAGTGCCGCGCGCATCTGGCGCCCGTTCGCCGCGAGCGACACGCGCATGCCGTTCTTCTCGAGATAACCGGCCAGCAATTCGCGGATGCCGCGGTCGTCGTCGACAATCAGTACGTGATCGATGGTTTCCATCAATGCATCATCTCTTGTGGCGTTTCAATTGCACCCGGCTCGCAACCATCAATGAACATTGCACCGGATGCGCCAGTTCGGCGGCAAGGCCGCCGGTCAGGAAAACGGCGATAGCCAGCAGGCGTTTCATGCGTCCTCCAGCACGGAGAGGCTCGCGCCGTCCGCGACTCCCGCTTCCAGACTATACGGATCGACGCCTTCCAGGCAACCGATGTTGACTCGCCACAACTGCGGGTCTTTACGCGTCTGATGAAACGGATAGATGCCGCAATGCTTGCAGAAATAGTGCCGGGCCACCCGCGTGTTGAACTGGTAGAGCGTCAATGAATCTTCGCCGCTCAGGATCTTCAACTCGCTTGCCGGGAACGGCGGCGTCATCAATGCGCCCTTGCGGCGGCACAGGCTGCAGTTACAGCGGCCGGCCGGGGTGACCGGGCTACGCACTTCGAATTTGACGGCCCCGCAATGGCAGGATCCTTGTAGCAAGTCGGCGCTCATGGTGCTCTCCGTGTTTTGGCAATGCCTGCTTTATAGCCTGGCTCGCACGCGGATTTGTGTCGCAGTGTATCTGGACCTCGTACAGATACACAACATTGCACCCGCGCGGTTTGGGCGACACATGCCAGATACCTGTGGACGCTTCAATACGGTCATTCGCTGCCGATACGCGAACTGCCGTTTTTAGCCTCTTCCTGAAAGGACACTGACATGCTCTCCGCCTCCAAGATCAAAACGCTCGCCGTCGCAAGCGCGCTCGCTGCCGCGGCCGCGAGCGGCATTGCCGCCTTCGCGGGGTCGCCCGAACCGGTCGCGCCCGGCCTCGCAGCCAACGCGGCGGCGCCCGAGTTCACCGGCATTTCGCAGTGGCTCAACAGCGATCCGCTCACGTTGCAGCAATTGCGCGGCAAGGTGGTGCTGGTCGATTTCTGGACTTACACCTGCGGCAATTGCGTCAACACGCTGCCTTACGTGAAAAGCTGGAATCAGAAATACAAGGACCAAGGGCTGACGGTGATCGGTGTGCATACGCCCGAGTATCCGTTCGAGCGCGATACCGACAACGTGAAAACCGCCATCAAACGCTTCGGCATCACTTATCCGGTCGCACAGGACAATCGCTATGCGACCTGGAACGCGTACAACAATCAGTACTGGCCGGCGTTCTATCTGCTCGACAAGCAGGGCCGCATTGTCTACACGCATTTTGGCGAAGGCGACTATGCGAAAACGGAAGCGAAGATTCAAGCCCTGCTCGCGCAACAAGGATAAACGCGGGTTCGTATCGGCATGTATCCGCAGATTCCGGCGATACGCAACATTGCGATTCGCCGCTTTCGCGACACATGCCCGATGGTTGGTCACGCAGCTTGACTGGTTCGCGCGATGAGCGCTTGCACGGCGCGAAGGTCCGCGGCCGTGGCCGGCGCAAAGACGACCATGCTCAGACCTTCGCCGCCATCCACGGCGAAAGCCGAATACTCCAGCGTGATCGGGCCGGCCTGCGAGTGGCGCAGACGCTTCATGCCGATCCAGTGACTGCGCACGTCGTTCTCCGCCCATAAGCGGCGGAAGTCCGCGCTGCTCGCCTGCAGTTCGACGACGAGCGCCGCGGCTTCCGCGGACCCACCGATGCGCGCGATATCGATGCGAAAGACGGCGAGCGCGGCACGCGCGCTTTCCTCCCAATCCGGCTGGCTTTCACGCACGGCCGGCCCGCCGAACAGACGTCTGAGCACGTTGCGCTCGCGCGCCGGCACCGCGGCGTAGTCGCCGAGCACCGCGACCGCGGCCGCGTTCCAGGCCACGACGTCCCACGTCGGCGTCTTCACGATGGCGGGACTGCTTGGCATGCCATCGAGTACTCTCTGCAAAGCCGGCGTGACCTGCTGCGGCGCGAACGGGCCAAGCGGCGGCGGCCGCTGTTGCGCGAGCAGGAACAGCATCTCGCGGCCCGCCGCGTCGAGTTCCAACGCACGGACGAGCCGTTCAAGCACCTCGTTCGAGGGCAGGCCGCCACGCCCCTGCTCCAGCCACGTGTACCACGCGACGCTGACGTTAGCCCGCGCCGCCACTTCTTCGCGCCGCAAACCCGGCGTGCGACGCCGGCTCGGCGCATCCGGTGCCGGTTGCAAACGTGAGCGGCGATCGCGCAGAAAGCTGCCCAATGAAGTGCATGCAGCGCCGAGTGGATCAGACGGAGTGTTGACAGGCATAAGGGATCTCGACAATTTTCTCGTGCGTCGGATCCGTGTCATTGCGCCGACGCTACTGTCGATACTCTAGCGCGAATGGAAAATGGCAGCCTGAATGCTGCCGGGCGTGCGCCAGCTTGCTCTGCGCAGGCAGCAACCTAGTACTCGACGAGTATCGTCACGCGACGATTCGCTGCGCGCGCCGCTGCGTCATCGCCGATGATCAGCGGGAAATTGTCGGCGCGGCCGATCGCTGCCATTCGGTGCGCTTCGATGCCTTTGTCCGCGAAAAAACGAACCACCGCGCCGGCCCTCGCGGAAGACAGTTCCCAATTGGATTCGTATTTCGCCGTGGAAATGGGCACATTGTCTGTATGCCCTTCCACGAGAATGTTGTTTTTCGATCGCTCGCGCAGCACGCCGGCAATCTGATTCAACACGTCGAATGAGTCCGGCAATAAACGCGCGTCGCCAGAATTGAATAGAATTTTTGCGTTGATGGCGATCTCCACGCCCTGGGCCGCGTTCGAAATCGTAATCTGGCGGTTGTCCCGCAGCGGCTCCAGCAGAGCAAGGATCTGCTTCTTCGAAACATCCGGCGTAGCGGACGCAGCTTCGGTCACCGCGTGGCGCTCCAGGGCGTTGATTTCGAGTTCTCTCGTTTTGGCCAACTGCAGCACATAGAGTGCGAGGAACAACACCATCAAAGTGGTGATGAGGTCGGAGTAAGAGATCAGCCAGCGCCCGGATTGCGCCTCGCCTTCATCGGCGGCGTCGTAGCCGGTTTTGTCCGCCATGAGGCGCTTGTTACCCGAGGAGGTGTTCATATCCGAAAAGTTTGCACCCGAGATTATGTGTGATTGCCGTCGAAGCACACTAGCCCAGCAACTCGGCCGATCTTTCCCGCACATCACCTGCGAGCCGCGTCTCGATGGTGTGAGGCGACTCTTTACGCGAGATCGCGAGCAAGCCGTCGAGATATAAGCGCCTGAAACGCAATTCGCTGTCCACTTGCGCCCGGATCTTTCCATACAACGGCAGAAAGACCAGATTCGCCAACGCAAGGCCGTATAGCGTCGCGACGAAAGCCACCGCGATACCTTGCCCGAGTTGCGCGGGCTCGAGCATATGGCCGGTCACCTGAATCAGACCGAGCACCGCGCCGAGAATACCGAACGTCGGTGCGTAACCGCCTGCCTGTTGCCAGATCCGCGCGGCCAACATGTGATTGCGCTCATACGCATCCAGTTCCCGTTGCAAGGAGTCTTCCAGCACGGCCGTCGAAACACCGTTTGCCAGCAACTCCAGACCTCGCTTGGCAAACGGATTGATGCCGCCCGCCTCGATCGACTCGAACACCAGCATGCCGTTCAACTTCGCCTGATCGCCCCACTCGAGCAGAACTGACAAACTCTCGCGATCGACCTGCCGCGCTTTCACGAAAGCAAGGCGCAGTTGCTTGATGCCGTCGAAAAACCTCGCCCAGGTGTTCTGAATCATCACTGCACCGAAGGTGCCGCCCAGAACGATGACGAATGCCTCCAACTGAAACAGCGAAGTAAAGTGGCCGCCCTCGAGCGAGAAACCCGCGACGATCGCCGTCACGCCGAACACCGCGCCAAATACAGTCAACAGATCCATACGTCCTCTCGAATGGCCGCCCGCGACTTCGAGCCTCGAAGCCGATGCGGCCTGCCGTTTGCGTGTTGCGCGTCAGGCGTCCAGATTGGAAAGCGGTGCAGCCGTGGCCGCCGGAGCTTTGATTGTTCGCACGATCTCCAGAAACCGTTCTTCGATCTCGGCGACATCGAGCGGATCGATCTTGATCTCGCGACGCATGACCCACGAGACTTCTTTCTTTCTCGCTTCGGTCATTACCGAAAGCAGCCGCTCGCCGACCGGTTGACCCGTCATGGCGGAAAGCAGTTTTGCGAGGTCGTATGTGTCGAACGCGCTCACCGCTTCGAACAAGGTTCGTTGGTCGACATACTCCAGATCGTCGAGCGACTTCAGGTCGCTCAGACCGCGGGTATTGCGGCGCGAGAAATAGCTAATGCCTTTCTCCTCGACGTAATTCAGCACCTTGGTCTTGCGGAACGCAAAAAGGTCTTCCGCGATTTCCGCGTGGGACAACTTGTTGAGAATCACCTTCTTCTCGACGCCGATCAAGGCTTCCAGGTCGTCCAGTTCGATCAGTTCCAGTTCGCTGCTAATGGAGAGATCGAGATCGTGGTCCGCCACCTGTTGGGCACGCTCGGTGATTCGCACGGGATCGAACGTGACCAGTTGCCGGCTCGTTGCGCCATCCTGCGCGGAATAGCGTGCCGAGGCGGTGCTCGGGCGATCGGACCGGCCGGGTTCGAGCGACACGAGGTTGAGTTTCTCCATTCGCTTGAGCATGGCCATTACATGCGGACGCGAATGGCCGGCAATGGCATGGCACTTTCTGATTACGTCGGGCAGCGGCACGGAGAATTCCTCGCCTTGCGCACGACGCATGCGGCCGTCCAGCCTGTCGGCGTTCTCGCCGCCGGCCATCAGCGAAAGGACGTGTGCATAGGAGACGACACCCGGCAGAAAGTCAGCGTGCGTATTGGTGGCAAGGACATCGTCCTTCTTTTTTATCCGCCGGATCAGAGTGCGTACGATATGGCGAAGCAAAGGCGAGACACGCTCGAGTTCCGCCTCCACCACGTTCGCCGCAATGACGGTCAACTGGCAGAAGCTCAGTGCTTTCGCGGTGTGGGCTCGTGGTTCGGGCGGCAACAAAGCCGCCTCGCCAAAAAACTCACCTTTACCCAGCGTCGCGAGAATCACCTTCTTCTCGTCGCACTGGGTGGAGATTTCGACTTTGCCATCCGCAATGACGTAGACGACGGCGTCGCCCGCGAAGCCTTCGGAATAGATGACTTCACCCGGAGCCGCTGTGCGCGACCATGGCGATCGTTGGTGATTCAAGATGATTCCCCCGAAGAGCGATTTCCTCGTCAGCGCTTGCCGTGCAGAAGCCCGCGCATGTCCGATGGTCCTGATTATTTGACTGGATAACGACATGCAAAACGCAAAGCTTTAATAAATGTAATCGTCAGACTTAACCGCGCAACGTTTGGGAGCCCGACTAGATAAGGCTTTGCGCGATGCCGGCTGTTTCATTTCATGGCACAAGCACCAGCCGCCGGTGCGCTAAACGTTCAGGAAAATGTAAGACTAAAATTTTTCTTCACAATCGCGAAAAAATTTGGAATAAGCGGAAACCCGATGTGTTCGCCCCTACATGACAGCGACAAACGCTGCACGGTAGTGACGAAACAGGCATGTACACGCGGCTCTCATTGCAAGCGGGTCATGTAGGTGGACAAGCAAAGACGTAGCTTCGCTCAATTCGCAAGGCATCTTTAATCTCTAACTAGTTAGGTATCCAGATGAAAAGCAAACTTTCCGTCATTCTCTCGCTGATCGTTCTTGCTTCGGTAGGTTTCGCTACCCAAGTCTCAGCGAAAGAACATATGCACACGAACACGCAGCAGTGTGTCGGCCCCGCAGGTTTCTGCACCCCATACTTCGGCAGCTAAATCAGCATACGTTCCAGGCAATCGTTACCTCTCAACTCTTCGCATTTAAAGGAATTTTTATCATGAAAAAAGCTCTCGTTTGTTTCGCTCTCGCCGTCGGCACGTTGGCCGCTCCTGTTCTGAGCTTCGCACAATCGAACGGCCCCGTCACACGCGCTGAAGTGCGCGCCGATCTGGTGCGCCTCGAACAGGCTGGCTACAACCCTTCGCTTGGGGATGACGCCGATTACCCAGCGGCCATTCAGGCTGCCGAAGCTAAGGTCGCCGCGCAGACCGCTCCGCAATCGACGCAGTCGTCCTATGGCGGCATGGCGCAGAACGGCGGGTCTTCGTCCGGCATGCGCAAGCACGCGCCGACCGATTCCAGCTGTGTCGGCCCCGTCAGTTTCTGCAATGTCTTCTTCGGCAGTTGAATGACACGTTTCGGGAATCCTGTTTCTCGCTTCATATCAACAGGATTCCTACTTTTATCAAGCTATTCGAAATACTTTTTCAAGAAAAATTTCTTACTTAGAACCGGAGTGTGTCATGAAAGTTTTGCCCTTCGTCGCTACGGCGCTGTCGTTGTCTGCCGCCCTTTTCGCCTCGACTGCCGCGATGGCACAAGACGCCAAGCCGCAAACCGCGCCGGTCCACAATATTGTTCTCGTACACGGCGCATGGGTGGACGGTTCCGGCTGGAAGCCGGTCTATGACAGACTGACCAAGGATGGTTATCACGTCACCATCGTGCAGGAACCGCTGACCTCGCTCGACGACGACGTCGCCGCAACGAAACGCGTGCTCGATCAGGAGAACGGCCCGACCATTCTCGTCGCTCACAGCTACGGCGGCTCGGTCATCACCGAAGCCGGCGTGCACCCGAAGGTCGTGGGTCTGGTGTATGTAGCCGCGCACGCGCCGGCCGTCGGCGAAGATGAAAGCGATCTGGGCAAGGGTATGCCGAGCTATACATCAAAGCAACCGGGCGCGATCATGAAGACCGGCGACGGATACACTTACCTGAATCCCGCGGATTTCCCGAAGGACTTCGCTGCCGATCTGCCGCTCAAGCAAGCGCAGTTCGAATCGCACTCGCAGATTTTGACGGCCGCGAAAGTCTTTTCTGCTCCGATGACAGTCGCCGCGTGGACGACCAAGCCGAGTTGGGGCATCGTGGCGGCCGACGACAAGATCATCAACCCTGATCTCGAACGCTGGTACTACGCACGCGCGCATAGCCACACGACCGTGATCCCCGGCGCGAGCCACTCGGTCTATGAATCGCGGCCGAACGAAGTGGCAGCGGTCATCGAAGACGCGGCGAAGCACGCGCAGTCTTGAACTGGCGTGTAGACACTCCCGAGCGATTCGAAGAGCTTTTTTATCAGGCAATCGCTTGCTGCCCGCCACGCTGCTCTAGCGTGGCGATGCTCGTGGGCGCTCGATCCTCAAACGAAGATCGATTTTGCACATCGCGCGGAGCATGCCACTGCACAGATATCCCAAGCGACATTGAACTGACCACCGCGAAAAAAAGCCCGCTTTCGCGGGCAACCCTTCTCAACACGACACACAACCACGTCAACCCTTCGTCGCCCCGAACGTCAACCCGGCGACAAAATGCTTCTGCATTGCAAAGAACATCGCCACCGAAGGCAATGCCGCGAGAATCGATCCTGCCGAGACGAGATTCCACGCCGTGGTCCACTGCCCTTTCAACGCGGCCACGCCCACGGTAATCGGCGCGGCATCGTCACCTTGAGTCAGACACAGCGCCCAGAAGTAGTCGTTCCAGACGAACGTGAACACGAGAATCGCCAATGCCGCGAGCGCCGGCCGGATCAACGGCAGCACGATCCTGAAGAACACCGTCCATTCATTCGCGCCCTCGATGCGCGCGGCCTCGACCAGTTCGAACGGCAACTGCTTGATGAAGTTACGCAGAAATAGTGCACAAAACCCGGTCTGAAACGACACATGAAACAGAATCAGCGCACTGACGGTATTGAACAGACCAAGTTGCAACGACAGATCCCGCACTGGAATCATCAACACCTGCACCGGCACGAAGTTCCCTGCCACGAATGTCGCGAACAAAGTCGAATTGCCACGGAACCGGTAGATCGCCAGAGCGAAACCGGCCATCGCCGCCAACGCAATCGAGCCCACCACGGCAGGCACCGTGATCAACACGCTGTTCCAGAAGTAATGCAGCATCGGCGACGTGGTCAGCGCCTCGCGATAATTATCGAACATCGCGAAGTGCTTTGGCCATCCCCAATAGTTGCCCTCGCTCAGTTCTTCTGTCGAACGCACGGACGTGACGAGCACGGCGATCATCGGCAGCAGCCAGATCAGCAGCGCGACCGGCAGCGTCAATTTGTAGATGCGGCGAGTGGCCGGCTTCCACTTGTCGATGGGAATCGGAAACATGGTCGGCTCCTTATTGCTCGGCGCGCAGCATCCGCCGCAAGTGATAAACGATGTACACCAGCATAATGGCGAACAGCACGACCGCCACCGCCGCCGAATAGCCGATGCGGTAGTACTTGATCGCCTGGTCGTACATGTAATACGCGAGCACGGTCGAGCTTTCGAACGGACCGCCGCTCGTCATCACCGAGATCAGATCGAAACTGCGCAGCGCGCCGATAATCGTCACGACGATCGCCATGAACGTGGTGGGCCGCAGTTGCGGCAGGATCACATGCCACAACATCGACCAGCCGCGCGCGCCTTCCATGCGCGCGGCCTCGATCTGCTCAGCGTTCAGCGAGGTCAGCCCGGTCAGATAGAGAATCATGCAGTAAGCGGTTTGCGGCCACAGTGCCGCGAATACGATCCCGAACGTCGCATAGCGTGGGTCGCCGAGGACCGGCACACCGTGGCCGAGAATCATCGCGAGCAGACCGAAGGTGGGGTCGTAAAACCACGAGAAGATCAAGCCGACCACTACGCCCGACAACACGAACGGCGCGAAGAATAGCGATTTGACGATACGGATGCCGGCCACCGCCTGATTCAGATACAGCGCGACGGCGAGTCCCATCGGCGGAGCGAGCAGGAACAGCAGTAGCCAGATGACGTTGTTCTTGAGCGCCGTATAGAACGTCTGCGCATGAAACAACTCGACGTAGTTCGCGAGTCCGACGAAAGACGGCTCACTCATCCCATCCCAGTTGAAAAAGCTCAGGCGAATGGTGGAGAGGATCGGCCACACCACGTAGATGGCCACCATCACGCAGGCCGGCGCGAGGAACAGAAAAGCGGCGCGCCGCTGCCGGCGCGCGGTGGGCGACGGACCGCGCCGCCGCGAACTGGCCGGCTTGCCGCCGCGCACGGCGCCGCCCGGCGCAGGCAACCCCGGGCCGCCGGGTTCAGCATGACCGCCGACAGTGTGGCGGGTGACGGAATGCGACACAATCGTTCTCCTGTCGACCAGAGTTGGCGCTTTAGCGCCCTACTCTGGTCCCATGCAAAGCGGTCGACCAGAGTTGGCGCTTTAGCGCCCTACTCTGGTCCCATGCAAAGCGGTCGACCAGAGATGGCGCTTTAGCGCCCTACTCTGGTCCCATGCAAAGCGGTCGACCAGAGATGGCGCTTTAGCTGTCGACTGGAGTTCGCGCTTTAGCGCGTTACTCCAGTCCCATGCAAAGCACTTACTCCGATCCGATATGCAACTCAACGCAACGGAAGGCGGCCTCGCGGCCGCCGCCGCTCACTTCTTGTAGATCCGCTTGCGCGTCTGCTCAAGTTGCGCGAGCACGTCGTCTAGCTTCGTGGGGTCGGAGATGAACTGCTGCATCCCCTTCATACCTTCGTCGGCCATTTCCTTCGTCATGTCGCGATCATAGAACTGCGCGATGCCGCCCTTGGTGTTCGCAAGAATCTGGAAGCCGATCTTGGAGATCGGATCTTCCGGTTCCGGCGACTTGCTGTTCGCCGACAGCGAGCCGAGTCCGGTCGCCAGCTTCGCTCCGATTTCCGGCGTCTCGACGAACGCAAGGAACGTATGCGCATCCGCCTTGTTCTTCGCCTTCGACGGAATATGCAGCGATTCCACCGGGCCGTCTTCAGCAGTCGGCACCTTTGCGTCGATGATCGGGAACTGGAAGTAGCCCATTTCCGGCTTCACGTTCGGTGGGAAACCCGCGGTGATGAATGTGCCCATCAGCATCATCGCGGCCTTGCCCTGGAACAGGAACGGCTGCACCGAATCGAGATCGTAGGAGAGCGAGTTGTCGATGAAATAGCCTGCATCAATCAATTGCTTCCACGTCGTGTAAACCTTCTTCACGCGCGGATCGGTGTACGGAATCTCGCCCGCCATCAGCTTCTGATGGAACGCGTTGCCGTTCAAACGCAGGTCCAGATAATCGAACCAACCTGCGAGCGTCCACGAGTCACGGCCCGCCACGGCGATCGGCGCGATGCCGGCGGCCTTCAGCTTCTTGCAGTCCTCGAGAAACTGATCCCATGTTTTCGGCTCGCCGTTGATGCCGACCTTCTGGAACAGATCCTTGCGATAGAACATGCCCCACGAGTAGTACACGGTCGGCGCGGCGTACTGCTTGCCCTTATACGACGAAGCCTCTTTGGTCGACGCATACATGTCGTTCCAGCCGTTCTTCGCCCAGTCGCCGCTCAGGTCTTCGAACAGGCCGCGCTGCGCGTAATAGGCCATGCGTTCGCCGTCATGCCAGTTGACGATATCGGGCGCGACCGTGGTCAGCCAGCCGGGCAATTGCACCTTGTACGCTTCTTCGTCGACGAACGACACTTTCACGTCGATGCCGGGATGCGCCTTCTTGAAGTCGTCGATGACCGACTGCCAGACGGCGCGCTGGCTCGCGCCCTTGAACGCGATATTGGCCGTAAGCGTGCCCGCCTGTGCCGTGCTGACGGCAGACGTCCCCACCGCCGCGGCGGCCAGCGCGAGTGCCAACAGAATCTTGCGTGGTTTCATTTTCATGTTGCCTGTCTCCTTGATTCCTTGATTTTGCGTCGTTGTGTTACTGCATGGAATTTCGTTGGACACTGCGTCGGTGCATCAGGTCGTCATTGAGTTCGATAGACGGCCACGCCCTGCGGTTCGATCGCGTGCGAACCGAACACGAAGGCGTCGTCGGCTACGCCGGCGAGCGTGTGCGTTTCGTCGCCGTAGTTGAACACGTAGGTCAGCGCGCCGCGGCGGCTCACTCGCACGCCTTCGCCGAGCGGCGTCGTTTCGAGTCCCGCTTCCTGTGCGATGCGCGTGAACAGACGCACCGTGAACGCGTCGTCGAACAGACTCGCCAGGTAATGGAACGCGCCGCCCTGTACATACGCGGGATGACCGTCCGCGAATCGGGCCCGCACGTCGAGCGCTTGCGCCCCGTCGGTGTCGATGAAATCACGCCAGTGACGGGCGACACCGTCTTCTCCGCCAGCACCTTCGCCGTCAGCGAGCCGCACTGCCTCGGTCACGTTCGGCCGCATCGATTCGACGCGCCACACGCGCAACGGCAACACCGAAACCAGCGCGCCGGGCGGCAGATTCACGGGAATCTGCAAATCTTCAGTCTTCGAACCGGTGCGCGGTCCGAGCACGACCTGCGCACCCGAACACGCCAGACGCTCCGCAAGCGCTACAGGCACGACCGGCAACGGCGGCACGACGATCAGGCTGTAGCCGTCGAGCGGCGCATCCACCGGCACGATATCCACGTCGAGCCCGAGCGCGCGCAGCGCCGAGTAATACTCGAAGGCGAAGCGTGGATAGTGAAAGTCCGCGCCCTGCGGATGAATCTCGAACAGCCACTTCGCCTCGTAATCGTAGACGAGCGCGACTTTCGAACGGACCGCGGCGTTTGCGTCGGCATTCGCGGCGAGCACCGTGCGAATCTCGCCAGCGACTTGCGACGCTTCGTTGCCGCCCACGTCCAGGCGGTTGTCCGGCGTATTCAGTCCCGCATGCATCTGTTCCTGCGCGAACGGCGCCTGACGCCAGCGGAAATACGACACGCAGCCCGCGCCATGCGCGAACGCCTCCCAGCTCCACAGCCGCACCATGCCCCGCAACGGCGCGGGATTCCACAGCGCCCAGTTCACCGGACCCGGCTGCTGCTCCATCACCCAGAACGGCAGCTTCGACATGCCACGATAAACATCGTGATTGAACGACGCGAAGTCCGGATGCCCGCTACGCAGCCAACGCGCTTTCACCTCCGGCGCGAACCATTGCTCTTCGAGCGCGCCGAGCGGATAACTGTCCCACGTCGCCACGTCGAGATCGGCCGCGACCTTGTAGTGATCGAACTCGGTGAAGAGTTGCATGAAGTTGTGCGCAACCGGCCGACCCGGCGAATGCGCGCGGATGATCTCGACCTGCATGCGGTTATAGCGCGCCACTTCGTCGGAGGCGAAACGCCGGTAGTCGAGGCGATGCGAAGGATGCGCTTCCGTCACGGTCGCAACCGGCGCGTCGATCTCGTCGAAGCTGCGGTACTCCATGCTCCAGAACACCGTGCCCCATGCGCGGTTCAACGCGTCGATGGTGTGATAGCGCGCTTTGAGCCACTCGCGAAAGCGACCCACCGCCGCCGGCGAATAACTGACCACCGTGTGGTGGCAGCCGAACTCATTGTCGGTTTGCCAGTAGGCGACAGCCGGATGCTTGCCGTAACGCTCGGCCACGGCCGTGCAAATTTTCTGCGACGCGGCGAAATACGACGGCGACGAGAAGTCGTAATGACGTCGCGAGCCGAACGCACGCGGGCGGCCATCGGCGCCGACCGGCAGAATGTCCGGATGGCGGTCGATCAACCACTTCGGCGGCGTCGCGGTCGGCGTGCACATGACCACTTGCAGGCCGGCCGCGCCGAGCACGTCGATCGAACGGTCGAGCCAGCCCCAATCGTATTCGCCCGGCGTCGGTTCGATCCGGCTCCAGGCAAATTCGGCGATCCGCACCTGTTCGATGCCGAGGGCTTTCATCCGGCGAGCGTCGTCTTCCCACATCGACTCCGGCCAGTGTTCCGGGTAATAACAGACTCCAAGGCGCATCCGAATGTCCTCTATGCGTAGTGTTCGACGGATTCCAGCGAAGCGGCGGCAAAGCCGTCTTCGGTAAATAAGTGGCAGGCGGAACGGGGCACGCGCAAGCTCGCGCGCTCGCCGGGCGCGAGGCGCGTATTGCCCGGCGCTTTGGCGATCAGCGCGGCGCCGCCGGGCTGATCGAGGTGGACATAGCTGTGTTCGCCGAGTTGTTCGACGAGCGATACGGTGCGTGTCAGCACCGCGTCGTCCGGCGCGACGGAAGCCGGGTCGACAAATTCCAGGTGTTCAGGGCGCACGCCGAGCGTAACCGCTTGCGAGGTTTGCAGCCCCGTGCCGCTCACCGGCACCCGCATGGTTTCATGCGTGTGATCGAGCGTGACGGTGACGCCTTGCGCATCGACCGAAGCCACTCTTCCCGGCAGAAAATTCATCCGCGGCGAGCCGATGAAACCCGCGACGAAGCGGCTCTTCGGACGGTGGTACAACTCGAGCGGCGCGCCGATTTGCGCGATGCTGCCGTAGCGCTCGGTGTCCTTGCCGGCATGCAGCAGCACGATCTTGTCGGCGAGCGTCATCGCCTCGATCTGGTCGTGCGTCACGTAGACCACGCTGGCTTTGGCAAACTGCTTGTGCAGCCGCGCGATTTCGATGCGAGTCTGGCCACGCAGCGTGGCGTCGAGATTGGACAGCGGCTCGTCGAACAGAAACACGCCAGGCTCGCGCACGATCGCGCGGCCAATCGCCACCCGCTGCCGCTGGCCGCCCGACAATGCCTTGGGCTTGCGTTCGAGCAGCGCTTCCAGTTGCAGGATGCGCGCGGCTTCGCGCACCTTGCGGTCGATTTCATCCTTGGGGGTTTTAGCGAGCTTCAGCCCGAACGCCATGTTTTCGAACACGCTCATGTGCGGAAACAGCGCGTAGCTCTGGAACACCATCGCCACGCCGCGTTGCGCGGCCGGCACGTCATTCATGAGTTTGCCGCCGATCGAGAGGTCGCCGTCCGTGAGGTCTTCGAGTCCGGCGATCATGCGCAGCAAGGTGGACTTGCCGCAGCCGGACGGACCGAGAAACACGCAGAACTCGTTCTCGCCGATCTCGAGATCCACGTCGCGGATCACCGGCGCGCCATCGCCATACGCCTTCTGCACGCCTCTTAACGAAATGCTCGCCATTGCATCGACTCCGTGATTTAATCGGCTCGAAGTCGGAGATTAAGCGCTTAATCAGCAAGGCCGAAAAAAATCGATCGCTTGGGATCGTTTGCGCCTTGCCTGTCTCCGAGATCGTTTTGTCTGTGCGACAGATGGTGCCGCGCCTTGGCGCGCGATGCAAATGTCGGGCAGTCGTCCCAAATAATGAAAACATCATGCCCACACTCAGCGAAGTCGCGCGTCATGCCGGCGTCACCCCGGCGACGGTATCCAACGTGCTGCGTAATCGCGGGCGGGTCGGCGCGACCACCCGGCAGCGCGTGCTCGAAGCCGTCGAAGCGCTCGGCTACCGCCCGCATCTCGCCGCTCGCGCCCTCGCCGAAGGTCGCGCACCGACGCTCGCATTGATGGTGTCGAGCATCGCCAACCCGTTCTATCCGGAGTTCGCGCTCGCCGTGGAACGCGCGGCGCGCACGAGCGGCCACTTCGTGATTATCTGCAATACGAACGAAGATCCGCACACCGGCCGCGCGTATCTCGACCAGATCGCCGGCACGCTCTCCGAAGGCGTGCTCGTGACGAACGCGAACCTCGATTTCGCCGATCTTCATACGACCGAAGCGCGCGGCACGCCAGTCGTGCTATGCATGTGGGAGCGGCCTAACGAGCCGCCGGGCTTGCCGTGCGTCGCGGTCGATTTCCGGCGTGCCGGCGAACTGGCGGGCGCGCATTTGCTGGAGCTCGGCCACCGGCGGATCGGCGCGATTGTCGGCAGCAAGGCCTCGGGCATTCATGCGGCCCGCTACGAAGGTTTTGTCGATGCGCTGCGCGCCGGCGGCGCACCGAAAGGTCGTGTCAAACATGCGGCCGATACGATCCAGGGCGGCTACGAAGCGGCACGCGCGCTGCTCGAAAGCGATCCGAAGCTCACCGCGATCTTTGTGACCAACGACCTGCCCGCGCTCGGCGCGATGCACGCCGCCGCCGACCTCGGCCTGAACGTGCCGGCGGACCTGTCCGTGATCGGCATCACCGACATTCAACTCGCGCGCGAGTCGCGTCCCGCGTTGACGACGGTCGCGGTGCCGACGGTCGAAGTCGCCGGGCTCGCGGTATCGCTGTTGCGTGAGTTGATCGAGTCGTCGTATGGACAGGCGGGTCGCCCAACGGCCGGCGTACCGATGCGCATCGCCTCGCCGCCCGAACTGGTTGTGCGCGCATCCACGGGCGTGCCGCGTTCGCGCTGATGTGGCCGTAACAGCATCGCGGACGTTACGTAGCGAATCCTCGCTACGCACCCGCCGCGCTCCTCACGCGCTATCCGCAAACGCCCGCCGCAAGCGGCACCGCCGCAAGCGCAGCGCATTCATCCAGCGATCCATGCAGTTGGCACGGTCCCTGCAATTAAACAGGGAAAGGCCGAGCACCGCGACGACCCAGAGGCCGTCCGCGCTCGCCAACCGGCCGGGCCAAGGCCATAACACGCATGGATATTCGAATGATTGCCGATCTCTCGCTGGACGCTGACGTCGCCGAACACACCCTCGACGCCGACTCGAACTTCGCGCAGCGCCACCCTTTGCAAATCGCCGTGTGTCTGCGCCAACTGATGGCCGGACAGGACTTCGTCACGATCGAGTTCAATGGCCGGCAAATCGTCACGCAGATACTCGATGTCGACTCGCGCAATGCGCGCTTTGTCTTCGACGCCGGTAGCGCGGCCGATGACAACGAGGCCTTGCCCGCGGCCCGGCAGCTGACGTTCCGCAGCCTGCCCGGCGGCATTCGCACCGAGTTCACAGCGTTTGATGCCACGCCGACTCAGTTCGACGGTTTGCCGGCTTTCGAAGCGCCCTTCCCTGCGTTGATCTACTACATTCAACGCCGCGAATTCTTCCGAGTGCAAACGCCCGTGCTCGACCCGTACGTCGCAAGCGGTCAATATGCGGATGGCGGCTCGTTCCGGCTGGAGTTGCAGGATCTCTCGCTGGGCGGCATCGCGGTAAAGACCGCCGACGAACGCTTCGCTTCGCTCGAACGCGGCACGGTGCTGCGCGGCGTCGCACTGCAACTTGGCAGCTTCGGCATGCTGCGACTCGATCTGGAAATCGTCGCGCCACGACAGATAACCACAGCGAAGGGCGACCGGCGCTTTGTGATCGGCTGCAAGTTCGTCGCGACGCCAGGCCCTGCCGAGCGGACCTTGCAACGCGTCGTCACGCAACTCGAAACGAGGCGGCAAGCACTCGCACCGCGCCGTTAGGCCGATTCGTCATGGACATCGTGATAACCACGATATCCGCGCACTTCAGGGTTCGCTGAATACCCTCGCGACGCCAACGATTTGGCGTCGGGAAGACCGCATTCAGCTTTCAATTCACCTTCATTCGAGCCAGGACTTTCCCCAAGCCCGGACGCTCGATCTCGCATCGCACCATTCCGCCGAAGCCCCACCACATAAGGCGTTCAGCCAGCTTGCTGAGTGGCGCGCGCAATCGTTCCATGCCAATGATTTCCTTGACGCAAGTCGATGCGCCTGCTGTACTAAATCAACTTGAGTGATTTAGGCAGCGCGAATCGACCCAGGTCGAAGTCGATTCGGACCGCCGTCATCGCGCAGCAGATCGCAAACCAGGTTGTCAGCGCGCAGCGTTCGCGCAGGCAACCGCCAGTACCACAACGTCGTTGCCAAAAACCGGAGGAGCGTCCCATGAATCTGAATTCCCGCAGGCTTCCTGTCGCCAGGAAAATCGTGTCGATGTGCGTCGCGGCATCGGCGGTATGGTGTGCGAGTGCGAGCCACGCGGCTGACCAGCCGGTCGTCGGCCTGATCACCAAGACCGACACCAACCCGTTCTTCGTCAAGATGAAACAGGGCGCCGAAGCGGCCGCCTCGAAAGACGGCGCGAAGCTCATCACCGCGGCCGGCAAGTTCGACGGCGACAACGCGAGTCAGGTCACCGCCATTGAAAACATGATGACGGCCGGCGCGAAAGCGATTCTGATCACGCCGAGCGACACCAAGGCGATCGTGCCGAGCATCAAGAAAGCGCGCGCCGCCGGTGTGATGGTGGTCGCGCTCGACACACCGACCGATCCGCAAGACGCCACCGACGCCCTCTTCGCCACCGACAACTTCAAGGCCGGCGTGCTGATCGGCAAGTACGCGAAAGCCGCGCTCAACGGCAAGCCCGCGAAGATCGCCACGCTCGATCTCGCGCCCGGCGTCTCGGTCGGCGTGCTGCGTCATAACGGCTTCCTGGAAGGCTTCGGCGTGAAGGAAGGCGATCCTTCCGTGGTGTGCAGCCAGGACACGCGCGGCGACCAGGCCAAGGGCCAGACGGCGATGGAAAACTGCCTGCAGAAGTCGCCCGACATCAACGTGGTCTACACCATCAACGAGCCGGCGGCAGCGGGCGCTTATCGCGCGCTCAAGGCGGCGGGCAAGGACAAGAGCGTGATGATCGTCTCGATCGACGGCGGCTGTGAAGGCGTGCGCAACGTCAAGGCCGGCGCGATCGCCGCGACCTCGCAGCAGTATCCGCTGAAGATGGCCTCGCTCGGCGTGACGGCCGGCGTCGAATACGCGAAGACCGGCAAGAAGGTCTCCGGCTATCAGGACACCGGCGTGACGCTGATCACCGACAAACCGATGTCCGGCATCGACAGCAAGGACACGAAGTTCGGCCTCGACAACTGTTGGGGCAACAAGTAACACGCACTGAACGGCGGCCCGCTTCGCCGGGCCGCCATCGCATTTGCCGCGTGGCCAAAGCGCCACGCTTCTGTATCGAGGTCATCCATCATGTCGACTCCTTCCGCGCCCGCCGGCCACTCGCGTTCGTTCGCCGAGCGCATGCCATCGCTTGCCGAAGTCGGGCCACTCATCGCACTGGTACTGGCGTGCGGCTTTTTCATTTCGCAAAGCGACCGCTTCCTGTCGTTCCAGAACCTCTCGCTGATTCTGCAGCAAACCATGGTGGTCGCGGTCATCGCCATCGGCCAGACGCTCATCGTGCTGACTGGCGGCATCGACCTCTCGTGCGGCATGGTGATGGCGTTCGGCTCGATCATCATGACCAAATTCGCCGTCACGCTCGGCGTACCGCCGGTCGTCGCGATTCTGTGCGGCGTTGGCGCGAGCACGTTGTTCGGCGCGCTCAACGGTGTGTTGATCACGCGCATCAAATTGCCTGCCTTCATCGTCACCTTAGGTACGTTGAATATCGCTTTCGCGCTCACGCAGATCTATTCGAACGCGGAGAGCGTGTCGAACCTGCCGGACGCGATCATGTTCTTCGGCAACACATTCAAGCTCGGCCCCGCGGATGTCACGTACGGCACCGTGCTCACCTTGCTGATGTATCTGGCCACGTGGTTCGTGTTGCGCGACACCGTGCCGGGCCGGCATCTGTACGCGCTCGGCAATAACCCCGAGGCCGCGCGCCTGATGGGCCTCTCGTCGCAAAAAATCTTGCTGACCGTGTACTCGCTGGCGGGCGCGATCTACGGCATCGCCGCGCTGTTGTCCGTGTCGCGTACCGGCGTGGGCGACCCGCAGGCGGGACAAACCGAGAATCTCGACAGTATTACCGCGGTCGTGCTCGGCGGCACGAGCCTGTTCGGCGGACGCGGCTCGATTGTCGGCACGCTGCTCGGCGCGTTGATCGTCGGCGTGTTTCGCAATGGCTTGACCCTGATCGGCGTTTCTTCGGTTTACCAGGTGTTGATCACCGGCATGCTGGTGATTCTCGCGGTGGCCGCCGACAAACTTTCCCATCGTCGCGGTTGAACAGCCAGAGGAATCCGTCATGTCTACCCCCACTTCTGCTTCTTCCACGATGCCCGTTCTGCAGGCGCGCGGACTCATCAAACGCTACGGCAATGTGACCGCACTCGACGGTTGCGATTTCGAAGTGCTGCCCGGCGAGATCATGGCCGTGATCGGCGATAACGGCGCGGGAAAATCGTCGTTGATCAAGGCCCTTTCCGGCGCCACGGTGCCGGATGAAGGCGAGATTCTGCTCGACGGCAAGCCGGTCAAATTCCGCAGCCCGCTGGATGCCCGCGCGCAAGGCATCGAGACGGTGTATCAGGAACTCGCCGTGGCGCCGGCCATGAGCATCGCCGAAAACCTGTTCCTTGCGCGCGAATTGCTGAAGCCCGGCTGGCGCGGCTCGATCTTCAAGATGATCGACAAGCGCCGCATGCTGGACGAAGCGACCGCGCATATGAAAGACCTGCAGATCGGTATCCGTTCGATGCGCCAGGCCGTGGAAACGCTCTCGGGCGGCCAGCGCCAGGGCGTGGCCGTGGCACGCAGCGCGGCGTTCGCGCGGCACGTGGTGATTCTCGACGAACCGACCGCCGCGCTCGGCGTGAAGGAAGGCAACATGGTGCTGGAACTGATCCGGCGCGTGCGCGATCGCGGCCTGCCGGTGATCCTCATCAGCCACAACATGCCGCACGTGTTCGAGATCGCGGACCGCATTCATATTCAGCGACTCGGCCGGCGCGCGGCGCTCGTGAACCGGGCGGACATCCACATGTCGGAGGCGGTGGCAATCATGACCGGCGCAAAGGAAGCAGACGTCAAGGCGATTGCATGATGCGCGCATCCTGCTGAGCGGGCGCCCACCATGGAAACCACCGGCACCCGTTCGCCCCTCAAACGCACGGTCGGCTCGAATCAGGTCGGCATGCGGCAGTTCAACGAGCGCATCGTGTTGCAGGCGATCCGCTTGCATGGGCCGCTGCCGAAAGCCGACGTCGGACGCCTCACGCGTCTTTCGATGCAGACGGTGTCGATGATCGTCGAGCGTCTCATCGACGACGGGCTGCTTGAAAAGCAGGCGCGCGTGCGCGGCAGGATCGGCCAGCCGTCGGTGCCGATCGCGTTGCGCGCGCAAGGCGCGTACACCATCGGCGTCAAGGTGGGACGGCGCAGTCTCGACGTGCTGGCGATGGATTTTGCAGGCCACGTGGTGCACCGCGATGTCTTCGATTACGCGTATCCCGATCCACGCACGCTGTTTCCCGCGCTCGAAAATAAACTGGCGCGCGTGCACCAGACGCTCGGCGCGAGGGCCAGCCAGGTGGTCGGCGTGGGCGTCGCAGCGCCTTTGTGGCTCGGCGGCTGGCGTGACTTTCTCGGCGCGCCGCCCGACGCGCTGGAAGCATGGAACGAGATCGATCTGCGCTCGCGCATCGCCACCATGACGGGCTTGCCCGTCGAGTTCGCCAAAGACACCACGGCCGCGTGCGCCGCCGAACTCGTGATGGGCCAGGGGCGCGGCATTCACAATTTCCTGTATCTGTTCGTCGGCACGTTTATCGGTGGCGGCCTTGTGATCGACGGCCGTCTGCATGGCGGCCCGCACGACAACGCGGGCGCGGTCGGCTCGATTCCGCTGCGTGAAGGCGGCGCGCGCAAACCCGCGCGCCAGCTGCTGCACGCGGCGTCGGGCTTCGTGCTCGAAAAGCTGTTGACCGATGCGGGCGCGCCGGCTGCGGCGGCGCACGACCATCGCGCGTTGTCGCCGGAACTGTGGCGGCACACCGAGCAATGGCTCGATAGCGCATGCCCCGCAATTGCCACTGCACTGACCAATGCGGCCGCCCTGCTCGATCTCGATGCGATCGTGATCGACGGCGAACTCGACCGGCAACTGTTGCGCGAAATCATTCGCCGCACCGAGCGCGTGCTCGACCGCTTCGAATGGGAAGGCATGGTGCGTCCGCAATTGCTGGAAGGCGCGATCGGCGCCGATGCGCGCGCGATGGGCGGCGCGATTCTGCCGCTCTATGCGCATTTCGCGCCGGTGCATGAGTTGTTCCTGAAGCCGGCGGCGGAGACGATCTACTAAACGCTGACGTTGTGATGCGTTAGCGTCAGCGCCGGCATCCTTGACTCCATGCTCATTGCGCGGCGACCTTGGTGGTCGAAGCCGTCTTCACAGGCGCATCGTTCAGCAACGGCTGCAACACCGGCGCCAACGACTTCAGCAATTGCACGGACAACGCACTGGTGAACTCGTAATGCGCGGCATACGGTTCATGCACCCACGCGGTCAACGTGCCGTAGAACCGGTCGCCCATCGCGAACACGAAAGTCGCGCTGCGGTTCACCTTGCGCGACTCGATCAGCCGCGCGCCTTTGGCGAACACATTGAAGCGCTGATCGCCGGTGCCGGTCTTGCCGTACACCTCCAACGTCTGTCCATCGGGGAACGTCATGCCTTGCGCGAGACGCTTCGCCGTGCCGCCCGTCACCACATCGCGCAGCAACACTTTCACCGTGCTCGCGATTTCCGGCGACAACTGCTGCTCCGGCGCAACCGCCGCGCGCTTGAAGTGCGTTTCGTAAGGCGTGTCTTTCGCGAAGTCGAGTTGCGTGAGACTTTCCGTCGGCACCTTGTTGCCGTTGTTGGCGATCACGCCGATCAGTTGTGCAAGCGCGGCCGGCCGGTCGCCCGACGCGCCGATTGCCGCGGCATACGAAGGCGTGAGCGTCGCGAACGGATAGCCGAGCGCCTGCCATGATTTGCCGATCGCATCGTAAGCGCGCAGTTCGACCATCCGTTTGATGCGGCGGTCCTGCGTCGCGTGATAGCGCGTCTTGAAGAGCCACGAATAAGTCGACAGACGCACGTCACGGCTCGCGCTCTGGATCTGTTCGAGCGTGGCGTCGGGATGTTCGCGCAGATAGTTGAGCGTCCACAGTTCCAGCGGATGCACGCTCGAGATATAGCCACGATCGTTCAGATTGAAGCGGTCGATTGCGTATTTGGCATACAGGTTCGCGAGGTCTTCGTCGTCGAGCACGGAGGCGGCCGGCGTGTTCTTCAGCGCCGCGCGCATTTGCGCGTTGAACCACGCATTCGACTCGTCCGGCGCGACGCTGCGCAATACCGTCGCCACCTTGGGCGGCGATTTGCGCACGCCGAGCAGCAGCAGTGCGAGCGCCTGATCGCGCGTCTTACCGTGATACTTCGTGTAGAAACGATTCATGTACACGCGGCTTTCCTGATCAGCGAAGCGCGTCAGATACATCTTGCGCATCTCGGGATCGGCCAGCCATTGTGCCGACGGGCCGGTGGTCTGCACCATTTCGTAATGGACGATGTCGCGCATCAGCCGCACGAACACCAGATTCACCGAATGCTGGAACGCGCGGTGTACGGTCAGAATGCGGCTGTTGTCGTCGGATTCGAAATTGTTGAAGGTCTGCGCGCCGCCGCCCGTGTAGAACGTTTCACCGGGACTAGCCGAGTATTTGCGCTCCACGGCCGCGTCGAGCATGGCTTGCAGCGAACGGTCCGAGGTGTGCGCGAGATAGTCGAGCGACCAGCGCGTGAGTTGATCGTTCGGATCGTACTTCACGGCTTTCAGTTCCGCCGTGCTCAACGGTGCATAGCGCTTGTGCAGGTCGGAAACGATCTGCAAATACGTCACCACGGTACGCAGTTTCGCCGTCGAACCGAGATTCAGGCGCGCGCCGGAGTTGATGTCGAACGGCTGGTTGACGCTGTCGGTTTGCACGCGCACGAGGTTGGCGCCGTCGCGCCGCTCGAACAGCGTGAAGCTGTAGGCGATTCTCGACGGATCGTCCGACGCGCGCAGCATTTCGAAGCCGACCAGGCCCGCCGCTTTCGCGCCGTCGCGCGTGGCGGCAGCGGCGAGCCGGTCGCTCACGGCTTGCTGAACGGCGTTGTTGAGTGTGCCGTTCGCCTGCAGATCCAGGCGGTCGAGTTCGTAAAAACTCGGCATACCGAGCGCGGCGAGCAGATGCGAACGCATGGACGTCACCGCCTTGCGCGACACGAAGGAATCCGCACTGGCCGTTTTGACGGGCGCGCGGTGCAAATCGACCACCGCGGAGAGCGCGGCGTCGCGCAACGGGATCGACACGATGCCGCCGTTCGCCAGCAGCCGCAAATAACTGTCGGTCAGCCGTTCGAGTTCCTTGTAGCCGTGATGCAGGAAATACGACGGCGCACGTTGCGCGATCATCAACGAAAGCACCTGCCGGAATGCGATGCCCTGCTCCGGCAGATTCTCTTCGGTCGAAGGCGCTGCGAGGACGCGGTTGACGTCGTTGAAATCGCGGCCATACCAGGCGGCGAGACCGTCGCCGATACCGTTGATTTCGCCAATGCCCGGCTGCGCGGCCAGCGGCACCGAGTTGAGATAGTGGACCACGATCTGCCGGCGCGCCGGCATGGTCTGCGGGCCGTTCAGATAGGCGCGCACCGAAGCCGACGCAATCTGCCGCAGTTTCTCCGGCGGCGTCGCCGTGCGGCCGCCCGCCGAGTGGCGGAATTTTTCGATCTGCGTGGCGAGCGTGCTGCCGCCGGGCTGCGACTGATGGTGATTGAACACGCGCACGCCCTGATCGGCCAATGCGCGGCTAAAGCGGCCCCAGTCGATAGCCGGATTGCGGTTTGGCTGGTTCGGATCGAGCAGATAGCGGTCTTCGATAAACAGCAGCGAATTCACGACCAGCGGCGGAATCGCGTCGAAGCTGTCGTACACGCGGCCGGGAAACTGTGCGGCGAAGAGCGGCGCGCCGGTGCCGTCGAAGAGTCGCAGGCCCGCCTGATCTTTTTCTTCGTACGGCAAAAAGAGGCCGTTGTCCGCCAGAGACAGCATCCGCTCGGAGTCGCGCGCCTGAGTGGTGATTTCAAAGCCGCGTTGCAACAGACGCTGCTCGATGGACGGCAGCAATGCGTAGCCCAGGCGGCTGTCGTAAGGGCCTTTGTCGGCTTGGGGAAAACGGATGGAGTGACTGGGACCGTCCGCGACGGAAAAACCGACGTCGCGAGTCAATTCGGAGAGATAGTGCGCCTGCAATCGCGAGGTTTCGATCTCGATCTGGCAAAAGCGTGCCGCCAATGCCAGCGCAAGCAAAAATGCCGCCAGCAGCGCCCATTTGATCCACTTGCGCACAGGCGTCGTGCCCGTTGCGCGAAACGGTAAACGAATCAGCGGCCGATTCATGGTGCTCTCCCCGAGCGGGCACCGGTTTCTTCAGGGCCGGCACACCTTCGAAGCAGTGTAGCGCGGAACGCGAACCCGCGATCCGTTCGGATTTACCCGAGAGTGTCGCGGCTACAACACCCGTTTGCGAAGCATGGCGCGGCGTGAATTGCCATGCGATATTGAGCGTCTTTCCTGTGATGAAAAAACCGCCGCTTCAGGCGGTTTTTTGCTTTCTCGCCGGCCGGTCCGGCAGCCGTCCCTGCGCCTGTTCGACCGGCTGCGCGCACAGCAGATCAATGAACTGTTCCGCCGGCGGCGACAGCACACCGCCCTTGCGCGTCACGATGCCAAAAGTCTGCGAAGGCGACTTGAGCTTCACCGGCACGAGGCGCAGCATTTTTTGCCGAACGAACAAGCCGGCGATTGCCGTGGGCAACAGTGAAACCAGATCGTGACTGCTTTGCAGAAGCGCCACCGTCACGAACGTCGAGGCTGTAGAAACCGGGTTATCCGGCATCCGCAGACCGGCCAGATCCATCTCACGTTCGAGCAGCGCGTGCAGCGGCATATGCGACGGATACATCACCCAACGGTGGCCGGCCAGATCGCGCAGTTTCACCTCTTTCTTCGGCAACGGCGGATGACCGTAGCCGACCACCACCGAGAGCGGCTCGTCGCCTAGCGGACGATAGTGATATTTCGACGGATCGGCCGCCACCGCCGCGCGGCCGATCACCAGATCGAGCCGGCCGTCGTCGAGTTGCTGCAGCATGCGCGCGCTCGTGTCTTCCACCACTTCGACGGAAAGATCCGGCTGGGCCGCATGCAGTTGATTCAGCGCCGGCACGACGCACTCCGGAATCGCGCCCATGATCGCGCCGATCGCAAGCCGCCCGCCGCGCCCGGAACGTATCTCGGCGACGTCCTGGCAGAGCGCGGTGAGATCGGTCGTCATGAGCCGCGCGTAGCGGATCACGCAGTGACCGAGCTGATTCGGGATCATGCCGCTCTTCGAGCGCTCGAAGAGCGGCGCGTCGAGCATCGCCTCCAGTTCCTGCAAGGCCTTGCTGGCGGCCGATTGCGTCATGGACATCGCGCCGGCGGCCTTGTGCAGGGACTTCAGGTCGTCGAGTGCGATCAGCAACTGGAGTTGCTTCATGCGCAGCTTTGACAGCAGGACGTTGAGGGTATTTTTCATGGCGGATCGCATTGAAGCATGGGTGAGTCGCAAAAGCGATCACAAGATGGAAACAATTCAATATACCCGCGGTGCCCCACCGCCGTATAGTCGCCAGTGGAGACATTCCCACACCCACCAAAACACACAACCATGAACCAGTCATCCCATCCTGCTGCATTGCGCGGCGTGTTCCCCGTCGCGCCGACCATCTTCGACGACGCCGGCCGGCTCGACCTCGAAGGCCAGAAACGCTGCATCGATTTCATGATCGACGCGGGTTCGAACGGGCTGTGCATTCTGGCGAACTTCTCCGAACAGTTCGCGCTCTCCGACGATGAGCGCAACACGCTCATGCACGTCGTGCTCGAACACGTCGCGGGCCGCGTGCCGGTGATCGTCACGACCACGCACTTCAGTTCATATCAGTGCGCCGAACGCAGCCGCAGCGCGCAGGCCGCGGGCGCCGCGATGGTGATGGTCATGCCGCCGTATCACGGCGCGACCATCCGCATCGGCGAACGTGGCATCTACGAGTTCTACCGCACGGTGTCCGACGCGATTGATATCCCGATCATGATTCAGGACGCGCCGGTCAGCGGCACACCGTTGTCCGCGCCGTTTCTCGCCCGCATGGCGCGCGAGATCGACAACGTGTCGTACTTCAAGATCGAAGTGCCGCAGGCCGCGAACAAGCTGCGCGAGCTGATCGAACTGGGCGGCGATGCAATCGTGGGTCCGTGGGACGGCGAGGAGGCCATCACGTTGATGGCCGATCTGGATGCGGGCGCAACCGGTTCGATGACGGGCGGCGGCTACGCCGACGGCATCCGTCTGATCATCGACGCCTATGCGGCCGGCGACACCGAGGCGGCCGCCGCGCACTATCAGCAATGGCTGCCGCTGATCAATTACGAGAACCGCCAGGGCGGCCTCGCCTCGTGCAAGGCGCTGATGAAGGAAGGCGGCGTGATCCGCTCGGATGCGGTGCGCCATCCGCTGCCGCAGATGCATCCGGCCACGCGCGAAGGACTGTTGAAGGTCGCGCGGCGGCTCGATCCACTGGTGCTGCACTGGGGTCGTTAAAGCGCGCCGCAACGGCGCTGCTCCCACTCACACGCACCCCGCGCCCCGACTGCCTGAAAGCGCGGCGCGGCGCGCACTATCGTCATGGCGCGAGCACACGCAACGCCGCGCTCCGCAGCCATGTACGCAAACCCCGCCCTAACGGATGCAGGGCGCCGAAAAAAAACCACGTACAAGCTAGCGGAGAAGTTGAGTAACATAGGCGCGCAAGCTCACCCTGACTCCCTCCATGACCGCCAATCCTCGAGAACTGACGCCGGAAACGCTCGCCGAGCTGCTCGAACGTGTCGCCAAACAAGATGGCGCGGCGTTGCGCGAGCTGTATGATCTCGCCGCCCCGAAACTGTTCGGCCTCGCGCTCCGTATATTGAGCAAGCACGAGTGGGCCGAAGAAGTTTTGCAGGACAGCTTCGTCAATATCTGGCGCTTTGCCGGCGACTATCGCCGCGCATTGTCCGCCCCGATGACGTGGATGTCGGCGATCGTCCGCAACCGTGCTCTCGATCATCTGCGGCGGGTCAATACGCAGGAAACGGAATGGAGCGATGCGTTGGACGATCTCGTGGCGACCGGCGACCCGGATCCCGAAGCGCTGAGCGCGGTCAGCCTGCAGGCGCGTTTGCTGGCCGGCTGCATGCAGCAGCTGGAACCCGCGCAGCGCCAGGCTGTCGCCCTCGCGTATCTGCGCGATCAAAGCCATAGCGAGATCGCCGAAGTGCTGAGCGTGCCGCTCGGCACCATCAAGTCATGGATCCGGCGCGGCCTCGCCAAGCTGAAGACCTGCCTGGGAGGCGAGTGATGAATCTGCATCGCTATCCTCAGCTCGTCGATCTGCTGGCCGCCGAATATGTGCTCGGCACGCTGCGCGGCAACGCGCGGCGCCGCTTCGAACACTACGCGGACCACGACGCGACGATCCGCAAAGCCGTCGACGAATGGCAGCGGCGCATCTCGCCGATGGCGGAACTCGCCGAGCCGCGCATGCCGCCGGCCGCCGTCTGGGACGCCATCGAACGGCGCCTTGGCCTCGCGGCCACGCGCGAGGCGGCACGTCCGCGCACCGTGGTGGAAACACTCGCGCGGCCGTCGCGCAGCATCTTCGAGAATCTGGCATTCTGGCGCGGCTGGGCGCTCGGCGTCACGGGCCTCGCCGCGGTGGCCGTGGTGGTCGCGGTGCGCTCGCTGCTGCCGTCCGCCACGCCGCCTGTCACGGCGCCGACCGTTGCTCAGCAACCCGAAACGGCTGTGTCGCATGTCGCCGTGCTGAACAACAAGGACGCGCATCCGGTCATGCTGGTCGCGTGGGACGAGGCGCATTCGACCATGACGGTGCATCCGCTCGGCAAGGTCGACCTGCCCGCCGGCCGGGCGATGGAACTATGGGGCATACCGGCGAGCGGCCATCCGGTCTCGCTCGGCATGCTGCCGGACAGCGCGAACGGCAAGGTCACGGCCGGCCAGCAGAAGCCGGAGAATTACGCGGCGCTGGCCGTGTCGATCGAAGCGCCGGGCGGCTCGCCCGATCACAACGCGCCGAGCGGTCCAGTCGTGTTCACCGGCAAGTTGCTGCCGGTGTCCTAGACGTTCCGTCCGCAACAGGACAGGGCCGCTATTCGCTCGATGCGGATGTCGGCCCTTGTTTTCATACGCGGTTCCACTCAACGGCAGCGCGCCGGCTGGACGCAAGGGCGCGATTGCCGCTACCCTAGCCGCTATGCAAAGCTTTTACGAAGCCACTGTCGTCCGTACGTCCGCTTATGCGCCGCTGGCCGGCCGGCGTAGCGCCAATGTCTGCATCATCGGCGGCGGCCTGGCGGGATTGTCCACGGCGTTAGGACTCGCTGAACGAGGCGTTGCCGACGTTACCGTGCTCGAAGCGCGGCAAGTGGGTTTCGGCGCGTCCGGTCGCAACGGCGGGTTCGTGTTCGGCGGCTATAGCCTCGATTGCGCCGATCTGCTCAAAACCCTCGGCGCCGCACGCGCCCGCGAACTCTATACGCTGACCACCGACGCCGTCGATCTAATGCGCAAACGGATCGCGCGCTATCACATTGACTGCGACGCGACCGACGCCGGCGTAATCCTCGCCAACTGGTTCGACGAACCGGCTCGACTGGAATCGCAGCGGCGCCTGATGCGCGATTCGTTCGGCGTCGAGTGGGAACCGGTAGCGGCGCAGCAGCTCGCTTCGCAACTGAAAACGCGCCGTTACCATGGCGGTCTGTTCGAGCGCAACGCATTCCACTTTCATCCGCTGAAGTACGTCCTTGGCGTGGCTAACGCCGCGGCGCATGCCGGCGTGCGGATCCACGAGAATTCGGCGGTCGTGCGTCTCGAGCGCGACGGCGCGGGCTTCGTGGTGCACACGCAGCACGGCGCGCTCGACGCGCAACACGTGGTGATGGCGGGCGGCGGCTACGCGCGCCGCGTCTATCCGTTGGTCGAACGCGCGGTGCTGCCGATCGCCACCTACGTGATGGCGACCGAACCGCTCGGCGCGCGTCTGCAAGACGCGATCGATACGCGCGCCGCCATCTACGACACGCGCTTCGCCTTCGACTATTACCGGCCTCTGCCCGACACCCGGATTCTGTGGGGCGGCCGCATCTCGGTGCGCGACCGCGCGCCCGAAGTGATCGCGCGGCTGTTGCAACGCGATCTGCTCAAGGTCTATCCGCAGTTGCGCGACGTGCGCATCGAGTACGCGTGGGGCGGCCTGATGAGCTACGCGCGGCACAAGATGCCGCAGATCGGCCGCAGCCCGGACGGCGTCTGGTACGCGGTCGGCTTCGGCGGACACGGCATGGCGCCGACCACCGTATCCGGCGAGTTGCTGGCGGCGGCGATTGCCGGTGAGCGTCCGGTGCCCGAGGCGTTTGCGTCTTTTGGCCTGACGCCCGCTTACGGCGCGCTCGGCCTCGCGGCCGCGCAACTGACCTACACCGCCATGCAGACACGCGACGCGCTCGCCGCGCGCCGCCGCCCCGCGGTTTGATGTCCGCCGATACGCGGCCGCATATGCCCGAGACCCGCTCCGGAGGCCGATTTGACCGTGCTAGAATGCGCCGTCATCGCCGCTCGAATACACAATGAAAAAGGGAAGCAAGGCTGCCGAGCCTGATACCAACGGCATCCCGTCCGACACTCCGCGTACCGACGCCCGGCGCAAGTACGATCCCGAACAGACGAAGCGCAACATTCTCGACGTCGCGACCCAGGAGTTCTCCGCGATGGGACTGACGGGCGCACGCGTCGACGCGATCGCGGAGCGCACGAACACCACCAAGCGCATGCTGTATTACTACTTCGGCAGCAAGGAAGGGTTGTACCAGGCGGTGCTGGAAAAAGTGTACGGGGACATTCGCGCGCTCGAACAGGATCTGCACGTCAGCGAACTCGATCCGGTCGAAGGCATGCGCGCGCTCGTCGAATTTACGTTCGACTATCACGACCGCCAGCGCGATTTCGTGCGGCTCGTCACGATCGAAAATATTCACGGCGCCAAATACGTCGAGCAGGTCAAGACGTTCAAAGGCCGCAACGTCACCGTGATTCATACGATCGAAGATCTGCTCTCGCGCGGTATTGCGGCCGGGCAGTTCCGCAGCGATATCGATCCGATCGATCTGCATCTGCTGATCAGTTCGCTGTGCTTTCATCGTGTCGGCAATCGCCATACGTTCGGCACGGCGTTCGGCCGCGATCCGTCGCACCCGCGTTTGCGTGCGCGGCATCGCGCGATGATTGTGGATGCCGTGCTGCGGTTCGTGCGCAAGGACGATTGAGGCAATCGGGCCTCAAGTAAAAAACGGGACGCGGCTTTCGCCACGTCCCGTTTTTTTTGTCCAGCGCTCAAGCGCTCAATCCACCAACACGATCCGCTTGATATCGCCGACGATGAAGATGTACGACAGCGCCCCGACCAGCGCGATCGCGCCGATGAACACCAGCGCACCGACGAACGAGCCGGTTGCCGCCACGATGAAACCCACCACCAGCGGCGTTACGATGCCGGCCAGGTTTGCCGCGAAGTTGAAGATGCCGCCGGTCACGCCGAGCAGGCCATCCGGCGCGATGTCCGACACCAGCGTCCAGCCCAGCGCGGCCATGCCTTGCGCGAAAAACGCCACCGACAGGATCGCGATCACCGCCACGTTGCTGTCCACATAGTTGGCGAGAATGATGGTCGAAGCGAGCAGCAGCCCGGCGATGATCGGCAGCTTGCGCGCCACGTTCGGCGACTTGCCGCGGCGCAACAGCCAGTCGGAGAATAAACCGCCGAACATCACGCCGATCGACGCGGCAATAAACGGCATGATCGCGAAGAAGCCGATCTTGAGCCACGCCATATGACGTTCGGTGGCGAGATACGTCGGGAACCAGGTGAGGAAGAACACCAGCGTCGAGTTGCCGGCGAACTGGCCGAGGCAGATACCGGTCAGTTGACGATGCTTGAGCAGGCGTCCGATAGTGCGCCATTCAAAGCCGCTTTGTGCCGATGCCGCCGTTGCCGCCGCGCCCGTGGCGGCCGCTGCATCGGCGTTCGTCTTCCGATGCGTCAGACCGCCGCCCGCTTCGATATAGTCGAGTTCCGCCTGATTTGCCGACGGATGATCGCGCGGCTCGCGGTAGAACATCCACCAGATCACGCCGAACACAAGACCCACGCCGCCCACCACATAGAACAGCGAGCGCCAGCCGAACGTGCCCATCAGCATGAACAGGAACGGGCTGAAGAAAGCGAGGCCGATATATTCGCCGACGGTGTACGTGCCGGTCGCCATCGCGCGTTCGCTCTGCGGAAACCACGTGGCAACGACACGGCTATTGGTCGGAAAGCACGGCGCTTCCGAGACGCCGAGGCCGAGGCGGAATACGAACAGCGCGCCGATGCCGTGCACCAGCCCTTGCGCGAGCGTGCACAGCGACCAGAAGGTCATCGACAGGAAATACGTCACCTTGCTGCCGAAGCGGTCGAGGAACAGGCCGCCCGGAATCTGCGCGGCCACATAGCTCCACGAGAACACTGAGAACAGCAGCCCCATCAGCGCGGCGTTGATGCCGAGTTCTTTGGTCAACTGCGGCGCCGCGATGCCGAGCACCGTGCGGTCGAGATAATTGATCATGGTCCCGACCGCGAGCAGCGCCAGAATCTGATAGCGGGCTTTCGAGCGGCGCGCGGTGCTGACGGTGGCGCCTTGCGGCGCGGCGGTGTCGGCGGGACTGGATTGAATCGGTTGCTGCATGGGGTGGTCGTCTCCTCGATCTGCTTGTTACCGGTCGACACGCTGCCGGTTAGCGTTGCAACAACGACTGAAAATGGGTGTACACCCGTTCAGCATCCGGTTCGAGACCGGTGAAAATTCGCATGGCGTCGACCGCCTGATACACCGCCATGCCGCCGCCGCTCAGCGTGCGGCAGCCAAGGGCTTCGGCGGCTTGCAACAGCGCGGTGCGAATCGGGAAATAGACGATGTCCGCGACCCACAGATCGCGGTGCAGCAATTCAACCGGCAATGGCAAGCCGGGCAATTTCGCCATGCCCGTCGGCGTGGCGTGAATCAGGCCGTTGGCGGCCGCGAGCGATTCGGCGAGCGAACTGCCGGCGCTGACGGTGGCGGCCGGAAAACGCTTCTGCAATTCGTCGGCGAGCGACGCGGCGCGCGCGGCGTCCACGTCGAATAGCGTGAGCGACTTCGCGCCCATGTTCAGCGCGGCGTGCGCGACTGCCGCGCCGGCGCCGCCCGCGCCGAGTTGCACCACGCGCTCCAGCGAGACGTCCGGCAAGCCGCGCTGGAACGCACGCGCGAAACCGGACCAGTCCGTGTTGTGGCCGGTGCGTTTGCCGTCCTTGAACAGCACCGTGTTGACCGCGCCGAGGGCGCGCGCGTCGTCGGAGAGTTCGTCGAGCAGCGGAATGACGGCCTGCTTGCACGGGTACGTGATGTTCAGACCGTTGAAGCCCATGCGTTCGGCCGCCGTCAGCAAATCGGGCAGCGCGGCGACGTCGAGTTTCAGCGCTTCAAGGTCGATACGGCGGTACACATAGTGCAGACCGAGTTTGCTGCCCTCTTCCTCGTGCATGGCCGGCGACAGCGATCCGCCGATGCCCGCGCCGATCAGGCCGACCAGATAGGAATGCGGTGTTGCCTGTGAGCTGGTTTCTGCGTTGGCTTGTGCGTTCGCTTGTACGTTCATTTCGCCGCCCTATTCTTAAGAATGGTCGCCATCCGCTCCAAAGCCAGTACATAGCCTTGCGTGCCGCAACCGATGATGATCGCGTCCGCCACGGCCGACACGTACGAGTGATGCCGGAACGCCTCGCGGCGATGCACGTTTGAAATATGCACTTCGATGACCGGCTTTTCGATGGCCGTCAGCGCGTCGGCGATGGCCACCGACGTATGCGTGTAAGCCGCCGGATTGATCACGATGCCGTCGACCTTGGTTCGCGCCGCGTGCAGCCAGTCGATCAGTTGATGTTCGGCGTTCGACTGACAGAAGTCGATCGACAGATTCAGGCGCTCTGCCGCATCGCGGCAAAGTTTCGCGACGTCGTCGAGCGTTTCCGAGCCATAGATAGCCGGCTCGCGCGTGCCGAGCAGATTGAGATTCGGTCCATTGAGGACCAGTACTGACGCAAAACTCATGACAACCACTCCCGCCAGGTAAGGCAAACAAGCCAGCCACGGCAATCGCCGCGGTTTTTCAACGTGAGCGAAGTGTGCGCGCATTGGGCGGCGCCGTCATTTGGGGTTTCTACGAATTTGTACCATCTAGTTAGTTTGTATAAACTGCCGATGACTTCGATTAGTGTGGGAGTTTGTGGCTTGCGTTTTGCTGAGCCATGTAACGAACTGGTCCATTTTCCGCATTGCAGCATGCCCGTCACCGGACGTGCGAACGTCGCGCCCGGTTGCGCGCCAATTCAACAGCCGTTCGATTGTTTTAGCAGGAGCCGTTCATGCAACGTTCGATTGCCACCGTGTCGATCAGCGGAACCCTTGTCGAGAAGCTGACCGCGATCCAGGCGGCGGGCTTCGAAGGCGTCGAGATCTTCGAGAACGATTTGCTGTATTTCGACGGCTCGCCTGCCGACGTGCGGCGCATCGCCGAAGATCTCGGGCTGACAATCATGCTGTTTCAGCCCTTCCGCGATTTCGACGGTGTCAGCCCCGAGCGCCTCGAGCGCAATCTCGACCGCGCGAAGCGCAAGTTCGACGTCATGCATGAACTGGGCACGGACCGCATTCTGGTGTGCAGCAACGTTTCGCCCGACACCATCGGCGACGACGCGCTAATGATCGATCAGCTCGGCGCGCTGGCCCGCGCGGCGGAGGCGGCCGGCGTGATCGCGGGCTATGAAGCGCTTGCGTGGGGCAAGCACGTCAAGACTTACCGGCACGCGTGGAAGCTGGTGAGCGCCGTCAATCATCCCAATCTCGGGCTGGTGCTCGACAGCTTCCACACGCTGTCGTTGAACGACACGCCGGACGCGATCGCCGACATTCCGGGCGAGCGCATCGCCTTCGTGCAGATCGCCGACGCGCCGAAGCTCGCCATGGACGTGCTCGAATGGAGCCGCCACTACCGCTGCTTCCCTGGCCAGGGCGATTTCGATCTGGCCAATTTCACGGCGCAGGTCGTGAAAACCGGCTACAGCGGGCCGCTTTCGCTGGAAATATTCAACGACGGCTTTCGTGCCGCTCCGACCACCATCACGGCCGCCGACGGTCATCGCTCGCTACTCTTTCTGGAGGAACAGACGCGCGCGCTGCTCGAAAGCACGCAACAACCGGTCGGCGACCTGTACCGCTCGCCCGCGGCGCCCGCGCACGTCGGCTATCAGTTCCTGGAGTTCGCGGTCGACCACGGCACGCGCGCGCAGCTCGTCGACTGGCTCGGCAAGCTGCGCTTTCGCGAAGCGGGCCGACATCGTTCGAAGGAAGTCACGCTGTATCAGCACGGCGCGGCCTCGATCGTGCTGAACGCCGAGCCGGATTCGTTCGCCAACGCATTCTTCCAGCAGCACGGCTTGTCGCTGTGCGCGTCGGCATTTCGCGTGGACGACGCCAATCAGGCGTTCGAACGCGCCGCCGGCTTCGGCTACGCGCCGTTCTCCGGGCAAATCGGCCCGCACGAGCGCGTGCTGCCCGCCGTGCAGGCGCCGGACAGCAGCCTGAACTATTTCGTCGACGAAACCCCGGACCAGCCCACCCTATTCGAGGCCGATTTCGTCCTCACCGATATCAACGGCCCGAGCGAAGTGGGGCCGCTGAGCCGCATCGACCATGTGTGCCTGTCGGTGCCGGCAAATTCGCTGGATACGTGGGTGCTGTTTCTACGCACTGCCTTGGGCTTCCAGGCCGAGCCCGGTGTGCTGGTGCCCGATCCGTACGGCCTCGTGCGCAGCCGCGCGCTGCGCAGCCACGACGGTTCGGTGCGTATCGTGCTGAATGCCTCCGTGGACCATCACACGGCGGTGGCCGAGGCATTGCACACCTATCACGGCTCGGGGCTGAACCACGTCGCCTTCAGTACCAGTGACATTTTCAGCGCGATTCCCGAGTTCGTCGCGGACGGCTTGCCGGTGCTGCGCATCCCGCGCAATTACTACGAAGATCTGGCCGCCCGCTACGCGCTGCCGGACGAGACGCTGGACGCACTGCGGGCCAATAACATCCTGTACGACCGCGACGAGCGCGGCGGCGAGTTTTTTCATGCTTACACGGAGCAGCTCGACCAGCGCTTCTTCATGGAGATCGTCGAGCGGCGCGGCGGTTACGACGGCTACGGCGCGGCCAACGCCGCCGTGCGGCTCGCCGCGCAGGCGCAGCGGCGCAAATAGGCTTTGAGCGCATCAGGCAAGCGAATTCAGGCCCGGCGGTTGCGGCCAGGCGGGCACGGCGCGTGCGTCATCGGCGGGGGAGCCGCGCCGCACCGATATAATGGCGCCTGATTTCGCGGCCGATGCCGCGCGGTTGCGCCGGAAGCGCCGCCGCGTGCGCCTGTGTCGGCCGAATGTAACGTCAGGAGAGATATGAAGAAGTTTGCCGTAGTCCTGTCAGTTCCCCTGCTCCTTAGCGCTTGCGCGTACTTCCAGAAGAATCCGGATGCCGGCGAGCCGGTCACGGACACCACCACGCAGCGCTCAGTCAACGACGTGGTCGCGTGCCTGACGCAGTTGGCCACCAGCCACGACGCCGCGTTCAAGTCCACCGCGATCCCGCAAGGCCAGATGCTCGACTTCGGCGATTCGAATATCGTCAAGGTGCGCAGCGACAACGGCGCCACGACTTACCGTTTCTATGCGGGCAAGCGCCATGTGAGCAACCTGTGGATCGAATCGGCGGGCAAAACCTGCGCCCCGTAGGGGTTGCCGGCGTAAGTGTCACAATCGGTAACATGGGCCGGTGCAATCATCATGTCACGGTGTTACAGGACAATGGTCTCTTAAGAATCGTTTAAGACTTCGTCCGCATCATCCACCCGACACTTACCCGCACAGGTGCTACCCATGAACCAGCCTGATCACGACACGAACGACGCACCACCGCCGGCCAAGCGGCCCACCATCCTGCGCCGCCTGTTGAGCCACCACGAGTTGGCGACGCTGCTGCTGTTGCTGCACGCGCCGATCGACGCATCTGCGAAACCCGAGATTCCGCAGCTTCACGAAGCCGGTCTGATCGAAACGATTTCCGGCGACGCCGGCGCCTCGCGTATCCGCTTGACGCCCGAAGGCAACGCCGTGCTGCGTGGCCTCGGCGTGAAGTAACGCGCGCTTTCATATTCGAGTTCGAAGACACGCGCGTATAGCGAAGGGCCACGCCCTTTCGTCCAGCCAAACGCCGCTCAGAGCTAGCGACGAACACCACAGCCGCGTCACCCGGCTTATGCCTGCCACACGCCGTACCCCGCTTCACGCAGTCCAATCGCCAATTCCACTTCCATGTCCTGGGCGCCGCGGTAAGGCATGGGATTGAACACCTCATAGAGTTCGGGCACGAGCCGCAAGCCGTAATCGCGCACATAGCGATTGGCCTGAATGCCGGCCTTATGCCGGTCGAAGCGCAGATCCGGGTCCAGTCCCGTCATTCCCACATATACGCAAGGCTTGTCGAACCGGTAGTCCGGGTTCGCACGGCGAAAACGCGCCTCGTTCCAGACCTTGTCGTCCAACGCGATCACGTAGACGTAGTAATGGTGCCTGCGACGAGCCATGTGCCGCGCTTTAGCTACGCGAAGTACCGTGCAGCAGCATGCGGTATTCGGTCGGCGTGATGCCGACGGTCGCCTTGAACTGCCGCGTGAACGCGCTGTGGTCGGTGTAGCCGCATAGCGCGGCGACGTCGGTGACCTTGTCATGCGACACCAGCAGCGCCGTGGCCGCGTCCAGCCGGGTTTTCAGCAGCACCTGACGCGGCGTCAGATGAAACACCTTGTGAAAATAGCGCTCCAGTTGCGCGACCGACATGTCCGCCATCGCCGCGAGCTGCTTCAGATTTAAAGGCTGGACGTAATTTTCCTGGATGGACTGCACGACCGCGGCAAGGCGGCTGTAGGCCGGATGGCTGCTCTCGTCCGCCTTCAGATCGCGGGAAATGCCGGCGAGGCCGACCACCTTGCCGGCGGGATCGCGCAGCGGCTGTTTGCAGGTCAGACACCAGCCCGGCTGGCGGCCGGGATACAGATGCAGTTCCAGTTGATCGATCATCTGGTTGCCGACGTTGATGATCGCCTTGTCCTGCGCCGTGTAAATGCGTCCGAAGCGGCGCGGGAACACGTCCTCGGCGGTCCGGCCGAGCAGCGCGGACTTTTCCTTGAAGCCGCAGCGCGACGCGAGCGTGCGGTTGACCAGCGCGTAGCGCGCCTCGGCGTCCTTGACGAAAAACACGACGTCCGGCATCGCGTCGAACACCGGCTCGAGCAGCCTGAAGTGCGACAGCATGCCGGACAGCGTTGCGTCGTCCGGTTCGAGCGGATCAGCCAGCGTGTTCATCGTGCGGGTTCCGTTGGTCCGTGTGTTGAGGGGGCAGTCGGGCGACGTGCGGTCGATTATAGAGCCGCGCCGCCGCCGACAATATCCGCCGGCGTGCCGGCAAATGGGTCAGTCAAGCGGGTCAGTCAAGCCGGGGCGGCTCCGCGGCGGCCGCCATCAACGTGCCGATTTGCGCCGGACTGAAGGGCGGACGCGGCGCGCCGGACTGCCAGCCGAAGTACAGGTTCGCCGCCGTGCCGCAGATTCGTCCCTGGCAAGTGCCCATGCCGCAGCGGGTGTGCAGCTTGGCCTCGCGCCAACTGGCGAAGGTGCGCACCTCACCGATACTCACGTCCTCGCAGCGGCAAAGCAGCGTGGCGTCGGCGGGCGGTGTGCGCGCGGCGTCCCACAGGGCGAAGGCGGTTTCGACGCGGCGGCCGAACCGGCGCCAGCGCTCGCGTTGCGCGTCGAGCGCGGCGCGGCCTTCGGCAGCGCCACTTGCGGCGAGGCCGGCAATCTCGCCCTCCACGCCGGCCAGTTCCGCGCCGCCGACGCCGGTGCACTCGCCCGCCGCCAGCACGCCTTCGACAGACGTGCGCTGATCGTCGTCGACGACGATCTCGCCCGCTGCACTGATCGCGCAACCGAGCGCCTGAGCCAGCGTGATGTTCGGTACGAGTCCATAGCCGCTGGCGACGCGGTCGCAGTCGAGCACGACGCGCCTCGCTTCGCGGCCGCGCCGGATGGTGACCTGCTCGACGCGGCCATCGCCCCGCGCCTCTTCCACGATGCTGCCGGTCCAGTAATGCAGGCCCGCGAACCCGCGCGTCATGCCGACGGCTTGCCGCAACTTGCCGGGCGTGGCCAGCAGCGAGATGCCGAAACGCGCGACGTCGAACGCCGAAGCCTGTTCCACCACCGCCACCACCCGAGCCCCGGCCGCACGCGCGGTGGCGAGCGCCGCGATCAGCAAAGGTCCGCTGCCGGCGATCACGATCCGTTCGCCACGCACCGGCACGCCGCCTTTGATGAGCGCCTGCAGTGCGCCAGCGCCGGTCACGCCGGGCAAGGTCCAGCCGGCGAACGGCAGAAGCCGTTCACGTGCGCCGGTCGCGAGAATCAGGCGCTCATAGCTGACACACGCACCGCCGCGTTCCGCCGATTCGAGCAGCAAGCCGCGTGGACCCAGCGGCGCGATCACGCGAGTCGACGGCCAGTGCGTGATGGCGTTTTGCCCGCTGATCGCAGTCAGGAGGTCGCGCAGCGGCGCCTGCGGCGCGTGGCCCGGACCTTGACGCCAGATCTGGCCGCCCGCGCGTGGATTGTCATCGAGGAGCGCAACCGTAGCGCCCGCGCGCGCTGCGGCGGACGCGGCGTTCAAACCGGCGGGGCCGGCGCCGACGATGACAATGTCGTAGTGGTATCTCATCGCGCGCCCGCCGCGTTCCGGGTGAGAACGATCTGGCCTTCGCGGCACAGTGTCTGACACGCCAGCGCATGCGGCCAGCCGTCGATCGTCACGCGACACTCCTGGCATACGCCCATGCCGCACAGCGCGGCGCGAGGCTGGCCGGTCACCGAGGTCCGCGTGCCGCGCACGCCCGCCAGCGCGAGCGCCGCGGCCACAGTCGTGCCGGCCGCGACGTCGATACGGTTGCCGTCGATCGTCAAGCTCACACGTTCTTCCGCGCTCGCACTACGCATGAATGACCTTCTCGGCAAAACGAACGGGCAGATAAGGCTCCGCAGGAATCGGCGCAACGGTCCCTACGATCTGCGCGGCAAGCAGCTTCGCGGTGGCAAGCGAGGTCGTCACGCCCAACCCCTCGTGGCCGGTGGCAAGCCAGACGCCGGGAGCGAATTCGCCGGCCGGACCGATCAGCGGCAGGCCGTCCGGCGAGGCCGCGCGAAACCCGGTCCATGCGCGAATGCCGTTGAGCGTCGGCAGTGCCGGGAGATAGCAGGCGGCGCGCTGCAGCATCTGCGCGAGCACGGGCATCTCGACGGCGGTATCGGCGGTGTCGAACTGGCGCGACGAGCCGATCAGCAATTGACCCGTGGGCCGCGGCTGCGCGTTGAACGCCACCGAGGTGCCAAGCGCATGATGCGCGCTCTTGATGTACCCGAGTTCGAGCAGTTGATGCCGGATCAGTCCGGGATAGCGGTCGGTGATCAGCAGGTGGCCCTTCTTCGGCTGCAACGGCAGCGACGCCACCAATTGCCGCGCCCCCAAACCATTGGCCACGATGACGTGGGCCGCGCCAACGTGCTCGCCATCCGCAAGCGCGACGCCGCTCGCGCTGACCGACGCCACTGCGGCGCCCAAACGCACATGGATATTCGCCGCGCCCGGCGACCGCGTCAGCAGCCATTCAGCGACGGTCGGCGCATACACGATGCTGTCGTGCTCGATTCGCAAACCGCCCGCCATCGACGCCGCCAGCGCCGGCTCGCAAATCCGCAACGCGGGCGCGTCGAGCAGTTGCGCGGCAATGCCTTGAGCCTCGAACGCCGCATGCATCGCGCGGGCGGCCTGCCACTCTTCTTCGTCGGCGGCGACCCAGAGCGTGCCGCAGCGCGCGAACGCGTCGCGCGGACGCAGTTGCGGCGCGAGTTCCAGCCACAAGTCTCGGGAATAGCGGCTCAACGCGAATTCGGCCGGCGAGTCGTTCATCACGACGATGTGACCCATACCCGCCGCCGTCGCGCCGCCGCCGACACCCTTCGCATCGAGCACCTCGACCCGCATGCCGAGCGCCGCAAGTTCGGCCGCGCACGCCGCGCCGACAATGCCCGCCCCGACGATCAGCGCGTCCGCCGTCATGCCGTGCGGATGCCCCAGGTGAACGGATCGCGCTCGTCGAAGCACAGGCGCGCCTCTGCCGTGACGTACGCGTGACCGGTGATGGTCGGGATCACGTGAACGCCGTCGCCGGCATGGCGATAGCTCGCCTCGAACACGCTGCCGATGATGCTCTCCTGTCGCCACACCGCGTCTTCGGCCAGTTTGCCGTCGGCCGCGAGGCAGGCCACTTTCGCGCTCGTGCCGGTGCCGCACGGCGAGCGGTCGTATGCACTACCGGGACAAAGCACGAAGCTGCGGCTGTCGATGCCATCGCGCGAACCGGGTCCGAAGAGTTCGATGTGGTCGATCAACGCGCCATCCGCGCCGGTGATGTGCTGCGCGATCAACGCGTCGCGAATCGCGCCGCTGAACGCGGTCAATTCACCGATCCGCGACGCCTCCAACGCGCGCCCGTGGTCGGCGACGAGAAAGAACCAGTTGCCGCCCCAGCCGATATCGCCGGTCAACAGGCCGTGACCCGGCACGTCCACCTGCACGGACGCGCGATAGCGATACGCCGGCACATTGCGCACGGCGACGCTGCCGTCCTCGTTGAGCGTCGCTTCGACGACGCCGACCGGCGTCTCGATCCGATGGCGCCCCGGCCCGATCCGCCCCAGGTGCGCCAGCGAGACGACGAGACCGATCGTGCCGTGCCCGCACATGCCGAGATAGCCGACGTTGTTGAAAAAGATCACGCCGGCCGCGCACGCCGGGTCGTCCGGCTCGCAGAGCAGCGCGCCCACTACGACGTCCGAGCCGCGCGGTTCGGTCACGATGCCCGCGCGCCAGTCGTCGAACTGCGTACGGAACACGTCGAGTCGTTGCGCCAGTGTGCCGCCGCCGAGATTTGGGCCGCCCGACACCACGAGGCGGGTCGGTTCACCGCCGGTGTGCGAGTCGATGATGTCCAAGGTTTTCATGATGCTCATGTTAGAAACCGCGGCCGGGCGAGTCTTGGTGTGCTTACGCGTGGATTGTGACGATTTCGGCATAACTACGCGATACCGTGGCGACTTTGCTCGATCTCGCTATCGGCGCTTGAGCACGTGTGCGGGACGTACAACGGGCGCGGCTCGGCGCACCCAGCATCACGCCGGCTACACGCTTTCAACGCGCCTCGCCTTTGCATCCCGAATTGAGCCACGCGCCTTGATCCGGCGACTCTCCATGGAGGTCGACTATGCTGAAATCGTCATTCGTCACGCGCGATTCACGCAAGACGGCAGGATTTTCCCTGCTTACACTGCGCTGAACACATCAACAGTCAGGAGAGCAGTCGTGGCGCATATCTGGGAAGGTGTATTGCCCGCAGTCACTACCAAATTCAACGCGGATTTCAGCATAGATCGCGTATGGACCGGCAAGAATATCGAGGCGCAGATCGACGCCGGTGTGGACGGCATCATCGTGTGCGGATCGCTGGGCGAAGCGTCCACGCTCTCGCTGGATGAAAAGCTGCAAGTGCTCGACATCGCCGTCGAGGCTTCGCGCGGCCGCGTGCCGGTCCTGCTGACAATCGCCGAAAACAGCACGCTCGACGCCTGCCGTCAGGCCGAAGCGGGCAGCCGTCATGGCGCGGCCGGTTACATGGTGCTGCCGGGGCTGCGTTACCTGTCGGACCGCCGCGAGACGCTGCATCATTTCCGCAGCGTCGCCGACGCGAGCGCCCTGCCGCTGATGATCTACAACAATCCGCTTGCCTACGGCGTCGACATGACGCCCGACATGTTCGCGGAAATCGCCGACGAGAAGAAGATCGTCGCGATCAAGGAATCATGTGGCGACGTGCGGCGCGTGACCGACCTGATCAACGCCGTCGGCGACCGTTTTGCGATTCTTTGCGGCGTCGACAATCTCGCTATGGAAGCGATCCTGATGGGCGCGCACGGTTGGGTGGCCGGTCTCGTGTGCGCGTTTCCGCGTGAGACGGTGGTGATCTACAAGTTGCTGAAGGCGGGACGCCTGGAGGAAGCGCGGGCGATCTACCGCTGGTTTGCACCGCTGCTCGCGCTCGACGTGTCGGCGAAGCTGGTGCAGAACATCAAGCTTGCCGAAGCGATCGTCGGGCTCGGCACGGAGCCGGTGCGCCCGCCCCGTCTGCCGCTCGCCGGCGACGAACGCAAGGCGGTCGAAGCGTTGATTCGCAAGTCAATCGAAACGCGGCCCGCGCTGCCGCAGATTTGATCCGGCGCGGCTCGCTGGCGTCAGGCCGCCTGTTTCTCGGCGTCGATATCCGCATCGACCACGGCTGCCGCACCCTGGCGCAGATGCAGCAGCCGGTAGCCGCTTTTATAAACCGGTTGCAGCCGGAATTCGTTCTGCGGCTCGATCTCGAGCAGGAGGCGCAGCCGCGAAACGTGACTGTCGATGGTGCGGGTGAATTCGCGGAACTCGCGACCCCACACCATTGCGAAGATGTGATCGCGCGACAGCACACGGCCGATGTTGGAGAAGAACAGCGACGCCAGCCGGTACTGCGTGCCGGACAATTGGACCGGCTGGCCGCGCAGCATGACGAGTTGACGATGCGTGTCGAAGTGGTATGGACCGGCATCGAAACTGGCGGAACTGAACCGGTCCGGATACGCCCGCCGCAGCAGTGCCGTGACCCGCTCGCGAAACTCGGCGGCGCGCAGCGGCAACGCGACATAGTCGTCCGCGCCGGCGACGAACGCGCGCACGATGTTTTCCTCCGCCGTGTCCGCCGATGCGAATATGACCGGCAGACGGTCGCCGCCCACCGCGCGCGCCGCACGCAAAACCTCGGCGCCGGACAGGCGCAGGCCCTGCCAGTCGAGCACCAGCAGATCGACCGTGGAACGCGCGAGCGTTCTCGACATGCTCAGGCCGTCGTCGAAGGTCGTGCAGGAATGACCGGTGCTCGTCAGGACCTTTTCGATCGACTGACGCATGACCAGGTCACGCTGGAGAATGGCAATACGCATGGGATGACTCGTAAGATGGCTCGGACGCGATTCTCAGAGGCGGGCCCATTCCATCCCATAGGAGCAATCCTAATTTACATATGAATCAATCCGGCCGGACAGCGCGCGCCCCGTATTCCTACATTCTCTAGTGACAAGTCCTCAGCGCAGCGCCATCGCAATTGCGACCAGAAGGCACGTTCCAGGGAACTTTTCCCAATCTAATTAAGCACTTCCCGAAGCGATCGGCTTTCATCCTGTAAAATCCCACCTGGCCCCAGTCGTCAACGCGCTTGCCCTACCCGGGCCGGCGCGCCGGTGTTCCGTGCTCTACCCAGCGCTTGCCACACTTCTCGCTCGACGACCGCCGTATTTCCACGCGCTACGTGTGGCTTCCAATTCAAAACATGACACAAGCAATGCAAGCGACAAATCTGGGTGGAGCGCAGGCTGTCACCCCACGCCCTCTTGGGCGCAGCGATTACAAGACGCTCGGCCTCGCCGCCCTTGGCGGGGCGCTGGAGTTCTACGACTTCATCATCTTCGTATTTTTCGCGCCGGCGATCGGCCAGCTATTCTTCCCGGCGGCAATGCCGGACTGGCTACGTCAGGTGCAAACCTTCGGCATCTTCGCCGCGGGCTATCTGGCGCGGCCGCTGGGCGGCATCATCATGGCGCATTTCGGCGACCTGTTCGGCCGCAAGCGCATGTTCACGCTGAGCGTGCTGCTCATGTCGGTGCCGACGCTGATGATGGGCCTGCTGCCCACCTACACCAGCATCGGCGTGCTGGCGCCGGTCCTGCTGCTCCTGTTCCGCGTGATGCAAGGCGCGGCGGTCGGCGGCGAAGTGCCGGGCGCCTGGGTGTTCGTCTCGGAGCATGTGCCCCAGCGGCACATCGGCTACGCGTGCGGCACGCTCACGGCCGGCCTGACCGCGGGCATTCTGCTGGGCTCGCTGATCGCCTCGGCAGTGAACCGCAACTTCGCGCCGGCGGAAATCTCCGCGTACGCGTGGCGCATCCCGTTCCTGGTCGGTGGCGTGTTCGGCATGTTCTCGGTGTATCTGCGCCGCTGGCTGCATGAAACGCCGGTGTTCGCCGAACTCAAGCAGCGCAAGGCGATCGCCGCCGAAGTGCCGCTTAAGGCCGTGCTGCGCGACCACGGCCGCGCCGTGATCGTCTCGATGCTGCTTACGTGGATGCTTTCGGCCGCCATCGTCGTCGTGATCCTGATGACGCCGACGCTCCTCCAAAAGCAGTTCCACATCGCGCCGGCCACGGCGTTGCTGGCGAACTGCGTGGCCACGCTGTGCCTGACGATCGGTTGCGTCATGGCGGGCTCGATTGCCGGCCGCATCGGCGCGGGGCGCACGATTTTCATCGGCGGCCTGGCGCTGGCGGTGACGTACTACGTGATGTTCCAGCAACTCGCCGTCGACACCTCCACGCTGGTGCCGCTGTACGCGGTCGCGGGCCTGTTCGTCGGCGTGATCGGCGCGATTCCTTTCGTGATGGTCAAGGCGTTTCCGCCGGTGGTGCGTTTCTCCGGCATTTCGTTCTCGTACAACGTGGCGTACGCCATATTCGGCGGGCTCACGCCGGTCGCCGTGTCGCTGATGATGAAGTCGAACCCGATGGCCGCTCCGATGTACGTCGGCGCGATCTGCATTCTCGGGGCACTGACCACGCTGTTCATCAAGGACGCGCCGCAGAAACACTGATCGGGTGCTTATGCTTTGCAGCGACGGCGTGCCGCAAACGGCGCGCCGTTTTTGTTTGCATCATCGGGTTCGACGCCCTGCGCTGGCGCGTGACATCCACACTTCACGCCGCGCCGAAACACGGTGCGCTGCATCGGACCTACGATGTGTCGCATGAACTCACCGAATTCCCCCCACTCGTCCGCACTCGGCCGTGTCCTCGCGACGATCAGCGTCGGCTTCGTCGTCACGCAACTCGACGTGACCATCGTCAACATCGCGCTGCCGCGAGTCGGCGCGGATCTGCATGCGAATGTCGCGGACCTGCAATGGGTCGTCGACGCCTACACGCTCGCGTTCGCCGTGCTGATGCTGTCCGCCGGCGCGCTCGGCGACCGTTTCGGGGCGCACCGTCTGTACGCGGCCGGCATCGTGCTGTTCGCGCTCGCGTCGCTCGCCTGCGGCTTTGCGCTCGACGCGACCATGCTGATTGCGGCGCGGGCGGTGCAAGGCGTCGGCGCCGCCGCCATGCTGCCGAACTCGCTGGCGCTGCTCAATCGAGCGTACGGACACGATCCCAAACTGCGGGCTCGCGCGGTCGGTCTGTGGACGGCGGCGGGCGCGATTGCGATCGCGGCGGGGCCGGTGGCCGGCGGCCTGCTGATCGCGGCGTTCGACTGGCGCAGCATCTTTCTTGTCAATCTGCCGATTTGCGCCGCCGGCTTCCTGGCGACCTTGCTGTGGGTGCCACGGCCCGAAGCCGCGACGCGTCGCGGCCCGCAGCAATCGACGGCGGCGCCTGCCTCCGACACGAAGCCGCGCGGCATCGACCTGGGCGGCCAGTGTCTTGCCATCGTCGCGTTGACCGCGTTCGTCGCCGCCGTGATCGAATGGCGGCCGCTAGGTTTCGGCCACCCGCTCGTGGCCGGCGGCTTCGTGCTCGCGCTGATCGCGGCGAGCGCCTTTGTCGTGGTGGAATCGCGCGTCGCGGCGCCGATGCTGCCGCTCTCGCTGTTCAGCAAGCGCTCCTTCAGTGTGGCGGTGGTGTTCGGCATCTGCGTGAATCTCACTTACTACGGCATGGTGTTCGTGCTGAGCCTGTATTTGCAGCGCGTGCGCGGCTATACGCCGTTGCAGGCGGGCCTCGCGTTCCTGCCGTTGACGGGCGGTTTTTTGCTGTCGAATGTGGCGAGCGGCTGGGTGGTCGGCCGCTTCGGCGTGCGGGTGCCGATGATCGCGGGCGCGATCACCGCCGGGCTCGGCTATGGCCTGCTGCATTTCGTCGATGCCGGCACGCCGCTCATCGGCCTGCTGCTGCCGTTCCTGCTGATTCCGTCGGGCATGGGCCTGGCGGTTCCTGCGATGACCACCGCCGTGCTCGCCTCCACGGACGCGCCACGCGCCGGCACCGCGTCCGCCGTATTGAACACGGCACGGCAGGCAGGGGGCGCGGTCGGCGTGGCGGCTTTCGGCGCGTTGGCGAGCGGCGCGGCCGCCTCGCAGATCGTCTCGGGCATGCGGGCGGCGACCGCCGTGTCGGTGAGCTTGCTGGTGATCGGCGGCGTGCTGAGTTGCTTTGTGCACCCGCAGCCGCACTCGTCGGACGCCGCGCATCGCCATGCAGGACGCGAACGGGTCGGCGAATCGCGCTGACGGTGTCGCCCGTCAGGATCGTCTGCAAAAAACGACCCCCGCGATGCTCGCGCATGGCGGGGGTCTTTACCGGCGGTTCGACGCCTGCTAGCTAGTTCGCGACGCCGCGTTCCGGCCTACAGCGAGGCTTCCTGAATCGTGCCGGTGTCGATGGCGCGCTCGATCAGCCCTTCGTTCTGCGCTTTGGCGATAGCGTCGGCGATCAGTTTCTCCGGCTCCTCGATCTCGGCCTTGATCGTGCTAATGAACCCGGACGCGTCCAGAACCACCAGCGTCTTCGCCGAATCAGCCAGGCTGATAATCACCCGATGCGGCGTAGGCCCTTCACCAAGACTCGCGCACAATTGCGTGACCTTGCCGCCGATGGTTTGCTCAAAACTCTGAATCATTATTTGCTCCCTTGGTTACAGCCGAAATCGAAAGCGGTCAGCACAGGCTACCTCAACTGCCGCGTCAAAGGCCGAGTCCGCCGCGCGGCGCTCGCGCACCGTCGATGCTAAGACGTCCCGCGCCCGTCACGAACAGCAGCAGGAAGCCGCCGGCAATGCCGATGTTCTTCCAGAAATGAATGACCATGTCGCGTTGCAAGGCGGCGTCGGTGACGTTCCAGAAATCGTGGCCCAGTACCGCCGTCGCCACGGTGTACACCGCCATGATCAGCGCGAGCGGACGCACCTTGAAGCCGAGGATCAGCAACAGACCGCCGAGCGCCTCGACCGCCGTTGCGATCGGCGCTGCGATCTGCACGAACGGCACGCCCTTCGAATGCAGGTAGCCGACAAAGCCCGCATAGCCCAGCAGTTTCATCACACCGCCCCACAGGAACAACACAGCAAGCGCAATACGAGCGATGAGGATAACGCCGGAATCGACGGGACGCGACATGAGGGACTCCAGTAATGAATAAGCAGCAGACCCGGCCAGCAGCCCGCAGTTCCCCACTTTGCACCGGACAATAGGGAGTTTGCCCGCCTTTTCCTAGCACGGACAAGGACGAGCAGCACGCAGCCCGCGGCATGCCGCGAATGGAAAAAGCGTCCGTGCGGGCCGCCCGGTAGCGGCCACGGCAAGTGCCGACGGCGGAATCACCGCCGTATTTATGCTTGAGGATAGGTTGCGACTTCGATCAGATTGCCGTCCGGATCGCGGCAATACACCGAGGTCATCTTGCCGCGCGCGCCGTCGCGCTCCACCGGACCCGCTTCGATTTCGACGCCTTGCGCAAGCCAATGCGCCTTGACCTCGGCCGGGCTCGTGGTCGTGATGAAGCACAGATCGGCGCTGCCGGGCACCGGCTCGCGGCTAGTGAACCACGCGACGGTGTCGGCGGTCACGGGACGCAAATTGATCTTCTGATTGCCGTAGAACATCGCCACCCGCGTGCCGGTGCGCGACGCGAACTCGGTGCGTCGCATGCCGAGCATACGTGCGTACCACGCCGCGCTGACTTCCACATCGGCAACGTTCAGAACGAGATGATCGAGAGTGTCTATCGAGAAGCTCATGGTTTCCGTCACCGTGATGTAGGGCGATGCGCCGTGACGGATCAGTTCGACCCGCCGCCAGCGGCCAGACGAAAAATTAGCACGTGCGCGAGGTTCGCGTGCGGCGGCCGGGGCGTCGCGCTCATGGCTTTGCGCCGCAATGGCGTTGGCGTTGGCGTTGGCGAAGGTTACGACTGAGGCGCGTCGGGCGCGAGCAGAACGCCCTTCGTGAAGACGAAGCAACCATAGCCGCGCTCTTCACCGGTCGCGATCACGCAATACGCTTTACGCGCGCGTTCATAAAATGCAAACCGTTCGATCGACGCGAACGGCACGTCGCGCCCTTCCGCGGCGTTGATCTCGGCCTGCGCCTCGCGCTGCACGGCCGGAATCGTGTGCGGCTCGCCCACCACCTCCATGCGCGACGCGGGATGCTCGATGAACGTGTCCAGCGGCATCACCGACAGCACCGCGCGAATCGCGCGCGGCGCGCTCACGCCGTCGAGGCGCAGCACCTTGCCCAGCACGCTTTCGCGCGCCACCGAGTCGCCGGGGAAATTGGCGTCGCAGATGACGAGTTCGTCGCCATGGCCCATCGCGCGCAGCGCATGCAGGATGTCGGCGTTCAGCAGCGGGTCCAGATTCTTCAGCACGGTGTCTCCTTGTAGTCCGGTTGGCGGCTGACCGCCGAGGTTTGGACGTGGGTTATCGGGTCGCGCGGAGCGAGCCGGTCGCGCGAAACGGGCGGCTCACAGCCGCGTTCGAGTCGGGCCGAAGCAGCCGGCGCCCCGCTCGGCGAAAGTGTGTCCGCGCGACGCATCGCATTCCAGCGGACGATTGTAGCAAGCAACGTCGCGGGCATTGTTCGAAGGTGGCGCGTGGCGGCGGCACCTCGCCTTGCCGGAGCGGACGGTAGGCCTAACGCGCTGTGTGGCCGGCAGAGTCGCGGCGCCACCGCACTGCCAGCGCAGCCAGCCGACCACCGCCAGCAGCACAAGACCCGCGCCGCCCAACACCGGCTCGCGCCAGCTCAGCAGCGCGATGAACATGAACACGCGCGCGCCGGCGAGCAGCGCGAAACCGGCGACCGCGCCGGACAGCGAGTCGAGGGCGCCCGACAGGCGCGCTAACGTGATGGCCGATTGGGGAGCCGTGGCGGCAGCGGGCTCGTGCATGATGGTCTCCGTAAAAAAGCGGCGGTCAGACGCCGTCGGGCACCTGGTCGAGAAAGCCGGTGATGGCCTGCAAGCGTCCGTGCGGATCGATCACGCCGAAGTCGGATCCCTTCACGATCGCGTCGCCCGCGGGCGCGGCCAGTTCCCATGAGAAACGCAGCCGGTCGGCAAAGCCGTCGATCTGGCCCGTGCGGCGAAACGTGTGATGCGGAAAGCGCTCCTGCACCGCGCGGATCATCGCGTCGATGCCGTCGTGGCCGGTGCCCGACAGCAGCGGGTCGCGATAGTCGGCATCGGTGCTCCATGTCGCGGCGATCAACTCGCGACGGCGCGTGCCATCGGTTTCGTTCCATGCGTCGAAATAACGGTCGATCAGATCGGTATGCGCGTTCATCTCCGGACTCCTTGATTGGCAGGACTGAGCACTACGCTCGGCAGACACGTTGTAGGCGGCGGGCTCGGAGTGAAGATTGACGGCTCGGGCGCGCTGCGTCGATTACGTGGGAGGTAAGCATTTGCGCGCGCTTCGTCGTCCATCGGATTGGCCATCCGGCCGAGTCGTCAGCCCGGGCGGCAGCCGCTAACCTCGTGTAGCGAATGGGGCCGCGCGGAACAGACGCGCGGCATGTGATGTATTCGACGAACACGAACACGGGGGCCTTTTTCAATATGGTTTTCACACTTGCAAGACCGTATCCACAAGGATACAATGCTCAGCAGATCGGTTCACCACCTGTGTACGAGGTCAACCGCACCGAGGAATTCGACGCATGGCTTGCACAGCTGGCGGATTTACGAGCGAGGGCAAAGATACTCGTGCGGATCCGGCGTGCGGAACGCGGGCATTTCGGCGACGTGAAATTGCTCGAAGACGGTGTATCCGAGATGCGCATCGACTGCGGGCCGGGCTATCGGGTCTATTTCGCGCGTGAAGGGCGCATGGTGTATCTGCTTCTCTGTGGCGGCACCAAGTCCACCCAGCCGGCCGATATCAAGCATGCCAAAACAATGTGGGCAGCAATCAGAAAGGAACTGTCATGAGCAAAATCAAAACCGCACGATTCGACGCGTCGGACTACCTCGATAGCGAAGAAGCGATTGCCGAGTATCTCAACGCGGCGCTTGAAGACGGCGACGCCGACGTACTGCTTGCCGCCATCGCCGACATCGCCAAAGCGCGTGGCATCGCCAAGGTTGCGGCAGACGCCGGACTCGGGCGCGAAAGCCTCTACAAAACACTCGCGCCCGGATCCAAACCGCGTATCGACACGGTGCTCAAACTGCTGCGCGCGCTCGGCGTCAAACTCAACGTGGTGCCGGAAGGCGTGGCGGCGGCCTGAGTCGCGCTTAGCGTTCAACCGTTTTCGCTGGGTCGGTCAGTGCGTTGGACTGGCTGCGCTGGCAGGCGCGTTTCCGGAGGTTCGTAGGGCCTCGGCGGGTGGTTTCCGGGGTATTCCATTACCTCTCAGGTAATGGATGGCGAGCGCGGTTTGGCTATCATCGGTGGCATGAACACACTCTCTCTTGCGCAAACCGTCCCGTCGCATGCATCGGCGGCCAGCCGCACGGTCGGCGATCTGCTGCGTGAATGGCGCCAGCGGCGAAGAATGAGCCAGTTGCTGCTCGCAGCTGAAGCCGATATTTCGACCCGGCACTTGAGCTTCGTCGAATCGGGTCGCGCGGTGCCGAGCCGGGAAATGGTCATGCATCTTGCCGAACGGCTCGACGTACCGCTGCGCGCGCGCAATGCACTGCTGGTCGCTGCCGGTTATGCGCCGCTGTTTCGCGAGCGTCCGCTATCGGATCCGCAGTTGGCCGCCGCGCGCGAGGCCGTCGAGTTGGTGCTGAAGGGACACGAGCCCTACCCGGCGCTCGCCATCGACCGGCACTGGACCATCATTGCCGCGAACAACGCGCTCGCGCCTCTACTGACCGGCGCCAGCCCGGAACTGCTGAAGCCGCCGGTCAATGCGCTGCGCCTGAGCTTGCATCCGGAGGGCATCGCGGCGTCGATCGTCAATTGGCACGCCTGGCGCGAGCACATTCTGGCGCGACTGCAGCGGCAAATCGAGGTAAGCGGCGACAGAACGCTGAGCGCGCTGCGCGACGAACTGGCCGCCTATCCGGCGCCGCCGGACGCGCAAGCGCCCGGGCACGACAACGCCGCCGTCAACCAGATTGCGGTCCCGCTGCGGCTGCGCACGCCGATCGGCGTGCTGTCGTTTTTCAGCACGACCACGGTGTTCGGCACACCGGTCGACGTCACGCTCTCGGAACTCGCCATCGAAGCGTTCTTTCCAGCCGATCAGGAAACGGCGGCCGCGCTGCGCGAATTCGGCGAGAGCCAGCGTGCCGAGGCGACCCATCAACCATAGCCTGATAGTAGAAGCCGAGGCACACTGCAGCGTTAAGCCCTATCCATTCACTTGCGAGATCGACGCGGAGAGATGCACTTGAACGACAACGCCGTACTCGTACGCCAACTCGGTTCCGACGACCGCGACGACTATTTCCAGCTTCGCCTGCGTGGACTGAGGGCGCATCCGGATTCGTTCGGCCAGAGTTACGAGGAAGCGCTCGCCAAAGGTCCGTCACAACACGACGCGATGCTAAAGGGCTCGCATGCGGCCGAAGGTAATTTTTTACTCGGCGCTTACGCATCGGCCGGAACACCGTTGATCGGCGTGGTCGGCCTGATCCGCCATCCCGGCGACAAGCAGCGGCACAAAGCCGCCCTGATCGGCATGTATGTCGCGCCGGAAGCGACGGGCCGCGGCGTTGCGCGCGCGCTGCTCAACGAATTGCTGACGCGAGCCTCGCGCGTGGAGGGTTTGCGGCAAGTTCAGTTGCACGTCGGCAGCCGTAACGAGGCAGCACGAAAACTGTATGAGTCGCTCGGCTTTCGCAAATTTGGCTGCGAGGTGGGCGCGCTGAATGTCGGCGGCGTGCTTCATGACGCGGATCTAATGGCGCTATTTATCTAAGGCAACGCTGATTAAGTCCACCGATCCGGTACGTCAAGCGTTATAGAGATCGGATTGAATGAGGAAGGCGAACCAGGATGAAGCAGCAGACGCTGGCGATGGCAGCCGATCAAGGTGCGGGTTTTGAGACGCACCGCAAACGCACGCGGCGCGACGAGTTTCTCGACACGATGAATGCGATCGTGCCATGGGCGCAGTTGTGCGCGGTGATCGAGCCGCACTATCCGAAACGCGGCAATGGCCGCCCGCCAATTGGTCTGGAGCGCATGTTGCGGATTCACTTCATCCAGCACTGGTTCAATCTGGCCGACTTCGCCTGCGAAGAGGCACTGTACGACAGTGCTAGCCTGCGTCGCTTTGTGGGTATTGATCTGGGCTGCGAAGCCGTGCCGGACGCGACGACGCTGCTCAAATTCCGGCGCCTGCTGGAGACCCACCAACTGGGTGAGCAGCTCTTCGCCGAAGTGGGCCGGGTACTTCAGGCCAGCGGCATGAAGCTCAGGAGCGGCACCATCGTGGACGCCACGATCATCGGTGCGCCGAGCTCGACAAAGAATGAACAGAAGGCGCGCGACCCCGAGATGCATCAGACCCGCAAGGGTAAGCAGTGGTACTTCGGCATGAAGCTGCACATTGGTGTCGATAGCCAAAGCGGGCTGGCGCACAGCGCAGTGCTCACTCCGGCCAACGTGCATGACAAGCACCCGCTGCCGCAATTGCTGCACGGCCAGGAGCAGCGCGTCTACGGCGACAGCGCCTATGCGAGCCAGAAAGACCTGATTCACGGCAAGGCGCCGAAGGCACGCGACTTCACCAATCAGCGGACGCGTCGTGCGGGCGGAGAAGTCGACGAGGTGCAGCGCGGCAGGAATCGCAACAAGTCGAAGATCCGGGCCCGGGTCGAGCATGTCTTTGCGGTCGTGAAGCGACTATGGGGATTTACGAAGGTGCGCTATCGCGGGTTGGCAAAGAACGCCAACCGGGCGTTCGTCGCGCTCGCGCTGGCCAACGTCTACCTGTCGCGCAGGCAACTGACGGCATCGGTACGCCCATAGTGGGCCAAAGGCGGGCAAAGTGCCCGCCCACAAGGCCCGCGAGGGCCGCAAAGCAACGGCGCAAGCTCGGCCTCATGACTTGACGACGTTCAAATTGCTAACGCGTCGCCAATTTCGCGGCTTGTTCAGTGTAGCCCTAATAGATACCGCCGCGTCAGACGTCGCACCCCGTTACCCGTTACATTCAACCGCCCTGCCTCAACGCGCGATCCGCGCTACTTTTTTTGACTGCCTCGTCGCCGCATCCGCCCCGAAAACGGTGCTCCAACCGTCCCGCGGCTACCCTCGCCCCGACGCTTGTCAGTAACTCGCACATGTCCGACCTCTCCACTTCGCTTCCGCGAGTACCGCGCCGTTTCGACACCAATCCGAAACCGCTCGGCACCGCGCTCGTTCTGATCGCGATCGGCGCCGCGTATCTGGGACAGACCGTCAGCGGCCGCCAGGCGGCGCTCTATCTTGTCGGCGTGCTGCTCGGCATGTCGCTGTATCACGCGGCGTTTGGCTTCACGTCGGCGTGGCGGGTTTTTATCGCCAACGGCCGCAGCGCCGGCCTGCGCGCCCAGATGCTGATGCTTGCGGTCGGCGTGTTGCTGTTCTTCCCTGCGCTGCAAGCCGGCACGCTGTTCGGCCATCCGGTCGTCGGACTCGTCGCGCCGGCGGGCACGTCGGTACTGGTCGGCGCCTTCATATGCGGCATCGATATCGTGTCAGGCAGCTTGCACGACTGGCTGTGGCAGGTAGCCGCTTTCGCCGGGAACGTACTGGGCACGCGTCTGCGGCCGGCCTTCGACCTCGAAGTCGAACGCGTTCGATGCACCGGCTGCTAGATGTTACGTAGGACGTTACAAATGCTGCCTCGTTTGTAACCGGGGCGGCACCAACCTGTTACATCTCTGTTGCGTCCCCACTGCAGCGCTCAGTACAGGTATTTATTACTTTCCATTGCGCTCGCTTTCTATTTCCTTTCCGCGTCGAGCGGGAATTACCGATTCACTGCCAATGCGTTCCTTTTCCTCAGACGAACACGCCAAACGCCCGCGATACAAGGGTTTCCATGGATCAGACAAAGCTCTTTCGTAGCCGAAAATCCACGGGGCATCGTCTATTACAGGACGGTGAAAGAGTTACCGAAATTTGATGTATCTTTTTGAGATATTTTTTTGAGAAGGGATTGATTTCTTGTTTTACCCTTCATACAATTCGTCCCAAGCTGTTACGAAATGTAACGCGATGTATCAAAAGGTCGCTGTCTGTATCAGGTAGTGACCCGTAGCCGGAGGACAACGTTTCCGGCGAGGCACAAAAGACATAACGGCAAAAAAAGCCGACATAGTAATTCGGGGCTTCGGAAAAACAGAAATGGACCGTAGCAGCGAGACGCTGGATTCTATCCGCGAGATTAACTTGTCTTACATCATGCTTGCGCAACGTATGTTGCGTGAGGACAAACCGGTCGGCATGTTCCGGCTGGGACTGTCGTCGGAACTGGCTGATTTGCTTGCCGGGCTGTCGCTCGCGCAGATCGTCAAGCTGGCCGCTTCCGATCAGCTTTTGTGCTTCTTCCGCTTCAACGACCACTCGATGTTGTCGGCGTTGACGCAAACCACGAAGCACACCGCAGTGGCACCGACTCACGCGGCGATCCTGCTTGCAGGCCAGCCGGCTGAACAGTTCGCTTAATCGAGGTGACTGCGATGCTCAAGCGTAGCCTGACGGAAGACGCACAGGAAGTATTCCGCGCCATTGCACTGATCGAACTGGGCGCACGCATGCAAGTGCTCGAGAGTGAATTGACGCTCTCACGCGACCGCATGATCCGCTTGTATCGCGAGGTCAAGGGCGTGTCGCCACCCAAGGGCATGCTGCCGTTTTCGGCGGACTGGTACATGACGTGGCTCGCGAACATCCACGCGTCGCTGTTCTACAACACCTACCTGTTTCTGAAGAACGAAGCGCGCTGCTCGCATCTGGACGCGCTGACCAAAGGGTATCGGCTGTATCTGGAACATTGCCAGCACAGCGAAACCGAACCCGTGCTGGACTTGACGCGTGCGTGGACGCTGGTGCGTTTCTTCGACGCCGAAATCTTGCAATTGACCAAATGCTGCCGTTGCACCGGCAAGTTTGTAGCGCACAAACACGATCTGCAGCACAACGTGGTGTGTGGCGCGTGCCAGCCGCCGTCGCGTGCCGGCAAAACGAAGAAAGCCGCCGCTGCCCGCCAGGAAGCGCTCGAAGCAGCACAGATCGCGCAAGCAGCCTGAGCGAAAGCGGAGCGCCGCTGACTCGATGAGGGCAGGTCCAGCCCGATTCGAACCGAAGCCTTGATTAGAAAGTCCGCCTGTGAGCGGACTTTTTTTTCGTCCCATGCGCGCCGTCGCCTGCACAACGCGCACGGCGAAAAACCGATCAGCCGGCCAATCCCACCGTCTGCACCACCAGCCACAGGTTCGCCGCGCTGATCACCACGAACAGCTTCCACGCAACGAACCGAGTCAGTAGCGTGTTAGCGAACTCACCCATCAACGAACGGTCGCTGGTCATGCGGATCAGCGGATAAAGCGCGAACGGCAATTGCAGGCTCAGCACCACCTGGCTTGCGACCAGCAGCTTGCCGACCGCACCGTTGCCCATCATCTGCACGCCGATCAGCGCGGGGATCAGTGCGAGTGCTCGCGTAATGAAGCGCCGCTGCCAGCACGGAATCTTCAGCTTCAGGAAGCCTTCCATGATGACCTGCCCCGCCACGGTGCCAGTGAAGGTCGAGCTTTGTCCCGAGGCGAGCAGGGTCACGGCGAACAACACTGCCGCGAAACCGGTGCCGACGATCGGCGCGAGCAATTTGTACGCGTCTTCGATTTCGGTGACCTGGTTGTGGCCGGTGGCATGGAACGCCGCGGCGGCAAGAATCAGGATCGCCATATTGATCAGCAGCGCCAACACCAGCGAGACGATCGTGTCGATGCGCGACATGCCGATCGCCGAGCGGATGCTGGCGGGATCACGCTTCACCGCGCGCGTCTGCACGATCGACGAATGCAGATAGAGGTTATGCGGCATGACCGTCGCGCCGAGAATGCCGATCGCCAGATACATGGGCTCGCGCGAGCTCAAAGCCTGCCACGACGGAATCAGCCCCTGCGCGACCGACGGCCAATGCGGCCGCACCAGCGCGAGCTCGATGATGTATCCCACGCCAATGGTCGCGATCAGGCCGAGCATGATCGCTTCAAGATCGCGGAAGTTCTTGCCCTTCAGGCCGAGCACGATCAACGTATCGAACGCGGTGAGCAGGACGCCGGTGGTCAGCGAGCATTTGAATAGCAGATGGAAGGCGAGCGCGCCGCCCAGCACTTCGGCCAGGTCGCACGCCACGATCGACAATTCCGCGAGCAGCCACTGAAAGCGCGCCACAGCCGGCGAATAACGATCTCTCGACAACGCCGCGAGATCGCGCCCGGTCGCGATGCCCAGGCGCATGCTCAGGCATTGCAGCGCCATCGCCGCGAGACTCGACAGCATGACGACGAACAGCAGGCTGTAGCCATAGCGCGATCCGGCTTCGATGTCGGTGGCCCAGTTGCCTGGGTCCATATAGCCGATCGAGATCAGCAGGCCAGGGCCTGCGAATTGCAGGATCTTCTTCCAGAACGGCGCGCCCGGCGAGACGGCCACGGAGCCTTGCACTTCGGATGGGCAAAACGGCGCCGTTGCGGTGGTCGGTAGTTTGAACTGCAATCCGGGAGTCTCTTGAAGGGGATAAAACGCGGCGCCTCGTGCCGGCCGCCGCGAACCGCCTCAAGTGTACAAAGAAACTTCCGGCAACGCGCCGGTGAGTGCGTATCGGCCGACGTCGCGTACGCGATAGTCGAGCGGATCATGCAGCGTATGCACGCGGGCGTTACGCCAGAAACGGTCGAGCGCGAGCGGTGCGTGCGTCGCGCGGGCGCCACACGCGTCGAACAGTTTTTCGCTGACGTCGAGCGCGGCGCGGTGCGCGACAATCTTCGCCTCCGACGTGGCGAGCGCAACCAGCGCGCGTGTTTCCCCGGAAAGCGCCGGACCTTGTTGCCACGCATCTTCCAGCAACCAGGCCGCACGCGTCGCCAGCGCTTCGGCGCTTACCGCCTGCAGGCGCATTTCGCCGAAGCGCTGGATCAGATAGGGATCGTCGGTGGCCTTGTCGACGCCGGAATAGATCCACGGCTTGCCGTTCTGCGTGACGTAAGCGCGCGCTTCGTCGAGCGCGCCTTGGGCAATGCCGACGAACAGATTGGTCAGCACCTGTTGCGAAATCAGCGTGCGCAAACTCGCATGCGGCGTGTCGGGCCGCACCATCACTTCATCGGGCTCGACCTTGACCCGCGTGAAGGACACGCTGCCGCTGTCGGTCTGACGCTGACCAATCGGGTTCCAGTCCTCATGAACGGTGATGCCTTCGCGCGTCGTCGGCACTACGCCGAACACCGGTTTGCCGGTGAGCGGATCGTGCGCGGAGACCGTCATCATCTGCGAGCCGCGGGTGCCGGAGCAAAAGCCCTTCTGGCCGTCGAGCAGGTAGCCGCCGTCATCGGTTGCGCTCGCAACGAGTCGCGTATCGAGCGGATTGACGGCGTTGCCCCACCACCATCGCCCTTCCACCGTGCCGCTCAGATAGCGGGCGCGTTGTTCCGGATTGCCCCATACATTGACGCTGACCACCTGCAGGCAGGTGAAGCCCAGCAAATGCCCGAGCGCGCTGTCCACTTGCGCGATCCTGCGGATCGTCTCGTAGATGTCGGGCCAGCGCGCGCCGAGGCCGCCGAATTCGCGCGGCACCGCGAGCGTGAGCAGCCCCGCGTCCGCGATCCATTGTTTTTCCTGCGCGGCGTGGCCGCCGTCGATATCGCGCTGGGCGGCCGTCGCACGCAAAGCGTCGAGCAAACCCGTGAGATCGTGCACCTCGGGCGCAGCGAATGCCTGAGGCGTTTGCAACGCATCGGCATGACGAGGATCGTTCATGCAATTTCCGTTTGAAGATCTGTTCGGCGAGCAGCGGTGGACGGAGCGTCTATGACTGAGTTCGAAGCCGTAGCCAGTATGATAGGCCGCGACGCGAGCGACGCAAATGTGAGCGGCTATTCTTCATGCAAATAGCCGCCGCGCGTGGTAAAAAACGATTACACCCGCTGCGCCAGCCGCCGCACGAACCGGTCGCCGACGAACTGCACCGCCGTGACGATCGCAATCAGCAGCACGATCACCATCACCATCACAGTCGTATCGAAGCGCTGATAGCCGTAGCGGATCGCCAGATCGCCGAGGCCGCCGGCGCCGACCGCGCCCGCCATCGCCGATGAACCGATCATCGCCACCACGGTAATCGTGAAGCCGCCGAGAATGCCCGGCAGCGCCTCGGGCAGAAGCACATGCCAGATGATGTGGCGGCGTTGCGCGCCCATGGCCTGCGCGGCTTCGATCAAACCGCGGTCCACTTCACGCAGACTCACTTCAGCCACGCGCGCAAAAAATGGAATCGCCGCGATACTGAGCGGCACGATCGCGGCCCATACGCCGATCGTCGTGCCGATCAGCAAACGCGTGAGCGGCAGCAACGCAACCAGCAGAATGATGAAAGGCGTGGAGCGAAACGCGTTGACGAGCGCGCCGAGCGTGCTGTTCACCGCGCGTTTCTCGAAGATGCCGCCGCGTGTCGTCGTGACCAGCACCAGTGCCAGAGGAATGCCGACTAGTGCCGCGACGAATGCGGACACGCCGACCATGACGATGGTGTCGCGAATCGCATCGGCGAGTTCGGAAAGCCACAACTCAGACATAGCCCAATACCTCGACATGATTGGCGTAGCGGCGTGCGCTGTCGAGCAGCGCCGCGATCTGCTTCTGCACCGTGGTGCGTTCGTCCGCGCGCACTTGCGCCGACACCACGAGGCGCCCTTGCGCATGCCCCTGAATCCTGTCGATGCCGCCATGCACGAAACTCACGCGCCCGCCATCGACGCTCAACGCCGACGCAAGGCCACCGAGATCGGGCTCCCGCGCATCGACGCCGGTGAAACGCACGTCCAGCAGAACCTGCGCGTCCGCTTGCGCGATGTCGCGCAGCGGCTTGATCCGTTGCGCAAGATCGATCGGCAAGTCATGCACCAGCGTGCGCAACGACGCGCGCGTCGCATCATGTTGCGGATCGCCGAACACGCGCCACACCGGACCGGTCTCCACCACCTCGCCGTGCTCGATCACCGCAACCGTGTCGCAGACCTCGCGAATCACCTGCATTTCGTGCGTGATCAATACGATGGTCAGATTCAGGCGCTGATTGATATCACGCAGCAGCGCGAGGATGGCTTGCGTCGTTTCGGGATCCAGTGCGGAGGTGGCCTCGTCGCAGAGCAGAATGTCCGGGTCGGTGACCAACGCGCGCGCAATGCCGACGCGCTGTTTCTGGCCGCCGGACAAGCTCGCCGGATACGCGTCGCGTTTGGCGGACAGACCCACCAATTCCAGCAGCGCATCGACTTTTTTGTCGATCGCCGCTTTCGGCGTGCCGGCGATTTTCAGTGGCAATGCAATGTTCTCTCGCACCGTCTTCGCCGAAAGCAGATTGAAGTGCTGAAACACCATGCCGATGCGCCGGCGCAGCGCCACGAGTCCGCGTTCGTCGAGTTCGCCGACGCTCACGCCATTCACGCGCACGGCGCCTGAACTCGGTTTTTCCAGGCCGTTGACGAGCCGCAACAGCGTCGACTTGCCGGCTCCGCTGCGGCCGATAATGCCGAACACTTCGCCCCGCGCCACATTCAACGTGACGCTGGCGAGCGCCGCGGTGGACACGCCGCGAGCGTCGGCGAATACCTTACCGACGTTGTCGAATATCACGGCGGGTTGCGCCGCTGTTGCATGCGAATCAGGATTGACGGTGAGAGACGGCGCGTCTTCGATGAATTGCGGCACGTCGAAAAGATTGGCCATGGTTTCGCTCCTTTTCTACGCTTCCGCGGTGGCTCGCACGCGCCGACGATGCTGCGCGCCCGCATGCACGTCCGGCAGCCGGGCACGCCCTGCGCCGAACAGTTTCTCGCGCAGCGTCGGCGCGGGATCGTAGTCTTCCTTATAGACACCGCGATTCTGCAATTCCGGCACCACCAGATTTACAAAGTCTTCGAACGATTCCGGCATCACCGTGCGTGTCAGATTGAAGCCATCGATGCCTGCTTCCTCGATCCACGACGCCAGTTCGTCCGCGATCTGCTGCGGCGAGCCGACCACCGGCTTCGCGCGGCCGCCAAGCGTCATCTGTTCGAGCACTTTGCGTTTGGTCCACACACCGCTCACGCTCTTCTTCGAAATCGCCTCGACGGCCGATTGCATCGACTCGGTCTTCACGTAGGAGATCGGTTCGTCCAATTCGTATCGCGAGAAGTCGATGCCGGTCGAACTGGAGAAATGCGCGATGCCGCCTTCGGCGCTCGCATAACGGCGGTATTCGTCGAATTTCTCCTGCGCGGCCCGTTCGGTTTCGCCGACTACAACGGTGATGCCCGCGAAGATCTTGATGTCGTCCGGCGCGCGGCCGAAGCTCACCGCACGCGCACGGATGTCGTCGACAATCGAGCGCGTCAATTGCTTGTTCTGGCCGCCGACGAACACGCATTCAGCGTGACGTGCCGCGAAATCGACGCCACGGCTCGACGATCCCGCCTGATACAACACCGGCGTGCGTTGCGGCGACGGCTCGCTGAGATGAATCGCATCAATTGAATAGTACGGACCGTCGTGCTTCACGCGGTGCACCTTGTCCGGATGCGAGAAGATGCGCGCCGTGCGGTCGCGCACCACGGCGTCGTCTTCCCAACTCTGTTCCCACAGCTTGTAGACCACGTCCATGTAATCGTCGGCGCGGTCGTAGCGGTCGTCGTGGCTGATCTGCTGCGCGAGTCCCATGCCGCGCGCCGCGCTGTCCAGATAGCCCGTTACGATGTTCCAGCCCACGCGGCCCTTGGTCAGATGGTCGAGCGTCGACATGCGGCGCGCGAACAGATACGGCGGCTCGTAAGTCAGATTCGACGTGACGCCAAAGCCGATGTGTTTGGTAACGTGCGCCATCGCGGGCACGATCAGCGACGGATCGTTGATCGGAATCTGCACCGATTCGCGCAACGGCGTTTCCGGACCGCCCTGATACACGTCGTACACGCCGACGATATCCGCGAGAAAAATCCCGTCGAATTTGCCGCGCTCCAGCGTTTGCGCAAGACTCGTCCAATAGTCGAGGTCGGTGTAATGCGCCGACCGGTCGCGCGGATGCGTCCACAACCCGTGATTGATGTGGCCGACCGCATTCATGTTGAACGCGTTCAGCAGGATCTTTTTCTTCGCCATCGTGCGGCTCCTTGGGCTTTGCAGTTTCGGCTGACCGCGCGGCTTACCACGCGACGGCGTAGAGATTGCCGAAGGCTTTATCGAGCGCGGCGCGCACGGCCGGCGAATGCTGATAGATCGAGATGAACTTGCGGATACGCGGATCGTTCGCGCTTTCCGGACGCACGACCCACTGAATCGCGTAGTTTTTGTTTTCCAGGCCGTCGAACAGCAGCGCGCTATTCGGATCGGTGGTGCCGGCCAGCTTGATGAAACTCGGGTAACCCTGCGCAAGATCGACGTCGTCGAGCGAACGCGCCAGTTGCGACGCTTCCAGCTGCACGATCTTCAGATGCTTCGGGTTGTCGGTAATGTCGAGCGTCGTCGCGCGATAGTCGATGCCCGGCTTCAGCTTGATGAGACCGGCACGCTGCAGCAACAGCAGGCCGCGTCCGCCGTTGACCGGGTCGTTGGCGATCGCGACCGTGGCGCCGTCTTTCAATTCGTCGAAGCGCTTGATCTTCTTCGAGTACAGGCCGATCTTCATGATCGTGCCCGGCGCGATCGCGACGAAGTCATAGCCGCCCTGCTTCTTCGCATTCTCGAGAAACGGAATGTGCTGGAAATAGTTGACGTCGATGTCCTTGTTGGCGAGCGCCGCGTTCGGCGTGTTCCAGTCCGTGAACTCGATGATTTTCACGTCGAGGCCCTGCTCTTTCGCTTCGCGCGCGGCGATTTTGAGCGCTTCGATTTGCGGACTGGTTGCGGTGCCGATTTTCAGCGTGGGCGAATCGGCCGCTGAAGCGGGCGTCGCCTGCAAAGCGAGTGCGAGACCGAACGCGCTGATGAGCGAGACGGCGGGCGTGTGAAAAAAGCGCTGCACGTTTGACAGAAAAATGCGCATGGTGAACTCGTGATTTCGGGCGTGGTTTGATTCGAGGCGAACCGATCCAGCGGCATGCTGTGAGGCGTCTACGAAGGATGAACTTCGAGACGCCATCCAGGCTTGCCGGATAGGTCGGGCAACGGAAAGTCCACTGCGTGCGGCTTAAACCGCGCGTGGCAGCGACAAGACGGGCAAACGGGTTAGCGCGGACAGCGGAAGGTCGGACAGGTCATCGCCTCTCTCCAGATGAGGTGCGACTCATCATAGTGGGCGGTAAAGCGGCGGTCTACGAAGGGATTTTTGTATGGAAAGCGGTAAAAATGATTTGGGCACAACCACGCGTTGTGGCCAGATCCGAAGTTACAGCAGCGGCAGCACGTCCGCGTTCGACAACCACGCGCTGGTTTGAACCAGACCCGCGCGTATGAGCCGGTCCAGCAATTCGTCCACGGTCCACGGTGGTCGGCGCTTAGGTGCTCGCAAGTCCCTGAACGCAGCCAATGCGCGCTTCTCATTCAGATCGATCAGATCGAGGATAAAAACATCAGGATGCTTTACCTCGATACGCAGGCTGGACTCCAGTTGTTCTGCTGCAAAATCCTTCAGGTTGAAGGTGACGATCGCATCCGCGCGAGCCGCCACCGCCGTCATGACGACATGCCGGTCTTTCTCGTCGACGTCGAAGATTTCAACGGAATCCGGAAGTACCTGCGTGACCAGCGCGTCGGGAAACGTGCGGTCCATCGCATTGCGAATCGCAGCGATCTTTGGCGCGGCGTCGTTAGCCGCGCTTTTGTCCGCGAAACGGGCAGCGAGATTGCGGGTCCATTCTTTGTGAATGCGCGCCGACCACTTCGGCGCATAGAACTCGTGATCGGCGAAAGTCAGCAATACGTCGCGCACCACCATGGGAAACAGCGAACACGCATCCAGCACGACGGTAAAGCGATCGACCGACAGCATTACAGATCGTATCCGCCTATCGATTCGCTGTCGGCCACGATCTCGTCCAAGCCGCTCTTGCGTGTTGCACGCATGGTTTCCTTGTAGCGCATCACGTCGTCCATCAGCATGCGGCGATGCCGCCCGACCTTGCGGAAAGGCAGTTCGCCGGCTTCAAGGCGAGCGATCAGAAACGGCCGCGACACCCCGAGCAAATCCGCCGCTTGCTTGGTGGTCAATTCGGTGTCGGCGGGATAGAGAACGAACACCTGCTCACTGGCCATCATGGCCAGCACACGCGAAAGCACCCGCAGCGTGGCGGGCGGAACCTCGATACGGGCGAGATCTCCGTCGGCGCCCTCCTCCACCAATGCGACGCTGTGCGCGCGCGAATGATCGAGCGCCGCGCCCATGAGGCGGCTTGCGGCGGACAGCACGGTTGCGTCGTCGTCCGACAGGATGATGCGATCGGGTGTGGCGGTTGTCATGTTCGACTCCAATTACCTTCGAGTATAAGTCAATCCCTATCACAAACGCAATAAACGCAACATGTGAAATATTTGCAACGCGGTCACATCGCACCGTTTTCTATGTGGATTCGGTTAACGAAAAACGCCGGGCCGCGCTTTCGCGCGACCCGGCGTCTGCCACTCTTCAGTAATTCAACGATTTATTGCTTCGCCACCTGTTGCACGGCAGCGGCGGCCGTCACCGGAGCGGATGCCGGCGCAACCGCACCCACCGCCGTGTCCGCCGCCTTCACATCACCCCAGCCGCCGCCCAACGCGCGAATCAGATTGACGGTCGCCACCGCCTGCGTGCCCGACAGATGGCTCGCCTGCAGTTGCGAAGTCAGCACCTGCCGCTCGCCGTCGATCACGTCCAGGTAGCTGACCGCCCCCTCCGTGTACTGCGTGCGCGACAGATGCGCCGCCCGTTGCGAGGCCTGAACCGCGTCGTTCTGCTCGCGCAACTGATCGTCGAGCAAACGCAAGTCGGACAGGTTGTCCTCCACTTCGCGGAACGCCACCAGCACCTGCTGACGATACTGCGCCACGTCCTCGTCATACTTCGAACGGGCTTGCGCGAGGTTCGCCTTGCGGCGGCCGCCGTCGAACAGAGGCAGCGTCAACGCCGTGCCGGCAATCGGTCCGAGAATGAACGCGCGGCTCGACCACTTGAACAGATCGCCGAGCGTTGCCGATTCGAAACCGGCTGCGCCCGTGATGTCGAGTTTCGGGAAGAACGCCGACTTCGCGAGACCGACACGCGCATTCGCCGCCTGCATCGCGCGCTCCGCCGCCGAAATATCCGGCCGGCGTTCCAGCAAATCCGAAGGCAAGCCCGGCGGCACACGCACCGTCACCGGAGCCAGCGGCGCTTCCGCGAACGAGAAATCCGCCGGCGGCTTGCCGAGCAGAATCGCGAGGCTATGTTCCGATGCCGCGCGCTGACGCGCCACGCCCACGGCATCCGCACGCGCGCTCGCCAGTTCGTTGCGGGCTCGCGATACATCCAGCTCGCCGATATCGCCTTCCTTGAAGCGCCGTTCGACCAGCTTCAGCGTGTCCTCACGCAACGCCACGGTACGACGGTACAGGTCCTGATCCGTATCGAGCTCGCGCAACTGGAAGTAGTTCTGCGCGACGTCTGCCTGCAAGGACAGTTGCACCGAACGGAACAGCGCTTCGCTTTGCTGCTCGTCCGAACGCGACGCGTTCACGTTCGAGCCGACCCGCCCGAACAGATCCGCTTCGTACGACGCGGTGGTTTGCGCGCGCCAGATCGTGGCGTTGGTACCGCCCACGCTGTCCGGCTGAAATTGCGACGCCGCCGACGCACGCTGGCGTGTCGGGCCGAAGCCCGCATCGAGCTTCGGGAACCAGTCCGACTTCGCCGCTTGCGTGACCGCACGCGCCTGCTGCACGCGCGCCGCGGCCGCCTTCAGGTCCTGATTCGCGGCGGACGCCTGCTCTTCGAGTGCATTGAGTTGCGGGTCGCCGAATATCGTCCACCATTCGCCGCGATGCGCGTCGTCGGCGGGCTGGGCCTGTTTCCAGGTGCCGTTGTCCTGCGCCGATACGCCCGACGCCCCCGAGGGCGCGGCAGCAGCCGACGCCGCGGGCGCTTCCTTGAACGCAGCCGGCGCATCCACTTCGGGCCGCTTATAAGTCGGCTCCAGGGAGCAGGCGGCGAGCAACGCGACCAGCAAACCGCTGGCAGCCGCCCGGCCCCACCCGCTCAAAGATTCATAGCGTTTCATTATTGTTTTCTCCTCAAGCGTCCGTCACCGGCGCGCCATAGTGCGGCGAATCTTTCTGCGCGACGTGAATCGTTCCGCCCGCCAGCGTACGCAGCACCACATAAAACACAGGGGTCAGCATCAGACCGAACAGCGTGACACCAAGCATGCCGAAGAACACCGCGATACCCATCGCATGACGCATCTCCGAACCGGCTCCGCTCGACAGCACCAGCGGCACCACGCCCATGATGAATGCGATCGACGTCATCAGAATCGGCCGCAGACGCAGGCGGCTCGCCTCGATTGCCGCCGACAGCGGCGTATGCCCGTCATGCTCCAGTTCGCGAGCGAACTCGACGATCAGAATCGCGTTCTTCGCGGACAAGCCCACCAGCACCATCAAACCGATCTGCGTGAAGATGTTGTTGTCGCCGCCCGTGAGCCACACGCCGGTCAGCGCGGACAGCACGCTCATCGGCACGATCAGGATCACCGCGAGCGGCAGCGTCAGGCTTTCATACAGTGCGGCGAGCACGAGGAACACGAGCAGCACGCTGATCGGGAACACCCACAAGCCCGCATTGCCGGCCAGAATCTGCTGATACGTCAGGTCGGTCCACTCGAGCTTCACGCCATGCGGCAAGACTTCCGCCGCCACGCGCTCGGCCGCGGCTTGTGCCTGGCCCGACGAGAAGCCCGGCGCCGGTCCACCGTTGATGTCGGCAGCCGTATAGCCGTTGTAACGCACCACCATTTCCGGACCGAAGGTCGGCGTCACCGTCACCAGCGACGACAACGGCACCATGTCGCCAGCGGCATTGCGCGTCTTCAGTTGCAGGATGTCGTCGGCACGCTGACGGAACGGTGCGTCCGCCTGCACCCGCACCTGATACACGCGGCCAAAGCGGTTGAAGTCGTTCACATACAGCGACCCGAGATAGATCTGCATCGTGTTGAACACGTCCGTAACCGGCACGCCGAGCTGCTTGGCCTTCACACGGTCGAGATCCACATTCAGTTGCGGCACGTTGATCTGATAGCTCGAGAAGGTCGGGCCGAGTTCAGGTGTCTGCGCGGCCTTCTTCACGAATGCTTCCGCGGCCTTGTTCAACTCCGCGTAACCGAGCGCGCCGTGATCCTCCAACTGCATCTTGAAGCCGCCGAGCGTGCCGAGACCGAGCACGGGTGGCGGCGGGAACACCGCGACGAACGAATCCTTGATCGCACCGTATTGCTGATTCAGCGCACCGGCAATCGCGCCGGCCGAGAGCTTCTTGTTGCCACGATCCTTGAAAGGCTTGAGCGTGACGAACACGATGCCCGCGCTGGAGCTATTCGTGAAGCCATTCACCGACAGACCCGGGAACGCCACCGCGCTCTCCACGCCCGGCTGCTTCAGCGCGATCGAACTCATGTCGCGAATCACTTTTTCCGTGCGATCCAGCGACGCGCCGTTCGGCAATTGCGCGAAGGCAATCAGGTACTCCTTGTCCTGCGCCGGCACGAAGCCACCCGGCACCACGCGCGAGATCAGCACGGTCGCGCCCAGCAGGATCGCGTAGACCGCAAGCATCGCGCCCTTACGACGCAGCACGCCGGTCACGCCGCGGCCATACGCCGTCGAACCGCGATGAAAGACCTTGTTGAAGCGCTTGAAGAAACCGCCCAGCAGGCGATTCATCACGCGCGTCAGGAAGTCTTCCTTCGCGCCGTGGCTGCGCAACAGCATCGCGGACAGTGCCGGCGACAAGGTCAGCGAGTTGAACGCCGAGATCACCGTCGAGATCGCGATGGTCATCGCAAACTGCTTGTAGAACTGACCCGTCAAGCCGGTCATGAACGCGAGCGGCACGAACACGGCGACGAGCGTCAGCGCAATCGCGATAATCGGCCCGCTCACTTCCTGCATCGCCTTATACGTGGCATCACGCGCACTGAGCCCGTTTTCGATGTTCCGCTCGACGTTCTCCACCACCACGATCGCATCGTCCACCACGATCCCGATGGCGAGCACCATCCCGAACAATGACAACGCGTTGATCGAGAAGCCGAACGCGAGCAGCAACGAGAACGTCCCGACAATCGACACCGGCACCGCGATCAACGGAATGATCGAAGCGCGCCACGTCTGCAGGAACACGATCACCACGATCACCACCAGCGCGATCGCTTCGAGCAGCGTATGCACAACCGCCTCGATACTCGAGCGCACGAACTGCGTCGGGTCGTAGACGATCTTGTATTCGACGCCCGCGGGCATGTCTTCCGCGAGTTCCTTCATCGCGGTACGCACCTGATCGGAAATCGCGAGCGAGTTCGCGCCCGGTGCCTGGTTGATGGCGAGCGCCACCGCCGGCTTGTTATCGAGCAGCGAACGAAGGCCGTATTCCGAAGCCGCGAGTTCGATCCGCGCAATATCTTTCAGGTAGGTCACGCCACCGTCCGGCGTGGTCTTGACGATGATGTCGCCGAATTCGCCCTCAGTCTTGAGACGGCCACGCGCGTTCACCGACAACTGCAATTGCGTGCCCGGCACCGAAGGCGATGCGCCGATCACACCGGCCGCCACCTGAATATTCTGCTCACGGATCGCATTGACCACCTCGGTCGCCGTCAAGCCGCGTTGCGACACTTTCTGCGGATCGAGCCAGACGCGCATCGCGTAGTCACCCGAACCCCACAACTGCACTTCGCCGACGCCCTGGATCCGCGCGAGCCGGTCCTTGACGTTCAACAGCGCGTAGTTGCGCAGATACGTCATGTCGTAGCGATTGTTCGGCGAGATCAAATGCACCACCATGGTCAGCGTGGGCGAGCTTTTGATCGTCGTGATGCCGAGGCGCTGCACATCTTCCGGCAAGCGCGGCAGCGCCTGATTCACGCGGTTCTGCACGAGTTGCGTCGCGAGGTCAGGATTGGTGCCGAGCTTGAAGGTCACCGTAAGCGTGAGATTGCCGTCGCTATTTGCTTGCGACTGCATGTACAGCATGTTCTCGACGCCGTTGATCTGCTCTTCGAGCGGCGCCGCGACCGCTTCGGCGATCACCTTCGGGTTCGCGCCCGGATATTGCGCGTGGACTACCACCGACGGCGGCACCACTTCCGGGTACTCCGAAATCGGCAGCTTGAAGAGCGCAATGATGCCGCCCAGCAGGATCAATACCGACAACACGCCAGCAAAGATCGGCCGATCGATGAAGAATTTGGATATGTTCATGGGAAGCTCTTAACGTTGGAGCGTGCGCCGCGCAGTCAGGCCACGGCGCGCGAGGCTCACGAATTCTTGTCCGCTTTGGTGCGCGTTTGCGTTTGGGCCTGCGACTGCGATTGCGCTTGTGCGGGCGTCTGCTTTTCTGCAAGCGGCGCGCTGTTCGGATCGCCATCCGTTGTCATCGGCACCATGTGCGCGCGCACTGCATCACCGGGACGCACACGCTGGATGCCGTTCACGACAATGCGGTCAGTCGCCTTCAGACCGCCCTTCACCACGCGCAGATTGCCCTGCATGCCGCCCACGTCGATCGTGCGATACACGACGTGATTGCCTTGATCGACCACCAGCACGAATTTCTTGTCCTGGTCGGTGCCGACCGCGGCGTCGTCGATCAACAGCGCCGGATGCGGCTCGCTGCCGCCGACCTTCACTCGCGCATACAAACCGGGAATCAACGCACCATCCTGGTTATCGAAACGCGCGCGCACGCGAATCGTGCCCGACGACGTGTCGAGGCGGTTGTCCACCGATTCGATCACGCCGCTGCGCGAGTAACCGCTTTCGTCCGCGAGACCGAGTTCCACCGGCACCTTGCTGCCGTCTTTCGCCCGGCTCAGGTATTGCAGATAGGTTTGTTCGTCCGCGTCGAACGATGCGTAGATCGGCGACACCGACACCAGCGTGGTCAGCGGCGCAGCACTCGCACCGGCCGAGATCACGTTGCCCACAGTGATTTCCGCACGCGACACACGGCCCGACACCGGCGCGACAATCCTGGTGTAGCCGAGATTGATGCGGGCGGTTTCGACGGCGGCTTGCGCGGCCTTCAGGTTGGCGCTCGCCTCACGCGCGGCGTTCTGCTTCTCGTCGTAGTCACGCTTGGCGATCGCGTTGTCGGTGATCAGACGTTGCGCGCGCTCCCAATCGCTTTGCGTGTAGCCCGTGCGCGCCTGCGCCGCGGCCAGTTGCGCTTCCGCGCGATCCAGTTCGGCCGCATACGGACGCGGGTCGATCACGAACAGCGTGTCGCCCTTCTTCACGAGCGCGCCGTCCTTGAAGTTGACGGACACGATGGTGCCCGGCACTTGCGAACGCACGTCCACTTTCTCGACGGCTTCGAGACGGCCCGAGTAGCTCTGCCAATCGGTGATCGTTTTTTGCACCACCGTGGCCACATCGACTTCCGGCACGATGGTTGGCGCGGCGGGCGAGCTCGCGTCCACGCGGATCGCGCCGAACGTGCCCAGCCCGGCCACGACGATGACAGCAAGTGCGGCAATCGCCACGCGGCGACGGGAAAGAGGAAGGATAGTCATGTGAAGCTCCCGAGATCGTTGATTAAAGTTCTGCTTATTTCTGTTTCAGCGATGGGCGCGCGCATCGAAGCGCCACTGAAAAAATCGCACCGCTTCCTGCAAGGCGGGCGGATGATCGGCCAGCGCGGCATGCGACACACTCGGATAGCGGACCACCTGGGTCAGCACACCGGCGTCGATCAGACTGCTGGCGTATTTCTCCGCCTCGACATGCAGCACGTCGTTTTGCGCCGTCGCGATCAGCGTGGCCGGCAGGCCCGCGAGACGCGACGATTCGAGCGGCGCGGCGTACGGATGCATACGCTGCGACGCTTGCGGCAGATACGCGCGATAACACGCCGCGCACTCTTTTGCCGTGATGTCCGAGCCGAGGCGCTTTTCGTCGCCCAGGCGCGTGAGGCTCGGATCGAGCATGGGCCCGAACAGCGCCTGGGCGGAAATGCGCACGTCACCGCGATCCCGCGCGATGAAAGCGAGGCAATTGGCCAACTGGCCGCCAGCGTCGTGGCCGGCCACGCCAACCTTCTTGCTATTCCCGCCAAACGCGCGCGCCCGGGTCTGCACCCACAGCGCCGCGCGATGCGCGTCTTCAGGCGCAGCCGGAAACGGAAACTGCGGCGCCAGCGAGTACCCGACCGATACGACCAGAGCCGGTAAGTGTTCTGCGAAATAACGCGAGGCGTAGTCGGCCTGCTCGATCGAGCCCTTCGTAAATCCACCACCGTGGAAATAAAGCAGTACCGGCAGTGCGGTTTTCTTTTCCTGTCTATACAGACGCAACGTAATGTCCTGCGCGTGCCCTTCGATCTGCACGTCAGTGACTTCGAGTGCCGTGCTGTCGGCCTCTGCCGGGCTGCTGCCGGCGGGCACAAAGGAGTACGGCGGTTTAAATGCTTCCATGTCGAGCCGCGCAATGCGCATAGAACTTCAATGGTGCGAATTGTGGGTTCGGCAGACTCGTAAATAAATGCCTATAATCCGGCAACACAATTCGGCGCCCCTGAACAATCGAAAGCGATTGTCCGCGGATTCGTGGTGGAGTCCTTTTCTGCTCAGCGCGCCAGCCCCTATTGGAGGTCTGCAATGGACCGGCTTCAGGCCATGCAAGTGTTCACTCGTGTTGTCGACACCAACAGCTTTACCCGTGCAGCGGAAACGCTCGACTTGCCGCGCGCATCGGTTACCACGATTATTCAGAACCTCGAAGCGTTCCTCGGCACGCGTCTGATGCATCGGACCACGCGCCGTTTGTCGCTCACGCCGGACGGCGCGGCGTACTACGAACGCTGCGTGCGCATCCTCGCGGACGTCGAAGAGACCGAGGCCAGTTTTCAAAGCGGCAATAAAAAGCCGCACGGCAAGCTGCGCATCGATATGCCGGGGTCGATCGGCCGCTTGCTGGTGATTCCTTCGCTGTGTGAATTCCACACGCGCTATCCGGACATCGACCTGCAACTCGGCCTGACGGACCGACCGGTTGACCTGTTGCAGGAAGGCGTGGATTGCGTGGTGCGGGTCGGCGCGCTACAGGATTCCTCGCTGGTGGCGCGTCGAATCGGTCTGTTTGAGGGCGTGACCTGCGCGGCCCCCGACTACATCGAGCGCGCGGGCATGCCGAAATCGCTCGAAGACCTGGAGAATCACAAAGCAGTCAATTACTTTTCGAGCCGCACGGGTCGCACGCTCGATTGGGCCTTCATGGTTGATGGCAAAGAAGTTGAAGTGAAAATGAAGAGCATCGTCTCGGTGAACGACGCGGACGCCTACGTGACCTGCGGGTTGGAAGGCTTCGGCCTGATTCAGCCTGCGCTCTTCATGGTGCTGCCGCATCTGCGGTCGGGTCAACTGGTCGAAGTGCTGCCGGAACTGAAGCCCTTGCCGATGCCAATTTCGGCAGTCTATCCGCACAGCCGGCATCTGTCGCCTAAAGTCCGCGTTTTCGTAGACTGGATTGCGGAGCTGTTCGACCGTTGTCCGTTATTGAGCGGGCGTGGCAGTCTGGACGCAACGTGCACTAAGCGCACTTTTGAAGAACGCGAGTCTGCTCCAATGCTCGATACGCCCGTGATAACTGAATGGGTCGCATAAGACGTGTGAATTGAAGTACAGAATCTGGAACAGTGAATTCCAACCGCGGCTCTAATGCCGCGGTTTTCTTTTGCGGCAACGCCGGCAAGGCGTTTCACTCAGCATTGAAACGATTGTTCTGGAATCGCGACAATTCATTTCGCGAAAGTGCGGTTTATCCGCACTGCCTCGAAGTCTACATTTCACCCTGTCGCAGCGCCGCTCGTGCTGCAAACGAATCGACAGGAGTGAATCATGAAACGCAATCTCTTAGCAGGTCTGGCTCTTTCGCTGATCGTGAGCGCTCCGGCGTTTGCACAAGGCGGTGGCGGAATTGGCCGTGCAGGTACATACGAAACGCAACCCACGCCGAGCACTACTGCGAAATCGCGCGAAGAAGTAAAGGCCGAACTCGTCGCGGCCTATCGCGACGGCTCGCTGCCCTCGCTCAATCGCACAACGTACCCGAATAAAGGCCTGATCGGTCAAACCCAGGCGGCCCGTATCGCGCTGCAGGAAGGCACGGGCGGCGACGTTACGCGTGTGGCTAACGGACAGTAAAACCAGCTTGCCGCAATGATTCGGTTTCCAAAAGAAATAGTCATTGCGACGCCATTTATGCACTCTTCAAAAAGGAGCTCATCATGACACCCTCGGAACTCGACAATTGGGACACCGACACCCCTGTGTGGACGCCGTATCGCGCGCCGCAACACTAAATGCCGAAAGTAGCAGCGAGTGCCCGCGGACCTGGTCCGCGGGCACAGTCACATTTGCAGAGACCTAGCGCCTCGGCACGCCGTCACGCCACTCGCCCCAATGCGTGGAGATATCCTGCACGAGCGGATTGCCCGAGAGGAACAGGTTCTGGATAGCGATCGTAAAGCCGCCTTGCGCGGCATAGTTCAGCAGGTTGTCCGCACTCGTCTGCCCGTCGTAGGGCCGGTCGAAATCGGAGCCCGCGCGCAGCACGGCAACACGATTCAAATCCACCTTGTGTACCGAAGCCGCGCGCTTAAGCGCTTCGTAGGTAGCGTTGTCCTCTTGCTGCGTCGTGCAGTAGACGCCTTTTTCATCGGTCAGGATTTTGGTCCAGTCGCGGGCTCGCTGCCCAAGCAGTGTGCCTGACCACCACGTATCGCCCGCGAGCGTATCGCATTGAATAACAGTCGGCGGAAGATTCGCCGGCGCATACGAATACTTGGCCCGCGCGGCCTGAGCCTGCGCGTTATCGGACAGCGTCACGTGGCGAGACAATGCGAACGCCGTATTCGCGAGCCGCGTGTTCAACTGGAACACTTCAGTGCGGTAGTCGAGCGGCGGCTTATCCGACGGACTCTTCGTGTTGATGCCGAGGTAGCCGGTATTCCAGTTGGGCGGAATCTCGCGCCCGTCGATCTCCCATTGAATCCCGAAGTCGACCAGATATTTCGCCCATGCGGCGGAACCCACCGTGCCCTGCTGCGGATCGATCCCGGCAATGCCGGCCACCATGAAGTACGTACGCCGCAAATCGAAACGCGGCGAGAACGTCAGCGCCATGATCGACGCAGCGGCGTTGGTGTGTCCCATGCCGGTGGTCATCACGCACACGTCCTGCCGGTTGCAATGGACGGTCGGGTAATCGGGCGACAAGCCGTCCACCGTAATCTCGCGCCACGGGCCGAGGTTGTCGAGCCACACCTGCCCCTCCGGCCCGAACATCGAAATGATCATCACCTTGACGGGCTGTCCGTGCGAGCCGCCGTCGCCGCGCGAGAAGCCGTCGTTGTCGTCCGCGCTGGCCGGCCCGGACGATAGGGCCGCGCATGCCGCGAGGGTAATGGCGCAGACGGCGCCGAGTGAGCGAGTCAGCATCGTGATCTTCCTTTTGCTTGTGATGCAGGTTGGGAAAGAGTGCTGCTTTCAGGCCGAAAGAAGTATAGATGCGAAGAAATTATTTTCCACTACGGGATGCACCATCGGTCCGCGCTTCCAGCGCACTGTACGGAGAGGCGTACGAGCCGGTGCAGTACGCGTTCTTCGGCGTTTTCTTATAATCGATAGTCCGCAGCGCACCGGCTTTGTGCACTTCATAACAGGAGCACCTCGATGGACTATGTGAAACTGGGCCGCACTGGCCTCGATGTATCGCGTCTTTGTCTCGGCTGCATGAGCTACGGCGTGCCGTCTCGCGGCACGCATCCGTGGTCGCTGGACGACGAAGCCGCGCGCCCCTTCATCAAGCAGGCGCTCGACTACGGCATCAATTTTTTCGACACTGCGAACGTGTATTCCGACGGCACGAGCGAGGAAATCGTCGGCCGCGCGCTCAAGGACTTTGCGAAGCGCGACGAGATCGTGCTGGCCACCAAAGTGAATAGCCGCATGCATCCGGGCCCGAACGGCGCCGGCCTGTCGCGCAAGGCGATCATGTCGGAGATCGACCACAGCCTGCGGCGCCTCGGCACGGACTATGTGGACCTGTATCAGATCCACCGCTGGGACTACGGCACGCCGATCGAGGAAACCATGGAAGCGTTGCACGACGTCGTGAAGGCCGGCAAGGCGCGCTACATCGGCGCATCGTCCATGTATGCGTGGCAGTTCGCCAAGGCGTTGCATGTGGCTGAGAAGAACGGCTGGACGCGCTTCGTGACAATGCAGAACTACGTCAATCTTCTGTACCGCGAGGAAGAGCGCGAAATGCTGCCGCTGTGCGAAAGCGAAGGTATCGCCGTGATCCCGTGGAGCCCGCTCGCGCGCGGCCGCCTGACGCGCGACTGGAGCACCGAAAGCGCGCGCTCCGAGACCGACGAATTCGGCCGCACGCTGTACGCGCAGACGGAAGACGCCGATCGTCGGATTGTCGAACGGGTCAGCCAGATCGCCAGCGAGCGCGGCGTGCCGCGTGCGCAGGTCGCGCTCGCGTGGGTGTTGCAGAAGAAGCCGATCACCGCGCCGATCGTCGGCGCGACCAAGCTGCATCATCTCGACGATGCGGTGGCCGCGCTTTCGCTCAACTTGAGCGTGGAGGAAATCCGCCGGCTCGAAGAGTTGTATGTGCCGCATGCGGTGACGGGCTTCGAGTAAGCCGTAGACGTGCCGCTCAAACGCGCGGCACTTCCGGTTCGAAGAACACCCAGCGGACTTGCGGGAACGTGGCCTGCAAGTCCGCTTCGATCACGTTGATCGCATCGACCATGGCGCGGCCGCTCGCGTAGTCGATCATTTCCGCCTGCACGGCCACTACCACATGACGCCCCCACTGCAGCGTAATCATATTGATGATGCTGCGAATCTCGGTGCGCCCGCGCAGATGCGCCTCGATCGCGCGCCGCACTTCGGGGCTCGCCGATTCGCCGACGATCATCGACTTCACTTCACGCGCCACCAGCCACGCGATCACCATGAGCAATACGCCGACGCCGATGGACCCCAGCGCGTCGTAGACAGGATTGCCGGTCATCATGGTGAGCAGCACGGCCGCGAAGGCTATCGCCAGGCCCGCCAGCGCGGCGATATCCTCGCCCGCTACCACCAGCAGCTCGGACTCGCGGGTCTCCCGAAACCAGCGCCACATGCTTTTGTCGGGATGCGTCTTGCGGATTTCCTTGACGGCGCCCCACAAGGACAGCGCCTCCAACACCACGGACACGCCGAGCACCGCCAGCGCCACATACGCATACTGCAACGGCTCGCGCACGAACAGACGATGCACGCCCTCATACACCGAGAACGCGCCGCCGACAAAGAACAGCAGAAGCGCGACCAGCAGCGAGTAGAAGTTGATCTCGCGCCCGCTGCCCATGGGATGCAGCGGGCTCGCCGGCTTGCGCGCTTCGCGCAGACCGAACAGTAGCAGCAATTGATTGCCGCAGTCGGCGGTGGAGTGGATGGCCTCGGCGAACATCGAACCAGAACCGGTGAACGCGGCGGCGGCGAACTTGCAGATGGCAATGCCGAGGTTGGCGGCGAGCGCGTAGAAAATGGCTTTCGGCGATTCTTCTTTCATCGTCGTGGAAGGCGTCCGTGAGTTTGCAAAGAGCTTTCGATGGGCAACAGCCCGTATTATGGGCATGCCGGGCGGCATGCGTCCAACCCGGGTGTTGTTTGCAACGTGCTCCGCTTGCGCTCTACCTCGTTCGCCTTCCTTCGCCTCAAGCCTCGTTACGCTCTTTCGAGCGCCGCCATTTCTCGCACGATCACCAGCAGCATCGACAGGCTCGCACCGCCGGTGGCCCGAAGGTCAGCCAGCAGGCGCTCGTAGCGTTCCAGTTGCGCGGTGCGCTTCTCACGCCATGCCTCGACCAGCGCCTCGGGCGTGGAGGCTTCATCGGCGCCGGCCAATGCGCTCGTCGTCAACGCGCGTTTGAGACGCGCGATGTCGGCCACCGCCGTGGCGCGCGCCAGCATGTCCCAATGCGTGGGCGCCGGCAACGCGGCCGCGCGCTCGCTGATCCAGCTGGAACTGAGCAGCGTGCCGAGCGCGAAATAGACGCCGGCCACCAGTTCGAGACTGCGTCCGCAGGTGGACGACACTTCGGCGATATCGAGCAACGCAGCCGAGATCTCGCCGCTCGCGATTCGCACCGCCAGCTCGCTATCCACGCCGGCGTCCGCGAATACGCGCTGCCGCTCGGAGAGCGCTTCGAGATCGGCGTTCGGCAACAGCGCGGGCCATTGCGGCGCGAGGCGTTGCGCCGCGTCGCGGCAACGCGCGAGCAGGCCGGCCACGTCGCGGTCGCTGACCGCGCCCGATTGCAATTGCCGCAGGAACCACAGCGCCGAGCGCTCGACCAGCCGCGCGACTTCGACGAACATGCGCGCCTGGATGTCGTCGGCGACGCGGTTGTCGAGCGCGTCGATACTGCGCCACACATCGTCGAGATTGAACACGTCGCGCGCCATGATGATGGCCCGCACAATGTCGCCTGGCTGTGCGTCGGTTTCTTCCATCAGCCTGTGCACGAACTCGCAACCCACGCGATTCACTAACGCGTTAGTCAGATGCGTCGCAAGAATCTCGCGGCGCAGCGGGTGGCGTTGCATCGGCTCGCTGAAGCGCTGCCGCAACGGTTTCGGAAAATACTCCACCAGCATGTCGCTGACGAGCGGATCTTCCGGCATGGACGATTCGAGCAGCGCGTCGTACAGCCACATCTTGCTGTAGGCGAGCAGCACGGCGCGCTCCGGCGTGGTGAGCCCTTGCCGCGCGGCCTGCCGTTCGGCGACTTCCTCGTCGGTCGGCAGAAACTCGATCACGCGATTGAGCCGCCCCGCGCGTTCGAGGTAGCGCATCAGGCGCGCTTCCGCATCGAGCAATTCGACGCCGTAGCGGCCCGCAATCGACAGCGCCTGCGTCTGGTAGTAATTGTCCTGCAGCACGAGCAAACCGACTTCGTCGGTCATGTCGGCGAGCAGCGCGTTGCGTTGCTTCTCCGTCATCTCGCCGTCGGAGACGACCAGGCCCAGCAGAATCTTGATGTTGACCTCATGGTCCGAGCAGTCCACGCCAGCGGAGTTGTCGATCGCATCGGTATTGATGCGGCCGCCGCGCTGTGCGAACTCGATGCGGCCGAGCTGCGTGAGCCCGAGATTGCCGCCTTCGGCCACGACCTTGCATCGCAGGTCGGAACCGTTGACACGGATCGCGTCGTTGGCACGGTCGCCGACTTGCAGATGCGTTTCGCGGCTCGCCTTCACGTACGTGCCGATGCCGCCGTTGTACAGCAGATCGACCGGCGCCTGCAGGATCGCGCGCATCAGTTCAGCGGGCGCGAGCGCCGCCGCGCTGATGCCGAGCACCGACTGCACCGCCGGCGAGAGCGGAATGGTCTTGGCGCTGCGTGGAAACACGCCGCCGCCGGCCGAGATCAGCGAAGGATCGTAGTCGGCCCAACTCGAACGGTCGAGAACGAATAGACGCCCGCGCTCGGCAAGACTGACCGCCGGATCGGGATTCGGGTCGAGAAAAATATGCCGATGATCGAACGCGGCCACGAGCTTGATATGCGGTGACAGCAGCATGCCGTTGCCGAACACATCGCCCGACATATCGCCCACGCCGACCACCGTGAAGTCCATGGTCTGCGTATCCACGCCCATTTCGCGGAAGTGCCGCTTCACCGACTCCCACGCGCCGCGCGCGGTGATGGCCATTTTCTTGTGGTCGTAACCGACCGAGCCGCCCGAGGCAAACGCATCGTCGAGCCAGAAGCCATATTCCTGTGAGATCGCGTTCGCGTAGTCGGAAAACGTGGCCGTGCCTTTGTCGGCCGCGACCACCAGATAGGGATCGTCGGGATCGTGGCGCACCACGTCGGGCGGCGGCACGATAGTCGTGCCGGCGAGATTGTCGGTCACGTCTAGCAGGCCGCGCAGGAAGGTCTGATAACACGCAATGCCTTCGCGCATCCACGCGTCGCGTTCGGTTTGCGGCGGCGGATTCTTCACGACGAAGCCGCCTTTCGAACCGACCGGCACGATCACCACGTTCTTCACCATCTGCGCCTTCATCAGGCCCAACACTTCCGTGCGGAAGTCCTCACGCCGGTCCGACCAGCGCAAACCGCCGCGCGCCACGCGGCCGCCACGCAAATGCACGCCTTCCACGCGCGGCGAGTACACCCAGATTTCGAACATCGGTTTCGGTTCGGGCAAGCCGGGCACTTGTGCGGGGTCGAACTTGAAGGAGAGATACGGCTTCGGTTTGCCGTCGGCGTCGAAGCGATAGAAGTTGGTCCGCTTGGTGGCTTTGATGACGCCGAGAAATTGCCGCAGTATGCGGTCTTCGTCGAGATTCGGCACCTGGTCGAGCGCGCTGTCGATCGTATGGAGCCAGCCGTCGACGCGCGCCTCGCGCGTCTCACCCAATACCGGGTTGAAGCGGGCCACGAACAGTTCGACCAGCATGCGCGCGATCGCCGGATTGCCGGTCACCGCGCGCTCGATATACGCGTCGCTGAAGGTCGAGCCGACCTGCCGCAGATACTTGGCGTACGCGCGCAGGATCGTCACCTCACGCGCATTCAATTGCGCGCGCAACACGAGGCGATTGAAGTCATCGCTTTCGATCGCGCCGGTCCAGACCTTTTCGAAGGCCTCTTCGAAGAGATCTTTGACGCGTTCAATGTCGAACTCGGCGTCGTCAGCGAGTTCGAGCCCGAAGTCGTGAATCCACGCGGGCGTCGCGCCAAGCGCCTCGATCAGATAGGGCCGCTCTTCATCGACACGCACGCCGAGATGTTCGAGCATCGGCAAGCTGCGCGACAAGGCGATCGGCAAACCCGCGCGATACACCTTGAAGCGAAACGCGCGCGGGCCCGATTCGATAGGGCGATACAGGTTCATCGCGAGCCGTTCGCTGCCTTGCACGCGTTCGATCAGTTCGATATCGCGCACCGCCGTGCGGGCAGGATAGTCGTCGCGATAGCCGGCGGGAAACGAATCGCTGTAGTGTTGCAGCAGACGGTTGCCCTGCTCTTCCCCGAAGGCGTCGAGCAATGCGTCGGCGAGATCGTCCTGCCAGCGGCGTGCCACCTGCACGAGCCGCGCTTCCAGTTCGCGCGTATCGACGTTGGGCATGCCGCCCGGCTTCGCGTGCACCACGAAGTGAATGCGCGCCAGCGTCGATTCCGACAATAACGGCGTGAACTCGACACTCTCGCCGTTGAATGCGTCGACCAGCAGATTGGCAATGCGTTGACGCAGATCGGTGTTGTACTTGTCGCGCGGCACGAACACAAGGCACGACACGAACCGGTCGAAACGGTCGCGCCGTATGAACAGCCGGGTGCGCTGATGCTCCTGCAAACGCAGCACGCCTAGCGCGATATCGTAGAGCTGATTCTCTTCGGCCTGAAAGAGTTCGTCGCGTGGATAGGTTTCGAGCACCGTGACCAGCGATTTCGCCAGATGACCTTTCGGCAGGAAACCGGCTCGTCTCACGATATTCGCGCATTTGCGCCGCACGATCGGAATCTCCGCGGCCGACACGAAATATGCCGTCGACGTATATAGGCCGATGAAGCGCCGCTCACCGGTCACCTTGCCGTCCGCGCCGGTCAGCTTGATGCCGACATAGTCGAGATAGCCCGGCCGGTGCACGGTGGCCCGTGAATTGGCCTTGGTCAGAAAGATCGGCGACGAACCTGAAATGATCTCAGCGGCGGCCGGCGGCAAGGGCGTGATCTCGGCGGCGCCGGCGGGCCGCAATGCATCGCGCAGAATGCCCAGACCCGAACCCGGCACCGCGCGCAGACCGTAGCCGATGTCGTGCTGCACCAGTTCGTAATCGCGCTGGCCGAGAAAGGTGAAATGATCGGCCACCATCCATTCGAGAAACGCGCGGGCTTCCAGACCTTCCGGTCCGCCCTCGCCGGCTTTCATGCCTTTGATCGTGACGCGCGCGAGTTCGACGATCTTCGGCCAGTCTTCGACGGCCGCCCGCACGTCGCGCAATACCTTGGCGATTTCGTCACGCAGCGCGTCGAGTTTTGCGGCGTCGCCGCAACGGTCCACTTCGAAGTGGATGAACGACGTCAACTGCGAACGCGTATCGGTCGCTTCTTCGGCGCCCTGGATCAAGCGCGCGATACTGCCGTCGGGCGCGCGCCAGATGCGAAACACCGGATGCACAACGGAATGCAGCGCAAGGCCCTGGCGGTTGACCGCCATCGAGACGGAATCGACCAGAAACGGCATGTCGTCATTGACGATCTCAATCACCGTGTGATCGGAGTGCCAGCCGTGCTGTTCGAGAATCGGGTTATAGACGCGCAGCCGTTCGGCGCCCGGCACAAAGCGTTGCGCCGTTTGCCAGTGCGCGAGTGCCGCGCCGTAGAGATCGGCAATCGAGCGGCTTTGCAGGTCGTCCGCATCGACGAAATCGTAGTAGTGCCGCAGAAAGGTCTCGACGACCTTGAAGGTTGGCTCGGGCAATCGCCCTCGTGCAAATTCGACGACATCGTTCAGCAAGTGCGTAACGGCTTCTTCGTTCTTTGCTTGCATGATCAACTCCCCCGGCTGGGCGGCATTGGCGGGTATGGCCTGATACTCGCTTGATTCGCATGCATCGTCTGAAGGGGAATTATGCACCTGACGACCGGCATGCGACGGACGACGGCACTTAGGTTATACCCGCTGCCGGTGAATGCATCGTTACGGCATGCCCGGCTATTTAAAGCACGGCCCGGGGAACCGCGTGCTCCTGCGCGAGCCATGCGCGAACCTGTTCGCTAGTCCACGCCGGATCGTCGTGCGGCAGGTCGTGGCCGGCCCACGGATGCTCGCAATGCAGGGCCCCCCACGCCGCCGCCAGCTTTGCCGAGCAGACAGGGTCGACCAGCTTGTCGACCCGCGAAGAGAGGATCAGCAACGGGCATTCCGGCCGCGCCGTGCCTGCGGTAAAACGCGCCGCGGCCCAAAGTTGCCGTAACGCATTGCCACGGCTCACGGGCGCGCTGCGGCGAATGCGGCTCCAGGTGTCGAGATCGTCACCCAGCGTCTGCACGTTATTGCACGTCAGCCGATGAATGCCGTGTTCCGCACGCGGCGCGTCGCGCCAGTGCGCGGCCACGCCCAGCAGGCCAGACCATGCGGAAGGACGCAAGCGCTCCTGCATCTGGCTGAACGGCCGCATGCTCGTATTGATCAGCACCAGCCGTTCGATCTCGTAGGGATGCCGTTGCGCCCAGTCCGTCGCCACCATGCCGCCGAGCGACATGGCCAGCACGCAATAGGGACCCGGCATGCCGCTTTGCAGAGCAGCATTGCGCACGAAGCCGACCATGTCGGCGACCGTCGACGGTGCGCGCAAATGCGTGAATTCGCCGTTGCCCGGCAGATCGAGCAGCAGCAGACGGCGAGGCGCGCCCGCCTGAGGGGCCGCTTCATTGAGCGCGCCATGCAGCAAGCCGGGCAAGCGACCCCAGTGGCGGATTTCACGCGTGAGGCCGCGCAGCAGGATCCACGTGCTCATACGCTTTCCGGGTTATACCAATGGTCGATCGCGCTTTGCAGCAATTGCTCGCGACGATTGCCTTGCGGCAGCCAGCGTTGCGACGAAAAGGCCGCGCGCGCCAGAAAGTCGAGCAGGTTCGCGTGACGCCGCAGCACGCGCGCCGTGCGATGCGCCTTCACCGGATTGAACATGCCCTGACGCGAAAACAACTGGCGCGGATTTTTCTTGATCCACAGCCAGGAGCCGAGTTCGAGGGTCATGGGCAGAAAGACGTTGGGCGCGGGCGCGCGGTCGTAAGCGAAGTCCCACAGATCGCCGTGCAACAGATATTGATGGCTCTGCGGCTCGAACGCGTAGCCATGATGGGGATGCGCGCGTTCGAACATGGTTTTCAGCACGTACATTTCCGGCAGATGCGGCATCACTTTGCGGGTGCGTGCGTACGGAAACCAGATGCTGTCGCTCCAGCCGTAGCCGGAGTGGCAATCGAGCGCGATGCTCAACGGCCGCGTGGCCAGCTCGGTTTCGACCACCCGCAGCAACGCCGAGGCCTCGGGCTCCATTGGCTCGCCCTCACGGCCGCGATACCACGGCAGCCAGGCGCCCACGCGCTGGCCGCCCGCCAGCAGCGGCACGCGTTCGTCGGCGTTCTGCGGCGCGTTGCGCATCAGGTCGACGCCGTTCGGGTTGGCGCGCGTGGCCGCCCACATGCCGCCCGGATTGACGATCGGCATAAAGATCAGACGAATCGACTGCAATTGGCGCACCAGCAGTTCGTCCCATTCGAGCCGCGCAAGCAGCGCGCGCATGTAGTCGAGCACGAGTTGCGAGCCGATCCGCTCAAGCCCGTGAATGCCGCCGAAAAAGCCGATTGCCGGCGCTTGCGGGTCGGTGGAGCCGATGCTCGCGGTCTGCACGGCGAAGTGCCGGCCGCGCACCGTCGTCTCGCAGACGGTGCGGATTGCGAAGCTCGCACTGCCCTGCTCGAGGATCGTCCTGAGATCTTCGTACTCCGCAAAACTGTCGGGAAGGAAGCTCAGAGGCTGCATGACGATGTCGCAAGCAATTGCAAGGTTAATGGGGACGGCACACCGATTGACGCAATATAGCCTGGCCGGCGACGCTCATGCTGAAGCGGCGCCGGTCCACGCAAATCCTGTCACATGCATGTCATTTTCCATTCGAACGATTGACTCCAATCTGCCTTGCCGGCGACGCAAAAAAGACACGGATAGATATAGTCGTCTAGACGTTGCGATGCCTTCACTCAACCGTCACAGACGCTTCCTAGAATGAGCCCCACACATGCCGGCAGAGGCCGGATGCATCAAGGGGTAGTCATGGAAGCAATTCGGGAAGCAATTCGCATCGAACGGTTGAGCAAGACGTTCAGCAATGGCCGCAAGGCGCTGGACGAAATCGATCTGCGCGTCGAACCGGGCGAAATGGTTGCGTTGATCGGCGCCTCGGGGTCCGGCAAGTCGACGTTGCTGCGTCATATCGCGGGCTTCACCGCTTCGGATGCGCAGCCGTCGCAGATCTCGATTCTGGGTCGGCCCATTCAGCAGAACGGCCGCATTGTGCGGGAGGTGCGCAGCATTCGCCGCGATATCGGCTTCGTGTTTCAGCAATTCAATCTGGTGAACCGTCTCTCCGTCGAGAGCAACGTGTTGATCGGCGCGCTCGCGCGCTTGCCGTTGTGGCGTCGACTCTGCGGCCGTTTTCCGCGCGCCGAGCGGGCGTTGTCGATGGCTGCGTTGAACGAAGTCGGCATCGGCGAACATGCGCGCGAACGCGCCGCCAATCTCTCCGGCGGCCAGCAGCAGCGCGCCGCGCTTGCCCGTGCGCTGGTGCAACGCGCGCGTATCGTGCTCGCCGATGAACCGATCGCCTCGCTCGACCCCGAGTCGGCACGCCGCGTGATGGAGATGCTGCGCACGCTGAACGTCGAGCATCAACTCACGGTGCTGGTTTCGCTGCATCAGGTCGACATCGCGATGCAGTACTGCCCGCGCACGATTGCGCTGCGCCGCGGCAAGGTGGTCTACGACGGACCTTCCGCCGCACTCACGCCTGCGTTGCTCAAGAAACTCTACGGCGACGACGCCCGCGAGTTGCTCGACGAAGCCGCTATAAGCGCGGACGATCTCGACACGAAAACCGCTAACGGCGGCACACCACTTCAGGACACCGCGCCCGCCTCCATGCGCTATGCGTTCGCACTCAATCCGGCGCACTCGAACTGAGCGCGCCCATTCGTTCTGTCAACTCAACCGGATCTCAAACAATGAAATTCCTGCGTTCATTGATCACACTGGCCGTCGGCGCGGCGACCCTTGCCGCTGTCGCCACCGCGCAAGCGGAAGACCTGAACCTCGGCATCATTTCGACCGATTCGTCGTCCGTGCTGAAACAGCGCTGGGAACCGCTGATTCAGGACATGAACAGGCAAACCGGCCTTAACGTCAAGGCGTTCTTCGCGACGGACTACGCCGGCATTATCGAAGGCATGCGTTTCAACAAGGTCCAGGTTGCGTATCTCGGCAATGCGTCGGCGATCGAAGCGGTGGATCGTTCGCAAGGCGAGGTGTTTGCCAAAACCGTGTACGCGAATGGCGACGCCGGATATAAATCCGTGTTGATCACCAACGTGAACAGCCGCTTCAAAACGCTCGACGATGTGTTCAAGAATACGAAGGATGTCACGCTCGGCTTCGGCGATCCCAACTCGACGTCCGGCACGCTGATTCCCGGCTACTACCTGTTCGCCCAGCACAACACGCCGGTCAATACGTCGTTCAAGACCGTACTGCCTTCCAGCCATGAGGCGAATCTGCTTGCCGTCGTGAACAACAAGATCGATATCGCGACCAACAATACGGAAATGCTCGATTCCTTGAAGAAGCAGCATCCGGACAAGTTCGCGCAAGTGCGCGTGCTGTGGACCTCGCCGCTGATTCCGTCGGACCCGATCGTGTGGCGCAAGGATCTGCCGCAAGCCACCAAGGACAAGCTGCGCAACTTCTTCGTCAACTATGCGAAGACCGATGCACACGAAAAGGCGGTAATGGCCGGCATTTTCGGCTATGGCGGTTTCGCGGCATCGTCGGATGCGCAGTTGCTGCCGATCCGCCAGGTCGCGTTGTTCCAGCAGAAGCAGAAGATCGCGAGCGACACGCATCTCTCCGATGACGATCGCAGGACCCAGTTGGCCGCACTCGACGCGAAGCTGAGCGCGCTGAATATCGCGCAATCGAAGCAATGAACACGGTCGATCTGGTCACGTCGCCGGGGCGCGCGAGCGAAGCGCTCGACGCCCAGGCGGCACGTCATCCCGCGCCGGCGGCCGGCAAGCGTAGCTGGCTCTCGCTCGTCGGCTGGATCGCGGTGTTGGCGGTGTTGGGCGGCGCATGGCACGGCGCCGACATGCGTCCGCTGGATCTGCTCAGCGACTCCGGCAACATGGGCCAGTTCGCCAAGGATTTCTTTCCGCCCGACTTCACCGAATGGCGCAGCTATCTGCACGAGATGTATGTGACGCTCTCGGTGGCGGTGTGGGGCACCGCGCTTTCGCTCGTATGCGCGGTGCCGTGCGGACTGATGTCCGCCCACAACATGGCGCCGATGTGGATCGTGCAGCCCATGCGCCGCATCATGGACGCGTGCCGCGCGATCAATGAGATGGTCTTCGCGATGCTGTTTATCGTCGCGGTCGGGCTCGGTCCTTTTGCGGGTGTGCTGGCGCTGTGGGTGCACACCACCGGCGTGCTCGCCAAGCTGTTCGCCGAAGCGGTCGAGGCCATCGATCCGCGCCCGGCTGAAGGGGTGCGCGCCACCGGCGCGACCAGTCTCGACGAGATCATTTACGGCGTGCTGCCGCAAGTGCTGCCGTTGTGGATCTCGTACGCGTTGTATCGCTTCGAATCGAACGTGCGCTCGGCGATGGTGGTGGGCATGGTCGGCGCGGGCGGCATCGGCGTGGTGTTGTACGAAGCGATTCGCTCGTTCAACTATGCGCAAACGGCCGCCGTGATGATCATGGTGATCGTGGTCGTGACGGTGATCGACCTCGTTTCGGCGTGGCTGCGCGAGCGCGTGACCTGAAAGTTGGCGGCCTGACGACCAACGGCCCCTCACCCGCCCTTCGTTCCGTTTCGTTTATTGCGATTTCGAATATTTCGATTTAGAATGACGAAATCGAAGGAGCCGAGTCGCGCCATGAACACCACCATCCATCCCACCCCGCTTCCGTCCCAACAGGAGGCCGAGCTTGCCCGCACCTCCAGCCGGAATCTGTCTGTGGTGCTGTCCAGCCGCGCCGAGACACAGCAGTTCGACTTCAAGGACGACAGGGGCCAAACGCGCACCGTCGAGTTGCCTACGTCGGTCGTGCGGCTGATGGTCGATGTTCTGACTGAGATCGGCCAGGGGAACGCCGTCTCTATCATTCCGATTCATGCCGAACTGACCACGCAGGAAGCTGCCGATCTCCTGAACGTGTCGCGGCCGTACTTCGTGCAGTTGCTGGAGAAGAAAGAGATCCCGTTCCGCAAGGTGAACACTCACCGGCGCGTACGGTACGAAGACGTGATGGCCTACAAGAATCGCATTGATACACAGCGGCGCAACGCGCTGGACGAAATGGCGGCATTGTCACAGGACATGGGTCTGGAATAGCCGATGTCGTCACATTTCACTGCTGTCTACGACGCTTGCGTTCTGTACTCCCAACCATTGCGTGACCTGTTGATGCGTCTGGCGCTGACTGATCTCTTCCGCGCGCGTTGGACTCGCGCTATCCATGACGAATGGGTACGCAACCTGATCGCAAACCGTCCGGACCTGGATCGCGCCAAAATCTATCGCGTTCGCGAACTCATGGACGCCCATGTTCGCGATGCACTGGTCGAAAACTTCGAGCATCTGATAGCGGCTATCGAGTTGCCGGACCCCACTGATGCACACGTCGTCGCCGCCGCGGTCCATTGCGGGGCCGAGCTTATTGTCACGTTCAATCTGAGAGACTTTCCTGCTGCCGCCTTGAGTACGTTCAACGTAACCGCGCAACATCCGGACGACTTCATCGCCGATCTGTTCGACCTCAACCAGGCGAAGGTGCTCGAAGCAATGGCCGAGCACAGAAAATCGTTAAAAAACCCACCAAAATCCGTCGACGAGTATCTCGACACTTTGGCCAGCCTCGGTCTCACGCAAACTGTCTCGGCTGTTCGGCCCTATAGCATCGCTATCTGAACAAAACGCGCTCCCCCTCACACAAACTCCGGCAGCGTCGCATCGATCGCATCGGCCAGCGTGTTGAACGCCGGCGCGATCTCCTCATCCGGCACGCACGCGTAACCGATCAGCAAACCCGACGGCGCCAGCAACGGCTGCGCGTAATACCCGGACAACGCCCGCACGACGATATTGCGCTCCAGCGCGGCGGCTGCGACCCGCCGGTCATCGCTGCCATCGGGCAACTGCATCACGAGATGCAGACCGGCGTCGCCGCCCACCGCCGGCAACGCGTCGCCGTAACGCTGAGCGGCAGCGTCCAGCAGCGTCTGCCGGCGCTGCCCGTACAACGTACGCATCTTGCGGATATGCGACGTGAAATGCCCTTCGGCGATGAACTCCGCGAGCATCGCCTGCTGCAGCAACTGCCCCTCGCGATACAACTCGGCGCTCGCCGTGGCAAAGCTCTCCGCCAGCGCTTCCGGCACCACGAGGTAGCCGATGCGCAAGCCAGGAAACAGCGTCTTGCCGAAGCTGCCCACGTAAATCACCTGCCCCGACGTATCCAGACCCTGCAACGAAGCCAACGGCCGGCTGCCATAGCGGTATTCGCTGTCGTAGTCGTCCTCGATGATCCAGCACTGGTTCTGCCGCGCGTATTCGAGCAGCATGCGGCGTCGCGCGAGACTCATCACCATGCCGAGCGGATATTGATGCGACGGCGTGACGAGCATCAGCTTCGGCGGCTGCGCGAGGTCGTCGGCGGAAGGATTGATGCCTTCCTCGTCGACGGCGATTGGCCGCGATTCCAGGCCGGACACGTGCAGCACGCTGCGCACGCCCCAATAACAGGGGTCTTCGGTCCAGATCACGTCGCCCGGATCGGACAGCAGGCGCACGGCCAGATCGACTGACTGGTGAATTCCGGTCGTGATGATGATCTGCTCCGGCGTGCAGCGCACCGAGCGCGAGGTGCGCAGATAGTCGGCCAGTGCGTGCCGCAGCGAAGCCAGGCCGCCGCCCGGCGCATACGTCAGCAGGTCCGGACGTAGCCGCCGCCAATATTTATTGTGCAGGCGGCTCCACACGCGCGCCGGAAACTTCGTGACGTCGGGCACGCCAGGCATGAAGGCGCCCCACTGCCGCTTGGACACTCCCGCTCCGGCGATCAACCGCGCGCCGCGCGTGGAAAGCGCGCGCCGCGCCTGCTGCGGCGCCGGCTCGGAACGCGCGGCGGGCGCCTCGGCATCGGGCACGCCGACGATCTCGTCCGGCGCACTGTCGGCGACAAACGTGCCGCGTCCGGTCGCTGAACTGACATAACCTTCGAGTACGAGCTGCTCATACACCTGCGTGACGGTGTTGCGCCCAATGCCCAACTCCTGCGCCAGCAACCGCGACGATGGCACCTTGCTGCCCGGCGGCAATTCGCGCGACAGGATCGCCTGCTGCAACAGCCGGTGCAACTGGCGATAGATCGGCTGACCGTTGCCGCGATCGAGGCGCTGCGCCAGCCAGTCGGACAAAACGCTCGCGCGCATGATTGGCTCCTACATTTTTATTGAAATGGCTCTGAAGTTAAGAGCCAAATCTCATTATAGTCGCTGCATGTGCTGCGCTGAGCGCGCGGCGTCCGCAAAAACCGAGGAGCGAAGGAGATGACCATGAAGAACGCAGAACTGAAAAGCCGTAAAGACGCCGCCACGCCGCGCGGCGTCGGGGTGATGTGCGATTTCTACGCCGAGCGCGCTGAAAACGCGGAACTGTGGGACGTCGAGGGCCGCCGTTTCATCGACTTCGCCGCCGGCATCGCCGTGTGCAACACCGGCCATCGTCATCCGAAGATCCTCGCCGCGATTCGCGACCAGCTCGATCACTTCACCCACACGGCGTATCAGATCGTGCCGTACGCGTCGTACGTCGAACTGGCTGAAAAGCTCAACGAGCGCGCGCCGGGCGATCACCCGAAGAAAACCGCGTTCTTCACGACCGGCGCGGAAGCCGTCGAAAACGCCATCAAGATCGCCCGCGCCGCAACCGGCCGTCCGGGCGTGATCGCCTTCACCGGCGGGTTCCATGGCCGCACGCTGATGGGCATGGCGCTGACCGGCAAGGTCGCGCCGTACAAGATCGGCTTTGGCCCGTTCCCGTCGGACGTGTTCCATGCGCCGTTCCCGAATCCGCTGCACGGCGTGACCACGGCCGACTCGCTGAAGGCCATCGAATTCCTCTTCAAGGCCGACATCGATCCGAAGCGCGTCGCCGCGATCATCTTCGAACCGGTTCAGGGCGAAGGCGGCTTCTATCCGGCGCCCGCCGAATTCGTGCGCGCCTTGCGCAAGCTGTGCAACGAACACGGCATCCTGCTGATCGCCGACGAAGTGCAAACGGGCTTCGCGCGAACCGGCAAGCTGTTTGCCATGCACCACTACGACGTAGTGCCCGATCTGATGACGGTCGCCAAGAGTCTCGCCGGCGGCATGCCGCTGTCGGGCGTGATCGGCCGCGCGGACGTGATGGACGCCGCGGCGCCTGGCGGCCTCGGCGGCACGTATGCGGGCAATCCTCTGGCGGTGGCCGCCGCGCATGCGGTGCTCGATATCATCGATGAAGAAAAGCTCTGCGAGCGCGCCACGCTGCTGGGCGACCGCGTCAAAGCCAAGCTGATCGCGCTGCAAAGCGACGTGCCGCAAATCGCCGATGTGCGCGGCCCCGGCGGCATGGTCGCCGTCGAGTTCTGCAAGGCGGGCGGCACGGAGCCGGATGCGGAGTTCACCAAACGCGTGCAGACGCGCGCGCTCGAACGCGGCTTGCTGCTGCTGGTGTGCGGCGTCTATTCGAACGTGGTGCGCTTCCTGTTCCCGCTGACGATTCAAGACGCGGTCTTCGAAGAAGCCATGGCGATTCTCGAAGACGTGATCAAGGACAGCGTCACCGTCGCGGCTTAAGGAAACCCACATGATCACGTTGAGTTTGAAGGACCCGTCGCTGCTGAAAAGCCACGCGTATATCGCGGGCGAATGGCAAGGCGCGGACGACGGCACGACCTTCGAAGTGAAAAATCCCGCCACGGGCGAAACAATCGCGACAGTGCCGCGCATGGGCACGGCGGAGACACGCCGCGCCATCGACACGGCGAACGCCGCGTGGCCCGCATGGCGCGCCACGACCGCCAAGCAACGCGCGGTGATCCTGCGCAAATGGCACGACCTGATGATGGAGAACGCCGACGACCTGGCGAAGATCCTCACCACGGAACAGGGCAAGCCGCTCGCCGAAGCCAGGGGCGAAATCCAGTACGCCGCGTCGTTCCTCGAATGGTTCGCCGAAGAAGGCAAGCGCGTGAACGGCGACACGATCCCGACGCCGGCCAACGACAAACGCATCGTCGTGACGAAAGAGCCGATCGGCGTTTGCGCGGCCATCACGCCGTGGAATTTCCCGGCCGCGATGATCACCCGCAAGGTCGGTCCGGCGCTCGCGGCTGGCTGCCCGATCATCGTCAAACCGGCTGAGGCCACGCCGCTCTCCGCGCTCGCCCTCGCGGTGCTCGCCGAACGCGCCGGCGTGCCGCGCGGCGTGTTCAACGTCGTGACCGGCGAGCCGAAAGCGATCGGCGCGGAAATGACCGGCAATCCGATCGTGCGCAAGCTGTCGTTCACCGGCTCGACGCCGGTCGGCCGTTTGCTCATGGCGCAGTGCGCGCCGACGGTCAAGAAGGTGTCGCTCGAACTCGGCGGCAATGCGCCGTTCATCGTATTCGACGACGCGGATCTGGACGCCGCGGTGGCCGGCGCGATTGCATCGAAGTATCGCAACAGCGGCCAGACTTGCATATGCACGAACCGTTTCTACGTGCATGACAAGGTCTACGACGCATTCGCCGAGAAACTGCGCGTCGCCGTCGAACAGCTCAAGGTTGGCCAGGGCACCGAAGACAGTGTCACGCAAGGTCCGCTGATCAACGAAGCGGCCGTGCTCAAGGTGGAGTCGCATATCGAAGACGCGCTTGCCAAAGGCGCGCGCATCGTCACCGGCGGCAAGCGTCATGCGCTCGGTCATGGCTTCTTCGAGCCGACCGTGCTCGCCGATGTCACGCCCGCCATGAAGGTCGCACGCGATGAAACCTTCGGACCGCTCGCGCCGCTGTTCCGCTTCTCGTCGGACGAAGAAGTGATCGGCCTCGCGAACGACACCGAGTTCGGCCTGGCGTCGTACTTCTATAGCCGCGATATCGGCCGCGTCTGGCGTGTCGCGGAAGCGCTCGAATACGGCATGGTCGGCATCAACACGGGCCTCATCTCGAACGAAGTCGCGCCGTTCGGCGGCGTCAAGCAATCGGGCCTGGGACGCGAAGGCTCGCACTACGGCATCGACGATTATGTGGTGATCAAGTACATGTGCGTCGGCGGGATCTGAACGCACAGCTTTAGATGAGAAAGTGCGAAGCGGCCACGTCGGCATATCCGGCGTGGCCGTTTTTTTTGTCGGCTCTACGGCGACTGACCCGCTGTGTCGTGGCAACGTCCGCTGTGACGCCGGGAACACAAACGGATCCCCATTCCGCCAAGCCTGTCGTTAAACTGCTGGCACAATTGCGGCACTTGACCGCAGTGTACGCAGCCGAATAACGACCGTTAAATGAAACGCTTCGAAATGCTGGCCAACACCATGGCCGATGAAATTCGCTCGGGCAGCCGGCCAGTCGGCTCGCGTATGCCGTCGCTGCGGCATCTCACCACACAGCACGGCGTGAGCCAGTCCACCGTGTTTCGCGCCTATTACCTGCTCGAAGAGTGGGGCTTGATTCGAGCACGTGAACGCTCGGGCTACTACGTCGCGCCGGGCGCCGCGCTCGAACACAAACCGGCGCCCCGACCGCAAGCCGCTCTGGAGTCCGCCAGGGTCGAGATCAGCGATCTCGTCTTCTCGGTGCTCGAAGCCGCGAAGCATCCCAATGTGGTGCCGTTCGGTTCGGCCTTTCCGTCTCCGCAACTTTTTCCGCTTCAGCGTCTGGCCAGATCGCTCGGGCATTCGAGCCGTTTGATCAGTCCGTGGAGCACCGTCGTCGATCTTCCGCCGGGCAATGAGCCGTTGCGCCGCCAGATATCGTTGCGTTACATGGGGATGGGCATTGCTCAGCCGATGGAGCAGCTTGTCGTCACCAACGGCGCGCTGGAAGCATTGAACCTGTGTTTGATGGCCGTCACGCGCCCGGGCGACGTGGTCGCGATCGAGTCGCCCGGATTCTATGCGGCCCTGCAGGCCATCGAGCGCCTCGATCTGCGGGCGGTCGAGATTCCGGTCGATCCTGTTTCGGGCATCGATTTGCAAGCGCTCTCGGATGCCCTTGATAAGCATCCTATCCGCGCATGCTGGTTCATGACCAACTATCAGAATCCGACCGGCGCGGCGATGTCGCAGGAGAAGAAGAAAGCGCTGGTCGAATTTCTGGCCCAGCGTGACGTGCCGCTTATCGAGGATGACGTGTACGGCGAACTGCATCATGCGGCGACCTACCCGCTGCCCGCCATCGCCTTCGAGACGAGGGGGCTCGTGATGCACTGCAGTTCATTTTCGAAGACGCTCGCACCGGGATACCGCATTGGATGGGTCGCCGCGGGACGCTTCGCCGAGAAGGTGCAGCGCCTGAAGCTGATGACCACGTTGTCGGCCAGCATTCCCGCGCAGGCAGCGATAGCGGACTATTTGCAGCACGGCGGGTACGACAAGCATCTGCGGAAGCTGCGCGGTGCGTTCCGCAATCAGCTCGCCTCGATGGACACCGCGCTTCGCCGCTACATGCCGAAGGATTCGCATTGGACGCTGCCGTCCGGCGGCTATTTTCTGTGGCTGCGGCTGCCGTCGCATGTCGACGCGATGCAATTGCACCGCCTTGCGCTAGAGAACGGCATCAGCATCGCGCCGGGTCCGATCTTCTCCGCGCGACACGAATTCCGGAATCATATCCGCTTGAACTTCGGTCATCCGTGGAGCGACAGCACGGAGAGCGCTGTCCAAACACTGGGCTCGCTGCTCGAGCAGGCGAGCCGATGAACCACGCGCTCCCTGTGAGCACACCGCAAGCGTCAATGCGCTACGTTGACCGCAAGCCGCGCGAGTGCGAACAGCGTCGCGCCGAATCCGGCGGCGAGAACTACCGCGACTAGCGGCAGCAGGGGCAGCTTGACGCCCGCCATGTCGGCTTGATGCGAGGCGCCGCGGCGAATGCCGAAAAAACTCCACAGTACGATTCGCGTCATCTTCAAGAGGTCCATCGCGTCACCTTCAAGGCAGGTTTGTTGTATCTCACGCGATAGTCTGAACCCGTCTGCTCACCCAAAACAGTAGCAGTTGCGATCAATTCCAGCCCAGCAGTCTTGCGCTTCTGTCCGGCCCGCGGGCCGCCGGTTCGCTCACCATCTGCTAGCGTGTTTTCAGCGGCATCTGCTGCTTTTCAGCGGCCGCCATTGCCTCTATCGTTCGCCAGAAGCCCTCGAATCGGCGCGGCACGTCATGTGTCGATGCCGACGCAACCGCGGCTCCTTCCAACGAAACCGACGCTCAGCCAGACTGCGCCATGTAGGGCGGTCGTCGCACCGGACCATGTACCAATACACCGAGTTTGACCAATCATTCGTGCGCAGCCGCGCTGCGCAGTTTCGCGACCAGCTCGAACGCTGGCAGTCCGGCAAGCTGAGCGAGGACGACTTTCGTCCGTTGCGTCTTCAGAACGGATGGTACGTGCAACGGCATGCGCCGATGCTGCGCGTGGCGATCCCCTACGGCGAGTTGTCGAGCAGGCAGTTGCGCATGCTCGCCAGGATTGCGCGCGAATACGACGAGCCGGAGGCCGAGGTCTACCGTCTTGCCAGCGAGGCGCAGCGCAAGCTCGGCACCGTCCGCCTGCCCACGAACTATGCGCATTTCACGACGCGCACCAACGTGCAGTTCAACTGGATTCCGCTCTCGAAAGCCGCGGACGTGATGGACTTGCTCGCCAGCGTGGACATGCACGGCATTCAGACAAGCGGTAACTGCATCCGCAACATTTCCTGCGACGAACGCGCGGGCGTTGCGCCCGACGAAATCGCCGACCCGCGTCCGTTCGCTGAAATCATGCGGCAATGGACGACCCTCCATCCCGAGTTCGCGTTCCTGCCGCGCAAGTTCAAGATCGCGATCACCGGCGCGAGCGAAGACCGCGCCGCGACGGACTGGCATGACGTCGGCCTTCGTCTGCTGCGTAACGAAGCGGGCGAACTGGGATTTCGCGTCACGGTGGGCGGCGGCATGGGCCGCACTCCCGTGATCGGCACTGTGCTGCGCGAGTTTTTGCCATGGCAGCACATCATGAATTACATCGAAGCGGTGGTGCGCGTCTACAACCAGTACGGACGCCGCGACAATAAGTACAAGGCGCGGATCAAGATTCTGGTGAAGGCGGAAGGCCAACGTTACATCGACGGCGTCGAAGAAGAGTTCCGCCAGATCGTCGAACACGACGGCGGTCCGCACACGATTCCGCTGGCGGAACTCGAACGCGTCAGCGCATGCTTCGCTCTGCCCTCCAAGCCTTCCGTGGATGCGCCGATCGACATCGAAGCGATCGCAACGTCGAACGCCGTAGCGATCGAGACGCCGCAATTCGAACGCTGGCTCCAGCGCAATGTCTCGCCGCACAGGAACCAGCGCTTGCGGATCGTCACGCTCTCGTTCAAACGTCTTCTGCAAGCGCCCGGCGATGCATCGGCGGAACAGCTCGATCGCGTGGCCGACCTGGCCGAGCGGTTCTCGGCGGGCGAAGCGCGCGTCACCCACACGCAGAATGTCGTGTTGCCGTGGGTGCATGTCAACGACCTCCTGCCGCTCTGGCAAGCTGCGCGCGAGGCGGGACTCGCGAGCGCCAACGTGGATCTGCTGACCGACATGATCGCCTGCCCGGGTGGCGATTTCTGTGCGCTCGCCAATGCCCGTTCCATTCCGGTTGCCGAGGCGATTACCGAGCGCTATCAGGATCTGGACGAACTCAATGACATCGGGGATATCGATCTGCATATCAGCGGCTGCATCAATTCGTGCGGCCATCATCATAGCGGGCACATCGGCATCCTCGGGGTCGACAAGGATGGCAAGGAATGGTACCAGGTGACGCTGGGCGGCTCGGACGGCTCGCGCGCCAGTGGTCGCGCGCAAGCGGGCAAGGTCATCGGCCCGTCGTTTTCCGCCGCTGAAGTGCCCGAGGTCATCGACGCGCTGCTGTCTGCCTATCTCGACATTCGGGCGACCGTTGGCGGGCTGCGCGAGTCGTTCGTCGAAACGGTTCGACGGGCAGGCATCGAACCGTTCAGGACAGCCGCGGATCGCGTACGCACACTGATGGAGAAAACGGCATGAGCGGCTCGACACGTATCAGGCTGATCACGCTGGCCGAGCACGCATCGGACGCATCAACCGCATCCCGGCAGGTTGTTTCTCTGGCAAACGACGCAGACCCGGCCGAGCAAAAGGAGCTGATCGCGACTGCCGCACGCGTGGAGTTGCACTTCCCCAACTTCACCGATGGACGGGCCTACAGTCAGGCGTATCTCCTGCGCCGCAGGCTCGGCTTCAAAGGCGATTTGCGGGCGACCGGCGACGTGCTCGTCGATCAGTTGATTCAGATGGAGCGAACCGGGTTTTCGAGTGCGGTATTGAAAGACGGTATAAATCCAGAGGACGCGCAGCGCCAACTCGACCGCTTCCCTGCGTTCTATCAGGGCGACGTTATTCACGACGCGCCCTTTGCGCGTTCGGACATCGGGAATAAGGATGAGTGACGGCGCGAGAGACATGCGTGTGGTGTCCGCAACTCCGCCAATATCCGCGGACAACTGCGCAAAGCAGGTTATGCCGCGACATGGCGTATCGTCGCCAGATGCATTTTCGGGAGCTTGTCCGTCGCGACTCGCTCTCGCACGTCTCGGTCAGAAGTGGACCGTCTTGGTAATGATCGCGCTGCGAGAAAAGCATTTGCGCTTTGCCGAGATCAGGCGTCGTTTGGACGGCGTCTCAGACAAAATGCTTTCTCAGACATTGAGAGCGATGGAAAGGGACGGGCTTGTCGAGCGATGCGTCGACGACCGGCACCCGGCGCGTGTCGAGTATGGCTTAACCGCACTCGCTCGCACCGCGCTGCCAATCGTCACCGAATTGAAGCAATGGGCCGAACGTTCTATCGACTCCATCGAGGCCAGTAATCACGCGTATGACCAAAAGATCGGGCGGTCCACGCGTCAGGCCGTTTCATAGGCGCTGGAATATCACGATCCAGCGCCCCGCTACAGCTACTACACACTACGCGATCGATTAACGACCGTAGTTCACAACCGGCGCCGAGTACGAGCTGTTCGTCGTGTCCGAACGGCTGCCTGCCTGCGACGAACCATTGGTGGCCGAACCGTAACCGCTCGTCTGGGCAGCGCTCTTTTGTGCGGCGACGCGCGCTTCCGCGGCCTGAATGTTGGACGGATATTCTTCGTCGTTCGCGGTGGCCGGATTGTAGCCGGCCTTTTCGAGTTGGATCAGTTCAGCGCGCACTTGAGCACGAGTAACCGGCTGATTCGATTGAGCAAAAGCGGCGAGCGGAGCGGAAATGAGAGCGGCGATAACAACAGCTTCGATCAGGGATTTCATGACACCTACCTCCAGAGATTGTTTTTTGCCATGCTGCGAACCTGTGTCTGCAGCGTATGGAGGCAGTCTAGGAGTCAATGAATATAGGGTAAACCCCCAATCGTCGAATTCACTGTTGCGATAAATGGGATAACTGGGGCGCGGACATAAGGTTTTGCCCCGGCGACGGCGCCAGCTCACCGGCATTTCGGCCGCCCGTCCCTTGCCGGTCGCTTCTCGGGCTCGCGCCGAAACGCGCGCGGTAGGTCCGCGAAAAATGCGAAGGCGATTCGAATCCGCATGCCACGCAAATCGAAGTAATCGACATGTCGGTCTGTTGCAGCAATTCGCGCGCACGCGTGAGGCGCAACTGCTGATAGAAATGCGTTGGCGTGTCCTTCAGGGACGCGCAGAACAGCCGCTCCAGTTGCCGCCGCGTAACGCCGATTTCCCGCGCGAGCTGGTCCGGCGTGAGCGGCTCCTCCATATGCTGTTCCATCACGCCGATCACCTGAATCAGCTTGCGGTTGTGCACGCCGTAGCGCGCCGCGACCTCCATGCGCTGATGGTCCGAGCGCTGCCGGATACGGCTCACCACGAATTGCTCCGAGACGGCCGAGGCCAGTGCGGCGCCATGCTCGCGGCCGATCAGGTCGAGCATCATGTCGATCGACGCCGTGCCGCCCGCGCATGTAATGCGCCGCGCTCCGATTTCGAACAGCTCCTGGCTCGCATCGAGCGACGGATAGCGCTCGCGGAATGCCGACAGCGCTTCCCAGTGCACAGTCACGCTATCCGCGCCGCCGAGGAGCCCGGCTTCCGCGAGCACGAAGCTGCCGGTGTCGATACCGCCGAGCGTCGCGCCCGCGCGCGCGAGGCGCTTCAGACAATCGCCCAGCACGCGCGTGTAGCAGGCGAGCGGCTCGAAGCCCGCGACGACGAAGAGCGTGCGCGCCGCATCGACGTCGCCGACGGCCGCATCCGCGTTGATTGAAATGCCGTTGCTGGCGGCCACCGGCGCGCCGTCGAGACTCAGAATGCGCCAGCGGTACAGATCGCCGCGAAAGCGGTTCGCCACGCGCAAAGGCTCCACTGCCGACATGAAACCGATCGCCGAAAAGCCCGGCAACAACAGGAACGACATATCTTCGGGCATCGTACTCGGACTCGATCAGGAAAAACGCAGGCGGACGCGGGTTCCCGGCGAGCGTAGCAAGCAGCAGCCAAGCCGGCAAGGCACGCCAAAATTCGCGCTAAGCCGATGTTGCATCGCAACGTGCACGGCACAGGTTTTCCCTCATGGTCGCGTGGGGGCAAGAACCGGTCGCTGACGGTCGCTTTGGCTGGAATATGGGGCATTAACGTTACGTCATTCGTGCAGTTCAGGCATCACACAAGCGGTATCGCATGTCCGGGGGCCGCTTCGCTTCATGTCGTTCGCTCAGGCGAAGCGGCCCGGTTCGAAACACGTTGTCACCCGAGTCAGAAGAGGGAACGTCATGAAGTTGCGCATCAAAACCCTGCTTGCCCATCTTGCGTGTCTCGCGGCGGCCGTCGGCGCCGCTGTTACTACGCTACCCGCGTTCGCCCAGGATCCCGCCGCCTGCCGCGCGGTGCACTTCGCCGATATCGGCTGGACCGACATCACCTCGACCACCGCGCTCGCCTCGACCGTGTTCGAAGGGCTCGGCTATCAGCCGGTGACAACCGTTGCCTCCGTGCCCATCTCGTTCGCGGGCCTGAAGAGCAAACAGCTCGACGTGTCGCTCGGCTATTGGTGGCCGGTGCAGGAAAAGGCGATCGCGCCTTTCGTCGATTCGAAATCGATCCAGGTGCTGCAGCCGCCCAACCTGACCGGCGCCAAGGCCACCTTCGCCGTGCCGAGCTATGAATACGACGCGGGCTTGAAGACCTTCGCCGACATCGCCAAACACCGCGATCAGCTCGACGGCAAGATCTACGGCATCGAGCCCGGCAGCAGCGCGAACGCGGCGATCCTGAAGATGATCGCCAACAATCAGTTCGGCCTCGGCGGCTTCAAGCTGATCGAATCGAGTGAAGCAGGCATGCTGGTCTCGGTCGATCGCGCGATCCGCGAGAAGAAATGGGTGGTCTTTCTCGGCTGGGAACCGCATCCGATGAACATTCAGATCGACATGAAATACCTCACCGGCAGCGACGGCGTATTCGGCCCGAACGACGGCGAGGCACGCGTTTATACGCTGACGTCCCCCGACTTTCTGACGCGTTGCCCGAACGCGGGCAAGCTCGTGAGCAATCTGCGCTTTTCGACGCAGCTCGAAAACGTGGTGATGCAATCGGTGATGAACAAGGAAAAGCCCGCCGACGCCGCCAAGGCATATCTGAAGAAAAACCCGCAGGTACTCGATGCCTGGCTTGCCGGCGTGAAGACCTACGACGGCAAGGATGGCTTGCCCGCGGTCAAGGCCTATCTGGGTCTTTGACTCCGAATGTCGCGCATATCAATCCACAGGAACCAGCTCGCATGAATCATGAAGTCATCGTGACCTGCGCGGTCACCGGCGCAGGCGATACCGTCGGCAAGCACCCGGCTATTCCCGTCACGCCGAAGCAAATCGCCGAGGCCGCCATCGAAGCCGCGAAGGCCGGCGCGACCGTTGCGCACTGCCATGTGCGCGATCCGAAAACCGGACGAGGCAGCCGCGATCCGCAGCTGTATCGCGAGGTGGTCGACCGCATCCGCTCGTCGGGCACGGACGTGATCATCAACCTGACAGCCGGCATGGGCGGCGATCTGGAGATCGGTCCGGGCGAAGACCCGATGCGCTTCGGCGCGAACACGGATCTGGTCGGCGGCCTCACGCGCCTCGCGCATGTCGAGGAACTGCTGCCGGAAATCTGCACGCTCGATTGCGGCACGCTCAATTTCGGCGACGGCGACTACATCTATGTGTCGACGCCCGCACAGTTACGGGCCGGCGCGCGGCGCATCCAGGAACTTGGCGTGAAGCCTGAACTGGAGATCTTCGATACCGGGCATTTGTGGTTCGCGAAGCAATTGCTCAAGGAAGGACTGCTCGACGCGCCGCCGCTATTTCAGATCTGCCTCGGCATTCCCTGGGGCGCGCCCGCCGACACGACCACAATGAAAGCGATGGCCGACAACCTGCCGCCCGGCGCGCAATGGGCCGGCTTCGGCATCGGCCGCATGCAGATGCCGATGGTCGCGCAGGCGATGCTGCTCGGCGGCCACGTACGCGTCGGCCTCGAAGACAACATCTGGCTCGACAAAGGTGTGCCTGCAACCAACGGCACGCTGGTGCAGCGCGCGGTCGAAATTATCGAACGGCTCGGCGCGCGCGCGCTGACACCCGCCGATGGACGCCGCAAGCTCGGTCTGCCCGCACGTGGCGAACGTCAGTTGGAGCGGCGTGCAGCGGGACAGTACGCCTGATTCACCCGGTTTGATTCACCCGGCTCGATGCAACTCGCTTCGAAATCAGACAACACATAGGCAAAGGAAACATCAGCAATGGCAGTGATCGTCGATATCAAAACATTCGCGGCAATCGGCGTGGGCGTGATCGGCAGCGGCTGGGTGTCGCGCGCGCTCGCGCACGGGCTCGACGTCATCGCGTGGGACCCGGCGCCGGACGCGGAAAAGCAGCTGCGCGAGAACGTCGCGAACGCGTGGCCGGCGCTGCAGCGCGTGGGGCTCGCCACGGGCGCGTCGCCGGAGCGATTGCGTTTCGTCGATACGATCGAAGCCTGCGTCGGGCAGGCGGATTTCATTCAGGAGAGCGCGCCTGAACGGGAGGCATTGAAGCTCTCGCTACACGAACAGATCAGCCGCGCGGCAAAGCCGGATGCGATCATCGCTTCATCGACGTCGGGCCTGTTGCCGAGTGATTTTTATGCACGGGCGGTGAATCCGCAGCGTTGCATCGTCGGGCATCCGTTCAATCCAGTGTATCTGCTGCCGCTCGTCGAAGTACTGGGCGGCGCAAACACCGCGCCGGAAACCATCGACGCCGCGCTGCAGGTGTATCGTGCGCTGTCGATGCGACCGCTGCGGGTTCGCAAGGAAGTGCCGGGCTTCATCGCCGACCGTCTGCTGGAAGCGCTGTGGCGCGAGGCCTTGCATCTGGTCAACGAGGGCGTGGCGACTACCGGCGAAATCGACGACGCGATCCGCTTCGGCGCGGGCATCCGCTGGTCGTTCATGGGCACGTTCCTGACGTACACGCTGGCCGGCGGCGACGCGGGCATGCGCCATTTCATGCAGCAATTCGCACCCGCGCTGGAGCTGCCCTGGACTAAACTGGTGGCGCCGAAGCTGACGGATGAACTGATCGACCGGGTCGTGGACGGCACCGCCGAGCAGGTCGGGCCGCGCTCGATCAAACAGCTCGAACGTTACCGCGACGATTGCATTACGAGCGTGCTGACGGCGATTGCGGAGGCGAAGGCGCGGCATGGGTTGCTGCCGGCTGACTGAGGGCGAGCGCGCGGAGGTGCGGCAGGACCTGCCACCGCGAAACGGAGGAAAGCGCGCACAGATCGCCGGGCACAGAGGCGGCGGAAAGCCCGCGCGCAGCCGCCACCTTTGATACGAATGAGGGAGACGATTTTGCCGACGCCGCAACCCATTGCCCTACCAGACTATCGTGACACGGTGCGCGCCGATTGGGTCGATTACAACGGCCATCTGCGCGACGCGTTCTACATGCTGATCTTCAGCTTCGCGACTGACGCCCTGATCGACCTGATCGGTTTGCCGGACGCCGTGCGCAAGGAACGCCGGCGCTCGATCTACACGCTCGAAGCGCATATCAACTATCTGCACGAGATCAAGGAAGGCGCGCAGGTGCGCGTCGACATGCGCGTGCTCGGGCACGATGCGAAGCGGCTGCATCTGTACCTCGAGATGTTCTCCGGCGACGGCGGCGAACCGGTGGCGGCAGGCGAGCAGATGTTGCTGCACGTGGATACCGGCGGCCCGCGCGCCGCCGCGTTCGATCCGGATGTCGCGGCGCGTGTGCAGGCGTTGGCCGACGCGCATGCCGCACTGCCGCCCGCCGCCTTTGTCGGCCGCGTGATCGGCTTGCCGGCGAAAACGAAGCCGAGTGGGAGTGAGCATGGTTGAAGCGGAAATGGCCGCGTTCATCGAAAGAGCCGCCGCGATTTATCCGGGGCATTCGACTTCATTGACGCCGGCTGAACAGCGCAGGATCTACGACGAGTACGCGGCGGCGGTCACACCCGCGCTTCCCGATGAAGTCGTGACTCAAGACGCCGAATTCCGAACCGGCGCGGGCCATTCGATCGCGCTGCGGCTATACCGGAACCGCGCAACGTATCATGAGGCGGCGCGTGGCGCCGTGCTGTACTTTCACGGCGGCGGCTTCGTGCTCGGCTCGCTGGATAGTCATCAGCTCGTAACCGCACGCCTTTCCGCGGACACCGGTCTCGACGTGATCGCGGTCGACTACCGGCTGGCTCCCGAACACCCCGCGCCGGCCGCGCATGACGATTGCATGGAGGTGACGCTCGCCGCTTTGGCAGGGCGCTTGCCGTTCGATCTGCGTGCCGGCGCTCCGCTGCAACTGGCGGGCGACAGTGCCGGCGCCACGCTCGCGGCCAGCGTGGCGATGCGGCTGCGCGACGAAGCGGTGCAAGGCATAAGCGGTCTTGTGCTGGTTTATCCGATGCTCGGCACCGAGCCGCAGTCGCCCGCGCGCGAAAGCGAAGCACACGCGCCGATGCTCACGCTAACCGACGTTCATGCGTTCCGCGATCTGTATTGGGGCACCCACCCGCCCTACCCCGCGTGGACGATCCCGCTCGATGCAACACGCTACGACGGCCTTCCGCCGACGCTGGCGATCGGCGTTGAACATGATCCGTTGAGGGACGACGCGCGCGTGTTTGCCGAGCGTATTAGCGCGGCTGGCGGCGAGGCGACGCTTCTGATCGGCGCTGGGCTCGTGCATGGGTGCTGGCGCGCCATCGAATCGAGCCCTGGCGTACAGAAGCTGCACGAGGAAGTGTGCCGTTTTCTGTCCACCCATGCGACGCAAGCGTCGGCGGCCGGTCGTTAGCGCCTCTCCGGTTCAGGCCGCCGGATAATCAGCCGCTACGGCCACCGCTTTCAACCTGTGAGCTGCCTGTCAACTCTGACTTCGGCGAGGCGAACGCGCCGGTGTCTTGCGCAATGCGCGATCGGCGGGCGTGTCCGGCGCCGGCAACCGCACGGTGAAGGTCGTGTGGACGCCGCGTATCGAACTGCACTCGATGCTCCCGCCCAGCAGTTCCGTTGCGCGACGGCAGAACGCGAGTCCCATGCCCGCGCCGCTACCGTGCCGCTTGGTCGTGAAGAAGGCGTCGAAGATATAGGGCAGGACGTCGGGCGCAATACCCGGCCCGGTGTCGCGGAATTGCAGCACGCAGAAGTCCCGATCCTGAACGGCACTGATCGTGATCTCGCCGTCGCCGCCCACGCGAATGGCATACAACGCGTTTTTCAGCAGATTGAACAGCACGAAAACCACGACCGTATCCGAGCCCGAAAACGACATGGCCGGATCGATAGGCTTTACCGTAACAAATTCACGCTCGCGGCCGCTGAACGGATACCGCTCCAGCGCCGACATCACGCACTGATACACGGAATGCCGGCTGAAGTCGCCGCGGTCCAGACGATCGAGCGTGAAAGACGCGAGCGCCATTTCGACCATCGCGCTGGTGCCGGAGACTTCGCGCCGGATTGCCGTTGCCAGCTGGCCAATGCGTTCGGACTGTCCGGACTCGTCGTGATCGTCATACAGCCCGTGCGTCACAGCTGTTCGATACCCTTTGAACACGTGCCCCCAAACGCTGGCGATTTCGTCGGCGTGCATTCCGATGGTGGCGAGCGGCGTCGAAATTTCATGCGCGATGGTCGCCGCCACCGCATACGGGTGAATCAGGTGATAGCGCACGATGGTGATTGCCAGCAGCCCGAGGCTCAGGCCGATGAACAGGACGCCAGGCGGATAAAACCCGAAGCCGTAATTGACGGCGTAATCCATCGCGGCGAACGAGTACAGGCAAAGGCTCGCCAGACACAGATCGAGGCGCCGCCGCGCGTCGCCCTCCGCCTTCTGGCGCGCGGCGAGCAGAAGCTGGGCGCTGCGGCCGGCCAGCAACACGGTCTGCACCACGTGCACGGGATGCAGCGGGCCGGCGACCGGATAGTAGCCGAAGAAGAAATGCCGGTAGCCCGCCACCACTTCGTTGCCGGGCAGCAGGATCGCGAGAACGAAACACAGCCCGTACGACGCGAGCAATATCGGCCGTTCCCGGCGCTGCGCCGCCACTTCCGTCACGAAGTGGTAGAACGTTGTGGGTAAAAAAAGAATGAAGAGATACCCGCCCCTGACCAGCAGGTCCGCGGTGTGCGGGTTGTCTGTCTGAAACAGCAGCGTCCATGCGCCTTGCCACGCGAAGGTCGAGACGCACATCAGGATGAACGGCGTGAACAAACGCGTCGCGCCTTGCGTAATCAGGACGTATAGGCCGAATACGACGAACATCGCGGACACGCAGGCAGTCGGAATGGCGTACATGTGGCTTGACGTCCCGGCAGACTTTAGCGAGTCCGTTCCTTCCGCCATTGCGCGAACGTCATCAGGTCCATGCCCACGTCGGCCCTGTCGATCGGGGTCCAGCAATAGAAAACGTCGTCCCAGCCCGGAATGGTTTGCGGCGTCAGCGTCTTGACGGTCATGCCGGAGCGGTAGGCCAGGTTCGGCCAGAAGATCGGCATCACCTCGCGCACCGCCATTTGCTTGAGAAGGTCGGCCGGGCCGTCCTCGTCCGCGACGATTTCGCCCTGCGAGATCCAGTCGTGCTCGGCCCACGCGACGAAAACGCTCGGGTTGCCGGCGCGATCGAACATCAGAATGGCGTCCTGCTCCGGGCGCCAGTAATACTCGACGATACCGTTCGCGGCGACCACCTCGTCGATGACCTTACGCGTTCGCGGGTCGCAATACGTCAGGCCGTTCTCGCCCAACGCGAGCCAGCCGCCTTCCGAACAGTGCCTGGCCTTGGCGTCCGTCAGGAAATGGGCCAGCCGGTTGGCGGAGTCGGTATCCGTTTTTCTGAGGTATAAATCAACGATGCCCGCATTGAAAGCTTTGACCGCGACGGTTTCGTCCGCGACCCCGGTCAGCAGCACTTTCGCGCAACGCAGATTGGAGATGGACGACAGAAATTCCACGCCGTTCATGCCCGGCATGTCGAAATCCACCACTACCGCCGCGACTTCCGCGAAACGGGAGCCGCGGGCCAGGATATCGCGTTCCGCAGCGGTCTCCATGTAGCGCTCAAAACCCGTCTCGCTCACGCATGCCGACGCCGGCGCGAACTCCAGCGAATTCTTGCGAGCGTGCTGACGAATGAACGCAAGCGCGGTTTGAGGCCGCGTAAAAAACAGATTGGTGGCGCTATCCGGAAAGAAGCGCCGCAGCGCGTCGAGATAGCTGTCGTTGTCATCCACGAAAACAACCGTCGACGGATGGAGAACAGGTGGTCGAATAAAATTGTTCATGGTTTCACGTGGTTCGTCACGCCCCTCTGGAGGACAACCGCGGCAGACCGCCGGCCGTGGGTCACAACAACCCGCGCGGCACTTTGCGGCGCGGCGGATCCCCGAGTACATGGGGCCCCGCTGCCTCGGCCATCGGCCCCATGGGAGCGTCATATATTTTGCCGCTTCCGGATCCCGCATGGTCGCATATGGACCATTCCGGCGCGCTTCGCACCTGCCTATGGGCAGGATTCTCTCACGCCGGTCGCCGAGGCGGTTTTCCGCTGAACAATATAGTACAGGCCCCTGGCATCGATCGCGCGAAGTCGTCGCGGCGATCAACGGCAGCGCCTATGCGTTCTGGGCAATCTGCAACTAGAGGCCACCTTTACGGCCGCGACGCCACCTCGTCCAGATGTTCCAGCAGATCGGCCGGATCGTCGTAGACCCGCAACGCGCCGGCGCGCTCGAGTTCCTCCGTGCCGTACCCGCCCGACAGCAAGCCCACACCCAGCGCCCGGCAGCGCCGCGCCGCGAGCATGTCCCAGATGCTGTCGCCCACCACCACGGTGTTTTCGACCGGTACGCCGAGCCGCCCGGCCGCTGCGATGAACAGGTCCGGATCCGGCTTTGCATATTTGACGTCGTCGCGCGTGACGACCACGGCCTTCGCGGGATCGACACCGAGCGCCTCCAGATTGAGCGCCGCCGTCTCCATGCGGCCGCTGGTCGCCACGGCCCAAGGTGTTCCCGCCTGCGTCAGCGCGTCGAGCAGCGCCCGCGCGCCCGGCAGCGGACACACCTGCGCGCGCAATCGCTGATAGGCGGCGGCGTGAGCTTCACGAAGACGCTCGACCCGGTCGGCGCTGATTTCGCCGTGCGTTTCCCGCAGAAGCTGATGGGTGAAAAGGCCGCCGCTCATGCCGATCTTGCGGTGAATTCGCCAGACCGACAAGGGAATGCCTTCGCTGTCGAGCGCTTCTTTCCAGGCCAGCACGTGCTGGTAGACGCTGTCGACGAGCGTCCCGTCGAGATCGAAGAGGAAAGAGGTCTGGATTCGCATGGTGTGCTCCTGTTGATGACTGGCTTCGCCAATATGCCATGTCCGGGGTTCGCCGGTCGCGCGAATCCCGCCTCGATTCGCCTTGACCCTCACGTAGCGTGAGGTCCTAACCTCCAATGTGCAGACTGACTGGAGGCGATTGCTCTTGAAAGTGAAAGAGTTTGCGAGCGCAGCGGACTGAACGGCCGCACGTTTCACCATTACGACGCAATCAGATTGCTCACGCCTTCGGCGCGTGCCAGGAATGGCTACCGGCTTTACGACCGCGACGACATCACCCGGCTTCGTCAGATCCGGGCGCTGCGCCGTTTCGGACTCGCACTCGCCGAGATTCAGACTTGCCTGACGGAGCCGGAGACGCCGTGAGTGCCGATCGTCGCCGGGCTCGCGTTCTTCATGCCGTCGCCGACGTGGCAGAAATGCGTAATCGACGCGCCACCTTTAATATCGGCGGCGCGTCGATCTTTTTTCAGCGCTTATTAGTCTGCTTGTTGACGCGCTTATCTAGCTGCTCATTGAGCCAGTCACTGCCCCGTGTAACCGAGCGGAACAGTCGCATTGGCCTTGGCAACCGTGGCGTTGTTCGACACGATGTACTGCGGCACTTCGGTGAGCGTCAGCGCGACCTGACCGTTGGTGTAGGCCACCGTGCTGACATTGCCGTAACCGTCGATCTTCGTCACATTGCCCGACGTGCCGGCGTTGTCGACCTGGAGCGAATAGCTCGTCGAATAGCTCTGGCTATACGTGCCGTTGCTTGCCGGCCACTGCGCATTGTTGTGCGTCCACGCGGCGGTCACGACCTTGCCGTTGCCCAGTTGCTGAAACCCATAGGCGAAGACGCCGGCAGGCGCACCCTTGATGCGGCCCAGCGTATTCGTGCCGTCGAGAACGCGCGTCATCGTTGCGAAGGCCATCGCTTCGGGCTTCGGCGAAAGGTTGGTCGCACCGAACGCGCCTTGTGCGTTGTTCAGGTCGAAGAACGAGCCGTATCCCACTTCGCCCGGATAGTCCGGACCGTAGAACAGCGTCGTTACCTGCGCACCGCCGCCGAGCACGATGATGTGTGCTCGCACGCCGACTGCGGCATGCGCGAACAACTGGTTCTGCGACGGCACATTCGGACCGTAGTTGAGGCCCGGGTCGTAGCTCACGCCGGCTTCCGTGAAGAAGAGCTTCATGTTCGGCTTGCCGGCCTGCATGACTGAACGCAGCTGCGCCATCTGGTTGTCGAGCGCGTTGGCCTGGTTCGCCGTGCTCGGATCGGAATCCTGCAGTTCGGGCGGATGAGCCGGGTACGTGCCCGCATTCCAGTAGCCGTGCGTTGCGACCGCATCGATGTAGTTCCACAGACCGAGCGCGCCGAATTTCTGCAGATAGCCCGTCGTACAGGTATCGCAATTGGAAGCGAACGGATTGCCGGTGCCCATCACGACCGCATTCGGATCGGTCGAGTGAATGCCCTCGTAGGCAGCCTTGTACATGGCGACGAAGTTCGCGTCGCTATCCGCCCAGCCGAGGCTCGGCTCCCACGTCACCTGATAGTAGTTCTTTTGCTGATTCGGGTAGTTGGCAGCGCGGATCAGACTCGTATCGGTGCCGACCTTGCTCATGAAGGTCTTGAATTCAGGCATGTTCGACGGCGCGTAATAGCTGTCGTTGAACTGGCCGGTCTTCGAGTCCCACGCCGGCAGTCCATCCAGACGCACGATACGCATCTGGTCAGGATTGGTCTTGTAGAACGGGTCGAGGTCATTCACGTTGGGCGTGTACGTGTTGGGGCCGTTGGGTTCCATGGCTGAAACCTGACGATCGTCGATCGTCCACGAGATACCCAGCGCGTGCAGCGCGGCGATGTTGCCGTTGAAGCCCTGCATACCGAAGCGGTGCTGATCCTGGTGCGCGTATGTCACGGTGCCCAATACCGAACTGAGGTTCGGCAACACGCCGAAGGTGGCGATGCCGACCGGACGCGTGCCGCTTCTCGGCAACGTGCCGCCGTTCGAACGCAGAGTGGCGGTGAGTGCGCCATAGCCTGACCACGTCGACGTACACGGAATGGTGCTGGTTTGTACGCCGGCCTTGACCGCAAAACTGCCTTGCGTCTTGATCGCGCCATTGGAATCCGCGACGGACCAAACGACGGTATCCGCGCTCGGCGCGTTCGTGGTGATCGTCAGCTTGAAGGAAGCGTTGTTCTGGAACACGCGCAGGCCGTCGGTGGTCGGCGTGTCGGCGCTGATCACGCCGTTCGCGGTTCCACCGGCCGTTTGCGTCGGCGTGCTGCACGACATGGCCGAGTTGCCCGGCGTGGGGGACGGCGTTGGGCTCGGAGTTGGAGTCGGCGTGGGTGTCGGAGTTGGCGTGGGTGTCGGAGTTGGCGTGGGAGTCGGGGTCGGCGTCGGCGTCGGAGTCGGGGTCGGCGTGGGAGTCGGCGTCGGCGTCGGCGTCGGCGCGGGCGTCGGGGTAGGAGCCGGAGCCGGAGTCGGCGTTGCCGCAACCGCTTTAACCCAGCATGACTTGCCATAGCCGTACGCGGGGTCCGACTGCGAAACGGCGCCCACGTAACAGCCGACGCCGTTGCTGAACGTACGCGGCGCGCTCAACATCACCGACGGCGACGTGGGCGGGACCGCCCCGAATACCACCGAGCCCGTGCCAAGGAACGAGCACTTGCCGTTCTCCTGCGCGCACAACTTGTATTGCTGCCCGGAGACCGTGATGGTGCTTGCCTGGGCCTGCGCGCTTTCCGCGGCAAACGATGCCAACACTGTTGCTGATGCAACACCCAATAGTTTCAAGTATCTCGTCATTGTCCGTATGTTTCGCTAAAAGCAGGTTGCCCCCGAGAAGCCAGCAAGATCGATCAGTCGTCCCGCCTTGACGTTATTGAGTCCAGAGAGAGGTGAATCTGAGAACGCGCTGACCGCGTTCGTTGCTGATGAAGCTTTGATGTGCCGCTATCCGCTGACGGACGCGCTGCCTTCCGCTCGCATTCCGACTTCACCGAACAGCGGCCGAGTCGAAATGTTTTCCCAGCGTCGGGCGAACATTCTATTTATTACGCCATCCTTACTATTACATTGCACGACGATCATTCGACAATCGCAACAATGACTACATCGATATCTTCAACAGCGGCTTTCGAGCGCAACGCGCACCGATTGCGTGAAAGATGCAGTCGACACCGGCATGGAGAATCCCGCCGATCGCATGACCGGGCAAACGTGACGAGGATCAATGCATGCCGCTGACGCGACGCGAACATCTGGCGAGGCTCACACTGACGGATCAGCGCACCTCAGTTTGATCAACAAATTTCGCACCAATATGCGCGGCTTAAAAAATTCAGGATGACGAAAAATTAATATCATTTTTTTCGTTCACCGTTGACCGCAAGTTATTGGCGTGAACTACCGGTTCGACAGTGCTCTAGGTGCGCCCTCGCGTCGCGAATCAGGTGTGCCACCGAAAAACCCGTGATCCGCCAGGCCGCTTGGCCCACAACAGCACTTGCCGCAGCGCAGCAACCCCGCCTGTAACTGTTACAGACGCGCTGACGCCCGACCCATCTTCCCGGTATTAGTTACAGAACCTTTGGGCAGACGAATTATAAACGTTTCATCCGCGTAACGTGTCCGGTTCCAAGGGTGATAAGTGACAATTGCAAAGGAATGCATTCGGAATCGTCTGAAGCTTTTCCAATAGAAGAGTAATGGAAAAGCTCTGCCTCGCCGCAGCGGATAAAACGCAATTGTTTGATTTGTCAGGAGGTTAGCGGCGCTTTCTGGAGGCGGGTTTGGGATTGTGCAATTTTATAATCGTAATACAAATATTCGTGCACTTGCGGGGACGGTTAGCTGACCATAACCCGATAATTTGAATGTCATGCAGAAATGGTGTCGCATCCTCTTATCGGAAAATCGGCCCGCGAGGAACAACCGGAACGCAAAGATCGAGGCGTCTGCGGCTAGTGGTTACTTCGCATCACGAACTAGCTTGACGTGCCGTAAAGAGTCGATTCGCCGCTGCCAGCGAAGATCAACGCAGCGTCTGCTCGACTAGCACCTTCACCCATGCAACGCCGCCGGCAAGTGATGCGCAAGCAAGCAAGCATTACCCAACTCACAAAGCTTGAGCGTATCGCGCAGCAGACCGCTACATCAGGATGGAAGCATCCGGCCGTGCGCGTGTCGGCTCAACCACTACTTCCCATCAATGCGCCGCATGCCGCCACGGCTACGGCCGTGGCGGCGCATCAGCCCACACCCTACCGCGACGCCGTCGCGAACAACACCGGATCGTTGCGATACAGATCCGGGAACATCCGCTTCAGATCGGTTACTTTCGGCAGATCGTTGATCGCAATGTACGGATAGTCGGGATGCAATGCGAGGAAGTTCTGGTGATAACTTTCCGCCGGATAAAAGCCCTTGAAGTCTTCGACGCGCGTCACGACTTTGGCCGGAAACACATGGGCGTTATCGAGTTGCGCGATATACGACTGCGCGATGCCGCGCTGCGCCGCATTCACCGGAAAAATCGCCGAACGATATTGCGTGCCGTGGTCGGGGCCCTGATAGTCCAACTCGGTAGGATTGTGCGCGACCGAGAAGAATATCTGCAGCAAGCGGCCATACGTAATCTGCGTCGGATCGTAGGTGATCTGCACCGATTCCGCGTGTCCTGTATCGCCTTCGCTGACAGTTTCGTATTCCGCCGTGGATGCCGCCCCGCCGGTGTAACCCGAGGCAACCTGCTTCACGCCGCGCACGTGTTCGAACACGCCTTGCACGCCCCAGAAGCAGCCGCCGGCGAACACCGCCGTTTCGCTATGCGTCGCGGCGGCTTTCTCGTCCTGTACGGGCGCGGGAATCTTCGTGGCGGCTTCAGCGGAATGCGCGACGTGTTGCGCGGCCACGGCGCCCAGAGTCACGACGACGAGGCCCATGATTCGCGTGACGGAGAAACGCTTCCGCAGTGACGCTGTGCTGTTGGATATCGTACGCATGGTCAGTCCTTGAGGTCAGTAAGAGTTGAGTCGAGCCATTTGCATCGGCTTCGGCTTAGCCGAACGTGAAAGCAAATGCCTGCACGCCCGGGTCCAGAAACTCGATCGAGAACGTGTGGTCCCCGACTTCGCCCGTTTGCCGCACCAGTTGATAGAGACGCTGTCCGGTCACGGTGCCGCTGCCATCGGCGGCGACGTCGGTGCCGTGCGACGCGCCGGGCGCGGCGCCATCGACGCTCACGCGAAACCGCACCGGTTTGCCGTCCGTGCCCGGACCGAGCACCAAGTGCAGGTCGCGTGCATGAAAGCGATACACGATGCGTCCCGCGGGCGCCAGGAGCGTGGCGTGCTCGGCACCCACGTTCCATGAACCGGCAAGGCCCCAGTCGTCGACGCCGGGTTGCGACGGCGCTGCATACACGTGCGTCTTGTCCGCCACCTCCCCGCCCGGCGACGCGAAGTTCTCCGCGCGCTCATAACCGACGTAGGTTTCCGGCGATTGCATATCGGCGTTGTCCGCCGCGGCCTGCACGCCCTGCGCGCCGCCGTTGGCGATACCAATGGCCACTTTCGACGCATTCGCGTGGCCCGCTTCGGTCAGCAGTTGCTGGATCACCTTTTCGGATTCCGCGTAATCGCCTTCGCCGAAGTGGTGATAGCGGATCTGCCCTTTCGCATCGACGAAATAGTGGGCGGGCCAGTACTGATTATTCAGCGCGCGCCAGATTGCGTAGTTGTTGTCGATCGCAACGGGGTAGTCAACGCCGAGGTCGTGCGTGGCTTTCTTCACATTGTCGATATTGCGTTCGAAGGCGAACTCCGGCGCATGCACGCCGATCACGACAAGCCCCTGATCCTTGTACTTCTGCGCCCACGCTTTGACATACGGCAGCGAACGCAAGCAATTGATGCACGAGTATGTCCAGAAGTCGACGAGCACGACTTTGCCGCGCAAATCCTGCGTGGTGAGCGGCGGCGAATTCAGCCATTGGACCGCGCCGTCCAGCGGGGGCAGCACGCCTTCGACCGGCAGCGGCGCCGCCTCGGCGGCGGTGCGCATCATCGCACCGTCCTGCGCCGCATTGGTCGCGGTGGAATCCGCACCGGCATTAGCGGCCGATTGCGGCGCGAGCTTGGCGCTCGCCATTGCACCGCCGGACGCATCGGCCGGATTGCCGGCGACCGGCGCTTTGCCCAGCGCCGCGTTCGGCGACAGCTTATCGACGAGTTTCTGTTCGAGGCCGCCAGTCGCAACCGTGGAGACGCGAGCAAGCACGCCGGTGTCGAAACCGAGCGCAATCGCCGCCACGCCGCACAACATCAATGCGCCGATGCCGCGGCGGATCCATTCGCCCGCGCCCAGCGAACGCTTCATCGCCGTGAACACCTTGCCGCCGATCAGCAGGGCCACCGCCAGCGAAGTCGCCGCGCCGGCCGCGTAGGCCACCAGCAGGAACGTCGTGCCGACGCTTGCACCGCGCAATGCCGCGCCCGTCAGCACGAGACCGAGAATCGGACCGGCGCACGGCGCCCACAACAGGCCGGTGGCAATGCCGAGCAGAAACGATGAACCCGCGCGAACCTGCTGACCGTCGGCCTGCGCGAAGTTCGACAGGCGATTGCCGGCGCTGACGAGCGGCCGCATCAGATGATCGGCGAAGCGCGGGAACAGCAGCGTCAGCCCGAAGATCGCCAGCAGCGCGATAGCCACCCAGCGGCCGTACTGGTTAGCCTGCGTGACCCAGCCGCCGCCCACCGCGGCAAGCGTCGCGACGAGGGCGAAGGTCAGCGCCATGCCCGCCAGCAAGGGCAAGCCGCTGCGCACGAAAGGCTGGTCGGCGCGCGCGAAAACAAACGGCAGCACCGGCAGGATGCACGGGCTGAGAATCGTGAGGGCGCCGCCGAGATAGGCGAGAACGATGAGTAACATGTCAGTTCCGAACGTTCGTGTAGGTCGGTTAAAGTGGGCACGCCGGCTCGCGCGGCAGCCGGCGTACAGTTCATTCAAAATCTGATACTGCAGAAAGTGCCCACATCCTAGAGCGCCGCTGGTGTCGAAGTCCTCACGAAAAGTTAAATTAAATGTGATAACTCGCGGCCCGGAAATTTTGCACAATGGCGCCATGGCCGCTTTTCCCGGCGGCCGCGCCCGGCCTTCCTCCTCAACCATTCCCTGAACCGCGGCACAAGCCCACCATGGACAATCCGAAGCGCATCCTGATCGTGGAAGACGACGTCGACATCGCCAACGTGCTGAGCCTGCATCTGCGCGACGAGCGCTATGAAGTCGTGCACAGCGCCGACGGCAATGAAGGGCTGCGCCTGCTGGAACAAGGCGGCTGGGACGCGCTGATTCTCGATCTGATGCTGCCCGGCGTCGACGGGCTGGAAATCTGCCGGCGTGCCCGCGCGATGACGCGCTATACGCCGATCATCATCACCAGCGCGCGGTCGAGCGAAGTGCACCGGATTCTCGGCCTCGAACTCGGCGCGGACGACTATCTCGCCAAACCGTTCTCGGTGCTCGAACTGGTGGCGCGCGTGAAAGCGCTGCTGCGCCGCGTCGACGCGCTGGCGAAAGACTCGAAACTCGAAGCCGGCACCCTGCGCATCGCGGGGTTGTCGATCGATCCGTTGACACGCGAGGCCGCCGTCGACGGCAGGCCGATCGAACTCACGCCGCGCGAATTCGACCTGCTCTATTACTTCGCGCAGCATCCCGGCAAAGTGTTCTCGCGCATGGACCTGCTCAATGCGGTGTGGGGCTATCAGCACGAAGGCTACGAGCACACCGTCAACACTCATATCAACCGGCTGCGCGCGAAGATCGAGGCCGATCCGGCTCAACCCGAGCGCATCCTGACCGTCTGGGGACGCGGCTACAAGCTCGCTGTCCCCGGCGAGCCGGCCGGCGCACCGAAGGACCCATCGTGAATCTGACGCTGACCCAGCGGCTCTCGCTCGTTTTCTCGGTGCTGCTGCTGGCATGCTGCGGCGCGTCGGCGTTCCTGCAGATCCGTTCCAGCGATCTGCACGAGAAAGAAGTCATCCAGAGCCTGTCGCGCAATCTCGCCGACCATATCGCTCATGGCAACTCGTTGATGGACGCCAATGGCTTGCGCCCCGACGCGGTCCGGCAGCTATTCGGCCAGTTGATGAGGGTGAATCCGAGTGTCGAGGTGTACCTGCTCGACAATCAAGGGCACATCAAAGGCGACGACGCGCCCGCGGGACACGTCAAGCGCGAACAGGTGAATCTTGCGCCGATCCGGCAATTCATCGCGGGAGACGCGCTGCCGATTCTCGGCGACGATCCGCGCAGCATCGACGGTAAAAAGGTGTTCAGCGCAGCGCCACTGCAATTGGGCGGACAGGCGCCGTCCGGCTATATCTACGTGGTCCTGCTCGGCGAGGAACACGACGCGCTCGCCGCGCGCGTGGCGGCCAGTTCCGTGCTGCGCACTACCTTGTGGTCGATGGCGCTGGTCGCGCTGCTGGGATTGCTGGCCGGCTTGACCGCATTCGGCCTGATCACGCGCCCGCTGCGGCGCCTCACCGACGCCATGCGCCGCTTCGACGCCGAGGGCGAGCCCGACACCCAGCCGAGTGTGCCGCGCTCGTCGCCGGCCGGTCGGCGCGACGAAATCGCCGTGCTTGAAGCGACGTTCGCGCAGATGGCGAACCGCATCGGAGAACAATGGCGAGCGCTGACGCGACAGGACCAGCAGCGTCGCGAACTGATCGCCAATATTTCGCACGATCTGCGCACACCGTTGACCTCGCTGCACGGCTATCTCGAGACGCTGTCGCTGAAGTCCGACACGCTCGGCGAAACGGAGCGCAAACGCTATCTGGCCATCGCGCTCGCGCAAAGCGTCAAGGTGGGCCGGCTGGCGCAAGCTCTGTTTGAACTGGCCAGACTCGAACACGGCAACGTGCAGCCGGTGCTCGAACAGTTCTCGCTGGTCGATCTGGTGCAGGACGTGTTTCAGAAATTCGAATTGCCGGCCGAGGCGCGGCACATTCAGTTGCGCGCGAATATTCCGTCACGCCTGCCGAATGTCAGTGCCGATCTCGGCATGATCGAGCGCGTGCTGACGAACCTGCTCGACAATGCCATTCGCCACACGCCCACTGAAGGATCGATCGAAGTGGATCTCGCGCATAAGGACGGCAAGGTGTCGGTGACGATCGCCGACACGGGTCCGGGCATTCCGCCCGAACAGCGTGAAGGTCTGTTCGAACGCCCGTTCAGCTCAGGCGGCGCGCATCGGGGCGGCGGACTGGGGCTGCTGATCGTCCAGCGCATGCTGCAACTGAACCGGAGCCAGATACGTTTGCTCGACACGTCGGGAACGGGCACGACCTTCTGCTTCGAGTTGCCGACGGCCGTCAACCGGTCGAGTTCCGCCGGTGTCCTGATGTGACGGACGGCGCCTGGCTCCGCTGGGAGGTGCTGCGATCGTCGGCATCGCCCAGCTTGCCCGCCTCCTACATTGCGCGCGAAAAAGTCCACGAGTTCAGCGCCACAGCGGAACATTTTGCAGAGTGCGTGGCGTCGTCGAAGGGACCAGGGTATCAGAACGGTGGCATCAGATGGTCATCGCCGCCTTCCGAAGCTGCCGGCGTTCCCGCCAGTTGCGTAGCTGACCCGCCACGAAGGCGCCGATCAACAACGACAGATACAGCATCAGAATGTTGTGGCGCCATGCATCGAGTGAAAGTTGATGCGCGACCAGCTTGGGATCGGTCCGCAATGGCCCGATGCAAAGTGCGAGGACTGCCTGCTTCATTCGAACAAAACCCGCGGCGGACAGCATGGGCAATCCAACGAGCAGCCCCATCAGATAAGGTTTCGCGCGCCGCGCCCCGGCACGATGACGCATACGCAGCCACAGTCCCAGACAACCATGCACCCAGCCGGGCGCAAGCAGTGCAAGCTGCAAACCTTGCGTGCCGCTGGTGATGAGCGATATCACAATGCGCTCGTAGTTCGGCTCGAATCCGTACAGCGACGAGGCAAGCCGGGTAGAAACCACATGACGGATCAACAGCAGCGGCAGACTCAGTCCCGCCCAAAGCCGGACCCATTCAGCGAGCGGCATTTTCCAGTGACGGCGTCCGTAGATCGTTCGCAGCGCCAGCGAAAAATGCAATAGCGACGCGCCATAGAGAAGCACCGTTCCCGGCACACTGCGCCACACCCGCAAAGCCAGCGCAAGACCGCGACCCGCAAGGTCCAGTGACCAGATACCGAGCGCGTGATTGATCAGATGCAGGGAGAGATAGACCAGCAGCACCACGCCGGACACGAGCTGACAGCGGCGCAGCAGAGTATGAACAGCCGGTTCCCTCGCCACGCGAACAACCATACCCAGCGGCCGCCGAAAAGGCGCAATCGGCGCGCGCCCGGTGGCCCGCAGCATGTCGGCCGAATACAGCGGCTTCCAGCTCGCAATACGCGTTCGATTCATTTCAGGCCTCGCGTGAGAGGCCGTTTCCGCCGCTCGCTATCCGCTTTGTGATTCACCGGCGTCTGGCGGATAGCGTCGGCGAATTTCTCCAGTGCCGACAGCGAACCGCATACGCTGTGGTACTCCTCCCGGCCAATCCGGGCGTCGAGAATGACGGCCATTCCCGATTCGCGGGCCATATCGATGATGTTCATTTTGCTCACCCCAATTCGTGTCTTCACGCACTGCAAGACGCCGAATCCGACGTGATTATTCCCTCGTATTTTTCAACGCACTGCCGGGAATAAGACATCCACGCCCCTGGTTTAACCGTTCAGAGCGTGTTGACGCCGACTCACGTCGAGTTCGAAGATTGCGCTCGCATATCGAGGAGTATTGACATGAAACTGATCTCTCTGAACCGTCTCATGGCCCGCGCCGCAGCAGGCGCACTCGTTGCATGCGCCGCCCTTCTGGCAACGGCAAGCGGCGCCTACGCGCAAACGTCGGCCACGCCCGGCGCGCACCAGCTCACGCGCGCCGAGGTGCGCCACGAACTCGAGGAGCTGGAAGCTGCCGGATACGATCCGTCTCGCGGCGACGAAAGCGACTATCCCGCCGACATTCAGGAAGCGGAAAAAAAAGTAGCCGCCATGCACGCAGCCCAGCAGAGCGCACTAAACAACAACCAGCCAGCCATGCAGGACATGCCCATGCATTGATGCCGGTCCGGTGTGTGTGAACCTGTGGACAGCGGGCTCTACTTTCGAGCGTCGGTCCTCTTCGGATCGACGCTGCTTTTTTGCCGGCATGCAACTCACCAGGGGACGGTACTCGCGTCTAGCGGCTGGATGCGAAAGCTTCGGTGCCCTTCGCCAAAATCCGTGGAGCCATGATCGTTTGAAACAGAACCTCGCCAGTGTAGAGCTGTTGTGGTTCAACAGACAGCAGGCTGGCCGACTGTTGGTTTTACCGCACCACCCACAGCTTCGCCGCAAGCTCATCAAACCTGCAACCCCTTTGTTATCAGCACGCTGAGGATCTTCAAGCATGCATGGCACATCATGTGCAGTGTAAGTGTGCGAGCACACACAAGAGTGCTCGCACACCCAGGTAATTTTCTCAAAGGAGAACGTCATGAAAGACCTGAAGATCCGCGAACTGCATCGCAATGAAGAAATGAGCTCTGCCGACATGGCACGCGTCGTCGGCGGCAAAGATAAAGAACCTGTCGGCAAGCCGACCCACATCGACGCCATGAATGGCGTGCTCACGTTCGGCGACGGCTCGAAGTGGTCGATGGACCTCAATGGCAAACTTCATCCGCTTTAAATCGACGAAGTTCGCCTGGTTCTCCGATGAGGCGCCTGGAAGTCGGGCGCTTCACCGGTGACCGGCCAGTCCACTCGATCCGTCACATCCGGGCCGAGATCAAAGTACTCACCTGAATGCAGTAGGAACACGGCACGCGCGGCGACCAAGACGCAGCGGACAAACGCTCGAACGGCTCCCCCCAATCTTCGTCTTTTCCGAACCTTCGCTTCGCATTTAGCAGGTTTATCCGATCCCTAACCTACCGCACACTGGACCTCATCTTCACTACGGACGTCGTCCAGGCAAGGAAAGAATCATGCGCACCTACCCGCGTAACAGCCCGCAAGCCGCAGCACGCATCGTCGCGCTGGCCCTCACTGCGGACGGCCACGTGTGCAGTTCGGAAGAGCGTGTGCTGCAGAGATTGAATATCGCCGGCGAACTCGGTCTCGCGCCCGCGCAATTCGAGCAGATCGTGCAGACGCTGTGCGAAGACCACTCGGTCGCGCATCTGTCGTTCGCGCCGCCGGTGGGCCGTCTCGACCCGACCATGCTCACGACCTTGATCGACGAGATCGACGATCCCACGTTGCGCCGCAAGGTCATTCGCCTGTGTGTCGCCGTGGCGGTCGCGGACGACTATCTGGCGGACGGCGAAATCGCCCTGCTCGCCGCCATGTTGAACGCGTGGGGACCCGACCTGACGCCGGCCGTCAACCGTCACGGACTGCCGTCGCGCGTCATGCGCGGTTATCAGCGCGCGCCGGCCACCACCTGAGAAGCGAGCCCGTGATGTTGCCCGCGACGCGATCGGATGGCGTGAATCTCTTCGATCACGCCATCGGCGCGGCCGAGCCAGCGCAGGCCCCGCAGCAGCGTCAGATCTTCCGCGCCGAGTTCCGCGAGTGGAAACACGCCGAGTCCGCGCGCGGCGAACACCGCCATGAGCGCGCTGTCCTCGAATTCGCCGACGATGCGCGGCCGGATGCCCTGCGCGTCGAACCAACGGTCGAGCCGCGCGCGCAAGGCGGCGTGCCGGGTCGGCAGAAGCACGGGCACCTCCGCGAGACACTGCGGAAAGCCCGCGCGCGCGGATTTGCGGACGATCTCAGTCGGGCCGTACCAATCGACCGGCGAACCAGCCAGGCGCTGGCTCAGTACGCGCAGGTCGGCATTGTGCGGCGCCGGCTGGCAAGCGAGCACCAGATCGAGCCGATGCAGCGCGAGTTCGGACATCAGCTCCGCGTGCTCGCCCTCGTGACATAGAAGCCTGAGCGACGGCGTGCCGAGCACCGGCGCCAGCAGCGCGTGCGCCGCGAGCTTCGAAATGCCATCGGAAAGACCGACGGCGAGCCGTGCCACACCTTCTCCACCGGCCTCGCGCATCTCGTCGAGGAGCGCCTCGCCAAGCTGAAAAATCTGCTCCGCGCAATTGAACGCGGTCTCGCCGGCTTCGGTCATCGTGACGCCCCGTCCCGCCGGTTTCAGCAGTTGGCGCCCGATCGACTTCTCCAGTTCCCGCACCTGCGCACTGATGGTCTGCACGGCCATATCGAGACGTTCGGCCGCACGCGCGAAGCCGCCCTCTTTCACTACTATCCAGAAGTAATACAGATGCCGGTAATTGAGCATGGCGTAACACTTCGAAAAAAACGATACGTCGCTCAGAGTATCACTTGTTTATCCGAAGCCAGAAGATAGCGATCATGATCGCTAATCCAACGTCACCCGCATTCATCCGCTTACGGACACCATGGACACTCTGCTCACACTCGCTGCCGACCCCGCCGCATGGGCCGCGCTCCTCACGCTGATCGTGATGGAAATCGTGCTCGGCATCGACAACCTGATCTTCATCTCGATCCTCAGCAACAAGCTGCCGGAAGCGCAACGCGCGCGCACGCAGCGCATCGGCATCATGCTCGCGCTCGTCATGCGGCTCGGCCTGCTCGGCACGGTCGCGTGGATCGCGCAATTGACCGCGCCGGCCATCACGCTATTCAGTCACGCGTTTTCGTGGCGCGACCTGATCCTGCTCGGCGGCGGCCTGTTCCTCGTCTGGAAGGCGACGCGCGAGATTCATCACCACGTGACGCATGCCGAGGAGCAACGCGACAAAGCGGGCAGCACCGTCCAGTTGACCGTGGCGGCCGCGATCGGCCAGATCCTGGTGCTCGATATGGTGTTCTCGGTCGACAGCATCATCACAGCTGTGGGCATGACCGAACACATGCCGATCATGTTCATCGCGGTGATCAGCGCGGTCCTGGCCATGCTGTTCGCAGCACGCCCGCTGTCACGCTTTATCGATCGCAATCCGACCATCGTCACGCTCGCGCTCAGCTTTCTGCTCGTGATCGGTATGACGCTGATTGCGGAAGGTTTCGGTTCGCATGTGCCGAAGGCTTACATCTACGTGGCAATGGCGTTCTCCGCGTTCGTCGAGGCGATGAACATGCTGGTGCGCCGCGCGAAATCGAAGCGCGTGCTCAGTAGCGGGCAATAAGCGAAAAGCGCGTGACGGTTTTCCCGGATCGGGAGTGTGCATTCGCCCGGTCCAGCATGCGATGTCTTTCTACTCTTGAGGAGCAACGCTATGAAATGCCCTGTTTGCAAGACCACCGACCTGCTGATGACCGAGCGCCGCTCGATCGAAGTCGACTACTGTCCCGACTGCCGGGGCGTGTGGCTCGATCGAGGCGAACTCGACAAGCTGATCGCGCAGGACGCGGCCCAACCCGACCCGCCGCCCGCCCCGCGCGCAAGCCACGACGGCCACCGGGAGCGGGATCGTTCGTACGACAGCCACCGCGGTTACGACGATCATCGATCGGGTTATCGGACGCAGAAGAAAAAGCGCTCCCTTTTCGACGTCTTCGATTTCGACTGAGCGCCGTCAGCCGCGAGGGAAAACGCGCCGGGCACGTTCCGGCACATATCGCACTAACGTGCTTTGCCGCGAGCGCTCTTGCCGGCGTTGCCGGCGCGGGGCGCGTCTTTACCGGCGGGCGCGGCGCCGCCGTTTATCTGTTCCATCCACGACAAGGCATCGACGTAGGACAGAAACTGCTTGAGGTAGCCCGGCGACACTTCGCTCATCAGCGAGAGCGCCCGATGCACGAGGCTGCTCGAGTTGAGCGGGCCGGCGTTGCCCGGCACCTTTTCCAGCGACTGCCGCAACTGCTTTTCCGTGCGAACTTTCGACCAGACGTCCCTGAAGTAATCGAGCGCGGGCATCTCGGGATATGAAGCGGCGCACGGCAAACCGCTCGCCGCGGGCACATGATCCTGACTCGCGATGTAGTCGACGAGGCTCTTCAGCGCTGCGTACGCGGGCTCGTTGGCGGCTTGCACAGCAGTGTCATCAGCCGAAGATGCGGCGGCGCGTTCGATGTGCCCGGCGTACGCGTCCAGTAGCCCGGACAGCCTTTCGTCCAGAATCCGCCGCGCTTCGCCGCTGTGACCGGCCGCGCGCCGTTCGAGCGCGTCGATGAAATGGAAGCGGACAGGATCGAGCCGATCGGCGCCGCGTTCGCGCCACGCGTCCAGCGTCGCACGGGCTCCGCGTGCCGGATCGTTATCGCCCGCGTTACTCACGAGGCTTTACCGTCGAGGTCGACGGCCGCGGCACCGGCGCAATTTCCACGCGACGGTTTTTGGCGCGGCCCTGCTCGTCCGTATTCGAGCTCACCGGTTGTCCGGAACCGAAGGCCGCCGCAAACAGCGACGACGCGGGCACGCCGTCGTCGATCAGCGCGCGCGTCACCGTCAGCGCGCGCTGCGCCGACAATTCCCAGTTGTCCGCGAAACGGCGGTTGCCTTCGCGCAAGCGCTGATCGTCGGTAAAGCCGCTCACCATCAGGATTTCGTCGTTGGCGCCGAGATACGCGGACAGCGGCCCGGCCAGACTCTTCAGCAAATCCCGGCCTTGCGGCTGCAACTGATCGGAGTTCAGCGCGAACAGCACATTGCCGCTGATCCCGATGCGCCCGTTCACCAGCGTCACGCGCCCAGCCGCGAGCGGACCCGCGAGCGCCTGCTCGAGCGTCTTGCGGCGCTGCGTTTCCAGTTGACGCTGCTTGACTTCCTGCTCCAGCTTGCTCGACAGCTCCAGTTGCACGCCGATCACGCCCACGAGGATCAGCACGAAGGCGCCCAGCAGCACCGACATCAGGTCGCCGAAAACCGGCCAGATCGGCGCGACCTGCTCCACGCCGCCGTCGATGTCCTCGCTCATGCCGCTTCAGCTCCCGCTGACGCACGCCGGGCGGCAAGTTGCTGCAGGTCTTCGACGATCTGCTTCTGCGACATCACGCTCAGATCGATGACTTCCCGCGCCTGCGCCACGTAGTACGCGAGTTGTTCGTCGCTGCGCGCGAGGGATTTGTCGAGCGCAGTTTCGATACGCTGCAGGTGCGTCACCAGCTTGTCGTTCGACTCGCCGAACACTTGCACAGCGGTGCCGAACGCGTCGCCGAGGCTCGCCACTTCGACGGCGCTGCCGGTGACTTGCGCGGCCACCAAACCCAGCTTGCCGGTTTCGAGTTCGATCTTGTCGGTGAAGCGCGTGCCCACGCGCTCCAGCAGATCCGCCGATGTCGCGACGAGCGCGTCGACGGCCGTGCGCTGCTCGGTGGATGCGTGATTGACGGCGTCGAGCAGGGTTTCCAGCGTTTCCAGCAAGCGGCTGCGCTCCTGCAGCATCGCGGTATCGCGGACCATGCTGTCGGAGAGCTTCTGACGCAATTCGGCGACGACTTCGGCCGCGGCCTTGGGCGCTTCCGAAGCCGCTTGCACGAGTTGGCCGATCTCGGCGATCGTCTCGCTGGCGTGGGCCTGCGTTTGGGCGGAGATGTCGCGCGCGGTTTGCGCCAGCGTCTCGCAAATTTCCTGCTGACGGCTCGCGGTGCGCTCGCCCGCCTGTTCCCATTCCGCGCTCAGGGTCCTGGCCATCGCGCCGAGCGCTTCGGTCCAGGCGGCCAGACGCTGCTGGTCTCGCGAGGCCAGTTCGGCTTGCAGATTTGCCGCGGCCTTCGGCGCTTCGGCCGCGGCCTGCACGAGCCGGTCGATTTCGGCGATCGTATTGCTGGCGTGCGCCTGCGTTTGGGCCGAAATATCGCGTGCGGTTTGCGCCAGCGCCTCGCAGATTTCCTGCTGACGGTTCGCGGTTTGCGCGCCGGACTGCGCCCATTCCTTGCTCAACGTGGCGGCTATCGCGCCGAGCGTCTCGGTCCAGGCGGCCAGACGCTGCTGGTCTCGCGAAGCCAGTTCAGCCTGCAGACTCGCCGCCGCTTTCGGCGCTTCGGCCGCGGCCTCGACGAGCCTGTCGATCTCCGCGATCGTGTTGCTGGCGTGCGCTTGCGTCTGTGCCGAGATATCACGCGCGGTTTGCGCCAGCGTCTCGCAGATTTCCTGCTGACGGCTCGCGGTTTGCGCGCCCGACTGCTCCCACGCCTTGCTCAACGTCGCCGCCATCGCACCGAGTGTTTCAGTCCAGGCGGCGAGCCGTTGTTCATCCTTCAAAGCCAGTTCGGTCTGCAAGTCCGCGTGCGACTGACCCACGCCACGCAGCAGAGACGCCGCGTGCTGCTCGAAAGTCGCGGCGGCCGCCGCCAAGGCCTGCTGGTTGTTCGCCGCGAGCTTTTCGCCGACGCGCTCCTGACGCGCCAACGCCTCGTTCCAGGCCTTCGAAACGTTGCCCGCCGTGTTTTCCAGCCGCGCGGAAACGCCGTCGAGCAGACCGGCCGAGCGTTGCTCGAAAGTGTCGGTGAAGCGATCCAGCGAGGCGCGCAGATGCTGCGCCAGTTCCTCGCTCGAACGCTGATGTCCCGCCAATGCTTTGTTCCAGATATCCGCGACGGTCGTGGTGGTCGTCTCGAAGCCGCTCGACAGCCCGTCCAGTTGCCGCTGCACGGCGTGCGTAACGGTGTCGTGCAACGCGCTCGTCTCGCGCGCGAGGCCGGCCATCGTGGCTTGCATGACCGGCTGCAGCGCCGCGCCGGCGGCGCGCGTGCTGTCCGCCACGCTCTCCTTCAACGACTGCTCGACCGAACTCGCGAGGCGCGTATAAGCGGCCTCGGCCCTGCCGTGGAAGGCCTCCTGGCTGGCGATCTGCCGCTCGTTCAAGGCGAGGCTTTGCTGCTCGATGGCCGACACCATCGTCTGCAGACGGTCGACCAGCGTGGGCATCACCTCGGACTGGCGCTGCAGAAGCCTGAAGGCCTCCTCGCGCTGGTGACTCTGCGAGTAGATGCGCAGGGTCGTCGCGATCTTCACGTCGAGCATCTGCGCGGCCTGTAGGCGCTCACGCCGGCACAGCGCGGACAGCAGCCCGAGCATCGCGGAAGTCGCCACGCCCGCAATCGAGGTGCCGAACGCGAAGCCCAAACCCTTGACCGGCGCGGCGAGCGAAGCGCGGATCGCCTGCAGGTCGGTCGCGCTTTCCAGCGCCATGCCGGTGCCGCGCAAGGTCACCACCATGCCGAGCAACGTGCCCAGCATGCCCAGCAGCACCAGCAAGCCGACCAGGTAAGGCGTGAGTGCCGGACCCGGCAAGGCCACCCGCTCGCCCTCAACGCGCAGGCGCGCAGCGTGCCGCAGGCTCGGATGCAAGGGCTCGAGCCATGCACCGAGACTCGGCGGTGGCCCGGATAGCCCGGCGACCGCCTGCGTGAGCGTAGCGGTCGCCTGGTTGTAGCGGTGCAATTCGAGCGAACCCGCCAGATAGCACACGCCGATCAATAAGGTGACGGCCAGTGCCAGCGGGTTCGAACCGGCGTAGCCGGCGGCGATCCAGCACACAGCGGCCAGACCAGCCAAAAACACAACGAGATCAAAACGATATCTGGACATAGTGTCCCAGTTAGCTGGCGCGAAGGGCGGCGAGCAACCCTTCGACCGGTTGTAAACGAATATCCAGTTCGGCAAGCAATACGCTTTGCATGTCCTTGCGGAACACATTCAGCCATGCGCCGGCGGTGAGCGCCGCGGCGTTGCTGGCTGCGTCGCCCGCGGCTTCGTCCGACACCTGGGCGGCGGCCAGCGTCACCTGCTCGGCCGCGCGCAAGCGCTCGAAGTGCCCGGCCAGCAGCGCCGGTATGGCGGCCAGCAGATTGCGCTCGCGCTCGCTCAGTGCGCGCTCCATTACGGCGTCCACCACGGCGAGCCGCGCCATGGCGGGTGTTCTGGTGGCCAGCATGCCCCGCAGGCGGCCGCGCAGATTGCCGATCGCCATTTCCATCGACTGCTGGATGGAGAGATAGCGTTGACGGAACACCGCGTAATCGGCCACCGGCTCGGCGGGCGCACTCTGCGACGACGCATGCGCGGACGCGCGTACGGGCCCGCGCCGCCTGTCGGCCGCGAACACGCTATCGCCCGTGATGGTCTTCGCCAGCGAACTGCGCGCGCGGACGTACTCCGACTCCTCCGCGCCGCCGAAGCCGCGCGCGCCGGCGGCAACGGCGGGCGGGTTGCCGTTCAGTACCGAGGACAGCGCAATGGCGTCGGTCCAGCCGAGCCATTGGCTGAGCCGGTCCGAGAGCGATTGCCTGGATTCGGGAACATCGACATCCGCGAGGCGTGCCAGTAAGCGAATGAGCGCCGGGCCGCTGAGGGCTGTGCGCTGGGGGGGTTGCGACATACCACCGGAGGCAAAAAAGTCGCCAGTTTACACGCTGTCGACGCCTGAGCGGCTGCAAGTCGATTCGCAGGCCGTGCGCGAGGCGCATTTTACTTGAGCGGCGGAGCGGTCGAGCGTCGAACCCGCCGGCTCAGGTCGGATAAAGCGAACGACTCCATGTAAGATGAACGCCCGCCTCAACGCGCCTGTGGACGGCGCCGCGCGACCCGAACGTTTGTCGACTGGATCGCGGCACTCTTCGAACAAAGCGACTTCAAGCGAGGCCTATAAGCAGAATGAAATTCGATACCGTTGTGCTCGGAGCGGGCATTGTCGGCGTGTGCATTGCCGCGCATTTGCAGAAACGCGGCCGCCAGGTCGCGCTGGTCGATCGTAAGCTGCCCGGCAACGAGACCTCGTTCGGCAACGCCGGGTTGATCCAGCGCGAAGGCGTTTATCCCTACGCGTTTCCTCGCGGACTCGGCACGTTGCTGCGCTATGCGCGCAACCAGTCGCCCGACGTTCGTTACCATGCCGACGCGATCCTCAAGACCGCGCCATTTCTCTGGCAGTACTGGCGCAACTCTCATCCAACGCGGCACGCCGCCATTGCGAAGTCGTACGCGACGCTGATCGAACATTGCGTGAGCGAGCACCGCGCGCTCGCCGCCGAGGCCGGCGCGAGCGCGCTTTTACGCCCGATCGGCTGGATGAAAGTGTTCCGCACCGCAGCGGCTCATGACGCGGAAACCCGGCTCGCCGAGCGGTGGCATCGCGAATATGAAGTCGAGTTCGAAGCGCTCGACGCCGCCCGCCTGCAACAGCTCGAACCCGATCTCGACAAGACCTTGCTGGGCGGTCTGCGCTATCCGGATTCCGATTCCGTGAGCGACCCGAACGCGCTCGTCACCGCCTACGCCAGATATTTCGAAGCGCTCGGCGGACGGTTTTTTATCGGCGATGCGGATACGCTGCGCGATGGCTGGCACGTCGACACGGAAGCGGGAACGATCTCCGCTTCATCCGCGGTCGTGGCGTTGGGGCCGTGGTCGGAGCGCGCGAGTACGCGCCTGGGTTACCGCTTGCCCCTCGCCGTCAAACGCGGCTATCACATGCACTACGCGCCGCAGGGCACGGCACGCCTGAATCATCCGGTGCTCGACGCGGAAGGCGGCTACCTGCTGGCGCCCATGGCACGCGGCATCCGCCTGACGACGGGCGCGGAAATCGCGGATCTTGAAGCGCCCAAAACGCCGACGCAACTCGCCGCGGTCGAGCCGGTCGCCCGCACGCTGTTCCCCTTGGGCAAGCGTCTCGACGACGAACCCTGGATGGGCCGCCGTCCTTGTACAGCGGACATGCTGCCGATCATCGGGCCCGCGAAAAAACATCCGGGCTTGTGGTTCGCGTTCGGCCACGCGCATCACGGGCTGACGCTGGGTCCGATAACCGGCCGTCTGCTCGCTGAAATGATGACGGGCGAAGCAACGCTCGTGGACCCCCGGCCGTTTAGTGTGGAACGATTCGCACGGCACGGTTAGCGCTGCGGGCCGCAATAAAAAAACGCCGCGGACAAACAAGTTCCGCGGCGTTGCTTTACCTCGACAACGATCGTTCAGGCTGCGGCCACCACCCTGCGCGGCGACAGAACCGACACGACGAAGCTCACGATGATATTGACCGTCAGTGCGATCAGGCCGATATACACCGGATAGACCGCATCGCCGAAATGCAGGGCGTACACCGGCTTGAGGCCTTGCGAAATCGCCAGCCCGGTTCCGAGCACGATCCCGGCCAGCCAGCCGAGGAACAGGCCCGGCGTGTTCAAACGACGCGTGTACAACGAGAACACGATTGCCGGGAAGATCTGCAGAATCCACACGCCGCCCAGCAGTTGCAGGTCGATCGCGTACTGCGTCGGCAGGAACACGATGAACAGCAGCGCGCCGAACTTAACGACCAGCGAGACGATCTTCGCCGTGGAGGCCTCGCCTTCCGGCGAGATATTCGGCGAAACGAGCGGACGCCACAAATTGCGCGTGAACAGATTGGCCGCGCCGATCGACATGATCGCCGCGGGCACCAGTGCGCTGATCGCAATCGCCGCCGCCGCGAAGCCGACGAACCACGACGGGAACAGCGTGTTGAACAGCGCCGGCACCATGTCCGAGGCCGACTTCACATGCACGCCGGCTGCAATTGCCATATAGCCGAGCAACGCGATCAGACCCAGCAGCAGCGTGTACGCCGGCAGGAAGATCGCATTCTTGCGCACCGTATTCGCCGAAGAGGACGACAGCACCGCCGTCATCGTATGCGGATACATGAACGCCGCCAGCGCCGAGCCCAAAGCCAGCGATGCATACGCGGTGAACTGCGTCGGCTTCAGAATGATGCCGGTCGCGCCTCCCTTGGCCTTGAAATACGTATCGGCCGCGTCGAACACATGCGCGTAGCCGCCGAGCTTGGCCGGAATCAGCCACACCGCCGCGATCACGACGATGTAGATCATGATGTCCTTGACGAACGCGATCATGGCCGGCGCGCGCAGGCCGCTGGCATACGTATACAACGCGAGGATCACGAAGGCGACGATCAGCGGCATTTCGCCGGTCACGCCGAGTCCCTTGATCACGACCTGCATGCCCACCAGTTGCAGCGCAATGTATGGCATGGTCGCGACAATGCCGGTGATCGCGACAGCCGCCGGGAACCACTTGCCGCCGTATTCGCCCTGCACGTAGTCCGCGGCCGTGATGTGGTTTTTCGCGTGCGCGATCTTCCACAGTTTCGGCATCACGGCGAACACGAACGGATAAACGATGATCGTGTACGGCAACGCAAAGAAGCCATACGCACCGACCGAATAGACCAGCGCGGGCACTGCGATCACCGTATAGGCGGTATAGAAGTCGCCGCCCACGAGGAACCATGAAATGACCGTGCCGAACTGGCGGCCGCCCAGGCCCCACTCGTGCAATTGCGTCAGGTCGCCCCGTTTCCAGCGCGCAGCAAAGAAGCCGATCACGGTGACGAGAACGAAGAACGCGATAAAGACGGTCATCGCAACCGGATTCACGGGATTAACGTCGCTCATTTGACACCTCGGTACACGGCGTAAATCAGTAGCGAGGTCAACGGCACCCACAAGAACTGATACCAGTAAAAGAAAGGAAAGCCCGCGAACGACGGACGCGTGTCGTTATAAAACGGCAGCCACAGCAATGCGATATATGGGAGCAACAGGATCAGCCATAGCCATGAACGGCCGGCAGGTTGGGATGTCTCCACAATCATCTCCTAAGTCTATTATTGACACCACGCGCCACGACTCGTGGTCCGGCACGCGGAAACCGGTTGGCGGGTATGACCCGACAAACCGGGTGCTTATTACGCCACGCGACGCGCGCGACGATGGGCGTAGCCGCCTGCAAGGCGCACTATGCCGTGGGGATGTAGTATTCGCCTTCGTGAGCGTCCTCACAAGCGCGCAACTACGTAAGCCGGCTACGTAGTACTACGTAGCCGGTCAGCGGTCTTTTCAACCATGAAACTCAAAGCCAAGATTGTCCTGCTGGCGATCGTGCCCTTCCTGGCCGCCATCGCAAGCATCGAAGTCGGTGTGCAACGGCAGGCCACGGCGCTCGCCGAGACGCAACACGCGAGCACGCAGGCCGCGTACATGGCCAGCAAGGAGATCGAGCTGAAGCATTACGTCGAGCTCGCCACCACTGCGATCGCGCCGCTCTATGACGCCGGCCAGGACAATGCGCGCGACGACGCGACGCTGCGCGCACGCGCGCTCGACGTGCTGCAGAAAATGGACTTCGGCACGGACGGCTACTTCTTCGTCTACGACATGCATGGCCGTTCGTTGATGCATCCGCGCGAGCCGGACCTGGTCGGGCGCGACCTGTGGGAACTGCGCGATCCGCAAGGCACGCTGACCATTCAGCAACTGCTCGCCGCGGCCTCGCGCGGCGGCGGGTATGTGCGCTATCTGTGGCATCGTCCGTCGACGGGCAAGGTGGCGTCGAAACTCGGCTACGTAGTGCCGCTGCAGCGCTGGGGCTGGATGATCGGCACCGGCATCTATCTCGACGACGTGGATAACACGCTCGCGCGTATCGACGAACGCGCGGCCGCCAATATCGATCGTACGATGAAATGGATCGACGCGATCGCCGTTGCCGGACTCGCCGTGATCGCGCTGTGCGCGCTCGTGCTCAACGTCACCGAATACCGCAGCGCGGATGCCAAGCTGAAACGGCTCGCGCAGCAGGTGGTGGAGTCGCAGGAAAACGAACGGGCGCGCCTGTCGCGCGAACTGCACGACGGCATCAGCCAGATGATGGTCTCCGTGAAGCTGCTGCTCGAATCCGCGCTGGCGCGCTTCGAGCGCAGCGAAGTGCGCGTGCCCGCGGCAGAGGCCGCACTTACCACCAGCCTGACACGGCTTGGCGACACCTTGCGCGAAGTGCGGCGCATTTCTCACGCGCTGCGTCCGTCGATGCTGGACGATCTCGGCGTGGCGGCCGCGCTGGAACAACTCTCGCGCGAACTCAGCGAGCAGTCGGGCATCGAGATCGGCTTCACACAGATCGCGCACACGCACGCGGCGGCTTTGCCCGACGCCGTCAACACCGTGCTGTTCCGGATCGCCCAGGAAGCGTTGACGAATATCGTGCACCACGCGCACGCGTCGAGCGCGGCGCTCGCACTGGAAATATCGAACGACGCGGTCGCGCTGAATATCGCGGACAACGGGCGCGGTTTCGACGTGACGCATGTGTTCGTCGGCCGGCGCTCGGGTGTGGGTCTGCGCAACATGCGCGAGCGGCTCGAAGCGCTGGGCGGCACACTGTCGCTCAGCTCACAAGCCGGCCACACGCTCGTCACCGCGCGCGTGCCACTGGGATCGACCGAGCCGACATTGCCGGCCTTGCAGGAAACCTGACCATGAACGACGCCTCATCCGCTATCGCCCGTCTGATTCTCGTCGACGATCATCCGCTCGTGCGCGACGGTTTGCGCGCGCGGCTCGAAGCGGTGCGCAACCTCGAAGTGGTCGGCGAAGCGGGCAATGCGCAGGAAGCGCTCGCCCTGGCCGCGAGCGCGGAGCCCCAACTCGTGCTGATGGATGTAGGCATGCACGGAATGAGCGGCATCGCGCTGGCCGGCATGTTTCACGAGCGCTTCCCGGCAATTCGCGTGCTCATGCTGTCGATGCACGACAATCTCGAGTACGTGACGCAGGCCGTGCGCGCGGGCGCGAGCGGCTACGTGCTGAAGGACTCGCCCTCCACCGAAATCATCCAGGCCATTGGCGCGGTGCTCGAAGGCAAACAGTTTTTCAGCGCGGGACTCGGCGCACGTCTGATTCAGGCTTCGGCTATGCAGTCACCCGTCGAACGGCTGACGCCGCGCGAGCGCGACATTCTGGATGCGCTTGCCGAAGGGTTGTCGAGTAAGCAGATCGCCCAGCGCAACGATCTCTCCGTGCGTACGGTGGAAACGCATCGGCTGAATCTGAAACGCAAGCTCGATATTGAAGGCCAGGCCGAGTTGATCAAGTTCGCGGTCGAAAACCGGCGCACGAACCGGTGAAGACCTGACTGACGCGGATCGGCGATCGTCGCATAATCGGCGCTGCATACATTCAACCACTGCTATCGTTCCGTCTACTCTAATCAACGCCCAACATTTGGAGCTGATGAGGATGAAACGCACGATCCCATTGCGGCTAGCGAGTCTGCTGATCTGTTTCGCCGCAACTGCTATTCACGCCCATGCCGAACCGGCGCGCGTCAATCGCGGCCACGATCCGTTCTTTCAGATCTCCAAAGCAATCGGCGATTGTCCGGTGCCATTGGGGCCACTCGAAACCGAGAAAGAATGGCTCGACGACAGCCATTACCGGATCGAACGCGGCAATAGTTGCTGGGTGGAAGGCCGCTGCCGCTTATCGAACGCCTATCTGTACGACGTGGAAATCGCCGAGGCCGTGCAGCGTCGCCTCACCAACATCAATTTCGCCACGCACTGGCGCGAACAGTCGACGCTCTGGCTGACGCTGCAACGCCGCTTCATCTACGTGGAAGGCTGCGTTGCGCCGGGCTTCGACAAGCAGAGCTTCCTCACCGAGCTCGCGAAAACCGCAGACGTCGAGCGGGTGATCGACGACACCGTCACCAATCCGCGCGCCGCACAACTCCCCTACAAAACGCTTGCGAATCCAGACAAGCCGGTGCTCGATCCGGGCAACTAGCCATCTGCGTTTGAAGGCTGAAAGCGGCGCGCGGCTGATACGCGGTATCACGCTGCAACGCTATATCGGCAATCGAACAAAGCAACGCAGAAATCGAACTTTGGGCGTTCTGGCGTCATTGCTACCATCGGCGACCCGACATATCCGGTCCGCACAACAATGACAACGCAACGATCGCTGCGCCCTTCTTTTCGCCTTGGCATGATCGGCGCCGCCGTCGCCAGTCTCATCGCTCTCGCCTCCTGCGGCGACGACAATCTGCCAGGCCCGACGCCCACGCCCGTAGTCGCCCAGAAGCGCCCGAACATTCTGTACATCATGGCCGACGACCTCGGCTATTCCGACATCCACGCGTTCGGCGGCGAAATCAACACGCCCAATCTGGACGCGCTGGTGCAATCGGGCCGCATCCTGACGAATCACCATACGGGCACCGTCTGCGCGATCACGCGTTCCATGCTGATCTCCGGCACCGATCACCATCTGGTCGGCGAAGGCACCATGGGCGTGCCGACCGACGAGCGCAAAGGACTGCCGGGCTATGAAGGCTATCTGAACGATCGTGCGCTCTCCGTTGCGCAACTGCTGAAGGACGGCGGTTATCACACGTACATGGCCGGCAAATGGCATATCGGCTCGGGCATTGTCGGCAGCACGACGGGCGGCGGACAAACGCCCGACCAATGGGGCTTCGAACATAGCTATGCATTGCTTGGTGGCGCCGCGACCAATCACTTCGCGCACGAACCCGCGAACTCCAGGAACTACACCGAAGACGGCAAATACGTGCAGCCCGGCCAGCCGGGACAACCGGGCGGTGCGGGTGGCAGCCCCGCAGTGTTCTATTCGACCGACTTTTATACCCAGCGTCTGATCTCGTACATCGATTCGAACAAGGGCGACGGCAAGCCGTTCTTCGCCTACGCGGCCTACACGTCGCCGCACTGGCCGCTGCAAGTACCCGAGCCTTATCTGCACAACTACGCCGGCAAATACGACGCCGGTTACGACGCGATCCGCAACGCGCGCATCGCGCGGCAGAAAGCGCTCGGCATCATTCCGAACGACTTCGTGCCGTACGGCGGCGCATCGGAAACGCTCGTCGCTACCGCGGCCACGGCGAACAACGGCACGGTGAACGCGAAGTACGTGAGCGCCGTGCATAGCGCCGCGCAAGGCTATACCGACTACGGCCCGGGCACGGTGAACAAGACGTGGGCGAGCCTCTCCCCCGCCGAGAAGAAAGCCCAGGCGCGTTATATGGAGATCTACGCGGGCATGGTCGAGAATCTCGATCACAACATTGGCCTGCTGATCCAGCACCTGAAGGATATCGGCGAGTACGACAACACCTTCATCATGTTCCAGTCGGACAACGGCGCGGAAGGCTGGCCGATCGACTCCGGCGCCGACCCGACCGCGACCGACACCGCCAACGCCGCCGATCCGGTTTACTCCGCACTCGGCACCGACAACGGCAAGCAGAACGCACAACGTCTGCAATACGGTTTGCGCTGGGCCGAAGTCAGCGCCACACCGTTCCGTCTGACCAAGGGTTATTCGGGCGAAGGCGGCGTGTCCACGCCATTGATCGTCCATCTGCCGGGTCAGACCACGCAGAAACCGACACTGCGCGACTTCACGCACGTCACCGACAATACCGCGACGTTCCTCGCCGTCGCACAGATCTCGCCGCCCACGCAGGCCGCACCGCCGCTCATCAATACGCTGACCGGCGTCGATCAGAACAAGGGCAAGGTGGTCTACAACAACCGCTATGTGTATCCGGTCACCGGGCAGTCGCTGCTGCCGCTGTTGAACGATCAGGCGACGAGCGCGGTGCACACCGCGTCGTTCGGCGACGAAGCCTACGGCCGCGGCTATCTGCGCAGCGCCGACGGCCGCTGGAAAGCGTTGTGGACGGAACCGCCGCTCGGCCCCGTGGATGGTCACTGGCAACTGTTCGACATGAGCGCCGACCGTGGCGAAACGCAGGACGTATCGACGCAGAACCCTTCGGTGATCGACGGTCTCGTGCAGCAGTGGAACAACTATATGAGCAGCGTCGGCGGCGTGGAACCGTTGCGTCCGCACGGTTACTACTGAGCACGCAATGACCGTCAGATTCAGGTTGAAGAGCAACGCGGCGCTGTACAGCATCTGCGCCGCGATCGCCACGGTCGCATTCGCCGCCGCTTTTACCGCCGCGACGGCCGCTTCGGCGGTCTTTAGCGGCGTTGGCAAGCAAGGCGCGTTCGATGAACTCAACACGTCGCGCCCGTTGGCCGCACTCGGCTCCGAGCAGCAATGCGAGCGCTACGCCGGCTTACCCTCGCGTTGGCGCGACGATCCGAAAGCCGGCATGGTGCATCTGCGTGGCGGCGACTTCGTATTCGGCAGCAAGCTCGGTTACGAAGACGAGCGTCCCGCCGGCGACGGCAAGACGCGCGTCGCCGGTTTCTGGATCGATCAAACCGATGTGACGAATGCGCAGTTCGCGGCGTTCGTGAAGGCGACGGGCTACGTCAGCGATTCGGAGCGCCAGGGTGGAGCCGTGGTGTTTCACACGCCGACACGCGATGAGATGAACGCGCGCGATCTCGCATGGTGGACATGGGTGAAAGGCGCCGCATGGAATCATCCGACCGGACCCGGCAGCACGCTCGAAGGCCGTCTGAATCAGCCCGTGACGATGGTCACGCAAGCCGACGCGCTCGCCTACGCGCACTGGCTGGGCCGCGATCTGCCCACCGAGGCCGAGTGGGAATACGCGGGCAAAGCAGGCCGCGAAGGCGCGGAGCTCGACACCGCGCCGCGCGACGAACACGGCAAGCCGAGCGCGAATTACTGGCAAGGTGTGTTCCCCGTGCTCAATACGAATGAGGACGGTCACGTCGGTCTCGCGCCCGTCGGCTGCTATGCCGCCAACGACTTCAAACTCTACGACATGATCGGCAATGCATGGGAGTGGACCAGGGACGTCTACACGGGTCCGCACCAGTCGCACACCAACGGCGACACCGCAGCGGTCGCGCCGCTCAGCCGCAAACACGACACGCCGATGGTCATCAAAGGCGGCTCGTTCCTGTGCTCGCGCGACTATTGCGTGCGCTATCGGGCGGCGTCGCGCGAACAGCAGGAAGCGGATTTGCCCGCGTCGCATATCGGTTTTCGCACGGTGTTGAGGGACGCGTCATGAAGGCTCGGCGATTCGTGACGGCGGCGCTGCTGGTCGCTGCTTCGATGGTTCAGCACGTGCAAGCCGCCGCGCCGCAACTCATCAAAGTGGGTGTGAGTCCGGGCGCGCATGCCGAGATCATGGACGAAGTGCGCCGCGTCGCGGCCAGTCGCGGCCTCACGCTGGACGTGGTCGTATTCGATCAGCCCGAACGTATCGACGCCGCGCTCGCTGCGAAGCAGATCGACGCGGCGAGTTTCGAGGACGAGCCACGCTTCGAAACACAGCGCAAACAACACGGCTTTGCGCTGACGAGCGTCGCCACCACCGTGACGTTTCCTATCGCCTTGTACTCGCGCAAACTGACGAATCTCGGCCAGTTGCAACGCGGCGCGACGATCGCGATTCCTGACGACCGGGAAGGCACTGCGCGCGCCCTGATCCTGCTGCAGAACTTCACGCTGCTAACCTTCAGGGACACGGCTGGCCTTCACGCGACTCTTGCCGACATCATGAGCAACCGGCTGAATCTGCAGATCCGCCAGGTGCCGCGCGCACGTCTGTTTGGCACATTGAACAGCGTAGCCTTCGCCGTGATCGATAGCGACGACGCGGCGCGCACGGGTCTTTACCCGGCGCGCGATAGCCTCGGTCTCGAAGATGCGCGCTCGCCCTATGCCAATGTGTTGACGGTGCGAGACACCGACCGCACTCAGCCGTGGGTTGCGCAACTGGTGGCCGCTTATCATTCGCTCGACGTCGCGCATTTCATTCTGATGCGCTATCAGGACTCGGTGCGCCGGCCGTGGTGAACGCTTTCTCGTTCGCGTGCACGGCGTGCGGCAAATGCTGCAATAGTCCGCCGGCTATGGCACTACCCGAGTTGTTCCGGCATCGCGACCGGTTCATCGGCTGCCTCGCAATCGGCCGCGCGCCGCGCAGGCGCGTGGGTGAGCGGTTGCGCGTCGGCCAGCGTGAAGCCGTGCTCGACGAGGCCGATATCGCCGCCTTCGATTCGATTGCGGACAGGCTGCTCTATCGAACCGGCGACATCTTCAGCATCATGACGCAGGGCTACGATTACCCTTCGCTGGCACGCTGCCCCGCACTCGCTGACGACGGACGCTGCACCCTGCATCTGAACGACAAGCCGGTCACGTGCGAAGTGGTGCCACTTGATCCGCTCGTACCGGATACGTTGCAACATCTCTTGCTAGCTGGACGCAATCAGAGCGCCGCGTACCTCGGCACCGATTGCATTCAGGAAGGTGAGCGCGCGGACGCCGTATTAATGACCGCGGAAAGCGAGATAAAAGACGCGAATGCGACGGACGCTTTGGCGCGCCGCCGCCGCGCGCTCAACGTGCAAAATCGCTTCTTGGCACACCGCTGCCCGCTATGGAAGAAGTGGAAAGCGGCGCGCGCCCTTCTCTATCACCTATCGAAGCCTATCTCTCAGGCGCAAATCGGTAATCAGAAGATTCGTCAGAGCTGCGAATCCAGCAGCGGGACAAACTTCTCGATCAGCTTTTCCGTAAACGGCCGATGCATCCATGCTTCGAGCGTGATCTGTTGCGACTTCTTTATATCGTCGGCGAAAACAGCGGTTTGCTGCCTGGCGAAGTCGCGGTCGTAGATGTTCAGATTGGCTTCGTCGTTGAGTTTGAACGAACGGCTATCGAAATTGGTCGAGCCGACTGAGACCAGGTATTCGTCCACCACCAGCAATTTGCAGTGAAACATGGTCGGCTGATACTCGTACATTTCCACGCCGGCTCTGAGTAGATCGCCCCAGCACGCACGCGACGCCTCCCGCACAGTATGCGTGTCGATCCGTTTTCCGGGCATGATGATCTGCACTTTCACGCCGCGTTTCGCCGCCTCGACAATCGCGTTAATGGTCAGCTTGTCGGGAACGAAATAGGCACTCGCCAGATGAATGGAGTGCGTCGCCGCCGTGATCGCCATTAGATACATTAACTGCATGTCGTCGCTGCCGCCCGAGGGCGAGCTGCTGAACATATGCGCGAGGCCGTCACCCATTGGCTCGACATCGGGAAAATAGGCTGGGCCGTGCAGCACATTGCCGGTTGCCTTGACCCAGTTGTCCATGAATACGGCCTGCATGTGGCCAACCACCGGACCCTCCACGCGGAAATGCGTATCGCGCCAATGCTTTTCATCCTGGGCGTGGCCGGTCCACTCCGGCGCAATACCCACACCGCCCGTAAAGCCGATATGGCCGTCGACCACCAGCAGCTTGCGGTGCGTGCGATCGTTCATGCGGCCCAGGCCGGTCCAATGGGGCTTGTGATACTGAATCACTTCCGCGCCGGCATCGCGAAGCATATCCAAATAGCGCTTATCCATTTTCGACGAGCCGACCCAGTCGAGCAGCACATGCACGGCGACGCCCTCGCGCGCTTTATCCGCGAGCGCCTGCGCAATCTGCTCGCCAATCTCGCCGGACCAATAGATAAAAGTTTCAAATGTAATCGTTCGACGTGCGGACCGGATGCCTTCCAGCATCGAAGGAAAAATGCGGTCGCCGTTCAGCAGCATCTCGAAGCGATTACCCGAAATGACCGGCGGCCCAAGCAGCAAACCCATTGAGCGAAGGAATTGCGGATCGTCGCTGGCGTAAAGGCGATCGATCTTATGCTCGATCTTCTTCTCGCCGCTCGATAAATTGGCAATCACCAGGATGATGACGAGCGTGACGAAAGCAGTAATCGGAATCGCCAGCATGCGTAGCCTCGATGCTAATAGGCGGGACGCGTCGCGTGCACGTCCTGCGGTTTGACGAACACCGGACCTCGGCCCGGCCTTTACGACGAACGCAGGACGCATTGCGCGTGCCCAATGCAGGCCCGCACCTTGCTACTCCATCTCATTATCTGACTAGTGAGAAGGCTTCCCGAGAGGCTATTTCGCCCGCGCCGTAGACACCGACCACCGTATAGTCCGACGCCACGCATTCGAATGTGGAGGCCTGAAAGGTGATGACGAAATGGCGCAGCGCGGGGCCTGTCGATGCCACCGCCGCAAGCTCGGTGGCCAGCGACGAATTCATGACTTCATGAACCGAATAGCCGGTGAGACCTTGCGAGGCGAGCGGGTGAATCTCGAGATCGGCGTCGCCCGGCGGACCCAGACGATGAAATACGGCGTCCGGAAATAACACCGCGCAAAATGGATCGTCGTCGGGATCGAATGGTCCGAACCGCTCGAAGTCGGACTCCGCAATCGGATAAGAGAGAATGACCCGGCGGTCACTCGCGACGATAAAGGGTTCGGCGGCATCTTCTGCCGGATAAGGAACGGAGTCCAGCAGGACGACCTGGTCTTCCTGCTGGGTTGATTCAAGCGTACGGGTCATCTACTTTACGACTCGGTTGCGCTCATGCGCCAGCTGACGCCGGCGCTGCTGCGGGCGTAGCCGCGGCACTCGTCGCGACGGTTCTTTTGGCGGCGGCCTTGCGAACCGGTGATTTCCTGGCTGCCTTGGCCACGACGCTCTTCTTCGCCGCGCCCTTCTTTACTGCTACTTTTTTAGTTGCCGCAGTGGCTTTCTTTGCAACCGTCTTTTTGGCCGCGCCTGCTTTCTTTGCCACGACTTTTCGGGCTGCGGCTTTCTTGCTCACTACGCCGCTAGCTGCCGCCGATTTCACTTTGCCGGCCTTCTTCGCGGCTTTGTGGCCCGCATCCGCCACAGTTGCCGAGGCGCTATCGATCAGGAATCTGGTGCGGTCCTTGACGGTGGCAAGCCATGCCGGTGCCGGGCCGCGGCCGCTCCAGGTCGCTCCTGTTTTCGGATTGATGTACTTGGGCGGTTGCGCACCTTTCGGCTGACCTTTGCTGCCTTTCGCCTGGGTGACAGCACTCTTCGCCGCCGACTTCAGTTCGCTCGCGCCTTCGATCAGGAACTGCGCGCGATCTTTCACGCCGGCAATCCAACCCGGCGCGCGGCCATGGCCCGTCCAGGTCGCACCGGTTTTATGGTCGCGGTACTTTGCCAATGACTTACCGGAGCTCACGGCTTTCGCCTTGCCACCGCCGTTCAAGCCTCTCGCGGCGCGCCGGGCTTTTGCCTTGGCTTCGATATCCGCGGTAGTCAGGCCATGCTTGAGCATCAGATCACGAATCTGGTCTACCGCGACTTGCGCTTTCCTGGCCAGAAGGACGTCAGCTTGCGCCTGAAGCTTTTTAAGCTTTGCCTGGATTTGCTCTAATGTGGGCATTTGATTGCTCCTTATGTGGTAATCGATCGAACTATGCCACGAATGACGCGAGAAAGGCAGATCGGCGTGGCTATAAAAACACGACTCTGAGTCGATCATGCATTCGGTGGAGTACGAACTTTTCGGGTTCTTTACTTCGTCGCCACACTTTTCCGTCTTTTTTCTTTGCCACTCTCCCTTCCCTTTTACTGTCTTTCCAATTCCTGAGCCGCCTTTCCAATTCCCGGCAGGCGATCGACGACGGCATTGTGTCGCACTGAAAGGCGGCCCCGTGCATCGCGGCAAGAGCCGCTTCTACTATAGGCAAGCATTAGGAGATTCAAAGGGCAGTAGTACATTTTTTATTGCCTGAGTACGTTCGCGCGTCCGCCCGCTCTTATAAAAACACTTTTTTCAGCCATGAAATGCGGGCTTCCCGAGAGGCAATGCGCTATCCGGCAGCGTCGTAACCCCGCGTTACCAATCTCGCAGCGCTGTTTCACCTGTGTCCGGACCGCCCTTCTACACTCCAAACCGTAACTCGACGCAAAGCTCTGGAAAACCCGCAAGGGTGAACCTGAGGCAATCGGAAGCACCGCACTTCGATATGCAAGGAGAAGGCAAATGAACAAGAAGATCATCGGCGCGGTATTCGGTCTGGCAGTGCTGGCGGCATCGTCGGCAGCCTCGGCACACGTGGATGTGGCGGTCGGAGTCGGTATTCCAGTCGGCGTGGTTGCACCGCCGCCGCCCGTTTATGTCGCGCGGGGCCCGGCCCCGGTGCCGGTTGTTTACGGCGGCTACGGCTACGGTGACTGGCATGCACGCGAATGGCGCGAACGTCGTGAATGGCGCGAACGCGAATGGCGCCGCGAGCACTGGCGCGAACATGAATGGCGTGAACGGCACTGGAATGGCTATTGAAATGACGCCGTATAGCACCATGTTAGAACCCCTCTTTAATTGCACGGTACTTTTCAGATGAAAGCTGGTTACATCAGAACCGCCCTCGCGGCGGTGGCGCTCACTTCGGCCGCGGTCGGCACGGCAAACGCGGCCGGCTGCATGAAGGGGGCAGTTGTAGGCGGAGTGGCGGGACACTACGCCGGACATCACGCGGTGGTCGGCGCGGTCGGCGGCTGTCTGGTCGGCCGGCATATGGCCAAAAAGCATGCGGAAGAACAGGCTGCGCAACGTCAGCAGGCCAGATTGCAATAACCCGGGTTCGGGGCGCTCGCGCCCCGTTCAGGCGATCCGCAATCCGTGCGTGGGCAGAATCTCCTGCGTGGTCACGAAGCGGTGCTGTTTGACCGCGTCGTGAAATAGACGGTAATCGCTTTTCTCAAAAGCGTTCGTCCACTCGGGCTTCTCGCCGGTATCGTCGCCGAACATCAACCCGGTGGCCATGTACTTCCAGGAGCCGGGACCTTTTGGCACATAGTCCGGAATCGACTCTTTCAAACCCGGAATGCCGCCCGCCTTCACGACGCGGCAAATGTGCCGCAAGCGATCGTTGTCGTCCTCGAGTCGGTTCGTATTGAGCAGATTCGTGAGCACGTCTGTCACATCGTCCGGCATGCCGGGCAGGTTCTCGAAGTCTTGCCGACCCCCCAGATAGGCACGCACCGCGCGGCACGCCATTTGGGCTGCCTGCACGAAATCCGGCAGATTGTGTCGCTGGACGAACTCGTTTCTACCGTCGATGTAATGCCATTTCGCCCACGGCTGGTCAGGATAGTGCAAGGCAGCACCGTGACCGACCGGCAGCGCAACGGTCAGCACATCCTCCTCCATGTGTTCGAGCAGGTGCTCGGTAGCGAGTCTGAGTTTGGCGAACCAGCCTTTGCGGGTGCAGTCCTGAGCTTCCAGCAGATGAACCCGATTCCACGGACTTTCGATCCCGGCAAACCCCTGATGCGCCCATGTATCGACATACGTGTGAAGCGTCACGCCCAGCCGATGCAGTCCCGTTTCGGTGTCCCGGCGCAGGATGGCGCGCCGCACCACCTCGCGCGCGACCGCGCTATCCGGCCGGCACACGGCCTTCTCGTGCAACGTCGAGCCTTCGGCCGCCGGCAGGAAATGAAAGGGCGTCCACACCAGGCGGTTCTTGTCGTCCTCCGTGGTGGCGTAATCGAACAACTTGTGGGCGGTGGCGAAGCGTTCGAACGTCTCGCCGCCCTTGAAGCGTAATATGCCCGCGGTCGTCGCATCGTCCACATATTGGCAGGCGTGCGCCACGGTGATCGCGTGGTCGGCCGGCATCCCCGCCACGCGGGCGGCAATATAGATGACACCGTAGTGAAAGTCGATATTCATGGCTGGCGCTCCTGAAGCGCGACGAATGACGACGGGGGGATTCTGGACTGCGCAGCGAGGGGGATGCCGTGTCGGCGCGTGAGTAGATAGTAGACGACCGAACGCACCAGGACTTTAAAAAAACGTTCGCCGCCCTGTTTCGGGCCGAGTCCGCTACGCGCGCGCGCCGCCAAATAGACTTGCAACAATCTTTCCGCTTTTATTATTTGCACTGTCCGGCAGCTCGGCTATGCTGTGTGCCATTGGAAACCATTCGTAATGCGAAAGGGCATAACCGGACCGCACCACTCTCCCGTCCAAACCTTCGGGCTCAGTACACGCTAACGCAAAGGACAATCCCCGTGAAACTCGACAAGTGGAAAGAAGGCGCCAGTCCGGAACGGCGCAAGCTGATACGCAGCAAGCTTCACGTCTTGCTGGCCACGATCGGCACCCTGGCGTCCGTGGTGGGCATCTGCGTGGCCATTAACGGCGGACTCGAATTCAATCGCACCAAAGTTTTCATCGGAGTCGGCATTACGGTCGTCTCCACGATCGTTTATATCTCGATGCTTTTCGCGCCGTCCGAGTGAAATCCGGCGTTCTCCAGTTGCGCAAAGACGCCGCTATCGAACGGGCAGTTACGACAGGTGGGTAATGTTCAGGCGGCTATTCCAATGCGAGTTCAGATACTCGAGCGCCAGCCGCCGGTGGCAATGGTGAGGTAAATGTTCACTGCAAAGCAGGCATGCCGAGCGGAACAGATCGACGTCCAGATTGCTTTCCACCCGGCGCCTGGCGATCAGCTCGACGTAGGCCGCGGAGAACTCGCCCCACGTCAGTTCGTCGGCCTTGTAGCGTTTGAACAAGTCCGGCTCCGGAGCCAGCTCAGGCATTTCCTGGTAAGCGGCGCCGCACAACTTGTCGAGAAAGAAAGGCAGATCCTGTTTCTTTGCGAAGCCAGCCAATTGCGACGTGTTGCTCAGGCGAATGTCGAGCACCGTCCGCACCTCGGCGTTTTTCAGCAGATCGAAAAATTGCTGGGCCGTCTTGCCGGTAAATCCGATGCTGGCCACCTGTACGGGATTGTTTTCGCGCTTCATTGCGGGAGTACTTGGCAGTGGGCAGACGCAGTGCCCGGAAAAAGAAAAGCCCCGCTGCGAAATTCGGAGCGGGGCTCAGTCTCAGTTCACGTCGTGCTGCTTATTTGACGATGCCGACCAGTTCGACCTCGAAGGTCAGATCGCTATTCGGCGGAATCACGCCGACGCCGCGATCACCGTAAGCGGTCGCTGCCGGGCAGGTCAGTTTGGCCTTGCCGCCCACTTTCATCTTCTGCACGCCTTGCGTCCAGCACGGAATCACGCGATTCAGCGGGAACGTGGCCGGGCCACCGTGTTTCGCCGAGCTATCGAACTCAGTACCGTTCGCGAGCGTGCCGCGGTAGTTGACCTTCACGACATCTTCGGCAGCCGGTTGGGCTCCTGTGCCTTGCGTGAGGTGTTCGACCACGACGCCGGAAGGCAGTTTTTCGGTGGTGGGCGCGGCGGCCATTGCCGTCGAAGACAGAAGAGCAGCTGCGACCAATGCAACGATAGATTTCAAAGCGAGTCTCCAGATGGGTGGTGCGCCTCATTGTAACGGATCGCATGGGGTGCCTCGCTGCGTGCGCGAAAGTCCGCGAGCACTGTCTCGCGTTCGCGGACGTCGGCCAGCACGGCCGGATCGAGTAGCGCGGTAATCACTTCTTCACGCTCGCGGCTCGCTTCCACGATGACGTCGCCAGATGGGCTCCAGATCGCGCTCGCACCGCACGTGGCCCAGCCGCCGGTGGTGCCGACATGATTCGACAGCAACGCGTAGACGGTATTGTCGAAGGCTCGTGCGGGAAACCAGATGCGCGACTGATGGTAGCCGGTCTGCACGCTGAAAAGTGCGCTCACCAGATACGCGTGCGCGCCATTGACCGCCGCATGCCGCGCATGCTCCGCAAAACCCGAGTCGTAGCACACGCCGAGTGCGAGGCGCCAGCCGTCGAGTTCGAGCATGCGGCCTTGCGTGCCCGGGCGATAGATCTTTGTCTCGCTGCTGTACAGGTATTGCTTGTGATAAGAATCGAGTTGCGCGCCGGCACGGCTGAATACGAGCGAAGAGATATGCAGGCCGCCCTCGCCGCGTGTCGCCGCACCGACAATGACCGCGATTTCACGCTGCCGGCAGATGGCCCGGATCGGTTCGAGCCGCGCGTCGTGTGCATCGAATGCGTATTTCGCGGGATCGCCGGCGATCAGGTCGGGTTCGTAGCCGGTCAGGAATTTCTCGGGAAAAACCACCAGTTTTGCGCCGGCATCGGCAGCCAGAGCGGTCAATTCGACCGTTCTGGCGATGTTGGTCGCGACGTCGCCGCACACCGGTTGCGCTTGCGCAGCCGCGATTCGCAATGAGGTTTGCGGCAGCAATGCCTGTGTGTGATTCAACGTGCGCTCCGTGATGAAAGGACTGTTGCGTTATGACCGCGCGCGTTCGACCTTGGATCGCGGCAGGCAATGCCCCGGCATTTAAACATGAGCGGCGCGCCACATGTAAGTGCGAAGATTCGAGGTGAACCACCTGAGCGGTTTAGCGGTCCACATAGGAAATCCCCTCCTTCGAGTTGTTCGCCGACACGCGAATCCGATGCTAAAGAGCGCTTTCGATGACCGAGCCGGCTGACTCCGACGAAACCACAGTCCCCGCGCCTTCCGCTGCGCCGGAGCGACGCCGTGCACCCCGGCCGCGCCGGATTCCGCGCAGCCGCGAGCAGCAGGCGCGGCTCGACGCACGCGAACCAGCCTTCGAGCCGCTGCCTTTTTCCATCGACGAAGCCGCTGCGCAGCGCCCGTTTTCCGAAAAACTCGCCGAATGGTTCGAGGCGCGCCGTTGGCAACCATTTGAATTTCAACGCGAGGTCTGGCAGGAAATCGGCCGCGGCGCGAGCGGTTTGCTGCATGCCACGACCGGCGCCGGCAAAACATGGGCCGTCTGGTTCGGCGCACTGGCCGCCTTCGCAGCCACGTCAAGCGCGCGAAAACGCGGCACGCCCCGCACGCAACCGGAGCCGCTTACAGTGCTGTGGATCACACCGATGCGCGCGCTCGCCGCGGACACCGCGCGCGCGTTGCAAAGTTCGGCGGCGGAACTGGCCGTGCCGTGGAGCGTCGGCTTGCGCACCGGCGACACGTCGTCGACCGAGCGCGCGCGGCAGAACCGGCGCATGCCATCGGCACTGGTCACGACGCCGGAGAGTCTCTCGCTCATCCTCACTCGCCCCGATGCGCGCGATGTGCTTGCACACGTGCGGCTGGTGATCGTCGACGAATGGCATGATCTGCTCGGCAACAAGCGCGGCACGCAGACGCAACTCGCGCTCGCGCGTCTCGCGCATTGGCGTCCTGAAGTCCAGGTGTGGGGTTTGTCGGCGACGCTCGGCAATCTGTCTTTCGCCGCCGATGTTCTGCTCGCGTCCGTGAAGACGCCACGCGTAAGCGTGCATGGCGCGCTGCCGAAAGCACTGATCGTCGATACGGTGATTCCGGAGACCATTGAGCGGTTTCCGTGGGGCGGTCATGTGGGCATGCGCCAGGTCGGCGCCGTGGCCGAGGCGATCGGCGAAGCTCAGACCTCGCTCGTGTTTACCAATACGCGCTCGCAATGCGAAGTCTGGTATCAGGCACTGCTCGAAGCGCGGCCCGAATGGGCCGGCCTGATCGCGCTGCATCACGGCTCGCTCGATCAGGAAGTGCGCGAATGGGTCGAGCGTGGCCTCAAGAGCGGCTTGTTGAAAGTGGTGGTGTGCACATCGAGCCTCGATCTGGGCGTCGACTTTCTGCCGGTGGAGCGCGTGTTTCAGATCGGCTCGCCCAAGGGCGTCGCGCGTTTGATGCAGCGCGCGGGCCGTTCGGGTCACGCGCCGGGGCGGCCGTCGCGTGTCACGATCGTGCCGACGCATGCGCTCGAACTGGTCGAGGCCGCCGCCGCGCGCGAAGCCGTCGAGAAGCGTCAGATAGAAGGCCGCGAAACGCCTGAGAAACCGTTCGACGTGCTGGTGCAGCATCTCGTCACCGTGGCGATCGGAGGCGGTTTCGGGGCGCGCGACCTGTACGGCGAAATTCGCAGCACCTATGCCTACCGTCAACTGACGCAGGCGGAGTTCGACTGGGCGCTCGGCTTCGTCGAAGGCGGCGGCACGGCGTTGCGCGCGTATCCCGACTATCATCGCGTGGTGCGCGAAAGCGACGGCTTGTACCGCGTGCCGCGCGAGGATCTGGTGCGAAGGCATCGCAACAATATCGGCACCATCGTCGCGAACGGCACGTTGAATGTCGCTTATCTTGCCGGCGGCCGGATCGGCGCGATCGAGGAATCGTTCATTTCACGGCTGAAGCCGGGCGATATTTTTACTTTCGGCGGACGTGCACTCGAATTGATCCGCGTACAGGATATGACCGCGTGGGTGCGGCGCGCGACCTCGTCGCGCGGAGCCATGCCGCAATGGGCGGGCAGCCGTATGCCGCTTTCCTCCGAACTTGCGGACGCCGCGCTGACGATGCTCGCGCGCGCCGCCGCCGGCATCTATGACGAACCCGAAATGCGCGCCGTGCGGCCGCTGCTCGAATTGCAGCAGAAGTGGTCGGCCTTGCCCGAGCCGGGCGTGCTGGTGGTCGAGTTGGTGAAATCGCGCGAAGGGCACCACTTCTTTTGCTATCCATTTGCCGGGCGCACGGCGCATATCGGTTTGGGCGCGCTGCTGGCATGGCGCGTCGCGCGCGAAAAACCCGGTACGTTTTCTATTTCGATGAACGACTATGGTTTCGAGCTGTTGTCCGCGCAACCATTCGATTGGGCTGCGCAACTCGAAAGCGGATTGCTCTCGCCAAACGAACTGGATCACGACATTCTCGCCAGCCTCAATTCGTCGGAACTCTCGATGCGGCGTTTTCGCGAGATTGCGCGCGTGTCGGGGCTGGTGTTTCAGGGGCATCCAGGGCAGCAGAAAAGCGCGCGGCAATTGCAGGCGTCGAGTGGTCTCTTCTACGAGATCTTTCGCAATCACGATCGCGGCAATCTGTTGCTTAATCAGGCCGACGATGAAGTGCTTCTGCAGGAACTCGACGCCCACCGCATTCGCATTGCGCTCGAACGCATGAACGCGAGCCGCGTGGTCGTCACGCGGCCGAAAAAGCCGACACCGTTCGCGTTTCCGCTGATTGTCGGACGCCTGCGGGAAAAGGTCAGCACGGAGAAGCTCGCGGATCGCGTCGAGCGGATGTTGGCCGAACTCGAGAAGGCGGCCCGCACATGAGGCCTGCTTCGTTGCCGGTGGAGATTGCCGGGCATCCTCTCGTGCTGTCGAGCTTGCGCGCGGCGTTCGATCCGGCGCTGCGTTGTCTGTTCGTCGCCGATGCGCATTTCGGCAAGGACGCCGTGTTTCGCGCACGCGGCATTCCGGTGCCGATCGGTTCGACCGCCGACAACCTGATGCGCCTGGATATTCTGATCGCGGAGTTCGAACCGGCCATGCTGGTGTTTCTCGGCGACCTGCTGCATGCGCGCGAGGCGCACGCCGCCGAGACACTCGACGCATTGCACGTCTGGCGCGCGCGGCATGCGCGGTTGCGGGTCGTGCTGGTCGAAGGCAATCACGACCGCCATGCGGGCGCGCTGCCGGCGACGCTCGACGTCGAGTATGTTCAGGAGCCCTGGCGTGTCGGGCCGTGGGCGCTGTGTCATTACCCGCAGAATGCCGAAGGTGCGTATGCGCTCGCGGGGCATGTGCATCCGGTGTATCGGATTGCGACGCGCAACGATTCGGTACGGGTTCCGTGTTTCCGGTTCGGGCCGGCGGGCGGCGTGTTGCCTGCGTTCGGGAGCTTTACTGGAGGGACGCGAGAGGACGGTCGTGTCGCTGAGGAGAAGGTTTTTCTGGTGGTGCAGGAGAGGGTGATTGAAGTGGTGTGACGCGGGATTTCGTACTGGTTTTTTGAGCGATTAGTTTGCGGAGGTTGAAGATGGGAGCGAGCGGACGATGGTCGTTCGCTCGCTCCGTTTGGCATCGATAGGGAGGCCGGTCTCCCGGCCTCCGTGCGATGAAGGAACGTCGCTCCGTTAGTGGTTGCCGCCGCCGTGGCCTCCGCCGCCACCGCCGTAGCCACCGCCATGGCCGCCGAAGCCGCCACCGTGGCCTGAGCCAAAGCCGCCGCCGAAGCCGCCTCCATGGCCTTGGCCTCCGTTGCCCGCGCCTGGGCCATTTCCGCCCTTGCCGCCGTCGCCGCCGTGACCGTGGCCACCTGCGCCGGGGCCACCGTCGCCGCCGTGACCGTGGCCACCTGCGCCGGGGCCGCCGTCGCCGCCGTGACCGTGGCCACCTGCGCCGGGGCCGCCGTTGCCGCCGTTGCCTGGGCCGCCTGCGCCGGGGCCGCCGTTGCCCGGGCCGCCTGCGCCAGGACCACCGTTGCCCGAGCCACCCGCGCCAGGACCACCGCCGCCTTTGCCGCCATTGCCGGAGCCACCGTTGCCGCCGTTGCCCGGGCCGCCTGCGCCAGGACCGCCGTTGCCCGAGCCACCCGCGCCAGGACCACCGCCGCCTTTGCCGCCATTGCCGGAGCCACCGTTGCCACCGTTACCCGGGCCGCCTGCACCAGGACCGCCGTTGCCCGAGCCACCCGCGCCGGGACCGCCGCCGCCTTTGCCGCCATTGCCGGAGCCACCGTTACCGCCGCTGCCCGGGCCGCCTGCGCCAGGACCGCCGTTGCCCGAGCCACCCGCGCCAGGACCACCGCCGCCTTTGCCGCCATTGCCGGAGCCACCGTTGCCACCGTTGCCCGGGCCGCCTGCGCCAGGACCGCCGTTGCCCGAGCCACCCGCGCCAGGACCACCGCCGCCTTTGCCGCCATTGCCGGAGCCACCGTTGCCGCCGTTACCCGGGCCGCCTGCACCAGGACCGCCGTTGCCCGAGCCACCCGCGCCGGGACCGCCGCCGCCTTTGCCGCCATTGCCGGAGCCACCGTTACCGCCGTTGCCCGACCCACCTACGCCGGCACCGCTTCCGCCCTTGCCGCCGTCGCCGTGACCACCATTGCCGGGACCGCCCGCGCCGGGACCGTTTCCGCTATTGCCGCCGTCACCGTGACCGCCTTCTCCATGGCCACCGTTGCCATGACCGCCGTCACCAGGACCGTTCCCGCCCTTGCCGCCATCGCCGTGACCGCCGTCTCCATGGCCGCCATCGCCGTGACCGCCGTCGCCATGGCCACCGTCACCGTTACCGCCTTCACCATGACCGCCGTTGCCATGGCCACCGTCGCCATGACCGCCATCTCCGTGGCCGCCTTCACCATGGCCACCGTCACCATGGCCGCCTTCTCCGTGGCCACCGTCGCCGTGACCGCCTTCACCATGGCCACCGTCGCCGTGACCGCCTTCACCATGGCCACCGTCACCATGGCCACCATTACCATGGCCGCCGTCTCCATGACCGCCGTCGCCGTGACCGCCGTCTCCATGACCGCCGTCACCATGGCCGCCGTCACCGTGACCATGACCGCCATCGCCGTGACCACCATCTCCATGGCCGCCGTCTCCATCACCGTCGCCGCCATGGCCGTGGCCATGACCGCCGTCACCATGATGACCGCCATCGCCGTGGTGGCCATGATGACCGTGGTGCCCATGATGGCCATGACCATGGCCGCCGTCGCCGCCGTCGCCACCGTCACCTCCACTGCCGCCGTCACCGCCATCCCCGCCGGTGCCGCCATCACCTCCGGTGCCGGTTCCGCCGCTACCACTGCCGCTGCCCGTGCTCCCGGAACCCAGTCCCGACGAGCCCGAACCACTCCCGCCGCTATTGCCCGCAGTAGCCGTCCCGGTCGACGAAGTCCCGCCGCCGCTTTGCGTGCCCCCGGCCGCTACCGCCCCCACCCCACCCGCGGCGAAGCCACTTCCACCAGGCATCACGAGGCTTCTGCTTTGCCGGATGCAGCCGGGCGTGCCCGCACAATCATCCGGCAATGCCTGCGCCAACATCATCACGTTCGAACTGACCGACGGCGCGGCCGACGCGGCCGGATCAGTTTGCGCACCCGCCATCGCCGCATACAGACTCACAGCAACTGCGAATACCGCCCGGCGCGTCCCCAGCACCAGTGCGTCCCCGTTTTGCTTTTTCATTTCATTCTCCTAACTATATGCTTTTAGCGACCGGCCCTGGTAACAAGCGAATCTCTGTTCACTGTTAAAAATGAAACCTCAACGCCCGGTCGTCATCGCCTCGCCTCACGCTAAAACCACATGACTTTCGGCATCTCTCGCACGGAAAACCCCGGTCCGATTCAACGTGATTCGAGAGAGGACAACTGGCTGTGCGCGAACCCCGGTTTTGAAAACGCACAGCTGGGCCTGATGGACGTTGAAGTTATGCGCAGTGCCATTCAGCGACCGTGCGTTACCCCACGCAGTGCGATATCGCCACGGTTTTTACGGTGAATTGCGCAGCTGAACTGTCAGAGATCGTCAATTACCAGCTTTATAAATAGGAGAAAGTTTTCGTCCATAGATACGCAGTACCAACTATTATTTTTTTTACATTTTCTTTAATCCGCGTGATCAGACTAACCATGCGACCATGGTTCAAATGCTTCACATACGTGGGCATCCGAACACAAAACAGAAGTTGCCCATGCAGGAGTGAGTGCAATCACACAGACGGCGCAACTCGGACTATTTGCCCAGCGCCATGATCACCCCCGCGCTTCGGCAACGCATAAGACCGTCGAGTGAATAAAAAGCAGTCCGCCATCGGACCAGTCGCCCTACTCGCCGCAAAAAACTTTCGGTCCGCCGCGCATTCCGACTGCCGCGCAAACTCAGGGCCACTCCCTTTATGAATTCGTTAGCGATATATGCGCCATCGCACGGACCGGATGCGAATTCCGATTCGGGCGACAATACGAGCATCGCAACTCGATCGATAACAGGACAAAGATGCTTCTATCCGAACAATGGGTGCTGGTCACGGGGGGCGCTCGCGGACTTGGCGCGGCGATCACGCGCGCACTGCTACGCGAAGGTGCGAGTGTGGTCGTCAACTATCGCAACAGCGAAACATCCGCGCTCGCACTGAAAGAGGAATTCGGCAATCGGGTGCTGCCACTTCGAGCGGACGTCACGGACGCGGCCGCCGTCGCGCGCCTGTTTGACAAAGCGCAGTTGCAAACCGGCCAACCCATCGTGTCGGTGGTCAACAACGCGCTGGCCGACTTCCGGTTCGATGGCGATGCTCGCCCGAAAATCGATTCCATCGCCTGGGCGCATTTCCAGCAGCAACTCGACGGCTCGCTCAAAGGCGCGCTCAACACGATTCAGGCGGCCGTTACCGGCATGCGTTCGCGTGGGTTCGGCCGCATCGTCAACGTGGGCACCAATCTGTTTCAGAACCCCGTCGTTCCCTATCACGACTACACGGCGGCCAAGGCGGCGCTGCTGTCGCTCACGCGCACCGCTGCCCACGACCTCGGTCCGGACGGCATCACGGTGAACATGGTGTCGGGCGGACTGCTGCGCACCACCGACGCGAGCGCGGCCACGCCGGATTTCGTCTTCGATCTGATCGCGAGCTCCACGCCAGTGCGCCGCGTCACGACACCGGAAGAATTCGCGGATGCGGTTTTGTTCTTCCTGTCGCCGTGGTCACGCGCGGTGACCGGCCAGAATCTGATCGTCGACGGCGGCCTCGTGAAGAGCTAAGCGGTCTGCTCGACACTCGCGCGCTCCCACGCGCCGGCGAGCCGGACCGGGAAGTGTCGCTGCACACCCACCACGCAGCGGCGCACCCAACACATTCCCGCAGTATCTTTGTCCGAAGCATTTCCACCATCCGTGGCACCGGGCAGGTCTTCGCCACCGTCAAGGCTCCCGCAAGCTTGCCGCGCCAGCCCGCGCGCTCAACCGGTAAAAAACGCGGGTTTACCTTCGTTTGACTTCAGAAGGCAGGCTCGTTTACTGAACGCAAACAAGCCTTCAGGACACTTCCAATTTGCTTTGGTCAGCTGAATAGTGTTCTGCGAATCTCTCCCACTATCTCAGGAGATTGAGCCATGGTTAACGTGTCCAGCAGCGCCGTCGACGAACTGAAAACCGCCATGCGCGGTCAGGTTCTGTTACCCGGCGACGCGACCTTCGACGAAGCACGCAGCATCTGGAACGCGATGATCGACCGGCATCCGGCGATCATCCTGCGTTGCGCGGGCGTTGCCGACGTGCGCCAGGGCGTGGCCTTCGCGCGCGAGAACGGCCTGCCGCTCGCGATTCGCGGCGGCGGCCACAACATCGGCGGCAGCGCGTTGTGCAACGACGGAGTCGTGCTCGACCTGTCGCAGATGAAATCGGTGCAGATCGATCCCGCGGCGCGTCGCGCGTATGTCGAACCGGGCGCGACGCTGCACGATTTCGACCATGAGGCGCAGGCTTTCGGGCTCGCCACGCCGCTCGGCATCAACTCGACCACCGGCGTCGCGGGCCTGACGCTCGGCGGCGGCTTCGGCTGGCTGAGCCGCAGATATGGCATGACCGTGGATAATCTGGTGTCGGCCGACGTCGTCACCGCCGAAGGCGAACTGGTCCACGCAAGCGCCGATTCGCACGAAGACCTGTTCTGGGCGATTCGCGGCGGCGGCGGTAATTTCGGCGTCGTCACGCGCTTCGAGTTCGTCCTGCATCCAGTCGGGCCGCTGGTCTACGCCGGCCTCGTGGTCCTGCCGATCGAGCAGGCAAGGGACGCCCTGCTCAAATACCGCGCGGCGCAATCCGCGATGCCGAAGGAACTGAGCGTGTGGGCCGTGCTGCGGCTCGCGCCGCCGTTGCCGTTTCTGCCGCCCGAAGTCCACGGCAAGCCGGTGATCGTCTTCGCAATGTGCTATACCGGCGCCGTCGAAAGCGGTCCGTCCACGGTGGAATTCGTCCGCGCTTTCGGAACGCCGCTCGGCGAACATCTCGGCCCGATGCCGTATGCCATGTGGCAACAGGCGTTCGACCCGTTGCTCACGCCGGGCGCGCGCAACTACTGGAAATCGCACAATCTGGTCGACATTCCGGACGGCCTCATCGACGCGCTGCTCAACGCGATTAATAACCTGCCGACGCCGCAATGCGAGATTTTCTTCGGGCAGATCGGCGAGCAGACCCAGAGCGTGCCAGTCGAAGCCACCGCCTATTCGAGCCGCGACACGGTGTACGCGATGAACGTACACGGCCGCTGGGACGATGCGAGCGATGACGAGCGCTGCGTGGGCTGGGCCCGCGCATTTTTCGACGCCGCCGCGCCGTTCGCGCTGGGCAGCGTCTACGTCAACTTCATGACGGAAGAGGAAGGCGGACGCGTCGCCGATGCGTACGGGCCGAACTACGAACGCCTCGTCGCTGTAAAAAACCGCTACGATCCACGCAACCTGTTCCGTCACAACCAGAACATCCGGCCGTCGGTGTAGTAATGAGCAGGCGGGGCAACGGCCGCCGGCAATTCGCGCGTGGCCCCGCCCACGCGCGCCGCACCAGCACTGAACACGCGCACCGCGGGGTCGGGCACGCTATGTGCTGGTTAGCAATCGGCGTACGGGCTTGTCGGCGTCACGCCCTTACCGCTTGAACGAAAATGAGCAACGCCACTTTCATAACACCAATAACGCAAAAGGAAAACAATCATGCGTAGACGACAATTCATCATGACGACCAGCGCCGCGCTCGCCACCGCCGGACTCGGCCTTGCCGGCTGCACGACCACGTCGCCGTCCTCGAGCGCATCGCCTTCGGCCAACGCGGGCAAACGGGACAGCATCAATGCCGGGGTTGATTCCACGCTGTCGCGTCTCTACGAGAACGTCACAGGCTCACGTGAACTGGTGGCCAAGGCGCGCGGCGTTCTGGTGTTCCCGAACGTCATTTCGGCGGGCTTCTGGGTCGGCGGCCAATACGGCGAAGGCGCATTGCGCGTGGGTGGCCGCACGGCGGGTTACTACAGCACCGTCGCGGGCTCGTTCGGTTTGCAGATCGGAGCACAGTCCAAGGCCCTGATCTTCCTGTTCATGACGCAAGAAGCACTCGACAAATTCACGAGCAGCCAGGGCTGGGCAGCCGGTGCGGACGCCACCGTAGCTTTACTGAAGATCGGCGCGAACGGCGCGGTGGATACTTCTACTGCCACCAGCCCGGTCGAAGCCTTTGTGCTGACGAACGGCGGACTGATGGCCGGCGTATCGCTCGAAGGCACCAAGGTTTCGCGTCTGATGATCTGAACGTGAGCGTCCACGCGCACTGCCAGACAGCCGCCTCGCCGGCTGTGTGGCATTTCTAACTGGCGCGCAGCGGAAGCTGCCGCCACTTAATTCCCCTCCCGGTCATCCAGACCGCACTGCTGTAAAATCCACGCTTTTTGCAATCTTGCCCGGCCACCGCTGCGCCCCAGGCCGGGACACTCATCTGTCTGCGGACGCGCGTCTCGCTTGCATGCACGCCGTCAACCCGGACCTCCCACCTCGCTGAAGATGAACACCGCTCGTCCCACTCATGGCTGGCTCGCCACGCTGCCCGGCATCAAAAGCAATATCCTCGCAGGACTGACCTCGTCGTTCGCGCTGGTGCCGGAATGCATCGCCTTCGCGCTGGTCGCCCATCTCAACCCGTTGATGGGCCTGTACGGCGCCTTCTTCATCTGCGCCATCACGGCGTTATTCGGCGGACGACCTGGCATGATTTCCGGAGCCGCCGGTTCGATGGCGGTGGTCATCGTGGCGCTCGTCGTGCAACACGGCGCGCAATATCTTCTTGCCACCGTGATCCTGAGCGGCATCTTGATGGTGCTGTTCGGCGCGCTGCGGCTCGGCAAACTGATCCGCATGGTCCCGCATCCGGTGATGCTCGGCTTCGTCAACGGACTGGCGATCATCATCGCGATGGCGCAGCTCGCGCACTTCAGGCAGAGCACGCCGCAAGGCGAGCAATGGCTGCACGGCAGCGCGCTGCTCGTGATGTGCGGACTCGTCGCGCTGACCATGGCGATCGTCTATCTGCTGCCGCGGCTCACGCGCGCGGCGCCGCCCGCGCTGGTGGCGATCGTCGGCGTGGGTCTCTTCACGCAGTGGCTGCCTGTGCCGACCCGCACGCTCGGCGACATGGCGCACATTGCGGGCGGCCTGCCGAGTCTGCATATGCCGGACGTCCCGCTGAATCTGGACACGCTTCATATTGTGCTGCCCTACGCGGTGCTGATGGCGATCGTCGGTCTGCTGGAAACGCTGCTGACCTTCAACCTGACCGACGAGATCACCGAAACGCGCGGCCAGCCGAATCGTGAATGCCTCGCGCTCGGCGCCGCGAATATCGCCTCGGGTCTGTTCGGCGGCATGGGCGGTTGCGCCATGATCGGCCAGACCATGATCAATCTGAATTCGGGCGGCCGGTCGCGACTGTCCGGCGTCGTCAGCGGCGTGATGATCCTCATGTACATCCTGTTCCTGTCGCCGCTGATCGAACGCATTCCGCTGGCGGCGCTGGTCGGTGTGATGTTCGTGGTGGCGCAACAGACTTTCGCGTGGGGTTCGCTGCGCGTGCTCGGCAAGGTGCCGCGTAACGACGCGCTGGTGATCGTGGCGGTCAGCGTCATCACCGTATTTTCCGATCTGGCGATCGCGGTGTTGTGCGGCATCGTGATCGCCGCGCTCAATTTTGCGTGGCAGCACGCTCGTGAAATCCACGCGCATGTCGAAGACCGCGCCGGTGACAAGATTTACGCGCCACGCGGCACGCTGTTTTTCGCATCGACCACCCGCTTTCACGAGCTTTTCGACCCGGCGGAAGATCCCGAGCGCGTTACCGTCGACTGCCGCGATCTGCTGCTGGCAGATCATTCGGCCCTGGCGGCATTGCAAGCGCTGGTCGAACGTTATCGAAAAGCCGGCAAGGAATTGAGCATGAAGAACTTGTCCGAACGCAACCAGCGCCTGCTGAGCCGCGCCGGTATCGCGCTAGCCTGACGTACGCTCAGGCGCAGGCCAGCGTCGTTCCGGCAGCGTGCACACCTCTGCGGACGCCGCGGTGATTCATGCCACTCTTCGGATTAACGGCGGAACGGGACGGAAAACTTCAGGCTTTGCCGACCGGCTTCGGGCGCAGGGCCAAGACGAGGGTCTGGCAGGCGCGGCTCACGACGCAATGGACGCGGCGGCGCCTTCATACCTGATTATGTGCACGCGAGGTGGGCGACGATTTATTCCACCGGCAGCGTCAGCGAGGCAACTTCGCAGCGCGGCCACTGACGCAGGACGTCAGGCGCCAGCAACAACTTGGCGGCTCGCACGCCCGCGCCCATGACGATCTGGGTCCGCTCCATGACGGCGGCATCGACGAGAATGCGCCAGTCGTCCGGCAGACCGAAGGCCGTGATACCGCCGAACTCCATGCCGCTATGCTCGACCGCCGCTTCCCGTTTGGCGAACGAAAGCCGCTGCGCGCCCAGCGCCGCCTTCACCGCACCGTTGATGTCGAGCCGCAGCGAACCCAGCGAGACCACCGCCGCGTAATGCTCGCCGCCCTCTTTCTTGTAACGGATCACGATCGTGTTCGCGCAGTCTTCCAGACCGAAGCCGTAGCGCGCGCTGAATGCGGCGGTGTCCGACGCGTCGTCGGTGACGGAGAAAACCGTGACGCCTTGCGCCGGCAACTGCTCGACCACATGCGCAGGCAAATGCGCGTCCAATTGTTCCGCTGCAATGACGTCCAGCCGCTGTACGAGTTCGTGCGAGTGCATAGTGAGCAAAGTGTGTGAGGATCCCTGCGCATTCTAACGGCACACCTGGCTCAAGGTGCGCCGACGGTGCCGGCACGTGACCTGCACGCACGCGGCGCGCGCCGGTCACGCTTGTTATAGTGACAGGCACAAGGTTTGCGAAAGGCTTGAACGCGAAGACTGCGGCGAAGCAGCCCGATCTGTCCGCACACCCGGTCCGCACCCGCCACCTCGAATTGCCCGCGCGGCGCCAGCACCCATTGGGAAACACGACCATGGACATCGACACGCTTTCCGCCGAGAACCTCCAGCAAGTGGCCCGCAAACAGGCCAACTGGGCCATCGGCGCCTTCAAACAGTTTGCCGAAGACCGCTGCGCGGCCATGGCCGCCAGCATCGCCTTCTATGCGGCGTTCTCGCTTGCGCCCACGCTGGTGATGGTGATCGCCGTGGCCGGCTGGTTCTTCGGCGCCGAAGCCGCGCGTGGCGAGTTGTTCACCCATATCCACGGACTGCTCGGCGACCAGGCCGCCGCGGGCGTCCAGACGATCGTCGAGAACGCGCATCACAGCGGCAGCGCGGGTGGCATCGCGGCCGTGATCTCGCTCGTGACGCTGGTGATCGGCGCCTCCGCGACCTTTTCTTCGCTCAATAGCGCACTCAATATAGTCTGGCCGAATACCGGGCCGCGTTCGTCGAGCGTGATGGCACTCGTGCGCGTGCGGCTGATTTCGTTCGGGCTGGTGCTCGGCGTCGCGTTTTTGCTGATCGTGTCGCTGGTGCTCGATACCGTCATCACCTTCGTCGGCAAGTGGCTGTGGGGCGACTCGCCGTACGTCGTGATCGGCAATCTTCTGCAACTCGGCGTCGGCTTGCTCGTGCTGGCGTTCGCTTTCGCGGGCCTGCTCAAGTTTTTGCCGGATGCGCGCGTGCGCTGGCGCGATGCGTTCGTCGGCGGGATAGTCGCGGCCGTGCTGTTTTCGGCGGGCAAAAAGTTGTTCGCGCTGTATCTCGCGCACGCCGGCATGGCCACCTCGTTCGGCGCGGCCGGTTCGCTCGCCGTGCTGCTGATGTGGTTGTACTTCTCCGCCGCCGTGCTGCTGCTCGGTGCGGAATTCTCGGCGGCGCGCGGGCGCATGCATGATCCTCGCGGAGGCTGGGGTATGCAGAACGAGACGCCGCCGGGCAGCCGTGCCAAGCTCGCCTCGGTGCTGGCGGCATCGACTGTCGCCGCGGACGCGGTGCCGCACGCCGACGCGCACGCGGACGAACGCGCCGCGCCGGGCGACGCCGCTCTCACTCCCGCCATGCGCGCCGCGAGGGCCGGCGCGCTGAACAGCGCGGCGCCAGCGGCGACTTTCCGGATGCAAGCGAGAAACCGGCCGTCGGCGCGGGCAACGGCGCTCAAGGTCGGCCGCACGGTCGTGCTCGCCGAAGCGCAAGCGACGCGCATCGCCGCGGTCACACTGATCGAAGCGAGCCGCAAAGCCGTTGCGGCCGACCGCTACGTGAGGCGGCATCCGTGGACTTCGGTGCTCGTGGCGGCCACCGCCGGGCTGGCTGCAGCAATGGTCGCGCGCCGCAATACCGATCACAGCGAACGCTAAGCCCTCCAGTCCCGGCCCAGCTTCCCGGCCGCACCTGCAAGCGGCTGCACGGGTGCGCCTGCTCACAACGACGAAAACCTGTCTAGCCGCTCCGTCAAGCCAGATCCGCTTCAATTCTTATGGAAACGCTACAGAACGAGCCGGAAAATTAGACGACATAATTACATTTAGCCTACAAATCAATGTCGAAAGTACGCGTATTGGAGTCGTCACTGTCATCAAAACAACAATAATGCTGAGTCAACGAATAAATGTTGCTGAAACAGAAATAATCGTTAACGCGCTTTAAATACAAGGCTTTGCGTGATTTGTCAGTTTTTGGAGACACTCTTTTTTTTCCAGTTCTTGCCGATTGACCCCGTGAGCTATTCTCCTTTCCGCAACAAAGAAACTAATCATCTGCGTGGAGAAATGGATGAAACGAATCGCACTGTCTACCCTCTCGCTGGCGCTCCTCGGCGTCACTGGCGTGGCACATGCTCAAAGCAGCGTGACCCTGTACGGTTTGATCGACGAATCGATCCAGTACGCTCACAACACGGTTGACGCGAACGGCAAGAACTCGAATCAGGTCGGCCTGGTCGGCGGCAACCTGCAAGGTCCGCGTTTCGGCTTGAAGGGCACGGAAGACCTCGGCGGTGGCCTGAAGGCAATCTTCCAGTTGGAAAACGGCTTTGACGTGAACAACGGCAAGCTGAGTCAAGGCGGCCGTATGTTCGGTCGTCAAGCGTATGTCGGCCTGACGGGTGATCAGTGGGGTACGTTCACGCTGGGTCGTCAATACGACCCGCTGGTCGACCTGGTTCAGCCGCTGACGGCTGACAACTACTTCGGTTCGACCTTCACCACGCCGGGCGACGTCGACAACAACGACAACTCCTCGCGCACGAACAGCGCCATCAAGTACACCTCGCCGGTGTGGGGCGGCTTCCAGTTCGAAGGCATGTACGCTCTGGGCGGCGTGGCTGGCGCAACGGGTTCGGGTCAATCGTGGTCGGGCGCTGCAACGTATGCAACGGGCCCGTTCAGCGTGGCTGCCGGTTACTTCCGCATGGACAACGGCAACACGCTGGCTAGCCGCACCGCCGGCACGCCGCCGACAGCTGGCTGGAACGGCAGCACGTCGGACGGCACGTTCGACAACCAGGTCAACGGCGCATACGCCGCAGCCAAGTCGATCGGCATCGCTTCGGTCGCTGTGCAATATGTCGCAGGCCCGTTCACGGCCAACCTGCGTTACAGCAATGCACAGTACAAGCCGGACGCGAACTCGGGCTTCGGTTCGACCCAGAAGTACAACGTCGGTGGCGCATACCTGGGTTACCAGGCAACGCCGGCAATGCTGGTTGGCGTGGGCTACATCTACACCAAGGCTAGCGGCGATTCGAGCGCAACGTATCACCAGGTTTCCCTGGGCGGCGACTACAACCTGTCGAAGCGCACGGACGTCTACCTGGTCGGCGCATATCAGCACGCAAGCGGTCAGCAACGCACGTCGGCCGGTACGCTGGTTGATGCAGGCGCGGCAATCGGTTCGTACGGCTACAACTCGGCTTCCAGCTCGCAAGAACTGGTCAGCCTGGGCATCCGCCACAAGTTCTAATCGAACTTGACGGACTGCTGAAGCAACACGCAGTTGAAGACCAGCCACGGGCGAAAGCCTGTGGCTGGTTTTTTTTCGTCCTGAGTTCCTTGATGCTTCTCGATGACCCAATGAAAAAGGCCGCCAGCAAGCCCGCTTCAGGCTCCTGACGACCTCTGCTGTACTGCTTCCCGCCGAGCCCGCGCTTCACGCCGGCCCGACGCATGCGACCGCGCCTGTCTTCGGCCTACTTTCGCTGCGCCTTGCCCCTCTCCGCCTGCGCCAACGTCTGCGCGGGCTTCGCGTCGAGTTCATGTTCGATGCCGTCAGCGCCCACCGGCGCGCGATGCAGCACCAGCGCCCGCTCCCGCTGCAATAGCGGCACATTCGGCGATTCCTGCCAGTCCGGATCGGGGATCTCGCCGAACACCTGGCGCAGCCGCTCACCCCACGTCCGGTGAATCATTTCGAAGTACGCGTTGTCGTGATCGATCGAAACGAAGCGCGTAACGCGCAGCGTGTCCTTCTGGTAGACCAGCAGATCGAGCGGCAGCCCGACCGACAGATTCGAGCGCAGCGTCGAGTCCATGGAGATCAGCGCGCATTTGGCGGCTTCGTCGAGCGGCGTGGACGGCGTCAACACGCGGTCGATGATCGGCTTGCCGTACTTGGCCTCGCCGATCTGGAAATACGGATTGACCGCCGACGCCTCGATGAAATTGCCCGCCGCGTAGATCATGAACAGGCGCGGCCGGTTACCCGCGATCTGCCCACCGAGAATGAAGCTGCAATTGAAGTCGACGCCGAATTCCTGCAACGCCTCGGCCTCGCGCTGATGCACGCAACGCACCGCACGGCCGATCACGCGGGCGGCGTCGGCCATGGTCGGCGCGCTCCAGAGCGTGGGCTGGGAAGGATCGGTGGGCTCGGACAACTCGTGCAGCACCGCTTGAGTCAGCGACAGATTGCCGGCGCCCAGCAGCGTGAGCATGCGTTCGCCCGGCAACTCGAACACCGACATCTTGCGCGCGGTGCTGATGTGATCGACGCCCGCATTGGTGCGCGTGTCCGAGAGGAACACGAGACCGTCGTCGACGGACATCGCGACACAGTAAGTCATAAGAAAAGGTACCCGCAAAAAAACAACTGAACGGCGCTATTGTAATGCGGCGCGCATGCGCCTCTATCCCGTTATATCCCGTTTATCGGCCGTCGCGGGCCTATTCTGAATGGCGATATGAGGGCTGGCGCTCACTGGCGCCTCCGGAGCCCTTTTGCGAGCCGGCCTCGTTGCGCGTCTACTGCGACTGTTGCCCGCTGACCGTAACGGACACTTTAAGCTGTTCTTCCAGCCCGCCGATACGCCGGCCACGCACCGGCGCGGCCGCTTCATAGTCGCGCGCAACGGCGAGGCGACAGTAGAGTTCGCTGGCAAACGCGGCATGGGTGACGTCGATGGAAATCCAGCCTTTGCCTTCGACCCACACGTCGACCCACGCATGGCTCGCGCCGTGCGTCACCTCGCCGGGTTCGATATAGCCGCTCACGTAGCGCGCCGGAATGCCGCGCGCGCGGCAGCACGCGAGCATCAGATGCGCGTGGTCCTGACATACGCCGTTGCCGAGTTCGAGCGCCTGGGCGGCCGTGCTGGTGACCTCGGTAATGCCCGGGTTGTACTTCACGCGCTGCACGATCTGCTCGGAGAGCGCGATCAGATTCGCCGAACTGGTCAAGCTCGGCACCGATTCGGCCAGCTCACGGACCGCGGCATCGGCCTCGGTCAAGCGCGTCGAGCAGGTGAAATGCTCGAGCGGAATCGGGCCGACGGCGTCGGGCAAATGGCCGTCGATCAGCGCAATCGTGTCCACTTCGCCGGCCACGTGCAGACGAATCTCGCTATGCGGCTTGTTGATGACCAGCGTGTGCAGCACGTTGCCGTAAGCGTCGAAGGTCGCGTCGAGCTTGCCCGGTGCGTCGATGCTCCAGCGCCGTACGACCTGCGAGGCGCCGCTCGCCGGCGTCAGACGCAGTTGCTGGATCGAATAATGGACAGTCGCTTCGTAGCGATAGGACGTGTCGTGGCGGATCGTCAGGTACATAAAGAAACTCCGTCAGGCGACTGGCAACATCAGATAGGTACGCGCAACCAGATTGCCCAGCTCGAACACGCGAGCGAGGAACTGTGTCAGATAGGCGTGCAGGCCGGCTTCGAAAATCTGCCGGATGTCGGAGTACACGAGTTCGGCGCGCAGCTTGCCGGCGAACCGTTCGCACTGGTTCGAGCCGGAGGTGCGCAGCATCGCCAGATTCACGCAGACGCCTTCGAGCGACGCCAGCAGCGAACGCGGCATCTGCTGATTCAGGATCATCAGTTCGACCACGCGCGCCGGCGTGACGACGTCGCGATACACCTTGCGATAGATCTCCAGCGCCGACACCGAACTCAGGATCGAGGTCCAGTAATAGAAATCTTCGAGCTGGCGCGCGGCATCGCGTGAATTCGGTTCCACGTCGGCAAAGCGCACGTCGAGAATCCGCGCGGTGTTGTCGGCGCGTTCGAGGAAGGTGCCGAGCTGCGTGAAGAAGAACGCGTCGTCCTGCAGCGCGGTGCCGATCGTCACACCGCGCGACAGGTGCGAGCGGAACTTGACCCATTCGAACAGCGCGCCCGGATTGCTCGCGGCCTGCCCCGCCGAGGCGCGCTCGTTGAATTCGAGCCACGTGTCGTTGATGGTTTCCCACCACTCGGTCGTCAGCGTGCCGCGCACGGCGCGGGCGTTTTCGCGCGCGGCCTGCAGACACGAATGAATACTCGACGGATTGGTCGCATCGGCCACCATGAAATCGAGCACGTGTTCGCGGGTCGGTTCGTCGTAACGCTGCGCGAAGGCGGTTTCGAGTTCGGAGATGCGCAGCACCGAGCGTTGCGCGCGCGCCTCCTGGTCGGGCGTCTGCGGCAACAGCAGCGCCTTCAGGTTGATATCGAGCATGCGGGCGGTGTTCTCCGCGCGCTCCATGTAGCGGGCCATCCAGAAAAGGTGATCGGCGGTTCGGCTTAGCATGACGGCGTTCCGTATCTGATGACGCGAGGCCTCGTCGAGGTAAAAGGCTCGCGCTGGTTATCCGTGTGCACCGGCGGCGCGCGTGTTGCGTATCACGTGCTGCCCGGCGCGTTGGGTTGTAGGCGCGGTTGCGTGAAGCTTGTGCGACCGCATCGGCAACCGCGTCAGTCGACCATCCACGTATCTTTGGTCCCGCCTCCCTGCGACGAATTGACGACGAGCGAGCCCTCCTGCAGTGCCACGCGCGTCAGTCCGCCGGCGACCATCGTGACGGTCTTGCCGGACAGCACGAACGGCCGCAGGTCGATATGGCGCGGCGCGATGCCGGCTTCGACGAAGGTCGGACAGGCGGAGAGCGCGAGCGTGGGCTGCGCGATGTAGCCCGCGGGACGCGCGATCAACCGCTCACGGAAGGATTCGATTTCGGCTTTCGTCGAAGCCGGTCCGACGAGCATGCCGTAGCCGCCTGCGCCGTGCACTTCCTTGACCACCAGTTCCGGCAGATGCGCGAGCGTGTACGCCAGGTCATCCGGCTTGCGGCACTGGAACGTGGGCACGTTGTTGAGAATCGGCTTCTCGCCGAGGTAAAACTCGATCATTTCCGGCACGTACGGGTAGATCGATTTGTCGTCGGCGATGCCGGTGCCCATCGCGTTCGCGAGAGCGACGCGGCCCGCGCGATACGCGGTCAGCAAACCGGGCACGCCGAGCGCCGAGTCGTTGCGGAAGGCGAGCGGATCGAGAAAATCGTCGTCGACGCGGCGGTAGATCACGTCGACGCGCTTCGGCCCTTGCGTCGTGCGCATGAACACATAGTTGTCGTCGACGAACAGGTCCTTGCCTTCCACCAGTTCGACGCCCATCTGCTGCGCGAGGAAGGTGTGCTCGAAATACGCGGAGTTGTACATGCCCGGCGTGAGCACCACCACGACCGGATCGTCGACGCCTTCTGGCGCGACCGAGCGCAGGGTATCGAGTAGCAGATCAGGATAATGCGCGACCGGCGCAATGCGGTTCTGCACGAACAGCTCGGGGAAAAGCCGCATCATCATCTTGCGGTTTTCGAGCATATAGGAGACGCCCGACGGCACCCGCAGGTTGTCTTCGAGCACGTAGAACTCGCCCTCGTCGCCCGCTCGCACCACGTCGACGCCGGCGATATGCGCGTAAACACCGAGCGGCACATTCACGCCCTGCATTTCAGGCCGGTATTGCGCGTTGGTATAGACCTGCTCGGCCGGCACGATGCCGGCGCGCACGATATTGCGGTCGTGATAGACGTCGTGGATGAACAGATTGAGCGCCTGCACGCGCTGACGCAAACCGGCCTCCAGCGTCTGCCATTCACCGCGCGGAATGATGCGCGGAATCAGGTCGAATGGGATCAGCCGCTCAGTGCCGGACAGGTCGCCATTCACCGCGAAGGTGATGCCGACCCGGCGAAACAGCAGGTCGGCTTCCGCACGCTTGCGTGCGATCGCCTCGTTACCCTGCTTCACCAGCCACCTCTCAAAGCGCGCATAGTGTGGCCGCACGGCATCGTCATGATGACGCATTTCGTCATAGCATCGCATGTCACGCCCCGCTCTTGTTGTCGGATAGAAGGCGAATGCGCTGCGCATTCGGTGTTCGACAATCGATCAAGCAAGCGCTATGCCATTGAGCTTTCTGCGTACTAAACCGCCTGCATGCACGCGAATAGCGCATCCCGGCCGGCATGGCTTCGCTGTCATCGTACTGCGGCGGCCCATGATGCGCTAGTACAGTGCATGTGCGGCGCGGCGGTGCACGGACAGAGCAGGTCATGTGAGGCATCCGGCGAACTCGCAATACGCCGCGCACGCATAAAAAATCCCCGTGGATTCTCACCCACGGGGATTCGGACAACGTGTACCGCGGATCGAACCGAGGGCATGTGCCTCGGTTCGCCTCAAGCGTCAACCATTGTTAAAACAGCGGCAACGCGTGAAGCTCGATCAGCCCGCAGCAGCGTCTTTCAGCTTCTTCAGCGGACGTGCCTTGATGCGCACGCTAGCCGGCTTGGCCGGGAACCAACGCTCTTCACCCGAGAACGGGTCTTTGCCGAAGCGCTTCTTCTTCGCCGGGACAGCTTGCACGACGATCTTCAGAAGACCCGACAGCGTGAATTCGCCAGCACCCTTCTTGTGCACGGCGCCGAGGATCGTGTCTTCGAGCGCGGCCAGAACAGCCTTGGCGGTTTTCGGTTCCACAGCAGCGCGTTCAGCGACGTGTGCAGCCAGCGAGGCCTTCGTGAAGGTGTCCTTGATCGGCGACGGAGCGCTGGACGCCTTCACGGCGACCTTCTTAGCTGCGACGGCCTTCTTCGCAGGAACTTTCTTTGCAGCAACCTTCTTGGCGGGTACCGGGGCAGCAGCCTTCTTGGCCACCTTTTTTGCGGAAGTCGGCATGTTTCTCCTACCTGTTGTGGTCAGTGAATTGCACGAAGCGCACACCGTATGTGCACGCTTCAACGCCGGATTCTACAAGCGCTAATACGATTTGCGCGACTCTTTTATGTATAACAGCGAAGGTTTGTTGCGCGGCGCAGACTGCACAACACATTTTGATGCTTGTTTTAGCGGGTAAACATGCGTCGGCGAGCCTGGCAACACCAACACGTAACGTACGTTACAAGTCATTTCGATGCATGAATAACGGCACTTTCTGCGCCTGAGCATCGCCGGCGGATCGCTCGATGATCGAGAAAAACACTTCATGGCTCGCTCGCCGTGCACTTTCACGCGGCAGAAAAAACACGCCCCCTGCAGCGAAAAACGCTGCAGGGGGCGGCCAATCTCGCCCTGCGACAGAAAATCGCGGGGGGGGTGTCAAAACACTTTTACTGCCGGTTGACGTGTTTGAGATCGTGTTCGCTTTCCTTCACGTGAGCCCAATACTCGTTCTCGTCTCGCGCCATGCCGAGCTCGCCATTGCGATAGGCCATCGCCAGCGCGAGATTGGCCTCGGGTAACTCCGCATTGGCCGCGCGCGTGAGCCATTGAAGCGCCAACGCGTCGTCGTGCGGCCGCGTCGCGCCGAAGCGATACTCGTTGGCGAGCTGGAATTGCGCGAGCGGCAAGCCCGCTTGCGCCGCCTGTTCGAGCCAGCGAATCGCCGTGCCGGCGTCGCGCGCCACGCCGTAGCCGTTGCGATAGAGCGTCGCGAGATCGTAGGCCGCCTGGGCATCGCGCGAATCATGCGACGCCGCCAGCGTCAGCCAACGGCGGCTTTCCACGTAGTCCGGCGCGACGCCGGGCAACCCGCGCAACAACAGATGCCCGAGCGTGGCACGCGCACGCGGCGCGCCCTCGTGCGCAAGCCGGCGATAGCGTTCGACGCCTTCGCGTTGCTCGTCGATCCGCGGCGTTCTGGATCGAGCTTGCTTCCGCGGTGCTCGAGGTGCGGTCCACCGTCCACGTGCCGTTGTTGTAGTTCAACGCGAGCTTGATCACGCCGAGATGCTTGCCCCAGAAATTCGCCATCACGGTCGGCACGCCGTTGACGGTGCCCTTCACCTTGTCGACGCCCGGCAGATTGAATTGCGTGACGGTGCTGTTTTTATCGGGGAAAACCTGGTGCGAGTGGCCGATCAGCATCGCGTCGATGCCGGCTACTTTCGACAAATAGTAGCTGCCGTTTTCCATCGACGGTGAATAGGTCGAGTTATCGAGCCCGCCATGCGACATCGCCACGATGATCTGCGCGCCCTTCGCCTTCATTTCCGGCACGTACTTCGACGCGCTTTCCACGAGGCCTTGCGTATAGACATTGCCGTCGAGCCAGCGCTTGTCCCACGCCATGATCGCGGGCGGCGTGAAGCCGATAAGTAATCTGCACGCCCGGAACGCGGGCCTATTGCACGAGCCGCGGCAGGATGCCGGCGAGCTTCGTGAGCGCGGCATCGATATGCTCGACCGCGATGTTGCCGTAGCCGAACATCAGGCCCGGCTGCGCCTTCGCGCGTACATGAAACGGTGCGAGTCCATACAAGCCGATCGATGCTAAACGCGCCGCGCTCACCACCGCTTCTTCCGTCAGCGGCGCCTTCAGACGCGCCGCCATGTGGATGCCGGCCGTCGGCACGATCGGATCGAACCAGGGCGCGAGACCGCCGTGCAGGTGATCGAGCAGCATCGCGCGGCGCGCCGCGTAGGTCTTGTGCATGCGCCGCAGATGCTTGGCGAATTCACCGTTGAGCATGAACGACGCGAGCGCCGTCTGCGTGAGCGTGCAGCCGTGCCAGTCGCCGATCTGGCGCGCCTTGATGAGCGCACCGTAGAGCGAGGCCGGCGGCACCACATAGCCGACGCGCAGCTCGGGAAAGATCGTCTTCGAAAACGTGCCGACATAGGCGACGAGTCCGGCGCGGTCGAGACTTTTCAGCGGCTCCATCGGCCGTCCTTCGAAACGGTACTCGCAGTCGTAGTCGTCCTCGATAATCACGGCGCCGCGTTTCTGCGCCCATTCGAGCAGTTCCACGCGCCGCTCGAGGCTCATCGGCATGCCGAGCGGAAACTGATGCGAGGGCGTCACGTAGACGAGCCGCGCCTTGTCCGGCAGCTTGCTGACGATCAGGCCTTCAGCGTCCACCGGCACGGGCACCACGCGCGCGCCGGTGGCCTTCAGGCACGCTTGCGCCGGCGTATAGCCAGGATCCTCGATCGCCGCGACTTCGCCCGCGCGCAAGGTGATGCGCGCCAGCAGATCGAGCGCGTGCTGCGCGCCTTGCGTGACGATCACGTCTTCCCAGTTGCTTGCGACCGCGCGGTTGAAGGCCAGGTAGCGCGAGATCGCGAGGCGCAGCTCCTGCTCGCCGGCCGTGTCGCGATAGATGCCGGGGCCGCGCGCCTGAGCACGCAACGCGTGGTTCACGCAGCGGCGCCAGACGTCGAAGGGAAACAGCGTCTTGTCGGTCGCGCCGCCGACGAAGTCTTGCGGCGACGCCACCGAAGGCCTCGGCAGGGGCAGGCTCTCGGGCATCTCGTCCCACAGCGGCTGGGCGCGCGCGGCAGCCTTCGCCTTGGCCCGCTCGCGCGACGACTCCGCGGCCCGCGCATGGGCGGAGCGCTCCACCGGCAGACGCTCCAGACCGTCGGCGACGAAGGTGCCCGAGCCGCCGCGCGCGCTCAGATAGCCTTCGGAGAGCAGCCGCTCGAACACGTCGAGCGTGGTCTTGCGCGACACGCCCAGTTGCGTGGCGAGGTCGCGCGTGGACGGCAGACGCGTGCCGCCCGCAAGGCGTCCTTCGAGAATACCCGCGCGCAACTGGCGATAGATCTGGCCGGACAGATCGTGATGACCTTCGACCGCGATATGGATTTCCATCCGGGTGGCTACCTTGGGTGGCTGGGAAACGGTTGCGTGGGAAGACCAATTGCAACCGTTAGCTTACCTCCGGCTGTGCTATCGGATGGACACTTTGGGGCACTTCAGCGCGCGCGGCACTTCCCCATGCAAAAATGGCGCGCCTTGCGTTGCGAGGCGCGCCATTCTGTTTTACCGGCGCACGTCATGGCGTGCGCCTCGTTCGTCAACGCAAGCGTGATTACTCCACCACCACCCCATTCAACGCCGCCGTTTGCCGCGCATTCTCACGCGCCTCGTCGCTGCAACGCTGATGTTCGCGCGAGAGCTTGCGCATCAACGGCAGCAGCAGAACCGCCACCAGCGCGCCCACCGCCGCGAGCCAGCCGAGGCCGGTAAACAGCTTGGTATAAAGCGGCAACGATTCCAGCGGATCCATATCGCCCGCCGGCATCTGTGCGAAATTCGCCACCACGCTGCCCAGATATTGCGACACGCCGGTCGCCACGAAGTACGCGCCCATCATGAAACCGCTCATGCGCGCCGGCACGTAGCGCGCGATCATTGCGAGCCCCAGGCCGCTCACCAGCAATTCGCCGAGCGAATACAGGCCGTAGCCGCCCACCATGAACCACGACGACACGCGCCCGTTCACCGCGTAGTTGCCGCTTGCCGCATAGACGAAGAAACCGGCCGCGACCACGGCGAAACCGAACGCATACTTCACCGCCACCGGCACGTCCTTGCCGCTCTTCGCGAGCTTCGTATACAGCAGCGCGAGCAGCGGGCTCAGCAACATGATCCAGATTGGATTGAGCGCCTGGAACTGCGCGGCGCTCCACGTGAACCACGTCTGGCCGAACAGGATGAAACGCGGATCGACGTTGCGCAGCGCGAACAGCGTGAGCGACGTCGACATCTGCACGTAGAACACGAAGAACAGGATCACCTGCGCCGTCAGGATCAACGCGGCGACCAGCCCGGAGCGCTCCGAGCGCTCGCACTTCATCAGCATGTAGCCGAAGATCGCCAGAATCGCGACACCCGCCGTGTACACGCACGCCACCGCGATCGCCTTGTGTTGCAGCACGAACGTGGTCGTAGCACCCAGCGCGAGACCGCCCAGCGCGACCGCGCCGACACGCTTCCAGCGCACCGGTTCGGCGTCCGGCGCGGAGCCGATATGCGCGAGCGTGCGAAACATGATGAAGTAGTTCAGCACCGACAACAGCATCCCCGCGCAGCAAACGGCAAAGGCCGTATGCCAGCCCCAATGGTCCTTGATCCACGGCGTGGCGAGCATCGACACCGTCGAGCCGATGTTGACCGCCATGTAGTAGATCGTGAACGCGCTGTCGATGCGCGCGTCGTCGCCTTCATAGATACGGCGCACCAGATTCGCCGCGTTGGCCTTGAAGAGGCCGTTGCCCACCACGATCACGCCGAGCGACGCGTACATATAGGCGAGTTGGTCATTGGGCAGCGCCAGCATGAAATAACCGGCCGACAGCACGCCGGCGCCGAAGATCATCGTGCGCCGCGCGCCGAGAATCTTGTCGCCGATCCAGCCGCCGATCGACGGCGACGCGTACACCAGCGCCGTGAACGCGCCCCACGTGAGCGTGGCGTGGCTGTCGGTGAACTGCAGCTTGTCGATCATGAACAGCACGAGCAGCGCGGCCATGCCGTAATAGCCGAAGCGCTCCCACATCTCGATCAGAAAGACTGTCGAAAACGAACGGGTCTGCGAGACGTGTGCGCCCGCCGGATTGGATGAGTTCATCGTGTACCTCTTGTTCAAACGGTTGCGGCGTCGCGCGAACTGGCCGCGCGGCGCGTGAAACGGAAGCTGGAAAGACAGTCGGCGAAGCGTGGGCCCTCATGTGGATCCACTGGCGCACAGGCGCACTGATGCAGCGCTTTAGCCCGCTCTTGCGCGCGCTAAAGCGCCAAACCAGCAGATCAACCAGGGGATAGGATCGACGCCCGCCTCGCGAAACGCCCCGCGGCAAGTCCTCCTGGAGGACGCTGCGGCACACCGGGCTCGGACTCCGGCATGCGGAGCGGGCCCAATGATAAAGCATCGCGAACAAGGGGGATTCCGAGGACCGCAGAGAGAAGCGTTGCCACGCGGCGGCGGGCGTAAAGCCCGCGGTGGAAAGAATCGGCGGTGATAGTCATGTCCTTGCGCCGGCCGCCGTTCGGTTGGAACGTGCCGGACAGTGATCCGCCACGCAGGATCGCTGCGGGCGAAATGATAAACAGCGGCCGGATGTGCACGTGTGATGTCCAAATGCGCGCCCGTCCGCAAGCGGGCCTGATTCTGCAAACAGATACATCCCAAGTCACTCAGGGAATCCACTGAGTCCACGTCGATTACTTGCTCTTACAGCCATGTCTTTTCGCCAAATCGACGCGTGCCGTCGGAAATAACCTTTGGTGTCATACGCTTAATCGTCCTGATACTCGTATTGCATAACCGCGCTTACCAGCATGCCTACTGCAGTCGATACGCCGATTGTTCGCCGTTTCCAGAAATAAACGGTCGTTTTGGCCGGGGTTAGTTTCGATTCTGGCAACATAGAGTCCTGTCTCGAAATGTGGTCACTCGCAACCACCCAGGGCTGAAAAGACCTGCAGTCCCGCCCAAGACCGCAATCAAACCATATTTACTTATATCAAACAAATTTTGACGGGCTAATTTCCTCCTGCTATGGTCACGACAATTCAAAAAAGCAATCCGGCATTAGAAATCGGCAGCAAGATCCGCGCGCTGCGCCAACGGCTCAAGCGCACGCTGGATGACACGGCAACCGCAGCGGGTATTTCCAAGCCGTTTTTGTCGCAAGTCGAGCGCGGGCTGGCGTCACCGTCCATCACTTCGTTGGCCGGTATCGCCCACGCACTCGGGGTCACGGTGCAGTATTTCGTCGACACACCCAGCGAGGAACGCTGCGTGAGCCGGGGCGATCAGTTGAAGTTTTTCGGTTTTGCGGACTCGGCCAATCTGTTTGCGCGGCTGACCAACTTGACGGGCGGCCGTCAGCTCGAAGCGATCCTGGTGAGGATGCCGCCCGGGCAGAAGCGTTCGGAAGTCACCACGCATGCCGGGGAAGAGTTTGTTTATGTGATCGACGGCGAAGTGTCGTTGACGCTGGAAGGCAAGACGTTCGTGTTGCACGCGGGAGACAGCGCGCATTACGAATCGACGGTGCCGCACAGCTGGGTGAACACCGCGCGCATCGAGTCGGTGGTCGTCTGGGTGGGCACACCAAGACTGTTCTAAAGGGCAGGCACCTTATCCGGTTGAGCCGGCGAGGGATTGCCTGCATTACGCAATGTAAGGAATCCTGCATGTCGCGCTACCACCACGAGCAACAAGGGCCGCCCTGGCCCGAGCAACGCAGCTAAACGGGCGCCCTGGCGCCAGCGCGTTTCTCTCTCGACCTTTCCTGCGATCTCAACCGATGAAAACCCCGTTCGTCTACACGGCGGCGCTGACCGCGCTCGTCCTCACGTTTGCCCCTTCCGCTTTCGCCGTTACGGTGCCCGCCGGCGTCACGCTCGCCGCCAGCCAGGAGATGACTCGCCAGGTGCCGGGCGAAACCGAATCGCTCGACCCCGCGCATATCGAGTCATGGACCGGCAATACGATCGGGCTCGACCTGTTCGAAGGCCTGACGCGCATGGACGCGAGCGGCGCGATCGTGCCCGGTGTCGCGGAGTCGTGGTCGCGTAGCGGACCGAATACATGGGTTTTCAAGTTGCGTCACGATGCGCGCTGGAGCAACGGGCAGCCGGTCACGGCGGCCGATTTCGTCTACTCCTGGCAACGCGTGCTCGATCCGAAGACGGGTTCGAAATACACGGTGCTGGTCGAATTCGTGAAAAACGCCAAGGCGATTCTCGCGGGCAAGGCGCCGCTGACAAGCCTCGGCGTGCGCGCCGTCGATCCCTACACACTCGAAGTCACCACCGAAGTGCCCGCCGCGTTTTTCCCGCAGCTGACCGCCATGGCGACGATGACGCCGGTCAACCGCGCGGTCGTGACGAAGTTCGGCGGCGACTGGACCCGTCCGGGCAACTTCGTCGGCAACGGCCCGTACGCGCTGACCGACTGGCAGCCGAGCAACCGTCTCGTGGCGACCAAAAGCCCGACGTACTGGAATAGCAGCAAGGTCGTGATCACGAAAGTGACCTACCTGCCGATCGAAAACGACGAAACGGCGATGCGCATGTACCAGGCCGGCCAGTTCGACTACACGTATTCGATTCCGTCCGGTGTGTACGCGCAGGTCAGCAAGCAGTTCGGCCCCGAACTGAAAACCGGCCTGCAGATCGCCACGTACTACTACAGCCTGAATAACGAAGACCCCGCCTTCAAAGACAAGCGCGTGCGCCAGGCGCTGGCAATGGTGCTCGACCGCGACCTGCTGACCAAACGTTTGACCGCCGACGGTGAAGTGCCGATGTACGGCCTGATCGCCAAGGGCACCGAAGGCTCGGGCGTCTTCACGCCGGAGTGGGCGAGCTGGCCGATGCCCAAGCGCATCGACTACGCGCGCAACCTGCTGAAGACCGCGGGCTATTCGGACGCGAAGCCGCTGACGTTCACGCTCACCTACAACACCAACGACCTGCACAAGAAGGTGGCGCTGTTCGCCACGTCGGAATGGCGCACCAAGCTCGGCGTCACGGCAAAGCTCGAAAACGTCGAATACAAGGTGCTGCTCAAGCAACGCCACGAAGGCAAGGTGCAGGCCTCGCGCGACGGCTGGTTCGTCGACTACAACGACGCCAACTCGTTCTTCGATCTGATCCGCTGCAACAGCGTGCAGAACGACCAGCGCTACTGCAACCCGCAAGTCGACAAGCTGATCGACGAAGGCAACCAGCAGCTCGACGACGCGAAGCGCACCGCGCTGTTCACGCAGGCACACGATCTGGCCATGAACGATTACCCTGTGGTCTCGCTCTTCCAGTATTCGGCCGACCGGCTGGTCAAGTCGTACGTAGGCGGCTATAAGCCGACCAACTACCTCGACATGCGCGCCACGCAAGATATGTATCTGACCAAGCACTAAACGCGGGAGCACCGTCATGCTGGCCTATACGCTGCGCCGCACGCTCTGGGCGATCCCGACGATTCTCGCCGTAATCACCGCGTGCTATCTGCTGCTGCATCTCACCCCGGGCGGCCCGTTCGACACCGAGAAGCAACTCTCGGCAGCCGTGCTGGCGAACCTCAACGCCAAGTATCACCTCGACGAACCGCTGTGGCTGCAGTACCTTCACTACCTCGGCTCGCTGCTGCACGGCGACCTCGGGCCGTCGTTCCGCTACGCCGACTGGTCGGTCAACGACCTGGTGTGGAAGGCGCTGCCGGTGAGTCTCGGCGTGGGCGGCGTGTCGGTGCCGATCGCGCTCGTGATCGGCGTCGCGCTCGGCACGGTGGCCGCGGTGCGGCGCGACCGCTTCGTCGATCACTTCGTGATGGTGCTCGGCAATCTCGGCAACGTGGTGCCGCCTTTCGTGCTGGGGCCGGTGCTGGTGTGGATCTTCGCGATCCTGCTGAAAACGTCCGAGGGACACGGCTGGCTGCCGGCCGGCGGCTGGGGCGAAGGCGAGTGGCGCTACCGCGTGCTGCCGATCGTGCTGCTCACCATCATCAACGTCGCCGCGATTGCCCGCGTGATGCGCGGCAGCATGATCGAAGTGCTGTCGGGCAACTTCATCCGCACGGCGCGCGCCAAGGGTTTGCCGGGCCGCACGATCGTCCTGCGTCACGCGATGAAACCGGCGCTGATGCCGGTCGTCTCGCTGCTCGGCTCGATCTGCATCTCGTCGATCACCGCGGCAGTGGTCACCGAATCGGTGTTCGCGCTGCCGGGCCTCGGCCAACTGGTCGTCAACGGCGCGATCAATCGCGACTACACCCTCGTGCTCGGCCTCGTCGTGCTGACGACCGCCGTTGCGGTGCTGTTCAATCTGCTGGTCGACCTCGCGTATGCGTGGCTCGATCCGCGCATCCGGTACTGATCCATGCCCCGCTCTCTTCAATCGACTGCCGCGGCGCTCGATCCGCTCGCGGCCATCGCCAGGGCGCCGCGTTCGCGCGGCCCGCTCGCCACCGCCGCGTGGCGCTTCGTGCGCAACCGCGCCGCCTTCGCCGGCTTCGTCGTGCTGATGCTGATCGTGATCGCCTGCGTGGCCGGTCCGTGGCTTTTGCCGAACAACCCGATCGATAGCGACTGGAGCGCAATCAGCCTGCCGCCCACTTTGCAGAACATGCACTGGTTCGGCACCGACGAACTCGGCCGCGATCTGCTCGCGCGCACGCTGCAAGGCGGGCGCGTGTCGCTCGAAGTCGGGCTGCTCGGCACGCTGGTGTCGGGGTTGATCGGCGTCGCGTATGGCGCGACCGCGGGCTATCTGGGTGGGCGCGTCGATGCGGTGATGATGCGTATCGTCGACATGATGTACGCGATTCCCTACATGCTGATCGCCATTCTGATGATGACGATGTTCGGCCGCGCTTTCTATCTGGTGGTGCTCACCATCAGCGCGTTTTCATGGCTCGATATGGCGCGCGTGGTGCGCGGCCAGACGCTGTCGCTGCGCTCGCGCGAATTCATCGACGCCGCGAAGGCGATTGGCGTGAGTTCGCGTTCGATCATCGCGCGTCATATCGTGCCGAATCTGTTCGGCGTGGTCGTGGTGTACGCCAGCGTGACGGTGCCGAATATCGTGTTGACGGAATCGGTGCTGTCGTTCCTCGGCCTCGGCGTGCAGGAACCGATGACGAGCTGGGGCGTGCTGATTCAGGACGGCGCGCAGAAGCTCGAATCGATGCCGTGGCTGCTGCTGTGCCCGGCCGTGATGCTATGCGTGACGCTGTATTGCGTGAATTTCGTCGGCGATGGTCTGCGCGACGCATTCGATCCGAAGGACCGTTGACATGCCGCTACTCGAAGTCAAAGACCTCAGCGTGCGCTTTACGCGCCGCGAAGGCGCACCCGTCGATGCGGTGCAAGGCGTGTCGTTTTCACTCGAGGCGGGCCGCACGCTCGGCATTGTCGGCGAATCAGGCTCGGGTAAGAGCCAGACTGTGATGGCGCTGCTTGGCCTGCTTGCCGGCAACGGCAAGGTGTCCGGCAGCGCGACTTATCGCGGCGAGAATCTGCTGACCATGAACGAAGCGGCGCTGAACAAGATTCGCGGCGACCGCATCGGCATGATCTTTCAGGACCCGATGACCTCGCTCAATCCGTTCCTGACAATCGAACGGCAGATGACCGAGACGCTGCAACTGCATCGCAAGATGTCGCGCCGCGAAGCGCGCCGCCGTGCGATCGAAACGCTCGAATCGGTGCGTATTCCCGACGCCGCGCGCCGCATCGGCATGTATCCGCACGAGTTTTCCGGCGGCATGCGCCAGCGCGTGATGATCGCGATGGCGCTGCTCTCCGAGCCCGAAATCCTGATCGCCGACGAACCCACCACCGCGCTCGACGTCACCGTGCAGGCACAGATCATCGAACTGTTGCGCGAACTGAATCGCGAACGCGGCACGGCGATCATTCTGATCACGCACGACATGGGCGTGGTGGCCGGCCTGTGCGACGACGTGATGGTGATGTACGCCGGCCAGACCGTCGAGCAGGCGAGCGCCGCCGCGCTGTTCGCCGCGCCGACGCATCCGTACACGCTCGGTCTGCTGAACGCGCTGCCGCGTCTGACCGACGATGACGACGACCGTCCGCTGCAAACCATTCCGGGCAATCCGCCGCTGCCCGGCGAAGTCGGCGCAGGTTGCGCGTTCGCGCCGCGCTGTGGGTATTGCACCGAACGTTGCCGCGAATCGCGGCCATCCCTTGTTGCCGCAGAAGGCTATCCCGACGCCCTGCGCGCATGCTTTAAGCCGGTAGGCGAAATCCTGGAGGCACAACACGTATGAACGCCACGCCTATCGCAAACCAGGACGCGGCCACGCTCCTGCGCGTCGACAATCTGAAGGTGCAATTCGGCGTACCGCGCGGCGGCTTTCCGTGGTCCGGCAAAGCGACGCTGCGCGCGGTGGACGGCGTGTCGTTCAACGTGCGGCGCGGCGAAACCGTGGGGCTCGTCGGCGAATCGGGTTGCGGCAAGTCGACGCTGGCGCGCGCGATCATCGGACTCGCGCCGGTGGCGAGCGGCAGTGTGCGCTGGCTCGGCGACGAAACCGTGCTGCCCGGCGCGCGCCGCGATACCTCGCGTTTGCGCCGCGACGTGCAGATGATTTTCCAGGATCCGCTCGCTTCGCTCGATCCGCGCATGACGATCGAACAGATCGTTTCCGAACCGTTGATGACGCACGGCCAGGATATCGCCCGTGCCGATGTACAGCGGCGCGTGCTCACCATGCTCGAACGCGTCGGACTCAACGCGCAGCATCTGCGCCGTTATCCGCACGAGTTTTCCGGCGGCCAATGTCAGCGCGTCGGCATTGCGCGCGCGCTGATCGGCGAACCGCAACTGGTGATCTGCGACGAGCCAGTGTCCGCGCTCGACGTGTCGATCCAGGCGCAGATCGTCAACCTGCTGCGCGATCTGCAACGCGAACTGTCGCTCTCGTTGCTGTTCGTCGCGCACGATCTGGCCGTGGTCAAAGCGATCAGCCACCGCGTGCTGGTGATGTATCTGGGCCGGGTGATGGAATTCGGCGACAAGCGCGAGGTATATGGCACACCGCGCCATCCGTACACGCGCGCGTTGCTCTCCGCCGTGCCGGTGCCCGATCCGGTGGTGGAGCGCGCGCGCCGTCATCTGCTGTTGCGCGGCGAGATTGCCTCGCCGCTGAATCCGCCTTCCGGTTGCGCATTTCGCACGCGCTGCCCGGATGCAATCGACGCCTGCGCCAGGGAGATTCCGCAGCCCGTCACGCACGGGGCCAGGGCAACACGGGTCGCATGTATTCGCGTTGACGACGCCGTGAGGTAAGTGCCGCCGGCGCACCGCCAGCACACCGAAGAACCCGAGAAATCAAAACCGTATTCCCGGCGCGGCAGGCCGCCGCGCCGTCGGATTCGTTCGTCCTGCCAACCGCGGAACGAGCGATAAGCATGGACTGGCTAAGCGCCGGCCAAAGATTCACCACAATAATCAGAGACGTACTCAATGAAAGATACCCGATCAAAAAACCGGTCAAAAAAAACCGGAGCAGCAACGTTCTTTTACTGCGCATTCACGCTTCCCGCACTGACACTAGCCGCCAACGCGTATGCCGACGACGGCGTCACGGAGCCCACCTCCGAGGCGTCTAAAACTCAAACGGTCGCGCAAACGTTGTCGTCCCCCGCGCAACTCGCGCAAACCACGCCGACGCAGCAAATCGATGCTTCCGGCAAGCGCCGGGCGGAGCAAGGTGGCCACGTGCGTAACGACCAACCCGACACCACCAACGCCGTCGTCAACGCCGAGGCCAGTCAGACCGTCACGCCGCCGGCGCCGCTGTCGAGCCAAATGGCAAGCAAGGGTTTCATCGCGGACAGCCATCTGAATCTGCAGTTTCGCAACTACGCCGACTACTTCCAGGCGCCCAACACGATCTACCGTCACGCGTGGGTTCAAGGCGCGCAGGCCAACTTTGAATCCGGCTACACGCAAGGGCTGATCGGTTTCGGCGTCGATGCGTCGCTGTTCGGCGCACTCAAGCTCGACGGCGGCAATGGCGCGGGCAACATGGTGCACGTGGGCAAGGACGGCGGCGGTTCGCAGCAGCTCGCGTGGGCGTATCCCGGCATGTACGACATCAAGGGACGCATTTCGGAGACGGTCGTGAAGTACGGTTTGCAGGATGTGACAAACCCGTTCCTCGAACCGCACGACAATCGCGCATTGCCGCCGACTTTTCTCGGCGTCTCGATGGTCAGCAACGATCTCGCGCACACTGAATTGCAGGCCGGCAGCTTCACCAAAGTCGACGCCCGCGGCCACACCAATCTGACCAATCTCACCACCTCGTACGGCGGCACGCGGATCGATCGCCTGACGTATGTGGGCGGCACCTGGCACTACGCGAAGAACGGCGAGATGGCGCTATATGTCGATCAGGCCGACGACGTCTGGCGTCAGTACTACGGCTCGGTCGCCCAGTCGTTCGGCGATCCGACCACCATCAAGTGGAGCGGCCTTGCGAACATTTACTCGACGCACGACACCGGCGCGTCGCGTCAGGGGCACATCAACAGCAATGCGTACAGCGTGTCGGTCTCCGCGCAGCACGGCCCGCATGCGCTGTTGCTCGGCTACCAGCAAGTGCTCGGCGACCAGTTCTTCGACTACGTCAACGAGACCAACGGTATCTATCTGACCAACTCGATGGACGTGGACTACAACGCGCCGCACGAGCAGTCGCTGCAATTGCGCTATACATTCGACGGCAAATACGCCGGCGTGCCCGGACTCAAAGCGATGTTCTGGGGGCAATACGGCTGGGGCGCGGATGCGTCGGCGGGCGCGGCGGAGAATGCCTCGCCTTCCGCACCGCTGCATGACCTGTACTGGAAGAACGGCGAGCCGGTGCATGGCCACCATCACGAATTCGGCTTCATTCCGAGCTACACGCTGCAAAGCGGACGCTTCAAGGACACGAAGGTCACGTTCATCGCGATGTGGCACAACAGCCAGTATCACTATTCGGACGGCAACAACATGGAATACCGGCTGGTGGTGAATATGCCGGTTAAGGTGTTCTAAGCGCTCTCAGGCGATTCGACAGGCGGCACGGCTTGCGCGCTGCTTCGTTGATCGCGCGTGCGCTTATCCGGTGATCCGTTCGGTGGTCATCGCGCGCGACAGGCCATGCATCGGCCGGCGCAACGCGACATCGAACGGATTGGTTTGCGGGCCGATCGCGTCGGCCTGCCGCCGCAGCAATTCGACCACCATCGGCAGACGATCGTCGCCGAGACGCGCGGCCAGCGTGCCGACGCTCAACGCCCCGATCGCCACGCCAGTGCGGTCCAGAATCGGCACCGCCACGCCCGCCATGCCGTCGAGCACGCCGCTATTGCGCCCCGCGTAGCCCAACTGGCGCACACGTTCAATCTCGGTGCGCAAATACACTTCGTCGAGCACGCCGTAGCCGCGAATGCGCGGCACGTTGAAACGGATGATCTCCTCGCGCTCCGCCTCGGGTAGAAACGCCAGAATCGCCAGGCTGCCCTGCCCGACACCCAACGCGACACGCCCGCCAATATCGCCGGTGAAAGAGCGGATCGGAAACGGCCCTTCGCAGATGTCGAGGCACACCGCGTCGAAGCTGCTTTTAACGAGCAGAAAGATCGTGTCGCCGAGACTCGCGCACAGACGCAACAACGCGGGACGGCACAGCGTGCGCATGCCGCTCGGGTTGCCGGCCTGCGCCGCGAGCGCGAAAAAATCCACACTCAGCCGGTACAGCTTGGAGCTTTCGTCCTGTTCGACGATGCCCTCCGCGATCAGCGCATGCAGGATGCGATGCACCGTGCCTTGAGTGAGCCCGACCGCCTTCGCGAGACGCGTGACACGTCCGCCGTCGGGCTGCGCTTCGGACAATGCGCGGATTACCGCGAACGCGCGTTCCAGCATGCCGGGACCGGGGGCACTGCCCGTGTCCGCGGTGTCGGTGTCGGCATCTCGTTTGGCGGCAGGATTCATTTTACTGGCTCTGAATTATTTCACTGATTGGAACACTATAAAGTGTTTTATCCGTCAGCGGAATTCTGCCAGCTTTCCCATGCGGCAACGTTGTATCAATGATTCATAGGGATTTTCCGGAGACCACACAGCGGAATACCTGTCGCCGGTTTCGTGGAATAGATTCCGTTTGTCGGAATTTTTTCCAATCTTGTACCGGTAAACGGAATTTGAAATTGACTGACGGTAATTTGGCTAGCTAGAGTCGGCGTCATCGAGGCAGTAGTCGATTGAACCGGTGTCGAACCATCCAAAGGTCAGATCATGTCGTTCCTCACACTCACGGACGTAACGAAATCGTTCGGCGATCTGCAGGCGGTCACCGACGTGAACCTGTCGGTGGAGAAAGGCGAGTTCGTTTCGCTGCTCGGTCCGTCCGGCTGCGGCAAGACCACCACCTTGCAGATGATCGCGGGTTTCGTCGAGACGACGCGCGGCCGCATCACGCTCGACGGACGCGACATCACGCACATGAAACCGAACAGGCGCGGCCTCGGCATCGTGTTCCAAAGCTACGCGCTGTTTCCACACATGAGCGTCGCCGACAACGTCGGCTTCGGGCTGGAGATGCGCAACATCGACAAGGCCGAGCGCAAGGAGCGCATCCGCGAAGCGCTGTCGCTGGTGCGCCTCGACGCACTAGCGCATCGCTTTCCGCGCGAACTCTCCGGCGGCCAACGGCAGCGTGTGGCGATTGCCCGCGCCATTGTGATCGCGCCGCCGGTGCTGCTGCTCGACGAACCAATGTCGAATCTCGACGCCAAGCTGCGCGAAGACATGCAGTTCGAACTGCGCGGCATTCAACGCAAGATCGGCACGACCACCATCATGGTGACGCACGATCAATCCGAAGCGCTGTCGATCAGCGATCGCGTGGTGGTGATGGAAGCCGGCCGAATCACACAGATCGACACGCCGTACGAAGCGTACGAGCGCCCGGAAAATCGCTTCGTCTCGCAGTTCATCGGCAAGGCCAACATGCTGCCGGGCACCGTGGTGGCACGCGACGGCGACGCGATCCGCATCGACCTCGGCCACGATCTCGCGGAGACGGGACATACGGCGCAGTTGCCGGCGCGCGAGCGCGTGGTCGGCGTCGGCGACGCGGTGACCTTGTGCATCCGTCCGGAAAAACTGCGCCTGTGCGCACCGAACGCGGGACGTGTGCCGGCCACCGTGACGAGCCGTTTCTTCCTCGGCAGCCAATGGCTGTATCGATTGGACAGCCGCCTCGGCGAAGTGCTGGTGTGCTGCCAGAACGAAGGCACGGAGCCGCTGCCCGAAGGCGCGGCGGTCGGCGTCGACTGGAACAGCGAGGCGATCCGCTTCATTCAACGGGACGCGCATCATGGCTAGTACGCTGCCCGCCGCCGACAACCGCGACATGAAGTCCGCCAACGCCCGCCGTGCGCCCTGGCAAGCATTTTTGCCGCTCTGGCTGATGTGCGCGCCGGCTTTTTTGCTGTTCGTGGCGCTAGTGCTGGTGCCGCTTCTGATGACGCTGGTGCTGACCTTCTATCGCTTCGATCCGGCCAGCGGGCCGATCGCCGCGTTCCAGTTCGGCAATTACATGGAAGTGCTGAGTTCATCGTATTACCACACCATCTTTTTGCGCACCTTCGGCATTGCGTTTCTCGTCACGCTGTTGTGCGTTGCGATCGGCACGCCGGAAGCGTACGTACTATCCCGCATGCGCGATCCGTATCGCTCGATGTTCCTGCTGGTGATTCTCGCGCCGCTGCTCGTTTCGGTAGTGGTGCGGGCGTTCGGCTGGAGCATGCTGCTCAACACCGGCGGCCTCGTGAACCAGGCATTCGGTCTGGTGGGACTCGGGCCGTACAAGCTGGAGTACACCACCTTCGCGATCGTCATCGCGCTCGTGCACGTGATGCTGCCGTTCATGGTGATTCCGGTGTGGACCGCGCTGCAGAAGCTCGACCCGCAAACGGAAAACGCCGCGCTTTCGCTGATGGCGTCGCCCGCCACCACGCTGCGCCGCATTGTTCTGCCGCAACTGACGCCGGGCATTCTGTCGGGCAGCCTGATGGTGTTCGGGTTGTCGGCGAGCGCCTTCGCGATTCCCGGCCTGCTCGGCGGACGACGCCTGAAAGTTGCCGCCACCGCCGTCTACGACGAATTCCTCGGCTCGCTGAACTGGCCGCTCGGCGCGACCATCGCGCTCCTGCTGCTGGTCGCGAATCTGATCGTGATGCTCACGTATTACCGGGTTCTGGAGCGCAGGTACACCAGAAGCCTCGGTTAATTCATCGGCACTTTCATCGGCATATTCAGTGAAATCATCATGAGAAGAAACGGCCCCATCGCGCTGATTTTCCATACGCTAGTGATTGCGTTCGTGCTCGCGCCGCTCGTGATCGTCGTGCTGGTCGCCTTCACGCCCGACGAAACGCTCACGTTGCCGACGCACGGCGTCTCATTGCGCTGGTTCCGCGCGATCCTCAATTACCCGGATTTCATCGGCGCGTTCTTCAACAGCCTGAAACTGGCGTTCGCTTCGGCGACGCTGTCGCTGATCGTGGCGTTGCCCGCCGCGCTTGCCATCGGCCGCGCGCGTTTTCCGGGGCGCAGCTTTCTCAACGGCCTGTTGCTGTCGCCACTCGTGATTCCCGGCCTCGTACTCGGCATCGCGCTGCTGCGCTTCTTCGCGCTGATTGGCGCGACCGGCTCGTTCGCGTGGCTCGTGCTCGCGCACATGATCATCATCACGCCGTTCGTGATGCGGCTCGTGCTGGCGTCGGTGAGCGGCCTCGATCGCAGTATCGAGCATGCCGCGCACTCGCTCGGCGCCGACCCGTGGACCACCTTTCGCCGCATCACCTTCCCGATGATTCTGCCTGGCATTACCGGCGGCTGGCTGCTGGCCTTCATCAACAGCTTCGACGAATTGACCATGTCGATCTTCGTCACCTCGCCGCAAACCGTCACGCTGCCGGTGCGCATGTATATGTACGCCACCGAATCGATCGATCCGATGATGGCCTCCGTCTCCGCGCTGGTGATCTTCATTACCGGCGGCGCGATGCTGCTGCTCGACCGCGTGTACGGCCTGAACCGCATTCTGATCGGCCAGCACTGATGTCCTCTTCCGACCACGCTCTCATGCCGTCCACGCTGCCGTCCCATTCACCGTCTACCCACGCGGACGCCGCGCGCCGCGAGCCGCAGTTCGTTCGCGTGGCGGAAACGCGGCGCGCAACGCTGCACTTCTATCTCGACGGCGAACAGGTCGCCGCGCTGCAAGGCGATACGCTGCTGACCGCTGTGTTGATGCAGCAGCGCCACGTGCGCGAAAGCGAATTCAGCGGCGCGCCGCGCGCGGGCTTCTGCCTGATCGGCGCATGCCAGGACTGCTGGATGCGCACCGAAGACGGCAAACGCGTGCGCGCGTGCTCGACGCTCGTAAGCGAAGGCATGCGCGTGCTGACGCGCTTCGCCACGACCGCAATCGGCGCCGACGCCGGTCTCGGCGCGCTAAATGAAACCGGAGACGCCCGATGAGCGACGAACGCCGCATCGTGATCGTCGGCGCCGGGCCGGCGGGCGTACGCGCTGCCGAGACGCTGGTCGCGGCTGGCGTGAAGCCGATCGTGATCGATGAAAACGCGCGCTGGGGCGGCCAGATTTATCGGCAACCGCCGGAGAACGGCGGCTTCGAGCGCTCGAAAAAAACGCTCTACGGTTTCGAAGCGCACAAGGCCGAAGCCTTGCATTCGACCATGGCCGCGATGCTGCCTCACCTCGACTATCGCCCCGACACGCTCGCGTGGGCCTGCGAAGCAGGCCGGCTCGATACGTTGCATGCGGGACGCGAGCAGCGCGTGCCGTTCTCGCATCTGATCATCGCCAGCGGCGCGACCGACCGCGTGCTGCCGGTGCCGGGCTGGACCTTGCCTGGCGTCTACACGCTCGGCGCGGCCCAGGTCGCGCTGAAGGCGCAAGGCTGCGCAATCGGCCGACGCGTCGTGCTGGCCGGCACCGGACCGCTGTTATATCTCGTGGCGTATCAATACGTGAAAGCCGGCGCGCAAGTCATGGCCGTGCTCGACACGAGTCCGTTCTCGCAGCAGATCGCCGCGGCGCCGAAACTCGCGCGTCTGCCGTCCACTTTCGCGAAGGGCCTGTATTACGTCGGCTGGCTGAAAACGCATGGTGTGCGGATCGAGCGTGATGTGACGCTGGTCGGCATTCGTGGCGCGGATGGTGTGCAAGCGCTCGAATGGCGCGCGTCGCGCGAAGGCTCGCCGACTGAAACCATTGCATGCGACGCGGTCGGCGTGAGCTTCGGCCTCAAACCCGAGACGCAACTCGCCGATCTCGCGGGCTGCCGCTTCCGCTTCGACGCAACCAACCGTTGCTGGCTGCCTGAAGTCGACCAAGCGGGCCGCAGTTCCGTGCCCGGCCTCTATCTCGCCGGCGACGGCGCGGGCATCGCCGGCGCGGACGCCGCCGAACTGGCGGGGCGCCGCGCCGCGCTCGCCTTGCTCGACGATCTCGGCATCGCGCATCCGCGTGGTGTGCGCATGCCCGACGCGGCATCGATCGAGCGTAGTCTGAAACGTATCGCGGTGTTTCGCGAGGGCATCGAAACAGCCTTCGCTCCGCCGGCCAACTGCGCGTCGCAATGGCCGGACGACATGACCGTGTGCCGCTGCGAAGAGATCGACGCGGGCACGTTACGGCGCTGCATCCGCGGTGGCGAAGCGAATGAGATCAACCGGCTGAAGGCGCTCACGCGCGTCGGCATGGGCCGCTGCCAGGGACGCATGTGCGGCGAAGCCGCGCTGACCCTGCTCGCCGGGGAAACCGGCAAGCCGCTCGACGCAGTGGGCCGTTTGCGCAGCCAGCCGCCCGTCAAACCGATTCCGCTCGCGCCGGAAATGTATGCCGATGACGTCGCCGACATCCCCGCGGAGGCGCGCGATGAGTAACACGCTGCATTACGACGTCGCGATTGCGGGTGGCGGCCTGGTCGGTTCATCGGCGGCACTGGCATTGGCGAAACGCGGCTTGCGCGTGGGCCTGTTCGAGCGGCGCTATTGCGGCGCACAGGCAAGCGGCGTGAACTACGGCGGCGTGCGCTGCCAGGGCCGGCCGGTGGAACAGATGCCGCTCGCAATCCGCGCACGACGTATCTGGGACCGCTTGCCGGAGTTGATCGGCATCGACGGCGAGTTCACGATGTCGGGACATTTGCGCCTTGCTCGCAGCGAAAGCGATCTCGCCGCGCTGCAGACGTGGGCCGACATGGCGCGCGACTATGGACTGCACACGCAACTGATCAGCGGCGCGGCGTTCCGCCAGCGCTACCCGTGGCTCGGGCCGGCGGCCGTGGGCGGCTCGCTGTGCGCCACCGACGGTCATGCGAACCCGCGGCTGGTGTCGCCCGCCTTCGCGCGCGCCGCGCGGGCTGCGGGTGCGGATGTGCGCGAACAAACCGAACTCACCGACATTCATCACGACGGCACGCGCTTTCAACTGCGCGCCGGCGATCTGCGCATCAGCGCCGACTGGCTCATCAATTCGGCAGGGGCGTGGGCGAATACGGTGGCGGGCTATTTCGGCGAGACCGCGCCGATGAAACCGATCTACCCGAACATGTGGGTCACGGAACCGTTGCCGCTCTTCATCGCCCACAACCTGGGCGTGTATGGCGGCGGCATCTACGCGCGGCAAGTGGCGCGCGGCAATTGCGTGATCGGCGGCGGACGCGGACATGGCGACGGCGAATACGGCCAGCCGTCGACGGATACCACGCGCGCCGTGATGCGCGACGCGTGCGCGCTGCTGCCCGCCTTGCGCGAGGCGCTGCTGATCCGCACATGGAGCGGCGTGGAAGGCGAAACGCCCGACAGCAATCCGATCATCGGTGCGAGCCGTGGCGTGCCGCGTCTGTTGCATGCATTCGGTTTTTCAGGCGGCGGCTTCCTGCTCGCGCCGGGCGTCGGCGAAGTGCTCGCCGATCTCGTCGTCGACGGTGCCACCGCGACGCCACTCGACGCTTTTTCGATTGGCCGCTTTGCTGCTGTCGCAACCTCACCGGTCGCTTAAGTCCTCGTTTAGTGAACCTCAGGAGCCCCTTAATGAAACTGTTCAAGACGCTCGCGGCGCTGGCCGCATTGTGCGCATTCGGCGCGGCCGCGCCGGCGTGGTCGCAAACCAAGACGATCTACATCGGCATGAACGGCGGCCCGATGGAGAAGGCCTATACGAGCCAGGTGCTGCCCGACTTCGAGAAGGCCAACAATGTGAAGGTGGTCGTGGTGCCGGGCACGTCGTCGGACATTCTCGCCAAGCTGCTCGCCAACAAAGCCAGCCCGCAGATCCACGTGGTGTTTCTCGACGACGGCGTGATGGCGCGCGCGGTCAGCATGGGCGTGTGCAAGAAGCTCGACGACGCGCCCGTGCTCAAGGAGCTCTATCCGTTCGCGCGCATGAAGGACGACATGGGCGCGGGCGTGCAACTCGGCATGACCGGCATTGCGTACAACAAGAAGCTGTTCGCTGAAAAAGGCTGGGCGCCGCCGACCTCGTGGATGGATTTCGCCGATCCGAAATACAAGGGCAAGGTGGTGTTCCAGTCGGCGTCGAGCAGCACCTTCGGGCTGCACGGCTTTCTCGCCATCAACCGCCTGATGGGCGGCAGCGAGCAGAACGTGGAGCCGGGCTTCACGAAATGGGCGAGCACGGTGGGACCGAACGTGGTCGAGTACGTGCCGAACTCCGCGAAGATTTCCGAAATGGTCCAGACCGGCGAAGCAGGCCTGTTCCCGTTGACGCCGACCGCCGTGGGCGACCTGGCGGACAAGGGCATTCCGGTCGGCTATGTGAATCCGAAGGAAGGTCCGGTGCTGTTGCTGGTCGACTTGTGCGTGGTCAACAACAACCCCGATCCGCAACTGGCGCAGAAGCTCGCGCAATTCCTGTTGTCCGCGCCGGCGCAGACCAAGGCCGCCGAAGCCGGCCGTCAGATTCCCACCAACCGTCTCGCGAAGATGACGCCGCCGATGCAGCAAAGTCTCGGCAACGTCGACGACCTGGTGCACAAGGTGACGGTGGTCGATTGGGACACGATCAACGCGCACCGCGCGCAGTGGGATACGCGCTGGAACCGGCAAATCGAGCGCTAAGCGCTGACTGGTTGCGCATCAACAAAAACGCGCGCCTTGCAACTGTGCAAGGCGCGCGTTTTTTATGCGTGAGCGTGGGTGTCGTTCTAGAAAATGACCGACACCGCCACCGCCAGCCAGATCCCCACCACGCCGACAAGAAACAGATGCCGCGCAATGCGAATGCGGCTGTCGCTGCCTTCGGGTTCGACAGGACTCGTGGCGACCCACGGCACGAGCCCGAGGCAGCCGAAACCGATCAGCGCGGACACGAATACGAAGACGTCGGCGACTCGCCACTGGGTCGGTTCATACAAACCCCAGTAGCCGAGAAAGACGATACCGATCGAGAAGATCGTGGCCGAAGCGGCACTGAGTGCGGGCACTGATCCGATGGGGCTCGGCATGCTTCACCTCTGATCGTTAGGCTGTTGGCCATGCCCGTGAAGTCCCGATTCGTGCCCGTGGCATCGCTCAGGACGTGCGGGCCTGCCTCGCTTCATACGTCTTCAGATGACTATAGGCGATGCGCAACAACGACAAGCCGTGCTCGCCCTTTTGCGCGTCGCCGCCGCGCGAAATCAGATCGCCGAGAATGTGATCCGCCTCGGTATGCGAATGGTTTTCCACATCCCGCAACATGGACGCGGTGAGCGGCGAAGGCGTGAAGAGCGTTTGCGTGGCGCGTGCGTCGAAGTCCGGGCCCATGGTGAAGCCGTTGTGCTCGGCCACCGCGCGGCACTCGCCGAGCAGATTCTCGATCACGCGCTTGCCGTCCGGCGCAGCCAGAATATCGCCGACCGAACCGCGCATCAAGCACGTGCTGGCCGCCAGCGTGGCCAGGAACACCCACTTCTCCCACATGCGCAGCAAAATGTTGTCGCTGACCAGCGTGTCGAAATTCGCGCCGGCCATGGCCTCGGCGATCGCCTGAACACGCTCCGACGTGCCGCCGGCCTGTTCGCCGAACGTGATCGCATGCATGTCGTTCAGATGCACGATGTGCTGCTCGGCATTGAGCGTGGCGGCGATCACGCATTGGCCGCCCAGCACGCGCGCCGCGCCGAACTTTTCGTTGAGCACGTCGATATGGCGCATGCCGTTGAGCATCGGCAGAATCAGCGTCGCCTCGCCGACGAGCGGCGCGAAGGAGTCGATGGCGTCGTCGAGACTATAGGCTTTGCAGCTCAGCAGCACCAGATCGAACGGCTCGGCGCCGACGCCGGCGAGAATGGTTTGCGGATCGGGCAGATTGAGATCGCCGCGCACGCTGCTGATGACGAGTCCGTCGCGCTTGAGTTTTTCCGCCCGGCCTGGACGCACGAGGAAGGTCACGTCCTGGCCCGCCGCCGCGAGACGGCCGCCGAAATAGCCGCCTACTGCGCCCGCCCCTACTACAAGAATTCGCATCTTTGGCCTCTTGATAGATTTCGATCACGCGCTTGCCTCCACGAGCGAGAGTTTCGGGGGGGCGCGAATGCGGCGCGTGTGCAGAATGTAGCAAAGATTGAAGATCGGCACCGGCCAGGATTGACGCGAGCCGCCGTGTTGCATTGCACAGCGGCTTACCTCAGATCAATCGGGCAATGCCGCCGGCGCGTCAGGCCAGTGCCTCTTTCACGTTCACAGCGTGCCGCAAATGGTGTGCTCGTAAAGCTCGAGCATACCCGGCACGTCCACCCCGATACACGCCTTGCAGTCGGGCCGGCTATCCCAGGCCGGCGCGGGCACCGGCATGCTCGCCGGCTTCTGGATGGTCTGACCCACCGCGATGCCGTCCGTCAGCACGCGCACGGGGCCGCTGCGCGTCGTATAGAGATGCGGCGCCAGCATATAGGCCACCGCCGACGAATCGTGCACGTAGATACCCGCCAGCTGCGCGCTTTGCTCGTGAAACGCCTCGTAGTGCCGCGACACTTCCCATACGAACTGGCCGGCCGCGCCGCCGCGTTCGCGTAGCGACGCCAGATACTCGTGGCTCATGATGGTTGGCTGCGTGACGTCCAGCCCGACGATCGCGACCGGCCAGGCCGCGCCAAGCACGATGTCGGCGGCATCCGGGTCGGCCAGGATATTGGCTTCCGCCGCGGGCGTGACGTTGCCGAGCACGCCGTCCGTGCCGAATGCGCCGCCCATGATCACCACCTGTTTGACGAGGGCGGCGATCTGCGGATCGTCGGCGAGCGCGAGCGCAAGGTTCGTGAGCGGCCCCACGGCGAGCAGCGTCACTTCGCCGGGATGCGCGCGCACCGTGTCGATGATGAAGCGGTGCGCGGGACGCGCGTCGAGCGGAGCCTCGTCCGTTGTATCCAGCGCGATATTGCCGAGCCCGTTGTCGCCGTGAATCCATGCGAGCGGCTCGGGTGCGCGGCGCTTGAGCGGCGCCGCCGCGCCCTGCGCGACCGGCACGCCGGCAGCGAACCGTCCGGCGAGAAAGCGCGCATTGCGGGTAGTCGTTTCGATAGTGGCGTTGCCGAATACGCTCGTCAGACCCAGCAGTTCGATATCCGGATGCAGCGCCTGAAACACGAGCGCCATGGCATCGTCCACGCCTGGGTCGGTGTCGTAGATGACCTTGTGCTTGCTCATAGATAGAACGCGTCCGGCAATTGTTCGCGCGCGGTGGTGTCGCGCGTGGCGCCATGCAGGTTGCCAAGGCGAATCGGCAGTTCGGGGCCGCCCAGTTCGATGATGACCTGGCGGCACGCGCCGCACGGCGCGATCGGGCCGTCCGTATCGCCAATTACGGCGAGCGCGGCGAACTGGTCACGCTGATAACCCGCCGCAATGGCGCTGAAAAACGCGGTACGTTCCGCGCAATTGCACAAACCATACGACGCGTTCTCGACGTTGCAGCCGTCGAACACCTGGCCGTCCCTGGTCAGCAGCGCCGCGCCGACCTTGAACTTCGAATAAGGCGCATAGGCCTTTTCTCGCGCGAGGCCCGCGCGTTCCAACAGTTCTTCCATATTCATCCAGCGATCCTCGATTCAATTCAGCGTAATGAACATGCCCGCAATGGTGGCGCTCATCAGATTCGAGAGCGTCGCGGCGAGCACGACACGCAGGCCGTAGCGCGCGACTTCGGCACGGCGTCCCGGCGCGACGGCACTAAAGCCGCCCGTCAGCACCGCGATCGACGAAAAGTTCGCGAAGCCGCACAACGCAAACGACAGGATAGCAATGGTACGCGGATCGAGCGCCGTCAGACCGGCCGCCGTCACGCTCGCGGCGTCCTTCAGATACGGCGATAGCGACGCATACGCGACGAACTCGTTGAGAATGACTTTCTGCCCGAGGAAGTTGCCGGCAATCGTGGCCTCGTTCCACGGCACGCCGATCAGATACGCGAGTGGCGCGAAGACCACGCCGAGCACCGATTGCATCGACAGTTGCGGATGGCCGAACCAGCCGCCCACGCCGCCCACGATTCCGTTGACCAACGCGATCAGACCGACAAACGCGATCAGCATCGCGCCGACCATCACCGCGATTTTCAGGCCGACGGTCGCGCCGGAACTCGCGGCTTCGATGATATTGGCGGGACGTTTCTCGTCGAAGTTGAGGTTGTCGAGACGAACGCGGCTCGGCTCGGTGGACGGATGAATGATCTTGGCGAACAGCAAGCCGCCCGGCACCGCCATGAACGATGCCGCCAGCAGATACTCGATGCGCACGCCGAGGCCCGCATAGCCCGCCAGCACCGAACCGGCAACGGCCGCCATGCCGCTCGACATCACCGCGAACAGTTCGGCGCCCGTCATGTCAGGCGTGAACGGTTTGACTACGGCGGGCATTTCGCTCTGGCCGAGGAAAATCGTGGTGACCGCGGAAAACGATTCGATCTTCGACACGCCGAGCAGTTTCTGAAACACCGTGCCGAGCACGATAACGATCCAGCGCATCACGCCGAGGTAATACAGCACGGAGATCAACGCAGTGACGAAGATGATGGCCGGCAGCACACGCACGGCGAACACGAAACCGCCGTCGCCGAAGACCTGGAACATTTTCGCCTGCACGAGGCCGCCGAACAGGAACTCGATACCGGCGTTGCCATAGCCGAGCACATGATTGACGGCGGACGCCGCGCCCGAAAGGATCGACTTGCCGAGCGGCACGAACAGAATGAACGCGCCGATTCCGACCTGCGCCAGCAGCGCGCTGATTACAGTCCGTAAGCGGATGGCGCCCCGGTTGGTGGAAAAGATGAACGCGATGAGTAGCAGTACTGCAATGCCCAAGATGTTTCTAACGATCAGTGCCATGTCTCGTGATGTTCTCGTGAAAGTGGCAGTGATGCTAAACGAAACCGGTACCGGAATAAAAACTTTAAATATGGGCCGTCACTCTAGTGCCGCGGAATACCCCGCGGTTGATGCGCCGCGCATCTCAGGAATCGCAGCGAGGTGCATCGACATGTCTATCGCGCATCGACGCACCCTGCTGCTATCGGTTCAAACTCACAGCATTTCCAATGCCAACGCGATACCTTGACCGCCGCCAATGCACAGCGTCACGATGCCGCGTTTGATGCCATCGCGCTGCATCGAATGAAGCAGGCGCGTGGTCAGCACGGCGCCCGTCGCGCCGATCGGATGACCGTGCGCAATCGCGCCGCCTTGCACGTTGATCAACTCGTCCGCGATGCCGAGCTTGCGGGCGACCGCGATCGGCACGGCGGCAAATGCTTCGTTGATTTCGAAACGCTCGACATCGTGCAGTTGCCAACCGGCTCGTGCCAACGCCATCTGCACCGCCGGAACGGGACCGAGGCCGAACATGCCGGGTTCGACAGCGGCGACGCCATAAGACACGAGACGCGCGAGCGGCGCGATGCCGCGTGCTTCCGCGAAACCGCGCTCGGCCACCAGCATCGCGGCTGCGCCGCTGTTCAATCCGGGCGCGTTGCCCGCAGTGATCGTGCCATCGGGGCGAAATGCCGGCCGCAGTTTCGCGAGCGTGTCCACCGTGGTGTCGGGACGCGGTTGTTCATCGCGCGTGAAATGTTGCGGGCCTTTGCGCCCGGCTATTTCCACGGCAACCAGTTCAACGTCGAAATCGCCGCGCGCTTGGGCTTCACTGAATCGCTGCTGCGAGCGCGCCGCCCAACGGTCCTGCGTTTCTCGCGTGATATCGAACTGCGCGACGAGGTCTTCCGTGTGCCAGCCGGAATGCTCGCCGGAAAACGCGTCGTTCAGGCCGTCGCGCAACAGGCTGTCGTGGATTTGCGCGTTGCCCATGCGGTAGCCCCAGCGGCCGCCGTCGAGCAGATACGGCGCGCGGTCCATGTTTTCCATGCCGCCCGCCACGGCCGCATCGCCGAGACCCAGCAGGATTTCCTGGGCCGCCGACGCGATCGCCTGCGCGCCCGAGCCGCATACGCGATTGACCGTCAATGCCGGCACGGCCACCGGCACGCCGCCGCCGATCGACGCCTGGCGCGCGGGATTCATCTTGTTGCCAGCCTGAATCACATTGCCCATCACGACCGATGCCAGCTCAGCCGCGTCGAGCCCGCTGCGGCGCAGCGTCTCGCGCACGGCGAGCGCGCCTAGCTCCGTTGCGGGCACGTCCTTCAGCGCCCCGCCGAATGCGCCGATCGGCGTTCTCACCGGATTGCAGATCACTACTTCTCGCTGATTCGCCATCATTTCTCTCCAGTTGGTTCAACACCTCATTGGCCACGCCCGTGCATCGGTCGATCGCTTGTTCAAGTGTTCAGTTGTTCGACGATACCGCCGTGACCGCGTCAGGCACATCCCAGCCGCCACCGAGCGACCGGTACAACGCCACCGCCGAGAGCGCATGCTCGCGCCTGGCCTGGTTCAAGGACTCCGCGTCGCGCAGATACGCCTCCTGCGCGGTGAGCACATCGAGAAAATCCGCCGCGCCGCCCTTGTACAGTTCGCTCGACAAACGCAGCGCCTGATTCGACGCATCGAGCGCGCCGCCAAGACGTTGCACCTGCACCGCGCCGCTCACCAGATCGCTGCGGTTGTCCTCGATTTCCTTGAGCGCTTGCAGCATGGTCTGCTGCAGACCGAGTTGCGATTCGCGCATGCGGCTCTCGCTCGCGTCGATATTCGCGGTGATGCGGCCCGCGTTGAAGATCGGGCTCGTCGCGCTTAATGCGGCGCTGAAAAGGTTGTCGGTCAGCGTCGGCAAGCCGAGATAAGACGAGGCCAGCAGGCCGTCGGCGAGATTGAGGCGGAACTGCGGATAGCGCTGCGCCTTCGACACGCCCACTTCCGCCGCGCGCTGCTCGACCGTCGCGTAGGCGGTGCGCACGTCGGGACGCTGCAGGAGTGCTTCCGAAGGCAGCATCTGCGGCACGCTCTGCGCGGGCACCGGGATATCGCGTGCCTTGGCGAGCAGCAAGCTGTCGACGCTTTCCGGCGTGCGCCCCGAATACACCGCGATCAGACTCAATTGATGCTGCACCGCCGACTGCACGCGGGGAATCTGCGCCTGCAAATCCTGGAGCTGGTTCTGCGCGCGCGCAACGTCGAGTTGCGTCGACAGCCCATAGTGCAGACGCTGCTGCGTGAGCTTCAGCGCGCGTGCGCGGATCTGCTCGTTGTCGCTCAGAATCTGCAACTGCGATTGCGCCCAGCGAAGATCGATATACGCTGCCGCCGTATTCGCCGCGAGCGCGAGGCGCACCTCGTTCAACGCGGACTGGCGTCCCGACACTTGCGCCTGCGCCGCCAGCACGGCAAGACGTTCGCCGCCGAACACGTCGGGCGTCCAGCTCGCCGTCAAGCCGACGCCGGCCTGGCGCACATAGCCGAGCGGCGGCGGCGTGTTCTGACGCGAGTCGGACGCGGTCGCGCTCGCATTCAATTCCGGCAGCAGGGCCGCGCGATTCTGCTTCGCCAGATCCTGCGCCTGCCTGACGCGCTCCACTGCCGCCTGCACATCGAGATTGCCGGTCAACACGGATTCGACCAGTTGATGCATGACCGGGTCGCCGAATTGCTCCCACCACGCGTTGGCGCTGACGCTGTCTTGCGGTGCGTCGACATTCCACGCGGCAGGCGCGACGGTCTTCACGGTTTGCGGCAAATCCGCGTGCGTTTCCGGTTGCACCGCGCACGCCGCGAGCGTCAGCAAGGCGGCGCTCGCCAGTACTTTGAAAAGGATCGGTTTCATGTTGGATTCCTCAATGAGCGTCGGGCGGCGGTGCGGTGTTGCCGAACGGGCGCGAGAACAGCACGCTCAGCAGGCCGACGACGAAACACAGCGACAGGGCGTAAAACGTGTCGGAGAACGTCAATACGAGTGCTTCACGCATCAGCAGCGCGTGCAGTTCACCGAGTCCGGCGTTGGCCGCGTTCAGCACGTTGCCGCCCACTGCCGCGAAATGCGCGCTTTGCTGCTGCAAGATCGATTCGACCACCGGACGGCCCACGTTCAGATGTTCATCGAGCCGCTCGTAGTGAAGGTTCAGCCGGTCATTGAGCATCGTGCTGCTCACGGCAATGCCGATCGCGCCGCCGAGGTTACGCATCAGGTTGAACAGGCCGCTGGCGGAACGAAGCCTCGACATCGGCAACGAACCCAGCGCCATCGTCACGATGGGTGGAATGCAGAACTGCTGGCCGATGCCGCGCAACGCTTGCGGAATCAGCAATTCCTGCCAGCCCCATTGATTCGTCAGCGGCACATACAGATAACAGCCGACGCCGAACAGCACCAGGCCGAACACCAGCAGGATCCGCATATCGATAAAGCGCGCGACTATCGAATACACCACCATCGCCACCAGTTGAAAACAGCCGACCGACAGCAGCGCCACACCAATCTGCAACGAATCGAAACCACGCACACGGGACAGGAACACCGGCGTCAGGAACACCGCGCAGAAAATCCCGATCCCGGTGATGAACGACAGCAGACTGCCAATGCCGAAGTTGCGGATCGCCAGCGCGCGCAAGTCGACGATCGGTTCTTTTGCGGTGAACGCATGCACGAGGAACAGAAACCCGCAGATCGCGGTGATCCATGCGCACGTCAGGATCACGTGATCGCCGAACCAGTTCTTGCGCGGCCCTTCTTCCAGCACGTATTCGAGGCAACCGAGAAAACCGGACATCAACAGGATGCCGAGGTAATCGCCCTTCTTCAGCAGCGACAGGTCGACGTTGTCGAAGTGCACGTACTTCGGCACCAACAGCGTGACGGCGAGGCCCGGCACGAGGTTCAGATAGAACAGCCAGTGCCACGACCATTGCGACGTGATCCAGCCGCCGATCACCGGACCAATGGTCGGCGCGAGTGTGGCGAGCGCGCTGATGGTGGTGGAGGCGATCAGGCGCTGCTTGCCGGGGAACAGCACGAACGCGGTGGTGAACACCGTCGGGATCATCGCGGCGCCGAGCGCGCCTTGCAGCCCGCGGAACAGGATCATCGAGTTGATGTCCCATGCGAGTCCGCACAGCATGCTGGTGAGCGTGAAGCCGAGCGCGGAAAACGCGAACACCCAGCGCGTGGAGAACACGCGGGTGAGCCAGCCGGACATCGGGATCACCAGAATTTCAGCGATCAGATACGACGTCTGCACCCACGAGAGTTCGTCCTGGCTCGCGGACAAGCCGCCGCCGATGTCCTTGAGCGACGACGCCACGATCTGGATATCGAGCGTCGCCATGAAAAAACCGATGCACATCAACGTGAACGCCAGGACTTTGATTCGCGTCGGCAGGTCGGCGGGGTTGGCGAGAACTTGAGTCATGATCGGCTTATCCGCGCGCCGGCGTGCTGCCGCTATCGACATGCACTTTCACCGTGGCCGACAGGCCCGGACGCAGCACGCCTTGCATGGTCTTCGGCACATCCAGCCGCACACGCACCGGCACACGCTGCACGATCTTCGTGAAGTTGCCAGTGGCGTTCTCGGCGGGCAGCACGCTGAAGGTCGCGCCGGTGGCCGGCGCCAGACTTTCAACCACGCCGTGAATCGGCGTGCTCGAGGCGTCGAGATCGACATCGACGCTGTCGCCGACGCGCATCTTCTTCAACTGGTCTTCCTTGAAGTTGGCGTCGATCCACAAACCGCTTGATGGCACCACGGTCAGCAGCGACACGCCGGTGTTCGCCAGCAGGCCGACACGCGCCGTGCGATTGCCGACATAGCCGTCGATCGGCGAGCGAATCGTCGTGTATTCCACGTTCAGCGCCGCGACACGCTGGGCGGCCTGCGCCGTCGCGATGCGCGCCTCGGCGTCGCCGATCTGCGCGTCGAGCACGGCGATCTGCCGTTGCGCCGCGATCAGCGCGGCACCGCTGCGATCCACAGCCGCGCGCGCCTTGGTCAAATCAGCATTCGCACGTTCGACGACCTGATTCGATACCGCGTCGTCCTTCACCAGTTCGCGGTAGCGCGTCTGGTCCGCGGCGCTACGCGTCAGTTCGGCGCCGGACGCGCGGACTTCGGCGGCCTGCTCGTTGATGGTGGCGAGCTGCAAGGACTTCTTCGCCTGCAGTTCGGTCACCGAGGCCTGCGCGCTCTGCACTTCCGCCGTGGCCTGCGCGAGCCGCGCGTCGTAATCGCGCGCATCCAGCCGGATCAGCACCTCGTTCGCGTGGACGAACTGGTTGTCGTGCACGAGCACGTCCTTGACGAAGCCGTTCACCTTCGGCGCCATCACCGTGACATCGCCGCCCACGTAGGCATCGTCAGTCGTTTCGACGAAGCGGCCGACGAAGAACCAGTACGACGCCGCAAGCGCCAGCACGGCAAGAACCGTGATGATCGCGAGCAACATCCACGGAATGCGGCGTGCCGGTTTGGCGGTCTGCGCCGCGCTCGGCGGAGCGATAGTCGATGGAGTAGTGGACATGATGTCGATATGTGCGTATGCACTCGTTACGTTAAAAAAAAAGCGCGTGGACCGCGCCGGCCGTGCGTCGCCGTAGCCGCGACTTTCAGACTGGATCTCGTGTGATAGCGAACAGTTCGCCTCGCAATGCCGCCGCGCGCCGTTCGCCGAAACGATGCTCGAATTCGGCTTGCGCGGCATGCCAATGCTCGCGGCCCGCCTTGAGACGCTCTTCACCTGCCGCCGTGAGCGCAATCGTCAGCGCCCGCGCGTCGGCGCCGAGCGCCTCGCTCGACACCAAACCGTTGCGGCGCAGCGGCTGGATCGTGCGGACCAGGGAGGTGCGTTCCATGCGCATGGCTTCAGCCATTTGCTTCATCGTCATCGGGCCGGTGCGTTTGAGCCGTCCCAGCAGCGAAAACTGCGTGATGGTCAGCCCCACATTCGCCAGGTGCCGGTCGTATATCTGCGAGACATAACGCGCGGCCTGGCGGATGGCAAAGCAGTCGTCGTCGAAAAGCCCTTCCATTGTTGCGCTTCCTCGTTAGTGAGTGCGTATGCACACAAACAGGCGGACCGACGCTCGCCGGAACGAGCGGGTGCGTCTCAACTAGCCGGTGATGCTGAAAAGTTCGGCGCGCAGCGTTTTGGCGCGCGCATGGCCAAACTTCTTTTCGAACTCGTCCTGCGCGGCGCGCCACGCAATGGCGGCCTGGTCGAACGTGGCTTCGCCCTTCTCCGTCAGACTGAACAGGAATGTGCGGCCGTCATGCTCCGCCGCTTCCGCGACCACCAGGCCGTCGCGCTGCAGGGGTTTCATTGCGCGGACCAGCGTGGTGCGTTCCATCACCATCGCGTCCGCCAGATCCACCATGGGCAGATTCGGCATGCGCGCGAGCCTGGCGAGAATCGTGAACTGCGCAGCCGTCAAGCCTACTTCGCCGAGGTGGCGCTCGTAGATTTGCGTGACGTGCCGGGCCGCCTGGCGCAGCGCGAAGCAGTTGCATTCGTCGTAGGAGATGGGACGGTTCATGAGGTGCAGTCTATATGTGCATACGCACAGCGTCAAGTTTGGCTGGTTTGAACACAGTGTTGCTGAATATGGCCTTACCACCGACGCGCCGAGGCAAGACGGACGGTCTGGCACCCGTTTCCCTGCCGTAGTGCCGGCGCAACGGGCGGTCGCCGCCATGGCACTGGCGCACTCAGAGCAAGCGGTAAGCCAATCGCGCGGCCGCCCTCGCGGTGCGCTTGTCCTGATCGAGCGACGGGTTGTACTCCGCGATATCGGCCACGCGCAGCTTGCCGGAGCCACGCACACGCCGCACCATCGCCTCGACCACGGACAGAGGCACGCCGAGCGACCCGGGCGCGGACACGCCCGGCGCGGTGGCGGCAGGCAGCACGTCAAGATCGATGGTCAGGTAGACGTCGTCCACTTCGTCCAGCATCCGGTCGAGTTCTTGCAAACGTAGCGCCAGTTGTGTGTCCTGCATGTCGACGTCGAGCGCGTAGCGCACGCCGAGCCGTTGCGCGTGCGCGAACAGCGAAGCCGTGTTGGCCAGATCGCTGATACCGAAGCAGACATAGTTGAACGGCACGCCGCGCTCTGCGCAGTCGATCGCTATCTGATCGAACGGCGTGCCCGAATTCGCGGGACGTTTCTGGCGCAGATCGAAGTGCGCGTCGAAGTTGATGATGATCAGTTTGCGAGGCGCTGCGGCTTCAGCACCTTCACGCCGCTGCTGATGCAAGCGCAAGCCGCTATACGTTCCCCACGCCACCTCATGGCCACCGCCGAACACCAGTGGCCGGCCGCCGATCGCCAGCACTTCGCCGACCACGCTTGCCAATTCGGCTTGCGCGCTTTCAAGGTCGCCGTCGTCGCACACCACGTCGCCCGCGTCGGCAAGCGACGACATCGAACTTTTAGCCGGCAATCCGGCCAGCGCGCGCCGCAATTCCTTCGGTGCGTGCGCCGCGCCAATGCGGCCTTGATTGCGGCGCACTCCTTCATCGGAGCCGAAGCCGACGATCACCGGCGTATCGCCACGGCCGTGACGCTCACTTTCAAACGGCACGACCTGATTGAAAACACGCCGCGTGTCGCCAGGCTCGCCGTCGTCAGAACGGCCCGCCCACACCTTGTCATCGAATGGAACTCTCATGCGCGCGACAACACCGCCTGCAAGAAAGCGCGCGTACGCGGCTGCGAAGGCGCCGAAAAAATCTCAGCGGGCGGACCTGCTTCGACGATCACGCCGCCGTCCATCACCACCACCACGTCGGCGACTTCTTTCGCAAAACCCATTTCGTGCGTGACAACCACCATTGTCATGCCTTCGCTTGCGAGCAGTTTCATCACCTGCAGCACTTCGCCGACCAGTTCGGGATCGAGCGCCGAAGTCGGTTCGTCGAACAGCATCACGCGCGGCTGCATCGCCAACGCGCGGGCAATCGCCACGCGCTGCTTCTGACCGCCCGACAGACTCGCCGGCATCACGTGCGCCTTGTGGGCAAGTCCGACTTTTTCCAGCAACGCGAGCGCGGCCGCTTCAGCCTGCGCTTTGCTGGCGCCGCGCAGCATGCGCGGGCCGACCGTAATGTTATGCAACACCGACAGATGCGGAAACAGATTGAACGACTGGAACACCATGCCGACTTCGGTGCGCAACTCATTCAACGACCGCTCCTTGAGCATCTCGCCGTGATCGATCAGCCGATGTCCGCAGATATCGATCGTGCCGCCCTCCGCCTGCTCGAGCCCGTTGCAGCAGCGCAGGAACGTACTCTTGCCAGAGCCGCTCGGTCCGATCACCACCACGACCTGCTGCGGTTGAATGTCGAAATCGATGCCGTTGAGCACCGTATGCGAGCCGAACGACTTGGTCAGTCCACGAATGCTGACAATAGGTTCATTGACATTGGCCACGGTATTCATTGCACCATCCCTCCTGCGCGCAAACGGCGCTCTACACGATGCAGCGCGTAATTGGTCGCCTGCGTCAACACCAGATACACGAGCGCGATGGCCAGATACACTTCGAGCGAGCGGTACGATACGCTGATGATCTTCTGCCCTTCATGCATCAGATCGTCGATGGTCAGCAGCGACACCAGCGCCGAGTTTTTGATCAATGCGATGAACTCGTTGCCGAGCGGCGGGATCATCCGCACGATGGCTTGCGGCAAGATGATCGCGCGCATGGCCTGTCCCGACGACATGCCGATGGAACGCGCCGCTTCCATCTGCCCGCGATCCACCGACTGAATCGCGCCACGCACGATTTCCGACACGTAAGCCGCCGAATACAAGCCGAGGCCGAGCATGCCGCACACAAAAGCCGGCAACAGAATGCCGAACTGCGGCAAGCCGAAGAACAACAGAAAGAGTTGCACCAGCAGCGGCGTACCGCGGAAAAACGTCAGGTACGCCGTGCAAAAGCCGTACACGATGCGCCGCTTCGGCGTGAGCCGGCCGATGCCGATCAGAAGGCCGAGCACGCAACTCAGCGCAAGCGAGGCGGCGGTCACTTCGACCGTCACCACGGCGCCGTGCATGATGTCCGGCAAGCCGGCAATGACCGGCGAAAAATCGAGTTCCATTTCGTTTGCTTAGCTGTTATTGCGTGGTGGCGCCGAACCACTTCTTGACGATCTCCGCATACGTGCCGTCGGCCTTGATCTTCGCGAGCGCGGTGTTGAAGGCGGCCTTCAACTGCGGCTCGTCCTTGCGCACGGCAATGCCGTAGGCTTCGGTCGTCAGCGGTTTGTCGAGCACACGAAAACCGCCGCGCGTCTTCACCAGTTGATAGGCGGCCGGCTTGCCGGTCACGGCGGCGTCGGCGCGGCCAATGCCCACGAGATCGAACATTTCCTGATTCTTTTCGACTTCCACACGATTGATCTGCGGGAAGTTATCGCGCAGGAAGTTGACCGATTTGGTGCCCACCTGGACCGAGACCTTCTTGCCGTTCAGCTCGGCCGGCGACTTGATCGGCGAATTGCTCTTCACCAGCACGACGAGGCCGCCCGCGTAATACGAGTCGGTAAAGTCGACGACCTTCGCGCGCTCGTCGGTGATGTAGATGCCGGAAATCGCCGCGTCGAAGCGATGGGCGATCAGCCCCGGAATCAGGCCTTTGAAGTCGATGTCGGTCCACTGCACCTTCTTGCCCATCGCCTTGGCGAGCGCATTCATCAGGTCGACATCGAAACCGGTGCGCGCGCCGTTCTCGGTGTATTCCATCGGCGGGAAGGTGGCGTCAGTGGCCACGTTCAACACGTCTGGCGTTTGGGCCGACGCGGCGCCAGAGAAGCCGGCAAAAGTCACGGCAGCCGTGACGCAGGCGAGAGACAACAGTCGTTGCAGCTTCATGGGGTAGGCTCCTTGTGGTTTGTTAATTTCGTTCGGAATCCGTATTAAATACCGGTCGCGAGCGCTTCGTCCGGTCAGTCGGTTTGCATATGCTCGGAAATGGCGCGGGCCGTACGCAGCGTCCCGTCGATGAATTGGTTTTCGCGGCCGATGGCGCGCGTGGACGGCGCCATCAGCGTGATCGACGCGCTGCTGCCGGCGCCGCGTCCGCTGCAATGAAATATCGGGGCGCTCACGCCCCACACCCCCGGATCCACTTCGCTGTCGCTAACCGCGTAGCCCTGGGCGCGAATCTGCTTCAGTTCTGCTTCGATCGCCGCGCGGCCGGCTGGGTCGTTATCAAACAGGTTGTCGAGTACTTCGGTGCGCGCCTTGTCGGCCATGAACGCGAGCAGCGATTTCGCAGACGCGCCCGCCTTGAGCGGTACGGCGCGTCCTTTCTCGAACGAACAGCGCAGCGAGTGCCGGCTGTCGACCATCTCGAGACACATCACCTGATGCTTGACGGCGACCACGAGTCCAATGCTCTCCTTCGAGGCACGCGCGAGTTGCTGCATCTCGCTGCGGCTCGCTTCGACCAGCAGCGAATTCACGTCGAAGCCGAGCGCCAGTTGCAGGCTGATCGGGCCCGGCGCGTAATGCCCCGCGTTTTCCGCGACGAAACCCCAGCGCTTGAGCAAGGCGATCTGCCGGTACAACGTGCTTTGCGCGAGTCCGGTGACGGCAAGCAGATCCTTCACCGACATGGCCTTGCCGTGACTGGCGAGCGCCGCCAGCACGAGCAGCACCCGTTCAACTCCTGTCACACCCTGTTCCGCATTCACGATCACACTGCCCGTAATCCATCACGGACTCAGAATGCCAGAACGTTCTCAGATTTCAAAAATCGGATTCCCGCTGAATGGGAATGAATGGCGAGGGTTTTCCCGGGGCGGGGCGAAATGAGTGTGTCGCGACGAATGCGCGACATGTCGGCCGCATTCGTCTGGTCGGAAAAGGCATGCCGGCCGCAAGCCTTAAAGCGCAAGCACCGTCACCCCCACTTCCACGCGATGCGCACCGCCGCCGAGAATCATCCCGCGCAGCAAGGACACGTCACTGTAATCGCGGCCGATGGCAAGCGTCACGTGATCCATATCGGCGAGCACGTCGTTGGTCGGATCGAGATCGATCCAGCCGCTGCCGGGGCAATACACCGACACCCACGCGTGCGACGCGTCCGCGCCGATCAGCCGCGGCTGTCCCGGCGGCGGATCGTTGCGCAGATAACCGCTCACGTAGCGCGCCGGCAAACCCAGCGAGCGCAAGCAGCCGATCATCACCTGTGCGAAGTCCTGGCACACGCCGCTCTTCAGTTCGAAGGCGCGTTCGGCGGGCGTATCGAACATCGTCGCGGAAGGCTTGTAGGCGAAGTCTTCGTGAATGCGGTGCATCAGATCGATCGCGCCCGCGGCGATGGGCATGCCGGGTGGAAAACTCGGCAATGCATAGTCGCGCAGCGACGGCCGCGGCACGATATTCGGCGACGCGAAACAGAATTCCGCTTCGGGCCGGAACTGGCCGCCGACGCGAAAGCGCAGCGCATCGGCCACGTCGTCCCATTCGGGCGTCGCCTCGGGATCGAGATCGGTCCAGCGCGGCATGAGCGCCACCGTGGTTTCGCTCACGAGTTGCAAGCGCTCGTGCGGCGCATCCAGCGCGAAATACAGCACGTCATTGCCGAATGCGTCGATCCGGCTATTCAGATACGACGGTTCGGGTTCGATCTTTTCGCTGTGCGAGACCACGCGTTGCCACGAACAGGCAATCGGCCGGATCGTCGCGAGATGCTGCGCGGTCTCCACATACGTGGAGTAGCGGTAAGTGGTGCGATGCGAGACGGACAGCACGGTCGGCGTGTGCTTCATGACCACACCTGCGAGGCGACCGTGCTGGCGTGACTGAAATAGCGCGCGCTGATCTCATGCCCGGCCGCGCCGACGAATCCGGCGATCTGATCGCATACCGCAATCAGATTGACGTACGCGCCGTGTTCGTCCACCTCGCACAGCGATTCCAGCGTCGGCAACACATCGGTGGGCGCCATCAATTCGGCGAACGGACGATGCCGCGTGCTGCCCGCCGCCACGGCGATCTCGTCGAGCTTTTTACGCAGCCGCTCATAGACGCCGTAGATGCCGCGCGGATTGGTCGGCTCGATGACCAGCAGGTCAAGCAGGGCCGGCACTTCGAAGCGGCCCGGATAGAGCGAGCGGTACGTCAACGTACTGTCGAACAACTGCAGCAGCAGATCGAAACCGGCTGGCGTGGAGAGCTGGCCTTTGTCGGCGACCACGCGCAGGAACGCGGTCATCGCCGACACGCGTTCAATATGGCGGCCCACGAACAGCAAACGCCATGCTTCGTCGCGCGTCATGCGGTCGCCCTGTGCACCGCTGATTGCCGACAACTGCACCGACAGGTGTTCGAGCGCGTTCATCAGCGTGACGCGGTCGTAACGCTCGTAACGTTCGCCGCGGCCGTTACCGTTAGCTTGTGAGGAAGCTGAACCGCCACCATTGCCCGGCGCCGGCATCAACATCTGCAACGCGTCGCGGAAGTCGTTGCGCGCCGCGAGAATCGTGCGCCAGTGATCGTTCGACAGACGCCCGCGCACTTCGCCATTGGATCGCGCCTGCGAAGTCAGGTTCTGGCCGATGCTCGCGGCGCCGGTGCTCTCGATCAGGTTGGCGACCAGCGCACGCTCGAAAGCTTGTGGCGAATGCGGCGCGAACATGTCGCCGGATTGCACGAGCCCGCAATGCAAGGCGAGTTCGACCAGCGTCGGAAACATCGCGTCGGCGTCGTTGCCTTCCAGCGAACCGAGGATCAGGCGCAACAGCCGCACGTTGTTCTCGGCGCGCTCGCCGTAACGTCCGGCCCAGAACAGGTTTTCCGCCGCGCGGCTCGACACGGTGCGATGCTTGCGCGCGAGGTCGGCGGGCTGCATCGGTGAAGGCAGCAAGGTGAACGTCGAAGTCGGCTGGCTCGACAGCACCCAGGTATCGACGCTGCTGCCGCCGTACTGCATGGACACGGTGGTCTGGCGTTCGGCCGCCATGCGGGTGAAGCCGCCCGGCATCACATGCCAGCCGCCGTTGACGTCCGCAATCGCATAGACGCGCAGCACCGACGGCCGGCGCCCCACGGTGCCATCCTCATAACGCGGTGTGCAGGAAAAGCGCTGCGCCTGCTGGATCGTGTACGTGTCGGGCATGGCTTCGATGCGTTCGCGCCACGTCGACAAGCGCTGGCGTCCCTGCTCCACACCAGGCGGCGCATCGCGGCCGGTAACGGGCCAGGTCGGCACGATGAACGCCTCGTCGAGCCGCCGGAATGCGTGCTCGCGTGCTGCCTCCTCGCCGCACCACCACGTCGCCACGCTCGGCAATATGAGGTCTTCGTCGAGCAGCACTTCGGCGATGCCGGGCAGAAAACCGTGCAACGCCGGCGATTCGACAAAGCCCGAACCCGGCACGTTCGAGACGATCACATTGCCCGCGCGCATGACCTGCAACAAGCCGGGCACGCCGATGCTCGAATCGGCGCGCAACTCGACCGGATCGCAGAACGCGTCGTCCAGACGCCGCAGCACCACGTGCACGCGTTCGAGACCGGCGAGCGTCTTCAGATAAAGCTTGTCGTCGCGCACGGTCAGATCTTTGCCTTCGACCAGCGTCACGCCGAGGTAGCGCGCCAGAAACACGTGCTCGAAATAGGTTTCGCTGAACGGCCCCGGCGTGAGCAGCGCAATATGCGGCGAGTGGTCGGCGCCGTCGCTCTCGTGACGCATCGTGGCCTGCGCCGCCTGCACGAGCGTCGCGATCAGCTGCGAATAGGTCGGCGCAAGCCGGCTCACGCGCAGGGCGCGGAACGGATCGGCGAATAGCGTCGAGACGATCAGGCGGTTTTCCAGCGCGTAGCCGAGACCCGAGGGCGCCTCGGTGCGATGCGCCACCACGGTCCAGTCGCCGTCGGGCGTGCGCGCCAGGTCGACCGCGACCACTTGCAGGTACTGGCCGCCCGGCGGCGCGTAGCCCTTCACCGAGCGCAGATAGCCGGGGTGGCCGAAAACCAGCGCGGGCGGCAATTGCCCGCGCTCCAGCAAGGTTTGCGGCCCATAAATATCGGCGACGATGGCGTTGAGCAGATGCGCGCGCTGCGTCACGCCGCACTCGATATGCGCCCACTCGTCCTCGCTGATCAGGAACGGCAGCAGGTCGAGCGCCCATGGCCGCGGCTCGCCGTTATCCGCGTAGACGTTGTAGCTGATGTCGTTGTCGCGGATTTGCTGCGCGACCGAGGCGAGATGATCGTCGAGCCGCGCAATGCCGTCTTCGCCGAGCCGCTCGAAGAATTGCCGCCACGGTTCACGCAGCGCGCCCGAGGCGTCGCGTAACTCGTCCCAATGTCCCTCGTAGGCCGGCAGCAGGCGCAACAGGGACGAAGCGTCCGCGCGCGCCGCGGACGTCTCGAAGGGAAAAGTCGATTGAAAGGCCAAGGTCGTGTCGTTTTAAGAGTGTGCTGGTTTCACCAGTAGCGCAGATCGAGTGTGAACGGAAACTCCAGACTGCGGTGCGGCGCATCGACCGTGAGCGGCCCCGGCGTATGACCCGACGCGAAGAAGCGCGCGCGCCGCCGGCTTTCCGCCTCATAGGCGTTCACCGGGAAGGTCTGGTAATTGCGCCCGCCCGGATGAGCGACATGATACTGGCATCCGCCCACCGAGCGGCCGGCCCACGTGTCGACCAGATCGAAAGTGAGCGGCGCGTCCACGCCGATGGTCGGATGCAGCGCCGACGGCTGCGACCACGCGCGAAAGCGCACGCCGGCCACATATTCGCTGACGCGGCCGGTCGGCTGCAAGGGCACCGGCACGCCGTTGACGGTCAGCACGTGGCGATTGTCGTTCAACCCGAGCGCACGCACTTCGAGCCGCTCCACCGACGAATCCACGTAGCGCACCGTGCCGCCCGGCGAGCCTTCTTCGCCCATCACGTGCCACGGTTCGAGCGCGTTGCGGATGGTCAGCGAGACGCCGTTCACCGTGGTCTCGCCGACCAGCGGGAAGCGGAATTCGAAGTGCGGCGCGAACCAGCTGCTGTCGAACGCGTAGCCGGCGCGGTTCAGCTCGCCGAGCACATCGTCGAAATCCATCTTCACGAAGGTGCCGAGCAGGAAGCGGTCGTGCAGCTCCGTGCCCCAGCGCGTGAGCCGCTGCGTGTACGGCGTGTGCCAGAAACGCGCCACCAGCGCGCGCAGCAGCAGTTGCTGCACCAGACTCATGCGCGCGTGCGGCGGCATTTCGAAGCCGCGCAATTCGAGCAGGCCGAGCCGGCCGGTCGGGCCATCGGGCGAATAGAGTTTGTCGATGCAGAACTCGGCGCGGTGCGTGTTGCCCGTCACGTCGATCAGGATGTTGCGCAGCGACCGGTCGATCATCCACGCCGGCAGGTTCGCGCTGTCGCGGCCGCCGAGCATGTCGATCTGCCGCTGCAACTCGCGGAACTCCACTTCGAGCTCGTAGACCTGATCGTTGCGCGCTTCGTCGATACGCGGCGCCTGGCTGGTCGGCCCGATGAACAGCCCGGAAAACAGATACGACAGCGACGGATGGTTATGCCAGTACGCGATCAGGCTTGCCAGCAGATCGGGCCGGCGCAGGAACGGACTGTCGGTGGGCGTCGCGCCGCCGAGCACGAAGTGATTGCCGCCGCCGGTTCCAGTGTGCCGGCCGTCGGTCATGAACTTCTCGCTGCTCAGATAGCTTTCAGCCGCCGACTGATACAGATACTCCGTGTGATCGACCAGTTGGTCCCAGTTCGCCGCGGGATGAATGTTCACCTCGATCACGCCGGGGTCCGGCGTGACCTGCAGTATTTTCAGGCGCGCGTCGCGCGGCGGCGGATAACCTTCGAGCACCACCTGCATGCGCAACTCGGCTGCGGTCGCCTCGACGGCGGCGAGCAGATCGAGATAGTCGTCGAGTTCGGTGAGCGGCGGCATGAACACATGCAGCAGTGTGCGGCCGCTGCCGAACGCTTCGGTTTCGGCCTTCGGACCGGCCGCGCGTTTCGGGTCGCGCGCTTCGACGCAAATCGCGGTGCGGATCGTTTCCTTCGACGACTGCCCGCGTTCGGGCGGCGCTTCGTCACCAGGCTGACGCGCGTAGGCCAGCACGCCGCCACCCGGCATGCCGCTCAACAACTCCGCCGCCGAGGACGACAACGCCGCCGCGCGCCGCGCATCGGCGGGGCTCATGTTGCGCTGCTCGCCGTCGTACTGCATGCGCAACTGCGCGGCCGACCTCAACGGCACGGGCGGCGCGAACGGGTCGTGCGCATGCTGATACGGATAGTCGGTCTTCGAGACCCATGGCAGCGAATCGAGCGGCAGGCGGTAACCCATCGGCGAATCGCCGGGAATCAGGAACATGCGCTCGTCGCGGAAGAACCAGCGGCCGCTGACCCATTGCGGCGGCTCGCCGGGCAGATCGCGTTCACGCGCGAGCGGCAGCACGAAGCCGGTCGCGCCACCCAGGCCCGCGTCGAATACGCGGCGCAGGCGCACGCGCTCCAGTTCGTCGTCCAGCCGCGCGTCGAGGGGATCGACGTTGACCGGCAGACGGCGCTCGCGCCACAGGTAGTACCAGACGTCCTCGAAACCGGGCTGGATGCAGTCGGTGTCGAGCGAGAGCTTGGTCGCGAGATGCGCGAGGAAGCGTTGCGCGTCGGCCGCCGTGTAGGTGCCGGGCTCGCGTTCGTCCGCGAACAGCGACGGATCGTGCCAGCAGGGCTCGCCGTCGGCGCGCCAGTACAGCGACATCGCCCAGCGCGGCAATTGCTCGCCGGGATACCACTTGCCCTGGCCGATATGCAGGAAGCCGTTCGCACCGTAGCGCGAGCGCAGCTTGTCCATCAACGCGACCGCGTAGCCGCGTTTGGTCGGGCCGAGCGCGTCGGTGTTCCATTCCGCGGCGTCGCGGTCGCGCACCGAGACGAAAGTCGGCTCGCCGCCCATGGTCAGGCGCACGTCCATGTCTTGCAATTGCTGGTCGACCTGCGCGCCCATGTTCAGCACGTCGGCCCAGACCGCTTCGCTGAACGGCCTGGTGACGCGCGGCGTCTCCAGAACACGCTCGATCGACATCGTGTGTTCGAACTCGACCTCGGATTCGTCGACGGCGCCGGAGATCGGCGCCGCGCTGCCCGGCTCGGGCGTGCAGGCGACGGGGATATGCCCTTCGCCCGCCAGCAGCCCGGAGGTCGGATCGAGACCGATCCAGCCCGCGCCGGGCAGGTAGACCTCGCACCACGCGTGCAGATCGGTGAAGTCGACTTCGGTGCCGCTGGGGCCATCGATCGATTTCACGTCAGGCGCCAGTTGCAGCAGATAGCCGGACACGAAGCGCGCCGCCAGCCCTAACTGCCGCAAGGTCTCGACCAGCAGCCAGCCGGAGTCGCGGCACGAACCCGACGCGCTCACCAGCGTTTCCTCGGGCGTCTGCACGCCCGGCTCCATCCGGATGAGGTAGCGGATCTCGCGCTGCAGCCGCTGATTCAGGCCGACGAGAAAATCGGCGGTGGCGGCCGGTGTGCGGTCGATACTCGCGACGAACTCGGCGAAGCGCGGCGTCATGGGCCGCTTGACGCGGTAGGGCGCGAGTTCCAGCGCGAGGCCGGGCGAATACTCGAAGGGAAACTGCTCGGCCGAGGGTTCGAGGAAGAAGTCGAACGGGTTGTAGACGGCCATTTCGGCGACCAGATCGACGGTCACCTTGAATTCGCGCGTCTTCTCGGGGAACACGAGCCGGGCCTGGTAGTTGGCGAAGGCGTCCTGCTGCCAGTTGATGAAGTGTTCGGCCGGCTCGACCCGCATCGAATACGACAGGATCGGGGTCCGGCAATGCGGCGCAGGCCTGAGACGCACGACCTGGGGCGACAGTGAAACCAGCCTGTCGTAACGGTAATGTGTGACATGATGCAACGCGACGCGTATGGACACACCGGACTCCTGGACGAAGGATGGCAGCCCGCCAAAAAGCAAGCTTCATGCCGTTTATGGAACGCCTGTCAAACAAGTGCGAAAAACCGCCTGAACTGCCTGGACTCCCCGGATCATCGCCTGCTGTGAAGTTTGCCGCACATCGCCAACCGTCCGGTCGATCGGATCAAGCGCCGTTCCACTGCCGTTTTCAGGGCTACGCACCAAAGCGGCGCAGCGCCGATGCACGATCATGCACGTAATGTGCGTTAAACCAGTGACGTCTGGCAAATGCGGCATAAAGATTGCGACACAGCGTCTTCTACGACTGCCCTCCCACCTCCCAGGCTCCACCGATGAAAACCTTCCACTGCAACCATTGCTCGCACCTTGTCTTCTATGAAAACGTTCGCTGCGAACGTTGCGAGTCGTTGCTCGGCTATGTGCCCGAACTGGCGGAAATCAGCGCGTTCGAAGATGCCGGCGAAGGCCGCTGGCGCAGCCTGCACCCGGGCGCCGAAGGCGCGCTGTTCCGCCAGTGCCACAACTACGCTGTCGAAAACGTCTGCAACTGGATGATCCCCGCCGACTCGCCGGACCAGTTGTGCCGCGCCTGCCAGTTGACCCTCACCATTCCGAATCTGAGCGCGCCCGACAACCGCCTCTACTGGTATCGGCTCGAAATGGCCAAACGCCGTCTGCTCTACACGCTGGCCGAACTCGGCCTCGACGTGAAGTCGCGCCAGGCCGATCCCGAGCACGGCCTCGCGTTTGAGTTCCTCGAGGACGGCGGCGACGGTTCCCGCGTCATGACGGGCCATGATAACGGGCTCATCACGCTCAACATCGCCGAAGCCGACGACGCCCACCGTGAGAAAGTGCGTACCGCGATGGGCGAGCCCTACCGGACTTTGCTCGGCCATTTCCGGCACGAGACCGGGCACTACTACTTCAGCCAACTGGTGGAGAACAATCCGCGCTGGCTCGAGCCGTTCCGCAAACTGTTCGGCGACGAAAGCGTCGACTACGGCGAGGCGCTGAACGCCTACTATCGCGACGGCGCCCCGGCCGAGTGGCAGGCGTCGTTTATCAGCGCGTATGCCACGATGCATCCCTGGGAAGATTGGGCCGAGACATGGGCGCATTACATGCTGATCGTCGACGTGCTGGATACGTCGACGTCATATGGCGTGGCGCTCTTGCCCGACGACCCGAGCGAGCCGACTCTGACCGATCGCACGCCCGTTGAAGACGCGAGCTTCGAGAATCTGATGAAGCGCTGGTTTCCGCTCACTTATGCGCTGAACAGCCTGAATCGCAGCCTCGGCATGCCGGACGGGTATCCGTTCACGCTGGCCGCGCCGGTGGTGGAGAAGCTGCGCTTCGTGCATCGGGTGATTGAAGCGGCCGGCGATAAATCGCAGCCGCGGGAAGCGGCGACGCCGCCGGGTCAGGCGGCGGTGGTGGCAGTGCAGGAGCCGGAGGCGCAGGCTGGGGTGGCGCGTGCACTGAAGACGGCGGCGGGCGCGGCGCCGGGCGACGCGATTGACGCGCCGGCCGCGCAGGCAGAGCCGCCGTCGCAGCCCGCGCCTGTCGCCGCTCGGACAGCCCCGGTCAAACGGGCTACGAGACGACGGTAACCCGTATTTCGGAAGCAAACCGCTCTGATTGGGGATCGGCTCTAAAAGCCGCATCCCTGACACATTCAGCGCCGGCAAGTACCGGTCATCGCACGATCCCCCTCAAAAACCCTCTCTCAAAATAAGACTCTTCCTACATGCAGCCCGGTCGAATTCTTTGACAATCAGGTTCAGTTGGCGACAGACGCAGTAAACGCAGATCGCCTCAGTCGGCGCGCCGTGCTTCGAATCACGCGTCGCAACCCGCCTTCGGTTGCAAACGCCCTGCCGCCCGCCTCCCTGTCATTGAACATAACGCGCATGCGGAACGCCGCAAGCCGTTCACCATCGACCCAAGCCATGAGCACCGAATTTTCCCTCGAACGTTTCGAATCCCAGATCCAGTCCCGTGACTACGACGCCGCGCACGAGGAGTTCTGCACGCTACTCAAGACGCTGTCCGGCAAGCGCGGCAGACTCGGCGCCGAACCCTTCGCCCGCACCACGCCAAACTCACCTGATGACGAAAAATCGCTGGATACCTTGCAGCGCATCGCCGACGGTTTCACAACGCTGTTTTCCGCCCCCGAGTATCCGCTCGAGGCGGAGAAGATAAACGTCATGTTCTGGGGCCGGCCGTGGATCAACATGATCTTCGCCGTGTCATCGTATGGATCGACGGATCACATCGTGCGCAAGCTCCTCGAAACCGTCCAGAACGACGATGAAGCGCGCGCCACATTAACCCGCAAGCAACTCGTGCTCTATACCTCGGGCTCGCAATACGATATCGATTTTGCCGACCTCCACCAGCGCGACCCCGTGCTCGCGACGAGCCTTGGCGTTTCGATGGTCGCCGGGGCGGTGCACATCTCCCCCGCCGCGCACGAAAAGCGCGAACGTCTGCTCGAATGGTTGCCCGGCGCGCTCGACACGATCGAAGACCTCGACGACTTGCCGACGGGCGCCGTCTGCGGCGCCTACATGCACTGCAGTTATTCGACCTCGCCTGACCGGCATGAGATCAAGCGCAGCATCAACAGGCTGGTGCGCAAGAAGCTGGACACGCTCGGCCTGCTCGGCCACGAGGCCAGCGTCTCCCGCACCAGACTCAAAGGACGCAAGCCGGTCATGCTCGTCGTGCTCGAATGGTTCTCGGGCGGTCACTCGATCTATCGAACCCATTCGCGCACCCTGCTCGCCGCGCGCCAGCATTTCGAAGTCGTCGCGTTCGGCGAGGCGCAGCACGTGGACGAAGCGGGGCGCGCGATTTTCGACCGCTTCGTCGAATTCGAGCATCCGGAATATATCGGCGACTGCATCCGTCAAATCCAGGAATTCGCCACGCGCGAGAAGCCGGACGTGCTCTATATGCCGAGCGTCGGCATGTTCTCGCACACGATCTTTCTGTCGAACCTGCGCGTCGCGCCGCTGCAGATCGCGGGACTCGGCCATCCCGCGACGATGCACGCGGCGCATATGGACTACGTGAGCGTCGAGGACGATTTCGTCGGCGATCCGGCCTGCTTCAGCGAAAAAATGCTGCGTTTGCCGAAAGATGGCCAACCGTACGTGCCGTCGAAACTGCTCACCAACGTCGTGCCGTCCGTGCCGGAGCGCGGCGAAGTGGTCAACATCGGCGTGACGGCCAGCGCGATGAAAATCAATCCGCACTTTCTCGAAACATGCAAGGCGATCGTTCACACCGCACGCGTGCCGGTCAAATTCCATTTCATGACATGCTGGAGCGAAAGCATCGATCTCGCGTACGTCAGAAAATCGATCTACGCGACGCTGCCGGAATCGAGCGTGGATGTCTACGGCTCGCTCAGTTATCCCGAATATCTGAAGATCCTCAACACGATGGACATGTTCGTGAGCCCGTTCCCGTTCGGCAATACCAACGGCATTGTCGATTCCTTCACGATGGGCCTGCCCGGCGTCAACCTGTGCGGGCGCGAAGTGTTCGAGCATATCGACAGCGGCCTCTTCGAGCGCGCTGGTCTGCCGTCGTGGCTCACGACTCACTCGACCGACGAATACGTGCGCGCCGCCGCCCGGCTCGCCGAACAGCACGACGAGCGCGAAGCGCTGCGCAAACGCCTGATCGACGGAAAAGCGGTGGAGCGGATCTTCGAGGGACGCCCCGAGGCGTTCGGTGAGGGCGTGTTGAAGTTGCTGAACGGTCTCGGCAAACGGTAAGTCATTCGACGGCGTCAAACGCACGGGCCGCGACGGAAGATCTCCGTCGCGGCCCGTTTTCACATCCGTCGGCTGTCGCCTTGCTCAATACGCGACGTAAGGGCCCATGCCGCCGGGAGTCGGCTGCTGCTCGATGGCGGCGTACACATTGCGGCCGTAAAAGAACGGCAAGCCCCAGTCGAAGATCGAAGACGTGACGAACGCCGGTCCCGCCAGAAGCGGCAGCGCCGAATCGCCGCTATACGTCTGGGCGATCGTGGTGGCATTGCCGACGCTGAAATTCACCGCGCTCGTGGTGCCGTTCACGCCCTGGATCATCGCGCTCAATTGCTCGGTCGATACCGGGCAGTAGTACGAATTGTTCGGGCTCGCGCAGACCGGCAATGCGCTGGTCTGAAAGAACAGGCCGGTCGAGCCACTGTCCAGAATACTGCGCGAATACGTGATGCCGTTCTGCACGGTCGTGAAGGTACCATTCGACGGACTCACGCCGATTACCTGCGCGCCGCCCAGCGTATTGTTGGTCTGCGTGCCGATACCGAATATCAGTTGCCCGCTGACCGACTGCGCGCCGCCCGATACCGCCGGCAGGCTCAGCAGCGAACCGTTGTTGTCGGTGGCGAAGTACGGAACCGGATTGGCCACTTGCAACGCTTCGGCGAGCGGAATCGACGTGCATGTCGCGCCGTTGCAGCCGTAGTACGTGCCGGCCAGCGCCTGCTGGACGCAGTTCGCGCCGCAATCGTGCTTGAACACGCCAATGCCGAGAATGCCGTTGGCCTGCAACGCGGCCGGCGTGTTGCGCGGCGCGCCGAAGTTCGCGCAATCGGCGGGCAGCGTTGCGTAGTTCGCGTCGATCACCTGGATCGGCAGCGACGCGGCTTTTTCGCCGGCCATCTGCAAGTCGGCGAGTTTGACCGGGCCCCACGTGTAGCCGTCGAAAAACTGCATACATTCGGCGACCAGATGACCCGACGCGTCTTGCTGTTGCGGCAGCCTCATCGAAGCAGGCAACTGGGACGCGAACAGGCGCACGCCCCACGACCCGGTATCGACCAGCACGTGATCGATGGTTTGACATTGCGTCGTGCCCGGCGCGCAGATGGTGAGGCTCACGAACGGCATGTTCGGCACATCGCTCACGCCGGAATCGACCGTCACGCGCACTGCGTTTGCAGCCAGCGTTTGCGACAGCGGCGAGGTGTTGGCCACTGACGGACCGGACGAGGTGCTGGTCGAACCGTTAGTGCCGGCCGCGCTGCCTGAACCGCTGGAGCCACCGCCCCCGCCGCCGCAGGCACTGACGAGCAACGCGAGCAATGCCGCGCACAGCAAAGTTTTGAACGAAGACGTAAGGCGCATGGTCCGCTCCGTTATTGAATGACGCCGACATCGACGCCCGCCGGCACCGCTTGCGGCAGGTATGCATGGCCGGAGAACGCGCGCAGATGCCCACCGGAGTACACGACCAGGTCGCTGTTGGAAACCGCGAGCGGCGTACCCTTGCGCGTCGTGGCGGCGACGACGTACGCGTCGAAGAAAGTCCCGAGCATGGATTTCAGATCCGGCAGCGTCGGCCCTTCCCACGCGACGCCGAACACGACGCCGTTGCGCGCGACGTACTCGCGCACCAGCGTGCCGGACGGCAGCGTCATCAGGTGTACCGAGTACGCGCTTTGCGTAGTGGCTGTGTGCGCCACCGCGCGCAAGCGGGATTGATCGCCGTCGACGGTGCTGACGTTCTGGCCCAGCGTCGCATGCGCGCCAAACGACAGCACCCAGCCTGCCCCGAGCATTGCGCGAACAATGCGGGAATAGAGCATCGGTTTCAAGTGAGTTCCTTCGAGGTGAAACGCTCGTGACCTGGCATCGAGCCGATCATGAACGCGAAACTAGGGGCGCACGCTTCGCCGGTGGTGCCATGCTGCATTCACACTGGTTGGGCTGCGTGAATGCGTCTACGGAGTAGCGGCGCGAAACTTTAGGCGTGGCAGCGACGCGCGCCAATCGTTTGCGCAGAGATTTAAAGCTTTGCTCCGCGCGGCGCCGTTTGGGCCGGTTTGATATTTCAGGACCAGATCACGAAGGGGCGGCGCTTCAGCGCGCATTTCTGCGTCGCGGCTCGTTTAAAGCGAACAATGAAACGTGCGGCCGAAGGTCGAAGCAGAAAAAAATTGATGCGCGCAGCGTTGCGCGATGAATGTAAGAGGACGCTGAAAAGATCGAAGAAAATGCGGCTTTTTGTCCGACAATACAAGGCCTTAAAAGGTTTTTTGTATGACCAGATAATCGATGCTTTGGCCGTGACTTCCAGAACAAAAAAATGCCGCGGATAACTCGAAGGTCATCTGCGGCATCGGTGATTCGAACGTGACGCGTCAGCGTTCAACGCATCAGCGTTCGTTACTTTTTCTGCTGCTGCAAAAGCGATTTAAGCTCCTGCACGTTTTCTTCTACGCGTTTTGCGATCACCGCATACGACTCGGCTTGCGTCTGATACGCGGCTTGCGCCAGTTGCTGCATATCGGCAAGCGACTTGTGCAGACTTTGCTGGATCAACTCCGCAGCTTTGCCCGAAGGCGCGGCGCCGCCGGCTGACAACTGCCCCGTCAGCGACTGCAATTCGCCCAAGGTCGAGCGCAACATGTCGGCCTGTTTCTGCGCAAGCGACTGCATCCCCTGGAAAGCAGTCTGATTCGCCTGAACCAGTGCTTCCACGTCCTTGCGTCGCGCTTCCATGATGGCGGGTACGTCAAAGCCGGGGAGCTTGAACTGCTCCAGCATTTTGGTGAAATCGCCAAACGGATTGGCGGCGTCAGGTCGGTCCATGCGAAATCCTCCTTAACGGTTGAATACTCGCCGGCGGTGCATCGCCGCGTTATGTCTGCGTGACGCATGCACTGGCGGCGTGGCGTGTGCCGTGCGTCCGTGGGAACGGGCGGGTTCTGGGGTCGGACGGCACATCGTTCAATCATGCGCCATCCGGAAACAATGCGCCAGCGGGCACACCCTGGCTCACGCGGCGCCGTCGACGGACCTAGCCGGCCACCGGCCGCGCAACATGGAAGGCGCGGTAAGTTACGCGGCGGCTTCAGTAACCCTACGAATTGGCATGTCGCTTATCGTTGCTCATGTGCCGGCGCACCGTAGCGCCGGCCTTGTCTCGATGGGAGCGAGTTCATGAAAAAATCAATCTTGAGCGCGGCGCTGAGCGCCGTTCTGACTCTGGCCGCGACGGCCGCGTTTGCCCAGGAAGCGCCACCGCCCGCGGCCGCTCGGTCGCACGGCGAGCCGCAGCACGGCGACGGGCCGCCGCCGCTTGGCCGGATGGGTCCGATGGGCCCCGGCTTCGCCGTGATCAACGATCTGGAGCAGTTGCGCCGCCTTTACGCCATGAGCGGACATGAAGGTGAAATCATCGCCGTGTATCACGACGTGTTGAACAAAACGCAAGATCCGATGCTGCGTCATTACGTGTACGACTCGCTGGCTCGCGAGCAGTTGAAGCCCGCTAATCCCGACCAGGCGATCGCGACGCTGCGCACCAGTCTGTCGGAGGACCTCGCCGCTGCGAACAAGGCGCCGCACGGCGCGCCAGGCGGGATGCCGCCGCCGGCTCAGGCGCAGTAATGCGCGCGACGGCGTCGTGGTGCAAGTCTCGCTGTGACGCCGCGCATGAACGATGTGATCGGTTTAAGGCGCGCTTCGCCGCTGCGTCTCTCTCTAGCTGAGTGATCGCTCGACAGGCAAGCCAGTGCGTGTCAGGCGCGGCCGTTTTTTCGCCTGACGATTGGAAGCGCTCCCGCCTGGACCCGGTCTAACCATTCAGCATCCTGCGTTAGCTTTCCCACATTGCCGCTTCACTGACCACTTCTCATCGTCCGTCAGGTGATTAGGATATGAGCACCGCAACACTCGTGCTCTGGTGAAGAATGCGCTACCCGCTGAACATGGCCGTTGCCGCCGTTCTACTGGTTTTTGTCCTTGGCTGCATCATCAAGCTTGCCTTGAGTTGATGGCCGAATAAGCACGGCGTAGCACTCGCCGTTGGGCGACCCCACGCCACTTGCTGGCGCGGCCGATCCTCATCCGCACATCCTCCCTTTTCCCGTCACGTCCGCTGACTTCGCTGACTTTCACGACACGCGAAAGCCTCACGCGACACCGCTCCGCGCCATGACATAGGACGAAATAATTGTTGAATGGAGTTCGGGAAGTCACGCGCCCATACTTCGTTTCGCTGCCGGTGCGTAAGAAACAAAACGCATGAGATCAAGGGTGCTTCACGTGCGAGACGTTCGCCGATGATCAACGATCCTACGGTTGCCCGATCATCGAGAGAACGTTCGAACATTCCGGCACCGCGTGCCGACGACAGGATCAACAATGTTGCCTACTTCAATGAAATTCCTCAGAAAAAATGCCGCCCGTCTGGCCTGCGTGGCGATGGTCTGCTGCAGCGTACTGCTGACCGGTTGCGCCGGCGGCAGCATCAAGGATGCAAGCGCGGCGAGCGCGCCGGTCCAGGTGCGCCCGGACAACATCTATGTGTACACCTTCGACGCCAATCCGGACCAGGTCAAACTGGACGGCGGCATGATGCAGAAACTGAAGACGCAGCTCGAAGGTTCGTCCGCCGCGCAAAAGCAGGCCACTGATGCCGCCGAAGTCCGCGAGCAGGTTGCCGACGAAATCGTGCATCAATTGCAGTCGATGGGTCTGCGCGCGATCCGCTCGGACGTCCCCGCGCCCGCCGACCAGAATGTGCTGCTCGTGCAAGGCAGCTTCGATACGATCGACTCGGGCAACCGCCGGCGCCGCCTGTTGATCGGCCTCGGTGCGGGCAAGAGCCAGGTGAGCAGTTCCGTGCAGATTCTGTATAAGCCCGCCGGCGGCGCGCCGCGTCTGGTGCAGACCTTCACCGCCAACGCCGACAGCGGCAAGGCGCCGGGCATGGTCGAGACTGCGGGCGTGGGCGCGGCGGCCGGCAGTATCGCGACCTCGGCGGCAGTCGGTGGCGGTCTACATGCCGTATCTGAAAAGAAACGCGCCGGCGTGTCAGCCGACGCGAAGCACCTCGCCGATGCGGTGGCCAAGCAGATTGGCGAGATCGGCGTAAGCGGCGGCTGGCTCTCGACGGAGCACGTCAAAGGCTGATAACCCGTCGCCAGTTGGTTGAATCGCAGCGGTCGTGAACAGCGTGAACAGCGCGCGGCAGAGTCGGAATTCGATCCGACTCTGCCGTTTGCTTTCAGGTCTTCGTATAACGCAGCCACACCGCACCGTGGTCCTTCTGCTCAACGGACGTGAGCTTCAGATACGCGGGCGCTTGCCACTTCTCCATTGCCACTTCGAACGAGGAAGGATGTTCGCTGCGGCCATCCACCAGCGGCAAAATCAGCACGCTCACTTCGTCGACGAGGCCCGCGTTCACGAACGCGCCGCTCACGTGCGAACCGCCCTCCACGATCAGCTTTTTTACACCGAGTTCACGCGCCAGCGTTTGCACGACCTTGCCGAGATCGAGTTCGGTCTTGCCGCCGAATATGTACGACACGCCGATCGATTGCAGGTGAGCGAGGTAGTCGTCGGCAGCCTGTTCGGTCAGCACTTCGACCACGTGCGACTTGAGCGCGGTGTTGCTCTTCCACGCCACGCGGCCCTGCGGATCGATTGAGATCGCGTACTGATCCGCTTTGCGTTCGACGAAGTGATCGGTGCGCGGCACGGCGCCCTTGGCGAGCCCTTTCGGATAATCCGTGCCATGCGCAATTTCTTGCATGGTGACGCGTCCGCAGATCCAGCCGTCGGCTTCGAAATTGGCTGCGGTGCTTTCGTACAGGTCCGAGGCGTAGTCGAGATGCCAGCCGTCCGTCAGGCTGCGGCCGTCGAGCGAGGACATCATGTGAGCGACGATATAAGGGTTCATGCGTCAAGCCTCCGTGTCAGGTCAATGAAGAAACCTTGCAGCAAGGGCTGTTCCGCAACCGCGTTGATTCCGTTTGGGCAGGGTGCGTGACCTCGGTCGCGCGGCAAGCGGGCGATCCATCGGTGACCCTGCAAGGCAAGCCGCAGCCAATGCGCAACGCGATGGGACGCCGTGTGGCTAACGGCAAGCGGCAAGCGGCAAGCGGCAAGCGGCAAGCGGCAAGCGGCAAGCGGCTCAATATAGGCCGCCGTGATGCGGCGCCGGTCTTGCATCGGCCATGGCACGCAGCGACTCCAGTCCGCGTTTGATCCAGCTTTTCACCGTGCCGACCGGGGCATCGAGCGTATGCGCGATCTCCGATTGCGACTGACCCCGGAAATAGGCAAGCGCGATCGCCTGGCGCTGAACCGGCGCCAACTGGCCTAGATAGGAGGACAGACGCTCGGCATCCAGCGCGAACTCCTGCCAGACGTTCACGTCGGCGTCGCTTGCGGCAATGCGTTCGTCCAGCTCGTCAACATATACGCCGGAGTACGGATTGCGCCGCAAATAATCGAGCGCCTGATTCTTCACGATGGTCGACATCCACGTGGACGGCGAAGCCTTGCCCGGGTCGTACGATCCGGCGAAGCGCCAGATCTTGACGAAGCCTTCCTGCACGACTTCTTCGGCCGATTCGCTGGTGCGGGTGACACGCACCGCAAGGCCGAACAGCGACGGCGCCGACGCCCGGTACAGCGCCTCGAACGCGCCGGCCTCGTGCCTCGAAACACGTTCGAGGAGCGCCGCGAGATACGCGCTCTTCTGATCCAGTGCGGACGCGCTGATGGTCGCGTCGGTCGAAGCATCATGTGACATTGCACATCCTCCGGGACGGTGCGCGCGCGTTATTCCTGACCGGCCTGCGGCGACTGCGATCCGGCAAACCAGCCTTCTTCCCGCGCGACACGCTCAAGCGCCGCCTCGACCATCGCGCAAGCCCGATTGCTGACGTCGCCCAGATAGCGGTGCAGCGCGGCGTCCTGCGCAGAGCGCGACGTGCACGCGTCGCTGTAGCGCTCGAACGCCGACAGCTTCATGACCAGTTCCGCGAGGTGACGCGGACATTCGCACGCGATCGTCGAAGAACGGCTCGCAATCACTTCCAGCTCGCGGTCGTCGTAGCGACGGCGCACGCGCGACCACACGGCGTCGTCGCCGATGCGTTCCTGAATGCGGACGCGTTCGCACAGGTCGCCGAGCATCTGACGGAATTCGGTGCGGCTGTCGGGCTCGCGATAAAGACGCACGCCCGCCACGCGCAGAATCTCCGCCGCCGGGTCCGTGCCGAAGCTGTAGACGACCGCGATCGCTTTTGCGCGAACCGCGTCGCCGAGCGCGACGACCTGCGACGCGACGTCCTCTTGCAGGGAGTCGACGCTGACCAGCAAGGCGTCGATCGGCGCGCCGCGCTCGGCGCTCGTGCCGCCACTGGCCACGGCGATGGAGAGATCGGCAAACGTGAGGAGTTCGTTCACGCCATAGGGCCGCAAATCGACGCCCGACGCCCGAAAACGCTGCGCAAGGCTGCCGCCCACGAGGGCGAGCCTGAGATCGACGGACTCGACCAGCGGCAGGTCGGTTGCGCCGCCGCTCTCGCGTCCGCCGCGCGCCGCCAGAAACTGCAATTGCTCGCGATCGAGCCGCGCGATCGCGCCGATCGCGTGGCCGCGGCTCACGAGCAGTTTGATCAGACTGAGTCGCCGGACGTCGTCTTCCGTGTACAGACGCTGGCCTGACGCGGTTTTGGCGGGCCCGACCACGCCGTAACGGCGCTCCCATATCCGCAAGGTCGTAACCGGCATCTTGGCCAGACGCGCTGCTTCGCCGCTTCTGTAGCCCTGCTGAGCCGGTTGCTGCTCGTCAGATGAAGTCATCATGAAACCCTAAATGAGCCGATGTTCGTTTCAAGCATAGTTCATTTCACGCGACATGAAACGATTTAGCGACTCATTTTCCAACGCTGAAACGATATTTTTGATGCACCATGATTTTTAACGGCTACACCACGCGCTAACCTGCAGGCGGAATGAAATGTGCCGCCTGACCCGCCGCATAAAGCGGCGGCGCAGGCGGCACAATTTGCGCAACAGACACGATGCGCCAACTCGGTCGCTTAAGCGACCTTATAGCGCTCCAGCCAATGCGCATAAGGCGCCGGCAACGTCCACGACGGACGCTCGATGCCGAGCTTTTTCGCCGCATGATACGGCCAGTGCGGATCGGCCAGATGCGCGCGGCCGACCATCACCAGATCCAGTTGCCCGTCTTTCACCGAACGGTCCGCCAGCTCGGGCGTATCGATACCCCACGCCGACGAAACCGGAATCCCGGCCTCGCGGCGCACGCGCTCGGCGATCGGCGCGAGAAACGCCGGCGCCCACGGAATCGCCGCCGTCGGCGTGGAGAAGCCGACGCTGACGCTCAGCATATCCAGTCCCTCACGCTTGAAATTCCTCGCCAGTTCGATCGATTCGACGAGCGTTTCCTCGTCGCGGCCGTCGTACTCGATCACGCCGAAACGCGCCGTCAACGGCAGATGCTCCGGCCACACCTTGCGCACCGCCGCCAGCGTTTCGAGCAGGAAGCGGCTGCGGTTCTCCAGGCTGCCGCCGTAGGCGTCGTCGCGCTGGTTGGAATGCGTCGAGAAGAAGCTCTGGCCGAGATAGCCGTGCGCAAAATGCAGTTCGAGCCATTCGAAGCCTGCGTCACGCGCACGCTTCGCGGCCGCAACGAAATCCTCGCGAACGCGCGCGATGTCGTCGAGCGTCATGGCTTTCGGCACCTTCGGCAGACCGCCGCCGAATGCGATTGCCGACGGCGCGATGGTCGGCCAGCCGCGGCTGTCGTCGGCGGCGATGTGATCGTCGCCTTCCCACGGACGGTTGGCGCTCGCCTTGCGGCCCGCGTGGCCGATCTGGATGCCGGGCACCGAGCCCGCAGCCTTGATCGAGGCCACCACCGGCGCGAAAGCCTGTGCCTGCTCGTCCGTCCAGATACCGGCGCAGCCCGGCGTGATACGGCCTTCCGGCGACACGGCCGTCGCCTCGACGATCACCAGACCCGCGCCGCCGCGCGCCAGACCGGCCAGGTGGATGCGGTGCCAGTCGTTGATCAGGCCGTCTTCGGCGGTGTACTGGCACATCGGCGGAATGGCGATCCGGTTGCGCAGGGAAACGTCTTTGAGCTTGTAGGGCTGGAACAATGCGGACATCAGGCTAAACTCCTCTGGACTTGCTTGTACGGTAGTTCGATAAACATCGAATAACGAAGTATCGCAGAAACCTTTATCATTTGCAGCATGCGCACTTATAACCACCCCGCCGCCGAGGATTTCGCGCTCGGGCGGCTCTTTCATGCACTCAGCGACCCGGTCCGCCTCGAGATCGTGCGGCGCCTCGCGTCGGTCGACGAGGCCACCTGCGGCGAACTCGACGGCGGCCGCCCGAAGTCGAGCGTGTCCCATCACTTCCGGATCCTGCGTGAAGCGGGTCTCGTGCGCACGCGCGTGGCCGGCACCGTGCATCAGAATTCGCTGCGGCGCGCGGAACTGGACAGCCGATTTCCCAGCTTGATGGAGGCGATTCTCAAGCAGATCGTCGCGGAACCGGTGGAGAGCGAACCGGCTTGACGTCACGGCGCGGCGTCGCGCGCGCGACGATCCGCCGCTTCTACTCCCGCCAAAGCTTGCGCATCAGCGCGAGCAACGCCGTCGGGGCCGTGCCTTTTTGACAATAGCCGTCGAAATTGTGACGTGCCTTGCCGGTTTCCTTCACGTGATCCTCATCGAGCGACGTGAACGCGACAATGCCCAGACTCTGCGTCGGCAGATAGGTGCGTAGCGCGCTCGCGGTTTCGTAGCCGTCGCGCTCCGGCATCATGATGTCGAGCACCACCACGTCGGGCACCCAGTCCCGCACGCAGCGCAGCGCCTGCTCGCAGCCGTCGGCGGCGCGAGCTTCGACGCCTTCATAGGAGAGATAGGTGGCGAGCGCTTCGGCGGCGCCGACGTTGTCGTCGACGACCAGTACGCGCGGCAATTCGTGCAATACCCGGATCTCACGGGCGCTCCACCTCTGGCAAGTAGCGGGGGTTCGGGACATAGGCGTGACCGCTTGCTATAGAAACATCGGCTGACAGCAAACGGCATACCAACGGCCCGGGAATCGGCGTCACGAAATCGGGGACGTTGCCTCGGCCGTCTCCCGCGCCGCTTCCTCACGCGCCGCGCACGCATGCCTGAGCGACGCCCCGAAGCCCAGCCACAACGCCAACGAACCGGTCGACACCGCGCCAAGCGCGATGAACGCGGCGGGATAGCCGAAACGGTGCGCGAGAATTCCGCCCAACGCCGGGCTCAAGGCCGCGCCGGCGCCCTGCACCGTCATCACGACGCCCTGGCCGACGTTCACGCGCCCGCTGCCTTCCAGCAGACGCACCACTAGCGCCGGCACCGCGACGCTCTGCAGACCCGCGCCGATGCCGTCCAGCGCTTGCACCGGCCACACGCCCCACGCGTGAATCACCGACGCGGCGATCAGCCCGCGCAGCGGCAGCGCGAGGAAAGTCAGCAGGATCACCCACCAGTAGCCGCGCCAGCGAATCAGCCGGTTCGCCAGCATGGCGGCCGCGACCATCACGAGTTGCGCGATGACGATGGTCTGCGCGGTGAACGCGCTCGGCTCGCCTTGATGCGCGGCGACGATCGCGAGCCCGTAGAGCGGCAGCATCGCCGCGTTGCCGAGGTGGAACAAGCCCAGCGCGGCGGCGAGCAGGAGCAACGGGCGGGATTGCAACAACACTCGCAAGCCGCTCGCCGGCCGCGCGCCAGCGGCGGCCGATGCGCCGGCGTCAGCGTCAGCGCCGGCGTCAGCGTCGGCACCGGCGCCCCGCGCGGCCTCGTGATCGATCGCGTCGCCCGGAATCGACGCAACGGCGACGATCGACAGCAAGCCGAACAACGCGCTCAGGACGAACACCGCGCCGAATCCGTAGCGCCAGCCCAGCCAGCCGGACAGCGCCGCCGCCACGACATTGCCGCCATGATTGGCGACCTGATTGCGGCCGAACTGCCGGTCGAAACCTTGCTGCCTGACCATGCCGAGCGTCATGCCCGCCAAGGCGGGGCCGATCGCCGCGCCGGTGATCGCGGTCGCCACCTGCGACGCCGCCACCATCCAGTAACCGTGCGAGATCCACAGCAGGCCGGACGCCAGCATCGTCATCAGGCCGGCGATCACGACCAGAGTGCGTTTATGCCGCGTCGCGTCGACCAGCGCCCCGGCCGGCGACGTCGTCAGCATGCCCGCGATGCCGCCGATCGTCATGACCGTGCCGATCTGATCGGCGCCCCAGCCGCGCGCCTGCAGGAACACGCCGAGAAACGGTCCGATGCCCGCTTGCACATCGGCCACGAAGAAGTTCAGCGCCTCGAGCGCGCGCCGGGGGCTCACGATGCACTCTGCGCGGTTGACCGCCGGCGCGCGTCGCGCGGCGAATGGTTCGGGCGTATCGGCTTCAACATGCGGGCGACCTCACTGGCAAGGCGTGCCGGGATGGCGGCCAGCCCGATGCAACTCGTATGCCATCGGCGCGCAAACGCCGCGCGTGCGTGCCGGCGCTCCACGACGCCGCACAGCGCTGTCCGGTTCATGGACAGCGACTGTCCAACGGCGCAACCGCGAGCGCGCGTCCGGCCGGCCTGCAATCCGGCCGGACGCCCGCCGTCGGCGCGAGCACCACGGGCCGGAATTTTGCTACTGTCTAGCTCCTGTCCTTCTCCGCGCACTTCATGGCCGCTGCTCCCCGACGTTTATCGTTCGCCAGTCAGTTGATCGTTTTCTGGCTGCTGGTTGCAGTGATGTGTGCCGCCCTGATCGGGATCGTGTGGTTCATGGCGCAAGCGAATCTCGGACGGCAGATCGGCGTCGCCCGTCAACAGGGGCTGGCCGGCTGCGAGACGATCGGATCGCGCTACGACCTGTCCGTCGACCGGGCAGCGGAGTCTGCCGCCACGCAGCCGGCGCCGCCCAACGTGCCGAACACCGACCTGATGCACGCGATCCTCGACATCGTGCTCGCGCAGATGGACGGCGTGGAAGGCGGCTTCTGGCGCCCGCAAGGCGCGCCGCGCGGCAGCTTCGACGCGTACGCGTTTCCGACCTATCAAGGCAGCGGCATCAAACGCGACATCCCCGATGCCGAGACGCCCTTGATCCTGCGCACCTTGCGCGCGGCATCCACCACGCATACGGCGGCATCCGAATTCGTCGAAGGTCAGCAGGACGCCGTGATCGTCACCGCCTGTCCGGTGCCGCATCGGGATGGTTTGTTCGCATGGACCCTTTCGCGCGTGCATCCACCGCTCGGGCCGTCGGGCAAAGCACTCGTGACCACGCTCGCGGTGCTGCTCGCGGTGATCGTGGGTATCGCGATCGCGCTCGGCGTTCTGCTGCGACGCTGGCGCGCCAATCTGGCGCGTATCGAGGCCGGCCTGAGCCGGCCCGCCGACCTGTTCACACCGATCGCACCAACCGGCGAGCCCGACCTCGACAAGATCGTCCACGCGTTCAACGCCTACGGCGCGCGCGCCACCTCCTTGCAGCAGCAGGCCGGCGAACTGCATGCGCAACTCGCGGCCGCGGAACGGTTCGCGGCGATCGGCCGGTTCTCCGCGCAAATGGCGCACGAAATCCGCAACCCCATCGGCGCGATGCGGCTCAAGGCGGAAAATGCCCTGAACGGCGACGCCGAGCGCAAGCAGCGCGCGCTCGGCGCGATCCTCGAGCAGATTCAGCGGGTGGAGCGGCAGCTTTCGGGTCTGCTGGCGCTGACACAACCTGTGCGCGTCGACGCCCACGCCGTCGACTTGCGCGGTTGGCTGGCCGAGCGCGTGGAATGGCACCACGACGCAGCCGCACGGGCCGGTGTCGCGCTCGCGTTGGAGTGCGCCGAAGCGCTTCCCGCCCAGGCATGTTTCGACGCGGAGCAACTGGCGCGCGCCATCGATAATCTGCTCCTCAACGCTTTACGTCATACGCCATCCGGCGGCAACGTCACGTTGCACGCGGCGCGGCACGCCGAAACGCTGCGAATCGAAGTGACCGACGACGGACCCGGCGTGCCGCACGCCGAGCGCGAGCGCATTTTCGAACCGTTCGTGACCGGCCACGCTGCCGGTTCGGGGCTTGGCCTCGCCGTAGTACGGGAAATCGCCGCCGCGCATGGCGGGCGAGCCTTTTATGAAGCGCGCGAGCGCGGTGCCTGTTTTGTGATCGAGATCCCATGGTGCACATCCTGATCGTCGACGACGACGACGCCTTTCGCGAAAGCCTCGCCGAAACGCTCGGCGACCTTGGCCATGTGATCGAACAGGCCGGCACAGGCGAGCAAGCGCTTGCACAGCTCGCCGGCGACGCCCGCATCGATTGCATGTTTCTCGACATCAGGATGCCGGACCTGAGCGGCATCGATGTGCTTGAGCGTCTGCGCGCGATGCCGGCGCGCGCGGCGCTGCCCGTGGTCGTGCTGACCGCCTTCGCCACCAGCGACAACACCATTCACGCCATGCGGCTCGGCGCTTTCGAGCACCTGACCAAGCCGGTCGGGCGCGATGCGATTGCGTCCCTGCTGCGCAAGATCGAAGCGTCCAATCGCGGCACGGCGAATCCGGCGCGGCCGGCGTCGAACGAAGACGTCGGCGACGGCACGCCGCGCCTGCTCGGCAACAGCGAGGCGCTGCGCGACGCGCAAAAGCAGATCGGCCGCGCCGCCGCCACGGATTCGACTGTTCTGATCACGGGCGAAACCGGCACTGGCAAGGAGGTCGCGGCGCGCGTCCTGCACGACGCGTCACGGCGCCGCCATGCGCCGTTCGTCGCGATCAATTGCGCGGCGATTCCCGCTGAACTTCTGGAGAGCGAACTATTCGGCCACGCGCGCGGCGCCTTCACCGGCGCGGTGACGCAACGCGCCGGGCGCATCGCCGAGGCGAACGGCGGCACGCTGTTTCTCGACGAGATCGGCGACCTGCCGTTGCCCATGCAAGCCAAGCTGCTACGCGTGATTCAGGAACGGACGCTGACCCCAGTCGGCAGCAACACGAGTGTGCCAATCGACGGGAGGATCGTGGCTGCAACGCACCGCGACCTCGCGGAGGAAGTGGTAGCGCGGACGTTCCGCGAGGATCTGTTCTACCGGCTCAACGTGATTCCGATTCATCTGCCGCCGTTGCGCGATCGTCCCGATGACATTCTCCCGCTGGCCGCGCACTTTCTCACCGCCGCCGCCAACCTGGCCGGTCCCGTGCGGACCCTGAGCGCCGATGCCGAACGACGCCTGCTCGCGCACGCATGGCCGGGCAACGTACGCGAGTTGAAGAACGCGATGGAGCGTGTCGCGGCACTCGCCCGCGGCCCGCTCGTGACCGCCGACGATCTGGCTTTTCTCACCGCGCCGCGTGCCGCCGCGAACGGGATTCCGGCCGCGCTGCTCGATCTGCCGCTACAGCAGTCGATCGAATGGCTGGAGCGCGCCGCGATTGAACGCGCGCTTCAGCAGACCGGCGGCAATCGCGCGGAAGCCGCACGCCGCCTCGGCATCAGTCGTCAGTCGCTCTATACGAAGATCGCCGCGTACAAGCTCGGGTGATGCGCCTGCCGGTGTCCATCCGGCTGACACCCCGCGTCCAGCCAGCCGACAGCCTGAATCGGACGCCGTGGCGCAAAGCCTTACGCCACAACGCATAGCGGCATGGCATGGTGGTTGCAAAGACTCCTGCACGACATTGCTGTCGAAGGAGTCTGACCATGAACCGTTTCAACCCGATCGCCCGCGCGGCGTCCGTGCTCGGCGTGATCGCCGCGACAGCGGCTTGCGCGGCACAACCCGTGCCGCCGCCGCAGCCAGGCGCGCCGCTGCCACCGCCGGCGCCGAGCGCCAACGCTCCGCTGCCGCCACCCTTCGCTGAAGCTCCGCGCGACGGCGCTCCCGCGACCGTGAGCGGCGTGCTTCAGCGTTTTGTGATCAACCCGGAAGGCGACGTCGACGGCATGCTGCTCGCCGACAACACGCTTGTCCGCTTCCCTCCGCATATCGGCACTCAAGTGGCCGCCGCCTTCGCGCCGGGCGCGACGGTCAACGTGAACGGCTTCGCGCAGCCCGGCGGAACGCTGCGCGCCCGTCAGATCGCCGACGCGAACAACGGCCGCAGCGTTGTCGATCAACCGCCGCCGGCCGACACCCAACGTCCGCCGAAGCTGCTCGCCGGCGTAGGACTCGTCAAGCTCGATGCAACCGGGCGCGTGCTGCGCGTCACCAGCGCGCCGCGCGGCGAACCCGACGGCGTGCTGCTCACCGACGGCACGGTGATCAAGCTGACGCCGCCCGCGGCTGCGCGCTTCGCCAACCTGCTGCAACCGGGCGCGACGATCGCGGCGCAAGGCTACGGCACGCGCAATCGCTATGGCGAATCGCTGCAGGCCACCGCTTTCGGCACGCCTGGCAATCTCACGGTGATTTACGACGTCCCGCCCAGGTAATCCCGACTCATCACTCGAATAAAGGAGTTTCACCATGCATTGGATCGACCCCGCCTGCCTGCCCGAAACGCGCGGCAAAGTCGTGCTGTTCCTGCTCAATCCGCACGGCGACGCGGACGGTTTCATTCTTCAGCACGCCGACGGCACGCAGCAGCAGGTGCATTTCCCGCCTCATCTGGGCAAACAGATCGCGCGTCACATCGCGCCCGGCGACACCGTACGCGTGCGCGGCGTGAAACCGCGCGACGCCGAACTGATCGCCGCCGTCTCGCTGACGAGCCGGCAAGGCATCGAGATCGTCGACGACGGTCCACACGCGCACGAACATGGTCCGAAACATGAACACGGCCCCGAACGCCACGGCGAGCCGATGGACGTGCAAGGCGAAGTGGTCATGCCGCTCTACGGACCGAAAGGAGAACTGCGCGGCGCGCTACTGGAAGACGGCACGTCGCTGCGTATGCCGCCGCATGCCGCCGCCGAACTCGTCGCCTATCTGACGCCGGGCGTTCACGTGCAGGCATGGGGCCGTGGTGTGAAAAACCGGCTGGGTTGCACGGTCGATGTACACGACATCGCCGAACTGGTCGACGAGGAAATCGCGTCGGACGCCTGAGCGCATGTCAAGTGGCGACCAACGACGCCGGTCGCCACGCACGGTCACACCGCTCACGCGTCACGGATGGTTGTACATCGCATTCCAATCCGCGCTGGGAACGGGCGCGCGCCCCGCCTCCGACAAACCACCCGCGGCACCACCAAAACCGGTCGCCGCATGGCGTGCCGCCACTCGTGCTTCGGCAGCCTGAATATCGGCCGGATAGTTCGGATCCTCCCCGCGGCCCGGGTTATAGCCGGCCTGTTCGAGTTCCAGCAACTCGGCACGCACCTGCGCACGGGTCACAGGCGAGTTCGATTGAGCAAACACCGCAACCGGCGCTGCAAGGACAGCGGCAACCACAACGGCTTGAATAAGGGACTTCATGACGACGACCTCCACACTTTGCTTTGCTCTGCTACGAACAGCCCTGTTCGCAATTCAGTGATGACAGTCTAGAAAGGTCGGTGCTCGAGAATAAGGGCCGTGCGTGGAGAGGATTGTTCCCGAATGTGGATAAAGCGTGGCTGGGCCGCCCCATCTCGAAGCGAAGGTCGGCACGCAGGCGCTATCGGCGCGGAAAAAGACACAGATGCGTCTTCACATGGAGATTCGGATTTCCGCAGCGGTGGCCGGCGTAGTCGATCTGCTCGCCTGGTGCCAGGTCCGTCGGCGCGTTGTGCGCGGACGCTCGCGGCTGGACGGCAACCGCCGGCTCGCCACCGCTGCTCGCACATCCCGCGAGGCTTGTGGCAAGAATCATCGTCAAGGCGGATTTTTGCAGTAACGCGCGCATGTCGCCGCCTCGTCATTCTCGGAGAAAGATGCGTCATCCTGCTCCGCGAAGCTCGCTGCCAGCATCACGCCAATATGACAAAAATCTCATGCGCGCGGCCGCGCGACCGCCGTTTCGTCGCTGCCGTGGGTCCTGACATTTTTCTCATGTTTCGGTCACGATTGCACACCACCGGCGCTTCACACTGAGCTCACGAATCGCCAAACGGCGGTCGTCACTCAGGAGATTTCACCATGAACACTGCAAAACTCTTCACTCTGTCAGTCGCCGCCCTGATGATATTCGGCACGGCCTCGCAGCTTGCGCAGGCGCAAGGCAAGACTCGCGCGGAGGTGAAACAGGAACTGGTTCACGCGCAACACACCGGCGTGATTCCGTCCAGCAAGACGCAATACCCGCCCGACGCCAATACGATTGCCCGCAACAAGCAGACACACGCCATTACGTTGCATGGCGGTGAAAAGTCGCCCTCTCTGGACCAGCATGACAAGCTCGCCGCGAAGTAACGGCACGTGCCGCCGGGAGAAGATGCCCGGCGGCATGCGTACGCCGGTTGCCGACGAACGGCGCGCCCTCACGCTTCGCGCACGGCGTTGCGTGCCGGGCGCGCCGCCACGCCGCAAGGTGATCAACCGTGGTTGGGAAAGCGCAGCCAGAAACGGGTGCGAACATGCGGGCGACTTTCGAAGCCGCACTGTCCTCCGTGGCTCTTCATGATCGACTTCACGATGGCAAGACCCAGCCCTGTGCCCGATGCCGAACCGTGCCGCGAAGGGTCCACACGATAGAACCGCTCGAATATGCGTTCGAGATGGCGAGCTTCGATTCCCGCTCCCGAGTCCGACACGCTCAGCGTGGTCGCGTCCGGCTCCTCCTTGCAGTCGATGGTAATGGTGGTCCCTTGCGGCGCCTGCACGAGCGCGTTCGACAGCAGGTTGCTGAGCGCGCGTTGAAAGAGCAGCAGATCGGCACGCACCGTGCCCTCGCCCGTCACCTTGATCTTGACGTGCACGTCTTCGGCCACGGTCTCGTAGTAGCCGGCGACACGTTCGGCCTCCGCGACCGCGTCGAGTGAACGCAAGGACAGCAGCGCGTCGGCCTGATCGGCACGCGCGAGGAAAAGCATGTCTTCGATCATGCGCGACAGCCGCTGATACTCGTCCACGCTGGATTCGATCACGTCCCGGTAATCTTCCGCGCTGCGACGCTGTGACAATGCCACCTGAGCCGCGGCGAGCAGATTGGTGAGCGGCGTGCGCATATCGTGCGCCAGATTGGCGGAGAACTGGCTCAGCCGGGTGAACGATTCGTCGAGCCGCGCCAGCATGCCGTTAAAGGCCTGCTCCAGTTCCTTCAACTCGCCCGACACATGCAACTCCGGCAGCGGCTGCGCCAGGCCGCTCGTCGACATCGCCTCTGCCCTGGCCACCAGCCTGCGCAGCGGGAGCAGACCCAGCATGGCGATGCCGTAGGCGAACGCGGCGGCCAGAAGCACACCCAACACTTCAATGACCAGCGCGGTGTACGCGTATGCGTTCAACAGAGCCTGATCACTGGTTCGATCGTATTGAACGACGACGCGCATTTGCGGTCCGATGCCGTCGTTGAGCGCCGCGCTCTCCAGCAGATATCGAAGATTCGAACCGGCGCGCGCGAGCGCCACGCGCGCACGCTTCAGCCCGCTTGCGGAAAGCGGCGCATACGGCTTGAACCCCGCCGTGCTCAGCAGGCGTTGGCCGGCTGCATCGTAAATGGCAAGCGCCATGTGCGGATGCCCATGCAGGTGGTCGGTCAACGTCTGCGCATCGGCGGCGATGCCCTTCACAGTCGGAAGCCCCGCCAGATGCGTGCGTAACGCCGCCATCGTGCCGGACATCTGTTCGATCGAGTTCGATTCGAGACGGCCGCGCAGCGCCTGATATAGCGCAAGCCCGCTCAGCGCGAGGATCGCGGACGTGGACAGGATGATGAGAACCGTGAGCCTTGCACGCAGCGTACGCGGCACCACGCGCCTGATCAATTGCCGCTGCCCCGGTTTTCCAGCACATAGCCCATGCCTCTCACGGTGTGAATGAGCTTGGGTTCGTAGGCGTCGTCGATCTTGGAGCGCAGCCGCCTGATTGCCGAATCGACCACGTTCGTATCGCTATTGAAGTTCATGTCCCACACTTGCGACGCGATCGTTGCGCGTGGCAGGATTTCCCCTTCCTTGCGCATGAGCAGCCACAGCAGCGTGAATTCCTTGGCGGTGAGCAGAATCACGTCGCTTTGCCGGGTCGCCTTGCGCCGCGTCAGATCCAGTTCGAGATCCGCGACCTTCAGTAACGCGGATTCGCGTGGCTTGCCGCGCCGCAGGATAGACCTCACGCGCGCGACCAGTTCGACGAAGTCGAATGGCTTCGCAAGGTAGTCGTCGGCGCCGAGTTCCAGTCCCTTGACGCGGTCTCCCACGTCGTCGCGCGCAGTGAGAAACAGCACCGCCGTGCACCGTGTGCGGCGCAGGTTTTGCAGCAGCGTCCAACCGTCCTGTCCGGGCAACATCACGTCGAGGATCAGCAGGTCGTAGTCTTCCGTCTCCGCCTGATGCTGTCCCGTCACACCGTCTTGCGCCCAATCGACAACGTAGCCCGCCTCCGACAAGCCCTTTCGCAAATAGGCGCCGGTCTTCGGCTCGTCTTCCACCAGCAGAATCCGCATTCCCGCTACCTCGAAAAAATGCCCAGCCGCCGCAGCAGCTGAGCGGGCGACGTTTTCGCCAGCCAGCCCGATGCAGCGGCGCGCCATGACGACGAATGAGCCGACCGGTACAGCACGGGCAAGACCAGCAATGTCAAGGCCGTGGACGACAGGATGCCGCCGATGACCACCGTTGCCAACGGACGCTGCACCTCCGAGCCCGTGCCGGTTGCGAACGCCATCGGCAAAAAGCCGAGCGACGCGACGAGTGCTGTCATGAGCACGGGCCGCAGCCGTGTCAAGGCGCCCTCCTGGACGGCCGCGTTCAGCGCCGTGCCTTCATCGCGCAGGTTCCGGATGAAGGAAATCATGACGAGCCCGTTAAGGACTGCGACACCCGACAGCGCGATGAACCCCACCGCAGCGGTGATGGACAGTGGAATGCCCCGCAACCAGAGCGACAGCACGCCGCCGCTCAGTGCGAATGGAATACCCGTGAAGACTAGCAAGCCATCCTTAGCATTATTGAACATAATGAACAGCAGAACAAACACCATGAAGAGCGAAAGCGGCACCACCAGCTTCAGGCGCTCGCTCGCGCTTTGCAACTGCTCGAACTGGCCGCCCCACGACAGCCAGTAACCGGAAGGCACCTGCACATCCTGACGGATCTGCTCGCGCGCGTCCGCCACGAACGAGCCGACATCGCGCCCACGGACATTCGCGCTCACCACCACACGCCGCTTGCCATCTTCGCGGCTGATCTGGTTGGGACCAGGCGCGACATCGACCGTGGCCAGTTCGGCGAGCGGCACATACGGCGCCTGCGCGAGCGGCACGCTGCCGCCCGCCGCCACGCCAAACGGCAACGCGATCGGCAAGCGCTTGATCGCTTCGATGTCCGAGCGAAGTTCGTCCGGCAAGCGCACGACGATATCGAAACGCCGGTCGCCCTGAAACAGCGTGCCGGTTTTCTGGCCGCCCACCGCGGCAGCGACCGTGTCCTGAATGTCGCCTACCGTGACGCCATAGCGCGCCAGCTTGTCTCGGTCCACGTTAATGGTGAGAACCGGCAAGCCGCTGGTTTGTTCGATCTTGACCTCCGCGGCGCCCGGCACTTTCTGCAAGGCCGCCGCGATCTTCTCGCCCCCGTCGCTGAGCACCACCATGTCGTCACCGAAGAGTTTTACCGCGACATCGCTGCGCACGCCAGAGATCAATTCGTTGAAACGGAGTTGAATCGGCTGGGAAAATTCATAACTGTTCCCCGGCAATTCGGCAAGAACGGCTTCGATCTCCGCAACGAGTGTGTCGCGCGACTTGTTCGGGTCCGGCCATTTGTCAGTCGGCTTGAGCATGATGTAGCCGTCGGACAGGTTGGGCGGCATCGGATCCGCCGCGATTTCCGCTGTCCCTGTACGGGCAAAGACGCGCTCGATTTCCGGAAACCGTTGCTTCAACGTTTTCTCAATAGATTTTTGCATGTCGACCGATTGGGACAGACTCGTACCCGGAATGCGCAATGCAGCGACGGCCAGGTCGCCCTCGTTCAGACTCGGGATGAACTCGCTGCCCAGGCGCGCCGCGAGGCCGATACTCAGCGTGACGATCAGGAACGCGCCCGCCAGCACGCGTTTCGGGCGCGCCAGGCAAGCGCTGAGCAGCGGCTCATAACCGCGCCTAGCCCAACCCATCAAACCGTTTTCCTTTTCTTCTACGCGCTTGCCGATAAACAACGCCACCGCGGCGGGGATGAAGGTGACCGTCAACAGCATCGCGGCGGCCAACGCCATCACGACCGTCACCGCCATCGGGTGAAACATCTTCGCCTCGACGCCGGTGAGCGCGAAAATCGGCAAATAGACCACCATGATGATCAGTTGACCGAATATCAGCGCGCGCCGCGCTTCCTGCGACGCGCCGAAGACTTCGGCGAAACGCTCCTCGCGGCTCAGCGGCCGGCCGGCGAGCGCCTGCGCGTGAGCCAGCCGCCTCACGCAGTTTTCAACAATCACAACCGCGCCGTCGACAATGATCCCGAAGTCGAGTGCGCCCAGACTCATGAGGTTCGCGCTCACCTTCGCATTGACCATGCCGGTGAAGGTCATCAGCATCGACAGCGGAATGACGAGCGCCGTGATCAGCGCCGCGCGCAAATTGCCGAGAAAGAGGAACAGCACGACGATCACGAGCACCGCGCCTTCGAGCAGGTTCTTCTTCACTGTCTGCACGGCTTTTTCAACCAGCACGGTGCGGTCGTACACGGGAATCGCGCGCACGCCTCGCGGCAAGCTGCGGTTGACGTCCTCCATCTTGACGGAGACCGCCTTGGCGACGGTGCGGCTGTTCTCCCCGATCAGCATGAATACGGTACCGAGCACGACCTCTTCGCCGTTCGAGGTAGCGGCACCCGTGCGCAATTCACGGCCGATATCCACCTGTCCGACGTCCTTGATGCGAACCGGCACGCCGCCGACGTTGGTGATCACGACGTTGGCGATGTCTTCGACCGAGCGAGCCTGACCGGGCACGCGCACGAGATACTGCTCGCCGCGTTTTTCGATATAGCCCGCGCCGACGTTGGCGTTGTTGCGGTCGATCGCGCGCACCACGTCCGCAAGCGTCAGGCCGTGAGACATGAGCTTGGCGGGACTCGGCGCGACCCGGAACTCCTTCACGTAGCCGCCGATGGAATTCACCTCGGTGACACCTGGAACATTGCGCAGTTGCGGCTTGACGACCCAGTCCTGAAGCTCGCGCAGATCCACCGGCGTATAGCGGGTGCCGTCGGGCTTGACGGCCGACGCGTCGGCTTCCACCGTCCAAAGGTAAATTTCGCCGAGACCCGTGGAGGTCGGTCCCATCGCCGGCGTCGCGCCGGGCGGCAGCTTGTCTCTGGCTTCCTGAATCCGTTCGTTGACGAGCTGACGCGCGAAATAGATGTCGGTACCGTCCTTGAAGATCACCGTAACCTGAGACAGGCCGTAGCGGGAGATGGAGCGCGTCTGCGCCAGATTCGGAAGGCCGGCCATCGCGGTCTCCACCGGATACGTGATGCGTTGCTCGGCTTCGAGCGGCGAATAGCCCGGCGCCGCGGTGTTGATCTGCACCTGAACGTTGGTGATGTCGGGCACCGCGTCGATGGGCAGCTTCTGATAGCTGTACACGCCCCATCCCGCGACGGCGGCCATGGCCAGCATGACCAGCCAGCGGTGCGCGATGGCAAAGCGAATCAGTCTTTCGAACATGCGAAGGGTCCTTGGAAAGCCGGAACTCGGAAAAGCGGTCTGCCAAAGGCAGATCACGGCAGCTTTATGGCGGCGAAGCGTCAGTCTTCCCCGGCACTGCCTTTTCCGAGTTCGGCCTTGAGGACGAAGCTGTTCGCAGCGGCGTACGTTTGCCCCGGCCGAAGTCCTTTCAGCACTTCGATGACCTTGTCGTCGCGCCGTCCCGTCTCGACCGCTTGCGCAACAAAACCGCCCGGCGATTGCACGAAGATCGCGGGCGCGCCGTCGATCTCCTGCAGCGCGTCGCTCGCGACCGCGAGCGGCACGCTTTGCTTGCCGGCATCCACCGATACACTGACGAACATGCCCGGCCGCCACGCGCCGTCCGGATTCGGCAGCACGACGCGCGCCGGCGCGGTGCGGGTCTGCTCGCCGAGCAATGCGCCGACGTAGGCGATCGGGCCGTTCGACTTCGAGTCGAACGCGGTGGCGCTCACCGTCGCTTCGCGGCCGACACGCACATCGTTCAGACGCTGCGCGGGCACCGCCATTTCGGCCCACACGGATGAGAGATCGGAGAGAACGAACACCTTGGCATCCGCCGCGATTGCCTCGCCGGGTGTCACGTGTTTTTCGACCAGTGTTCCGGCAAACGGCGCGCGCAATTCGTATCGGTTCAACGCGCCGCCCGATGGCGGCGCATTCAGCGCGGCCAGCTTCGCGCGGGCGTTTTGCGTGGCGATCTCCGCTTCGCGCAACACCACCTGCGCCTGGAGATAGTCCTGCTCGGCCGAGATACGCTCCTGCCACAGCGTCTTTTCGCGTTGGTACGAAATCCGCGCGGCGGCGAGGCGGCGCTCCGCGCTCAACAGTTCGCTTCGACGATCCGCAAGATCGGTGCTGGCGATGACCGCCAGCACTTGCCCCTGCACGACTTTCTCGCCGATCGAGACATTCACCCGCTCGACGATGCCCGCCACGCGAGGCACGACGTGGGCTGTCCGATCCTCATTGAATCTGATCTCACCGGGAAACTGGAAGGCCGCGAGAATCTGCGCGGGACCGGCGCGGTCGAGACGAATCCGCGCCGCCTCGATTTGCGCGGCGCTGAGCGCGATCGCCCCATCGGCACGCGAAAACACGAACGAGGCGGACTGCCCGCGCCACTGGAGGTCGATGGATGCGTCGAAGACGTGAGGCTTCGCGATCGGTTCCGCGGACGTCAGCTTCTGCCCCGCCCACGCGAATCGCAATGGCTGGATCGAACCGTCGTAACGCTTGATGGAACCCGACACGCCCACGTCCTTGTCCGCGGGTTTGCCTTCGACAAACGGATAGACGACGAGCCGCGCGTCGCCCGGCTTCTCGGACAGGACGACTTCGACGGCTAGCGCGCCATTTCGGAACACGCTGCCGCCATGCTGGCCGGGCGTAGCCGCTGCGCTTGCCGACGTGCCGGCAGGGCCCGAAGCACTCGCGGTTTCCGACGGCACCCGCGTCATCGCGAACACGGCGAGCGCGACGCTCACGCCGCTAAGCGTCGCCGCAGCGGCGACCATGAGTTTTTTTGTACTCAGCATGAGAAGTCCTTCAAGGTAGACGGGGCGCGCGACCGGGCAGCGGGACGCCGACCAGACGGTCGATTTCGGCGTAGGCGAGGTGCGCGTCGGTCAATGCCTGCACGTATTGCGACTGGCCCTGAAACAGCGTGCGCTGCGCATCCAGGACGTCGAGGAAGCTGAACTTGCCGAGCTCATAGCCGCGCGACATTGCGTCGAGCGCCTCACGCGCGGCCGGCAGGACATCCGTTTTCAGACGCCGCGCTTCCAGGCTCGACCGCTCGTAGTTGGCGTACGCCTGAGTCAGATCGAGTTGCAGGCGCGCCTTTTCACTGTCGAAATCGGCGCTCGCCTTCTCGGCTTTGTGCACCGATTCGAGCAGCGCACCCCGGTTGGTGTCGAACAGCGGAAGCGGAATCGAAACGCCCACCACGGCCTGGTTGCCCGGCACCCCGCCGGTCACGACCCGCTTCATGCCCGCGCTGAATGTGATATCGGGGATACGTTTCGCGCGCTCGACGGCAATCGCGGCGTTGCTGCGCAGCGTCTCAGCCTGGGCGGCGCGCGCGAGCGGCGCCTCCGACAGTTGGGGCAACAGTCCGGCGAGCGGTTCGAGCGCCGGCACGTTTTCGATGTCGCCCGCCACAGGACGTCCACGCGCGAGCGGACTGCCGGTCACGTTCGAGAGCCTTTCCGCCGCGATGGTCAGCCGCGAGGCCGCGTTGGCCTGTTCGATTTGAACGCCGGTTGCGGCGACCCGCGCTTTGGTCGCCTCGACCGGCGACACCTTGCCGGCCCGCGCGCGTTTGTCCGCCAGCTCCGCCGACCTCGTCGCAATGTCCGCGGACTCGCGCGCCACCTGCAACTGGCGCTGCGCCGCGAGCAAGCCGTAAAAAGCGGCGATGACGTCCGAGCGCAAGGCCGCGCCGCGCGCATCGAGCGACGCGAGCGCCACTTCACGCCCATAAGAGGCGACGTCGAGGCGCGCCTGACGCTTACCGCCGAGTTCGACGGTCTGATTGACGAGCGCCGTCGACGTGCGCTCCATGCCGCCGAATCCTTCCTGCAGCAGCGAGATTTGTGGATTGGGGCGGGCGCCTGCCTGCATGAACGTGCCGCGCGACGCGTCGGCGTCGGCGCGCGCGCCGCGCAGCAGCGGGTTGTTCTCGGCGGCGATACCGAGCGCCTCGTCGAGCGACAGGGCGGCACCGTCGGGTGACGCAGCTTGTGCGATTGGTGATGAAGGTCGATTGTCTTGCGCCAGCGGCGCAGCGGATTGCGCGACGGCCGGATTCACCGCAGCGATCGCGAGTGCGGCAGCCAGGTTGCGGGTGAGCATGGTGATGTGACATGTTGACGAGGTGCGACCGATGCTACGGTCCCGCCGCCATGCCAACATGGTGGAAAAATGAGATTTCTGTCATCTTTCGCGGCCAACGCGACTGGGTTAGCCGCGGCGGCGGCGATGCCCGCCGCACGGTTGGCTTGGGAAGACTCGCCCACGGCAATGCTGGCGATGCCGTTCGAGTTCGCGTACCGTCGCCCACCCACGACCTGATGCGCCCGTCGATCACGAACCTGCCGCGAATGCTCATTGCCGGCGAAGAAACATCCGGAAGCCCGCAAACTTCACGCTGTCCCTGTTAACAGGATCCAACTGCCGGCACTCCACATGTATCCCCCGCGCCGGCGCGTTCTCCAGAAATTCATCGATCATGTCTCGCACGTCGGGATCGATGAAGTCCGCGCGGCTGCCGTCGAGTATCACCGTGGCGCGATCAGGAATCGCCTTCAGATGTTCCTTGAGACTGACCTTCGCGAGAAACGACACGTCCTTGCGCAAGGAAAGCAGGATGTGGTCGTCATGCCGAGCCATCGTGATCGGCCGCTGCATATGCACATGAATGGCGAACGCGACGCTGCACACGATCCCCAGCACGATGCCCATCAGCAGATCGGTGAGCAGCACGGCGCCGATCGTCACGACGAACGGTACGAAACGCGTAAGACCTTGCCTGGCGGCATCCGCAAACATCGACGGTTTGGCGAGCTTCAAACCCGTGAAGATCAGAATGGCGGCGAGACTCGCGAGCGGAATCAGATTGATCACCGCCGTCAGCGCGAAAACGCTTACGAGCAGCAATATGCCGTGCACGACAGCCGACCAACGGCTCTGCGCACCCGCATTGACGTTGGCGGAACTGCGGACGATCACGGACGTGATCGGCAATCCGCCAATCGCACCGGCCACCATGTTGCCGATACCCTGTGCCCTGAGTTCGCGGTCCGGTTGCGCGGGGCGCTTCTTCGGATCGATCTGCTCAACGGCTTCGAGACTGAGCAGCGTCTCCAGACTCGCAACGATCGCGATGGTCATTGCCAGGCGCCAAACGTCGGGGTTCAGCAAGTGTGTCAATTGAGGCCAGTTGAACACCTGGTCCAATGCGGCAAGCGAGGCCAGCGACGGCAACGATACACGATGTTCGAGCGGCGGTGCGAAGCCGGGAGCAACGAAGTCCAGCAACAGCGTGAGTGCAATGCCGAACAACACGACCGCGAGCGGCGCGGGCACATAGCGCACGAGCGCAAAGCGTCGCGCGGCACGGGTTTCCCAACTGGTGAGGATCGCGAGCGACACGATCGCAATCGCGCATGCGGCTACGGACATCGCGCCGAACGGCGTGGTGATTGTGCCGGCCGTGCCGCCTGCGTCGCCGTTGCCCAACCCTGCCGCCAGCGGCGTCTGTTTGATGATGAGCAGCAGCCCGATCGCCGCCAGCATGCCCTTGATAACCGAAGTCGGCACATAAGCGGCGAAGCGGCCTGCTTTAAGCAGGCCGAATCCGAACTGCATGGCGCCAGCGAGCAGAACCGCCATCAGAAACGAAGGAAAGCTGCCGAGCCTCGTAATCCCGTCGACGACGATCACCACAAGTCCGGCCGCGGGACCGCTGACGCTCAGATGCGATCCGCTCAGCAAGCCAACGACAAGGCCGCCGATAATCCCGGAAAGCAGACCGGCGAATGGATCGACGCCGCTTGCATTGGCAATGCCGAGACACAGCGGAAGTGCGACGAGAAAGACGACAGTGCCGGCAAACATGTCGCGGGGAAACGATGCAAACTGTTCGCGTAGATTCATGATGGTTGTGTAATCCAGACGTTTTGTACAAGGTAGGAAGATCGACCGGGTTTTCGGGGACGCACACTCGCAAACACCGCGGAGCGGCCGGCCATCGTCTCTACGTCGTGCCGCAGCCCGCGCAGCCGGTCAATGGATTGACCCCGCGCGTCGGGCGCGCAAAGCCGATCCATTCATCCATGACGCGACGTGCACTGATGTTTCGGCCACCTGATTAATAGCTGCAAGCTGCGTGTACATGACCAACAAACGAGAACTCAGTCAGGTACGCGCGCTGGCTAGCGATCTTGCTGAAAGGGGTTTCGGTGCAACGCGCGACGCTGGCCGCCACTCGCGTTTTTGTTGACGCTCAGAAGCAGGCTTGCGCGTGCGGCTGACGCAACGCGGTGACAAACTCCGTTGCCTTGCCCCGGATGGGCATGGCAGGTTCGTCTGCCATGCCAGCGGCGGCGCGGGGCTCAAGCGCGAGCATCATGAACCTGAATAGATGTCGCAGAAACTGACTGGCCCAACACAGTGCGGATTGCCGCCAGGCATCGGGTTGCCGTGCGGCGCGCGGCCAGATTCCTGCGATCCCGCCGGCACGCCGCCTTCGTCACCTTCCGCACCCTCGCCGCTTTGCGCCGGTTGTGCCACGACCTTTACCTTCACCATGTGAGAGAAACTCGGATGAACAAACGGATAAGATGACTCCGTCACGTACTGCAATCCGTTGGCCTGTGCCTCGGTGAGTTGCTGCTTCACCTCGGCACGCGTCAATCCCTGAGCCTGGACAGCGGAGCTAATAAGTAAGGCCGAGGTCAGCCAGAGTGTGACGATCAATTTCATATGCGACTCCGTGACTGTCGAATAGTGTCGCGCCTACTCGCGGGGACAGTGCGAGAGACAACAATGAGAGGAAAATCCGCGCTTGCCGATTACCTGAAATGGCGTTCGGATTCGGCAAACAGCGCCTTGTTGCGCTCGATAGTCGATTTGCTCGGCGGATAGTCGGCTTCGGTAGTCGGTATGAGCCCGTCCCTATAGGCCTGAATGAGCTCCTTGCGGACTTCGGCGCGTGTTTTTCCCTGATGCGCTGATTTGACCGGCGGTGCGGCGCCGTAAGTTTCCGCTTGCGCGATGGGGATCTGTCTGGGAGAAGCCTGCTCCACGTCCGCGAATGCCAACGGGGATAAAGAAGCGCTAAGCAAACCAAGCGCAAGTAATTTTTGAAACTTCATCTGAACCTCCTTTCAACCTGGTGTCGGTATTAACTTGACTCCAGTCTGACTCGCGGAGGGGTCGACAGCATGATTACAAGATGATGTTTTTGTCAGGATGCCGTATGGCCATGCTAGCGTTTCGTGCTTATGCGCACTCAGGCCAGTCGCCAAATGAAAAGCGGCGGCGCCACCCGTGCGCCGCCCTGCGTGAATGGCGGGAAGCGTGCATGACGTGAGCCGCGCGACTCGCGCCGCTCACGTCACCAACGCCACGCGTATCACTTGCGCCACCGCAACGGCCGGCGCAAGTGATGGCGCTCGAGCCTCACACTCGCGCCCGCATGCGAGAAAGACGGCATGCCGCCCAACTCGACGCCCGCGGCACGCTCACGCTCCTCATCCGCTTCAACGGTCTTGCTGGTGTCGATGAAAAGCGCCGCCAGGATGCCGACCGCAAGCAGGCCCGCGGAGATATTGAACGGCACGTTATAGCTGCCGGTCTTCTCGATCAGATAGCCGAACACCACCGGCGACACCATGCCCGCTACGCCGAAGCCCGTGTTCATCATGCCGCCGGCCGTGCCCGCATACTTGCCGGCAATGTCGAGCGGCAACGTCCACAATACCGGGTTGGTGATTTCGAGGAAGAAGAATGAAGCCGACAGGAACCACACGGCCGTCAGCGGATTGGTAGCGGACACCATCGGCAGCAGAAACACCAGCGAACCGCCCATGCCCACCACCAGCACCGTGCAACGCGCAAAGCGCAAGCGGCCCGTGATCTTGTAAAGCTTGTCCGACACGACGCCGCCGAGCGTGTCGCCGACCACGCCCGCCAGCAGCGGCAGCGCGGTAAAGAGCGCCAATTGCTTGAGATCGAATCCACGCGACTCGCGCAGATAGGACGGCAGCCACGTCAGATAGACCCACAACAGCCAGCCATAGCAGAAGTCGACGAACGTGACGAGCCACATGCGGCGCACCAGCTTGCGCCACGGCGTGGCCGCACGTTTGGCGCGGTCGCAATCGCCGGCGCGGTAGCCGATTTCCGCGGTTTCCTCGGGCGTGATGCGGCGGTTCTGTTCCGGCGAATTGGTGAACACGAAGAGATAGAGCACGGTCCACGCGAGGCTCGCGATGCCGAGCAGGATGAACGCGTCGCGCCAGCCGCCGGTGGCCACCACGGCCAGCACCAGCGGCGGCGTGATCGCGCCGCCCAGACGCGCGAAACTATGCGTGATGCCTTGCGCGAAACCGCGCTCGGCGACCGGCATCCAGTAGGTGAAGGCGCGCGTCGCGGTAGGAAACGCGCCGCCTTCGCCGATGCCGAGCGCGAAGCGCATCACGACCAGCATGGTGACGCTGCCCGCGAAACCGGTGGCGAGCGTGGCCACGCCCCAGATCAGCGACAGCACGGTGAGCACCAGTTTCGGCCCGTACTTGTCGGCGAGCCAGCCGCCGATGATCTGCATCGCCGCATACGGATAAGCGAAGGCCGAGAACACCAGCCCGAGTTGAACGGTCGTGAGGCCCATTTCGTGACGAATCAACGGACCGGCCACCGCAATGTTCACTCGATCGATGTACGAGATGAAGTACATCAGGCACATGACCGCCAGGATGATATGGCGTGTCTTGACACGCCGGATACGCGTTTCCATGCTGTCTCCTTTCTATTGTATGTATCGATCTCTACTGCGCGTCGACGACGGCCGCGAGCCGCGTCAGGTGGGCACCAGCTTGAGCCGCTGCACCTTGCCGGAAGGTCCGCGCGGCAGTTCATCGACGAACCGAAACTCCTTCGGTGTCTTGTAGCGTCCGAGTTCGCGCAAGCAGTGCTCGCGCAGATCCGCCGGATCGGGTGCGCCGCGTCCGTCGCTCGTACGCGGCACCACGAAGGCGACGATCTCCTGGCCGTAGGCCGGGTCGGGCACGCCGACCGCCGCGGCATCCAGCACATCGGGATGACGCAACAATGCTTCGTCGATTTCGCGCGGCGCAATGTTCTCGCCGCCTTTGATGATCAATTCTTTCGCGCGGCCGTTGATGTAGAAGTAGCCGTCCGCGTCGCGATAACCGAGGTCGCCGGTACGCAGCCAGCCGTCCGGCGTAAAGGCAGCGGCTGTCTCTTCGGGCTGCTTGTAATAGCCGCCCATCACCTGCTCGCCGCGCAACACCAGCTCGCCGCATTCGTTGGCGGCGCACTCGCGCCCTTCGCGGTCGATCACTCTCGCCTCGCTGCCCGAAGGCAGACCGATGCTGCCGACGCGCCGCCGCTCAATTTCATATGGATTGCTGAAGACCGGCGCTGCGGTTTCCGTCATGCCCATGGTTTCGATCACGCCGATCCCGAAGCGCGCCTCAAACGCGCGATGATGATCGGCGGGCAATGCGGCCGACGCGCTGCGGCAAAACTTCAGCGCGGACAGATCGTAGGTGCATGCTTCGTCGGCGTTGAGCAGATACGCGACGATCGTCGGCACCACGTTGATCCACGTGCAGGCGTGCAGCGCGACGTCGCGCCAGAACGTGCGGGCGGAGAAGCGCGACGTCAGGACCGCCGAGCCGCCATGAAACAGCGGCGCGAGCAGCGTCACGACCAGACCGTTGATGTGATAGAGCGGCAATGACGCGAGCACGCGATCGTCGGACGTCAGCCGGTGCTCGGCGCTGATGTTGCGCGCGTTCGCCAGCAGGTTGCGATGCGTCAGCAGCACGCCTTTGGGTGTGCCCGTGGTGCCCGAGGTGTACATCAGCAATGCGACGTCGTCGGCTGTGGGTTCGTGGGCCGTTGCGCGGTCCGCCATTTGCCCCGGCGCGGCGCCGCGCTTCGCGAGTGCCGGCGCTGCGGCAGCGCCCGCGCCATGTGCCGTGGCTTCGACTAATACAGGTTCGTGCCTCGCCAGCGAAGGCGGTTCGGCATCCTCCGGTTCGGTCTGGATCAACGCGATCTCGCGCGTCAGCCCGGCAGCGTGCAATTCGGCGACTGCCGTGCCGATCGCAGCTTGCGTGTCGCGTGCGGCAAAGATCATGCGTGTATCCGAGTGATCGACGATATAGCGCACCTGCGAGGGCTGGCACAGCAGATTGAGCGGATTGGCGACCAGCCCGCTGTACATGGCAGCGAGCAGTACACGGGCCGTCTGAATGCCGTTGCCCATGAACACGGAAATGACGTCGCCCGGCTGCAGGCCGGCTTCTTTGAAGCGTGCCTCCAGCACGCGGCAGTCGTCGCGCAATTGGCGAAACGTCAGGACGGTCGCGCGCGGATTGGGGACCGGCAATTCGTCGTCATCGCGTGCGGCGAGCAGGAAGGGCTTGTCCGGATGCTGCGCGGCACGCTCGTCGATCAGCGCGCGAAGGGTGGCGGGCGTGTTCATCGGCCGTACCTCGCGAAGAAGTCGCCGAGCAATTCGTCCGTTTCCGGCACGCGCTCTTCGATCGGATAGGCGACCCGCGTGGTGTTCAGATAGTGGCGAAAGCCCAGATTGCCCGAGAAGTTATTGCGGCCCCAAGTGCCGCAGCCCATCGACAGCGAGAACGGCAAACCGTTATCGAAGTTGCCGCCGGTGGCCAGGCAATGCGCCTGATTCACGATCACGCGCGCGACGGGCAACGTCACGCCGAGCTGGACCGCTTGCGCGGCATCGCTCGAATGCAGTCCGACCGAATGACCCGCGCCCATGTATGCATAGATGCTGCGCACGACTTCGGCCGCGGCATCGAAATCGGCGGCGCGATACACGGCAAGGACCGGCGCGAGTTTCTCGCCGGAGAACGGATAGTCGCTGCCCGCGCCGCTCTCCTCCACCATCAGGAAAGCGGGATGACGCGCGGCGACTTCCTCCAGACCGGCCACGCGCGCGATCACCTCGGCGGATTTAGCGGTGCACTGTTCGGAGAGCTTGCCGTTGACCCACATCGCAGCCTGCAAGCGGGCCTTCTGCGCGGCGTCAAGGAGTACGCCGCCGCACGCGGTCAGCTCGGCCAGCATCGGCTGATAGATCGCGTCTTCGATCACGATGCTGTTTTCGGACGAGCAACTCGTCGCGTTGTCGAAAGTCTTCGAGCGCAGGATCTTGCGCGCCGCATCATGCAAATCCGCGGATGCCGTGACGATCGAGGCCACGTTGCCCGCGCCCACGCCGAACGCGGGCGTGCCGCTCGCGTACGCCATGCGCACGTTCGCCTGAGAACCGGTGGCGACGACCAGATCGCACTGCCGCATCAACGCAGCGGTCGCCGCCTTGCTGATCGGTGCGGGCAGCATCTGCACGAGGTCCGGATCGATACCGGCCTTCGCGAACTGCGTGTGAATGAACTCGATCAGCAACGCGCAAGACGAGTAACCTTTGGGAGACGGCGCGACGATTACTGCATTGCCGCATTTGAGCGCGTTGATGATCTTGTTGGCGGGCGTCGCCGCCGGATTGGTCGACGGCGTGATCGCCGCCACCACGCCGACCGCGCGCGCAATCTCGACGAGGCCGCTTGCTTTGTCTTCGGCGATCACGCCGGTGGTCTTTTGCCCGTGCAAATCGCGCAGCAGGCCGAGCGTCTTGCGATAGTTCTTGCGGAACTTGTCGTCGGCGTTGCCGAGGCCCGTGTCATGCACGGCGCGTTCCGCCAGTTGCCGGTTGCGCTCGGGCTCCATGATGGCCCACGCGGCGGCGTCGGCGGCGGTGTCGAGCGCCCGTTGTCCTGCATGCTCGAAAGCGCGCTGCGCCGCGCGCGCCTTCGCAACCAGCGTGGCGACGATGCGCTCGGCTTCGCCGTCCGCATGGTGGCCCGCGATTTCGGCTCCTGTGGCCCTGACGTTCATATGGGTTCGCTCCGCGTGAATAGATTGATTGCAGTGCTATCAATCTAGCCAGCCGCGCTGATGGCGAAGTCCCGTTTTTCGAGCTATCCATCGCAGTGGGTTCGCCAGCATCGGAAAACGCAAAATTCGGTACTTTCCATAGTCCCGAAAAGCAATGAAGTCGATGCAAAATCATTGCTGTGAATACGCTGGCGAGGGAGCGGGATGTCGACATCGAACCAGTCGAATGCAGCTGCAGTGCGCGCGTTTCGTGTACTCGAAACGCTGGCCGAAGCGGGCAGCCCGCTCTCTATGACCGAGCTTGTCAATGCGCTCGGCCTGCCCAAGCAGACCGTTCACCGCATCCTCGTGCAATTGATGGATGCGTGGCTCGTCACGCGCGGCGCGGGTGATCGTCTTTACGAATGTTCGCCACGCGTGCGCATGCTCGCGGTCAATGTGCTGATGCATGCGGGACCGGCCGCCGCGCGTCACGTGCTGCTCGAACAACTGGTGGCGAAAATCGGCGAGACCTGCAATCTGACCATGCTGTCAGGCAACGATGTCGTCTACGTGGATCGAGTCGAAACCGAATGGCCGCTGCGCATGCATTTGCAGCCGGGTTCGCATGTGCCGCTGCATTGCTCGGCGAGCGGCAAGCTGCTGCTGAGCTTTCTGCCGAAAGACCGGCGCGAACGCGTGATCGAGACGCTGCCGCTGCGCGGCTATTCGGAACGGACGATCACCGATCGCGACGCATTGCGCAAGGAATTGACCACCACGCGGCGGCGGTTGCTCGCGATCAACAACCAGGAACATCTGCAAGGGCTGATCGCGATTGCCGTGCCGGTAATGCTGGATCGCAATCGCGCCTGCGCGGCGATTGCCGTGCAGGCGCCGGTGGGCAGGGTCACGCTCGACGATCTGCTCGCGTTTGTGCCTGATTTGCGCCATGCGGCGGAAGAGACGGCGAAGACGTTTCGGGAATGACGCCGCTCGCAGCCGCCGTGGTTTAGCAGCGTGCGCGGCAGCGCGGTCTTCGCCGCGGCGCTGTGCGTCACGCGCCGCTTCTGCGATTCAAGCGGGTACAGAATCACGACCGCGCATGCACCACCGCATCGAACCCACCCGCCCGCTTCCTCTCTATAGCCCGCACCGACAGCGCCGATATCAAAGCTGCGAACAGCACATACGCGCACACGGTCCATGGCTTACCGCCGTTCAGCCGCATCAGGATCGTCGCGATGATCGGCGTGAGTCCGCTCGCGAAGATACCCGAGAACTGATACACGAACGAGATACCCGTGTAGCGCACTTCGGCGTCGAACAGTTCGGCAAACAATGCCGCCTCCGGGCCGTACACCATCGCGTAGAAAATGCCGAACGGCACCACGATGGCCGCCCAGATCAACAGCGTGTTGGCCGGCTGCATTTCAATGAGCCAGAAGGCCGGAAACACCGACACGCCGCAAATCAGCGAGCCCCAGAAATACACGCGCGCGCGGCCGAGCTTATCGGACATGCTGCCGAACAGCGGGATGAAAAAGCACATCACGCCGGCCGCGATCATCACGCCGAGCAACGCATCGGTGCGGCTCATCGACACATGTTGCGTGAGGTAGCCGATCGAAAACACGGCGAAAATATTGAAGAACACGCCGTCGATATAACGCGCGCCCATGCCGAGCACCACGGCGCCGCGATAGCGCGTGATCATGTCGACGAACGGAATCTTCGCTTCGCGCCGATTGCGTTTGAGCGCGATGAATTCGGGCGTCTCCATCACCTTGGCGCGAATGTACAGGCCAATCAAAACCAGACCGAGCGACGCGCCGAACGCGATCCGCCAACCCCACGAGAGGAACGCCGTTTCGGGCAGCAAGCGTGAGAGCGCAGCGACCATCCCCGATGCGAGACAGAGTCCGATCGACAAACCGATCTGCGGCAGGCTCGCGTACAGGCCGCGCTTTTCAGGTGGCGCGTATTCATACGCCATCAGCACCGCGCCGCCCCATTCGCCGCCGAGCCCGATGCCCTGCAGCACGCGCAGCGACAACAACAGAATTGGCGCCCAGATGCCGATCTGCGCATAAGTAGGAACGAACGCGACGCCCGCCGTCGAAATCCCCATGATGATGAGCGTCAGAATCAACGCCGATTTACGCCCGATCCGGTCGCCGAAGTGGCCGAATATCACGCCGCCCAAAGGCCGCGTCACGAAGCCCACTGCAAAGGTCGAATAGGCGAGCAGCGTCGATACGAGCGGATCGCTGGCGGGAAAATAGAGCTTGTTGAATACGATGCCGGCGACCACGCCGTAAAGAAAAAAGTCATACCATTCGACGGTTGCGCCGATCACACTGGCGAACGCAACGCGCCGGATAGCGCGGGGATCGATTGCCATAGCAGCAGCTCCTCAATGGACGGCCATGCCGCGCGTATCGACACGCGTACCCGGCCGATAACCCCAGTTGTCTCCTCCGGGGCGGTTTATGTGCAGGCCGCAGGCCATCCATTCACCGGACGTTGCGCGGCTGCGTATTACGGCGGACATCGCCCGCCGTCGTTTTGCACCTGCGACTTCATTTGCTGGATCAAGCGGCCACTTTCGGCGCGGGCGTCGTCGCCACACCTCGATCGACGCCGCTTGCGTCGTGCAGAATCATGTCCGACGCTTTCTCAGCCACCATCACGATCGGCACGTTCGTATTGCCCGACACGAGCGTCGGCATGATCGAGCAATCGACCACGCGGAGCCCTTGCGTGCCGTACACGCGCAAACGTTCATCGACCACCGCGAGCGGATCGCCCGCCGTTCCCATCTTCGCTGTACCAGATGGGTGGAAAATTGTCTGCCCGTACTCCCGGCAGAAATCGAGCAGTTCGTCGTCCGTCTGTGCGTCCGCGCCCGGCCGCACCTCGCGTTTCATCAGCCCGGCCATCGGTTGCGCCGCCGCGACGCGGCGCGCGAAACGCACGCCGGCAACGGTCGTGCGCCGGTCGAGATCGGTGTCCAGATAGTTGGGCTGAATGGACGGCGCCTCACGCGGATCGGCACTGCGAATACGCACCACGCCGCGCGATTCGGGGCGCAACTGGCAGATCGAGTAAGTGCAGCCGGGAAAATCGTGGACGTTGCCACCAGCGGAGTCCGCCGACAACGTGGAGAAGTGGAACTGGATATCCGGAGTCGCCGATTCCTCGGGCAGGGCGCGACAGAACATGCCGCCCTGGTTGATGCCGACCGCGAGCGGGCCGCTGCGCATCAGCGCCCATTGCAGGCCCATCTTCGCGCGCCCCGTCCATGAACGCAGTTGATCGTTGGTCGTGATCGGCTTCGTCACTTCATAGATCAGACGGATTTGCAGATGGTCCTGCAGGTTCTCTCCGACGCCCGCGCGATTGGCCACCACGGGAATGCCGAACTCGCGCAGCAGCGCGGCCGGCCCCACGCCGGACAGTTGCAGCAATTGCGGCGACTGCAATGCGCCGGCCGTCAGAATCACTTCGCGATTGGCTCGCACTTCGCGCAACTCGCCATGTTGCCGATACTGCACGCCACAGGCGCGGGTGCCTTCGAAGAGAACCTTCGAAGCCATCGCATCGGTTTCCACGTGCAGGTTCTGCCGCTGCCGCGCGGGTTTGAGATAAGCAACGGCCGTCGAGCAGCGAAACCCGCGGCGGGTGGTGAGCTGATAGTAGCCGACGCCTTCCTGATCGCCCGTATTGAAGTCGTCGGTGCTTGCCACGCCTAACGAATTCGAGGCCGCGACAAACGCGTCGACCAGTTCGTGGCGCTGCTTGATCGTCGAGGCCCACAGCGGTCCGCCGACACCGCGCGTCGGACCTTCACCCAGTTCGTTATGTTCCAATCGCCTGAAATACGGCAGGCAATCTTGCCAGCTCCAGCCGCGATTGCCGAGCCGTGCCCAGTTGTCGTAATCGTCTCGCTGTCCACGCACATAGATCAGACCGTTGATCGAACTGCTGCCGCCCAGCGTGCGGCCGCGCGGCCAATAGAGCCGGCGATTGTGCATGTTCGGATCGGGATCGGTATAGAAGCCCCAGTTGTAGACCGGGTGAAACATCGTCTTGCCATAGCCGATGGGGATATGAATCCACATGAAGCGGTCGGCGGGGCCGGCTTCGAGTAGACACACCGAGTAGCGGCCGCCTTCGGAAAGCCGGTTCGCCAGCACGCAACCCGCGGATCCCGCGCCGACGACGACGAAATCGAATCGGTCTGCCATGTGACCTGTCTCCTGCATGTTTTATAAAAAGCGGTATGTTTCGTTGAAATTTATGTTCAGCCCGTTTCCTGATCAAGAAATTCCCGCTACTATCGGCTCATCTGAAACAGAAACAGCGCTTTTTGTTTCACTTTCGGAAATGACCGGCCGGCCCGCGCAACGTACGCGGACGCTGGACAGCCACTGATCGATCGCAAGGAAGCGTATGCAAGCACCCTGCTCGTCCCCACGCGGTGAACCTCTCGCCGAGGATTCACGGGCGCTGCGCGCCTTGGCCGTGCTCGAGCAGCTCGCGGCCGCGGGACAGCCGTCTTCGCTTTCGCAACTCTCGCTGCGCCTGCACATTCCCAAGGCCACGCTGATGCGGCTGATCGAATCGCTCGAAGTGCAGGGCTACGTAACGCATCTGCCCGATTCGCGCGGCACGGATCGCGGCATCACGCTGGGCCCGAAGGCGGCGCAGCTCGCGCTCACCACGCTGTCGAATAACACGTTCGGGCGAGCCTGCCGTTCGGTGCTGCGCTCACTGGTGGATGCGCTCGGCGAGACTTGCAACCTCACCGCGCTCGACCGCGACACTGTCCTCTATCTGGAGCGCGTGGAGACCGCCGAGCCGCTGCGCCTGCATCTGCAGCCCGGCACGCGCGTGCCGCTGCATTGCACCGCGAGCGGCAAGCTGTTTCTCTCGCAGATGCCGCCGGCCGAGCGCCGTCCCGTTCTCGCGCGGCTGACGCTGGAGCGCAGAACGCAGAGCACGCTGACGGAACTGAATCTGCTTGAAGCGGAACTCGACCGGCTCGCGGTGCGCGGGGTCGGCATCGACAACGAGGAGCTGGTGCGCGGCATGGTGGCGGTCGCGGTGCCGGTGCGCGATGCCGGCAATGGGCACGTGCTCGCCGCGCTGGCGATTCACGCGCCGACCGCGCGCGCGAGTCTGAACGATTTGCTGAAGGCCGTGCCGAGACTCAAGGACGCGGCGCTGAAGCTCGCCCCGCTGTTATCCGCCGGCCCTTCCACGGAGCATCCGTACCATGAGCGCTGAGGCCTTTCCCATGAGCGATCCGTTAGACACGGCAGAGCCCCCGGGCCGCGACGCCAAGGCCGGACGACCCGAAGCCGAGTTGTACAATGACGCCGATCCATTTTCCGGAACGGCAGGCATGACCAAAGCGGACACTCCGACGCTGCGCGCGTTTGCGTTGCTCGAACACCTCGTCAACACGGACGGCCCGGTTTCGCTTGCCGACATCGCGCAAGATGTCGCATTGCCCAAGGCGTCGCTGCATCGCATGCTGGCTTCGCTGGAGGCGGGCGGTCTGGTGATCCGCGAGCCTGGCCAGAAGAACGCGTACGTGATCGGGCCGCGGCTCGCGCAGCTCGCATTGGGCGTGGTGATGCATTCCGGCGCGCGGCGCCTGCGTCATGCGATCCTCGCGCGTCTGGTGGCCGATCTCGGTGAGACGTGCAATCTCACCATGCTGCATGAAACCGAGGTGCTGTACCTCGACCGCATGGAAGCGCCGTGGCCGCTGCGCCTCGATCTCAAACCCGGTTCACATGTCCCCGCGTATTGCAGCGCGAGCGGCAAACTGCTGCTCTCCATGCTGCCGCGTGAACAGCGCTCGGCGCTCGTGCGCGCGCTGAAGCTCGAACGCTTCACGCAAAACACCATCACCGATCCGGAATTACTGGAAGCGGAACTCGACCGCACCGCGCACAAGCGCATCGCAATCGATAACGAAGAGTTTCTGGCCGGCATCGTGTGCGTGGCGGCGCCCGTAGTCGATGCGAACGGCACCTGTATCGCGGCGATCGCCGTGCATGCTCCGGTTTCGCGCGCGCCGCTCTCACGCGCGCTCGAATTCGTGCCGCGCCTTCAGGAAGCCGCCAGGGAACTCGCGGCAACCTTCTGATGCCTTCTGATGCATTGGCGCTCTTAACGCGCGTCTTTGACTTCGGACGCGGTTAAAGCGCCGGCTTCTGCTTGCGCACGAGTTCGGCCAGCAGACGCATGCCGGCGTCGATCTTGTCGAGCTTGATCGCCGAGAAGCCCATCCGGAAGCAGTTCTTCTGCTCCAGGCCGTCCATGAAGAACACGCCGCCCAGTTCGATCAGAATGCCGTGCTGTTCGGCGTCGTCGGCAAGACGCACGGCGTCGAGCCAGGGCGGACCTTCCACCCAGCACGACGCCCCACCCGTGATCGGGATGTGGCGCGCTTCGGGCAGGTACGTATCGAGCGCCGCCATCAGCGCCAGCGCGCGCTCGCGATAAGCGTGCGCCAATCGGCGCAGCAGCGCGTCGTGATGGCCGAGCGAGAGAAACGTCGCGAACGCACGCTGAATGTACGCCGCCGGATGCCGCACCATGAGACGGCGCAACGCGCGCAATTCCTGCACCAGTTCGCGCGGACCGACGATATAGCCGAGCCGCAAGCCGGGCGCAAACGTCTTCGAAAGACTGCCGATGTAGATCACGCGGTCAGCCTTGTCCAGACTCTTGAGCGCCGGATGCGGCAGGCCCGAGAAGTTGTTCTCGCTCTCGTAGTCGTCTTCGATCAGCACGAAGTCGTGCTTCTGCGCCAGTTCCAGCAACGCATGCCGGCGTTCGATCGGCATGGTGGCCGTGGTCGGGCATTGGTGGCTCGGCGTCACGTAGACATAGTCGCATTGGGCGAACAGGTGCGCGTCTTCAACGGGGCGCACGCCACCCTCGTCGACCGGCAGCGGTATCAGTTGCGCGTTGCGGTTCTCGAAGATGTTGCGCGCGTCCGGATAGCCCGGGTTTTCGAATCCCACCGCAGTGCGCTCACGCGCGAGCAGATCGGCGATCAGATATAAGGCCTGCTGACAGCCGATTGTGATGACGATCTCGTCCGGCATCGCAAACACGCCGCGCCGTGGCAGCACGCGCGTGCGGATCTGCTGGATCAGCGTGTCGTCGTCACGGCCGATCAGGTCAGGCGCCCAGTTGCGGATCTCCATCACCGACAGCGCCTTCATGCAGCATTCCCGCCAGTCGTTAGTCGGAAAGAGCGACTGGTCGAATTGCCCGTAGATAAAGGGATATTCGTAATCCTGCCAGTTGCCCGGCTTGACGATATTGCGCTGCGCGGACGGCCGACGTTGCACGCGCTGGCCCCAATCGGGGCGCGCGGGCGCGTGCTCCTGCTCGCTGCCGGGCAGCGTCTGCGCCGCCTTGAAGCCGTGCCGTCCCTCCAGCATCGCCGGATTGACGAAGTGCCCGCTGCGCTCGCGGGAAATCAGATAGCCCTCCTCCACGAGTTGCTGGTACGCCAGCACGACCGTATTTCTCGCGACGCTCAGTTGATCGGCCAGTTCCCGGCTGGACGGCAACGCGGTCTGCGGCGGCAGTTGGCCGTCCAGAATCGCAGCCACCAGCATCTGGCGAATCTGCCCTTGCAGGCTCATGTTCGAGTCGCTCGGACGCTGGAAACGCTGCGTCCAAAGGGCCGTCGCTGTACGGCTAGACATGCTTCCTCCTGAAAGTGAACGAGCCGCGCCAGTCACGCCAACGCTGCACGTGAGAGCCTTCGGCCGCGTGAGCGGCGACGGCGCGGGCCGGCCAGAACGGCTTGACGCGCCGATGTGGACTCAACGATCGGCGCCGTCTGGCACTAACTTGCTCTATTTTTTACTGACGATACTCGACTCACCCCGTCCAACGCGATTGGGACAAGCACCCGTCGTGGTCATACGAGTTCCATGCTCCACCGACAGCCGCTGTTGAAACCCGCTGATCAAACCGCTGATCAAACCTATTGTGAGACCTATTATGAAACGCCATAAAAACTCGACATTACGGCCGTGGTTCCATCGGACGGCACGTTGCATCCTGTCGCTGGTTTGCGCCGCCACGGCGTGTTTCGCAGTGACGCCCGCCCACGCCGAGGACAAGGAAATCACGATTGCCTACCAGCAGATCGTCGATCCGTGGGTGGTCGGCATCGCGAACGGGTCGATCGCAAAGGCCACCGGCTACAACATCAACTGGCGGCAGTTCGAGTCCGGCGCAAAAGTGGCGACCGCGTTGGCATCCGGCGACGTCAAGGTCGGCGTGATCGGTTCCAGCCCGCTCGCCGCCGCCGTGAGCCAGGGCCTCGATCTGCAACTCTTCTGGATTCTCGACAACATCAACCAGGCCGAAGCGATGGTAGTGCGCAATGGCTCCGGCATCACGAAGCCGGCGGACCTGAAGGGCAAGACCATCGGCGTGCCGTTCGTGTCGACGACCCACTATCACACCATGTTCGCGCTGCAGCACTGGGGCATCAATCCGTCTGACCTGAAGATTCTCAACATGCAGCCTAATCAGATCGTCGCGGCCTGGTCGCGCGGCGACATCGACGCCGCCTATGTGTGGGACCCCGCGCTCGCCGAGTTGAAGAAAAGCGGCAAGGTGCTGATTACCTCCGGCGACCTCTCGAAGCTCGGCAAGCCGACCTTCGACGGCATTGCGGTCGATCGCAAATGGGGCGAGGAACATAAGGACTTCATGGTGAAACTCGTCAAGGCGATCGCCGACGCCGACCAGCAGTACCGCAACGATCCGTCGCAATGGAATGCCAGCTCACCGCAAGCGGCCGCCATCGCGAAGATGATCGGCGGCTCGCCGGCGGAAGTGCCAGCGTCGCTGTCGCTGTACGCGTTCCCCACGGTCAGCGAACAGGCATCCGCGCAATGGCTGGGCGGCGGTACGACGAGCCGCGCCGCGCTCGCACTGAAGGACACGTCGGAGTTCCTGAAGAGCCAGAAACAGATCGGCACCGTGTTGCCGGACTACTCGAAATTCGTGACACCGGCTTATGCCGAAGCCGCCGCGCAACTCAAATGACGTAACCGTGATCCGCGAGATCAGGAGGCAACATGGAAAACATGACAGTCAGAAACGTGAGCGTGGTGTTTCCGGGGCGGCGCCCCGGCCAGACCGTGCAGGCGCTCGACGATATCAACCTGACGATCCGCTCGGGTGACTTCGTGGTCGCGCTGGGCGCATCCGGCTGCGGCAAGACCACGTTGTTATCGCTGATGGCCGGCTTCATCGCACCGAGCCGCGGCGAGTTGCTGCTCGGCGGCGAGCCCATTGCGGGGCCGGGGGCGGACCGCGGCGTGGTGTTCCAGAAGCATGCGCTCCTGCCGTGGTTGAACGTGATCGACAACGCGGAATTCGGCCTCAAGCTGCAAGGCGTGCCGCGCGCGCAGCGGCGCGAAATCGCCGTGCGCAATCTCGCGCTGGTCGGCTTGCAGGACTTCCACAAGCACATGATCTATCAGCTCTCCGGCGGCATGCAGCAGCGCGTCGGCATTGCCCGCGCGCTCACCTGCGATCCGGCGATGCTGCTGATGGACGAGCCAATGGCCGCGCTCGACGCGCTCACTCGCGAAACCATTCAGGAGCTTCTGCTCGACGTCTGGAAGAAGACCAACAAGATGTTTTTCTTCATCACGCACAGCGTGGAGGAGGCGCTGTTCCTCGCGAGCCGGCTGATCGTGATGTCGCCGCGTCCCGGGCGCATCACGCATACCTACGAACTGGACTTCAATCGCCGTTTTCTCGAAACGCGCGACGCACGGGCGATCAAATCGAGTCCCGATTTCATCGCGATGCGCGAGCAGGTTCTCAACATCATTTACGGCGACGAGAAGATGCACGGCGCCGAGGCGGGAGTCGCTCATGCTTAGTTCTAAATCCGCTCATGCCGTGTTGCACGGCGAGGCCGCGAAAATGGAGACGAACTCGCCGATCCAGCCGCCCCGCAGACCGGGCCGTGGACCTCGTATGCTCGCGAAGAAGCCCGCCCGGCCCGGCGACACGTTCGGCGTGCCGGGACAAGGCAGCAGCGTCGCCACCAGCCTGATCACCGTGGCCGCGTTCCTTGCGCTCTGGTTTGCGGCGACCAATCTGCACTGGATCAAGCCGCTGTTCCTGCCATCGCCACAGGCCGTCTACGCAAAGTTCATCTATGTAGCGACGGAAGGCTTCGCCAATTCGACGCTCGCCCAGCACACCGGCATCAGCTTGCTGCGGGTGTTCGGCGCGTTCGCACTCGCCTGTCTCACGGCGATACCCGTCGGCGTGATGATGGGCGTGTCGCGCTTCGCGCGCGGTGCGTTCGATCCGCCGATCGAATTCTACCGGCCGTTGCCGCCGCTCGCGTACTTGCCGCTCATCATCATCTGGTTCGGCATCGGCGAATTCTCGAAGGTGCTGCTGATCTACCTGGCGATCTTCGCGCCGCTCGCAATCGCGGCCCGCGCAGGCGTGCGGTCGGTGTCGATCGAGCAGATTCACGCCGCGTATTCGATGGGCGCCTCGCGCACGCAAGTGGTGCTGTACGTGATCCTCAAGTCGGCGATGCCGGAGATCTTTACCGGCATGCGGATCGGCATCGGCGTGGGCTGGACCACGCTGGTGGCCGCCGAAATGGTCGCCTCGACCAGCGGCCTCGGCTTCATGGTGCTCAACGCCGCGGAATTTCTCGCGAGCGATGTGGTGATCATGGGGATCATCGTGATCGGGTTCTTTGCGCTGTGCTTCGATTTGCTGATGCGTTATATCGAGCGCGTGCTGGTGCCTTGGAAAGGGAAGGTTTGACGAGGCTGCACCGCAGTTCAGTTCGTTGACAAGGGCCCTTCTTTCGGGCCCTTTCTTTTTTGCGTCATGTCGTGACACGGCGCTGGACTCAGCGACTCCCCCACGCTGGCTCTACCCCGCGGGCGTGCCCAACGGCACTATCGACCTCAACGGTACGACATTTACCTTCCACCATCGTCAATCCAGCCAGGGGGCCGCGTGAACGCCATCTTCAAACCACGGATGCCTACTGCAATTCGGCACGAAGCCATGCGCATCGGCGGCGAAAGGGTCACGCGCGCCGAGGTCATCGAAGTATTCAACCCTTTTACGCGCGAACTGGTCGGCACCGTTCCAAAAGCCACCGTGGACGACGTGCGTCATGCTTTCGAATACGCGCACGCGTATCGCGCCAAACTCACACGCTATGAGCGCGCACAGATCCTGCGACTCGCGGCGGATATCGTGCGCGAGCGGACCGGCGAAATCGCCGACCTGATTACCGCGGAATCAGGGCTCTGCAAAAAAGATTCGCTCTACGAAGCCGGCCGCGTCAGCGACGTATTGGTCTTCGGCGCCAATGAAGCGCTGAAAGACGACGGCCAGATTTTCTCCTGCGATCTGACACCGCACGGCAAACAGCGCCGCGTCTACACGCAGCGCGAACCGCTGCTCGGCGTGATCTGCGCGATCACGCCGTTCAATCATCCGATGAACCAGGTGGCGCACAAGATCGTGCCGTCCATCACGACCAATAATCGGATCGTCGTCAAGCCGTCGGAAAAGGTGCCGCTGTCCACCTGCCTGCTCGCCGATATTCTCTACAGCGCCGGCCTGCCGCAACAGATGCTCCAGGTGGTGACGGGCGACCCCAAAGACATCGCCGACGAACTCATCACGAACCGGCACATGGACCTGATCACGTTCACGGGCGGCGTCGCCATCGGCAAATACATCGCGAACACAATGGGGTATCGGCGCGCGGTTTTAGAGCTGGGCGGCAATGATCCGATCATCGTGATGGAAGACGCGGATCTCGACGAAGCGAGCACGCTGGCCGTTTCCGGCTCGTACAAGAACTCGGGACAGCGCTGCACCGCGATCAAGCGGATGCTCGTGCATGAAGCGGTGGCGGACCGCTTCGTCGAACTGCTGGTGGAGAAGACCCGCGCGATACGCTACGGCGACCCGGCCGATCCCGCCACCGACATGGGCACTGTGATCGACGAAGACGCCGCGAAATTCTTCGAAGCGCAAGTCAACGACGCCGTGAGCCGCGGCGCGAAGCTGCTGCTCGGCAACGTGCGCCGCGGCGCGCTCTATTCGCCGACCGTGGTCGATCACGTCACGCCGGATATGCCGCTCGTTCGTTATGAAACCTTCGGGCCGGTTTCGCCGGTCATCCGCTTCCGCGATATCGACGAAGCGATCCGACTCTCCAACTCCACCGATTACGGCCTGTCCTCGTCCGTCTGCACGAACCGGCTCGACTACATCACGCGCTTTGTCGCGGAGTTGGAGGTGGGCAGCGTGAACGTGCGCGAGGTGCCGGGATACCGGCTCGAACTGACGCCGTTCGGCGGCATCAAGGATTCGGGGCTCGGCTACAAGGAAGGTGTCCAGGAAGCGATCAAGAGCTTCACCAACGTCAAGACGTACTCGTTGCCGTGGCAGTAAGGCCGTAAGCGGCCACCGCTGCCACGGCGCAAGCTGCAACCCGCAAAACAGCACATTTTTTTGATACAAAACGTTCCATTTATTTGAATTTTGGTTGACTGACGGAAACCACTGGCCTACATTTCAGACACCAAGCATTTTTCGGTATTTTTTGTTCCATTTATCTCAAAGAGCTGGAGACACCCCATGAGCGAGCAGAATCCTTCCCCGCGTGACGCTACCGCCGACAACCGTGCCAGCGGCCCGCAGGCCATGACGCCGTCGGAAGCGTTTGTCGAAACCCTGGCGGCCAACGGCGTGACCGATATGTTCGGCATCATGGGCTCCGCCTTCATGGACGCCATGGACATCTTCGCGCCCGCCGGCATCCGTCTGATTCCGGTGGTGCACGAGCAAGGCGCCGGTCACATGGCCGACGGTTATTCGCGCGTCTCGGGACGTCACGGCGTGGTGATCGGCCAGAACGGCCCCGGCATCAGCAACTGCGTCACCGCCATTGCGGCGGCCTATTGGGCGCACAGCCCGGTCGTGATCGTCACGCCGGAGGCCGGCACCATGGGCATCGGTCTGGGCGGCTTCCAGGAAGCCAAGCAACTGCCCATGTTCCAGGAGTTCACCAAGTATCAAGGCCACGTCACCCATCCGGCGCGTATGGCCGAATTCACGGGCCGCTGCTTCGACCGCGCGATGGCGGAAATGGGACCGACCCAGCTCAACATTCCGCGCGATTACTTCTACGGGCAGGTCAAGGTGGAGATTCCGCAGCCGCAGCGTCTCGATCGCGGCGCGGGCGGCGAGCAAAGCCTGAACGAAGCGGCTGAACTGCTCGCGCAAGCCAAGTTCCCGGTGATCATTTCCGGCGGCGGCGTGGTGATGGCCGATGCGATCGAAGAATGCAAGGCGCTCGCCGAACGCCTGAACGCGCCGGTCGTCAACAGCTATCTGCACAACGATTCGTTCCCCGCCAACCATCCGCTTTGGTGCGGTCCGCTCGGCTATCAGGGCTCGAAGGCGGCGATGAAGCTGCTGTCGCGCGCCGACGTCGTGATCGCGCTCGGCTCGCGCCTCGGACCGTTCGGCACGTTGCCGCAGCACGGCATGGACTACTGGCCGACCAACGCGAAGATCATCCAGATCGATGCGGACCACAAGATGCTCGGCCTGGTGAAGAAAATTTCGGTGGGCATCTGCGGCGACGCGAAGGCCGCCGCCGTCGCGCTGACCGAGCGCCTTGCGGGACGCAAGCTCGCAAGCGAAGCCACGCGCGAGGAACGCGGCGCTCAGATCGCATCCGAGAAAGCCGCCTGGGAAAAAGAACTCGACGACTGGACGCACGAACGCGACGCCTACAGCCTCGACATGATCGAGGAGCAGAAGCACGAACGCACGCCCGGCGGCGGCGCTTATCTGCATCCGCGCCAGGTGCTGCGCGAACTGGAAAAGGCCATGCCTGAAGACGTGATGGTCTCGACCGATATCGGCAACATCAACTCGGTGGCCAACAGCTATCTGCGCTTCAACAAGCCGCGCAGTTTCTTCGCGGCGATGAGCTGGGGCAATTGCGGCTACGCGTTTCCGACCATTATCGGCGCCAAGGTTGCCGCGCCGCACCGTCCGGCTGTGTCGTATGCAGGCGATGGTGCATGGGGCATGAGCCTGATGGAAACCATGACCTGTGTGCGCCACAACATTCCGGTGACGGCAGTGGTGTTCCACAACCGTCAGTGGGGCGCGGAGAAGAAGAACCAGGTGGACTTCTACAATCGCCGCTTCGTGGCGGGCGAACTCGACAACCAGAGCTTTGCGGCGATTGCCCGCGCGATGGGCGCCGAAGGCATCGTGGTGGATCGTCTCGAAGATGTGGGCCCGGCGCTCAAGCGTGCGATCGACGCGCAGATGAACCACGGCAAGACCACCATCATCGAGATCATGTGTACGCGTGAACTGGGCGACCCGTTCCGCCGCGACGCGCTCTCCAAGCCGGTGCGCATGCTCGACAAGTACAAGGACTACGTCTGAGCGTGTCATGCGGCGCGGGCGGCCTCCGTGTTCAAGCGGACCGAGGCCGCCGCGCTCACCGGCCGGAAACAGCGCGCATTCTTTTCACGCGCGCTGTCTCCGGCTTCTTCGTTCCAGATCTCACTACCTCTGCAATCGGCCACGCTTATGAAAGCCATCAACCGCATCATTGAACACGCGCGCCGTTCGCCGATGCGTATCGTGCTAAGCGAGGCCGAGGACCCGCGCGTGTTGCAGGCGGCGCAGCGCGCGAGCCGCGAAGGCATTGCGCGCATTCTGCTGGTGGGCGACGCCGCGCGCATCCGCGATGCCGCCGCCCGCTTCGACGTCGATCTAAACGGTATGGAACTGGTGGACCCCGCCGCTTCGGCGCTCGCATCGTTATATGCCGACGAATTGTTCGCATTGCGCAGCAAGAAGGGCATGACGCTCGAACAGGCGCAGAAAGAAATCCTCAACCCTTTGTGCTTCGCGAACCTGATGGTGCGCCTCGGCCACGCCGACGGTTCCGTGTCCGGCGCGGTCAACACCACCGCCGACGTGGTGCGCACCGCGATCCAGATCATCGGCATTGCGCCTTCATTCAAACTCGTCTCGAGCTTCTTTCTGATGATGTTGTGCGAGCCGTTCCACACGCTCAAAGGTGGCCTGATCTTTTCCGATTGCGCACTCGTGGTGGAGCCCGATGCCGCCCAGCTCGCCGAGATCGCGATGGCCGCGGCGGACAGCGCAAAAAGCCTGCTGATGGACGAACCGCGCGTGGCCATGCTCTCGTTTTCGACGAGCGGCAGCGCGCATCATGCGGCAGTCGACAAAGTGGTCAACGCAACCCACATCGTGCAGGAACGCCGCCCGCATCTCGCAATCGACGGCGACGTTCAACTCGACGCGGCCATCGTCTCCGAAATCGCGCTGCGCAAGGTCAAGCATTCGCAAGTTGAAGGCCACGCCAACGTGCTGGTGTTTCCGAGTCTTGAGGCGGGCAATATCGGCTACAAGCTGGCCGAGCGGATCGGCGGCGCGAAGGCGATCGGCCCCTTGCTGCAAGGCCTGCGCAAGCCCGCCAACGACCTCTCGCGCGGTTGCAGCGCGGACGACATCTACTACGTCACCGCCGTCACCGCGGTGCAGGCGCAAGCCGCGCTCACGCATCCCGACGCCCTCCTCACGCCGTCTCGTTCATGATCGTTCAGAAGTTGCTGCCCCTGCTCGCGCTGATGGGCGTCGCGAGCTATTTTCAAACCATCACCGGCTTCGGTCTGAGCATGATCGTGATCGGCGCGGCCAGCGGCCTGGACCTGGCGCCGGTCACGAGTCTCGCCGCTTTGCTCAGTCTCGTGACGCTCGCCAACAGCGCAGCCGCCTTGCCCGGCAAACTGCATCACATCGACTGGCGCGCGGTGGGCGCCGCTACGTTGGGCATTCTGCCGTCGGTGGTGGCGGGCGTGCTGGTGCTGGATCTGTTGAGCAATTCGGCTTCCAGCGTATTGCAACTGCTGCTGGGCGCCGTGGTGCTGTATGGCGGCTTGAGCGCGGCGCTGCGGCCGGCGCCGCTCGCTTGCCGCTCGGGCGACCGGAGTTTCTTCGTGAGCGGCCTGTTCGGCGGTCTGCTGAGCGGGATGTTCGGCGTATCCGGGCCGCCGTTGATTTTCCAGTTCTATCGCCAGCCGCTCTCACTCATGCAGATCCGCTACGCGTTGATTCTGATCTTCACGGTGACTTCGATCACTCGTACGCTGTTCAGCGCGTATGAGGGCCAACTCGACGCCGATATCTGGATGCAGGCCGCGTTCGCGGTCCCGGTCGTCGCGCTAATGACGCTCGTCGCGCGGCAGTATCCGCCGCCGCTGTCGGGTGTGATGACACGCCGCATCGCATACGCGATTCTGGTGGTGATCGGCGGCTCGCTGATCCTGCATGCGTTGCAGCAGTTGCTCCGTTAAGACGCCGCGGACACACGCGCCCTAGCGCCGCGCGCCGATCCAGCCGACGAGTTCGGCAAACAGCGACATGTCAGGCGGCGTGGACAGATCGACCGCTAGGCAACGGCGGTAATACGGACTGAGATCGAGTCCGACGCCAAGGCCCAGCAACTCGACATCGCGCGCGGCTTCGTTGCGCGCCACCACTTGCTTCAGATGATTGTCGAGGTAGTAGTGGTCGTTGACCTGGGCGGTCGCACTGTCCATCGGACTGCCGTCTGAAATCACGACGAGAATCCGCCGCGCCTCGGCACGCGCGCGCAGCCGCGTGCAGGCCCAGTCGACCGCTTCGCCGTCCACGCCTTCGCGGAACAGATCGGCCTTGAATAATGCCGCGATGTCGGCGCGAGCTCGCCGCCAGCTAGTCGCCGCATCCTTGAAGACGAGGTGTGCGACCTCGTTGAGCCGCCCCGGATGCGACGGCCGGCCGCCGGCCAGCCAGTCTTGCCGCGCACGGCCGCCGTTCCAGGCGCCGGTCGAGAAGCCCAGCACCTCGCTCGCGACCCCCGCCTGATCGAGCGCGCGCGTGAGCACGTCAACCAGCATCGCCACCGGCTCGATATAGGTTCGCATGGACCCCGAACAATCGATGAGAAAACTCACCACGCAATCAGCAATCGGCTTGTGCCGTTCGAGTAAAAACAGGCGCCGCTCGGCCGGCGAGCTGACCAGTTGGGACAGACGCCGGCCGTCGATACGGCCGTGCTCTTCACCGAACGACCAGCCGTCGCGCTGCGGCACGGCAAGCGCGGCCTTGAGCGCATACGCGAGCCGCGGCACGTTGATGCGCTGCGCGGCAATACGCTTGTCGAGCTGGTCGCGGTATTGCGCCAGCAATTCGCCGCGGATGCGCGAGCCCGGCACGAACTCACGGTCATAGCGCGTGGTGTACGCCAGGTAGCGATGCTCGGCCTCTCTGAGCACGCGGCTTTCGCCGGTGGCGGCGAGACCCATGTCGACCTGCTCGCCGTCGTCGGTATCGAACCAGAGTGCGAACATGGCACGCACCGCTTCGTCGTCTTCCGGCGTCTGGGCTTCTGCATCTTCGACGGACTGCGCACGCGCGTCACGCATCATCTGACTAACGAGACGGGCCAATACGCGCGCATGAAGTGCAAACTCGCCCTGCTCCGTTCTATGCCGCCGCAGCGCCGCGAGCGGCACGCCCACGGTCGGCGTGATCGCGGCGCGCGTGGCCTCAATCAGACCTTCTGTTTCTTCCAGCACCGGCCAGCCCGACAGACGCGACCAGACTATCTGGGCCACCGTGTAAAGCAGAATGCCGAGGTGGCCATCGGTCAGTCCCGTGCGATAGAAAGCCCGTGACCATGTTTCGAAACGATGGCGCAGATTCTGCGCGAGTCCCGGCATGCCGGCCGGCGCAAGCGCTTCGCAACGTAGCTGCTCGAACAGTTCGAACAGGAGTCGCTCGACCGGCTCGGCCTGTTCAGTGGGACATAGACTCGCGTGGAGATTCGCGTCGGAATGCGTGAGGCGTAATGCTGCGCCGTCCGCGGCACCGCGCAAGGAACGCAGATCATCCAGTTGCGGGTCCGTGCGCAGATGCGGCGCATGCAGATGCACCGGACGCAGGCCACGGTACAAACGGCCGGCTCGGTAATGCAGCTCGGCGTCGCCGGTCAATGCGCGCACCGCCGCCGCGCACAGATTCTGACGCTGTTCAGCGCGGCGTGTCGCTTGCCGCTCGGCAGGCGTCATTGCGGCACCGTCGAGCGCATCTCGCGCTCCGCCGTGCTTTCCAGTTCCCTATCGAAGCAGCGCTGGAAATACTCGGCCACGATGGATCGCTCTGCTTCGTCGCATTTGTTGACGAAGGTCAGGCGAAACGCCATGGCCGGATCGCGGAAGATCTGGCAGTTTTCCGCCCAATCGATCACGGTGCGCGGCGACATCAGCGTGGATAGATCGCCGGTAGCGAAACCTTTGCGCGTCAGTTCCGCCACACTGATCATCGACTCGATCAGCGCGCGGCCGCTCTCGTCGGCGAGTTCGGGCACACGCGCCAGCACGATGCCGGCCTCCTCGGCACGCGGCAGATAGTTGAGCGTGGCGACCACATTCCAACGGTCCAGCTGCGCGTGATTCAACAACTGCGTGCCGTGGTACAACCCGTTCAGATTGCCGAGGCCGACCGTGTTGGTCGTAGCGAACAAGCGGAAATACGGATGTGGATGAATCACGCGGTTCTGATCGAGCAGCGTGAATTTGCCGTCGCGCTCGAGAATGCGCTGGATCACGAACATCACGTCGGGACGGCCCGCGTCGTATTCGTCGAAGATCAACGCCATGGGCCGTTGCAGCGCCCACGGCACGATACCTTCCTGAAACTCGGTGACCTGCACGTCGTCGCGCACGATGATGGCGTCTTTGCCCACCAGATCGAGACGGCTGATATGGCCGTCGAGATTCACCCGCACGCACGGCCAGTTCAGACGCGCCGCAACCTGTTCGATATGCGTGGATTTGCCCGTGCCATGCAAGCCCTGCACCATCACGCGGCGCTCGCGCATGAAGCCGGCGAGAATCGCCAGCGTCACTTCTGGATTGAAGCGATATACCTCGTCGATTTCCGGAACGTGGTCGTCGCGTTCGCTGAAGGCCGGCACCATCAAGCTTGAGTCGATGCCAAACAACGTGCGCACCGAGACCATCCGGTCCGGCTTGCCTGTCACGATATCGGTCACTACGGTCTCCTCGTGCTTCGTCACGACTGCGGCCCTCGGCCAACAGGTTGGCGGCGCGGCCTCGCCGGTCCATCATACGCACTTTCTTTTTTCGATACAAATCATCTCGTTTTTTAAAAGCACGATGCAACTCTGATGTCAGCGATGGTGATGCCGATATTCCAGCGTGTCCGGTTCGCTAAAGCCGGAGCCTGACTTGCGGACGCGCAGCAGATAAGCGAGAAGCAGCACGCCGAGGCTCGCTACGCCAAACCACAACGGCTGACGTTGCTCGGGAATGAACGCCATGGCCACCAGAATGCCGACCATGCCGACGATCGCGACCCACGTGAGGTACGGGTAGCACCACATCCTGACGCGCAGTTTCTCAGGCGCATCCCGCTCGATGCGAGCACGCAGTTTCAGTTGCGAAATAGCGATCAACACGTACACGAAAATCGCCACCGTGCCGTACGAATTCACGAGGAAAGCGAACACCGTATCCGGCGACACATACGACATCACCACCGACGCGTAGCCGAACACGGTGCCGATCAGAATCGCGCGAACCGGCACGCCGCGACGATTGACCTTGGCGAGCGCGGCGGGCGCGTCGCCGTGGCGCGTCAGCGCAAAGATCATCCGCGACGCGGCGTACAACCCTGAGTTGAGCGCCGACAGCACTGCGGTCAGCACGATGGCATTCATGACGCTGGCGGCCGCCGGAATACCCATGGCATCGAGCGCGCTCACATACGGCGTCGCCATCTTCGGGGAATTCCACGGCACCAGCGCGACAACGAGCAGAATCGAGCCAACATAAAAAACCAGCACGCGCGTAATCACCGAGTTGGTTGCTTTGGCGACCGCCTTGGCGGGCTCCTGCGCTTCGGCCGCCGCGATCGTGACGATCTCCGCGCCGAAGTAAAAGCCCGTGGCGGCGACCGCGCCGCTCAGTACGGGTCCGATTCCCTTCGGCATCAAGCCGCCGTGCGAGAGCAGCGTCGGCAGCACGGCGGTGACATGCTTCGCTGCGGGCCACAGTCCCAGCACATACATGCCGCCGAGAAACAGGAACACCATGATCGCCGCGACCTTGATCGACGCGAACCAGAACTCGAACTCGCCATAGCTGCCGACCGAGACCAGGTTGGTCGCCGTGAGCGTGACCAGCAGCACGAGACTGATCGCCCACGCGGGAACGTCGGGTAGCCAGAACTGCACGAGTTTCGCCCCTGCCACGGCCTCCACCGCGACGACGATGACCCAGAAATACCAGTACATCCAGCCAGTGAGAAAACCCGCGAGGTTGCCCGACGCCCGCTTGCCGCCGAACGCGAGCCGCGCGTATTCGTAGAACGAACCCACGGCCGGCATCGCACAGGCCATTTCTCCGAGCATTCGCATGACCAGCACGACCAGCGCGCCGGTGATCAGAAACGACAGCACCGCCGCGGGACCGGCCTGTTGCACGACCACGCCGCTGCCGACGAAAAGCCCCGCGCCAATCACGCCACCGAGCGCGATCATCGTCATGTGGCGCTGTTTGAGGCCCGCCTTCAATTCCGTTGTGTCTGTAGATCGCTGCATGTCACCTCCAATTCCGTTATCCGATCGCGGACCGGGGCCGGCCCGCTTTCGCGGCCGCCCCGGTCCTATCGTCGTCAATACTGGATGGGGCGAGGACGCCCATGCGTCTCGCCCTATGATTTTTGATGAAGCACCGCGCGACTCTCGCGCATGGTGCAAGTGTGCGCCGTTGGGTGCGCGGTTGCACAGCGCGCGCGGCGAGTTGCGGGTTGCAAGTTCAGCGCCGCCCGGCGCGCGGGCGATTTACGCCCGCTGCATCAGGGTTTTTCGTCGCGCCGGAAATACAGTTGATACAGCATCCGCTGGCCAATGCGCCGGAATGGCGCAAACGGGTGCCCCGGCAACGGCGACGTGAAGATCGGCAACGTCTGCTTCGCGCCCTTTCCCGCGATGCGTTCAGCGAGCCGCCGCCCGGCCTGCTGCGAGTACGACACGCCGTTGCCGCCGTAGCCGAGCGCGTAATACACCGTCTGCATCGGATCCGGCTGATACACGCGCGGCATCATGTCGTGGCTGACGTCCACCCAGCCCCACCACGAGTAATCGATCGGAACGCCGCGCAAGGCTGGAAATTTGCGCAGCATGCCGTTGACCAGCAGATCGTAGTGCCGAGTATTGGGTGCGTCGGCGCCTGTGATCGCGGAGCGGCTGCCGATCTGCAAGCGATTGTCCGGCAGAAAGCGATAGTAGAAACGCAGCGTGCGCGTATCGGTCAGCACCTGGGTCGTGCGAAAGTTGCACGCGTCGATTTCCTGCTTCGTGAGCGGACGCGTGACCATCGAATTCGACAGGATCGGCATGACGCGGCTGCGCAGCGAGTTGTGCAGCGTTTGCGACGTATAGGCGCCTGTTGCAATGCCGACCGCGCGCGCGCGCACGATGCCGCCCGGCGTGCGCAAATGATGCACGCCGTTGATCGTTTCCCAACCGAGCACCGGACTCGCCGGATGCACCTTGGCGCCCGCTTCGCGGGCCAGCCGCAGATAGCCGAAGGCGAGCTTCAACGCATGAATGCCGATGCCCTCTGGCTCGTGCAGCGCACCGGCCGCTTCGTGATCGTTGACGTAATCGCGCCGGAAGGTCTGCTTGTCGATCAGCTCGGACGGATAGCCGAACACGTCCTTCCAGACCTTGGCCTCGGCGGCGAGCTTCTGCATGATGCGCGGACGGTGCGCGATCAGAAAGTGGCCACCGGGTTGCGGATCGCAATCGATCTCCGCGACCAGCGATTTGAAGTTGTCGAAGCCTTCCTGAATCTCGTCGTGCATTTTCAATGCGACGTCTTTGCCCCAACGCTCGATCCATTGCGAACGCGACAGGCGGCCCGAGGCGTTCTGACCTTGCCCGCCGTTGCGGCTGCTGCAGCCCCAGCTCGTCTTGTTGGCTTCCAGCACGACGGCCTTGATGCCATGCTCCCGCGCGAGACAGAGCGCAGTGGCGAGCCCGGTATAGCCGCCGCCGATAATCGCCACATCCACGTCGACGTCCGCCGTAATCGGGCCGTCGTCTTCGGGCGGCGTGCCTGCGGTCGCGACCCAGTAGGTCGGCGCATATTGCTTGCCCCAGCCCGGTCCCGGCGACACCAGCGGGTCGTACGCCGGATCGTAGCGCGTGTCGCCTTCGCGGCCGGACGGCATGCCGTGCGCGACGCGTTCGATTTCACTGTGCTCCATGTGAAGCTCCCGATCAGCGTGCGAGGTTCTGCTTCGGACGTTCCTTGCGGAAAGCCCGCTTGACCGCGATGAGGCCATCGCGGAACTCGAACAGGTCGCAACCTTCCGCCTCGATGCGCCAGCCTTCCGCGTGCGTTCCCGTGAACACCCACTCGGACACGCCGCGTTCACCGATCACATAATGGCGGCCCTTGCCCCAATGCGCGTCGGGAAAGGTCTTGAAGACGGCTTCGAAGGCCGCGCGCGTCGCGTCGCGGCCCACGAAGCGTGCGCCGAAGACTTCCGGACCGCCTGCCGCATCGAACACGCAATCGTCGGTCATGAAGGTCATCAGCGCGTCTGCGTCATGACGATTGAACGCATCGGAAAACGCGGCCAGTGTCTCGGCCGTGACGTGCTGCAGCGGGGTCTGTGTTTGAGCCATTGCTTTCTCCTCCTGGATGACTTTCGCTTTCGCGTTCGTTTCGATAAGGCATGAGACGCCGCCGGTGGCTGGCGATCCGTGAGGAAATTGTAGGCAGGGGGTTTTTTAGCCGGTAGGTCCAGTGCGGTGCTTTCGCCTGGTGCAGCGCGCCGTGACACGGGTCTCGCAGAGTCTGCGGCATCTGCTGAATTGGACTCATCGACTCCCGTCAACTGGCTCTATGGTTCTGTTTTTTTGTTCGGCAACACTGAGGGCATTGGCCACATGCTGCGAGGAGTTGACGTGCTCAAACTGTTTATCGGACTCGGCATTCCCTATCTTGGCGTGGTCGGCCTGCTGCCGTGGGTGGCGTCCGTCGATCGCTTCGTGTTGGGCGTGCCGTTCATCTACGCCTGGATCTTCGCGTGGTTCATCCTCACCTCCGGGTGCCTGATGATCTGCTGGCGCGTGTTCGACTGCCGCCACGACGAGTCCCACCCGCAAAACAGCTAAAGGAGTGTCCGGATGGCCACCGCAGTCTTTCTCGGCTTCCTCGCTTTCTCGCTTTACCTCGCGATCCGTTCGAACAAGGGACGTGGTCCGCAAAGCGTGCACGACTTCTTCGTGGCGTCGCGGCAGTTCGGCGCCTACCTGGTCTTCTTTCTCGCGGCCGGCGAGATCTACAGCATCGGCACGATGGTCGGTTTTCCGGGCGGCATCTATGCCAAAGGTCCGACGTACGGCGTCTGGTTTCTCGGCTACATTCTGCTCGCCTATCCCGTCGGCTATTTCATCGGCCCGAAGATCTGGCAGGCCGGCAAGCGCTATAACGCGATCACCCTGCCCGATCTGTTCAAAGGACATTTCCAGAGCCGCTCGCTGGAACTGATCGTCGCGGGCTCCGCGATCATCTTTCTGCTGCCGTGGGGACAGTTGCAGTTCACCGGACTTGTTGCCGCGTTGAACGGGCTCGGCTGGAACTTCAAACCGCTGTATCTGATTCTGTTCGCGGCGTTGCTCGCCTTCACCTACATCGCGATTGCCGGCGTGCGGGCATCGGCTTATATCGCCGTGCTGAAAGATATCCTGATGGTCGTCGCGATCGTGATTACCGGCGTTGCCGTGTCGATCGAAGTCGGTGTGACCGAGGTCTTTCATGCCGCCAGCCAGCATGTGAGCAACCTGATGAATCCGCATCAGTTGACCTTTTCGATGAGCACCATGTTGTTCCAGTCGCTCGGCTTCTACGTCATGCCGTTCGCGGTGCAGAACTTCTTTACCGCGAAAAGCGCGAACACGATCCGCCGCACGCAGGTCGCGATGCCGCTGTACATGCTGATGTATCCGTTTCTCGTGGTCGCGTCGTACTATGCGATCAGTCAGAACCTGCATCTCGCGTCGCCTAACGAAGCGTTCTTCGCTGCCGCGATCCGTTTGTTGCCGGGTTGGCTGCTTGGACTCGTGGCGGCCGGCGCTTCGCTCTCCGGTCTGCTCGTACTGGCCGGCATTTGCCTCGCGATCGGCCCGATCGTGACACGCAATCTTCTGCCGCGCATGCCGGAAGCTCGCCAGAAGACCGGCGCAAAGGTAGTGATCGTGTTGTATCTGCTGGTGTCGATCGTGATGACGCTGCTCACGCCGAATCTGATGCTCACGCTGATCAACACTACGTATTACGGCGTCACGCAATTCTTCCCCGGCGTGATGGTGGTGCTGTTCGGATTGCGCGTGCGGCCGTCCGCCATCGCGTCCGGCATGTTGACCGGACAGGTGCTGGCGATCATCCTGTACGTGTTGCAGATCGACCTGGGCGGCTTCAATCTGGGACTCTTGTGCCTCGGCGTGAATCTGCTGGTGCTGACCGCCGTGAACCTCACCGCCAAACCGAGCCGCGCGCATGCGCTGAGCTGAAACGAACTTCAATCACTGCCCTATGACTCAACGAGAAGAGAAGCACGCGACACAAGTCTTCGTTGCGAAAAAGATCGTGACGATGAATCCCATGCAACCCTATGCGACGCATGTTGCAATTCGCGACGGCAAGATTCTCTCGGTGGGCGACGCTGACGACGTCAAGCAATGGGGTGATGCACGAATCGTCGATACGTTCAGCGATAAAGTGTTGATGCCCGGCTTCGTCGAAGGCCATTGCCACTTGATGGAAGGCGCGATGTGGGACGCCGTCTATGTCGGCTACTACGATCGGCGCGGCCCCGACGGCCGGCGCTGGCCAGGCCTGACATCGCTGGATGCCGTGATCGAGCGCCTGAAGGCGGCTCAAGCGGAGATGACGTCGGCCGACGCTCCATTGCTCGCGTGGGGATTCGATCCGATCTTCTTCGGCACCCAACGCCTGAGTGTGCGCGAACTGGACAAGGTGTCGGCCGAGCGGCCCATCGTGATCCTGCATGCGAGCGTGCACCTGATGAACGTCAATTCGCCGATGCTCGCGCGCGCCGGGATAGACGACGAAACGGATATCGACGGCATCGACAAGGACGAAAGCGGACAGCCCACCGGCGAGTTGCAGGAGTTCGCCGCAATGTTCCCGGTCTACCGCGTGATCGGCGCCGGCCTCTCGATCGCCGCGAGCGAAAGCACGAAGGCCATCTGGAATTTCGGCCGCGTCGCGCAACTCGCCGGTGTGACGACCGCCACCGATCTGGTCAACGACTTCTCCGAACAGGGCAATCGCAATCTGCGTGAAATCACGGGGAATGCCGATTTTCCCGTGCGCATCGTGCCCGCGTTCGCTCCGCAACGTAGTCCTGAAGGCGGCGCTCAACGCGTGCTCTCGGCGATGGAAACCGCGACGCCGAAGCTGCACTTCGGGCCCGTCAAATTTATCGTCGACGGGTCGATCCAGGGCTTCACGGCACGCCTGAAATGGCCTGGCTATCTGAACGGCAAGCCCAACGGTTTGTGGCTGATTCCGCCGAGCCAGTTTGTCGAGGTGTTCAGGCCGTTTCACGAAGCCGGCCTGCAACTGCACGTGCACACCAACGGCAACGAGGCGACTGAACTCGTGCTCGACGCGTTCGAACGGCTTCTCACGCTTTATCCGCGACTCGATCACCGCCATACGCTGCAGCACTGTCAGATGGCGGACGCGAGCCAGCTCGCGCGCGCGGCGAGCCTTGGCTTGTGCATCAATTTCTTTTCGAACCACATCTACTACTGGGGCGATGCGCACTATTCGCAGACCATGGGCGCGGATCGCGCGAATCGGATGAACGCCGCGGAATCGGCGCGCCGCCTGGGCATTCCGTTTGCGTTTCATTCCGATGCGCCCATTACGCCGCTCAATCCGCTTTTCACCGCATGGTGCGCGTCGCAGCGCGAGACCGCATCGGGTCGAGTGCTCGGTGCGAACGAACGCGTGCCGATTGCCGATGCATTGCGCGCAATCACGCTCGGCGCCGCTTACACACTCAAGATGGATCACCTGGTGGGCAGTATCGAAGTCGGCAAATTTGCGGACTTCGCGGTGCTCGCCGAAGACCCCGCCGAAGTCGCGCCGCAACGTCTGAAGGATCTGGAAGTGTGGGGCACGGTGCTGGGCGGCCGCATTTTCCAGGCGCCGGCGGGATGAGTGCGATTCCGCTCGTCGTGATTGGCGGCTATCTCGGCGCCGGAAAGACGACGCTGCTCAACCATATTCTGAGCAACGCGGGATCGCGGCACATCACCGTACTTGTCAATGACTTCGGCTCGATCAATATCGACGCTTCGCTGATTCGCCAGCGCACCGACGACGTGATCAATCTGGAAAACGGCTGCGTCTGCTGCTCGATCGGCGGCCGGCTGGTCGAGGCGCTGCTGGCCATAAGCTCGCGCACTGACGCACCCGATCTGCTGATCATCGAAGCGAGCGGCGTGTCCGACCCGGTGCGCATCGCGCAGATCGGTTTGCTCGATCGCGCGTTTCGTCTGGACGGCATTGTCGTACTTGTAGATGCGGAGCGCGTCGAAGAGACGCTGGCCGATCCTTATGTCGGCGATATCGCGCAGCGGCAGATCGCGGGCGCCACGGCCATCGTGCTGAACAAGATGGATCTGCTTGGCGAGCCTGCACGCGAGGCTGTCAAAGCGCGCATTGAAGCGCTTGCGAATAGCCGTGTCATCGTTCAGGCCACACACGCGGCCGTGCCGCTCGGTTTGATCTTCGCGGAGGGGCATGCACTACCCGCGCGTCCTATCGGCGCGATGTCGCTGTCCGCCTCTCCCACCCCGCGCGATCTGTGCAGCTTTTCATTTGTCACCGACGCGTACCTGAGCCGCAAGAAACTCAAGGACGCGTTGCGGAATTTCTCGGCAAAGCTGTTGCGTGCGAAAGGTTTTGTCCGACTGGAGAGCGACGGCGCGCTGCATGAATTGCATGTGGTCGGCAACCGCGTGGTAATTAGCGCGTCGCCGGCCTGTACATCCGCCCAATCGCAGATCGTGCTGATCGGCATGTTCGATCGCGACGACGAGTTGACTGCTCGAGCGGCGCTCAAAGCCGCGGAAATCGGACCATGATCCCGGCCAACCGGGGACGCGCGCCGAAAAACTAGCGCCTCAACTCGGAGACAATCTTCTCCGCCAGAAAATCGCACGGCGGACGATTCGAAGCCGTGCTGCGCGCCAGCACCATTTCCAGCGCGGTGATTTCGGGCAAGCCGTGCGCGCGCCCCAGCAGCGTGAAGTGTGCCGGCACCGCGCAGCGCGCGAGCGGCACGATCGCGAGACCTGCTTCGGCCATCGACAGCAGGCCCAGCAGACTCGGGCTTTCATAGGAGGTGCGGTACGGAATCTTCGCGCGCTCCAGGCTGCGAATCGCGTTCTCGCGCGCGACGCTGCCCGGCAGGAACACGGCGATCGGCAACGGCCGTTCGCGCCATATCTCATCGGCGCTCGGTGCGGCCGCCCACTCCATGGGCTCATGGCGAATGAACTCACCCGACAAGCCCTTGACTCGCGTCGCGCACACCAGATCGACCGAACCGTCTTTCACCATCGGCGCAAGCGCGACGCTCGGCAAACCGACAACCTGAATCTCCACCTTCGGATAGGTCGCGGAAAACTTCTTGAGGATCGGCGGCAGCAGCGACGACGCGTAATCGTCCGGCACGCCGATGCTCACGCGCCCCGTCACGTCCGGCCGAACCACCGCCGCCCATGCTTCGTCGCGTAAGGCGAGCATGCGGCGAGCGTAGGTCAGCAGGACTTCGCCGTCCTGAGTCGGCACCACATTTCTCGGCTTGCGCATGAACAGCGGCTTGCCCAGCGCGGTTTCGAGCGTCTTGATCTGCATGCTCACCGCCGATTGCGACCGATGCACGACCTCCGCCGCCCGGCTGATGTTGCCGGTGTCGGCGACGGCGACGATCATGGTCATCACGTCCAGGTCGAGGGCTTTCAAGGAGTCTGGTATCAGAAAAGTAGATAGATTCGATCAATATTACGCGATTTTATAAAATTGCGACATGGGGCATAGTGGCCGCAAAGGAGTCAGTCCATGAACGCCCGTACCGACCTCTCAGTGCTTGCCGTGCCCGAACTGTCGTTTGCGACCATCGCATCGGGCATCTGCGTGCCGTATGTCGAGTGCGGAGAAGGCGAGCCGCTCGTGTTCGTGCACGGCTCGCTGTGCGACTACCGCTACTGGAATGCGCAGACGGCAGCGCTCTCGCAGCATTTCCGCTGCATCTCGGTGAGCCTGAGCCACTACTGGCCGGCGAGCGAGGCGTGCATTCAGGGCGAGTTCGGCTGGCAGACGCACGTCGGCGAACTGGCCGAGTTTATCGAGGCGATCGATCTTGGGCCCGTGCATCTGGTCGGCCATTCGCGCGGCGGCTGTGTGGCGTTCCATGTTGCGCGCGACTACCCGCGGCTCGTGAAGACGCTCACGCTCGCGGACCCAGGCGGTCCGCTGCAGATCGACGGCATGCCGGACGCGGCGCTGCCGGCTACGACGAATGTGTTGCGCGCGCGCGTCGCGGAACTCATCGAGAGCGAGCAGATCGACGCGGGCCTGGAGCTTTTCGTCGATTCGGTCAGCATGCCGGGAGCATGGCGCAAGAGCCCGGTCGCGTTCCGCACCATGGCGATCGACAACGCGGGCACGCTGCCCAAGCAACTCCGCGATCCGTTGCCCGCCTATTCCCGTGAAACCGCGCGTGACGTGAAATGCAGGACGCTGCTGATCGACGGCCAGCGCAGTCCGCGCATGTTCCGCAACAACGTCGAAAAGCTCGCGGAGTGGATCGATTATGCGGAGCGGCAAACCATCGCCGGTGCATCGCACGGCATGAATGCGTCGAACGCCGGTGCTTTTAACAGGCTCGTGCAGGCGTTCGTCAGCTTCTGATTCCGGCGTGGGTCGGCTTGGGTCGGCTCGGCGGTGCGGCAGATGAAAACATCAGAGGTCGAAGATGCCGCGATATTTCTCGTCGGCATCCAAACGTGTATTGATTTCGACGAGAAGGCCACCGGGCGCCTCGCAGAAAAACCGCGAGCCGCGTTCATGCTTTAACACGCCGCTTTTCATCACGACGCCGGCGCCGGCCATCTGTTCGTATAGCGCGCGAACCTCGTCGAGGGACGCCAGCTCGAAACCGATGTGAAAGTTCTGCGCCCACTCGACCGGAAGGTCGGCGGCGTTATTGATCACGATGTCGAAACCCGAGCGTTTCCAGAAAGCAGCTCGTCCCTCGCGCGGCAACCGTCCAGCCTAGATGGTCCTTGAAGAAGGCGGCGGTGGCGCTCACATCGGATGAAGGGAAGCTGACGTGATTGAGCTTCATGGCTGTGGTGATATCGGTCATCTCGATCTCCGTTGAATCGGCTCGCTCGCTGCGTTCCGTACGGAAGATGTCGGAGTAAAAGCTCGCATTCCATACTTGCATCACCCGGCTCGGGCTATCGCCCACGCAGGCCCGTGCTACGGCCGTTTCCGGACGTGCGATGCCAACTCGCGCGGGGCTTGCTCACGTTTTCTCGCGCGCTTCAGGGCCGACGAGAAACGTCACCGTGCGATGTTCGTGCGCGCCTACCGTAACGAATGCCACGCGTGGCGCGATAGCAAGGTGATGGTGCCACCTGATGCGCCCGTCACGCTGTAGACCGGCGCGGACGTGTGGGAAACGTACCGGCGGCGCTTCGCGACGTGCCGCAGCAGGCAGGCTTTCCGCTCGCTATCGAGTGGCCTGAGCTACCGGCATGAAGCCGCTATTCGCGGGCATGTGGTTCGGCTCATGTGCCTGGTGTTGACGGTGCTTGCGGCGCTTGCGCCGGGTGCCTGCACCTTCGAGCACATCAAGGGCAACTCCGACCACATAGAAGACACAGGGGGCACGGCGGGGGTGGCGCTACCGCCCGCACGCCGCGAGCAACAGCGGCCCGCTGCAGCGCTTTTTTCAGCGTCCCAACCCGCGGTGAACGGGGCATCATGACATTCTTCGATTCGTATCCGGTGCCCGCCGTTCGCGCCGAAATTCGCAATATTCACTCTCATCACGATTGTTGGCGGGTGTACGTGCTGTGTGGCATTTTCTCCAACGCATCTTCCGAGATAACGGCACGCAGCATCGGCCACCACACTATTTGACAGTACTGTTTTCCTTGATATACATCATAGCTGTTACCACCCCACCGCTACCGCCAAGCGGATTTTGAAGTATGTATTCATGCTTCATGGTTGCAAAAGAAAGCGTCACATGCTCATGACATATCGAACCATTAGCAACCGGTGAGACGTTGGTAATTACCACGTCATACATGGTGATGCGAGCGAACTCATGAGGTACGGTGCCTGCCTTACGCATGGTTAATACAGCTTTTTCAATGTGCTTTCCAGTAAAGCAGTATTTAGCCAGGTTCGGACTAGCTCGATCATATGCGTGGAAAAATCCAAGGTCTGACACTGAAGCCTTGCCCGCGCCGCCGCCTGATCCGGAAAGCATGGACGAATTTTGTGCGACTTGCCAACTCCACGACTGAACATCAATTTCGTCGAGATGCTCGAAGTCTTGAGATTCTCCCGAAATGCCGTTGATATTAATAAAAATATCTTGTGCCATAATTAAAAGTTTCGATATTGCTTACTGGAGATGACCGATCATTGCGCTGAGTCCGCCACCGGCGATTAATCCTTCTGCCTCGCCCGCCAATAGAAGAACGGCAGGAGCGCAATCCAGGGCCTTCTTTGCCATATTTGCGAAAATGCCGGGATTTACCAGCCAGGGAGCAATTAATTCCGTATTAATGCCGAGCAACATAATTGATTCACCGTATCCCGCTAGCAATCCCGCGCCACCGTCGAAATATATTGTTGCACCCTTAATATCGGATGTCGATAGTTCTTGCCTGTGAAAATAACTGGTCATATAGAGTACGCCGTCGCTCGTAAAATCTTTCGTAGAGCCCGTGCCAGACATTTCCCTGTTCAATATTGGAATAGGCGGAAGTTTGATTTTCGGCAGTCCTCGTGAGTAGCCAATTCCAAATCCGAAATAAGAAAAATCGTGAGATTGTTTCTGCGGATCATCGAGAATAATTTTTCCGCCGGAGATGGATAGTAACTCAATGCCAAGCCCGCCCGTTGCACTCGTATTGAACGACCATCCGCTTTTACGCAACGATATCATTTGCCACTTCTCCTTTCGAACAGATTGCGTTTCCAGAACAAACAATCAACCAAGGTAGAGCACAAGAAGACCATTCCAAGTGCAAAACACACAAGCGGTAAATCCCAGATATCCATAAAACGATCAATCTCTGAAGTGTGAGTGGGGTCATCTGGCCTGTAGCGGATGGGTAGTGTGTCGCCGACATTTGCGGATATAAATGCCGATTGCGAAGAGGAAATATGCTCGCCTGTTTGCGTGTCAAATTCCACCTGAACATGGTGGCCGCCGTGATTAAGCCGGGTGACTTTGCCACTCACAACTACGGAGTTGCTTATAAAATCCGTAGTCTGTGAGTATAAAAAATTCGCTGCAACCAATAAAAATACGCCGCCAGCAAAAAATATAGCGTTTTTTGAAATTCGATTTAGCTTTTCTTCTTTAATCGGCATAGTGACGAAGAGTCTGTAGCATTTAGATGATGGCGTGCGAGCATGCAAAATAACAGATCAGCCGGAGAATGTGTTTTTGAGATTTGGTGGTCCTATGCACCGCGGTTTAAGTGGCGGCGACTTTCCCCCTGCCAATCTGCCAGAAGGGGTTCACGTTGATGCAGCGCTGTCGCTTTTTGGGCGGGAGATCAGCGCTATTCCATCGCGCGGATGAGCCAAAAGGTGAAAAATTGGTAAATCTTCGAAAATCATGCAAATTGATTCGTTTGGCGACTGCGCCGCGACGATCAGCGGGCCGCAGCGTGCGGCTCATCTACGTGTCATAAGCCATCACGCGATCCTCTTCGTGGGTGTCACTCATACATGCCTCTCCTCATCGAGGTCGAAAGTGACAACGATGGCTCATCGCTTACGAGCCTGTATGAGCACAGGCTATGCAGCGACATTGAAGCCGTCGCACCTGCGCAGATCTGCAGATAGATCGGCAACTGCTGCCGGTCGATTTCAATGGTCAAAGCGGAAGTCGGAACGGTCATGACGGTCTCGCGGACAAGGGAAGCGGCAGACGATCTGTACTAGTCGGATCGTCGATTCCTGGCACTTTCCGATTGGCCATGATTCTTCCACAATGGCCTCACGCGATGAGACGGCGGCGAACACTTTCGCGCGATACGACCCTCGCCCGGCTCCCGCGCGTTCATTTACTCTCATCTGGAGAATTTGCGATGAAAATCGTCGTAATCGGTGGGTCCGGCCTGATCGGATCGCGTCTTGTCACGCTGCTTCGCGAAGCGGGCCATGAAGCGCTCGCTGCATCGCCGTGTACCGGTGTCAACGCTGTCACGGGCGAGGGATTGGACAACGCGCTCGCAGGCGCGGACGTCGTGGTGGATGTGACAAACGCGCCGTCATGGGAGCCGCAGGCGGTACTCGATTTCTTCCGTACTTCGGCGCGCAATCTTGGCAAGGCCGAAGCGGCTGCGGGAGTACGGCATCACGTAGCGCTATCCATCGTCGGCTGCGACCGCTCGCCGGAGAACGCGTACTTCGCCGCCAAGGTCGCGCAGGAGGAACTGATCAAAGCGGCCGGCGTGCCGTATACGATCGTGCGCGCGACGCAGTTCATGGAGTTCATCGGCGGTATCGCGGATTTCAGCACGGTCGACGGCACGGTACGTGTCAGCGACGGACTGTTTCAGCCGATCGCCGTGGACGATGTCGTGGCAAACCTCGCGCAGATCGCGCCTGCTGCGCCGCAAAACGGCACGGTCGAGATTGCCGGCCCGGACCGCGCGCCTTTCGCGGAGATCGTCTCACGTTATCTGAAATCGGTAGGCGACGCGCGCCCGGTGGTAACGGACCGCGATGCGCTGTATTACGGCGGCCGCGTCGAGGAACAATCGCTCGTGCCGCTCGGCGACGCGCGGATCGGCCGCATTAGTCTCGACCAGTGGCTCGCGCGCTCGAGGAAGGCTTGATTGCAGGTTTAAGCGAAACCTGAATCAACGTGTTCGCACGTGTCCTGATAGGCGCCGTCGGCCCGATCGGCGTCGAAACCGAACAAGTCTTTTTCTAGGGAAAGATAAGCATGTCACAGAAGGTTGTCGTCGTGACCGGCGCGTCGCAAGGCATCGGTGCCGAAGTCGTTAGGGCGTTTCGCAAGCTCGACTGCTGCGTTGTCGCGAACTCACGGTCGGTCAAGCCGTCGGACGACGCAAACATCCTCACCGTCGCCAGCGATATCGGCGACCGGCCAAACGTTCATCGTGTCATTACCGAAGGCGTCGCACGATTTGGCCGCATTGACACGCTGGTGAACAACGCCGGCATCTACATCGGCAAGCCTTTCACCGAACACACTACGGAAGACTACGCCGCGGTGGTGAACATGCATATGACGGGCTTTTCTTACATCACGCAGCTCCTGTCTACGCTTCAACAATCGTCGCGTCATAGTCTTCATCGACGAAAGCGACGAGAAACTCTTCAGGCATCAGCCAGGAATCAACGCTGACCGTCTTCGTATCAATGTCCACGTTGACCTTCGCGTCGGCGTCGACAGTCCTCATCGCATGTTCGAGAGCCGGAATATCATCGGAGCGAATTTCATCCTTAACCGAGAATTTCACTTTTCATTTCTCCACTAGATAACGTTCATACAGACCGTCGCCACGACCTGTTTTCGCGCTCGACGAACTTCTTGGCTCGCGGGCGCCTTGCTACATCGCGTTGATATCCGCACCATTCGTCTTTATCCGCGTCATGGTCCGATAGAGCCGAATGTAGGCGCATTGACTCGAGTTTCGAATACCCGCACTGTACAAACAGTCTTGCGCAGCGGGAACAAATCGAAAATCGGGCCGAGTCTTGACGCGCTGAAGCTACGTCGAGGAGACTCGTTCTGGAGATTAGCCGGCACCCCGGCTTTGCCGAAGTTTTTCGAAGCGGACATTCACGGATGTCCGTCGACTACGTTTTGCCTCTGTCGCCCAGAAAAATTCTGTGGATATTGGCCGGATACACCCAGTCACGCGCCTGGCGCTCGATGAGATCCATAAATGCCGGCGGACCACTGCAGTAGATCTGAGTGTTCGCATGCGCTGGACTCATCGCGTGAGAAGTTGCCTGTTCCAATCGGTCTGCGTCCAAACCGAAATGGTGATAAACCCTGCTTTCGCGTTTGAGCGCATCGAGTTCTTCCCGAAAGACTGCACGTTCGGGCGATCGAGCGAAGTTGTGCAGCTCGAATTTTTGCCCTGCCAACGCTAGCCGTTTTGCGATTCCCGCAATCGACGCAGCGCCAACGCCGCCGGAAAAAAGTATCGATTGTGTACCACCGTCCAAAATAACTGAGGGACTCCGTGTCGTTACGATAAACGCCTCGTCGCCTTGGCTCAGCGTAATGTCTGCGGTTTTCGAATCTGCACGGCCATCATCCTGTCTCACAGCGATGACATAGGCACGCGGCCGGGACGTAGAACGGCACAGCGGATATATTTTCTCTTTGCAGGTGACGTCGTCGCGAACGAGCGTGACGCATGATCCATCGTCAAACGGCGGAAGCTCGGATCCGCATCTGGTTTGAAGCTCGACAGCATGGTAACTCTCGGCAAGTTGCCATTTCTGGGTAACGACGACTGAGAGGAGTTTGTCGTGCATGTCTTCTCCAATATGACCTTCGCCTTCCTTGATCGGAAGTTCGCCGGTGTATGGATTGCATGAGATGGCCGGTCCAGCAAACTGCTGGAGGATGGTTGAATGTGGGATTCAGGTTAGGGCGGAAGAGATCCACCAGCAAGTCGTTCAACGCGAATACCACCTATATAACCGCGCTGATAAAGGGTGGGTTACTGGCTCGGTGCAGCAGATGGTCTTGCTGGCCGAGCCGGCAAAATTCGTAGTTGGCAAGTGTCTCAGCGTCTTCCAACGCGCTGGCGTCTTCCAGTGCTACCGTCATCAGTGGCAGGTGCCCGATTTCACCGTAATCGACGGATGCGCCGCCACTATCAATCGGGTGTCGTCGAATGAATCGCCTTCAGAACCTCGCTCGTGAACCGTGGGTCTCCCACTTCGACGTCCGCGGACAATCGCACGGTGATTTCCTGCAACAGCCAACCGTTGCCGTCAGGGTCAGTGAACGAAGCGTAAGAGGCGTAGCTTTGTCGCGTGGGATTCAAGCCGCTAACCACGCTATTCCCGTCAGCATGATGGAACACGCCGCCCGTATCGTGGAATGGCTCACTGATCTCGATGCCACGACGGAGCAGGTCGTTACGGACGGCCACAATGTCGGACACGATGAGGTGCAGCCCCTGGACCGAGCCGGGCGCGGCCCTGATGATGTTCTTGCCGAACATCACCGAACATCCGGATCCGGGTGGTGTGTACTGGATCACGCGGTAGTCGTCGCCCTTGAAGTCGATATCAAGTCGCCAACCTAGATCGCCGTAAAAGCGCTTGGCGCGATCGACGTCCGAGACGGGGATGACGACGATCTCGAGCTTCGTGTCGTACATGCCGGCGCGCGAGGTCTCAACCGCGTGCCCGCTTTGCATTGGGTTGTTGCTCATGTCTGGCTCCTTGGAGGCGTTGCCTATGGGCTCCCCTCTACCGCTTCGGGTAGGTGAAAACACGATAGCTGAAAACGAAACGCAAAAACGCGGCAGGTGGCGACACAGTTTCTTGTATTGATTCCAGCAGGAACACGGCGACATAGCCGTCATTGCGCCAAAGTGCCTGGCACGTTTCGGTGTTCGAAGTAGCGTTCCGCTATAGACCACCCTTACGCCGAGGCGACGCGCCCCAACCACTTCGAAAGCGAGATCCGCGCCCGGAACGCACTCGTCTCGGCCTGCTGTGGCGGACGGCGAAGTCCCTCATACCATCGGATGCGCCAGCAATACCTTCGCCGGATGGCGCGCACCTGGAAGCCGGTCTTGAATAGAGGTGTTCGTTGAACGTGTCTCCAACACAATGCCCTACGACAGTGTCCGCTTGACGTGGGGGCAGCCTCCGTCTCAAGAGCTGAGACGGCCATTTTCGCGGCACGTGGGGACTCCGGACAACTGACCTGAACAACGACTTCGAGAGTTTGCCCCGGCGCTGCCGCGTTTAGGCATTTGCCCCAATGAACGGAGATTGGCAATGAAAATCCTGTTGGTTTTGACTTCGCACAATGTGCTTGGAGACACCGGCAAGCCGACCGGCTTCTGGCTGGAAGAGTTCACCGCTCCCTACTATGCGTTCACAGACGCCGGTGCGGAAGTCACCGTGACTTCGCCCAAGGGGGGTCATCCACCGATCGATCCCAGAAGTGACGATCCGGACAATCAGACCGACTCGATGCTACGGTTCAAGAAAGATTCTGCGACGCAGAAAGTGTTGGCCAACAGCGTCAAGCTCGCTGACGTCAAGGCGGCCGATTACGACACGATCTTCTATGCCGGCGGTCATGGCCCGATGTGGGACCTGACCAATGACAAACACTCGATCGCCTTGATCGAGGATTTCTACAACGCGGGCAAGCCGGTCGCCGCCGTCTGTCACGGCCCTTGTGTTCTGCTGAAAGCCACTTATGAGGGGCAACCTATCGTCAAGGGCAAGCGCGTCACCTGCTTTACCAACGACGAGGAAGAAGCCGTAGGACTGGTCAAAGTCATGCCCTTCCTCGTCGAGGATGAACTCAAACGCCTGGGCGGCCATTTTGAAAAGGTGGCGAATTGGGGCGTACTGACCATTGTCGATGGACGCCTGATCACCGGCCAGAACCCAGCGTCGTCCGGCCCGACTGCCGTGGAGCTGCTCAAGGTTCTGCAGGCCTAGTTTCAATCCGGCGGGGGCCCTGAAGTCTGGGAGTTTGTGGGGCCGCTTTCTCGAGGGACTTCCCGTCGTCTTCGACGGACACGTTATCGGTGCCGTGGGAACCAGCGCAGGAACCATCGAGCAGGACATGGCAGTCGCTCAGGCCGCGCTAGCTGCGCTCGATGCTTGGAAGAGGATCGTCCAACGCAATGCTGCCAGGTAGCGAATGTCCTGAACCAGGAGCAGAAAGCGCGGAGAGATCCTCGCGCGGAATTCACGGGCCTTGAAAGTCGTCATCTCGAACGAGGCCCGGTAGATGAAAAAAAGCCCGGACCAAGCGCTCTGGCGACGCTGTCGGCGGAACTGGAGCACCATGACTCATGCCATCAAATCAGACCGTATGACCGCTGCTGCTGGTTGAAGCGTGCGCGAATAGCGACCCTGGAAAGCGGCGAACGGATTTCCGTCGCCGCAAACAGCAGCACATTTCGTCGATGAATCAGCCGGGAGGCACGGCTTCTTGTATCAGAAGCGGGTGCGCACGCCTGTCGTCAGTTCAAGCTGGTTGGTCGCGCCAAACGTGCCGCCGACCGTATAGCCGCCATGAAGCCTCATGTAGTCGCCGGCCAGATACAGTTCGGTACGCTTGGACAGGTGATAGAAGACCGAACCGTACAGCGTTTCCTTGAAGCCGTTGTGAAGGCCCGATGCCGGATCGAAAGCGCCAATGTTAGCGTTCGGAATGTCGCCATCGCCGTTGTACGCAGCGTTCTTCACGCGCATCTGCTGATAGCCGAGCTGGTAGTCGAGCGGCCCCTTCGGCGACAGCTTGAGCGACACGGTCCACGCGTTATCCTGACGCTGACCGAGCGAGCCCTGATTACCGAGGTACCGGAAATAACCCGCATTGGCGCGCAGAATGCCGAAGTTAAAGTTGCCGCCCACCGACCATGTCTGGTTGGTAAAGCCAACGCGGTTTACGTGATTATAAAAACCCGACACGTCGAACACGCCACCGTTATAACCGAGCGCCGCCTGGTAATTGGAGTTGGAGCTGAAACTCGTTGAGTTGCCGAATGCGTAACCGGCGCTCGCGAAGATCCCATTGCTGAAGAGCTTCTTCCAGGCGACACCGTTGTTGTAACGCGTGCCCGTCGCGCTGGCCGTATAGAAAATCATCTGCTTGAAATTATTCGAGTTGGTCCAGCCGCCCTCTTCCGTGGTCAGCCGCGCGTTGCCATAGGGGTCACCATAGATCGCCGACGCGTCGCGCGCGATGGTGTTCTGGAAGCCCGCCGTGATCTTGCCGAACATGTCGTTCTCGATACCGACCCATGCATCGCGGTCGAAGATCTGGCCCGGATCTTCCATCTGGCCGTTGGCGACGACGAATTCGCTCTCGAGCCGGAAAATGATCTTCGAACCGCCACCGATGTCCTCGGCGCCCTTCAGGCCCCAGCGACTCCCGCTGAACCACGGTTCGCCGTCGTTGCCCATGCCGATGGTGTGATTGCCGTTGGCGTCCGCGTGCGTTCTGTAGGTCGGAAAGCTCAGGTCCATCAGTCCATAAAGCTGAACACTCGACTGCGCGTGCGCGGCTGTCGCTCCAAGTGCGCTGGCCGCGATAGCCAACGTAAGATACTTTTTCTTCAAGATTGTCTCCTCTGATTGCTGCATTGAAAATCTGATTGTTCTGTGCGCGACTGCTGCGGTCCGTCTGTCGGATATCCGATCCGGCATGCGACTGAACGCAATCCTAGTTACCTCAATCCTTCGCGCTCCTTTCCCGTATCGCTCGAACAACTCAGTGCATTCACTGATATACGGGCAGCGCTCCGGTCCATTATTTGGAATACCGCCGACGGAGCACGCAAGCGGCGCATATAGATGCCGATGGCCTCCGCATCCGGCTCGACATCCAGACTGAACACTCTTTCCATCACATCGTTTCCGGGATCGCCTTGCCCGTCGCAACATGACCTATTTCGCACTGACAAACTCGTTGGTGTAGGTTTTGTCCAGTTCAACATGCTTGCCTTTGACCGACGGATTGAACGCCGAGAGCACCTTGAGCACGGTCGCCGGGCCATCAGCCGGCATCTTGCCGTCGACGGTATACATCGGTAGCGACGCCTTCAGGGCGCTCACGTACAGCGGCTTGTCTTTCTGATAGTCGCTGGGCATCTTCGCCGCGATTTCCTCGGCGCTATGCGTGTGAATGAACTGCATCGTGCGAACAAATGCATGAGCGAGCTTCGTGGCGTCCGTCTTGTGCGAATCAACCCATGCTGCCTGCACGTAGAGACTCGACGCGGGATACGTGCCGCCCAGCGCCGCCTTCGTGCCCTCGACCGAGCGCATATCGACGAGCACCTTCGCCTCGCCCGATTTGAGCAATGCGGATATCGTGGGCTCCGTCGTCATGCCAGCGTCGATACGGTTCTGTTTGATTGCCGCGATGAAACTGGCGTCGGCACCCACCGGCAGCATCGTGTATTCGGTCGACTGGATCCCGTGCTGTCCGGCGAGATATTGCGTCAGGAAACTGGTCGACGAACCGAGGCCCGTCACGCCCAGCGTCTTGCCCTTGACGTCGGCCATGGACTTGATCGTGTCGGCCGCCTTGGTCGACACCATCTCGACCTCGCCCGGCACCTGGCCGAACACGACGATCGCCTTGACGTCCTTGCCCTTGGTCTGCAGATCGATTGTGTGATCGTAGAAACCTACGACAGCCTGGACGGCGCCGGCCAGCAGTTCGTTCTCTGCGTCGACACCAGCAGGCTGCGACAGCAGTTCAACGTCGAGCCCCTCGTCCCTGAAGTAGCCGAGCTGCTCGGTCAGTCGCGCCGGCAGATAGATCAGCTTGGTAATGCCGCCGACCATGATTGTGATCTTCCCGCTATCGGCGGCCGTCGCTGGTTGTGAGGCAAGACCAAACAGCAGGCAGCAGGCGCCAGCAATGTGGCGATACGCCGTAGTTTTCGGTTGCATCGATAGTCTCCGTTATTGTCGGCCGCGAAGTGCTGCCTGTCTGCATCGATGGCGCAAGTATGGAAGCACGAATCCTTCTCTCCGCTTTCACGGCACAGCCTGTCGACTCGGGGATTTCCATGAGATGGCCGTCGCCGGATGCGAAAGCCCGGCGCAGTTCCGCTCTGCGTCGATTGCCTCTTACCTCATCCTGGAGTGCCTGTTGTCATCGTGAAAAATCGGCCGAAAGCGCACACTGGTCGAGCCCAGCGGTTACATAACAGGTGAATAAAAATGCTGGGAAACAGACAACGGGTCTTTGCTGGTCCTAGCGCCCGTGTGACCCAACATGCGTGGCTCACCGAACTCCGGCCATGTCGCGCAGGACCGTCAAAATCTGCGGCGTAAAAATTGCGGCCGGCATGTCACCATCACCGCTATGGAAGCTTCAGTTTCATTACGGGTATAGCGTCCACGTAATGCAGACCATAAATAAGTTTTACTTTCCGATTCTTCGTCGCGCCGCCATTGTGTGAGCCAGACGCCGAGTCTATGGCCACAATTCTTGCGCTGCGCGGCGGCATCTGCTGGAGACGTGGCGGTCTCTTCAAACGATCATCTTCTTAAGCTTTCCTTAAGAATTGTTCAATGATCGTACTTGTTCAGAAGTGGATATAAGTTCAGTTCTCTAGCCCGATCCCCGGACCGGCGCTCGAGCCAATAAACGGAAAGGAGACGAATCGATGGGAATGCGCATAACAACCTTGGTTCTGCTAGCTGCGGCTGCACTGGCCGGCTGCGGAGGTGGCGATAACGTCAGCGCCCCGACGCCGCCAAAGCTATTGACGAACATCGCCGTACCCAACGCTTCGAGCCCACCATTCAGTTTCGATATTGGCTACGTGGAGGCCGGCAAGTACTTTCTTGCGGACCGCAATAACAAAGCGGTCGACGTCGTGGACACTAAATCGAACACGCTGATCGCACAGATTCCGGGGCCGTTCATCGGTGCCGGCGCCACAACAAATGAGTCCGGTCCCGACGGAATTGTAGGTATCACCGGCACGAACACGATCTATGTCGGCGACGTCGACTCGGTTAAGGTGATCGATACGGCGGCGCAAAAGACGGTCAACACGATCGCCATCAGTAATTCCGGATCGCGCGTCGATGAGGGCTGCTACGATCCCGACGATCATCTCGTGATGTATGCGAGCCCCGGAGACTCACCCCCGTTCGTCACGTTCATTTCCACGCTGACACAAAAGGCGGTGGTAAAACTGCCTTTCAACGGTTCGTCGGGGCTCGAAGCGTGCACATACGACCCTGTCTCGAAGAGCTTTTTGATCAACAACGACGGGACCGCTGCCAATCCCGAAGGCCAACTCGATGTCATCACCGGCAGTTCCGCAGCGGCGGGCAGTCCTTCTGTCAGCAAATCGTTTCCACTAGGGAAATGCGGACCGGCGGGGATCGTGCTTGGCCCGAATAACGACGTGCTCATAGGATGCGATCCGCCGGCCGGCGACCCGCTCATCACGCTGATCCTCGATCGTGCGAGTGGCGCAATCCAGGCCAGCCTGCCGTTTGGCGGGGTGGATCAGGTCAATTACGATCCGACTTCCAACCGCTATTTCCTGCCGGCCCGGCACTACGTCACGAGCGGTATCGCTGCGGCTTCCGGATTTAGCCCGCAGATGGGCGTAATCGATGGCGCTTCACGGCAATTGCTCTTCAAGATTCCGGTAGGCACCGGGGCGCATTCTGTCGCCATCGACAGCGCGCTTGGGCAAGTGTACGTGCCGTTCCAGCCTGGCGCGGCAGGATTTCCCAACGGGGGCATCTCAGTGTTCTCGACCCGCTAAACTTTCGGATGCACTTCAAATCAGGCGACGCGTCATGTGGCATTCAGCCATTGCAGAACGCGTCGCCAGTCCTGCGGCGTCATGGCGCCGAACCAGCTGTCGTGATCGGCGCTCGGTAACAGCATGAGCCGCGCGTGATCGTGTTCGCTCGCGAAACGCCGTGCATGTGCGACCGGAATCAAGTCGTCCCGCTGCGCGCCGACAATGACAAGTGGACCGTCGTAGCGCGATACGGCGGCGATCGAATCAAAACCATCGTGCAGCAGCCACCGCACCGGGAAGATCGGATACTTCTCGGCGGCCACATCGGCCAGCGAATCCCACGGCGTAATGAGCAGGACGCCCGCAATCGCCGATTCATTGCCCTTGACCACTTGCGATGCCATGCCCGCGCCCAGAGATTCGCCCACCAGATAGACCGGCCCGCGCCATTGTGAGAGTACGGCCGACAAGGCCTCGCGCGAAGCAACGGTCGCCGCTTTCATGGTCCGCTCACCTCCCCGCCTGCCGTGCCCCGGATACTCGACAATCACGACCCGATACCCGGCGCGCACGAATACTTCGGCGAGCGGCAGCTTGGTCTCCGCCGACTCTTCGTTGCCGTGAAAAAGGATGAACGTGCCGCGGAGTTCGTGATCGGTCGGCGTGACGACATAACCCGCGAACGAGCCTTGCGCGTTCCACGCTTCAATATGGCTAACCTTGCTCACGACCGTGCGCAGATCGGCTGCGTCGGGCGTGGAGGGAAGCAGCAGGCGGTCCTGCATTAGATACAGCGCCAGTGCCGCCGCCAGGTAGGCGGCCATAACGAAGCATAAGGCATAGGTGAGCAGGCGCATGCTTTGACTCGCACGGTAAGCTTATTAGTTTCGGCGCCAGTATAAAGACTATCAGCGCTTCGATGCGCCATTCGCCATGTTTGGTTTGCCGCCATTGCACTGAGGGAAATACCGTCCCGTGAAAAAATTTTGACCGATATAGCGGCTGAGGCCACAAAAGTGTCTGGCACAATTACCGGTTTATGCGTAAACGTCATCTCGCTGTATAAAACAAATGAAAGTAAAAAACTCCCGACGGTGGGCTTCCCGAGGCCGCAAACGGTGGATCATCGCGGCGGCGGCACTTTTTACCGCCGCTGCCATTCGCACGATGCTTCACCCACTGCTCGGGCCGATCATGCCGGGCACCGCCTTTCTTATCGCCGCCGTGCTCGTGGAATATTATTGCGGCCTCGCGCCCGCAGTGAGCGTGATGCTCGCGGGACTCTGCCTCGCGGATTACCTATTCGTCCCGCCGTACGGACGCATCGACATCATCGATGAATCGGACATCCGTCTGCTTGTTTCGTATTCGCTCATCACGGTATTAGTCATCACGCTGGTCGAGCGTCTGAAACGCGCGCAGTATCGCGCCGAACTGCTGGCGTCTGTCGCGCTCTCGCGCTATGAAATGCTGCTGCGCGGCGATAACGAACGCCTGATCGCGCGTCGTGCCACCGATGAGATGCATCGCATGCTGCATCACATCGCGCAGCACAACCGGTCGCTCATTCTCATCAAGGCGCTCGATCCGGCAACGAGCGCACCGCCTGGCAGTTTCGTCGCGGCAGCGGCCACCTCCACGGCCACCGGCATCATCCACGACGAAACGCTTCTTACGGGCACCGCTTACGGCGTCAGGCATTCGCAAGTACATCAGGACGATCTCGCGCGCGTGAACGACCGGCTGGTGCCGGGTCACCACCGCATGCGTTTTCTATCAACTGGACAGGGTTGGCGCGCAGTCGAATGTGTGTGCGAACGCTTCACTACGCCGTCAGGCGACTTTCTGATCCTTCGGACGGAAGACTGATCATGAGCACATCTCCATTTCCCGCTGCTCCGGGCAACGATCACGCTGTCCTGCTCTTGCACGGCCTGTCGAGTTCTCCGGCGGAATTGCGGTTCCTCGCGCGCGCGCTAGTCGAAGAAGGGTTCGTGACTCACACGCCAGAAATCCGCGGCTACAGCGCCGGCACGGGACATGTCCCCATGGAAGAGTGGATCAGCGCAGCCGTCGCGGAATTTGACGCGCTTGCATCGCGGCACCGACATGTTTCGGTATGCGGCCTCTCCATGGGCGCGACGCTGGCCGCCGCCGTCGCTCAGCAGCGCCCGGCCGCGCGCGCGTTGCTGTTGTTGTCGATCACACTCAGTTACGACGGCTGGGCGATTCCCTGGTATCGGTTTTTGCTCGACTACGTCTATTACACGCCACTGCGCTCGCGCTACCGTTATCGCGAGCACGAACCCTATGGGCTGCGCAACGAAGCGCTGCGCTCGAAAATTGCACGCGTGATGCAGAGAGGCGAAATCAGCGAAGTGGGGCCCGCGTCCATTGGGGTGCCCGCGCTTCATGAAGCGAGCCGGCTGACGAGCTCGGTGCGCAAAAAGCTAAAGAGCATCAGCACCGACTGCCTCATCATTCATGCGATCGACGACGAGACGTCTAGCCCGCACAACGCGCGCTACGTCATGGCGAACGTGGGAGCGTCGTTTCTTCGCACGATCTGGCTCGACGATTCGTACCACATGATCACATCGGACAACGAGCGTGAGGTCGTCGCGCGAGAATGCACGCTCTTCATGCGCGAAAGCGCTGCGGCGTCGGCGTGCTGCGACAATCCGACGCCTGTCGTATCACGGGCGCTCGCGCGGCGCCTGAGACAACTAGCCGCCGTGGCGAGGAAAGCATGAGGCAGGACATTACAAATTTTGCACGCCGTTATTTAGCGCTCGCAGCGGTCACAGCATGCTGCGCGATGGGCGTCGCGCACGCCGATGAGCCGCAGGCGGACAGCGATTGGAAAATTTCCGTCGGGCCCGGCATGTATGTGTTCCCGAAGTTCCCTGGCTCCTCAAAGCTTCAAGTGCTTCCCTTCCCTGTGCAGGACATTTCATGGAAGGAGCGGTTTTTCTCGCAGGGTCCCGATGTGCTCGGCGTCAACGTACTGCATGGAGAGAACTATCACCTCGGTATGTCGGTGAGTTTCGACTTCCAGTCGAGATCGTCGTCCGACGATGCGCGGCTCAAAGGCCTGCCCGATGTGCACTATGGACCGAAGCTGCGGCTCTTCGGCGATTACACGTGGTGGGCGTTCACCGGCGCCCTGGCGGCCTATCAGGACATCGCCGGAACCGGACAGGGTCTGACGGCGATGGCCGATCTGTTCGTATCGGCGCCGATCGGCAACTGGCTCTTTTCGATGGGTCCGGGCCTTACCTGGGCCAACGCGACCTATACGCAGACCTTGTTCGGCGTCACGCCGCAGGAAAGTGCGGCATCGGGATTGCCACACTACGATACCGGTTCCGGCTTGCGCGATATTCACTTCAACGTGAATGCGACTTACAAAATCAGTCCGCACTGGTCGGCGAACGTTGCCGTAGTCGCGGGACGGCTTGAGCGCTACGCCGCAGGCAGTCCGATCACCGAGCGCCGGCTCGACCTCAACGGGATGGCGTCGGTCCTTTACCGCTTCTAGCTACGAAAGTCTTTCGCGCGCGGGAATGGACCGGCGGTATCAGAGACGGCGTCGACTGCTATGCCGACAAAACCAGCCGTCGACGACATCGCCTGGTGATCATCTCCGCTTTCTGCAGGCGCTTGATTCTCTCACGGCGGATTAAGCGCAAAGTCGGTCGATTATTGTGTCGCGCGCACGAATTGACAACGCGCAACGGTCCATCGACACTGAGCGACTCTCTTCATCGTTGCGACCTCTGGAATGAACTTCGAGATATTCGACTTGCGCGCCTCTGTCGCGACAGCCGACCTCGGCAGTTTCCGCGCAGCTGCCGATACGTTGCACCTTTCAGCGTCGGCGCTCTCGCGTCGCATCGAGAAACTGGAGGCCGCACTCGGCGTCAGGCACATCGAATCCTCAACGAGATCGACAACTCGATGCTCGAGTTCGACGATTTCGCACGCAAGATGACCTGCGAACTCACCATTGCGTGCGTGCCCTCGGCCGTGCGCTATTTCCTTTCGCGCTTGCCGGCGCCGTGACCACAACCGTCAGCGCGCTGGTGCTAATGGCCATTGCCGTGTTTGCTTTATATTTGAGCGGCAGTACCTACTGGGCGCTGATTCAGGACACGATTCCCGGTCCGAAACTCGGCAGAGTGGGCGGGTGCGTGCACGCTATCGCGAACTGTGCCGGCATCGTCGGTCCGACTGCAACCGGATTTCTGGTCCCGCAGAGTCATACGTTCTCCAGCGCTTTCGTCCTGGCTGGCGGCATAGCGCTCGCCAGCGTGCTCGCCGTGACGATACTGCTGCGGCCGCGATCATCGACTCGCGTCGAAGCGAGCAGTGCGCGTGTCTGCGGCTGAACGTCCGTGTCGATATGCAAAACCCCAATTCCTGACTCTACTCGTCTCCATGAAAACCGACCCGTCCATCATTCGTGCATTCACACCTACCGGCAAGCTGCGAGCCTCGATCAATCTCGGCAATCCGATTCTCGCGGGCAAGGACGCAGCAGGTGAGCCGACCGGTGTTTCGGTGGATCTGGCGCGCGCGTTTGCGGCCTCGCTCGGTGTGGAACTGGAACTCGTCGTATTCGATGCAGCGGGCAAATCCGTGCAGGCGGTCAGCGATGAACGAGCGGACTTCGGCTTCTTCGCCGTAGATCCGCGACGAGGAGAAACCATCGCGTTCACCGAGCCCTACGTGTTGATCGAAGGCTGTTACCTCGTGCGCGACGCATCGCCGATTCGCCGTAACGAGGACGTCGATCAGCAGTCAGTGCGTGTCGCCGTTGGCGAGGGTAGCGCCTACGACCTGTTCCTGACTCGCGAGCTGAAACACGCGCAGATCGTGCGCGCACCCACGTCGCCGACGGTTGTCCGAACATTCCTCGAACAGAACCTCGAAGTCGCGGCAGGCGTGAGGCAGCAGCTCGAAGCCGACGCACGTCAAGCGCCCGGTCTGCGTCTGCTCGACGGGCGCTTCATGGTGATCCGCCAGGCGATGGGCGTGCCGAAAAGACGTGGCACTGCGGCGGCGCACGCATTGCATGCATTTGTCGAGGAAGCGAAAGCATCCGGGCTCGTCGCCCAATCTCTCGCACGGCACAAGATTGCCGGCGCGTCGGTTGCGCCGGCGGCATAAGCGGGATCAGGCGCGCGGCGCATGCGGGAAGGCGGTTGTCGTCTTATGGGGAACAACATCGCGTCCCCAGCTTTTCACGCTCCCGCCCGTACCGGACACCATCCCACAAAGCGTACCGGTACTGTACCGGCAACTCTCGCTAGAATGCTCCAACGTCCTTTCGACCGACACCGGAGCTTGCCATGTCTTATCTCAGTCTCAGCGCGCTGCCTGCCGGCATCCTGTTCGCGCTCGTCACCACCATCACCCCCGGTCCGAACAACACAATGCTGCTGGCTTCCGGGGTCAATTTCGGGTTCCGTCGCACGTTGCCGCATCTGTCCGGCATCAGCGCCGGCGTCGTGCTGTTGATGCTGTCGGTCGGGATCGGTCTGGGCGAAGCCTTCGTGCATTTCCCAGTGCTGTACACGGTGCTCGAGGTCGCGAGCGTTGCTTATCTGCTATACCTTGCGTGGAAAATCGGCACCTCGGGCGAGTTGAAGGTGAAGAAAGGCGAGCGCCGGCCCATGAAGTTCTACGAAGCGATTGCCTTCCAATGGGTGAATCCGAAGGCATGGATGATGGTGCTGACCGCCGCCACGACGATCCACCTCAGCGAGAGCTACAGCATGAACGCTATCGCGATGGCGGTGATCTTCTACGTGATCGGCTTTCCGTGTATCTGCTTATGGGCGGGTTTCGGCACCGCCATGCGGCAGGTGCTGTCGGACCCGAAGCGGCTGCGCATCTTCAATGTGGCGATGGCGCTGCTGCTGGTGCTGTCGCTGTATCCGATCGCGCTGAAGCTGATCGGCCAGGCGGCCTGAATGCGGTCGCTATAACGTGCCCTGTCCCACCCGCTCGATGAACCGCCACAACGCATCATCGGTCGAATACGGTGCATTGAAGCGGAACCAGGCGCTCGGGGCATCGTCGGGACGGAAGTAGGAGCCCGGCGCGAGCCAGATGCCGTGGGTAAGCGCGGCCGTCGCCACTTCGCCGGCCCGCTCCGCTTCGATCGGCAAGCGGGCCCACAAAAACAGCCCGGCGCGCGGCCGGTGAAACAGTTCCAGACCCAGCGAATCGAGCCGATCTTCAACGGTCGCGTGCGCGAGCTTGAGGCGCTCGTTGACGGCTTCCACGTGACGCGCGTAGCGCCCTTCCAGCAGCACCTTGTCGACAATCCGCTCGATCGCCTCCGACGACGTCAATCCCACCGCCATCTTCGTGCGCGCGAGTTCGCGCAGCACCGCGCGCTCGGCAACCACGTAGCCGCAGCGCAGCCCCGGCGTCACCGTCTTCGAAAAACCGCCAACGTACAGCACGCGCTGCAAGCCTTCCATCGCCGCGAACAAGGGTGCGCCGGACGGCGCGAGTTCGCGGCTCACGTCGTCCTCGATCACCCACATGCGCTGACGCTCGGCGATCTGCAGGAGGCGGAACGCCGCCGACATGCCGAAGGTCGCGCCGGTCGGATTCTGCAGCGTCGTGTTGACGAAGATCGCCTTCGGTTTGTGCTCGGCGACCAGCGCTTCGAGCACGTCCGTATCGACGCCCGCCGGCGTGCGCGGCACGCCGTGCACCACGAGGCCGGCCAGCTTGAGGATCTGCAGCAGATTGCAATAGCCGGGATCTTCGACGATCACGGCGTCGCCCGCTCGCAGCAAGGTGCGCACGATCAGATCCAGCCCTTGCGTCGCGCCTTGCGTGAGCAGGATGTTGGACACTTCCACCGGCAGGCCGCGCCGGTCGAGCTGCTCGGCGATCCGCTCGCGCAACGGCGCGAATCCGTACGGATGCCCGTAATCGCCCAGGCGCGCCGCCGGCACCCGGCTCATGGCGCGCAGTGCGTGCTGCAAACCGGTTTCGTTGATCCACTCGTTCGGCAGCCAGCCGCCGCCCGCCTTGATCGGCACCGAATGGTCGGCGAACACGTCGGACAGGAGCCAGGTCGCGGTGAGGCTCGGCGGCTGCCAGTCCGTGACGGCAACCCGTGCGGACTGCGAGCGCGGCGCCACGCGATAGCCAGAGCCGCGCCGCGCGACCACGAGGCCCATCGACACCAGCCGGTTGTAGGCCTCGGTGACGGTGAAGGTGCTCAGGTCGTGGCTCTGCGCCAGTTGCCGCACCGACGGCAGGAGCGCGCCCGCGCGCAGCGATTGCCCCTCGATGGCGCGCGCGAAGCCTTGCACCACCTGCTCGACGAGCGTGGGAGCGGCGCGCCGGTCGCGCTCGAGTTGTAGTTCGATCATGGTCTGGACGAAAAAGCGGGCCGCGCGGGGCGGCTGAACGTGTAAATCTGTGCGAAATGCGGCGCCGGCGAGCCTGCCGACCCGCCATGGCTCGCATCGACACAGTTGACGCAGATCCACCAACACAGTTAGCGCCACACCGCGTCAACTGTTTATGCCGCCATTAAACCGCGAACGCTACAGTTTCGCCATGCCCCGAAGGAAGTCCTTTTGGGGGACTACTTCGATTCGAGGAGATACCATGACTTCGCGCCCTGTCATCGACGATCTGTCGTCTTTCTGGATGCCCTTCACCGCCAACCGTCAGTTCAAGGCCGCGCCGCGCCTGCTGGAATCGGCCAAGGGCATGTACTACCGCAGCACGGACGGGCGTGAAGTGCTCGACGGTTGCGCGGGTCTGTGGTGCGTGAATGCCGGCCACGGCCGCGAGGAAATTGTCGCGGCGATCACCCAGCAACTCTCCACGCTCGACTTCGCACCGACCTTCCAGATGGGCCACCCGCTCGCCTTCGAAGCCGCCACGAAAGTCGCGGAACTGATGCCGGAAGGCCTCGACCGCATCTTCTTCACGAACTCGGGTTCAGAATCGGTCGATACCGCGTTGAAAATCGCGCTCGCGTATCACCGTTCGCGCGGCGAAGGGCAGCGTACGCGCCTGATCGGCCGGGAGCGCGGGTATCACGGCGTGGGCTTCGGCGGCATTTCGGTCGGCGGCATCGCACCGAACCGCAAGACCTTCTCGGGCGCGCTGCTGCCCGCGGTCGATCATCTGCCGCACACCCATAACCTCGAACACAACGCGTTCACGAAGGGTCAGCCGGCTTGGGGCGCGCATCTCGCCGAAGAACTCGAGCGCATCGTCACGCTGCACGACGCGTCGACCATTGCCGCCGTGATCGTCGAACCGGTGGCCGGCTCGACGGGCGTGCTGATTCCGCCGCAGGGTTATCTGCAAAAGCTGCGCGAGATTTGCACGAAGCACGGCATCCTGCTGATTTTCGACGAAGTGATCACCGCGTTCGGCCGCGTCGGCAAAGCCACGGCGAGCGAATACTTCGGCGTGACGCCTGACCTGATCACGATGGCGAAGGCCATCAACAATGCCGCGATCCCGATGGGCGCGGTGGCCGCGAGCCGCACGGTGCACGACAGCATCGTGAACAGCGGCGCGCAAGGCGCGATTGAGCTGTTCCACGGCTACACGTATTCGGCCCATCCGGCCGCGACGGCTGCCGCGGTCGCCACGCTGGACCTGTATAAGCGTGAAGGTCTGTTCGAACGCGCCGCGACGCTCGCGCCGACGTTCGAAGCCGCCGCCCATTCGCTGCGCGGCGCAAAACACGTGAAGGACGTGCGCAACCTCGGCATGATCGCCGGCGTGGAACTCGAATCGCGCGACGGCGCACCGGGCGCGCGCGCTTACGAGGCGTTCGTCAAATGCTTCGAAGCGGGCGTGCTGGTGCGCTTTACGGGCGATATCCTTGCGTTCTCGCCGCCGCTGATCATCAACGAAGAGCAGATCGCGCACATCTTCAAGACCGTGGGCAACGTGCTGGCTACGGTGCAGTAAGCGGTTCGCGATAGGTAGCAGGAAGAAGGCGGCGCGTTAATGCGCCGCTTTTTTGTGAGCGCGGCATATGTCTTACGATACGCCTAAACAACGCATGCCGACGGTGGCAACATCGCGCGGCAGAGCGGCGGCCGCCGGGCGCGGCGAGAGGCGGCTGACGCCGCCGCGCGCTGCGCGACTGCGGCACAACTCAATGATGCGTACGCGAAGCCCGCGTATGAGCCGCCTTCTTCGCAGCCGCCGACCGTCCTGCAGCCCCCTTCGTCGCGGCGGCCTTCTTTGCCGCGGCCGAACGGCTGGCCGCCGGGCGTTTGGCTGCCGCGGTCTTGGTCTGCTTCGACAGCGCTGTGCGAGATGCGCCGGCCGTACCTTCCCGCTTCAATGCATCGGTAGCGGCGCGCGAGCGCTTCGCAGTCGACTCCGTGCTCTTCTTCGTCGTGCTCTTGTGCTGGCCCGCGGCGTTATCGGTCGCGGCCTTCTTCCGCGTGGCCTCGCTAGCCGTGCCCTTCTTCGGCGATTTCACGGCGACGCCGGCGCGGCGCGCTTCCGAGAGGCCAATCGCAATCGCCTGCTTGGCGGAACTGACGCCGTGCTTGCCGGCCCGCACCTTGTCGACCTGTTCCTTGACGAATTCACCTGCTTGAGTGCTCGATGCTTTGCCGGCGCGTTTGTCGGACTTAGCACGCTCGATCGTTTTCTTTTCAGGCATGACGGTTCTCCAGTTGGCTATGGCCTGTGTCATGCAGCAACGCGTGTGCCGCGTGGCGTCTGGCAGGAGAATCGCGCTGAAAAAATGCCTTTTCGAACAGGCCGAGTTCAACAAAGGCCCGCGACATTTCATTAAGTTTTCCGCCTGCAATCCCGGTGCCTCACGTGACGAAAGCGCCTGTCCTGGCGGCTTTTCATTAGTACGGTGCTCCGGCTCTTCCCGAGCCTAAGAGACGACAACCGTAAACTCGACCCCTGATTCAAAGTCCAGCGTCGTGGTCGAGAAGCGCGGATTGCTGTCAAGGTAATGCTTGTACGGCCGAACGGCGTCTTCGGCTGTGTACATGTTGTCGGCAAAAACGATAGATCCGGGACGCAGCAGCCGTTCGATCTGCTTGAACAGTTTGAGGTAGGTGCTGGCCCAAACGTCGATAAACACCATGTCGAACGTGCCGTCCAGCTCAGAAATGGTCTGGAATACATCACCCTCCCGCAGTTCGACATACGCATCCACGCCCGCTGTTCTGACGTGATCTCGAAGATATGCGCATTTAACAGCGTCGAGTTCGGTCGCCACAACCGTGCCACTGCCTAGCGTGCGGAGCGCCTCGGCGAAATACAGCGTGGACACACCGCAGGAGCTGCCGAGTTCGAGGATTCGGGCCGGTTTGTGCGAAAGCACCATGTTGCGCAAAAACCTTCCCGTTTCCGCCGACACCGCGAGAGATAGCGGCGTGTCTTGCGAAGATTCGAAGTCTTCGCTGGAGAGCCCGAGCGTTTCGAGAAACCGTCCACGCAGCCGCGGCGCGAGCATGTCGTATTCTTCCGCAAGGTCCTGAAACTCCTGGCTCGATCCTTGGAACTGCGCCCGTGCGCGGGCTATGACTTCTGTCTGGCTCTGTTCATGAAGCCGTTGCAAAAGATCTGCGGTTGATGAAGGCATGTGCGCTCCTTGACGAGACCGAAAACGCTGACGACGCAACCAACGACAGACCGCCGCGCCAGGCAGACACCGTCTTTCCGTCATCAGCTAAAACATGTGGCGCTACGCCGTTCTGGCCAGCTTGATCGCGCGTTCGGGGCACGCCGTCACGCAAAGACCGCATGATCGGCAGGCTAGCGCGTTGGGCGTGTAGGCGACTTTCATTCCATGCACGCGCAGCTTGAGCCGATGCATCAAATCGAGGCTGCGATAGTCGGCCTCATCGATGCGCCGGATCTCGAACACATTCTCGGGACAGACCTCCATGCAATCGCCCTTTCCCTCGCAGCGCGTCAGGTCGACAACAGGCGCAATCACGCCCGACATCTGTTTGCACTCGTCCGCTGATTGCTCGCGCATGTTCAATCTCCCGTGCGCCCGGCGCGACCTGATCGCCATGCCGTCCGGAAATGCTCGCGCTCTTCGGGCGTCATCGCTTCCCATTTGCGCCAGCGACGCCGTTCGCGCCAGCCGCCGTGTCCGCGGAATCCGCCGAAGAGGATGCGGCTCAACACCAGCAAGCCCAACGCATGGGCGAAGTCGATCGCACGGGCGCCGACGAATAGCGCCGGAATCACCCAATTCCATAGCGTCATGACCACCCAGCCGAGCACGCCGACAGCGACCACCACAAGCAGTGCCTTACCCGCACATCTGATTCGAAAATTCATCCGTCAACTCCTTTAGATACCCAGTTCGTCATAGATGGCCTGCAGCCGGGCGCGCAGATGCAAGACCGCGTAGCGTTTGCGCGCGAGCAACGTATTGAGCGTGACGCCGCTTTCCGCCACCATGTCCTTGAAGGACCGGCCCTCCAGTTCGTGCGCGACAAATACCTCGCGTTGATTCGCCGGCAACTCATCGAGCGCATCCTGCAAGGCCTTGAGCAAGAGAGCGCGCGCATAGAGGGCTTCGGGGCCCGCGTCGTGCGCCGGCAGGTCGAGGTCGAGGCGATACTCACCGTCGGGGTCGTCCCCAGCCGCGGACAGATCTGCCAGCGGCTGCTCTTTCTTCTTGCGAAAACGATCGACAATGCGATTGCGCGCCGCCCGGAACAGCCACGCGCTCGCCTGTTCGATCGGAGCGGGAAGCCGGTACGCCTGCACGAATTCGTGGAACACATCCTGAAGGATGTCCTCGGCATCGTCCGGGTCGCGTATTCGACGCCGGATAAAATTGACGAGCCTCGTGCGCTCACGCACCACGGTCGCGGTGATGTCGGTGTCTCGTTCGGTCATCGTCTGCGAAGTGGGTGGCGGTTCCATGAGCCTGAAGACGTTTCAGGCGCGCGAATATTGTGGCGGGCGCGAAAAATCTTTCCTCGGGCAACCGTGCAACAGGACTCGCGCCGTTCATCCGGACGGCGTATGGTGCTGGTAAGGGTCGGCGTGTGGTCCGGCCCGACGGGAGACGTCCATGAAGATACCTACCGTACGCGCCGGCGCGCATATCGAGGGCGTGCACTGGATCGCCGAGTACGCCGAAGACGTTCATGAGATTCGCGTCTTTCGCGAAGGCCAGGAAGTGGATGTGCACAATGCGCCGTCCACCCTGTTCGGCGACGAGGAAAATGCGGGCTCCAAAAGCACCGCGGATCATCGCGCGGTCGAAGCCGCCGTGCTGGCTTATCTGAAACGATTCGTAATCGAGCACGACGCGGAGGAGTAGTTCTCCGCTCACCGCCGCGCGCTGCGGCGGGTCACCGTGGATCGCCGCGCGGCGACACGGTATTCATTGCCCTACATGCCTGCGACACCGTGCGCCGCAGGCATCGACACCTTACTCGGCAGGCCGCAGCTTCTTGACTTCGGCATCCGACGGCTGCACGCTCGCGCCATCGATATACCGGTACGAGGTCATCACGCCCTTGCCGTCCTTCAAACCCGTCACGCCCACATATGCGCCCATGGTCGACTGATTGTCCTGAGCGCGATAGGTGATCGGCCCGAACGGCGTGTCCACGCCTAAGCCCTTGAATGCGGCAGCCAGCTTGTCCGGATCGACCGACCCCGCCTTCTTGATGCCCGCGGCAATCGACATCAACGCCGAATAACCGACCACCGACCCAAGGCGCGGATAGTCGTGATACTTGGCCTGATACGCATCGACGAACTTCTTGTTGGCTGCCGTATCGATCGAATACCACGGGTAGCCCGTGACGATCCAGCCGGTCGGCGCTTCAGCGCCTAGCGGGTCGAGATAGTCTGGCTCGCCCGTCAGCAGCGAGACCACGCTGCGATCCTTGAAGAGCCCGCGCGTATTGCCCTCACGCACGAACTTGCCGAGGTCGGCGCCGAACAGCACGTTGAAAATCGCGTCCGGTTTGGCGTCGGCGATTGCCTGCGTCACCGCGCCCGCGTCGACATTGCCGAGCGGCGTGGCCTGCTCGGCGACGAACTGCACGTCGGGCTGCGCCGCCGTCAGCAGCTTCTTGAAGGTCGCCACCGCCGATTGCCCGTACTCGTAGTTCGGATACACGAGTGCCCAACGCTTCTTATGCAGCTTGGCCGCTTCCGGCACGAGCATCGCCACCTGCATATACGTGGAGGGCCGCAGACGGTACGTATATTTGTTGCCGTCGGCCCAGACGATCTTGTCGGTCAACGGTTCAGCGGCGAGGAAGAAAATCTTCTTCTGCTTCGCGAAATCGGTCAACGCAAGGCCGGTGTTAGACAGAAAGCCGCCGAACAGCAACTGCACCTGTTCACGCGCGATCAACTCCTGCGCGACGCGAATCGAGTCACCCGGATTCGCGTTGTCGTCGCGCGACACCACTTCGAGCTGTTTGCCGAGCACACCGCCCGCGGCGTTCACCTGGTCGAGCGCGAGATTCCAGCCGTTCTTGTAAGGCCCGAGAAAGGCGGGCTGCGCCTTGTAGCTGTTGATCTCGCCAATCTTGATGGTTTGCTGTGCGCTCGCGCTCAACGCGGCGAGCGACAGCACCGTGGGCACCATGAGGCGAGAGATCCATCCTGCGCGCGTGGTCATGCGTTTCTCCGTTATCAAAAGGATTGCGGGAATGCGGTCGTTGTTATCGGGTGTTTCGAAAGCAGTTCGCGCTTCAGTCGGCTCACGGCGGCGTCGCGCGAATCCGGGCGACGCTCGCCGTGACATCCTGCCATGCCGGCTTGCCACCGGCGAATTGCCGACGCAGGTAAGACACGAGTTCGGCGACCTGGGCGTCGTTGAAACTGTCGCGGTAAGCCGGCATCGTACCGAGTTCAGGCCGTGCAGGCGAGCCGATGCCGTCGAGAATCACGCGAATCAGATTATCCGGCGTCGCGCTGTGCAGATTCGTGTTAAGCGCCAGCGAAGGATGCGCGCCGAACAGTTGCGGCCCGCTGCCCGTGTGATGGCAGGCGGCGCACGCACCGTCGAAGAGTCGCGCGCCGAGTCCTGCCGGCGCACCGGCAATCGCGCTGGCCTGTTCGTACTGACGCGCCACTGCGGCCGGATCGGCATTGGGTTCCAACGGATTGAGCGACGCGAGATACGTGGCCATCGCGCGAATATCGCTGTCGGGCAGCGCCGCCAGATCGCCGACGACCGGCGCCATCGGCCCGGCCGCGACGCCGTGCAGCGGCGCGTGGCCATTGCGCAAATAGCTGAAGAGTTCGTCTTCGCTCCAGGGCACGGGTGCGTTGGAGAGCGCGGACAACGCGGGCGCTTCCCAGCCGTCCGCCATGCCGCCGCCCATGAACGCCGCGCCGGTTTTTTCGGCGCCGAACGCATTGCGCGGCGTGTGGCATGCGCTGCAATGGCCGAGCCCGTTCACCAGATACGCGCCGCGATTCCATTGCGCGCTTTGCGTCGCGCTGGCGGTGAACGTCGTGCGTCCGAGAAACAAAGCGTTCCAGACGGCCATCAGCGGACGCACGCTGAACGGATACGCCAGCTTCGTTTCCGGCGGACGCGAGCGCACCGGCGTTTGCGCCATCAGGTACGCGTATAGCGCTTTCAGATCGTCGTCGGACGTGTTCTGAAACGATGTGTACGGAAAGGCCGGATAGAGGCGATGGCCATCGCGGCTGATGCCTTGCCGCATCGCCCGCATGAAAGCTTCGAGCGACCAGTTGCCGATGCCGGTCTGACCGTCCGGCGTGATGTTGGTGCTGTAGACGGTGCCGAACGGTGTGTCGAGCGGTTTGCCGCCGGCGTTCGGCACGCCATTGTGCGCGGTATGGCAGACCGCGCAATTGCCGAGCGACGCGAGCAGCTTGCCGCGCGCCACGAGATCCGGCGCGAACGTGCTCGCGAGCGGCGGCGTGATCGGCGCGATAGCGTGCGGCGCGAGCGACAACGCGCCGAGCCAACCCACCGCGCCTGCTGCGAAAGTGCCTAGAAAACCCAGCCGCCAGCGCTTCTTTTTACGCGCTGCCTTGTCCTCGGCTTGCGCGTCGGCGAGTGCGGCGCGGATCGTCTCCGGCGTGAACGGCGGCCGCCGAAAACGCACGCCCGTCGCATCGAAAAGCGCATTGGCAATCGCCGCCGCGCCGGGCAGCGACGCGGATTCGCCGGCGCCCATTGGCGGCTCACCGTGGCGCGGCATCATCACCACGTCGATCACGGGTACTTCGCGGAAAGTCAGGATCGGATATGCGCCCCACTCCTGGCTCGTTACCGCATTCTCGCCGAACGTCACGCGCTCTTTCAGCGCACGGCTGGTCGCCTGTATCACGTTGCCGTGTATCTGATGACGCACGCCGTCGGGATTCACCATCGTGCCGGTATCCTGGCCGACCACCACGCGCGTCACCGCGAGTTCACCGCTCTTGCGATTGACTTCGACGTCGGCCACCCACGCGGACCACGCCGCGCCGAAGCCGGGAAATTTGCTGTGCACGTAGCGGGCATAAGCGATGCCGCGTCCGCGTGCGATGTCGCCTTCTTCTTTGCGCTCCGTATCACGCGGCTCCCAGCCGGCCTTTTCCGCCACGGCTTTGACCAGCTCAATCGCGCGCGGATCGGTCAGATGCTCCAGACGAAACTCGACTGGATCGACACCCGCTTCCGCCGCGAGTTCGTCGATAAAGGACTCATGCGCGAACGTGTTCGGCAACGCGGACACGCCGCGCAACCACGACGCCCGAACGATCGGCGGCGTGTCGTCGCAAACGATGCGCATGCTGCGGTAATCGTACGGCGGCACTGCCGTGCGGTCGCCCATTTCGAACACCTGTGGCTGCGCGGAGATCGTGCCGGTCAACAGCAATGCCAACGTCGGCGCATCGTTGGACGGATAGCGCGTCGCAAAGTCGTACGCCGCCAGTTCGCCCTCGGCATTCAACGCGCCGCGCACGTCCATCAATTGCGCGGCGCCTTTCGGTTCCCACGCGTGCTCGTCTTCACGCGAGAGTTGCACGCGCACCGGACTGCCGGTGGCACGCGCAAGCAATGCGGCGTCGGCGGCGACATCGTCCGCGCAATTGCGGCCGTAGCAGCCGGCAGCCTCCATTCGCACGATTTCGATGTGCGCTTCGTCCATACCCATCAGCAAAGCGAGATCGGCGCGCAGCGAATGCGGGTTCTGCGTACCCGACCAGACCTTCAGCGCGCCCTCGCGATAGTCGGCCACCGCGCATGACGGTCCGATCGACGCATGCATCTGAAACGGCCATACGTAGGTGCGTTCCAGCGTGCGAGCGGAGTCTTGTGCGAGCGCCGCATCCACATCGCCTTCGATCACCAGATCGCGCCTTGTGGCGGGATTCGCGCGCAACGCCGCTTCCACTTCCTCGCTGGTTTCGAGCGAAGGCAAACCTTCGACCGCTTTCCATTGCACGCGAAGCCGCTTCACGGCCTGTTGCGCGACTTCCTCGCGCTCGGCCACGATGCCGACGAAATCGCGAATCACCACCACCTTGACGATGCCGGGCAATTCGCTAATGGAGTCTTCATCCACCCGCAGCAGACTATTGCCCATGAAGTCGCCTTGCGCGACTCCGGCATACGGCGGCCGCACCACACGTCCATGCAACATGCCGGGCACGCGCACGTCATGCACGAAACTCAACTCGCCGGTCGCCTTCGCGGGAATGTCGACGCGCGGCGCGCTCTTGCCGACGATCTTGTACGTGTCCGGCGACTTCAACGGCGCATCGGTGGCGAGCTGCAATTCGACGCGTTTTCCGCTGATCAGGTCGCCGTAGCCCATGCCCTTCGCAGACGCGCTGCCGTCACGTCGATAAACGGTGCCATCACGCACATCGAGTTGCTCGACGCCCACATTAAAGCGCGCCGCCGCTTCCTTCAGCAAAAATTGCCGCGCTTGCGCCGCAGCGTGCCTCAATGGCACCGCCGATATCTGAATCGTCGCGCTGGCAATCGTCGGCCCCTGATTCGGCGCTTCGCGCGTATGGCCGAGCACGATCGACACGCGCGTCAACGGCACATCCAGCTCTTCCGCGACGATCTGCGCGAGCGCCGTGCCGATGCCCGTGCCCAAATCGACGTGACCGTTGAACGCGACCACGCTGCCGTCGTCACGCACCACGAGGAACATATCCGCCTCGGTCGGCACGAACGACGAACGCGAGCCCGGCTGACCGATCGCCGGCTTGACCGGCGCTTGCGGCGCACGCGTGACGATCAGCACGCTCTGCGCATCGTAGAGCTGTTGCCGGGACGGTGGCGCGGCGCGTCGATCCACGCTGAAATCCGGCCCGGTCATGCGCGCTCTCCTTCGTGCACCGCGGATTGCGCAGCCGGTTGCGCGGCAAGCAATTCAGCGGCGCGCTGCACCGCGCGCACGATCTCGACATGCGTGCCGCAGCGGCACAGATTGCGCGACAGCTCGCGCCGGATCGTCTCGACGCTCGGGTGCGGGTCGCGATCGAGCAGCGCCTTGGCCGTCATGATCATGCCGTTCAGGCAATAGCCGCATTGCGCGGCCTGTTCTTCGATAAACGCCTGCTGCACCGGATGCAACGCGGCGCGCGTGCCCAGTCCTTCTAGCGTGGTGATTTCGCGGCCCAAGGCGACCTTCGCGGTCGTGACGCACGCGCGCGTCGGCATGCCGTCGAGCAACACGGTGCACGCGCCGCATTCGCCGAGCCCGCAGCCGAATTTCGGACCGTTCAGCGCGAGGTCGTTACGCAGCAGATAGAGCAGCGGCGTGTCGGCGTCGGCGCTGACGAGATGCGTAGCGCCATTCACATGCAGCAGAAGAGGCGCGGGGCGGTTCATGATTGTGCCGGCGTGGCGATGCAACACGTACTCACAGCACCACCGGCACTTCGGTAGCCGGCGGCGTATTGCGGCTGCGCCGGCAGCGGATCAGCCCGTCGATCATCACCAAGCCCACGCCGGGAATATCGCCGAGCTGCACGCTTTCGAGCAGCGTGTCGGCCGCCGTGTGTTGCGCGCGGTCCATGAACACGAGGTCCGCGGGGCGGCCCACTTCGATCAGCCCCTGGCGCAGGTTACGTTGACGCGCGGTGTTGCCCGTCGCGAAGCAGAAGGCGATTTCGGCGGGCACATCGGCAAGACTCGAAATCAGCGCGATCATGCGCAAGATGCCGAGCGGCTGCACGCCGGAGCCCGCCGGACTATCGGTGCCGAGAATGATCCGGTGCGGGCACTTCAGTTCGATCGCATGACGCGCGGTCAGCAAGGCGATCCGTTCGTTGCCGTTGTGGACGATCTCCAGCGCGCGGCTCGACTGCTCGCACAGATCGCAAACATGCCGGTATGAGAGCGACGTATGTCCGCCGTTGATGTGACCGATCACGTCCGCATCGGCGGCGAGCACTACATCGCGATCGATCAGACCCGAGCCGGGAATCGACGGCCCGCCCGTGTGAATCGTGCTCTGAATCCCGTACTTGCGTGCCCATGCGACCATTTGCGCGGCTTCCTCGCCGCCTTTCACGCTGCCGAGGCCGACTTCGCCGAGCAGTTTCACGCCCGCTTCCGAAAGCTCCTTGAAGTCCTCTTCGACCATGCCCTTCTCGATCACCGGCGCGCCCGCCATGACCTTCACGCCGCCGCCGACGCCCGCGCCGCGCATGCCTTCGAACGAACGTTGCGCGGTAATCGCGAGCGCTTTCACACCGAGCACGTCTTTCGGGCGGCCGGGCAAATGCACTTCGCCGGCGGAAATCATCGTGGTGACGCCGCCGTTCAGATTCGATTCGATCCAGCCCATCTGATTCTGGCGCGGCGTCCAGTCGCCGAATACGGGATGCACATGCGAGTCGATCAGGCCGGGCGCGACCGTCGTGCCTTTGCAATCGACCGTCGTGCGCGCGCCTTCGAGATCGCAGTCCTTTTCCTTGCCGACCGCGACGATCACGCCGTCGTCGATCACGAGCGTGTCGGCGTCGAGAATCGGCTGATCGATGTCGCCGGATAACAGCAGCCCGATATTCGTTACCGCGACCTTGCCCGACAAGCCTGTCAACGTTTCTGCTGCCATCTGCCTCTCCTTTCGCAACGACTGCCCGGCGCCCACGAAGTGCCACAGCGTGCACTTCGCGCGCGCCGATGGAAGGAATCACACGCTCAGATAAGCGCGCCTCACTGTTTCGTTCTGTGCGAGTTCGCCGATCGTGCCGGTGAAACGGATCTGCCCTTTTTCGAGCACATATGCGCGGTCGCTGACCAGCTCGGCGAAGTGCAGGTTCTGTTCGGACAACAGAATCGACAGCCCTTCGCGCTTGAGTTCGAGAATCATGTTGGCCATCTGTTCGACGATCACGGGCGCCACGCCTTCGGACGGTTCGTCGAGCAGCACCAGATACGGATTGCCCATCAGCGTGCGCGACACGGTGAGCATCTGCTGTTCGCCGCCGCTCATCTGCCCGCCCGGACGTTGCGGCATTTCGCCGAGGTTGGGAAAGAGGCGGAACAGCTTTTCCGGGGTCCATTGCGGCGCGCCGTCGCGCGGCGGCTGGCGGCCGGTGGCGAGGTTTTCCATCACGGTCAGATCCGCGAACACGCGCCGGTCCTCGGGCACGAAGCCCATGCCCATGCGAGCAATCTTGTACGGCGGCAGCGCCGCGATGTTCTGCCCGCGAAAACTCACTTCGCCCTGACGGCGTGGCAGCAAACCCATCACCGCTTTCATCGTGGTGGATTTGCCCGCGCCGTTGCGGCCCATCAGCGCCACGACTTCGCCGCGCCCGACTTCGAGACCGACGTCGAACAGAATATGCGCGCGGCCATAAAACGCGTTGAGGCCGGAGACTTTCAGCATCGGCTCGCTCATTGCAGCGCCCCTTGTCCCCGTTGGCCACCCGCCGCTTCATGCAGCGGCGCGTGCGGCTGGAAGGTCTTACCGGTGCCGAAATAGACTTCCTGCACGCGCGGGTCGTTGCGGATCGTGTCGGCGTCGCCCTCGGCGATCAGCTTGCCGCGCGCGAGCACGATCAGGCGATCGGCGTAGGCGAATACGACGTCCATGCTGTGCTCGGTAAACAGCACACCGATCTTGTGTTCGGTGACGAGGCGTTTGGTCAGCGCCATCAATTCATTGCGCTCCTTCGGCGCCATGCCGGCGGTCGGTTCGTCCATCAGCAGCAGCTTCGGACGATTGGCCAGCGCGATCGCGAGTTCGACGCGCTTCACATCGCCATAAGCGAGCACGCCGCAAGCGCGATTCGCGTCCGCGGCCATGCCCACCTGGTCGAGCAGCGCGAGGGCTTCATCGGCGTAGCGCGAGCCGGCGGGTTTCCATAGCCCGAAGGTTTTGCGTTCGCGCGAGACCAGCGCCATCTGCACGTTCTCGATCACGGTCATGGAATTGAAGGTCGCGGCGATCTGAAAAGTACGGCCCACGCCCAGACGCCAGATGTCGCGTGGACGCATGCCGACCAGTTCCTGACCGTCGAGACGGATCGAACCCGATGAAGGCGGCAACTGCCCATTGACCATGTTGAAACAGGTCGACTTGCCCGCGCCGTTCGGACCGAGCAAGGCGAGCAATTGGCCGGCTTCGAGATCGAACGAGACATCGTCGACCGCCTTGAGGCCACCGAACGATTTGGAGAGACCGGCGACACGCAGCAAGCTCATAGCCCCTCCTTGATCGCGGCGCGTTGGGAAGGCGAGAGAGCGCTCTTTTCCGCCTGATCGGCGCTGTCGTCGCCGAAGCGCTCGCGAATGAAGCCGACGATCCCCTGCGGAAACGCGATCACCAGCAGCAGGATCGCGAAGCCGAGCAGTGCCTGCCAATAGTCGGTTTGCCGGGCGACGGTGTCTTGCAGCCACGTGAACACGGCCGCGCCGACGATCGGCCCGGTGAGCGTTTGCAAGCCGCCGAGCAGCACCATCACGAGGCCGTCCACGGAACGGCTCACGCTGATCACTTCCGGCGAAATCGTGCCCTTGGAGAAGGCATACAACGACCCGGCAAGCCCGCAGAACAGCGACGCGATCACGAACGCGGCCCACTGCACGCGCTTCGCGTCGATACCGATCGCTTCTGCGCGCAGCACCGAATCACGCGACGCGCGCATCGCGTAACCCAACGGCGAGAACAGCATCTTGCGCAACAGCCATACGCCGACCACGGCGCAGACGAGCGTCACGTAGTAAAAGGCCACTGGCGAGGACAACCAGTTCGACGGCCACAAGCCGAGAATGCCGTTGCTGCCGCCCGTCACGTCGTCCCACTGGAACACGACCGACCAGACGATCTGCGCGAACGCCAACGTCAGCATCGCGAGATACACGCCGGACAGGCGCACGCAGAACCAGCCGAACACCAGCGCGCCGGCTACCGCCAAAAGCGGGCCGAGCAGCAAGGCGGCTTCCATCGGCAGATTCAGTACCTTGAGGAACAGCGCGGCGCCGTATGCGCCCAGCCCGAAGTACGCCGCATGGCCGAACGAGTGCATGCCGCCCGGTCCCATGATGAAGTGCAGGCTCGTGGCGAACAGCACGGCGATCAGGATCTCGACCAGCAGCACCGGCATATACGGAAACGAGTTGGCCGCCAACGGCGCAAGCACGAGCACCAGCAACGCCATCGCGGCCAGACACTTGACGCGCTTGCCCGCCGGACGCAAAGGGGTTTCCGGCGCCGCCATGCCACGCACCGCGGCGCTCGCGCGGCCCAGCAAACCCCACGGACGCACCACCAGTACGACGGCCATCACGACGAATTCAGCCACCAGGGTAAAGCGGCTCAACGACAACCCCACACCGAAGATCGTCACGTGACCGATGCCGATGCACAGCGCCTTGATCTCCGCGATGATCAGCGCGGCGATGAACGCCCCCGGAATCGACCCCATGCCGCCGACCACCACCACGACAAACGCGTTGCCGATCGTCTCCAGATCCAGCGACAGATTCGCCGACATGCGCGGCCCTTGCAACGCGCCGCCAAGACCGGCGAGAAACGCGCCGACGAAAAAAACGCCGGTAAACAACCACGCCTGATTGATGCCGAGCGCGCCGAGCATCTCGCGATCCTGCGTCGCGGCGCGCACCAGCGTGCCCCAGCGCGTGCGCGTCAGCGCATACCAGAGCAGCAGCAACACCACCGGCCCGATCACGATCAACGCGATATCGTAGGTCGGCAACGGATGGCCGAGGAAATCGACCGCGCCCGCCAGATGCGGCGCACGCGGCCCGAACAGGTCTTCCGGGCCCCACAGCCACAGCGCGGCATCGCGAAAAATCAGCACCAGCGCGAAGGTGGCGAGCAGATGAAACAACTCGGGCGCCTGATAGATGCGCCGCAGAACCACCATCTCGACCAGCGCGCCCAGCACCGCGACCGCCAGCGCCGCCGCCAGCACCGACAACCAGAAGCCGCCCGCCGTATGTCCGAAGCGGCTCGCGATGCTGTACGCGACATAGATGCCGAACATATAGAACGAGCCGTGCGCAAAGTTGACAATGCGCGTCACACCGAAGATCAGCGACAAACCGGCGGCGACGAGAAACAGCGTCGACGCGTCGGCGAGTCCGTTGACCAGCTGTACCAGCAAATTCGAAAGCATCGCGACCCTTGGCAGTTTGCCGAACAGCGAAGGCGCGGCTTAGGCGCATTCGACAGGATCGGCAGACATTGCAGCGCGTGCGGCACCATGCGCGCACGCGTCAACGGCAGGACAATACAATACGCCCGAAGAAAATCCCCTCGGGCACCGGCGAAAACGCCGAATGCAAACGCCTCAGCGCAAACCGTCTTCGCCCTTGATCTCGCTCACCTGCAAGCCGCCGATGCGCGGCAGTGGCCGCCCCGACGCCGTCACCGCGACGGCCACAACGATTTCGTTCGCACGCGGTGCGTCCGCTACGCGCGCTTCGATCGCATCGAAATGGCTGCGCACGAAGGCGGCGTCTTTGTGGCCGAGCGGCACGTCGATCGCGGTGCCGAGCGTACCCATCTTTTTCGCCGACGGCACCAGCGCCGCGCCCTTTTCGACTGCGACCCGCAGTGGCGCGCCGAGCTTGGGATGCAGAATCGCCGCCGCGTGTTCCAGTTCGCCCGCCTCGCCGACTATGGCGGCCTTGCCATAGCTTTGCGCCTCGCCCGGCGCGATGCCCAGCGCTTGAACGCACTTGTTGCCGAGCAACGCGCCCAACTCTTCGCCGGCTTCGATCAGCGCGTCGAGTCTGGCTTCATAACGGCCGGCGTAGGGATTATCGATCACCGCAATCGCAACCGCGCGGCGTGCGGGCGGCTCGATGGTCTGGCCCATCTCAATGCGTGTTTCATCCACTTGCACGACCAGCTTGCGAAGCTTGATTGCCATTTCGCTCTCCGAGTTTCGATGCCTGCTCTGCTTCGTTTCAATGCTTCAGCGCAAACCGTCCTTGCCCACGATCGCCTCTTTCGCCAGCCCGCCGACGCGCGCATGCACGCGCTGCCCGGTGCTCATCACGAGGATATACACCAACTCGTCCGCGGCGGGCGCGCCGGGCACGCGCACTTCGATCGCATCGAAATGGCTGCGCACGTAGCTCGCGTTGACATGCGTGAGCGGCACGTCGAGCGCGGTGGAAGGCGCGCCGACTTTCTTCGTCGACGGCACGATTGCGTTGGTGGGCACGCCGTTTTTCTCCAGCAACTCGCGCATCGCATAGCCGCCGGGAACATGCCACAACGCGCCATGCTCGAGTTCGCCGCGTGCGCCGACAATCGCGCCCTTGCCGTAACTCTCGATCGATGCATGCGGCACCGCCATCGCCGCCAGCAGCCGTTGCGCCATATCGAAGCCGATCGGCTTGAGCGCTTCCATCGCATCCTCGATTTTCGCTTCGTAACGGCCGGCGAACGGGTTCGTCATCACTGCGGCAATCGCGCCGCGCCTGAGCGGCTGCGCGGGCGCGGGGCCGAACTCGTGGAAGATATCTTCGACGTGCGTCAGCACGCGACGTATTTCGAACACGGAGCCTCCGTTTTAGTTTGCGCGCTCTGCGAGAGCAGACCGCTTGCGTCATGAATGCCGGCGACGCGCACCCGCCCTTGCAGGAATAGCGCGGCGCCTTCGATCAAGCCTTGGTCGAGCAGACGCCGCGCAGCTTCGACACCACGCGCCAGCGCGAGATCGATCAGAGGTTGCGGCAAGGACGGCACGTCGACTGTGACGAGCATATCGCCCAGGTCGCTGTCGTCTTTCAACGACGAAGCCGGACGCCGCAGAATACCCTCATGATCCAGATTGACCGCGTTGGCGATAACGGTTGCGGCGGCGTCGGCGGCGGCGGCGTTGCGCGCCAGCACCGTGACGCTGTCCGCGATACCGAGGCTGAAACTGCGGCCACGCCAGCCGCTCGTCGCGATGCCGCGAACGGCCAGGCCGGCGTCGAGCGTCAGATTGGCGTCGAGCGCGTGATCGCGCGGCAGCCGCACGGCTGAAAACGACGCCAGGTCCGCGAACACGCCGACGCGGTATTGCTGCCCTTCGGTCAGATACAACGCGATGTCGCCGCCATTGTTGATGAAGGCGCGCGAGATGCCTTCGCGTGCGAATGCGGTGACCAGCTCATCGGCAACACTGCCCGCGACGGCCGCCATCGGCGTGATGTAGCGCGCGCGGTGAGGATGGCACGCCGACCACATACGGCGGGCAACCGGGCCTTGAAATTCCGTATCGTTCAATGCGGCCGGCGGGGGAACAGGCTGCTTGAGCCGCTTCAGTTCACCCACCAGTTCCGACAGCACATCGACAAAGCGCGCCCAGCACGCCTCATACGCGGCCTGCACCGCCTGGGGCGTGCCGTCCGCGCTGAGGATCAGATCGATCGGCCCATGCTGCCAGTGCCAGCGGGTCGCATCGAGTCGGGTGCGGGTGGGGTTCATCGTGTCCGTTGCGTCGGTTTCGGCGTTGGTTTTTGCGTGAGTTGCGTTAGTGCCGTCCGCGTGGTCAGCCGAGCATCGGCGGCATGGCGGGCGGCCACGGGTTGTCGGGATTGCGCGCCAGCGTGCGGCGCGCGAGCGGCGCGCCTTCCGTATGTTCCGGCCCGTTCGCGAGCACGCTCTCCAGCGAACGCACCGCATCGAGATGGCCGCCGAGATCGCGATACGCATCGTACGTCATGGTGAATTCGATCGGCGCGACGATCGCGGGCGTCGGCACCGTGCCGAACGAACGGTCCGGCATGCGCGCGACATCGACCATCACGGTGATCCCGCCGCCCGGCCACACATAAGCCGGCGCGCCGCCGCAGGTCACGTTGACCAGCTTCTGCTTGATCGCGCGCGTAAGCAGCACGGGATTCTCCGTGGCGCCCGCTCGCAGACTGCCGCCCGCGCCGCCGAGAAACAGCACGGTGGCAAGCGACGGCTCGCAGTTCTCGCCGATCCGCTCGACCGTGCGGCGCACCGTATCCGGCATCGCCGCGATGCGCGGCACGAGATTCTGATCCAGTTCGTACCACTGCGCGTGTTCGCCGGTGGTCGACACCATCAATAAGCGCATGCCGGGTTTGGCGACGGCAGGGTCGAAGCCCTCGACAATCGCGAGCGGGTCCTGAATGTCCGTGCCGCCCCAGCCGGTGCCCGGATTCGCCACCTGAAAATAGCGGCCGGGCGTCGACTTGCGTCCGCGAATCTTCACACCTGAGCGCGTCATGCCGAGACACCGCCCGGCCTGATGTTCGGTGAGCACGCCGGTGATGTGGTCGTCGACGACCACCACTTCGTCGGCGTGACCGAACCATTGCTTCGCGAAGATGCCGATGGTCGCCGAGCCGCAGCCCACGCGCATGCGCTGTTCCTCGATGCCGTCGACGATCGGCGCCGCGCCCGCGCGAATCACGAGACTCGCGCCGCCGTCGATGCTCAGTTCCACTGCTTCTTTATTGCCGAGCGCGAGCATCATGTCGCACGTCACGCGGCCTTCCTTCTTGCTGCCGCCGGTCAAATGATGCACGCCGCCGAGACTCAGCATCTGCGAACCGTATTCCGCCGTCGTCACATGGCCGACAATCTCGCCGTGGCATCGCACGTTCGATTGCTCCGGCCCGAGGAAGCGGTCGGTGTCGATCTTCACCTTGAAACTGCAATAGCTGAAAATGCCTTCGGTGACGACCGTGATCATGTCGACGTCGTCGAGCTTCGAGGCGACGATAAAGGGCGCGGGTTTGTAGTCGGGATAAGTGGAGGATGCGCCGACGCCGGTCACGAACAACGCCTGTTCCGCAGCGGCGGGATAGCGCACTTCAGAAGACGCACCAAATTCGACCGCGGCATTCGCTTCTGACGTTGAAGATGAAGACGCGCGCGATAAAAACACCACCGGATCGACGCGAATCAACCGCCCGTCCGCATTCGCGTAACGATCGCACGCGCCGGTGCGCCCGTCGGATATCTGACACAGCACCGGGCAGGCATTGCATTCGATCTTGTTCGACGCCATCCGCTCGCTGCGCGGCGCGGCCTTCTCGAGCACGGTCGGACCCGGCGTCGAGGCGGTTTCGCCGTCGACGCTGTCCGCACCGAAATCGACCTTCGTATGTTCTGTCATGGTGGGGTTCCCATACGACGACATTACAATCGGTCCCGCTCCGGCTGACGAATAGTGCCTGTTTGCAGGTACTTTCGCGTGATCCGCCGATTTCCATGTTGCGGTCACTCACCGTTCGTGTAGTATCCGCTACACCAAACTCGTTAGAAATCTACTCGATCAATTTAGTCTGCGCAACGTGTTTACGGACGTGCGCGCGATTGGTGCAATGCGACATAGCCGCTTTGTTGATAGCTCGTCACGCTTCAATCTACGCCGTAGTGAATGATCGCGCAGCGCAGGCCGCAGCAGTCTGTGCGGGCTGTATGATGAAGGCGTGCTCCCGCCTGGCCGGCCGCGGCGCATGCCGTTCAACCTGACGCTAACAAGAGGTCCGAGACCGCCATGAGTCCCACCGCCGCCCGCAAACCGGGCGCTACCGGCATCCGTGCGAAACAGGCGCAGCACACGCGCGCCAAGATTCTGAAAGCGGCCATCAAGGTCTTTGCCAAGCAAGGCTATGCGAGCGGACGCGTGGAAAGTATTTCGAAGGCCGCGCGCTCGCACGACCGCATGATCTATTACTACTTCGGCAGCAAGGAACAGTTGTTCGTCGAAGTTCTCGAAACGATCTATACGCAATTCAACGAGGCGGAAAGCAAGCTCGATCTCGATCTGGACGATCCCGTGCACGGACTGGAACAGATGGTCGAATTCGTCTGGCAGTATTACCTTGATCATCCCGAGTTCGTCACGTTGCTGTCCAGCGAGAATCTGCACCAAGGCAAGCACGCAAAGAAATCGCTGAAGCTGAAGGAGATTTCCGGCTATGCGATATCGGTGGTGCAGAGGTTACTGGATGCAGGCCAGGCACGACAGGTGTTTCGTGCCGACGTCAAAGCGCGCGACGTGTACCTGATGATCGCGTCGCTCGGCTATTTTTATAACGCCAATCAATACACGCTGGGCGCGTTTCTCGGCGAGCCGTTGATGGACAAGGCATCGCTCGACCATTGGCGCGAGGTTATCAAGGACACGGTGTTGCGCGCGGTGCGGTCGGGTCTCCCGGTGCAGCCGGATGCGGCGGCGCTCGCCGTTGCGTTGAACGAGGCCAGCCACAATAGCGAGGCATGACCGTTCCGCCCCAAGATGGCGCTACACCTGAAAGTGATCTCTCAATACGCTTACGATGCGTTCGGACGCGTGGCCGTCACCGTAAGGCGACACGCCTCGCGCCATACGCTCGTATTCAGCCGGGTCGTCGAGCAGCCGTTGCGTGTTTGAGACGATGTCGGCGTATTCGGTGCCCACGAGCTTGACGACCCCGTGCGCCACCGCCTCCGGGCGCTCTGTCTCGCGCCGCAGCACGAGCACCGGTTTGCCGAGCGCGGGCGCCTCTTCCTGCACGCCACCGGAGTCGGTCAGGATCAGATAGGCCCGCTTCATCGCCGCAACGAACGGCAAATAGTCCAGCGGTTCGCACAGCGTGATCCGGGGATGGTTGTCGAGATGGGCGTATGCCGTCTCACGCACGTTCGGATTGGGGTGAACAGGATAGAGGACGTGAACGGCGGGATTGTTATCGGCGATCGTTTTGATTGCTCGAAGAATGTTCTGAAACGCCTCGCCGAAATTTTCGCGACGGTGCGATGTCACCAGAATCAGACGGCTGTCGCCGTTGAAAGGCGTTGCACCATCGCACCGTCCCGCCACATCCAGCAATGCGTCGATGACCGTGTTGCCGGTGACGAACACGCTCGCTGCATCGATGCCTTCCGTTAGGAGATTCCGTTTTGCGGTTTCCGTCGGTGCGAAATGCCAGCGTGCCAATCGGCTAGCGACCACACGATTCATTTCTTCCGGAAACGGATTCGACAGATCGCCTGTTCTCAGTCCAGCTTCGACATGCCCGACGGGCACGCGCCGGTAAAAGGATGCGAGCGCCGCCGTCAGTACGGTGGTCGTATCGCCCTGCGCGAGCAGCACGTCGGGCTGTTCGGCCGCAAGCACATCGTCGAGCCGAACCATGAGCCGCGAAGTCAGCATGGGTAGCGACTGATTGGGTTGCATGATATCGAGGTCGATATCGGCTTGAATCTCGAACAGATGCAACACCTGATCGAGCATGCCGCGATGCTGCGCCGTTGCCAGCACGCGGCAGTCCGCCCATTCTTCGCGCTGCAACCGTTTGACGAGCGGCGCCATTTTCACCGCTTCAGGACGCGTTCCGATAGTGACGATGATCTTACGTTTTTTCACAGCGTTTTCCGGTATGGGACTTGATAAAGGGTGGGCGACCGCGCGAGATGGCGGGTCTTTGCACGGTCAGGCTCTACCTGCTAACCGGCGGATCGCGCTTCTGAGCCGCCACGTCTTCGAGCGCAGCATGCTGTCCAGTTGCCTTTCGACCCCGTCCGCATGGGCTCGGACTTCGGCCAGCAGCGCCGCGCAATGTTCGCCTTCGATCTTCAATCTTTCGATGCACGCTTGAAGCGAAGCAATCTCCGTGGACAGAGCGCTGCATTCCTGGTTCGCTTTGTCGATTCTCCGGTTGCGTTCGGTGATCGCGCACTTCAATTCGCCGAGTGTCCGGTCCCGCTCGGAGAGCGCCTCTTGCGACCACGTCAGCTTTGCTTTGCCCGCATCGCGTTCTGCACAGACATCCCGCAGCGTCTGTTGTGTCGATTCGAGACGCGCGTTCGTCGCAGCTTGTTCGCTATGGATTTGAGCGAGCTGCGCCGCGAACTGCTCCCTCTCCGAGGCGTGCTGTTGGACAATGACTTGACTGCGCTCTCGCGCGAACGCCTCGTAGGTATCGTCGCCGACAAAGAAGTTGCGCAGATCGGGGCGAATGTCTCCGAGCGCGGGGAGCCGCGCGTAGACGAGCAATATCTGCTTTCCGTTCCAGTAATCGAGATTGATTTTCGCCGCGTCGACCACGCGGCAGGCCACCGCGGCGAATCCGGGCACCGGACAGACGGGGATATTGTCCAGGTCGAACGTGAAGAAATGTTCGGGAATCCGGTCATATTCCTGAAACGGCAGAAGCAGAACCAGAAAGCGCTTCGTATGCTCAGCAAGGCGTGCGACGACATCAAACGGACGGTCGAAATGTTCAAGCGTATTCGACGAAAAAATGACGTCGTAGTCGTCCAGGTTGTCGAAAGACTGTGCTTTGAAACGCCTATGCGGAAAAGAGGCCTGCGCCTTCCCGATCGCCACTTCCGAAATATCGACTCCGGTGATGGAGTTCACGCCAAGCCATTTGCTCAACTCGTCTACGCCCTGGCCCTCCGCACAACCCCAGTCGCAAATCGTCCAATGCTCGCGCAACACCAGGTCCTTGAACCAGTCCGGCATCAGCTTGGCCGCAAGCGTCGCGAAAAAGCGCGTTTGCCCATGTCCGCCGGCGGAGACCCAGTCCGTCGAGAAACGATGGTCCCAGTATTGCTTTGAGTTGATGTCTGTCATTACGCGGCCTGTTGGTCTGCTCATTCCACCGAATGCGCGGGCGTTCTCGATACGGTCAACGATGCCTAGTCGACAGTCAGCGTGCTTTCGATAACTTCGCGCCAGCGGTTTTCCCATTCTTTCTTCGCAAACGCCGCCGAAGAGTGGCGTCCGTGCGCGGCGAGTCTGGCGAGCCGGGTTCGATCGTCGGCCAGTTCTTCGATAGCGGCCGCGAGCTCGATATAGTCCGCACGGATCAGCTTGCCGTTGTAACCGTCAACGACCAGATTCGGCAGTCCGCCGACGTTGGTCGCGATGACCGCGTTATTGGTCGCCAGAGCCTCGATGCAGGACAAGGACGTTCCTTCCGAATACATGGTCGGCACCAGCACGATATGGCTGTCGACATAGGCTTTGTACATGTCCTCCATGTCGTATTCGATCCAGGTCACTCTGTGCGGGTGACGCGCCATGAATGCTTTCACCGCCTCCGCATCGCGGTCGATCGCCTGACCGCACAGAACGAGGCGAATGTCCGAGCGCCGCGAAAACAACAGGTCGAACGCGTTGATGGTCAGATAGAGACCCCGCGCTTCATAAAGCCGGCGCGGCAGGAGAACGCATAACTCCTCTGCCTGGAAGTTCTTCGGACGGCTCCTGAAAGACTCCAGATCGACGTAGTTCGGAACATACGTCAGCGTATTGGCGAGTGCCCAGTCGTAGGTTCGCACCCAGTTGATAAAGTTCGTATCGACACAGACACATCGGTCGCTGTTGCGCAGCGCGCGGAACAGTGTTTCATAACGTCCCCGGTCGAATGTTGCGAGGTTATTGGATGCGCCGTCCCAATGGATGCCGTGGTTGATCGAGATGACGCGCCTGTTTTTTCCGAGCGACGCGGCAAGTTCAGTCGGCGACGCGATAATGAGATCGACATCCGCGCAGAATTCGGCGTATTTGCTCGACATCATGTCGAAATCGAAGTTGTCCGCAGCCTTGATCCCGATGACCTTGACGCCTCGAAAGTCGCGCTCGAACGGCTCCCGCGCGTTCTGCAGCAGACGAACCTCGCACCCCATGCCATGGAGCACGACGGCGAGGTCATAGACGTAGCGTTCCGCGCCGCCCTTGTAGACGGTTTCGCCGTTCCAGTCGTAGAAGTTGACGTTGACGATGTCAACTTTCACTTTATGTCGCGCGGAAGCGGCCGTCAGCCTCGTCACGTTCCTGGCGTTGACCTGCCTCAGCAACGGCGCGTGAAGCACCGGCCAGGCGTGCGCGCGCGCAACCTGCGCGGACGCCTCGGTGTACGCGGTCGACCATTGGCCGCTGGCCAGTGCGTCGACGAAATCGATGCCCGAAGCGACGACAATGGCGTGTTCGTATTCTCTGATGGTCCGGGTCGGCGTGCCGATCACCGGCTTTCCCGCAGCAAGATACTCGAACAGCTTCAGCGGCGAAACAGGGTCGGTTTTCTCGCTGACAATGAACGGCACGATACCGATATCGATCCAGGCGAGATAGTGCTTCAGTTCGGCATACGGTTTGGGGCCGAGGTGAATAAAATTGTCGAACGTCTTCAAACGCGCCATGCGCTCCTGAACCTCGCCGCTATATTGCGGCTCGAAAGCGACAACAGGACCGACGAACAGCAGCACGATGTCGTTAAGTCGCACGATTTCGTCGAGCAGATCGAAATCGAGCAGTTCGGAAATTGCGCCGTGGTAGCCGACCACCCGCCGGTTCGCCACCATCTCGTACAACTTCGCCGGCACGTCGCATCGCTCGCGCTCGCCGTGAATGAAGTCTTCGGGATACACGCCGTTTTCCAGCAGCAGCGCATTGGTGACCTTCGCGCGATTCGCCTCGTACAGCCGATTCGACGAGAACAGGCAGACGTCCGCTATTTGCAGCAAGACCTCATGGTCGCAACGCATGACGTCGGAATAGTTTGCGAAGATGGTCAGGTCATCCAGAACATCGTAGATCGCCAATGCGGCACGGCAGATTTCGGCGACGTATTTGAAGCCCGGCCAGTGAAGATAAAGTGTGACCGGCTCGTCCTGGAAGTAGCCGAGAAAATCCTCGACCATATTGGAGACGTACAGGTTTTTTGACCTGGGCTGGATGACGGGATAAAGGCCGCCGAACTCCAGCATCACGCACAGATAGCCCGCCTTTGCAAACTCGGCCATGATGTGATCGGGACGCTGCTTGAGCGAAAGATCGTAGGCAACCGGGCACAGCACCACACCCCGGCGGTCTGGATGCGCCCTGAGAAGGCGGCCGATCTGGTGCCTTCTTTGTTTCGAGGGATCCTTGGCGTAGTTGCCAAAGTAGGCCGCCTGGGCGCGCGTATGCGCTTCGTAGTCTCCGCTGGCTACGGGCAGGACGTCATGCACGGGAACACCGGCAACAGCCGGCGTCTGCGTCTTGCCGCGCGCCGCCAACGCGTAAGCCGCGCTCGCAATGCGTCGCATTGGCGCGGTCAACTTCCAGGAAGTGCTTTCGAAAACTTCGCTAAGGGCGCCCTGCGCACGCTCGCGCGCGCGAACCTCGAGCAGCAGTTCGCTCGATACGTCGCTCAGCGAGCGCTTGAGACTGTGGATTTCCGACAGCGCGTCCGACAACCGTTTCGCCAGCGTGTACCGGTCTCTGCGCGCGAGACGCTGATCCTCCGCCATCTGCTGGTGTTGCGTGATGAGAGCATCCGCGTCGGGGAGCGAAGTGCCTAGTTTCGCGACCGATGTAAAGGTTTGTCTGCGCGTTGCGTTTTGCATTGCTTCTTGTCCGTCCATGGCCAACCTCTTGAGTCGCCGTTATTCCGATTGCCCTTTCTGATGCCGTCAGCGCGCGTCTACTGGCGTTTCTTCCACGCGTATGTGTTCTGTGATGTCGGGCAGGAAGAGCCCGTATCTATCGCTTTCAACATAGGAAGAGAAATAGCAGGCGCCCTCGATGTATTCGTAGTACTGCGGCACTGCCGTAGACCGGTCTTCGAGGGCCGCGACGAGCAGATACCGGCCCGTGTTGAGCTGGTTTCTCAGGCGAAACTCGATTTCGACCTCGCTACAGTCGAAATCGAAGTCGATGCTTTTCTCGTCGTGGGTCGTTCGGACGATCAGATCGGTGCCTTTCGTATCCTTGATGGAGAAAGCCACGCTCACCGCGCGGCGATCGATGCCTTCAGGAATCCGGATCGCCAAACGGACGATCATCGGCTCGAATGCCGTGAACACGCTCTGGCGCCGGCCGGCCGAGTCCAGAACCCAGGCCGACACGATCGATCCGATATGCGTGCCCCAATGGTTGATCGGTTCGTCACGGGCAGTCGAGGCGGCCGGCACCGCGCTTTCCGCGGTGTGAACGTTCTGCTTCGCTTCTTCATCGAGACCGGCCACGCTCTCTACCGATTGACTGGACGCCCCGATCGCTTCGCTTTCGCCGAGTCCCTCGGACATGAACTGCGTGTATTGCGCGGTAACGGCGAACGCGTTGCCTTCCAGCCGAACCCGTCCGCCATCGAGCCAGACGGCGCGCTCACACAAGGTTCGCACGGAGCCGACGTCATGCGACACGAAAAGAATCGTGACGCCGGATTCCTTGAGTTCCTTGATCTTGTTGAAGCATTTGGCCTGGAAGCGCGCGTCGCCCACGGCAAGCGCTTCGTCGATGATCAGGACCGCAGGCTCGACGTGAATGGCCACGGCAAACGCGAGCCGAACGTACATGCCGCTCGAATAAGTTTTGACCGGCTGATCGATGAAGTCGCCGATTTCCGCGAACTGCTCGATGCTGGCGAATTTCCGTTCAATCTGATCAGCCGTCATTCCCAGCATGGCCGCGTTCAGGTAGACGTTTTCCCGACCGGAAAACTCCAGATTGAAACCGGCTCCCAATTCGAGCAGTGCCGCCACGCGGCCGTTGATCGCGATATCGCCGTGGGTGGGGCGCAGCGTGCCGCAAATTATCTGCAAAAGCGTGGACTTGCCGGAGCCGTTGCGCCCGATGATACCGACCGTTTCGCCACGGTTGACCGAGAGCGACACGTTCCGAAGCGCCCAGAATTCGCGTGAATAGCCGGTGCGTTTTGGAAACACGATATGCTTGAGACGATCGAACGGCTTTTCGTAGATGTCGAAACGCTTCGAGGCATTTGTCACCTGAATCGTGGTTTCAGGCTTGCCGACTAGATTCATTTCCATGAGCATCGGCCTTTACACAACGTCCGCGAAACCTTCGCGGGTCTTCTGAAACCAGGCCAGACAGATCCATGCGAATCCGATGCTGCATGACAGATAGATCGCTATCCCCACGAAGTCAGGCAACTCGCCGGCGATCATGACCGCTCGTGCCTGCTCGATGATGAAAGTCAGCGGGTTGAGCAGAATGAGTGCCCTGAAAGCGGGCGTCAAAGTATCGAGCGCGTAGAAAACCGGCGAGAGGAACATCAACAGGGATGAAAGCAGCGTGGTGACATACGTCAGGTCACGCACGTAGACGCCAGTGGCGGCGAACAGCCAACCCACACCCACGCCGACAAAAGCGAGCGGCATTAAAAGCGCCGGCAAAAAGACGATCGTCCATTGAAGCTTCCCGTACACGCACAGCGCGAAGACAACCCAGACAGCAAAGCTGGTCAGGAAGTGAAAGGCCGCCGAGGCGACTGTTATCCAAGGCAGGATTTCGAGCGGAAAGACGACCTTCGTCACGTAGTTCGCGTTGGTCGTGATAATGGTCGGCGCTCTATTCAGGCACTCGGCGAAGAAATTGAAAAGAATCAGGCCGACGAACAGGATCACCGCGAACTGAAAACTATTGTCGGTTCCTGGCCAGCGCGATTTCAACAGCGTGCCGAAAACAACCGTGTACATGGCGAGCATGATCAACGGCTGAACGATGGACCAGGCCAGCCCCATTACCGACCCGCGATATCGGCTCAAGATATCCCGCCTGGTTAGCGCGACGATAAGCTGACGTTGCTGCCACGGAAGTAAAAAGAGATCACGAAAATGAGCGCGGGGATGAGATTCCTCGCGACCGTCGTGTTTATAGGTAAAGCTCATATTGGCAGATCGCCTTGAACAGCGCCGGCTGGTTTAACGGTGAACGAAGAGGCAAACCATGCGGCGTCAATGAACCTGCCGGGATCGCGCCGGTTGGAGCCCGCTCCACTGCTCCCGGAGAATCCTACGGACCAGCCAAACTCGCTCGAACGAGTGTCGCTATCTTGAAGGCGTCAGATTCACATCTGAAATGTGCAAAAGACTAATAACCCAAAGCACCACCACCATTCGTATTCTCAACGAATTGGGTCGGCTAAGATTTTAGAAAATGACGGCGCGCAAACAAGAAACGTCAGAAATGTTTGCAGGAAAATCCAACTTCCCTGTCGAATTTTCTGCAAAAACCGAGAGACGTGGAATGTGACCGATTCCCGCAGTGCGCGGCGTCCAGGTCGAACGCCGCCGGATATCAGGTATCCGTATCACAGCCCATTGCAGGCTGGATGAAATCAGACATCGTCGATGTTCAGAAGCAGCGTGCATTCGCACGCTGCCTGACGCGCCATCGCGATTGCATGCCTACGGCTGAGCTGCCGCTGCATCGTCTTCGCGGAACAGCTTATCCGCCAGGTGAAACGCCGAATTCGCCGCCGGCACACCGCAATAGATCGCGGTTTGCATTAGCACTTCCTTGATCTGCTCGCGCGTCACGCCGTTGTTCTTCGCGGCGCGCAGATGCAGTGCGAGTTCCTCGCTGCGATTGAGCGCGACCATCATCGCGATGGTCAGCAGGCTGCGCGTGTGGCGCGGCAAGCCGTCGCGCGTCCAGATTTCGCCCCACGCGTAACGGGTGATGAAATTCTGAAACTCTTCCGTCAACTCATTGCGGTTCGCAAGCGACCGGTCGACGTGCGCACTGCCCAGCACCGCGCGGCGCACACCGAGTCCGGCTTCGTAGCGATCTTCGTCGTTCATTTCTGCTCCGTCAGGAAGTCGATCACAGTCTTCGTGAAAGCGTCGGCTTTCTCGATGTTGGAAATGTGCGAGGCGTCCAGCTCCACGTAGCGCGCGCCGGAAATCGACTGCGCCAGTTCGCGCCCTTGCGCCGGCGTCGCGGCCAGATCGTGCGTGCCGCTGATCACCAGCGCCGGCACCTTGATGCCCGGCGCTTCAGGGCGCAGGTCGGCCGCGTCGATGGCGTCGCAATTCGACGCGTAGCCTTCCTTGTCGGTATGCACGAACACGTCGCGAATCAGGGCGAGCACCACCGGCTCGCGTTCGACGTAGTCAGCCGTGAACCAGCGCGGCAGCACGGCATCGGCGAGCGCGCGCATGCCTTCGGTGCGCGCTCTCGCGGCGCGCGGGATCCACACTTCAGGTGAACCGATGCGCGCCGCCGTATTGCACAGCACGACGCGTTCCAACCGGTTGCCGTGACGCGCCGCCAACGCAACGCCGGTCAGGCCGCCCATCGAAATTCCGCAGAAATGCGCCCGGGCGATCTTCAGCGTATCCATCAGGCCGAGCACGTCGCCGGTCAGTTGTTCGATCGTGTACGGGCCCTTCGGCGCTTCCGAATGGCCATGACCGCGCGTGTCGTAGCGCAGCACGCGAAAATGTTTCGACAGCGCCGTAACTTGCGGCGCCCACATGGACAGATCCGTGCCGAGCGAATTCGACAACACGATCCACGGCGCGTTGCCGTGACGGTCGCCGTCGATCCGATAGTGAAGCTCGGTGCCATTGACTGCGGCGTAAGGCATGCCGGTTACTCCCTGGAATGGTCGCGCTGCGAGCGCGTGGTGTGAAGTGCCAGCGCGGCGTCCACATAAGCGTGCGCCTGGCCGACGTATTGAGCCGGATCGAGCAGTTGCTTCAGGCGCTCGAGCGGAAGATGCGTGGTGACGGCCGGGTCCGCGGCGAGCACGTCGAACAGCGTCTGGCCGTCGCGGATCGCGGCTTTCGACGCGCGCTCCACCAGATGATGCGCGTCGAGCCGGCCGATGCTGTCGCCGAGCGCGAGCATCACCGCTTCGCCGAGAATCAGGCCATGCGTGACGTCGAGATTGGCGGCAAGGCGCGGCACGTTGACGTTCAACCCCGTTGCGATCTGTTCGATGTTGGCGAGCGCGCCGCCCGCGAGACGCGCGAGATCCGGCAGCGCGTCCCACTCGGCTTGCCAGCCGCCGAGCGCGCGTTCGTGCTCCTGCACCATGCCGGCGAATACCGTGGCGACCAGCCCCGGCGCACGCGTGGCGGCCGTCAGCACGGCGGCGCAACCGACCGGATTGCGCTTGTGCGGCATGGTCGACGAACCGCCCTTGCCGGCCGCGGCCGGCTCGGCGAGTTCGTCGATTTCGGTTTGCATCTGCAGCGAGATGTCGCGCGCGATCTTGCCGAGTGTGCCGATCAGCATGCCGAACATTGACGCCGTGTCGGCAATCCGATCGCGCTGCGTATGCCACGGCAGCGTTGGCACGGCAAGGCCCAGTTCTTTTGCGAGCGATTGCGTGACTTGCGGCGCGGCATCGCGCAGGCTCGCCAGCGTGCCCGCCGCGCCGCCGAATTGCAGCACCAGCACGCGCGCGCGCAACGCATCCAGTCGCTCGCGATGGCGCAGCAGCGCGTCGAGCCATTGCGCGAATTTCAGGCCGAGCGTGATGGGCAGCGCCTGCTGCAACCAGGTGCGGCCGATCATCGGCGTGGCGCGATGCGTGGCCGCGAGTTTCGCCACGGCGTCGCAAGTGGCTTGCAGGCTGTGGTCGAGCAGATCGAAGGTGTCGCGCAGTTGCAGCACCGTCGCCGTGTCGATGATGTCCTGGCTCGTGGCGCCCCAATGCACGTATTTCGATGCTTCCGCGTCCGCTGCTTTGACGCACGCGGTGAGTTGCTTGACGAGCGGAATCGCGAGATTGCCACCGAGCGCGGCGTCGCGTGCGAGTGCGTCGGCGTCGAGTTGGTCGGCCTGGCACGCGGCTTCGATCGCGGCCACCGCCGTTTGCGGAATCACTCGATGCGCGGCCGATGCGCGCGCGAGCGCCGCTTCCATGTCGAGCATCCGTTGCAGCGTGGCGCGCGGCGCCCAGATGTCGTTCATCGGCTGCGTGCCGCAAAGAAGTCCGGTGAGACGGGCGCTGGAGTCGAGCATGGTGACGTCGATGATCGAGGGTGTCGGAAGTGAAGTTCGCGCCGCGGCGACACTGGCCTAGGAGCCGGCATCGCCGCGGCGCGTTGCGGGCGCGTTAAGCCGCTTGCGTGCCGTCGATCAGCGGCACACCGGTCAGCTTGTGCAATGCGTCGAAATCGATATCCGAGAAAATCTCGCGCACCACGAGGCCCTTGTCGGTCACATCGATCATTGCCAGATCCGTATAGATACGGTTGACGCAACCCACGCCCGTCACCGGGTATGAGCATTCAGCGGCGATCTTGCTCTCGCCCTGCTTGGTCAGGTGCTCCATCATCACATACACCTGCTTCGCGCCGATCGCCAGATCCATCGCGCCGCCGACTGCCGGAATCGCATCGGGCGCACCAGTGTGCCAGTTTGCCAGATCGCCCTTGGCCGACACCTGGAAGGCGCCGAGCACGCAGAAATCCAGATGGCCGCCGCGCATCATCGCGAACGAATCCGCGTGGTGGAAGTATGCGCCGCCCTTGAGCAGCGTGACGTGCTGCTTGCCGGCGTTGATCAGTTCGTCGTCTTCCTCGCCTTTGGCGGGCGCCGGGCCCATGCCGAGCAGGCCGTTTTCGCTGTGCAGAAAGATTTCCTTGTCGGCGGCGAGGTGGTTGGCCACCAGCGTCGGCACGCCGATGCCGAGGTTGACGTACGCGCCTTCGGGGATATCCAGCGCAACGCGCTTGGCCATTTCATCGCGGGTCAGTTTTTTCATGTCGGTCTCCGAATCAGGCGGCAGCGTCGTGAGGATTGGGCATCGGGGCGTGGGCCGCTTGCGGCACTTCGATCACGCGCTGCACGAAAATGCCGGGCGTCACGATGTTTTCCGGATCGAGATCGCCGAGCGGCACGACTTGCGACACCTGCACGATCGCGGTTTTCGCCGCACTGGCCATGATCGGTCCAAAGTTCCGAGCCGTCTTGCGATACGTGAGATTGCCCCAGCGATCGGCCTTGTACGCCTTGATCAGCGCGAAGTCCGCATGCAGCGGCGCCTCCAGCACGTAATGCCGGCCGTCGATCAGACGGGTTTCCTTGCCTTCGGCGAGCTTGGTGCCGTAGCCGGTCGGCGTGAAAAAGCCGCCAATGCCCGCACCCGCCGCGCGAATGCGCTCCGCCAGATTGCCCTGCGGCACCAGTTCGAGTTCGAGTTCGCCAGCGCGATACAACGCGTCGAACACGTACGAATCGCTTTGGCGCGGAAACGAGCAGATGATCTTGCGTACGCGTTTGGCTTTGAGCAGCGCGGCGAGGCCGATATCGCCGTTACCGGCGTTGTTGTTGACGATGGTGAGTTCGCGCGCGCCCTGTTCGATCAGCGCGTCGATCAACTCCGACGGCATGCCGGCCGTGCCGAAGCCGCCGATCATGACGGTTGCGCCGTCGTTGACATCGGCGACCGCCGATTGAAGTGACTCGAAAATCTTGTTGATCATGTCGAATTTCCTTTGAAGGCGCTGCGTGCCGTCAGACTTGCTGCCGTGCGGGCAGGGCTTGAGCGGGACGGTCTCCGGCCAATGCTGGCGGCGGCTCGCCAAGTGCGATGCGAAGCTGGCGCCGTTGGTTTGCTCGCTTCAAATTTGTTCGTTGTATGAACATGGATTCGTTTAGCGAACGCTGAGGCGATTATGGTAGTCCATCGTGCAGGTTGTCAAGGCAGGGAATTCCCCTTAATCATAGGTTCTTGCTGCGTGACATGGCGGTTTGTTGTTGGCGTCGGCCGGTCGGGGCGAAGAGTCGCACTATCCAGACAGGAGATTATTGGGCTAACCTCTATTCACTTATCAAATACGCTTTCCGGCCCGCAGGTCATCGAGCATGTCTGAAACAAACCTGGATCTGAACCTGATCCCCTACCTCGTCGCGATGGAAGACACGCGCAATGTCAGCCGCGCGGCCGAGCAGCTCGGCGTCAGCCAGCCACGCGTGAGCACCGCGCTAGGCAAGTTGCGGGAGTACTTCGACGATCCGCTGTTCGTGCGCACGTCCAAAGGCATGGAGCCGACGCCGCGCGCGCTCGCCATCCTGCCCGCCGCGCGCGACGCGCTTTCGCGCATCGAGAAAGGCATGCTCGACGTGCAGGAATTCGACCCGGCCAGCAGCACCCATACGTTCTCCATCGCGCTCTCCGACGTCGGCGAGATCGTGTTTCTGCCGCGGCTGCTGCAACTGTTCGCTGAACGCGCGCCGTTTGCGAACCTGCGCTCGGTGACGGTCTCGCCGTCGCAGGTGGAACGCGGGCTCGAATCGGGCGACGTCGATCTGGCGATCGGCTATTTCCCCGACCTGGCGGGCAATAACTTCTTCCAGCAGCGTCTTTTCACCCATCGCTTCATCTGCCTGATGCGCGCGCAACATCCACTGGCGAAGGCGCCGCTCACGCTGGCGCAGTACGTGGCGTCGGGTCATGCCGTGGTGCGCGCGGAAGGACGCAGCCAGGAAGTGCTCGAGCAGTACCTGGAGAAGAAGCGCATCAAGCGCCGCGCCGTGCTCGAAACGCCTCACTTCATGAGCCTGCCGTTCATCCTCGCGCGCACCGATCTGCTCGCCACCGTGCCGCATGCGATCGGCTTCGCGTACGTGTCGGAGCATGCGTCGATCACGCTGGTCGAGCCGCCTTTGCCGCTGCCGCATTTCGATCTGCGCCAGCATTGGCATCGCAAGTTTCATAACGATCCGCGTGGCAGCTGGCTGCGCAGCGTGGTGGCCGAACTGTTCAACGACGCGCTGGACGAGTGGCCCAAATGAGCGGCGCCCTGACAGCACACAGGGACATCGGCACGACACGTTGCAAAACATGGAACAATGACCGCACTCATTGAACCCGCGCGCTCCGTACAGAGTCGACGCGCGATCCCGTAGGAGCGACGGATGACCAGTAGCAAGGCGAAGAAAACCAAACCGATAACCGCAACCGAGCGCCCGAGCCGCGAGGAAGCTGAAGCAGCGGTTCGCGTGCTGTTGCGTTGGGCCGGCGACGACCCGGCGCGTGAAGGCCTGATCGACACGCCGGCGCGCGTGGTGCGGTCCTATGAGGAGTTTTACGCGGGCTATCAGATCGACCCGCGCGAGATCCTCGCCCGCACCTTCTCCGAGGTGGACGGCTACGACGAAATGATCGTGCTGAAGGACATCCGCTTCGAAAGCTACTGCGAACATCACATGGTGCCGATCATCGGACGCGCGCACGTGGCGTATCTGCCGGGGCATCGCGTGGTCGGCATCTCCAAGCTGGCGCGGCTGGTCGATGCGTTCGCCAAACGCTTGCAGATCCAGGAAAAGATGACGGTGCAGATCGCCGACACCTTGAACGAAGTGCTGCAACCGGCAGGCGTCGGCGTAATTCTGGAAGCCGCGCACCAATGCATGTCCACGCGCGGCGTGCACAAGGCTGGCGTAACAATGGTCACCTCACGCATGCTCGGCACGTTCCGCACGGATCCGTCGACACGTCGCGAGTTTCTGTCGATCGTCGGCAATCCGGGCGTGATGGCGGTCGCCAATACCTAGACCCAGGTTGCGCGCAAGCGGGGCATGCCTGCCTCATGCCGCGCTCCGCCTCACGCGCAATTGGCCGAAAGTGGCCAGCAACACCGCGCCCAGCACGCACGCGACACCGGCCAGTTGCGCCGCACTGACGGACTCGCCCAACACCACGGCAGCCAACGCCACCGCGCTCACCGGCACGAGCGCGGTCATCAAGCCCGCTTCGGCGCCGCTCAACCGGGCGGCGCCCGCATACCAGAGCACGAAGCCCAGCACGGTCGGCACTAGCGCGTAATACAGCACGCCGCCGAGTGCGCTCGCATCGACCGGCAAGGCCCACGGCTTTTCGAAGCAGGCCGGCACGATCGCCACCACGAAACCGATGCCGCACATCAGCGCCGACAGCGGCAACGGCGCCACCGCCGTGCGCAGCTTGCGATTGAGCAGAATGAACAACGCCTCGCAGACGATCGCGAGAAACACCAGCGCGTTGCCCGCCAGCGAACTCGCCATACGCGGCGCGGTGAATTCGCCGGGATGCACGGTGTGCAAGGTGCACGCGAGCACGCCCGCAGTTGCCAGCAGGATCGCGCCGATCAACGCGGGCGCGGGGCGCTCGCCGAGCGCGAGCATGGCGACGCCGGCCGACACGGCGGGCAAGGTGCCGGCAATCACGCCGGCATCGGCAGCCGAGGCGAGTTTCATCCCGCTGATCAGCAACACCGTATAGCCGACGCTCCCCGCGCCCGCCTGGGCGATCACGAGCAACGTATCGCGCCGGTCCAGACGCGGCCAGCGCACGCCTCGCCAGCGCATCGCCAGCACGAACAGCGGAAAGGCAATCGCGAAGCGCAACGCGGTCGCGCTGAATGGCGGCAATCCGGCCGCGATGGATTTGCTGACCACCACCGTGCTGCCGACGCCGACCATCGCCAGCGCGCAAAACAGATATCCGGCATACCGCGAGTTCATGGTGCTGTCCTGTTGGTTGGATCGAGCACGCAGAGTAAAGGCACGACAAGCGGCGGTCTTGAACGAAATTGCAAAACAGGGCAAGTCAAAAAGCGAGTCAATGAACCAGGTCAACCCGCTCACGATGACGCCGTCAATGCTGGCCCGGCGGCAAATCCATCGAGTATCCTGAGCGAACGGAGCGCCGCTCACGTGGCAGCCGCCGGCAGGCCGCTCGGGTACACGCTTTGCAACCACCTGAAGAAAACCCCGGAAGCACGCCGGCTCAACCGCAAAAAAACAGGAGCTCCTCAATTGGTAGCATTTCCGTCTTCGGCGGTGTCGACCTGGGGCGGCGCGGTCGTGTTCCTCAACGTTCTGTTGACGCGCCTCGGCGTACCGATCCCCGCAGTGCCCATGCTGCTGTTCGCGGGCTCCGCGATTGCCGCCGGCACGCTGTCGTTCTGGCCGGTCCTCGGCGCCGCCGTGCTCGGCGCGCTGATCGGCGACGGCGCATGGTTCACGGCTGGCCGCCTGTATGGCCGCAAGCTGATCGCGGCACTAGGCCGGCTCTCGCCCGCCGTCGATTCAAGAGTGGACAAGGCGCGCGCGCTGTTCGAGCGCTTCGGTGTGCCGCTCGTGTCGATCTCGAAGTTCGTCCCCGGACTCGCGCTCGTCACCCCGCCGCTGATGGGTACGACCGCCGTCGACGTCCGCATCTATGCGGTCTGGGATTTCGCCGGCGCCCTCGCGTGGGCAGCCTTCTGGCTGCTAGGCGGCGCCGCGGCGGAACGGCAATTGCATATGCTGCTCGAATTCGTCAAAGCGCGTGGTGGCACAGTCATCGATATTTTGCTGGCCACCGCACTGCTCTATCTGGCCTTCCGTCTCGAGCAACGACGGCGCGAACGCCGCCGCTTCAGGGACGCCGCAGCGGCACAAGCGGCCGCCGACGGCTGGCGCCGGCTCGCGCCACCGCCCAAGGTGCTCGATGCCCGTCCGCAGGCGCCCTCGCTCGAAGCGCCGTGCCGCATTCCCGGCGCACTCGCGCTCGATCCGCATTCGCGGGAGCAGATCGACGGGGCGCTGCGGGCGCACGACATGGTGATCTACTGCATTTGCCCGGACAGCGCGACGGCGTTCGAAATCACGCAACGCATGCGTGATAACGGCTACACGCGGATTCGCGCGCTACGGGGCGGCCTCGATGCCTGGCAGCGGCGCGGCTTTCCGGTCGAACCGCTTGCCTTAGTCGAGGAGCCGGACACCACCGGCCGCGCGCCGGCATCGCGCGGCGAAGCGCTCGGGGCGATCACGTTGCGCGGTTTCGCGCCGCGCAGCACGCAAGGCGTCTGAGCCGGCACGATCACGTGCGACCTTCTCGCCGCCGTCGCCGCTTTACAACTTGCGCAGCAGTCCGGCCGCCGAACGCATCCGGCGCTTGCGCTCCTTGCCGAGCCAGTGAAGCGCCGCTTCAGGATCGCCGACGCCGGCGAGCAAGGTCGCATTGTCGCGCAGCAACATCTCACTTGCGACCACATCGTTCAGCGTACCGAAACGTTTCTGGATCTGCTTCAAACGTTTGAGGGTGCGTTTGCGGCCGCCACTCAGGACGGGTTCGAAAAACTCGAGCAGATAGCGCAGTTTCTTGCCTGCCTTCCTCACATTATGAAAGGCAATGTAATTGGAGCGCTTCGCACGCCGCGCGCGTTTTAACCGCTTCTTCAACGAGCGCTCTGAAGCGGCCACGCGTTGGTCCGCGAATTTTTCCAGCGGCATGCGTTCATGTGCGGTATTCAGTTCTTTGGACGCGCTGGACAAGGCTTCACGCAGCAGATGCTTGACGTCGGCGTTCGAGAGCGTCTCGCGGCTCGTCGTCAACGCGGCGCCGCGAGCGTCCTTGAGTTTGGGCGCTATTTCGCTCGCGCCGCTGCGTGCGCCGTTATCGTCGCGCGTCAGCAATTCGATCAGAATGTCCCAGTCGCGCGTTTTGCCGGCGGCCGTGGCGAGGTACTTATAGAGCGCCCGTTGCCGGGTGTTCTCGCCTTTCTCCAGCAAGGGCTCGAAGGCCCACCACAAAGAGCGCAAGCGCCGCAGCGACACACGCAATTTGTGCAGCGCTTCCGGTGACGGGTCTTCGCGCACCGCGTTGGCGTATTCAATCGCGTGATCGACGAGAGGCGCCGCATACGACGCGAAGGCCTCTTGAGCGGAGCGCGCTTTAATCGCGGGGTCGCTGTCGACGGATTGCTTCTCGCCTTTCGGATTATCGCGCTTCATCAAAGCCCCTTTGAGAACACCCTATCAACACAGTAGCAAAAAAAGCGCCCAACTAAAATTGACGTCACGATTGTGGCGCTTCGACGGGCCGCACGCATGATCCAACGCAAGCCTCGCTCGCCTCGCAGCGAGCATGGTCTTTTTCTGTGTTCGGCGACATCGCGACCACGGAGCGAGTATCTTTAACTGACGCGAGGCCGTTCGGCCGCGCACTGGCGCCGCAATCCAGATCGGCGCAAACACGAACAGCTTTCAGGAGGTTGGTATGCGAATACTGGTTGTCGGTGCAACAGGTCTGATCGGCGGCGAGGTGGTCAAGCTGCTCGCCGCCGAACACGACATCGTCACCGCGAGCCGCAAGGGTTCCGATCTTCACGTGGACCTGTCGAACAAGGCCAGCATTGAATCGATGTACCAGCAAGCCGGCAAGCTCGACGCGGTTGTCTGCACGGCGGGCGCAGCGAAGTTCGCCCCGCTCGCCTCGCTCTCCGACGAAGATTTCTCGTTCAGTCTTGCCAACAAGTTGATGGGCCAGGTCAATCTGGTGCGCTGCGGCGCGGCACACGTGTCGCAAGGCGCGTGCTTCACCCTGACGAGCGGTACGCTCGCGCAGCAGCCGATGGAAGGCAGCGCGGCCGTCAGCGTCGTGAATGCCGGCGTGGAAGCGTTCGCACGTTCGGCGGCGCTCGAACTGCGCGGCAAAGCCCGCGTGAACGTGGTCAGCCCGGGCTGGGTCGCCGAGACACTCGAGTCGATGGGCCGCGATCCGTCGCAAGGTGTGCCAGTTGCCTTGGTAGCGCAGGCCTACAAACGCAGCCTCGGTGGCGGCGCGAGCGGCGAAGTGATCTCCGCCTCATGACGGGTCGTACGGGCCAGGCCTTTTCGGACATCTGAGCATCCTCATCCGACAACCTGTAACCCGTACTCTGAAGGCGACGCGCCGCCAGTGGCCGCGCCCCTGCTCGCGCGCCACGACGGCGCAGCGCTGCGTCACGCCACTGTCATCATTACGACACACACGCCCCGCAGGATCGGAAACTCCCGACAAACTCCCTGGGGCTCACGTCATGCCGGAACTTTCGTATCCACAGCCAGGCACTGCTGCCGGAAAGGGGCGCAACATCAGCCTCGTCATTTTCCTCGCAGTGATTCTGGTGGGCGCGGTGTATTGCGCTGTGCACTTACTGGACGATCTGCAACCCGTTCGCGAAAGCTCGGTTCTGCCTTACGTGCTACTCGGCATTGCACTGTTGATCGCGCTGGGTTTTGAGTTCGTCAACGGCTTTCACGACACGGCCAACGCGGTCGCGACCGTGATCTACACGCATTCGCTTGCGCCGAACTTCGCCGTGGTGTGGTCCGGCAGCTGGAATTTTCTCGGCGTGTTGACGTCGAGCGGCGCGGTGGCTTTCGGCGTGCTGCAACTGCTGCCCGTCGAACTGATCCTGCAGGTCGGCAGCAGCGCCGGGTTCGCGATGGTGTTCGCCTTGCTGATCGCCGCGATCATCTGGAATCTCGGCACGTGGTGGTTCGGACTGCCGTCGTCGAGCTCGCACACGCTGATCGGCTCGATCATCGGCGTCGGCCTGATGAACCAGTTGATGCACGGCACCGACGGCACGAGCGGCGTGGACTGGAATCAGGCACTTGGCGTCGGCAAATCGTTACTGTTTTCGCCGCTGGTCGGTTTTCTCGCGGCAGGTTTGCTGTTGCTGATCCTGAAAGCCGTGGTGCGCATTCCCGCGCTGTATGCCGAACCCAAGGGCAAGGAGCCGCCGCCGTTCTGGATCCGCTGCCTGCTGATTCTGACCTGCACGGGCGTCTCGTTCGCGCATGGCTCGAACGACGGCCAGAAAGGCATGGGCCTCATCATGCTGATCCTGATCGGCACGGTGCCGACGGCCTATGCGCTGAACAAGGCGGTGACGCCCGCGGAAACGCAGACCTTCCTCGCCGTCGCGCACGAAACCTCGGCGACGCTCGCCAAGTACACCCAAGGCGCCACGCCCTCGGCCAATCCGCGCGCCGATGTCGAAGCGTACGTGCGCACGCACCAGTTGACGCCCGCCACCCTGCCGGCCTTGCAGCAGCTGACCGACCTCATTGCCGGCCAGGTCAGCAAGTCGGGCTCGATGGCGGCGGTGCCGCAAGGCATCGTCGATAACGTGCGCAACAACATGTACGTGGCCTCTGAAGCGATTCGCCTGATGGCCAAAAACAAGCAGCCGGCATTCTCGCCGGAGGACGCCAAAACGATCGGCAACTTCAAGACGCAAACCGACCACGCCACCAAATTCATTCCCACGTGGGTGAAGGTCGCGGTGGCAATCGCGCTGGGTCTCGGCACGATGGTGGGATGGAAGCGCATCGTCGTGACGGTCGGCGAAAAGATCGGCAAGCAGCATCTGACATACGGACAGGGTGCATCGGCTGAACTGGTGGCGATGCTCACGATCGGCGCGGCCGACATGTACGGCCTGCCGGTCTCCACGACGCACGTGCTGTCCTCGGGCGTGGCGGGCACGATGGCGGCCAATGGTTCCGGCCTGCAATGGGGCACGGTGCGCAGCCTGGTCCTTGCCTGGGTGCTGACGTTGCCGGTTTCGATCGCGCTGGCAGCCGGCTTGTACTGGGTGTTCCGGGCGGTGTTTTGAGTTCACGCGGCGGCCGGTTCCTCAACCGGCCGCCGCTTCTGAAAAAGGCATGAAAAAAGCGCGGCTCGTTCCGCGCTTTTTTATTTCACCGCACCGTACTTTCTCGCCGATCAGTACACCTCGGGCACAATCATCGAAGCCGGCACCGGCTGACGGCTGTACTCGTCGTGATAGACGCGAGCGGGCAATTCGATCTGCGAATGCTCGATCTCGTGATACGGCACCTGGCTCAGCAAGTGATTAATGCAGTTCAGGCGCGCGCGCTTCTTGTCGACCGCCTGCACGACCCACCACGGCGCTTCGGGAATGTGCGAGCGCTGCAGCATCACTTCCTTGGCCTGCGTATAGGCTTCCCAGCGGCGACGGCTTTCGAGGTCCATGGGACTCAGTTTCCACTGCTTCAGCGGGTCGTGAATGCGGTTCTGGAAGCGGATTTCCTGCTCTTCGTCGGTAATCGAAAACCAGTACTTGAGAATCTGCACGCCGCTGCGCGCCAGCATCTTTTCGAATTCCGGCACCGACCGGAAAAACTCTTCGTATTCTTCGTCGCTGCAAAAATTCATTACGCGTTCGACGCCCGCGCGGTTGTACCAGCTGCGATCGAACAGCACCATTTCGCCGCCGGCCGGCAGATGCGACACGTAGCGCTGGAAATACCATTGCGTGCGTTCGCGGTTATTCGGCGCCGGCAGCGCCGCCACGCGGCACACCCGCGGATTGAGCCGTTGCGTGATGCGTTTGATCGCGCCACCCTTGCCGGCGGCATCGCGCCCCTCGAAAATCACCACGAGGCGGTGGCCGGTCTGCACGATCCAGTCCTGAAGCTTGACGAGTTCGCCCTGCAAGCGGAACAGCTCGCGGAAGTACATCTTGCGCGCCTCGCGATGCTCGGCCGTGAAGCCCTCCGCGCCGTCGATGATGCGGTCGTCGACCTCCATCTCGAGTTCTTCGTCGTAGGCGTCGATCAGGTCTTCTTCGAAACGGCGCTGCCGCTCGGCCATCAATTCGGCTTCAGGTCTCGGATCCTGCTCTTTCATTGCGGCTCTCCTGGCAACGGAAATGGTTAGGCGCGCGGCGGCAAACACGACGCGGACGCGCTCGATTATCGAAGCGTCAGGTGTCAACCGTGTTACCACAGCGGCTGCGTGCCTTGTCAACTCCCATGATAGCGAGTTTCGCCCGGCCGCCCGGCGCTAGCGCAACGGTTTCGCGAAGCTGAGTTCGTGGCCGTCCGGATCGGTGATGTGGAAATAGCGCTCGCCCCACGGCGCGTCGGACGGTTCGAGCGACGGCTTCAGCCCGGCCGCCAGCGCTTTGCGATAGAGCGCGTCGACGTCGGAGACGTAGATGATCACGCGGCCCCACCAGGCGACCGGCGCGCGCGTATCGACGATCAGGTTCAGATACGAACCGCCGAACGCAAACGATGTAAAAGCCTCCTGCGGACCACCGAATTTCATCGGAAACCCGAGTGCTTCATAAAACAGCACGGCGCGCGGCATATCGCGGGTGGCGAGCGTGATGGCGCTGATCGATTCGATTTGCGGTTCCGTGGGCCGGCTCGACGAGGCTGATGTGGCGGCTGAGTTCATGGCGGCTCTCTCCTTGGCATGCCAGACGTGTCACCTGCCCAGCACGGTGCATGCCGTGGCTGTGGCTGTGGCTGTGGCTGTGGCTGTGGCTGTGGCTGTGGCTGTGGCTGTGGCTGTGGCTGTGGCTGTGGCTGCGGCTGCGGCTGCGGCTGTGGCTGTGGCTGTGGCGCTCACTGGCTTCGCAAAGTGTCTCACAGGGCGCGCCGCCGCGGCGCGCCTCGCGGCCACTTGAAAACCTTCGCGGCGCCCCGCATCTGCCATTCCGTTTATCCGGAGCATCGCTATGGGAAGCCGCCCACGCTTCGTCGATGACCTGTCGCGCGCCGCATCCGACGCCCCCGGGCCCGAGACACTCAAGCCTTTTTCCGACGACGCCCTGCTCGACGCCTATTCCCGCACCGTGATCGGCGCGCTGGAACGCGTCCAGCAAGCCGTCGCCTTCATTGCCGTCGAACGGCGCCTGCCCGGCGAGCCGTCCAGCCGCGGTTCGCGCGGCGGCACCGGCTCGGGTTTTCTGTTCACGCCCGACGGCTACCTGCTCACCAATAGTCATGTGGTGCACGGCGCCACCCACATCACCGTGACGCTCGCCGACGGCGCGAAATTCGACGCCGATCTGGTCGGCGACGACCCCGGCAGCGATCTGGCCGTCTTGCGGATCGGCTCGCCCGAGCCGCTGCCGCATGTCGAACTCGGCGAGTCGTCGAAGCTGCGCGTCGGGCAGATTGCGATCGCGGTCGGCAATCCGCTCGGCCTCGCGCAAACGGTCACAACCGGTGTCGTGTCGGCGCTCGGCCGCTCGCTACGTTCGAATTCGGGGCGCATGATCTACGACGTGATCCAGACCGACGCCGCGCTCAATCCCGGCAATTCGGGCGGTCCGCTGATCAATTCGGCGGGCCAGGTGATTGGCGTGAATACCGCGATCATTCCTGGCGCGCAAGCCATCTGTTTCGCCACCGCGATCGACACCGCCAAGTGGGTCATCATGCAGATCTTCGCGCATGGCCGCGTGCGGCGCGCGTATATCGGCGTGGCGGGCACCACCAGGCCGCTGTCGCGCCGCGTGCAGCGCTATTTCGGCTTGAGCTCGGAAAGCGGCGTACATGTCATGGAGATCGTCAAAGGCAGCCCCGCCGCGCTCGGCGGCCTGCGCACCGACGATACGATTATCGCGATCGATACGCAGGCCGTGCAGGATGTGGACAGTTTGCAGCGCACGCTCGACGCATCGCGCATTGACAGACCCGTCAATGTGACGGTGTTGCGCGGCGCGCAGCGGCTCGAATTGACGTTGACGCCGGTCGAGCAGGTTAGCTGAGGCAACAGCGGCGTGCATGTTCTGCGAGCACAAAAAAGCCTCGCGTTCGAACGAACGCGCGGCTTTCTCTTTCTGCTAGAAAGCCGCGCATCTCAACTCAAGATGCACTGCCCAATACCCCGCAATAAAAACGCTTACTGGATCACGCGCGTCACACCCCGGCCGCGCGGATCGGCCGCGGCTTCCGGCGTATCGCCGTTGATCTTGATCGCCTGGATATCGCCGCTGAAATCCTGCCCCTTCAGCGTGTAACCCTTGGCTTCGATCTGCTTGGCGAGTTCGCCGTCGATCGGCTTATACGGCTCCCAGAAGATCGTGTTGGGCGGCGACAACTGATGATGGAAACGCATCGCGGCGACAGCCTGCTGCAGCGGCATGTTGTAGTCGTAGACGTTATTGATCACCTGGAAGATCGACGTGAAGATGCGCGAGCCACCCGGCGTGCCGATCACGAGCGATACTTTGCCGTCCTTCGTCAGGATCGTCGGGCTCATCGAGGAGAGCGGCCGCTTCTTCGGTTCGATCGCGTTCGCGTCGCTGCCCACCACGCCGAACATATTCGCAACGCCCGGCTTCGCGGAGAAGTCGTCCATCTCGTCGTTCAGCACGATGCCCGTGCGGTCCGCCACCACACCCGAACCGAAATAGCCGTTGATGGTGTACGTGTTCGACACGGCGTTACCCCACTTGTCGATCACCGAGAAGTGCGTGGTTTCCGCTTTCTCCGGCATCGACGTGCCGAGGCCGGCCTGAATGCTCTTCGTGTCCGAAGGCGCATTCGGATTCACTTCGCCGGCGCGCCTGGCGATATATGCGTCGTCCGTCAATTGCGCGACCGGCACCTTGTAGAAGTCAGGATCGCCGAGGTATTGCGCGCGGTCGGCGAACACGCGCTTTTCGATTTCCGCGATCAGGTGCACGTATTGAGCGGAATTGGGCGTGACGTCCTTGAAGTCGGGCGCAAGGTCGGCCTTCATTTTCAGCAACTGCACGAGACCGATACCGCCCGAGCTCGGAGGCGGCGCCGTGTAGACGCGATAGCCGTTCCAGTCGGCCTGAATCGGCTCACGCCACACTGCTTTGTATTGCTGCAGATCGGCCTTGGTGATCAGACCGTGGCCGCGCATGGACGCCGCGATCAGATCAGCCGTCTTGCCCTGGTAGAAGTCTTTGACGCCCTGATCTGAAATGCGCTGCAATACAGCGGCCAGATCCGGCTGCTTGAAGTTGACGCCCTGCTTCAGATTGCCGAAGTAGGTGTCGAAATTGGTCTTGCCGGCGAACTCTTTCGCGGCATCGTCGCGGCGTTCCTGCAACTGCTGGCTGACCTCGAAACCATCGCGCGCGTAGTGGATGGCCGGCGCAAGCACCTGCTTCCACTTGAGCTTGCCGAAGCGGCGCTGCGCCTGCCACATGCCGTCCACGGTGCCCGGCACGCCGACCGCGCGGTAGCCGTACAGGCTCATGCCTTTGATGACTTCGCCCTTGTCGTCGAGATACATGTTCCGGGTCGCGGCCAGCGGCGCTCGCTCGCGATAGTCGAGGAAGTAGGGCTTGCCGTCGACATAGAGCGTCATGAAACCGCCGCCGCCGATGTTGCCCGCTTCCGGATACGTCACGGCAAGCGTGAAGGCAATGGCTACGGCTGCGTCGACGGCGTTGCCGCCTTCCTTGAAGATCTGCTCGGCGGCGTCGGCGCTGAACTTGTCCGCGACCGCGATGGCGGAGGCCGTGAGGACAGCCGGTTGGGCTTTCGCGGGCGGCTTGGCGATTGCCGGCGTGGCTTCGAGAAAGCCGGTGGAAACAGAGACGAGTGCGACCAGCGCGAATCCGCTGGCCGACGATTTAACGTTGCGGAACAACTTCATTGCATATCCCCCAAGACGACTCTTATCCGATGAATACAGATGTCTCGAGGGTTTATAACATGTGAACTACGCGCTTGCGAAGCCGCTAGATGTCGTAGGGTTCATGCTGCGGCACACAAAAAGACCGGTTGGACCGCGCCGGGAAGCGCGCGTCAAAACAGCCGGGACAGGCTTCTTCAACATGCGGCATGCCGCGCGGTACGGCGCTTTATGCGCGTCCGCGACTGCCGCGCGCAATCTCATCGCCGGCGTTGTGTGGCAGTCGAGCGGTAATCGGAATCGACATGAACGAGAACAGCCCGACCACCAGAAAAGCCGGCCAGAAATCAGAGAAAACAATGGTCGAATGACCCTGCACGTTATGCGAAATCTGCAGCACGATACCTGCGATCGTCACGCCGAGGCCCAGCGAAATTTGCTGGATCACGCTTGCGACACTCGTCGCGCGACCCACGTCGCGGCTCGGAATATCCGCGTATGCCAAAGTGTTCAACGACGTGAACTGCAGTGACGGAAAGAAACCGCCGAACAGCACGACGCACCAGATCAACCAATGCGGCGTGCCAGGAAAAAACAGACCGTAGACCGCGATGGCGAGGCCCGCGCAGCAAGCGTTGAACATCAGCACCGTGCGGAAACCGAAACGCTCGAGAATGCGCGACGCGGCCGCCTTCATGAAGATCGAGCCGAATGCGGACGCACAGGTAATCGACCCGGACTTGAACGCCGTCATGCCGAGGCCTTCCTGCAATGCAAGTGGCAACAGAAACGGCACCGCCCCGAGGCCGATGCGAAACAGCGAGCCACCCACCACGCTCGCGTGAAAACTCGGAATGCGCAGCAGCCGAAGATCGAGCACAGGCAATTCGACGCGGCTCGCGTACAGCACATACAGCGTCAGCAACACCACGCCGATCACGCACATGCCGACCGACACCGGGTTCGACACCAACTCGCCGCCCACTAGCGAGAGCCCCAGCATGAACAGCGACGCCCCGCTCGCGGACAAAAAGAAACCGGTCCAGTCGAGCCGGCCCGGATGCGCTTCGCGCACGTTGGCGATGTGTTTGTTCGCGAGCCAGATGCCCAGCAGGCCAATTGGAATGTTGATGAAAAAGATCAGACGCCAGTGCAGATACGTGGTGATGAAACCACCCAGCGGCGGCCCGACCACCGGTCCGAGCAAAGCCGGCACCGTTAGATAGTTGACTGCACGGATGAAATCGGACTTCGGCACAGAACGGAAAATGATGATGCGGCCCACCGGCACCATCATCGCGCCGCCGAGGCCTTGCACGAATCGCGCAACCACAAACGTGCCGAGCGACGTGGAAGCCGCGCACATCAGCGAGCCGGCCATGAAGACGCCGATCGCGGCGCGAAACACCGTGCGCGAACCGAAGCGATCAGCGACCCAGCCGCAGATTGGAATGAATACGCCGAGGCTGATGACATAAGCCGTGACGGCAAGCTTAAGGGTGATGGGGTCCTGGCCGAGATCGCGCGCCAGAACCGGCAGCGACGTCACGATGACCGTGCCGTCCACGTTTTCCATGAACATCGCACACGCGACGATCAGCGGAACAATGAAAGTGCCTAAAGCGAGAGGCATTGGCATGGCGACGGGTTGCAAGGCCGCCGGTGTAAAGCGTCGATTATGGCATCGCATCGGCAACAGATGTTGTTGCGCGAGGTCTTTTCATTCGGATAGACACGCATGGTTGAACGCGCAACCACGCAGCGTCGCAACGCGTGAGTGCGCGATCCGTCAACTTACGTAAACGCAAAAGCAAACGCAAAAAGGTTGAGCCGGCATTCAGCCGGCTCAACCTTCGATACGTCAGCGAACAGGCAGACGGATAACTTAACGCGATGCGCTGACCAACGGCTGCAGTTGCGGCAGGATCTCGGCGCTTGCGCGAGCCACATCGTTCGGGAAGTCGATTTCGATCCAGGGCGCGCCGGTGACGTCCGCGGTATCGAACACCTGGCTGCGCTCCAGCAGCAGATCGCGTACCGCTTCTTCGTGCGGCAGGTTGGCCCGGCCGCTGTCCACATAGCCGGCCACGATCTGCGCGAAGCGTTGCGCGGTTTCCTGCCGGAAGCGGAAGAACCCGACCGATTCACCGATCGTGTCGTACTCGAGATTCACCGCGAGCTGCTTGCGCAACTCGACCGGCACGCCGTCTTTCAGGCACAGCTTGACCGGTTCGTCGCCAGCTTCGAAATCACGGTCGATTAACAGGCGGTTGACCGTCTCGCCCGCCACCAAAGCAGCCAGAATGCGCTCGTCGTAAAGCACGTCGGCGTCCATCAACAGCACGTCGCCGCCGCGCGTCAACGCCTCGGCCACCGTGTGCACCGTCAGCACGCTGCCCAGGTCGTAACGCGTGTTCAGCACGGTTTCCACCTTGTGCGGCCAATTGATGCGCTCCAGTTCCGCCTGCACCGATTCCGGCTGAAAGCCGAGCGCCAGCACGACTTCAGTCACGCCGGCGGTTTCGAGCATTTGCAGATGCCGTTCGAGCAGGCTCATGCCGTCGAATTGCAACAGGCACTTCGGGAACTGAGCTTCCGGCGGTTGCTGAAGACGCAGGCCGAGGCCCGCAGCGAGGATGATGGCACGCATGCGCGGTCCTTTGAAAAAATACGGAGTTTAATCGACAACCGGCACGCGCCCTGTCGCGCGGCGCCGTTGCCAGCTTCGTTCGCTGAAGTGCAGAACCAGCAGACCCGGCAAGCCTAGCAGGATTTCGCGGGCGCGCTTGGCGAGCGACAAGGCCAAGGCCGCGTCCGGCGGCAAACCGACCAGCGGCGCGAGCAACAGATAGCCGCCTTCCTGCACGCCGAGCGAGCCGGGAATCATGAACGCCGCGCCGCGAATGGCCTGGCCCAGGCTTTCGAGCAACAACGCGTCGACCCAGTCGACCGGATGGCCGAGAAAGCGCAGCGCGAGCCACACTTCCACCGTGCCGACGATCCAGCCCACAAGACTCATGGCGAAGCTTGCCGCCACGCGGCCGCGTTCGCGATACATGGCCTGCACGGCGGCGTCGACAGCTTCGGCGCGCGTCATCAGCGAAGACCAGTCGCGCTTGCCGAAAACCTTGGAGACCATGCCGAGCAAGCGCCCGAACAGGCCGCGCCGCTGCGCATAGTAAAACCCGACGATCATCGCGCCCAGCACGCCGGTCGCGATCAGCGTGGCAGTCCGCAGATCGTGCAGCGCGCCGTGCGCTGCGTAAGCGCCGAACAGCAAAAGTCCGCCCAGCGCGAAGATGATTTGCGCGAGCGCCTGCGCGGTCGTGCTCACCGTGATCGCCGCGGCCGCATCGCGCATGCGCATGCCACGCTGGGACAGTTGCCGCACCATGACCACCGGTCCGCCGATCTGGCCGGCCGGCAGCAGGCTATTCACCGACTCGCCGATCCAGCGCGCGAACAGCGCGTCGCGCCATGTCAGATCGTGATGAATGCCGTCGCGACGAGGATGGAACAACACCGAGATCGCGCCGGCATCGAGAAGCACCGGCACGAGGTGGAACGCCGCGACGAGCGCGAGTCCCCAGCCAGCGGTAAGCAGTGTCGAAGCAACCGAGCCGAAACCCTGCCACGCGAGCAGGCCGACAAACAGCGCTGTCCCGATCGACAGCAGAATCAGGGCCGCGCGGCTCATGCGCGGTCCTTCCCGCGTTGGGTCATCTGGCGAAAAACCTGGCGGAAGCCGAAGTACGCAATTGCGTCCTTCATGTTCGAGATGAAGCGGCGCCACGGCCGCATATTCGGATCGGTGACGTATTCGAAAGTGAGCGACACGCGCATTTCGTTCGCGCCGGCGGGCGTGATGCGATGCCGCAACTTGTCGCCGTCGAAGAACACGAGGCCACCGGGCGGAATCTGCACCGAGCCCGGCTGATCCGCCACATCCGGATTACGCGTGTGGAGTTCGTAGTCGAGCCGGCACGACGATTCGTCGATCACGCCGAGCAGCAGCGTATAGCGGCGGCCGTCATAGTACGAAGTATCGTAGTGCCAGCCGATGTGGTCGCCTTGCCGCGTGTAGTAGTAAAGCGCGTACGCATGCGGATCGTCGGCGGGCGAAAGCTGGAGTTTGTCGCCGCTCAGTTGCTCCAGCCAGCCGATCAATTCCTTCGAGCGGTACAGTTCGGCGATGAACGGCGCGAGGCGGTCGATCGTATGACGGCTGACACTGCCGCCCTGCTTGTGGCCCGGCAGATAGTTGCGGTTCACCTCGTCGAGCAGCGAACGCGCGCTATGCACGAGCTGCGCCGTGACTTCGGGCGCGAGAAAGTCTTCCAGATAAAGAAACGCGCCCTGCTCCGCGAAATCCTTGCGCAGACGCGGGTTGTCGAACCCGCGCGTGCGGCTCGCGACCGCCCGGTCGGCATTCGGTGCGGGCGATGCAGCCGGCGAACGTTCTAACGGAACTGACGCGATCACGTCGTTTTCGGCCTGCGTACTCATTCGCTGGCCCACATTTGACGGGTTTCGGACGTACTGGCGGCAGCCGGCGCCGGGCTGGCGGCACGGCGCGCAACGCGCCAGTAGTCGACCACCACCCAGACCGCGAAAAGCGGCGCGCCGATCGACGCAACCACGACGAACGGCAAGACGACGCTAGTCAGTGTGACGATCGGCAGCAGATACAGGACGTCTTCAGTTTCGAAACCGCCGACGGAGGCCTGCTTAGTGCCTGCCTTGCCCGCCATTTCCTCGATGCGCATGCGCAGGAAGAAAATCAGCGCGATCGCTACGCCGGCCACCGCGCCGAGCACACCCGGCGCGATTTTCAAGCCCGCGATATGCGAGGCGCCCGCTCCGACACCCATGCCGACGAACAACATGACGGTCACGAGCGCGTCGCAAGCCAGGTCGTAAAAATGACCGATCCGGCTCGACTTGCCACTGATGCGCGCGAGTTCGCCGTCCGTGTGGTCAACGAAGTTCGACAGCACGATCAGGAAGGCGCCGGCATTAGCCCACGCGAACGCGCCGTGAGCGAGGCAGAGCGCGCCTGCCAGCCCGTTCAGGAGGCGCAGCGTGGTCAGATGGTTCGGGGTGACCCACGTGTTCACGAGCGGAGTCACGAGGCGGCGGGCGAGCCGCGCGTCCCATGTTCTGGGCGGCGGAACGTTAATTGGAGTTTCGGGTCGCGAATTCATAACCCGGAAATATATACGGGATCGCAAAAGATTGCTTTCTTCCCGTACGTTTCGTTAGGCGCCGTTGGTTCCCGATCCGTGCTGCCTGCGAAGCAAGATTTGCCGAATCGCGATAAAGTACAAACCAGTTGCGCCTGCCAAGGGTATGACTTCGATGCGCAACGTCTTTTCGGGTCTCGAGTCCACGCCACCGCCCGTTGCGAACACACTACATCGATTCAGGTGGCCGTCCACGCTTATGAAACGCTTTCTTTCGTCTGTACTCCTTGCTCTGGCAGCCACCGCGTTGCCGCTCGCCAGTTACGCCACCGCGCTCGACGCGCCGCTCGCCTGCAATGAAAGCGGCCATCAGTTCATTGCCGACCTCGCGGACCAACAGCTGATCGACCCGAAGCCCACGCGTGTGGAGAGCAACTCGATCAACGCCTTTTCGCCGACGTCCGGCGCGGATTTGACGGCATATGGCTTTCGGGTGTTCGCGGTGGTCGGCTACGAAAAAGACGACCCCATGTTCCGTGTCGGCGACGGCGAACCGGTCGCGCGTTCGGCCTACGGCGTCGTGGTGTTCGGCAGCGAGGCGAAAGTGCGGAACGCGATTGCCGGCACCGGCAGCACGGCGATCGTGCACCGCGTAGCGCCGCTGATTACGGCGATTTTTTGCAAGCGGAGTTGAGGCGGCAGGGGGCGGCAGGGCTTTGCGTGAATGACCGCTCGCCCCCGCCTTGGGCCTACAACTTAATCCCCGCCGGCTCCGCCGTCAGATACCCCACCGTCGCCCCGAAGCGGTCCTTATAGTTCGCCCGCACAAGCGGATCGAGCGTCGATTTGATCTTGTCGTGCAACGGACTTTCCCAGTCGCCGACGTGCTGAAAGTTGCTCATCACGTAAGTCCAGCCGTTGATTTCATCGACCGCGTGCAGGCCCGTTGATTCGGCGCCGGCCGGACATGAAAGCACGCGCGCGAGCGTCTTCGTGTCGACGTTGTACGCCCACAGAAAGTTGTTCACGTGCATGCCGCTGTCCTCGCCGATAAAGAGCGTGCGCAGCTTCTCCGAGAACTTGAGGTTGTCCGGGTTGGCAATGCGCTCGGGATTCGCGGTGTTGCCGAGCGCGTCGGCCGTCGGCAGATCCTCGCCGACCAGCGCCGCGGGCGCGGCCATGTCCACCGGCACCCATTCGCTGTTGATCGCGGCGCCGCCGCGGTCGCGCTGGCCGCCCTTCATGTTCAGCGCGTAGACCGCGCCGGCGCTGATTGTCTTATCGACGGCCACGTCGGTGGATGCGGCATTGCCGCGCACCATCGACTTCTCGATACGCGACATCGCCGAATAAAGCACCTTGTCCTTGATATTGACCGTCGTGCCTTCGAGCTTGGTGAAGCCCATGCTGCCGCCGGCCAGCGCCGCATAGCGATGCGTCTCGAGGAACGTTGCCGCCTGCGTCATGCCGGGCTTGACGCGCACCCAGTTGAACGTGCCGTTGTAGTTGATCTTCGTGTAGGCCGGATCGAGCGGATCTTTGGTCGCGACGTCCATGATGTCGCTGGCGCGCAGCTGATTGGCGAGCGCCTCGATTTCGTCGCTGGCCGCGTGGCCCAGCTTGATCCACGACAGCGTGGCCGCGCCCGCGCCGCTCGCCGACACCTGCGTCCACTTCGCGACGTATAACGTGCCCGCCGACAGATCGGCTTCGCGATCCGCGATGAACATGAACAGGCCGCCATTGGTGGCGTCGTCGCCCATCAGGACGGTGCGCTTGTCCGGCATCACCTGAATCAGTTCGTGCGAAATGCGGCCAAGGCAGTAGTGCTTTTTGATCGTGCCGGTGCCGTCCGGATTCACGGTGACTTCCGGCAGATGCCCGTAGTGATACGGGTTCGCGGTGGTTTCATCGCCATACAAGCTGCGGCTGAAGCCCTTGAACTGGCTGTTGCTGGCGATCGTGGTGGCGTCCGGCTCGTACTCTTCACTCGACAGATGCGTATTCCACGGCGACAGGCTCGCGCCGCAGGTGATCCACAAGCCATGGGCCTTCGATGTATCGACGTTCGAGTAGCCCGCCAGCGTGAGCTTGCCGGTAGCCGGGTCCTGGTCGAGCGTGAGCACGGCGATCGGCGACGGCAACTGGCCGTACATCGAGACCAGACTCTGATCGCGCGTGGTGTATTCGAACTGCACCACGGCGAATACCGCGTTGCCCTTGAGGCCCTTCACCGTGGGATTGTCGAGGCGGATCAGCGAGCTGCCGTCCGGGCAATCCGAGTAGAACTGGCGCTCCTTGCCCGCCACCGATTTATCGACGATCGGCTGATTGTTGATGTCGAAATAGCCGCCGGCAAGAATCGTCCCGCCCTTCACGTTCGGCACGTTGTCGCCGGTGACGAAGAACGGCTGATACGCCAGCTTGAACGCGCGGCTGCTGCCGTCGCTCAGTTGTACCGTCAAGGTCGAGCCGACTGTGGTCTTCGCCATGGCGGCGGGGTCGGCCAGCGTCGGCGCGGCCATGCTGGCGAACGCCGCGGAGACGAAGTTGGCAACCGGTTTGACGGGCGTCGCCAGCTCGTCGCTGCCGCCGCAAGCGGTCAGCATGGAGGCGGTGGCGAGTCCGCCGAGCGGCAGCATCGGCGCGCCCATGAGAAGTTTCAGGGCCTTGCGGCGGGAAAGGTCGAGCGGCTCTGCCATGTTGTCGTGATCCAGTGTTTGGGTAGCGTGGGTGAATGCACAGCCGGCACGCACTCAGACCCAAACCACATGGTTCACGCTCGCGCCGCTATGACGCGAGGATTCTATGAAGCGAATATGAAAGTATATTGACAGGCTTTAGTAATTTAAATCCAAGCCGTCGACAGACGACGCCGGCGAGCCCCGGAGCCTGCCGCCGGCCGCAGCGGCGCGGCTTTTAACCCGGACGACGAAACTCGTTCTCGACCCACGCCGCCGCACTTGCCTTGCTGAGCTTGAAGTTAGGCGCGACCTGCACTTGCGCGAGCTGCTCGCCGAATGTATCGAGCGCGGTCAGCAATGCATAGGGCTCATCTTCGTCGGGAACGATGTCGAGCGTGATGTCGAGTTCGTCGTTGCCGTCCGCGCTCGCCACCCGCACTTCCTTATGCAGCTGCGCGCGCAGTTGCTGCTCATGGCGCCGCAGCACTTCCGACGCCGTCTTCACCAGCGTGTTGAACGCCGACGTGTCCAGCGGCTTCGGATCCTTCTTGTTGCGGCCCATGGTCCACGGACCGACGAGCGCGGGTTCCGCTTCGCCGTCCTTGATCATGGCGACGGCCCAGCCTTCGTCGTCTTCATTCTTGATGACGCGCGCGGTCCAGCCGTCGTCGCGCCACAGACGCGCTTCATGCACGGTTTCGCCCAGTTCGGACGCGCCTTCCGTCGTGAGATCTTCAGCGGTGTCGGACGATGGAAGGGGTAGATCGGTCATTGCAGGTTCACTCACGTTCGCGGGGGCGGAAACACATCTCAAGCGCGCAATTCTACCCGCCCCGCTCACGGCGGATGCGGCCCTCTGACGAACGGACAAGCCGCGGCAATCGCAACCGCAACCGCAATCGAAATAATCTATTTCCGCATTTGCGAGAACTTATAAACCGACCATAAAAACACATAAAAGACGCGGCCCGAAGGCCGCGCATAAAAATGAAAAAGACACCCTTGGTCAAGGGGCGAGACGAATTGTAAAACCGTAATTCAATGAGATAGATCCGGGAAATTGAAAGAGTGCATTGCGGGAAACAGAATAGATCGACTAAATATCTCAAAATAGACACCAACCCATACTGCCAATGGCTTGCGGCAAGTCGTCGCGATCCGGCAACAATACGATGTTGACACGGCCCGCATGAATTCATCGTCAAATTGATTTTTCCTTTACTTATCCATACTTAAACAATTCCTCATTCGCTATTACGAATTAGAAAAATCATTGTTGTGCCATCCGCAATTAAAGATACGAATAGCAGGAATACACTTCGCAGCGGATCGTCAGGCCGCCGGCGTAATTGGCGGTGAGCACTCGAATGCGATTCCCTATGCACTGTTTCGGAGCTATCTAACCATGAAAAAAACCCTCATCGCAGGCGTCCTCAGCGCGGTTGCCATTAGCGCTCATGCCCAGAGCAGCGTCACCTTGTACGGCACGCTGGACGCCGGCCTCGTCTACTCGAATAACCAGGGTGGCCATAGCAACTGGCAACAAGGCAGCGGCTCGGCGTCGGACACCTACTTCGGCCTGCGTGGCAGCGAAGACCTCGGCGGCGGCCTGCATGCGATTTTTACGTTGGAGAGCGGCTTCAACCTGAATAACGGCCAGGACACGGAAAGCAACACGATGTTCAACCGTCAGGCGTTCGTCGGTCTGAAGAGCGATCAGTACGGTGCGCTGACGCTCGGCCGCCAATACGATTCCGTGGTCGACTACCTGGCGCCGCTGTCCGAAGCAGGCGCCGGCTACGGCAACAACCTCGCGGCGCACCCGCTCGATAACGACAACCTCGACAACTCGTTCTCGATCAAGAACGCCGTCAAGTACACGAGCGCGAACTACGCGGGGCTGAAGTTCGGCGGTCTGTACGGTTTCAGCAACTCGGCCGGTGATTTCTCCAACAACCGCGCATGGAGCGTCGGCGCTTCGTATGACAACGGGCCGTTGAGCGTTGCCGCCGCTTACCTGCAACTGAACCAATCCGGCAGTTCGAACCTGAGCGGCGCGGTGTCGCAAGGCGACGGCACCGCGGCGGTCGCGGCCAATCTGCAACGCACGTACGGCGCGGGTATCAACTACACGTACGGTCCGGCAACGGTCGGTTTCGTCTATACGCATACGCAGCTCGACGGCATCACTGGCGTGGACGTCGGCGGTACGACGCTGCCTGGCGTCGCCGGCACCAACCTGCACCTTGACAACTACGAAGTGAACGGCCGCTATGCGCTCACGCCGGCACTGAGCCTCGCGGCCTCGTATACGTTCACCGACGGCAAGATGTCCGGCTCGAATGGCTCGGGCGATCCGAAGTGGCACACGGTGTCTCTGCAAGGCGACTACTCGCTGAGCAAGCGCACCGACGTGTACGTGGAAGGCGTGTATCAGCATGCCTCGGGCGAACTCGGCAACTTCGGTTCGAACGTTGCGGCGATCAATACGCTCGCGCCGTCGTCGAACGGCAATCAGGTGGCGGCAGCAGTCGGCTTGCGTCACCGCTTCTAAGTATTTTCAGTTGATGCCTGCGGAGCGAATGATTCGATTCGCGGCGCACACAACCCGCGCGTGACACGCTCACGTCGCGGGTTTTATGACTTTACGTTTAGACACAATGCCGATCGCCACGGATAGTGACGAGGCGTGAACCCGATGGGTATACTGAGCCCGGCTGCCTTCCTTGCCGCAACGTTGCAACGTTGCGATGCCGTTGCGGTTGAACGGCGGCTTCGTCGCGAAGCATGACGTTGCGCTCTATCGCGTTGCGCTTCGCCCGCGCCCCAAGTTCCCGCGTACGACCGGGGACGCCGACGATCGGACCATGAAAAGACTTCTCCTGCTTGCCCCCGCAGCCGCCGCGCTCGCTGCCCTCGCCGGCTGCGGCTCTTCCAGCGGCCCAGCCCGCGACGCATCCCTGCCGATGATATACGTGTCTTCGCAACGCGCCCCCGCCTATGTCGCCGATTGCCTCGAAAGCCGATTGTCACGTGTGCGCACGTCGCACGTCGGCGGCGCGACGGAGATCGCCGTCGGCTCCGATTCGAACAACTCGTATTTCGTAACGCTGACGCCGTCGAATGCCGGCTCGGTCATCAAGGTGATGCATCCTGCCAACGCGCCGGACGATCCGCCGGAACCGGAAATGCGCTTCGATATTGCACGTTGCGCGACGTGAGCTTCGGCCACACACTTGCGATCTGAAGGTACGCCGACGCGCGATTTTTTTAACTCGCGTGCCGGCTATTTTTTTATCCGCGCATCTGCGAACATAGCCGCCCTCTGTTCCTGAAGCGGCGCTCTGCCGTAAGTTTCGATGGCATCCAGCAAAGCACATCACGCTACCGGTTTTGCGGCCGGCGTCATCGCGGCGGTGATCGTCGCGCGCATCGGCGGCGGCGGTTCATTTCATGTCGGCGTGTTGTTGAGTTTCGTCACAGGTGTGATTGGGAGCACGGCGCCGGACTGGCTGGAGGTCGCGTGGTGGTCGCGCGCGCGGCGTCTGTGGATCACGCATCGCACGCTGACGCATTGGGGCGTGGGATGGCTCGCGTTGCTCGCGGTGTCGTATCACTGGCTTGGGCATTCGCTCTATGCCGCGCCGGCGTTCGGATTCGCCTGTGGCGGCCTGATGCATCTGTTCGCCGATTGGCCGAATCCATTAGGCGTGCCATGGATTGCCGGGCGGCACTCGTTGAATCTCTGGAATAGCGGCCACTGCGATCTGATCGTCGTGGCGGCTTCGTGGGCGGCAGCGTGGTTTATCGGGCAGCACGTCTGGTTGCATGGCGTGCACGGCGCGGCCTTGCTCCAGCATTTGCGGATCGGCTGAACCTCAGCGCAGCGCAGCCGCGTAGTTGGCGGGCGTTACGCCGAGCAGACGCACGAACGCGCGCGTCATATGACTCTGATCGGCAAAGCCCGCTGCGGCAGCCGCATCGGCAAGCGTCGCGCCCCGCGCGATCCATTGTCTGGCGAGCACCACGCGACGCTGCATTCGGTACGCGTGCGGCGGCAGGCCCATTTCATGCGCGAAACCGCGCAACAACTGGAAACGGCTCATGCCGGTGTCGGCGGCGAGATCGGCCAGCGTGAGAGGTGAAGAAGGGTCGTCGTCGATGCGTGCCTTTGCTCGCGCAATCGGACCCGACGCATCCGTCGACCGAGAGCGTGCTGGCCGCGTCGCATGAACGCGCACGACGTGCCCAAGCAGTTCGAGCAACGCCTCCTCGCGCGCCAGATCGTCCGGCACGATAGGCGCTTCCACCGCGACAGCGAACAGCCGCTCGAACAAACGCTTCAGCAAAGGATCGTGCGCGACCGGCTGCGTGAGTTCGAGCTCGCGCGCCGCCGCGCCGGTCAGCTCGCTCGCGGCCGTGACGAGCATCGACGGTTCGAAATACAACATGCGCCACGCGCGTCCGCGTTCGTCGAGCGGACTGCCGTCGTGCACTTCTCCGGGATTGACCATGATCGCGTCGTTGGCGCGCGCTTCGACGAGCCCACGTCCGCTCGCCGACCGATGCCCGCCGCTCACAATTACACCGACGCCGAAACGGTCGTGCGAGTGACGCGGAAACGCATGCGCCGTCTCGGCCACCGTGGCTTCGACGCCGCCGATCGCGCAGCGAGGCATATGGACGCGGCCGCGCGGCATGGTCCTCGTTTAGCAGCTAAAAAGACGTTCGCGCATCGGCACACGCGGCGATTCGCAAGCCGGGCCGCCGTGCATCACCGCCGCCAGTTGTCGGCACGCTCGCCTTTGCATGAGGACACGCGGCCACGCGCGAACCCGGCCGCGTATCACTGCCGCCCCTCGTCGGACCGCTCGCCCTCGCGGATCTTGCCTTGCGACACACTGCTGCCCGGCGGCACACTGTGCGTGAGCCACACATTGCCGCCGATCACCGAGCCGCGGCCGATCGTCACGCGCCCGAGAATCGTCGCACCGGCGTAGATCACGACGTCGTCCTCGACGATCGGATGGCGCGCGTTGCCCTTGACGAGCGTGCCGTCGAGGTCTGCGGCGAAACTCTTCGCGCCGAGCGTCACGGCCTGATACACGCGCACGCGTTCGCCGATGATCGCCGTCTCGCCGATCACGACACCCGTGCCATGGTCGATAAAGAAGCTCGGCCCGATCGTCGCGCCCGGGTGAATGTCGATTCCGGTTGCCGAGTGCGCGATCTCGTTGATGAAACGCGCCAGCAACGGCACACCCAGGCGATGCAGCGCATGTGCGAGGCGATGATGCGTCATCGCCCACACGCCCGGATAGCAAAGCAGAATTTCGGTGATGTGCTGCGCGGCCGGATCACCGGTGAAAGCCGCCTGAATGTCGCTGACCAGCAATGCGCGGATGCCCGGCAATTGCGTGCCGAATTCACGCGCGATGCCGAATGCGCGCGCCTGCAAATCGGCGTCCGGCGTTTCGCCGAACTCCGGCAAAAAACGCAGGGCGCGGCGAATCTGTTCCGCGAGCAGCCGGAGCGTGCTTTCAAGCGTATGGCCGACGTAATAGTCGACGGTCTCGTCGGTCAGATCGGGCGCGCCGTAATGCGTGGGAAACAGCGCCGCGCGCAGGCCGGCGACGATGTTGATCACCGCTTCGCGCGACGGCAACTCGCGAATGCCGAGCGGATGCCGCGTGCGATGGAGTTGTTCACGCGACGCGCGCAAGTCGGCGACGATCTGTTCGAGGCCCCAGTTCTGGGTAGGCACGTTAGGCATAAAAGGACAGCGCCGCGCGGGAGCACGGTTCGAAGTGATTATGCCGAGAGATTACCGCGTTTTGCCGCGGCTCGCGCAGCCCTGCTCGACGGCGGAGCCTACGCGCTATGACCCGCCGGAGGCGTGCTTAGATGGTCACGCTGCTTGCGTCGATCCAGCGCACGGCCCAATCGCGCGCATGGGCGATGGCGGCCGCTTCCTCTCGAAAGCGCAAGTCGGTGGGAAAAAAGCGATTGGCGACCAGTTCGCCGTCGCTCGAGCGGGAGATGACTACGTAGGGTTGCCAAGTGCCATCGCCCGCGCGCGCGGGTGCGCAATTTAGCAAATAGCCGCGATGTGTGAATGCAGCATCGAAGTGCATGTGTCACCCGCCCTGACGGCCCCGTAAAATGTTTTGAGTGGCGCGCAGACGGTGCTGCCGGCCATCAAGAAATAGCCGGGCCGAATGTCTTCCAATTTAACCGCGCTTCGCTCGTCGGAGTAAGATCATACTCTGTAGAAAATACGCGTCCATTAAAAAAATCGAAAAGAATCGCGGACGCCATCGCCAGCCGAATACCTCACTCGCCACCGCGCATGCAACCGCGGACAAAGCGCAATGAAGGCAGGTGAATCAGGATTTATGCGAGGCGGAACGGGTTTTGCTGCATGTCACACCATGTCCTCTTCAAAGGAGAATGCATGATGAACAGCGATATCAACAAGCCAGCGAACGCGACACAACCGGCGGCCACGAGCCGCAAGAACACCGCGGAATTGCACAACGACCGCACCCACGACAGCACCGTGGACACCGACGGCAAAAACCTCGAAGCCGCACGCATAGCGGGTCACAGCCCCATCTCGCCCGACGAAATCACCACCAGCAATGCGACCCTCACGAACAGCGTGCCCGAGTCGCTCGACGGCATGGCCGGCTTCGACAGCCGGGTTGGCGGCAATCATCTGCTGCTCGCGCTCGAACCAGGCTACACGGTGATCGACAAAGGCATGGTCGCGCCGCAGGGCGCGTATTCGGCGGATCATCTATACGACGATCCGCGGCCTGTCGGCAGCCGGCAGGACCGCGGCCGCATTCATTACGCCCTTAATCATTTGCGCCCTACCAGGCTGATCGAATTACATCGGGTGAAATAAACATTCGCGCAGTCTTCACATTTGCCTGCGCGTTTGAATTCTCGCGCGGGCCCTAATTAATCCGTGTATTGCGAAGCGCGCACCGTTTGATTCGCGGTGCGCGCTTTTACTTCGATTAGAAACTCAGGGTTGCAGGACCTGCGCGTGGACGAGGCTGTTTCCCTCTGCCAAACATCGGCAGAATCGACTGCACGTCAACCTTCAACGGAGCAGCAGATGAAAAAGATCGTCGTGATCGGCGCCACCGGCACGCTGGGCCAGGCGGTGAGCGCGGAACTGAAGGCGCGCCATGAAGTGATCGAAGTGGGCGCGACGCGCGGGCAATACCACGTCGACAGCACCGACCCGGCAAGCGTCGAGCGGCTCTTTCGCGAGATCGGCAAAGTGGATGGCGTTGTGACCGCGACCGGCAGGGTGTATTTCGGTCCGTTGCCCGAGATGAGCATCGAACAATTCTGGGTCGGCCTGCGCGACAAGCTGATGGGCCAGATCAACGTGGTGTTCGCGGCTCAGCAGTATGTGAACGACGGCGGCTCGTTTACGCTGACAAGCGGCATCCTCGCTGACGAACCCATTTTGCAAGGCGCGAGCGCGACTACCGTCAATCTGGCACTCGAAGGTTTCGTGCGCGGCGCGGCGATCGAATTGCCGCGCGGCATTCGCATCAACCTGGTGAGCCCGACCGTGCTCACCGAAGCGATGGATGCTTATGCGCCCTACTTCCGCGGCTTCGAGCCGGTAACGGCGCAACGCGCGGCAATGGCTTATCTGCGCAGCGTGGAAGGTGCGCAGACTGGCCGCGTGTATCGCGTCGGCTATTGAAGTGAAGCATTCCCGCGATGCGCTTGAGCCGCATCGCGCCTTCTCTGCGGGTTGGAGCCGCTCCGCAGCGGCCGTTTCACGCTCCAGCCGGCCCTCGTCGACTCAGTGAATCTCCGGCTCGCCCGTGTTGTTCGCGACGTCCACATCCGGAGCGGCCTGCGCGCCGCCGCGTTGCAGAAAATCGAAATCGCAGCCTTGATTCGCCTGCATCACATGCACCTGATGCATCGCGCCGTAGCCGCGCGTGAAACGCGGCGCCGGCTTGACCCACGCGGCCTTGCGCCGCGCGAGTTCATCATCCGTCACCAGCAGGTTGAGTTTGCGTCGCGGCACGTCGAGCTCGATCATGTCGCCGCTCTCCACCAACGCAAACGGCCCGCCGATGAACGACTCCGGCGCGACATGCAGCACGCACGCGCCGTAACTCGTCCCGCTCATCCGCGCATCGGATATACGCACCATGTCGCGCACGCCTTTCTGCAGCAATTTTCGCGGGATGGGTAATTGCCCCCATTCAGGCATCCCTGGAGCGCCGACCGGTCCCGCATGCTGAAGCACGATCACACTGTTCTCGTCGACGTCGAGCGCGTCGTCGTCGATGCGCGCGGCCATGTCGTTGTAGTCCTTGAACACCACCGCGCGGCCGGTATGCACGAGCAGATGCGGTTCGGCGGCGCCCGGTTTGATCACTGCGCCGTCGGGCGCGATGTTGCCGCGTAGCACCGCGAGCCCGCTGTTGGGCAGCAGCGGCTTGTCACGCCGGCGGATCACGTCGTCGTTGAAAATTTCCGCGCCTTCCAGATTCTCTCCGAGCGTGCGGCCGTTGACGGTTTTCTGCGAACGGTCGATCAGCTCGCCTAATTCGGCGAGCAACGCCCGCAAACCACCCGCATAGAAAAAGTCCTCCATCAGATACGCACCGGTCGGACGAACATTCGCCAGCACCGGCGTGTGGCGCGAGATGTCGTCGTAGCGATCGAGCGTCAACTCGATGCCGGCGCGGCGCGCGAGCGCGATCATGTGCACGATCGCGTTGGTCGAACCGGACAGCGCGAGGCACGTGGTCACGGCGTTATCGATCGAACCCGCGGTGAGCAGATCGGAGGGCTTGAGGTCCTCCCACACCATCTCGACAATGCGCATGCCGGTTTTCGCCGCCATCTGCGCATGACGGGAATCCGCCGCGGGAATCGACGCGAAACCGGGCAGCGTGAAGCCGAGCGCTTCAGCCGCGCTCGTCATGGTCGACGCGGTGCCCATGGTCATGCAGTGCCCCGGCGAGCGCGCAATGCCGCCTTCCAGGCCTTGCCAGTCGTCTTGCGTGATCGTGCCCGCGCGCAATTCGGCCCAATATTTCCAGACGTCGGAACCGGAGCCGAGCGTCGTGCCGTTCCAGTTCCCGCGCAGCATCGGGCCGGCGGGCAGAAAGATCGCTGGCAGGTCCATCGAGATCGCGCCCATCAGCAAAGCGGGCGTGGTCTTGTCGCAGCCGCCCATCAGCACCACGCCGTCCGCCGGATAGGAGCGCAGCGTTTCTTCGGCTTCCATGGCGAGGAAGTTGCGATACAGCATCGTGGTGGGCTTCTGGAACGGCTCGGAGAGCGTCTGCACCGGCAGTTCGACCGGAAAGCCGCCGGCCTGCCAGATGCCGCGCTTTACTTCCTCGACACGCTGCTTGAAGTGCGTGTGGCACGCGTTGATCTCGCTCCACGTGTTGAGAATCGCAATGACCGGTTTGCCGGCGTATTCCTCGCGGTCGTAGCCCATTTGCGCGGTGCGCGAACGGTGGCCAAACGAGCGCAGATCGTTCACGCCGTACCAGCGATGGCTGCGCAGTTCTTCAGGTTTCTTTCTCTTCGTCAACGTCAGCTCCACGATGTCTTTCGCCGTACCCCGAAGGGGACTTCCTTCAGCGCTTCTGTTCCTTCACGCGCGACACGATCTGCGTCGGGCTCACGAATTGCAGTGCGATCAGCACCCAGATCAGCGTGATCGCCATGTAGATCATCGCCATCGCATCGATCGATTGCGGCGCGCGCACGCCGGTTGAAAAGACAGCGTAGTACAGCGCGACCACGAGCGTTTGCGTCGCGGGGCCCGCTGTGAAAAAAGTCAGCTCGAACATGCCGATGGTGCGCACCAGCACCAGCAAGCCCGCCGCCAGCATGCCGGGCACGAGCAACGGCAGCAGCACATAGCGGAAATAGCGGAACGTGTTGGCGCCGAAAATACGCGCCGCCGCTTCGAGATTCGGATCGATCTGTTCGATGAAGGGCGTCATGACGAGAATCACGAACGGCAGCGCGGGCACCAGGTTGGCCAGAATCACGCCGCTCAGCGTGCCGGCCAGACCGACCTTGTACATCACCGTCGCCATGGGAATGCCGTACGTGACGGGCGGCACCATCAGCGGCAACAAAAAGATCAGCATCGCGATGCGCTTGCCCGGAAATTGCACACGCGCGAGCGCATACGCCGCCGGTACGCCGAGCAGGACCGACAGCAGCACGACTGCGCCGACTACCTCGACGGTCACCCACAATACGCTCGCCAACTGGAAGTCGCTCCACGCCTGCGCATACCAATGCAGCGTGAAGCCTTGCGGCAGCAAGGTGCCGAACCAGCGCGTCGCGATCGAATTGACCGCCACGGTCGCGATCAGCAGCACCACGTTGACGAGGAAGAACACCATCGCGCCCCACACCAGCACGCGCCAGACGCGGCCTGGCACGCTGGTGCGCTGCCGGGTGCGACCGGCGCGCTTATCCGGCTCGCGCGCACCGTCGTCGTGATCCTTTGATGCCGGCGCGGACCACGAAGGCTGCGCCGCGCGATGATCGGTCGTCATCAGCCTTTGCCTCCGGTGGCCGGACCGCTGTAGAAGAAGCGGCGCGCGCCGAGCAGTGCGGCAACCACCAGCAACTGCACGAAGCCCATGACCATCGCGATCGCGGACGCCAGCGAATAGTCGTAACTTTCGAACGCGGCTTCGGCGGCGGCGATCGACATCACGCGCGTCGGCCCGGCCGGCGCGCCGAGCAGCACCGCCGACGGAAATACCGAAAACGCCTGCACGAACGACAGACACGCCGCCATCGTCAACCCCGGAACCAGCAGCGGCAGATAGATGCGGCGAAACTGCTGCCACGGACTCGCGCCGAGCGTCGCGGCCGCGGCCGCGAGCGTCGGGTCGATGCCGGTCACGTACGACAGCGTCAACAAAAACGCAAACGGAAAGCCCGACACGATCAGTGAAATCAGCACGCCCCAGAAGTTATGCGTGAGGCGCACTTCGCGCGTATAGAGATGCAGGCCGTGGAGCGCCTGCGGAAACCAGCCGTTCGGGCCGAAGTACGTGAGCATGCCGTCGGCGATCAACACGGTGCCGAGGGTTACGGGAATCACCAGCAGCGTCGTGACGAACTTCTGATAGCGCGAGTAGCGGCGCAGCGCGAATGCCACCGGCACCGAGACGCCGACGTTGATCAGCGTGGCCGGCACCGAGAGCTTGAGCGTGACGAAGATCGTCGGCCACATCGACGTGTCGGTGAAGAAGGCCAGATAGTTGGCCCAGAGGCCGCCGCCGTTCATCGGCCGGAACGACAGCACCAGACCGTACGCGAACGGATAGATGAACAATGCGACGATGAACAGCAACGCCGGCGCGACGAGCCACGCCTTGGCGTCGCGTGGCGCGAGCGGCGGCGACAGCGTGGGCGTGTTCATGCCGTCTCCGCGTCGTAGACGAGTGTGCGCGACGGCGGCACGCGCAAGCTGATTCGCTCGCCCTCTTCGAATTCTCCACCGACGCGCGCCCAGATATCGCCGAACGCCGTTTTCACGCGCAGCAGCGAATCGCGGCCGCCGTATTCGACGGTCGTCACCAACGCATCGAAGGCATTCTCCGCGCCGGGCACGGCGCGCTCCATATCCTCGGGACGCAGCGCGACGCTCACGCGTTTGCTGTTGAAGCCGGCCATTGGCGTGCCAAGCAGACGCACACCGTTCGCGCTCACCAGCACGCCTTCGCCCTGCGTGCCTTCGAGTTCGAACTCGGCCACGTTGCGATAGCCCATGAAGCGCGCGACGTGCAGATTCTGCGGCCGCGTATAGACCTCTTTCGGCGTGGCGACTTGCTGCACCACGCCTTCCCTCATCACGACGATCCGATCGGCCATGGACAGCGCCTCGTCCTGATCGTGCGTCACGTAAAGCGTCGCGCGCTCGAGCTGGCTATGGATGCGGCGAATCTCCGCGCGCATTTCGATGCGTAGCTTGGTGTCGAGATTCGACAGCGGTTCGTCCATCAGGATCAGCGGCGGCTCGATCACGATCGCGCGCGCAATCGCGACGCGTTGCTGCTGGCCGCCGGACAGTTGTCCAGGCAGCTTGCGCTCGTGCCCGACGAGTTGCACGAGTTGCAACGCTTCGCGCACCCGGCGCACAGCTTCGCTCTTGCCGATGCCGCGCATCTTCAAACCAAAGCCGACGTTGTCGAGCACGCTCATATGCGGAAACAGCGCGTAGTTCTGAAACACCATGCCGAAGCCGCGCTTCTCCGGCGGCAACACGTCGATGCGTTTGTCGTCGAGCCAGATGCCGCCGCTGCTCAACGCCTGCAATCCGGCGATGCAATTGAGCGCCGTCGATTTGCCGCAACCGGACGGTCCCAGCAATGCGATGAACTCGCCACGCTGGATGGTCAGATCGAGTCCCCGCAGCGCCGCGATCGCCTGGCCTTCCGCATTCGTGAAACTGCGGCTCACCGAGTCGAGCCGCAACTGTTCAAAGTGATGCTTCATGGCGGTTTCCTGATACGCGCGAGGCGTACGCCGTCATAGATCACGTGAGGATCGAGACGGCATGCGTGCGTGCACTGCGGGAGCGGAGGCTACTTGGTCTTCTGCGCGCCGACCTCGGTGTCCCATTTCTTGAAAGCCGCGACCATCGCCGCGGCATTCAGCGGCAATACGTGCGGACGCTCGGCCAGCAGCTTCGCGTACTCCGGCCGGCCGTATTTCTTCAGCACGTCCTGGCTGTGCGCGGGCGCCTGCTCGACGCTCACGCCCTTGATCGCCGGGCCGGGATAGAAATAACCGTCGTCATAGGTCATGGCCTGCTGCGCCGGCTCGAGCATGAAGTTCATCAGCTTGTAGAGCACGTCGAGTTTTTCCTTCGGCACGCCTTTCGGAATCACCATGTAGTGCGCGTCGTTCACCCACGTCATGTTGTCGAACGCCTGCACGCGGAATTCGGCCGGCACGATGCCGAGCGCGCGCGGATTGATGTCCCAGCCTGTCACGGTGACGGTCATGTCGCGCGTGCCTTCGCCGAGCTCCTTCATCACCGCCGAGGTGCCGCCCGGATAGTAAGGAATGCAATCGTTCAGTTGCTTCAGAAAGGCCCACGTCTTGTCCCATCCGTGAATCGGATCCTGCGGATCCTTGTCGCCGAGCACGTACGGCAAGCCCATCAGGAACGTGCGGCCCGGACCGGAATTCGCCGGCCGTGCATAGATCAGTTTGTCCGGATGCGCCTTGCACCATTGCAGCAATTGTTCGGGCGTCTTCGGCGGGTCGCTGACCTTGGCGGGGTTGTATTCGAGCAGCGGGCCGGCAGGCATGTACGCGACTTCGAGCCCGTAGCCTTGCGCGAGATCCTGCATCTTGCGCGGACCCGGCGCGTATTTGTCGAGCACGCCGGGGAACGCCGCCGCGTTCTCGGGCAGCAGCTTCATCCATAGACCCTGTTCGATGCCCGCGGCGAGCGCGTCGGTGCCGGTCAGCACGAGATCGATATCGGAGCGGCCCGCGGCCTGCATCGCCTTGATCTTGCCGGGCAGTTGCGGCGCAGGCGCATTCGTGAAGGTGAGATTGCCGACGAGGTTTGGATACTTCGCCTTGAAGGCCTCGAAGCCTTTTTGCGTGAGTTGAAGGTCGCCGGCCACGTCGACGATATTGAGCGTGACCGGGTCGGCCGCGTGCGCGGCGGATGCGAAAGCGGCGCTCGCCGCGAGACATACGGACACCAGCCTGAGCGCCAACCTGTCTGAAACAGTCATTGCGTCTCCTCGCTTCCTGGTATGGAAATCCGCCGGTCGAATGCGCTGCTGGCGGTGTCTTTCTACCAATGGAACATAGCGAAGCGGGACAGCTGATGTCAAGCCAATACTCGTGGCGGCAACCGGCCCCCGAAAACCGCGGTTTTCCTGATGAATCCTTGCCGCTCAATGGCTTGCGCGCTGCATCCGAGGGCAAACCCGAAGTCGAACACGTACTCTGACGACGACTTGTCCGGCAACTAGCCGCCTTGCACGCCTTGCGTGTTCACGTAGAGCGAATAAAGTCCGTGGCTTGCCGCCATGAACAGCCGGTTGCGATGCCGCCCGCCGAAACATACATTCGCGCAGCGCTCCGGCAGCGCAATGTGGCCGAGCGGCTCGCCTTGCGACGTGAAGACGCGCACGCCGTCGAGTTCATCGGTGCCCATGCCCCAGCCGCACCACAGATTGCCGTGGACATCGACGCGAAAGCCGTCCGGCGTGCCCGGACCGGCGTCGATCAGCACGCGGTTGTTCGACAGCGCGCCGCCGTTGTTGTCGACGTCGAACGCACGGATTTTGCGGCGTGGCTCGCCGCGCGATTCGACGATATACAACACCGACTCGTCCGGCGAGAACGCCAGACCGTTGGGGCCGAGCACGTCGTCGGCGACGACGGTGACTTCGCCCGATTGGCCGTCGACGCGGTACACGCATGCCGGCAATTCCGACTCCTGCCGCTCGCCCTCATAGAAACTGTCGATGCCGAAGGTCGGATCGCTGAACCAGATCGAGCCGTCCGATTTCACGACCACGTCGTTCGGCGAATTGAAGCGCTTGCCGCGATAGCGGTCGGCGAGCACGGTGATCGAACCGTCGTATTCGGTGCGCGTGACGCGGCGCGTCAGATGCTCGCAGCTGACGAGACGGCCCTGACGGTCGCGCGTATGGCCGTTGGCATTGTTCGACGACTGGCGAAAGGTCGACACCGTGCCGCTTGGTTCATCCCAGCGCAGGATGCGGTCGTTCGGAATGTCGCTCCACAGCAGATAGCGGCCGTCGCCGAACCAGACCGGGCCCTCGGACCAGCGCGCGCCCTGATACAGGCACTCGACGGACGCGGAAGCCAGGATCAACGGCTTGAAGCGCGGATCGAGCACGCGGATGGAGGGATCGGGATAGCGTCGGCTGTTGTCGGTCATGCTGGCGGTTCAAGGCTCGAGGTAGGGTTAGCTTGCGCGGAACTCATGCTCTAACGCGAGCAGCACCCGCGCGGCGTGCTCGATCTTCGCACGATGCTCGGGTGGCGTCGAACTGAGCAACGGCAAAATCGGCCCGACGTCGGCGATCCTGGAAACGTCACGGCGCTGTGGAGCACGGGAATCAGTGAGATCTCGTCGCGCAAGTTTTGAGGGGCAAGAAGCCTCGTAAAGACGTTGCGCCCCCTCGCGACCACCCTTTTGACCGCTCGCGGTTGGGCTGCGAATGTTGTCAAACAACCTGATGACAAGCACGGTCCGGCGAATCTTCGCGCGAGGTGCGGACGTTGCAAACTACGCCATGTCGCTTTTGTATGACAATATAGCTTATGGCAGTGGCGTTTATCTCGCAGCAGCCGTCCCACCTGCGGACATACAAGATGGGCAATCAGTGCGATTTTGACCGGAATTTTGGCAGCGACCGCTAATTGGAATGCTTCCAATAATGTTGCCAATGAATGGCATCAAAACGGCTACTACGAGAGAATTACCCACATAAAGGATCGGTGAATGTTAATTCGATCAAAGAAATCAGTTACAAAGAGCGGTTCATTCGCATTCTCACCAGAGCGCCGCGCCTGGCATTGTTTAGAATTCACTTCTCGCTTTGCGAAATAAATTTTGGTGATAGATTGTGCAGATAAAAACCACCGGACGGAATGCCGTACCGCAATTAACCGCAACGGGATGTTTGCGAGCCTGAGAGAGTGAAAATTGTCGCTACATTTTATCGAGCAGATGGCACCGCTACTGAACGCCGCCGACGAAACGGAATGGTTCGGTGCAATCGCGGGCCTCGCCGAGACGTGGGGCTTCGACAAGCTTTTGATCGCCATGCTGCCGCGTCCGACCATTCGCCTGGAAGACGCCTATGTGCGCAGCACGTACGCGTCCACGTGGCGCCGTACTTATGACGAGCAGGGACTGGTTCACATCGACCCGACCGTCGCGCATTGCGCGACACGCGCCACGCCGCTGATCTGGTCACCGGACATTTTCACGACCGCGGCGCAGCTTTCCATGTACGAGGAAGCCCGTTCGCACGGATTGCGTTCCGGCGTGACATTGCCGATTCACGGGCCGAACCAGGAAGCCGGCATGATGTGCTTCGTCAACGACAACAATCCCAACGATGAATTCTGGCGCCATATCAACGTGGCATTGCCGAATCTGGTGTTATTGCGCGACCTGGTAATCGACACGAGTCAGCGGCATTTGAATACGCACGCTCAGTCTTTAATGCCCAAACTGACGCCGCGCGAACGCGAATGCCTGAAATGGACCGCACGCGGCAAATCCACCTGGGAAATCTCCCACATCCTGAACTGTTCGGAAGCCGTGGTGAACTTCCACATGAAGAACATCAGAACGAAATTCGGTGTGAATTCGCGGCGTGCGGCGGCCGTGATCGCAGCGCAACTCGGGCTTATTGACCCGGGTTGAGCAAGGCGGCGGCGTCGCGGCTGTACAGCACGCGCTCGGCACGGCCCAGATCGGCGTCGGAAACGGTTTTGGTGAAATACAGACCCAGCAGGATCGAGACCGGCGCCGGGATTTCAGCACCCGATTCGAACCGGCTGCCGCGCGACTGCGTTACGCCGAAGCGGGCCCAGAAGCGGCGTTGGCTTTCTTTTTTCTTTTTGCGGTAAGCAATGATCAGAACCCGGTCCACCGCCGTGGACGGCTCCGCCGGGCGGGTTTGAAGGCCGGTTTGCGGTTGCCAATGATTTTCGAGGAGTTCCATTTTCGGTCCTGTCGGTTGAGTGCAGTGCTTGTCTCGAATTTTGCGTTACCCGATAAGCATGCACACCTATCCAGGTAGGTAGGTGGCAGAAACATTCAAAATGCATAAGTTTTCTTGCGTATTGGGTACCCCAACACGTTCAGGAGAACGTCATGCAAACAGCAATCCGGATTGGAATGCGTCAGGAATTCGACAACGCGGATATCAACGAGATGTACCGCCTGCGGGCGCGGGTGTTTCATGGGCGGCTCGGATGGGAAATCCCGACCATCGCGGGCATGGAGATCGACGGCTATGACGCGCTCGGTCCGCACTACATGCTGATCCAGGCCGACGACGGGCAAGTGCGCGGCTGTTGGCGCCTGATGCCGACCGAGGGGCCCAATATGCTGAAAGACACCTTCCCGCAGTTGCTGCATGGCGCGGCGGCGCCGGTAGGGCGGCACATCTGGGAATTGAGCCGGTTCGCGATCGAAACCATCGGCGAGGAGCAATCGTTCGGCTTTGCGGATTTGACCATGCAGGCCATCCACGAACTGGTGACGTTCGCCGACCAGATGGGCATCACGCGGTATGTCACGGTGACCACGACGCCGATCGAGCGGCTGCTGCGCAAGACCGGCATCGACGTCAGCCGGCTCGGGTCGCCATTGCAGATCGGCGTGGAACGAGCGGTGGCGCTTGATATCGCGGTTAGTCCGAAGACTCGTACCGCGCTGTTCGGACCGATGGCCGTTGCGGCGTAGCGCTCGCCTGGTTGCCCTTTAGTTGCTGCCTGCCTGCTGCCTGCCTGCTGCCTGCCTGCTGCCTGGCTGTTATCGCGCGGCCGGTTCGCCGCCGCGTAATGGCGGTTAGACGCCGCGCCAGGGCGCCATGGAATCGCATTGGGCAAGTAGCTTGGCAACTCGCCGCCGCCCTGGCGCGCGGCGAGAGCGGGCGGCAGATCAGGAACCGAACATGCGCTCGAGCGCGTTCTCGAGATGCGCCCGCATGGCGTGCGCAGCGCCTCGCGCATCTTTGCGGCGGATCGCGTCGAGCACAGCCCTATGCTCGTCCTGCACGAGCCGCTGCCGCGCCACCGTTTTCACCAGCGAAAGATTGCGCGACAGGTTCATGCTGAACAGGATCTGCTCCTCGATGAACGACATGACCGTGATGAAAAACGGGTTCTTCGACGCACGCGCCACCGCGAGGTGGAACATGAAGTCGTCTTTCGCGCCGATCCCTTGCGTCTCGACGATCCGTTCCAATTGGTCCCAAGCGTGCTGGATGGCGGCAATGTCGTCGGCGTCGGCTTTGAGCGCCGCATGCTCCGCGGCGCCCGCTTCTGTCACGATGCGAAACTCATAGCAGCGACGGATATCGGACAGCGTTTCGAGCGGGGCGAAGCGGCGCACGTCCGGGTCCGGCCGGCGCGCCACCGTCGTGCCCGAACCGTGCCGGGTCATGATGATGCCGTCGGCCCGCAAGCGCGCCAGGGCTTCGCGCACCGTCGGCCTGGACGTCGCAAAACGCTCGGCCAGCGCATGCTCGGTCGGCAAGCGCTCACCTTCCTTGTACTCGCCTTCGACAATGCGATTGAGAATGTCGCCGTAGATCTTGTCGGGTAAGCCCGTCGTTTTGCGCTCGTTCATCAGCGGACTGAAGCAACTTGTCTGAGTAGACTGTAATTGTAAGGCAAACCTTGCTCCGCCTTGGACGCGGATATGCGCTGCGAATGGGAGCAAAGTCCCGTCGACGCTTGCCCTCCGGCGCTTGCTGAACCAGCCGACGCAATCGAAAAATTTGATAAGAGTTTGACTTACATCCAGGTGGAGGGCATGTTCTTCGGCGATCATGAAGGCTTGCATCAGCAATGATCGTCATTGCGCCCAGCGTTTGAAAACAGCTGCGGCATCCGGATCCTTCAGACGCGGAGTCGAAATGTACACACGCATTCTTGTAGCGGTCGACGGCAGCAACACCTCCCGCCGTGCATTCGAAGCAGCGCTCGCGCTCGCCAAATCCAGCGGCGCGGTCCTGCAGCCGCTCTACGTGGTCGAGAACACACCCATGTATTTCGAAGCGCCCGGTTACGACCCGTCCGTCTTGCGCAATCGCCTTGTCGAGGAAGGCAAGGAACTCGGCGCCGAGTTCGCCAAGGCCATGACCGAGCAAGGCGTGAAAGGCGACCTGGTGGTAAGCGAGGCGTCCACGATCGACGACGTTTCCGTGGTCGTGCTCAAAGCCGCCGCCGACTTCAACGCCGACTTGCTGGTCATGGGCACGCACGGGCGACGCGGCTTTCAGCGCCTGATTCTCGGCAGCGTCGCCGAGCGCTGCGTGCGGCAGGCGAGCCTGCCCGTGCTGCTCATTCCGTCCGCGGCGGGCAAGTCCGGCGCCACGGATTGATTCGCGCCGCGCTGGTGCGCCATGCGATTGCCTCTCGTATCGACCGCGCGCGCTCAATCAGCAAAGCAATCTCCTTCTGCCAGGGTATGAGCCGGGCTTGCCTGCTCACCCTTCATCGCAGTCCATCAACAAATTCACGAACGCCGGTGTGACATTGCTCAACACGCCTGACTGCCCGAACGTGTCATTTTGACGCGAAGCGGGCGACGCGGCAGATGGGACAATCTGTCGGTACCCCACCACTGGCTGCAGAACATGCTCACTCCTATCGCTGTTACGCACTTCGCCGGCACTGCCGAACCCGCGGCCTCCGCCGCAAGTTCGTTGCCGGTGCGCGGCAGCCGTCGCGCGGCGCCATCAAGGGCAAGCGCGCGTTCCGCCGCTCGCTGTTCGAGTTGCGCCATGCGGCAGCTCTGCATGCCCCAAGGTTTGTCGCCCGACGAACTGATGAAACTCGAAACGCTCATCTGTTCCGCGCGCTCCGTTCAGCGCGGCGAAGCGCTGTATCGCAGCGGCGACCGCTTCGACAATATCTACGCCGTGCGCTCCGGTTCAATGAAAACCGTCATGGCGCACCGCGACGGCCGCGAACAGGTCACCGGTCTGCGGCTCGCGGGCGAAGCGCTCGGCCTCGACGGCATCAGCGACGACGTGCACGCCTGCAGCGCGCTCGCGCTCGAAGACAGCACGGTCTGCATCGTCCCGTACACTGCGCTCAAGTCGCTGTGCCGCGAAATCAGTTCGATGCAGGAACGCATGCACAAGCTGCTGGGCGAACAGATCGTCCGCGAAGCCGCGCAGATGATGGTGCTCGGTTCGCTCTCGGCGGACGAACGGGTCGCGGCATTCCTGCTCGACGTCTCCGAACGGAACGCGCGGCGAGGTTATTCGTCGGCGGAATTCAATCTGCGCATGACACGCGAGGACATGGGCAGCTACCTCGGCATGACGCTCGAAACCGTAAGCCGCACCCTGTCAAGATTTCAAAAGCGCGGCCTGATCGACACACAGGGCAAGCACATCCGGATCGTCGATCTGGATGGTCTGCAGCAAGTCTAGGCTTGCGGCGGGAGACGGCCCGCGCCGCCGCCGTCCCTCGCGCACTCCTTTTTTCACGCGCTTTCGTCTTGGCATGGCTCCTGCGAGCGGGTACAGTCTTTAGTCCGTCCCCCGCAAGGAGACCCGGCGAAATGAATCGCGACCCCGCCCCGCATCACCCGCTCGTGCAGCGGCTGATCGAAGCGCGTCAAGTGACTGACGCACTGTTTTCCATCGTGAAACCTGAGTTTCTGTATGAACGGCCGATCCGCGAGCGTCACCGGATTGTGTTTTATATCGGCCATCTGGAAGCTTTCGATCGTAATCTGTTCGATCAGCGCCTGTGCGATCTGCCGGCGTTCGATCCGCATCTCGACCAGCTTTTTGCCTTCGGCATCGATCCCGTCGACGGCGGCTTTCCGACCGATCAACCGAGTGACTGGCCGTCGCTCGACGTCGTTCGCGGCTACGGCTCGCGTGCGCGCGAGCAGATCGACCGTGAGCTCGACGCGCTGACACACGCCGCGCAACTCGACCGCACCGGTGCCCAGGCCGACGCCTCGGAGCAATTGTTGAACGTGGCGATCGAGCATCGGTTAATGCATGCTGAAACGCTGGCGTACATGCTCCATCAGTTACCGCTTGCGCAGAAGGTCACGGAATTGCGCGAGCCTGTCGTGACGCGTGGGGAACCACGGGACGCGTTGTCTTCGATGGTCAGCGTACCGGCCGGCACAACTGTACTCGGCATGCCACGCGACGGTGGACGGTTCGGTTGGGACAACGAGTTCGGCGAAATGCAGGCCGAGGTGCCCGCCTTTGAAATCGACCGCCATATGGTTACGAACGGCGCATTCCGCGAGTTCATCGAGGCAGGCGGCTATCGCGAACCGAAGTGGTGGTCGGAGAAGGATTGGGCGTGGAAAGAAGCCGAGCACATCGAGCATCCTGCGTGCTGGTCCCGGCACGATGCAGGCGGCGAGGCTAGCGCTTGGACATTTCGCACCATGTTCGATGAGGTGCCGCTGCCGCTCGACTGGCCCGCGTATGTGAGCCACGCCGAAGCCAGTGCGTACGCACGCTGGGCAGGCAAAGCATTGCCAACCGAAGCGCAATGGCAACGTGCGGCACAAGGCGCGCCGCACGCCGCGTCGGGAAATTTCGATTTTCGCAGCTGGGATCCGCAACCGGTAGACGAGTATCCGGACAACGTCAGCGCGTTCGGTGTGGAAGGACAATTCGGCAACGGCTGGGAGTGGACCTCGACGGTGTTCGATGCGTTGCCTGGCTTCGAAGCTTTTCCATTTTATCTGGGCTATTCGGCCAACTTTTTCGATGGCCAGCACTATGTGATCAAAGGCGGTTCGGCACGCACCGCGCAGTGCATGCTACGGCCGGCTTTCCGGAATTGGTTCCAGCCGCACTATCAGTATGTGTATGCGGGATTTCGGTGTGTGAGGTGATTGACAAATAAAGGGCGGTTTCAAGGGTGAAGCGCAACAGCGGGATTAATGTTTAGAGCTTTGAGGTTGACTTGCTGATGCGAGGGTCGCGGTGAAGACCTCGAATGGCGAATGGAAGTTGTGAGTTGCACGAGGCCGGCTATTCAGACTGTCGGCGATGGCGTCGAGTTCGTCTTGACTGTAGACCGAAAGGTCGGTGCCTTTGGGCAGATACTGTCACAGCAGCCCGTTGGTGTTTTCGCAAGTGCCGCGCTGCCAGGGACTGTGCGGGTCGCAAAAGTACACGTTCACGCCGGTTGCGGCCGTGAGCTCCTTGTTACGCGACATTTCTTTGCCCTGGTCATAAGTGAAGCTCTGCCGCAGTGGCGCGACAATCGAGTTGAGTTTGGCGGAGAACGCCGCCAGCGCTGAAGCTGCGGTGGCGTCTTCCATCTTTGCGAGCAGCACCAGGCGGCTGGTCCGTTCAACCAGAACGCCGACCGAGGACTGGTTGCCCGCGCCCTTGATGAAGTCGTCTTCCCAGTGTCTGGGCAGCAGTCGGTCCTCGATTTCGGGCGGGCCGCCCATGAATACTGACCATGTCGGGAATCTGTCCGCGTCGGTCTGTGCCGCGTGTGCGCGGCATGCGCGTGCTGTGACCATGGCGCAGGCAGGCAATGAGCTGACGGCGCAGTTCGCCGCGCGGCTGGGCGTAGATGGCCGTGTAGATGGTTTCGTGCGAAACCTGCTGGGTCGGGTCGGTTGGATACATACGTTTCAGTGTGCCCGATATCTGCTGGGGTGACCATTTCCACTCAAGCAGTGGTGAGAACGATACGCCAGCAGACGCTTTGCAGGCAAAGCTTTGTGGGGCGGCGTGAGGCGCTGAGCGCTTCAGCCGCTACCGATGCGTAGCCTGCTGGCGAGCCGTTTCGCGTCAGTTCACGGCTAACGGTGGCCGGCGAGCGCCCGAGTATCCGGGCCATGGCCCGGATACTCGAACCCTGCAGATGCAGGCTTGCAATGGTCAGGCACTCTTCAGGTTGTAGTTGCTGGTACTGCGTTCTTTCGTGCATCGCAACACCTGATACGAAACGGTGTTGCACTTCAGATTTGAGGCCGCCATGTGTATGAATCACACAGGTTATTTCACATGGGTGGCGCTACCGGATCACGTAGACTCGATACAGCTCTTCCAGGCTGCCCTCAATAGTGGCATCAGCGTCGCACCGGGAGCTATCTTCTCTGCGGATGGCGCCTTCCGACACCGTGTGCGTCTGAACTATGGATACCCGTGGTCGGCACGGCTCGATAAAGCGGTCGCGACACTAGGCGCCCTGTGCGCCGATGAATCGCGATGCGGCGCAAAGCTGGCCGGTCCGGTTCAGCACGCATGAGACGGGCGTTGATCTCAACCCGGCACGCCGATCCGTGAATCGTGAAGCTCATGCACGACTATACGCGCCTTGCCCGCGACCTTCGCACGATACATTGCGGCATCCGCCGCGCGTAACAAGGCTTCCCCGCTCAATGAAGCTGCCTGGCCGCGCAGCAGCATGCCAATACTGGCCGATAACTGGATGACCTCCGCCCCAATCGTTACGGGCTGGCTCAGTGTCAGCAGGATTGCACGTGCAATTCTCTCCAGTGCAGCACGATCGATTGCAGGGCCGGTCAGCAGCACCGTGAACTCATCCCCGGCATGCCGCGCGACCAGATCCCCGCCACGCACGCAACGGCTGATCCGGCGCGCGGTTTCAACCAGTACTTCGTCGCCGCACTGATGCCCGTATGTATCATTCACGGCCTTGAAGCCGTCCAGGTCGATAAACATGATGGCAGCCACACCGTCGCCACCTGCTGCGCACGCCTCATCCAGCCTCTCGAGGAACGAGCGTCTGTTAGGCAGGCCGGTCAGCGCGTCGTGGAACGCCTGATGCCGCAGGCGATCGAGCAACGCCGTTCGCTCGGTCACATCGTGCACCAGCAGGTAGTACCCATCGGCAGACTGATCGTGCACGCGACGCGGCACCAGCACACCACGCAGGACACGTCGACTCCCGTTAAGCGTCGCTCCAACCTCGTATTCGACCCTTTCGCCGTTGAGCACGCGCTGGACGTACGGCTCGATGGCAGCAAAAAAGTCAGCGTCGAGAACCTCACGGGTGAGCCGTCCCACGATCTCCTCCGGGTCCACCCCCAGCCACTCGCGATAGGTTGAGTTGGCGAACCGATAACGTCGCTCACCGTCGACGTAAGCGACCAGCACCGGCAGATTGTCAGCGATGGCGCGCAAATCTACCCGCGTGGCTCCCAATTGTCGCTCGGCGGTCGTCAGTTGCTCATGCGCCCTGCGCAGAACTTCCGAAGCCTCATGTGCTCCCCGATGCAGTTCAGCCTCCCGCGCATCGCGCGCGGCCTTTTCTCGTTGCTCCGCCTCGGTATCGTGAATGACAAACAGCCAGCCTCCGTCGCGCATCGACGTCGTCTGCTCCAGTGCCACTTGCACTCGCGCTGGCTTACTTTGCTTGTTGCGTAGCCGGAACGTTACATCGAGCGTCAGGACCTCGACTCCACGTCCACGCTCAAGTGCCTGTACAGCCTCTTGAAGGTTGGTCCGGTCGCTCGCATGCAGCAGATCGAGTATGTTCGTTTTCGTCAGCGGAGCGCGCGAGTGCGCGAAGAATTTCACGCAGGCATCATTCATGTGCCGCCACTCCCAGTCCCTTCCGATATGCGCGATAGCGACCGGTGTCCGATGGAACGTCTCGACGTACAGTGCGTGCTGCGCCTGAAGCCGGTCAATGGCCTGAAGCACCTGCAAACGATCGGAGCTGTCCAGCTTGCGCAGGCCAACTTCGTGCTCGATCATTTGCCCCAGGTCTACCAGCATCTGACGCTGTTGGCGTGAGAAGCGCCGCGGCATCGAGTGCATCACACATAGCATACCGATGGGTTTGCCGCACGGTAGACGCAGCGCAATGCCGGCGAAAAAACGGATCCCCCATTCGCTGGTTGCCAGTGACCCCTGCGCAAGCTCCGCATCAGACAACGTATCCCTGACAACGAACGGTTCCTCGCATTGGAGCGTCCGGCTATAGTACTTCGCCACTTGGGCTACGACGTCTCGATCGCAGTTGTTGGCGCCTATGACTTGTGGCTGGCCCAAACTGTCGAGACATATAACGGATAATGGTAAATTCAGCGCGCGTGCGGCAATCCGGGTCACGCGTTCAAAGTACTGATCGTAGTCGTTTTCTGGTGGCATGGTGGCGCTGGTTGGTTATCGTTGCTGCTGCTGCGAATCCATGATGCATTCGTCTTTCACGCTCCATGCTCCGTTCCGGACAGATTGTGTAACGCGCTTATCGACGTCTTCGCCGACGCAAACGCGCGAAGTTGATCGATTGCCATCGGCTTCCCATACCAGTATCCCTGCGCGAGGTCGATTCCCGAGCGCTGGACCACATCGTGTTCTGCAGCGCTCTCCACGCCTTCCACGACAACTTTCGCACCAAGTGAATGCACCAGCGCAGCGATTGACTTCAGAAAATGGATGCGCGCTTCGCCGCGCATGGCCAAAAATCTCCGGTCTACTTTCACGTGGTCGAACCGGAAGTCCGCGAGTAAGTCCAGATTGCTGAAACCGGTGCCGAAATCGTCGAGTGAGAGGCGTACATGGCGTTGCCTCAAATGGCCAAGCGCCCTGACAACGCGCGGCGTACGCTCGACGCAACTGCGCTCGGTGAGTTCCAGAACGAGACGCTCCATTATCGGACCGGCGGACTCACAGATGTCCTTGACAAAGCAGTCTTCCATCAGATGCCGGGCGCAGATATTTACCGATATATGCCAGTGCTGAGCAAACGGCAGTTGGGCCAGTGCGCTATTCGCCTCGCGCAGCACGAAACGGGTCAACGCGCAGAGCAGACGCGTGCCTTCAAGTTCTCCAATGAACTGCCCAGGGCCCCCAGCTCCGAACGTTGGATGGTCCCACCGGAGCAGGGCTTCCATGCCGACGCAATCTCGCGTGCGGATGTCCACAATGGGCTGATAGACAACATGGAACTCCCCGCGGCGAAGACCGATGCGCGCCGCACGCCGCAATCTTGTTTTTGGGCGAACCAGGTGACCGACGTACAGAGCCGCGAGGCAAGCCGGTAGAGCGACAAACAGCACCACGGCTTCTCGAGATGCGATCAGGCTGGCCCCGAGGAAGCCGGCCGCGCCCAACGCAGCGGCAACAATCACCCTCACTTCAAGATGCCCTTCGAATACAGGTCGCAGCCGGCGCATTCGTGCTCTGCAGCGTGGGAAAAATCGCATGGCGTTGCTTTCGCACCGTTATCTGTTTTGCGTACTATGACCTGACTGCGTTTGGAAAACGAGTAACAGCTACGTATCAAAACTTGCGTATCAGGATCATCGTCACACGCGGTGAGTCGCCCGGTCACGTTCGGTGAGTACGGCGTGACCTTCCGCTGGAAGGACTGCCGCGCAAAAGGACGCATCCGCTACGAGACTATGGCGCTCCAGACCGGCTACTTCATGCTCCGTTTCGCGCGCGCAACGAGACTGTCGGCTCGCCGGCAACGCGGCCCCAAAAAATGGATCAAGCGGCTGTGGATGCGCGAGTTTCCGACGTATTCGCCGCACTTACATCGCGACCGTACTGATCGTCGAAACGAACGATGTCGTCCTCGCCGAGGTAGCTGCCACACTGAACCTCGATCATCTCGAGTGGAACCCGTCCGACGTTTTCCAGCCGGTGTTTGACGCCCAACGGTACATAGGTCGATTCATTTTCCGCGAGCAGGAATGTCTCTTCACCACGAGTCACGCGCGCAGTACCGCTGACCACGATCCAATGCTCGGCACGGTGATGGTGAAGCTGCAGGGAGAGGGCTGCGCCCGGCCTGACCACAATACGCTTGACCTGGAAGCGCGGACCATGTTCGATCGATTCGTAATGGCCCCATGGCCGGTGAACCTTGCGGTGATGCTTCGCTTCACTGCTGCCGCGATCGTTAAGCTGCCGGACGACCGCCTTGACGTCCTGGGCATGATGCCTGTCCGCAACGAGCACCGCATCCGCCGTTTCCACGACAATCAGGTCCCTGGCACCGATGCAGGCCACGAGCCGACCTTCCGAGTGGACATAGGTGCCGAAAGAGTCTGTGAGCACTACATCACCCCGCGCGACATTGCCGGCTTCGTCCTGAGGCAAGGCGCTCCACACCGCATCCCAGGACCCCACATCTGACCAGCCCGCGTTCAGCGGCACGACCGCGGCGGTGAGACCGATTTCCTCGAGGCGCTCCATGACCGCATAGTCGATGGACTCCGACGGACAGGTCGCAAATTCATCCCGCCCTATCCGCATTGCCTTCAGATCGCCGTCCTCGCGCTGGAATGCGGCGGCGCACGCTTGTGCAATGTCGGGCCGCAACGCGTCGATTGCGCGCAACCACACCGATGCGCGCATCACGAAAATGCCGCTGTTCCACCAGTGCCGCTTACCTTCCACAAACGCGACCGCCACATCCTGATCGGGTTTTTCGACGAAGCGCTGAAGGGCGCGCGCGCCGCTTGCCGGTTCGGTGCTGATGGGATCGCCCAATTCAATATAACCGTAGCCGCATTCCGCACGGTCTGGCACGACGCCTAGCGTCACGATCTGGCCAGTCTGGGCAATTCGCGCGGCTGCACGGACAGCCTGTTCGAACGCGGGCACGTCTGCAATCGCATGATCGGCAGGCGTCACGACCAGCACCGGATCGTCACCGCCACAGCGGGCCGCAAGCGCGGCGAGCGTGAGCGCGGGCGCGGTGTTGCGACTAGCCGGTTCGACTATCATCTGCCAGTCTCGCGAACTCGCCTTCAACTCGTCGGCAGCAAGAAAGCGATGTTCCTCAGCGCAGATCAGCAGTCCCCGGTGGCCTGCATCGGTTGCCAGACAATCGAGCCGCGTTACTGACTGAGCCAGTAGTGAAACGTCGCCCAGCACCCCGATCATCTGCTTCGGGTGTCCCTCACGGGAGAGCGGCCATAGCCGCGTGCCGGAACCACCTGCCAGGACTACCGGGAGGATCTGCGGCGTGGGGCGGGGCGCTGCAGCGGGACCATCTTCCACTGACCGCTGTTGTGACTCGCCGAAACGTGGGAGCGTCATATCCATTATTGCTTCTCCAATACCGCACGGGGATTTGCAGACAAAGGGGCTTCCGCAAGTGGCCCGTTGTGCGGCGGCTTCATGGGCATCACTGTGCGCCTGCCTGAATTGCGTTCGTCAATCACTTTCTGATAAATCGCGCAGTATGCAGCCGCGGTGCGATGGGCGGTAAAGAGGTTTTCAAAGCGCAGTGCCGCGCGCCGACCCATGCGTTCGCACAGCAGCGAGTCTTCCCACAGTTCGTGCATCGCTTGCGCCAATTCACCGGGATTATCCGGAGCGACTACCAGTCCGGTTTCTCCGTCGGCGTTCACGAAGCTGGTGCCCGTGCCGATCTCGCACGTGATCATCGGCTTGCCCATCATCGCGGCTTCGAGCAGCGAGATGCCAAATGCTTCCGCGCGATCGGGTGAGGGCATGACTAACGCACGACTGAGCCGGATGAGGGCTACCTTGTCGACTTCAGACACGCGGCCAGCGAAATGAACATTGCTTGCGCCGCACTGGGCTACCAGCGCACGGATTTCATCTGTAAGAGGACCGTCGCCTACCAGCACGAGCGGATAACCGGTTTGCCGGATCGCTTCAATCAGGACTGGCAGTCCCTTGTAGTAGCGGAAGACGCCGACAAACAGGAAGAACGGGCCGCCGATGCGCTCGCTCCAGCTACGCATCAGCGCATCATCGGGCACGGGGTAGTAGGCCGAGGTGAGACCCAGTGGCACCACTTCGACTTTTTTCGGAAAGAGCTTCAGCACCTCACTGGTCGCCGCGTATTGCGGTGACGTCGCTACAATGCGATCAACGCCACCGAGGAAGCGATGCATGAGCGGCCGATACATGGCAAGCAGCCGCGGTTGCCGCCGAATGTCCGCGTGATAGGTAACCACCGTCGGTTTGCGCGCGTGCGCAGCGAGATACGCGATATCTGCCATCGGCCAGGGAAAATGCAGATGCAGGATATCCGCCTCTTCGCTCAGCTCACGAAAGCGCCGCACCGCGCGCCACGACAATTCGACCGACGCGACCTTGAAGCGGCTCCTGACGCGCTCGACTTCATGACCTGGCATGCTGAGAAAGCGCTCCCCTCCCCGCTGGGTTGTCAAGGTCAACACGGTGTTCCTGATTCCCAAGTCCGCGCCAGCGCGGCACAAATGGTAGATCGACTGCTCTGCCCCGCCAATCGTGTCCGGCAGATAGGTCCTGTAAAAGTGTAAAACGCGCATCAGTCTGCCTTTGAGGTGCCTGTCGGACGCCGGAATTTTTCGAGGCGGTTGCTGCTGTCTACAACAGCAGCCGCGTTTCCGTGCAGAGGCGGCTGCTCGGCGCCGGTGCATTCGCTTATCGCTTTGGCACGCAGTTGCAGTTCAGCCTCCCCTCTTGCAAGCTTCGTGAGCAAGGCCGCATTGCGGACGATCAGGCGCCGATAGTCACGCTCGATGACCTGTCCGTCGATAAGCGTGCGGATGGCTCGCGACACCGTTTCCCGGCTCACGTTGGCCATGATCGCTATGGCCTGCTGATTTGGCAGGTTCTCGATCGTCAGCAGGTCCCCGGCGCTCTTTCGCATCGACGATTCCAGCACCGAATACACCCTCGAATACGCACGGGTGAGGCCTAGCATCGACCGGTAATTAGAGGCCTGGCGGATGGTGCGGCACAACCGTTGCAATAACGCCTCGACAACTGCAGGATTCCGAAAAAAAAGTGCTTGGGCTTCGGCTTTTGGCAGAAACCCCACGACCGATTCGGCCGTCGCGATGATTGATGCGGACCGGGGACCGCCGTCGATAATGGACAGTTCGCCAAAGTAGTCGCCTGGCTCAACAAAGTTCAGCCCGACCTCCCTGCCGTCTTCCGACAGCGCGATGACCTGCAGGCGGCCAGACATCAGCATCAGCAGGGACGAACCCGCATCGCCCTTATGGACAACGAACTCCCTTTTGCTGAAGCGGCGATAGCGGATATGGCGGCTCGTCTCTTCAATGACTTCATCTGCCACGTTACGTAGCAGTTTCTGCTGTTTCAGTAGATCGATAGCCTTCGGCGGGCCCGTGTTAGTAGTTACATGTTCTGTCGACATCTCTCGAAATCTTTCCCCGGCTGTGACACGCAGAGAAGATAGGCGCACTTTGCACGGATATCTGTGACGACCGTCACATCATCCAGCCAAAAAATGTCTGATCATTGCGGCAACAATGGACCACATTGCCTCGCCGCTTTCGGGGAAAAAAAGTAGATGCAAAAATGCATGACGATGGGGCCAGTCGCCGCACTACGATTCGTTGTGGGCGCGACTTTCTTCTTGTACGGGGCTGCCAATGCACAGCCTGTGACGCTCGGCAACGCAGTTGTCGTGATTGGCAAGGCGTGTGCGCAGCACGCTCAGGCAGACTGTGTGCCTCTTTCCCGCGGCGCCGCCATCGCACAGGGTGATACGGTCGAGACCGGAGTCGACGGCTACGTGTACATAACAACGGTCGATCACGGCTTCATCAGTGTGCGGCCCGATTCGTCGCTAACGTTCGAGCGGTACGAATACGATCCTGCAGAACCCCAAAAGACAGTGATCAAACTGTCGCTGCATAAGGGCGTGGTGAGGGAAATATCCGGCACCGGCGCCCAGGCAGCCCGCGACCACTACCGCATGAATACGCCCGTTGCTGCACTGGGCGTTCGAGGCACCGATTTCACGGTGTTTACCGACGCCAACGTGACACGCGCCGACGTGCGCAGCGGTGGCATCGTGATGACCCCGCTGGGTGCCGGTTGCGCGGCTACGGGCACCGGTCCGTGCGAAGGGCCGACTGCGGCACAACTGTTCGCCGGCCAGCCCAACGCGGTGTTGCAGGTTTACCGTGGCAACGCCCACCCGGTTGTGGTCGACTCGGCACTCCCGAGCTTGATCCCTGAGCAGGCGGCCGCAGCACTGAAGAACGAGGAAAACAGCGCACGGGCGGCAATCATGCAGCCGGTCAACCCCGGTGTTGCGCCGGCAGAACTGAGTTTCCCGCTGACAGTGCCTGCCGCCCCATCGGGACCGGCAACCACACCGGCACCCCCGCTCGCGCCCCCTGGCCTGCCCCCGGCACAGCCGCCCGAATCACAACAAATCTTCTGGGGGCGCTTTGCGCCGCTCGCGGCGGCACCGAGCGATACGACATTGGCTGCGCTGCTCCAGCAAGGCAGCGACCAGTTGGGACTGCTCACCCCGTTCGCCATGACACGTACCCCGCAGACGGACATGGTGATGCCCACGTTCGGCACCTTTACATTTGAACTCCAGGCTTCTAGCGCCTACGTGATGAACACTGCAACCGGGACAGCTACGCAGGCGCAGATCAGCAAGCCGTTCCTGTCAGTCAACTTCGGCGCCAGTACCTTTCAGACGAGCCTTAGCCTCAGTGCGAACGGCACGAACTACGCCGTGTCGGCACAAGGTGGCGTCGGCCCCGACGGCAAGCTGCACAGTAACTATGGCTCGCAGGCCACCGTTCTGGGCGGACTCGCCGGCAAGAATGCGACGCAGGCCGGCTATCTGTTCCTGCAGTCTCTTGACGGTAAAAATACGGCGGTTGGAGCCACCCAGTGGTCCCGATAGCAGGCTTGGTTACGCTCGACCGCATCCGCCTCACAATATTCGGACTGGTTTCATTGACCGCGTGCCTGCTGGCGTGCGACATCTGGTTGCCTCAGCCTTACCGCCGGCTCGGATACGCGATCGACGACTGGCAGCAGGTGCAATTGCTGAGCGCCCGACCGGATTCGCGCATCGCGCTAGTCGACATCGACGAGCACTCGCTGGAAGTCATCGGCCCGTGGCCATGGCCGCGTGCTGTCATCGCACGGCTGGCAGAGAATCTGTTCGCGCAGTATCACGCGAGAGCCGTTGGCCTCGACGTGATGTTCCCTGAGGCCGGATCGCCCGAGGGCGATCACGCGCTACTTGCCGTCGCGCGCCGGTTTCCGCTCGTATTTGCCCAGGCATTCGCACTGTCCAGCAGCGCGAATGTGCCTCATGCGGGTCACCTGGGGGGCGCGCTCGCCGCGGGCACGGGCACGCCGCACGCGCCCGCGGCCGCAGGCTATGTAGGCAACTTCTTCGACACCGCCGACCTGTGTGTGGGACACGTTACGCCGCACGCCAGTCTGGACGGCGTTGTGCGGTCCATCGCCCCGCTCATCGAATATGCGAATGCGGCCTATCCCATGCTTGCGTGGCAACTGATGCATTGCCGTGCCGACGGCCGGTCGCCAGCATTGCCAATCCACAGCCTGCCCGTTGACTCGGACGGATTGATGCACGTGCAGTACAGACATTCAGTCCAGTCATTCGACGTGGTATCCGCTTACGATGTGCTCGCCGAGACGGCGCCCTCCGCGCTGCTCGCAAATCGTTACGTGCTGGTCGGCTCGTCGGCGCTGGGACTGACAGACCACGTCGCGTCCCCCATCGATCCCTGGTTGCCTGCGGTCGTCGTGCACGCGGAACTGCTCGGCGAAATGCTGGATCTCGAATCTGGCAAAGGGACCACGCTGTCATTTTCATGGCTTCCGATGGTGTGGACCGCCTGCTCGATCATTGCATTTTCCGTCATGTTCCGCACGCAACGCGCGAGCATCGCGCTGGTTGCCCTGGTCGCGGTGACATCGCTATGGCTTGTGCTGCTCGTTTCGACGCGCTGCGTGCCTGCAAGCCTCGCGGCACTGCCGCTGGTTCCGGCCACAGCATTCATGTTTGTTCAGGCGCCCATCGAATGGATCTTTTCGCAGGCGGCAATACGTTCGTTTGAACGTCGCTTCAGTCATTACCTGCCGCCGACAGTGCTGCGTGAAATTATCCGGCAGCGAGGGCTCGCCACGTTCAAGCCGGAGCGCCGGCAGATCTCAGTCCTCTTTGTCGACATTGAAGGGTTCACGCGCTTGGCCGAGCAAATGCCGCCTGAAGAGCTGGCGGCGATGACCGATGTCATCCTCAGCACGCTGACGGATTGTGTACTCAAGTCGCAAGGCACGCTGGACAAATACATGGGCGACGCGTTAATGGCGTTCTGGGGCGCGCCCCTTGCTCAACCGGACCATGCCGATCGTGCACTCGATTGCGCACTGGCGATGCTGCGCGGACTGGACGTGCTCAACCGCAGCGCACTGCCCATTCTGGAAGGCAGGACGATCCGCGTACGCATAGGGGTGAATAGCGGGTCCGCTGTGGTCGGCGAAATCGGCTCGACATTTCGCAAGTCCTATACCGCGATCGGCGATACGGTCAACGTAGCGTCGCGACTTCAGGAGTACGCCCGGACTCTGGAAACCAGTTTGCTGATCGGGCAGGAAACGGCACGGCAGGCCACACGTCATGGTCTGCGGGCATGTGTTCAGGCAACACTGCGCGGGCGCGATGCGGCTGAGCAACTCTATACGCTGAACGAAGGGAAGCCTCATGCAGTTTGTTAGGCAGCGTTGTGCTGCACTGCTGTCGGGCCGCGTAAGGAGCGCAATCTGCAGGCTGGCATTGAGCGCCATTCACCTGACTGCCCTGTTGATCCTTCCGATGTATGCGGTAGCACAAACGCCGCAGAATGCTTTTGAGCAGATCATCAACGACGACCTGCAGGCCCAGGCGCAGGCTGCGATCGGCGAGGGCGACCGAAAGCGCGCACTCGCGTTACTTACCGAACTCGCACAGCGCGATCCCCGCCAGGCAGGCGCCCTACTCGATATCGCCATTCTGTACTGTGAGTTGGGGGAACGAGACCAGTCCCTCCGGACGCTCGCCCGCCTCGAAGCACACTATGAGCTGCCGCCCGCGATCGGGAAACTCATCCTTTACTACAGGGCGAACACCTGCATATCGGTCGAATCGCGGCCGCAGCTCGCTGTGAGCGTGGGGGCCGGCGTGACGTCGAATGCGAACTTCGGCCCTTCCGATCCGATCGTGATCTTCGCACCTGGCGCTCCACTAAACTCCCTGACCCTGGCACCCGAAAACCTGCCGCGCCATGACGAGTACATCGAATCGGCCATTCAGGGCGAGTACCCGATTGCAGCTGTGCCCGGCCTCGAACTGATAGGCGGAATTTCCGACCGCCAATACCGCAGTCTGCACAACTTCGACCAGCGCGCGGTGACCATTGGCGTAACCGACAGAACGAGCTTCATGCATGGTGAGCTGGATAACCAGATCACGACGAACGTGCTGTGGCTCGGCACGCATATCTATCAGCGTGATCTGGCATGGCACGGAGGCTTCTGGCTGCCGCCGGCCACATGGCAGCCTTTGCTCATGCGTGGCGGACTCGACCTGACGGTCGTGGACTCCGCCTATCCTGGCAATTCGCTCTACGACGCCATGTACTTCGCCGTGCGTGCCGCCTTCCAGGCACACGTGGGCAAGCGTACATCGATGCAGTTCTTTTTCGGTCCTGCGTGGGACTGGCCACGTAACGGTCGCCCGGGTGGCATGCAACGCGGTTATTCAGCATGGCTTTCACTGGACTACGACATGGACCGCCATGGTCAGTTCGAAGCCATCCTGCAGCAACGGACATTGAACGACGCCACCGCCTACGACCCCGTGTTCTTCGGTAGTCTCAACCAGCAGCAGACAATCCGCGTAGCGGCGCTACGTTACACGTTCCCCGTGACGGCCGGCTGGTCCCTTTATGCGCTGATGTCCGCTCAGCGTGTTTCCAGTTCCATCTCACTGTTCGCGTATACCGTGTACAGCGGCTCGCTAGGTCTTTCCTGGAAGTACTGAGGACAATCGCTGCGTGAATCGCTAGAATAGCGGCAACCCTATCATCACTTCCGCCGTTACATCCTTTCCATGAAAAACTCGATCAGTGTTTCGCAAACGCCAGCAGCCGCCGAAGACCGGTCGGTCTGCCTGGAATGGCAAGGTTTGCTGCATCACTCGTACGACTCGGTCGACAGCCTGCTGCACGAGGTCACGCACGCAGCGCCGGCGCAGTCCGCAGTTCCCGCACCTACGGTGGAACTCACGGTAATCGGCCAGCCGGACGCGCTGCTGCCGCTCAGCCATTATCTGCTGTAAGAAGCAGTGCTCTAAGCCGAACGGGTGACGGCCGTCCCGACCGGCCCCGTTCTTAGTGCTTACCCGAGAAGCTGCGTGAGCGCCTGCGAGTAGGTGGCGGCAATCGCCGCCCAGTCGCCGTGCGTTTCAACGCGCCGTCGCGCGTTGTGCACCATGCGATCGCGTTCTGTCTGCGTCAGCTCCAGCATCGCATTGATGCCTTGTGCGAAAGCGTGCGGTTCCGCCAACACGTAATCCTGTCCCGCACGGTAACCCAACCCGCGAGCACCAAACACCGTACTTACTACGGGCAGCCCGACTGCCGCATATTCGAATAGCTTCAGATTGGTCCCGGATCCTGAAATGACCGGGTTCAAACCCAGGTCGCAAATCGCAAGCCAGGTGGCCTTCTCCACATCGCTCACGACACCCAGAAGGCCAACGTTCGCGGGTCGTTCCCATGCTCCCATGACGTGGCAGATGGAACCCAGCAGCAGAAAATGGACCGAAGGCAGCTGCGCGGCAGCCTCCACGACGAGGCGGGCGGCATCGATATTCGGCCCGTGAGCGCTGCCCATGAAGAGTGCGAGGGGGTGCGCCACGCGCAGCGCCGCGCGGCGGTCCTGTATATGTGCGGCCGCACGCAAAGGCGTCGCGGCAACATCGATCCCGTTGGGCACGACAATCAGCTTTGCGTCGTCTGCCACGCCGTATAGTTCAGCCATGCGTTCGCGGTCCTGGACCGAGCAGGCGGTGACGAGAGACGCCTCCCGCACGGCGCGGCGTTCGAGCGCCGACACCTGGTCAATCGCCCATCGGTGCGGGCCGTAAATATCTGCCTTGAGATCGGCCTCGACGTTGTGCGCCTCATATACGAAAGCCCGCGACGAAACTTTACGCAACGCCGGCACGGTATAGGGATGCGAGCACACAATCAAATCCGCACGCCGTACCAGTGCATCAATGGCGTCGAGCCACTGAGGCGCGGTGTCCGGATGCAGTGCCGCTGCCAGATCTTCAACCGAAGCACCCAGCGTGTGCTCCAGCTGCTGCTCGGCCTCGGCGAACGCCCGGGACTTTGGCACCAGTTCCTCGCTGAAATCAGGGGCAAGCTTGCGCACGCCGTGAAGATGTGAGGGTGCCAGGTTGACGAACTGCACCTGGAACTGGTCGGCAACACGCGAATAAAGCCCCTGCAGGCGGAGTTTCCCACCACTGATTACCGGCGCGATGGGAAAGGTATTCATGACGCCGAGAACGGGCTTTGCCTGGCGGGTCACGACGCTGGGTGCAGCCAGCCTCACGGCACCCGCTGCATTAAAGGCATCGGATGCTGTTGTGGTTTGCCGCCCGGCCGCGAGCAACGCGTCGCACAGGCTACCCCAGTCGAGGCGGGCCGCACGCGCATGGCCCACCAGACCCATATCGCGGGCCTTGGGCAAATCAGTGCAGATGCGTCGCATTGCGCCCGCCAGCGCGGCCACCTCTGGCTCGACGACCAGTCCCGAACGCTTATGCTCGATCAGTTCGAGCGGACCGCCGGAATCCGTCGTAGTCAGAACCGGTTTTGCCGACAGCATTGCTTCCAGCGTGATCAGGCCGTAGTCTTCGTCGCGTGGCACGAACGGCACGCAAACGGCCCGCGCGTACTCCTGCGCCAGCACGGTATCAGGAACGCGGCCGAGAAAGTGTATGCCGCTGTGTCCCGCCGCCACCTCACGCAGCCGCGCTTCATCGGGGCCGCTGCCAGCTATGCGGAATGGCACGTCGACTCCGCTCTGCCTATACGCGTTGATGAGGAGATCGATCCGCTTGGCCGGGTCGAGACGGCTTGCGCTGAAAAGAGTCTCCTGCGGTCCGGATTCAAGACCTTTGAGACCCGTGGGATGGTGATGAACCGCCACCTTTATACCGGGCGGGAAATAGCCCTCACGCGCCGCGACAACCCTGGAAATCGCGGCGTAGTGCACGATCTTGTCCGGCCGCATCGCAACTGCGTCGAGCAGACGGATAACGGCGCGTGTCACGGGCCCGGGAAAGGCCCAGCACGGTGCCTGCGGCGAGCGCTGCCAGGCGGCGTCGAGTGCATCGAGGAGATCCTTGAATTCGAGATCGGCTGCGCGGTAGTTCGCGAGCGCGCTCACGATCCGCGCCGGAATGCCGAGCGCGAGCAGGTCGCCCTCATCGAAGTGCGTGGGCATGCCCGGCGGGTAACAGTCGTAGAGTCCGCGCAGCGTATGCTGAAGATACACGACGTGATTACGGTGCCGGATTGCCCATGCCGGATACTTGGTGCTGATGACCAGATCGAAATGATCGAGGTCGAGCTGCGAAAAGTGGCGATAGCTGGCCAGCAGCTCGCCCATGTTGCGCTCGGGGCTCGGCACCTTGAGCAGGTCCGCCTGGATCCCCGGACGCGCGTTGAACGCCTCGAGCAGCCCCCACCACAGGTTCTCGGCGCCGCCGATCACAAACGGCACCGGGCTCGGTGCAACAATGGCAATTCTCATGTAAAACCGGTTAAAGAGGTTGGGTAAGCGCGTCGACCACGTGATGCCAAGAAATATCCGCTGCCTGGTAAGCTTCGCGGCCACGAAGCCCCGCTTCGGCGGCTTCGCGTGGATGCTCCGCGAGCCAGTCCAGGCGTCTGGCCAGTGCGTCGGCGTCTGGTTGTTCCACCCAGCCTGTTTCACCGTGGCGAACGAACTCGAGCGGCCCGCCCGAGTCGGTGCACGTGATGACAGGCTTTGAGGACAGCATCGCTTCCAGCGTGATGTATCCGTAGTCTTCGTCGAAAGCGGGAAACGCAACGGCCAGCGCGCGCGAGTAAAAGGCGCGCTTCTCCGCTTCGGTCACATGGCCGATCAGCGCTACGCGATCGCCGACACCATGCCGCTCGATCAGCGCGCGAAGCGCATCGCGCTGGCCGCCGTCGCCAGCAAGCACGATCTTCAGCGACGAGCGCATGCGCGTCGCCGCTTCGATCAGTAGCGACTGACGCTTGAGCGTTTCCAGACGACTGGGAAAGAACACGTAGGGCAAAGCGGCTTCGCGCCGGAATGACTCGGCGTGCGCCGGCGGATGATAGAGCGGCGTCGCGGTAATCCGGTTGAAATCGGACAGCCGTGCAGCGACGCGCCGGGAATTGGCGAACACGCGATTTGCACGTGAGAGTGCTGCATTGTCGAACGCGGTCACCTGTGCGCGCAGCCGGGTAAGTTCCGCAGAGGCCTTCGCTGCGTCGTACAGTTCGTAGACAGCGCGGTGCTGGTGCATCACCCAAATCCGGTGATCGGGATGAACGACTCCATAGCCGGGGAACTGCAAACTGATGACCTGATCGATCGTCACGCCGTTGGGGCGCACGAAATCAAGTGACGCAGCGTGTTCCATGGCGCGCACAATATCCTGTTCGGGCGAGAACCGAAACGGCAGGCGTAACAGCTCGACATCGTGCCCAGCCCGCTGTAACGCTCGCACCACACCCGCGATATGGTAGGAAGCGCCCCCGTGCATGAACGGCACAAGGTTGGCCGTCACGAGAATCTTCACGCTTCGCCCCCATCTGCCGCTCTCTTGCGTCCCAGTACCGCGAAGTCCTGCGGACCGCACAAATGCCCGTTGACGCGCTCGGTAAGGGGATCGTTGCCCGGCACCTTCGCCTCTTCCGGGTAAGGGCTGCTGCGAATGATGTCAATTTCCTCGAAGCGGTGATACTTGAGCAGGAACGAGATCGCGCTTGGCGTGATCGGATTGCGGTGCGTGAAGTCGTGATAGAAGGTGTGGCTGCCTACCAGTACGTTCTCCGGATTGGGTGTCTCGAACAGGACCGAGCCGCCCTCCACCAGCACACGATAGCTCTCCTGCACGAGCGCGAACAGATAGTCAAACGGCAGATGCTCGATGATATGAAAGCCGGTAACGGCGGCGACCGAGCCTGTGGGCAGGCTACGCAGGAAGGTAAGTGAGTCCGTGCACCGCACGTTCAGTCCCTGTGCGAGGCAGGCATCGACCATTACGCGGTTGACATCAATGCCAATCGCGTCGCGGCCGTTTTGCCTGACATAAACCAGCCATTCACCGCGACCACAGCCCACATCCACGATCTCGTGGGTCAGGCCATCTGCTCGCGGCACGCACGTCGCAAGCCAGTCTTTATAGATGGCAAGCTTTGCAAGCACACTTTCGCGGGTGCCACGATTGGCATCCTCGAACGCAAGGTAATAGGCGTCGATGGTTTCCGGCGACACTGCGGGCGTCGGAACGAGGTCCTCGCGCAACTCGACGAAGCGCTGCGATAACTGTTCGATCTGCCGGCCTTGTCGCAGCACGACCCCAACGGTGTTTTCAAAGCGGGCCCGCCATGCGGGCAGCGAGCGCCGCAGCACATAGCGTGCATAGAGGCCATCGGCAGTTCGCCCTGCACGCCGGGCCAGCCCTCCCAGGCCCACGCGTCGCAGCAACTGGTCTGCCGCCGCGGCAGCAATAAGGGCGCTTAACCTCGACACCGGCACTGCAACACGACGCCCCTCCGCAGACATGCGCAGCTTGGCCAGCACGACGAGCCGGCTAACTCCGCGCGCAATCTGCTCCATATAAGTGGCGCGACCCGTTGCATCAGCTTCACGCGCCAGCAGGAGCCGGTATGCACCGTCCACGAACTCCTCGTTGTCAGTAACGAGCAGGTGTTCAATGGCATTCCGCCCTGCAAGGTCGGCGGCACCTGGCACCGGCTCGAAGGCGGAGACCGGACGATCCGGGGCGAGCGTATTGCCCGTGTCATCAGGGGAGGCATGCGCGGCCGCCTCGGCCTTGACACGCGCAATCAGATCTTGGAGTACCGCGTTGGTCATAGTTCTTAAAACGTGGGTTCTACGAAGTTTCGTACCGGGGATTGCTCAAAACGGACTGGCACATAGCACAGTCCGGAAAAAGGAACGTTGCTGAAGCCGGCGATCTCGAACGCCGCAGCAGCATCCCACCAGTGCTGGCAATCATGAATATGGGTATCGTCGGAATGCAGTGCGACGGTCACCGTATATTTGCCAGGGGCGAAATTCAACGGCAGCGAGAAGCGGCAACTTACCCGGCCGTCGGCCGAAAAGTGTGCCGCCTCGCGAAGCAGGGCGGTGTTGGTGCCGAAGACGTCCTGACCAAAGCGGTCGCGAATGAGAATCCCGACGGATAGCTCGGCAGTCTGTTTTGACTCGCATTCGAGTGCGATAGTGATTTCTTCGCCGGACGCAAAGCGCGTTGCGGGGCCAAGCCGGTTTGACAGCACCACGTTGCGGATGCGCGTGCTCAACGCGCCGTACGACTCGGGCGTGGACTCATCCTTCTGCGGCGCGTCGTCATCGATCCCGGCAATCAGTCTGTAGTAGATCTGCGCGGCCTCGTCGGGCAACCCGTCGTACGCGATGGTGCCCTCCGAAAGCAGAATCGCCCGATCGCAGAGCAGCTTTACCGAATTGATGTCGTGAGACACGTATAGGATAGAGCCACCCTTATCGCGGAATTCGCGAATGCGCTTCAGGCATTTCTGCTGAAAGCGCGCATCGCCCACTGCCAGTGCCTCGTCGACAATAAAGCAGACGGGGTCCGCGTGAATGGCCACGGCAAACCCGAGCCGCATGACCATTCCGGACGAATAGGTCCGCAACGGCGCGTCAATGAAGCCGGCCAACTCGGAAAAAGCAACGATCGCGTCGAATCGTTCCTCGATCTCCGCGCTGGTCATCCCAATCAGTCTTGCGTTCACGGCAATGTTTTCGCGACCCGACAGACTGCCGTCGAAACCGGTGCCCAACTCCAGCAGGCCGGCGATGCGTCCACGGCGTTCGATCGTTCCAGCATCGGGCATCAGCACACCGCTCACCAGTTTGAGTAGCGTGGACTTGCCCGCACCGTTTTGTCCCAGCACGCCAATCGCCTCGCCCTGACCGAGCGAAAACGAAATGTCATCGAGGGCAACATGCACGCGATGCCGCGTCTTTCCGAAAAGGCCTTCTAGAAGGCGGTCAGCGGTCCGGTTGTAGATCTTGAAGCGCTTCGATAGCCGTTGGACCTCCAGCACCGGCGAACCTCTCTGCACACGACCTGTCACAGCGTATCCCTCAAATCCGATTGCAGCCGGTCCAGCAGCAGGCGGCTCGCGAGCAGACTGACGCACGCGGCCAGAGCGAGTCCGATTAGCTCCTTTGCTGGCGGATACTGATGCCACACGACGATGCCGTGCACGGCATCGATGGCCCAGAAGATCGGACTCAGGTGCATCGCCTTTGCGGCCCAAGCCGGCAGGATCGATGCGAGATAGACCACCGGTGTCAGCCAGAACCCGAACTGCAGGAGTATGTTAAGGACGTTCTTGATGTCAGGAATAAAAACGTCGAGAGTACCGAGGATGATGCCAACCCCGTACGCAAACGCGCTTAGCAACAGCGCGATGACGGGCAGTACCAGCCATTGCACACCGATTGGGTGACCGATAATTATCAGGAAGACGGCGAAAAAACCCATGGTAATGCCGTAGACAGCCCACTCGGCGAGCACGATATGAAGCGGCATGATCCATAGGTCGACGCTGATTTTACGGATCAGGTGCGCCTTTGAGCCGTAAACAGGCGTCAGCCGGTTCAGCAGGTTAGCGAAGAGATTCCATGTGAGAAGCCCGCCAATCAGATAAACCGTATACAGATAGGGATCCGCGTCCGCGCCAATCCGTGTGCGCATGAAGCGGGAAAACACAGTACTGAACAGCACGACAAACGTCAAAGGCTGGATCAGCAGCCACGCGGCACCGAGCGCGTTTTCGCGGTGCCGGTCAATGAGATCCTGGCGCGAGAGGAGCAGCACATGCGCAAGACTGGTTCTTAATGTATGCATGAACAGATTGAAGGTGGGCATACGCCTGTCCCGTCTGAAGCTCTCAGGCGACGATCTGGCGATAGACGGCAAGGGTTTCGTCGGCAGTACGCTGCCAACTGAAGCTGCGGGCACGAACGCTTCCGGCTGTGATCAGCCGTTCGCGCAGCGCGCTGTCGTCGATGAGAGCCTGCATGGCTTCAGTAAAGCCTTCGACATCGGCTGCGTCGCGCATGACCGCGGCATCGCCCGCCACTTCCTGCAAAGCGCGGGCCGTCGAACACAGCACCGGGACGCCGGATGCCATTGCTTCTAATACCGGCAGTCCAAAGCCCTCATAGACCGACGGATATACCATCGCAAGTGCGCCCGCAGTCAGGACCGGAATGTCATCGTCGGATACATAGCCCAGTCTGCGCACGGAACCCTCGCGCAGGCCATGCTCCAGCGCGAGGTGAAGTGAGTCGGTCAGCCACCCCTCCACACCAATGAGAGTCAGCGGGAAATTGCAACGCACCGCGACCGGCAGGCGCGCATGTGCTGCGAGCACGGTATGAAGGTTCTTGCGCGGCTCGAGCGTGCCCACTGCAGCGAAATAGTGGCCGTGCACGAGGCCGTACCGTGCCAGTACCTCAGAGGTCGCATCGGAAGAATGCGGCCGGAAGCGCGTCGAGACGCCGTTATAGACGACTCTGATCTTATCGCGCTGCACTGGAAAACAGGCCTGCAATTCATCGCGCACAAAATCCGATACCACGATGATCCTGTCGGACTGCTCGAGAGCGCGCGGAAAGTTGGCACGCAGAAGCGCGAGGCGATGTGCCGGATGGTACTCGGGATAGCGTACCCAGGATACGTCATGTGCAGTAATCACCGTGGGGCCGCGAAACCGGAACGGAATGAAGTTCGGATCGTGATAGACCTGCGGGACACGCTGCCGCCGTATTCCCGAATCAAAGCGGTACTGTTCGACATGCGGCATGAAACGGTAAATGCCGGGCACGAACCGGCGCGCAAAGCGCTTGGCACTCCCCGCCGCCGCCGTACGCAATGACCTTTCCCCTCCCCCCCCGGCGGAGGATGTGACGGCACCCTTCTCACGCGATGTAGACCAGTGCGTTCCATAGAAAAACCGCACCTGATGTCCCCGTTGCACAAATTCTCGGGCGAGATGTGACGCGTATTGCCCAATACCGGTTAGAGGCGTAAGCAACGCACGCCCTCCCATTGCGATATTGAGCTGCGCGTCGGAATTATGATTTGTGAGCATCGGCTGCCTGCAAAGAGGGGATTCTGGAAGCAGCGCAAGTATCGGGCTTGTTTTCCTGAATTGATGTGACAGCCGTCACATTTTTGCCGGGCTCGATGGATCAGAATGAGCGCCTTCGCAAGGGGCCGACGCTGCGGTGTCGAATAACCAACAGATCAAAATTGCAGACCAGTCGGGAGGTGTCGCGATCAGCTAGCGCGGCAACAGCAAATGACCAAGAAAGTCCGGGTACCGTCGAACGAAATCATTCAGGCGCTGCTGGGTTACCGTCGTGTGTTCCGCACGGTGGGGATCTTCAGCATGCTCATCAACGTGCTGATGCTCGTGCCGTCGCTCTACATGCTGCAGGTCTACGATCGTGTTCTGCCCAGCCGTAATGGCGTCACACTCGCGATGCTCACGCTGATGATGCTGGGCATGTATGCGTTCTCGAGCGTGCTTGAGTACGTACGCAGCTTCATCGTGATACGGGTGGGCGGCAAGCTCGACATGCATCTGAACAGTCGCGTGTACACGGCGGCGTTTGAGACGAACCTCAAGCAGCAGGGCGTCAATGCAGGTCAGTCGCTCAACGATTTGACCACGATCCGCCAGTTCGTGACGGGCAACGCACTGTTCGCGTTCTTTGACGCGCCGTGGTTTCCCATCTACCTGGCAGTCATTTTCCTGTTCAACGTCTGGCTCGGCGTGTTTTCGCTGGCGGGATCCGTCGTTCTCATCGCGCTCGCTATTGCCAACGAACGGGTCTCGCGTCGTCCACTGGCCGAAGCAACCGCGCTGTCGATCCGCTCGAGTTCGCTTGCGACCGCGAACCTGCGAAACGCCGAAGTCATCGAAGCCATGGGCATGCTGCCCAACCTGATGTCGCGCTGGTCGATACTGAACGCCGGCTTTCTGGCCCGGCAGGCGGAAGCCAGCGAGAAAGCCGCGATGGTCGGCAATGTCACCAAATTTTTCCGCCTGTCGCTGCAGTCGCTGATCCTGGGACTGGGCGCCCTGCTCGCGATTGAAGGCAAGGTGTCCCCGGGCATGATGATCGCCGGCTCGATCCTGATGGGCAAGGTTCTGGGCCCGCTGGAAATGGTGATCTCGGTCTGGCGTCAGTGGAGTGGCGCGAGAAGTGCATATGACCGCCTCGTCGATCTGCTCGAGACCAACCCGGTGCGCCGTATCGGCATGAGTCTGCCGCCCCCGACAGGTCGCCTGACGCTCGAGGCGGTGAGTGCCGCGGCACCGGGCTCGCGTCTGCCTGTGGTGCACGGCCTGTCGTTCAACATCGACGCGGGCGACATCGTGGGCGTTATCGGGCCGAGCGCCTCCGGCAAGTCCACACTCGCTCGGCTCATGGTGGGCGTATGGCCCGCCGCTGTCGGAACGGTGCGACTTGACGGAGCCGACATCTACCAGTGGGACAAGGATCAGTTGGGCCCGCATATCGGTTACCTGCCACAGGACATCGAACTGTTTGGCGGCTCAATCGCCGAAAACATTGCGCGCTTTGGCCAGATTGAATCTGACAAGGTCATCGAAGCGGCAAAGCTCGCGGGCGTTCACGAGATGATCCTGCGTTTGCCGCAGGGCTATGACACGCTAGTGGGTGACAGGGGAGCCGGCCTGTCCGGCGGCCAGAAACAGCGTATCGGACTGGCCCGCGCGTTATACGGCGACCCGTCTTTTATCGTACTCGATGAGCCGAACTCGAATCTCGACGAGACGGGCGAGGCAGCACTGAAGCAGGCGATCGAGCGCCTGCAGGCCGCGGGCAAGACCGTTGTCCTGATCACCCATCGCACGAGCATCATTGCGGCGACCACCAAGCTGCTGCTCCTGGTGGAGGGTCAGCTCAGGATGTACGGCCCGACTGCACACGTGCTGGCCGCGTTGCAGAACGCTCCGGCCCAGACGGCAACTGCACAACCTGCCGCCGCGGGCCCGACCCAGCCCGAACATCCCCAACCGTCCGCCGCTGACACGGCGGAGGCGACCGTCTGATCTGCAGGGTTTCCATGTTCAATTTTCAAAGCAGGAAGGCGGCGGTGCCCGCCGTCGAGGTGCTCGGCACTGCATTGCCGCCCGTGGTTGATGTCGACGAATCGCGATACGTGAAACTCGGCTGGACGGTCGTGCTGGTGGGCATCGTAGGTTCGCTGCTATGGGCGTCCTTCGCTCCCCTCAGCAAGGGAACTGCAGTTCAGGGTACGGTGGTCGTGACCGGCAATCGCAAGACAATCCAACATCCGACGGGTGGCATCATCCGCGAGATTCTCGTGCAGGACGGTGATGAAGTGAAGGCAGGCCAGGTGCTCGTCAGGATGAACGACGTTCAGACGAGGTCCCAGGCCGCCACCGTCCGTTCGCAATACCTGACAGAGCTCGCAATGAAGGCACGCCTCGTCGCGGAAGCGACTAACGCGAAAGAAATAGCGTTTCCGCCCGAGCTGATGGATCGTGTCGCAGCGCATGACGAAGAGGCCGAAGATGACGTCAGGCTGCAACAGCAACTGCTGATCACACGCCGGCTGGCACTGAAAGCGTCGGTCGGCGCGCTGGCGGAAAACATTGCGGGCTATCGCGCCCAGCTGGCAGGCCAGAGCGACTCCCAGGTACAGCAACTGGCAGAACGCAAGACGCTGCAGGACCAGCTGGCCGGCGTGCGGCAGCTCACGAGCGAGGGGTATGTGCCGCGCAGCAAGCTTCAGGACCTTGAACGTCAGGAGGCCGCCCTCAATAGCGACATCTCCAGACAGACTGGCACCACTGGACAGCTGGCAAGCCAGATGGCCGAAGCACGCCTGCACATCGCGCAGATGCAGGAAGACTACATGAAAGATGTCCGCACCCAACTTAGCGAGGTGCAGCGCGACACCGGGGCCCTGAAAAGCCGTCTCGCTGAAAGCGAGTTCCAACTCGCCAACACAGAGGTCCGCTCTCCGGTCGACGGAACGGTTGTGGGCGTAAACGTGTTCACCGACGGCGGCACGGTCGCAGCAGGCGCGAAGCTGATGGAGGTGGTGCCCAGCGGCGAGCCGCTCGAAGTGGAAGGCCAGTTGCAGGTCAACCTGATCGACAAGGTTCACAAGGGTCTGCCGGTCGACATGATGTTTACCGCCTTCAACCAGAACAGTACGCCGAAGATACCGGGCGTCCTCACCTTTGTATCGGCAGACCGTCTGGTGGATGACCATACGGGCGCACCGTACTACCGGGTTCGCGCCAAGGTGACGCCGCAGGGCATGAAACTGCTGCGGAATCTGAACGTGAGGCCCGGGATGCCGGTTGAGATGTTCGTCAATGCCGGCCAGCGCTCCATGCTCAGCTACCTGCTCAAGCCGCTCATCGATCGCTCGCACACCGCGTTGACGGAGGACTGACGTGCAACGTGTGCTTATAACCTTGAGGGGACGCAGGTCGATCTCCACCTGTTCACGCCGGCTTATCCGTACGGCGCCCCAACTGCATGCTATCGCGCTTGCAATATCGTTTAGTGCAGCGCTGATCGCACCGTGCGCGGCGCACGCACTCAGTCTGGCAGAGGTCTATGACGCTGCGCTAGGTCACGATCCGGTGTTCGCAGCAGCGGCAAAACAGAAAGAGGCCGATGATGCCAACGTGGCAATTGGCCGCTCATACCTGCTGCCGAACGTGTCGGCGAACTACGCCAAGTACCGCGATGTGACCGGTACGACGTATTTTGGACAGCCACAGGGCGACGTTTCAGTTCACCAGGTCTATGGAGCGTATTCCGAGGGTCTTTCACTGCGCCAATCCCTGATCAACTTTGAAGGCATAGCGCGTTACCGTTACGGCAAAGCAACAGCTCTCGCTGGCGATGCGACCTTCGACGACCGCAAGCAGGAACTGCTCGTGCGCGTGCTGGGCGCCTATACGGATACCGTCTTTGCTCAGGAGCAGCTATCACTCGCAACGGCCCAGAAAAAGGCGTTTGACGAACAGTTCGCCGGCAACCAGGCGATGTTCCGGAACGGCGAAGGCACGCGCACGGACATCCTGGAGACCAAGTCGAAGTCGGAACTCGCACAGGCAGACGTAGTCGACGCGCGCGACGCTGTCGACAATGCAGCGCATACACTCGAGGCAATGACGGGCCTGCCGGCTTCGCTCGACGTCGCCGGTCTTGACCGGCTGAATGATAACTATCGGCCGACGCTGCCCTCGCCCGTTGGCTTCGACGAATGGCGGGATATTGCTCTTGAGGACAACGCCCAGCTGATCGCCGGACGGCACTCTCTGGAGGCCGCGCAGCAGCAGGTGAAAATTGTGAAGGCGGGCTTTTATCCGCGCGTCGATCTGGTCGCCAGTATCGGCAAGAACCAGTCTAATACGGTGGAGACCATCGGCCAGCGCTATCTGACCAAGGCGATCGGCGTGGAGGTGACGATACCGCTGTATTCAGGCGGCCTTGTGCAGGCCTCGTCGCAACAGGCTCAGGCTAACTATGAGCGGGCGGAGCTCGAGTTGCAGGACAAAACCGACAAGGTGTTACTCGACTTACGCAAACAGTACAACGTGTGCGTCAGCAGCCTGACACGCATCAGTGCGCTCGAGAGTGCAGTGGAGTCCGCCACCGTGCAGATTACGGCGACGAAAAAAAGCGTGCAGGCCGGCATGCGCACGAATCTGGACGTACTGACAGCGACACAGCAGCTATATCAGGCCAAGCGGGATCTGGCGCGCGCGCGCTATCAGTACCTGCTGGCCGAGCTGCAACTCAAACGTGCGGCAGGGACGCTGACGCCACAGGATCTGTATGAAATCGCGCAGTGGTTCGTTCCATCTGCCCAGATGGCGAACGTTACAAGGTCGATGCCGCTCGTACACTGAACATCGACACCCTGCCCGCTCGGTTTTCCGCGGTTGGGCGGGATTCTGGCACCGCCTCGCCGGTGCGGCATGCCTCGACGGCACCGCATGACAGTCGCTGCTGAGTCGGCGCACTCAGCAGCGGCAGGTGTACTGAATCTGCGGCGATGTGGTCTCCCCGGCCGCCCATCGTTTCATCTGCTCAGACGGGGTCTTCTACCGACCCCAGTCCGATGCAAGCGCCCTCCTCCGCAACGAACCTTGCATTGCCGCATTAATGAGCGGACAACCGTTGCCATTTAACTTCAAATTGTGCCCGTCCGCACAATCTTCCGTCGACACCTGCTCTAAATTAGGGGACCTTTTGCGCATCAGCTAAGCGGTTGGTCAGCTTGCTGCTGCGCACACTCCTTGAAATAGACCTATGGCATCTCATTCGAACACCAAGGAAAGAGCGTCACGCAAGCGATGCGGTCCGCAATGCTGCATTGTCGGCTGGACCATTGAGCCGGCCTCAGTGCCGGGCCATGTGCATCTGTCGTTCTCCGTGGCTGGCCAGTCAGGTGACCGCGTCCGCTCATCAAGCACGCGACATTACCTGTTGCAATGCGAGCGGATAGTGGATCTCATCCGGGAACTCAACGGTACACTGGAACACTCCAACGCCAGTTGGGTGCTAGAGGAGCAGGCATCTGAAGCCGGATCACAGGTTCTGGCAGATCCGACGTCTGAGCCAGACGCTCGGGAGCAAGACTCATCCGGACTGCCTAGCCACTTTCTCCTCGGCGCCTATGGCCTCGTCGGTAACTAGTCGCGCAGGTGAATGTATTAAGCGGCCGCTCTTTGCGTTACGCAGCATTCATTGGCTTCCAGCTTTCCCCGTAAATCCCTTTGCGACGACCACATCGCGTTCCCGGAACGTCTTCTGGACGCATGTAAGTGGCGCGTTTTTCACGCTTTGCATAGCGGCTAAATTCGCCGCTGGTGAGAGCCTTTTCGATTACGTCGACAGCAAATTTTTCGATCTGTGATATCCGTCACAAGAAATAACGGGTCATTGAATTACCATGGACACTGAACGTGGGCTTTTTAGCTTTAGCCCGCGTTCACCCCGGTCGGTCAACCGGAAGGTCTCGGATTACCTCAATGGCGGCTGACCGTAGTGATGGTCGCCCGTCCGCACTCTCGGCAGGACGGAGGTTTTGCGCCCACGTACAACACGTGGGCTGCTTTTTCATTTCCGGCTCCATGAAATCGGTGCGCTGTCCGTCGGCGTAGAACCGCTTTACCATAAAGAATACTGCGCCGGATGCTCCCGACGTGCACATCTGAAGCGGAGTGCCGGCACCAACGCGCTTTTCTGTCTCTTAGCCTCCTCATTTCCCTAGGCTGCTGGTATCTGGAGCGAGGCGACGGATTGTTTCTCTTCATCGGCGACCGAAGCACTGTGAAGGCGCCCGCCGATCCGGGGTAATGCCCTGCCAACTCTATCTCTTCAGGCGTGCGACCCCTCTGGAAGTCTGCATTTCCTCGTCTGACTCGTTCGCTTATCTCTTTCATGCGCTGCGTCCGAAACTTTCATTAGCTATTTGCGAATTTGTGAGCCACATCACACATTGCCTGCGCCGGACATGGAAAATCCGCAATGCGTTGTCGGTGTCGTGGGCTAGGGACTTATTGCCAGTAATAGGCAAGTCGGCTCCTGCCACAGCATGGAATTGCCGACGCGTCACACGTGTGATTCAGATAAACCTTTATTGGGAATGTTCAAATGGCCGCATTGTCCTACGCCGAACAAGTACAACAAGCATATCTGGCCTATTACGGCCGCCCCGCTGACCCGGCAGGTCAGCAATACTGGGTTAACCAGCTGACCGCTGCGAACGGCAACCTGAATTCGATCATCAACGCATTCGGTAACTCGGCTGAGTCGACCGCTCTCTATGGCGGTTCGAGCACGGCTGCGCAAGTCAACGCGATCTATCAAACGCTGTTTGGTCGTCCTGCTGACGTGACCGGTCTGAACTACTACGTGAGCGGCATCGTCAACGGACAATTCACGCTCGCTTCGGTCGCTCTGAACATCTACAACGGCGCAACTGGTACGGACGCAGCAGAACTGACTGCAAAGCTGGGCTACGCTGACTCGTTCACCGCAGCGCTGACCCAGTCGGCTGCTGGTCAAGTCGCTTACTCGGGCAACGCAGCAGCGAACAACGCTCGCGCAGCGGTCGCATCGGTTGTCGACTCGACTTCGCAAGCTACGGCAACCGCAGCTCTGTCGACGACGGTCGCAAACATCGGTACGGGTGCGGTAGCACAGACGTTCACGCTCACTACGGGTGTGGATACGCTGACGGGCACGAGCGGCAACGATGTGTTCGTCGCTGACAACACTGCAGGTGCTGGCAAATACGTTTCGGGCGTCGCCGACAGCATCAATGGTGGCTCTGGCAACGACACGCTGAAGATTTACAGCGATGGCGCGGCTGCAGGCCAAGTGCTGCCGACACTGAATAGCGTCGAAAGCGTCTGGATTAACAACGCTGGCGCGAGCGTGGATGTGTCGAAGGTCGTTGGCGTGACGTCCTTGACCTTGGACGCCGCAGCAGCATCAATCACCGCTACTGTCGCTAATCAGAGCGTGACGCTGTCGAACGACACGACGAACGGCCGCACCTACACCATCGCGTCGACGACGGACACGGCGGAATCGGTGACGCTGAGCAAGGTCGCGAATGCCACGGCAAACACGCTGGACCTGAACGGTTCGAAGGTCGCAACGTTGAACCTGACGGCAACGGGCGCCGCTGACGCCATCACGCTGACCAACACTGGCGGTGCTCTGACGACCCTTAACATCTCGGGTGACCAGAAGCTGACGTTGACGGAAGGCCTTGCTGGTTTGAAGACCATCAACGCTTCGACGGATACCGCTGGTGTTTCGATTATTGACACTGCTACGGTAGCTTCGTCGTTTGCCTTCACGGGTGGCTCGGGCAATGATTCGTTGAGCATCACGACGGCAAGCCTGGATGCCCTGACGTCTGGTTCGCAGCTCAACGGCGGTGCTGGCACCGATACGCTGGTCATCAGCGATGCTGGCACACTGGCAACGGCCGACTACACCGCGCTGAACGCAGCGACTGGCTTTGAAGTCTTGGGTCTGGGCGGCTCTGGCGCAGCTGCTGTTGATGCTTCGAAAATCACGGCAACCTTCGCTAACCACTACGCAGTCTCGGATACCGGCGGCGTGACCATCAGCAACCTGGCCGATGGCGCCACCGTTGACATCACCGCTGCCGTCGGCGCTGATTCGTTCGGTGCGGCAGTTGGCGCACAAACGTTGAACCTGAATATCGGTACGACTACATTGGCAGGTTTCGCTAACATCGGTACGCAGACTGTGACCGGTTTCTCGACCGTCAACCTGTCGTCGAACGGCACGTCTGCTAACGGTGCATCCCTTACTCCGGTGACCTTTGCTAACAGCGACAACACCAAGTTTGTGGTGACGGGTGGCGACGACCTGTTCATGAAAGTGGCTGCTGCGACGGCAACGGGCGACAAGATTGACGCCTCGGCCTTCACGGGCGCGTTCACGCTGACGGCTGACTCCGGGAAGGGTGACGTAATCCTCACGGGTTCCGGCACGACGACCATCACCGAAACCAGCACGACGAAGGCAGATACCATCACGCTCCTGGCTGGTCACACGAAGGTCAATACGCTGGTCCTGTCCGCGCAGTATGCACAAACCGACGTGGTCAACAACTTCGTCCTCAACCAGGACGTCATCAAGGCGGGTACAGCTCTGACGGCCGGCACCGAGTTGGGCGCTGTCAAGGGCATGGTCGCTTCCGCTTCGTATGCAAATGCTGCTGCCTTTATCACAGCTGCAGAAGCACTGTCTAGCGGCGTTGCAGGTCATACGGTCGCGTGGTATGACGCCGCGAACAACAACACGTATGTGGCTGAATTCGGCGCTACCGCTGCTAACTCCGCTCATATCGTAGAACTGGTCGGCGTGCACGCGACTGCGGTTGGCACGGCAGCTGCAACCGGCACCGTTCTCGTCGCCTAACTGTCTTCCGGTATGTGCGCCGCCCACGCAAGTGAGCGGCCTCCGTGAAAACAGAGCGAACCCCGTCTCTCACAAGGAGGCGGGGTTTTTCGCTTTAATGAGAAGGTCCTTTTCCGAGTAATTCCATGTCCCTACCCGAATACATCACCCTCAACGGCACGAACTACACCACCGCCAAGCTGTCCGCAGAAGCCCACGCGCAGGTCCAGAACATCCAGGTCGTCGATGCCGAAATCGCCCGCCTGCAGCAGCAACTGGCCATTGCGCAGACGGCCCGCAATGCCTACAGCAACGCGCTGGTGACTGCCGTCAAGGGTGGTGCATCCGAGGTGCGAGCCCCCGAGAAAAAGCCACGTTCGCCACGCAAGCCCAAGGCGAAGGCCAAGTCCGAAAAAGGCGGGCCAGGCTGACGGACCTTCGAAGCGCTGCGGCACGAGGAGTGACAGGCCAACCTGGATAACCCAAGCAAAGTTCTCCCCAACAACCACTAGCGCCTCTAACCATTCCACCTCATGCACGATATGCACAGCATCAATCGGAGCCAGTCGCTTGACTACGAGGCACACATGCTAGCGCTATGGAAGACGAACTGGATCCTCATCGGCACCCTGAAAACCATTCAGGGGAGTCTATCCCTGGACGATCCGCAGCAGCGTGCCATCTTCGACCGCATTGAGGAGGCGCTCGGACGAATATGAATCAGACGCTACAGGCACCAGTCCACGGCATGCGGGAGAACGCATGATGCCGCCATTACTTATCCCCGTAGGGCGCTGGAAGGTTCACGCCGAATCAACGAGCGAACAGGCCTCCGTTCATCTTTCCGGCCGGGCGCTTTCAGGTTCTCTCATAAGCGACCTCAGACAGCACGAAGTTCAGCTGACGCCAGACCAGGCCCACGAGCTGATTTCCGGACTGAATCTGGCACTGCTGGAACTCGAGCTGCAGCGCACTGCCGATCTGGCCCGGCGTGCCGAGGGCGCCGAATAGCCGCCGTCATCGCTCCCGGACAAACATGTCAGACGCAACGAACCTCACGCCGGTGGCGGAAGACGCCCACGCTTCTTCGCACGTACCGGTCCACGACTGGCAGATTGACTCGACGAGCGCGCATATCGCAATGCGCCTGTCCGCAGAAGGGGTATCGGACGGTTCTATCGCCGCTGGCGAACACGGCTTCCGGCTGGCGCCGGAGCAGGCACGCCAGATGATGCGCGACCTGAGCGCAGCGGTGTTCGCTTCGGACGTAAAACGGCTCGCTGAGACTGGCAACGAAGGTGTCCATCAAGACCGGCCGCACCTTGGCACGCGAGTGCATGATCGACTCCAAAGCAAATCGACCGTATCCAGGGAGTAGTCAGTGAAGAAAACGACGCTACGGACGCTGATCAGAATACTCGGCGTTATTTCTCTACCGGAGCTTTTACTGAAAGGCGCGGAACTTCTTGGTTGGCCGATTTCCCCGATCCAGGGAGCGCCGCTGTTCTGGTCACTCGTCGGGTGCGCAATCTGGGCCTGGTCGGAACTCGATTGGAGACGCGAGGCGAGGATCGAAGACAGCCAGCGCAATTCTCAGTCGTAGCTTGATCAGGTTATGCCGCCATGTCACGACGCCGACTCGGGCAACGGCAACTGTGCTTGCATGTGTAGAAGTCTGGACTTGATTCGACAGCCGCTGTCAGTCGTCGGTCTCAGTTCGGCCATAATCGGTCACTCTAGTGTGTCTCGTGAAGCGTCGACAATCTTCAAAAAACACATCCAGTTTGAGAGGTTTTCGATGCGTTGAGCCTTCGTGCAAATTAAAGAATTGTGAAACTTGGCCGATAACTACGACGTTGACGCAAGATTTTCGTTTCGTTGGAAAATGGTTGCGTACGCACACATAACCACATAACAACTCATCGGCGAAGTCAAGAATGGATGATCGGCTTACAGCTACGCACTTTTCATGTCGATAGGGCGCTTGTTGCGCTTCCGCCCAGCGGAACTTGCCCTCGACGTAGGAACGGCAAACACGCGAATTCATATCTCCGGGGCCGGCCTGGTCCTGAGTCAAGCATCTGTGCTGTGTACTCATGGACGCGACTCGTTAAGAGCGGGCGGGCGTCCGACAGTGTCCGTGGGTGACGAAGCCAGGAGAATGCTCGGCAGGCTGCCGCAGAACATCGAAGCCATCACGCCAATCCGGGGCGGCGTCATCTCGAACTTCCCGGCAAGCGAGCAGATGATCCGGCAATTCGTGCGTCACGCCCGCAAAGGCCGACGGCTGACGAACGCGGCACGAATCACCGTCACCGTCCCGGGCGGCGCGACCCAGGTGGAGCGCCGCGCCTTTAAGGAAGCGGTGCACGGTGCCGGTGCGTCCCACGTTGCGTTGTTCGCGAGGCCGCTGGCCGCAGCCCTCGGCGCCGGACTCGCCATCTCCGAAGCGACGGGTTGCATGGTCGTCGACGTTGGCGCCGGCACGACTGAGATCGGCGTCATTGCGCTCGGCAGCGTCGTGCGCGGGGCATCCGCCCGCGTGGGAGGTGACACGCTTGACCAGGCCATCGTCAACTACGTTCGCCGCACGCACGGTTTGCTGATCGGCGAGCACACCGCGCAACGAGTCAAGCTGGAGATCGGCAGCGCACTTCCACCCAAGGACGATCTTTTTACGGGCGTGATCGGCCGCAGCCTGGCCGAAGGCGTCCCGCGCTCCATGACACTATCGAGCCAAGAGGTATATGAAGCGTTCATCGAGCCGCTCGATCAAATCGTGTCACTGCTAAGACGCGTTCTGGAGAGCACCCCGCCGGAGCTTGCAGCCGACATCGCCGATCGCGGGTTCATGCTGACCGGCGGGAGCGCCATGCTGAGAGGCCTCGATCAACGCCTGCGCGAGGAAACGGGACTGCCCGTGGCGGTCGCTGAACAACCGATGACGTGCGTTATTCGCGGCACCGGGCTCGCGATCGATACGCTCGATTCTCACTTCTTTGCGTAGCGGACGCACCAACACACATCGCCTCGAATTTTCTTTAGCGTATTTCTCTGAATCAATACACGGCCATGCGACACACACGAACCAAATCGCTCCGCTTCACCGCATTGACATTGGCGTTAACCGCAGTCCAGATGCTGTCCGGCGCCCATGCTAACGAGGCCGCAGCTGTTTCGGGCGCTTCCGATGCGACTGTACAGGTGCCGTTAGGGCAGTCAGTCGGCTCAGCTCCCGCAAATCTGTCCGCGACGGCCGCATCGGCTAGCGAGCAAACGGGCGGTGACATTTCGACACTCACCCAACTTGTCCAACAGGGACGAGTGACGCCGCTTCGCTCGACGGTGGCTGGCAACTACAGCGCGACGCTGTCATTTTTCGGTCGCGATCTAGCCTACTATGTCGCGATTTCGCAGCAAAATACTTACTGGCGGGTAATCACAACGCAGAACAAGAAACGGGCTGATGCAATATACGCCGACTTTGTGGCGCAGGCCGAACGCCTGGCCGCCGCGCAAGAGAGGAGCGCTGAGCTGGCAGCGCAGGAAGTAGCGACCCAGCGGTTGATCCAGCAGGCGCAAATCAAGGCACAACAGCTACAGGCGGACGCCCAGATCGCTCAGACGCAGCGAGACGAAATCGCCACACAGCAAGCGCAGGCCGCAGAGCAGGTCAAGAACCTGAAGGCCGAAGATCAGGACGCGCGCAAGAAGCTCTCGCAAATCAGGCGTCAGGTTGTTGGGCTGCAGATCGCGTCCAATTTGGGGCTCCCGCCGGAACATCCGGCACGATTGCACAAGACCAGAAAACACGCTCAACACACCAAAAGCGACACGTTGGCGACGGCGCAGTGAACCATGCGGATTCGAGGGTGCGTGAAGAGCCGCCTCATGGCGTCAGAACCCCGTGGCTGCTGCGCAGCAACCTGGCCTATTTGCGCGATGCACAGGCGGACGCGGAAACGGAATTCACCTGAAACAAAGAATGTCCGATCCCTTTGCGCACCGCGACGGATATGGTCACGACGCCTTCTTTGTCAACGACGCAAAGTCGAAACGCCAGCGCCTGATCGTGCGGTGTCGGTATGCTCGTGGCTGCTCCCGAAATACATGGAGCGTCACCCTGGCGAGCTGGATGCCATTCTGCCCATTGCATGAGGCGGCACGACGACCAGAAACGGGCCTTCGACATCTCCGCCCGGATTGTCGACAATCCGAAGTGTACGAGTTCATCGGCAAGCAAATGGACACTCTGCCGAGCACGTTGGCGATCTGAGGGAGCGCCTTGTATGATCCATCCTTGGCCCGATTACGCTGAGCTGTAGCGGATCCGTCGTTTTACCAGAAATGGGGAGCCTGTCCGCATTTTTGTGTGCGAGGCGGTTAGCGGAGTTACCCGCGTGCGTTGGTAAAACGCTCTCCAAACAGAATAGCGAACTGGTTCATGGCGGAGGACCAGTCGAATGCCGCCCGTACAGACTTCGCCAGCACGTTGCGCAATGCCAGCCACAATAGCTTGATGGCGGCCTCGTCGTTGGGGAAGTGGCCGCGGGTCTTGATGATCTTGCGTAGTTGCATGTTCAGGCTCTCAATGGCATTCGTGGTGTAGACGACACGGCGTATGTCGGGCGGAAACACGAAGAACGGTGTGACGTTCTCCCACGCCCGTCGCCACGACTGCACGATGGTCGGATACTTCGCGCCCCATGGCCCTTCGGCAAAGGCCTCCAGGGCCTGCTGCGCGGCCTGTTCGTTCGCGGCGGCATAGACCGGACGCAGCGCTGCGGCGACGCCTTTGCGGTCCTTGTAACTGGCGTATTCCAGGCTGTTGCGGATCAGGTGCACGATGCAGGTCTGCACGGCCGTGCGCGGGTACGCCGTGCCGATCGCCTCGGCCAGCCCCTTCAGGCCGTCGACCACCGCGATCAGGATGTCCTGGCAGCCCCGGGTCTTCAGTTCATTGAACACCTTCAGCCAGAACTTCGCACCTTCGGTCTGCTCGATCCACAGGCCGAGCACGTCGCGCTGGCCGTCGGCCTGAATGCCCAGCGCCAGATACACCGCCTTATTGCTCACCATACCGTCACCACGGATCTTCACGCGCAGCGCGTCGAAGAACACCACCGGGTACATCGGCTCAAGTGGACGGCTTTGCCAGGCAAGCGTTTCGGCCATCACCTCATCGGTGACCGAACTGATGAAGTCGGGCGAGACCTCGGTGCCATAGCTTTCGGCCAGAAACGCCTGGATCTCGCGCACGCTCATGCCGCGTGCGTACATGGCAATGATGCGTTCGTCGAAGCCCGTGAAACGGCGCTCGTGTTTGGGAATCAGGATCGGCTCGAAGCTGCCTTCACGGTCGCGCGGCAGATCGACCCGCACCGGGCCACGCTCGGTGATGACTGTCTTGCCGCTGGCGCCGTTGCGTTCATTGGTCTGCTCCGCAGGCTTGGGCTGGCCGGGCCGGTAGCCCAGATGCATGTTCATTTCGGCGCCCATCGCGCGCTCGATGAGCGCCTTGTTGAACGCCAGCATCAGGTCCTGAACCTCGGCGGGCGTCATCGGACCCTTCACCAGTTCATCCAGCAGCGCTTCAGGCAGTTCAGGCAGCGGCCCGCGGGCCGCTGCCTGAGACGCGACGGTGCGTTTCTTTTTCATCGGCATATCCATGACCTTGATCCCTCATGATATGCCCCGCCCACGAAATTACGGATAGGTCCGAAATGGGTGGGACTTTTTCATGTCAATGTCGATGTTCACAGATGTCGACAAAGCCCCCCATACCCGACTCACTCCTATAAAAACTATCCGCGTGACCTTAGCCTCACCCAACCTGCACCCAAAGTCCCGTTATTCGCCGCTGCTGCCGATCGACTGTCTCGCCGCGGCGATCCTCATAACGCTGGTATGGTCAGTCCTGTCGAACAAACCGTTCTCTGCCGATGGCGCATCGTTCTTCATTGAAATCCTGCGCTCACGCGATGTGAGCCATATCGCGTGGTCGCGACAGTTTTCGTACGACCTAGGCCAATGGCCGATAGTGCTTGCGCTTCACTGCGGCCTGGAGAATGCCACACTGCTGCGCTTCATTTTCGGCCTCGGCTATCTGTTGCCGTTCATATTCGCCTATCTGATTGTGCGCATGCAGGTAAAAAAAGGTGCGCCCGTCGCGCTGCTACCTGCCTTTCTGTTCGGCATGCTGTCAATTACACTTCCGAACGACTTTCTGTTGATCGGCGAAAGTCAGTTTCTGTTACCGCTCGCGTGGCCCATGCTCGCGTACTTGTTGCAGCCGGGCCGGTTTTCAGCGACCGCGTGGCTGCTGCCAGTCGCACTATCTGTGCTGCTCACGCGCATGTACGAAACCCAAGCGGTCACACTTGCGCTCTTCGGATTGATCCTGCTAACCCGTTCACGCGCGCACCTGACTGCTCTTGTTCGGCAGCAACGTTACGTGACACTCAGTCTGCTAGGCCTGTGTATTGCGCTATGGGCGCTTGGTGCTGCAATCGCTGCGTACTGGATCATTTATCCACGTGATCTGGCCAACCGGGGTGCCTTCCTGCATGGGATCCAGCACACGGGGCAGAACCCGGTACTCGGCGCGAGCATGCTCGCAGCGTTGTGCTTTGTTATCGGGCTGCGAAAACCCAAAGCACGTGCAGCGCTGGGTACGGTGCTGGTCGCGATCAGTTATCTATGCTGGCGCGAACGGTTCGATCTCTTTAATGCCCACATCAGCTTCGACTCGCGCGTGCTGACGCTGCTATGGTTGCCACCGCTCATTGCCCTCAGTGTATGGGGGGGCGAAGCGCGCAAAGTCACGTTCGGCGCAGCACTGTGGTTCGCTGTGGTGTCCATTGCACCATTAGCCGTCGATCTGGCCGGCACCGACGTGTGGCGCGATTATGCAGGCCAGGTCACGGACTGGGCAGCCAGACGCGACGACGGACTGGTACCGGCCAGCGTGCATCGGCTGGACCAGCACCCAGCCAGTTGGAACTGGACATTTCCGTCTTTGAGCATCGCGCTGGGTGCACCACACGTTGGTTCAGTGCTCGAAAATGCCCCCGACGTTGCATGGCAGCCGTTCAACCCAGCGACCGAATTGCCTCTTGCTGCGTTTGCTGGCTATCGCGGGACGCTGGCACGCCGATAGGTGCGTAATCTTTGTGCGGGGTTGATTCTCCAGTGACCAGTTTCTCGAATATCCTTGACCGGTTCATTGCTCGATGGATGACCGCTTACGGTCCGTTTAAATGGCCGTTCGGGGTGGGGTGCCGTCTTTCGCCACTTGCATGGTTGAGCAGCCTTCGCAGGATCTGACGGTGCCTGTCCGATGACGTCCCGACTTGTACATTGCATGACAGGCAACAAGCCGCCATAAAACGCCTTGTACCGCGGATCGGCCATAGTAACCGTGTGCTGATAAGGTGCCCAGTCGGTCGGCGGCGGACGGGACATCGCACGCCAGTGATCCATGCGACAAGTTGCTTCACGGCACGCTTCGGCTAGCGGTTATACAAACCGATCGCCTATCGATGCCGTTCGTCTATTAAGCGGCATGGGGAGCCATAGGCATTGCCGGCGCGTCCACGCGCGCCGGCCCTGATCAACCCCCGTTGTCGCCGCGATGGCCGGATCAAGGCCATCGCCGGGAAACCTCGACTATCGCTCAGGCAGTCGCAGGGCCATCGAGCCGTACGTCCAGCGCGTGCTCAACGGCGAAAGGGTCGAGTACGAGGTTGGAGCGACGCTTAACGGGAGTCGACGTGTCCTGCGTGGTGTGCTGGTGCCGCGTCGCGTGCACGATCAGTCTGCCGACGGGTACTACCTGCTGGTGCAGGATGTGACCGAACGAACGGCGTTGCTCGATCGCCTGCGGCATCAGGCGTTCCACGACGCGCTGACCGGCCTGCCTAACAGACGCTCGTTCCTCGAGAGGCTGGATGAGGCGTGCGCAGCAGGTGGCGACGGTGTGGCTGCCATCATGTTTATCGATCTGGACGGCTTCAAGGCCGTGAACGATACATACGGGCATCAGTGCGGCGACGAAGTACTGGTTGAAACCGCGCGCCGGATCAGCCGTTGCGTGCGTGGCGGGGATCTGGTCGCGCGGCATGCCGGGGATGAGTTCACGGTGCTGCTGACCGGCCCTGCAATCGATCGTGCTGCACTGGAGAGAATTGCACGTGCAATCCTGCTGACACTGAGCCAGCCCGTAACGATTGGGGCGGAGGTCATCCAGTTATCGGCCAGTATTGGCATGCTGCTGCGCGGCCAGGCAGCGTCATTGAGCGGGGAAGCCTTGTTACGCGCGGCGGATGCCGCAATGTATCGTGCGAAGGTCGCGGGCAAGGCGCGTATAGTCGTGCATGAGCTTCACGATTCACGGATCGGCGTGCCGGGTTGAGATCAACGCCCGTCTCATGCGTGCTGAACCGGACCGGCCAGCTTTGCGCCGCATCGCGATTCATCGGCGCACAGGGCGCCTAGTGTCGCGACCGCCTTATCGAGCCGTGCCGACCACGGGTATCCATAGTTCAGACGCACACGGTGTCGGAAGGCGCCATCCGCAGAGAAGATAGCTCCCGGTGCGACGCTGATGCCACTATTGAGGGCAGCCTGGAAGAGCTGTATCGAGTCTACGTGATCCGGTAGCGCCACCCATGTGAAATAGCCGCCGTCAGACCTTGTCGCCATCGTATTGGCCGGGAAATACCGGCTGATCGCGTCGAGCATCTGCGACTGCTGAAGGGCCAACTCGCGACGCAGTTTGTGCAGGAAACGTTCATAGCCGCCATGCTCCAGATAGTCGGCGATCGCGCGCTGCGCCGGCATGCTGGCCGATAGACTGGTCATCCATTTGGCACGTTCCAGCCCACCCGCGAACCTTCCGGCTGCCGCCCAGCCGATACGATATCCGGGCGCAAGGCATTTCGCGAACGATCCACAATGGATGACAAGACCTTTCCGGTCGAAGAATTTGGCCGGACGCACCGGGTCCGGGCCAAAGTGCAGCTCGTTGTAGACGTCATCCTCGATGAGCGGTATGTCGTGTCTGGCGAGCAGATCAACCAGCGCCTGCTTCCTGGAATCGTCCAGTGTCACCCCGGTCGGATTGTGGAACGAGGTCATGAACCAGCAGGCGCGAACCGGATGTTGCTGCAGCGCACGCGCGAGCGCATCCAGATCATGCCCCTCCACCGGGTCAACGGGAATCTCCACTACGTTAAGTCTCAGACGCTCGATAGCTTGCAGCGCCGCATAGAACGTCGGCTTTTCGATCACGATCACATCGCCTGGAGCGGCGAGCAACTGGGCGCTTAGCGTCAGGGCTTCGAGTGCACCGCTCGTAATGATGATCTCGTCGACTGGCACCGTCATCCCTGCAATCAGGTAACGCGACGAAATCTGCTGGCGCAATCCTTCGTACCCCGGCGGCAGTCCGTCAACCATGCTGGCCAGGTGCGTTGAGCGATTGACAGTCGCGCACGACTTTCCGACGCGCGCCATTGGAAACAGCGCAGGGCTCAGGAACGCTGAACCAAATGGGACAGTGTCGGGCTGCCTGATCGTCTTGAGGACCTCGAAGACGAGGTCGGCGATATTGACGGTCTTCGGGTCGGTACCCAGCGAGGTTTCGGCGCTTTGACTCGGTGATTCTCTGGAAATCGACGACACGAAATAGCCGGAACGCGGGCGCGCCTTGACCATGCCCCTATTTTCGAGCAGGTAGTAGGCGCGAAATACCGTCGCGGGGCTCACGCCCCATGCCTTGCACGCGGCGCGAACCGAAGGAATACGCGCGCCGGGTGGCAGATCACCGCGCTTGATGAGCTCGCTGAGTTGGTCGGCTAACCGCTCGTACCGTTTCAACTTGTGCTCCTCACAGAAAACACCACCGCGGACATCGGACCCGCCCCGCTAGCACATACACCCACAGTTAAAAGATAGCTACTTTTCGATCTGATACGGCCTTTCTTTCGCAATCTGCTTCTATTGCGGACGCACACACGCTGGCAAAGTGCGCGCAGACCGGTTCCACTTGCTTCGATGTTTCGCGTACGCGTAGCGGTCCGATCGACAACGGTTTTCAAGCCTAATTCTCTTAGCGATAAATCAATGGCATTGGGGTTCCCGGCATCAACTATCAGGCGCAGCGCCTTCATCGCGCTCCGTCGTGCCTCAAGACAAGGGTTGGCAGCCGTCCTGGTCATCTGCGCAGGCACCTCGCTCGCTCTTGCAGGTCCGGCCAGCACCGGTTCCAGTCGCATTCTTACGTTTGAAAACGACGTCTGGAAACAATTGACGGACTGGCTGGCTGGTCCACCAGCGCCCCCGGTTCGCTTCGGCTCAGCCTGCGCGTTCATTGCGCAGTTGCCCGTTGCTCCCGCAGCCCTTGCGGGACCGGACGCAGGCCCGATGCCCTTGCTGACTAACACTTGCGATTCCCTGGACGACATGCGTGCCGATGCCATCGGCACCGCTGCTGCAAGCACCAGATCGGCACCGAACGTTATGGCGCTGCTTAGAGACCTGCCGTGGCAAACCCGCGACCACGCTGCGGCAGTGCGAGGCGGCTTTCTGGCCTCTAACGCGGTGGCCGGTATCGCTTCGCGGGCCGACCGGTCGGAGCAGTCGCCGGAAGGACTAACGATGTCGCCCCCGGATTGCTCATCGGGTACGGGTTGTGAAACGCGAGCGATCTCGCCTTCGAGCAGCACCGACACACTCGACTCGGTGCAGCCTTTGGCGAGCCCTGCTACGCAGCATATTTCAGTATCGACCATATTGGACTTTGCATTGTGGCCGCTCCTGGTGGCCGTCCTGGTCGTTGTTGTCGGTTGGGCCCTCAAAAGGTGGTTTCGCCACGACAAGTCGCTGCTGCGTGCTGCGCGTGCAGGCCTGCGTCGCGGCGAGTTCCATGTTGAGTACCAACCCGTCGTTGGCGTGAGGCGCGCCAGGTGCGTCGGCGTCGAAGCGTTGTTGCGATGGGACAACCAGAAGTACGGCGCGTTGGGCCCGGCTCACTATATGGAGTTCATTGATAACAGTAGTTTGATCGGACCGATGACGCGATTCGTCCTGTCGCGTGCCGCTCAGGAGCTGCGGGAAATCGGCGCTCCGAAATCGCTCTACCTCGGCGTTACCGCTCCCGCTTCTTACCTGGTAAGTTCCGCCTTCATTGCAGACCTGGGCGACATTGGCTCCCTCGGTCTTCCACCGCTAATACTAAAGATCGGAGCAGGCAGCGCGAGGAAGTTCAAAAAACGTCTCATCCCTATGATGGCGCAGGCGCGTGATAAAGGAATACGTTTTGCCCTGTCGGCCGTGCGTCCCACTGACGTCGGACTTGAACTGCCGGCAGACATGACCTTTGAGATGGTGAAGATTGACAGGGACGTGCTGGGAATGGATCCCGATGAGCGCTCCAGACAGCTCAATGCGTTGACGAGCATGGGCCATGAGATCGGCGCCGTGGTCGTGGTCGAAGGCATTGAAAACTCGGCGCATCACAACGTCGCGCGGGCGAGCCGTGCCGAGTTTGGTCAAGGGTTCTTCTATAGCCGTGCACTCGGCGCCAGCCGGCTGAAGGTATTTCTGGAGGCCGCCAACGCTCCGTCCTCAAAGCCGGCGGGAGCCGCAACCGTGCTCGGCTGGCGGGTTCGAAATTTCTAAATGAGGCGTTCACCTGCAACCGGAGCAAGCTGGAACAGCTCTATTTAATTAGCGTGACATAATAATGAAGCGCTATCTCCAACTGGCGACGGAGTTCGAAAACCTGATTGCGAACGGTACGCTTGAACCCGGTGTGCGGCTCCCGTCGGTGCGCCAGGCGAGCACTTCGTACCGGGTGAGCCCTTCAACCGTTTTCCAGGCTTACTACACTCTCGAACGACGAGGCCTGATCGTCGCAAGACCTCGGTCGGGTTATTTCGTCGCAAGTCGGCCTGCGGCGATGAAATCTCAAGCGATTGTTTCAAAGCGCAGTATTGATAAGGCTGATGGCGACAGCCTGATTGTCCGCTTCATTAAGGCTCAACGTCGATGCGCGCATCCCGGCCTTGGCTCTTCGGAGCCAAGTGCCCAACTGTTCCCGCTTGGCCGGATCTCGCGCTCGTTAACTGCGGCAACCCAGAGGATGGCGAGTTCCCGGAATACCTTGTCGGCGGGAAAGGCGGAAGCAGATCTGCGTCGCCAGATCGCCCTGCGCTACGTTGTCACAGGTGTTACCGTTCCAATCGACGAGGTGGTTGTGACGAGTGGCGCGCTCGATGCACTGGTACTCTGTCTGCAGGTACTGACGCGGCCTGGCGACACCATCGCAATAGAACGGCCCGCTTTCCATGGTGTACAAGATGCGGTTCAGCGCCTGCATCTGAAGGCCGTGGAAATCCCTGTCGATCCACATTATGGACTCGACCTCGGCGTATTAGCGGAGGCGTTGCGGCAGTATCCGGTGCGGGCTTGCTGGTTTATGACGACGCTGCATCAGCCTACCGGCGCGACGCTCTCCGATGAACGGAAGGAGGCGCTCGTAAGGTTGCTGGCAAAACATGGCGTGCCGCTCATTGAGGACGACGTATTTCGCGAACTGCATTTTGGCTTGGCGCCAGCCTATCCGGCAAAGCGCTTCGATTCTAACGGTCTCGTGCTGCACTGCGGTTCGTTTTCGAAGAGCCTTGCGCCTGGACTGCGCCTCGGTTGGGTAGCGGCGGGAAGATACGCGGCGAGAGTTGAGCACGCGCGTTGGCTGACGATGGCCCCGGCATCCGTGCCCGCACAATGCGCAATTGCCGACTACCTCGAGCATGCGGACTACGACCGGCTTCTACGCAAACTGCGCCGCGAATTGGCGTCCCTTCAGAGCCGGATGGCGGACGCGGTCGTCAGGTACTTCCCCAAAGGGACATTAGTGGTCCGGCCGCCGGGCGGATTCTTTCTATGGGTGGAACTTCCAGAAGGAGTCGAGGCATTGCAGTTGTTCGAGATGGCGGAAGCGCACGAAATCGCGATAGCGCCCGGTGCAATCTTTTCATGCGGCCACGAATTTCGCCGTCACATCCGGCTTAACTATGGCCGTCCGTGGACCCCCGACGTTGAAAAGGAGATCCACACGTTGGGCATGCTGGCGAGGCGAGCAATGGCTGAGCAACGGACAGCACGGCATACCAAGCGCGAAGGAGCGGAATAAATAGCAGACGAGGAGCCATGATTGAAGGCGATGCCAGATGGAGCGGAGAGGATCCGAGGCCGCCTGTGACCTGCGTCTGGCGGCAGTCGGCCGAGGGACTGTGGAAACGGTTCTCCTGTCGCCGGAACCGGACTCCCCAGCGCGATCCATCGAGGTCGCCAGGCCGGACTCACGCTAACGTAGGCGGTGGGCCAGTGCACCCGCAGATTCATGTCATGCTCAACGGCGCACCAGACGGGGAGGCGGGGATGTCCGTTGAACCCAGATGCTGTTGAAAAAGCCGCTATACGGCGTGTGCGATCCGCTAGCGAAAAAATCGACCTCTCAGATCGGCCTACAAACCGCGCGCGAAGATCGGTCGAGGGTAAGAAGACCCCCGGAAACCGCGCGAGAAACACGGGCAGCGACTTTTCCAACAACATCTCCAGAAAGCTGCCATTGACGAGTCGCGGGTCGCAAGGTCCGCTCCGGGTGTACGCCGTGAAAAGGTGGCGCTTTCCAGTGGGTGTAAGCCCCGCCCGGCAACCGCTCCAGCCGCAAGCAACCGGAGCAGTCATGGAGGTAACGAAGTGGCTGAAGCCTTCGGGTATCAGTTCCGGCGCAGCGCGTCGTGATCCAACTCACGCGTGCCTTGCCCCATTACCCTTTATCACCTTGATCCGGTTTTCAATTCAGCCTGGTCTCAACCGTTTGCAATCCTGACGACATGCCGAAACCCCGTCATGGCCGATCACATCAAAACCTGCAACTAGTAGCTGGTCGTTTTCGGCGCCGGGTGGCAGCGAGCGAGGGGACCGTCGAGTCGCTGAGGCGGGTTGAATGAACGCCTCGTCGGCCGTTTAATCGCGGATCGGGCCTAGGAGCGGCGCTTAGGGACGACGGCATGGCCTGTCCGATGGCGGGCGCAGTCTACGCCTGCGGCGCAGGGCTGAAGCGAATGTTATGTGCTCGGAGAGCGTGGAAATTCGGCCATTGCTTGACACCGCATGAGTAGTTCGCTATTGTCTGACAACCTGATCAAACGAGATCCTGTTAATGCTTGAGCTTGAACGTCCCGATTCGCTTGTGCAGCGTGTGGTAAGCGCACTTCGCGCGGAAATTGATACTGGTCATTTTCCTGCCGAGTCGCGCCTGCCAACGGAGCAGCAACTGTCGGAACGGCTCAACGTGAGCCGCTCAGTCGTGCGCGAGGCAATCGCGCAGTTGAAGTCGGACGGCGTACTGGTTGCCCGGCGCGGCGCAGGGTCGTTCATTTCGCAGACGCCGTCGGGTACGGTTTTCCGGTTGCCGAGCGGCGGCAACCGGAAGCTGGATCTTGCGCAACTGTTCGAAATGCGTCTGTGGATCGAAACCCAGGCGGCGATGACCGCGGCGCGTCGACGTACCCCGGAAGATCTGAAGCGTATGAGCGATGCGATCCGCGAGATGGAAAAGAAACGCCTTGATTTCGACGCGGCTTCCGCGGCCGATGTCGCGTTTCACCGGGCCATCGCCGCAGCCACCAAGAACGAGTATTTCGTCGCGTTCCACGATTTCCTGCGCGGCCAACTGGTGGCGGTGCGTCGCGCACAATGGGCCAACACGGCGAGCCACGCGGGTGACTATGCGCGCCAGGAGCACGGCGAACTGTATGAGGCGATCGAGCGCGGCGACCATCGGGGCGCCGCCGAATCGGCTGAGCGGCATCTGCGTGCCGCAGCCAAACGCCAGAAAATCGAGTTACCCCCTAGCGATTGACGATAGCAGGCAAGCAGCGCGGACCTTCGCGGCCCTGCGCTCAAGCCCGCGAGACGATGCTCTTTTTTTGGCTAGTTAGTCAGACAACCTGATAAGCGGACGAGAAAGCGTTCAGCTAGCTGAATCCGCAAAGTAGAAGCGAACAAGAAAAACATGACATATGACTTTTGCATCATCGGTGGCGGCATTGTCGGTCTCGCGACGGCGATGGAGTTGCTGCAACGGGAGCCTACGGCTTCGCTGCTGCTGCTCGAGAAGGAGACCACGCTCGCAAAACACCAGACCGGGCACAACAGCGGCGTGATTCACGCGGGCATCTACTACCAGCCGGGCAGTCTGAAGGCGGAGTTGTGCAAGCGCGGCGCCGAGGCAACCAAGCAGTTTTGCACAGAGCATGCCATTGCGTTCGATGTGTGCGGCAAGCTGCTGGTCGCGTCGAATCCGCTCGAGTTGTCGCGCATGGAAGCGCTGTACGCGCGCTCGCAACAGAACGGTTTGCGCGTCGAGCGGCTCGACGCCGCCGAGTTGCAGCGCCATGAGCCGAACATCGTCGGTCTGGGTGCCCTGTTCCTCGATGCGACAGGGATTGTCGATTACCGTCAGGTATGCGAAGCGATGGCCCGCGTTATCAGGAAAGCAGGCGGCGAAATTCGCCTCGGCACGCAGGTCACGTCGATTGCCGAGTTGGGCGATTACGTCACCGTCGGCGGCTCGGCGGAACAGCAATGGCGGGCGAAGAAGCTGGTGGTCTGCGGCGGCCTGCAATCGGACCGGCTAGCCAGGCTCGCGGGCGTGAAAATCGATCACCAGATCGTGCCGTTTCGCGGAGAGTACTACCGCTTGCCGGCCTCGAAGAACGACGTGGTGCGTCATTTGATCTATCCGATTCCCGACCCGGACCTGCCGTTTCTCGGCGTGCATCTGACGCGAATGATCGACGGTAGCGTGACAGTCGGACCGAATGCGGTTCTCGGTTTCGGCCGCGAAAACTATCCGAAGCTTTCCGTGAATCTGCGCGACGTCGCCGAATACGCCGCTTTCCCCGGCTTCTGGAAAACCATCTGGCGCAACCTGGGCTCGGGCATGGGCGAGATGAAGAACTCGCTGTTCAAGCGCGGCTATCTCGAGCAGTGCCGCAAATACTGCCCGTCGCTGACCGTTGACGATCTGCTGCCTTACGAAGCCGGCATTCGCGCGCAAGCCGTGATGCGCGACGGCACGCTGGTACACGACTTCCTGTTCGCCGACACACCGCGCATGGTGCACGTGTGCAATGCGCCTTCGCCAGCCGCGACCTCCGCCATGCCGATCGGCTCGATGATCGCCGATCGCATTCTGAAGGCCGCGTAACTGACCCGCACCCATCGGCACGCTGTTTGGACAACACCTTTTCCGCCGACGAGGCCGTTCATCGCCTCGTTGGATTTTCTGTTGTGTGCGCCGCGCATCGGCGAAGCACAACGTCTCGCTACATTGAAAAAAGTGACTGGAGACCTCGCAGTGCATAAGTTCCTCGCAACCTCCTCGAAACCTCTCGCCGCACACGTGGCATTCGCATTCGCCGCGCTTGCCGTTGCGGGAGCGCCGGCAGCAGTTCACGCGCAAAGCAGCGTGACGCTATACGGCATCATTGACGAGGGCGTCAACTACACGAGCAACGTACAAACGAGCCCGGGGCATGGCCACAGCCTGTACAGCCTCTCGAGCGGCATTCTAAGCGGCAGCCGTTGGGGCCTGCGCGGCAATGAGGATCTGGGTGGCGGCATGAAGGCGATCTTCGTGCTCGAAAGCGGGTTCGACGTGAACAACGGCAAGATGGGCCAGGGTTCGCTGCTGTTTGGCCGCCAGGCGTATGTAGGGGTTTCGAGCCCGTACGGCACGGTCACGCTCGGCCGTCAGTACGATCCGGTGGTCGATTACATCCATCCGCTGATGCCGAGCGCGATGTTCTCAGGCAGCATCGGCGCGCATCCGGGCGACCTCGACAACCTCAACAATACCAATCGCGTGAACAACGCGGTCAAGTACCGTACGGCCAGCTATGGAGGCTTCACCGCGGAAGGCATGTATAGCTTCGGCGGCGTGCCGGGCAGCATGGCCGGCAACCAGATCTACTCGCTCGGCGCCGGTTACGCTGGCGGGCCGCTCACGGTCGGCGTCGGCTACCTGAATGCGCGGAATCCGAATGCGTCTTTCTTCGGCACGGCAGTCGGCGCGACGGCGGCCACCAACAACTTCGGCAGCTCGCCGGTGATCAACGGCTATGCGTCGGCGCAAAGCGAAGAGATCATCAGCGCCGGCGCCACCTACGTGATCGGCTCGGCGACCCTCGGCGGGATTTACTCCAACACGAAATTCAAGCATTTGAGCGGCGCGGTGTCGGCGCTCAATCCGGCGGGCGTCGGCGGCACTGCGAGCTTCAACAGCGCGGAAGTCAATCTCCAGTATCGGCTGACGCCGGCGCTCTCGTTCGGCGCAGCCTACAACTACACCGACGGCGGCGGCGCGAATCACGCGAAGTACCAACAAGGCTCGCTGAGTGCCGACTACATCGTCTCCAGGCGGACCGACTTCTATCTGATCGGCGTTTTGCAGCACGCGTCGGGCACTGATTCGACCGGGCGTGCAGCGCGCGCCTCGCTCAATGGCCTGACGCCTGCGTCGGGTAACCAGCAGGCGACGGTCCGTTTCGCGATTCGCCACAAGTTCTGACGCCCGGCCGGCCACCATTTCACCGAAACCAGGAGTAAATCTGTGACCTCAGCGACCGCAGTGACTATCCCGAGCCCGCTCACTGACGAGAACCGCGCCCGCTTGCGCAATGTCAGCACGGCGACCCTGACCACTGCGCTTTTCAAGCGCGGTCTTCACAACGTTTGCGTGCAAGGCGTGCTGCCGGTCAACCCGTCGGCCGCGCGCATGGTTGGCGAAGCGTATACGCTGCGCTACATTCCGGCCCGCGAGGATCTCGATCACATTGGCGTGTTCTCGGACCGCAGCCATCCGCAACGCCGCGGCGTCGAGGAGATTCCATCTGGTCACGTGATGGTGGTCGATTCGCGCAAGGACGCGCGCGCGGCCTCGGCTGGCGGCATTCTGATCACGCGGATGATGCTGCGCGGCGTGGCCGGCGTCGTCACCGACGGCGGCTTTCGCGATACGCCGGATTTGCAGAAGCTCGACTTTCCATGCTATCAAGCGCGGCCGTCGGCGCCGACCAACCTGATTCATCACCATGCGGTCGATCTGAACGTGCCGATCGCGTGTGGCGACGTGGCGGTGTATCCGGGTGACATCATCGTCGGCGATGCGGAAGCCGTCGTGGTGATTCCGGCGCATCTGGCCAACGAGATCGCTGAAGAAGCTGCCGCGATGACGGTATTCGAAGATTGGGTCGACGCACAGGTGCGCGCCGGCCGCTCGACCCTCGGACTGTACCCGCCGGACGAGGCGACGCGCGCCGACTTCGAGGCATGGAAAAAGAGCCCGTCTGCAAACGGGGCTGGACTATAAGCAAGGAAGCGGTTACCTGTGCCGCGCAATGATGCAATCGCGCGAGCGCCGGTGGCCGCTCTAACAAATGATTCCGTGCGGCGAGGCCGTACGAAACCACTCGCATCAGCATTTACAACGGACCGCGCATAAGCGGTCCGGCATGGAGACGACAGTGACCGATCGAAGCAGTGAAGACCAACTTTTTACGCACATAGCGTGGCGGCTCGTGCCGCTGCTGATTGCCATTTTCCTGGTCGCGTATATCGACCGCGCCAATATCGGCTTCGCCAAGCTGCAGATGCTCAGCAGCCTGAGGATGAGCGAGGCGTCGTACGGCTTTGCGTCGTCGCTGTTCTTCATCGGTTATCTGGTCTGCGAGGTGCCGAGCAATCTGCTGATGCATCGCTTTGGCGCGCGCCGCTGGATCTCGCGGATCATGTTGACGTGGGGCGTCGCGACGCTGTTGCTCGCGTGGACACCTTCTGCATTGGCCTTCCAGATCCTGCGCTTCTTGCTCGGCGCCGCGGAAGCCGGTCTTTATCCGGGGATCATCCTCTATCTCGGCATGTGGTTTCCTGAACGGCAGCGCACCGGCATCGTCGGCTTGCTGACACTCGGCAGCAGCATGGGCAACATGCTCGGCTCGCTAATCGGCGGTTTCTCACTGGAACTGCATGGCGTCGCGGGTCTTGCCGGCTGGCAGTGGGTGTTTCTGACCACCGGCACGCCTGCCTTACTGCTGACCTTCGTCACGCTGTACTGCCTGCCCGATGGCCCGAGCTCCGCCAACTTTCTGACGGCTCGCGAGAAAGATGTCGTCGAAAGCCGGCTGCGTGCGGATCCACCCGCGGCGCGCCTCGCCGGCGGCGACGGCTGGTCATTGGCCGCGCTTGTGACGGTGGCGCTCTTTAGCGTTGGCTACGGAACCATCTCCATCGCGATCTACGGCATCGCCTACTGGCTGCCGACCCTCGTCAAAGGCTTCGGCGTGACGAGCAGCGTCAACGGCATGCTCAACATGATTCCGTGGTTCATCACATCGCTGATGCTGCTGTGGTTGCCGCGCCGTCTGAAAACGCCGCGCCGCGTGCTGACCGCCGCGTTCTGCGCAGCACTGCTCGGCATTCTGTGCTTCGTCGCCAGCGTCGGGCCGTTCAGCAATGCGGTGCGTTTCGCCGCGCTCTCGCTCGGCGCGCCGTGTCTGTATCTGATGATCCCGTGTTTCTGGGCATTGCCGCCGCGCTTGCTGCCGGCCTCATTCATGAAGGGTGCAGGTGGCGCGGCGGCGCTCGCGGTGATCGCGGCGGGCTCGAGCGTCGGTGGTTTTCTTGCACAAAACATCATGCCTTGGGTCGGCAAGGTAACGGGCAGCACGTCCGCGCCGATGCTCGTGCCCGCCGTTAGCCTGCTGTTGCTCGGCACTGGCGCGCTGGTGGTCTGGGTGCGGCTTGGTCTTGCCGGCCGCGACGGGCCAGAAGCCATGTCCACCGCGCAATAACATTTAACGCTTAACTCAACGCAACGCGCCGGCCCATTTTTTTTCGATTTAATTCTTTCGTTTAGCAGGTCAGTCATGGCAGACACTATGCCCCGCGTCGGGGCGGCAATCGCACGGCAGCAAATCGAGGTCATCCTTGAAGCCTGGGGCATGTCGCCCGGGCAGGTCGCGGCTTCGGCCGATATCCTGATCGATTCCGATCTGAAGGGCATCGACTCGCACGGCATCTCGATGCTGATGTTCTATGACCAGTTGTATCGCGCCGGTCAGATCGACATGAAGGCGAGCCCGCGTATCGTACGCGAGACCGCGACCACCGCGCTGATCGACGGCAATGCGGCGATGGGACACCCCACGTCGCGTATGGCGATGGAACTGGCCATCGAGAAAGCGCTGGCGTGCGATATGGGCGCGGTCTCCGTGTTCAACTCGCAGCATTTCGGCGCGGCGGGCTACTACGCGGAAATGGCGGCCGAACGCGGACTGATCGCGATGGTGTCGTGCTCGACCCGGCTTGCAACGGTGGTGCCCACTTTCGGGGCCGAGCCGATGCTCGGCACCAATCCGTTCGCCTTTGCTACGCCGGCGGGCCGGCATCCGCCTGTGATTCTCGACATGTCGACCAGCGTGGTCGCGTCGAACAAGGTCAAGGTGTACGCGTTGCAGGGCAAGCCGTTGCCGCCGGGCTGGGCGCTCGACGCGAACGGCAACCCGCTGACCGATTCGGCCGAAGCCTACCGGCTGCTGTTCGAGCGCCTCGGTGGCGGCCTCGCGCCGTTAGGAGGCGACGGCAACACACTCGGCGGTCACAAGGGCTACGGGCTCGGTCTGTTCGCGCAGATTCTCGGCAGCACGCTGGGCGGCGGTTCGTTCTCGCCCGTGCGTAACCGCACGCAAAGGAGCGATGAGCCGGACAACATCGGCCATTTCTTCCTTGCGATGAATCCGGCGGCGTTCCGTCCGATCGAGGAATACCACGCCGATCTCGACTCGGTGATCACCGCGCTGCGCGAAAGCCAGCCCGCCGACCCGTCGCAGCCTGTATTGATCCCAGGGGACCCTGAGCGTCTCACGCGCGCCGCGCGCAGCGTGGAGGGCATTCCGATGCCCGATTCGTTGCGCGAGAAGATCCGCGAAGTCGCAAAGGCCGCGGGCGCGCCTTTCCTGCTGACTGTTTGAGTCTGAGCCCAGGGCACCGGCTGAGCCTCGCCACCTTGACTCTAGCGGCGCGCGCAACGCAACGCTCTGCGAGCGCTGCACACCACGCCATTTGCAACGAGCACAAAACCAGATGACAGCAACCATTCTCGGCCACAACTACATCGGCGGCCAGCGCAGCGCGCGTGGCGATATCTCGCTGCACAGTCTCTCGGCATGGACCAGCGAAACTTATCCGGTGGTTTTTTCGCAGGCGACCGACGCTGAAATCGACGCAGCCGTCGAGGCCGCGGCGGCGGCCTTCCCGCACTATCGGGCGCTGCCGTCGAGCGTTCGTGCGGATTTCCTTGAGGCAATTGCAGCGGAGATCGATGCTCTCGATGACGATTTCATTGCCGACGTGATGCGCGAAACCGCGTTGCCGAACGCGCGCATCGCCGGAGAACGGGCGCGCACCAGCAACCAGATGCGACTCTTCGCGAAGGTTTTGCGCCGGGGTGATTTCTACGGCGCGCGCATCGACCAGGCGTTGCCTGAGCGGCAACCATTGCCGCGTCCCGATCTGCGGCAATACCGGATTGGCGTCGGCCCGGTTGCGGTCTTCGGCGCGAGCAATTTTCCGTTGGCGTTCTCCGTTGCTGGCGGCGATACTGCCTCCGCACTGGCAGCCGGCTGCCCGGTCGTGGTCAAGGCGCACTCCGGCCATCTGGTGACGTCTGAGCGCATGGCGGATGCAATCGAGCGCGCGGTGCGACAGACCGGCATGCCGGCGGGGACCTTCAACATGATCTATGGCGAACGCGTTGGCGCGCGCCTCGTGCAGGCACCTGGCATTCAGGCAGTCGGCTTTACCGGTTCACTGAGCGGCGGGCGGGCGCTATGCGATCTTGCGGCAGCGCGTGAACAACCGATTCCGGTGTTCGCGGAGATGTCGAGCGTGAATCCGGTGTTTGTGCTGGAGGGCGCCTTGCGCGAGCGCGGTGCGGCGCTTGCCAATGAACTGGCGGCCTCGGTCGCGACGGGTTGCGGCCAACTGTGCACAAGTCCCGGCCTCGTGGTCGGCGTGCGTTCGCCGCAATTCAGCGCATTTATCGACAGCCTCGGCAAGGCGATCGAGCGGCAGGCGCCGCAGACCATGCTGAATCCGGGCATCTTCGCCAACTTCCGCGCGGGCCTCGAACGCACGTCGAATCACGCAGGCATTACCTTGCTCGCAGCCGCGCAAGGTGAAACCCAGCAAGCCGCCGCACAACTGTTTGTCGCCGATGCCGCGTTGCTGTTCGATCCGAGCCGGCCGCTCGAAGAAGAAATCTTCGGACCGGTTACGATCGTGGTCGAACTCGACAGTGCGGAACACCTGCTGCGTTTCGCGTCGACGATGCGCGGCCAGTTGACGGCCACACTGCTCGCGTCGCGCGGCGATCTGCAGTCGCATCGCAAGCTGATCGAACGGCTCGAGGAAAAGGCTGGCCGCCTGTTAGTGAATGCTTATCCGACTGGCGTCGAGGTGTCGGACGCGATCGTTCACGGCGGCCCATGGCCCGCGACCTCGGATGCGCGCGGCAGCTCGGTCGGCACGCTTGCGATCAACCGGTTCCTGCGGCCGGTGTGCTATCAGAACTATCCGGACGAGTTGCTGCCCGACGCGCTGAAGAATGCCAACCCGCTCAATCTGATGCGGCTCGTCGATGGAGAGATGACCCAGCGTTCTCTTGATTGTGCACCCGCTCGCTAAGGACGTTCGCGTCATGTCAAAACTGTCGATACGAGCGCGTCTAGGCGCCGCGATACTTTTCCTGTGTGTGCTGCTGACGGCGATCGGCGCGCTCGGCGTAGCGGGTATGGCGAGCAGCAACGACTCCAACCGCGAGACCAACACGAACCGGCTCGCCAGCACGCGGCTGATCGGCGACGCGGAACTCGCGATCAGCCGCGAGCGCACGACCGTCGACCGCATCGCTTTCGATCCGGCCGCCCCGACGGTCGAGAAAGACGTTGCCACTTACCGCATGCTCAGAGGGCAGGGTATGGATGCGTGGACGAAGTATCTGGCCTTGCCTGCCACATCAGACGAAAACCGTCTGGCCGCCGCGGTCAGTGCCAGGCGCAGCCAGGTGCAAAACCAACTGGACGCTTTTGCGGATTCGGTCAAGGGCATGGACGATGCGGCGGTCAAAGTCGCGTTGAAGAAAATCGCGCTGGCCAATACGGACTATGTCACGGTGAGCGCTGATCTCAAGCAGTTTCAACGCGATCAGGCAAAGGCACAGTACGATGACTCGGAAGCGAGGTTCCAGCGCTTTCGTGTAGTAACTATCGCCTCCGTCGTATTTGGGCTGCTCGCCGGTGTCTTCACCTTCGTGTCGCTGCGCCGCGCGATCGGCCGTCCGCTTGGTGAAGCGCTGGAACACTTCAACCGGATCGCGACGGGCGATCTGTCGCAGCGGATCGAAGCGCGTTCGCATGACGAAATGGGCATGCTCCTGCACGGTCTTTCGCAAATGCGCGACGGCCTCGTAAGCACGGTCACAACGGTGCGTCACGCAAGCGATGCGATCGTCACGGCGGCCCAGCAGATCGCCTCAGGCAATCTCCATCTGTCCGCACGTACTGAACAGCAGGCTACGTCGTTACAGGAAACCGCCGCTAGCATGGAAGAGCTGACCGGCACGGTGAGGCATAACGCCGAGAATGCACGTCAGGCGCAGGCTCTCGCTGCCAATGCGGCCAACACGGCGGATCACGGCAACACCGTGGTGGGCGAGGTGGTGACGACGATGAAAGAAATCGATCAGAGTTCGGGCCGTATCGGCGACATCATCGCGATTATCGATGCCATCGCGTTTCAGACCAATATTCTGGCGCTCAATGCAGCAGTCGAAGCTGCGCGCGCCGGAGGACAGGGACGCGGTTTCGCGGTGGTGGCGGCCGAGGTGCGCATGCTGGCGCAGCGCTCGTCGGCTGCCGCAAAAGAGATCAAGGAACTGATCGAGACGTCGAGCGAAAAAGTACAGGCGGGCGGCACGCTGGTCACCGAGGCAGGCGGCCGCATGCAGGCGATCCTCACCGGCGTGCGGCGCGTGGCGGACATTATGGACGAGATCTCGGCCGCTTCGTCGGAGCAAAGCACGGGAATCGAGCAGGTCGCCCGCGCCGTCGCGGAAATGGATCTGGTCACGCAGAACAACGCCGCGTTGGTCGAGGAGGCTGCAGCAGCGGCCCAGTCGCTCGAGGAACAGGCGCGAATGTTGAAAGAGACGGTGGCGGTGTTCAGGATTTAGGGTATTGTCAAATTGGCGCCGGGGTCGACGAATATAACGAGGCATGAAGAAAGCTTCCGTCTGCGTTTGGCCGTCGCCGAGGCGCCGATTTCGTTCAAGGGCTATCGATTTCCGCCGGATATCATCAGCTACGTGGTTTGGCTGTACTACCGATTCCCGCTCAGCCTGCGCATGGTTGAGGAGATGCTGGCCGCATAGGGAATCGAGCTTACGTACGAAACGGTGCGGTGCTGGGCAACGAAGTTCGGTCTGGTGATCGCGAAGCGTATCCGCTCGACAGCAGCGGGGCGCGGCGACAAGTGGCACCTGTATGAGGTGGTCGTGACGATCAACGGCAGGAAGCATTGGCCGTGGCGGGCCATCGATCAGCGAGGCGCAGTGCTCGATGTGCTGGTGCAGAGCCGCTGCGACAAGGTGGTGGCCAACCGGCTGATGCGCAAGCTGCTCAGGCGCCACGGCTGCCCACGCGTGATCGTAACGGACAAACTGCGCAGCTACGCGGCGGCGAGCACGAACTGGGCTTGAACGCCGAGCATCGGCAGCACATAGGACTGAACAACCGGGTGGAGAATTCGCACCAGCCCGCACGCGTGCGCGAGAAGGTGATGCGGCGCTTCAAGCCGGCGCGCCATCTGCAACGATTCACGTCGGTCCATGCTCAGGTGAGCAACCTGTTCATGCACTGCCGCTACAACGAGAACGCGCAACAGAAACGGCGGGCCCGCAAGCAGGCGTTCGAGGTGTGGGAAACCGTAACGGACAATCCGATGCTGGATCGCATTGCCGCATAAATTTGTTGTCCTTATGTTATACATCTTGCCTGCGCGCCCTTCAACAAGTTGACAATACCGTGCGAGTTGATGGGTTTCCTTGAAGTGTGGGCGTTCGATCGCGCACACGCAGACTAAGACCTCGGGCAGGGCATCCCCCTCGTTGCGCCGCCCAGCGCCAGCACAGACTTTGACTTTGCGGTCGCCGCCATTTTTTGCGGCGCGCCGCAGAAGAGACTTCATCGGCCGATGAATTGTAGGACCGAGTGTCGAGCCGAACGGCCGTTGCGATCCGGAAGCTGTCGGTGATTTGCGCGGGCCTGAACGGCGGTTGAGGGTCGGGTGCCGTCTTTCGCACTTGCATGGTTGAGCAGCCTTCGCAGGATCTGACGGTGCCTGTTCGATGACGTCCCGACTTGTACATTGCATGACAGGCAACAACCCGTCATAAAAGCCCTCGTGCCGCAGATCGGCCACAGTAACCGTGTCCTGATAAGGTGCCCAGTCGGTCGGCTGCGGACAGTCATACAGACCGGCTATGGAGGAACGGGTATCGGGCGGTTCGGACACGGCAGGCGAACACGGCTTCCTCATGACACCGGCGATAATCTGGCACGGGCCTCCATGTCACCAAGGTCTCCAGTCGCCCGCCCCCCAGCGCGGTGAATTCGGCGCAGAGAACAGTTCTATCGCGGTTCCATCAGCACAACTAATACTGTATGATCCTGCTCCGGCCGGTAAGGCCCTGAGCCTCGTCTCCCGCTCCAGTATCAGGCGGAAATAGCAAGCCCATGTGGCTCAGTGGTAGAGCACTCCCTTGGTAAGGGAGAGGTCGGCAGTTCGATCCTGTCCATGGGCCCCAACAATGAAGTTTTCGCCCCCTTAGCTCATTTGGTAGAGCACTTGACTTGTAATCATGAGGTGGTCTGTTCGAATCAGACAGGGGGCACCACATTTCAGGCGACGGGCCACGCGAGGTTTGCGCGGCCTTTCGCTATCCAGCAGTGCCGTATGGCTGTTGCATCGCTTCCCCGCGAGCCCGGGTCGATAGCCCCGGTTCCGAACCTAGTCTGTCCTGTCCCGACTGCAAACTGCAACTGACCGGCGACAAGCCAAGCGACCCCATTCGCTCGGTAAATTCCACTGCGCAGCTCAGAATGCAAGATGTCGAAAGAAGATGTAGACTCGCGTCCGCTTTTATGAAGACAAGATATGCACTCAAGTCCGTCGACATCGCTGCTACGAGAGCAATGGCTTTTTCAGAACGCCAGTGAAGACGTCCTCGCTCGCGTCCGGCGGTGTGCTCGTTATCGTAAGGTCAAGGCGCGCGACATCGTCGTACATCACGGCGACTCAGATTCGCCCCTTTTTCTCGTGATTTCGGGGCAATTGCACGCCTCAAGCGTATCGGAAGCCGGGCATGAGACCGGTTATAGTTATATAAAGGCTGGCGAGTCGTTCGGCGAAAGCGCGATCATTCTGGACACGCCCGTGCTCGCGTCAGTGACTGCCTTGACGAGCGGCGTCGTCGGCGTGATAAGCAGGGCGCAGGCACGCGAGCTGTTTTGCGACGCGAGCGTCGCAGTTGCTCTACTGTCAATTCTTTCTGGCAAGTTTCATCGAGCCGTCCGCGGTCAGTCGACGCTGTCGATGCCGCGCGCGTTTTCGCGCGTCTACGCCATCATAAACGCGGCCCTAGATGAATCTCCTGACGGCACGCAGCCGTTGATCGAGCTTCCGAACCAGACGGCCATAGCCACCTCTGCGAACGTCAGTCGCGAAACCGTTTCGCGTGCAATGAAATCGCTTATGCAGCGTGGAGCGGTTATTAAAGAAGGACAGCGGCTTCGGGTTCTCGACCGCAGCATATTCAGCGGGCTCGCCTTAGCCGACGAAACCTTGGACGACAGCGTTTCCTGACGACGGCAAATCTCACACGTTGGCGACACGGCGACAATCCGGTATGCGTCTCCATGTCGCCGAAGGTCGCGCGCTCGATAACCCCCCTGCTCTTTCAGCGCCCGCACATATGCTTGTAACGCCTTGAAAAAGAGCCGGGCGGCGACGCCCGACCTAAATGACGCGCGACTTTCCGAGAGCCACGTCGCGCACCTGAGAGAACTCAATTCTCGACGGATTCTGACCAGCTTTCAGTGACGGCGCTCACTATCGTGAACTAGTTCTCACGCCCACTTCGCTCGCGCGATGAACCCCAACATCACCCGCGGTGGTCACTCGTCACGCGCGCGTCGCTCTGCATCTTCCCGCGGACGAAGCTCGCCACGCCGAGCACGCCACCGATTGCAATCCACGCCTCGGGCGGGATGCTCGGCTGAGCAATGTTCGGTCACCAGCCGCGCAGTAGCGGGATGATGAAGTACGCTCCAATCCATGCGAGTCCGAAACAGAATCCGACGAACGGCCGCCATGCATAGGTCGGCCAGTGGTCCGCCTTCGCCTCGACCTGCATCGTCTGGTTGACCACCGCGGTATTGGCCTGATCGGCGACGAGTTCAGCCTTCTCGACATCGGCGGCGATCTGCGCGAACTGCGCCTGCTGGTCGAGCACCGCCTTCTGGAATTGCATCGGCAGGTTCGGATCAGCCTGGATCGCGGCGAGCATTCTTTCTCTACCTGAGCTATTACTGAAATGCGCGGAACTTCTTGGTTGGACAATTTACCCGATCCAGGGAGCGCCGCTGTTCTGGTCACTCGTCGGGTGCGCAATCTGGGCCTGGTCGGAACTCGATTGGAGACGCGAGGCGAGGAACGAAGAACGCCAGCGCAATTCTCAGTCGTAGCTTGATCAGGTTATGCCGCCATGTCACGACGCCGAGTCGGGCGTCGGCAACTGTTCTTGCATGACAGGCAACAATTCATCAGTCAACGCTTTGTACCGCGGATCGGCCACAGCAATCGTGTCCTTATAAGGTGTCCAGTCGGTCGAAATGCCAATTGGCCTGTGGCTGATACGGTTTTGTCGTATCGATCTGAGTCTATTTTTTATGATCTTTTACCGCGAGACTGCGAACCGCGCGGGCTTGTGCCGAGTCGATCGACCAGCCGTGGGCGCCGGAAACATCAGATGTGAAAACGAGAATGACACGTGTCCGGTGTCAAACTCCTGATATTCGGTAACTTTCGGCAGTTACCAAGAATGAAATGAAGAAAATAATAGAATTGAAGGCCAGTCTGGCACAACAGACGTTGTTCGCTACAACGGATGCAAAAACAATTGAGCTTCTTGCGAACGCTGCACGGGTAATGGACTTCAAAAGCGGTGCCTATGTGACGTTTCAAGGGGAGGTCGAATCACCGCTGTTGCTCGTTCTATTGGGGCAGCTAAGAGTGTCGAGTCTATCGGCGAAAGGCGACGAAGCACCCATCCGCACTGTCTCCGCGGGTGGATCCACGGGAGCGGTTCCAATCATTTCGAACCGACCAAGTAACGTCAATGTGATAGCCAATCGTGAGAGCACGGTAGCAATAATAGGCCGGACGCTCGCTCGCCAAATACTTAGCGAGCCTCGAGTGTCAGTCGCGCTGAACGGCCTTCTCGCGTCCGTGGTTGGACGCCTGGTCGATTGCCACGGCAGGCGTGAATTTCCGCGCGCCGCTGCGCGTGTTGCTGCGGTGATCGTTGACGAGCTGGATTTCCCTGCTGATTTGGATGCAGCGCCGGCTAAACCGCCAAGTCAGGCGACAATCGCTGCGATGGCGAAGGTGAGTCGAGAGACAGTTTCACGGGTGCTTTCGTCGCTGGAACTTCGAGGTCTCATTGCCAAGGAGGGTCGCCGTATCCGCATTCTCGACCCAGATGCATTGCGCGCGCTGGGCAATGGATAGGTTGGCTGTTTCAATTTTTTGATCAAGCCGCAGGTCAGCAGTGATCGTCGAAAATGGCCCATTTCGTTACCCGAAAGGTACTTGCTACTACGCGGGAAATGCCGGACATGACGAACGATATCGCGGAGCGCTGCTCCCGGAGTTTCCGCGACTGGACATTGGAGTTATGCGAGGCCGAAACACGTCCGCCATCTACACCTTGGGGCATGCCGTTTCGGTGGCGCTTCCGTCTCGTGCAGTGGACACACGGAGTTTGAAGCGCGCCAGACTGTGGCCGGCAGCGCGCCACCCGTTTCAGCCAGTCACCATCCCGCGCCCTGTGCGGCGCATTTCAGAGGGCAGCGGGCATTCGCGCAATGAGGAAACTCATTTCGTGCTCTGCGCCTCTCACGACGCATCCGGTTCAGAAACCGACGAGCAGGTCTTCGGTGACGGTTCGTCAATCCGCCGCTCTGCACCTTTGGCGACAATCTGGACCGCAACACCCGTCGCCGGAAACAAAACCTTCGTTCCGAATGAGGTGTTTGTCACTGCCGGTGTCCTCTAACGTCGTACCATTCGCTGTACCCGGTCCGTACACTTGCGGCGTACCGTTTCTGTGGTGCTCGGTTAGCAGTCGCACATAGGCCGACGATGGCAGCGAAAAAGGCCGGCGAGCGTCATGTATTCGGGCGCATTGCCGTGGTGTCGACCACGTCTTTCGCCGGTGGCGATTTTCCAGACACTGTCTGGAAAATCTGCTCTCCGGGACGCGCAAGCTAGAAAGCGCGCATGCTTGCCAGATTGGCTTTGCCCTCTTTCTGCTGGCGGCCGTTTTTGGCGGACGAATAGCGCGCTAGCGGCAGATGGTCCCCACGTTCCAACGATTCCGGTTTCAGCGAAGTCGATCGTCCGGTCCGATCGCTGAGAATCTGTGGAATCCCGCGCCACGCAGCTTCCTGCTCGTCGTGACGCTTGATTTCCAAGTTCAACGTGCAGCAGGATTTTTCGACGCCATGATCCGAGCATTCTCGTTCAAGGCGTGGGCTGACAACCCCAAGAGAAGCTTCCGCAACTCTGCAGTCTTCTTGTCCAAACCAGCCACTCGCGATCTTCTGCTCTATTTCCGCAAATGATTGCAGACTTTTGGTTTATTCAGCGTCTGATGCACCGGACCGCGAGCCCGATCTGATGTTCAACTTTTGGTTTATTTTTTGTCTGCTTATGCTTTATTTATCAGTGATCGACAAATAAAGCAGGGTCGATCGAAAAACTCAGTTTCTGCTTTATTGCGCAACGCCCCGTGTGAGCTAAATGCATTCGGACGGGCCACAGTACGTTGCCGATGACCCGACCTGTCCCTGCCTCGGCGCCCGCTCACGCGTCGTATGTACCGTCAACGCTTTTGGATCGTTTGATACGCCTTCCACGGCCTCTATTTATGCAAGGCATGCCGCACCGCGGTCACGTCATGGGCCGCGACGGGCTCGGCGGCATTCCCCCACGTATTACGGATGAAAGTCAGAACGTGCGCTAGTTCGCTATCGGTCAGTTTGTCCGCAAACGCTGGCATCTTGCGCGGTTCAGGGCCGCCGTCCGTGCTCGGACTGCCGCCACCCTCCACGAGCAGACGAACCAGCGAGGTCGTTTGTGGAGCGAGCACGGCCGGATTGCCCGCAAGGCGCGGATATTTTTGCGGCACGCCCGCGCCATTCGACTGATGGCAGCGCGCGCAATAGGTTGCGTAGATGCCGGCGCCGGGCCGCTCGACATCGCCCGTCTTCAGCGCCTGCGCGCTCAGTCGCGCGCCGCGTGAACTTGCATTGAAGTGTCCGCTCCGAGCGCGCGCTGGCAGGCTCTTCAGATAAGTGGCAATGGCCGCGAGGTCGGCATCGTCGAGATACTGCGTGCTGTCTTCCACCACTTGAACCATGCTGCCGAATGTCACCAGGCCGCCGCCATGGCCGTGCTTCAGGAAAGCGGCAATATCCTTCGCGGAGCTTCGGCCCAAGCCCGAACCGGGGTCGGCCGTGAGGTTCGGTGCGAACCAGTGATCGTTGGTTCCGCCCGTCAGATACAGCGGACTCGCCTCGGTGTAGCCGCGTTCCTCGTAAGCCGGCCCGCGTGGCGTGTGGCACGCGCCACAGTGACCCAACGATTGCACGAGATACGCACCGCGATTCCATTGCGCGTCGCGCCCTGCTTCCGGCTTGAAGCGCTCGTTCGGCAGAAACGCCCAGTCCCAGAACACGAGCGCCCAGCGCTGATTGAACGGGAACGGCAATCGGGTTGGCGGAGCGGGTGTGGCCACCGGCTGCACGCCATGCATGAAATACGCGTAGAGCGCGTGCATGTCGTCATCGTCGATCTTCGCGAACGATGGGTACGGCATCGCCGGATAGAGCCGCTTGCCGCCTCGCGCAACGCCGTCGCGCAACGCGCGTGCGAAGTCGTCATAGGTATAGAGACCGATACCTGCCTGCGGGTCCGGCGTGATGTTCGACGAATTGATCGTGCCGAACGGCGAGGCCATGCCGAGACCGCCGGCGAACGGCGTCGCCGGAGTCGGCGCGGCGCCGGGCCGCATGACGCGTGGCGCGGCCGTATGACAGCCTGCGCAGTCTGCGGCCTTCGCGAGATACGCACCGCGTGCGATCTGCGCGGCGTCGGCCGGCGTCGCATTGGCGGGTGCGGAGTCGGCTGTGTAGCCGCAAGCAAGCGCGCCGAGCGTCATGGCGAGCATCGCAACGGCAACGCGCGGGCCATGCCGAAACCATCGCCCGTGCGGCCCTTTGCGGCTTGGTGAAACAAACGGATTAGAAGCGCGCATCGTCACCACCACTTGCACGGCGACACAAGCGCCAATGCGATATCAGTTGCAATCAACGCGAACAGAAACAGCGCACTGCACATCACCGCGATACGTGTCAGAAAAGCGTCGAGTCCGCTTCGCCTCTGGCCTATGCCGCCCGGGGCGCCCTCCTTCGCCGCTTCGAGACGACGAACGTTTCGCCAGGCCGTCAGCGCGCCGAACGCGCCGGCCGCAAGACATAACGCGCTGATGACAACGAGCGCCGAACGCATCCACGGCAATGCCGGGGACGACAGCGGCTGATCGAGTGGATAGCAGCTTTGCGCGGCCAGCGTCTCGGCGATAACCATCTGCGCGAGCCATGCGCACGGCGCGACCAGCAGGCCGACCAGCACGCGCCGCATGGGCGGGGTCGGCACGGCAGATGGTCCGGCGCGCAACGTCGGTTTCATGTTCCCGGCCATGACAGATTCCGAAACAGATACGGCGTCAGATAGAGCGTGCTGAAGATGAACAACCACACGACATCCACGAAATGCCAGTACAGGCCGCCGATGGTCAGCGCCGCGCAGCGTTTTTCGTCGAAATAGCCCAGCGCGGTCCACAGCAGCAAGAACAGCAACACGATGATGCCGACCACGACGTGTGCCATATGGAACCCTGTGATCGTGAAATACAGCGAGCCATACAGATGCGTCGTCAGGCCGTATGGATGATCGTGCCATTCGAGCAGTTGAATGCCCACGAATACGATTCCGAGCAGGACGCCCACCGTCATCGAGGCCATGGCCCATCTCAAGCGCTTGCGCCTCACGCAGCGCTCGCACAACCAGACGAACACGCTGCTCGACAGCAGAATGATCGTGTTTGCAATGCCGAGACCGAGCTTCGGCAAGCCTTCTGGCGGCCATCGCTGCGTACTCTGCGAGGCCAGATAGAGATACGAAAAGATCAGATAGCCAAACAACGCGCCTTCAGTCGCAATCAACGTGAGGCAGCCCCACCAGCCGCCCGAGCGCTCGCCCGCACTGCCGATCGGCAAGGGTTCAGCCGGCTGGGCGGCGGTCTGACTCAAGTCCACGGCATCGCTCACGTTAGCCTCCCGCGTCTTGAACGCTGGCCGGTTCGCGCTGGATCAACACACGTTCCGGCCACAGCCACACGACAATCGACACCGCGCACCCCAGCAGCATCGCGCCGGCAAATGTCCATGCGCTCATCGCGAGTCCCGCGAATACCAGCGTCGCGAACACCGCAAGCCAGAACGGCGCGTATGAATCGCCCGGCATCTTCAGGATCACGTCGGGATTCGCTTCGAGCGCGGTCGTGCCGAGCGCCTCGCGGCCCTGCGCAAGCAGATAGCCTTCATGCAGTCGCGAGCGCGTGTGAAGCGTGACACCCGGCTCTTCGATGCGGCCTTCCCATAACGGATGACGGCTCGCCAGCGTCGGCACCACGGCGAAGTTGTAAGGCGGTGGCGGCGAACTCACCGACCATTCGAGCGTCGGCGCGTCCCACGGGTTGTCGCCGGCCGGCTTGCCGCGCTTCAGGCTCACGAGCAGATCGATCATGAAAATGAGCACGCCCGCGGCGAACAGAAACGACCCCAGCGACGTAACGAGATTCACGGTGTTCCAGCCCATATCGGCGGGATACGTATAGATACGCCTGGGCATACCGAGTAGACCTGCGATATGCATTGGGAAGAAAGCGATATTGAAGCCGGCGAACAACACCCAGAAGCCGAACTTGCCGAGCCGTTCGCTCATCATCCGGCCGGTGAATTTCGGAAACCAGAAATAGATGCCGCCGATCACGGGAAACACGTTGATGCCGAGCAGCACGTAATGCAAATGCGCGACCACGAAGTACGTGTCGGTGAGCTGCCAGTCGAACGGGACGGCAGCGGTCATCACGCCAGACACGCCGCCCACCACGAACAGAAACACGAAGCCCGCGAAAAACATAAACGGTACGCGAAACACCGGCCGCCCCGTCCAGATCGTCGCGATCCACGCAAAGGTAGCGACCGCACTTGGAATCGCAATCACCATGCTGGCAGCGCCGAAAAACGATAGCGCGAGCGCCGGAATTCCGGTTGCGAACATATGGTGAATCCACACGACGAAACCGATCACCATCGTCGCGACGGTCGATAGCGCGACGGGCCCGTAGCCGACCAGAGGACGCCGGCAAAACACCGGCAACGCATCGGAGACGATACCCATGGCCGGCAGCACGACCGCATAGACCCAGGGATGCGCGAAGATCCAGAACAGGTGTTGCCACAGCAGCGGACGTCCGCCATTCAGCACGTCGAAGAAGTGCGTGCCGATGCGCCGGTCGAGCCACAACAGAAAGAACGCCAGGCTCACCGACGGCACCGCCAACAGATTCCCGCCGGACGCCGTGAGCGTGCCCCACACCAGTACCGGCATGCGATCCAGCGACATGCCTGGCGCGCGCATGCGTAGCAACGTGACCACGAAGTTCATCGAGCCGACCGTTGTCGAGATGCCGAGCAGCACCATGCCGAGCGCGTAGACGTCGATGTTCGGTCCGGTGCTGTACTCGAGACCGGAGAGCGGCGCGTAGTTAAACCAGCCGGCATCCGGCGCCTGTCCGGTCGGAAAGCTCGCATACAAAAAAATGCCGGCAAACAGGAACACCCAGTACGAAAGCGCATTCAGGCGCGGAAACGCCATGTCGCGCGAACCGAGCACCAGCGGCCACAAATAGTTCGAGAAACCGGATAGCACCGGCAATGCGTACAGGAAGATCATCGTCACGCCGTGCATCGTAAAGAGCTGGTTGTATTGCTCGGGCGTGAGAACCGTCGCATTGGGCCGCGCCAGTTGAATGCGCATGATGAGCGCTTCGATGCCGCCCATCAGCAGGAAAATGAAAGCGGTGACCAGATAGCGCAGACCGATGGTTTTGTGATCGACCGTGGAGAGCCAGCCGCGCCATCCCGGCGGCGCTTCCCATATCTCGTGCAGACGTTTTTCTCCGGCACTGCCGGGCATGACGCGGCCGTACTGCGGCGTGCGCTCGAGCGGCAGCGCTTCGCACGCGGCCTGCCGTGTGGGTGCCATTAGAGCGGGCCTCGCGTTATCGGACATTAAAGGACGCTCCTCTGATTGCGGGCCAAGGGTTTAATGCAGTGTGGCCAGATAGGCCGACAGCGCCGCGGCTTCGCCCGCGTTGAGCGCGATGCTCGGCATCAACGACTCGGGTTTGATCGACTGCGCGTGTTGAATCCAGTCGAGCAGATGATCCGGCGTGTTAGTCAGCACACCCGCCGCGATCAGACGACGCGAGTTCAGATGCGTGAGATCGGGCGCTTGCCGACCGCCCGCGTCCGTGCCGCGAATCGTGTGGCAACCGGCGCAGCGCTCGGCGAATAGATGACGGCCCGCCGTGACGCTGCTGTCAGCCGCGGATACCGCCGTTTTTCCCTGCGCGTCGCGCCATGCGTTGAAATCCGCCGGACTCTGTGCGACGACTTCAAAAGCCATGTGCGCATGCTGTGCGCCGCAGAACTGCGAGCATTGCCCGCGATAAATGCCCGCTCGATCGGCCTGGATCCATTGCTCGTTCGTCTGACCGGGGATCGTCTGCGTTTTGCCTGCCAGTCGCGGCACCCAGAAAGCGTGCACGACGTCCGCGCTTTTCAACGCTATCTTTACAGGTTCGCCGACGGGAATGTGGATCTCGTTGGCCGTGCTGAAGTTGCGCGCAGGATTGGGATCGTCGGCGTAGTCGACCTTCCACCACCAGTCGTAAGCAGTCACGCTGATGGTCAACTGAGGATGCGTGGCAGGCGTTGCGACCGCCTGCAGTGTGATGAGGATATAGACCAGCATCGCCAGCAAGGCCACCGACGAAACGCCCGTGCCGATATAAATCCAGCGCATGCCGCCGGATTCGGCGTTAAGCGAATCGCTGGCGGCGGTGGGACGTTTGCGAGCGATCGCGGCGATCAGCAAGCCTGCAATGACCACTGTCACCGTCACTGAAACACCTGCCATGAGCCAGCCTAAATGCATGGTCGGCGCGGCGGCGGGTCCCGCGGTGTGGAGGAAATAGTTGAGTGGCGCGCTCGGACGGGCTTGAGCGCTCGTAGCCGACAGAGTCAAAGCAACGAAACGAATGCCGACAAAAACGCGTTGGGCAACAGCCGTCGTCAATCGCATGCATGTCTCCTCGTGGCCCCCGCCGACAGATCCGCAGTCGAACTACCGCGCGCAAAAACGCTGCGCTGGTGTAAGGACGCAGCAGCAAATATCGGGCCGCGCCGCGACGACGAGGTCTTCGATTGCCGATGCCAACTATCTCCAAGCCGATGTGAATGCGCCGTCTGCCATTTGCAAGGAACATGCGTCGCGGTCCAGGCGACGCGCACGAAAGCTCCCCTGCTTGCTTGCTCGCTCGCGCCAATCAGCCGATCGAAGCAACGCCTGCCCGGAGTAATTCCTATGACGGCTTCACCGGCTCAGATAATCGGCGCCCCGCCCGTCACCGCGATCGTTGCGCCCGAGATATAGCTGGCTTCATCGGAGGCGAGCATCACATAGGCGGCGGCCAGTTCGGCCGGCTGACCCGGACGTTTCATCGGCACCTGTTCGCCGAACTTCTGCACTTTCTCGGCCGGCATGGTCGACGGAATCAAAGGCGTCCAGATCGGACCCGGCGCGACACAGTTCGCCCGTATGCCCCGCTCCGCCAGCAATTGAGCCAGGCCGCCAGTGAAATTCTGAATCGCGCCCTTGGTAGTCGCGTAGGCGATCAACCCGGGATTCGGATGATCCGCGTTAATCGACGACGTATTCACGATCGAGGCGCCAGGCTTCATATACTTCAACGCCGCCCGCGTAATTCTGAACATCGCGCCGATGTTGGTATCGAAGGTCTTGTCCCATTCTTCGTCGCTAATATCTTCGAGCGATGGATAGCTCATCTGATAGGCCGCATTGTTGACCAGCACGTCGAGCCGCCCGAATGCCTCGACCGCCCGTTCGACGATCTCCTTGCAATGCGCCGGGTTGGTGATGTCACCGCGCAGCAGCAACGCCTTGCGGCCAGCCTCCTCCACCCAGCGCGCGGTTTCACGCGCATCGTCGTCTTCATTGAGGTAGCTGATCAACACGTCCGCGCCCTCGCGCGCGAACGCGATCGCGACGGCACGGCCAATGCCGCTGTCGCCACCGGTAATGATGGCCGCCTTGCCCGCAAGGCGGCCCGAACCCTTGTACGACTTCTCGCCGTGATCCGGTTGCGGCTTCATCGGCGCGGTTTGTCCGGGTGTCTGATCCTGCTGCTGATCGGGAAAAGGTGGCGTAGGACGATGCGTGTCGGTCATGACAGTCTCCAGAAGCAGTAATGACGTAAGCGGTGTGCCTTAGCAGGTCGCAGCTAGCTTGCTCACAGCAACGTTCGGGCCCGCGTGGGGCGCCGAGCCGAACCACCGTCAGACACGCGGCTATACGCACTCCGGACGCGATACGCCAGATGTGAATGCAGAGGCCTACGACCTACCGCAAGGAGAAATCGGCATTTTCATTTCGCGGTGCGGCGGCGCCCCCCGCTCACGGCACAGGAATTGCGCGAATGGAGACGCGGCCGTTGTGCCGATCCCGGCAACTGCTAAATGTTTGAGGAGACTCTTATGAAAGTCACAAAAGGTATTTTCATTTCCGCACTATTTGTAGCCATCTCAGGAAGCGCCTATGCACAAGGCGCGGGCGGAGGGGCAGCTGCGGGTCAAGGCGGAACTGGCATGAGTAAGCCCAATGCAAACAGTTCAACTGACACGGTTTCGGGCGCCACCGGGACAAACAGCATGGCGACTTCCGGAGCCACCTCGAACAAGAAGATGATGCATAAGAAGCCCAGCGCCGCCACGCCGGCGTCGGCTACAAACCCTGGTTCCGGCGGAAACTGATTAACGTACCGATTGACATCGCCCGTGGTCGGCTCGTTTGATTCGCGCTAGTTTGATGCCGCCGCGATTTGGACGTAAGAGGGGCTCAGTCGAGGAGCCCCATTTGCCAGAATTTACCTTTGCTTGTACCGCAGGAATTGTTTTGCCCGCGGTACGCGCCCGCAAATTCATCCAACTTCAAACACTCGTCGTTTTCCCATCTGCAGCATCCGTGAATACACTAAACCCCCTACGTTTGGTCGACACACAGACCGCCGCTATCACGCAGCTATTCGCGTTCTCGAGCAACGCGTTCGATGGCATCGAAAAGCTGACCGCATTGAATCTGCAGGTGATCAAAGCAACGCTCGCTGAAAACCAGGCGTTGATGGCCAAGGCGTTGTCCTCGAGACCTGAAGAACTGGTTGCGTTATCGGCAAGCCTCGCGAAACCCACGGCGGAGAAAATCGCGGCATATAACCGTCACGTCTACGAAATCATGTCAGGCGTTCAGACTGCGTTGTCTGCAACCGCGCCGTCCCAGCACCAGCGGTATCAGCGTGACGCACAGGAATTCGCCGAGAACATCGCGAAGAACGCTTCGCTCGGCACGAGCGTTGTAGAAGCGGAATAGATGCAGAGCGGGGAAGATAAAGGGGCGGCGCGTCGCGTCAATGCGTTCGCAGCCGCTGAAAATCTCGCTCTATTGCAGTATCGGCAATTGATAGCGCAGCGCCCGTTGCGCCATGGGCATCGTCCCAAAGCGTGGCTCGCATGCGCCGGTTATCGCGCATCCGGAGTTAGGCAGTAAGTGACCTGTCGCCGACCAGCCTGCTACCTGCCGCATCCAGCTTGCTCTGCAATTCCGCCTTACGCCTGGCCATTTTTTCACCCAGTGCGCGGAGATTGCAGCTAGTTTTGCGCAGCTCCGGAAAGAGTTCCTCCTCTTCTTCCTCGACATGATGGCCCACCATCTCGCTCATCACTTTAAAGGTCGCATCAAAGCCCTTGTCGCCAGCCTTCATGGTTTCAAATTTGGCGATCAAGGTCTTGACGAGGAAATGTTCGACATAGGCTTCCTCAACGTCTATCGCGTCGCTGTCAGGTAACGCTTCCTGTGCGGCCGGATAAAGCAGTTCCTCTTCGAGCATCGTGTGAATGGAAAGCTCTTCGCAGGCACGCTGCGCGAGCGCCGACTTTGCTTCAAGATCGTCGTCGGCCGCTTTCTCGAATGCCTTGAAGAGTTTTTCCACGGCGCGATGTTCGGCCTCGAGGAAAGCGAGTGCGTCGAGCGCGCCCGAGCCCGTTTCTGTTTTGTCCTGTTTCGTGGTTTCCATGTCGATCTCCTCGGCTATAGGGTTGACTGCAACGCGGCTGCTTGCAGCGGTTCAGCACGATCTTTCGCAACCCGCGTGCCTACTCAGCGTGGGACTTAACGCGACGTGGGAGGCGACACGAAGTTCAAGATTCGGTCAGGCGCCAGGCGACCGACGCGTGGCGCCTGAAACGCTTCGGCCGGCTCTCGCCCGATCAATTCATAAGATCAGGTTTTCGAGCCGACCTAATTCCGTAGGCTTCTCACAGACTGCCTCGAATCTCACTTTTATCATTTCCTGAAGACTTGAACGAATGCGCCCGCAACGACCATTCCCGCTCCCTGCTCGTTGAAACCACCAGCCAATCGATGACGACGCGCCTTCATCTTTTGATTATCGGCCGGGACATAAACCGTCGGCGACGATACCGGCAACGACCGCTCAGCGCTCATCCATCTGGCTCGCAAACGACCATAAATCGGGTAAGCGACGTCGGTCCGAACGTATTGCTGATCGCGACATCGGCGGCATCCCTGCCGCGTGCCATCAGGATGCGCCCCGTGCGCGGCGCATTGTTCCGCGGATCGAAGGTTTCCCAGCTGTTTCCCAGATACGCCTCAAACCAGGCGCAGAAGTCCATCGGTGGGTAGGGAGGCGGAAGACCCACATCGCTGATGTAGCCGGTGCAATAGCGCGCAGGAATGTTCATCGCACGGCACAGCGCGACCGCGAGATGCGCGTAGTCGCGGCAGACGCCGACACCATCCTGCCACGTTTGCCATGCTGTTTTGGTGGGCCGCGCGCAGTTGTAGTCGAAGCGGATATGGCTGTGCACGAAGTCGCAAATCGCCTGGACGCGAGCTCCGCCGAGCGGCGTGTGGCCGAACATTTGCCACGCAACCTCCGAAAGCAAATCAGTCTCACAGTAGCGGCTGCCGAGCAGAAACATCAAGCATTCGTCGGGTAACTCTTCAACTGCGTTCTGATAGTTGTTGGACCCGATTAGCTCGTGATGCGGCGGCACCTCGAATACGCCGCGCGCCGATAGCGTGAGCACCCCGGGCGGGGCGGTAAGACGTGTGCAAAGGTTGCCGAACGAGTCGTGATACTGCCGAAGCGAAACCCAGGGATGCGTAATGACGTGATCAGGAACGACCATGTCTGGAGCGCGGGAGCTGTGCGTATTCAGCATCAGAAGCATCGGCGTCGATTGCGCACACTCGTACACCAACTCATAACCCACGCGAAGTTTCATTCGATTACCTTTTTCGGCGGCACTGTGAACAAGGCGGTAACCATGGGGAAGAGCAACGCTCGTTCCCAGCGCACGGTCGATCCTGCGGGAGACTGTCCTCATACGCGCGGAAAAGCGCTCGGACACAACCAATTGGCGCTCCCTCGCCGGAGGAATACCGGCACGGCACGGCAACAAGTCCGGCACAAAAAGTGCGTCGAAGCAAAATGCTGCTGGCGTCGCAGCAGTAGAGACTCGATAACAGGCGAGGCGTATGGCGCGACTGGCGCAATCACCTGACTTAACGAACAGTACGAATGTGGCCGCCTGAATGGCATCCCGGCAACAATCGAAGATAAGCGTCAGCGAAGGTAAGCCAGTCGCGCGAGACAGCCGGGTTTTGCCAGCGGCGGCGCAAGGAGAACCATGTCTGCAGTGGGCGAACATGAACGAAGTGTGAATGCGCGCGACGAGTTGCCGGCGCATTCGTGGGCCACCCATGTCGGCCCCGGACTGGTTTCAACCGCCACAGACAACGACCCTAGCGGTGTGGTGACATATTCGCTAGCCGGGGCGCAATTCGGTTACGACATGCTGTGGATGTGTGCCCTGTCGTATCCATCGATGGTGGCGTTCCAGCTTGTCGCGGCACGAATCGCCGCGCAGACGGGTAAAGGGCTGACGCTGAACATGCGCGAGCATTATTCGCGGCTCCTGTTCTATCTCGCCGTGACGCGCTTTCTCGTTGCCAACATTCTCAATATCGCGGCTGACGTCGTCGCGATGGGGGTCGGCGCGCAACTCCTATGGCACGGTTCAGTACCGCTGTTCGCCGCGGTCTTCGGCATGCTGTCGATTGCGCTCCAGTGGTTTGTGCCCTACGCGCGCTATGCGCGGATTCTCAAGTGGCTCGCAGCGTGCCTGTTTGCATACGTCGGCGTTACGCTGACAAGCCATCCGTCATGGACAACGCTCGCTCTACACGCGGTCGTGCCGCGAATCACATGGAGCGTCGACTACTTCAAAATGCTGTTGGCGGTGCTGGGTACGACAATCAGCCCGTATCTGCTGTTCGCCCAAGCCGAACAGCAGATCGAAGAACACTCGCCTCAAGCGGCCGTCCCGGACCGCGCACGGGGCGACCTTCAGTTGAAGAAATTGCGCGGCGACACGCTCGTCAGAACGATCCTCTCGAACGCCATTGGCTTATTCATCATGGCAGCGGCCGCGTTGACACTTCACGTGAGCGGCCATGGTCTTGTCGACGTCCAGGATGCCGCGAGCGTACTGCGGCCACTAGCCGGTGGATATGCGACGCACGTGCTCGGGCTGGCGTTCATCGGTACGGGGCTGCTCGCGCTGCCACCCCTCGCCGGGTCCGCGGCCAACGCCGCGGTGAGTGCGCGGGACCGGCGCGCCGGCAGGCAACGCAACCGGCCGGTTGCGCGGGCGCTGCTTGTCGTGATGGCGCTTGGCGTCATGATTGGCGTGGCACTGACGCTCGTGCCGATCGAGCCTGTGCGGGTGCTTTACTGGAGCGCTGTGCTCAACGGCTCTACAGCTACGCCTGTCATGGTGATGCTTGTGCTGCTGAGCATGAAACGCTCGGCAGTGGGCGATCTCAGCGCGCATTGGACCTTGCGCGCGTTGTGCTGGCTTGCCACGGTATTTGCAGGCGCGGCACTGGTCGCTGAATTCGCATGCAAGTGGCTAGGCTGAGCGCGCCAATCGAATTCAGCCGAGCGAGGCAGGTGTCGTTTGATCGCATGCAGCCAAGGACAAGATCAGGCGTGACCGGCCGGCTATCGCCCGTCACCTGGAGCCGTCGAGATGGCCCAACAGGAAAAGGACCGACTAACCGCGGACATTCTTGCCGAGATACGCAGTGACCGCCTTCGTCAGCGCGATGCCGTGCAATTCCTCTGGCGATGCCAGATGCGCGGCGACAATCTCACGGTTATCAAGCCGCAACTCCGGCATGCGATCGAGGTGCAGTTCAAAGAAATGCACCTGGTCTTTTCGCCCATCCCAAACGCCGCAGGCACTGCCCGCGGCGACTAGTGTCCCAGACGACAGGCCAATTTCCTCTTCCATTTCGCGCCGCGCTGCCGCATCAGGAGCCTCACCGGGCCGCACGCTTCCGCCGGGAAAATTCCACTCGGCCCGGTACGACGATTTCACGAGCAACAGCGAGCGCCCGACGTAGATTGCTACTAGCGCGCCTTCGTGACGAGGCCGCCGAACGTGCCACCAGACGCGAGCGAGCTGGAATCCGAGGCGAAGCACCATGCGCCAGATAGAGTCGATAAGCGTAGCTGGTCGTGCTCGTTCAACGCTCGGCATGCATTCTCTCCTTTTGTTTTTCATATCAAGAGGGTGTCCCGGGGCGATGCGTGAGTGCGGCCTCAATGATTCGGCGTCCGTCACAGCACTGCCGGGAAACCGTAGTTTAGCCACCCGAGCACTCATCGTCGCGGTCCGTCGAGCTTGGACCGTGACCTCTGTCCAGACAGCGTAGCGGCGAATTGATTCAACGGAGCCTGCGTCATCAGGCCCGGCTGGCGTCGTCTTGCGAGAGGTGCACTGGCAGCCGCAAAGAAATTCTTCGACCACACGACGAAACCGATTGACATCCCAATATTCCCCCGTACAATGGGTTTTGTTGCAGCGCAGCAATTTACGTTTCCCCTCTTGGCGCGCGGTTTTGTTTTTATTCAGAGCCCCTCGCACTCTTGCCGCCTTACCTTTACGGAGCAGTGATGAGCACGCTTATTCCCCAACAATTGGTTGCCGCCCAACAGTCCAGCCTCGAGGCGCTTTTCGGCCTGACGAACAAAGCATTTGCAGGTTTCGAGCAGCTGGTCGCGTTGAATTTGCAAGTTGGCAAAGCGGTCCTCGCCGAAAACCAGGAAATCGTCACCAAAGCACTTTCAGCGGGCAACCCGGGCGCACTGTTCGCGCTGCAAGCAAGCCTCTCCCAGCCTGTGGCGGAAAAGGTGGTGGCATACGGCCGCCAGGTTCATGAAATCGTGTCCGGCGTTCAGAGCGAAATCTCCGCCGCAGCGACCGCGCAAGGCCAGCAGTTCCAACGGGACGCGCAAGGTTTCGCGGAAAGCCTTCAGAAGAACACGCCGGCAGGAAGCGAATCCGCGATTGCCGCGTGGAACTCGGTTCTCTCGGCAGCGAATGCAACGTATGAATCGGCTAACAAGGCCGCCAAGCAGTTCGTGACGAGCGTGTCCGCCGTTCACTAAGACCCTGCGTCTTTCCAGACTTTTTGTGTCTACCAATGCGAACTTCGGTTCGCATTTCTTTTTCCTGAACCGGATGTATCGAGAAGCGACTAACGCTGCGTAGGGTTGCTTCAGAACAGCACCACGAGACAGCGCACTTCAGCCAAGGACGAAATGACCGGACACTCTGCGATGGACGATCGATTTGATCGACGAGAACTGCTGCTTCACCTGGGCGACATTCTCGCCGCGTTGAACTGTTTAAACGACGCGAACGAACCGGGCGCCGCAGTGGCCCATCTCGTGCAGAAACATGCTTCACTGCAGGACTTCGCGTTCCTCAAAGCCTTGGCACCGACAATGACGGTGGCCGAATTCAGCACACACGTCGGCCGCTCATTTTTCTTATGGCCGAGTGAGTTGCTCGCGGCGGAACTCAACCGTGACGCTCTGGCATCGGCCGTTCAGCGGAACCTGTTCGACGGAAATCCCGAGGGCTGGAATGCGTATGCCGGCTACCTCCGGAAGAAAGTAAATTGGTTCGGCACCGGACTGTCGAATCATAGTAAAGACGCTCCGGCTGAACCATTGCGCGATGTCCCTAATGAGGTGGGTCCGGTCGACGCACCGGCTAAGGTCGTGCCGGCCGCGGAAGTCAATGCGCGCGATGAGAAAAGAGGCTGGCCTTGGCCCGGACCACGGTCGACGTCCTGACGCGTGCCGCTGCTGGCCCATACCTCGAGATCAAGATTCCCGAGCACTCAAACTCGGAGCGCAAAGCGTTTTCCGCCGGCTCCTGAAGCCGGCGGACGCTTCGCCTATCCAAACACCTGTCATACCAGAACGCGCGCGAACCTCAATGGATGAAAAGCGGAGCCGGCCAGCCCGCCCAGCGGTGCCGGTCCCTTTTCCGACGCGAGCAGACAGGACCGTCTGCTGCCGACTCGCGCGCCGCCGGCTGGTTTTAGCTGCCCCCGAAAAAAACGTTGCATTGCGGGTCCACCCTGCACGACCTGGCATGTCTCGCGCCGCTTTGCATACGGGTATCCGGCGTGCCGCCGTAGGCCTCCATCCCCCTACTGGGCGAAGAATCAGCCTGAGTTGCGGCGCTTTGCTGGGGGGCGGGTTGTGCAGCATCGGGCATGCTTTGCGCATACGCCAACCCCGCCACAATAAACAATCCGAAAGCAGAAGCACCCATCGATCGTAATTTCATGTCGGCTCCTTAAGCTAGATTGAGTTCCATCCATGTGATTGGTTATTCGCGTGTCGCGCGGTTCAAATCTATACAGGATGTACGGATGCGAAGCCGTCTTCGAATCCGTGGGCCAATCGCCCGAGGCCAAAGTTTCAGGCAATTGGGAAGAAGCGAAGCGCAGTGCGCCAAGCGAAGGTCTGTGGACGCGGGATGGCGTGCGAACAGGCAATGTCGATGGATTTCATGGACCCACCGACACGCAATAGTCGCCCCTGCAAATACGTTATAGGGCGCAGAAAGTCGAAACGAAAGCGAATGTTTTTTGACCCGATACCTCCACACAACACGGCAGCGATTTTCGTGGCGCGTCGAGATCGGAGCTGTCATCAAGGGTCGCGAAAGTTTTTGCACTCTGCCTGCAACAGTGTTTTCAGAAATCGCACATCGACACCGACTTTCGTCGACACGATACTTCCCACATCCGAATTGTGTGGTGACGGGACGTGTCGGCAAGGCAAGACAACACGAGCCCGCTACAAGGCTGGAACTTCGAAGGGGAACGACATGGACGAGCAGAAACGCCTCAGCATGATCGCTTATCTGCGCCGCAAGATGACCACCGTGGGCATCAAGGTGGGCGACCTCAAGGCGGCAATCGCCGAAGACAGGGCGCGTCAAAAGTCGGCGCGATATCGCAGTGCTTTCGGCGACACCTGGGACGGCAAGGGCGACATGCCGCAGTGGCTTAAGCAAGCCACGAGCGCTGGGCAATCACTGGCGCACTTTGCGATCGACAAACCGTCGACATCGGCTAGCCGTCAACGGCCTGTCATCGACTGGAGTCGTGACCCGTTCGCGGGCACACGCCTCGCGACAGTTCGGGCGTCCTGATCTGACAGGGTGCGTCGCTCCGGGCGTTCAATGCGAACGCCCGTGGCCTCCGCCACCGCCATAGTAGTGGCCGCCGCCCATACCGTGCCCTGGATATCCGCCGCCACCCCAGCCGCCATGACCGCCCCAACCGCCCGGATATCCGTGCCCCCAGTAGCCGTGGTGACCCCAGTAGCCGTATCGGCCGCCTCCATAACAGCAGCCGCCCCAATAGCCGAAACTCAGTGACACTGAGGGGCCCCACCACGCGGGCGAGCCGTAATAGGGATACGCAACCGGGTAATACGCGGGCGCGACGTAGACGGGCACGGCTGGGGCGATATAGGTGTTCGTGGCCACCGTCGCATCTGACGCAACCGCACCATCTGCCGCTGTGCCGGCCGTCGAGAAAGGATATTGCTGCCCGGCGACCGTCGGCACACCGCCATAGGGAACGTAGCCGTACGGCACGTAGTAGTAGCAACCGGACAAAGCGGCGGACGAGACCACCAACGCAACGACGCGGCCCGTGCGCGATGTTGCGTCGAGCGTTTTCATGACGTGCTCCACAGTCTGACACGGCGCGGCATGGCGCGCCTCTAATACAGTCAGCTTACTCCAACGGCGACCTCGCAGCGGCACGTCGATGTGGCTTGAAAACGGCGTTCATCGTGCGCCGGGTCGAACACGGCCCAGGCCAACAGAGGGACCTGCATGCTGAACAGAGTTGAGATTTCCCCGGCTGCCCGACATAGCGGCTCGGCTTACACGCACCGGCATTTTGTCGTACAAATTGCTTCCAGCGGCAATCGAATTCTCGTCATCGAGCCTTCACATATTGACGGGACAATCGCGCCACTGAGAGAGCGCGGGGTGTCGCTACCCCAAAAAATCAAATGCAAATTCTGCCGAACACACCGGCCACCAGAATCAGCTTTCATCGCGGGTATGGTCTCCGCGCAAGTACGACGCCGACTGGCGATGGTCTGCATTCCGCCGACCTCGTTATCGAACAGCCAGGACGGCCGCCGCAAGCTTTCGCCTCGTTGGACCTGTTCTACGACCATGAACAGGCAATCCATTACGCCACTGTCTGGGGCCGCATTTGGGTCGACTCAAAGACCTGACACCAACCTGCTCCACTCAGGAACGCCGCTTGCGCGCCACTGGATTACCTTTTTCGAAGGAGGTAAATCATGGGCTCAATCAACCCGCAAGGTGACACCGGCCGCGGAGCGGAAATAGTCGGTGGTGGTATCGGCGAAGGGCCGGGACCGGACATCATGGCCGCGGCAACGCTCGACGGGAACAAGGTCATGTCCTCTGACGGCGAACACGTCGGGAAAATTTCGGACATCATGCTGGACGTCAGGAACGGACGTATCGCCTACGCGGTACTTTCCGAGGGCGGCTTTCTCGGAATGGGTTCCACCCTGCACGCCATTCCATGGAGTGCGTTGACGCTCGACACGGACCAGAAGTGCTTCTTCGTCGACATTACCGCACAGCGTCTGAAAGACGATCCGGGTTTCGACAAAGATCACTGGCCGACCATGGCAGACGCGAAGTGGGGAGAGTCGACTTACAGCTACTACAATCGCCAGCCGTACTGGGCAGCGACCCATGACGTGGTGGAAAGCGACCCTGCCATCAGACCGAGCGAACACTGAATAACACCAACAGGTAAGCCGTGCCAGGCGGACGGCTAGTCTGTCGCTCCAGCGCTTGCGCCCACCGCGCCTCATTGCGGTGGGCGCAAGCGCACCGAACAATCCATAAGCCGTATTCGAATGGAGCGGGCCCGACAGGTATTCGAGGCAGCGAACGTCAGACCGGATTCAAGGCAGGCCGCTCATCCAGCACGGCGGCAACATTGTCCAGCGCCGTGAAACCCATCTGATCCCGAGTCTCCATCGTGGCGCTCGCCATGTGAGGCGTCAGGAACACATTGTCGAGTCCGGCGAACCGCTTATCGACCGTGGGCTCATTCCGGTACACGTCCAGCCCTGCGCCGAATAGATGTCCCGAAGTCAGCGCTTCGTAGAGCGCGTCTTCGTCCACCAGTGCACCACGCGCCGCGTTGACAAAAACCGCGCCGGTCGGCAGGAGCCCAAATTCCTTTTTCGTCATCAACGGGGCGCCCCCGCCCGGCACGTGTAGCGTCAGCACGTTGCAGTGCGGCAGCATGTCGTCGAGACTGCTGTAGAACGTCGCGCCATTTTCCAGCGACGCAGCCGCACGGTTGATGTCCGTATAGATCACGCGCATGCCGAACCCCTGTGCACGCTTCGCGACCGCGCGTCCGATACGCCCGAATCCGACAATGCCGAGCGTCTTGCCATTCACGCGCATACCCAGCATCTCGGTCATCCCGAATGATTTGCCCCAGCCGTTGCGCATGATCCGTTCATATTCGGACGCGCGTCGGCAGGCCGCCAACACGAGCAGCAGGGAAAAATCGGCCGTGCATTCGGTCAACGCATCGGGTGCGTTCGTGACGACGATTCCCCTCTCGCGGGCGGCCACCACGTCCATGTGATCGAAACCGGCGCTGGCGTTGGCAATGATCTTCACGGTCGAAGGCAGCGCGGCAATGTGCTCTGCCTGCAAACCGGACTTCTTCCCGATCAATACGGCCGGCATTTCGTGCTTTTTGCAAAAGTCGACGACAGACCACGCGTCCATATCGGACTCGGTCACGAAGGCATGGAATTCGGTCTTCGCGCGATTCGCCACGGCTGTGGGCACCTTTCGCGCAATCAACAGCCTGGTGCGGTTATTTTCCGACATGATGTTTCCTTGGGGTAGGCAGACGTCGAGAGACTACGAAACCGCGAGCGGGACCGTCAATGTTGATTCGATGAATCAACTATCGAAAACGATTCACCCGTTTATTCGTTCGCAGCGCACCCTGCACGTTGCGATTCGTTTTCTTCCCAGCCCGAACCCGCGCGCTGCCGGCAACACGCGCATCAGGAAAACCCTGGTGCGCGCCCCATCGGCAAGGCGCCCAGATGTTGATTCAATGAATCAAGATTGCTCGACGGATAGTGCGAATGCAACTCTGCTTCCCGTGTTCAACCGAACTGTCGAGAGGAAGTGAAATGCCTGCATCGAAGAAATTTGCCGCTGTGACCGGCGCCGGCTCCGGCATCGGCCGCGCCGCCGCCGTGGCGCTCGCCAATGCGGGATTCGCCGTCGCGCTGATCGGGCGCAGAGCCGAGCCGCTGCTGGAAACGAAGGAAACCATCGGCATGGGCGGTGGAGAAGCGCATGTATTTCAAGCCGACGTTGCCGACGCGGCATCGGTCGAGCACGCGTTTTCGCGCATAGCCGAGGCATTCGGACGGCTCGACGTGCTCTTCAACAACGCAGGCCGCAACGCGGGAGCCGTGCCGCTCGAAGACTACGACGCCGATTTCTGGAACGATGTCGTGGCCACCAATCTGACCGGCGTCTTTCTGTGCGCTCGGGCCGCTTATCGCTTGATGAAAGCGCAGTCTCCTCAAGGCGGACGAATCATCAACAACGGATCGATCTCCGCTCACTCGCCGAGGCCGCATACCATCGCCTATACGGCGACAAAACACGCCGTCACCGGAATCACCCGCTCGATCGCGCTGGACGGACGTGCGTTCAACATCGCCTGCGGCCAGATCGATATCGGTAACGCGGCCACATCGCTCACGGAACGCATGAACCGCGGCGTACTGCAAGCGGACGGACGCATGGCGCCTGAAGCAAGAATGGATGTGACGCACGTCGCGAACGCCGTCGTGCATATGGCCAGTCTTCCGCTCGAAGCCAATGTTCTCAACATGACGATCATGGCGAGCGCGATGCCGTTCGTCGGCCGCGGATAAACCGCCCTCACGCCACTATAAAAAGAACAACCGGCCAATGCACTGGAGACAGCTATGAAAGTCGTAGACGAACAAACATTGTCGGCGCGAAACCCGGCTTACGCGGATACCACGAAGCGCTCCAGAGTGCGATACGTCGTGCTCTCGATGCTGCTCGCGGCAACCATCCTCAACTACGTGGACAGGTCGGCGCTCGGCATCGTCGCGCCGGGCCTCGCGAAAGGCCTGGCGCTGGACAAGATGCAGATGGGCGAGCTGTTTGCCGCATTCGGCCTCGCCTACTCTATCGGGCTGGTGCCCGGCGGCATACTGACCGACATTCTCGGCTCGCGTGTTGCTTATGCGCTGTCCCTCGTCGGCTGGTCGTTCGCCACGCTAACGCAAGGTCTCGCGAGCGGCTATCACATGCTGCTCGGCTCGCGGCTCGCCATCGGCGCGCTGGAAGCGCCGGCTTTCCCTTCCAACGCGCGCGCCGTGACGTTGTGGTTTCCCGCCCGCGAGCGCGGCTTCGCGACCAGCGTCTATGTCATGGGGCAATACATCGGCACGCCGTTGTTCACCGGCTTGTTGCTGTGGATTTCCGCAGCGTATGGGTGGCGCATGGTCTTCTACGTCACGGGCGGCGTCGGCATTCTGTTCAGTCTTGTCTGGTACCGGGTCTATCGCGACCCGCATCAGCACGCCGGTGTGAATGCCGCCGAACTTCAATACATCAGCGACGGCTCGACGGCCGCGCGCAAGCCGCGCGAGAAGTTCGATTGGCGTATGGCGCTCAAGCTGCTCGGTTACCGGCAGATTCTCGCCATCTGCATGGGCAAGTTCTGCAACAACACGTTGCTTGTCTTCTTCACCACGTGGTTCATGACCTATCTGATCGAAGCGCGGCATATGTCGATGATCAAGGTCGGCATTTTCCAGGCACTCCCCTTTATCGGCGCGACGGCCGGCATTCTCCTTGCGGGGTCCCTCTCGGATTTTTTCATTCGACGCGGAGTATCGATTTCCACGGCACGCAAGACGCCGCTCATTATCGGCACGCTGCTGGGAGCATCGATCATGCTCGTCAATTTTGTCGAGTCGAACGAGGCGGTGATCGCCATCCTGACTATCGCGTTCTTCGCGCAGGGTGTCGGGTCGATGTCGTGGGCCGCCGTTTCCGAAATCGCGCCGCGCCAATACGTGGGGCTCACGAGCAGCATCACCAGCCTCGCGGCCAATATTGCGGGCGTGACGACACCGCTCATGATCGGCTATATCACTCACCACACCGGCCATTTCTACTGGGCTCTCAACCTGATGGGCGCGATATGCCTGCTCGGCGCGTTCTCGTACTCCGTGCTGCTGGGGAAACTCTCCCGCATCGAACTATGATGCCTCTGACCATCGGTGAAATCGTATGATTGAATTCAAGTGGGATCATCTGCAACTGTGCTCGGCCGACGCCGAAGCCACCGCCGCATGGTTTGCGCGCTGTCTGAACGCCGAGATCGTGCGTCGTCCGGGGCGGGTGGATTTGCGCATCGGCAGCATCAACCTTTTCATCACGGCGTTGGCGAGCGCGCAAACCGGCCGCGCCGATGGCGAGCGGAAACAGGGCATCGATCATTTCGGTGTGGTCGTGGACGATCTCGATGCCGCGTTCGAGCATCTGACGCGCTGCGACGCGGAAATCGTCGAGCCGATCAAGCAGGTTCGCCCCGGCGTGAGAGCCTGCTTCGTGCGATCGCCAGGGGACATTCTGGTCGAGATCCTTGAGCGGCGACCCGCCGAGATGACTTTTACCTGAAAAGCCGTCAATATTGACGCTCGACCGGTTGCGCTCGAAGGTACGGCGCGATCCGCCTGGCAACGGCTCTGCTGCCCGTTCCGCTGCATCACCTTGCTTGCCATCCCATGCGAAACTGGATCACGCTGACTGAAGCGGCTCGACAACTCGGCGTGCAAGCGCAAACTATCTATGCGTACGTCAGTCGAGGCAACATCGCGGTCATGCCGGATCCGAATGACCCGCGCAAGAGCCTTTATCGTGCGGAAGACGTGGCCGGTCTGTGCCGCAAAAAACAGGTTGGACGCAAGCGCGAGGCGCTCGCCGCCGGAACCATATTCGGCACCGAGCCGTGCATTTACAGCGGCATCACCACCTTCTCGAAAGGGCGGGCGTATTACCGCGGACGGGATAGCATCCGGCTTTCGGACACGGCGACGCTCGAAGACGTGGCGGCCATACTCTGGAACGCGCGCGGGCCCGTCTCCTTCGAACCCGGTGACCTGCCGCTACAGGGCGGCGAGCGCGGCCGGCAATGCGCGTTCACGTCGCTGGCGGCGCTCGCGGCCTGCGGTCATTCCACCCTCGGACGCACCGACAGTGCACTGCATGTCGAGGCAGGCCGGCTCGTGGCGCTGATCGCGCAGGCGTTTGGCGCGCGCCGCGATGCGAATGCACAACCCACGCATGAACGGCTCGCGCTGGGTTGGGGCCAGGACCGTGCAGGCGCCGAACTCATCCGCCGCGCCATGGTCCTCGTGGCCGACCACGAGACGACGAGTTCGGCGTTCGCCGCCAGAATTACCGCCTCCACCGGCGCATCCTTGCCGGGATGCCTGCTCACGGGGCTCGCGACGCTCTCAGGCCCGCTGCATGGCGATGCGTCAGGCCGCGTGAGAGCCGTGTTCGACGACGTCGGGAGACTCGGCGCGGAGCATGTCGTGGTGCATCATTTGCAGTCGGCCACGCCCATTCCAGGATTCGGGCATCACCTCTACCCGGACGGCGATGCGCGGGCGGCCGCATTGCTCGAGGTGCTCGATCCGCCTAGAGAACTCACGTCGTTCATCAACAAGGTGGTTGAACTGACCGGCCTCAGGCCGAACATCGACATTGCGCTTGCCGCACTGGCGGCACAGTTGGCGTTGCCGCGCGACGCGTCGTTCGCGCTATTCGCAACGGCGCGGAGCGTGGGCTTGCTGGCGCATTGCATCGAGCAACTCCGGGTCGGCAAGGTCATTCGGCCACGGGGCCGCTACACAGGCCGCGCATTGGAAGACGTCAGCCCCGCGCTGCCCGCTGAAGGCGGCGAGAAGGCGCTCGACCCAGCTACGCTCGACAAGAATCGGGTATTCAAGGTGGTCGAGCGCTGAGAAGCGCGTCCGCCCGGTCTCGGCTAAAACACAAAACTTTCGATCGACTGTCGATTTCGCGCGCGTTCGTTCGTCGTGGTATTGAAGGCACCGGACATCTTCCACATAATCCGGGGCCCAACTTTAGACAGGAGAATCCCAATGCGCGTCATGGTCATGGTCAAGGCGACCGCCGAATCCGAAGCCGGTGAAATGCCCAGCACGGAACTTATCGAGGCGATGGGCCGATATAACGAGGAACTGGTCAAGGCCGGCATCATGCTCGGCGGCGACGGACTGAAGCCGAGCTCGAAAGGCGCGCGCGTCAGATTCTCCGGCCAGGACCGAACCGTCGTCGACGGTCCGTTTGCCGAAACCAAGGAATTGATCGCGGGCTATTGGATCTGGCAAGTGCAATCAATGGACGAAGCGATTGAATGGGTGCGCCGCTGCCCGAACCCGATGGCAAGCGACTCTGAAATCGAAATTCGTCCGTTCTTCGAAGCTGCGGATTTTGGCGAGGCGTTCACGCCCGAGCTTCAGGAAAACGAAGAGCGGCTTCGGCAGCAGATTGAATCGAGGCAAAGTAAAGAGTAAAAAAACGCCACACGCGCGATCGTTACCGCCTTTCGTCACACGCCTTCGACGAGAACCGCGCGGTAACGCGCGCCCTTGAACCGGTGCTGAGCGACTTCCTGATACGCCGGGCTGTCGTACCACGCACGCGCGGCTTCTGTTGACGGAAACTGCACGATCACCACACCCTCAGGCGCGTCGCCCTCAAGAACCTGCTAGGGCCTCAAATGACTTTCCGCGGCGGCGCACCTGGGCATCAGATTTGCTGCACCATCATCTGGCGTGCGCGACGCGTGTTGCGACGCACGCTACCCGAATGCCCGATACCCGGCGAATCGTTCGCCAATGGGTCCAAATCCCGCTTCAGCCCGCCGCCCGGCCGCGCCCATTGTCGCCGGATCGTGGCCTCTCTCGCCATGAGGAGAACGCATGATGCAACAGACCGCCTCCAAGACCCCGCAACAGAGCGCCGATCCCGACGCCGCCCGAACCAGCCGCCAGCCTTCCGCGAACGCGACGATGCCTGTCGAGTTGACCGTCAACGGCAATCTCTACACGCTGTCGCTCGATCCGCGCACCACGCTGCTGGATGCGCTGCGCGAGCACTTGCACCTCACCGGCACCAAAAAGGGTTGCGACCACGGCCAATGCGGCGCCTGCACCGTGCACGTGAACGGACGGCGTGTGAACGCATGCCTGTCGCTCGCCGGCACGCACGCCGGCGACGAAATCACCACCATCGAAGGCATCGGTCAGCCCGAAGCACTGCACCCGATGCAGGCCGCGTTTGTAGAATGCGACGGCTATCAATGCGGCTACTGCACGTCGGGCCAGATCATGTCCGCGGTCGCGCTGCTCGATGAAGCAGTCGGGCCCGCCGACGCGGAAGTGCGCGAAGCGATGAGCGGCAATCTGTGCCGCTGCGGCGCCTATCAGAATATCGTCGCGGCGATCCAGCGCGTGCGCGGCCAGTCCTGAGGAGCGCCATCATGGAAATCTTCCAGTTGTCGCGCGCCAACGGCGTGCGTGACGCGATCGCGGCGGGCGCAACTTCGGCAACGGCCCAGCAAGGCGCACAAGTACGCTTTCTGGCGGGCGGCACGACCTTGCTCGACCTCATGAAGCTGAACGTGGAGCGGCCGACGCGGGTTATCGACATCAGCCGGCTGCCGCTAGACACTATCGAAGCGCTGCCCGACGGCGGCGTGAAGATCGGCGCGACGGCGCGCAACGCCGACCTCGCATTGCATCCGCTGATCCGTACGCCGTACGCCGTGCTGTCGCAGGCGCTGCTCGCCGGAGCCTCAGCCCAATTGCGAAACATGGCGACGACCGGCGGCAATCTGCTGCAACGCACGCGCTGCGTCTACTTTCGCGATACTGCGATGCCATGCAACAAGCGCGAGCAGGGCTCGGGCTGTCCGGCCATCCAGGGATTCAATCGCACGCTGGCGATTCTCGGCGCCAGCGACGCCTGCATCGCAGCCAACCCGTCGGATATGAACGTCGCCTTGACCGCGCTCGACGCCACCATTCACATCGAAGGGACGAACGGCGCGCGCAGCATCGCGATCGACGACTTCTTCGTGTTGCCGGGCGCAACGCCACAGCGTGAGAACGTGCTCGACGCAGGCGACCTCATCACGCACGTGACACTACCGCCTCTTCCCGCGGGTGCCCGTTCCGTTTATCTGAAACTGCGCGATCGCGCGTCGTACGAGTTCGCGCTGGCGTCGGCCGCCGTGGTCTTGACGCTCGACGGCGGACGCATCGGGCATGTGCGCGTCGCGCTCGGCGGTGTCGGCACGCGGCCTTGGCACGCGCTCGAAGCGGAAGCCGTGCTGCGCGGCGCAACGCCCGACGCCGCAACCTTCCGCAAGGCCGCGGATGCCGCACTTGCAAATGCGAAGCCGCAAAGCCAGAACGGCTTCAAAGTCGAACTCGCGCGCCGCTGCATCGTCCATGCACTGACGCAGGCTACGGCCGCGACGCCCTGAACCGTCCATCGAAAGGAACGCACCATGTCCACCATGCCCGACTCCGTGCTGTCCGTGATCGGACAGCCCCAAGCGCGCGTCGACGGACCGCTGAAGGTCAGCGGCGGCGCTATCTATACCTCCGACGTGGATCTGCCCGATCTGCTGATAGCCGTGCCCGTGTGCAGCACGATCGCCAGCGGCCGGCTCGTGTCGCTCGATATCGCTGAGGCCGAGGCGATGCCCGGCGTGCACGCGGTGCTGCATCGAGACAATATCGGCCGCTTCTACCGGATCTCCGGCAACTCGATGGAGACCGGCTATGTCGACGAAGCGCGGCCGCCCTTCGAGGACGACATCATCCGCTATTACGGCCAGTACATCGCTGTCGTGATCGCCGATACCTTCGAAGCGGCGAGCGCGGCATCGGCGGCGATCGCCGCCCGCTACGAAGTCACGCCGCACGACGTGCGCGACGAACTCCAGGCCGACGACAAGCCCAAGGTTGAGAGCGAGCGCGGCGACCCGGACGGTGCGTTCGACGCTGCGCCGGCGACGCTCGACGCAACCTACGTAACGCCGACGGAAACGCACAACCCGATCGAACTGCACGCGTCGATCGCGGACTGGGATGGAGAGAACTACACGTTTTACGAGACCACACAGGCCATCACGGTTCACCTGGGCACGCTCTCGCAGATGCTCGGCGTGCCGAAGGAAAAGATCCGCGTGATCTCCCGCTATCTTGGATCAGGCTTTGGCGGCAAGCTCTGGATGTGGCCGCACACACTGCTCGCGGCGGCGGCGACGCGTCAGATGGGCCGTCCGGTGAAGCTGGTCGTGAGCCGCAAGATGATGTTTCAGAACGTCGGCCATCGCCCCGTCACGCAACAGCGTGTGCGGATGTCCGCCGACCGCGACGGCAAACTCACGTCATTGCAGCACGACTATGTCAACCACACCGCGATCGCCGACGAGTACCAGGAAAGCTGTGGCGAAGTCACGCCGCTCATCTACAGCACGCCGAATCTGCGTGTGACCTCGGGCCTTGCGCGCCGCAACGTCGGCTCGCCGACGTCGATGCGCGGCCCGGGTGCCGTGCCCGGCCTGTACGCAATCGAATCGGCGATGAACGAACTGGCGCATGTGCTGAACCTCGACCCCGTCGAGTTGAGGCTGCGCAATGAACCGCGCGTGGACGAGAGCACGGGTTTGCCCTTCTCTTCAAGGCATCTGGTCGAATGTTTGCGCACCGGCGCCGAGCGCTTCGGATGGTCGCAGCGGACGCCGGGTGTCGGCTCGATGCAGCGCGACGGTCTGACCTTGGGCTGGGGTGTCGGCGCGTGTGTCTGGCCAGGCTTGCGCTTCTCCGCTGCGGCGGACGTCGATCTGCGAGCGGACGGCAGCGCCCGGGTCGTATGCGGCACGCAGGACATCGGTACCGGCACGTACACGGTGCTCGCACAACTGGTCGCCGAAGAAACCGGCATTCCGCTCGCGCGCATCGAGGTCGGTCTCGGCGATTCCGTGTTGCCGCTGGGACCGATTTCGGGTGGCAGTGCGGCGACGGCATCGGTGATTCCCGCCGTGCTCGATGCGGTGCGCGCGGCCAGCAAGATTTTGCTGTCGCGTGCGGCGACCGTCGACGGTTCGCCGTTCAAAGGCGCACGTGAGGACGAACTCGCGTTCAGCGCGGGACACGTGCATCGCAAGGGCGAAGCGCCGCAGCGCGGCGTGCCGTTCGGCCAGATTCTCGAAGCAGCGAAGATGCGCGCCGCGTCGGGCAGCGGCAGCGCCAAGGGCGGCTTCGACGATCCGCTGAAGAAACGCTTCTCCATCTATTCGTACGGCGCACACTTCGTCGAAGTCACGTGGCAACCGGAGATCGCGCGGTTGCGCGTGAGCCGCGTCGTCACGGTGATCGATGGAGGACGCATCGTCAACCCGCGCGCCGCGCGCAACCAGATCGAAGGCGCAGTCGTGATGGGCGTCGGCATGGCGCTGTTCGAGCACACCACGTACGACAAACAGACGGGCGCACCGATCAATAGCAACCTGGCCGATTACGTCGTTGCGACGAACGCGGACACGCCCGAACTCGACGTGACCTTTCTCGATCATCCGGATACCGTGTTCAACGAACTCGGCGCCCGCGGGATTGCGGAGATCGGGCTTGCGGGCATCGCGGCGGCGATCACCGACGCAACCTGTCATGCGACCGGCGTGCGCGTGCGCAAGCTGCCGATCATGATCGAAGATCTGCTGGCGGCGGAAATGACTTGAGGACCGATGTTCATTGGAAGTCGTGGCCGGGAAAGCTATGCTATTAGCTTGTCTTGCGATGATCGAAGACGAACCAGGCATCGCACGCCGATAGTCGAAGAGAATGGTTCCGCCCTCGCGCGTGCCGGAGAACGCCATGACTCCTTTGCTGCAAACCCTGAGGGCCGCCGCGCTGGTGGCCCTCGCACTATGTCTCGCTGTGCCAAAGACTTTTGCTCAGGCGGCGCCTGGCGTGGCGGGTTCATGGTCTCTGGTCTCGTTGACCGTCTCGAGAAGTGGCAGCGAAGTCGAAGTGCTCGGTCCGCATCCGTACGGGCAACTCATCTTCGGCAGCGACGGCCGCTATGTTCTGCTTGGCGTTCGCGGGGACTTGCCGAAGTTCGCATCGGGTAACCGCTTGTCGGGTACCTCCGAAGAGAACGAGCGCATCGTCCAGGGCAACTTCGCGCACTTTGGCACCTATACCGTCGATCCGGCCGGACAGGTGATCGTTTTCCACATTCAGAAAAGTACCTTTCCGAACTGGGACGGCGATGTGCAACGGCGCCCATTCACCCTCGATGGGGACCGGCTGACCTACGTCACGCCCGGGAGTTTCGGATATGGTGCATCGAAAGTCGTGTGGCAACGAATGAAGTAAGCAGCAGCACAACTTGCGGTGCATAACCTCCATCGCCAGCGCCCAGTCCCGAATGCGGCGCACGTCGATTCGTCGATCAGGAACCACAAGGCGAATCTAAAGACCTTTCTTGTAAGCGAATTGTCGTCCATCATATTTAAGCCAGAACGATCATGCACCGTCCTCGAAGTGTGATGGACACGGTGGCGGCTTAACACGTCCCTCCGCCGCGGCCTCCGCTTAAAACAATAGTTATGCCTGGCGATATCAGGGATTTCCATGCTCGACGATTCGCCCCTACTCGGACAAGGCTCGATGACAGCGCACCAACGCTGGACCATCCTGGTCGCCAGCACGGGGGGAGCGCTCGAAGTGTTCGATTTCGTCATCTTCGGATTCTTTGCGAGAAGCATCGGCAGCGAGTTCTTTCCGACAGTAACCGGCGTACCGGTGGAGACGTTGTCGTTCACGGTGCTGGCCATCGGCTATCTCTCCCGACCGGTCGGCGGCATCCTCCTCGGGCGATTCGGCGACACGCACGGGCGGCGCCTCGTCTTCGTCTCGTCGGCAATGATCGCCTCCGTTTCGACGCTTCTCATCGGAATACTTCCTTCATACGCGGCATGGGGCGCGGCCGCCCCGGCGCTCCTTCTCGTGCTGCGGCTCATACAGGGCCTCTGCGTCGGCGGTGAATTGCCGGGCGCGGTCGTCTACGCGGTCGAAACCGCGCGCGGCAGGCCGGGGCTTTTGTGCGGCATCGTGTTCGTCGCGGTCAATCTTGCGTTGCTTCTGGCGACGAGCATGAATCTTGCCATGCAATGGGTGCTCACACCTGGGCAAGTCAACGCGTTCGGATGGCGGATCGGCTTCCTGCTGGGTGGAATGGTCGGGCTGTTGAGCTTTGCTTTGCGGCGTACGCTTGCGGAGACCGACGAGTATGCGCAGGCCATCGGCGCCCGCCATCGCGAGCCTCTTGCTGTCCTGCTTCGCAACCATTTCGCTCCCCTGATGACAGGCGCTGCCGCATCGCTGCTGGCAGGCGCGTCGGGCGGCATCTTTATCGGCTTCGCGCCGGGTCATCTGCAAAAGCTTCAATACGACACGCAACAGATCGCGAGTGCCCAGACGTGCTATCTGATCGCCGTAGCTGCCTGCATTCTCGTGACGGCGCACGCTGGCGACCTGTTGCCGCGTCGCTACGTGTTCAGGTTGGGAACCGTCCTGTCCGCGCTTTTCGCGCCCTTCTTCTTCATCGCGGCCGCCCGGCACTATGCGAGCCTGCCCGCGCTGTTCCTGATGGCCGGCGTCGTCAGTTCGATCGCCAACGGAACCTTCGCGTGCGCGATTGCAGAAATGTTTCCCGTCGACGTCCGCTTCAGCGGCGTTGCGACGGCCATGAATCTCGGTCTGTCCGCGTCGCTGGGACTGACGCCGCTCGCGGCAAATTTCCTCGTTTCCGGTCTGCACTGGATGCCCGCACCCGCGCTCGTCATGGTGTTGTGCTCGGCGATTGCATTCGCGGCTTCATTCGGAATGAAGCGCGAGCGGCGGCGCCCCGACATAGTCGCTGTGAGCAGGAACTCGCGATGGCAGGAGCGCAGATGAACACGCCAGAATCCATCCGGATTGCCGATGTCGAGTTGAACATTCAGCGCTACGAATTGCGCCGCGCGGGTGAGAAGGTCAGCCTCGAGCGTCTGCCGATGGAACTGCTGATCCTGATGGCATCCCGCAACGGGCAACTCGTCACGCGCGCGGATATTGTAAGAGCACTGTGGGGCGCGAATGCGTATCGGGAAACGGACAACTGCATCAATACGGCAATCCGGAAAATCCGCGTGGCGCTGCACGACGACCCGGTCAATCCGCAGCACATCATCACGGTGAAGGGCAAAGGCTATCGACTGAATAACGTGCGGCCGATGCCGGAGGAGCCGGTACCCGCTCCACAGGAAGCCGCGCGAATACTGGTTCTGCCGTTCGAAAACCAGACCGGCGATTCCGGCCAGAACAGCTTCTGCGATGCACTGGCTGACGAAACTTCCGCCAGCATCGGCATGCTCGATCCAGAGCGCATCCTCGTCATTTCGAGGACGACTGCCGCCCACTGCAGACGGGTCAGCATGAGCATTGCGGAGATCGCGCGCGAGTTGTCGATCGACTATGTCCTGGAAGGCGCACTCAAGCGCGACGGCGTGAGGATCCGCATTCTGGCGCAATTGATCCGCTGCTTCGATCAGGTGCAGATCTGGAGCCGCGCGTATGAACCGATGTCGCGTGGCGCGCTGGAAATCCAGAAAGAGGTGGGAGCGGCGCTCGCCCGGGAGGTGTCACCCGCGCTCGCGGCACAGCGGCGGCACATGCTGACGAGACGTTTGCCGGTCGATCCGGCGGCACACGATGCGTATCTGCGCGGCCGTTACTACTGGACGCGCCGCGTGCACTTCGATGCGGGGTTTGCCGCGCATCACGCGCTGAGCGACGAGGACTTCGTGCGCGCGCGCGGCTACTTCGAGCGCGCGATAGAACGGGACCCGACTTACGCGCTCGGATATGTGGGGATGTCGAACGTTTTAGGTGCCACGGCAACGCATGGAGTCTGTGCGCCGTCGGAGGGCCATCCGCTAGCGCGGCAGGCGGCGTTGCAAGCACTGGAACTGGACGCCAGTCTTCCTGAAGCCCACCAGGCGCTAGCGGGCGTGCACTATTTCTATGACTGGGACTGGCGGCGTGCCGAAGAAGAGTTCCTCGAAGCGTTGCGGCTGAACCCAAGCCACGCTGAAACGTGCCGCCTATATGCACGCCTGCTGCTGGTGCTTGGGCGAGAAGCGGAAGGCAGAGCACAGTTCGAGCGAGCCGAAAAGGTCGACCCGCTAGGGTTCGAAGGATCGCGCGTATTCGGACTCGTACAGGCAGGCAAATACGACGAAGTGATTCGCGAGTGCCTGCACGCCGGGCGTGGCAATCGCTCCCCGCTCGTCTATCAACTGCTGGCGACCGCGTATGAAGAGCAGGGTCAATACGAGGAGGCAGTCGACGCGACCATCGACGCGCTAACACGGTGCGGCGAATTCGCTCGCGCAGAGACTATTCGCACGATCTGGGAGGCCGGCGGCTATCAAAAAGTCCTTCAATGGTATTTGCAGGATTTGACGGCGAGGCGTCAAAGGCGCTATACGTCGCCGTTTCTGTTTGCGGAAATTTACGCACGGCTCGACCAGCCGGACGAGATGTTTCATTGGCTCGACCTGGCGCTTGCGGAGCATTCGCCGCGCCTGTGCGAGCTTCGTACCAACGCATGGTTTCATCGCTATCGGTCGATGGGGCGATTCCGCAACGTCGAAAAGCGTATCGGCTACTGATCCCGGAGCCCGGCCCCGTCAAGCCGGACGGTCCCGCTCCGAATCGGAGCGTGCCACCGTTACGCGCGACGAGTGTATTCACAGGCACTCACCGTGCGTAACGCGCGGTCGCGCAAAGCTGTTGCGCTGCAGTCAATGGTGGCGGAACGGATTGGCCGCCACACGGCTTTGCTCCGGGGATTGCAGGGTGTTGAGGTCCGGATAGGACTGCCGCGCCGGATTCATTGCCATTCCCGTCTCACCCCTCGACGCGTCGCTGACGCCGCCGACATCCTGAGCAGACGGCGCGGTTCCCGATGGTACGGGTTTGTCTTGCGCCCACGCTTGTCCCACGAACATGCCGATCGCGCAGAGCGCCACGATTCGAAGCGTTTTCATGTCAATTTCTCCTTCCCAAAAGTGCGAGAACGGTCAGTGCATGACCGGCCGTAAGGCGATCCCGGACGGTCCCCGCGAAGATGCGGCGTCGCGTTGCTATCGCTTTGTCAATCCTGCGATCAGATCGTCTTTTGCACCATCGACTGAGTCTAAAGAAATTGTTAACGCGGACCCGATTGCGGATCGGCGGAACGTTGTCGCGCAGCCTGCTCGTTCAAGGCGAGCGTGAATCGGGCCGAATCCCAATCCTCGTCGAGTGCGCGATGCATGAGTTCCTGCTGGCTTTCCGGCGCCAACCCGCCGACCGGCGGGTCGCGGTCGAGGTCGGTGGGGAACGGATATCCCTCTGCGCAGGATGCGATTGCCGCGGTAATTTCCGTGTCGGTTATGCGCCCCGAAGCGCGGCGCTCGCGCAGTACCGGATACAACGCTTCGCACATTCGCGTGCGGTCAAGCACTTCCATCGCCCGGCCATAAGCCGATGAGACCTGCAAGAGGTTCGCCATGCGCTGTACGTCCGTGGTGCGATTTTCGCCGGCCGCATGGAATAACGCGGGACTGAAGAACACGGCATCGCCCTTGGAGAGGGGCAACTGGACGAAATGGTCCTCGAAATACTCGCGAAACTCGGCCCGGCGCCACGCCAGATATCCCTCGTCATAGCGCTGCGAATACGGCAGGAGCTTCGTCGGGCCGCTCTCGACCGGCATGTCGCTATGCGCCACCGCGCCCTGCAAGGTGAGGAAGGGAGACATCCGATGGACGTGCGCGGGATAGCGTTCGGCCTTTTCAGCCGTCTGGAAACCGAGGTGGTAATCGCGATGCGCTTGCTGAGCAGCGCCGCCCGGTCGAACTACGTTGACCTGGGACGTCATCTGGTAGCACGGTCCGAGCCACGCTTGCGACACAATCATCAGCATTGGATTTGAAAAGTATTGCGCGAATACTTCGGGCGCTCGCAGGCAGAGCTTCTCCTGGGCGTTCCAGATCCGGTCATTCGCGCCTGCCTTTGCGAAATGGTCTGCCGCACTGGAGCCTTGCTCGCGCTCACTCTGAATAATGGATTCGAAGACGGCCGTGGCATCGTCGACCGGTCCGGTATCGACAAATGCGCGCCGCAGCACCAGCACCCCCGCGCCATCGTGAAGGACGCGAGCCCATTCCGCCTGCAACTGCGCTCTGTGCGATGCATCGCGTGTCACGCCATCGAGTTGTGGACAGTCGTAAATGGGAATCCGCTGCATGACTTCCGACGCATAGTGGGTCGGGCCGGGGTCATCGCCCTCCAACAGCGCGACAAATTCATCTAAAGCGCAATCGCGCTCGCGGTACCAACTCTGCTCGCGCTTTTCGATGCGATCCTGGCTGTGGCCCATGTCTCTCTCTCCTCTGTACGTCAAGGATAGCGCCACGTCGATGCACTCGCCAGGTGCATGACGGATCGACGCATGAGCCGACCGCTGTCATTGCGCGGGCGCGGTCTGCCCCATCTGCTCGCCAAACTGCAACGCAGCAAGCTGAGCATAGAGCGGCGAGCTCAGGAGGAGTTCAGCGTGACGACCCTGCGCGACGATCCGCCCTTGTTCCAGCACGACAATGCGGTCGGCCTGCTGGACGGTCGCGAGGCGGTGTGCGATGACCAGCGTGGTGCGGTTCTGCGCGGCATTGTCCAGCGCCTTTTGCACCAGCCGTTCGCTGGCGGCATCGAGCGCACTGGTCGCTTCGTCCAGCAGCAGGATGGGCGGATTCTTCAGGATCGCGCGAGCGATCGCGATGCGCTGACGCTGCCCGCCGGACAGCCGCACACCGCGCTCGCCGAGAAAGGTGTCGTAGCCCTGCGGGAGTTCTTCGATAAAGCCGGCCGCGGCCGCCATGTCGGCGGCCCGTTGCACTTGCGCGAGCGTGGCTCCCGGCGCGCCATAGCGGATATTGTCGAGCACGCTCCCAGAAAAAATCACCGATTCCTGCAGCACCACGCCGATCTCCTTGCGCAATTCGACGAGCGGCACGTCACGCGTGGGGACGCCGTTGATCAGAATGCGACCGGCTTGCGGATCGTAAAAGCGCAGCAGCAACTGGAACAGCGTGGTCTTGCCCGCGCCGGACGGACCGACCAGTGCCACGTGTTCACCGGGGCGGACCTCGAGCGAGAGTGCGGAAAGCGCCGCAATGCCGGGGCGCGATGGATACGAGAAGCTGACATCCTCGAAGCGGATGCCCTCGCCTCGCGCCGGCAGCGCGACCGTCGTCTCGGCCTCGACCACCGGCGAGCGCGCCGCCAGCAATTGCAGTAAACGTTCGGTGGCGCCGGCAGCGCGCTGCAAATCGCCCCATACTTCGGCAACGGCGCCCACGGCGCCGGCAGTGAACACTGCGTAGAGAATGAACTGGGACAATTGGCCCGCCGTCATGCGCCCGGCCAGCACCGCCTGCGCCCCGAGCCACAGCACGAATACGATGGCGGTGAACACCAGCACGATCACCACGGCGGTCAACCAGGCGCGCGCGCGAATGCGTGTGAGCGCGGTCTCGAAGGCCGCCTCCACCGCGCCCGCAAAGCGCCGCGTTTCAAAAGGCTCCTGCGTGTACGACTGCACGGTCGGCATGGCATTGAGCACCTCGCCCGCCAGCGCGCTCGTGTTCGCGATCTTGTCCTGGCTTGCGCGCGAGAGCCGTCGCACGCGGCGGCCGAAGATCACGATAGGCGCGACCACCACGACCAGCGTCGCGAGGATGTAGCCGCACAGCACCGGGCTCGTCACCGCCAGCATCGCCACGCCGCCGGTCAGCAGGAAGAAGTTGCGCAATCCCAGCGACAGGCTCGTGCCCACCACGGTCTGGATGAGGGTAGTGTCCGCAGTGAGCCGCGACAGCACCTCGCCGGTCTGCGTGGTTTCGAAGAATTGCGGGCTCATGCTCAGCACGTGATCGTAGACCGCGCGCCGCAAGTCGGCCGTGACCCGCTCGCCGAGCCATGACACGAGGTAGAAGCGCAGCGCCGTGGCGCCGGCCAGTACCAGCGATACGACAAATAGCGCGAGGAAATAGCGGTCGATGTGCCCCCGGTCACCCGCGGCAAAGCCACGGTCGATCAGGTATTTGAACGCCACCGGCAAGACCAGCGTGGCGCCCGCCGAGCTCACCAGCGCGAGGAACGCGAGCGCCCAGCGGCCGGCATAGGGGCGCAGAAAGGGAAACAACGCAAAGAGCGGGCCGATACGGGATGACGGCGACGACGTCTTCGAAACACTGGCGGCAGCGGACTGAGTCCGTGCAACCTCATCGGTTGGCTGAATCACGCGACATCCGCCAGCATCGACCGACGACAACCCGCTGCGGCGCACCGGCAAGCGTATTGGGCTCGAACGTCCTCGTCCGCGGGATCGTCGGTCGTGAGCAGGTATTCGATAAACAGTTCCTCGCCCGCCTCGATCGGCCGGATCGTGTGAATGAAGATGCGGCCATCATCCTCAATGGTCTCGCAGTTCGGCGCGCAGGCGTGGTTCAGCCATCGCGCACTATTGCCTCCGCGGCTTCCGTCGATCACGCGCCCGTCCGACAGGCCAAAAAGAAACGTGTGCCCAGCGACACCTTCGCGCCGATGCCGGCGCACCGCTTCCCGCCAGCTCGTCAATTCGCCCCGGTATTCAAGCACGCACTCACCCGCCGCGAGCGGCCGCATCGCGAACACACCCTTTCCGTGGACTGACGACCGCCGTACGATCACGCGCCGCATACTGGTTCCTTGATTGATTGACACACCAGTGTATACGAGTGCAATTTCGCGCTTGCATGATTTTGTGCCGGCTTTCGGCACACATGGCCGTCATGTCGAACGACAGTCGCCACATGGAGATCGATATCGTTCCTGCACGGCTCGGAACCATCGCCGTACCCTTCCACGTCCTTTATCCCCGCAATCGCTACCTCAGCCGGCGCGTGAGGATTTTCAGAGCCTGTCTCGTCGGGATGTTCGGTGAACTGGGCCAACGGGATTGACCCAAATGGCCGCACGCGGTGATAGATGAACATCTCAATAGATCATCCATTCCTTAAGGAAACCTGACGTAATAGCCTTATTTCGCGCATCCTTTTTCCCATCGCAGCAATTGCTAATGGGTTATGGAATCGAAAGCGTCGCTTCATCCAGACGACTCAATTCCACTGCACATTCTTTCCCGGATTACCAAATATTCCGCAGCAACCTAAAGGACGGGAAATGAAGACGATCAGAATCTGGAAGCGAACGCAAATCGCCGTCGGCCTGGGCGCTGTCCTGCTTGCCGCGCTGTATCCGGCAGGCGCGACGGCGGCCGATGAGCACGATCATCGTGATCATCACCATGAGTCAGTGAAGCATGTGCTGCTGATCAGCTTCGACGGTTTGCACGAACAGGATGTTGCACGCTGCGTCGGATCGAATGCATGCCCGAATCTTGCGTTGCTGGCGAAGGCGGGGACGACCTACACCAACGCGCACACGCCTGGCCTTTCGGATTCGTTCCCGGGGCTCGCTGCGCTCGTCACCGGTGGCTCACCCAAATCCGCGGGCCTGTTCTACGACGTATCCTATGACCGCACGCTATACGCGCCGTCCGATAGCAATTGCACCGGCAAGCAAGGCTGGAATGTCGTATTCGACGAGACTACTGGCATCGACGGCGAGAACGGCGGCGCACTGACGCATCTCGACGGTGGCGGCGCGTTCAATCCGCAGGCCATTCCGCACGCTTTGCTCAATGGCGTCTGTACGCCCGTCTATCCGCACAACTATGTGAAGACCAACACGATCTTCGAAGTGGTCAAACGCAACGTGAAAGGCGCTCGCACTGCCTGGGCGGACAAACATGCGTGGGGCTACGACTGGCTCAATGGACCTTCCGGCACAGGCGTCGACGATCTTTCCCGCACGGAGATCAATTCGATCGATCCCGCCACCAACACGAACTACACCGACGTCTACACGCACACGGAACAGTTCGACAATTTCCATGTGCAGTCGCTGATCGATGAAATTGACGGCAAGGATTCGACTGGCCGATCCGGCGCCGATGTGCCCACCCTGTTTGGGACCAACTTCCAGACTTTGAGCGTCGCCCAGAAGGCAACGGTCGCGAATGGAGGCGGCTATCTGGATGCGAGTTTCACGCCGGGTCCGCAGGTAACCAACGCGATTGCCTATCTGGACAACGCCTTGGGTCGCATCGTGGCCGAACTGAAGCAGCGCGACCTGTATTCGTCGACGGCGATCATCGTCACGGCGAAGCACGGGCAATCCCCGACCGACCATTCAAAGCTGGTGAAGAACGGCGACACACTCTCGAAACTGCTTGAAGCAAACAACTATCTGGATCCGAACGGCAACTTCGGGCAGAACAGCACGAAGAGCGGCAACCTCAATGACGGAACCGGGCTCGCCGGCACAGGGTTCGTGCAGACCGACGACGTCGGCCTGATCTGGTTGCGCGATCAACGCCAACTGCCGGCTGTCGTGAAGACCTTGAAGGACAACCTGAGCTGCAACGCACCCGGCATTTGTGCGGACGGCCCGCAAGCGTACATTCTGTATGGCCCGCAACTGGCCGGCCGGTTCGGCGATCCGCAACGCGGACGCACGCCTGACATCGTCGTTCAGCCGAACCCCGGGGTCATCTATACGTCGAGCGCGACCAAGGACGAAGAGCACGGCGGCAACGCTCCCGACGACAGCCATCTCGGTCTCGTGGTCTACGTGCCTCACGCCCGTCACGCGGGACAGGTGAGCGACGAGCGCGTACTGACCACCCAGGTTGCGCCGACGATCCTGCAGTTGCTCGATCTGGAGCCTGAACTGCTGCACTCGGTCGCTATTGAGGGAACGCGTGCGCTGCCGGAGTTCGATCGCGAGCGGTTCTAGGCGAATGGCGGCACTCTGCCGCTAGTGGGCCACGGCAAATAAGCGAAGCGTCGCGATTCTTTTGGACCTTCAACGCTTCCATGTCGTGTCGTCGGTGGCCTGTGGCCGGCCTGGAGAGTTCCAGGCCGGCCACTCAGTCGCACGCGGTCGTGCTAGAGTCGGGCTCTTTTTCGCTATCGCGTAGCCCTTATGCCGCCACGCCTTGAATCTGAACCCGCCGCTCCGGCAGATCATCAACAAGGCATGGAAAGCGCCGCCGCGACGCAGAGTCTCGACATGCGGATTCCAGCTATCGTGCCCGCGCGAACCGCTCTGGTGGTCATGCATTATCAGACGGACATCATGCGGTTATTTCCATCGGTCGCACCTTCGCTGCTCGCCAACACGCGCAAGCTGTGCGACGCCGCGCGGGCCAAAAGTGTCAGCGTCTATTTCGCCAAAATCCACTTCAGTCCCGGCTATCCGGAAGTCAGTCCGTTGAACAGAAACGGGCAGGGAATCAAGCAACTGGGTCTCTTCGTCGACGACGAGATCGCGCCGGAACTCGGCCAGCTGGCCAGTGAACCGCTCATCATCGCGCATCGTGCCAGCGTGTTCTTCGGTACCGACCTGCAGGCGCGGCTTTCCACGCAGGGGATCGATACGCTAATCATGGTTGGGATAGCGTCGACCGGCGTGGTGCTGTCGTCGGTTGCGTACGCGAGTGACGCGGACTTCCGCTTATTGACGGTCAAGGATTGCTGTTACGACCCGGATCAGGTCGTGCACGATCATCTGTTTTCAACGGCCTTCGATTCGCGCACGACAGTATTGTCGCTCGCCGATGCCTTGTTGTTGCTCGCCTAGCGTGACTGACGTTTTTTCGGCTTTCCACGCTAGTCAGCCGCTCCGCTATGCGCTATTCAGATCGATCTTTGGCGTTCAAGAAAACAGCGGTAAAGACTGCATTGCCATTTGGCGCGGGCGCGGGCGCCGCGAGGCCGTGGGTCGGCCGCTACATACGGAAGCTTGCTCGCTGGCGGAGCCGAGGCGCCTGTTGAGATCCGACAGTGCTTTGCAGACAGACGTGTGATCGGGCATGCCGGCCAATGCCACCTCGAGCCGGTTCAGCAGTTCCGGCAGACTCGATTCTCCAGTCATCTTTCCTGCGAACTTCCGCTTCCGCATAAGACCGCTCCTGATTCGACAGACACTGCGCGCACAGCATCTCATGCTACCAGGTCGACAGGGACGCGTCCAGGCGGGTTCCCTTCGACGTTCATGAGTGAGCGCATCCTTCGCGCTCGAGCCATGCGCGGAACAGCACGACCAGTTCATCCGCCGACTTCGCATCCGGAACGTAAGTGCAATAGCTTCGCGACGGCAAGCGAGGACCGGCGAACGGCGCGACGAGCCGGCCGGCCGCGAGGTCGTCGGCGATCAGAGCGGTCGGTCCCATCGCGACGCCGATCCCGTCGATGGCCGCTTGCAATGTCAGAAAGAAGTGGTCGAAGGTCAGCGCTGCGGCTGGCCTGAGTGCTGGGATCTCCGCGCTCGCCAGCCAGTCCGGCCAAACCCGCGGAAGACTCGACGTATGCAGCAACGTGTGCTGCCGCATATCGTCCGGCGTTCGGAGCGGCAGGCGCTGCAAGAGCGCCGGGCTACAAACAGGCACTCGCTCCTCGGACAGGAAAGGCCGCATCGAATAGCCATAGAACGTGTCCGGGCCGCCCCGGATGATCACGTCGTATGTCTCCTTCAGACTCTCCAACGACTCGTTCGATGTGTGCACACTGACGTCCACGTCGGGATGCGCGGCGCGGAAGATCGTCAGTCTTGGCACCAGCCAGCGCAAGGTGAAGGTCGCGGGCGCATTCACGGACAGTGTCCGGGAGAGCGTTTCAGGGAATCCGTATCGGGCCGTGGCCTGCGAGAGCCCCTCGAACAAAGGACCGATTTCCGCCAGATAAGCCTTCGCTGCCGGCGTCAATGCGACGCGCCGGTTGTGCCGTTCGAACAACGATGCACCAAGCCACTCTTCGAGCGCGCGCACATGCTGGCTCACTGCACCGTGTGTCACGTGCAGTTCGGCGGCGGCTTCCTTGAAGCTGCCGAGACGGCCGGCGGCCTCGAAGGCGCGCAAGGCATTGAGCGGCGGCAGTGTTCGCTTCATTCGCAACAGTTTATCTAACGCGAACCGCCAATTTAACTGGTTTGTGACGGCGCTACAAGATAGATAAGCTTCTTATTGCGCCGCTAACTCTGGCTCGCCCACACTCTTTTCCTGTCCTGAACCCGCATGCTCAGTTACACCGGCGGTCTCGTCCTCATTGCCGCTTTGCTTCACGCGAGCTGGAACGCGATGCTGCACGGCAACCGCGACCGCTTCCTCTCCATGACGTGGATGAGTATCGCCATCGCCGCGGTCGCCACCCTCGTGATCGTATTCACGCCTCGGCCCGCCGACGCGGCCTGGCCGTACGTCGCCGCGTCGGGGCTCGTGCATATCGTGTACAACGTCTGCCTCGTGCGAGCCTATCGTCGCGGCGATCTGGCGCAGGCCTATCCGATCGCCCGCGGCTCGTCGCCGCTGCTCGTCACACTCGGCGCGGCGCTCTTCGCGCATGAGGCGATCGGCCCCTTGCACGCGCTCGGGGTCGCGCTGATCTCGGGCGGCATCATCGCACTCGCGCTGCAGGGCGGGCGCGTGTCGCGCGCGGGTGTATTGGCCGCGCTGGCGACGGGTGCGTCGATCGCGCTCTATACCGTGATCGACGGCATCGGCGTGCGCTTATCCGGCGGCGAACCGCTCGCTTATACCGCCTGGATGTTCATGTTCTACTGGCTGATGCCGGTACTGTTCGTCGCGATGCGCGGGCACGAGGCTCTGTGGACACCCGTGAGAACGGAGCCCGTCGCCGTCGGGTTGTCGCTTGCTGGCGGCCTGGTGTCGATCGCGGCGTATGGCATCGTGATCTGGGCGATGCAGTCAGGCGCGATGGGTGCGGTGTCCGCGTTGCGAGAGACCAGCGTGGTGTTCGCGGTGCTGATCGGGCGCGTGATTTTGCGGGAAGCGGTAAGCGCCAGGCGCTGGCTCGCGTGCCTGATCGTCGCGGCAGGGGCGGTCTGTTTAGGGCTTTGATCAGACAGGATCGCGCCCCGCCCAAATCGAAGCACGCGCTCCTTTTCTTCGGAGTACAAGCAACTTCGCTGCCACGACGGCGGATTCGCCCTACAGTCCGCTAACTACAAAAGTCTTTTTTGTTCTACGCTATAGATGCGGTTCGCGGCGCGTCTCGATGTCTGTCCCGTATCACGGCTATCCGGGGAAGCCACAGACTCCGCTGCACGCCGTAGACGCTATTCCGGCGCGGTACGGTGCAACCGGCCGGAAGTAATCTCGAGACAGTCCTATCGCCATTCAATACTCCGGCAGCCCGGCGGACCTCGCTTCGACCGTGGCACTCGAACCCTGCACCCGACCTATGGAGACTAATGATGTCGATTCGATTAGGAGAAGACGCTCCCGATTTCACAGCGGAAACCACCGAAGGGACGATCCATTTTCACGAATGGATCGGCGACCATTGGGCAGTCCTGTTTTCGCATCCTAAGGATTTCACACCCGTTTGCACCACGGAACTCGGATACCTCGCAGGCCTCAAGCCGGAATTCGATAAGCGCAACACGAAAATTATCGGGCTGAGCGTCGATCCGGTCAGCGACCATACGGAGTGGGTCAAGGACATCGCCGAGACACAGGGCCACGCAATCAATTACCCGCTGATCGGCGACTCCGACCTGAAAGTCGCGAAGCTCTACGACATGATTCATCCCGAAGCGAGCGGCGGCGGCCCGCGCACCGCCGTCGACAACGCGACCGTACGCTCGGTGTTTCTTATCGGCCCGGACAAGAAGGTCAAGGCCATGCTCGTCTATCCGATGAGCGCGGGCCGCAATTTCGACGAAGTATTGCGCCTGCTCGATGCGCTGCAACTCAACGCGAAACACACGGTGGCGACACCGGTCAACTGGAAGCCGGGTGAAGACGTCATCATTCCAACATCTGTTTCCAACGACGCCGCGAAGCAAAAATATCCGCAGGGTTTCAAAACCGTGAAGCCTTATCTGCGGTACGTCGAGCAACCGAAGTAACACGCGCGGATTGAAGCGACGCGCGCCGGACAGTGCAAAGCGTCCGGCGCGCGAGGTGAGTCCGGGTACATTCATGCGCCCGGACCTTCGAGCGGGGCAGCGCCCAACCGGACTGCCGGTGGGATAATCGGCGACACCGCATGGGCCGCCATCTCAAGCGCTCGCGGGAGCGCGCCGCGGAGCGAAAACGTGTTGATCTTCCGGCAGCTATTCGATCAGCAATCGTCTACCTACACCTATCTTCTTGCCGATAGCACGACGCGAGAGGCGGTGCTGGTCGATCCGGTGTTCGAACAGGTGCGCAGGGATGCCGCGCTGATCGAAGAACTCGGCTTGCATCTGCTTTATACGATCGACACCCACGTCCACGCCGATCACGTGAGCGGTGCGTGGATGCTGAATCGCCGCATAGGCAGCCGCATTGCGATTTCGGCGGCGAGCGGCGCCGAAGGCGCGGACCGCTATCTGAGCCACGGCGACAAAGTCGAGTTCGGCTCACGATACCTGATGGTACGCGCGACACCGGGCCATACCGATGGATGCATCACGCTCGTACTCGACAACGAAACCATGGCGTTCACCGGCGATTGCCTGTTGATCCGAGGCACGGGCCGCACGGATTTCCAGCGCGGCGACGCGCACACCCTGTTTCGCGCGGTGCATGCGCAGATTTTCACGCTGCCCGCCGCGTGCCTGCTCTACCCGGCTCACGACTATCGCGGTTTGACGGTCACGAGCGTGGGCGAAGAGCGGCGCTTCAATCCACGCCTCGGCGGCGAACTGTGCGAAGACGATTTCACCGGATACATGACGAACCTGCACCTGCCGCATCCGAAGCAAATCGACGTAGCGGTGCCCGCGAACCTGAAATGCGGCCTCGCGGCGAGCGTCCCCACGCAGATGAGCGAGCCCGATTGGGCGCCGCTGACCTGCAGCTTTGCCGGCATCTGGGAAATTAGCGCTCAGTGGCTGGAGGAAAATCTGCCTGCGGTCGAAATAGTCGATGTGCGGGAACCTGAAGAGTTCAACGGACCGTTGGGACGCATTCCGGCAGCCAGGCTCATTTCATTGGGTGAGCTCGCCGGGCGGACCGCGGAACTGACGAAGGATCGCCCGATCGTGACGGTGTGCCGGGCCGGTGGACGCTCGGCACAAGCCACGGTCATGCTGCGCCAGGCCGGATTCGAGCGGGTGGCCAACCTTCCCGGCGGCATGCTGCGCTGGCGCGCGGAAGGCCGTGTAGTTGAGAACGGCAGCGTATAGCGGTGTAGTCGATGCAGGCCTTCAATGCCGGCGACGCGCCAAGTTATCGAACCAGGGGCGAACGCCGTTTCACCTCTTCCACGCCGCCCCCTCCGGAAAGTGATATTCGTCGAGCGACGCCGCATGCATCTCGATGCTGTAACCCGGACGCTGCGGCGGCATATAACGGCCATTGCGGATCACGACCGGGTCGACGAAATGCTCATGCAGATGATCCACGTATTCGAGCACCCGGTTTTCCAGCGAGGCCGACACGCAGATATAGTCGAACAGCGAAATATGCTGGACGTACTCGCACAATCCCACACCACCCGCATGCGGGCACACCGGCACGCCGGATTTCGCGGCCATCAGCAGAACGACGATGACCTCGTTCAAACCACCCAGCCGACAGCTATCGACCTGACAGAAGTCGATGGCCTGCGCCTGTAGCAACTGTTTGAACATCACCCGGTTATGACAGTGCTCGCCGGTTGCGACGCCGATCGGCCGAAGCCGTTGACGGATGGCCGCGTGGCCGAGAATGTCGTCGGGACTCGTGGGCTCTTCGATCCACCACGGATCGAATTCCGCCAGGCGCCGCATGTTCGCTACCGCTTCGTCGACATCCCACACCTGGTTGGCGTCCATCATCAGCTTCCGGCCTTCGCCAATTTCTTCGCGAAGAATGCGCGCGCGCCGCATGTCCTCGTCGAGATTGCCGCCCACCTTCTGCTTGAAGTGCGTCCAGCCCTGCGCGACGCCTTCGCGCGCGAGCCGGCGGATCTTGTCGTCGTCGTAGCCGAGCCAGCCCGCCGATGTCGTATAGGCGGGATAGCCTTGCACGAGCATTTCCTTTTCGCGTTCGCCCCGCGTCTTCGCATGGCGATGCAGCATCGCAATGGCTTCCTCCGGCGTGATCGCATCGGTCACATAGCGGAAATCGAGGCAACGCACGAGTTCTTCGGGGCTCATGTCGACAAGCAACTTCCACACAGGCTTGCCCTCCGCCTTGGCCCACAGATCCCAGGCCGCGTTGACGACAGCCGCCGTGGCCAGATGAATCGCGCCCTTGTCCGGGCCGATCCAGCGCAACTGACTATCCGACGTCAGCGCGCGCCAGAAAGCGCCCATGTTCGCGGCGATATCCTCAAGCCTTTTACCGACGATCAACGGAGCCAGCGCCTCGACCGCGGCGACGCAAATCTCGTTGCCGCGTCCGATCGTGAAGGTGAGGCCGTGGCCGGTGAGCGCGTCGGGCGAATCGGTTTCGAGCGTGACATAGGCGGCCGAGTAATCCGGCGCGGCGTTCATCGCATCGGAGCCGTCCAGCGAACGCGAGGTGGGAAACCGAATGTCACGGACGGACAGCCTGGTGATCGTGGGCATCTGAACACACTCCTCTGCGACAGCCATCGACTTCGGTCTAATAGCAAAGAGGGCCGTGGCATCGAAGAGATGCCGCGACTCTTCCCTCTCGCCGCATCACGCGACGGCGATCAATCGTAGAGCACGGCTGCGATCTTCGGATCGGTCATATTCGTCTTGTCGTACCAGTAGAAGCCTGTGTCGACTTTCTTCGGCAACTTCTCGCCCTTCAGCGCCTTCACCGCGGAGTCGACCACGCACTTGCCGATGCCGACCGGGTTCTGCGTGATGGCGCCGGCCATCAAGCCCGAATTGATGTCGTCCTTCTGCTCCTTGCCCGAGTCGTAGCCGATCAGCACCAGCTTCTTGCCCGATTCCTTGACGCCGATCGCGGCACCTTCCGCCGAGCCTTCATTCGCGCCGAAAATGCCCTTGAGATTGGGGTTGGCCTGGATCATCGTCTTGGCAATTTCCGCCGACTTCAAATGGTCGCCGCCGCCATATTGGACCGAGACGATCTTGATGTTCGGGTGCTTCGATTTCATTTCATTGAGGAAGCCGTCGCGGCGATCGATACCGGTGCGGCTCGTCTGGTCGTGCACGATCACGCCGACTTCGCCGGCATTGCCGATCGCCTCGGCCATCTTGTCGGCAGCGAGGGCGGCCGCCGCGAGGTTATCCGTTGCACACGTTGTCAGCGGAATATCGCTGTCCACGCCGGAGTCGAAAGCGATCACGGGTATCTTGCCGGCCTGGGCGCGCTTCAATAGCGGAATGGCCGCCTTGCTATCGAGCGCGGCGATGCCGAGTGCCTGCGGCTTCTTGGCGAGCGCGGCCGAGAGCATGTCGATCTGTTTGTCGACCATGGCTTCGGTTTCCGGCCCCTCGAACGTGATCCTGACGTTGTGCTCCTTGGCCGATTGTTCGGCGCCGGATTTGACGGCCTGCCAGAACTGATGCTGGAACCCTTTCGAAATAAGCGGGATATAGGTGTCCGCGTATGTCACGCTCGTCCCGCCAATGAGAGCGCCAACGCCGACCACGACACCGATTAGTTTTCTTTTCAACATGGTGTTTCTCCTCCTAAGATGGGCTATCAACTTCAGCCGTTGGGGAGCTTATGGCGCTCCATTCCTTATCCGGTCCCGTGCCGCGTCAGCTTTTCTTGCGCCGCAAAATATCGCCATAGACGGCGAGAATGATGATGAGACCGGTCACCACGATCTGCCATTCCTGCGCGACCGACATGATGCGCAGACCGTTGGTCAGCACACTCATGATGAACGCGCCGATGATCGTGCCGAGAATCGTGCCCGCGCCGCCGCTCAGCGACGTCCCGCCGATCACCACGGCCGCGATCGCTTCCAGTTCGTAACCCTGGCCTAGCGCCGGCTGCGCCGAATTCAGGCGCGAGGCGATCAATAGTCCGGCAATGCCGCAAATCGCTCCGCTCAGGCCGTAAATGGCGATCTTCCACCTGTCGACATTCACGCCGGACAAACGCACGGCTTCTTCATTGCTGCCGAGCGCAAAGGTATACCGGCCAAGCGCCGTGCGATTGAGCGTGATCGAACTCAGCACCGCGAGGAAAAATAGAATCAGGACCGCGTTCGGCACGGGCAGGCTCGGCAACAGGTCGCCGATCAGCGAATCCTGCGAGATCATGTAGAAGTTTTCGGTGTCGGTAAAATAGATCGGCTTGTCGGCCGAGACAACCAGCGACAGCCCTTTCAGCAGCATCATCATGCCGAGCGTGGCGATGAACGGCGGTATTTTCATTTTCGCCGTGAGCGTGCCCGAAACGGTCCCACAGATCGCCCCGGTGCCGATCGCGGCCAGCACGCCGGTCCACATCGGCAGATGCCAGTAGGTCAGGAACACGCCGCAAATGACCGCGGTGAAGGTCATCAGCGTGCCCACGGACAAGTCGATGCCTCCGGTAATGATGACGAACGTGCAGGCAATCGCCAGCACGCCGTTCACCGCCGTTGCCTGCAGAATCCCGAGCATGTTGTCCATCTGCATGAACGCGGGAGACGCGAAGCTGAAAAACACCAGCAGCAGAATCAGGCTCCCGAAGGCGAGCAGCTTTTGCAAAGCGGTCGGCGTGAAAACGCGGGCTCTCAGGCCCGAAAACGTCTTTTTATTACCCAGCGCCGATGCATCCGATGGCAATGTCATGAAAGACCTCTCGAGGCTCACGCCGCGTTTAGGGGTTCGCGCTGCGTCGCCAGTTGCATGATGCGCTCCTGGGTCGCCCCAGCCGCTGAAAGTTCACCGGTAATGCGGCCCTCGCACATCACGACGATGCGGTCGCTCATGCGCAGGATCTCCGGCAGTTCCGACGAAATCATTATGATTGCCTTGCCCTGGTCGGCGAGCGCGCGCAGCAGCTTGTAGATTTCGCTTTTGGCGCCGACGTCGATGCCACGCGTCGGCTCGTCGAAGAAGAGCACGTCGCAGTCGCGCTCGAGCCATTTGGCAATGACGATTTTCTGTTGATTGCCGCCCGACAGCAGCCGCACTTCCTGCGTCGCGGAAGGCGTGCGAATGCCGAGCAGATTGATGAAATGGGCAGCGGTCTTGCGTATCTGCGCGCGGCGCAGGAAAAAATTCAGCGACAGAAATTTGCGCAAGTTGGACATCACGATGTTCGATTCGACACTCATGCCGGTAGCGAGGCCGAAACGCTTGCGGTCTTCCGAGAGATAGCCGATGCCGCGCGCCACTGCATCGCTCGGATTCCTGATCGATGCCTTCACGCCTTTCACGACGATCTCGCCCGACTCGATCGGATCGGCGCCGAACACCGCGCGGGCGACTTCGGTGCGGCCGGCGCCCATCAAGCCCGCGAAACCCAGTATCTCGCCCTTGCGCAGCGCGAAACTCACGTCTCTCACCAGCGGGCCGGCATTCAGCCTGGTGACTTCGAGGGCGACCTCGCCTTCGTTGGGGACGTGCTGGGAAGGCGCGGCGTCGGTCAAGGTTCGCCCGACCATCATGCCGATGATCGCTTGCACGGTGGTGTCTTTCGCCGCGACCGTGGCCACATATTCCCCGTCGCGCAACACGGTGACGCGGTCGGCAATCTGCTTCAGCTCATCCATCTTGTGCGAGATATAGATGATTCCGACGCCCCGGTTCTTCAGCTCGCGAATGATGCGGAACAGCTCGGCGATTTCGGCGTCGTTGAGCGCCGAAGTCGGTTCGTCCATGATCAGCACGCGCGAATCGAACGACAAGGCCTTGGCGATTTCGACCATCTGCTGCCTCGCGACAGTGAGCGTGCCGACCACCGCGCGCGGGTCGAGAGTCACGTGCATGCGGGCGAGTATGTCGTGAGCTTGTGCGTTGAGCTTGTCTTCGTCGAGGAACAGGCCGAGGCGTCCACGCGGCTCACGGCCGATGAACATGTTCTGCGCGACGCTCAGATGGTTCATCAGCTGGAGTTCCTGATGAATGATGCCGACGCCCACGGCCTGCGCCTCGCGCGGGCTCTGGAAATCGACCGGCTGGCCGTCATAGAGAATTTCACCGGTGTCCCGTGTGTACACGCCGGCGAGAATTTTCATCAACGTCGACTTGCCGGCGCCGTTCTCACCCATTAGCGCATGGACTTCGCCGGCCATGAGTTCGAACTGGACTTCGTGAAGCGCCCTCACGCCAGGAAAGCGCTTGTTGAGCCGTTTGACGGAAATGAGCGGGGTCATGATGCGGACCGAACGACAAATCCGCGAGCGCCGCCAGCCTCATTGCGAGGAGCGGATTGAAACAGCATGGAACGCCGCCGGGCCGGGCGCCGCCGGGTATCGGACTGCAAAGACGGGCGGTGCAAGGCGCGGTTGAAATCGCAACGAGAAGCCAGACGCATTGCTGGGCCCTCAAATCGATGTGCGACGATTTTACGACGCTGGACGCCGCCGGCTCAAGCTTAGGCATTCCCTAATATCACGAGGCCAACGCGCCGCACGCCTGCTTCCCACTATTTGATTTGCCGCTTATTTCAGGCCGATTCGTCGGCCTTTGCTATCAGAACAGTTGGGCGCCGAGTTCGCGCAGGCTGTTCCATTTCACGGTGCTGACAAACGTGCGGCCCGTGGTGTCGAGCGATTCGATCATCGCGCGTTGGCCGCGCGCTTCGGCCACGACGCGTACGATGCGCGCCTGATAGCGCAGCAGCGCGCCAATCGGCGGGCACAGCGCTTCCCGGCGAATCCGCGAGCGTTTCTTTTCCATACCCAATCTATCCAGATGTCCAGCGAGTTGCAGGGCCGCCGACTAGCCACGGCGTCTCTGCGCGTGATGCTACCAGGTCGGCCGGCAATGGTCCAGGCCGTCTGGCGACGCACGGCCTGGCTCGTGGTGTAGCGCCCGCCAGCCGCGAAGCATACGTTAGCCGGAAGCCGCGCTAATTCACCACTAATTCAAGCCCGATACGATCATCGCCATGGTAACGAAGGAGACGACCCATGGCCGACTTCCTTGAATGGCTCATAGATATCTCGATGGCGAGCGCGAGTGCCGCGGCCACCGGTTCGATCTTTCTGCTGCTGGTCGGCGTGGCCGGCGAGACACACCGGCATGTCGTCAAACATCGCGATGCCGGCCGGATCTTACCGCTGTAACTCTATCTTGCCCGACTGGAACAACATGGCCCGCGGCGTGATGTGCTCGCTCGTCTTTGACTTTTCCGCATCAGCCGGTCACTATATCTTTTCATTGTAAAAATACTGCCCGCGACCAGTAACCATGAAAGAAGCAACGTCACGCCGCAAGACGTCGACCTCACCTAAAGCCGCAGCCCCCGCTAAAACCTCAGCCGACCACGCGTCACGCGAGAAACCCTATCACCACGGCGCGCTGCCCCATGCGCTGCTTGAAGCGGCGGAGAACGTGCTACGGCGCGACGGCATTCGCGGCTTGACGTTGCGCGCCATTGCGCGTGAAACCGGCGTATCGCATACGGCGCCCCAGCATCATTTCGGCGACACCGCCGGTGTGTTTAGCGAACTCGCCGCCAGCGGACACCGGCGGCTCGCCGCGACGATGGCGGAGCAGGCAGACGGTATCGAAGCGGGCCAGGCGCGGCGCAAAGCCATCGCCCGCGGCTACGTGAGCTTTGCGCTCGCCAATCCAGATTTGCTGCACCTCATGTCGCGCAGCGAAATGCTCGACGCGGCGCGCCCGGCCCTCGTGCAGGCGCGGCTAGCGTCCGCGCGCGCCCTGGCCGGCGTAGTCAGCGCGCCCACCGACCGCGCCGGGGAAGATAGATCCTCGTCAGGCCGAATCACTGCGGCTCAGGCCATTGCCATGACCGCGGCGTGGGCGTACGTTCACGGGCTGGCTTTGCTTCTCATCGACGGACGCCTGAATGCGCTGGCCGCATCCGCCGACGGTATACGCAGCGCCGAAGATCTGGTGGAAGCCGCGATCGAGCATGTCCAGATCGTTCCCGCCGACCCCGCAGGCAAAGGCCGAAAATGAGCGGGCGGCCTCACGTCGCGATGCCGGAGCGCCCACCCTGGCGTTAATGCGATGATGGCGCGCACGCTCTCGCGTTTTGGTCACTCGTTCCTCTTGTCGCCCACAGACATGCTCAAATCGCTCCGCAACCAGCTCGTTATCGCAATTGGCGCCGTGGTGAGCCTGTTCGCCATTCTGCAGGGCGTCAGTTCCTACCAGTTCTGCGTGGCCGGCATGAGCGCGGTGCTCGACCTGCGCATGGAACAGGTCGCATCGCGTTTGCGAATCGGCTTCGGCGAAGGGATTCCGAAGGTGCCGGCGCGCGGATCGCAAGACGCGCGCGATATTTTCATCGTCATCTGGAAAGATGGCGAGACGCAGCCGGTGCGAACCACCGAGCCATCGCTGCTCCTGCCGCGCGATGCGGCCGCGGGCTTCACGTCGCCGGTAGTGAATGGCGAACGGTGGCGGATCTATACGGCTCGCGGCGGCGCTCAGACCGTGCAGGTCGCGCAACGCCTCTCAGTACGTCATGAGATCGAGGAGACCGCCGCGACGAAGACGCTCTGGCCGATCGTCGTGTTCATTCCGCTCGTGTGGGCCGCTGTTATCCTCGTCGTGAATCATTCGTTGCGGGAACTGAACCGGCTTGGCAACGAAGTCCGCGTTATCGATGTGAACCATCTGCAGGCGCTGCCGCTCGCCCGTGTACCCACCGAATTGCTGCCCTTCATCCGCTCGATCAATCTGATGATAGAGCGGCTTGCCCGCTCTATCGAGAGTGAACGCAAATTCATTTCCGACGCCGCGCACGAGTTGCGCACGCCGCTCACGGCGCTGCAATTGCAGGCCGATAATCTGCAACGCGACATTGTGCCCAGCAATCAGGAACGGTTTCGCGCGCTCCAGGGCGGCATCACCCGAAGCAGCAATCTGATTTCGCAGTTGCTGCGGCTCGCGCGCGCGGACGCGCCGCCGGTCGGTCAATCGCTGACACGGTCCATGGTCAGCGTCGATGTCGCGGCCGCCGTCGTCAACGCTATTTCAGACGTGCTGCCGATTGCCATGCAGCGTGGCATCGATATCGGCGCGAACGAAATGGCCAGCGCCAACGTGCGCGCAATCGAACTCGACATCGGCACGGTGATCAAGAACCTCGTCAGCAATGCGGTTCGCTATACGCCCGACGGCGGCACGATCGATTTGTCGACCCGCGTGCACGACGGCATGGTCTCTGTCGAAGTGAAGGACACCGGCTTGGGTATCGACGAAACCCTGCTGCCTCGCGTGTTCGACCGGTTCTTTCGCGCCAATACGGACATTGAAGGCAGTGGGCTGGGGCTATCGATTGTGAAAGCGATTGTCACGCGGTACGGCGGGACGGTAACGCTGCGCAATCGCGATGACGGGCAGTCCGGCATCGTTGCGACGGTCAGTTTGCCGATCGAGCCGGATGGTGCCGGTTGACGCGTTTCATATCTGGTTTTAGTGACGCAAGTAAATCGACTTCAGGCCTACGTCATAGCCGGGATGCAACAATTCGGCGGGAGCTGTACTCGCATGCGTGCCGTTGCTGCCGAGAGCCGCAGCCGTATGCGCCGACATCTGCGGCGAATCGATACCGATCACTTCATAGGCCACCGTTTCGACCTGCATTTCGTCGATCGGCGCGGCGGGCTGTGCGAACGCCGCAGTCGGCAAAGCGATCATGCCGGCGATCAGTGTGTTACGCAAAAACTTGTTCATGGTCCTTCTCCTTCGAAATTCCCGCTTCATTCTGGGTATGGAATACAGCTCGCGTTATCGCGAAGTTGTTGGCCGGTTATTCGCGACTCCGTTCCCAATTGAACGGCGGTTCTTTACGAAGTACCCCGGCCAGCCACGAATACATATTGCACGCCCAGAATTAGCGCTGAATGAGGGAGTTCGAATTACCCGCCTTGCCCTTCGGCCAGCCCTGTCCGCACTGCGTCGTGCTGCGCCGGGCGTGCGGCGCCGAGGGCTTGCACGCGCCTGCGCCGCTCCAGCCATTGCGCGCATTCCCCGACGATGCCGCGTTTGAACAGCAACACGCAGGCGACGAACATCACGCCGGTCAACACGCTGACCGACTCGCCCAACCCTTGAAACCAGGCAATTTGCGTCACGTCGGCCAGCCAGCCGCCAAACGCAGCCAACCTGGATTCCAGCACGACGACGATCACCGCCCCAACCACCGGACCCAGCCGCGTTCCAAGGCCACCGATCAACGTCATCAGAATGACCGTGCCGGATAGCGACCAATGCACATCCGAGAGTGTCGCGAAACCCAGCACCAGCGTCTTCATCGCACCGGCAAGCCCCGCTATTGCCGCTGATAGTACGAACGCGAGTAGCTTGAAACGATCCACGTCGTAACCCAGCGAAATAGTCCGCGCTTCGTTCTCGCGCAGCGCCGTGAGGATTCTTCCAAACGGAGAATGAATGACGCGGCCAAGAAACAGAAAGACGACCGCCGTGGTCGACAGAATCACGAAATACAGCGTTAGATCGTTATCGAGCGGAAGCACACCGAACAGACGCCCGCGCGGCACGCCTTGCAAACCGTCTTCACCACCCGTGAACGGCGCCTGAACGCAGAAAAAGAACAGCATCTGCGCAAAGGCCAGCGTCACCATTGCAAAATAGATTCCTTTGCGGCGAATCGCGAAAAGCCCGAATATCAACCCGAGCGCCGCGCCCACACCGGTACCGAGAAGCAACGCCACCTCCGGAGGCCAGCCGTGGTCCCGCATGGCGCTGCCCGCGATAAAAGCGGCCCCGCCAAAAAACGCCGCGTGCCCGAATGACAGCAAGCCGACATAACCGAGCAGCAAATCCAGCGAGCACGCGAACAGTGCGAAACACATCAGCTTCATCAAAAACACCGGATAGGCGCCCAGCCACGGAGCGACGGCCAAACCGCCCAACACCACAACCCCTACAATCCAATTTCGCATGATGTGCCTCACTTCGAATTGCCAAACAGACCGCTTGGGCGCACGAGCAGCACGAGCGCCATGATCACGAATACAACCGTCGCGGACCCTTCCGGATAGAACATCTTGGTCAGCCCTTCAATCAGGCCAAGGCACAGACTGGTAATGACCGATCCCGCGATCGACCCCATGCCGCCGATCACAACAATCGCAAACACGGTGATGATCACGCTCTGGCCCATCAGCGGCGACACCTGCATGACGGGTGCTGCGAGCACGCCGGCCAGCGCGGCGAGTGCCACGCCGCCGCTGTATGTCAACGTAACCATGGCAGGCACGTTGACGCCGAATGCCGCGACTAGCTTGGGGTTCTCTGTCGCCGCCCGGAGCAGCGCACCGAGGTTCGTACGCTCGACCGTCCACCAGACTCCGGCGCACACGAGCAACGACGCCACCACCACCCATCCTCGATACGCGGGCAGCACCATGAAACCCAACTGCATGCGTTGCATCAACCCTTCGGGCGCGGAATAAGACATGCCCGATGCGCCATAAAAGGACCGGCACAGTCCTTCTATGATCAGCGTCAGGCCCAATGTGAGCAGCAGTCCGTAAAGATGATCGAGCTTGTAGATCCGGCGCAGCATGGTCCGCTCGACGAGCGCCCCTAACGCGCCCGCCACGAACGGCGCGGCGATCAGCATTGGCCAATAGCCGAGACCCAGATAGTTCGTGCCTATCCATGCGAAAAGCGCCCCGAGCATGAAGAACGCGCCGTGCGTGAAGTTGATGACGTTCAGCAGCCCAAAAATGAGGGACAAGCCCAAACTCAAGACAGCATAGAAGCAGCCGTTCATGAGACCGAGGACCAGTTGGCTGGAGAACGCCGCAAGCGGAATACCAAAGAGTTCCACGATGATGTTCCTGTTCAAACGTTGAGCAGTTCCTGAAGCACACCCGTCTTTTCGGGAAGAAGGGCTGCGTCGAATGTTTCGACGATCTGCCCGTGCTCCATCACGTAAAAGCGGTCGGCGAGAGGCGCCGCAAACCGGAAGTTCTGCTCGACCAGCAGCACCGTGAAGCCGCGCGACTTGAGAAGCGTGATGACGCGCGCCAGCGTCTGCACGATTACGGGCGCCAGTCCCTCCGATATTTCGTCGAGTAGCAACAGGTTGGCGCCTGTGCGCAGAATCCGCGCAATGGCCAGCATTTGCTGCTCGCCGCCCGACAGGCGCGTGCCCTGACTCGCTCTGCGTTCCGCGAGGTTTGGAAAAATCTCGTAGATTTCTTCAAGCGACATGCCAGTCGCGTTCGACACCGGCAACCGCGGCGGCAGCAGCAGGTTTTCTTCGCACGACAAACCGGCGAAAATACCGCGCTCTTCCGGGCAGTAACCGACTCCCAATCGCGCGACGCCTTGCGGTGGCATCCCGATCGTTTCCCTGCCGTTCACGCAGATCGACCCGCGACGCGCGTCGGTCAAACCCATGACGGACTTGAGCGTCGTGCTGCGGCCGGAACCATTGCGTCCCAGCAACGTGACTACCTCGCCGCGTGCCGCGCGAATTTCGACGCCGTGCAGAATGTGCGATTCCCCGTACCACGCATGCAGTCCCTTGATATTCAGAACGTCGGCACGCGCTGGCTGACTGTCCGCCGACGACTGGCTCTCCAGGCGTTCAGTGTTCAAGCGATCCATTTTCGGTCCCCATGTAGGCTTCCCGCACGCGAGGGTCGGCGGCGACGACTTCGTAGGCGCCTTCCGCGAGAATCTCCCCACGCTGGAGCACAGTGATCGCGTCCGAGATGCTGGCAATGATTTTCATGTTGTGCTCCACCATCAAAATCGTTCGGCCCGCCGAGACCTTTTTGATGAGTGCCGTGACCCGGTCCACGTCTTCGTGTCCCATGCCTTGTGTCGGTTCGTCGAGCAACATCAGCACCGGATCCATCGCGAGCGTCGTGGCAATTTCGAGCGCTCGCTTGTGGCCGTATGAAAGTTCGGCGGCTTTAACGTCGGCGAATGCGGCCAGGCCCACTTCATCGAGCAATTCAAGCGCGCGCTTCCTGAGTCGGCCCAGCACCGCGCTACTCATCCAGAAACGGAACGACACGCCGAGCGCGCGTTGCAAACCAACACACACGTTCTCAACCGGACTCAGATGCGGAAACACTGCGGAGATCTGAAACGATCGAATCACGCCGCGTCGTGCGATCGAGGCCGGCGCCGCGCTCGTGATCTCCTTACCGTCGAAGAAAATCTGCCCGGACGTCGGCGTCAGAAACTTGGTCAACAGGTTGAAGCAAGTCGTCTTGCCCGCGCCGTTCGGCCCGATCAGTGCGTGGATCGTGCCGCGCCGGACACACAAATCGACGGCGTTGACAGCCGTAAAGCCGTTGAACGACTTGGTGAGGCTGCTGGTTTCAAGAATCAGGTCGGTGTGTGCCATACCCGCTCTCCTTGTCCATTGGACGCGTGCGTTGTAAAAAAAGAGGGTTTCAGCCGACCACGGGGAGCGTCTCGATTGCATAGCTATGCGTCAATGAGCGCCGCAGGATCGGATCTTCCAGTTCGATGTCGAAGCGCTCGGCCGGCCTGATGCCGCCGAACGCGGCGAGCGTGCCGCAGAGCATCGCCGTGCCATCCACGAAGCGGCCGTCCCGGCGGGCAAACTCGTCGAGCAGATCCTGTGGTGCGCGCATGGCTGTCACCTTGCCCTGCTGATAGAGCACACGCTCGCCGTCGATCGTCGCGTAGGAGCGCAGCACCAGATCGTCCCAATGGCCGGCGACTTCGCTCAAGCGCCAGAGCTTGCGTGAACACGGCTTGCCGCACATCTGCTTCGATACCGTGATGCCGTAGGTCTCCACTTCGCGATCGGTGTGGTCGGACGCGATACCGACGAACGTTTCGCCCGCGTCTTTCAACAGGACGAACTCCACCTCGCCGCTGCTCTGCGTGCCGGTCGCCTGGATCTTCAGTGTCGGTTCGAGGCGTTCGGCCGCGACGCGGTAAAAGACGGGCGTATAAGCCGGGCGCTTGACTCCCAACTCTTCCAGCTCACGAATGTGGTTTTCCATGGCGACGGTATCGCGACCGGTCCAGCCGGCGATAACCAATGTGTCGATCGAAATGGTTCGCTCGAACGAACCGTGACTGTCTTCGACCTCAAACGAAATTGCTTTCATCACAGACTCCTTGTAGGCGTGTGCCCGTTCGATGCTTCGGCACACGCAATTCGATTCAGTTGGCTTTCGCGGTGACGAGCGTGCAGCGGCTCGCGCTGAGCGGCGCGAACGCTTCCTGCGCCGGAATGACCTGTTTGATCGTGTAGTAGTCCCACGGCTTCCTGGACTGTTGCGGGCTCTTGACCTCGGCCAGATACATGTCGTGAACCATCAGGCCGTCGGCGCGAATCGTGCCGTTCTTCGCGAAGAAATCGTCGACCGGGGTCCTCTTCATTTGCGCAATGACGGTATCGGCCGCATCGGTTCCACTCGCCTGGACGGCTTTCAGGTAATGGAGCGTCGACGAATAGACGCCCGCCTGGACCAGCGTCGGCATGCGCCCGGTTCTCGCGAAGAAGCGTTGCGACCAGGCGCGGCTTGCGTCGTCGCGGTCCCAGTAGAAAGGCGTGGTCAGCATCATTCCCTGCGCCGCCCGCAGGCCAAGACTGTTGATGTCGCTGATAAACAACTGCAGGCCCGCGATCTTTTGCTTGCCTTGCCCGATCACACCGAATTCGCGGGCCGTCTTGATCGCGTTCACGGTGTCGCTGCCCGCGTTGGCGAGGCCGATCACTTTTGCTTTCGATGCCTGAGCCTGCAACAGATAAGACGACAGATCCGACGAGTTGATCGGATGCTTTGCCTTGCCCACCACTTTGCCGCCAGATGCGGTCAGCGCGGCAGTCGCATCCTTTTCCAGCGACGCGCCGAGCGCATAGTCGACGGTCAGAAAGAACCATGTGTTGTCGCCGCTGCGCGCCATCGACTTCACGAGACTCGTGGTGAATGCATACGTGTCGTACGAGTATTGAATCGTGTACGGCGAGCAGTCTTCATTGCTGAGACGCGTGGTCCCGGCGCCGCTCGCAATGGCGATCCGATGCTTTTCCTTCGCCACGTTCGACACCGCCAGCGCGACAGATGACGGCAACAAGTCCTCGACCGTATCCACGTGCTGGTTATCGAACCAGTCTCGCGCGACAGTGGCGGCCACATCGGTCTTGTTCTGATGATCGGCGCTGATCACTTTGATGGGGACGCCATTGACCTTTCCGCCGAAATCCTCCGCCGCCATCTGCGCAGCAACCACCGAACCCTTTCCGCCGATGTCGGAGAAGATGGAAGACATATCGGTGAGCACACCGATTTTCACTACCCCACCATTGGTCATGGCCGGTTCGGCGGCATGCGATAGAGCGGCGCATAGCATGGCCGCGGCTGGCACGGCAGTAAGCGCGAGACGTTTGAACATGGACTTCTCCTTGATATGGATAGCGAGCGTGGTGCCGGACGGCTGACCCCGTGCGCGTTGTCAGCCGGTTTGACGCAGAATTGCCTCGACACCTGCGCCGACCGCAAGCAGGCGTCGGTCGCTCATATGCCGCCCCATCAACATCACGCCGACGGGCGCGCGGCCCACCTCGTGACAGGGAATCGACAAGGCGCACAGATCTAGCATGTTGGCGATTGACGGATTGCGCAGCAGCAGCCGGTTTGCGGACGTGTAGACACGCTCGTCGGCGAGATCCGCGATGCGCGGCGCGATAGTGGGCACCGTTGGACACACCACGGCGTCGAACGGCTGCAATTCGACGTCAGCCTGCTTGCACAGCAGCGAACGGCGCGTTTTGGTGCGGAGATATTCGGCTGTGCTTTGCTGGCTGCCGAAACGGATGCGGGACAGAACCCGCGGGTCATACTGATTCGCCTGGCTGCAGATCATGTTGACGTGCCACGCCCACGCCTCCGCTGCCACAAGACCGCCGTGCTGCGTCAACTCGGCGAGTGCGTTCCAGCTGTCGAATTCCACTTCTCGCAGAATCGCGCCGGCTGCGGTCAGTCTGGAGAGCGTGTGCTCAAAGGCGCTGGCCACGTGTGTGTCCATGTCGTCGAGTACCAGCTTCGTCGGCACGGCGAGCCGCAAGCCACGCACCGAGGCAAGCGGCGTCGGCGCGTCCGCGTCACCTGCCATGACCGAATCGATCAATGCACAACACGCGACGCTCGGCGCCAGCGACCCGACCGAATCGTAACTGGAAGACAACGGCACCGCGCCATCCAGCGAGATACGCGAAGCGGTGGGTTTGAAACCGGTCACGCCACACAAGGCCGCGGGAATCCGGCACGAGCCGCCGGTGTCCGAGCCGATTGCGGCCGCCGCCATGCCGTGCGCCACTGACACTGCCGCTCCGGACGAAGACCCGCCTGGAATGCGCGCCGCCTCGCGATCAAACGGATTCGCCGGCGTGCCGTAGTGCGGATTGATGCCCAGACCCGAGTACGCGAACTCCGTCATGTTGGTACGGCCCACGAATACGGCGCCGGCCGTCCGCAACCGGCCAATCGCGACGGCATCGCGCACGGCTGCCTGCTCGGGCAGAATGCGCGACCCCGCCCGGGTGATCTCGCCTTGCACGTCGAACAAGTCCTTGACCGAGATCGGGATTCCCGCGAGCGGGCCTGCAATGCCGTGTCGACGCAGCGCATCGCTAGTCATCGCCTGCGTGACCGCTGCGGGACTGATGCCATGCGGGAAGACCCTCCGGCCCTCATCCGCATCGGCCTCGATGTTCTCGACGCACGAGGCGAGCAGGGCCTGTGCGTCGAGATGGCTATTGCCGAGCCGAATAAGCAGGGCGTCGATGGCGGGCAACATGATCAGGCCGGATCGAAGTAGTGAATCTCGAGCAGCACGCAGCCCTTTTCCGACTTGAACGGACCGTGGTAGGCGCCGGGCGGACGCACCGCATAGGTGTAGCCCTTGAACGGTGTGCCACCCTGACCGGCTTCATCGTTGCCGACCGTAAGATCGCCTTCCACCAGAAACACTTCTTCCCAGTAGTCGTGCACGAACGGTTTCTTCGTAAAGAGTCCGGCAGGCAAGCGCAGCAAACGCGTGCGGCTGCCTTTCTTGTTGTCCGTATCCAGCGAACCGGAAAGAATCAGTTCCTGCGCGCCAGACGCGGGATCGTAGCCTTCAGGCAATTGCCAGCCCCGCTGCATTTCCAGCGTGCGGAACTCGTCATGAAGTTTGTTGATTGCCATGCTGCTCTCCTGTGTGAGTTGGAATCGATGCAATGTGAAATCAGGCGGCCTGTAGCGTCGCGAGTTCGGCGCCGAGCGAATAGGTCGACAACAGATCGTCGACAAGGCCCGTCGCGCGCGGCCAGTCGTACGTGCGGAATGCGTGGCCCTTCGTCACGAACGACGCCCCCGCATAGAACAATTCGTATTGGTTGTGACGCGAGGCAAACTCGGAACCGACGGCGTCCCACGCGAGCTTGAAGAATTTGACGCGTTCCTCGGGGCTGCAGACCGGCGATTTCTGAGTTTTCTCGATGATGCGCAGGAGGTCCGGATTTTCGAAGTCGCGAATGCTCGACGGCAACATGATCATTCCGCCGCCCGCGAGTTCGCGCAGCGTATTGAGCACCTTCGAATACAGTTGCTGCGTCACCACCTGCGAGCCGTAAAGCATGTTGCGGTCGGGCACGAAATAGCCCTTCTCCACCTGGCCTTTCGCTTCCATCCCGTAGACCCACGCCTCCACCATCGACGCTTCAGAAGCGAGTTGGCCCAACGTTTCGCGGACTTGCGGGAAGCTGTTAGTCCCATTGATTTCCGTGATTTTCAGCGCCACACCGACCAGAAAGCGCAACTTGACCATCAGGCGTACCTGGCATTGGTAGTTCTGATAGCTGTGCGCGGGTGTCGCGTGGAATTGCTTCGCGCACATCGCCACGTCGCCGGCCACGAAGATGCGCTCCCACGGCACCTTGACGTCGTCGAAGTACAGCACTGCGTCGTTTTCGTCGTATCGGCTCGACAGAGGGTTGTCGAAAACCGAGGGCGAGTTCTCTTCGTACGATTTGCGCGACATCACCTTCATACCCTTGGCGTTCATGGGTATGGCGAACGACAACGCATACATCTCGTCGCCTGGGCGCAGCGGCTGGATGCAACTGCAGAAAACCTCGTTTGCCATGATGCCGCTGGTGGCGAGCATCTTCGCGCCGCGCACGGTGACGCCTTCCGCGTCCTGATCGACGATGCCGACCGCCAGATACTTGTCTTCCTGCTCGTGCGCCGCCTTGGCCTGATTGGCCTGCGGATTGACGATCACATAGGTGAGAAAGAGATCGTTGTCGCGTGCGTATTTGTAGTAATCCCGCAAGGCGCCGGCACGCGCCGGATCGTACTGCTCGAACACGTCGATGCCCATATACATGCCCGAGATACACGATGCGACGTGATCGGGTGAACGGCCCATGAAGCCATAGTGGAGTTCCGTCCACGCTTCGAGCGCGGAGCGACGCTCGACCAGTTCGTCGTACGAAGTCGGCAGTTGCCAGATCTTACTGATGCGACGCCCGGTATCCGGCGACGCGAAGGTCATCTTTTCAACGTTCTCCGGGCGAGCCTGGAAATCGTACAGATTCGCGTAGCTGCGAATGGAATTGCGAAACGCGGGATGTGCCGTCACATCGCCGACGGCCTGGCCGTTGATGTAGACCTGCCGACCGTCGCGCAGCGACGCAATATGTTGAGTGCCGTTCTTGATCATGATGTTCTCCAGAAATTGGGGCGGCTATGCGCTCAGGCGCAAGGCTGGTGCGCACCGTTGAGCGTGTGGTATCGGCCACCGAAGAAGACGAGCGGCCGACCTTCCGACCGGGTTTGATATTTCCTGACGCGTCCGACGAAGATGACGTGGTCTCCCCCGTCGTACTGCGCATAGGGTTCGCATTCGAAAGTGGCCAGCGAGTCGGGCAGCAGAACCGCCTCAGCGCGTTTTTCCGAAACGCCCGGCATGCCTCGCCATTTGTCGCTGTTCGCCTTCGCGAATCGATTCGACAGATCCTGCTGGGCTTCTTCGAGCACGTTCACCGCGTAGGTTCCGACCGCACTCAGGTCGGGCAAGCTCAGGTTTCGCCGGTCGACGGAAAACAGAATCAAGGGCGGATCGAGCGAAACGGAATTGAACGACGCCACGGTGATACCGATGGGCGGCGCATTGTTTCTAGGCGCCGTGATCACGGCCACCCCAGTCGCGAACATCGACAATGCCGTTCGAAACTGGCGTTGCGTGTCCACCTTGTCATCGGACGTCATGGTGCTTTCACTCATCTCGGCCTCCTTCCAGTGCACCGCCGACCGGGCGATACTAGAATTCATCATACAAAGCGTTGTTTATTAGCTTTGTTGCTTAGCTTTTATTACATGCTGTTTAATAAAGCTAATCAAGCTATCGTAAACCCCGATTTGAAGATGGCATGGAAACGACGACCCTACTCGCTGGATGGATGTTGGTCAGGAGTCGCTCGACTCCGCGCTACACTCCGTTCGCTGCATCTGCCGGCATTCACCCGATACGAATCGACCGGGCCTTATGGAATAGAAACAATGCAAACCAAGCAGTCATCCCGCCCGATTTACATGGACTACAGCGCAACGACTCCGGTCGATCCGAGAGTCGTCGCAGCCATGCTTCCGTTCCTGAACGAGAGCTTCGGCAACCCTGCATCGCGCAGCCACAGTTACGGGTGGGAAGCGGACGACGCAGTAGAAACGGCTCGCACACAGGTTGCCGAGTTGCTCGGGGCCGACGCGCGAGAGATCGTCTGGACCTCCGGCGCGACCGAAGGCAACAATCTGGCGATCAAAGGCGCGGCCAACTTCTACAAGGGAAAGGGCCGGCACATCGTCACGGTGAAAACCGAGCACAAAGCGGTACTGGACACGTGCCGCGAGTTGGAGCGACAGGGCTTCGAAGTGACCTATCTGGACGTTCAGCAGGATGGTCTGCTGGATCTGGGCGCGCTAGAAAATGCAATACGACCCGACACGGTTCTCGTGTCCGTCATGATGGTCAACAATGAAACCGGCGTCGTGCAGCCCATTGCCGACATCGGCGCCATGTGCCGCGCGAAAGGCATCGTGTTTCATTGCGATGCTGTGCAGGCCGCGGGGAAGATTGCCATCGATGTGAACGCGCTGAACGTGGACCTTCTGACCGTGACGGCTCATAAGGTGTACGGCCCGAAAGGCGTGGGTGCCCTGTATGTGCGCCGCAAGCCGCGCATTCGGATCGAAGCACAGATGCATGGCGGCGGACATGAACGGGGAATGCGCTCCGGAACGCTACCTGCCCATCAGATTGTCGGCATGGGTGAAGCATTTCGAATCGCAAAGGAAGAGATGGTGTCCGAGAGCCGCCGCGTCGAGGCTTTACGCAACCGGCTGCTGGCAGGTTTGACAGAGATGAAAGAGGTCTACGTCAACGGCGACATGACGCACCGTATTGCGCACAACCTGAATGTCAGCTTCAATTTCGTGGAAGGCGAATCCTTGATCATGGGCATAAAGGGAGTCGCGGTCTCGTCGGGATCAGCCTGTACGTCGGCTTCGCTGGAGCCGTCGTATGTCTTGCGGGCGCTCGGCCGCAGCGACGAGCTGGCGCACAGTTCGATCCGCTTCACGCTGGGACGGTTCACCACGGAGGAAGAAATCGACCAGGTGATTCTGCAGGTTCAGAACACCGTGACGAAGCTGCGCGCGCTGAGTCCGCTCTGGGACATGCATCTCGAAGGGATCGATCTGAGCACGATTCAATGGGCCGCCCACTGAGCGGGCTGCGCGAAAGGTCACGGCGCCGATTCGCTCTTTCGTGGCAGGTAGCGGTGCGCGAATCGTCAGCGTTTTTCCTGTCGCGCGATCAGGTGAGAAAGATCGAGCGTGGCGCGATCGCCATTGGCGACCAGCCGATCCACCACCGAACACAGCACCTTGAACTCGGTTTTGGTCACGCCTTCGAACAGCACGTCATTGATATGCTGCTGTTTCGTGGCAAGCTCTTTCAGCAACCTGGAACCCGCTGCGGTGACAGTCAGCCGCATCTTCCGTTTGTCTTCGGGATGAGACCGTTTGTCGATCAAGCCCAGTTTCTTGAGTTTGCCGGTTTCGATGGTAATGAACGCTCCGCTCAAATGCAGGTGGTCGGCCAACTGGTTAACCGTGACGACATCGTCGTGCGAGAGCTGGGCAATGGCGATCAGCAACGAATACTGAATTCCCGTGAGGCCGATCAGCGTGCCGAACCCATCCCGAACCGACAGTAAGCGCGCCGCAAACGGCAGCAATCCGTTGACCAGATGCCGAAACTCCGCGTCCGAGCCGTCGACCAGACAGGCCGGGTTTGTTACTGTCAGAACAACCTCCTCATGATTCTTTGCCATAACATCTTCACTCCTGGGTGCCGTACGCGCTTTTACCTTTGAAAGGTAATTATACTTCAAAGGTTAGAACGCCCCGCCGCAGCCGCCCCTCTCGCTCCCGTTCTGAGGCTCATACATGAACACCGCCATTCCAACTTCGTCCGTTCGGTCACTTCTTGAATGCTACCTTCGTGCGAAGGACCTGAATCGCCCGGAGTTGATATCCGAATGCTTCTCGCCCGACGCTGAATTGACCTTTTCAATTGCAACGCGCGACATCGATTTTCCCCGTCGCGTAAACGGCGCGCCCGCGATCGCCACGACGCTGGTGGCCGACTTCGGCGAACGCTTCGACAGGTGCCGAACCTACTACGTGTGCACAAAGCCACAGGTGGATGAAGGTCGAGCCTGTTCGATGCCGTGGCTTGTTGTCATGCGGCAGAAGGAGACCGGGTCGCTTCGGATCGGGAAAGGAATGTACCGGTGGCGCTTCGGTAGCGAAACGGGCGGCAAGGATCTGGTCGTCCAACTGCATATTCACATTGAACGAATGGATGCCGTGCCCGACCCGCATGCGGAGAAGTTGAGCGCACTGCAAGGCGCCTTGCTTTATCCGTGGCTTCCGCCTATTGAGCTACAAGACAGGCTGGCGCACTTTATCACCATGCATTCGGACGCTGCATTTGCCCTGCCGTTCGGGCAACCCGCCGCCTTCGATTAAGTATGTCCTTCTGTCCGGCGACAGGTTGTACCCGGACTAGAAATGCACGAGGCCGCTTTGGGAGAGGCCGTACGGATTCGCGGCCGCGTATTCGAGAGCGCGGCTTGCAGTGTCGATCCCGACAGTGAGTAAGGTTTCCCAACGCTGAATATCAGCCGGCGTCATGTCCGGGTGAGAGCAAACCGGCGACGCGTCGCCGTCGACCCCGCACATGGTGTCCGCACGAACGGCCAGATTATCGCTGATCATCTGCGGCACAACCCGCTGAAGATGCTCGAAGCGCAATCGAGTTGGAGAATTCTCGTCCATGCGCTCGCCCGCACTGAGCGCGCGATCGAGGAAATGGTTAGTGTGCAATAACCAGCCGTCTTCGCGCGGTACGACCACACCTGTACCGGCTGGACTCAGTTGGCAAATTGCTGCTCGCTGGAAAGACTATTCCGAACGGTGCGAGCCACCTGGACGTCAAGCTCTCCACCGCGGAGTCATATGCAAGACGAGCGTTCGCAAAGCTGGGCATTCGCACGAAGCGCGATCTGTTTGACTGGGCGCTAGCCGAAGATTGATGCTATAGCCACTTGGGTACATCGACACGTGAAAGCTGTGGAGCTTGTCAATTAAAGCACTCGCGTCCGCATCCACGGATATTGAATGCCGATGCGCCACGGGCAGAAATTTCTTGTCGACCATATGGTCATCGGACTCAAGTTGGTCTCGGGAAACTGAGAGGGAGAGACGGTCGACGGTCAGGTGAGCGCACTTGCGTGCGCGCACATTGGCCGCCGGGTAATGCACTTCATTGGTGATTGCCGCGTTCACCTCGACACACGGTCACCCGATCCATTACTTCGGCAACAACCCCTTCGCCTGATCGAGCACCTTGTCGAAAGCCTTACTGAACCCGCCTGCCTGACCGTCGCTCTTGTTTTGCGCCGGAGCCTGCGAAGCGGCGACGCAGGCCGCACGCATTTCCGGATGCTCTGTCCAGCATGTGGTAGCCAACTGCTTGGCGTGGTTGATATCTCCGTGTTCGCGATACCACGAGACCACGCTCGGCCAGGTTACCGACGTCCTGCCGAAGTACTCGAACTGTTGCAGCAAAAACGCTTCGCCTTGCTTCGGGTCTTTCTGCCCTATGCGATTGGCAAGATTAGTCTGTACCGCCCATGAGCGGTCACGCGAATTGAGATTGCGCCGCAGCACCAGCGTCTGCGTATCAGACGGCGCAGACCGTGATAACGTCATCAGGTTCGACAGGAGAAACACGGGGTAGGCATGGTCCGCTGTGGGACCGGATGCGACCGTTGTCGCTACCTGCAGCGCCTGCGAGTAGTTACCTGCTGCCTGCAGATCCTGCATCTCGGAGATGGCTTTATAGTGAGCCAGAATTAGCGCGGTCGAGCCGCGCTTTCGAGCGGCGTTCCACGGCTCGATGCGCGGCTCGGGCCGCTTGTCTCCGAGCATCGGGCGCACGAGTTCGGTCAGGTTATCTTCGCGAGCGGCCGGATCGCCGTGATCGTCGTGCAGCGTTTCGAGTTGGGCCGAGATCTGGTCGTCGATCACCGCGCGCGCGTCGAAGAGATTTTCCGCAACGCTCGCCTGCGCCCCCGCACGCGCGGAAGTGTACTGCGAGACCGCGTCACGCAACTCGCCGATGCTGCTGAGCTGGTTCACCGTTTGTGCTGCGCCACCGCCGACAACCGGCGCGACCGGCTGGGCGCGGGCCTGCGCCGCAGCCTGTTGACCCGCCTTCTCCCGCCCTGCCTGCAGCTGCTTTTCATGCAGCTTCTGACGTCGTATTTTGGCATCCTGATCGTATGCTATGACGCGCTCGAAGAAAGCCTTGAAACCGTCGACATACGAGTAGCCGCAACGCAAGCTGATCGTCGCGCCGAACCGATCCGCCTGCTCCTCCACGCTGCGTTGCCAGGCGGGAAATAGCACCCGCGTGCCGAGCGTCTGCACTACCGCGATATTGTCCACGCCGCTCCATGAACTGGACGTCGGTGATTTGTTCGTCACCGTCCAGGCGAGCGACACAATGGCAAGCGACGTATCGCCGGCCGTGCGCGCGTCGAAGATCGCGTGATGATTGAGGTAGATATGGCCGAACTCATGAGAGAGGATCGCAAATATCTCATCTTCCGATTCGGCCGATTGCAGCCAGCCCACGGACACAAAAATGTTCCCGCCAGGACTCGAGTTTGCGTTGAGTCCATTCTCCGAGATGATATGCACTGAGCCCGGATAGTTTGGCGTACCCGCGGTTTTCTTGATCGTGGCGAGCAGGCCGTTCAGGTACGCTTCCATTTCGGGCATCGGCACGAGGCCCCAGCCGTCGGCGCGCGCGTTCATCAGATCTAGCCTGATGTCGGGCCAATCGCGAGCGGGTGGCGGCGGAAGAGATCCGACGGTGTCGAGCGTCGGTCCTTTCGCGGAACCGCCGCCAATGCCCAGGTTCGACAAGCCGCCCGGCATTTTGACGTCCGCGCACGCTCCAAGCAGAAGGCTTGCGCATGCACCACAAAAGTATCGGCGTCCGGTGCGCATGATCAGTTACCACACCGGTTGGCGGCAGCGCCCAGCGTGCCGGCGGCCTGGACGCCAGCAGATTGGCTACAGCGGGCCTGCACGTTGCGAACGATCTTCACAGCCATGCCGTCTGCCCAATATGTCGTCTGGCCGATCTTCACGGGATAGAAGCCCTTTTGGGACGCGCCCGCTATGGGAAGCGGTAGTGATTTGGCGTCTGCGTCCACCGAACTGCTCTTGGTGTCTGGTGCACTGTAAAGCTTCACCGCTGCGCCAGGTTTCAGCGCATCGACATAAGTCGGTGTTTGAGCAAAAACGTAGCCACCTGCCGTCGCAGCGAACGCTACGGCCGCCGTTGCAGCCAGCAAGGCGCGCCTGACCCGCTGCCGGGCATCTCGAACTTTTTGCATGATCACTTCTCCTTGCTGTCGGTGATCCAGTTGAACAGATGTTCGCTCCACTCGAGCGATTCGACTGCAATAGCGCAGGCGAGGATATGCGCCACGACGAGAAATGGAATATGCATCCAGGCGCCGAACAGGATCATCGCCACGCCGAATGACACGAGCACAGCCAGGCTGATCACAAGCAATGCGATATTGAAACCGGCCGTGATCGACTTCGCGATCCACCAGTGCGGATGGAATCGCTTTCTCCAATGCGTGCGCTCGTGATGAAACTCCGCAAATACCTTCCTGACTTTCTTCTTGATGCTCACAATGACGAAGAACCCGATGAAACCGGCGCCGCCAAGCGTGAGAATCTTGCCCCACCGGCTGAGGGGCATTTTGAGTTTGAGTTCCCAGGCTTCGAGCTTTTCCAGATCGTTGGGATAGCTCAAGAGATTGTCGAGCGCGGCGGCATGCAGAAACACGCCAGGAATACGGTCCTGAAGAGGGGAGAGCACGAGGTCATTGGAATAGGCGAACGACGTGCCAATCATCACGAAGCGGCCCCGGAACGCGTCGTTGAGTTCAGCGTCGCTGAGTTCCAGATCGTTCGGTGTCGCAACGTTCGGTCCGTCACCCATATGCTTTGGTAACTGGCTCGCGTGAATAGTCCGATAGTGCACGCAGAGCGGCCGGCTCAATGGACGTAAGAACGCACGTGCCTCCGCCCGCCACAAGAGTTTGATCTGACTCTCGTTCGAAGTGCAGTACATGTCCTCGTCGCCGTCCCTGGAATCCACTCGCGGCCAAATCCCGTGACGCTCTTCCCGCTCCCCGTCCATGGACTCGTGCCAATGCAAGCCGTATGCCGCCGTGTCGAGCGGCCATGTGACCGACATGAATGCAGCCTCGGTGCACGGCACATCAAGTGTTCCGTGGTACAACTCCTTGAAAATCGAGAAGGCGGCGCTCCGTGGACAGTCGCCTTCCGAAGTGCCGGGTTGCTCCGGCACACTGTGCGCGGTTTGCTCGGGGCTCGGTTTTTTTTTTGCCAGGCCGTTCGTCCTTGGGATATACGAGTGGATAAGTCCATGCCAGCCGGTCGACCGAATGGGCAGAGAACTCAATGCCAACACGTTTTAGTTTCTTCAAGTCGTCATCGCTGTCGAGATCCGGGTTGGTGACGAGCGTGTTTTCGATCGTTCGCCGAGCAGCCAGAAACACCGGTACATTATTCTGCGATGTCAGGCGCATGAGCGCGTTTTTGAAGTGGTCGAAGTCGGACTCGTCCAATGTCCCGATCGGACCAGTATCAACGGTTTCATCGCGACATTCGGGTTCCTCTGGATCCTTGAGTTCCTTGGCTTTTTTGCGTTTCGCGGCATCCTGCCCCTTGGACTGGGAAAGAATCACGTCGATGAACACACCCTTCGGCGGAAACCTGTTGAGATATTGCAGAAGCCAGCTGTAAAAAGAATAATGAGCCGGCCAGCCTTCTTTGCAAGCACGGAGAACCTCGGCATCGATTACGAGTACCGTGATGCTCTTGCTGTACCAATCGACCCGGTTGTTATCGACCACCTTCGCTCGTGCGCGGTCAAACAGATAGCCTGAGAACGGCGCCGCATAGCGCGCCATCGTCTGCGCACCCATTTCCTCGCCAAACCGTGTGGGCAGCAGAAAAGCAAGCACAATACCCAGCACTACCGATAGAGCAGCCCGGCCGAACAAATGCCGAAGGCCGCCGTCTTCGTGCTTCGCATCTTTATGCCCCTGTTCTTCTTTCTGCTTCGCCATTGTCCGGCCTGAAATGTCAGAGGAACGAAACAACAGAAAGGAGTCTAGAAAATCCTCTATCTTTACGTTAGCTTAATTTTCGTCGGGTAAACGCGAGGCGAAGCGTCCGGGGCGTGAACACCTTACGTATGAATAAAGTCGTTCGCGGACCGCAACCTTGATTTTTTCGTCTGGATGACTAAGATTCTGCCACTGCTTTTGTCCCGCGCTGGCAGGGTCAGCGCCGGCACATCGGCCGATAGTTAGTCATTCGCCGCCATAAGTCTCCTGCGCACCAACCCTGCTCGCAAACGATGTTCGGAGCAGGCACAACTGGCGGATAAAGACTATTCAATGGCCACGCGTTTTCACCAGATCGGCAATTGAGCTCGGCGCACTTTCTTTTGCGACCGGCGTGGCATCAAGCGAGCGCTGAAGAGAAAAATGGAATGAGCGGCGTCTCCCTGCTGGGCGAGCATGCGCTGAGTGGTTGGACGACCAGCCGGAAACTATGGCACGCCCCTCGGAAGAACTCGTCCATCAAATCCGAACGGGGAGCGTGTGCCTCTGCAACGTTCCCGGCTCAGGACGCTTACCCATCACCTTACGGCAACGCAATCGGCACAGGCCTTGTCAGCAGATCCACATAAAGACCAAAAAACCGGTTGTTATCAAACTGCGTGACATAAGTGATCTTCTGCGGCGAAGCTCCTGCCGCCGGCTGGTCCGGATATACCTTCACATGCCCCTGATCTTCACCGCTCGTCGTATCGATATCCAGATACGCACTCTTTGTTTGCGTAGCGTAAGCAGGATCAAGGAAATACGCGATCGTCAACGTATCGAACAGATCGGCATTACTAGCGAACGCCCCAGCATTGGCAATCCCATACGCCTTCGTCACCGCGGTCTGCTTGCTCGGATTATTGACGATCTGGTCATACACGCTTTGCGTCAGCGGCACGGTGTTCGTTACATCGAGGGGAATCACGGCTTGTGGAATCGACGTCTGCAATACCGTGCGCACAGCCAACGGATCGAACCACCAGTTGAGTTCTCCCACGGCATTCGCATTGCCCGGCACCGCCATCGCGCCACCCATGTAGACGATCCGCTTGATCTGCGGCACGATCTCCGGCGCCTTCATGATCGCCGTGGCAAGGTTAGTGGGTGGCCCCACCTCGAGAATAGTGACCTGGTTCGGATAGCGCTTGATGGTCTGAATCATGAAATCCGCCGCGCCCTGCGCCTGCAGTTTCGTCGATGCCGCGAACCCGTCCGGCGGCGCAACGAGTTGAGACTGCTGAGTTGGCTCGGGCCGGCTCCACGCGCCAAAGTAGCCGTTCGGATTGGCGGCCTGCTGCGCGCGAATACTCGCTACGTCGTATTGCAACGGATAACGGGCGCCGCCGTACACCCCCACGACGTTCTGCACGCCCATCCGTTCCACTGCCTTGAGCGCATCGGACTCTTCCTGCAGCAACCAGTCGTTGCCGGTAACGACGGTGAGTCCAAGCAGATTGACCTTGCCCTGCCCCATCAACTGCGTGGTCATGGCGAAAAGCTGGCCGTCGTCGCCCATCGTGTTGAAGTCTGAATCGATGATGACCTTCGGCGCATTGGCGAGAGGATCAGTGGTCGATATGCTGCCTCCGCACGCGGCCAGCCCTAGCGACATCATCAGCATGCCTACGTATTGTGATTTCATGTTTCGTCCATTGGAGAGCGTGATTAACAAGGGAACACCATCGTGAGATGGTGCCCATAAATCAACGTCGAGCCACCAAAAGTGGCAATCCGGAGCGCCTCATGTCACAACCGGCATCCGTGTCAGGCTGCGCTGTCGACCTCCGCGCGTGTCGGTATCGAAGGCTGCGCACCCGCTCGCGTCACGGAAATGGACGCCGCGCGTTGTGCGAGGCTGATCGCGCTTTCCAGCGGCTGCCGTGAGGCGAGTTGCGCGGCAAAGACGCCGATAAAAGTGTCGCCGGCCGCCGTCGTATCGACCGCTTGCACCTGAGGCGCGGGGAAATGCATGCCCTCGCCGCCTTCCACCAGCAGATACGCTCCCTGCGCGCCGAGCGTGACGATCACATTGCGCGCCCCGCCCTGTTGCAACTCCGTCGCCGCGCGTCGCGCGCCGCTTTGCGATTCGACCGGCAGGCCGGCCAGAATGGCGGCCTCGACCTCGTTGGGCACGAGGTAATCGACTAGCGGCAACCATTCCGCCGGCAACGGCCCCGTCGCCGGCGCCGGGTTCAGCACGGTGATCTTGCCGAGCCGACGAGCGAGCGCGAGCGTTGCGTGAACAGAATCCCACGGCGTTTCCAGTTGGCACACCACGACATCGCAAGCCTTGATGGCAGCTTCATGGCGAGCCACGCTTTCCGGCGTGAGTTCGCCGTTGCTGCCGGCGACCACGACAATCGTGTTCTGTCCGTCGTCGGATACTGTCACCATGGCGACACCGGTCGGCTGGCCCGGGTGGACCTCCACGCCGCTGCAGTCGATCCCTTCCGCTTCCAGATCCTTGACGCGTTGCGCGCCGTTCGCGTCTTTGCCGACGCATCCGACCATGGCCACCTGTGCGCCGATGCGCGCGGCCGCAACGGCCTGGTTACCGCCCTTGCCGCCGGCGACCTGCGAGAACTCATGTCCGCCAATCGTCTCGCCGGGGCGCGGCAAATGCGGTGCGCGCGCGACGAGATCCGTATTGATGCTGCCCACTACCAGCACCCGGCCTTGCTTCGTTTCTTTTGACACTTTAATTTTCTCCTGTCGACCAGAGTTAGCGCTTTAGCGCTTCCTCCGGTCCCATGCAAAACTGCTGACCATCCACGGGATGTTCACCATTACCCGGCGCGACGACGCCGGCTTCGATAAGTATCCAGCACGACAGCCACGACAATCACAGCTCCCGTGATGATGCGCTTGGTCGGCTCGGTCGCGCCGATCTGCGCAAGGCCGGCAGCCAGCACCGAAATGATCAACACGCCGAAGAATGTGCTCGTCACCGAACCGCGCCCGCCCATCAGACTCGTTCCGCCGATCACCACCGCCGCGATCACCTGCAATTCAATACCCTGCCCGGCATTCGGATCCGCGGCCTCGAGCCGCGAAATCTGGAATAGCGAAGCCAGGCCGGCGAGCAGTCCCATCATCGCGAACACCGCGATCTTGTAAGGCCGCGGATTGACGCCCGCGAGCCGCACCGCTTCCTCGTTCGTGCCGATGCCGACCAGATAGCGTCCGAAGACGGTACGCGTCAACACGAACTGCGCGGCGACCATCACCACAATGGCGATGATGAAAGCCGGCGAGATGCCGAACGCCACCGGGTTGGAGAGGAAATCGAAGGCATCGCCGATATAAGCCGTACGCGAGTTAGTCAACTGATACGCGAGACCACGCGCGGCTTCCAGCACGCCGAGCGACACGATGAACGACGGAATCCGCCACGCCACGGTGATCGCGCCGGTCACGCAACCGGTCAGCGTCGCGCCCGCCATACCGAGCAAGGCCGCGGGCAGCGCCGGCCAATGCCACTGCAAGGCCGCGACGCTCGTGAGCGCCGCGCCGAGCGCCAGCACCGAGCCGACCGACAGATCGATGCCGGCAATGATCAGCACGAACGTCATGCCGATCGACATCACGACGAGATCGGGAATCTGGTTGGCGATCGTGCTGAACGTGTCGTAGGTCAGAAAGTGCGAACTCAGCAGCGAGAACAGCACGATCATCCCGAGAAGCGCGCCGAGCAATCCAAGGTAGTTCGACACTCCGAGTCGCGTGCCAAGTGGCTTTGCGTTTTTGGGTGGTTCGTTCTGCAGCGTAGGCAGGCTGGTTTCCACGGTCATGCTCAATACTCCACTAATTTACTTTCGTCGGGCGCCTTCGCGTCGGGTTCGATCGGCTCGTGCAACATGTCATCGCGCGTGGCGTAGCCCGCGAATGCCGCCGCCAGCAGCGCGTCCTGAGTCCAGTTGCCGCGCTCGAACAGGCCGGTCATGCGTCCCGCCGACATCACCGCGATCCGGTCGCAAATCGCCATCAATTCGCGCAGGTCGCTCGATACCACCACCAGCGCCCGGCCTTCACGAGCCAGCGCGCCCATCAATGCATAGATATCGAATTTCGCGCCGACGTCGATGCCGCGCGTCGGCTCATCGAACAGCAGCACCGTGCAATCGCGCGCAAGCCACCGGCCGATCACCACCTTCTGCTGATTGCCGCCCGACAACTCGGACACAGGCTGCGACGGCCCGGAACTGCGAATGCGCATCGCGTCGATCTGCTGGTGCGCCAAAGCCGCTTCGCGACGGCCGTCCACCACGCCCTTGCTCGACACCGAACGCAAGTGGCCCAGCGAAATGTTGGCGGCAATCGGTTGGGTCAACAACAGACCCTCGCCTTTGCGATCTTCCGTGATCAGCGCGATGCCGTGTTTCACGGCGTCAGACGGCGAAGCGATCGCCACAGGCTCAAGCGCGCCGCCTTCGCGACCGATCGACACCGTGCCCGCGTCCGCGCGGTCCGCGCCATAGATGAGCCGCATCAACTCCGTGCGCCCGGCGCCGATCAGTCCGCTGATGCCAAAAATCTCGCCAGCCTTGACCTCGAAGGACACGTCGCGCACCACCGGCTCGCGCGTCATGCCGTTGACCTTGAAGGCCACCTCGCCGATGCGCCGCTCGCCGAGATCGATCCTGTCGCCGATATCGCGGCCGACCATCAGGGTCACGAGACGGTCGGTGGTGAGATTGGCCATCTCGTCGACATGCACGAGCCGGCCGTCGCGCAACACGGCAGCGCGTCTCGCGATACGCTTCAGTTCTTCCAACCGGTGCGAGATGTACACCAGCGCGACGCCGCGCGCCTTCAACCGCTCGACTTGCTCGAACAGCAGATCGACTTCGCGGGCGGTCAGCATCGCGGTGGGTTCGTCGAGAATCAGCACGCGGCAATCGCCGATCAGATTGCGCGCGATCTCGACCATCTGTTGATGCCCGATGCCGAGCGTGCCGACCAGCGTGTCGGGGTCGATCGCATCGAGGCCGACTTGCGCCATGGCATGCCGTGCATCCTCGCGCAGCTTGGCGCGGTCGATCCAGCCGAACATGCCGCGCCGCGGCAGACGGTTCAGAAAAAGGTTCTCGGCCACTGAGAGCGTGGGCAGCAGGTTCAGTTCCTGCATGACCATGCGCACGCCGAGCGCCTCGGCGTCCTTGCGGCTGGCCGGCGTATAGGCCGCGCCGCCCAGGGTCATCGAACCCGCGGTCGGTGTGACGAGGCCGCCGATGATCTTGGATAAGGTGCTCTTGCCCGCGCCGTTTTCGCCGGTCAGCGCCAGCACTTCGCCCGCGTGCAATTCGAGCGAAACATCGGCGAGCACGGGCTCGGCGTAGGTCTTGCCGATGCCGTGCACGCGCAGCACGGGGGCGGCGTCAGCAAGGGATGAAATTGGAGTGGACATCAGATTGATTCAGGCTGGACAGAAATCAGACGGCGTGGCCCCTTGACGGAGCGGGCCACACCTTGCACCTGTCTTACTTGGTGACCAGATCGACCGGCGTTTCGACGACGCCGGACAATTCAGACTGCTTCTTGTGTTCGGAAAGCGCCTTCAAAGCCGTGTCGATACCGAACACTGCCTGCTTGGCGGCGTATTGATTGGCGGTGGCGAGCACGCGGCCGTCCTTGAGCATCGGCTTGATCGCGTTAATGTCGTCGTAACCGACGATCTGCACCTTGCCTGTCTTGCCGGCCGCGCGCACGGCCGACACGGCGCCGATTGCCATGTTGTCGTTGCCGCACAGCAAGGCCTTGACGTCCGGATTCGCGTTGAGGATCTGGCTCGCGACGGCGTTGCCCTTGTCGATTTCCCACTCGCCCGATTGCAGCGCGACGACCTTCATGCCGCCCGATTGCATGGCCTGCTTGAAGCCGGCCGTACGTTGCTGCGCGTTGGTTGTGGTCGTGACACCTTCGATAATGCCGACGTTGTCGCCCGCCTTCAGGTGCTTGGCCAGGTAGTCGCCGACCTTCTGTGCGCCCTTCGCGTTATCCGGCCCGACGAACGGGATGTTCAGGTCTTTCGACTTGAGCACGTCGTTGTCCAGCTTGTTGTCGATATTGACCACGATGATGCCGGCATCGACCGCTTTCTTCAGGACCGGCACCAGCGCCTTGGAGTCAGCCGGCGCGATCACCAGCGCATCGACCTTCGAAACGATCATCTGTTCGACGATGCGGATCTGGTTCGCGGTGTCAGTCTCGTCCTTGATGCCGTTGGTGACGAGATCGAACTTCGCCGGATTCTGCTTCTGATAATCCTTGGCGCCTGTTTCCATGGTCAGGAAGAACTCGTTGGCGAGCGACTTCATCACCAGCGCGACTTTCGGTTTATGGGCGGCCTGGGCGAAGGCTGCCGGCATCGGCAAAATCGACACAGCGAGGAAAGCTGCGCCGGCTGCGATGGCGCGACGGCGCGCCGGTAGAAAATGGCGAATCATTGATGTCTCCGTATCGCTCGTTCGGTCTACTGAGAGCCGTTGAGTCGTGTGATAGGTAGGAACGCCGCACTTGCCGCCACTGGCTGACCCATCAGGGTCGTCCCGTATGCTGGGCAAGTGTGGCCAGCTCCAATGCTATCCTCGCGAACTGCGTTATGCTATGTCAAATTTCAAAACTGATCGTTTCAAAAATGGAACACGTGGATTGGGACGACTTGCGCATTCTGGTGGCGATCGCCCGTGAAGGCACCATGCGCTCGGCCGCCGCGGCGTGCGACCTGAGCGCGCCGACCCTGTCGCGCCGCCTGACCGAGCTTGAGCGGCGGCTGGGCGAACCGTTGATCGACCGCGTGCCGTCGGGCTGTACCGTGACGGCATTCGGCGCCAAGGTGCTGGCTTGGGCGGAGCAGATGGAGGACCTGGCGCACCAGATCGAACGCGCCGCAGACGTGAACGGCGGCGCGCCCGCGCATGGCACCGTGCGGATCAACGCCGTCGAATGGCCGTCGTACATTCTGCTGAAGCTGCTCGGCTCGTTTCAGGACCGGCTGCCCGGACTCGCGATCGAAGTCCTGACTTCGCGGCGTCCTTATAGCCTTGCGCGGCGCGAGGCGGACATCGCTTTGTGGTCCGAGTGCCCCGAAGAGGGTGATCTCTATGTTCGCCGGATCGGCAGGATCCGCTTCGGGCTGTTCGGCTCGCGCGACTACTATCTGCGCCACAAGGCCGCGATCGTGAAGAAGGAGTGGGAGAAGCTGTCGTTCGTCGGCTACGACGACCGTCAGCCCGATCACCCGGCGACGCAATGGCTGAAGGCGCTGCCCGGCGCTCCGGCGCCGTCGCTGCGCAGCAGCTACGGCATGGGTGTGTTCGACGGTGTGCTGGGGGGCTCAGGACTCGGCATACTCGCCCAGCTAGCCGGCGACACGACGAGCGATCTCGTCTGCGTGGAGAAGCACATCAAGGCGCTCGATCAGGACGTGTGGATGGTGCTGCATCCGGCGCTGCGCGACAGTGAGCGCATCCGGACCGTGGCGAACCTGATTGCCGAGATTTTCCGCTGACGCCGCCTGACGAACGAACGCTAACGTATCGGCCGGTTACGGCTAACCTGCGCGAAACTGAGCGCGATCGTGCCTCATGGTACTGCGACGCCGGCTGCTGCAACAGGAATCGGGGAAGTCACGGAGTTGCCTCACCGTTGCGTGTCGAAAGGCGCGCTCCGGAGCGGCGAGCGGAGAAGCCCATCCGAACCTACGTATGTCGCACACAGCAACAACGATTTCGCGGATGATGGAACCCGCCGCAACCAGCATCCATCGCATGCACAACGTCCAGCACGCCGGCGATCCGCGCCCGGCGGACACCGAAACCGACTTCCCGGTCGTGGACCTCGAGGTCGCATAACCAGCACGGGCAGCTCAGGCTCGTCCGTTTTCAGGAGATACGCCATGTCCCGCACCGTCGCCGAGAAGCGCGCCGCGTTCAGAGCCTTGCATACGTCCGGTTGTTTCGTGCTGCCCAATCCGTGGGATGCCGGCAGCGCGCGCTATCTGCATTCGCTCGGCTTCCAGGCGCTGGCCACGACCAGTTCCGGCTTTGCCTGGTCCACCGGACACGCCGACAACAGCTTGCCGCGCGACGCGATCCTCGCGCATCTGCGTAAGATCGTCGAAGCGACCGACCTGCCCGTCAACGCGGACTTCGAGAACGGCTTCGGCAGCACGCCGAACGAGGTCGCGGAAAGTGTCAGGCTCGCCATCGAAACCGGCGTGGCCGGGCTGTCGATCGAAGACGCCACGGGCGACGCCGCCGCGCCGCTTTTCTCCATTGAAGTCGCCGTCGAACGGATCAGCGCCGCGCGCCGCACCATCGACGAAAACGGCGGCGATACGCTGCTAGTCGGCCGCGCGGAAAACTTCTTCGCCGGGTCGCCCGATCTCAACGACGCGATTGCGCGACTCAAGGCCTATTCGGAGGCCGGCGCCGACTGTCTGTACGCGCCGGGCATTCAGACGCGCGAACAGATCGAGGCGGTGGTCGCCGCCGTGGCGCCGAAGCCCGTCAATCTGCTGATCGGTTCTACATCGCAGTTCACGCTGCAGGACGTGGCCGCGCTCGGCGTGCGGCGCATCAGCGTCGGCGGAGCGCTGGCTCGCGCGGCGTGGGGCGGTTTCATGCAAGCCGCGCAGTCGCTCGCTCAAGGCCGCTTCGACGGCTTCGCCGGCGCGGCGCCGGGCTCGCAACTCAACGAACTGTTTGAGAACCGCAGGTGAGTTGAGGTGTCGTGAGGTGGCGAAAAGGGCATGCGGGCGATCGACAACGCCGCAGTGCGCATCGAGCTGCGACGCCGTCATCGTTCGCTGACGAACGTACGCAGTTCGCGTAGCCATGAGAGACTGATGTCTAGCGTGCGTTGAGTCTGCCGACGCCCGCAGCTCGGGCATGTCAGCTATGGAACTTCGTCCTTTCAGAGTGCTTGCCGCACTCCTCGTCTCAAGCGTCGGCTTCTGCCCGGCGGCATCGCACGCCTACGCGCTCGACGCACAATTCGACTGCCAGGCGCGTCCTCACGCGTTCATTACGGAACTCATCGACGACAAGTACATCGAGTCTAATCCCATGCGGGTCGACAAGAACTCCGTCAACGCGTTTCGTCCCGTGCACGGCAGCGACATGACCGCGTTTGGCTTTCGCGTGTACGCCGTGCTCGGCTATGAGCCGGACGACGGGATGTTCAAGAAAGGCCGCGGCCAGGCGCTCGCGGGCCCGTTATACGGCGTCGTGTTGTCCGCGCCGAGCGAGTCGGTCGAAACGCGCGTGCGCGCGGCCGGAAGCACCGCCAAGGTGCACTCGGTCATTCCATTGCTGCTGACCGCGGTAATTTGCACCAATTGACTGTAGACAGGCGGCCGAGCGCTGTGGTGCTATGCTTTTCGCTCCTCATCGCCCACGCCGCCAAGGTCTTCACGCCGATGCCTTCGTCCGTCCGCAACTCGCTCATCTGGGTCTTCGACGCGTTCGAGCGCGATCCGACTTACATCAGCAAGCGGATGTTTGGCAGCGACGCCGCTTATATCGATGGGCTTTTGTGCCTGATTGCCGCGGATCGCGACAAGCCGTGGAATGGCCTGCTGGTGTGCACGTCGCACGAGCGTCACGCCGCGCTCATTGATGAGATGCCGACTTTGCGGCCGCATCCGGTGCTCGGCAAATGGCTCTACATAACGCAGGACGATCCTGCATTCGAAACCGTCGCTGAACAATTGACGGCGCTGGTGCTCGCCCGCGATTCACGTATAGGCGTCGAGCCGAAGCCGCGTGCACGCGGCAAGAAATCCAAGCTGCCGAAAGCGTAGCGCGTCGCATCGTTCGATTGAACGGCTCACACGCGCGGCCGCGACGGCGAGATTCTTGTTCTGGTCGAGCGCCCGTTGGATCAGGCCATCGAGCACTGGATCATGGAACTGGCTCCGCCATTGCACGGCGCCCTGATCGACCACTTCAGTGGCAGAATCAGCGGCACCGCAGCATGTGTTCGGGAGACTTCGTCATGGGCAACGAAACGCACGTCGAACATCAGACCGGCGCAACCAGCGGATCGGACACCGCACCGGACATTCCCGGCCAGATCGTGCTGGTCTTTCAGGGCGGCGGCGCCCTCGGCGCTTACCAGGCGGGCGTGTACCAAGCCCTTCATGACGGCAAAGTCGAGCCTCACTGGGTTATCGGCACTTCGATCGGCGCGATAAACGGCGCGATCATCGCCGGCAATCTGCCTGAGAATCGCATGGCGCGCTTAACTCAGTTCTGGAACGGCGTGGCACGTCAGGGCATCGGAGCGGCGGACTGGCTGCCGGGACTCGCGAACTGGCTGCGTGATTTCACCACGGTCACTCAAGGCGTGCCTTCGTTTTTCACGCCACGGCTGCAGTCGTGGGCGGGCCTTCAGACACGCGTTCGCTCCGATCAGGCCGCGTTCTATTCGACCGGGCCGCTGCGCGAAACCCTGGCTTCGCTAGTCGATTTCGACTACCTGAACCAGAAGAGGACGCGGCTGACCGTCGGCACGGTCAATGTCCGCAGTGGACGCATGCGCTACTTCACGAATCGCGATGCGCTGCTGGACGTCGAACACGTGATGGCTTCTGCCGCTTTTCCGCCCGGCTTCCCGGCGGTGCAACTGGAAGGCGAATCGTACTGGGACGGCGGCATCTATTCGAATACGCCGCTCGAAGCCGTGCTCGACGACCGGCCGCGGCGCGACTCGGTGATTTTTTCGGTGCAGTTGTGGCCTTCGAGCGGTCCGGAACCCGAGTCGATCTTGCAGGTCATGAGCCGGCAACGCGACATTCAGTATTCGAGCCGCGCGGAGAGTCATCTCGATCGGCAGAAGCAGATTCACCGCTTGCGTCACGTGATCCGCGAGCTCGGCCAGCATCTGCCCGAAGAGACACGGAATGATCCGGAGGTGCGCGATCTGCTCGGCTGGGGCTGCGGTACGACGATGCGCGTGCTGGAACTCGACGCACCGGCATTCGATAACGACGACCTGAACAGGGACATCGATTTCTCTTCGGCCGGCATCGAACGGCGCTGGCTCGCGGGTTACGAAGACACGCTCCGCATGCTGAAGCGCGCGCCATGGCGGGAAGCACTGGATCCGATGGAAGGCCTCTCGGTCTTTCGCATGGCATCGGCGGAAAGCCGGCAATAAATCGCGTCAGCGCCGCAAGCAGCGACTCGCGACCTCGGGCGCGGCGTAGGCCGTGCGCGCCTGCTCACTCACCGCAAATCCTATTTGTACCTGGCACGCAAGACTGTTTGTCCATGGCGGGTATTCGAGATCGGCGCCGATGCGCCTAGATTTCATACCTATCGGAGCCACTGGCCCGATCAGCATTTGATCCCAAGTTACTTATCCGGAGATTCAGCCATGAGCACATCACAAAAAGTCGTTGTCGTCACGGGCGCATCGCAAGGCATCGGCGCCGAACTGGTCAACGCGTTTCGCAAGCTCGACTACCGCGTGGTCGCAACCGCGCGTTCGGTCAAGCCCTCGGAAGATCCGAACGTCCTGACCGTGGCAGGCGATATCGGCGACCCGGCCACCGCGCAGCGCGTGATCCGTGAAGCCATCGCCCGTTTTGGCCGCATCGACACACTCGTCAATAACGCCGGCATCTTCGTTGCCAAGCCCTTCACCAGCTATACGGCCGAAGACTACGCAAAGGTCACCGCGGTGAACCTCAACGGCTTCTTCTTCATCACGCAGCTTGCCATCGCCGAGATGGAAAAGAACGGCAGCGGCCACGTTGTCAGCATTTCGACGAGTCTCGTCGACCACGCCATCGACGGCGTGCCGTCGGTGCTGGCCTCGCTGACCAAAGGCGGCCTGAACGCGGCCACCAGGTCCCTCGCCATCGAATACGCGAAGAAGGGCATCCGCGCGAACGCCGTCTCGCCGGGCATCATCAAATCGCCGATGCATGCGGAAGAAACTCATGCGGCGCTCGGCGCACTGCATCCTGTCGGACATATGGGCGAAATGAGCGATATCGTGAACGCTGTCCTGTTCCTGGACTCGGCGCCGTTCGTGACCGGCGAAATCCTGCACGTCGACGGCGGCCAGAGCGCAGGCCACTGATCGCCAGGGCGCCGCCAACCGGCGCCCTCCGCGTCAACCGAGGATTACGGAGAACGCCATGCCTATCGTCACAATTCAGGTGACCCGCGAAGGTTCCAGACCCGGCAACGATGCCGTCACGGCCGACGAAAAAGCCAGGCTGATCGCAGGCGTCAGTCAGGTGCTGCTGGACGTGCTGAACAAGCCGCTCGCGGCGACCTTCGTGGTCATCGAGGAAGTGGACACCGAGAACTGGGGCTGGGGCGGCTTGCCGGTCGAGGCCTATCGCAAGCAGCTCGCCCAGAAGCCAGGTTGAGCGTCGGAACGGGGTCGCTCAACCCGTTGAGCCATCTGGTTTTCAGTTCGCGAACTGCCGCAGTTGCTCGATGCTCTGCTTCAGTTCGCGCTCCAGTTGGGCCATCAGTTCCGCTGCTGGCAACGACCTTGCCAACGCCGCGGCCTGGCCTGCCCAGTGCGCGCCGTAGCCAAACTCCCCTTGCGCCTTCGCTGCCGCATTCAACGCCTTGCCGGCATCGTAGGCGATCGGATAGGCGGGCGGACTGGGTGAACGCGCGTCGGCGCCGAGCGCCGTGTAGCTGTTCGCCATGCTTCTCGCCAGCCGCCCGGAGATCGCCGCCGTGAAAGTCGTACGGCGAGCCGCCTCGCCGAGCAATGCGCGACGATAACCCTCGTCGATCGACGTTTCCGGACACGCCACGAAGGCCGTGCCAAGCTGCGCGGCCTGAGCGCCGAGCGCGAGCGCCGCCGCAATGCCGGCGCCGTCCATGATGCCGCCGGCGGCGATCACCGGCAGCCGGCATTCCCTGACCAGCAAACGCGTCAGGGCGAACGTGCCCAAGCGGTCGTCGAATGCATCCGGGTCGAAGACACCGCGGTGCCCGCCGGCCTCGACACCTTGCGCCACGATCGCATCCACACCCGCCGCTCCAACCTGCGCCGCCTCTTCCAGATTGGTCGCACTGGCGAGCAGCGTGATGCCCGCCTGCTTCAACTCGGCGATGACATCGGCGGGCGGCAAGCCGAAGTGAAAACTGACGATCGCCGGCTTCTCCTCCAGAAAAACCGCCAGCATGGCGGGGTCCGCAAGGAAGCTCGTGTAGATCTCCGACAGCTTCGCCGGTGGCGTTGCTCCATACTTGTCGAAATGCGGCGCAAGCCAGCGCAACCATTGCTGCTCGAGCGCCGCGTCCGCTTGCGCAGGCTGATGGCAGAACACGTTGATGTTGAACGGCTTGCCCGTCAGTGCGCGCGTCTCCCTGATCACCTTGCGCGCGCCGTCGGCGTTCATCGCTCCGACGCCTAACGAGCCCAGGCCGCCTGCGTTGCAAACTGCCGCGGCCAGTGCGGGCGTGCTGACACCCGCCATCGGCGCCTGAACGATCGGCTTGTCGATGCCCAGCAAGGGCAGCAAGGCACGCTTGCCTGTCTGATTGGTCATGTCGCTTCCTCATGGAGTCTCACTACAATATAGTCCTGATATTCCGTACGAACCCCTGTTCCGCGCCGAACGCGGCCGAGCCGCTGCGTTCGCATTGCGGCCGTTCCATGCGGCGTTCCGCCTCGCACCAGACCGCGCCATCAGGCACTTCGCCGAGAGACCATGCAGCGTCAATTTGAAGATGTCCTTCTGGGCAGTATCGAACTGTTCTGCCTGGCGGCCGAACTGGAGAGTTTCACCGAGGCCGCGAACGCCGCGAGCGTCACGCCGGCCGCCGTCAGCCGTACGGTCGCGCGTCTGGAGGAGCGCCTCGGCGTGCGACTGTTCGTGCGGACCACCCGGCAGATCCGGCTCACCGATGCAGGACGACGGTACTTCGAACAATGTCGTCTGGCGCTGGCCCAGCTCGCCGAAGCCGAGCGTGAAGCGACCGGACAGCAAACCGCGCCGACCGGCGTGCTGCGCATCAGCATGCCGACGCCGTATGGACACTACCGCGTGCTGCCCTTGCTGGCCGAGTTTCGCCGACGCTATCCGGGCGTCACCGTCGAAACGCATCTCAGCAATCGCAACATCGACTTCGGCGAGGAAGGCTTCGACCTGGCCATTCGCGGCGCGGCGCCCGGAGACTCCGGGCTGATTGCGCGCACGATCGAGGACGCCGAACTGGTGGTCGTCGCCTCGCCGGCCTATCTGCGTGGCGCCGCCAAACTGAAAACGCCGGACGACCTGGTCCATCACGACTGCGTCCAGTACGCGTTGCCGAGCACCGGCCGCAATCTACCGTGGCTGTTCAAATATGAAAACGAGGTTGTCGAGACGATGACGAGCGGCGGATACACGTCGTCGGGCGACGTGCTTGCCGGGGCCACGCTCGCGCGTCACGGGGCCGGTATTTTTCAAACCTATCGGTTTATCGTCGAGAAAGATCTCGCGGCGGGAACGCTCAAGGAACTGCTCATTCCCTATGGCGGCTGTTCGCGGCCGTTCGTGCTGCTTTATCCGCATGCACGGCATCTGTCGTCGCGCGTGCGCAGTTTCGTCGACTTCCTGATGGAAAAGCTGGGATCGTAGGCGCACGGATCATCGCGCGACGCTCCCCTCGACAACCCGTCACACGCGCAGCGGAAAGATGAACTTCGCCGCCAGCAGGCCGACCACTCCGCCGAGCAGCGTCTCCCACGCGCGCGCGCCAAGAAACGAAATGGAGTGCACGCCGCCAATCGCCAGTGTCACGATCAAGGTGAAGGCGAACGCCCCGCAAGCGACGTCATAGCGCTCGGGCAACGCCATCGCGTAGACGATCATGGCGGCCGCGACAGCGGCCCAGGCGAGCAGCGGCACATGCTCGACGAGCGGCAGGCAGGCCAGCCCCAGCGGAACGCCGACCAGGGTGCCGATGATCCGTCGGCGCACCCGCTGCGCCGTGCCACTCGCCGAACCCGCCACCACGTAGGTGCTTGCCGTGATGGCCCAGGCGGACTCCTTGAGTCCGATCGTCTCGTTCAAAAGGACCACGGCCAGCGCGCCGCTCGCCGCCTGCAGGCCCATGATGAGTTCGGCCGACACTTTCCACCGATCCGGCACGTTGACGGCCGAAAGCACCGTCATGGCCGGACGTTCCGCCGGACCGCTGAGCAGACGCGGGACAATGGACGCGAGCATGGCGATCAGCCCCGCCACCACGACGGCCGGCATGTCGACCGGCATCAGATGGACGTTGTAGGCCAGCAATTGGCCGATGAATATTTGCGAGCCCATTCCCGCGCCCAGAATGCCGAAGCGTTTGAGGTAGCCGACGAGAAACGCGCCCGTGACGAGCGTCAGCTCGGGGCCGGCCGCGCCGATGGTCTGCAGGAGTGGAGCGAACGCGATGAACATGGCCGCGCCGAGCACGGCGGCGGCGCACAGGAAGGCCAGGTCGCGGCTGGACTCGGGCCGGGAAACGCGCGCCTCCGAGACGCTGGCCCACAGCGCGAAGTTGCCGGCCAGCGAACCGACCAGCGTCGCACCGGGCAAACCGTGGGTGACGTCCTGCAACGTTCCGAGCGCCGCGGCGATTCCGTACGCGGTGACGAGCCGCAGTCCCTTGATCCGGCGATGGGTGCCGGGATCGAGCTGATCCAGCCATGTCGTCGCGAGGCTGAGGACGCCGCGCCGACGCTCGCCCGCGGGTTCGCCTCGAACGCCATCGCTCGCCGCGCGGCTTTGCGCATCGGCGCCGACTCGCTTGTCGTCCTCCGGGATCATCTTTCGCTTTACGGCGTGGTGCGCGTGGGATTTGAGCTACCTCGTAGTCTAGTCGATCGGAACGCCCGGACCGCTCGGAAATCGTTGTCAGCGGCTGTGCCGCCAGCCAAGTCAGTCAAGCGCACGCCTAGGCCGGCAGCCGCCCGTCGTCTCGGACAATAAAAATCGCATGCGATTTAATCTTATGCGCTTGACAAGGCGAAACTTCTCGTCCACTATTCGACGCATGCGATTACATCGCATGCGATTTAAAGCAACTTCACAGCTCTGTCCTTCAAGGAATTCATCATGACCAAGATCGAAAATGTCCTGCTCACCGGCAAAACCCACACCACGTTCAGCGGCCGCGGCGGTCGCGTCAACCTCAATCTGTCGGCCGCCAAAGGCGCCGGTGCGGACATCGCGTTTCCGGCTGTAGAGGCGCATCCGACTGCGGAACAGCTGTTCGCAGGCGCCTGGTCGGCCTGTTACATCTCCGCGATCGGCCTCGTAGCGCAAGCGAAGAAAGTGACGCTGCCGTCCGATCTGTCCGTGGAAATCGAGGTCGATCTGGGCATGACCGGCGACGCGTATTTGCTCCAGGCCCGCTTCAACGTCAGCGTGCCGGGCGTGGCGCGCGAAGTTGCCGAGGCCATCGCGCATGAAGCCCACGAAATCTGCCCGTATTCGAAAGCCACGCGCGGAAACATCGACGTTGTCGTCAACGTAGCCTGAGATTCCCTCACTGAACCGGCATCTCTGGGCGCGATCCGGCAAGGCTAGCGCCCCTCATCGAACATTTTTTAAGCGGAGTTTCACCGTGAAAACCAAACTCGTTGCTGCACTGCTCCTCGCACTTTCTGCCTCCACCGCCGCGCCCGCGTTCGCCAGCGGCTACGGTCCGGCTCCGTTCTACCGGCCTTCGGTCGGCGCCCCGGCGTCGCAACGCGGCCAGAGCGCGCAAACCGTCGCCGCGACCAACGACGATGCAGCTGGCTCGCAAGCGGCATATGGCGGTGTCGCCTCTGGTCAGTCGGAATCCGGCAGCCGTGCCGTGGTCGCTCCTCACGACAATCTTTACGCACGCCATTGAGGCGCGCTGCCGGCCGCGCCAACGTCCCGGCCGGCTACGCATGCCTATGGCGGCATGATGGGCTTTGCCTGCCGGCCGGCTAGCCAGGCCGATCTCTGGCATGCTTGCGGAATCGCATCCGATAGACGGCGAGCCAACCACTGACGAAAGGATTGGACTGAAATGACGACGCAAACCGAAACCGCCATCCTGGCCGGCGGCTGCTTCTGGGGCATGCAGGATCTACTGCGCCGCTACCCCGGCGTGCTGTCCACGCGCGTGGGATACACGGGCGGCGACGTGCCCAACGCCACTTACCGCAACCACGGCACACACGCAGAAGCGCTCGAGATCGTGTTCGACCCGAGCCAGATCAGCTATCGCAAGATCCTCGAGTTTTTCTTCCAGATTCACGATCCGACGACGAAGAACCGCCAGGGCAACGACGTCGGCATGAGCTACCGCTCGGCCATTTTCTATCTCGACGATGAGCAGAAGCGGGTGGCTGAGAACACCATCGCCGATGTCGAGGCGTCCGATCTCTGGCCCGGCAAGGTGGTCACCGAAGTCGCTCCGGCCGGCCCGTTCTGGGAGGCCGAGCCGGAACATCAGGACTATCTGGAGCGCATTCCCAACGGCTACACGTGCCACTTCGTTCGCCCGAACTGGAAGCTGCCCGAGCGCGGCTGAAGCCTGAAATCAGCGCTAAACGGTCGAGCATTTTTGTGGCGCAGAAAACAAGAAGCCCGCGGACATCGTCCGCGGGCTTTTCCGTTTGGCAACGCGCCTCATGACGGGCGCATGGATCGCACGATCCGCCGCTCATTCCCCGTTCTGAACCGCTTTGACGAGATTGTTGCGCAGCGTCACGATCGCCTTCTGGACTTTCGAGAACTCATCCGGCGCGAGGCCGGTTGCCTCGACGAGGTCCATGTTCAGACCTTTTTCGCGCAAGCGCCGGCCACTTTTCGTGAGACCTACCCGCACCTGACGCTCGTCTTCGGGGTCCCGCTGTCTTTCCACGTAGCCTGCCGCCTCCAGCTTCTTCAGGATCGGAGTGAGCGTGTTGGACTCGAGGAACAGCTTCTCGCCCAGACTGCTGACAGTCTGGTTGTCCTCCTCCCACAGCGCAATGATCGTGATGTATTGCGTGTACGTCAGCCCAAGCTCTTCGAGAATCGGCTTGTATGCCTTGCCGAATGCCAGGTTTGCGGAATAGACCGCAAAGCACAGGAAGTCGGAGAGCTTCACATCCGCGGAAGCGGGTTGGTCGGTGGATTTCATCTGCGTCCTCGTTGGGTAGAGGCTCACGCCTCGCTAGCGACATTATACATCGCATGCGATTATATCGCAGTCGCTCAAATCGTCGGACATGGCGTCGAACATGGCGGAGGAGCACTGACGATCGGCTTCAGCGGCTGCTTCGGCGCGAGTAAGCTACCAGCGCGGACCATCATGACCCTGAAATCGGCCGCTGCGGGCACCTGAAGGTCCACGCAAGATTTCCATAGGAGAACGTCTTGAAGCGGATCGTGGTGATCGGCGCAGGTTTCGCCGGACTGTGGAGTGCGGTGGGCGCGGCGCGCAAACTCGACGAACTGCGCGTGCCCGCCGCTCAGGTGGAAGTCGTCGTCATCAATGGCACGCCGTATCACAGTATCCGGGTGCGGAACTACGAACAAAATCTGGACGAGACGCGCGTGCCGCTCGCCGATGTTCTCGGGCCGATCGGTGTGCGGCTCGTCGAAGGCTCGGTATCCAGCATCGATTCGGCCAACGGCCGCATCACCGTTCAGACCCAAGGGCTGGCGCAGACGCTTGACTACGACCGGCTGGTCATCGCGGCGGGCAGCCAACTCGTCCACCCTGATATTCCCGGTTTGACCGAGCATGCGTTCGACGTCGATACGTTCTCAGGCGCAACGAAACTCGCGGCGCACTTGCGCGGCTTGCCGTCGCTCGCGAATGCGGCGAGTCCGTTTACGGCCGTGGTGGTCGGGGCCGGCTTGACGGGCATCGAACTGGCGGCCGAACTGCCGGCGCGCTTGCGCGGCATCGCGGGCGACGCGCATCGAGACGCCGTGCATGTCGTGCTGGCCGATCGCTCGGCTAAGATCGGCCAGGCGATGGGCGGCGCACAGCCTGTCATCGAGCGTGCCATGGACGCTCTCGGCGTCGAGATGCTTGCCGGCGTATCCCTGCAGTCGGTGGACGCCGACGGCGTCGAGCTCACGAATGGCAGGCGCATCGATGCGGCCACGGTGGTCTGGTGCGGCGGCATGCGCGCGAACGCGTTGACCGCGCAAATCCCCGTGACACTCGATCCTTTTGGACGCCTTCCGGTAGATGCCTTCATGCGCGTGGAAAACGTCCCGCATGTATTCGCTGCCGGCGACTGCGCACGTGTGTTGATCGACGGCGCACGGCCATCGGTCATGTCATGCCAGCATAGCCGGCCGATGGGGCGCTACGCCGGTCACAACGTCGTCTGCGATCTGCTCGGTGGCGAGATGCTGCCGCTTCATATCGACTGGTACACGACCATTCTCGATCTCGGTCCGTGGGGCGCCGTGTACACGGAGGGCTGGGACCGGCATCTCGTGTCCGAAGGCGACGCCGCCAAAGCGACCAAACAGACCATCAATTGCATACGCATCTATCCGCCGCGCACGGGCGTTCGAGACGACATCCTGCAAGCCGCCGCGCCTGTTGTGCAGACACCGCCGCCAACCGTCACGGCTCGCTGAATCTGCGGAGTTGGTGTGCAACGCGGACGAAGGTGACCGGTGCGGCAGGGACACGTGACCGCAAAACTAACGGCTTAATGTTCAGGCGGCGCCGGTGGCTTGAGTTGCGCTTCGATGGCCGCCTTATCTATCACCGACCAGACCTGCTCGATCTTTCCATTGCGGAATTGATAGAACACGTTCTCCGTGAAGGAAACGCGTTTCCCGTTGACGGCGAGGCCGAGAAACGTGCCCTTCGGCGTACAGGCGAAGCCGAGCCGGCTGGCGATATAAGGCGGATCGGCAATCAACAACTGGATGTTGAAATAAAGGTCGGGAATTTCGCGGAAGTCTCTCTCCAGCATCTCGCGATAGCCGGATAAGCCGATGCGCTGACCGTTGTAGTGCGCGTTGTCGTCGACGTATTGCCCGAGGTTCGGCCAGTCCTGTTTGTTCAGGCAGCCAATGTAGTCCCGATAGAGTTTGTAGAGGTCAGGCGTATCCACGGCAATGGCTCCGTCCTTGTACAAGGTCCGTGCTGCAAGGCAGGCAGAATTTAAATTCTACCGCCGTGGATAAAACGGCGCGGAAACCGCAGCGGTGGCACGGCGTCAGGCTGCCGCGCCGACTCGCGCCCGCTGCGTATCGACCGCCTCCAGCACCGCGTGCACGACCCGTTCGACGCTCGGCCAGTTCCGCGCATGTTCGCCCGCGACATACTGCTCAGGCGACACACTGCGATACGGCGGCGGGTAGCCCCAGATAGCATCGTGCCTGTCGGGTTTGGTGATGCTTCCGCCGATCACGGCGACGGTCGGACGGAGAAACGCGGCCGCGACGTGCATCAGCATCGTCGAGTTCGTCAGCACGACGTTGGCCTCTTCGGCGAGAGCGAACATGACGCGCATCGACACCTCGCCTGCGAGCGAGCGGACCGGCACGCCCAAACCCGCTGAGGCGATCGCCTCGGCGGCGCGCGCCTGATCCGCTTTGCTGCCGACGATCACGATATCGCACGCGTCGCCGGCTTGTTCCAATGTCTGCGCGATCCGCGCGAGCGCGGCGCCGACCTGGCGCGCGTCCCATGCTTTGGTCGGCACGCCGGCCCCAACGCCGACGATCAACCGCACCGTGCGACGCCCCGGCACGTTGCCCGCATTCCAGATTTGCGCGGCGGTGGCGCGCTCGTCGTCGGTGAGGAACAATTGCGGGCGCGCTTGCGGCAGCGCCGTTGCGCCGAGCAGCTCGCCCTGCGCGAGCGCGGCGCGGCCGCATTGCCGGGCGGCGAATTCAATAAACGCCTGGCACCCGCTCCAGCCGCCGCGATAGCCGCGCACGCCGATGCGATACCGCACGCCTGCGCGCATCATCAACAGCGCGCCCATGTAGCTGCCGAGCACGTCGATACCCACATCGATGCCGCCGCGCGCGCGCAGTGCGGCGACCTGCGGGGACTTCCACAGAAAACGCAGCACATTGCCGTGCGAGCGGTCCTCGACCAGCTTGTTGTTCCACGGCGCGTCGATCTCCACGATCTCGTCGACGAAGGGATTGTTTTCGAGTATCGGACGCCCCCAACTACCTACGCCGGCGATCAGACGCGTCGTCGGAAAGCGCGCGCGCAGCGTCTCGAAGAGCGGCGTGGTGGTGAGCAGTTCGCCGAAATCGTTCGGGCGCAGCACGAGAATCTCGCGCGGCGTGTCGCGAGCCGGATCGAACCGCGGCGGGTGGAAGCGGCCCATCAACCAGACCGGCGCTTCGATCAGCAGACTTTTCCAACCCATTGCTTCTCCAATGCGGCAGGCGGTGGCCGCCCTCGCCGCGTCTCGGTTCGCGCCGGGCGCAGGTGCGCCACGGGCGCCGCCCGGGATATCACGCCGATTGTGCATCGTTGCCGCACTGCGCTCTGTGGCCGGGCGTACAGAGCCGTGGACTGTGTGAATCCTGATCGTGGGGCACGAATGACGCTTCACACCGGCACCCGGGCACGTCACGTGCTTCCGCATTTGGGGCTACGAAGACGACCGCTAAACAGACAACAAGGAGCCGAAAATGAAAGCAAAAACACTGATATGTGCGACCGCTCTCGCCGCGATCTGCGCCTCGCAAGGCGCCTATGCGCAGATTGCCGGACTGCAACCGCTAGGCGGCACGGTCGAGCAAACCAATGCGCTGCTGAAGGGCTGGAGCGTGCGGCGCGCGCTGGTCGACGAGCCGGTCTACAACGATCTGAACGACAAGATCGGCAGCATCTACGACGTGATCATTTCGCCGGACCGCAAGGCGACGTATGCGGTCGTGTCGGTGGGCGGCTTCCTCGGCATGGGCAAGCACTATGTGGCGATCCCGGTGGATCACTTCGAGATCCGCGACGGCAACCTGTTCCTCGCCGGCGCGACGAAGGATGCGTTGAAGTCGGTGCCTGAGTTCGAATACAACAAGCTCGAAAAAGCCACCAAGCCGCGCAAGGTCAAGGCGGAATAATCGACGTGACATGCGCCGATGCGAGCGTGAAACCGCTCACGTTCGCGGCAGCTTTGCTGCGGCTCGCACGGACGGCTCGCGCGGCTACTGATTCGCGGCGGTGACAAGCTGCAGCGGCGTCTCGATCACACTCGACAATTCGCTCTGCTTTCTTTGTTCGGTCACCGCCTTCAACGCCACATCGACGCCGAACACGGCTTGCCTGGCGGCGAACTGATTGACTGTGGCGAGCACGCGGCCGTCGGCGATCAACGGCTTGATCGCATCGATATCGTTGTAGCCGGTCACGTACACACCGCCGGTTCGGCCCGCGTCGCGAACCGCGTCGACCGCGCCCATGGCCATGTTGTCGTTGCCGCACAGCAGGCCGCGAATCTGCGGATGATCGCCGAGCATTTTCGAAGCGGCGTCGCGGCCCTTCCCATATTCCCAGTCGCCGGCCTGAACCGCGACGATGTTGATCCCCGCGGCATTCATTGCATCCCGGCAACCGTCCGTGCGTTGCTGTGCATTGCGATCGGCTGAACTGCCTTCGATAATGCCCACCTGATCGCCCGTCGTGAGCCGCTCCGCCAGATAGTTGCCCACCTGCTGCGCGCCCTTGCGATTGTTCGGACCGACAAACGGCACGGAAATGCCGGCCGCGCCCTGAAACGCCTCGTCGAGCGGATTGTCGATCGAAACCACGATGATGCCCGCCTTGATCGCGCGCGCGACGACCGCCGTCAGCGCCTTCGAATCGGTCGGAGCAAGGACGATGGCGCTCATCTTCGCCTTGATCATGTCTTCGACCATGCGGATCTGCCCAGTCGTTTCGCTTTCCGTTGCCGTGCCGCGCACCGTCAAATCGAATTGCGAGGCGTAATGCTGCTGGTAGTTCTGCGCGGCGGTCGCCATCGCCACCGTGAACGGGTCGCCCAGCGACTTCAGCACGAGCGCGATCTTCAGCTTGCTGCCCGGCGTAACCGCTGCATCGGCCGCGCCGCCGATACCGGCCGCGGCCAGCGCGCCGGCAAACACCACGCGGCGACGCATCCCCCAGGAGGACATCCGTCGGGGCGTCTTCTCCATCATCGAATCTCTCCTTCTGGGCCGCGCTGACGAATCGAAGTGTTGCAGTCGGACGAAATGCGGCTATGGCGCTGCCCGCCGTTCATCGATCGCTCATCAGCGCGAGCAAACGCGCGGTGATTTCATCGAACAACGGCCGGCTGTCGGTCGCCTCGCTCAAGCAATTGTCCTTCAACTCCACGAGCAGCGCCCGACTGTTCGCCGACGCCACCGGCCAGTCGCATCGTTCGAGCAACTCTTCGAGCAGACAACCGTAGGCTCTGACTTCGAGGCGCTGAAGCGCGAGGCCGATGCTCCTATCGCCCAACGCATAGAACGACGCCGCGCCGAAATCTCCCAGCAACGCACGCCCCTGTCCGCCGTACAGGATATTGTGCGCGTACAGATCGCCATGCATGATGCCTTGCTCATGCAAATGACGCGCCGCCGACGCGATACCGTACGCAATGCCCAACGCTGAAGCCATATCGAAGCGCGTGTCGGCGCCATAAATATCGCGCGTGCAGGATTCGAGACTCGGCGGACCGGCGAGATTCGTGAATCGCGGATCGATCAGTTCCATCACGAGGCCGTGCGTGCCGGCGGGATGATCCTTCACTTTCCCCGCTACCGGAATCAGGTTTGCATGATCGCCCGCGCGAATGCAGGCTGCCATTTCGCAGTCGGGTAGACCGTCGCTAGTCACCGCGCCCTTGAACAGTTTCACCGCGACAGAGCGGGACGCGCCGTGCCGGCCCGCAAGCGCCGCGCGATAGATGACGCCGGAGGCGCCCTCGCCCAACGGCGCCTCGAGTTTCAAATCATGCCACGCAATCGCGGCGCTCGGCGTGTCGATCAGCGCTGCCGCTTCGAGCGCCTCGCTGAACGGATTACCGGCGTATGCCAGCCAGGATAATCGTGGCAGACGCATCAACCAGTCAGGCAGTCCGTCGAGTTGATTCGCGGCGAGCCGCAACAATTCGAGCTGCGAGCAGGCGGCCAATTCCTCGGGAAGCGCTCGCAGACGATTGCCCGCCAGCATCAGCTTTTGCAGTTGCGCACAGCGGCCGAGCTCGGCTGGCAACGTTTCGATCTGATTGTCCGTGAGGATCAACCAGCGCAATTGCGGTGGCAGCGCTTTGCCGGATACCTGCCGGATGCGGTTGGCCTTGAAGCCGACCATGCTCAATTGCGAACACTGTCCCAGCACTTCGGGCAATTCGGTGAACGGGTTGTCGGAGCCGAAGAGAATGCGCAGCTTGCGCAGACGTGGCAGATCGTCGGGCAGCGAGGTGAGCGCGTTGCCCGACAGGTCGAGAACTTCCAGCGTGTCGGCGAGGTCGAAAATCTCGCGCGGAAATTCGGTCAGGCCGCAAGCCAGTTTCAGCCGGCGCGTGCCCGCGAGCTGGCCGGCCCGCAGTTGATCAAGTGTCGTCGTCACAGTCGTGGAAGAGGGGTCCGGTTGCCGGTGCGCTTCGTATCGAAGGTATCAATTCTACTGAGTCGCGAGCGTCGCGCGAAAATGCTTGAAAAGGGTTGTACAGTGATGCATCGTCCCGTCCAGAGCAATCAGCCGCCGGCCGACACCGGTCGCGAGGAATTGGACAGCAAGATCCGGAGCGCAATCAGAGAGAGCGAGGCTCACACTGTCGGATATTCGGCGCGCCTCGCGCGCGTATTCGCAGACTCGCATCGCGCCTCTGTGCCTCCAACCAGTCAGGAACAAGCAAAGTGACATACGCCTACAAGTTGATGGACTCGCCCGTCGGCCAGTTGAAACTCGTTGCAAACGGCGAGCGCCTCGCCGCCATTCTGTGGGAGCACGACAAGCCGAACCGCGTACGTCTTGGTGAGCTGATCGAAGCAAATGACCGGCCCGTGCTGATCGAGACCGAACGGCAACTGAACGAGTACTTCGCCGGCACGCGCCATGAATTCGACCTTCCGCTGACGTTCCAGGGAACGGACTTTCAGAAGCAGGTGTGGGCCGCGTTGTTGACCATACCGTTCGGCCAGACGCGCAGCTACTCGGAAATCGCGACGCAGATCGGCAACGTCAACGCGGTGCGGGCGGTCGGCGCGGCGAACGGCAGAAATCCTATTTCCATCGTGGCGCCGTGCCATCGGGTGATCGGCGCGTCAGGTGATTTGACCGGGTTTGCGGGCGGCTTGGCGAACAAGATGCTGCTGCTGTCGCTCGAGGCTGGACAGACTTCGTTCGAAGCGGAAGCGGACGGGCAAACGGACATGTTCGCGCTCGAAGAAAGGGTGACGGTCAAGACTCAGGTCACATCCGAAGCTCAGACGAAACCCGCGCGTCACGCGCCGAGCCGCGGCACGCAAGCGTCACTGTTCGGAAATTGACTGTGTGCATGGTCCGCGATGGCAGCGGACTCGCTGCGTCGCGTTGAACGCTGCGTGATAGATCGTCTTACGGCCCGCATAAAGCATCTATCCTTAAGAAGCCCATTGGGCGTCAACAGGAGGATGACATGCGCATGCTTCTCAACATACGAATCCCGCACGAACCGTTCAATGCCATGGTGCGTGACGGCACTGTCGGGCAAGTGATCGGGAAAATACTGGAAGAAATAAAACCGGAGGCCGTCTACTTCACCGAGCAGAGCGGAGCGCGCGGAGCAGTCGTCGTGGTGGATGTCGACAACGCGTCGGCGATTCCCGCGCTCGCGGAGCCGTGGTTTCTGAAATTCAACGCCGACTGCGAAATGCGCATTGCGATGTTGCCGGAAGACCTGATGAAAGCGGGACTGGAGACTCTCGGCTCGAAGTGGAAATAACGCTTGCCATCGGCGGTTCGCGACGTAGAACGCCGATGGCTGCACAAACATCAACTTGCAGCACCTCGCTGTGATCAGCCCAGTTCGAACGAAGTCACGCCGAACACGCGTTCAATAGATAGGGCCGGTTGTTCCCGCGTGTACATCCGCGCGGTTTCGAATACGCTCGTCATGCCATGCCGCTCGGCCAACGCAATCGCATCGACGTTGATCTCGGGCACATCGAAGAAAAACACTTCGCCGGCAATGCTCGACGTCAGCGCAGCGAACAGACGGGCGGCTATCTCGTCGTTATCGGCGAAGAGCGGGCCGATCTTGTAGCCCGTCAAACAACGACGCAGCACGCCGTAGCCCACCACCTGCCCGTCGTGCATCGCAACTCTCGCCATCGCGCCAGGCTGCGCAAACCAGGCAGCGAGAAAGGGCTCGCGCGCGGCAGGAAAGCATTGCCGATCGTAGTCGTTCAGCGATTCGAAGGGCAACGCCGAAGCATGCAGCAAGTCCACGTAAGACTCGCCTTGCGCGATGTCCTGCGCGACGCCCTGGAAGCGGATGTTGCGATAGGCCAGCTGAAATCCGGACTTCCTGTAATTCGCCTGTTGAGCGAGCACGCCGTCCAGACCGACATTGCGGTTTCGCAAATAGTCCATACCGTGCTGCCAGACGCGCATGCCGAAGCCTCGACCGCGAAAGGCCGGCTTCACGATATAGAGACCGATAAAGCCGAAGTCCTCGCCGTACGCGACAGCGGATAGACACGCCGCCGGTTCGCCGCGCCATTCGCCGATGAAAAACCCGTCCGGGTCGGCCGCACGAAAACACTCGGCATCGTGCAAGCCGGGGTTCCATCCTTCCTGCGCGGCCCATTCGACCGCCAACGCGACGTCCCCGGCCGACATCGTGCGCACGACGAAATCGCCTGATTCGCCTACGATCGTTTCGCCCATTGCTCCTCCAGCATCGACGCCGCGGCCGTGGCCGCGACCTGGCAACCGAGAACGATGTGCGCCTCGGCCGTGTCCTCGATGAAATCGTGGCTCACGCCGCCGATGCTCGGCACGAACATCATGCAAGCCGGCATGCAGCGGGCGATGACCTGCGCGTCGTGCGCGGCGCCGCTCGGCATGCGGATCCACTGGCCGGGCGCCACCGCTTCGGCGGCGCGGGCGAGATGATCCGCGAGCGCCGCGTGCATGGTTACGGGTTGCATCGGTTCGTCGATGGTCGCCAGCTCGACGCTCACCGAGCCGCGTGCGTTGAGGTCCCGTACCAGTTGGGCGAGCCTGTCTTCCATCGCCTGCAAACGCGCGGCGTTCGCGTCGCGGAATTGCAGGTACATCTGCGCTGCGCCAGGCACGACGCTCAGCGAGCCGGGGTCGAGGTCGATGCGGCCCACCGTCCAGACGGTATCGGCATCCGCGAGCTGCGCGAACGCTTCGTTCATCTGCGGGATAAAGGCGACCAGCGCCGCGCCGGCGTCGCGCCGGATCGCCATGGGCGTCGTGCCGGCATGATTGCGCTGCCCCGTGAAGCGCAGCCGCAATTCGCGCAACCCCACGATCGTGGTGACGACCCCGATGGATTTGCCGGCCGCTTCCAGCCGGCCACCCTGCTCGATATGCGGTTCGAGATAAGCGACCTGCCGCCCCGGCTCGAAGCGCGCACGCGGCCGCCCGGCCAGACCTGCGGCGGCGAGCACGTCTTTGAGGCGCTGGCCTTGCCGATTCGTGGCGTCGCGAATCGTCTCGTCGACGTTGTCGCCCACAAAGCTGCGGCTGCCGAGCAGGCCGGAAAACGTGCCTTCTTCATCGATCCACGATGCGACGTCCACCGCGAGGTGACGCGTCGCCTCGTTCTCCGCGAGCGCGCGCGCAATCTCCAGGCCGTAGATCACACCCATCGCGCCGTCGAGCCAGCCGCCGGTCGGCTGCGTGTCCGTATGCGAGCCGATCACGAGCGCGGGCCCGCTTTGGCGCGAGCGTCCGAACACGGTCCCCACGCCGTCGATCACGGCCTCGAGTCCGGCCTCCGTCATGCGCCCGGCCAGCCATTCGCGCGACGCCAGATCCACCGGCGAAAGCGCCAGCCGAACGACGCCTGGGCCGGTGGCGCCGAAGCTGCGCAGTTGCTTGAGATCGCTCAGCAAGCGGTCCGGATCGATCCTCACCACGTTCTCGTCTTCTTCGAATATCGGTTCATGTTGCCCTGCTGTATCGACAGATTACATGGCCTAAGCGTTTCCTAAGGTTGGCCCGTTACCATCCTTCGACATCGACGCGCCGGAGTGGCGCCGACGTCCATCGAGAAACACACCCTATGCAGACACTTGAAGCGTTCAACCAGGCGCTTTTCCTCATGATCGACGCGACGCTATCGACACCGGCCTGGTGCATCGACCTCGCGCGTTCGATCGCAGACTACCTCATCTATCTCGTGCCGCTCTGCCTGATCGCAATGTGGCTCTCCGGCGACGAGCGTCAGCGCGAAACCGCTCTGCGCGCGTGCTGCGTGACGCTCCTCGCGCTCGGCATCAATCAGCTCATCGGCCTGGCGTGGCCGCATCCGCGGCCGTTCGTGCTGGGCATCGGCCATACGTTTCTCGACCACGCACCGGACCCCTCGTTCCCCAGCGATCACGGGACGATTTTCGCGAGCATCGCGCTGACCTTGCTTCTCGGCGGCGTGAAACGGTACGGCTCGCTCATCGTTCTCTCCGGGCTCGCGGTTGCCTGGGCGCGCATCTTTGTCGGCGTTCACTTTCCGCTCGACATGGCGGGCGCGGTTGTCGTCGCGGGCGTGGCTTTTGTCCTGGTCGCGCCACCGTGGCGGCTCGCCGGCCCGAGCATGACGCGCGGACTCATCGCGCTGTATCGCAAATTGCTGGCGTGGCCAATCGAACGCGGCTGGCTGTCGCTTTAGACATGATTCGACACGCAAGCGCGAGTTCACGCACGTCGTGGCAACCCGCCGTCCTATCGCGCCAGCGCCCCGAAAATCGCTCGGCGAGATGTCGTAAGCGCGGCGAAAACGCGCGGGTGGCGTGCGCTCAAAAGTTGGCGAAGAACGCCCGCGCCGCCACCATGCAGAACGACGCCACCAGTTCGCCGTGATACGCCCGCAGCACCGCTGACGCGCCGCCGTCGGCCGCACCTCGCGCCACGGCCTGACTCGCGACCTCTGCCTTCGCGCCCGCGAATCCCTGCTTGACGCGCACATACGGATCGTTGGGCCCGGCGACAGGAGAGTCCACATCCAGCACGGACGTGAGCCCTGCGGGCACATTGGCGTTCTGCCAATACGCCTGCTCGATGCGCGCATTGAAAAAGAACACCGTGGGATCCGACGCGCCGCCACACATCAAAACAGGCGCACGCGGCAGCCAGTTGCGCAAGTCGTTGCGCTTGAATGCCTGGCGCAACGGATGCTGCGGATTTGCTGCCGGTTTCATCGCAAGGCTCGGGTTGGGAAACGCGCCATCGGGATTGGCGGCGGCATCCTCCAGCAATGTCAGGCGATAGGCGTTGCGTACGAGGTTGGCATCGCCGAAGCCCGCGGCAAAGAGCGGTTTCAGGACCGGCGGCGTCAAAGGCGGCGAACCCGGTGGCGTGACCGATGCGTACTGCGGCGCGGGCGGCAGGCTGCTGAAGAGATGCGCGGACGGCAGCTTGCCCGTGCTGAACAGCGTGTTGAGCGGCTGCAAGCTCGGGAGCAGCGTTTTGATACCCGGCGCGTAAGCCGCTTCGTAGAAGTCGCCGGGCTGGCGGTAGATATTCCCGTAAGCATGCTGATAACCCGTCACGATCAGCGTCGAGAAGAGCGTCGCGCCCAGGTTGACTTCGCCTTCGATGAGCGCGTCGGCGGTGGCGGCGAGCGCGTACGGCCCCGAGCCCGGCGCGGACGCCGTCACCTTGACGCCGGCCGCCTGCAGCGCCCGGTGCGTTGCCATTGCAACGAAGCCGCCTTGCGAATAGCCGGTGACAAACAACTTGCCGTTTTCGCGCGTGCCTGCTTCGGGTTGCATGTCGGCTAGCGCCGCGCGCGCCGCTCGCAGCGAGTCGATCACATCGGCGGATTGCTGGTCCGCGTTGAGATACGGGTGGTACGGGAGATCGGAGCCGGCATAGCCCGCATAGTTGGTCGCCACCACGATATAGCCTTGCGCCGCATACAAGGCGGCCACGCTGATGCCCTCTCCGGCACCGTCGCCGTTGCCGGGATCCGTTCGCGTGATATCGGCGAGGTTGTAGTTGCGATACGCGGTGGTGCCGTGCGCATAGAGCATGAGCGGCAGCGGTCCGCTGCATGCCGCCGAACTTCCTGACGGGATCATCAACGCGCCGCTCGCCTGAGTGGGCTCGCCCGCGCCGCCGATGGTCCGGTAGCGAAAGCTCACGATCTCGACGCCGCACGCGGGCGCGCCGGCTATCCGCGCAAGCTGCCGGCCGCCCGCGCTCGACGCCAGTAAATTCGCAAACTCCGCGGCGCTCAGCTTCAACGTGACGCGATGATCGAGAAGCTGGCCGCGGGAACTGCACGCTTCGCCGCAGCGGGAATCGGCGGGCGCGCCGGCGCACGCGGCCAACGCGCAACATGCCAGCAACCCGAGGGCCGCGTTTCGGATAGCTACCCACATGTGAGGCTCCGTCTTGTTGGTATGGCGACGAGTGGCGGCCTTGCAGAGTGACAGGAGTATAGGTAAACCGGCGGCCTCAGCCCGATTCGCCACTGGCGTGCGCCAACAACTCGTCGGCCCTCGACAGAAACAGCTTCAGCACCGGCGATGTATTCGACCTGCTATAGCCGATCACGAGATCGACGGTCGGCGTCTCACCTTCCAATGGCCGGCTGACCACCGACCACGGCAGCAGGTTGGTCGCATACTCGGGCATCAACGCGAGCCCGCGCGTGGAGGCGACCAGCGACATCGCCATGGCCAGGTTGTCGACGCCGTGCTCGGGCGCGACCGCGATGCCGTTTTCGTGCAGATAGCGCTGGATCACATCGTGCAGCACGCGCGCCTTGTTCGACGCCATGATGAAAGTTTCGCCGGCGAAGTCCTCGGACCGTATCGCACTGCGCTCGGTGAGTCGATGATCGCTCGGCATGAGCACGATGAGCTTCTCGCTACTGACCACCCGATAGTCCAGATCGAAGCCCGGTTCCGCACGCAGAAACGCAAGGTCGAGCTTGCCGCGCGCAAGCGCGTCGGCGAGGTCGGGCGAATAGTGGCTCGACACCGTGACCTCGATATTCGGCAGCTCGTCGCGCAACACCTGCATGGCGCGCGGCAGCCACGTCATTTCCTGGCCGGTCAGAAAGCCCAGCGCGAAAACCTGCCTGGAGGGCCGCGCGGCACGGCGCGCGGCTTCGGTGGCGGCGTCGACTTGCGACAGCGCGAGCCGCGCGTGGTCGAGGAACGCTTTGCCGGCCGCGGTCAACTCGACGCCGCGCGCGCTGCGGCTGAACAACTCCGCGCCGACTTCGTCTTCCAGATCGCGGATCTGGCGGCTCAGCGACGGCTGCGAGGTGTGCAGACGGCGCTCCGCCGCCACCGTCAGGCTGCCCGTTTCGGCGACGGCCACGAAGTACCGCAGATGTCGAAGCTCCATAAATCCTCTTAGAGTATTCACGCGAACGGCATGCCTGACAGGCATGCCCGTCAGCCTACAAAGTCTTTTTCCTTTGCACAAGCCCCCACTACATTACCTCTCACGCAGCGCGGCGCGGGACCGCTTGACCGACACCACGGCTTTCGACGCGCACCCGCACTCCATGCCTTTCATCTATATCGACGAGGAACCGGAAATGAACCAGATTGCTGCTTCGAACGACGCCACCACGACCCGCCATACCCATCAGACCGCGCCGACCCGTTATGTCGACGCGAACGGCATCCGCTTCGCGTATCGCCGTTTCGGCAAGTCGGGCGGCGTGCCACTGGTGTTCAACATCCATTTCATCGGGACGATGGACCACTGGGACCCGGCCGTGACCGATGGCCTCGCGCAGGATCGCGAAATCATTCTGTTCAACAACGCCGGCATTTCGAGCACGTCCGGCGAGGTGCCGGAGTCGATCGAAGAGATGGCCGCCAACGCCGCCGCGTTCATCAAGGCGCTCGGCCTCGAGCAGGTCGACGTGCTGGGCTTTTCCATGGGCGGCCTGATCGCGCAGACGCTGGCGATTGCCGAACCGGCGCTGGTGCGCCGCGTGATCCTGATCGGCACCGGCCCGCGCAGCGGCGAGGCGATGCAATCGCTGACGCCCGAGGCTCAGGAAATTTTCAGCGCAGCGTATGCGCGACCGGATGATCTGTGGCTGCGTGTGCACTTTGCGCCTTCCGATGCGAGTCAGACCGCCGGCCGCCGCTTCCTGCAGCGCTTCCGCCAGCGTAGCGAAGGACGCGACCCCGAGGCCAATGAGAAGGTCGCGCCGGCCCAGCTCGCGGCGCTCGCCAAATGGGGCGCGCCGCGTGAGAACCCCTTCGACTATCTGAAAGCCCTCAGGCAGCCGACGCTCGTCGTCAACGGCGACCACGACGTGATCATCTATTCGATCAACTCGTGGATTCTTCAGCAGAACCTGCCGAACGCGCAGTTGATCATCTATCCCGATGCCAACCACGGTTCGCTGTACCAGTATCCGGAGCGTTTTGTGGCCCACGTCGCGCAGTTCCTCGCCGACAGCGGGTCCGCGGTCTGAGCCTCACCACCTTGATTGCCTCGCGCTCGAATCAACTCGAAGGAGTTTCACCATGAACGACCTCACAGGAAAAACCGCGCTCGTCACGGGCGCCTCACGCGGCATCGGCCGCGCCAGTGCCCTCGCGCTCGCCAGGGCCGGCGCCCAGGTGCTGGTTCACTACAGCAGCGGCGAGAAAGAGGCGGATGCCGTGGTCGCGGAAATTCGCGCGGCCGGCGGCAATGCGCAGAAAGTCGCCGCTAATCTGCGCGCGGCGGATGGCCCGCATACGCTCGCCAGACAGGTTCGCGCCGTGATCGGTCATCGGCTGGATATTCTGGTGGCCAACGCCGGGATTTCAAAGGGAGCCAGCATCGAGGACACGACCGTCGAGGACTTCGACGATCTGTTCGCCGTGAACGTGCGCGCGCCTTACTTCCTCGTGCAGCAGTTGCTGTCGGTGATGTGCAAGGGCAGCAGCGTGGTGCTGCTGTCGTCGCTCGCGGCGCGCGCCGCGGTCGGCACGTTGTCGGCCTACGCCGCTACCAAAGGCGCGGTCGACACGCTCGTCAAGCATTTCGCCGCCGCGCTCGGTGAACGTGGCATTCGCGTGAATGCAGTCGCGCCGGGTGTGGTTGAAACCGATATGTCGAACTTCACGAGGACCGACACGGGACGCGCGGCGACGCTGGGTATGCAGGCGCTCAAGCGGGTGGCGCAACCGGATGACATCGGCGGCGCCGTGGCTTTTCTCGCCTCGGATGCCGCCCGGTGGGTCACAGGCGAAACCTTGCATGTCGACGGCGGTTCGAAGCTCTGAATCCGTGCACGCGATTCGATTCGTAATCGCGCCGCCGGGAAGACTTTCCGGCATGCCGCCCATGCGCGGCGGCATGCCGTGAGCTTCGCCGGCGCGATCCGGTGCGCGTCTCAAGCGGCAAGCGAGCCGCTTACTTCCACAACGTGCGGCCGAAAAACGTCAGCGTGCGGTCCCAGGCCAGTTGCGACCACACCGGATCGAACTGCGTCCTCGGAATACGGCCCGGGCCGACCGCCGTTTCGTTCGCGAACGCATGGTGTGCGAGATAGCGGTGAAACTCGACGTCGACATTCGCGTCCTTCAGTTTGGTTTCCAGCGCGTCGACCGTTTCAGGCACGAAGAAGTCGTCTTGCAGCGCCCAGTGACCGATCAGCGGCGCCTTGATTTTCGCGGCGTCGATATATTCCAGCGGCGGGTAGCCATACCAGACCACGCCGGCCGACACTTCGGGGACATTGCACAGTGCGAGCAGCGTCAGCGCGCCGCCCATGCAAAAACCCGTCACGCCGACATTCGTCGCATGCTGCTTCAGATACTGGACGGCGCCGCGCACATCCTGCGTGGCGGCGTCGCCGAAATCGAGGCCGTCGAGCAGATGGTGGGCTTCTTCCTCTTCCACCGTCGTTTTACCTCGGAAGAGATCGGGCACCAGCGCCAGATAGCCGGCCTGCGCGAGCCGGTCAGCCACGCCGCGAATCTGTTCGTTGACGCCCCACCACTCCTGAATCACCACGATGGCGGGCGCACCCTCCAGCTTCTGCGGCTTGGCGAGATAGCCCTGGATCTGCTGGCCGTCGGGCCGGCTAAAGGTGATCATCGAACCTGCTGTCTGTGTCATCAGTCGCTCCTCGAAGTAGACGAAAGCGCTAGCATAGTCCCAGCGTGGCAGGTTCTGCTCGCCCGCTGCCGCGACCGGCCGGCCGGTGCGAACAGCGCGCCGCGCAGCGAAGGATTTGCTGGCCGGCACCAGCTTGACGTGATCGAGTTGCAACGCCATGAAAAGCCGCGCCGCGTCGTCAATGGAATCCACGGCCATCAAAAATCCGCAGCGGCGAGTCGCGCTTCAAGTCTGGAAATAGCGCGGCCGGTCGAGGTCGGCGATCAAGCCCGGCTGCTTCGGTTCCCAGTCCAGCAGCTTGCGCGTCTGTTCGCTCGAAGTCGGAGCATCCAACCCGGCAAACAGCGCGAACCAGCCGAAATGGTCGGCTGCCTCATCGGCAGTTCGCGCGACGACCGGCACGTTCAGGCGCCGGCCGATCACTGTGGCGATCTCCTTGAGTGGCACGCCTTCCTCGGTAACAGCGTGATACCGGCTGCCGGCGCCGCCACGTTCGAGCGCGAGCCGGTAGACGCGGGCGGCGTCGAGCCGGTGCACCGCCGGCCAGCGGTTGAGACCTTCGCCGATGTAGGCTGAGACGCCTTTTTCACGCGCCAGGCCGATGAGATGAGGAACGAAAGCATGGTCGCCGTCGCCATGCACCGACGGCGGCAGACGAACCACCGACGCGCGCACGCCACGCGCCGCCAGCAACGCAGCCGTTGCCTCCGACACGCGAGGATAGGCATCGGAGCGCGGCAATGGCGCATCGTCCTCGGTTGCGAGGCGGCCCGACGCCAGCAACGCGACCCCGGACGTCACGAGCAGCGGACGCTCCGAGCCGACGAGCACGGAGCCGAGCGCTTCGATCGCGCGCCGGTCCAGTTCGCAGTTCTCCGCGAATCGGGAGAAGTCGTGATTGAAGGCCGTATGAATCACGCCGTCGGCAGCCGCCGCTCCGGCTTTGAGACTATCAAGGTCCTCGAGCGAACCGCGTTGGACCTCCGCGCCCGCCCTGGCCAGAGACTCGGCTGCGGCATCCGAGCGTACAAGGCCGAGCACCGAATGTCCGGCGGCAATGAGTTCGGCAACCACGGCGGAGCCGACGAATCCAGTCGCTCCGGTAACAAAGACGCGCATCGTAAGACCCTCCGGTTGAAAACGAAGGTCGACTATCGGCGCGTTTCCTTCACAGATGAAGTAGTGACGTTTTAGGGGTATACGCACTAACAGGATCAGCCATTCAGATGTCAGGCAAGCATCTTGCTGAACTTACGCACGATAAAACGAACATCTTCAATGTCCGGAGCGCGGGATGCATCAGTTGAATCGCTTTGCCTTATTCATGCTGCTGCCGCTCGCCGCGTGCGCGGCGGGGCCGTCGAGTCCCACCGATACCGGCTTTGGCCCGTCGCCGGTATTGCCGGCGCCAGAATCGTCGCTGATGACCACGGTCAATATCGCGCCCGTTCAGCCAGCGGCCTCCGACTTCCTCCCGACCGCGCCAAACGGGTTTGTGGTGACGAAATTCGCCCGCGACCTGGCTCACCCGCGCTGGCTTTACACGTTGCCGAACGGCGACGTGCTCGTAGCGGAAAGCAATGCACCCGAGCAGCACGACGAAGGCAGCGGCATATTCGGCTGGGTCAGAAAACAGGTGATGAAACGCGCGGGAGCGGGCACGCCGAGCCCCGACCGTATTGTGCTATTGCGCGATACCACCGGCAGCGGCGTCGCCGATCAGCAGACGGTGTTCCTCAGTGGCCTGCACTCGCCGTTCGGCATGGCGCTGATCGGCAATCAACTCTATGTCGCCGATACGGACGCCATTCTGCGATTCGACTACACGCCCGGCGCGACGCAGATCGCAACACCTGGCGTGAAGGTGGCTGATCTGCCGGCTGGGCCGATCAATCATCACTGGACCAAAAACATTTTGGCCGACCGTTCGGGCAAGCATCTCTACGTGACGGTGGGATCGAACAGCAACGCGGGAGAAAACGGCGTTGACGCTGAAGCCGACCGCGCACGGATTCTCGAATTCGATGTGGCGTCGGGCCAGATGCGGCCCTTCGCGACAGGGCTGCGCAATCCCAATGGACTGTCCTGGCAGCCTGACAGTGGCGCGCTGTGGACAGCAGTCAACGAGCGCGACGACCTGGGCAACAACCTCGTGCCCGATTACATGACTACCGTGAAAGACGGCGCGTTTTACGGCTTCCCCTACAGCTATTACGGCCAGCATATCGACACGCGCGTCAAACCTCAGCGCCCCGACCTGGTCGCCACGGCCATCGCACCGGACTATGCGCTCGGCAACCATACCGCATCGCTCGGACTGGTTTTTTACGGCCGGACGCTGTTTCCCGCGCATTATCGCGGCGGTGCTTTCGTCGGTCAGCATGGCTCGTGGAATCGCAAGCCGTATAGCGGCTACAAGGTGGTGTTCATCCCATTCGTCAAAGGCCAACCCGCAGGCGCTCCCGAAGATTTCCTGAGCGGATTTCTGACCGCCAACGGTCACGCCGTGGGTCGGCCAGTCGGTGTCGCGGTGGATGCGCGCGGGGCGCTGCTGGTGGCGGACGACGTCGGCAATGCGGTCTGGCGTGTGACACCGCGAATCGATAGCGGCGCGGCAGTCGGCACGCCGCCGGCGCAATAGCAGCGAATCCGCAAACCGCTTATCGGCGGCACAACGGCGATCACTCCGGTCCCGCGAGTTAGAACCGCTCCAGCACGCCAAGCTGCACACCCTTGACCGGCGCGCCGGGATACGCGACCGGCAGCCCGGTCACGTTGACGCCGCGCAGAGTGAAGCTGGCCCTGTCGTGATTCGCCAGATAGGCCCCGCTGAAATAGAACAGCAAACTCCGTGAAAAGTTGTATTCGAACGCCACGCTGAACTGGTCGGCGCTCGCACCGGCGCCGGTATAGTCGCGCACATGCGCATAGCCGAGCGATGCGCGAGCAATCGGAGAAAAACTGTATTGCGCCGAGAGCGAGCCACCCGCGCCGTGATAGAGCGGCGTGCCGCCATCGCCGTTAAAGAACGCGAGCCACACACGCACCTTGTCGATCGCGTAGGTCGCGCCGCCGAGATTCGCCCGCAGCGAGCCGGCGCCGTGTGTCTGTTGTCGCGCGTATAGCAGCCTGAAGTTGTCGAGTTGATAGGCAGCGGTCACATAGTAGCCGTCGATGCCGTTGCCGTCGTTCTCAGACGGATCGCGCGTGGCCGTCATCACCGTCGCGCTGAAGCCGCCGACGACCGGCGACTGGTACTCGATCGCGTTGCTTGCGTAGGGCGTGATCTTCGACAGGTTGTTCAGTCCGGACGCGATCGTGCCGGCGCCGAACGCATCGAGGCCGCCTTTGAAGGGGATGTAGATAGGCGAATATTGCCGGCCGAAGCGCACCTCGCCCCAGGCATTGCGCGCGCCGATCCACGCCTGACGATTGAATAGAACACCCGGAGTCTGAAGCGTGCCGTCGACCGAGCTAAAGCCGTTTTCCAGCGTGAAGATGATATCGGTGCCGTTGCCGAGCGGCTCGCTGCCCCGCAAGCCGACCCGCGAACCGCGATACGCACCCGAGTCCAGACGCGGAGTCCAGCCGGACCCTGGGTCGGTTATTTCGAGGCTGGTGTCCAGCACGCCGTACAGCGTGACGGAGCCCGTGCCTCCGTTGGAGGCCGCCACGCTTTGCAAGCAAAATAACAGCGCCGCGCCAGCCACGCCTGCGCGCCAGCCCACGTAACGGCTCCAGGCGGCCACCCGCGCCACCGGATCCCACGTTCGTCGCGGCTTGTCGAGTTGAGTTTTCGCGGCACCGACCAGATGCAGTCCTCCATGGGCACGTCGAACATATGTTCCGGAATGAGGACGCTCACCGCCGCATCACGAGTGGAATGTGAAGAGGCGTTGAACGGTCCAGCAGCGAACATAACAGACCTGAGCCGGATTGCAATTTTCAGCGCAGCAATTCAGAGCGCTCAGGTACGCTCGGGACCGTATAACGTTCAAACGATGGCTGCAACTCCGCGCGCTTCTTTCGCTGCCGGCCTATGCACTCGCAACGGCGTGGCTCCCTCACCGGGACCTTGCTGCTGCAAGTTGAACTGGCTGATCGACACCTGCAGCAGCCTCGCCTGCTCGGTCAACGTCTGCGCCACCGCCGCGGCCTGCTCGACCAGCGCCGCGTTTTGCTGCGTCACGCTATCCATCTGCGTGACGGCGTCGCCGACCTGATCGATACCGGCGCTTTGCTCGGCGGCGGCCGCCGCAATATCGCGCATGACGCCCGACACTTTGGCAATGGCGTCGCGCGCGGAGTGAATCGTCGCGCCGGTTTGCCCGACGAACTCGGCGCCGGTCCCGACCTTGTCCACCGCCCGGCTGATCAGCGTGCGAATTTCCTTCGCTGCCGCTGCGCTGCGCTGCGCGAGCGTGCGCACCTCGCCGGCCACGACCGCGAAACCACGCCCCGCGTCGCCGGCCCGGGCCGCTTCGACCGCCGCGTTCAGCGCGAGAATATTGGTCTGAAACGCGATGCCTTCGATGACCGAGATGATCTCCACCATCTTGTGCGATTCTGTCGATATCTCCTGCATCGTCGATACCGCTCGCGCCGCCATCTCGCCGCCGCGATTGACGATCTGCTCCGCGCCGGCGGTCAGCTGGCTCGCTGTCTGCGCGTTCTCCGCCGTTTGCCGGACCATGGCCGTCATTTGCTCCATGCTCGCCGCGGTTTCCTCGAGCGATGCCGCCTGATTCTCCGTGCGCGCCGACAGATCGGTGTTGCCGCCGGCAATCTCGCGCGCGCCCGTCGCCACTTTGTCGGCCGCGCCCTTGATCTGTTCGATCGTGTGGGCGAGCGCGTCGCGCATAAGGTGCATGGTGTGCAGCAGGCTCGACTCGTCGCCGTGACGGAGGTTGATGGGAATGGCGAGGTTGCCCTGAGTGATTTCGCCGGCCACTTGCGCAACGTAGACCGGATCGCCGCCGATCGTGCGCCGGATGCTGCGATTGGTCAGCGAGACAAGCGCGGACAGCAGCAGCGCCACGACCGCAAAGATTGCGCCGACGAAATACAGCGATTCCTTGAACGCGGCGTCGATGTCATCCACGTAAGCGCCCGTGGCGATGATCCAGTCCCACGGCGCGTAACGCACCACGTAGCCGATCTTGCCGACAGCAGCCGAGGGCGGGTCTTGCGGATGCGGGAAAACATAATCGACGAAGCCGCCGTTCGGCTTCTGCGCGACGGCGGCGAACGTCACGTAGTGGTGACGGCCGTCGGCATCCGCGGTACCGGCGAGATCCTTGCCGTTCAACGCAGGCTTCATAGCATGCATGACCATGCGCGGCGTCGAATCGATGACGAGAAAATAGCCGTCCTCGCCGTAGCGTATGCCGCGCAGCCGTTCGAGCGCCTGCCGGCGGGCGTCCGCTTCGCCAAGCGCGCCGCTCTTCGCCAGCGCCGCATATTCCGTCACGATACTGAGTCCGACATGCGCGACGTTCACGAGATCGTTTTTACGCTCCTCGATGCGCGTCTGCCGCGACAGCCACGCCGCCGACACCGACACGGCGAGAAGTGCCACGAGGCTGACGGCCAGCGGCAGCCAGAGCTTTTGTGTGAAACTGAATCGGACCATGCACGCGCCCCACGTCGGTATCGAATGATCGAGCCGGGCCGCGTCATGGCAACAGGTGCCGATATGGCATCGGCGCGCCGTTGCGTGTTTGCGACCACCCGATTCATTTATCGGCAAGCGCGCGCATCTTTTGTGTAGAGACAAACCCTTTACGGGGAGCGAGTGAGCCTGAGCTATCGCAATGCCTTCGGCTCGCGGTTGCCTCAGTGCTTCTCATACTCGTCATGCCGGCGCCACCACACACCCGTTTCGTTACGTCCTTTGGGCGCGCGGTCGAGCCACTGATACATGCCCCAGAGTGCGTCCACGCCGCGTCCGTAAGTGGAATACGTGTGGTACACGGCGCCGTCTTCGAGCACGAACGCGCTCATGCCGGGCCGGTCGAGCGAATACGTGGGCGCGTCGGTTCCGCAGGCAGTCGCGAACTCGACCACGGGCGCCGGCGCGGGTGTCGCATCCATCGCATGGCCGCCGCGCTGGTAATTGTATTCGACGCTTCCCTCGCGCTGCTGCTGCTCGGTGAACGAGACGTTGCTGTCGAAGTTGAAGTCGCTGCCCGCCGACGACGCCCACGGAAATGTCCATCCCATGCGCCGCCTGTACGCCTGCAGCTTCGCGAGCGGCGCCCGCGATACCGCCGTCATGGCGACGTCGTGATTCGCCAGATGCACCACGGAACCATTGAACCCGTCCGCGACCGCCGAACACGACGGACAGCCCGCGGCGTAGTCGGGGCCGAACATGAAGTGGTAGACGAGCAACTGCGAGCGTCCCCGGAAGAGATCGGCCAGCGAGGCGCTGCCTTCATCGGTCTCGAACCGGTATGGCTTGTCGATCCGGACCCAGGGCAGCGCTTGCCGCTGCCGGGCCAGTTCGTCGCTCTGCCGCGTGAGCGCCTTTTCCGCCTCGAGCAATTCGAGCCGCGCGGCCAGCCATTCTTCCCGTGTGCCGATGCTGTGTTTCGTCGTCATGCTTGCCTCCTTGCTTCGCTATGCGAAGTGCTGTGGGTGGGTCGTGCTAGATTAGCCCCGGGCTTCGAACGATGGGAGTGACAAGTGTGGCGTGATTCACCTCGACCATGGACTCGCTAGTCACGGCGGCGGCGCGCGCGCTCGCCGCGGGTGATCCGCTCGGCGCGCTGAATCGCGTCGCCTTGCGCGACGACGCGCCCGCGCTCGCGCTGCGCGGCATCGCCATGGCGCAGCTCGGCGATCTGGTGCGGGCGAAGGCGCTCTTGCGCAGCGCCGCGCGTGCCTTCGGTGCGCGAGAGCCGGTGGCCCGCGCGCGCTGTGTCGTCGCCGAGGCCGAGATCGCATTCGCCTCGCGTGATCTGAACTGGCCCACGAAGGCACTGGAATCTGCGCGCGCCACGCTCGAAGCGCACGGCGACCGGCTCAACGGCGCGCATGCGCGCTATCTCGCGGTGCGGCGCCTGCTGCTGATCGGGCGTCTCGACGAGGCCGAACGCGCGCTCGCCGGACTCGATCCCACGCCGTTCCCGCCCGCTTTGAGAACCGCACACGAACTGGTGGTGGCCGGTGTCGCGCTGCGCCGCCTTCAGACCAAAGCGGCACGCGCCGCACTGGAGCGAGCCCGGCGAGCGGCGGGTCTCGCGGGTATCCCTGCTCTGACGGCGGAGGTCGACCACGCCGCGCTCGTTCTGAACGCACCCGCGGCGCGACTGTTCGCGCGCGGCGACGAACGTCCGTTGCTGCTCGACGAGGTGGAAGCGCTGCTGGCATCGAAAACATTGATCGTGGACGCGTGCCGTCACGTGGTGCGCGACGCGGGAACGGTGATCTCGCTCGCCAGCCGACCGGTGTTGTTCGTGCTCGCCCGCGCACTGGCCGAAGCGTGGCCCGCGGACGTATCGCGCGACGTGCTGGTTGCGCGAGCCTTCAGGGCCAAGGCCGCCGACGAATCGCATCGCGCGCGCCTGCGGGTCGAACTTGGGCGGCTGCGTTCGGTGCTTCGCACAGTAGCCGGCGTGAGCGCGACGCGGTGCGGGTTCGCGCTGGTGCCGCGACACGCGCAAGAGGTGGTCGTGCTGGCGCGGCCTGTCGAAGATAAATATGCACCCGTGCTGGCCTTGCTCGCGGACGGAGAATCGTGGTCGAGTTCGGCCCTCGCGCTTGCGCTCGGCGCGAGCCAGCGCACCGTGCAGCGGAGCCTCGATACGCTCGCGGCGCAAGACAAGGTGCAGTCGCTGGGCCGGGGTCGCGCGCGTCGCTGGATGACGCCGCCCATGCCTGGATTCACGACGACCTTGTTACTCCCCGCCCCGTTGCCGATTGATTAGGATGGCAACACGAAAACCACGAGGGACAAGTCATGAAACGATCAGCCGCCGAAATCATCACCGAGTATGGACCTTTCGAAGGCATAGAACGCGTGCATGGCGTGACGTACGACGGCCAGCACGTCTGGTTCGCAACGGGCGACGCGTTGAACGCGCTCGACCCGGAGAGCGGCAAGCAGGTCCGCTCGATCGATGTCGCTGCGCATGCGGGTACGGCCTTCGACGGCGAGCATCTGTTCCAGATCGCCGAGGACCGTATCCAGAAGATCGATCCCAAGACCGGCCGCGTGCTCGCCACGATTCCCGCGCCGGGCGGCGGTACGGACTCGGGACTCGCATGGGCCGAAGGCACGCTGTGGGTCGGACAGTATCGGGAGCGCAAGATCCATCAAGTCGATCCGCAGACGGGGACGATTCTGCGCACCATCGAATCCAATCGCTTCGTGACCGGCGTTACGTGGGTCGACGGTGAACTATGGCATGGCACGTGGGAGGGCGACGAAAGCGAATTGCGACGCATCGATCCGCGCAGCGGCGAAGTTCAGGAGCGGCTGGACATGCCGTCCGGCGTCAGCGTGTCGGGACTCGAATCCGATGGCGGCGATCGGTTCTTTTGCGGCGGCGGAAGCAGCGGCAAGGTGCGGGCGGTGCGGCGACCTAAGTGAGATTGTGAGGTGGCGCCGATTGCAAAAAGCAAGCCGCAATCGGCACCTGCATCAGTCTATTTGCGCTCGCGTCCCGGCAAGTCCTGCAGCAGATCCATGAACGCCCGCACCTTCGCGCTCAGCAAGCGCCGCGAGTGGTAGAGCGCCCAGATCTCGACCGCCGGTCCATCCGCCACACCCCAACAAACGAGCCGTCCCGCTGTCACGTCCTGCTCGACCAGCAATTTGGGCAACATCGCTGCGCCCACCCCATCGAGCACCGCGTCGCGCACCATCAGCAGCGATGAGAGCCGCAGCACCGGCGTCGGCGCGAGCGATCTCAGACCGCTTTCCGTGCGCACGCTCCACGTCGCATTCGCCGAAGCCGCAGCCAGCACGACCGCGGGTACCGCCAACGCGGCGGCTTCGCCGGCGGCCCATGGAGGTATCGACATCGTGGGTGCAGCGACCAGGAGCAGTTCGTCGCCGAGAATACGCCGGCCCACGAGCTGCTGGTCAGGCGCGGGATTGATGCGGATAACCATGTCGTAGCCGTCCTCCACCGGATCCACAACGCGGTCTTCCGCAACCAGTTCGAGTTCGACCTGCGGATAGGCCAACGCAAAACGCGTCGCGATCCGCACCAGCACCACGTGCGCGAACACGACCGGCGCGCTGATCCGCAATCGTCCGCGCGGCACCGGCGCGCGCGACGCCACCGCCTCGCCTGCCTCCTGAATCTCCGCCATCAAACCCCGCGTGCGCTCGTGCAGCACGAGACCTTCTTCGGTCAGCCGCAACGTGCGCGAGCCCCGCTCGATCAGCCGCACGCCAAGCGCTTCTTCCAGTTCCGCCACGCGCCGCGAGAGCGTGGCCTTCGGGCGGTCCAGCGCCCGGCCGGCCGGGCCGAAGCCGCCGTGCAGCGCAACCGCATTGAAATCCGCCAACGACGTCAAATCCATGACCGTTCCAAATATGAGACGAGGTGTCTGGATTTTTGCACTTTCGCTATGAAAACGGAACATCTATTGTGTGGCTACGGGCTGACTTCCAGCCCAGCCAACCCAAGGAGAAAGTCATGGCAATCCTCGTAACCGGTAGTACAGGCGTCGTCGGCAAGCAGGTTCTCGAACATCTTCTGGCGAGCGGCGGCACGCAAATTCGCGCGCTGACTCGCACGCCGGAAAAAGCGCAATTCCCGGACGGCGTCACCGCGGTCCAAGGCGACCTGTCCGACCTGGACGGCTTGCGTCGTGCGATGAACGGCGTCAGCACGCTGTTCCTGCTCGCGCCCAATGCCCCGGATGAACTGACACAGGCGCTGCAGACCCTGAGCGTGGCGCGCGAAGCCGGCGTGAAGGGCGTGGTGTATCTGTCGGTGTTCAAGGGCGCCGAGTATGTCGACGTGCCGCACTTCACCAGCAAACACACGGTGGAGCGCATGATCGAGCACTGCGATCTGCCAGCCACCGTGTTGCGTCCCGCGTATTTCATCCAGAACGACGTGCGCCAGAAAGAGCCGTTGCTGACGCATGGTGTGTACGGCATGCCGATCGGCGCCAAGGGTATTTCGATGGTCGATGTGCGTGATATCGGCGAGGCCGCCGCACGCGAGTTGCTGCGCCGCGAGCGGGCTGCAAGCCGTCTGCCGCGCGAGACGTATGAACTGGTCGGGCCTGACGCGATCACGTCGGAAAGCGTGGCGTCGATCTGGGCCGAAGCGCTGGGACGCACCGTGCGCTACGGCGGCGACGATCTCGACGTGCTTGAACAGCGTCTGAAGGCAGCCGCGCCGGGTTGGCTCGTGTACGACATGCGTTTGATGATGAGCCGCTATCAGCAGGACGGTGCGGTCGCATCGCAAGCGCAAATCGATCATCTCGCGATGCTGCTTGGACGGCAGCCGCGGTCTTATCGGGACTTCGCGGTGGAGATGGCGGCGGCCTGGGCGAAGAGCTAACGACTTACCGTAGCGACGCGCGGCCATCCACAATCGATTGATGCACGCGGCAAGCCGAATGCTGGTACACGATATAGGGCAAAAAACGGCCATGCTTCATGGCCGACAAAACACTCCATCTCCGTACCATGCTATTGCGTTTGCCGCGCGCCGCGTACTCGATTTTGTTCATGAAGGTTCGGGTTCGACGGGCGTGGCCTGCCTGAAAACCGGGTGTCGCTTCGTGGGAAGAAAAGGGCCCGTCGAAGTAAAACTTCGAGAAAAGATCCTCCTATGGAGCATCGTTGGAGTACAGCCCTTTAAACTTGATGCCCCCGATAAAAAAACCGAAGCCGGCGCTGCTTTGCAGCCCTCCGTTATCGCCGGCCATTACCAGCAGCGCCGGTGCGCTTCGAATCGCTACCCCGATAAAGTCCGGTTTGACGATTCCCATAAGTAGAAGATCACGATTGATGCCCAGCATCATCAGTGAGCCGGTGGCGCCGAACAGATAGCCAGCTGCACCTTCAAGATAGACCGTCCCACCTTCAAGGCTCTTAGGGTCGCCCAAGTCGTTTCCCTTGAATGTCTCGGTCAGGAACAGCGCACCTACACTATCAAAACCGGCGGTTGATCCTGAACCGCCCAAATCATCTTTCTTGATGATAATTTTCGGGAGCGCAAGCTTCGGTAGGTGAAGTAACGAGGTGATTTCACGCGAGAAAGTCGGCCCAAACCCGGTGTAGAGATATTGGCAAGAATGGCCGGAAGTGTCATCAAGTACGAACATCCCGCTTTCTGCATTAAAGGAACCGTAGCCAACCCCCGCGCCAGCACTTGTATTGAATTTCCATTTGCTTTTTCTCAGGATCTTCAATGGGCTCTCCAATTGTCGAAAGGCTCTCCGCGCAAACCTGTAACGAAAAAAACTGCTGAGAGCACTACAACGAATAGCGGCCATCGCCACAGATCGACAATACTGTCAATCACGGCCGACCCGTCCGGATCATCGGCGCTATATCGGACAAGGACACTCTCCCCAACCTCGAAGGACTGCGTTGTACCAGTTGGCCGCTCGTAACGCCGCCCATCCTTTGCAATGAATGCTATTTGCGGATGGTGCCCACCAGCATTCAGGCGAATTACCTCACCGGTTGTCACGACGGACGAAAGACGAAACTCAATGGTTGAGTACACATATACGGCAGCGCCGGTTGCCAGGCAAAGCCCTATCGCGAGTGCGAAATAGTTACGCGAACGTTTCATCTTTCCAGGTTTTTCCTTAATATCGAAACTCACGGTCACGGTGCCAGCGCTTACACCAAGACTGCTTTGCAGCTTGTACTCCTGCTTCACTCGCGAGAAAGACAGGCTCACGTGTTCGTGATAGTTGTTATCGAATACGATCGGCTCGACAGACGTAATAACAACGTCGCCCATCTTGATTACAAGGAAGTCAAGCGGCACGCCTCCAGACTTTCGTACCGTAAGGACGACCTCTGGAATGTGTCTGCCCGTCAAGCAATAGCGCATGAGATTGGGACTTGCCCGGTCGATCTGGTGGACGAACTGGAGATCGTTAATAGTTGCCTTGCCGGCGCCTCCGCCCGAGCCAGACATCATTGAGGACTGTTGCGCCATTTTCCAGCGCCAACTGCTTACTTCGATTTGCCCGGCATACACCGCGTCTTGTGACTCGCCGGCAATACCGTTTATCTTGATGAAAATATCCGCCACGTAAAGTCCTTTTATTATTAGCGATGCCCGAACATACCGAACTGCATCGCGGCCAGAAACCCAAGCGGGTCGGAATTTCGCTTAACGCCGCGTCATCATCAGTGAGGCCAGGAAAACGTCGCTATCGGACGTGTCCGAAAAATCGAGGCTAATTGAGCGTGCGCCAGTGGGTCGAACGTAGATGATGTGCGACATACTTCATGCTCTGAAACCGACCGCGGACGGCATGTCGGCGAGACGAAGTTAACGCGGTCGAGCGCGTCCCTCGGGACCAGCAATTAGATTGATTGCAAAATTTTTTAAATTCACGAACAAAAAACATCCCTCAAGTTCTGGATTTCTCTGCCGTTTACACGGCATGCGCCGTGTGCCACATCATTCACGCTGCATAAACAACTCTAAATTTTGAGCCAGCACAAACCACACTCCCTTCAATCCGTAATGAAAAAGTACATCGCACTCTTTGCCATTGCCGGCACGCTATTGACGTCGGGCTGCGCGACTGTTTCCCCCATGTCGCCGACCACATCGACGAGTTCGGTCGACACCACGAAAAACTCGTACGCGTTAATGACGGTGACGCTCAAGAACGCCTATCACACAAGTTATCAGCCGAGTCCTATCGTCGTGAATATGGAGCGCGGCGCGGCCGACTCGCGCGAAGACCGTTTGAATTTCAAGTTCGACGATCAGGCCACCACGACGAGCGACACGGGTAATCACTATTTCATTCGTCTTCCGCTGGCGCCGGGCAAATATGTGATGCGCGGCATTACCGGTCAAAGCGGCATATTCCCGTTCCACGGCATGTTCTTTACGCCGCTTCACGAAGTGGTCGACATCAAACCGAATTCGATCGTGTATCTCGGCCATATCGACGCCACGATCGTCGAACGTAAAGAGGGCGAATTGCGCGCGGGACCGGTTATTCCGCTGGTCGATCAGGCGGTTGCCGGTTTCAGCGGCGGGACGTGGGATATCAGCGTGAGCGATCAGTTCGACAACGACGTGACCGCGTTCAAAAAAGACTTCCCGGCATTGACCAATGCGTCGATCGATCGTGAAGTGCTGCCCGCCTGGGATAAACAGAAAGCCACCGACTGGTGGAATAAGCACTGATTTCAAGCTGTCGATCCGAACGGCGCGCGCAGCGCAACCCGCTTGCCTGCGCCCGCTTCCAAACAAGCCGATAATCGCATGACCGACAGGATGGAGACGCCACGGTCATGCCCAATCTCGATGAAAACACGATCACCGAAGCCGTTCTGGCGCGTCACGCGCACGCTGGCGACGAGCGGCTGAAAACCATCGTCACGAGCCTCGTACAGCATCTGCATGCGTTCGCACGCGAGGTGAATCTTACCGAGAGCGAATGGGAACAAGGCATTCGTTTCCTCACCGACGTCGGCCATATCACCGACGACAAGCGCCAGGAATTCATTCTGCTCTCGGACACGCTCGGCTTGTCGATGCTCGTCACGGCGATGGCGAACCGCAAGCCGCCGGGCTGCACGGAAGCCACGGTATTCGGGCCGTTTTTCGTCGAAGGCGCGCCCGTCTATCAAAACGGCGACGACGTGTCCAACGGCGCGCGCGGCGAACCGTGCTTCGTGTCGGGAACCGTCAAGGGCGCGGGCGGCGAAGCGGTGGCCAATGCACGCATCGAAGTCTGGCAAGCCGACGCGGACGGTTTCTATGACGTGCAACACGCCGGCGACGACACGCATCGCGCCAGAGGCGTGCTCCATAGTCTCGCCGACGGGCGCTATCACTTCCGTTCGATCGTCGCCGAGCCTTATCCGATTCCACACGACGGACCAGTCGGGCGTATGCTCGCGGCGCTCGGCCGGCATCCGTGGCGTCCGGCGCATCTGCATTTCATGATCACGGCGCCAGGCTATGAGCGCCTCGTGACCCACGTGTTCCGCGAAGGCGATCAGTACCTCGATTCGGACGCGGTATTCGGCGTTCGCTCGTCGCTCGTCGCACAGTGGCAGCGCCACGAGGCAGGCACGGCGCCGGACGGTACGTCCATGACTGCGTCGTTCAGCACGCTTGAATTCGATTTTGTGCTGAACCGATCCGTGTGACGCGGGTCACTCTCTTATCGCAGCAGCCATCCCTTACCGAGCTTTACTCCTATGGAAAAACGAGCACTCATCATCGGCGCAAGCGGCATTGTCGGCGGCAATCTTGCGGACCAGCTGCTTTCGAACGGCTGGCACGTCGCCGGACTTTCGCGCGGGCGCACGCCGGTGTCGCCGGCGATCGAATCGATAACGGCGGATCTGCAATCGGCCGAGTCCGTCAGCGAAGCACTCGCGGGCAAAGCATTCAGTCATGTGTTCCTCACAGCGTGGTCGCGGCAGGCGACTGAAAAAGACAACATTCGCGTGAACGGTGCGATGGTGCGCCACGTCATGGACGCCGTGGGTCCATCGGGCACGCTCGAACATGCCGCGCTCGTGACAGGACTGAAGCATTACCTCGGCCCGTTCGAAGCGTATGCGACCGGTGCCGTGCCCATCACGCCGTTTCGCGAGGAACAGGGGCGCCAGCCGGTCGACAACTTTTACTACGAGCAGGAAGACCGTCTATTCGACGCCGCGCAGCGCTACGATTTCAGTTGGAGCGTGCATCGTCCGCATACGATCATCGGCTTCGCGCTCGGCAACGCAATGAACATGGGCGTGACGCTCGCCGTCTACGCGACCTTGTGCAAGCAGACCGGTCAGCCGTTCATCTTCCCCGGCTCCGAGGCGCAATGGAACAGCCTCACCGACATGACCGACGCGCGCCTGCTCGCGCGTCACCTGGAGTGGGCCGCCACGTCCGCGAAGGCGCGCAATGAAGACTTCAACGTGGTCAACGGCGACGTGTTCCGCTGGAAATGGATGTGGTCGCAAATCGCCGGCTACTTCGGGATCGAAGCCGTACCGTTCGATGGCGAAACACGTCCGCTCGAAAGCCGCATGCAGGACGCCGGCAAGGCATGGGCCGATATCGCCGCGCGCTTCGATCTGAAGGAGGCCGATATCGGCAAGCTCGCCTCGTGGTGGCACACCGACGCGGACCTCGGCCGGCCGATGGAAGTGCTCACGGATATGACAAAGAGCCGGCAGGCAGGCTTCCTCGATTACCAGAGCACGCCCGACTCGTTCTTCGCGCTGTTCGAGCGGTTGAAGGCCGAGCGCATCATTCCCAGCGATACGCGCACGCGGCTAGCGGCCTCGATTGAACAGAGGTGACGCATGGCTCGCGGCGGCGAGTTCCGAGGCCGCCGCGAGCAGTGTCGAGCCGAGGCTGGCCATGCGTTTTTCGTCGAGCCGCACGAGCGGCCCGGCAATGCTGATCACGCCCATCGCGGGATAGCCGCGCCGCTGCACGGGGGCGGCCATTGCCGTCATGCCGGGGGCGAACACCTCGTTGATCGTCGCGTAGCCTTTTTCACGCGCGGCGTGCACGAACTTCAGCAGGCCGCTGATCGTCGTCGGCGCGTTGGGACCGTATTGCTTCGGTTGTCCGAAACCTTGCCGCGAGACGAGTTCGAGCGCGCGTTCGTCGGTCATCGTCATCATCCATGCATGGCCCGTGGCGCTGCACGAAAGGATCGTGTCCATGCCCATGTCCGGGTCGTAGCGCAAGCCCTTTAATGCGCCTTGCGCCTTCGCGACCCACGTCAGCCGGTCGCCGTCCACGATTGCCAGCCGCACCAGTTCGCCGGATGTCTCGGCGAGCCGGTCGAGCATCGTCTGTGCGATGTCGACGATGCCGGACGTCGCGAGAAACCCGAGCCCTAAACCGACGAGCTTGGTAGTGAGCACGTAATCGCCATGCTCGCGCAACTGCCGCACATAACCGCATTGCTTCAGATCGACGAGCAGCCGATGGCACGCGCTGCGCGGAATATCGAGTTCGTCCGCGATCATGGCGAGCGGCGTGCCCTCCATTTGCGCGGCGAGAAATTCGAGTACCGCGAGGGTGCGTTCCGTAACGCCTGGCATGCCGGTCTCCATCTTTTATGAGGTTTTCGCGCTGCCAGTTTTGCACATTATGAGATGAAATTCCACCCTGGAACGGCATCCCACCTAGGGGTGCTAACCTTGGTTTCAAGGCGGCGCGAAGCACACAGCGAGTGAGCGCCCCGAGTTCATCGATCAGACAAGAGAGCGGGAAACGGTCAGCAGCACTCATTGCTTGCGACCTGCACCCCGTGCGGCGACGGTTAAGGAGACAACATGATTCAGGACACACAACAAGGCACGCATGCTGCGATGCGCACGCGAGCGGTGACGGCGGCGGCCGTCGGCACCGCGCTCGAGTGGTTCGACTTCACGCTTTACGGCGCATTGGCCGCCACGGTTTTACCCAAGCTGTTTTTCCCGTCGATGGATTCGACCTCCGCCCTGCTCGCCTCGCTCGCGACCTTCGGCGTGGGACTGGCGGCGCGGCCGCTCGGCGCGATCATCTGCGGCCATCTGGGCGACAAGCTCGGGCGACGCAACCTCATGCTCGGCACCGTCACGGTGATGGGCCTCGCCTCGATGCTGATGGGCCTGCTGCCGACCTACGCGAGCATCGGCGTCTGGGCGCCGGTCCTGCTGGTGCTGTTGCGCATTCTGCAAGGCTTCGCGCTGGGCGGCGAGTCGACCGGCGCGCAATTGATGGCGATCGAACACGCCAGCGCCGACCGGCGCGGCAAGTACTCCGGGCTGCTAGGTCTGTGCTCGCCGCTCAGTCAGATCATGGCCAACGGCGTGCTGCTTTTGCTGTCATCGACGATGTCGGCGCAGGCATTCGACTCGTACGGCTGGCGCATTCCCTTCATACTGAGCTTCATCCTGGTGGTGGTCGGCGTGTATATCCGCTTGCGAGTCAGCGAGACGCCCGCCTTCGTCGCGCTGCGTAAAACGGAGGTCGCACACGTGGGCAGCCCGCTGCGCGACGCATTGCGCCTGCACTGGAGAACCGTGCTGCGCTGGATGCTGTTCTTCTGCGGACCTGCGGCGATCTTCTACCTGATCGTGGTGTTCTCGCTCAGCTACATCACGAAGACGCTCGCCATTCCCAAACAAACTGGCTTTCTGCTGCTGATGGGCGCGAATGTCTGCGCGATCGTCGGCGCGCTTGCCGGCGGCATGCTGAGCGACAAGATCGGCCGCAAGAAGGCGCTTGCGATCGGTTCAATCGCAACCTTGCTGATGCTCTTCGTGTACTTCCAGATTCTCGACACCAAAAGCTTTGTGCCGATGCTCGCGGCGATGGGCTTCTTCCTCGGCTTCACGCAGTTTCAAAGCGGCATTCAGCCGGTCGCGTTCGCCGAAGCGTTTCCGACCAATGTGCGCTACTCCGGCTCCGCGCTCGCTTATACCGGTGCGAATCTGGTGGCGGGCGGTCCGATGCCGGTGCTGGCCGTGTGGCTCTTCTCCGTGTGCAACGGCTCGCCGTGGGGCGTCGTCGCCGTGTGCGTGGTCTTCAACGTGATTTCGCTCGTGATGATCCTGACGGCGCGCGAAACCCTCGGCATCGATATGAACCGCACCGACTCGACGGCGGCCGTCACGGGCGAAGCGGACTTCGCGACGGCGAGTGTGAGCAACAGCCACCGCACGTAATACGCGCGGCGCTGCGGCGTCGCGCTGAATCACCAAAAATTTGCAAACAGGCGATCGAACAATGACTGAACTCGTATATGTACTGAATGGCTCGAACCTCAACATGCTCGGCAAGCGTGAGCCGCATCTGTATGGGACGACTACTCTGGCGCAAATCCAGCAGCAGGTCGAGACGCTCGCGGTCCGGCTGGAGCTTCAATGCGAGTTCCGCCAGACCAACAGCGAGGCCACCATGGTCGACTGGCTGCAGGAAGCATTCGAGCGCGATGCCGCGGTGATCATCAACCCCGCGGGCTTTTCGTTCGCGTCGGTGCCGGTGTTCGACGCGGTCAAGCTGATCGAGCGACCGTTGATCGAACTGCACATCACCAACATCCACAAGCGCGACGAAACCTATCGCCATTCGCTGATTTCGCGCGCGGCCACCGGCGTGATTTGCGGACTCGGCGCGAACGGCTATCTCGTCGCGCTGCAAGCAATGGCGATGGCGCTCGGGAAAAGTCCGAGCTTCGCCTGACGCTGAGACTGCATCATGCGTGGGGCCGCCCGGCCCGCGCGCGACTCAAGTGCCGCTTGCCGCCTCACCCACTCGCCATGCCGTGCCGCCCGCGCACGGCATTTTTCTGCCTGACGTCCCGGCGAATAGTTTTGATTAAGGGGAAACCCGTATAATCCGTTGCAAGAGGTCAGACAACTAGAGGACACCGTCGTCAAGACCCTGACCCGCGCCGGCCGCGCAGCGTCCGCCTTGAAACGCCTTGCCCTCAGATCCGTGAATCCGACTGCCACTGCCCTGCCGTTCCGCAACGCCCTGTTCGCCATGCTCGGCATCGGCCTCGTCAACATGCTGGTCGCACTCGATCAGACGGTCGTCAGCACCGCGCTGCCTTCAATCGTCGCCGAGCTGCATGGCTTCGAGTACTACGCGTGGATCGCCAGTGCGTATCTGCTGGCGTCGGTGGTCACCGTGCCGGTGTTCGGGCGGCTCGGCGACTACTTCGGCCGCAAGCGTTTCGTGATCGCCGCGGTGATCACGTTCACGGTGGCGTCGGTGCTCTGCGGTGTCGCGAACGACATGCTCTTTCTCGTGATCGCACGCGGCTTGCAAGGCGTCGGCGGCGGGATGATGGTGGGCACCGCGTTCGCCTCGATTCCCGATCTGTTTCCCGATCCGCGCGCGCGAGTGCGCTGGCAAGTGGTGATGGCCGCCGCGTACGGCATCGGCACCGCGGCGGGACCGTCGCTCGGCGGCTGGATGAGCGAACACTGGGGCTGGCGCTCGACCTTTCTGATCAATCTGCCGGTCGGTGCGGCGGCGCTGTATTTCATCTGGGCGCATCTGCCGGCCTTCCGGCGTCCGCATGAAGGCGAAGTCAAAATCGACTGGCTCGGTGCGGCGCTCGTCGCGGCGGTGCTCGGCGGCCTGCAGGCTTTTATCGAAGCCGTGCCGAAGAACGGCCTGACCGCCGGCAATCTCACGCTGGCTGCTTGCGTGATCGTGGGCGCAATCGCGCTACTGATCTGCGAAAAGCGCGCCACCCACCCGATCATTCCGCTCGACCTGTTCAACGACCCGCAACTCGTCACGCTCTTTACGCTCGGCATGCTGTCCGGCTTCGTGATGTTCTCGCTGATTTTCTTCGCGCCGCTGCTGCTGCAAGGCGGCTTCGGATTGTCGCCGCAACAGGCCGGCCTGCTGGCGACGCCCATCGCCGCCTGTATCGCGCTCGGCAGTCTGCTGAATACGCGCATCGTGATTCACATGAAGAAGCCAACGCAAATTTTGTCGATCGGTTTTGCGCTGCTGCTGTTCGCCGCCATCGCGCTGGCGTTTGCGAATCCGGACACACCGCACGTGTGGATCGAATTGCCGATGGCCGCGGTCGGCATCGGCCTCGGCTTCATCCTCAACAATCTGAATGTGTTCGCCCAGGAAATTGCCGGACGCGAGCGCTTCGGCATCACGACCGCGCTGCTGCAATCCACGCGCATGGTGGGCGGGATGCTCGGCACGAGCATTGTCGCGACGGTGGTGCAGCACCATTACCGCGACGTGGTCACGCGCACGATGAGCGTGATCGGCGAACCGGCCGCGTCGCAATGGCGGCCTCGCTTTGTCGATCTGCGCATTCTCATCGACGAAGCGTCGCGTCTGAAGCTGATCGCGGATATGAAGCCATCAGGGCTCAATACGCTCGCGTTGATCGACACGGCGCGCGATGCGCTGGTGCAGTCGATTCACATCGGCGTGTGGCTGACGGCGGTCGCTGCGCTGGCGGCCGCGTTGCTGGTGCAGCGGATCTCTCACGTGGTGTTTCGCAAGAGTTGAAGGCGGCGACGGGTCTCGGCGCAGGCCGCGTAGAGACCCTATCGGTCGCCGTCGTTGCGTGGGAATCCCAGCGGTCGGTCGAACCGTTGAGACAAACGCCGCGCGAAGATCGCGGCGTTGGATTGGCGCAAATCCAGCGTCCGCTTACTGCGCGCCGAGCTTTTTGATCAGCACATCGAGTTGCACGATTTCTTCTTCTGTCAAATCGGTCAGCGGTGCGCGTATCGGGCCGGCGTCGTGGCCTACCAGTTTCGCGCCCGCCTTCACAATGCTCACCGCGTAACCCGCGCGACGATTCCGGATTGCCAGATACGGCAAAAAGAACTCATCGAGCAGCCTGCCTTGCGTTGCATGATCGTTGGCAGCGACCGCGCGGTAAAACTCCATCGCCGTCTTCGGAATGAAGTTGAACACCGCCGATGAATACACCGGCACACCCAGCGCCTTATACGCCGCCGCATAAACTTCCGCGGTCGGCAGGCCGCCGAGATAGGAGAAACGGTCGCCTAGGCGCCGGCGAATCGTCACCATCGCTTCGATTTCACCCACGCCATCCTTGAAGCCGATCAGGTTCGGACAGCGGTCCGCGAGACGTTCGAGCATGTCCGCGTTCAGCTTCGAATTCGCCCGGTTGTAGACGATCACGCCGATGTTCGGCACGGCCTTGCACACCTGCTCGACGTGTGCCGCGATGCCTTCCTGTGAGGCTTCGGTCAGATAATGCGGCATCAGCAACACGCCGCTTGCGCCAAGACGTTCGGCTTCCTGAGCGTAGTCGATCGCGACGCGCGTCGGGCCGCCCGCGCCCGCGAGAATCGGCACCTTGCCCCGGCAGGTGTCGGTCGCCGTGCGGATCACGTTCGTGTAGTCGGTTTTCGTCAGCGAAAAGAATTCGCCCGTGCCGCCCGCGGCGAACAACGCAGTCGCGCCGTAGGGCGCGAGCCATTCGAGGCGCGCAGCATAGGTGTCGGCGCGAAACTCGCCGTGGGCGTCGAAGTCGGTCACGGGAAAGGACAGCAGCCCTTCGGAAACGATGGTTTTGAGTTCTTGAGGTGAAGTCATGGCGTGTATGGCGCGTATAGCGTTTAGGGCGTCAGGCGTGGTGGGCGCGCGCGGTGATTCGCGCCGCCGCCCGGATCATGATTGGATTAGCGCACCAGGCACGGACGCTTGTTATCGAACTTCCAGTTCGGAATCAGGTATTGCATGGCCACGCCGTCGTCGCGCGCGCCCAGGCCGTGCTGCTGATAAAGCGCGTGCGCCTTCTCGATCTCGTCCATGTCGAGTTCGATACCGAGCCCCGCGGCCTGCGGCACCTTGACCTTGCCGCCGACAATCCGCAGCGGCTCTCGCGTCAGACGCTGGCCGTCCTGCCAGATCCAGTGCGTGTCGATCGCGGTGATCTTGCCGGGCGCGGCGGCCGCCACGTGCGTGAACATCGCGAGCGAAATGTCGAAGTGATTATTCGAGTGCGAACCCCACGTGAGGCCCCAGTCGTTGCACATCTGCGCGACGCGCACCGAGCCCTGCATGGTCCAGAAATGCGGATCGGCCAGCGGAATATCCACGGAGTGCAACTGGATCGCGTGACCCATCTGGCGCCAGTCGGTCGCGATCATGTTGGTCGCCGTCGGCAAGCCGGTCGCGCGGCGGAATTCGGCCATCACTTCGCGGCCTGAATAACCGTTTTCCGCGCCGCACGGATCTTCCGCGTAGGCGAGCACGTCGTGCTGATCGCGGCACAGGCGCACCGCTTCGGCGAGCGACCAGGCGCCGTTCGGGTCCAGCGTGACGCGGGCTTTCGGGAAACGTTCGGCGAGCGCGGTGACGGCTTCGATCTCGGCGTCGCCCGACAGCACGCCGCCTTTGAGCTTGAAGTCGTTGAAGCCATAGCGCGCTTGCGCGGCTTCAGCCAGACGCACCACCGCCTCGGGCGTCATGGCTTCTTCGGTACGCACGCGCTCCCAGTCGTCGCGGCCTTCGGCGCCGCTCGCATATTCCAGATCGGTTTTCCTGCGGTCGCCGATATAGAACAGATAGCCGAGCATTTCCACTTCGTCGCGTTGCTGGCCTTCGCCGAGCAATGCGGCAACGGGCACGCCGAGATGCTGACCGAGCAGATCGAGCAGCGCGGCTTCGAGCGCGGTCACCGCGTGAATGGTGGTGCGCAGATCGAAGGTCTGCAAACCGCGGCCGCCGGCGTCGCGGTCGGCGAATTGCGTGCGCGCCTTGTTCAGGACCGCTTGCAGATTGCCGATCGACTGACCGACAACGAGCGGACGCGCGTCGTCGATAGTCTTGCGGATACTCTCGCCGCCCGGCACTTCACCGACACCGGTGTGCCCCGCGCTGTCGCGCAGAATGACGATATTGCGCGTGAAGAACGGGCCGTGCGCGCCGCTCAGATTGAGCAACATGCTGTCGCGCCCGGCAACGGGCACGACACGCAGTTCAGTGACGACCGGAGTAGCGTTCGATTCGGAAGGTTTCGTGGACATGAGGTTGGACCCGATGAGTTAGTGAGCCGGGCGGCGGAAATCGAGGCGCTTTGCGAGCGCGCTCGATAGCGGCACCGGACGGAAACTGGCAATGACGTGACGCATACTGGGCGGCTCTGTCAATCAGTGTAGTCAGTGAGTTTTATGCTGGAGCGATTCCGGCAGCGCGGCGTGATTCACGCGCCGGTTGCGCGCGAGGAAACCGGCCGCCGCCGCGATCAACGAAGCCACCGCGAGGCCGTACAGGCCGCCGGTAATCGAACCGGTATGCTGCTGCAGATAACCGAACGCCGCCGGCGCGAAGAACCCGCCGAGATTGCCCACCGAATTGATCAGCGCGATCACCGCCGCGGCCACGCGTGCGTCCAGATAACCCTGCGGGATCGGCCAGAACAGCGAAGCCGCCGCCTTGAAGCCGATCGCCGAGAAACAGATCGCCACAAAGGACAGCACCGGATCACCTGAAGTCGAAGCGAACAGCCCACACGCTGCGATGACGAGCGCCACGGCGAGCCACGCTTGCTGGAAGCGCCATTTCGCCGACAACAACGCGAAACAGTACATCGCGAACATGGCGATAAGCCACGGAATCGCGTTGAGCATGCCGACTTCGAAGTCGGACAGGCCGCCTATTTTGCGGATGATCGTGGGCAGCCAGAAGGTGGCCGCGTAGATGGTCAATTGAATCGCGAAATAGAGGAAGCAGAACAGCAGAATCTGCGGATCCTTGAGCAGCTTCAAGGCCGGCAGATGCGCGCCGCCATGCGCCTCGCGTTCGGCCTGCTCCGCCGCGATCGAAGTTTGCAACACATGCTGCTCTTCGGCCGTGAGCCACGAGGCATCGCGAATACGCGACTTCAGCAGCGTCCAGCTCACCGCGCACAACACGATCGAAAAACCGCCTTCGACGAGAAACATCCATTGCCAGCCGTGCAAACCGAAGCCGCGAATGGACAGCAGGCTGCCGGTGATGGGACCGGACAACACCGACGCAAGCGCGGAGCCGCTGAGAAAAACCGCTACCGCCTTGCCGCGTTCCTTCTGCGGCAGCCACTGCGTGAAGTAAAAGACCACGCCGGGAAAGAAGCCGGCTTCGGCAACGCCGAGCAGAAAGCGCAACACATAGAACGAGGTGTCGTTCCAGACGAACGCCATCGCCGCCGCGACCAGCCCCCATGTGCCCATGATGCGGGTGAGCCACGCGCGCGCGCCGTACTTCTGCATCAACACGTTCGACGGCACCTCGAACAGCGCATAGCCGATAAAGAACAGACCGCTGCCGAGGCCGTAAGCCGCAGCACCGATACCAAGATCGGTCTGCATGTGCGAATTGACGAAGCCGATGTTCACGCGGTCGATGTAGTTCGCGATGAACATGATCAGAAACAGCGGCAGCACGTGCCGCTTGACCTTGGAGACCGCTGATTCGAGCGGATCGGCGGCGGTGGTGAGAGCAGACGTCAAGATTGTCTCCAGTTTCGGCCGCTCAGGCGGCCTGATCGAGCGCAACACGGCGCGTTCAGGAGCGCGGATTCACGCTCCAAACGCGTGATACGTTGTCTGACGACAGTCTACCGTGTTTGCTTCGCGCTTTCCAATGCCGTGTTTACCCTGCAATCAGGCCGTTTCAGCCCTTCCAAAGCGGAGTGTGGTGTCGAACAGAAAGGGAAATGACAATAAATAGGACGTCCGACCTCATCGAAGATTAGCGCGCGGTCCGGCACGGACTCTGCAGTCGAACCTCGTCCACGCAAACCATCGGCAACGCGAGAATCAAATCGTTCTCGTCCGGACAAACGCTATGATGGCTATACCGAGCGTCACACGTCGCGACTCGCACGCGCAACGTGCGCATTTCCAGCCGAACAATCAACCAGCCACAGAAATGAGCAGCCTAACTGAGAAGGTGGTGGCCACCCTTTCCGATGAAATCCGCCGCGGCGCCCTGAGGCCGGGCGACCGCATTCCCACCGAAGTCGCGATGATGAAGCAGCTTTCGGTGAGCCGTTCCGTGGTGCGTGAGGCGATTTCGCGCCTGCAGGCGGCCAAGGTGGTCGAAACGCGTCACGGCATCGGCACCTTCGTGCTGGAGCCGGCCACGGAAAAAACCATGCAGTTGCCCGCCGCCGATCTCTCCAGCATGCTCGACGTGATGGCGATCATCGAATTCCGCATCGATGTCGAGGCCGCCTCCGCCGCACTCGCCGCGGCACGCCGCACCGATCAGCATCTCAAGCAGATGCGCGCCGCGCTGGAGCGTTTCGAGTCCGAACTCGAGCGCGGCAGCACAGATACGCTCGCGCACGACATCGAGTTTCATTTGCAGATCGCACGCGCGAGCGGCAATCGCTATTTCTTCGACGTGCTCAGCCAGCTTGGCCGCGCGGTGAGTCCTCGCACGCGTCTGGGCTCAGCGGAAATCGCGGAACTCGACCATATCGAGCATTTGCGCAACGTGCTCAGCGAGCATCAGATGATCTATCGCGCGATAGAACGGCAAGACCCGGACGATGCGCGCGCCGCCATGCGCATGCACCTGAGCAATAGCCGCGAACGGCTGCGCCGCGCGCACGAGTTGAGCCAGGCGAGCGGCTGATTCGCCTTTAAGCCGGCGGTTCCCCCGCCGCCTTTCATCCCCACAAAAAATACAATCGTACTGGTTTAAATACCAACCGGACGGCGAGGTGCGAGCCGACACGAATTGCGAGCAACTCGCCACGTTCATCGTGTCGTCGACGCAAAGCGCGTTTCTGCTCGCCAAAGCGCAGCGCGATCCGGCGCCGGTCGTCAATCTGAAAGAAGTGCTGTTTTCCAGCGTTTTGCAGCGGGCCTGACAAGGAGCTTCCCATGACGCAGCCCGATCAGCCAGGTCGTCCGGCCGCAGCCACGGCGCGCGTACCCGCGCAGACCGTGAACGGCGAGAGCGGCGCCTCGCCCGGCGCGATGGATCGCTTCGGCTCGCTCAACGTGTTCGTGCGCGCCGCCGAAACTCGCAGCTTCACTGAAGCGGGGCGCCAGTTGGGCATTTCGTCGTCGGCGGTGGGGAAGGCGATCTCGCGGCTCGAAGGACGCCTCGGCGTGCGCCTCTTTCACCGCAGCACGCGCAGCATCGCGTTGACGCCCGAAGGCGCGACCTTTCTGACGCGCTGTCAGCGCATCATCGGAGAAATCGAAGCGGCCGAGAACGAACTGGCGCTCGCCAATGCCGCGCCGCGCGGACTGCTGCGCGTCAGCATGCCGATGGTGAGCACGTTGATGATGCCGGTGATCGCGGCTTTCATGAAGACGTACCCGGACATCGTGCTCGATATCGACTTCTCGGACCGCATGGTCGATGTGATCGAAGAAGGTTTCGATGTCGTGACCCGCACCGGCGACGCGATCGACTCCACACTCGTCACGCGCACGATGGGCACGTACCGGCATGTGATCGTCGGATCGCCCGCCTACTTCGCGCAGCGCGGCATACCCAGCGAGCCCGAGCAACTGCGCGAGCACGCGTGCCTGCAACATCGTTTCCCCACTACCAACAAGCTGCGGCGCTGGCCGTTGATGCGCGACGGCGAGTTGCTGAACATCGACCTTCCGACCACAGCCATCGCCACCGCCGTCGAACCTTTGACGATGCTTGCCGAACAGGACCTGGGGCTCGCCTGCGTGCCGGACTTCACGATACGCGCGCAGCTCGCGGGAGGCACGCTGGTTGCCGTGCTGCAAACGTACACGGATACGCCGACTGCGTTTCGCGCGCTGTGGCCTTCCGGGCGTCAGATCTCGCCTAAAGCGCGAGTCTTCGTCGATTATCTGAGCGAGCATCTGTTTCCGGTTTCCGCGGCGGCGGCGGGAGCGCGTGGCGCTGGCCGCGCTTGAATGTGAAGCCTGCGGGCGCCCGGGCGCTATCAACGCGTACCGCACCCGCGAAAAAGCCGGCATATTCAGCAATATACTGAGCACACCGGCTTCCACGAGACATCCTGCTTCGCGCCTTCAGCGAGCTTATGCGCTCACGGCCTCTTCCTCATAAAACGGATAGTCCGTATAGCCCACTTCCGTGCCGCCGAAAAACGTCGGGCGGTCATATGCATTGAGCGGCAGATTAAGGCGCAGCCGTTCCGGCAGATCCGGGTTGGCGATAAAGTCGCGGCCGAATGCGACGAGATCGGCGTCGCCGTCGACGAGGATCGCTTCCGCCGAATCGCGCTTGAAACCACCCGCGGCGATGATCGTCCCCGCATAGTGCTTGCGGATCGTCTGCGCGGCGACCGGATCCGGATTGCGGCTTTCATCTTCGACATTGCCGGCGATGCGCGGCTCGATCAGATGCAAATACGCGAGATCGAGCTTGGCCAGTTCGGCCGCGACATAACTGAAGAGGCCGACCGGATCGCTGTCCGACATGTCGCCCCACGAACCGCTCGGCCCGAGACGCACGGCAACCTTGTTGCTGCCCCACACGGAAATCACGGCACGGGTCGCTTCCATCAAAAGGCGCGCGCGATTTTCGAACGAACCACCGTAGAAATCCGCGCGCTTGTTGCTGCCGTCCTGCAGGAACTGGTCGAACAGATAGCCGTTCGCCGCGTGCAATTCGACGCCGTCGAAGCCCGCCTTCACGCCACGTTCAGTCGCTGTGCGGAAACTCTCCACAATGCCGGCGATCTCGTCGATCTCCAGGGCGCGGTTCGGCGTGTTGGGAATCCAGCCGGCCGTGGTGTAAGCGACGCCGCCATGCAGCACTTCCGACGGTCCCACCGGACGCCGTCCTTGCGGCTGCAACTCAGCGTTCGACTGACGTCCCGCATGATAGAGCTGCAGGAAGATCCTGCCGCCCTTCGCGTGCACCGCGTCGGTGACTTCGCGCCAGCCGGCGATCTGGCTGTCGTCGTAAAGGCCGGGCGCGCCGAGGTAGCCGTTGCCTTCAACGGCGGCAATGGTCGCTTCGCCGATCAGCAATGCGCCTGCGGAAGTGCGTTGCGCGTAATACTCGGCCATCAGGCGGCCGGGGCGCGCGCCGTCTTCGGCACGCATGCGGGTCAGCGGTGCGAGCACCACGCGGTGCGCGAATTCATAAGGTCCTACTTTGACCGACGTAAAGAGTTTGCTCATGGTGTTTTCTCTCTCGATGTGATCCGGTGAATGATTGCCGCCGAGCGTCGCGAGCGCTGTCTGGCGTTGATTGACAATCTATAGGCGCGGGTCATCGAGAAAAACGGGCCGCGGCTCCGAAGACTTGGGAGCCTGCAGTCCGCAATGCGCCGAAACCCTTGCGCCTGCTGGACTGCACAGCAGTCACCGATTGTTTCGATTGCGCGGCAACTGTGTTTCAACAGCGCACCGGTTACTTGTCGAGCACGTCCTTGAGGCTCGCGTGACGTGTGCTGAACGTCATGATCACGAGCAGGCTCAGCACCGCGAGCAAGCCGCCGAAGTGCATCGTCGAGGCGACGCTGAGGTGATGGACCACCGCGCCGCTCGCCAGCGCGCCGAGCGCGATCGGAGTCTGCACGGTGCTCACGAACATCGACGAACCCGCCTCAGGGCGTTCCGGCGGCGTCCATTGCATCCAGATGCTGAGGCTCAGCGGGATCGCACCGTACGCGATGCCCCATCTATCCGACGCGCCGGCATCTCACGCCGAAGGTGCGGCTTTTTATCGATGAGTTGATCGAAGCGTGGCGGCCAGTGCCGCCCTGGGAAGAAGCGGACGCCTGAGGCAGCCGCAAACGTATCAGCGCACTACGAGGCAGGCGCCTCGACATCGAGATCCATCAACGCCGAACTTAGCGACTTGCCGTGCGCATCGAGCGCGAGCGAACGCGTGACACCGCCGCCTAGCGCATTGCCGAGCACGAAGTTAAACGCTGCAATTGTGGGCAGTTCATGGCGCACCACGTCGCCCTGCACGACATCGCGCAGATGCGCCTTCACGCGTTCTGGCGTCAGTACCGCGCGTAGATGTTCGTAATGCTTCGCGTCGTAACAGATCACCGAGATGTTCAACGTATTGCCTTTGTCGCCGGTGCGCGAATGAGCCAGTTCACGTAATTTCATCTCACGCCTCCACCATCGAGAATGCCGGCGTCACATGCTCGCGCGACAGCAAAACCGATTGCACCGCGACGACTTCGCGCGCCGACTTCGTGACGCCGCCTCCGCCTGCCGGACCGTTGGTGTAAAGCGTCTCCACCTCGTTACCGAGCTGCACGGCCTGAGCGAGCGAGGTGGTGCGTCCCGCCACTCGCGCTCGTACCTCGTACGGCTCGGCGTAACCGACTGCTGCGGTTTCGCCATGCAATGTGTTCACGCCGATCAGATCGAAGCGCAATTCACGCGTCTCCACGCCGGTCAACACGAGCCGTTCCCGCACGATATCGAGTGCGAGCCGCGCGCGCGCCAACGCGCCCGGACCGCCATAGGAAATTTGCCCTTCGCCGATATAGCCATCGAAATAAGCGACCGACACCTTCAACGTATCCGTGCGCGGCGTGCCTCGCCCGCCGCTCACGCGAACGCGATCCGGCGCTTCCTGCGCGACGCGAACCTGTGAGAAATCCGCGACCACGTCCGGTTGCAGATAGCGCTGCGGATCGTGAATCTCGTACAGCAGTTGTTCCTTGCACGTCGCTTCAGTGACGCGTCCGCCGGCTTGCGCGAGCTTGGTGATAACCACGGCGCCGTCCTGCCCGACTTCGGCAATCGGAAAGCCGAGTCTCGCGAGGTCAGGAACATCCTTGAAGCCCGGGTCCGCGAAATAGCCGCCGGTGATTTGCCCCGCGCATTCGAGCAGATGGCCGATCACCGTCGCCTGGCCGAGCGTCTGCCAGTCATCCATGCGCCAGCCGAATTCGTGAATCAGCGGCGCGACGAACAGCGAAGGATCGGCCACGCGTCCGGTCAACACGATCTGCGCACCGGCCGCGAGCGCATCGACGATCGCGCTCGCGCCGAGATACGCGTTCGCGGACACAAGCCGCTCCTTGTAGTCCGCGACACGTTCTCCGGATTCCACGAAACTTAAATCGCCCTGACGTACCACGTCGAGCACGTCGTCACCGGTGACGGCGGCAATCTTCACGTCGCCGAGACCGAGCGAGCGCGCGATTTCCGCGGTCTTGCGCGCCGCCGCGAGCGGGTTCGCGGCACCCATGTTCGAAATGATCCGCACGCCATTGCGCAACGCGGCCGGCAACACCGCCTTCATGCGCGTTTCGAGCAACGGGTCGTAGCCGAGTTCGGGGTGTTTGCTGCGCGCCTGTTGCGCGATCGCGATCGTCCGCTCCGCGAGGCACTCGAAGACGAGGTAATCGAGCGCGCCGTATTCCGCCAGTTCGACCGCCGGTTCGATGCGATCGCCGGAATAACCCGCGCCCGCGCCGATACGTACGGCCCGTTGAAATTGAGTGGCTGTCATGCTGGTCACATCCATTCGTTCAGTGATGCTCACAGTGGGAATATCCCCAGCACGACGCAGGCAATCGTCATGACGATCGACGCGCCGAACAGCAGGGGGAACGTGAATTTCTGATGGTCGGCGAGATCGATGCCGCACAGGCCGACCACGAGAAACGTGGCCGGTGTCAGCGGGCTAACCGGAAAGCCGGTGGTCATCTGGCCGAGCAAGGCGGCCTGGCCGACGTGCACCGCGGGCACGCCGAGCTGCCCGGCCACTTCCGCGATCACAGGCAGCACGCCGAAGTAGAACGAATCAGGGTCGAACAACATGCTGAGCGGCATCGACAGCAAGCCGAGCGCGACGGGAATATGACCGGCCATCGCGGGCGGCACGAAACCGACCGCCGCCTGCGCCATCGCCTTCAGCATGCCGCTGCCTTGCATCACGCCGGTGAACACGCCGGCCGCCAGCAGAATGCCCGCCATCATCAAGGCCGCGCGGGCATGCGCGTCGATCCGTTTGCGCTGCATGTCCACGTTGGGATAGTTGACCATTAGCGCGACGCACAGGCCGACCATGAACATGATCGCCGGCGGAATCTTCTCGCCCATCACGACCATCGTGCCGAGCACGACCAGCGTCAGCACGATGTTGAACCAGAAAAGCTTCGGCCGGCGCAGCGCCTGTTCTTCGGACGTCAGTTCCCGTTTGGGCATGGGCACCGACCCGCTCGCGGCCGTCAGACCGAGCCGCTTTTCCTCTCGCCGGCCGAGCCAGAACGCCATGCCGAACACGAACACGAGGCCGATCGCCTGCACGGGAATCAGCGGATTGAACAGCGCCGAGATCGGCAGATGCAGCGAGGCGGAAGCGCGAATCATCGGCCCTGTCCACGGCAGAAAGTTGATGCCGGCCGCCATTGAAACCGCTGCGGCCAGCACGCGCCGGTCCATCTTCAGGCGATCGTAGAGCGGCAGCATGGCGGGAATCGTGACCAGAAAGCAGACGGCGCCGGAGCCGTCCAGATGGATCAGCAGCGCGAGCAGCGTAGTGCCCATCACGATACGCGTGGGCCGCGTGCCGACGGCGCGCAGAATGCGGTCGATGATCGGATCGAGCGTGCCCGCGTCAGTGATGGTGCCGAAGTACAGAATCGCGAACACGAACATGCCGACGACCGGCGCGAGATTCTTGAGCCCGTCGATCACGAACTTGCTGGTCTGAAACCCGAAGCCGCCGATAAGCGACGCCGCAATCGGCACGATGATGAGCGCCACCAGCGGCGACATGCGTTTCGACAGAATCGCGCCGAGCAGCACGACGATGGTTGCGAGCCCCAGTAATGGCAGCATATGCTTGTCTCCAAAGATTGTTTTTTACTGCGATCCAGCGTAAGTTCGAAGCGGCTATAAATCAATTGAAATGATTTGATCGCAGCAATTACAAACCATCATGGATCTGAATCTTCGGGACATCCGCGCGTTTATCGCCGTCGCGCAAACGGGCAGCTTCACGCGCGCGGCGACGCGGCTGCATCTGTCGCAACCGGCGCTGACGGTACAGATTCGCCGGCTCGAAGAAACGGTCGGCATGCGCCTGTTCGACCGCAATAGCCGCAATGTCGCGCTCACACCGACCGGCCGTGAACTGCTGCCGCTGCTACAGAAGTCGCTGCATGACATGGAGCATGTGTTGATCGACGCGCGCGCGCTGGGCGTTGGCGCAAGCGGCACGGTACGGATCGCCTGTTTGCCGACGTTCGCGGCCAGCGTCCTGCCCGAACTCGTGCAGGACATCAAGAAGGCCGTGCCGCGCGTGAGCTTTCATGTGCGCGACGTGGTCGCCAGCATGGTCAACACGTTGGTGCGCAATGAAGAGGTCGACATCGGGCTGACCGGCGGCCAGCTCGACGATGCCGCTTTCGAGGTGCTGCATGCGGGCATCGACCGGCTGGTTGCGGTGTTCCCGAAACGGCATGCGCTTGCCCGGCGGCGGCGCATCACGTTGGCCGATCTCGCCGCCGCGCCGCTCGTGTTGACCGCGCAAGGCACGAGTGTGCGGGCGGTGGTCGATAGCGCTTTCGCGAACGCCCGCTGCACGCCGGAGATCGCGTGCGAGCCGACCTACATGATGAGCGCGGTGGCGATGGTGCGCGCCGGCCTCGGCGTAACGATCCTGCCGGAGTCGGCCCGCGAAGTCAGGGCGGAGCCCGAGTTGATCGTGCGCGCGGTCGACGACCCCGCATTCACTCGCCCTATCGCGCTCATCAAAAAGCGCGGCCGGACATTGCCGCCCGTCACGGAGACCTTCGTTTCGATGCTGATCGAGAAGCTCGGCGAGAAATGAACAGCAGCCGAATGCGCGTTAGCTTTCATTTTCAAACAGAGCCGCATTATCGCCGTTAATCGTCTGATTTAATTTAACACTCCCGCGCTAATATCGGCTTCGCGCGAGTTCGGGGGATTAAAGACCGCTCGCGCGTGTTTCCAAAACTCCAAAAACTTTGAAAACGAAAACCGATAATGAGTCAATTTCGAATACTCGCGGCGGCCGCGGCTTCGTTCGCTCTGACAGCGCTGACCGCTCCGGCGTATGCGGCACTGGGCGGCGCACCGACCTATCCGGTCACGGCCAGCAGCACGAGCGCAGGGGCGGCCGGCCAGAATAGCGCGGCAGTGGCGCGCTTCGCCGCCAGTGGCAATGCGGCCTCGGCGGCTTACACCGTGAGCCAGACCACGCTGCCCTCGGGCACCGTCGTAAGCGAGTACATCAGCGCGGGCAATACGGTGTTTGCCTTGAGTTGGGAAGGCCCGACCATGCCGCCGCTCAAGACGCTGCTCGCCGCTTACTTCCCGTCGTATGTCCAGGCGCTCACCGACGCCCACGCCACGCAAGGCGGCGGCTACGGACCCGCCGCCGTGCATCAGTCGGCGCTGGTCGTCGAGACCGGCGGCCATATGGGCGCTTTCGTGGGACGCGCCTATTTACCGCAAGCGCTGCCGCAAGGCGTGAGCGCTGACGATATCAAATAACTCATTAAAATCATTAGAGAGAGAACAATAGTGCGCAAAATCGCAAGGATTATTGCCGCGGCGCTCGGGCTCGGATTGGCGTTAGGTCTTGCCGGCTGCGGCGGGGGTGGCGGCGGCTCCAGCAGCAACTCGACGGCTAATGCACCGGCTGCCGCCAGTGCGCCGACGGGGCCCGGCGGCACGACGTCCAACCCTTCGACCGGCGACTCGAGCTCCAACGCGCTCGCCGTCGATGCGTCTGCCGTGCCCACACCCGTCGGTCCCGGCAACACGATGTCGGTGACGGTAAGCGGAACGGGCATTCACAACCAGCCGATGGTCAGCGTCAAGCTCTGCGCCCCCGGCTCCAACGCGAGCACGAGTTGCACGACGATTCCCAATGTGATCGTCGATACGGCTTCGTTCGGGCTGCGTGTGGTGCGCTCCGCAATCCCGACCTCCACCTTCAACGCGCTCACCGCCGAAACGGATCAGTCGAGCGGCCTGCCGCTTGCTGAATGCGCATTGTTCGGCAGCGGTTATGCATGGGGTTCGGTGCACCTCGCGGACATCGGGCTGTCGAGCGAAGTTGCCGCTTCGGTGCCGATCCAGGTGATCGGCGATTCGGCGTTGACCATTGCCGCACCGAGCGAATGCCAGGTCGGCCGGCCGCTCGCCGCCGCGTCCGATCTCGGCGCGAACGGCATTCTCGGCATTGGCGTCAGCCCGGTGGACTGCGGTTCACAATGTGCGCTGACGGTGCTCTCGCAGTTCTATTACACCAATGCCGGCAACGCGGTCTCGGTGCCGGTCTCCAAGCAGATCAGCAACCCGGTCGCACGGTTCGCGCAAGATAACAACGGTGTGATTCTGGAAATGGCGCAGGTGTTGGATAGCGGCAGCGCGACCGCTCAAGGCACGCTCGTGTTCGGCATCGATACGCAGGCCAATAACGTGCTGAACGGCACGGGCGCGCCGATTCTCCGAACGGATCTGAATGGCGACTTCACGTCCTCTTATGGCGGCACCACGTTCACGCAGACGTTCTTCGATTCGGGCTCGACGGTGATGTTCTTTCCGGACACGACGATCGCTCGCGACACGTCGTCCGGGTACTACATCCCGGCTGCGACCGTGGGTCGTACTTCGACGCTGGCAGGGACCAATCCGGCGACCGTGACGCTCGGCTTCAATATCGCGAACGCCGCGACGCTGACTTCATCGGGGAATAACGCGTTCAATAATCTCGGGATCTACATGACCCGGCAGTTCGACTTCGGTCTGCCGTTCTTTTATGGCCGTCATGTGTATTACGGCATTTCCGGCCGCGCATCGACAGGTGGTGGCACGGGGCCGTACGTCGCTTACGTGTCAAGTTGAGCGCCGGTCTTCCCGCCTGTGAATGACGCTCGATCCGTCATGGCGTGGCAATTGCACGGCATGAGATCGCAGAAGGCGGGCCCACACCGCCCGAATGCAAAAACGCGTAGGTCTGTTGATCTTCTGGTAGCAACGCTGGCAACCTAGCGAATCACAACGCAGCATGTTGCAAGAACCGGAGTAGCGCTCCAAAAGCGCCAACTCCGGTCGACACAGCGGAGACAACGGCAATGGACCCCTCCACCCACCCTCACGACGACGACCTCGAACGCTTCGAAGCCCACGGCGCGGCGCCGCTGCCGGTCCCGAGCGACGAAGGCTACGTCGAGCACGAAGGCGCGCGAATCTGGTACGCATCGTATGGCGTCGGCGCGCCGGTGATCCTGCTTCACGGCGGTCTCGGACACAGCGGCAATTGGGGCTATCAGGTTCCGGCGCTGCTCGACGCGGGGCATCGCGTGGTGGTCGTCGACAGCCGCGGCCACGGCCGCAGCACCCGCGACGCGCGGCCCTACCGCTACGAACTGATGGCGTCCGACGTGCTGGCCGTCATGGACACGCTGCAACTTGAACGCGCCGCGCTGGTGGGCTGGAGCGACGGCGCCTGCATCGCGATGGTGGTGGGTGCCACCGCCCCTGAGCGCGTAGCGGGCGTGTTCTTCTTCGGCTGCAATATGGACCCGAGCGGCACCAAGCCATTTGTACCCACGCCCGCGATCGAGCGCTGCTTCAACCGCCATGCCCAAGACTACGCGCAGCTATCGGCGACACCGCGCGAGTTCGAAGCGTTTGTAGGCGCGGTCAGCGCGATGATGAAAACCGAGCCCAACTATTCCGCCGACGATCTGGCAAAGATTCGCGTGCCGGTCGCGATCGTGCAGAGCGAGCACGACGAGTTCATCAGGCCGGAACACGCCGACTATCTCGCGCGCAGCATTCCGGGCGCGGAGTTGATCCTGCTGCCCGGCGTGAGCCATTTCGCGCCGCTGCAAAGGCCCGCGCAATTCAATCGCGTGGTGCTGGATTTCCTGCGCCGGATTGCACGTTGAACAGGATGGCGGCGCTCGCCGCGTCTCCTGGCTTCGGCGCTTCGACGTAAGCGTCGCTCCAAACCCTCAATATTTCACGATACGGAACGATCACGCGCTTCGTAAAAAATCGTGGTGCGTGGCACAAATTCGGCATTTCGCAATGTCGCCCCACGTTGCATATCGTGAAACCGAAGCGATAAACCATTATTTATAAACAATAATTTTTGATGGAACGAAGTGTCTAACAGCCACTTGCGCCGCTGCGTGCTGACGTAGACTCTTTTACAAGAGCCGGCGCTTCAGTAGTCGGGCGGAGTGGGAAGAGACGAAACAATGTCTGAAGAATCCCAACCTCTGGAACGAAGCCGCCACGGCACCGCGGTTTTTAAATGGTACTTGGGAGACTAAAAATGAAAGGCTTTCGCTTCGGTTCGAATCAGGGTGCTTTCTATATTTTGCCGGGCCAGGACGGTTGGGAGGCGACCTACGGCAATGAAACGCTCGGTGAATTTGCCAGCCCGCAACAGGCAGCGGACGACCTCGCGCGCGGCTTGATCTGCCCGCATCTCTCCGAAGCCGACGACACGTCGACGCTCGAGATTCCCGAGAAACTCAGCGATTGGGAAATCGTTCACGTGTGATGGCCGGCATGGCCATTGTCCACGTCGGCGTAGAAACGACGATGGCGCTCGAAAGCGCCATCGTCATGTTTACCGCTTGTTTCTGTGCAGCCTACGGCCTCAGTGCCTTAAGCAATCGCATCCACGATCTTGTTGAGCGTGGCGCTCGGACGCATGGCCTTGCTCGTCAGTTCGACATTCGGACGATAGTAACCGCCGATATCCACCGGCTTGCCTTGTGCCGCAGCCAGTTCTTCGACGATCTTCGCCTCGTTCTCAGCCAATGCCTTCGCCACGCCGGCGAACTGCGCCTGCAGCGCCGCGTCTTCGGTTTGCGCGGCCAGTGCTTCCGCCCAGTACAGCGCGAGGTAGAAGTGGCTGCCACGATTGTCGATACCGCCAACCTTGCGCGCCGGCGACTTGTCGTTGTCGAGGAACTTGCCGGTTGCCTGATCCAGCGTCTTGGCCAGCACCTGCGCCTTGGGGTTGTGATACGCGCTGCTCAGATGTTCGAGCGACGCGGCCAACGCCAGGAATTCACCCAGCGAGTCCCAACGCAGGAAACCTTCTTCAACCAGTTGCTGAACGTGCTTCGGCGCCGAACCGCCCGCGCCGGTTTCGAACATGCCGCCACCGGCCATCAGCGGGACGATGGACAGCATCTTCGCGCTCGTGCCCAGTTCCATGATCGGGAACAGGTCGGTCAGGTAGTCGCGCAGCACGTTGCCGGTGACCGAAATCGTGTCCTTGCCGGCGCGGATGCGTTCGATCGAGAACCTGGTCGCCTCGACCGGCGTCATGACGCGAATGTCCAGACCGGTGGTGTCGTGGTTCTTCAGGTATTGCTCGACCTTCTTGATGATCTGAGCGTCGTGCGCGCGAGCCGCGTCCAGCCAGAACACGGCCGGCGTGTTGGTGGCGCGGGCGCGGTTGACCGCGAGCTTGACCCAGTCCTGAACCGGCGCGTCCTTGGTCTGGCACATGCGCCAGATGTCGCCTGCTTCCACCTGGTGTTCGATCAGCACCGTACCGGCCGCGTCCGTCACGCGAACCACGCCGTTTGCCGGGATCTGGAAGGTTTTGTCGTGTGAGCCGTATTCTTCAGCCGCTTGCGCCATCAGGCCGACGTTGGGCACCGTGCCCATCGTGACCGGATCGAAGGCGCCGTGCTTCTTGCAGTCTTCGATCACCGCCTGATACACGTCGGCGTAGCAGCGGTCCGGAATCACGGCCTTGGCGTCGTGCAGCGCGCCGTCCGCACCCCACATCTTGCCCGACTCGCGGATCATGGCCGGCATGGACGCGTCGACGATCACGTCGCTCGGCACGTGCAGGCTGGTGATGCCCTTGTCCGAATTGACCATGGCCAGTTGCGGACGCTGTTCGTATTGCGCCTTGATGTCGGCTTCGATCGCGGCAACCGTTTCAGCCGGCAGGTCTTTCAGGCGCGCGTACAGATCGCCGATACCGTTGTTCGGGTTGAAGCCGGCTTGCGCCAGCGCGTCGGCGTGCTTGCTCAGCACGTCTTTGTAGAACACCGACACCACGTGACCGAAGATGATCGGATCCGACACCTTCATCATGGTGGCCTTCAGGTGCACCGAGAACAGCACGCCCTTCGCCTTCGCGTCCGCGATTTCCGCTTCGATGAAGCTGCGCAGCGCGTTCTTCGACAGCACCGAAGCGTCGATGATCTCGCCCGCTTGCACGGCCGTCTTTTCCTTCAGCACCGTCTTCGAGCCGTCCGCTGCCGTCAGTTCGATCTTCACCGAACCGGCTGCGCCGATCAGCGCCGACTTTTCGCTGCCGTAGAAATCGCCGCCGCTCATGTGCGCGACGTGCGACTTCGAGTCCGCGCTCCATGCGCCCATCTTGTGCGGATGCTTGCGTGCGTAGTTCTTGACCGACAGCGGCGCGCGGCGGTCCGAATTGCCTTCGCGCAGCACCGGGTTGACGGCGCTGCCCTTGATCTTGTCGTAGCGCGCCTTGACGTCTTTTTCGGCGTCGGTATTCGCGACGTCCGGATACGCCGGGAGCTTGTAACCCTGATCGCGCAGTTCGCTGATCGCGGCCTTCAGTTGCGGCACCGACGCGCTGATGTTCGGCAGCTTGATGACGTTCGCTTCCGGACGCGTGCTGAGTCCACCCAGTTCCGCCAGATCGTCGGGACCCTTCTGTTCCGCGCTCAGGTAATCGGGGAATGCAGCGATGATCCGGCCGGCAAGCGAAATATCGCGCGTTTCGACGATCACGTCGGACGAGCGCGTGAACGCCTTCACGATCGGCAGCAGCGAGTAAGTCGCCAGAGCAGGCGCTTCGTCGGTCAGGGTGTAGATGATCTTCGGCGGTGTGGACATGTTCGGTGCTTTGCTAGGTGAAGTGTTAGACAGAGCGTTCGGCGGTGCCGACCAGCACGTTGCGGCAAAACAACATTGCGGCGCGACGCACGGCACTACTTTCTACGGCCAAGCCGTGAGTATATGCGTGTTTTCCTCTACTCGCTGCTAAACAAACATATCCCGGAAACGCCACCAAGAGGGTCGAGCCCCGCCAGACAAGGCTTTGGGCCGATTTAGCATCGTCTTATGACAGATGTCTTATAGATGACTCAGAACTCGCAACAAATATATTGTTAATGCGAATCAGCTGCATTACCATTTAAACGCACTTGTGTTCTTACATTTCGATTACTCCAACCACTCGCTGTCGCTGAGGCCGTTTCGCACTTTTCCAGGTGCGTGACAGGCGTCACTCTGTCCAATTCGAACAACATGCAGATATTCTTTGTCGCCGGCAAACCGGCGTTTGTGCGCGGCCAACGCCGCACTCCCTCGCTGCTGAGCGCGGGGCTTCTGGCCAGCGTCGGTTTGACGCTTTCCACGCTATCGACTTCGGGCTGGGCGCAGGTCGCGGCCAGCGACGCCGGCGCGACGCTGCCGGCCGTGAGCGTCTCGGCGTCGAAAGACAGTACCGTGGCGCAGGCCGACACGGTCAGCGCGGGCGCGCTGGGTTCGCGCAAGCAGGTGGACACGCCGTTCTCGACCCACGTCGTGACGAGCGACGAAGCGCAGGACCTGTTCGCGACGACCGCCAATGATCTGTACAAGTACGATCCGGCGGTCTCGGTGACCAGCGAGAACGCAATCAGCGAAAACTCCATGTTCACCGTGCGCGGCATGCCGATCGACACGCTGAACAGCGTCAAGGTGGACGGCCAGAGTTTCCCTTCGTGGGATACCGACCTCTCGCTCGAACCGTTCGAGCAGGTCGAATTGCTCAAGGGCCTGTCGGGCTTCATGTACGGCTTCGGCTCGCCGGGCGGCATCGTGAACTACGTGTTGAAGCGCCCCACCGACACGCCGTACCGCAGCGTCTCGGTCGGCTACAAGTCGGCCGGCGTGTTCAGCGAGGCGGTGGATCTGGGCGGCCGCTTCGGCAATGACGACCGTTTCGGCTATCGCCTGAACCTCGCCAACGAAAACGGCAACACCGCCGAAGACCACGGCCACGTGCGCCGCCAGGTCGCGTCGCTCGCATTCGACTTCCGCATCACGCCCGATCTGACGTGGAGCGCCGACGCGTTCTACCAGAAGCGCAGAACCAACGGCACGCTGTTCGGCCTGATGTTCGGCGCCGACGCCGGCGGCATTCCCGACGCGAGCAAAGTCACCCACGCGCTCACGCAACCGCAGAACTACTATGAGACCGAAATGGCCTCGTTCGGCACGGGCCTGGATTACCGCATCTCCGAAAACTGGCATGCGAGCATCAAGTATCGCTTCGCCAAGGAGAACCGCACGAATTCGGATAGCTTGCTGTTCGTCACCGACCCTGCAGGCAACTACTCGAACACGCTCTACGCGGCCATGACGCGCTACTTCTATCAGAACGTCGACGGCATGGTGCAAGGCCATTTCAACACGGGCAGCATCAAGCATGACGTGGTGGTGGGCGCGGGCTTCCTGACGCAAACCAGTGAGTACAGCAACAGCACGGGTTGGAACGACGGCTACTTCCTCGGCAACGGCAATCTGTACGCCAGCACGTTGCTGACCAACGACGAAGTCAGCATCGGCTCGAACCTGTACCGTCAGCAGCGCACCACGCAAGCCGCCGTGTACGCGAGCGATACCGTGCAACTCACGTCGCGTCTGTCGGCGCTGGTCGGCGTGCGCTACACGCAATATCAGCAGCACGTGTACGACCCGAGCGGCGCGGTGTCGTCGCAATACCAGGCGGACCCGGTCACGCCGACCTTCGCGCTGATGTTCAAGACCGATCCGTACTCCACGCTGTATGCGAGCTACGTGGAGTCGCTGGAACAGGGCGGCGCGGCGTCGAACACCAACCTCAACTACCCGGACACCTTCGGCCCGCTGCGCAGCAAGCAGTACGAAGTCGGCTTCAAGACCGATCACGCCAAGTGGGGCGCCAACCTCGCGCTGTTCCGCGTCGATCAGGGTTACAACTACACGAACGTCGACAATATCTTCGTGCAGGACGGCACCAAACGCTATCAAGGCCTCGACGCGAGCGGCTGGCTTGCGGTCACGAGCGAATGGCGCGTGCTGGGCGGCGTGATGTGGCTCGATACGAAGGCCATGGACGTGAACGACCCGACCGTGGAAGGCAAGCGCATCTACGGCGCGCCGCGCTTCACCGTGACGGGCCGCATCGAATACAACCCGTCGTATCTGCGTCCGCTGACGCTGGCGTTCGGTGGCAAGTACGTCGGCAACCAGGCCGTCGATGCGCAGAACACTCAGTTCGTGCCGGCATACACCACGTTCGATCTGAGCGGCCGCTATGAGACGAAGATCGCCGGCAAGGACGTGACGTTCCGCGCGGGCATCAACAACCTGTTCAACCGCCGTTACTGGACGACGGCGTGGGGCTACTACGTGGCGCCGTCGCCGACGCGCACTGCCGTAGCCAGCGCAACGCTGCAGTTCTAAGCATCGCGTGAACGAGGGGCGCCCCTGGCGGGCGCCCCGATCATGGCGGGAATCTCCGCAACCAGCGCATCGATCGCACAGCGCGTTTTCAGCGGCAGATAGCGGCTCTTGGGCCACACCAGGTGAATCTCCTGAGCAGGCCGGAAACAATTCTCCATCACCGTCACCAGCTCGCCTGTTTTCTCATAACGGGCCAATAGCCAACTCGGCAGCCATGCGAGGCCGAAACCGGCGAGAGCGGCATCGACAATCCCCTTCATGTCGTCGAAACCGAGTTGCGGCTGAACCTGCGCGCGGCGGATTTGCCCGTTCACATCGACCACGTCCCAAGGCTGCGCCGATCCTGCTCGCAAGTAGGCGATCACCGCATGGCCGCGTAATTCCTCCACGTTGCGCGGCGTGCCATGACGCGCGAGATAAGCCGGCGCGGCGCCGATACTCGCGTGCTGCATACCGAGCTTGCGCGCGGCGAGGCTCACGCTGTCGGCGAGCGGGCCCACCCGCACCACGAGATCGAAACCCTCTTCGATCACGTCGACGAAGCGGTCGGTAATCGAAATGTCGATCTTCAATTGTGGATGCTTGCGCGCAAGCCCGAGCAGCACGGGCGCCACGCAGTAGTGACCGAAAGCCTGCGGCACGCTCACGCGCAAGCGGCCTTGCGGCTCGCGTCGGCCGGAGTCGAGATCGGCTTCGGCGGCTTCGAGTTCGGCCAGCGCGCGCACGCAGCGGTCGTAGTAAGCCTGGCCGTCTTCGGTGAGGCTCTGGCTGCGCGTCGTGCGATTGAGCAGGCGCACGCCGAGGCGCTTCTCCAGCCGCACGATCACTTTGCCGACCGCCGAGCGCGTCAGGTTCATCCGCTCCGCCGCAAGCGCAAAACTGCCCGTTTCCACCACGCGCACGAACGTCGTCACACCGTCGAGGATGTCGCTCATCTGTTCGTCCTATTGGTTCCCATGGAGACGCATTTCCGGGATTTTTATGCGTCAATCGGGACCTGAATTCCCCCTATATTACACAGTCCATGGTGGGCGAGCCCATCGACTAACGAGGTGAATATCCATGTCACAAGACCCGATCGCGCCGCCACGGCGTGCAGAACGGCCCAGCGCGAACGTAGCAGTTCGACGTCAACCGATCTCGCGCGAAGCACATCGTGCACGAAGCGTTGCGAGCGACGAGACCCCGCAACGCGTCGCTTTCCTCTCGCTCCGCAAAAACACTTTGGCGTTGGGCGCGGTATGCCTTGCGTCGCTGATGTTCGGCCTCGAAATCTCCAGCGTGCCGGTGATCCTGCCGACGCTCGAACGCGTGCTGCACGGCGACTTCAAAGACATGCAGTGGATCATGAACGCCTACACGCTCGCGGTGACCACCGTACTGATGGCGACCGGCACGCTGGCGGACCGCTTCGGCCGCCGACGCATCTTCGTGATCGGCATCGCGTTGTTCGGCATCACCTCGTTGATCTGCGGACTCGCGCAGAGCGTGCCGACGCTGATCGTCGCGCGCCTGCTGCAAGGCGCGAGCGGCGGCGCCATGCTGATCTGCCAGGTGGCCGTGCTATCGCATCAGTTCAACGAAGGCCCCGAACGCGCTCGCGCATTCAGCGCGTGGGGCATCATCTTCGGTATCGGACTCGGCTTTGGGCCGATCATCGGCGGGGCCATCGTGGCGTTGTCGAGTTGGCAATGGGTCTTCTGGGTGCACGCGCTACTCGCTGTCGTGACCTTGACGCTCGTTTTCAGCGGCGTGCAGGAATCGCGTGACCCGCATGCGCATACGCTCGACGTTGCCGGCATCGTCACGTTGTCGCTGGCGGTGTTCGGGCTGGTGTATTTCATCACGCAGGTTCCGGCGCTTGGCCTCAGCAATCCGCGTGCGCTCTTCATCATCGCGGCGACGCTGGTCGCTTTCGTGGCGTTTCTGTTTGCCGAGAAACTCAATGCGCGGCCCATGTTCGACTTTTCCGTATTCAGGATTCCGCAGTTTTCCGGCGCACTGATGGGCTCGGCGGGCATGAATTTCAGCTTCTGGCCGTTCATGATCTATCTGCCGATCTACTTCCAGATCGGCCTCGGCTATGACAGCGTGAGCGCAGGACTCGCGTTGCTCGCCTATACGCTGCCGACGCTGCTGTTTCCGCCGCTTGGCGAACGTCTCGCACTGCGTTACGGCTCGGGCATCGCCATACCTGTCGGACTGTTTACGATCGGCCTCGGCTTCATGCTGATGCGTTACGGCAGCGGCGCCGCGCATGCCGACGCTTGGACCCTGTTGCCGGGTTGCATGATCGCGGGCGCGGGCCTCGCTCTCACCAATACGCCCGTCACCAATACGACGACCGCGGCGGTTCCCGCGGAACGCGCCGGCATGGCGTCGGGCATCGATATGAGTGCGCGAATGATTACGCTCGCAATCAACATCGCGTTGATGGGTGCGATCCTGGTCGGCGGGATTCTCTTTAACCTGAAGACGCGATTGCCGACGACGCTCGACACCGCGCCGCTCGGCAGACTCGCGGAGAAGATTGCGGCGGGCGATGTCGAAGCGGTCAGAACGGGGATGCCCGCGTTGGCGCAAATCGACCCGTCGGGCAGCGTCGTGCATGCCGCGTTGATGCAGGGCTTCGGCTGGGTGATGGTCTACGGCGGAGTCGGCGTGTGGGTGCTTGCCGCGCTCAGTTTCGTGATTTCGGGCAGCGCGTCGAGAAGACTAAAAAGCGAGAAGCCCGTGCCGGCGAAGCAGCAGCCACAACCAGCCCGATGCGACGCGTGTTAGTTAGCGCTTCGTCGACTGCGCCATGCGTAAGCAAATAAGTTTGGAGCGACGCTTACACGCCGCCTCACCGCTCATGCCTCCACTTGCACCTTCTGGCCCGCCATCATCGCCAGCCCTTCATTCAAAGCCGGGAAAAGACTGCGGTTGAAATTGTTCCAGCGCAGTTCGAGGATCGTATCGTCCTTATCGATTTCGGTATTCAGCACGTCGTGAATCACCTCGCCCGAATCGATACCGTTGTCGACATAGTGAAACGATGCGCCGGTCAGATAGAGCGGTTCGACCGCCACGGTCTCCATCGTCTTCCAGTTGACCACCTTCTGGCCGCGCGCGCCGTAGAGCGCATCGAGCGTCGCATAGGCGCCGCGCCGCTCGTACGGCGATTCGGCGCGCGTCACGCCCGGATGAATGTTTACGATCTTGCGATGGAACGGCGCGCCCGGCCGAACCAGTTCGTCGAGAATGATTAACAACCCGTCGAGCACGACGATATCGGCCTTCAACTCCACCAGCGTATCGAGCAGATGCTTTTCGAAAGCGCTCTTGCCTGCCGGTCGTCCCGGCGCATCGAGCGGCTCACGCCGGTACGTCGATGGAATGGCGAGCAGCAGATCGTTGACCGGCTTGCCCTGCACACGCAGATTCGGCGGATAGAACCAGCGCCTGCCCGGTTCGTAAGCGAAGCCGTATTCCTTCAGTTTCTCGCGATCCACGCTGGACCCGGCGTCATCGTCGTAAATGACTTTTTCGAGCGAGTACTGATCGCCTAGTTCGGTGTCGTTGAGCGCCTCGACGAGGGACTCCAGCACCGACTTCATGTAGCGCGTGCCGCTCTTGTACGCGACGTCTTGCCCTGCCTTGTCGGCGGCTGCGTTTCTCAGCGACCAGATATAAACGAGTTTTTTCTTCGGCATAGTGGTTTCCTATGTGTCAGTCGTGGCACGCCAGGACCGGGTTTTTCTACGGCTGAAGCGGCCGTCTTTTATTAAAGCGCGAAGGCCATGCGGCCCACGTTCGTCGCGTTTTCTTGTGCTTGTTGTGTCCGGCCGTCCGACCGGTCTTGCGACGCGTGGTGTGCAAGCGATGCGGCGATTTCGTCGGAGCGCAGCGCGAGCACCGACAGTAGCGTGTCGGACAGCCCGTGACTGTCTTCACAGCAGCCCTGCAGATAAACGCGCGGTTTGAAACTCGCCGGCGTGGCGAGCCGATAATCGCGTTCGACGTTGCCTTGCGCAAGCGCATCGCCGAGATGCGGCGCGAGGCCATCCAGCAGCTCGAAATGCGTGTCGCGCCGATAGCCCGTCGCGAGCACCAGCGCGTCGAACTGCTCGGCGCGCGCGTGGCCGCTCAGACGATCACGCAATGTGAGTTCGATCTGGCCGCCCGCCGTGCGCACCGCCGTTTCGATGCCGGTGTTCGCGAGCAGCCGGTGCCGCGGATCGGCGGACACGTTCTGCAGATAAAGCATTTCGTAGATCTGCTCGATCAGCGGACGGTCGACCACCGCGTAGTTGGTATCGCGAAAGCGCTCGATCAGCGAACGGCGGCCGTCGCGTGGCTGCGCGTAGACGATATCGGTAAAGGCCGGGCTGAAAATCTCGTTGACGAACGGGCTGTCGTCGGCGGGTTTTAGCGCGCTCGAGCGGATGATGAGGCTCGCATCGACGTGCGGAAAGCGGCGCGTCAGGTCGACGAACACCTCGGCCGCGCTCTGTCCCGCGCCGATCACCGCCACGCGTTTTCGCGCGCCGTCCGCGGGTCCGACCGCGCGGTCGATGGACGTCAGGTACTGCGACGAATGCACGATGTTGTGCGTACCGAGCGCGGCAAAGGCTTCCGGCACCTGCGGACCGCCGCCGATGCCGACCGACAGCGCCCGCGTCACGCGCTGCCACTCGCGGCCTTCGCTGTCGCGCGAGAAAACCCGCAGCGCTTCGACGTCGTTCGTGTTGGCCGCACTCCTGACCGCTTCGATGCCGGTCACGGTCTGGCCGTAGTTCACGCGATCGTCGAACGACGCCGCGACCCAGCTCAGGTAATCGTGGAACTCCACACGCGTCGGATAGAAGTTCTTCAGATTGACGAAATCCGCCAGACGTCCACGCTCGAACAGATAATTGATGAACGTGAAGCGGCTTTTCGGATCGCGCATTGTCACAAGATCCTTGAGGAAGGAGATCTGCATCCGGCAATCGTCGAGCAGCATGCCGCGATGCCAGCCGAATCCCGGCTGACGCTCGATGAAACAATGCGCGAGATCCGGCACGCCGGCCTCTTCGGCTAGGCGCACGGCAAGCGCGAGATTCGACGGTCCGAAGCCGATTCCGATCAGATCAAATACGGTGTCTCTGTGCATGTCGCAGGTCCTTATCGGTGGAAGCCGGCGCGCCGCATGCGCGGGCCGGTGAAAAATCTTTCGTGATTGATGCGGTTTTTATCGACTGCGGCTTTTGCCGGCTTTCTTGCCGGCCTCATGCATCGTCCCGTAACTCGACGACGCTCGATCCCTGCGCAACGAGCCGCGCCCCAAGCTGGGCAAAGGTCGGCGCGGCGAACACATCGGCGATTTCCAACGCATGGCCGGCGGCCCGCGCGGCATCGACGAAGCGAACCACAACGAACGAACTCGCGCCCGCTTCGAACAGGTCGTCGTGATGCGCGGGCGTGTTGCCTTCGAAGAGATCGCGCCAGACGCGTTCGAGCGCCTGCGCACGTTGCGATGCTTCGTCGTAAGAGGTCGCGCGCGCCTGCGTACCGGCCGCAACGCTGGCGGACTCCAGTGCAAAGCGCGCGGCTGAAGCGCCCAGTTGCTCATGCGGCGCATCGACGAACTGCTGCACCACGTCCAGATAGTCGGCGGTCAGTATCTCGACGAAGCGGCCGTCCACCAGCTCGTTCGCGTACGAGAAGGCGCCAGTCACGCGCCCGTCGGCGTGCTCGACCACATCCAGTTCGAGTTCGAACACCACGCGGTGCCGCACGTCGTTGAAATCGTCGAGCGTAAGACCGGCCCAGTCGCGTTCAGCTGTTCCCGCCGGGCGCAGGTAGTTGAACATCACTGAGAACAAAGGATTGGCCGCTTCAGTACGAGGAGCGCGCAACGCCGCGACCACGTCGGCGAACGGCGTGTCAGCGTGCGCATAAGCGGCGAGCGCGGCGTCGCGGACTTCGGCGAGCAGCGTCGTGGGTGTGTCGGTTTTCGCGAGCCGCGTGCGTACGACAACCGCATTGATGAAGAGTCCGAGCGCGCGGCGCGCGGCCTCGCCGGTCAGTTCGCGCATGGAGGCGAGAACGCCGACCGGTTGATCGGTGGCGCCCGTCGCGCGATAGAAGGCCACGTTCAGCGCTGCATGCAGCAGCATGGGCAAGGTGGCGTGGACTTCGAGCGCCATCGAGCGGGCGCGGCGCACGAGCGCGGGGCTGAATTCGAACGCGAGACGGCCGCAACTCCAGGTGGGCGACACAGCACGGCCCGACGACGGCGACGGCAGCACGTGCGACGGCGCGTCGGCCAATGCATCGCGCCAGAACGACAAGCGCGCTCGCGGCGCGGCGACCGGCAAGACCAGCTCTCGATTCTCAGCCGTTCCCAACACCGAAGCTCTCGGCGACGCGCCGCGCACGATCGCGACATACGTGGCGCGCACGTCGTCGAGCCATAGATCGATCGACTGACCGTCCGACACGATGTGATGCACCACCAGCGACAACACATGATCGCGCTCCGCGAGACGCAATAGGCGCGCACGCCAGAGCGGCGCATTGTCGAGCAGATGAAATGGCGTGAGCGCGTCTTCGTCGGTCAACTCAGCAGCGGCGCTCTCGCTGGCCGCGAGCGACCGATCGACAGATAGATCGACAACGCGCAGATCGAACGGCGCGGGCTCGGCAACGCGCTGAGCCGGCAACTGCCCATCGCGTTCAACCAGCCGCACACGCAACGCCGGATGTCGCGCGGCCGCTTGAGCAAACGCTTCGCGCAACGCATCGACATCGAGCGCGCCACGCAAACGCAGCGCAACAGGAATGTTGTACGCCGCGCTCTCCGGTTGCGAGCGCCACAGGAACCACAAGCTCAATTGCGCGGAAGAAAGCGGCAGAATGCCTTTCGCGTCCGCTATCGGTGGTGAATTCGAAGCGCCACTCGAAGCGTCATTGCCCGCATCGGCCAGCGCTTCGCTGCGTGCCGAAGCCAGCACCCGTTGCGCGTATTGCGCAAGCGTCGGTGCTTCGAAGAGCGTACGCACCGGCACATCACGCGCGAGCCGCTCGGCCACGCGCGTCGCCACACGGACCGCGGCCAGCGAATGCCCGCCGAGTTCGAAGAAATGATCGGCGCGGCCGACGCGCTCCACGCCCAGCACTTCGCGGAAAATCTGCGCAAGCGCGCTTTCGAGTCCCGCCGCAGGCGCCTGATAGACCCGCGCGACCCGCTGCGGCTCCGGCAATGCCGCGCGGTCCACCTTGCTGTTGGCATTGCGCGGCAACGCGTCGAGCACGACGATATGCGCAGGCACCATGTAATCCGGCAACGTGTGACGCAGATGCGCGTCGAGCTCCGCCGCATCCGCGCGCGTGCTGCGCTCACGCGCCTCGGCGCTCAATTCCACATACGCCACCAGCGCGGCTTGCGCGCCCTTGCCATGCACGATCGCCACGGCTTCACGCACATCGTCGTGCGCGGCGAGTTGCGCTTCGATCTCACCGAGTTCGATCCGCAAGCCGCGCAGTTTCACTTGATGATCGACGCGGCCGATAAAGTCGAACACGCCGTCCGCGCGCCGCTTGACGAGGTCGCCCGTACGATAGAGCCGTGCGCCCGGTGGACCGAACGGATCCGGCACGAAGCGCTCGGCCGTGAGCGCCGGCCGATCGAGATAGCCGCGCGCGACACCCACGCCCTCGCCGCCCAGATACAACTCGCCGATCACGCCGACCGGCAGCGGATTCAAGCGTCCATCGAGCACGTGCGCGGAGCGCGCGCCGACCAGCGTGCCGATCGGCAAATAGGCGCTGTCCGCGAGCTTCGCGGTGTGGTCGGTTGGGTAGAACATCCACAGCATCGGCGTGATGACGGTTTCGGTCGGCCCGTATCCGTTGACGATGCGCGCATTCGGAAACGCCCGGCGCATCAGCGAGAACGCCTCGCGCGAGGTGGCTTCACCGCCCACCGTTAGCGAACGCAAGCTGGGCGGCGCACCGTGCGCGAGCGCCCATTCGGCGAGTTGGGTTGCGCAACCGGGCGGCACGTAGGTCATGGTCACGCCTTCGCGCACCATCATCCGGCAGGTTTGCGCGGGCGGCCACAAAGTGTCCGCCGTAATCGCCACGGCCGCGCCGGACATGTATTGCGAGAACCAGCCTTCATGCGCACCGTCAAAATTGACCGACTGGAACAGCAGGAACACGTCACGTTCGCCCGCGCCGTAGCGCTCCGCGATCGCCGCGCAATGCAGAGCGAACGAACCGTGATCTACCACCACGCCCTTCGGCTTGCCTGTCGAGCCGGACGTATAAATCACATACGCCGCCTGATGCGGCGACACGCGCGGCAACTCGACGTCCGCTGCCGAGGGCTCGTCAGCATGCGGTTCCTCATCGATCAGCCACAATCGCAAACGGTCCGACGCCGGCAACGCAGCGAGACTCCCGCGTTCCGTGATGACGTGCGTGATCTGCGCATCGTCGAGAATCTGTGCAAGACGCTCACGCGGATGGCTCGGGTCGAGCGGAACGAACGCTCCGCCCGACTTCAGCGCCGCGATCAGACCGACTAGCAGATCCACCGAGCGGCTCAGCGCAACGCCGACCCGCATCTCCGCACTCACGCCTGCCGCGACGAGGCGTTGCGCCAAACGCGCGGCTCGCGCATCCACTTCGCCGCGTGTAAGCGAGCGGTTCGTATCCGCGACGCCACGTGCATCCGGCCGCGCTCTGGCGTGGTCGGCCACGCGCTGATGCACCGGTCTGAATGCTGTTTCAGAAGGGATGGCGGTGCTATTCCATGCGTCGAGTTGCACGCGCTCCGCTTCCGGTAGCCATTGCAAGTCGCCAATCGCAGTGGCCGATGCCGCCGTCGCGTTCGACAGCAACTCGATGAATCGCGCGGCGAGGCGCTCTATGGCATCGGCGTCGAACAGATCGAGCGCGTAGATGAAGTACGCATCGATCGAACCGTCGTTCCGTTCCTCGAAACTCAGCGTCAAATCGAACTTGGCGAACGGCGCACCGGAAGGCAACTCCGTCATGCGCACTTCCGCGAGCGACGGCAAACGGCGCGGCGCGCCATATGCGGCCATCACCTGAAACAGCGGATGATGACTCGCACTGCGCACCACGCCGAGCGCTTCGACCACCTGTTCGAACGGCACGTCCTGATGCGATTGGGCGTCGATCAGGGTTTGCTGTGTTGCACCGACCAACGCGGCGAACGGCTGCGTCGCGGGAACCGGCGTGGCAAGCGTAAGCGTGTTCACGAAGAAGCCGACGAGACCGGCCACTTCGCCGCGCTCGCGATTGGCCGCGGGCACGCCGATCTGAATCTGCGTTTCGCCCGACGAGCGCGCGAGCAACGCACCCAATGCCGCCAGCAGTACGGCGAACGGCGTCGCGCGCTGCGCATTGGCCAGCGTCTTCACTTGCTGCACGAGCGCGACATCGAGGACGAAGCGATGCCGCGCGCCACGCGCGCTGCGCTGCGCCGGACGCGGCGCGGCGCCCGGCAACATCAGCACGTCACGGTTCGCATCCAGCCGCTCGCGCCAGAACGACAACTGGCGGTCGCGTTCGCCCGCGTCGAGCCAGCGGCGCTGCCACAACGCGAAGTCGGCGTACTGGATCGGCAACGGCGCGAGCGACACCGCCTCGCTCTTCGCATACGAGCGATAGAACGATGCCAGCTCCGCCAGTATCACATCCGAAGACCAGCCGTCGGAGACGATGTGATGTGTCGTCAACGCGAGCCAATGCGTATTCGCATCGAGACGGATCAGATGCGCGCGCATCAGCGGGCCGAGCGATAGATCGAAGGACTTCGCTTCATCGGTCCGTGCGATGTCGGCGGCACGCGCCTCGCGCTGATCCGCGGGCCACGCGCTCACATCGCTCGCGTGCCATGGGCAGCGCGAGGGCGCGTGCACTGTCTGCAACACGCCGTCGCCGCTTTCGGCGAAAGTCGTACGCAGCGCTTCGTGGCGCGCGATCAACGCGTCGCACGAAAGACGCAGCGCGTTGGCGTCGAGCGCGCCGTCGAGTCGCAGCCGTTCGGTGATGTGATACGCGGCCGGTTCGTCGATCATCCGCGCATGCAGCCACAGACGCGTTTGCGCGAACGAAGCCGGCACGCTTGCGGTGCGCTCGGCGCGCGGCGGAATCGGCAGCACGCGAAAGTCGATGCCGGCAGCGTCGAGCTTCGTGAGAAAGGCCTTGCGCTGCGCATCCGGCAACAGCGCGAAGCGTGACGCGAGGGACAGCAGATCCGGTTTGGCAGTGGTCATGCTAAATGGTCTCGGTACGGGCCGACGGGTTGGCTCATTGCAGTTCGAATTCGTCGAGGAGCGCATCGATCGCGCTCGCGGTATCGCCTGTGCCGTGCGCGTCGCGCTCGGCGAGCGCGCGGTCGATCGCGGCGGCGCAGCGCTGCAACGTGCGCTCGTCGAACAGGGTGCGTAGCGGCAGGATCAACGTCCAGTGCAGATTCGCCTGCGCGTTGGCTTGCGTCGCGAGCAGCGAGTGGCCGCCCAGCGCGAAGAAGTCATCGTCGCGGCCGATCGTGTCAACGCGCAGCACGCGCTTCCAGATCTCGGCGAGTTCACGTTCCGTCTCCGTGGCGGCCACGCAGACGGCGCTTTCTGAGGCGACCCCACGCACAGGAGCCGGCAATGCGTGACGGTCGCACTTGCCGTTCGGCGTGACCGGCAGCGCATCCATCGCGATCAGATACGAAGGCACCATGTACGACGGCAGTTGCGCGCGCAAATCGTCGAGCAGCGCCTGCGTATCGAGTGCGTTGTCCGCGCCGCACGCCACGTAGCCGATCAGTTGCTCGTCACGCATGATCACCACCGCGTCGTGCACACCCGGCGCCGCCCGCAACAGCGCTTCGATTTCGCCGGGCTCGATCCGCTGGCCGCGCAATTTCACCTGCGTATCCATGCGGCCGAGATAGTCGAGCGCGCCATCCGCGCGGCGACGCGCCAGGTCGCCGGTTCGATAGAGCCGCGCGCCGTGCGAGAACGGATCGGGCACGAAGCGCTCCGCCGTCAACGCAGCGCGGCCGAGGTAGCCGCGCGCCAGTCCCACGCCGCCCAGGTGCAGTTCGCCGATCGCGCCTTGCGGCAGCGGTTGCAACGCCGCGTCCAGCACGTGCAATTGCAGGTTGGCAATCGGGTGGCCGATCGGCACGCACGCCGCGTCCGCATCGCGCGCCTCGCACGTCCAATGCGAAACGTCGATGGCGGCTTCCGTCGGGCCATAGAGGTTATAGAGCCGCGCGTGCGGCAATTGTTTGGCGACGCGCGACACCAGTTCCGGCGCGAGCGCTTCGCCGCTGGCGACGATTCGCTCGATGCTCGCGCAGCACGCCGCCGCGTGAAAGTCTTCCAGATGAGCGACGAAGGCCGCGAGCATCGACGGCACGAAATGCAGCGTCGTAACGCGATGTGTTTCGATCGCCGCGACGAGGCGCGCCGGATCGCGATGGTCGCCGGGCGCCGCGATGGCGAGCTTCGCGCCGATGGCAAGCGGCCACACGAACTCCCATACCGACACGTCGAAACCGAACGGCGTCTTGTGCAACACGACGTCGTTTGCGTCGAGGCGATACGCGTCCTGCATCCACGCAATGCGGTTCGCCAAAGCGCGATGCGTATTGCCCGCGCCCTTGGGCTTGCCTGTGGAACCGGACGTGTAGATCAGGTAGGCAAGTTGATCGGGCGCGACTGACACGGGAGCGCTGAGCGTGAAGTCGGCGCCGCGCAGTGCGTCGACGGTGAGGATCTTCACGCCGTTGTCGCCAACCGCTGCCATGACACAGTCCAACAGATGCGGCTGCGTCAGCACGACAGCGGGTTTCGCGTCGTCGAGCAGATAGGCGATGCGGTCCGCCGGATAGTCGGGATCGACTGGTAGATAAGCGGCGCCCGCTTTGAGCACGCCGATCAGCGCCACGACCATCTCGAACGAACGCTCGACGCACAGCGCCACCGCCGTGTCCGCACGCACGCCGGCTTCGACGAGCGAGGCGGCGACGCGATCGGCGCTCGCATCGAGTTCGCCGTAGGTCATCTGCTGCGTGCGCCCTTGCGCGTCGACATATTCAAGCGCCATCGCGTCGGGTAACGCCAATGCCTTCTGTTCGAACTGGCGATGCAGCGCCTGCTGCTGTGTGTCCGGCCACACTTGCGCGGTCGAGTTGAAACGCGCCAGCACGGCCAGATCGTCGGCGGTGGAAATCGAAATCGTGCCGAGCGGTGCATCCGGATTGGCGATCAAGCCCGCGAGGCACGCGGCAAATGCGCGATGCAACGCGGCGACACGCGTTTCGTCGAGTTGCGCGGCGTCGTAACCGTAGTCGATCGTGAGCGTCGCGCCCGCTTCGATCACCAGCGTGAGCGCGAAGTCGGTTGCTTCGATATTGCGCAATTCACGCAGTTTGAGCGCGCGCTCGTCGCGTCCTTGCCATGCTTCATCCACGGGATAGTTTTCGAACACGACCAGTGTGTCGAACAGCGCGCCGCCACCCTGTCCCGCCCATTGCTGGATTTCATAGAGCGGCGTATGCGCATGCTCCGCGGCCGCGGCGTTGTCGCGCTGCAAATCGTGCAGCCACGCCGATGCCCGGCGTTGCGGCAACGGTGCGGTAATCACCGGCAGCGTGTTGATGAAAAGCCCCAGCACGGTATCGACGTCCGGCAACGCATCTGGACGACCGGCGACGGTCGCGCCGAACGCGACGGCCGTGTGATGCGTCATCCGTTGCAGCGCGAGTGCCCACGCGCCTTGCACCATCGTGTTGACGGTGACCTTCAGACGGCGCGCGGTGTCGGTGAGGCGCGCCGCAGTCGCAGCGTCGATCGTTTCCCGCCGCGTGAGATGCTGCGGTTCGCCGCCGCTCGCGGACTCGCGCCCGGCAACCCGCGTCGGTTCGTCGAGCAATGCGAGACGTTGCAGCCAGAATGCGCGCTCGCTGTCGGCGTCGCGTGCGGCCAGCCACGCGATGAAGTCGCGATAGCGCGTTTTCGCGGGCGCCGCGAACGGTTGCGGACGCGGCGGTTCGATATAGTCGCGCAGCACGTCGGCGAAGAAACGCGCCGTGCTCCAGCCGTCGAGCAGCAAATGGTGACGTGTCCAGACGAGACGCCAGGCGTCGTCCGTCATGCGGATCAGCGCGACGCGCATCAGCGGCGGCGACGTCAGATCGAAACCGCGCGCGCGATCGGCGCTGAGCCAGCTTTCGAATGCATCGTCCGCGTGCGCACCGCGCTCGCGCCAATCGAGAATCTCCACCGGCATACGCGCCTGCCGATGCACGATCTGCATCGGCGTCGCTTCGTCCGGCGTGAAGCTGGTGCGCAGAATGTCGTGGCGCAGCACGGCGGCTTCGAATGCAGTGCGCAGACGCACCACGTCCGGCTCGATCAAGGTCGCGACCAGTTGGTTCACATAGGTGGATTGCTCGGGCGCGAACAGCGAGTGGAACAGAATGCCGTGCTGCATCGGCGAAAGCGGATAGATATCGTCGACGCTGCGCAAGTCGAGCGGCACGCGTTCCAACGCGGCCTGCGTCAAGCCGCCCGCGCGTGCGAGCGGATAGTCGCCGGGCGTCGCGCCACCGCCGCGTTGCGCGAGACGCGCCGCGCATGCCGCCGTCAATGCCGCGAGCGCGCTTTCAAAGCGCTGCGCGATGGCCTCCACGGTAGCGCGCTCGAATTGCGTCGCTCCGTAGACCCAATGGATTTTGAGCGTGCGCGTGGCGTCGCCGTCGATATAGGCGTGAATCGCCAACGCGTTGCCGATCGGTCCCGCCGGATCGCGTTCGCAGCCCGCGCCGCCGAAACGCGGCACGAGCGCCGCTTCGCGCGGCGCGTCGAACTGGCCGAGATAGTTGAAGGTCACATGCGGACGCGGCACGGCGGCAAGCGTCGCGCGCGTGGCCGGGCCGCCGTAGTGGCGCAGCACGCCGAAACCGAGACCTTTGTTCGGCACCGCGCGCAGCGTGTCCTTGATCGCGCCGAGCGTGGCCGCCGGCGTGCTTTCAAGCGTGAACTGCACCGGATAGTGACTCGTGAGCCAGCCAGGACTGCGGCTCACATCGACATCGTCGAACAAAGCCTCGCGGCCGTGGCCTTCGAGTTCGATACGGCACACGGGCATGTCGAGCGACTGCGCCAAGGCCGCGATCAGCAACTCGATCATCTGCGTGCGATATGCGGCATTCGCTTCCGTCAATGCGGCGCGCGTCAGATCGGCGTTGATGGTCTGGATCACGGATTGTGCGTCGGCGTTGGTCGCCCTCGCTTGCGGACGGTCGAGCGGCAGATCGTCGTAGGGCGCGGCGAGCACGGTCCAATACGGCAGTTCGGCGGCAAACGGCGAGTGAGTCATGTCGAGCGCTGCACGTGCGAGCCGCGTCGCCCATTCCTGCGCCCCTGTTCCCGTCGACGCGAGACGCACACTGCGACGCTCGCAAGCGGCGCGATAGGCGGCATCCAGGTCGTCGAGCAACACACGCCACGTCACGCCGTCCACAATGATGTGGTGGATCGCAAGATAGAGCTTAGTCGTGCCGTCTGGCAGCAGCGCGGCCAGCGCGCAGACGAGCGGACCATGCGTCAGATCGAGCGTGCTCTGCAAGGCGTCGAATTGGGCTAGCGCGTCGGCTTCGTCGCATGCGGAACTCGCGGCAAGCGGCAGTGTTTCGAATGCGCGCTCGGCGAGTTCGAGACGCCATTCGCCTTGCGTGCCCACAGGTGTGAAACGCTGACGGAAAATTTCATGATGCGTCAGCAGCGTTTCGAACGCGCGCGCGAAAGCGTCGAAGTCGAACGGTGCTTGCGTGTCGAGTTCGATGGATTGATTCCAGTGACCACGCCGCGGAATATCCAGCGCGAAGAAACGCAGTTGCGCGGGCGTGAGCGTAGCGGAGAGCTCGCCTTTGGCGGGTGCAGCCTGTGACTTCGACACACCCGGCGCAGCCTGCGCGGTGATATCGACTGTCGTTGCGACACGTGCGACTTGCGCTAACGTTGGCGCATCGAACAGTTGTTTCGGTGTGAAGCGCACACCGCGCTTGCGCGAACGGGCGATCACCTGCAACACAAGAATTGAATCGCCGCCCAACTCGAAGAAGTTGTCGTCACGGCCCACGCGTTCGGCTTTGAGTACATCCTTCCACACTGCGGCGAGCGCTTCTTCCGTTGCGTTTTGCGGCGCATCGCCCGCGGCCGCCGAAGGCGCCGCCGCAGCCGCCAGGGCCCGCAACGCCGCACGATCCACCTTGCCGTTCGCGGTCACCGGCAGCGCGGCGACATGCTGCAACACGGCCGGCACCATGTAGTCCGGCAAGCGCGCGCTCAACGCCGCGCGCAATGCGGCTTCGTCGAAACGGGCACCACTCGTCAAGGCGACGAATGATGCCAGACGCAAACGCCCCTCATGCTCCACGGCAAGCGTTTCAGCTTGAGCGATGCCGTCGAGCGCGCGTAGTGCCGCACTGACTTCGCCAGGCTCGACGCGGTAGCCGCGAATCTTGACCTGATCGTCGAGGCGGCCCAGAAAATCCAGCCGGCGATCGGCGCGCAACCTCACGCGATCACCCGTTCGATAAAGACGCTCGCCCGGCGCGAACGGATTCGGCACGAAACGCTCAGCGGTCGCCGCGGCGCGATTCAGATAACCGCGCGCCAAACCCGGTCCGCCGAGATACAACTCGCCGATCGCGCCAGGCGGTACGCTCGCGCTCTGACCGTCGAACACGCAAGCGTAAGCGTTCGGCAGCGGCAGACCGAGCGGCACCGCTTGTGCGTTGCGCGCGCCCAGCGCACGCAACGCGGCTTGCGCGGGCGCGGATGTGTCGCACGTCAACGCGCCTACCGTCGCTTCGGTCGGTCCATAGTGATTGATTACGCGGCAGGCCGGCTTCAGTGCCGCGATCCGCTCGACCAGCGACCACGGCAGCGTTTCGCCGCCCGTCACCAGTGCATGCGCGGGCAGCACGTCGGCCGGATGCTGCGCGTCGAGCAGCGCATGCAGGTGGCTCGGCACGATCTTCAGAATGCCGACATGGCGCGTGCGCATTTCGTGGGCGAATCGATCGGGATCGAATGCGCATTGCGCGGGCAATAGATGCAGCGTGCGGCCCGAACAAAGCGCGCCGAATAGCGTCGTGTGGCCGAGGTCGGCGGCGACGGTGGAGACCATTGCCATGGATGCGTCGGCGGCGAATGCGAGTTCATCGAGCATGCCTTCGACGTAGTCGGCCAGTGCGCCATGCGAGATGACGACACCTTTCGGCGTGCCGGTCGAGCCGGAGGTGAAAATCAGGTAGGCGGCCTGGTTCGCTAGCGGTGACGTGTGCGCGATCGTGTCGTCCGCACTTGCTGACGAAGAAGCTTGTGTGAGCGTATCGAAGTCGAGCGCGTTCGCTGCGCCCACTGGCATCTCAGCTTGCGTTTTAGCCGCTGTGAGAATCCATTGCGCGCCGCATGCCTCGACGGAAGCAGCCAGACGCTCATGCGGCGCGGCAGGATCGAGCGGCACGACGTAAGCACCGGACTTCATCACACCGATCAGCGCAACCGCAAAGCGCACCGACCGCTCGATACAGACGGCCACCGGCTGCTCCACGCCGACCCCACGTTGCCGCAAAGCAGATGCGATACGGTCAGACGCAGCATCGACTTCGGCGTACGTGAGTTGCGTCTCGGCATCCGCGAGCGCGACGCGATCCGGCGTTTCACGTGCATGCCGCACGAACAACGCAATCACGTTGTCAGCGGCCGGCTGGAATTCACGGCCACGCCGCGCGGCGCGATAGTCGGCGCCATCGGCGCAATCCAGTTCGGCAATCGCGCGCCGCGGATCACGCACGGCATCGGCGACGAGCGCGGCATAGCTGTGCAGCCACGCGCGGGCGGTCGCTTCCTCGATACCGTCGAGCGCATAGGCGACGACCAGTTCGATGCCGCGCGGATCGTCGGTGAAATCGAGTGCGTAGTCGAAGCGGGCAGCGAGATCCAGACCCGGCGACATGCGCACGGAAGCGCCCGGCAATTCAGCCGACAGTTCCAGATCGAACTGCTGCGCGAACTTCACCGTGAGCCACGCGTCGCCGCGCCGCACCGGCGGCTTGGCGGCGTCGAGCACCTGATCGAACGGCACATCCTGATGCGCGAATGCGTCGAATGCGGAACGGCGCACGCTGTCGAGCAGCGCGGCGAATGATCGATCCGGCGCGACACGCGCGCGCAGTGCAAGCGTGTTGAGGAAAAGACCGACCAACGGCGCGGTCTCCGCGCGTTGCCGATGCGCGATCGGCGCGGCCACGACTATGTCGGTCGTGCCGGTCAACCGGTAAAGCCAGGCGTCGAAGGCGGCGAGCAGCACAGTGAACGGCGATGCCTGCGCGCGTCGCGCCGTTTCGCGCACGGCCTCGGAAAGCGCGACGGGCAAACGCAGCGCGACACGGCCGCCGCGATAGTCGTGTTCCGGCGAGCGTGGGCGGTCGAGCGGCAAGGCTAGCGCTTCGGGTGCATCGCACAATGCGTCGCGCCAGTATGCTAGTTGCCGTTCGCCTTCGCCGGCTGCAAGCCAGTCGCGTTGCCATTGCGCGTAGTCGGCATATTGGACAGGCAACGCGGGCAATTGCGGCTCGCTTCCCGTTGCGAACGCCGCGTAGGCGGATCGCAGTTCGTCGAAAGCGCAGCGTGAACTCCATCCGTCGCTGATCGAATGATGCGTGGTCAGCAGGAACCGCTGCGTGTTGTCGGTGAGCGTGACGAGCGCGGCCCGCACGAGTGGACCTTCAGACAGATCGAAAGTCGTGCCGACTTGCTGTTCGGTCAACGCCACCAATCGCGACGTGCGTTCGGCCTCGCCGCAAACGCGCAAATCGATTTGCGCGACCGGCACCGGCAAGCGTGCATGAATGCGCTGCATGACGATACCGTCGTCGGACTCGACCAGCGTGGTTCGCCACGCCTCATGACGCGCGATCAGACAATCGAGCGAGCGCTGCAGCGTGCCGATCTCCAGCGCGCCCTGCACGTCCCATTGCACGGCGACGTGATATGCCGCGCCGGCGTCCTCCGTTTGCGCGAGCACCCAGAACCGCTGCTGCGCGAACGAGGCGGCACGGTCGACGAACGGCGCGGCGCTGGTCTGCACCACGGCGATGGCATGCGAACCCACCGACGTTTCGGTCTCGCTGTGGTCTATCAAACACGCCAGCGCTTCGAGCGGTTGATCGTCGAACAACGCGTCGAGCCGCAGATTCACGCGCCATTGGATACGGATCGCCGCCTGCAACTGCATCGCCGCGAGCGAATCGCCGCCACGTGCGAAGAAGCGGTCGCCGCAGCCGACCGGCGCCGGGTCGCTCAGCAAGGTTTGCCAAAGCGCGGCGAGGCGCGCTTCCGTGGCGGTTCGAGGCGCCACATGATTCACATCGACAACCGCCGGCATCGTGGCAATGAAGTCGCGCAATGCCGCGCGATCGAGCTTGCCGTTCAATGTGTACGGCAGGCGCTCGAAGCGCACCCAACGATGCGGCATCCACGCCTGCGGCAGATGCGCGGCGAGATGCGCTTGCAGCGCGGCATCGTCGAGTTCGTCTTGCAGCATGACGCAGGCGATCAGTTGCGTTCGGCCGCCAGCCGTCTCGGCGAGCACACCCGCATCGGCCACTGCCGGATGCGTCAGCAGACAAGCCGCAATCTCGCCCGGTTCGACGCGCACGCCGCGCACCTGAACCTGATCGTCGATGCGGCCGAGATAGTCGAACGAGCCGTCCGCGCGTTCACGCGCGAGGTCGCCGGTGCGGTAGATCCGCGCGCCCGGTTCGCCACTCGGGTCCGGCAGAAAACGTTCAGCGGTGAGTGCCGCGCGACCGTGGTAGCCACGCGCGAGACACACGCCGCCCAGCAACAACTCACCGCTTTCACCCCGTTGCGCCGCGCCGTCGATGCGCGCCACGCGTCGCCCGATCGGCCAACCGATCGGCAGCGACGCAAAGCCATTGCCATCTTCGAGTGCCGGTGTCATGCCGGGATCGACGGGCCAGAGCATCGGTGAAATCACCGCTTCGGTCGGCCCGTAGCCGTTGACCAGACGCACCGCTGGGAACACGCGACGTATCTCGTCGAAACTGTCTTGCGACATTGCCTCTCCGCCGAACAGCAGCGTGCGCAGCGAAGGCGGTACGCCGAGGCGTTCGCAAACGTTCGCGAACTCGCGCACATAAGCGGGCGGCAGCGTCGTATTGGTGATGCCTTCGCGCAGCATGAACGCATGCGTGGTTTCCGGCGCGAACGGCGGCGGATCGCTGATCACCACGCTGCCGCCGACGGCTAGCGGTACTAACCATGCTTCGATTGACACGTCGAAATTGACCGATGCGAAATGCAGCACGCGGTCATTTGCACCGATCGGCAACGAGTCGGCCAGCGCTTCGCCGTGCGCGGCGAGCGGTCCGTGTTCGACAGCCACAGCTTTCGGCGTACCCGTCGAACCCGATGTATAGATCATGTAGGCCGCCGCGCGCGGATGCACCGGCGCTTCTTCTTCATCGCCGTCGAAACGCGGTGCTGCCGCATCTGTCGCAGCAGCGCTTGCGACGTCGAAGCATTGCGCGAAGCGCGCGCGCATCGCCGCATCGGCGGAACCGTCGACGATACCGTGCGTGAGCCCCGCGTCCCGCGCGACCCAATCGAGGCGTGCCGCCGGATGACGCGGATCGAGCGCGACGAATACGCCGCCCGCCTTCAATACAGCGAGCAACGCGACGAACAGATCGCACGACCGCGCGACGCAAACACCCACGCGCACTTCGGTCGTCACACCCGCCGCGCGCAGTTGCGCGGCAAGGCGCGCCGCGCGGCTATCCAGTTCGCCGCGCGTCAGCCGCACGGTGTGCGGCGTAAAGGACGCCAGCGCGCGCGCATCGGGATCGATGCGCGCCAGCGCGCGGATCTGGTGGTGCAACGCAATCGGGAAGCTCGTCATGGGCATGAAATCCGTTAGAACTGACCGTAAAGGCCAAGTCGCAGGCCGCAATGGGCCGCTTCATTGGTGTGACGATCCGCAATCGCAAATCTTTACCGCCTGCGCTGTTTTTATTTGGACTGCATCTTTTTGATGTGGCAGATGAGCGCGCGCGGTAAATGTTTGCTTCGCCCATTCGTCTATCAGGCGAGGGGCGTGTCTTTGCGCCCCGCTGGATGGCCGCATGCCCGCATGCGCCGCCCTTCACCGATCCATTGCGACCCACTGCGACACATTGCCGATGACCGCTGCCAACGAGCGCTACGACGCGCCACCCTCGTCTGCTTCACCTCCCTCCCACTCCGCGGGCAAGCCCGCCATGCGCCTGATCGTGGCGCTGCTCAAACGCTCTCGCGGTGCCTTCGCGATCGCGCTGACCGCCTGCGTGCTGAATGGCATCGCGAGCGTGCTGCTCGTGGCGACCTTGAGCCGCGCACTGTCGCAAACAGGCGCCGCCGATATGTCGCTCGCCATGCGTTTCGCGGTGTGCGCGGTCGTCGCGCTCGTCACGCGCGTGATCACCGGCGTGCTGTTCGCGCGCCTCTCACAAGACACGATGGCGCAGTTGCGTGAGCACGTCGCGCGGCGCGTCGCGGAGGCCGAGCTGCGCGATGTCGAACGGATCGGCGCGGCGCCCGTGCAGTCCGTGCTGACCGACGACGCCACCAACGTGTCGATGCTGTTCTTCGCATTGCCGAATCTGGTGATGCACGGCTCGATCGTGTTCGGCTGCCTCGGTTATCTGGCGTGGCTGTCGTGGCCGGTTTGTCTGCTCGCGGTCGCCGCGATCCTGGTCGGCTCCTTCGGCTATCACGCCGGCGACAAGCGCGCGATCGCTTCGCTCGAAGCCGCGGGCCGCTCGCAGGACAAACTGTTCGGCTATCTCGGCGCGCTCTTCACCGGCGCGAAGGAACTGAAGCTGCATCAGGCGCGTTCGCGTCAATTCGTGGACGGCCAGCTCGGCTCGGCCATCGACGAAGTGCGAGATCACCGGCGTCGCGCGTTCAGCGCGTATGCGGTCGGCGTCGGCTGGATCGTGTTCCTGTTCTATGTGTTCCTGGGTGTCGCGGCATTCTGGCCGGCACTCGGCGTGCACGCCGATGCGCCGTCGGCATCTGGCTACGTGGTGGTGTTCCTGTTCATGCTGCTGCCGCTGGACGGCCTGCTCAACAACGTGCCGACACTGAATGCCGCGCGCGTCTCGCTCGATCGTATCGAGAAGGTGATGGGCGAATTCGGCGCGCTGCGCACCTCGCCACCGCCCGACGAAAATGCTTCGCACGCACCGTATCGCACGCTCACGCTCAGCAACGTCACGCACTCGTACTTTCATGAGCGCGACGAGCGGATGTTCCGGGTCGGGCCGGTCAATCTGACCTTCAGGCCGGGTGAGCTGGTGTTCATCGTCGGCGGCAACGGCAGTGGCAAGACGACGCTCGCGAAAGTGCTGACCGGTCTCTATGAACCAGAAGACGGCACGATCGAACTGGACGGCAAGCGGGTCGGCTTTGCTGAGCGCGCCGCGTATCGTCAGCGCTTTACCGCTGTGTTCAACGATTTCCATCTGTTCGACGCGCTGCTTGGCATCGTCGAACCGAACGATGCCTCACGCGCGCAGGCGGATGCCCGCGCCAATGCGCTGGTCGCGAAGCTCGCGCTCGATCACAAGGTGCAGGTCGTGAACGGCGCGTTCTCCACGCGTGCGCTCTCTACCGGTCAGCGCAAACGCCTCGCGCTGGTGGTCGCGTATCTGGAAGACCGGCCCTTCTATCTGTTCGACGAATGGGCGGCCGATCAGGACCCGCAGTTCAAAGCGGTGTTCTACGAGCAACTGCTGCCGGAGTTGCGCTCGCGCGGCAAGACCGTGCTGGTGATCAGCCACGATGACCGCTACTTCCATCTCGCGGACCGTGTGTTGAAGCTGGAGAACGGCAGTATCGTCAGCGAGACGCATGGTTCGGCACAAGCGGTGCAAAACCCGGCGGTGGCCAACGGTACGATGGGGTGATGATCTGAAGGATGGCTCGTTGGGCGCTGGTGGTCCGGCGCCCAGCGGGCTTACGCATCTCGCGTAACGAATAGGGACGCATCGCCCGCCTTCGCGGCTTGCTCCACGCATTTTTTATATCTTCATTGCATTGGCCTGTCGAATCCTTGCGCATTCGATCGTCGTAGTGTTGAAGTCACCGAATGCATGTCTTCCGACGAAACAGGTGGCCGACCTTTCTGACAGGAGAAACAAAATGCGCGTGATGGTCATGGTCAAGGCAACCCCCGAATCCGAAACGGGTCAACTGCCCAGAAAGGAAGATTTCGCGGCGATGGGCCGATTCAACGATGAACTGGTCAAGGCCGGCATCCTCGTCGATTGCGACGGTCTGAAGCCCAGTTCGAAGGGCGTGCGGGTGAAGTTTTCCGGCAAGGATCGAAGCGTCGTCGACGGTCCGTTCGCCGAAACCAAGGAGTTGGTTGCCGGCTTCTGGATCTGGCAAGTGCGGTCCATGGAAGAAGCAATCGAATGGGTGCGCCGGTGCCCGAACCCGATGCCGAGCGACTCGGAAATCGAAATTCGTCCCTTCTACGAGGCCGCCGACTTTGGAGAAGCGTTCAAGCCCGAACTCCAGGAAAGCGAGGCGCGGCTGCGACAGCAGATCGAATCCAATCAAGGTACACAACGCCGTTGATGATTCGTGTCCGAGCCGATTGGATTGCGGACCGACTACCGGACGGAGTGACAGGATCGTGTTGGAGGCTGGCTGGATTCCCACGCCTGGCCTCTGCACGAACCGGCTCGTCGTCGAATTAGCGCTCCTGCTTCCTGACACCCGGCGCCGGCAACGACAGCAACGTATCTGTCATCGTATCGGCGAGCCGCAGCGCCGACATCGGTCCGCCAAAACCCCAGATATTCCGCTCGACAAGCCCGACGCGTCCCGCGCTGCGAGCCGGCACGAAACGCCAGATCGGCGAATCGAGTTTGGTGGCGAGCGGGACATCCGTTTCAGTCGCACTGACGAACAGCACGGTCAGCTTCGGCTTCTTCAACAGATCTTCCGAACTCACGTACGCGGTGCCTTCGCGCGTCGCCTCAGCGGGCCACAAATTGAGCCCGAGCGCATGCGCGACACCCGCTGCCGTGCTGTTGCCGGTGAACGCCCAGTAGCGGTCCGGCAAGCCCAGCTCCTGCAACCACGCTACCTGTTCGCCGCGACGGCCCGCTTCGGCGAGGCGCTGCGCGTCGCGGGCGAATCCTGCGTCGACCCTGGCTTCGACGGCGCGCGCCGCCTCCTCGCGTCCTGTCAGACAGCCGATGGTGCGCAGAATCTTGCGGCCCCAATCGAGTTGCGTGACGCGGGAGCCGTCTTCGGTAAAGTTCGGACCGTATTTGAACAGCACGGTCGGCGCAATGCGCTCTAACGCAACAAAAATCGGCGCATGACGCAATCCGACGCCGAGGATCAGATCGGGCTTGACCGCCGCAATCGCCTCGAGACTCGGCTCCTGACGCGTGCCGATATCGGGCACCGACGCAAGACGCGCATTGTCGTAACCGATCCACACCGGGTAATACTCGGGATCGGCCATACCGACCGGCGTGATGCCGACGGCTGCGAGGTCTTCGGCGAACATGAATTCGAGGACGACGATGCGCTTCGGCCGTGTGGGCAACGACGGGCTCGCTTGCGAGACGATCGGGTTGTCGGCGAGCGGCTTGCAGGTTTGCTGCTGCGCTTGTGCGGTGTTTGGGTGAGTCGGGCTGCTTGTGCCTGCAGCGGCCGCTGCGCCGCTGCTACCTTGTGCAAATGCATACGCGTTGGAAAACAGCGTGGCCGCCATCACCGCATGCGTGCAAAGCTGCCTGAAACGCCGAGCTTTCTTTTCGCGGCGCGACCGTGGCATTGAGGGCGTCGTTAGCTTAATCACTGTCAATGCGAAGCGGCCTGCAATGCGATTTCCGCATCGCTCATCGTCAATAGCAAGGGGCAGCGTCCACACAATTGCGTCTCTCCAGGAATTTCATAACGTACGCAGCACACGCGCCGTGCGCTGAACGGATTCGGCAAACTCGCGGCGCGCGGTTTTGCCGGGCGCACAGGCAGACGCAGCGGATTGGTCGCGCCATCGGCAGCGATCGGACCGAAGAGCCACGCGATGTCGCCCGTCAGATCGAATTGCGGCGCGCATTGTTCGAACAGGTAGTCCAGCAGATTGCCGGCGTTGCTCCACAACACGCGCGGCGCAATTTTTGTCATTGCGCACAGCGTCTCGATCACCGAATCCAGATGATCGACCAGCGGCGCAAAACGGCGCGCCGGATCGCACTCAACCGGCTGCAATGCGTCGGGCGCGAAAAACGCGGCGATGGGTAGACCGTCGCGCAGCACGACATGCGTTTTGTCAGGCGACATCGCAAGCGGCCGGCGCAGCAACGCTGCCGCAACGAATCCTGCCGTCGCCGTAAAACCGAAGTAGTACTTGGTCCATTGCGACAACAACGCACGAGCATGCGTTTCGCGCTCGCCGCCGTAGAGCGTGACCATTGCATCGAGCAATTCGGCGCGATACCCGGCCAACTCGCTGACGCGAATCACGCTCAGCGACGCGGTTGCGTCGCCGGCGAGTGCGGCTTCCTCGATCGCGTTCGGCGTGCCGAGCCACACATGCTCGAGATAATGCGCGATCGACTCCGGCGCAAACTGCGCGAAGCACTGCGCGCGCTCATCGTCGTCGCGTTGCCGCATCACCGTTTGCCCCGCTTCTCGCGCCTAGCCTCCACAATCAGCAGCGCAAGCAGATAAGGCGCGCCGATCAACGCGGTCAGCAAGCCGGCGGGAATTTCGCGCGGCGCCAGCAGCGTGCGCGCCGCGATATCGGCCACGACCAGCACCAGCGCCCCGCACGCCGCCGCGAGCCACAAGCGCGTGCGATGAGCCCGCGCGCCGAGCATGGACGCCAGATGCGGCGCCATCAAGCCGATAAAGCCCACCGGTCCCACCGCGGCCACGGCGGCGCACGTGGCAAGCATCGCCACGGTCAGCACCAGCGGACGCAGCACGTCGATCGGCAAGCCCAGCGAGGCGGCCTGGTCGTCGCCCAAGGCAAGCAGATCGAGCGGCCGCGCGAGCAGCGCGAACACCGGCACGGCCAGCACGCACCATGGCAGCAACGTCGTCACTTCGCCCCAACTGCGCCCGTACGTGCCGCCCACCAGCCACACGACGAAGCGCGCGGGCTGCACGCTTTGCTGCGTGATGAGCCATTGCGACAGCGTCGTCCACAGCGTGCCGATGACGATGCCCGTCAGCGCGACCGCGAGCGGCGCATAGCGATGCCGGCGATTCAGCAGCAGCGTCAGGGCCAGCGTGACGCCGCCACCCGCGAGCGAAGCGGCGGCCAGCGTCGAATGGGCGGCAAGCGGCCACATCACGAGCGCGGCGAGCGTCGCGAGGCCCGCGCCCTGTGTCACGCCGAGAACCTCCGGTCCGGCAAGCGGATTGCGCACAATGCTTTGCATCAGCACCCCGCTCGCGGCGAGCAGCGCGCCCGCGAGCAATGCGCAGATGAGGCGCGGCAAGCGCAGGTCGAGCAACATCCACGCGAGTTCGTCGCGGTGATCGAACGCTGCGAGCCAGCGCTGCACACCGATCGTCGTGGGACCGAACGATGCGCCCGCACAGACGAGCACGACGCCGAGCAGCACCAACAGGCATGCTGTCAGCGGCCACGGCCACGCATCGATCGCGCGCACGAAGCGTGTGCCCGCTCGCGCGACCGCGCGCTCCTGACCAGCGTGCAACGCGCCCGACCACGCGGCGCCGCTGCGGATCATCGCGAGCATCAACGGTGTGCCGACGAAGGCAATCGCCACACCGGTCGAAAGCGTCGCGTCGAGATCGAGCGCCTGCACGGCGCTATCGGTGACGAGCACCAGCGCGCCGCCGACCAGCGCCGACAAGGGCACGAGCGCGGCCAGCCGCGACGCTTTCGCGCCACGCATTTGACGCAGCAGGTTCGGCGCGATCAGGCCGACATACGACAGCGGTCCGGCAACGCTGACCGCGACGCTCGCGAAGCCCACCGCGACCACCATCGCCGCGAGCCGGGTGGCATCCACGCGAACGCCGGCTGCCGCTGCGGCGTCGTCACCCAGGGCGAGCGGATCGAGTGGACGAATCACGAAGGGCAACGCGATCAGCGGCAGCACGAGCCAGGACGCGGCGATCTTGAGCCCCGCCGCGCCGGGTTGATAAAGACTGCCGCTCGCCCACAACGACACGCCGACGATGCTCTGCTCGAAGAACGCGAGAATCAGCGTAGTCAGTGCGGAGAACAGCAGCATGCAGACGCTGCCGGCGAGCACGAGCCGCAACGGCGTGGCGCGCCAGCCGCCGGCCGCCGCGGCCACGCACGCGGCCGCGCCGAGACCACACACGAACAGCAGCGGCACGGACGCCACGCCCGCGAGCGACGGCACCAGCATCGCGGCAAGCAAGCCGAGTTGCGCGCCGCCGGTGATGCCGAGCAGATCCGGCGAAGCCAAGGGATTGCGCGTGAGCGATTGAAACAAGGTGCCGGCCACCGCGAGGCAGCCGCCCGCCACGAGGGCCGCCAGAATGCGCGGCACGCTCAGGTCGAACAGCAGAATGCCGGCAAGTTGCGCGGCATCGCTGCCCGCGGGCGCGGCCAGCCATGTGCGGAAACCGGGCACAAGCCGCATCACCGCCACGATGACGATCAACGCGACGAGTGCTGCGCCGATTGTCGTGACGCGGCTTTTGACAGGCGCGCGATAGCTGTCCATCGCTGGCGTGCTATGGCGCAGGCGTTTGCGTGCGGCAAGCGTCGTCATGCGGCGACGTCCTTGCTCATCGTTTCCTCGCGGACGGAGGCGGCGTCGGCGTGGTTGTCCATGAAGTCGCCTTCATACGCCGGTACGCACATCGGCGCGCCCGTTTGCGGGTGGGCGATCTTGAGCATCGGCACGCCAAAGGTCTCGTTCAGATGACGCGGGTCGAGCATCGCATCAGGTGAGCCTTGTGCGACGATGCGGCCGGCGCGCATCAACACGATTTCGTCGCTGTAGGCCGCCGCCTGATTCAGGTCGTGCAGCACCCACACGATCGTCAGGCCGCGCTCGCGATTCAGGCGCCGCAGTTCACGCAGAATATCCAGTTGATGATGGATGTCGAGATACGTGGTCGGTTCGTCGAGCAGCACGATCGGCGCCTGTTGCGCGAGCGCCATTGCGATCCACGCGCGTTGCCGTTCGCCGCCCGAGAGCGCGGCGACATCGCGCGCGGCGTCGTCGGCGAGACCGCTGGTCACGAGCGCTTCGTCGATCGCCGCGTGGTCGGTGCGCGAGAATCCGCGCAGCCAGCCGCCGTGCGCGTAACGGCCATACGCGACCAACTCGCGCACGGTGAGGCCGGAGGGGATCTGGTTGAACTGCGCGAGCATGGTGAGCGTGCGCGCCAGCGCGCGGCGCCGGTGCGAAGCGAGCGGCACACCGTTCACTTCGACGCTGCCGGACAGCGCCGGTTGCAAGCCGGCAAGCGTGCGCAGCAGCGTGCTTTTGCCGCAGCCGTTCGGTCCGCACAACGCCGTGACGCGGCCGGCCGCGATGTTCAGATTCAGACCGTGGAGCACGACGTGATCGCGGTAGCCGACCGTCAGCGAATGCGCTGCAAGCGCCGCGCCCTGCGATTTTGTCATTGCGCGGCCGTCCGCTTTTCGCCTTCGGCTTCGCTGTAGCTTCGAGCCATCGCGACCACGACTTTGCGCGGGCCTTCGAACGGATCGCGTGCGTGCGCCGTCAGCATGTTGTCGAGCATCAACACGTCGCCGGTTAGCCACGGGAACACGATCCGTTGCTGATCGAGCACGCCGCGAATTTCCGCGAGCGCCTCGGCTTCGAGCGGTTCGCCGTCGCCGTAATAGACGTTGCGCGGTATGTTTTCGAGGCCGACGGAATCGATCAGCGCCTCCTGCATGTCTTCGTCAAGCGACGAAAGATGGAACAGATTCGCCTGATTGAACCAGACACGCTCGCCGGTGTGCGGATGGCGCGCTACTGCCTGGCAACGCTCGCGCGTTCGCAGCAGCAGTTCGCCGTCTTCGCTGTCGCGCCATTCGCATTCGATGCCGCGCGCGCGGCAAATCTGCTCGACGGTGCGCGGGTCGTCCGAACCGAACGCCTGCTCCCACGGCAGATCGAGCCCTTGCCCGAAGTTGCGCACGTAGAGCAGTTCACGCTTCGCAAAGCGCTCGACCAGCGCCGGGTCGAGTGCACGATAGATCGCGCGGCTATCGGCGATCGGCGTCGCGCCACCGCTGCGCGCGGCGAGCGCGCAATGGAACCAGATACGCAGCGGCCATTCGCGCGTGTACGACTGCTCGTTATGCAAAGGAATCGAGCGATGCGGCGGATACTCCGTCGAGGTATATACCGCGCCTTCCACCTGGCTGCGCGGCGTCGAAGCGAACTCATAACCGATCAGCGGATGCCCGAACGAGCCCGCGAAACTTTGAAACGCGTCGATCGAGGCCACGCGAAAACCCGTGAACAGCACGCCGCCCGCGCGCTCGAGCGTGTCGTCGACGATCGAACGCAGAAGCGGCGCCGCTTCCTCCAAAGACATCTCGGTGCCGGCGCGCGGCGAGACGACAGTCGGCAAGCCCGGCTCGATCGATAAATCGGCGAGCGTGGGCAGCGGCATGGAAAGCATGGTCATACTCTGAATCCTTTTGCTGAAGCGGCGCGGTTGGCACACAGCCGATCCGCTCGATGGCACTGCGCGTGCTTTAGGCCGTCACGTTCTTCAGGCCGTTGCGTCCATGTGTCTGCGCAAGCTGGCTGGACGCATGTCGGTCCACACAGTCTCGATGTGCGCGAGGCATTCGGCTTTCTGGCCACGCACGCCCACTTCGCGCCAGCCGGCCGGCACGTCGCGGAAAGTCGGCCAGATCGAGTACTGCTCTTCGTCGTTGATGACGACGGTGTAGACGAGGTCGTCCGCCTCGCCGGCTGTGGCGCTGGAAGTCTGCTGTGCTTGCGTCATGATGAAAGGCTCAGTCGATGAAAGGTCAGGAAGCGCCCGGACCGCCCACTGGCATGTCCCGGCACCGCGGCGCGGGCATTCGCTCACGCACTGCTTCTAATCAGTTGACGTTTGATGCGCGCGCTTTTTTACCGGCGGCGCGCGCGGCCGCTGCAGAACGCGGGGCCGGCCACGCCGCGATTGCAGGCGTCGAGGCAATCGGCGCAATGCTTCTCGGCGTCCCGCACCATGAAATGCACCAGCGTCTGCGAGACGTCGAGAGCGCGCGCGGTGTTTTGCAGCGTTTCCTCGCGCAGGCGCACCATTTCGAAGGCGGCGCGGCTGCGCGGCGGCAGTTGCTCCAGCGCGTTGTAGACGTGCCGCAGCGTGTCGCGCACGAGCAGCGCCGCCTCCGGCGAAGGTTCCGGCGATGGCACGTGCAGGCCGTCGTCTTCGTCGGCGTGATAGGTGTTTTCGAGGCTCTGGCGGCGGAAGGCGTCGATCGACGCATTGCGCACCATGCGCGTGACGTAGGCGACTGGCTGACGCACGGCGTCCTGGTCGGGAAAGTCGACCAGTTTGATGAAGACGTCGTGCACCACATCTTCCGCGAGACTCGCGCAACCCACGAAGCCGCGCGCCAGATTGACGAGCATCGGCCGGTTGTCGATCAGCACGTCGAGCAGCGTGCCCTTCTTCCAATCGACCGCGCGCGCGTGATTGCGCGGGCGCCGCGAAACCGGTGGACAGGCGCCTGCGGCGTTGAGAACCGATATCGGCATCGCTGTTGAAGGCTCTCGCCGAACGAGCACCTCAGCCATAGATTCGCTCCGCTGTCTCAAGGATGGAGCGCCAATCTAACGTAAACGCGAATCATTCTCAATCAAGATTTAGAATAACCTTACAATTTTCAATAGCTTTGTCTGATGCATTCCAGATGCATAACGGTCATCGGCCGTTTTCTGGCTCGGCTAGCAGGCGTGAAATTATGTAGGCATCCGTATCATTGGCGACGAAGCGCGTGGATCGAGATAGCCGCGCAATAGCGGAAACACGTGGGCTGGTCCCCAGCCATCGCGTGGGGCTCTCTTGCCCTCCCACGCGTGGGACGCCCGGCATGCATCGAAGTCTTCGCGACGGAACGCCCCACATTTGCCCGCAGCGTCGACACACTGGAGCAAGCCGCTCCGAATCTGGTACAACTGATGTCTGCGCCCATGAAGGACGGCGCTGTCGCGGTCTCGACCCCGCGACAGCGAGTAGTGAAATCCGGATCCTGAACGTTGAAAACGTTCATGTACTCAGCCCGTTGGAGTGACTGATGGCCCATGCTTACCTGCAGGTGATCGCGCATTTTTTCGCCAAGCCTGGCAACGGCGACGCGATCGTGAAGCCGCTTGCGGAACTCGCCGCCGCAACCCGGAAAGAGCCCAAGAACCTTTACTACGAATTCTTCCGCTCGCCGCTGGAGCCGGACCACTTCGTGATTCTCGAGAAGTACAGCGACGCCGACGGGCTCGCCGATCATCGCGAAACCGAGCATTTCCAGCGGCTCGGTTTCGGCACCATCATTCCCCTGCTCGACCGGCGCGAAGTCGAGAGCCATTTAGTGTCTGGAGACGCGCCATGATGAACCCGTTCCGGTTTCAAACGGTGCCGACGCTCGTCGTCGAGTTCGGTGCCGCGCGCCGCCTCGGCGCTTTGTTGCGCGCGCAATTTCCGGCGCTGTCGCGTGTGTGCGTCGTCACCGATGGCTTTCTGCACAGGAGCGGGTTGTTGAATCCGGCGCTCGCCGATCTCGCGGCGCACGGCTGGGACGCCACCGTGATCGACGACGTGATCGCCGATCCGCCCGAACACATCGTGCTCGAAGCGACATCGCGGGCCCGGACCGCCGGTGCGGAAATCGTGCTGGGGCTCGGCGGTGGTTCGTCGATGGATGTGGCGAAGCTGATCGCCGTGCTCGCACCGCAGCAACAGCAGGCGCTCAGCGAGATGTACGGCGTCAACAAGATCACGGTCGCGCGTCTGCCGCTTGTGCAGATGCCGACAACCGCAGGCACCGGTTCCGAAGTCACGGCCGTGTCGATCGTGACGGTGGGCGAAGCGAAGAAGATGGGCGTGGTCGCGCCGCAACTGATCGCGGATCTGGCGATTCTCGACGCCGAGCTCACGCTTGGCCTGCCCGTTGCGGCGACTGCGGCGACCGGCGTCGATGCGATGGTGCATGCCATCGAGGCGTACACGTCCGCGCATCTGAAGAATCCGGTTTCCGACCTGCTTGCGGTGAAGGCGCTCGATCTGTTGTCGCGCAACCTGCTGCCAGCTTGCGAGAACGGCGGCAACCGCGACGCGCGTGAGGCGATGCTGCTCGGCGCCACCTTCGCGGGCCAGGCGTTTGCGAATTCGCCGGTCGCCGCGGTCCATGCGCTCGCGTATCCGATCGGCGGCATTTATCACGTGCCGCATGGTCTTTCGAACGCGCTCGTGTTGCCGCATGTGTTGCGGTTCAATGCGCAAGCGGCGGCGCCGTTGTACGCGGAACTCGCAGCGGTAGTCGTGCCCGGCGTCACGGGCAGTGATGAGAGCAAAACGCAGGCGCTGATTGAACGGCTCGAACAGATGATTGCGGCGACGGCGATTCCCGCGCGTCTGCGCGACGTCGGCATTGAGCAAGGCGGGCTGGAGCGGATGGCGAGCGATGCGATGTTGCAGACGCGGTTGCTGGTGAATAATCCGCGACCGGTGACGGAGGCCGATGCGCTGGCGATTTATACGGCCGCGTTTTGATGCGGGTTTGCGGCGTGGGCCGGCCGTCCCGATGCGAAGGTGCTGCTTTGATGGATTGCGGCGTGCTTCGCATCGTTACGGCGGGCGCTCTCGCGTTACGTAGCACGCTCGCGGAACACGGATTTGCGTCGAAACGCAAAATCGTGATTCTGTCGGGATAAATTCTTATTTTGTTTGATTTGTTGGATATACCTTTGCTTTGATCGGATGATCGAGCAATAACCAGCATTTGGCGTGTAACTTGCAGCAGTGTCCCCGTCAATAGTCGTTCAACGGGGACATCATGAAGAAATTTGCTGGTCGGACAGCCATCGCGGTGGCGATGTCTACATTACTCGCGCTGTATGGATGCGGATCGACGCTTAACACGCCAAGTCCCGGGCTTGGCGGGGGCGGTTTGGGCGGCACGTCGGGGGCGGGGACTTCTGGGACTTCGGGGACTTCGGGTACTTCGGGCACTTCGGGCACTTCGGGCACTTCGGGTACTTCGGGGACTTCGGGGACTTCGGGGACTTCGGGGACTTCGGGTACTTCGGGTACTTCGGGTACTTCGGGTACTTCGGGTACTTCGGGTACTTCGGGCACTTCGGGCACTTCGGGCACTTCGGGTACTTCGGGTACTTCGGGTACTTCGGGTACTTCGGGTACTTCGGGTACTTCGGGTACTTCGGGTACTTCGGGTACTTCGGGTACTTCGGGCACTTCGGGCACTTCGGGCACTTCGGGCACTTCGGGCACTTCGGGCACTTCGGGCACTTCGGGCACTTCGGGCACTTCGGGCACTTCGGGCACTTCGGGCACTTCGGGTACTTCGGGTACTTCGGGTACTTCGGGTACTTCGGGTACTTCGGGTACTTCGGGTACTTCGGGTACTTCGGGTACTTCGGGTACTTCGGGTACTTCGGGCACCTCCGGGACTTCGGGCACCTCTTCCACCCCGGTCGGCAACATCATCACTCAGGCCAGCAATCTCATCACCGCCGTCGGCACGACAGCCGCCGATACCGGCACCAAGATCACCGGCACCTCGGTGCCCGGCGTCAACGGCGCAACGACCTCGAACCTCGGCAACGCGATCACCGATGTCGGCAACGGCGTGAAGGTGCTGGGCAACGGCACCGCCGCGGGCCTCGGCACGGTCGGCAGCACCGCCAATCCGCTCGGCCCGACGCTGACTTCGACTTCCGGTGTCGTCGCCGATACCGGTGCCGCCGTGACCGCGCTCGGCGGCGTGGTGAACAGTCTCGGCAGCGGCCCGTTGAAACCGCTTTCCCCGGTGACGTCGACGCTGGGCAGCGTCGTCGGCGGCGTGGGCAGCGGCGTCAACACAGTGGGCTCGGGATTGAATACCGCGCTCACCAGTGCGCCAGTCCAGCAGATCGAAACGCAGTTCAGTTCGGCGATCAACCCGATTACCACCACCGTCTCCAACACGACGCAGACGCTCGGCAACACGACAGGTCTCGGCGCGCCGCTCAACAATCTGCTCGGCACGCTCGGCAACGGACTTAACGTGGCCGGCATCAAAGTGTCGGGCGCCACCGGCGATCAGGTCGGCAAGGACGTCGGCGGCGTCGTGAGCCAGTTGGGCAAAACCGTGATGAGCACGGGCGGACTGTTCACCGGCACGACCACCAATCCGCTCGCGCCGATCACGGGCCTGCTCGGGCCGCTCGGCGGAATTGGCGGCCTGGGCGGCGCAGGTGGCTCGGGCGGCACCTCCATCCCGCCGTTGACCGGACTGATCGGCAACCTTGGATCGCTGGGCGGTGCAGCGGGTGGCACGGGTGGCACGGGTGGCGCCGGCGGCGCGGCCGGCCTGCTGGCGCCGCTTACCGGCCTTCTCGGCAAGCTCGGTTCGCCTGGCGGGACGTCGGGCACGGGTAGTCCGCTGGCGCCTGTCGTCAACGTGGTCGGGTCGTTGACGGCGGGCGTCACAGGCGGTGTCGGCGCCGGGGGTTCGTCGGGCGGCACGGCCGGCAATCCGGTGACGGGCCTTATCAGCGGTTTGACTGGCGGCTCGGCCGGCGCCTCGGGCAGCAACAGCTCCGGTAGCAAGAATCCGCTCGCGCCGGTGACGAACCTGGTCGGCGGACTGCTCGGCGGCGTCGCAGCGGCCGGCAAATAAGCGTTACGCAGGCACGCGGCCGGGCACCAAAAAATCAATAACCCGGCCGCCTTCAATGTCATGACGACGAGGGATGACATGAACTCCACTTTCCATACCGTCGCGCGCGTGCACGACCCGCGGCCGCGCTCGGCGACACCTTTTTCGATCGGCCTGCTCGGGATCGCCGTCGGACTGCTCACGCTCTGGTTGCTGCGCGACAGCAGTTCGCTCGATGGCGCGACGCGAAGCACCGTTGCCTGTCTGGCAATCATCGCGACCATTGCCGCTCACGAGCTATTCGTCGCGCGCGTCTATTTGCGCCCGAGCGCCGGCCTCGCGAGACATGCGTTGCGGCCGCTGAGCATCGTGCGCGTGGAATTGCGCCTCGCGGCGCTCGCCTCGGTGTACGCGGGCATCGGCGCACTCTACTGGCTGCTGCCCGAGTATCACGGCGCCTTCTATAACCCGTACTGGTCGCTGCTCGGTACGCTCGCGCCATATGTCCTTATCGCGGCGCCTTTCTACTTCGCGTGGATGGACCGGCATCAGCGCGAAGCCGACGACGCGTACCTGCTATGGGCACGCTTCCTAATTCGCGGCGAGCGTCCGGCGAACTGGCGCCCAGTGCGCGAAATGCTGGCGGGATGGATGGTGAAGGCATTCTTCCTTCCCCTGATGATCGTCTACCTGTCCACCAATGCGGATCACCTCAACGCGTCGTTGACGGCCGCGCTGAATGCGCCGTTTTCGCTCGCGACATTCCGGTTTATGTATGACCTGTCGTTCGCGATGGACCTGATGTTCGGCACTGTGGGTTACCTGTGCACATTGCGCACACTCGACAGTCACGTGCGCAGCGCAGAGCCGACGACGTTGGGTTGGCTCGTCGCGCTGGTCTGCTATCAGCCGTTCTGGTCGCTCATCTCGAACCAGTACATTCGCTACGAAGGTTCGGTGTTCTGGGACAACTGGCTTATTTCGATGCCGGTTGTGCGAGTCGTGTGGGGTACGGTCATCGTTGCATTGCTGCTGTGCTATGCGCTGGCGACCATCTCGTTCGGTTTGCGGTTTTCGAATCTGACCAATCGCGGGATCATTACTTCGGGACCTTATCGGTTCACCAGGCATCCCGCTTATATCGCGAAGAATCTGTCTTACTGGATGGTCACAGTGCCGTTTATCGAGCCGCTGGGATGGCGAGCAGCGGTGACGCATTGCGCGGCGCTATTGGTGGTGAACATGCTTTATTTCTTGCGGGCCAAGACGGAAGAAAAGCATTTGATGAATGATCCGGAGTACCGGGAATACGCGGAGTGGATTGCAAGGAATGGCGTCTTTGCCCGGTTATCGCGAGTGTTTGATTGAGCAGCGAAGTCTGAGAAAAGCCTGCGCTCCAATACCCACAACCAGCTCAATCAGGAGTTGCTCATGGCTAACGCCAATTGAGCAAGCAGCGTCATCGGACACATTGCAAGAAAACCGTAAGCGAGTCGCCTTTCCATGGATGCACATCACCGACACCATGCTCGAATTCGCCGGCTTTCAACCCGGCTAGCGTGTCTTTCTCAGCATTGGTCATCGTTGCAGCCGGATCACCATCGGCATCGATCGAGACTACACGATTGCCGGGGAACCGATGACGAAACAGCAGATCATGCAGCGCAGCAAGCCCATGTCGGATTGAACAGACCACGTGACGGCCCGTTTGGGTCGGGCCGTTCTTGCGTCATCGGGAATTGGAAACCTTGACCGGGGGATTCCGGCTTTGTAGGATGATGGCCGCCGCAATCGGACACGCACAACCTGATAGATTCAGTCCACCCGCAACATACGAATAGGGCCACTACTAAATGAACAGTGAGGTCATCGGGGTTATGGCATGACAATGGATGAAGACATCGCGCACGTGGCGCGTGTGATGGTGCCGTCGCTGAGCGCGTTTCGCGGTGAGCCCGTGTTGCAGCCGGCTTACTGGCGGAGGCGGCTTCAGCGGATACAGAGCGAATTCCGGTTGACTGAAATGCAAGCTTCGCAGATCCAGCATTTGCTGGGGGATCTGGATAGGTTTGAGGCGGAAAAGGGCGCGAAGAAAATGGGGGTTGGTGGTCAGATTCGAGCGCCATGGAGCCCGCGGTGACGCGGCACATCTACGTGTTTCTTTGAGTGGAGTGACAATGCGCGGCAGGCTGACAGGGGTCACGTCTTCCTCGCCCTCAGATGCGATAGCCACACAACCAACCATTCCCGTTGACTGCGAATCAGCGGCGTCCGCGGCATTGTCCATATCTGCAATACGCTCATCTAAGCGCGATGCAGTACATCAGTATCATACCGCAGTAACTGCGATACGCGCACGCACAACTCTGTGCATCTAGCGGTGAACCGTCCTCGCGAAAACGGACATGTCACCAAAATAGAGTTCCAGTGCATCGACGTCTGAAAGCTGCTTTAACCAACCGGGTTTGTATATTCCGAACTTCAGATATGCGCGTCGGTCGCCAAGATATGCATTCGCCATGCCGTTTCCGTCGAGCACAAGCTTCCCGCTTTTCCAGAGGCGCGTCACCGCCTCCCGCCCGCTGGCGTCTGGCGCATACTGTAACGTCCAATTAACCCACCTGCCGAGATCGCTGCGCGCACAACAAACGCGGCCACCTGACCCGTGCTCTGTATTTAACCCCCCGCGCACGGAAAACGTATAGTCCTCACCGAGCACCGTCAGCATGAACGGCGGCGGCCCGCTTGATTCACTCTGATGGATCTGCGTGATGATTTCCATTTGCTGCCGATCAAATGCGAAATCACGCGGGAGATATGTCTGCCAGCGGATCAGATATTCTTGGCCCGGGCTCATGTAAACATTTCGGGGCAACGTGAACTCACTGCGCGGTGCGCCGTTGGCCACCTTCAAAAAATCGTTGTTCTTGTGGATTTGTACGCGAATGACATGCCGGCCCGGGGAAGCGGGGTCGTTAGCCAACGCCACGTCGGTCGCTTGGCCTGCTTGAATTAGCAAACCTCCAAATCCAATTCCTGAAACAATTGAGTAAGCCGCAAGATAAGTACTGCTGCTTGGGACTGCCTGGCCTGACGGACCGGCTGCCTCTGCCGGCGAAAGCGTAAAGATTAGTCCAAGCATCGACACCAACGCTCTGAACAAGGACGGCTTCCTATTCATATATCTCTTTTTCGCTGAGACATAACCGCAACCAACGCGAGGTATGGAGCGACGACAGCCGACACGAAGACGTGACCTGCCGACGACGCCATTGCAACAACGATCCAGAAAAATATCCGGCCAAACCGACTAGCTTTGCGGTCTGAACCGCCGCAAGCAAAGGTCCGTGCCAACGCGACAAAATAGATTATAAAAATGGGAAAGCCAAAGGCGAGTATCAGATCTGGAATGTCGATCTCCACCATGTATCGAACGACGGGATGCCCGCCAGTTAATAACGCAATGAAGTTATCCTTCTGAACCTCGGCCCAAACGTTGGCGAACTTTAAGTTTCGTCCCGACAGCAGAAGCGTCACAATCTTATCGTCGCCGATTCGCCCACCCTGGTGCTGAAAATAACGCAAACTTAGATCAACAGCCGCATTGACCTTCGGTATGAAGAGGTAAGCAGACGCAGCCATTGTTGTCAGAGCCAGCAGAATCAGGCTCGTGTAAAACGTTGCCTTGATTGCGTTGTGGCGTGAGTAGAAATACGCGCACGTCCCAGCAAGCGCCCCGAGGATTGCACCCTTCGTGCCGGTCAGCGCGGCCGCGGCCAGGATGCATCCGATCAGCAGGACAGAGCGCCACGACCAACCGCGCAGCAGCGCGTGAAGGTAGCCGAACCCAATGGCCACAACGACGAGAGCCGCCGCTTCGTTTTGCGCGTAAATAATGCCTTTGTATCCGGATCGAATGTGAGTGTCTGCCTGGTAGCTGAGAAACATGTCAATTGACAGCGCAGCGCCCATCACTATCGAAACGCCGTAAACCATTAGCGATATGAATGCAACCGACTCAATTTGCTTCAGGCGTCGATCGCTTAGCATGCTCATCGCAGCAGGATAGACAAAAAAACTGAACACCTTCAGTACAAATATCACCTGTTCCTGAAGCTCGTGCCTTGTTAACACTCCGAACACATAGGAACCGAGCGTCGCACATAGCACAAATGCAAATGCGATCGCTCGCCACAGTCCAGTTTGAGTTAATCGAAACCCATACGTCAGCGAAGCAATAAGACCGACAATTGTCACGCCTCTCAACAATAGCGATACTCGCGCATCAGCGGCGTGAGACGGCACGCCCTTTGCTGCATAGACAGACAGAAAATCCCCAATCGGAGAAAGCCCTAAACCAATGACCAGGACTGTCCACGCGAGCGTCGTGGCGACCCGCGTGTTCGACTCCGGAAAACCTGCGGCCGGAGCCGCCCCGTATGGCAAATAGCGGCTATTCATGGTGCGGATACATCTTCTCGCGGGAAGCCGTTGCCATAAGCAACGCCACTACTAGCCATCGACCACCCGTACGTATGACTCTTAGAGGCTTAAGCGCCATCTCATAGGCGAAAGACCGGCGCTTTGATAGCACATCCCGACTTGATGAAATTGAGCTCGGCATCGTCTCGAATGCTTCCCAAACGACGTACGGCCGCAACTCGGCAATGCGCAAACCGCCATGGTCGCGATGCCATGGCCAGTCGTCGAGAAGTCTCCCAATTCGTCCGCATGCATGATCAAGCGCCTTGCGAGCACCACTGGCACTGATCCAGTAGCCGACCGAACCGCTCGTCCATTGTTTGAACGGTACGCCAATCCATAACCTGCCGACACGGCTCGCGCGCATCAGCGGCTCGTACACATAGGTTGTCTTCGCGTGCCGACGCGCGAGCTTGGAGCGTCCGAGCAGAACAACGTCGGCATTTGCCGATAAAGCACTCTCCGATGTGTGCAACACTGATTCAAAAAAAGCGTCGTCCAGCATCGCATCATCTTCCAATATGATTGCTGCACGCCCGGATCGCGCGATCTTCGGCCACAGCGATCGATGGCTGTAGAAACATCCCACTTCGCCGCGACTGAGTGGACGCCCGTAGCGCATCGTTGCTTCCATCGGATCGCAAAGCTCAGCAAACGCATCACCGTCAAGGCTCCGCGCATCGAACGCGTTTTCGAATTGACATTCCAACCCACGATCTGCCAGTACTTTCTCAATCGAAGCGCGGCGCGGTGATCCCGGAAGTGAAATTACGTAAATATCAAACATGGTCAGTCTCAGGATGTCTTTAGCTGCATAAAGTGAGCGCGCATTTCCGTGGAGCGGACAATCCACATCACATATACGCCAAGCAATGCGACCTCCGCCGTCAGATACGCCACCGCTGCGCCGTACGCGCCGAATCGTGGTGTAAGAAGGAACGCCAACAGAACATTGAACCCGCCTGCTCCGAGCATCGCGCGCGCGCGCCGTGCAGATCCATTGAATGGCACAAGCACTTGCAAACCAAGAAAATAGGCCAGATTGCCGAAGATCGTCGACAAGCAAAGCAAGTCGACGATCGGCGCCGCCCCCACGAAATTTTGGCCGAGTGCAATACGGGTGAGAACGTCTGACAGCGACAAGCACACGATCAAACCAATACACGTTGTCGCCGCGGTCGCGAGAAGGCCCACGGCCGTCAGCATTGCAGCCATCCTCACCCCTTCCACTGTTTGCTGGGAAAAAAACGCAGCGACACGGGGGTAGAGCACAGTATTGATCTGAGCCGGCACCATGTTTCCCACGGTCTTCAGCTTGTCAGCCGCCGCGTATAGACCGACCTGATACGGCCCAGAAATACCGCCAAGAATGACCGCATTGGTTGCGCTGAACAAGCTGACCGACGCCGCCGAAATAAACATATCCGTACTTTCAACCAGCTGCGTGCGAATGGTGCGCCAGGAAAATAGCGGAGCCGCGAGTAGGCCTTGCTGGTAAGCGACAGACATTGAACCCACTGCGACGATCAAGGATGCCGCCGACTGGACGGCTACGGCTGCGTTGACGTCACTCGGCGAAGTGACCACACAGAAGGTCAATGGAAGCGTCGCAAACCGCCCAACGAGCGCGATCGTTGCGAACAGCGAAAAGCGTTCGAGACCTTGAAGGAGCCAGTTAAGAGTAAATACGTTTGCCAGGACGCTCAGCCAGCCGATCCAGACCGCGGCTCCCAACCCCTGTATGTGGTGATCAAAACGAACAACCGCGAACAGAGCGGTGGACGAAATGACACACAGGCTCGCCTTAGCTCCGATGATCGACCAGACCAGTTCGTTCAGCCTGGCCCGGTCCTGACGGCACTGCGAGACCATGCGGGGCCCGCTTAGATTGAATCCCCACTCAGTGCACACCGTGCCATACACCGTTATCGCGATCACATAGCTCACAACGCCGAACTGCGACGGCCCGAGAATGCGTGTCAGATATGGAAACGTGGCAAGAGGCACGAGGTAATTTCCGACCTGCCACGCCAGCATCGCCGCAAAGTTCCGGCCGAGTCCGGCCGCTGCGCGTACCGATCCGCGACCGCGAGGGATGCGATCGTGCTCAGACTCCTGCGCCGGCGGTAATGTCGCCTTTTCCATTATCACCGTCACTCGTGCTTGAGGCGCTTTGCGGTATCCGCGCCTTCATATGCGTAAGCACCGTAATTGCCGTACTGAGCGGATCTCAATCCAGGACTGAAACAGTTGAAAACGACGCCCGAGACCTTTGCTCCGACCCGACCAATACGCTTGGCCGACTCTCGAATCTCCCCGAGACTCGTGACACCAGAACGCGCCACCAGCAAAATCGTCCCTGCAAATGTCGCAAACACTGTCGCATCGGTCACGGGCAAAAGAGGAGGCGCATCGATCAGCACCAGATCGTACTGGTGCGAAACATCCGACAGCAAGCTCGACAGGTTGTTCGATTGGAACAGTTCAACCGGCTGCCCGACCCGCGGACCAGCGGGAAGAAAATCGACGTGCGCAGAAACATCCCGAACGATGGCGTCTTTCACCTGAATCTCGCCACGAAGCACGTTCGCAAGGCCATTTTGCGAGCGAACGCCAAATTCTTTAGCCAGATGACCGCGCCGCAAGTCACCGTCGATCAACAGCACGCGCTTATTCAGTTGGCCGAGAAGTGTCGCAACGTTAGCCGAGGTGAAGGATTTCCCGATATCGCTAGACGGCCCAGTGATAAGTACGAGATTGTTCTTCGGCTTATCAAGTAGGAGGAACTGCATTGCGGTACACAGACTGCGCAGCGCCTCAACCGCAGGCTCGTGCGGGCGTGAAAGAGAAAGAATGGAGCGCGTCTGAGCGGCTCCCACGACCGCCAATTTCTTCTGGGCCGGACTCCTCGGGATCGTTGCAATCACCTCGAGATCGGTGTCCCGCTCGATCTCCGACGGATCCGTGACCGCACCGTGCAGCACGGCTCTGGCAATTGCCACGCATATCCCGACCAGCAACCCGATGATCGTTGCCAGCACCACGACCAAGGCAACCTTTGGCCGCACGGGCTCGTCCGGAACAACCGCGTGGTCGATCACGCGCACGTTGCCGATCTTACTGGCCGTTGCGAGACGCAGTTGCTGAATGCTGTTCAGCAGTCCAACATAGATCGCCGTTTGAACGGTGACGTCGCGTCGAAGTCTCACGACATTCTGTTGCGCATCCGGCAAGCGCGAGATCGCGCTCTCGAATGAAGAGATATTGAGTCTCGCGGCAGCGATTTGCTGATCCAGCGAAGCAAGTTGGGGATGCTCGGTGGTCAATACCGATCCAAGTGCTTTTCGCTTCTGTTCCAATTCGAAGAGTGCAGTCTGCGCGCCCACTGCCTGGCCAAGCATTGCATTTGCCTGTTCGCTCAAATCGACGATCTGGTGCTTGTTCTGATATCCATTCAGACGATCCTCCACAACCCTCAATTGCCCTTCGACTTGTGGCAATTGAGCGGTCAGAAATTGCAGAGATTTTTCTGCTGTGGCGGCTTTTCTATCGGCGTTCTGACGCACATAATTATCAGCTATTTCGTTGATCACCCCTGCGCCAAGAACGGGGTCGATACTCTCGTATTTCACGCCGATCACTCCCGACTGGTCTTTACCCTTCTCAGTAACCACCAGATCTTTCTGAAGCTGCGTGAGCATCTTTTGCGTGGAGAAACGCCTGACAATGAACTGTGCATTTGGACGCCCCTCGATGTGATCGACAACCAGATTTACGTTGCCTGACGCAGTTTGCACGCGCAACGGCACGCCGACTTGTCCGGTAGCATCGTTATCGATGTCATCTCCTGACAACCGATAGCGTCCATCTGCAAGGGTCGTGATAACGAACCGGTCTTCCCAGAAGTCTCGCGGCACGTCGAATGAGGATACTGTGATCCTTTCACGTCCCCAAACAAAACCACCGATGCCGAGCACTCCAGGGGTCGACAGCTTCTTGTTGTGACGAGCAATTACGCTCCCGATAAGCGGGAAATACCTAGGATGTGCATCAATAAAAAGACGCTTGTCTTTGACGACAGACTCTGTGACAAGGCGTGATTGAAGAATCTCCATTTCACCGTCATCGGTCGACTTCACGTCGAACAGAGTGCTCAGGCCGCCCACCAGACCTCCTTCTGCCCCTCCCATCATATCGGCGCCGCTGCTTTCAACCTGGACGACGACGTCTACGCCATAAACAGGTGCCGCAATGATCGCGTACAACGTGCCAAGCACGCAGAAGACGCCCGTCACCACGACGATGAGCCTGACGTTCTTGACGATCATGTCAACGATTCCGCGAACATCGATTTCATCCGATTCGCGAAAGTTTTGAGAATTCGATTTCGAAGAGTTCATGTCGACTTCAGATATCCTTTTGAAGCGAGACGCGCTCGCTTAGCGCTGGTTGCTCTCGGCTAATTGGCAGATGCGTTCGACCCAATCATTGACACCATGCTCAATCAGCGTCATTGCGTAGTCGTAATTGCGCTGCGAACGCAGGTACGGATCCTTGACATCAGACGGAAATACCTCCGCGACGCGATAGATACGTCCTCGTGCGACCGGATAAAAGCGTTCAATAGCCCTGCGCTGCTCAAGCTCCATGACAAGGATTAAGTCGGCCGAGCGACAAACACCTTCATCGAGCCGCACGGCGCGGTGTGACGACATGTCGATCCCACGTAACTCAAGCATGCGCCCGGCCACCGGATCGATCGTCATGCCTTGTCTGGCAGCTAAGCCCGCCGATGAAACCGAGATATCAGGCAATAGCCGCTGAAACAAACCCTGCGCCATCGGACTCCGGCATAAATTGCCCTGACAAACCACGAGAAGGCGCCGGATCATTTCGTCACGACCGCCGCGGTAAGGCTGGCATTGATCGCAGGTAGCAGAAGGTTCAATACGCGGCTGAAACGAACGAGGCCGTTACCGTCCACGTAGACGACATCCTTAGGCAACAATTCAAATTGATTGGCCAGTACCATCGACACTGGAGAACGTGCATCCATATGGAATACTCTGGGTTCGCTACTTTGCGCGCCACGGATCACGTAAAGCTGCGCGGCATCCGCACTGCCGCTATTGAGGCTACCGGCTTGTGAAAGCGCGTCGCTCAAACTCAATTTGCCGGTACGCAGCGGTAACGCCGTCATCGGCTTGTTGACCTCACCCATCACGTAGACGCCGCTCTCCTCACGCGACACAACGCGCAGCAGGTCACCGTCCTGGAGCAAGATGCTAGCGGGATTGACATTGCGCGCCAGCATGCCTGGAACATCAAGCGAATACGACACGCCTTTTCGTACAAGAACCAGATGACTCTGATCCGCGGTCGGCGCAAATCCGCCGGCGCGGTTAACTGCTTCGAACAGCGTCATCGGAATGTCATTGATGGGCACAGTGCCAGGGGCACGGACCTCGCCATCAACAAAAATCTCCTTGGCGCGAAATGACGTTACCCGTACGGAGACCTTCGGCTTGATAAAGAATCGAGACAATGCACTGGTTACAACCGAGCGCGCTTCATCCATAGTCAACCCGGCAACATGTGCGTCGCCCGCATACGGAATCTGGATGTTGCCGTTATGATCGATCACAAAGCCTTGCGGCGGATCGTAGGGGCGGCCATTTGACTGCTGCTGCGGACCTTGCGCCTCCGCAAGCTCAGGATGATCCCAAACAACAATCTGCAGTACGTCGCCTGTGCCGAACGTGTACGGCGACGGCTTGTCCGATAGCCTTTTGATCTCCTCTGAGTTAATCGCCGCAGAAGACATCTTTAGTTGTTGAATCAGCGTCGCATTGATCTCCGCAATCGGCACCTGCATCGACGTGTTATCCGATGTCGCGAGGGTTGCTGGCTCGCTCATTCGCATCCCCGGCGCGACTGTGCATCCGGACAGGACTACACCGATCCCAAGGACAAATGCAATTACTCGACTGCCGCGTAGGCCTGACGCGACGGAATCGGGAAGAAAGGTTTTTGAATTTCTCATTATTTTTGATTACATGTGAACATCAAGCAAATGTCCGCCACAGTGCCGCTTTTCTTCTTATAGCGATCTTCGATTTGGCGGACGCCACTCATCTACTTCGATCTGCATACGTGCACGCCAGGAATCCAACGCGTGCAAGTGAGCCAAGTTCGACAACTGGCCCCACTGGTTCAATAGGCATTCGGATGAACGAAACTTTTGACGACGGTCGCGGCAACGATCCGCATGTCGAGCCAGAACGACCAGTTTCGCAAGTAGAAGAGATCGTGCTGCACCCGTCCGATCATCTTGTCGATATGATCTGTTTCGCCACGAAAGCCATTGATTTGCGCCCAGCCAGTAATTCCTGGTTTGATGCGGTATCGGTGGATATACCCGTCGACAAGCGGCTTATAGTGATTGTCGTGCTCGATTGCGTGCGGTCGAGGGCCGACGACGGACATGTCGCCTCTCAGGACATTAAAGAACTGCGGCAACTCGTCGAGGCTCATGCGTCGCAGGAACAGACCCACCCGTGTGATGCGAGCGTCACCGCGCGTAGCCTGGCGTAGCGCACCTGCCTGCTCGTCGTGTAGCCGCATAGTCCTGAATTTGTAGATGCGGAAGACGCGCCCGTCCGCGCCTTTTCGGAGCTGGGTGAAGATTACGGGGCCTGGCGATGATAGTTTCACCATGATGGCAATGACGAGTAGTACCGGCGCAAGCACGGTGAGGACGAACGCAGAAAATAGCCGATCGAATAGCGCCTTCTTCAGCATTGCTGCATTCGACAAAGGCGACGCCATCAGATTGATGGTCGGCATGCCGATAAGATCTGTTACGGCGCCGCCGATGAGCCCGATACTTCCCATGTCCGGCATCAAGCGGATATTGACGAGATCGTCACCAAACGTTTTGAGGACAGCCTGAATCGTGAGCGCTTCCGCTAACGGCAACGCTAGCCAAAGCTCGGAGATGTCTTCGGCTCGAACAAACGTAGCGAATGCATCAACGTCCGCGAACGTCGACACGGCAGATGACAGAACACATTGCTCGGGCGTGTAAAGCGCGACGGCCCGGAATCCGCTCGCTGGCGACTGGGCGAGTTGCTCGATGACATAGCGGGCATGCTCGCCATTGCCAACCACAGCGACCTTGCGCAGATTAAGCCCTGCGTGACGAACACGCCCAAGCAACAGGTAAGCGATCGTACGAATGCCGATCAAGCCGATGCCGGTGAGGCTGGTCCAGTATGCGAACCACAACCGCGACACGTGGTCTGTCCGATGCATCATGAACAACAACACGAGGCTTGCGGCTTGAACGGAAATCCATGCAAAGCACACTTGGCTGATCATCGCGATCGACGACCGCCCGCGCCACGACACGTAAATCTGGAATGCTGGAAATGCTACAAGCGTAAACATGGTGACAAACGACACGAGCATGAAATCGGGCCGCTCGAGCGCGGTGCTGTCAAGGCGGACGTCCGACGCGACGATCGCACCGATAACCACTACTAGTCCGTCCAGAATACGTGCAACAATTGATCGGATTCCGATCATGATGACCCCGGCATCGCTGGATCTGCGATCGTTCTCAGACCTGCGATCCATTTTATTAACATGGCTTGAAGCCGGAAATATCGAATTCGGCGCCATTCACGCGCGAATCAAATTTCCGCAACGCCCGACGATCCGAACATTCCGGAAACGGGCTGAAGCCTCCTTTAACCTAACACCGTGCGAGCTGGCCCAACCCGCACGCGCTTCATTCGAAAATCGAACTGAAAATCCAACCGAATCACCTTCGCCGAGACACCCGCTCAGTATGTGAAGAAGACTATGTGGTAGCCGCTTCCCGAGACCGCGAAGACGAGATACTTTGGTCTTCCCGACCATTAGTGAAATTCGTGTCAGCGACCCTTTATAAGCAGCTATCATGCCAATCATAAAAAGAGTCGTTTTCTATAGTCGTTAAAGAGGGTTCACCGCTCCGGCAGCGCCATTTCCCGCGCGTACGGCACATTTCGGCGTAAAAAACGAACTGCGCGGCGCTGTGTGGAAGAGCGTTACGTCGAGAGTCACGTAACACGGCAACGACGTTACGTCGTGACGGCACGGGAGGCGCGTTGTCTAGAACGGCTGCGACAGGCCAAACGACTCAACGTCTGGCTGGAAAGAGAATCGACTTTCAAGCCATCAGGAATCTCATCGTTGCGTCACCGCAAGTGTCTGTAGGCTCCATCCAACCAGATTTCAAGTTGGCTGGGGGCGACGTCGACTGAGACATTAAAGAGAGGATGCGGGGGTTGGGCAATACCGAAGAGCGTTGACCGTCTACGGAAGCTTTGTATAGCTTCAAAGGTCGCTGACACGGCGGCAGCGAGCGGCCGCGCCTCGGACGACCCAAGTTCGGCCAACACCGTCGCCGCGAAAGGCCTGCACGTTTGTCGAACAGAGTTCGCCGGTGACCCACTATCTATCACCCGCGGCGCAGGTCTATTCGTTCGGCTGGCCTGCTGCACCTTGAATCGCCGATGCAATACGTGCTCGTAGCAGCATGACGGCGAACCGGTTATTCGTAATTAAATATCGCTTCCACATGCGTCTTGGTTCCTGCGCGACCCGAAAGGCCCATTCCAGCCCGTTGCGCTGCATCCACTGCGGGGCTCGACGTACTTTTCCAGCGACGACGTCGAAAGTCCCGCCGACTCCCATTACAAAGTCGACACCGAGACGATCCTGCCAGCGATTAATAAAGCTTTCCTTCTTCGGCGAAGTAATGGCGACAAAAAGAAGTCTTGCGCCGGATCGTCGAATTTGCTCAACCACCTTCTCCTCGTCGTCCCAGAAGTATCCGTGATGAAAACCAACGACCTGCAGGCCGGGGTACCGTGCCGTTGTCAATGATGCCGTCCTTGCCACGATCGCTTCCATCGCGCCCAGGAAGAACACGGGCAGACCGCGCGCCACGGCCATCTGCAAAAGTCGTTCAAAGAGATCCACTCCCGCAACTCGCTCCGGCACAGAATGGCCTAATAATCGCGCGCCCCAAACTACGCCCATCCCGTCAATGTTGATGATGTCACAAGCCCGGACCGACGCGTCGAGTACTGGGTCGGTCTGCATGCCAACAAGTTTCGCGACGTTAACCACCACATGTTGAGTAAATTGTTTGCGTTCAATTCGATCGCCAATCATGTTGACGGTCTCATGCATGGTGGCAACATCCATCGGACATCCAAAAAGCTCGATCCGTTTCATTGTGTCATCCCCGGTAGGTACTCAAACCCTCGTTGTCTTTGCTCTTGAAGTTCACCTTTCAAACGAATGCGATTAGCGTATGCCCCGATCGCGTAAAACGCCCAAGCTTGCGTCCAGCGAAGATAGTTGATTCGGTTTGTCGTCAGTTTCCCTTTCTGGTACATGAAACGACGTTCGCGTGGCATATAGAGCGTGTCTACTGCACGCTCAAAGATCCTGGTTGCCAGGAGGTGGTCATCATCGCCGGAATCAACGCTTTGCAACGTAAGCAACGCTTGAGCAACCGAATGCGTATCAAGCGGCCAGACTGAGTTGTCGTAGTATTTGACTGTGCCGTCCGGGAGAAAAAAATTGTCCCGGTAGTAAGCCATTCCTCGGCGTATCGCTTCATCGAATTCATCGAACTTCACAGTGCGTTGCAGGGCTGATAGCGCTTCCAGGTTGTAACCCGTATGGAACCCATCCACAAACGAGTGGTGGTCCCGCGTACCATATTGCCATGCACCGTCCGCGCGTTGCATCGTCACTGTGCGGCGCGCGGCGCTGATCGCCCGATGCATCATCGCGTCGTCCCCTAAGCGATTTGCAGCTTCTCCAGCGACCGCAGCGGCCCAAAGGTTCGCGTTGTGCACGAACGCGGATTCGCCGGGGATATAGGCGTAATATCCTCCGTCCGCCCGGAAAAGCGAATCTACGAAGAGACCTGCGTCCGTGGCGGCCTCCAGCAATCGCGGCTCGCCCGTCTCAAGTCCGAGCGCGGCAAGCGCGCGCGCTACATAGCAGGTAGTAATTGCATTGGGCGTACCAGAGCGGACAAAGAAAGCGCGTGCGGCCCAGTCAAAGTGATATCCCCAGGCACTGTGCTTCCACTTCTCGCGGTCACAACGTTGCTCCAATAACCATTCCGCTAGTCGGGTGGCCTCCTTAATACTCCATCCGTCGCACAATCGTCGTTCACGCTCGATAAGTCCCAGAATGATCAGCGCAATTCCTTTCGGATTGCGGCGGCGCGGCACACCGACAAACGGCCTCAGGTTCCAGAGGCTGCGCTTATGAAGCTGCAGCCACGCAATCTTTGCGAAAGGCAGAGCGCCAAGCTTTAGCTGTTTGAAGAACGAGCTGTTGAGGCCATCAAACGGGTCGTATCCGGCATAATCGCTCGCGCGACATTGTGCAATCAGTATGTCAGCCAGCGAGTCGGCATCGAGGCGGTCCGTCATTTGCTTTGCTCCAAGTGCTTAGCCGTTGATACTAGTTCTCCGGCGCCAAACACATGAGCGTTGCGATAGCATTGAACATACCGCTGCACAATCGACGTCGAACGATAAAGGGCACATGCACGCGCTAAGCCGGCGACACCCATCTTGCGCGCATGCCCAGGATCATCGAGTAGCTTCGATATCGCATCCGCCAGTGCTCGGGAATCACGCACATCGACCAGATATCCGCTGACTCCTTCCACGACCAGGTCGAGGAACCCGCCTAATCGCGTTCCGACAACTGGCAAACTGCAAAACATCGCCTCCAGTGTCGCAATGCCGAAAGACTCGAAATGACTCGGCATGCAGAACAGACTCGCTCCGCGATAAAACGCAAGTTTCGCGTCGCCCTCCAGCCAGCCTTCGAAGATCACGCGGTCAGCAATGCCGTGCTTAAATGCTATACGCCTCCAGCACTCAACGTCACCCATTCCGGCCACTCGTACCTGGATATCCCGGCCCTTTCCCGTTAGCTCGGCGACTGCGCGAAACAGATCTTCCAGTCCTTTCGCTTCGCTCAGTCGTCCGGCAAAAGCAATGTATGGCCGCTCGCATGCCTGCGATCGATGTGTGAAAACTCGCTGTTCGGCGCCGAGGGCCATATTTCCGACCACGTGGACCGCATCGGTACCTCGCTGACTTTGCAGCCAATTAGCCAAAGGTGTCGAAACGGCGATTACACAATCGACCCTCTGTAGAAACGACCTGCATAGGAAGCGCGTGAGAGGATCGGCGTTCTCAACGAAGCGCTCGAAATTCCCAGAATGCAAATGAAAAACCGTACGTTTCCTTAACACCGCCGCGACGAGAAAAAGGACAAATTTCCGGTACAGCGAGCCTCGCTCGGATACATGGAAATGCACGACATCAGTTTTTTTGGCAGCGAATACGAAACTTGGAACGTCGATGAAGGCAAACGCCAATATCCCGCCAACGGTTCGGAACCCGCGCGTTTCAAAGAACGAAGTGGACACGCCGGCTTGTTCGAACGTGCTTCGTAGCATTGCCAACTGCGAGAGGACCGACGCAATGCCGCCTCTTTGCCCGCGACCGGGCCCGACATGAAGGATGCGAATGCTCATCACGAATTTCCCGGTAAGCTCACCCGGCCGTTCTCCCCCAGACCGCAGACTCTCATTGCAACAACGCAGCGATAGGTGTAAGTGTGTCGCGTATCAATGACTGCCTGCATACCCTCAGCCGATCTTGCGTCGTCTAGACCATCGGTCCCGACATGTCGAATACCCAAGCTCGTGGATTTTCGCCGTGTCACGAGAAGATCCCTCGCGTATCGACGAGAAGCTTCGACTGCAATCGGCGTCTGTTGATATCCTTGAACTCGCGGTGATCGACCAACAGCAAAACTATATCGGCCGCTTCGATCGCGCTAGTGAGGCTAGTTAGCTCAACCTTCCCACGCAGCGCCTCTGGTAGGACCGCCACGTTTGGCTCAACCACCACAATGTCTGCCACGCGCTCGTCGGCTAGTTGATTGACAATGTCTATGGCCGGACTCTCACGCAAATCGTCGATATTGGCCTTGAATGCAAGACCGAGACAGGCAATCACTGGAGCCTTGAAACGTGCCGCCAGCTGTTTCGTCTGCTCGATTACGTAGTGAGACTTGCCGTCGTTCACTCCGCGCGCGGTTCGAATCAGTTTCGCCTCGTCAGGTGCGGAATCGACGATGAACCAGGGATCGACTGCAATGCAATGTCCGCCGACACCTGGACCAGGCTGAAGAATGCTCACACGCGGATGGCGATTGGCGAGACGAATGAGTTCCCACACGTTGATGTCGAGTCGATCGCAGATCATCGACAGTTCATTTGCATAGGCAATGTTGACGTCACGAAACGCGTTTTCGGACAGCTTGCACATCTCCGCAGTACGAGCGTCTGTCAAGATGCAATCCCCTTGAACAAAGATCTGGTATAGATCGCGAGCCAACTCGCCACAGCGGCGCGTCATGCCGCCGATCACGCGGTCGTTCTGCACGAGTTCTCGAATCACGTGTCCCGGCAGAACGCGCTCCGGACAGTGGGCGATTCGTATGTCGGACTGCTCGCCAGCATGTTGTGGAAACGTCAGATCGGGGCGGCAATCAGCGAGCCATGCCGACATCTTTTCAGTCGCGCCCACCGGCGAGGTCGACTCGAGGACGACGATATCTCCCTTCTTAAGTACCGGGGCAATCGAACGGCTTGCCGCCTCTATGTAACTCAGGTCTGGCTTATTGCCGTCGCAAAACGGTGTCGGGACGGCAATGAGAAACGCGTCAGCTGGTTCAGGGATCAGTGTCGCGCGCAAATGGCCTTGGGTAACGGCCGCATGAACCAGCATGTCCAGTTCAGGTTCGACGATATGTATCTCGCCTTTGTTGATGGTATCGACCGCGCTTTGCGATACGTCGACGCCGACAACCTTCTTCCGGCGTGCGGCAAATGCTGCAGCAGTGGGCAAGCCGATATACCCAAGTCCAATAATGGAGATGACATCGAATGACATAGCGTTGGTCTCGTCGCTTAATAAGTCTTTTTTCTGGGAAGCTTCAACTGCTTGCCGCCGAACTACGTGCTCGAAAGCGCAATGGTGGTGCTCGCGAGCAACCAGCGTCGTCGATGCCGACATGATTCGGCTCAGGTCGGCCACAACCCAACCGAACGGTCCTTATCTCTATTGCGTGGGCCGCTTGGTCGTGTCTCGCATAGCTAGCCCCCGGCGCTATTTCGTGGTCGTGCCGGTGCCGCCGGTTCCCCCCGTAGCACCGGTATTGCGGGGCCAAACCCTGCGACATGACGCCATACTTCGAGCGGAAGTAATGTGTTCGACCGTCAATGTCAGTTGCACCGAAAGCATAACCCCCGGTCAGGCGATCGTTTGAAACAGAATTCGCTGCAACTTATGTCTCTACTTCCTGCGCTATTCGGGCAGCGCGCAACCTATAAAGCACCATGCGTGCCAATTGCATTTATATTCTTGTAATTGTCAGCGGCTACTCCTTGAAGAGCGCGTCCACGCTTGATCTGTTGAGATAAGATCATCACGATGGACTGTCCGCCCGCTTCGGTTAAATTGCGATGCACCGCGCGACGTTACGTAACGTCGCGAGCGCTTGTCACCCTTTCTGCCGTAGCGCCAACACACTTCCCAACCCAGCCTGCGGACGCGCGAACCAGAACCCCTGCACCAATGCGTCGGGCCACCGGCTCACCCACTGAAACTGTTCTTGAGTATCCACACCGCTCACCACCACTCGCACATCGAGCGCATGCAGCAGGTCCATGATCGCGGTCATCACCGCCGCGCCACGCTTATCGCCCGGCACTTTCGCCATTAACTCGCGCGCGACAACGACGGTGTCTACATCGAGTGACCCGAGCAATGCGAGCGACGATGCGCCATTACCCCACTTGCCTATCGAAAGACCGACACCTGCTTCCCGAAGACCCTCAGTCAGCGTACGCAAGGACAATAACTTTGCTGCTTCCGCGCTATCGGTAACTTCAATTTCAAGCAGAGAAGCCGGCACGCCATACGAATCGGCGACTCGCATGAGTTCCTCTGCGAAAGAATCGAGCAGCGCCACTTGAGCAGGCACCGTGATCGCGACCGGCTGCACCGGCAGCTTCGCGACGAGAGCGCCGCGTAATTCACGGCACACGTCGTCCACGACGAAAGAGAACATCTCGCGCGCAACGTTCGGATGTTCGAGCGGCATCATGAAAATGCCCGGCAGCAGTAAGCCGTAGTCCGGATGCGTCCATCGAACTTGCGCTTCACAGCGTGCCAATACGCCACTCGCGGCGCGATAAGCGCCTTGAAACACGAGATGGAATTCGCCTGCGCGCAGTCCGTCGCCGACGCGCCTTTCGAATTCGCTCAGGCCCAAGGAAGCATCGCCGGAAGTAGCCGCGTCATTCTGCGCAACATGGTCGATGCGTGAGTCCAATGTGTTTGCAGACGATTCGGGTTGTGCATAGTCGAGCGTGTGCATGGCGGAAATGTGTTATCCAACCCCGTCCACGTATGCACATGTCGTGCCAAGTACCCGGCTCAATGCGTAAAGAGAAGTGGAAGAAGAACAGAGAACCATGCCGCACAAGCGTTCTCGAGGAAAAGAACAAATTCCGCAGTGGGGCGAATCCACTTCGCCAAACGTTTGCGTGAATCTGCGCGTAACGTAGCATTCCGCGTGACGTTACGCTGCTTCGCTCGCTACGTGATTGTGTGCGAAGACATCCAACAAGACAATTTGACCGAGTGAAATAGATTGACTAGTATCACTGTCAACAGCAGCATGTAAAACTAATAACATCCACAGTACTCAGACGAGTCCGATGCTAGAAATTCCCCTTTCAGACGCCAATTGGGCCCGCGTCCAGAGTCTCTTCCCAGTGCTTTCATCAACACGTGGACGGCCTCGCCGCAGCGATCGCGATATCCTCAACGCGATACTCTGGCTGCAACAACGAAAAGAAAAATGGCACAGACTTCCTGCGACTTTCCCGCCGCAACAGACTTGCTATCTCAGGTACATGGCATGGAAAAAGACCGGTGTGCTGGAACAGGTGAACGAACGCCTTCCTCTGCACGATCCGGATATTTCGAACGTTTGATTAATACGTTTTCATTTGCCCAAATCCCGCAACGACGGGGAAGTGAGGCGCGATCTAGCTCGTCACGCCGATGACAAAACCCATCCCAGCGCACCGGTTGCGAGATCGCCAGCCGGCGTGCCCAGCGCGAACGTGACCAGCACCGCAGCCCAATAAAAAAGCTCTCGGCGTCGGTGAAAACACTAAACGCAAGGCATCCACAATGTACAGTTACGCGATTCAATTCGCCCTTGAACCGCTACAACGCAACAGCAAACGCTTCGCGCGGTTCTTCTTCACGCAGAATGTAGCCAAGCCCGCGTAAAGTCATGATGTTCGCGCTCGACGCTGCGAGATGCTTGCGCAAACGGTGGATATAGATATCGATCGCATCGGCGCTCGGTTCGTCGTCGAGTGTGAAGACTTTGTCCATTAGCGTCGCTTTGGAGACTGTCTTGCCCTGTTTCAGCATCAACGTCTCGAGAATGGCATGTTCACGCCGACGCAACGGCAAAGGCTCGCTTTGCAGCATGAATTCACGCGAGTCGAACAGATAGCGCAAGTCGCCGCACTCGATCGACTGGCCCTTGTCGCCAGCCGCCTGACGGCGGATCAACGCCTTGATACGCGCCAGCAGTTCGCGTGCGTCGAAGGGTTTGACGACATAGTCGTCGGCGCCGGCGGAAAAGCAGGCGACCTTGTCGTCGGTCGAGCCATTCGCGGTCAGCATGAGCACCGGCACGTTGTCGCGTTTGCGACGCAGCCACGCGAGCACATCCTTGCCGCCAATGCCGGGCAAACGCAAATCGAGCAACACAGCGTCGTAGCATTGCAGGCCAAGCAGCGTCTCGGCCTGTTCGCCGTTCTCTGCCCAGTCGATCACAAACTGCTCGACCTGCATCAGGTTCATCACCCAGCGCGCAAGTTCCGCATCGTCTTCTACAAGCAGCAGTTTCATTGTTCTTCCCTCATGTAGTCGCGCGTCATGTGGCGGCAGTCCATATTTGCATTCCCACCGTGGCGACAAGGCCAATACCATCCGCTCCGGATTCGAGCGTGACGGTACCACCCTGGCGATGGGCAATCTCCCGCACGATCGGCAGGCCGAGGCCCGTGCCGTCTGCGTGACCCGACGCGCGATAGAAGCGTTCGAACACTCGCGCCCGCGCCTCGGCCTTGATACCCGGTCCGTTGTCGATCACACGCACGATAGCCATGTCGTCACGGCGCTCGGTCTGCACGGTGACGCGGCCGCCCGGCTGGGTATAACGCAGCGCGTTGTCGACGAGATTGGTGACGAGCGCCGCGGTCAATGCCTCGTCGCCGGTGACGATCATTCCGTCTTCCAGTTCGGCGCCCAGATCGATTTCACGAGACTGCGCAAATGCAATCAACTCCTCCAGAACACCGGCGATCAACGCACTGAGATCGACGCGTTCGCACGCACTCACAGGCGCGGCGGACTCGGCCTGTGCGAGCAGCAGAAGTTTGTTTGTTAACGTGGTCAGCTTGCGGCTGCTCTTATGCATGCCCGCCAGCGCTTCGGCAAGTGGCGCGTCGTGGTTTTCACGCTGGCGCGCGAACTGGATTTGCGCCACCAGCAGCGTGAGCGGCGTGCGCATCTGGTGCGCGGCATCGGAAATGAATTGCCGCTGAGTCGCGGCCTGCTGACCCATGCGCGCGATGCACTGGTTGATTGCATCGACAATCGGTCTTAGTTCGACATGCAAGCGCGCAACACGTATTGGCTGTAGCTGCGACGGATTACGATCGGCGACGTCGTCTTTCACTTTCATCAGAGGACGCAACTCGAAAGTCAATCCGAGGTACACGAACACCATCGCGAGCACGAGCGTGAGCACCTCGCCGAATAGCTGCGGGCGCAGCAGCCGCCATACCATCGCGTCTCGCGAGCCCTCGGTTTTTGCAACCGCGACGATGACTTCCTCCGTACGCCCCGTGTCGTAAAGTTGCCGGACGTAGGCACCGGCGCGCACGGTGCGGCCATCTTCAAGACGGGTGACATAGAGCGTTGGGTTGTCACCGGTGTGCGGCGGCAGTGGCAACTCCAGGCTACCGGCTACCAGGCGGTGGCTGCTCGCCTCGATACGATAGAACACGCTGTCCTGTTCCGGTGACTCGAACAGCTCCAGCGCAGCCGGCGGAATCTGGATCGAGACATTGCCGTTGTCCCAATCGATATCCTCGCCGATGATGCGCATGGACGAGAGCAACGCATTGTCCTGCACGAGATCCGCAGTGGTCTGCGCATTGCGGAAAGAGATCACACCGGAAATGGAAACGAACGCCGCCAGTGGCAGCAGTAGCCACCACAGCAAGCGTCCGCGCAAGCTGCCTGAAAACACGATGCGTCGCCCCTCTCTAAAGGATGCCGGCGCGCCTTGTCGAGAGAGGCGCGCCCAGCTTCCGCCTTACGGCTTTACTTCATTGACGAACTGATTAGTGAACGTCCTCGACAGATCGATATGACGACCCTTCACCGATGGGTTGAAACCCGCCAGCACCTTGAGCACCGTTTCCGGCCCGTCGGCGGGCATCTTGCCGTCGGCGGTGTACATGGGCAGCGTGGCCTTCAACGCGCCCACGTAGAGCGCCTTGTCATTGCCGATGTAGTCTTTCGGCATTTGCGCCGCGATCTCGTCTGCGCTATGTGTATTCAGATATCGCAACGTCTTCACGAACGCGCGTGCGAGTTTGGCGGCCTCTTGCGGATGCCTGTCGAGCCACTCGCTCTGCACATACAGGCTCGATGCCGGATACGTTCCGCCGAGCGCGGCGCGCGTGCCTTCGACATTGCGCATGTCCACCAGTACCTTGGCGTCACCAGATTTGAGCAACTGCGAAACGGTCGGCTCGGTGGTCATGCCGGCGTCGATCCGCCCTTGCCGGATCGCGGCGATAAAGCTGTTGTCCGCGCCCACTGGCAGCACCGTGTATTGTGAACGCGGCACACCTTTGAGGCTGGCCAGGTACTGCGTGAGAAAGTTGGTCGACGAGCCGAGCCCCGTCACGCCGAGCGTTTTACCCTTCACGTCGGCCATGCTTTTGATCGAACCGGCCGCCCTGGTCGCGACCATCTCCACTTCGCCGGGAACCTGGCCGAACACGACGATCGCCTTGACTTCCTTACCCTTGGCTTGCAGATCGATCGCGTGATCGTAGAAACCGACCACGGCCTGCACACCGCCCGCGAGCAATTCGTTTTCCGCATCGACGCCCGCCGGCTGCGATTGCAGTTCGACGTCGAGCCCCTCTGCCTGAAAGTAGCCTAGCTGTTCGGTGAGGCGTGCGGGTAGATAGATGAGCTTGGTAATGCCGCCCACCATGATGACGGTTTTTTCGGGTGAGTCCGCGTGCGCGTGCGCCGCCGGCTGGGCGAGCAGCAAGATCGTGAGCGACGCCGCGACGGCGGCGTGGACGGCGTGCGCAACGCGCGTCACAGCATGAGGCATGGTGGATGTCTCCGTTGTTTTCCGCATCCGCGGTGGGCGCCAGGGGGACCGCCTGCAAAAATTCTAGGCACGCGAAGCCTTCTCAAAGCTTTCGCCAATGGCTTTGCCGCCCTAACTGCGGGTTTGTCCTGAGTCGTGCTGGAGTAACGGCTCTAACCTGCTTTAAAACGCTCTGCCGCGGCTCGCGGAAACGTCACGCTGATGTGCACGCCTTTGCCAGCCTCGCCCGGCTTGAGCGCGATCTCGCCGTGATGGGCGTCCGCGATTTCACGCACGATAGCGAGTCCCAGGCCGGTGCCCTCCGTATCCGCCGACGCCCGGAAGAACGGCTCAAACACGCGGCTGCGCGACTCGGCCGGAATACCGGGACCGTCGTCCAGCACGCTTACAGTGACCGTATCGGCGTCGGCGCTCACGCCCACGGTGACATGGCCGCCGCTGCCCGTATAACGGATCGCGTTCTCCGCGAGATTGGCAATCAACGCCTGCAGTAGCCCGCGGTGCCCCACCACCGGCGCGGCACCGTTCAGCTCTGCGCCTAGATCGATGTCTCTGGCCTGCGCGAGCAACGCGAGGTCCTCCACGACTTCCAATGCGAGCGGCACCAGGTCCACCGTTTCCACCGCGAGCTGCGTGTTGTCGGCGGCCTCGGCCTGCGCGAGCAGAAGCAGCTTGTTCGTGAGGCCTACCATCGAACGATTACTGCGATGCATGGCGGCCAGTGCTTCGTCGAGCGCGGGGTTCAAGTCGTCCTGGTGCCGCGCGAACTGCAATTGCGTGCCGAGCAACGTTAGCGGCGTACGCAACTGATGTGCGGCGTCGGCGATAAAGCGGCGTTGCGCGGCCACCTGCACGCCGAGCCGCGCGATGCATTGATTGATCGCTTCCACGATCGGCCGCAACTCGGTGTGCAGACGCTCGACGCGAATCGGCTCCAGCTGCATCGGGTCGCGATCCGCCACCTCCTCTTTCACTTTCATCAGAGGCCGTAACTCGAAAGTGAGACCAATGCAAACCAGCGCGACCGCCAGCACGATCATTTCGATTTGCCGCACGAGTTGCGGTTGCCACAATTGCTGAGCCATGGCGTCACGCGAGCGCACGGTTTTGCCGACCGTCACGCGCACGCGGCGCGTCGCGCCGTTGTCGTACATGAGACGCACGAGCCCGGCCGCGCGCACATTGTGGCCTTGCAGATGGGTGTCGTAGTGATCCGGCGTATCGGCTGCCTGCGCCGGACGCGCGGGGAAATCGGGGATTCCGGCGAGCAGGCGTCCGTCGTCGACCTGCACGCTGTAGAACACCTGGTCGCGGTAGGGAGAGACGAATACTTCGAGTGCGGCGGGCGGCACATCCACACGCAGAAAGCCGTCCACCCATTCCACTTCGCCCGCGATCATGCGCGCCGACGAAATCAACTGATTGTCCTGCACCAGATCCGCCGTGCGCCGCGCATTGTCGTATTCAGCCTTGCCGGTCACGAACACGTACAACGCGAGTGGCACCAGCAGCCACCACAGCAGACGCATGCGCAGACTATTGGTCATCTTCTTTCTTGCGCAGCAAATAACCGAGCCCGCGCAACGTGACGATCGCCGCCGAACTGCCGTCGAGTTTCTTGCGCAGACGCGAGATGTAAATTTCGACGGCATCTTCACTCGGCTCGTCGGCGAGCGTGAAGATAGCGTCGACCAGCGCCGGCTTCGTGACGGTTTTGCCCAGACGCAGGATCAACGTTTCGAGTACCGAACGCTCGCGTGGCGTGACGTTCAGCGGCGCGCCCTTCAGCGTGAACTGCCGCGTGTCGATGTCGAACGCGAGATCGCCGCACACCACTTCGCTCGCCTTGGAAGGTGACTGCCTGCGGATCGCCACCTTGATCCGCGCGATCAACTCGCGCACTTCGAACGGCTTGACGAGGTAATCGTCCGCGCCGGCGCCGAGCAGTTCCACCTTTTCGTCGATCGAACCGCTCGCCGTCAGAATCAGCACCGGCGTCGCGTCGCCGCGCTGACGCAGACGCCGCAGCACGTTCTTGCCCGACAGCTTGGGCAGATTCAGGTCGAGCAGGATCACGTCGTAGTGATTGGTGCGCAGAAGCTGGTCGGCGGCGTCGCCGTCCTGCACGGCGTCGAGCGCGAACGCCTCCTGCTCCAGCATCTTCGCGAGCCAGTGCGCCAGCGTGGGGTTGTCTTCGATGAGCAGCAGCTTCATGGCGGGAACGGCAAAAGTCAGGCCGTCGATTGTGCCGTAAAAAAAGGGGTTTGCGCGCGTGCTGTGTGTTGTGCGGGAACCGTCGCGACGTTTTAGGCAGGGTCGGCGGAACGTTGCGGGTTAACACCCATGATTTGGCCACACCTCCGAAAGCTGCCAGAAGGTTTCCAATTTCTATAATCGCCGTCATTCACCCAGAAAGCGCCGCATGCAGCACCCAGCGGCGACCAACCTAAGGAGACTGCTTCATGCGTACCTTGCGCCAGATTGCCGCTGTATCAGGTGTTGCGTTCACCCTTGCCGCCGCTTCGGCCGCCGCTCGCGCGGAAAAGCTCACGATCATGGTCGGTGGCGCCACCAAGATCATCTATCTGCCCGCCAAGCTGACGGAGCAACTCGGCTACTTCAAGGACGAAGGCCTCGACGTCGAAATCCTCTCTCAGCCGGCCGGCGTCGATGCGGAAAACGAACTGCTCGCGGGCGCGGTGCAAGGCGTGGTGGGCTTCTACGACCACACCATCGACCTGCAAAGCAAGGGCAAGGAAGTCCAGGCGCTGGTGATCTTCGGCCAGGTGCCGGGCGAAGTGGAAATGGTGTCCACCAAGGCTGCGGACAGTTTCAAGAGCATGGCCGACGCGAAGGGCAAAACGCTCGGCGTGACGGGGCTCGGTTCGTCGACCAGCTTCCTCACGCAATACCTCGCACAACGTGCGGGCGTGCCGTCCACGCAATACACGCTGCTGCCTGTTGGCGCGGACAACAGCTTTATCGCGGCAATCAAGCAGAGCCGTATCGACGCGGGCATGACGACCGAGCCGACCGTCTCGCAGTTGCTGAAGACCGGCGACGCCAAGGTGCTGGTCGACATGCGCACGCTGGAAGGCACGCGTGCCGCGCTCGGCGGCACCTATCCGGCTTCGAGCTTCTACGTTCAGCGCGCGTGGGCTGAATCGCACAAGGACGACGCCGCGAAGCTCTCGCACGCTTTCGCAAAGACGCTGAACTTCATCGCGACGCATAGCGCCGAAGAGATCGCCGCGAAGATGCCGAAAGACTACTACGGCAACAACAAAGACCTGTATGTCGGCGCGCTGAAGGCGTCGCTGCCAATGTTCACGAAAGACGGCAAGATGCCCGCCGACGGTCCGGATACCGTGCTGAAAGTGCTGTCGGCGTTCAATCCTTCAGTGAAGGGTAAGCATATCGACCTCGCCAAGACTTACACCAACGACTACGTGTCGGCACCGGTCAAGACGGCGGCGAAATAGCGCCTTTTTCAACATCACGCGAACAACGAGGCACCAGCCGATGAACCAACCTTTGTCACGCGACACGCCAGCCATCGAGATGCGCAATGTGTCGTGCCGTTTCATTTCCCCTGATGGCAAGGCGACGATCGCGTTGCGCGACTTCAGCATGTCGGTGGCGCGCGGCGAATTCGTCGCCGTGGTCGGACCCACGGGTTGCGGCAAGTCCACCACGCTCAGCATGATTACCGGCCTGCTGAAGCCCACCACGGGCGAAGTTCGCGTGATGGGCGCGCCGGTGGACGGCATCGATCCGCGTATCGGTTTCGTCTTTCAGGCCGACGCCGTATTCCCGTGGCGTTCGGTGCTCGACAACGTCGCCGCGGGTCCGCTGTATCGCGGCCGTTCGAAATCCGCCGCGTACGACGAAGCCAACGAATGGCTGCGTCGGGTGGGCCTCGACAAGTTCGGCAAACACTATCCGCATCAACTGTCCGGTGGTATGAGAAAGCGCGTGGCGCTCGCGCAGACCTTTATCAACAAGCCGGAAATCCTGCTGATGGACGAGCCGTTCTCCGCGCTCGACATGCAGACCCGCACGCTGATGCAGGACGAACTGCTGCAACTGTGGGGCGGCGCCGGCTCAGTGGTGTTCGTCACACACGATCTGGAAGAAGCGATTGCACTCGCCGACCGCGTATTCGTGCTGACCGCGCGCCCGGCGACGTTGAAGAAGGTGTATGAAATCGATCTGCCGCGTCCGCGGGTCACCTCGGAAATTCGCTACGAGCCGCGTTTTATCGAAATCTCGCGCGACATCTGGCATGACTTGCGCGAAGAAGTGCAGATCGGTTAATCAAGGAACGGCAAACATGTCTACTACCCCTCAACAGATGATGCCTTCGGGCATCGACGCCGCCTCGCTCGCTCATGTCGAACGTGTGGCGCAAAAACGCATCCGGCAACGTCAGGCGCTGGTAATCACGCTGCGTATCGTCGTGCTGGTCGTCGTGCTCGGCGGCTGGGAACTGTCCGCGCGCCTGAAGTGGATCGATCCGTTCTTCTTCTCGATGCCGAGCGCCATTTTCGAACAGATCGTCGACTGGTTCGTGAACGGCACTTCGCAAGGTCCGCTGCTGACGCAAGTGTGGGTCACTCTCGAAGAAACCGGGCTCGGCTTCATTATCGGTTCGGTGGCCGGTGTGTTCTGCGGCATCGTGCTGGGCCGCAACAAGCTGCTCTCCGACGTTTTCAGTCTTTACATCAAGATCGCCAACTCCATTCCGCGCGTGGTGCTCGGGTCGGTGTTCGTGATTGCACTGGGACTGGGCATGGCGTCGAAGGTGGCGCTGGCGGTGGTGATGGTGTTCTTCGTCGTGTTCGCCAACGCTTTCCAGGGCGTGCGTGAAGCGGATCGCTACATGATCGCGAATGCGCAGATTCTCGGCGCGTCGCGCCGTCAGGTGACGACCTCGGTGGTGATCCCGTCGGCATTGAGCTGGATTCTCGCGAGCTTGCACGTGAGCTTCGGGTTCGCACTGGTCGGTGCGGTGGTCGGCGAATTCCTCGGCTCGAAGCAAGGTATCGGACTCTTGATCTCGACTGCGCAAGGCGCGTTCAACGCAAGCGGGGTGTTCGCCGCGATGATTGTGTTGGCCGTGGTCGCACTGGCAGCGGACTATCTGTTGACTGCGGTCGAACAGCGGCTGTTGAAGTGGCGGCCGGCCGCGGTTTGAGCGAGCGGCATTAGCCGAGTAGAAGCTCACGTTTAAAAAACGCCGTTCAGTCACAGGCTGAACGGCGTTTTTTTTGTGCGAATGAAAGATTAAAGTAAGGCCCAATTAACCTGGCTGGATTTTTTCAAGCAAAGCGCCATCCGCGCATTCAGGATGGCTGATTAATACTTGAAATTGAATGCAACCCATCCGTCTCCTTCACATGGTGGAGGCAAGTCCGACTCTCTGAACCGTCGCCGAACGACAAATCCCCAGCGTGCACCTTTCCTTGCAATACGAAGCTTTTCGATAACGCACATCTCTGGTGCGCTGCGCAGAATTCGACAAGGAAGCCGGTGATCGTCTCCGCCCTGTGTCTCGCCAGATTGTCCGGCAAGTGTCGCGTTCAAGCCTGGCGGAACTTCCGCAATGAGGTGCCGCAAGGGCGGCGCCAAGGGTTTGAAGGAGAGGGACATGAAGAAGGCTCTGATCATCGCAGGCGGACTGCTTTGCGGGTTCGCATGGCAAGCGTACGCTCAGGACGCCAGCACGGAGAGTACCGCGCAAGCTCAACCGACAGCGGCCGACGCAATGGGCGGGCAGCCCTCCACCACTTCGATGTCCGGCGGGCCGGCAAAAGCACAGGGACTCACGCGTGCGGACGTCTACCAGCAGCTCATTCAAGCGCAAAAAAGCGGCGAAGCAGCGCGCTTGCAAGATCTGTTCAAGGGAGGCAACTAAACTGTGCTGTGGCATGGGGCCGGCCGCCTGGTTGAATAATTTGCCGCCGGCTCCGCTGCATGCATGACGCGTATTTGTCCTGTCGCCCGACAGGACAAATACGGCGTCTGATCGAAACACCTCATTTTCCCGCCCCTCTCCCGCAGCCTGTCTCCCGCCGGCAAACTCACGCTCGTCATTCGTTGGCCGCCACGCAACACATTCCCGCGCCCACACCTGTCGCGATTGCCTACACGCCCGTTGCATAAGGCACTGTGCGCAATGGCACGGTCGATGCGTAATAACCACCACCCAGTCGTGCACTTACCAACATCGGTTGAATCGAGGTGCGTCATGTCGAGTGTGCAGAGCCAACGTCGGCCAGTGAATTGGCGAAGCCGGCCTTTTTCCACGGACGGCCGTTCAAAGCGTCATCCGGCAAGCCGCAACTTCTCAGCGGGATTGGTGCCGTTCGGCTTGCGGACCGCCGGCTTCATCGGGCGAGGTCCGAAACAATTGTGGCCGTATGTTTTACCGTGGGTGTTCGCGGTGCTCACCATCGGTTTTTTCTGCCTCGTCGTACGCGGCGTACTTACTCGGCAATTGCTGGTGCCACCCGTCGAGACGCCGCAGTCGCTGGTGGAACGCGGCTATACATCGAACTTCCTCGCGGAACGCATCATGTCTTCGATGCGGGCGATCGGACAGGACGCCGAGTCGATTCCGCACGACACCATGACGGACAACGACGCACAACCGGACATCCAGATCCCCGGTCAGGAGATGTCGTATGCGACCACCGTGCGCTTCATTAAAGGCGTCATCAAACGCACAGACGTTGTCGTTCATGTCGGCATCACGAAGGTCAACGACAGCGCGGATTCCTACGTGGCGCATGTGCAGATCGAAGGCGGTCCGTTTGATTCCCGCGAAAGCACGGTGTCATTCGAAGGTCGCGATCTGGAGAAGTTCGTGCACGACATTGCGGTCAAAGCCATGCGCCTGGCGGAGCCGAATATTCTCGCCAGTCATCTCTATTCGCAAGTGCAGAGAACCAAGTGTTCGCTCGCGCAATGCGACTACGGCGAGATCGTCACGATCTACAACGAAGTGCTCGCACTGCCAGCCTCCGAGCAAGGCGAATGGGCGCTCGCCGGCAAAGCGTGGCTGCTTGCCAATCAGGGGCTGTCCAAAGAGGCCGAACAGCAAACCCGCGAGGCACTGACCGTGTACCAGCATTCAGCGGTGCTGCACGCAAGCCTTGGCATTGCACTCGAACAGCAGCATCGCATCGACGAGGCACTCGAAGCCCTGCGAACCGGCGCGAGCGAGAAGTCGAAGACGGCGGAAAATCTGCGTCTTCTCGGCGACGTGCTGTTGCATGCGAATCGCTATTCCGAAGCACTCGATGCATTCAAGCAGGCCGACAGAATGAAGCCGGACTCTGTCGACAATCTGCACGATTGGGGCGAAGCGCTCGTCACTGCCGGCCGCTACGACGAAGCAATCGAAAAGCTCTCTCGCGCCGTCGCACTGCGCCCCGACCTGGCGCCCTCTTACGCGGAATGGGGCCGGGCACTGGATCGCAAAGGCGATCTGTCCGGCGCCTCGCGCAAATACGCGCAAGCGTTGCAACTCGACGCGGGCACTTTGTCAACTCGGGAAACTCATCTGGCGCGGCTTGCCAGAGCGGCGCAGGGAGGCAACCGCCCAGATGCGTCAACACCAGACGGGGGAGTCAGACCCGTTTCGAATCCACCCGCCTCGCTTGCATTGCAAACCGCGTAACGCACACCCGGCCATGCAGAAAGTTTAGCCCCGCAGCACCCAACCGTTGCAGTAATACACCCAGTTGACGAGGAGATGTTCGATGGACAGTTTCGAAGATGCGTTCAAGGCTCTGATCGGCAGTGAAGGCGGTTACTCCTTCAATCCTCACGACCCTGGCGGTGAAACGATGTGGGGCGTCACGGCGCGCGTGGCACGAAGCGCGGGCTATGCCGGCGCCATGAAAGACCTGCCGCTGGATACCGCCAGACAGATCGCCAAACAGAAATACTGGGACCCGCTGCACCTCGACGAACTGGACCCGCGCGTCGCCTTCCAGATCTTCGACGCCAACTACAACGGCGGCCTCGTGGTGCTGTGGATGCAAAAAGCTTCCGGTGCGAAAGAGGACGGCAAGTTCGGCCCCGACACACTCGATGCAATCAAGAGCGCCGACCCTTTGAAGTTTGTCATGCGCTTCGCCGCTTATCGCTTGCGTTACCTGCGCAACCTGCACGCATGGCCCAATTTCAGCCGTGGATGGACCGAAAGAATGGCCGCTAATCTTCTCCTGGGAGCAGCATGATGGACTGGTCTAAAGTAGCGTCGAACATCGGCAGTAGCGCGCCGCTTCTCGCCGGCCTCGTGGGTGGTCCGATCGGCGTAGGCGTGAGCGCCGCCGCCGCGATCATTTCGCATGCGCTCGGCACGCCGAGCGACCCGGGCGTGGTGGAACTCGCGTTGAACGATCCCGGCGCACTCGAAAAGGTCCGGCAAGCCGAGAGCGCGAACTCGTTGCAGTTGCAACAGTTGATGGTCACGGCCGCCCAGGCGAGCCTCGCGCATGAAAGCGACATGGCGCGCATCCAGGCCGCCGACCGGGCTGACGCGCGTGCAATGGGTATCAGCAATAAGGACTGGGTGCCCAAAGTCCTTGCGATGGCGGTCACCGCCGGCTTCTTCGGCATTCTGCTGCTCATGGCCTTTCAGCCACTGCCGGGCGCCAACAAGGATCTCGTCAACGTGATCGTCGGCGCATTGGGTACGGCGTGGATCAGCATCATCGGCTACTACTTCGGCACGTCGGTGGGATCGATGCGAAAGACCGAACTGCTCGCGAAGCCCAGCGTGCCCATCACCCCGGACAGCGCGCTCACGCTGCGCGAACCCGCCACGGCTTCAACGGCGCGGCCACAAGCGGCGCCGGCTTCGTCGCACAGCGAGGCATTCCAGCAATTCACGCCGGGTGGACAGGGCCCGATTTTCTCGGGCAGTTGATGGCAATTCGTTCACGGACCAGATGCGGCACGCAACGAGACAACGGCTCGATGCGTGCTGCGTCGCCCGTATCCCCCTCCCGCATCCGCGTGCTTTGTCTCAAATCCAGCAACAAACATTACCTGAAACGATGATTACTCTCTCCAGTTCGCAAAACTACAATGTAATCACTGAATACGAACAACACCGTTCGTAGCAAGATAAAAACCGAATTGGAGGTAGTTCATCATGAAATCACTCATTCAAGCTGTTGTTATCGCTGCCGTGCTGGCCGCTCCGGTTGCTTCGTTTGCGCAGTCCAATCAGCCCGTGACCCGCGCCCAAGTGCGCGCCGAACTGGTTCAACTCGAAAAAGCAGGCTATCAACCCGGCGCCGCCGATCCGTACTATCCGGCCGACATTCAGGCCGCCCAAGCTCGCGTCGCTCGTGAAAACGGCACGGCACAGGCAGCGGAAAGTGGCTACGGTGGTACGGTGAGCGGCGCTTCTCAAGCAGGCCGCCCGGTTCCCGCAAATGGTCCGCAGTCGGTTTATTTCGGTCACTAAGCAGTAGCTGCGCGGTAATCAGGCAGTAACCCGACCGTAACCAGCTATCCGGCGAGTTGAACGGCACAGGCACGAAGCCTTCTTGTGCGACGATCAACCGCCTGGCGCACCAGTAACCGGTGCGCGATGATTCAAAAACAAACTGGCCCGCGACCGGTATCTCCGATCGCGGGCCAGTTGTCTATTGGTTACCTCCGTCATCGGCCTCCCGATGGCTTCGCCTGGACCCTTTACGGTCCGGGCGCTTTTTATTGGCGCTGCCGTTCCGCCGCGCCTTTGTCAGTATCGAAACGAAGCCCGCATTGGCGGACAAAGGCCGGTTTCAGATAATGGGCACGCGACTCGCGTCAGTCCCGTGCGATGAGATCGCCCACTTGACCGCGCCCGGTGACGAGACAGCTCGAGAGAAAATTCTCGCCCTGGCTGCTGGCCCCGATGTCTCCAAAGCCTTTTTTCAGCGCGTTCGATTTGACCATTTCCGCGCCCTGGTGACACGTTATTGTCCCCATCTCGCCCGCTTGCGCGCGCATCAGCGCTCTATCCGCCATCAGATAGCCGAGCAGCAGCACTACGGCAATATTGAACGCTTGTCTCATGGTTCGCCTCCTCTTTAGAAGAGACTAACGCGAACCATGCATACACGGTCCTAGGGGTTTCCCGATTGATGGCTATTCCATGATGCAGATTAAATCAGCTCTGCTTGTCTCGTCACCTTCAAAGCCGGGCTTCGATTTGCCTGATTCGCTGTTCAATAGCGTTGCGCACCAGTCCATTCGAAGGCACCAGCAACAGTGACGACGCGATGATCTGATACACCTTGTTCCGCCGCACTTTGGACACTCTCCGCGGATCGAGCCAGGCATCGTTCTCCGCGAGCAGAAGCAGTGTCTCAAGGCCGATCAGGATCGGCCACAAACAGGCGAGCCGCAAACGCACGGAAAATGCGGGAATCGCCAGTGTGTAATCGAGGGCTTCGCGGAAATGATCGAGTGTCTTGCGCAAAAGCTCCACCATCAACGGCCGGGCACGCACCGAATTGGCCGGCACCAGCAAATCCTGCGCGCTTAGACCATATCGGTTGAGCAAGGTCTGCGGCAGATAACAGCGGCCGATCCGTAAATCCTTGCCGCAGTCGCGCAGCACATTGGTCATCTGCAGCGCCTTGCCGAAGCGCACGCCGCGCCGTGCCATCGTCTCGGGCCGCTCCTTCAGCGTGCCGGGCATGTGCGCGTAGGTCATCGTGGTCCAGAATTCGCCGACACAACCCGCCACCAGATACGTGTAGCGGTCGAGTTCGTCGTATTCGCGCAGCGCCGCGATCTGACCGGAACGTTCGTCGGGGAAAGTGCGAAGATCGAACTCCATGCCTTCGGTCAGCGTCGAAACGATCTCGCGCACGGCCTTGCGATCCGATTCGCTCAGTTGCGACAACACAGCGAGCGCGGGTCCGAGCGATTCGAGCAGCACTTTCTCGTCCGACTGGTCCTGCTGCCCCGCTACTTCCGCGGCCATGCGTTGGAATAGCGCGCCGTCGTCCGTTGCGCCGTTCACCTGAGCACGCAGCGACAACAGCAAGGTGAGGCGTTGTTCCGGCGAGATCAGCGAGGTGTCCGCAATCGTGTCGGCCGCGCGCGCCAGCAGATAAGCGAGTCCGATCGGATCGCGCATCCCGACGGGCAGCACGCGCAGGGTGAGATAGAAGGAGCGTGAAACGCCTTTCAGGAGCGGGCCGAGAAGGAAGGCCCGGGTCGGATTCGGCATGGATGGGATCAGGTCGGAGTTGTGCAAGAAGCAGGCAAAAAAACGGGCAAAAGTCGGGCGCTGCCGAATTGTATACGGCGAAGCGCCTCTGCCGTGCGCGGTAGACCTGTCCTGCCCCATCAGCCCTCTTATTGTTTCCTCGCCGCTCAGGCGTCTTGCTGAAGTCCCAGCACGCCGATTGCGTTCTGTTTGAGAATCAACGGCTGCACCTCTTCCCTGAACCCGACCTGCTTGAAATCCTCCAGCCAGCGGTCCGGTTGAATCAGCGGAAAATCCGAACCGAAAAGCATCTTGCGCTTCAGCACCGTATTGGCGTGGCGGATCAACTCGGGCGAGAAATACTTCGGCGACCAGCCGGACAAGTCGATATAGACATTGGGCTTATGCAAGGCGATCGATAACGCCTGCTCCTGCCACGGCCACGACGGATGCGCGATCACGATGTTCATGTCGGGGAAATCCGCCGCGACGTCGTCGAGATAAATCGGCTCCGAATACTTCAGACGCAGCCCGCCGCCGCCTCGCATGCCCGACCCCATGCCGGAATGGCCGCTGTGAAAAACCGCCGTGAGCCGATGTTCGGCAATCAGTTCGTACAGCGGATAAGCCAGCCGGTCGTTGGCAAAAAAAGCCTGCATCGTGGGATGAAACTTGAAACCACGCACGCCGTGTTCCTCGATCAGCTTGCGCGCTTCGCGCACTCCCATCTTGCCCTTGTGCGGATCGATGCTGGCAAAGGCGATCATGATGTCGCTGTTTTTCTGCGCGAATTCGGCGATCTCCTCATTCGGTATTCGACGCCGCCCGAGGTTCGCTTCGCAGTCCACGGTGAACATCACGAAGCCGATCTTGCGCTCCCGATAGTGTTCGATGGTTTCGGGAATCGTCGGCCGCCGCCCGAGTTTCAGCACGGTGCCGAAGTACCTGTCGGCGGCATCGTCGAATTCCTTGCCGAACAGATCCGGCGGCTGGCAGCACGAAACCTCCGCGTGCACGTGCGTGTCGATTGCGACGAGTTGATCGAGATTCATCCACCTTTCCCTGTGTGATTCCGCGGCGAGCACATCACGTCACGTCACGTCGCGCCGCATGCGCTCGCGACAATCACCGCGGGATCGCGCCGCCCCGCGTCATACATCGCCTCGACGAGCGCCGCACGATGCGTCAACACCGCACGCTGATTGATCGAGCCTTTGTCGGTTATCTCGCCGAGATCGAGCGACGGCGCGACATCCATGAGCCGCAAACGCGCGATGGTCGTCGCGCCGCCCGTGGCGCCGCGATTGAGCGTGTCGAGCAGCGCGGCGAAGTGCGCACGCACGGCGGGTGCTTCGACCACCTCTTGCGCGCTCGCCGAAGCGGGCAAGCGAGCCAGCCGCTTGCAATCGTCGACGCGCGGAAAGACCAGCAGGCCCACATCGTCGCGATTCATGCCGGTGACCACCACGTCCTGCACATAAGGTGCGCCTTCGGAGATCACGCGTGCCCGCATCGGACCCACGCTCACGAAGGTGCCCGAACTCAGCTTGAAGTCTTCCGCGATGCGCCCGTCGAACAGCAATCCGAGTTCGGGTCGCGTCACGTCGACAAAGCGCAAGGCGTCGCCGCTGCGGAAATAGCCTTCTTCGTCGAACGCGTTTTCCAACTCCGCCGCGTCGGCGCGCCAATATCCGGCCATGACGTGCGGCCCGCGATAACGCGCCTCGAGCTTGTCGCCCACCGGCGCGAGTTTGACTTCGCAGCCGTGCGCCGGCAGTCCCACGTAACCCGCGCGCATGATCGGACCCGTGGTGAACAGACACGAAGGCGAGGTTTCCGTCATGCCGAGTCCGGCCATGATGCGTATGCGCTCGCCGCAATATGTTTCAGTGACGCGTTCGAGCCTGTCCCACGCTGCTTGCGACAGGCCGGCACCTGAGAAGAAATAGACCTTCACGCGTGAGAAGAATGTCTCGCGCAATTGCTCGTCGCGTTCCAATGCGATCGCCAGTTCCTCCCAACCCTTCGGCACGTTGAAGTAGATGGTCGGCGCGATTTCACGCAGATTGCGCAGTGTTTCCTCGAATTTTCCGTTGACCGGTTTGCCGTCGTCGATATAGAGGGTGCCGCCGTTGTAGAGCGCGATACCTGCGTTATGGCTGCCGCCGAACGTATGGTTCCAGGGCAGCCAGTCGACCAGCACCGGCGGCTCCTTCGCGAACTCGGGAAACGTTTCGAGCAGCATCTGCTGATTGCTGCACAGCATGCGGTGCGTGGTCGGCACCGCCTTCGGCAGCTTGGTCGAACCGGAGGTGAACAGAAATTTGGCGATGGCGTCCGGGCACACCGCGGCGTGAACGGAGTCGACCGTGGTGGGCGTTGTGTTCAGCAGGTCGTCGAACGAGGTCACGTTGCGTGCCGCCGGCTGTTCTCGCGGCAATTTCGCGGCCATCACTTCGACATCGGAAGACACGGTTGCGTCGATTGCCTTGGCGAACGTATCGTAGGCGCTTACAAACACGAGACCAGGTGTCAGCAAATCGATCGTATGGCGCAGCTTGCCGAAGTCGCCGGAAGCCAGCGCATAGGCGGGCGAAATCGCGGCGTAGGGAATGCCCGCCCACATCGCACCGAGCGCGAGTTGCAGATGTTCGAGATCGTTGCCCGACAGAATCACGACGGGCCGCTCAGCGGACAGATCGCGTGCGAGCAGCGCCTGGCCGATTGCGCGTGCGCTTTGCAAAGCCTTCGCGTAGCTCAGGCCGATCCATTGACCATCGCTGCCGCGACGCGCCGCCAGCCATCGCTCGGGATGCGCCTGCGCGCCGCTCACGAGCCGTTCGGTCATACGTTGCGGATGCGCGCCGAGCGGTTCGGCCGCGCGCAAATACCACGTGTCGCCCTGCCGCTGCGTGTGCAACGACGAAGCGCCGATCGTCGTCGCCCGGTAGCGCTTCGGCGCATCGGGGGTGTTCGGTTGTATCGGCTCGGAATGCAAAGCCTGTCTCCTCTGTGAAAAGCCCGATCGCAACGATCAGACCGGATAGTGCCGAGGTCCGGTTTGAATCGTGATCCAACGCAGATCCGTGAACTCTGCAATCGACGCCTTGCTGCCGAATCGCCCGTAACCGCTTTTCTTCACACCGCCGAACGGCATCTGCGCTTCATCGTGCACCGTCGGACCGTTGATATGGCAGATGCCAGATTCGATACGCTTCGCCACGTTCAACGCGCGCGACACATCGCGACTGAATACCGCTGCCGAGAGTCCATATTCGCTGTCGTTGGCGATTCGAATCGCTTCCTCGTCGCCGTCCACGCGCTGCACCGTCACTACCGGCCCGAACGATTCTTCCGCATACAGTTTCATGGCAGGCGTGATGCCATCTACGATCACCGGCTGCATCGCGGCGCCTTCGACCGTGCAGCCAACTGGCAACTTGGCGCCCTTCTCGTGCGCATCCTCGATCAACGTCTTGATGCGTTGCGCGGCGGCTGCGCTCTCGATCAAGCCGAGCACGGAATCCGCAGCGGCCGGATCGCCCGCTTTCAATGTCAGCGCTTTCGCCGCGAGTTTCTCCACCAACGCATCCGCAATCTTCCCGTCGACGATCACGCGCTCCGTCGACATGCAAATCTGCCCCTGGTTGAAAAACGCGCCGAACGCGATGCCGGCCACTGCCGCGTCCAGATCGGCGTCGTCGAGCACGACCACCGGCGCCTTGCCGCCGAGTTCGAGCAACGCAGGCTTCAGATGCGACGCCGCATGTTGCGCGACAATGCGCCCCACTCGCGTCGAACCCGTGAAATTCACGCGACGTACCGCCGGATGCGCGATCAGCCGCTCGACGATCGCCGGCGCATCTTCAGCGGAATGCGTGATCACGTTGACGACGCCGTCGCCGAGACCGGCTTCCTGCAGCACGCTGCCGATCAGTCGATGCACGCCGGGACAGCCTTCGGATGCCTTGAGCACGACCGTGTTGCCGCACGCGAGCGGCATGGCAATGGCGCGCGTGCCCAGAATCACCGGCGCGTTCCACGGCGCCATGCCCAGCACCACGCCGCATGGCTGGCGCACCGCCATCGCGAGATTCCCAGGTACGTCGGAGGGAATCACGTCGCCGTCGATCTGCGTGGTCATGGCCGCGGCTTCGCGCAGCATGTTGGCGGCGAGCATGACGTTGAAGCCGTACCAGTTCGGCATCGCGCCGGTTTCGGCGACACCGGTTTCGATGAACTGCGCGGTGCGGGCATCCATCAGATCGGCCGCTGCCAGCAGCCGCTTGCGGCGCTCGGTCGGCGCCAGCGCCGACCAGGCCGGAAAGGCCCGCGACGCCGCTTCGACCGCGGCGTCGGCATCGGCCAGCGTGGCCGCCGCCGCGCGCGACGCAGCCTGGCCGCTCGCGGGATTGATCCGCTCGAAGGTCTTGCCGTCCGCTGCGCCACGGCTTTCGCCGTCAATCAACAAAGTCACTTCATGCATGTCTGTCGTCTCCTCGCTGTCTGTCTTGCTGCATCTCTCGCCGTAGTCTGCGTGAATTGAAATCCACGCCGATGCGACCGATCAGCGCTTGTACGTTTGCAGACCCGGCTTGATCGCCTTGTCGTCGAGGAACTGCTTGAGGCCCTGCTCGCGGCCGCCTTCCGGATCGCGCAGCTGCGCCTGATCGAGCTTGGCGTACAGGTAGTCTTCGTTCTGATCCCACGTCAATTCGCGGCAACGCTTGAATCCATGCTTGGCGGCGCGCAACACCACCGGATTCTTTTCGAGCAGTTTGCCGGCGAGCGCACGCGTCACCTCGCGCAACTCGGCACGCGGCACGCTCTTGTTGACGAGGCCCATCTGCGCCGCTTCCTGACCGGTGAAGGTCTCGCCCGTCATGATGTAATACAGCGCCTGACGATGCCCGACGGTATCGGCCATTGCTTTGCTCACCAGATTGCCCGGCGGAATGCCCCAGTTGATTTCGGAGAGACCGAACGTGGCTTCGTCGGCGGCGATCGCCAGGTCGCATGCCACCAGCGGCGAGAAGCCGCCGCCGAAGCACCAGCCGTTGACCATCGCAATGGTCGGCTTCGCGTACATGCGCAGCAGTTGCCATTGCCAGCGGCACGCGTCGCGGCGAATCTTTTCCTGCAGGATCTCGGGGCCGGCGTCGACTTCGCGGAAGTATTCCTTCAGGTCCATGCCGGCTGTCCATGCGTCGCCTTCGCCCGTGAGCACCAGAACCTGCGCTTCGGCGTCGAGTTCAACGGCTTCGAGCACCTCGATCATTTCCTTGTTCAGCGTCGGGCTCATGGCGTTGCGCTTCTCGGGCCGATTGAACGAAACCCATGCGATTCCTTCCGCGACATCCACCTTGACGGTTTTCCAACGGCCTGCATAACTCATCTGTTTTCTCCGTGAACGTTGGCCGCGACCGCGGCCTGATGAACGCATTTAATATCAGGCTGCCTGATATGTAAAGTGGAAATTCGTAAGCTCGGTGCAAACCCCTAGCAGCGAAATTCGGGTCGAGGCACGCTAAGATGCCGGATAGACCGAACCTCCTGCCCACGATGAGCAAAAATCAAAATACGCCTGCCGAGCCTGCCGCCACACGCACTCGCCGTTCCAGCCTGCGCCTGACCTATGTGATCGGCAGTCTCGACCGCATCCTGCGGCGCCGCATGACGGAAGCGCTCGCGCCGCTCGGCCTGACGCTCGCGCAATTCACCGCGCTTTCCGTGCTCGAAGCCAAAGGGCAGGCGTCCAATGCGCAGGTCGCCGAGCGTTCGTTCATCACGCCGCAATCGGCCAATGAAGTGATGAACGCGATGGCCGCCCGCAACTGGGTAAGCCGCGAACCGGACCCGACGCACGGCCGCATCGTGCTGCTGCAACTCACGGACGAAGGGCGCGCCGTATTGCGCGAATGCGAGCAGGCCGTGAAAACCATCGAAAAGCAGATGATGGAAGGCATCGAACTCGACGCCGCCGGCGCGGTTCAAACTCACCTCGAAACTTTCGTTCGTAATCTGCGCGGCTAGATCCGCGCACGCTACGCCGCCGAGTCGCTAGGTGTTTTCACCGAACGATTTGCGCTTGTGTTATCAGCCTACCTGATATTAAATCCAGTCCACGATGCAGCGTGTGGAGACGCGCCGCCTCGCCTCGAAGCAAATGCACCGTCGTCTGGCCATCGAAACGATGCGCCGCGCGCGGCGGTGTTCGCTGCGCTGCTGCCGGACATTCCATCTCGGCCTCGCCGATGATCTGACGCCCGCTTGCCGAACCTGTCTGTCGTGCGGACAGCGACTTGGCATCTGCTGTCTTTTAGCGAAACCGGAAAACCACGCCATTTAATAAGGATCACTAACGTGAAAAGAGCCGGAACATTGAATTCGACCGAAGCCACCGCGGTCCCGGCAGCGTCGAGCCGGACAGGCGCCTTCGTCACCCTCGGATTGTGCTTTGCCATTGCCATGCTCGAAGGACTCGACCTGCAGTCGGTCGGCGTCGCAGCGCCGCGCATGGCGCGCGAGTTTGGTCTTTCGGTCGCGCAAATGGGACTCGCGTTCAGCGCCGGCACTTTCGGCTTGCTGCCCGGCGCGATGTTCGGCGGACGGCTCGCCGACCGCATCGGCCGCAAGCGCGTGCTGGTGATTTCCGCGTGCCTGTTCGGCCTTCTGTCGATCATGACCGCGCTGGTGAGCGACTTTCACACGCTCGTGATCGTGCGAGTGCTGACAGGTATCGGACTCGGCGGTGCATTGCCGAATCTGATCGCGTTGTCGTCGGAAGCGGTCGAACCGCGCTCGCGTAGCACAGCCGTGAGCGTGATGTATTGCGGCATTCCGTTCGGTGGCGTGATCGCTTCGGTGATCGGCGTGATGAGTGCGGGCGACGCCGAGTGGCGTCATATTTTCTATGTCGGCGGTGCGGGCCCGCTCGTGCTGGTGCCGCTGCTGCTCGCATTCCTCGCGGATTCGAAGGCATTCACCAAGGCATCGCGCGACGGACAAGCCAGGCCCGCGCCGGTCGGCGAAATCCTGTTCGGCGGCACGCGCGGGCTCTCCACCGTGCAGATCTGGATCAGCTACTTCTGCACGCTGATCGTCCTCTACTTTCTGCTTAACTGGCTGCCTTCGTTGATGGCCGCGAGCGGTCTGACGCGCGCGCAAGTCGGCTACGTGCAGATCTTTTTCAACATCGGCGGCGGGATCGGCGCGCTGTGCATCGGCATGTTGATGGATCGCATGCGCTCGGGCGTGGTAGTGGCCGGCATGTATGTCGGGATCATCGCTTCGCTCGCGACGCTTTCGACGGCGCACGGCTTCGGCGCGCTCGCGGCCTCTGCATTCTTCGCCGGGATGTTCGTGATCGGCGGCCAATCGGTGCTGTATGCGCTTTCCGCCGCGTTCTATCCGACGGCCATGCGCGGCACCGGCGTGGGCGCGGCGGTGGCGGTGGGCCGCATCGGCTCCGTGGTCGGGCCGCTCGCGGCGGGTCAATTGCTGGCGATGGGCCGCAGTTCGTCGACCGTGATTGGCGCGAGCATTCCTGTCACGCTGATCGCGGCAGCCGCCGCGCTGCTCCTGCTGCGCCGCCCACGAGCCGACGACTGACCATCGGCACAAGAAGACCCAACAACAACACACATTCATTCAACGGTTCGGAGACACCCTTCATGCAAGCATCCGCACGTCTTTTACTCTGCGGCGCACTGTGCACCGTCAGCGGCGCCGCAGCGGCTCAATCGAGCGTGACGCTCTACGGCATTATCGATACCGGCATCGAATACGTCTCGCACGCGAACGCCGCGGGCAAGAGCGTGTTCCGCATGCCGTCGGTCACGGGCGAATTGCCTTCGCGCTGGGGTCTGCGCGGCAATGAAGATCTGGGCGGCGGCTATAGCGCGGTCTTCACGTTGGAAAGCGGCTTCAACGTGCGCGCCGGCGATCTCGGTCAGGGCGGACGGCTGTTCGGGCGTCAGGCGTTCGTCGGCATCAAGAGTCCGTACGGCACGGTCTCGTTTGGTCGTCAGTACACCATGACGTACCTCGCGCTGATGGGCGCGGACCTGATCGGCCCTGACATCTACGGATTGGGTTCGCTCGACGCCTACGTGCCGAATGCGCGCGCCGACAACTCGGTGGTGTACCTCGGCAACTATGCGGGCGTGACGTTCGGTGCGAACTACTCTTTCGGCCGCGACTCGGCCGGCACCGGCAACTCGCCGGGCCAGGGCACGTGTACGGGGTCGGTCGCCGGACAGGCGACTCAATGCCGCGAATGGTCCGTGATGCTGAAGTACGACGCGCCGCTGTTCGGCGTCGCGGCGTCGTATGAAGAGCAGCGCGGCGGCAGCACCGCGGCGGCGAACTTCTTCGACGGCATCGCGCCGACTCCGCTCACCAGCGCCGCCGACAAGGACATCCGCACGCATGTGAGCGCCTACGCGAACCTCGGCAAAGGAAAGCTCGGCGTGGGATGGCTCAACCGCCGCGTCGAACCGGGGGCGGAAACGATTGCCAGCGTGCGCTCGAATCTGTTCTTCGTCGCCGCATCGTACAACGTGACGCCCGCTTTCATCGTCGACGGCGAGGTTTATCACATCACCAATAGCGTGCACGACACGCGCGCCACGATGGGCACGCTGCGCACCACCTATCTGCTTTCGAAGCGCACCGCTGTGTACGCCCAGGGCTCGTATCTCGCCAACAGCGCGAAGGCGCGCTACTCGGTCAGCGCCGGCGGCGGCGGCACGACGCCCGCGGCAGGCACCGGCCAGACCGGGGTGATGGTTGGCGTTCGTCATTCGTTCTAGGAGACACAGCATGAAGTGCACCTCGATCGCGCTTGCGGCCGCCGCAGCGCTCACACTCGCCGCGTGCGGCGGCAACGATCTCGGCAGCGCCGCCAACAGCAGCGCCAACAGCTCCGCGTTGCCGCAACTGAGCGCGGCCACGCCCGGTACGCTTGCGGGCAATTGCGCCGCACTCGCCGCGAAGCTCAGCTTCGCCAATACTGTCTTCACCACGGTGTCGGATGTCGCGGCGGGCACGCTCAAAGTAGCCGGCAAACCGATCGCCGAACATTGCCTGATTCAAGGCCGCATGAACCAGCGGGTCAGCAGCGTCGACGGCAAGACCTATGCGATCGGCTTCGAGATGCGCCTGCCGATTGCGTGGAATGGGCGTTTCTTCTATCAGGCCAATGGCGGTCTCGACGGCAATGTGGTCACGGCCACCGGCGAGATCGGCGGCGGTGGTCCCACCAGCGACGCGCTCAACATGGGCTTCGCAGTCATCAGCTCCGATGCGGGGCATAGTTCGGCGCAAAATCCGCTGTTCGGTCTGGACCCGCAGGCGCGCATCGACTACGGCTACAACGCAGTCGCCACGCTCACGCCGATGGCCAAGCAGGTCATCAAGCTCGCTTACGGCAAGGCGCCGGATCGCAGCTATTTCGACGGCTGCTCTAACGGCGGACGTCATGCAATGGTCGCGGCGGCACGCTCGTCGGCGGAATATGACGGCATCATTGCGGGCGATCCGGGCTTTCATTTGCCGAAGGCGGCCGTCGGCGAAATGTGGAGCGCGCAGCAGCTCGCGAAAGTGGCAACAGCGACGACCTCGAACGGCCTGCCCGATATCACGACCGGCTTCACCGCCGCGGAACGTCAAATGGTGGCGTCGAAAATACTGTCGAAGTGCGATGCGCTCGACGGCGTCAGCGACGGCCTCATTCAGGATATCAAGGCATGCCAGGCAAACTTCAGCCTTGCTACCGATGTCCCCACCTGCACGAACAACGTCCGCGACGGCACGTGTTTGACGAGCGCGCAGAAGGACGCCGTCGGCAATGTGTTCTCCGGCGCACGCAACAGTGCGGGCACGGCCCTCTATGCAAGCTTCCCATACGACGCCGGACTCGGCCCTGGCTGGTCCGGATGGAAGCAGGGCAACTCGATCACACTCGACCCGGCCGCGGCGGCCTTCACGTTCACCACGCCGCCGCAAACCGCTTCAGTGTTGAGCCAGTTGTCCGCGTATGCGCTGAACTTCAGCATGGACACCGACGCGCCGAAGATCTTCGCCACCAGCGGCGCGTATAGCGAGTCGGCCTGGTCGTTCATGACGCCGCCCGACGAGACCAATCTGAGCGCATTGAAGCAGCGCGGCGCGAAGCTGATGGTCTATCACGGCACGAGCGACCCGGTGTTTTCATCGAACGACACGACCGACTGGTATCAGCGGCTCACAGCCGCCAATAGCGGCGACGCGTCGAACTTCGCGCGGCTTTACACGATTGCCGGCATGAACCATTGCAGCGGCGGTCCGAGCACCGACCAGTTCGACATGCTCACGCCGCTCGTCGCATGGGTCGAACAGGGCAAGGCGCCGGACAGCGTGGTCGCCACCGCGCGCGACGCAGCCAATGTCGTGCCGAACTCGGACGTGCCCGCCGCCTGGGGCGCGGGACGCACGCGGCCGCTTTGCCCGTATCCGAAAGTGGCGCGCTATCAGGGCGGCGACGTCAACGCCGCGAGTAGTTTCGCTTGCAGCTGAGTTTGTAGCTGAATCAGGAGCGGGCCGTCGGTCCGCTTCACTGTCCCGCCTCGCTGTCCCGCCTCGCGCATGCAATGTGCTTGTGTACTACCGCCTGCGCGAGGCGCGGCCCCGTCTCTCCTCATCCCTGCATCGCGTTGAAAAAATCACCGCGATTCGGCGGTCGGCACTGTTTCTCCTCGCGCGCCTCGCACCTATGCCCGACTTACGGTTCGCCAAGCGCCTCGCCGCCAGTTAGAATCCCCTGCATCTCATGCCGACGCACAGCGTCGCCGCCCGGAGCGGGAACGCGAATTGCTGACAATGGTAGTTTGAGCAATGGACGGTTCCTGTGCGAACCATCGCTTCTCAGCACTTTGAACGACTCTTCGACAATGACTAACCACGAATCTCAGACGTCTCCCCGATCTAACGTGGAAACGGGTGTCCCCGGTCTCGACGAGATCCTGGGCGGAGGTCTGGTCCGCGGCGGCGTGTATCTGCTGGAAGGCATGGCCGGCGCCGGCAAGACCATCCTGTCGAGCCAGATTGGTTTTCATCGTGTAAGTCAGGGCGAAAAGGTGCTGTACATGACCTTGATCGCCGAATCGCACGACAAGTTGCTGGGTCATCTCAAGGGTCTCAGCTTCTTCGACGAAAGCGCGGTCGCCCAGCAGATGCTGTTCGTGTCCGGCTATCACGAACTGATGAACGACGGCCTCGACGGCTTCCTCAAGCTGATTGCCTCGATCATTTACGATTACCGCCCGAGCCTCATGATCATCGACGGGTTTCGGAGCGCGCGCGAGTTCAGCGAGACCGAGCTGTCGCTGTCCAAGTTCATCCACGAACTGAATGCACTGGTCGCGGCCATGGATTGCACGACCTTGCTGCTCGCGCCGCTGTCCGGGAACGAACCGCATCCGGAACATACGCTTGTCGACGGCCTGATCGAACTGAACCGCTACAGCGACGGCATGCGCCGCGCGCGCGAAATCGAAGTCCACAAGATGCGCGCGCGCAATCATTTGATGGGCAAGCATTTCTTCCGCATCGCCGAAAGCGGGCTCCTGATGTTCCCCCGCCTGGAAGCGCAGGGCGCCCTGCCGCCGGGTCCGGTGGATCTGAAAACGCGGCTCGGCTTCGGCCTGCCGCATCTCGACGCCCTGCTCGGCGGCGGCTTTGCGCAAGGCTCTACAACTACGCTGATCGGGCCGTCGGGCGTCGGCAAGACCCTCCTCTGTCTGCAGTTTCTCGCGGCCGGCATCGCGCGCGGCGAGCGTTGCGTGTACCTCGGTTTCTACGAGGGACCGCAGCGGCTGGTCGGCAAAGCTGAGGCCGTGTCGATCGGACTCGGGGACGCGTATGCGGACGGCCGCCTCCTGATTCAATGGCAGCCGGCCGTCGAACTCGCCGTCGACGAACTTGCGGCCACCGCGCTCGCCACGGTCAAGAAAATCGGTGCGTCGCGTATCGTTATCGACGGCGTGGAAGGTTTCCGCGATTCCGCGTTGCGCACCGAGCGCTTCGGCCTGTTCCTGAATGCGCTGCTACACCAGCTTCGCGAAGCCTGCATCACCACGCTGCTCACCGAAGAGTTGCCGCTTTACGCCGATCCCGGCCACGCGAAGAGCGTGCGCGTTTCGGCGCTGACCGAAAACCTCGTGCTGCTGCGTTACGCCGAAACGGAAACGGGTCTGCGCCGCATGATTTCGGTGGTCAAGCAGCGTGAAAGCGCCCACGACACTTCCTTGCGCGAACTAGTGATTTCGTCTCAAGGTCTCGATGTCAACGAAAACCCGGCGAGTGTGGCCAGCCTGCATGCGCCGGCCGGCCTTTCGGCCACACTCCAGCCGCGAAGAAATCCCTAGCCGACCATGAAAACCATTCTGGTCGTGGACGACGAGTTCGACATCCTGACAGTCTGGCGGCTGCTGCTGGAGCGGCACGGCTATACCGTGCTGACGGCGTCGAACGGGGCCGCCGCGCTCGAGCAGATACGCAAGACCCGGCCCGACATCGTCGTGTCGGACTGCATGATGCCGGTCATGTCGGGGCTCCAGTTGTGCGCGGAGCTGAATGCCGATTCCGATCTGCGCGCCATTCCAATCATCCTGTGCAGCGCTGCTGCGGATATCCCCGTGCAGCCGAATCCCCGAATTGAATATGCGCGCAAGCCGCTTTCATTCGATGCCTTGCTGGCCATGCTTCAGCGTATGGGTGCGTAAAGAGTGGGAGCGGAGTAGGAGCGCCGGAACGCCCGTGCGGCAGACCGGCGCAAGCGTCCATCCGCAAACGCTTATTCCTCCCTCTAGGTAAAACCCCGAATTCCTGGCACTTGCCACACCGACTACTCTCGGCACACCCATCTAACAGAACGTCGTTCTATCTAGTAGAACGACGTTGGCGAGAGACACCGACGGAGGAATTCCATGGCAAGCCTGCCGATCGACGACGCATCCGGCGCGTCGCCCCACTCGAGCGCCGACGCGCCGGCGCTCACGCCCGGCGTCAACGCGCGCATCGACCGCCTGCCCGCGACGCGCGCGGTGTGGATGCTGGTGTTCCTGCTGTCGATCGGCGGCTGGTTCGAGTTCTACGATTTGTTCTTCACCGCGTACGTCGGGCCCGGCCTCGTGAAAAGCGGGGTTTATTCGACCACCACCGCGTCCTTCTTCGGCGTGTCCGGCCTTGGCGCGTTCGTGGCGGCTTCGTTTGCCGGGCTCTTCATCGGCACGTTCTTTCTGGCGGGCATGGCCGACCGCTACGGCCGCAAGGCTGTGTTCACCGTGTCGCTGCTGTGGTACTCCGCCGCGACGCTGATCATGGCGCTGCAAAGCACGGCGCCCGCCATCAATCTTTGGCGCCTGATCGCCGGCATCGGCGTGGGCGTCGAACTGGTGACGATCGACACTTACGTCAGCGAACTTGTGCCTAAACATTTGCGCGGACGTGCGTTTGCATTCGTGCATCTGGTGCAGTACACCGCGGTGCCATCGGTCGCGTTTCTCGCGTGGTGGCTGGTGCCGCGTACGCCGTTCGGACTCGACGGCTGGCGCTGGGTCGTGATCATCGGCGCGTTGGGCGCGGTGGTGGTGTGGGCGATTCGCCGACGCCTGCCGGAAAGTCCGCGCTGGCTCGCGCAACAGGGCCGCGCCGCCGAAGCCGAGCAGGTGCTGCGGGCGCTGGAAGCGAAAGTCGCCGCGCAATACGGCAAGCCGCTGCCGCCCGCCGTGCCGACCGTCGAACCGGCGACCACCAAGGCCGCCTTCCGCGAAATCTGGCAACCGCCGTATCGCAAACGCGCAATCACGATGCTCGTCTTCAATCTGTTCCAGGCAATCGGCTTTTACGGCTTCGCTTCGTGGGTGCCGACGCTGCTCGTCTCCAAAGGCGTGACGATTACACACAGTCTGCTGTACTCGTTCGTGATCGCGGTGTCGAATCCGTTCGGACCGCTGATCGGCATGGCGATCGCGGACCGCATCGAACGGAAGACGTTGATTGTGCTGTCGGCACTCGGCATTGCCGTGTTCGGCAGCCTGTTCGCAACGCAAACCTCGCCTGCCATGCTGATGACGCTCGGCGTGCTGATCACGCTGAGCGGCACGCTGCTCTCGGTCGGCTATCACGCGTACCAGACCGAACTCTTCCCGACGCGTTTGCGGGCGCGCGCCGTCGGCTTCGTCTACTCGATGTCGCGTCTGTCAGCCATGTTCTCCGGCTTCATGATCGCCTTCGCGCTGCGTCACTTCGGCGTAAGCGGTGTGTTCGCGTTGATCAGCGCGTCGATGGTGATGGTGATGGGCGCGATCGGTATCTTCGGGCCGCGGACCAACCATCGCAATCTCGACGAGATTTCACATTGAACGCATTGAACGCATTCTGAACAAGAGGTTTTGAACATGACGCTGCCGTTGGCTGGAGTCCGCGTACTGGACTTATCGAATGTATTGGCCGGGCCGTTTTGCGCGTATCAACTCGCGTTGCTCGGCGCCGAAGTGATCAAGGTCGAGCATCCTGAAGGCGGCGATCTGGCGCGCCGCCTGGGCGCCGACAAGGAGGCGTCGGCGCGCAACATGGGCGCCTCGTTCGTCGCCGTGAACGCGGGCAAGCAATCCGTCACGCTCAATCTGAAAGACCCGCGCGGCAAGGCGATTCTGCGCGATCTCGTGAAAACCGCGGACGTGCTGGTGGAAAATTTCCGGCCCGGCGTGATGACGCGTCTCGGCCTCGATTTCGACGCGCTGCGCGAGGTCAATCCGAAGCTCGTGTATTGCGCGATCTCCGGCTTCGGCATGGACGGCGAGTTTTCGAAGCGCCCTGCTTACGATCAGATCATTCAGGGTATTTCCGGCGTGATGAGCGTGACCGGCGATGCCGACAGCGCCCCATTGCGCGTCGGCTATCCGGTGTCGGACACGGTGGGTGGCCTCACGGCGGCGTTCGGCATTTGCGCCGCGCTGCTCGACGCGCGCACCACGGGACATGGCCGCTTGCTCGATGTGTCGATGCTCGAAGCCACGCTCGCGACAATGGGATGGGTCGTCTCGAACTTCCTGAACGCCGGCGTCACGCCGACGCCGATGGGCAACGAGAATTTCACCGCCGCGCCCTCGGGCACCTTCAAAACCGGCGACGGCCCGCTCAATATCGCCGCTAACGAAAACAAACAGTTCGCGAGCCTGTGTCAGTTGATCGGCCGAACGGATCTGCTCGACGATCCGCGTTTTTCCGAGCGCAACGCGCGCAAGGTGAATCGCGCCGCGTTGAAAGCGGAAATCGAAGCGGCACTCGCGCGCGACAGCGCCGCGAACTGGGAGGACCGTTTCTTCGAAGCCGGCGTGCCGGCCGGCCGCGTGATGTCGGTGCCGGAGATTCTCGCGCATCCGCATCTGGAGTCACGCGGCTTCATCCGCGAATTTGCCGCCGATGCCAATACGGATCGTCAGCGCGTGACTCGCGCGGGCTTTCGTCTGCACGATGCTGACACGGCGCCGAGCACGCCCGCGCCGGTTCTCTCGGCCCACACACATGAACAGCTCGCCGCGCTCGGTTACGACGACGCACACATCGATCAACTACGCGCCGAAGGAGTGATCTGAACATGACGCATGCACTCGACGCAGCGAAGCTCGCTGCCGACTATTGGAGCACCTCGATCATCGACATTCACCCAGGCTCGATCAACGTGCGCGGCTTCCCGATTCAGGAGTTGATCGGCAACATCAGCTTTCCGCAGATGATCTGGCTGATGCTGCGCGGCGAATTGCCCGACACCGAGCAGGCGCGCTTGTTCGAAGCAGCGTTGGTGTCGTCGGTGGATCATGGGCCGCATGCGCCCTCGATTGCGATCTCGCGGATGGCGACCAGTTGCGGCTTGCCGCTAAACGGCGCGATGGCCTCCGCGATTAACGCGTTGGACGACGTGCACGGCGGCGCAGGTCAACAGGCGGTCGAACTGTATGACTCGATCGATGCGCGCATGCAGGCGGGCGCCACGTTGGACGACGCCGTAGAACAAGGCGTGGATGCGTTCATCGCGGAGCACGGTAAATATCTGCCCGGCTTCGGGCATCGCTTTCATCCGGTCGATCCGCGTGCGCCGCGGCTTCTTGCGTTGGTGGATGAGAACGTGCGTACGGAGCGCATCAGCGGACGCTATGCCGCGATTGCGCGCGGCATCGAAGCGCTGCTGATGAGCCGCAAGAGCAAGCCCGTACCGATGAACATCGACGGCGCCACCGCTGTGATTTACGCCGAACTCGGCTTTGCGCCGGAACTGGCGCGCGGCGTGTTCTGCCTTTCGCGCGCGGTCGGGATTCTGTCGCATGCATGGGAACAGCGCGGTCGCAAGGAACGCAACAAAGGTCCGATGCCGCGCCAGATGGCCTACACGTACACCGGCAAGCCCGAGCGGCATTTGCCTTGAGCCGTCCGCGTTGAACCGCTCACCCCAAAACTACTTGCCCTGAACTACTTGTCCTGAACTTCGGTCGCACGCCGCTGCGCGTTGCGCATGGCGCGCGAATCGCCGCCCAGGGCATCAGTGGCGCGCGCGGCGCAATCGAATAGCGCGCCGAGATTGCGTTCGAGGAATGCCTGATCGATACGCGAGCTCGGACCGGCCAGCGTCAGCACGCCACGCAGGCTCTGGCGCACGCCGAATACCGGCATGGAAATCCCCGCCGTCTCCCGGTCGCGTTCGCCAATCGACACACAGTAGAAGTCGTCGCGAATCTTCTCGTACGGTGCGCCCGGCATGCCACCGAAGGCGAGCAATGCAAGGCCGCCCGAACCGCTTTCCAGCGGCAGCACGTCGCCTTCGCGCACGTGAAAACGCACCGCGTGCTTCGAATCCACCCGATGCAAACACACCCGCACCGCTTCGTCACGCACATAGAACGACACGCTTTCGCCGCTGGTTTCCGCGAGATCGCGCATGAGCGGCACGACAATATCGCCGAGGTTCAGGCTGCGCTGGTATAGCGCGCCCAGCATGAAGGTGGCGGAGCCGAGCTGATAGCGGCCGTCGTCGAGACGCAGCAGCAAGCGGTGCTGGATCAGCGAGCCCGCGAGCCGCAACAACGTGCTCTTGTAAAGCCCCGTGCGCGCCGCCAGTTCGGCGAGCGTGAGCGCGTCATCGTCTGGCCGGAACGCGAACAGGATGGCGCAAGCACGATCGATGACGGCCACACCTTCGCTTTCCTTCGTGTTCGATTTGTCCGCGGGCGTTGGCATGGATGGCATAACTTCATAGGGAAGCGGAAATTTTACGCCATGACGCGGGGCTGTCATACCCGCCACACGCGCTTTGGCGCTGATTCCGTGCGCAATGCCGAACTCGAGCGGCCACCGCCGTGCGAACGCCTGCCGGATGCATCACGTTGCATCTTGAGACGATCGCGCGATTTGTTGAGCGCGCCCAGCATTCAGCGTTTGGCCGCCGCCTTTTACAGTACGTCATCGATCGCGCACAGCCGGAACAGCGGCGCGCGACGCAACTTTCGGAGGATCGGTGATGAACAGCAATCGTGGCACGATTCCAGTTGCTTTCTTCGGGATCGCGGTGGGCGTGTTGGCGTTCGCCAATTTGTGGCGCGTGGCGATCAGGCTCTGGCACCTGCCCGCCGTGGTAGGCGATGTGATGACAGTGGCCGCGCTCGTCGTGTGGCTCGTTATTCTGGCGGCCTACGGGCAAAAATGGCTGACGCATGCCGACGAAGCGCGAGCGGAAATGCAGCATCCGGTGCAATCGTCGTTTGCGGCGCTCGCTCCTATTTCGAGCCTGCTCGCGGCCCAGCTTCTGCAGCCTTACGCGCATACATTGGCGCTCGCGCTGTTCGGCGTCGCCGTAGTCGCGCAACTCGCGCTCGGAGCGTATTTGCATGGACGGCTCTGGCAAGGCGGCCGCAAGCCCGAACTGGTGACGCCCGCCATCTATCTGCCGACCGTGGGCGCGAGCTTCGTGGCGGGCACGGCTTCGGCCGCGTTCGGCTTTCACCAACTGGGCGAACTCTTTTTCGGAGCAGGTTTGCTGTCCTGGCTCGCGATCGAATCGCTGATCCTGCACCGCGCCGCCGTGCATGAACCGCTGCCCGACGCATTGCGCCCGGTGCTCGGCATCCAGCTCGCACCGCCGGTCGTCGGGGGCGTGACCTATCTGAGTCTGAGCAGCGGTACTCCTGACCTGTTCGCCACGATTCTGCTCGGTTATGGCTTGTACCAGGCTCTGCTGCTCCTGCGTTTGCTGCCGTGGATTCGCCAACAGGCCTTCGCGCCGGCTTACTGGGCCTTCAGCTTCGGCGTCGCCGCACTGCCGACGATGGCGCTCCGGATGGTCGAACGAGGTGCGACGGGTCCGGTCGAATACGCCGCGCCGGTTCTGTTCATCGCGGCGAATGTGATCATCGCGATTCTGGCGGGGAAGACGTTGGGCTTGCTGGTGCGCGGCAAGCTGATTCCCGCCACTGCGGTTACAAGTGCCCTGCCGGCACCGCAGGCATCCGTCGATTCACGCATTGCACGGGTCGGCTGAAGCGCCCGAACTGCGTCAGCGAGACGAGGCGCGTCCCGTCTCGCCGAAGCGTATCAACGCAACGCGATCACGATCAGCACGGCGCCTACGATCGCCACCGCGTCTTCGTTCAACGCGGCCGGCTGGTCCCGCCCAAAGGCACGCGCCAACGCGCCGCGGACTCTCGCGCCGCCCAGGGTGCCGATCACGGCGCCGATCAATCCCGCGATCAACCCGTTGCCCACTCCGCCATGCGCCGCGCCGATCGCCGCGCCGCTCAAGCCGCCAAGCACGAGACGCGCGCCGAATTGCATCGGCACGGTACGGCTAGGGGTTTTCGGCAGTTGATCGGTGATCAGTTCGACGATGGCCAGCACCGTGAAGATATACGGCGTGGCGGTAAAGCCGAGGAAGGCCAGCGGCGTGTCTTGCAACGGCAACCAGCCCAGATGCGCCGCCCAACTGACCGCGGCGGGCGCGGTCATCGCGCGAAGACCGGCCACGACGCCGATCAGCAATGCCAGCACATAGACAGACATAGGGGACTCCGAATCAAGGCAGCGATGCGTGGTTGATCAAGCCGACGGCTTACCTGGACGAACGTCGGCAGAAGGTGTCGAGCATTTCCATGGACAGTCAACTTCTCACCGCATCCATCGAGGCCGATTCGCTGTTGGCTCCTTTCGGTGTGGCCCTAGTGTCGCACACTTCGATCGGCGCTTCGTCCTCGCATCGCGTTGCGTGGAACGCGTGTGTGCCTGTCCCCGCCGGGATCAGATAGACGCCACCACCAAGGCGCCCACATCCGCGATCGCCGCATTGCTGCGCGCCGCTTTGCCATCCGTTTCGGTGAGGTACACGGTCACCAGCACCGGACCGCGTCCAGGCGGCCAGAGAATCGCTACGTCGTTGGCCGTGCCGTGATCGCCGGTGCCGGTCTTGTCGCCCACGCCCCAATCCTTCGGCAGCTTGGCGCGAATCCGCGCGCCGCCGGTCTCGTTAGCGGCGAGCCACGCCAACAGTTGCGCCCGCGACGATGACGACAGCCGCTCGCCGAGCAGCAGCTCGCGCAGATTGCCGAGCATGGCGTTGGGCGTGGTGGTGTCGCGCAGATCGCCGGGAGTCCCTTCGTTCAGCATCGGCTCGATGCGATCCAGCCGCGTGACGCCGTCACCGAGACTGCGAGCGAACGCGGTCAATCCCGCCGGGCCGCCAAACGTGGCGAGCAACAGATTCGCCGCCGTGTTGTCGCTGAGCGTGATCGCCGCCTTGCACAGCTCGGCGATGCTCATGCCCGCATTGCCGGTCAGTTCGCGCGTGTGCTTGCTCGTGGCCGGCGAATTGGACACCACGTCGCTTTGTGAAAACACCACGCGCCGCTGCAAGTCTTCCTCGCCACGATCCGTACGCGCCAATACAGCGCCCGCCACCAGCATCTTGAAGGTGCTGCACATGGGAAAGCGCTCGTCGGTCCGCAAGCCGGCGTGCAAGCCGGACATCGTATCGACGATCGAGACACCCAGCCGGCCGCCGCTCGCCGCTTCGATTTCAACGAGCCGCCGGCGGATCGCATCCGCCTTCGCCAACTGGCGCCCCTGCGCTGCCGCGCCCGTTTTCACCGCCTTGCCGGATGCCTTGCCAAACGCGCCGGCGCTCCCAACCGCAAGCCCAGCTATCGAAACGCCCAACATCGCCCCCGCGAACTTCCGTCTTGTGATCATCGCCGCTCCTTTGTGAAGCCGCCACTATCGGTTTTCCGCCGGTCGCTGACAAACGATGATAAGTTAGCCTACTCCCAAGAAAATCTTATGCCTTCGCCATGAGACCGTACCTTCCGTTGAACGCGCTGCGCGCCTTCGAATCGTCCGCGCGGCATCTGAGCTTCACGCGCGCGGCACTCGAACTGAACGTCACCCAGGCCGCCGTCAGCCAGCAGGTCAGAACCCTGGAGGAGCGGCTTGGCACCACGCTGTTCAAGCGTCTGCCGCGCGGCCTCGCCATGACCGACGAGGGCCTCGCGCTGCGTCCGGTGCTGACCGATGCATTCGATCGCATCGAAGCGGTGCTCAAACAATTCGAAGGCGGCCACTTTCACGAGGTCCTGACGGTGGGCGTGGTGGGCACCTTCGCGGTCGGCTGGCTGATGCCGCGCCTCAAGTCGTTCCGCGACGCGCATCCGTTCGTCGAACTGCGGCTGCTGACCAACAACAACCTGGTCGATCTCGCCACCGAAGGCCTCGACTTGGCGATCCGTTTCGGCGACGGCACGTGGCCCGGTTCGCTCGCGACGCGCCTGCTCGACGCACCGCTCGCGCTGCTGTGCACACCGGAGATCGCCGCGCGCCTGTCGAAGCCGGAGGATCTCGTCGACGAAACCTTGCTGCGCTCCTATCGCACTGATGACTGGCTGAGCTGGTTCGGCGCCGCGGGCATTCCGCCGCGGACGATTCGCGGGCCGGTGTTCGATTCGTCGCGGCTGATGGTGGAAGCGGCAATGCAGGGCGCGGGTATTGCGCTCGCGCCCGCGCTGATGTTCGATCACGAGATCAACACAGGCCGGCTGGTGCGCCCGTTCGACGTGGAGGTTCATGCCGGCAGTTACTGGCTGACATGGCTGAAGGGCAAAACCATGACACCGGCGATGCTGCTGTTCAATCAATGGATCATCAAGGAAGCGTCTGCGCAGACGTAGAACTAGGCAGCCAGCAATGCGCGGCGATGTCCGTTCATGGCAGGCCGTTCGGCTTGCGGCGGAAACACATTCCACGAGCCGTCGTCGTGACGGAAGAAGAAGATCGACAGCATGCCACCCGGGCGCAAGGCTTCCACGCATACATAGCGCTGATGTTGCGACGCACGGTGGCAGAACTGCACGACGCGTGCGGGCATCGACGGGGTCGGGGCAAGCCATTTGTCTACGGCCCAATGCAAGGTCTTTTCCGCTGCGGCCATGATGTTCTCCTTGAATCCTTGAACGGTTGAATTACTGAAACGAGTCGTTGAAGTTCGACGCTGTCGGTTCACGCCAACTGAGCGGCGCCGTGAACGCCCTTCGCGCTGCTTTCCACAAAGGCCTTCACGAGGCACACCAGCGCATGTATGCCGGTACGCGGATGGCGCAGGCAGCAATGCACTTGTTCGCTACGGCTTTCGCCAATCAGGCACCATGCGCAGAAGTGCTCGCAGTTGTTCGTTAGCAGCCGATAGTGGTTTTCGCCGAGACGGGAGCGTGCGCGGCGTACGGCTTCGTCGCCGACGTAGCGGGCGGATGGGGTCGGACGAATCGTCAACGGATGGCCGGCGGCGAAGCGTTCCAGTTCTACTTCTTCAACCGGGCCGCGATGCGCTGAACCCGCGAAGCCCGAGTAATGAACCACGCGTCCATTGCCCACATAAATGCCGTGGTGCTCGTAACCGCGACGTTGCGTGACGAGATGCGCGCCGATCGGCAGGTCGATGGTGGACGCGGCGTCGCAGCGGTCTGCACTGTGTTCGCTGCTGGTTTGGTTCGTGTTCATGGCTGTCTCGCTTCGATTCCAACACTGTTGCGAGATCTTTTGCATCATCCGGGCCATGTGCGCGAAAGCCTTCATTTAAAGGGCTTCGCGGGAAATGGTGGGATTCTGGAAGCGACGAGTGTGCGTTGCGGCCCGACAGAAATCCCGCCGAAGTGTCAGCGAGCGGCGCTCATTTTTAGCGCTGTAGATGGGGAAAGTACTTCGGGTTGAAGAGGTGTGACGAACAGCAGAAATGTGTTGGGTCGCGCATCGGTTCGAGTGCGGGCATGTTGGCTGCCAGCCGACCGATGAATTCATGCGCGTCCATGCACTGCATAAGCAGACGCTCGGAATCGCCCGGCAATCAAGGCGCTACGACAAAGCGCACGAATCATTCGCAAATTGGCATAGCACTTGCACTATAACGGCCAGATACATCTTAACCGCGCGTCACCGCGCGCGTTACACACGCGGCCAACCGGAGAAACGACATGGCTTCTATTACAGTGAGCGACCTCTCGCTGAACCTCGCGCTAGACCGTAAAGCGATGGCGGCGATCCGCGGCGGCGGCGGCGCCCCGTGGGTGTACGGCTGGATTCAGCCCTACGTGCGCGATACGCCGAGCATTGGACCCGTCGTGAACCTGTACGACGTCACCAACAACTTCTATGCTAACCAGATGATCAACACGTTCCAGTCGGTCGATGTACGCAACACCGGCGCGAACTCGAACATCCGTGTCTCTCCCGACGCACGCAGCACAAACGACATGGTGTAAACGTTGTGACCTGTGCGAGCCAATTTCGCTGGACGTCGTCCGCGCGTTCCGACGCCGGATGCGTCCGCGAAATCAACGAAGATTCGTGCCTCGACCAGTCCGCGCTCGGACGCTGGGCCGTCGCCGACGGCATGGGCGGACACGCGGTCGGCGATCTGGCGAGCCGTCTGGTGATCGACGCGCTCAGCGGGCTGACGCCGCCCGTCAGCATGAAGTCCTTCGTCGCCGATGCGCGCGCGCGCCTGCAAACCGCCAATCGCCAATTGCGGGAAGAAGCCGCGCGCCGCCAGGTGCAGCGTATCGGCAGCACGGTCGTCGTGCTGCTCGCCTGTGATCGCTTCTGCGGCTACATCTGGGCCGGCGACAGCCGCCTGTACCTGCTGCGCGAAAACAGCCTGCGGCAACTCACGCGCGACCACAGTCAGGTGGAAGCGCTGAAGTCGCTTGGCGTGCTTACCGAGGAAGAGGCGCGGCATCATCCGGCGCAACACATGATCACGCGCGCCGTCGGCGCCACCGATCTGCTCGAACTCGACGACGATGCGATCGAGGTCGCGGACGGCGACGTCTTCCTTCTCTGCAGCGACGGCCTGAGCAACGAAGTCAGCGAAGAAGACATGCTCGCTGTGCTGAGCAATGCGGCCAGCGCGAACGCGTCTGAAGAACTCGTCGACATGGCGCTCGCGCGTGGCGGCCGCGACAACATCACCGCCGTGGTCGTGCGCGCCGAAGACCCTAACGCGGCCGACAAAACGCTGCTCAACCCGGCGCCATGAAACTATTGGCGTGACGCCGCGGTCTCAGGTCTCGTTGTCTTCATCGTCGCGGTCTTCAGCGCCGTTCTTGTTCGCGGCCGGCTGATTACGATTGCGAAAATCCTTCGAATGCAAGCCGTGTTTCTTCAGAAGCATCTGCAGATGCGAGCGATTCATGTCGATACGACGGGCCAGTTCCGCGACGGTGCCGCTCACTTCGCGAAGGCCGCGCTCAAGGAAGGCTTTTTCGGCGTCGTCGCTGGCGGCGCGTTTCGCGTCGCTCAGCGACATCAGGTTCGCCACGCTGATCGGCTCCTGCCCACTTGCGGTCGCGGCGTTGGACGCCGCCGCCGACCCGGGCGCCGCCGGCCGCATATCCACAGGCAAATGATCGACGTCGGCCATGTCGCCGGCGAGGCACGACACGCGATACATCACGTTGCGCAACTCGCGGATATTGCCTGGATACGCATAGTTCAGCAGAAAGTCCCGCAAACGCGGCGTCAATCGCACGGGCCTGCGCTTTAACGTGCCGGCGGCTTCGTCGCCGAACCACGAAATCAGCAACGGAATTTCGTCGCGACGCTCGCGCAGCGGCGGCAACGTCACATGAATCACGCTAAGCCGGTAGAACAGATCCTCGCGGAATTTGCCCTCCTCGCTGAGTTGCCGAAGATTGCGATTGGTCGCCGCGACGATGCGTGTGTCCACCGCAATCGTTTCATCGGACCCGACGCGTTGAATCTCATGCGCTTCCAGCACACGCAACAGCTTGACCTGGCCGGCAAGCGGCAATTCGCCGATTTCGTCGAGAAAGATCGTGCCTGTATGCGCGCTTTCGAATTTGCCCTTGCGATCGTTCGAAGCGCCCGTGAACGCGCCCTTGCGATGCCCGAACAATTCCGACTCCAGCAGGTTGTCAGGAATCGCGCCGCAGTTCACGGAAATGAAGGGTTTGTCGGAACGTGAACCGTTGGCGTGAATCACCTTCGCCATCAGCTCCTTGCCGGTGCCGCTTTCGCCGTCGATCAATACCGGTAAATCGGTCGGCGCGGCTTTCTCAGCGATTTCCAGCGATTCGAGCAGGCGTGGATTGTCGCCGAACGTCCCTTCAAAAATGAAACTGCGTTCGAGCAACGCCTTGCGGCGCGCGCCACGCGACAGGTCGGCGCGCTCCTGCGGCTCCGCGGCCACCGCCGCCTGCACGAAGCGCTCCTTGTGCGAAAGCTGCATCACCTCGTCGCGCAGCGAGGTGGCTTGCCGGAGCAGCTTGTCGATGTCCGCGCGCTCCAGCCGCGACGACCAGCGCAGTGTCGAGCGTAGAATCTCGATCCGCTCGATCAGGCCCGCGTATGAAATCGCGGGGCTGGCCTCTTCAATCTGGTCGAGTATCTTCATCATCATGCACTCAACTGTTTCTGTACCAGCTGGTAATACATGCCGCCGCGCTGAATCAGTTCATCGTGGCGCCCCTGTTCGACAATCGCCCCTTCATACAGCACGAGAATCTTGTCGGCACGCATGATCGTGCTGAGCCGGTGCGCGATGATCACCGCCGTGCGGCCCTTCAGAATGTCGTGCATATTGCCGAGGATATTGCTCTCCGATTGCGAGTCCAGTGCCGAGGTCGCTTCGTCGAATACGAGCAGACGCGGATCGTGATACAGCGCCCGCGCAATGCACAGCCGCTGGATCTGCCCGCCCGACAAGCCGATGCCGCGCTCGCCGACAATCTGCTCATAGCCGAGCGGCATCTTGCTGATGAATCCGTGCGCGTCGGCCATCTTCGCGACCTCCTCGATGCGGCGCCGGTCGGGCGCGTCGTCGCCGCTCGCGATGTTCTCGGAAATCGTGCCGGAGAACAGCAGATTGCTCTGCATCACATAGCCGATCTGCGCACGGTAATAGGCTTTATCGACCACGCTGAGATCGTAGCCGTCGATCGTCATCTTGCCTTCGGTCGGCGTATAGAAGCCGACCAGCAATTTGGCGAGCGTGGTCTTGCCCGACCCGCTGCGTCCGACAATCGCCACCAGTTCGCCGGGCTTGATATCGAAGCTGATGTTTTCGAGCACGTACGCCGAGTCGTTTTCGCCATAGCGGAAATAGACGCCGCTGAGGCTGATCTCGCCTTGCAGTTCGGGCAACATCACGCGCGACGGCAAATCCTGGGGCTTCTGCTCGGGTTCGATATCGAGCACATCGCCCAGGCGCTCCATCGCCACGCCCGCGTCGTTCAACATGCTCCATAAACCGACCAGGCCCATGAGCGGACCCAGCACGCTCCCCATGAACGCATTGAACGCGATCAACTGACCAATCGTCATTTCGCGCGCCAGCACGAGATTCGCGCCGACCCACAGAATCGCGATCGTCGTCGCGGCGTTCAGCAACTGACTGCCGAGTCCCACGAGAATGTTGAACGCGTGGGCGCGATATTGCACTTCGAGCGCCTTCGCGTACTTCTTCTCCCAGCGCAAGCGCACCGGCCGCTCGATCCCCATGCCCTTGATGGTCTCCACGCCGGCGAGCGCTTCCATCAGAAACGACTTAGATTCGGTCGACGCGGTGAACACTTCGCGCGCATAGCCTTTGATCTTCGGCGTGGCGATCGCGGTCAGGGCCATGATCGGAATGACAAAAGCAATCAGCACCAGCGTCATCTTCACGTTGTAGACGAACATGATCGTGAAGTAGATGAAGACCATCAGCAGGTTCAACGCCGTGGTGACAGTGGACTCGGTCAGGAACGCACGGATCGTCTGGTTCTCCTGAAAGCGCGCGAAAATGTCGCCGGTCTTGCGCTTGGCGAAAAACGAGAACGGCAGTGACATGGTGTGCTTGAAGAACTGCGACATCATCGCGAAGTCCATATTGCGCACCATGAAGTTCGCCAGATACGCGCGAATCGACGACATCAATTGCGAAAAGACATTGGCGATGATCAGGCCGCCGATCAGCAGATGCAGCAGGCTGACATTCTGATGCACGATCACGCCGTCGAGAATGTTCTGGATAATCAGCGGCGGAATTACGCCCAGTACCTGAATCACGAAGGTGGCGAGAAACAGGTGGCCGAGAATCTTCTTGTACGGCTTGAGGTAACCGACAAAGCGAATCCACGGCGAACGCGCGGCGGACATTTGCAGCAGATGCGGTCCGCCGGTAAACAGCAGACAGGTGCCGCTCCAGCCGCGCTCGAAATCTTCGACCGTCATTTTCTTGAAGCCGACCGCCGGATCCGCGACCCACACGTAATCCTTGGAGAGCCCGTAGACCACGACGTAGTGATAGCCCTCCCAGTGGACAATGAACGGCAGATCGAAACCGCGCAACGAATCGAATGTGCATTGCACGCCGCGCGCTGTAAAGCCGAGCGATTCGCCGGCGCGCGCCAGACTGTCGAGCGTCGCGCCCTGGGTCGTGACGTTGGCGAGCTCGCGCAACTTACCTAGCGTCATTGGAATACTGTAGTGGCGGCATACCATCGCAAGGCACGCCGCACCGCAATCCATTTCCTCCGCCTGCTCGACCAGCGCGAAGCGTTTGATGACTTTCTCGCCGAACTCGGGCTTGCTTTGCAAATCGAGCATCAGCGGCAGCTTGCGGCGCTGTTCGACCCGTTTTTGCCGCTGCAATTCGCGGTCGCCGTAGCGAATGCGCTCGTCGAGCACTTCGCGCAGTTTCGGATTGCGTTCGAGAATGAAGTGAACGGTGCGCTCCGGAATCACCAGCAACCGCGTATCGGTTGTCGCGACCACCGACGCCATCTGCTCCTGGCGCATCAAACACGCTTTTTCGCCGAATATCTCGCCTTCTCCGAGCGTGGCGAGCGTGTAGTCATGCCCCTCCTCGTGCCGCACGATACGCACTTCGCCATGGCGCACCACGTAAAGGCGCCGGTCCTCGCGTCCGTCCTGCTTGAGGATTTCCTTGCCCGCGGCCACCCGTTTCACGCCGACGCTGCGCACATACTCTTCGAGTTCGGCCTTGTTCAGTTTGCCGCGCAGATCGAATAACTGCGCGACGAAACCGCCCGCCGAATTGATCGCCACATAGCTGGCAACGAACGCCAACGCGGCCTGATTGCCCGCGATCACAGGCTCGATCGCGGCGCGCGGAATGAACAGCAACTCGGTTTTCGCCGACGACCGCACCGACGCTTCGTGGACATAGGTGCGCAACATCGCGATATCGGCGAAGATCTCGCCCGACTTGCGCACCCCCATGCTGGTTTCCTTACCGTGCTCCTCAGTAAATATCCGCACGGAACCCGAACGAATCACATACAGCCCGTCAGCCGTCTCGCCCGCTGAGCAAACCGTTTCTCCGAACGAATAGAAGCGCGCTTGCGCGTATTCAGCAAGACGCTCGATCTCGTCGCGCGAGAACGGCGAAAAAATTTCCACCGAGGTGAGAAACTCGGCTGCGGAGGGCGCGGTCTGGGGTGCATCCATGTGCTTACGGACCTCGAATCGGCGTGTCGCGGTGTTGTTTCAATACGGCGCGTGGTCTCGAACGGCCTAGCGCGCTTCGATCACGTGCTCCTGGGCGCGTGAGATCAACCAGCTTTCGCGCAGCAGGCGCCGGACTTCGGAGGCCACGTCGGCGTCGAGCGTCGCCGGATATTTGGCCGTCACGGCGAAAATCTCGAAGCACGAACGATCCGCCGACGGAAACGGTCCCAGCAGATCGCCCACCGCCGCGTTGAAAATCTTCGCTTCGATATCGGGCTTCAACGAGCCGCGCAGCACCTTGCCGATCACGCCGCCCGCCTCGCGCGTATCCGCGATGGAATGCTCGCGCGCCATGTCGGCGAAACTGTCGGGATCGTCGTGCAGGTACGAAATCATTTCTTTCGCCTTGCCCTCGCTGTCCAGCACGATGTGGCTCACCTCGATCGCATCGAACTTCGGCGAATTGAGCGCGAAGTAATCCTTGATCGCGGCCTCGTTACCGATTTCGTCGAGCATCTTCTCCTGATACAACCCGTCCGTAATGAAGACCTCGAATTCGTCGAGACTGACATTCAGGGCGTCGAGATACTGATTCATATCCGTCGCGCGGTGCAGGCCGCGTACGCGGCGGAACTGATCGGCGCGTTGCTGGATTTCATCGGCGGTGACAGTGATGCCCTGCTTCTTCGCTGCGTGAACCGTGAGCTTGTCGCGCACGATCTGCTCGATCAGGCTCTCGAACTGGCCGGTCAGTTTCAGAAGACGAATGAACTCGGCCACGTCCACGACTTCGTCATCGATTCGCACTATCGCGGTCATTTCTTCCGCTCCTTTAATTGACGTGTGATCCGTGCGGTCATCCCGCCACCTGCCTGAACGGATCGAGACCCAGATCGATCAGGCGCCGTTCGCGCACCACGATCTCAGCGCTTGCCGTCATGCCGTAGCGCAACGGATAGCGCGTGTCGGCAATCTGGTAGTAATTTTTGTCGAGCGTGACGCGGCCTTCGTAGACCGGCTGCTTGTCCGTCGCCGACGGCTTGGTGGCCGGCGAAATATAGGCCAGCGTGCCGCTGATCAGCCCGTAGCGTTGATAAGGGAAAGCGTTGAATTTCAGTTTGACCGGCAGGCCCTCGTGCAGAAACGCACGATCGTGTTCGGCGATTTCGATCTTCAGCACGGGCCGTGCGTCTTTGGGCGCAATGCCACCAAGCGGCGCGTTTGCCTGAATCTTGTCGCCACGCTGGGTCGACGTCACGTCCGTGATGACACCCGAAACCGGCGCGAGAATCAGCAGGAAATTGTCTTTGTCGATGTTCTCGAAGCGAATCCGCGCAGCCGCCTCGGACACCAACCGTGCGCTTTGCAGTTGCAGGCGCAACTTGTCTTCGGCGTCGGTAATGTCGCGCACCGCCGAATCGTATTGAAGCTGCAGGTCGGTGGTCTGCTGGCCGCTGGTTTCCAGTTGCGCGTTCGCCTGCGTGTATTCGTGGCTCAAGCGGAAATCCAGCTCCGCGAGTTTCGATTGGGCGACACGGTACGCGTTATCCGCCTCCATTGCCGCCGTGCGTTTTTGCTCCACCTGCAATTCGGCAATGCCGCCGCCACCCGGCTGCGCGAACAGCCGCGAGTAGCGGTCCAGTTCCTGGCGCGCCGCTTCGCGCGTGCGCCGGGCGTTGTCGAGCATGCTGCGCGCCTCGTCGAGTTCGGCCTTCTGTCCTTCCGCTAGTTTGGTCGTGCCTTCGGAGACGCGCGTCTCGTGCTGGCGGGCCTCCACTTCCATCTGCGTTTTGAGCGCGGCGGCCTTACGCTCCATTAGCGCTTTCTTCTCGGGGAACTGCTTCCAGTCGCGCTCGGCGTCTTCCAGTTTGAGCTGTGCTTGCAATGCATTGCTGGCGGCCTCGATTGCGCCGCGCGCGTTCAGGCGCGCCAGCACATCGCCTTTCTGCACCGGCTGCCCTTCGGCGATATACAGATCGGCGAGTTCGCCGTCGATCGGCGCATAGATGCGGCGCACCTCCGATTCCGGCGACAAGGTGCCTTGCGCGCTGACGATCACGTCGGCCCGCCCCACGAACGACCACAACAGCCCGACCACGACCAGCGCGACCATCGCCCAGATCAGCGCGCGCGCGAGCCGCACCGGCTCCGCCATCAGGATCGCGATGCCCTCGACGCTGTGATCTTCCAGCGCCTCCGACAACGGCCTAGGGTGATTGTCGCGTTTCACTCTGCTCGCCTCCGATCAATGCCAGCTTCGCTTTCAGAAGGCCCGGGTCTAGCACCATGCGCAACTCCGTTAGCGACCGGCGCTGCAAATTCGCTTCGGCTTCGATGTCCGCCAGCAGACGGTCGAAGTCGGCCGGATGATCCGCCTTCAGTTGCGTGTAGATACGCATGCCCTGTTGCGCCGACGTTTGCGCATCCGAAAGCAGACGCGCTTCACTGCGAAATCCCGGTGAAATGCCGGCTTCGAGCCGCTGCGTACCGCCGATCGATCCGCCCGCGCGATACTGCTTCCACAGGCTCTGGGCGCGCAGCAGCAGATCTTGCGCACGCGCGAGCGCTTTGTCATGCAAGGCGGCGACGTCTTTCTGGATCGACTGCAGGAACCACACGTCCGTTGCCGGATCGAGGCTGGCGTAGAACGACAGCAGACGCTGGTCGTAATCCTTGTCGCCGCGCGTCTTCTGCAACTGTGCGTAGTGTTCGAGCAATGCCTTCTTGTGCGCCAGTTCCGCCGCGAGCACGTCGGACCACGGCCCTGCGGGCATGGCCTGCAGACCGGCGAGTGCCTGTTGCGCGTCGCCGCGTTGCCAGGCCGCCGTCACCGCATCGTGGCGAGCAATCACGTCCGGCGAAGGCAAACGGCTCGCCGCCAGCTGTTGAAACTGCGCCTGAAACGGCGGCGTGCTGAAGCGCGCCGTTTTCAACATCGCGAGCAACGGCACCAGTTGCCGGCTCAGCGCGGCGTTCAACAAATCGGTGTATCGGCGCAAATCCTGACGCACCCGATCGATGCCCGCGAGACGCGGGTAACGCTGCGCGTAATCGTCGAGCACGGGCGGCAGCGCGTCGGGCTTATCGCGCGCCAGTTCGGTGCGGATCGTCCCATTCAGACGGTCGATGGCGGCGAGATACACCGAATCGTCGCTTTCCAGTTTGCGCAGATGGCTCAGCGCCTGCGCATAGGGATCGGCGAACACGGGCACGTAGGAGGCGATGCGGTCGAGCGCGCGCTGGTGGCTCTTCGCGTCGTCTTCCCAGCGTTGCAGCAGGTTGTTGATCGTGCCCTCGTCCGCGTACATGCGAATCGGCGCGTCCATGCCGCCGCGCGCCGCGACGAAACGCTCCAGATCGCCTACCCATTGCAATTCGTTGATCAGCGACGCGGCGTCCGCGTTATTCGCGCTCAACGAACGCATTTCCGTGAGCAACGCGTCGGCCTGATCGAACTGCGCCTTTTGTAGCGCATTCAGCCAACTGGGGAGCTTCGCCTTCAACAACGCTTCGCTCGCGAGCGCGCTGACTTTAGTGTCGGTGGGATGGCTCGCCAGATAGCCCGATGCCGCCGTGACCGCGCTCGTGTAATCGCCGTTCGCCAGCAAATTCTTCAACTCGCGCTCCGAGGAACCGCGCATATACAGCGTGGTTCCAATCGCCGCCAACACCACGACGCCCGCGCCGCTCCATATCGCCACGCGCCGCACGCTCGCGCGATCGTCGATCGCAAACGCCTTGCCGAGTTCGCCCGCGAGCAAACGCCAACGGCGCGGCCGGCCTTTCGCGGCGGCCGCGTTTGCAGCGCCATGCGCACCGTTGGTTCCTTGCGTGCCGGTCGCCCCTTTTGCCGAGCCGGTCGGCGTGTCGCGCTTCGCATGCGCGGACGCGGGCTGTGCCGCCTCGTTGACTTCATCTTCACGTTGGAGGCCAGGGTCGACGCAAAAGATATCGAGGAATGAATGCGCGGCGCCGACGAAAGTGGTCTTGTCGGGATCCACCGCCTCGTCGGCGGCCGGATTGACGAATAGTTGTGTCACGGTGGGCTCGACTTCAGGGGGTTTCTGCAGCGTCACCCTGTAGACGAAGTGGTCTCCGCCAAATGCAACGAGGTCTCCTTCGACCAGCGGCAGCGCGGATTCATCCAGCCGCTTTCCACCGACAAATGTGCCGTTGGTGCTACCGAGATCCTCGACGTAGAGCTCGCCGCCCTTCAGAAAGATGTGCGCGTGACGGCGTGAGATGTAGTTGACCTGATGCGGATAGCGGTCCTTGTAGCGCGCAAAGACGTCGTCTGTCTTACTGACGAGAAACGGGAATGCCTGCACCTCGATAGGTTGCAGGCCGAGATCGTCGCGCTGCGGCACCAGCAGCAATCCCGGCGCGGCGGAAGGACTGGCGGCCGCCACGATACGCGCGCGCGGTTCGATGCTCACGCGGTAGCAGAGTTCGCCACCAAAGCACAGTTCGTCGCCGGCGCGCAGACGCGCCGGAGTCTGCCGCACCGCCACGCCGTTCACCGTCGTGCCGTTCTTGCTGCCGAGGTCGGCGACGTAGACCGCGCCGTGTTCCGTGAAAACCCGCGCATGACGGCGCGACAGGCGCGCAATCCGTTCGGCCGGATAATCGGTAAAAGGTGCTTCGCTGCGCCCGATTGCAAACAGGTTGTCGACGATACGAATCGCGTCGAGCGCGGGACGTTGCGCGGACGCGACCGGCGACAGCACCACGTCGAACGCGGCGTCTTCTGTCGCGCGCATCTCAGCAATCGGAGCTTCGCCGGCGGCCATTTTATCTGGATCACTAAGCGTTTACCCGTTGCGGCGAGAGCGCAACGGAAACGGGACGAAGGACTACGGCGAAAAGATATTGTTCATGTGAGCCGTGCAAAAGCCGACTCCTTAATGATTGTAAGTCACACATGGCGAGTGTCAATTTTCCGATCATCGGTTATGAACGCAACAAGTGCGTCGAATGCAGCCGAAATACCCCACGCTGCACGCCACGTTGCGGATTAGCTCAGTGTTCCTTTACTTGTGCCTGCACGTCGACGCTCGGCCAACCTCCGCCCAGCGCCTTATAAAGCAGCACCGTGTCGGACAGAATCTGTTGATGGTTGGCAAGCAGTTCCTGCTGCGCCTCCAGCAAGGTCCGTTCGGTTTCGAATACCTCCAGTTGCGACACCACGCCGAGGCGCAATTGCGACTGGATCTGATCCGCGACGATCTGCAGCCGCGACACCTCCTGCTCCAATTCCACGCGCTGCTGCTTGTGCGAATTCAGGTTGACCAGCGCGTTTTCCACTTCCTCGAACGCACCCATCACCGCCACGCGATACTGTTGCTCGGCCACCGTCGATTGCGCTTTGGTAACTTTCACATGCGCCCGCACGCCGGGATCGAGCACCGGAATGTTGATGCTGGGCATGAAGCCATACGTGAACGATTTCAGCAGATCGGTCAACGCGAAACTCGCGGTGCCGGCGTGGCCGGTCAGGCTGATGGTCGGCAGTTGCGCGAGCTTGGCCTGCCCAACGAGGTCGTACGCTTCCAGCACTCTGAACTCGGCGGCCACCACGTCGGGACGCCGCGCGAGCAGTTGCGCGGGCAAGCCGTCCGGCACGGACGGCAGTTGCACGCGCTGCTGCAAATGCCCTTTGGGCATCTGGAATTCGCCCGCCGGCACGCCGATCAATGTACAGAGCGCGTTGTTGGCAAGCGCGCGCGAACGGCGCAGGTCGAGCAACTGATTGGTCAGGCGGTTGATCTCGGCCTGCTGGCGCAACACCTGGGTTTGCGGCACGAGCCCGTTGCGGCGCTGCCCGTCGTAAATGGCGAGGATTTGCCGGTTCGTTTCGAGCGTTTTCTGTTGTTGTTCGATCTGGTCGTCGAATTGCAGAATCTGGAAGTAGGTGCTCGATACGTTCGATACCAACTCAAGATAGCCGGCGCGCCAGTCGGCCTCGCTGGCGTGAAATTCCGCCTTCTGCGCCTGCACGCCTTTTTCGACTTTGCCCCAGATGTCGATGTCCCAGTTCACCTGCGTCGCGAGGTTGTACTGCTTGGAGAAAGTTTGATGCGTGGTCTTTTCGAAATCGGCGCCGGCGCCGATATCCATGGTCGGCAAGGCACCGGCCCTGGCTTCGCCGATCTGCGTGCCGGCCACGTCGATACGCGCGGCCAGCACCTTGATATCGAAGTTGCCGGCAATCGCCTTTGCAATCAGCGTGTCGAGATAGGGATCCTGGAAGCCTTTCCACCAGTCGGGTTCGATCGTCGCGGCGGCCGAGACGGGCGAGCCTTTCTGATCCGACCACGAGGCTTTGGCGGGCGTGTCGGGACGCTTGTAGTCGGGCATGCTGACATCGATACAGGCCGACAGCGAGAGCGCGCATACCGTCGCCGCGCAAACGCTGCGCAGTGCGGATGTCCTGCGGAAAAAGCGCTGACGAGCTGACGAAAGCAACGCTGACACGATGGTCTCCGATGACGCCCACTTCGTTGCACGAGAAGCACGCGCCCTTTAAGTAAAGCATCTCCTGCGCGGCTTCACCATCGAAGCGAGGCGGGAAGATCGGCGCGGGAATGGGGCGGTGGAACGGGGGTGGCGTGAAAAGAACGATTGGCTGTGAAATCTTTTTGAGGAGCGGCCGGTAAGCGTCCGCGGAGGCTGTCGCGCCTCCGCGGCGGCCTGCGCCGTTTAGTGCACGTTGATGTTGTTGCTCGCGGTCACGTGCGGGTCGATCGTGCTCGAGATGCCGGCGACGAACGCTGCGTTGTTGCCGTTGGCGTTCTGGATGTTCATCGTCGTGTTGATCAGTTGGGTGGCGTCGACGGTCTTGCTGTTGTTCGGCGCATACACCGGCATGAAGTTGAAGTACGACGAGGACGGATAGTAGCCGGTACCGCCACGCACGGCGCTCATGGCCTTGCTGTCGAGTTGTTCGGTGATGGACAGGTCTTTAATCATCAGCGTGTTCATGGTAAATCTCCTGGAAGGGAATACAGCACAGTTTGCGGTTGGGTTCGAGCAACTTGTCTGCTCGAGTGTCACTAATGCATGGGCTGTGCCAGGATTGTTTTCCTATCCTAAGAAATGTGCCTGAATGCCGTGGATAAAGGGTTGCGGAGCCGCAGGGACATTGAACGCGAGATGGAACGGTGAAACGGCGCGCGGAGGATGGTGGATCGTGGCCAACAACCCGCGCGAAATTGTTGGTTGCGGCGTGACACTGAGGCGTTAGGCAGCGCGCCGCGTCAAGCCGCGCAATGAACAAGCGCGCGTCACCGCGCGATGACGGTGATCTTCTTCGAATACACCGGTGGATTGTGCGGCACATGCATGTCGTCGCCCATCAGCAACTGCAGTGTGTGCTTGCCTGGGGGGAGTTGAATCATGGTCTCCGTTTCACCCGCGCCGAAGTGCAGATGATTGCGATCCGACGGAATCTCCTGATCCATTGGCGGCAAGTCCGTGTCGATCAGCAAGTGATGGTGGCCGGTATTCGGAAACTTGACGCCTTTCGGCGCCACGCCCATGTACCGCAGGCCGAACCACACCTTGAACGGCTTGTTGGCAGGCACCACCTGGCCGTCATTGGGATAGCCGATGTACGCATAGGCGCCGGCGGGCGCCGGCGTCGTACCTGCAAGGGTGGCATTCGGCGAAGCCAATGCCGCCGACATGACGAGCGCCGCGACCGCGATGATCTTGTACATGAAGGTCTCTCCGTCCTGACGGATTCGCTTTGAACGAACGGATCGCGCTAGTCTTTTAGCACGGTGATGGTGATCTTTTTCGAATACACAGGCGGCACATGCGGCACGTGGTTGTGGTCGCCGAGAATGAGCTGCAACGTGTGCTTGCCCGGCGGCAACTCGATACGCGCGTCCGTCTCGCCCGCACCGAAGTGCAGATGATTGCGATCCGATGGGATCTCCTGATCGAGCGGCGGCAGGTCGGTGTCGATCAGCAAATGATGATGGCCGGTGTTCGGGAACACGACGCCCTTCGGGCACACACCCATATTCCGCAGTCCCATGCGCACCCACAACTTGCCGCCGTGAATCACGGTGCCGTCCGATGGCCAGATGATGTATTCCTCGGCGCCCGGCGGCGACGCCGTATGCTCGGCCGCCGCGAATACGCTCGGCACCATGTTGCCGACCATGAGGAACAGCGTTGCGCGCAACGTTCGGCGCAATGCGTCGCGACGCGCTTTCGATCCATGACGCGCGTCGAGAACAACGGGGGTAACGGTTCTTCGCATAGCGCACTCTCCCGAAGAGTGGTCATGGCCAATGGCGCTCGGCTGGATGTCGCGGATGTGTGCGAGATTGGACGGCCACCTGCTTAAAACGAGCTTGCCGCCCTACTTTGTGAAACTAGCTTAGGACGTAACTTGCCAAAAAGATACGCCACGCTCGTTAACCGTATGACGCATTCGGGGCACGCCGACAGTTGTGGCGCGCAAAGCGCGTGCTATCGTTATTAAGAGGTTGCAGATGGATGGTCGATAAGGGGCGTCGGTGTTTCGCGCGATTTATTCCGGCGGCGGCCGCGAGTTGTGCGGTCCTCGATTGCCTATGTTCTGTCCGGAACAAACAGGATGTGAAGATGTGGCGAATATTCATGCTGGTGTGCGTGGCCGGGGCAATGCAAACGCATTGGGGCGATGCGTTTGCAGCGCAACAACGTGAGGGCGCCGAGCACGGTGGGAGTGCAACAAGCTTGCCGCTCTCGCTGGTTACTCCGTTCGCGCCGCAACCTGGCAACGCGCGTTTTCCCCGGATCGCGCTTGTGATCGGCAATGGCGCATATGGTGCGGACGGTGTGGGCGGTGCGGGTCGCGATGGCTCACAAGTGGAGGCGCTGCGGGAGAACGCGCCACGCGACGCCGCCGCCATGCGCGACAGGCTCCAGACGCTTGGCTTTGACGTCATCATGCGCACGAACGCGACGCCGCGGCAAATGCGCGAGGCCATTGGCGAATTCCATCGGCGCTTGCAGGCAGGCGGCGTCGGTCTCTTTTATTTCGCGGGACATGGCATGCGGATCGGCCCCCAAACACTGCTCATTCCCGCAGGACTCGATGCTCGCTCACCGGCTGCGATCGTGAGCAACGGTGTTGATCTGCACACCGTATTGCAGGCGATGCGCGGGCCGCGAGACGGCCGGCTCAATCTCGTGATCCTCGATACGTGTCTGAACGATCCATTCTCGCCGAGCCCGACGCACGATACATCCGCGCTTCCCGCCAATACGGTGGTTACCTACGCAACCGCGCCCGGCGGTTTCGCCGCGGACGGTACACGGCATGGCGTCTATACGAATGCATGGCTGCACGTACTCGACAGCGCGCCGTCGCTGACGCTGGCGGCCCTGTTGCAACGTGTCGCAGCACAGGTACGCGAGGCCACCGGCGGCCAGCAATCGCCGTGGCTTGCCTCGTCGCTTCCTCGGCCCTTGCTGACGGCCGATGCCGCATCCACAGCGCGGGACAATCCCATCGTCACGCTGCACAGTAGAGGCATTCTGCCGAAAGACAGCAGCGAACAATACGAAATCACGTTCTGGAACTCGATCAAGGATAGCAACTACCCGGGCGACTACGAGGCCTACCTGAAGGCCTATCCGAACGGCCGCTTCGCCACGCTCGCTCATGCGCGCATCGACCGTTTGCGTGCTGCGGCGTCCTCGAACGCGCCGTCCGCCGCCACGCCTGCTGCGCCTTCAGCAGCACCCGCGCCACAGGCCGCACGGCCGACAGCGCCGGCCAGTACCCCGGCACCCAAGCCCGCTCCGAGTGCCGCCGCAGCCGCTGCGCCACCCGCGGCGGCGGTCGCGCAAAAGCCCGTCACGCATACGCCAGTTGCCGGCGAAAGCCGCGATTGCGCGACCTGTCCGATCATGATTGCCGTGCCCGCCGGTTCGTTCTCGATGGGCAGCAGTACCGACGACCCGTCCGAAAAGCCCGTTCATCACGTGACCATCGGCGCGCCGTTCGCGATCGGCAAGTATGAGGTAACGGTCGACCAATGGAACGCGTGCGTCGCCGCCAATGCGTGCCAGAAACTCACGCCGGAGAGCAACACCAATAAAGCCGCACCGGCGCGCGACCTCAGTTGGGACGACGCGCAGCAATACGTGAAATGGCTGAGCAAGGCCACCGGCAAACCGTACCGTCTGCCCACCGAAGCGGAATGGGAATACGCGGATCGCGGCGGCACCACCACCGCCTACTGGTGGGGCGACCAGATGCGCAAGGGCAACGCCAATTGCAAGGACTGCGGCGACCCGTGGCACAAGGAAGGACCCGAGACTGCCGGCTCCTTCGCACCGAATCCGCTCGGCCTGTACGACATGAACGGCAGCGTCTGGGAATGGACCGCCGATTGCTGGCACAACTCCTACCAGGGCGCGCCCGCCGATGGCCATGCATGGGACAGCCCCGGCTGCGACATGCGCGTGATTCGTGGCGGTTCGTGGCGCGAAGGCGGCGGCTACATGCTTAGCGCGACGCGCTTCAAGTACAGCGCGGGCGTGCGCCAATCGCAGGACGGCTTCCGCGTGGTCAAAGATCTGAAGTGACTTGCCGGGGGGGCCGCGTTCGAGTCTCGATCGGACTCACAGCCTATTACGAGTGAATACGAGAGAAACCGCGTTCCCGCTCCTGTCAGGGCGAGCGCGGTTTCGTCGTGATCGGCGCGAAATCGGCGACGATGTGATCGCGGCCGTATTTGCCGCCGATCTGCGCGAGGCGCGCATCGAGCGCCCGCAGATAATCGGCGCGCGACTCGCTCTCCGGGCGTGGCTTGTCGAATAGCGGCGCCGGCGTGATCAGCAGCACCACCATCTCCGATCCGAACGGCTTCGAAATGATCCAGTCACCGGCGCCGCCGACCGTCGCGGCATAGTGAGGCGGCGCCTGATTGTCCTTCGCGCGCGGGCTCGGCACCATGTGCACGACGCTGCCGTCGAGCTGGTAGTAGTCGAGGTTCACATACGAGTCATAGCCGGGCGTGGTGATGTCGACCACCAGCGGATCGCCGTCGCTCAGCTGACCGCCCGGCGGCCGCACATGCAAGGCCGCGAGGTGGCCCGCCTGCATGTTGTGAATCCAGTAGGGCGCGAACGCCTTGATGGTGTCGCATTTGTCGTCGGCGAGCGGCTCGACCTGGAGCGTCAGTGTATCGATGCCCGGCAACGCCGCGAGCGTGTCCTTCAGATGCGCCGCGCCATAGCGTTGCGAGACGTAGCCCCTCACCGTCAACGAGTGGTCCTGTACTGAGGCGGATAGCGCGGAACAAGGCACTTGCGTCAGCGCCGGTGTCACGGCGGCAAGAGTCAGCGCCGGCTTCGGCGAGGGCTTCGCTGCGGGCGCCGCCGGTGGCGTGACGGGCACTGCCGCGACCGGACTTGCCGGAGGTGCGACGGGCGGCGCGCTCACTGTCCCTTCCGAATTCGACGAAGCCGCCTGCTCGGTCAAAGCCTGCGATGCGCCTGCTTCCGTCTGTGCTCCGTTATGCCGGTTCGCCCCCGAGCGGAAGGCGAACACGCCGACCGCCGCGGCGCACACCACCGCGAAACTCGCGAGCCCGACCTTCGCCAGCGTGCCCGACTTTTCCGCGCGCGCTTCGTTATCGAACTCCGCGATGAAGCGCGCCACGCTCGGCATGCGCGTATTGCGATCGAACGACAGCGCGGCCCGCAGCGCGCGCCATTGTTTTGAATCGAGATTGGCCGGCCGCTGCGGTTTGAAATCGGAGTTGCGGGCTTGCGTCGCGGACAAGCGGTCGAACGGATGGTGGCCGGTCAGCAATTCATACGTGATGCAGCCGAGCGCGTAAATGTCGTCGCGCGGATCCGGCTCGCGGTGCTCGATCATTTCCGGGCTGGCATACGCGGGCGTCAACGCACCGAGGCTGCCCGGATCGAAGACGGTTGCATCGCTCTCTTCTTCCGGACGCTGGAACACGCGTGCAATGCCGAAGTCGATCACTTTCACTTCGGCGTCCGTCGTGAGAAACACGTTGGCGGGTTTGAAGTCGCAATGCACGAAGCCGCGTTCATGCGCGTAGGCAAGCGCGCTGCACATGCCGCGCACGATCGGCAGCGCCGCGCGCACCGGCATGCCCTGATAGCCCGGCGTGCGCAGCAACTGACTGAGCGGCTTGCCGGACAGGTACTCCATTGTCAGATAGACGATCGGCCCGTCGCGGTCGAAGTCGTACACCGTGATGATGTTGCGATGCGCGAGCACTTGCGCCTTGCGCGCCTCGCGCTGCAACGCGACGAGTGAATTCGGGTTGCCGCGAAACTGGACGTTGAGCACCTTGATCGCGAGATACGGTTTGCGATCCGATGCCTCGAGCTTGCGCAGATCCAACGCCTTGTAGACCGTGCCCATGCCGCCCACGCCGAGGCATTCCTCGAGCACGAAGCGGTTGTTGAGCGTATCGCCGGTGCCTTTGATCTGGTCGTGGCCCGCGGTACTGCCGGCGCCAGCTGCGTTCGCTGCGCTGCCCGCACTTGCTGACCGTATCGACGGAATCTCGACCGTGGTCTGGATGCCGGTTTCGTCGCCGCCCGCGGCCACGTTCGAGACGCGCAACTGCTCGATGCGCCGCCGCACTTCCACGTAAAGATCGTCGGGTAGCGGCGCCTTGCGATGTGCCGCGCCAAGCATGTCCAGCAGCTGCGTAGGGCCGAGTCCTTCGGTGGTCAGCGTGCTGTCGAGTTGAGCCACGAACTCGTCACGGGACAGCTCGCCGTTCTGAAAGTCGTGAATCACACGCGCAAGGCTAGCCATATGTGCGAAGCGCCGCCGCTGCCGTTGGGCCGGATCGCGTGCGACCCAGGCCTGTCGGGCTGATAGAGAACCTTTCGTAACCAGTTACATGTGCCGCTTCGATACTAGCTCCCGCTCCGTCCTTTCGCAAACCAGGATTGCCCCGCTGCCGGCGCAGCGCGTCCGTGTCGCGCGATCTCCAACAGCATGCGGTGGTCTGTCGGCCGCATACCGTCGGCCGGTCATCGCGTCCGCGCCGCAGTGCGTTCGCGCGCGCCCGGCACGACGACGCGAAACCCTTATGCCGCAAGCCTTCGCGAACTTTCTTAGGAACCTTGAATAAAACTGGCACAGCCTGTGCATGAGTGACACCCGAGCAGACAAGTTGCTCGCACCCGATCGCAGCACCCTGACCTTTACCCTCTGGAGACTCACCATGAACGCACTGATGATCAAAGACCTGTCCATCACCGAACAACTCGACAGCCGCGCCATGAGCGCCGTGCGCGGCGGCACCGGCTACTATCCGTCCTCGTCGTACTTCAACTTCAGCCCCGTCTTTGCTCCGAACGACAGCAAGAAGGTCGACGCCACCCAACTGATCAACAACCAGCTGAACCTGCAGAACGCCAACGGCAACAACGTCGCGTTCGCCACCGGCATCAGCTCGACGGTCAACCCGTACGTCACGACCAGCAACAACATCCACGTGTAATACGTCGCGACACGGGGCGCCCGGCTCGCCGGCGCGCTTCGTCCGCCGACGATTACCCCCGTCTTCCGCGCACCTTTGGAGAAGCACCATGTCATCCCTCATGATTCGCGATCTGTCCGGCACCCGCGAGCTCGACCGCCGCGCCATGTCGGCGGTGGCCGGCGGCACCGGCAGCAGCGTGCCCGGCCTGCCCTCGGCCGCCGGCCTCGGCGGCATTGCCAACGTCAACGTCTCGATCAACCAGAACCTCAACCAGATGCAGTACGTCAACGTCGCCGCACTCAACAACGTCGGCGTGATCGGCGCGGGCTTCGTGCCGCTGCACCTGAACGTCAGCCCGTCGCTGTGGGGCGCTAACTACGCCAACGTCTGACCGCTTGGCGTCGCAAGGGCCGGGGGGCCTCAACCGTGCCGGCAGATCATCGCCGGCCGGCGAGTCGCAGCGAGATTTCCTATACTGATTGTGCGGGGAGACCGCAGCACATTTCACGACACATCCGGGCGGCGGCCGGCGCATTGCACCGGCCCACCGCCCGATTTCATTTCCGGAGCCATCATGGCCAGGCTGATCATCAAGGACCTCACCAACAGCGTCGAACTCGATCGTCAGGCAATGACGGCCATCGTCGGCGGCGCGCGTATCGGCGCGCGGCTGAACGCGGCCGTGCCACTGGTGCCGGCCTCGGCACGCGTGGTCGAATATCCGCCGGGCTTCGCCGCCGCGCATCAGACGATTGCCAAAGCGGCCATGCAGCGCAAAACATAGCGCGCCCCGCTTCGGCGTTGCACAGTCACAGCAACGGCACGCGTTACACACGCGTGCCGTTTGCTTTTGTTGTCGGCGGAGCGCCATAAGCCGACATCCCACCCTCGATTGGTGGGAACTCGCCGAACAGTTTCTCCGAATCTCAAGCTCACTTAACGCCATATTCGAAGAACGCAAATCGTCTATTGCCTGCTGGCCTTGCGTCGCCGCCCCGCATTCTGTTCCTCGTTTATTGCTCATAGAAATTGGCATGCCCCTTGCAGAACCACGGTCGAGCACCACACCGTGCTCACTCATCCACCCTCAGGAGTATTGCCATGAAATCCATCGTCATCATCAAGGATCTGCCACGTTCCGCGGATCGTCCAGACGACGAAACGACACTCACTGCCGCGCAGATGAAGGCTGTGCGCGGCGGCCGTTCCGTCATTGTCACCGTCGATCATGGCCCTCTCGGCCAGGTCGACGACTTTGGAATCAACACCGCCATCTTCGAAGGACGTATCAAAGGGCCTTACTTATAGGACGCGCGAAGTGTCCGCAATTAGAAACGGGCCCCCTTCACATCTTTGCCGTTGGAGGGGGCCTGTTCATTGATGGGATTCTGATTTCAACGCTCTGGTCAGGTCGAATACCGTCGCCGCGGCCCGTGTCGCGCGATCTCCAACAGCATGCGGTGGTCTGTCGGGTGTGCGCCGTCACTCGTTCGCGGCTCACGTGTGACCATCGACTGGCGCCGTGGCAGCATCTCGACGCGAAACCCTTACGCCGCGAGCCTTCCCGAACTTTCTTAGGAACCTTGAATAAAACTGGCACAGCCTGTGCATGAGTGACACCCGAGCAGACAAGTTGCTCGCACCCGATCACAGCACCCTGACCTTTACCCTCTGGAGACTCACCATGAACGCACTGATGATCAAAGACCTGTCCATCACCGAACAACTCGACAGCCGCGCCATGAGCGCCGTGCGCGGCGGCACCGGCTACTATCCGTCCTCGTCGTACTTCAACTTCAGCCCCGTCTTTGCTCCGAACGACAGCAAGAAGGTCGACGCCACCCAGCTGATCAACAACCAGCTGAACCTGCAGAACGCCAACGGCAACAACGTCGCGTTCGCCACCGGCATCAGCTCGACGGTCAACCCGTACGTCACGACCAGCAACAACATCCACGTGTAATACGTCGCGACACGGGGCGCCCGGCTCGCCGGCGCGCTTCGTCCGCCGACGATTACCCCCGTCTTCCGCGCACCTTTGGAGAAGCACCATGTCATCCCTCATGATTCGCGATCTGTCCGGCACCCGCGAGCTCGACCGCCGCGCCATGTCGGCGGTGGCCGGCGGCACCGGCAGCAGCATGCCCGGCCTGCCCTCGGCCGCCGGCCTCGGCGGCATTGCCAACGTCAACGTCTCGATCAACCAGAACCTCAACCAGATGCAGTATGTCAACGTCGCCGCACTCAACAACGTCGGCGTGATCGGCGCGGGCTTCGTGCCGCTGCACCTGAACGTCAGCCCGTCGCTGTGGGGCGCTAACTACGCCAACGTCTGACCGCTTGGCGTCGCGAGGGCCGGGGGGCCTCAACCATGCCGGCAGATCATCGCCGGCCGGCGAGTCGCAGCGAGATTTCCTATACTGTTTGTGCGGGGAGACCGCAGCACATTTCACGACACATCCGGGCGGCGGCCGGCGCATTGCACCGGCCCACCGCCCGATTTCATTTCCGGAGCCATCATGGCCAGGCTGATCATCAGGGACCTCACCGACAGCGTCGAACTCGATCGTCAGGCAATGACGGCCATCGTCGGCGGCGCGCGTATCGGTGCGCGGCTGAACGCGGCCGTGCCACTGGTGCCGGCTTCGGCACGCGTGGTCGAATATCCGCCAGGCTTCCCCGCTGCGCATCAGACGATTGCCAAGGCGGCCATGCAGCGCAAAACATAGCGCGCCCCGCTTCGGCGTCGCACAGTCACGGCAACGGCACGCGTTACACACGCGTGCCGTTTGCTTTTGTTGTCGGCAGAAGCGCAGCGCCGCAACCCGTTAACGCAAACGACCTACGAAATATTCCCCTCTGGCGGCAGCGCTCTCCGCTTTTTCGCCATGAAAGTTGGCTTGTGCAATTAGCCTGGCGAATGTCCGCACGCGGCGACGCCGCCCGCTCTACGCTCACCTATGATGCTTAGGACGCCACGTGGATTTTTTTCGCTGTCCGCCAATAGCACGCTCTATCCGGACAGCTTGCTGGCGCAGAACTGAACACGACGCACCGCATCCGCGACGCGCCGTAACCACAAGCGACGATGGCAGCGCGCCACGAGCCGGCATCGCCATTCCCGGATTGGAGGAACGCAATGAAATTTATCGTCCTATGGAACGGTCTGCCGACCGCAGAGAGTTCCGTTATAGAACGTTTCATGAAGACCGGCGGCCAGGTGCCGGACGGCGTCAAATTGCTGGGACGCTGGCATGCTATAGGCGGCTTGCGCGGTGTTGCAATCGTGGAGGCCGACGACACCCGTGCGATCGCGGCGCTGGCGCTCGGATGGGGCGACCTGCTGACGATGGACATCTCCCCGGCCCTGACCGACGAAGACCTGGGCGCCGCGCTCGGCAAGCATATGGCCGCGGGCAACAAGTAAGCACGCCATGAGCACCGGGTTCACCGCGCCGCCTCCGAGCGGGCAACTGCTGCCGTTCCGCGAATCGCTGCTTGCGATGCTCGGCATCGCTTTCGTCGCGATGCTGGTGGCGCTGGATCAAACCATCGTCGGCACCGCGCTGCCGCGCATCGTCGCCGATCTGAAGGGCTTCGACCTGTACGCGTGGGTCGCGACATCGTACATGCTGGCCTCCGTGATCACGATTCCCATCTTCGGGCGGCTAGGCGATCTGTTTGGCCGCAAGCGGTTCCTGATCGCGGCGATCCTGTTGTTCACCGGCGCCTCTGTGTTGTGCGGCCTTGCCAGCAGCATGTTGTTGCTGGTGGTTTCGCGCGGACTGCAAGGGATTGGCGGCGGCATTCTGATCGGCACGGTGTTCGCCACCGTCGCCGATCTGTTCCCGAATCCGAAACTGCGGCTGCGGTGGCTCGTGTTCGTCACGTCCGCCTTCGGCGTGTCCAACATGGTCGGGCCGACGCTCGGCGGAATGTTGACGCAGTATGGCGGCTGGCGGCTGGTGTTTTTCGTCAACGTGCCGGTCGGGCTCGTCTCGCTGCTGTTCGTGCAGCGCTTTCTGCCACCGCTGCTTCACCTGCGGCGCAAAGGTCCCGTGCGGCTCGACTGGCTCGGCGCGTTCGTGCTCGCGGTTACGTTCGGCTCACTGCAAGTGCTGATCGAACTGTTTCCAAGGCGCGGCGTCGATACGACTACCATCGTGCTGACCGTCGTAGCCGTGACTTGTGGACTGATTCTCTGGCTATGGGAGCGGCGCATCGGCTATCCGATCGTGCCGGTCGATATGCTGATGGACCGCAAGCTCTCCGCGTTGTTCGCGATGTCGGTGCTCGGCGGCTTCGCGCTCTTTTCGCTGGTGTTCTATGTGCCGCTGCTGTTCCAGGGCGGCTACGCGATGTCCGCGCATGACTCGGGCATGCTGATCACACCATTGCTGCTCGGCACAACCGTGGGCAGCGTGCTCAACAATCGTATCGTCACACGAGTCCGCCGCGCGAACGGGATCATGTATGTCGGCTTTGCGCTGTCCGCGCTCGCCTGTCTGAGCGTGGTCGTCTTGCGCGGCACGGAACCGCATCTGGTGTGGGCCTCGTGCATGGGCATCAGCGGGCTCGGCCTCGGTCTGGTGGCGACCAGCCTGACCGTCTGCTCACAGCAGATCGTCGGACGGGACCATGTCGGCGCGGCCACCGCGCTGCTTCAGTCGCTGCGGACATTCGGCGGCATGCTCGGCACGGTGATGACGGGCGCGTTGCTCGGCCACCTCTATTCGCGTGGGGTGCATCGCTCGCTCGATTCCTACCAGGCGACGCAGTGGTTCAAGTCCTTCGCCAGTCCCGAGTTGCTGGTGGATCGCGCGGAACAGGCCGCGCTGATCAATCGTCTGGTGAGTGCCGGCCAGTCGGGCGACGCCATGATGCGCTCCGCGCGCGAGGCGCTGGTGCAGTCCATTCACATCGGCATTCTGGTGGCCGGCGCCGCCGCGTTGACCGGTCTGTGCCTCGCCTGGTTCGTGCCGCCCGTGCGCATCAGCTATCCGGAAACCGAACTCGCGCCGGATGGGCAACCATCCGCCGACGCCATTCCTCCGCACCGCAGCGTACTTTGAGCGCGCTGCCGGTACACCCTCGAATCTTCTTCTTGCGTTCTGTATCAGTCGATATATAATCGCTTTTTATATCGACCGATACAGAACCAGTCCTCAGTGACGCCGGAAGGATATTCATCATGGCAAGACCCCGCCAATTCGACGAACAAGAGGTGCTGGAAGCCGCCAGCGCCGCCTTCTGGACGAAGGGCTATGACGCGACCTCCACGCGCGACCTGGTTAAATCCACCGGTCTGACGCAGCCGAGTCTCTACAACGCGTTCGGCGACAAGCGCACGCTGTATCTGCGCGCGCTCGAGCATTATCTGGAGCACACGTTGCGCGAACGGATCAGGCGTTTAGAGCAGACCGTATCGCCGGCTCTAGGCATCACGATGTTCTTCCACGAGATCCTTGAACGATCGCTCGCCGATCCCGCGCAACGTGGCTGCATGCTGGTGAACTCGGCGCTGGAAACCACATCGGAGGACGAAGCATTCCGCGCGATCGTCGCCACGGAATTCTCGGAAATGCGCGCGTTTTTCTACCGCCGCATGATTGCTGCCAGCGAGAGCGGTGAAATCACCACAGCCGTTTCCGCCGATGACGCCGCCACTCACCTGCTTGCCACGCTAATCGGCGTTCGCGTTCTCGCGCGGGTCAATCCGCAACAAACGCTGCTTGTCGGCGCGATTGCACCCGTGTTGCTGCTGCTTGGTTTGCCTGCTCTACCGCCGACCGGCTTCAACGCCTGAGTCACGCGCCTGACAAGGCGCACCCCTTCGCTTTCCCACCGACATCCGGCAGCGCCGCCACCAGCGCGCGCACCGGTAAAGGAACCGTCATGTCCGCTGCTCCGATAACGTCAGCTAGTCCGGTCTCACTCGATGCCCGCGCGCTCTTCGCAACGCTCGCGGGTCTGTGCGGCAGTCTGGTCGCCATTGGCCTCGCGCGCTTCGCGTACACGCCGTTGATTCCCTCGCTGATCCAGGCGCATTGGTTCACCTCGTCGCAAGCGGTAACGCTCGGCGCGGCGAACTTCGCCGGCTATCTGGTCGGCGCGTTGATCGGCCGTCCGCTCGCATCCGTACTGTCGAACCGCAGCGCGTTGCGCCTGCTGATGGCGGTCGTGACCGCCGCCTTCTTCGCCTGCGCGTATCCGCTTTCGGTGAGCTGGTTTTTCGCGTGGCGCTTGTTGTCGGGCATTTCCGGCGGCGCAATCATGGTGCTGGTGGCGACGTCGATTCTTCCGCACATTCCCGTGCCACGGCGTGGCTTCGTGAGCGGCATGATCTTTCTTGGACTCGGTCTCGGCATTGCGGCATCCGGCACCTTGATTCCAAAACTGCTGCACTATGGCTTGCAAACTACGTGGATCGGTCTCGGTGTCGTGGCGCTGGTGTTGACGGCGGTGAGCTGGTGCGGCTGGCCTTCGACGAATCCGCCCGCGCCGGTCGCGCCTTCCGGTGCGCATCACGCAGCGCGCCCTCACGGCTTGACGCTTCGCGTGCTGTATGCGCAATACGCGGCAAACGCACTCGGCCTCGTCCCGGCGATGGTGCTGCTCGTCGACTATATCGCTCGTGGCCTGGGACGCGGCGCCGCTATCGGCGCGGACTACTGGGTGCTGTACGGCCTCGCTGCAATCGCCGGCCCGGTGATCTGCGGCAACGTGGCCGATCGCATCGGCTTCGGCAAGGCCTATCGCGTCGGATTGATTCTGCAAGCGGCCGCCGTCGCCATGCTCGCGTTCTCGGGCAGCACGTTGGTGCTGGCTGCATCGACCGTGATTCTCGGCATCTTCACACCGGGCATCGTGCCGCTCGTGCTCGGCCGCATTCACGAACTCGTGCCACACGATCACACCGAACAGCGAGCCGCATGGAGTCGCGCGACGACAGCCTTCGCGCTGTTCCAGGCGCTCGGCGGCTATGGGTATTCGTATCTCTTCTCGCATACGCATAACGACTACGCGTTGATCTTCACTTGCGGCGCGGCTGCGCTCGCTCTCGCCTTCGTCGGGGATTTGATTGCGTCGCGTAACAGCACCGCCCGCTAAACGGCGGCGTGACGGTTCCACGCCGCTTCCGGCTCGGCTTTTCGCCTTGGGCATGCGGTTTGCTCAGCAGTTACACCGATACTGCCTTTCGCAAGAACACTCGCCATGCGGGGCTTGCGCGGCTGTCGTGAAGGCAGATCCAATCAACCAGGCGGAGGTCATTCATATGTTGGGAACTATTCTTCTAGTCGTGCTGATTCTTCTCCTCATCGGTGCGCTCCCCACGTGGCCGCATAGCCGCGCGTGGGGTTACGGTCCCACCGGCGGTCTCGGACTCGTCGTGATCGTGGTGATCGTGTTGCTGGTCGTCGGCGTCATATAGCCTTAATTGCCATGGCGTCGCGTAGTACCCGCACTGCTTGAAAGCGGGCCGGCCGCCGGATATCCGAGCAGTTCGCTGCACGGATATCCGGCGGCCTTGCTATGTCGACGGTCGATGCACATCCTTATCTTGTCACCCTGGGAGCAGCAATGGAAAAGTTACTCGCGAATCAGGTCGCTCTGGTCACGGGCGCCAGTTCGGGCATTGGTTCAGGCGTCGCCAAAGCGCTCGCGGATGCGGGCGCGGCCGTCGTCGTGAACTATCACTCACATGCCGAAGGGGCGGAGCAACTTTGCGCCGAGATCGAGAAAGCCGGCGGCGCCACTCTCGCGGTGCAGGCCGACGTCGCCAACTCCACGCAGGTCGAGAAGATGTTCGCAGCATGCCGCGCGCGTTTCGGCAGCGTGGATATCGTGGTCGCGAATTCGGGCGTGCAGAAAGACAATGCATTTGCCGATATGACGCTGGACGACTGGCAGCAGGTGCTGGCGACCAATCTCACCGGCCAGTTCCTGACGGCACAAGCGGCCGTGAAAGAGTTTCGGCGACGCGGCCCGACGACAACGTCCAAAGCGCTCGGCAAGATCATCTGCATGAGCTCGGTTCACGAAGTCATTCCGTGGGCGGGGCACGTCAATTACGCGGCGTCCAAAGGCGGCATTCAGATGTTCATGAAATCGCTCGCGCAGGAGGTCGCGCCCGAACGCATTCGCGTCAATTCCATTGCGCCGGGCGCGATCCGCACGCCGATCAACAAGGACGCATGGGACACCGAAACCGCGCTGCAGAAACTATTGAAGTTGATTCCCTACGGGCGTGTGGGCGAAGCGGACGACATCGGCAAGGCGGCCGTCTGGCTCGCATCGGATGAAAGCGACTACGTGGTCGGCACGACGTTGTTCGTCGACGGCGGCATGACGCTCTATCCCGGTTTCACCGACAACGGTTAGCCGTTGCCGTCGAGCAGTTGCTCGAACAGATCCGCGTGGCCCATTTGGCCGCCCTTAAGCATGATTTCCATACCGTCGAGTTCCGCTTGATCGGCATGGAGACGGCACACGGTAACGCCCGCCGATAACGGCGCGAGATACGACAATCCCCAAGCGCCGAGTGCGTGCACGGCAAAACTCGACGTGTCGCCGCCCGCAATGCCGATGCGTTGCAAGCGCACGGCACCGAGCACCTGTTGCAGCAGTGACGCACAGGCGTGCGCGAGTTGCGGCAACGCGCCGGCTTCGCTCGGCGCGCGGCGTGTCGTGAAAGCGAGCACATTGCGTCCGTCGCGCAAGGGGCCGGCTATCGCCGCCACGCGTTCCACCAGATAGTCCGAGGCTGCGTCGCCGGTCATTTTCAGCGGGTCCAGTTCCACACGCAGATAGGATTGCGCGGCAGCGATCTGTATTTCGGTCAATGGCGAGAGGCTGCCTGCAAGCACGAACACGGGGCCGTGCGCGCGCGCCAATGGCGGCGTGGTTCGGGTCTGTAAAACGCCGGGCTCGGCGGGAGTTTCACGCGCCAACACATAAGCCTGCGCAACGCTGCTCGCACCGACCGCGAGCAATGGCGCCGTCACGGCGGCATGACGCACGATCACGCGGCCAACAGCTTGCAGATGCGAATCGTCGAGTACGTCGAACAGCACGGCGTCGGGTTTCGAATCGAGCCGGCGCTGCACTTCTTCCTGCAATTCGGCGGCACCGCGCGCGTAGCAGCGCCAGTCGATCGATTGCACATTCTTCACACCTTGCCGCACAAGATGCACGCGCAAATCCGCTTCATTCATGGGCGTGACCGGATGGCGGCTCATGGTCGGATGACGATCGATGCGATAGATCGACTGCGCGCTATTGTCCGCGCCGGCTGCCGCAAACAGTTCACCGAACACGCAATAGCGCCGCAAATTCGGCTGACCGCCGACCACCACGACGAGTTCGTTCGCGCAGTACTCGCGCAACGTACGAATCGCCACGCCGATGCTGCCGGTTTCCGGCGCGCTATCGAACGTCGAGCACACTTTGTAGTGCATCACCCGTACGCCGAGCGCGGCGAAGGCGGCGCCGACGCGTTCGAGTTCCTGTCGCTGCACCGCGGGCGCCATGGCCCGCGCGGCGCCGGCAACGCCAATCGCGTCGAGACGGCCGAGCATCGAAAGACGCGCGGCATCCGGTGGTGCGAAGAACAGCATGGTGCGCAAACCGGCGCGGGCGAGATGCGCCAGCGTGTCGGTTGCGCCGGTGAAGTCGTCGCCGTAGAAAGCGTAAGCCGGACCGCTGCTGTTTGCTTCGTCGCTCATCTTTTGGTCCGTCTCGCCCGAAGCGTTCACGTGCGGCTGCCGAAAAACGCCAGCGCGCGCCGCAGTTCCGGCATGTGCTCGGCGTACACCGGCAGCGGTGTGCCGGCCTGCATCGCCGCCCATGCCTGGCGCACACTCGTGACGCCTGCTGCCGGGCCATCCGGATGCGCGAGAATACCGCCGCCCGACATGAACAGCAGATCGGTGGAGCGCACCGCGTCGAAGGTCGCTTGCACGGTGCCGGCCCATTGCCCAGACGAAAACGCGGGCAGCACCGTATCGTCGCAACCCGGGGCAAGCGGCGTCGCGCAGTCGCGCGCCGACTCGATTACTTCGGCGTCGCTCTGCGCGAATTTGCCGGCGAGACCGTGCACATGCATATGATCGACGCCGCTCAAACGCCAGAGCGTCTGATACGCTTGAAACGACATGCCCAGCGCCGGATCGCGCGACATCATGCCGTAGCCGTTACGGTGCGCGTGCAGCACGAGCGGCGTCGCGCGGCGCAGTGTCTGGATCGCGGAAAAGCCGCACCAGTTGATGCTCGCCATCACGCAACTGCCGCCTTCGCGCTCGACCAGTTCCGCGTGACGGCTCATGGCGTCGAGGTCGTCGGTGATATTGAACGCGACCATTACGGGGCGGCCGCTGCGCTCACGGTAGCGGCGCACTTCGGACATCACCGCGCGCACGCGTTCCGCCAGCGGCGCATGCGCGGGGTTCGCGCATACTTCGTCATCCTTGATGAAATCGACGCCTGCTTCGCACAGATCCCGCACCAGCGCCGCCGTTTCCGCCGCGCTCAGGCCGACGTTCGGCTTGATGATCGTGCCGATCATCGGCCTGTCCTTCACCTCCGTCAGCGCGCGCGTGCCGGCCACGCCATGACGCGGCAATTCGAAACGCTTGCGGTACGAAGCCGGCAAGCGCAACGACAACAGCCGCATGCCGGTCACTTCGCCGAGATCGTACAGATTGCCGGCGACGGTCGCGGCCAGCGTGGGCAGGTTCGCATCGATATTGGCGAGGGGAAACGACAGCGTAATGCGCGCGCGCCGCCACGGCCCTGGCGTGCCTTGACGCTCGAGCCAGGCGTTCGGCAAGCTGGGCCGCGCCGCTGCTTCGAGTTCTTCGACGCGCAACACGCTCGCGCGGCTGCGTGCGCGCAGCGCATCGGATTCGTTGGCGACGCGCACGAAGGTGCCGCTTGATTGCTCGCCGGCCATGACGTCGGCGACGCGTGCGGGATCAAGCGGCGTCTCGATCAGGTAGTCGGCCTCGAGCGTGTCGTTATCGACCGCTTGCTGTTGCAGCGTCTCGTTCATAGCGTGCCCAGATCGGGGAAACGGCGCACCGGCTCGCGGCCGTCCCAATCGCGCGACGCCGCGTAGATCATGTCGAAGAGCTTGCCTTTCGGCCCGGCGATCTCGGACAACTCGATCACGGTGCCCGGATGATTTTCCGTATCGAAGTACACGAAGCGTCCGTTGCGCCCCACTTCGCCGCTCATGGCGACTTTGAAACCCTGCTCCCGCAGTCGCGCGAGATCCGCGTCGAATGAAGTGGTCCAGTACGCGTTGTGCTGCAGGCCGGTATGGCCCGCCGCGAGAAAGTCGCGGTACATGGACGGCGCGTCGTTGCGTGTCTGAATCAGTTCCACCTGCAGCGGCCCCGAGTTCGCCAACGCCACCGAGTTATGCACCTCGTACGATTGCCCACGGTAGGTGTAGTTCTCGATCGGCACGCGTTCGTTGTAGAACCACGGACCCACGCCGAGCACGCGGCTCCAGTAGTCCATCGCGGCTTCGATATCCCGCACCACGTATCCTGCCTGCCGGATTTCGCCAAAGAAACGACTCATGAAACTCTCCCGATGCTGCGGGGTTGAAAGACGAGCGACGCCCCGGCGCGGCGATGACGCAGCACCCGAAGGTCGAACCTGCTAATGAACTTGAGATATCTGCTTAAAGAAACCCGATCGAAATCCAGGGAATCGCCGCGACCAGAATCAGGCCGACGAGCAATGCGCCCATATAGCCGACAATCGGACGAATGCCCGCATCAGGATTGACCTTGCTGATCGCGCACGCCGAGTAGTAGCCGACCCCGAACGGCGGTGAGAAGAGGCCCACGCCCATCGAAAGAATCACGACGATCGCGTAATGCACTTCATGCACGCCCGCGAGCCGCGCGATGGGAAACAGCAGCGGCCCGAACAGCACAATGGCGGGAATTCCTTCGAGCACGCTGCCGAGCATCACGAACACGACGATCGACACGGCGAGAAAACCGTAAGCGCCGCCGGGCATCGAGCCCATGAACTGCGCGAGGTCCTGCGAAAAGCCGGATTGCGTGAGCGCCCAGGCCATCGCCGTGGCGCAGCCGATGATAAAAAGAATCGCGCCCGACAACGTCGCCGCATCCACCAGCATGCGGCCGAGCCGCCGCCATTCGAAACGGCGATACACCAGCAGACCGATCAGCATCGAGTAAGCGATGCCGATGGTGGAGACCTCTGTCGCCGTTGCCACGCCTTCAACCACGGCCATGCGAATCAGGAACGGCAACGCCAGCGCCGGCAGCGACACGACGAACAGTCGCCCGATCTGCCGCTTGCTGAAACGCTGCGCGCCGCTCAGATCTTCCTTGCGATAACGCCACCACACCACCACGCACAGAATCAGCGCGAGCACCGCGCCCGGCAGCATGCCCGCAGTGAAGAGCGCGGAGATGGACAACCCCGTCACCGAGCCGATCGTGATCAGCACGATGCTCGGTGGAATGGTTTCGCTTTGTGCGCCGGTCGTGGCGAGCAGCGCGACCAGATCGCCTTCGGAAGCGCCGCGTTTTTTCATCTCCGGAAACAACACCGGCGCGATGGCCGCCATGTCCGCGACTTTCGAACCGGAGATGCCCGACACCAGATACATCGCGCCGATCAATACGAACGACAGCCCGCCATGCACATGACCCACAAGGCTCGCGAGAAACTCGATCATCGCGCGCGCCATGCCGGTCATTTCGATCAGCAAGCCGAGAAAGACGAAGAGCGGCACCGCGAGCAGCACGAGATGCGACATGCCTTCGTCCATGCGGCCGACCACGACTTCGAGCGGCGTAAAGGTCGAGAGACCGAGATAACCGAACGTAGCGAGCGCAAACGAAAACCCGATGGGCACGCCCGAAAAAATCCCGATCCCCACCACGCCGACGAAAAAGATCACCAGATTGGTTTTGCCGAGCGTCTGAAACCACGGGCCGGCAAACACGGCAACCGCGGCCAATACAGCGGCGATCGCGAGCACGATCAGGACGTCGCGCATGCGGCTCACCTGAGCAAGACGAATCAGGCCGACCAGCAGCATGAGCGCCGCACCGACCGGCAAGGCGAGCGCGCGCCACGCGTTGCTGATCTGCAGAGCGGGCGTCACGATTGCCGCCTCGCCGGACGCATAGTCGTACGCTGGTGCGATCAACAGCGCAAGCAAGCCGATCGATGCCGCGATCGCCAGCGTATCGACGAACGCGCGCCGCTGCGGCGACAGGCGGCTGACCAACGCCGTCATCCGCATATGTTCGCCGCGCCGCAACGCGAGCACGGCGCCGAGCATGGCGAGCCACAGGAACAGAATGCCGGCCAGTTCATCCGACCAGACTAGCGGCTGATGCAGCACATAGCGGCACACCACGCCCGCCAACATCACGACGATTTCCATCGCAAGCAGCGCCGCCGCGCAGACTTCGACGAGCGCGATCAGACCGCGATCGAAACTCCTCAGCCAGCGCCGCGACGTGCTCGCCGCGTGCAATGGCACGCCCGCGTCCGCCGGATTCAATGCGTGATTCGACATGCTGCTGCCTCCTCGCGGCGGCTCGCCGCGCTTCGTCTCAGGCTCACCCGCATGCAGCACGATCAGGCCAGCTTGCCAACCGATTGTTCGAGCAGGTCCCACGCCTGATTGCCAAACTTGCTCTTCCATTCGGCGTAAAAACCCGCCTGACGCAGCGCCGCGCGGAACGTGTCCGGCGTGGGACGATTGATCGACAGACCCTTGCTTTGCAGATCCGCGACCGCCGCGTCGTTCAGCTTGCGCACGTCTTCGCGCTGCTTCAACGCCGACTGGTTGAACGCATCGCTGGCAATGCCTTGCAGATCCTTCGGCAAGCGCTGCCACGCGCGCGGATTCAGCACGAACCAGTAGCCGTCCCACATGTGATTGGTGAGCGAGCAGTACTTCTGCACTTCGTAGAGTTTCGCGACCTGCACGATCGGCAGAGGATTTTCCTGCGCGTCGACGATATGCGTTTGCAGCGACGAATAAACTTCGCTGAATTGCAGGCTGGTCGGCGAAGCGCCAAGTCCCTTGAACATATCGATGCTGAGCGGACTCACCGGCACGCGAATCTTCAGACCGCGCATGTTCTGCGCGCTCGTAATGGGACCGTTGCTCGTTGTGGTTTGACGAAAGCCGTTGTCCCACATCTTTTCGAACGATTCGAGGCCGGCCTTCTGCATCGCGGCGCGCACGTAAGCGCCGAGCTTGCCGTCCATCGCGCCCCACACCTGGTTGTAGTCGCTGAACGCAAAGCCCACCGCGTTGATCGCGACCGACGGCGCGAGCGTCGATACCACCAGCGCCGACGGCGTGAACATCTCGATGCCGCCGCTGCGCACCTGCGCGAGCATGTCGGTGTCGCCGCCTAACTGGTTGTTAGGGAATATCCGGATCTCCATGCGCCCTTTCGACGCCTCTTTGATCTGATTGGCCGCTTCCTGCGAGCGCACGTTCAGCGGATGCGTGAGCGGCAGGTTGTTGCCGTACTTGAACACGAACTCCGGGCCGGACGCCGCGCGCACGATCGCCGGAAAGCCCAGCGCGCTGGCTACCGGCACGGCGGCTGCCGCACGCAGCAGGGTGCGTCTCGCGAGGTTGGTCATTTGAGCGTCTCCTTGCTTATAATTGATGTGACTGTTGAATCCATCAAAAACCATCATCGTCCGCTCGCTGCGCGCTGATTTATAGTCACCGGTGCCGCGTCGTCGTGTGATAGCTGCAAGACTAGGCGTGCGCGGCTAGCGCTGTCAAACCGCGAACCTGATGTTTTTTGATGGACTTCCGTTCTGCGAAGGAAGGACTGCCATGTCCGATACGCTTCTCCTCACCGCCGCCGCGCGTGCCCGCATTCCCGACATTGCGCGGGCCGCCGGTGTGTCGACCGCCACGGTGGATCGCGTGCTCAATGGCCGTGAAGGCGTGCGCGCCGTGACGGCGCAACGCGTGCTACAAGCGGCCGCCCAACTCGGCTATCTGCTCACGCCCGAGGCGCCCGTCGTGCCCGCCTCGAAGCCGATGCGCATCGCGTTCCTGCTGCCTGCCGGCACCAATCGCTACTTGCACATGCTCGGCGACTACATCGACTTCGCACACGATCAGTGGAACGCGCTGGACATGAAATGCCGCGTGCACTACGTCGAGAGTTTCAACCCGAAGGAATTGGCCGACCGTCTGTTGCACTACGGACAGCGTGCGGATGGGGTGGTGTTCATGGCGCTCGAACATCCCGTAGTGCGCGACGCCGTGAATGCATTAGCGGATCAGGGCGTGCCGGCCATCACGCTGATTTCTGATTTATCGAATGCGCGGCGACTGGCTTATGTGGGCATCGACAATCGTTCGGCGGGACGCACGGCGGCGTTGCTGCTCGGGCGCTTCATGGGCCCGCGGCCGAACGGAAAGATCGCGATGCTCGCGGGCAGTCTCAACTATCGTGGCCATGAAGAGCGCGAGATCGGTTTTCTGCATTTGATCGAATCGACGTTTCCACAAGTGCGCGTGATCGGATTGCGCGAGGGACACGACGATAGCGAACGAAACTATATGCAAACGCGCAAGCTGTTGGAGCAGCATCCCGACCTTGCCGGCATTTACAACAGTGGCGGCGGATCGGATGGCGTGGCGCGCGCGATCGTCGAAGCGCGCTCAGAGCAGAAGATTCTGTTTGTCGGCCATGGCTTGACGCCTGACACGCGAGCGTTGTTGATCGACGGCACCATGGATGCGTTGATCACGCAAACGCCACAAGCCATGGTGGGAAATTGTCTGCGCATATTCCGCAACGTGCGCGAGAAGCGTGACGCGATGAGCGACGTTAAGCCAGTGCAATTCAGCATTGTTCTGCGGGAGAATCTGCCTTGACGTTGCCGTGGCCATGCCGACGGCTCAGACCACCACGTCAGGCACGCGGGATGCTCAATCAACTTCGTATTCCAACCTCGATACGAAAGGAGATCACATCATGCCTTACCTTCTCGGCTGGCTGCTTGGCGTCCCGTTGATCGTACTGGTCATCCTGTACCTCATCTTCCATTAATCGTTGCTACATACTCGCAAGCGCGGTTGATCGGAGGTTCCGTTCTACCGCGCCGCAGCCCTTCCGGCTACGGCGCGAAAGGCGATGCCAGCGTCCGGGCGTCGCCTTTCGCGTCTGTGCGATGCTCGTTTTGTCGACGTATGGACGCGCGCATCTTTCCGCTTGTACCGCAAGCGATGGCGCGTAAAACTAACCTTTCCTAGTCCGCGCAAATTGCCATTTCTGCACACGTGCGCTCAGCAGGCGTACGAGCAAGGAGGGACCGATGGCAAGCAATGAGTACACGCTGTCACACCAGGACGTGGTGAAGGCCGTCATTATTCATCAGGATATTCACGAGGGTTTCTGGACGTTGAACATCCAGTTCGACGTCGCGGCCGGGCACGCTGCGCAACTCCCGGACCCTTGCCTTAACGTGACGATCAAGGGCATTGGCATCATGCGCGCTTCGCCTTCTGATCTGTTCGCGATCGACGCCGCTATCGTGAATCCGCCGGGGCCTCAGCATGTGGAGGGAACGGTACGCATCGCGGCGGGTGTCAACGGCACGCAACAAGGCGGCATGCAATTTTGCCGCGACGTCTATCGCAGTGTCGCTGTACAGAGTGCGGCCAAAGCGCCGACCAAACGAGGTTGATCGAGCGGCCGCGCGTCGCTTGCCAATGCACTGCCTCAATCGATGCGGGGCGGGGGTCGGTTGTCGCGCGGACGGTCTTGTTGACAAGCATCGGTCGGGAACATGCATCCACGCCCGGCGAGCGCGTCTTGCGGCGCTGATGACGCCGCAATTCGCCCGCGTGCCGTCCTTCCTGTGAAAGACGGCGAGACACCGGACGGCAGCTTGTGGCCGCGCGAGGCTGCGGGCGCGAGGCCCGTGGCCCGGACGGTTGTCCCGGGCATGAATGCACCCTGAAAATATACCGGGACGCCGGCTGGATAGGCTTCTTAAAGCAACAGGCTTCCCGCACGATGTCGGGACGATCTTCCTTTAGAATGCAATTTTCAGGGATAAACTTCCAGTGACGGCCACGACCATCCGAAATCGCCCGCTCGACAACCAGGATCGCAAGATCATGCGCGAGTTGCAAAAAAACGCGCGTCTGAGCAATGCCGAATTGGCGGAACTGGTCGGCATGTCGACCACCGCATGCTGGAATCGCACGCGTCAACTGGAAACCGAGGGGTATATCCGCGGCTACGTCGCGCTGCTCGATCAGCAGAAGCTCGGCTTCGCGGACATCGTCCTGCTCGAAGTCACGCTCGACCGTCACGACGACGACGCCCTCGCCCGCTTCGGCGCCGAACTGGCGACGCTAACCGAAGTGCTGGAGGCGTATCTCGTATCGGGCGATTACGATTATCTGGTGAAGGTTGCGGTCGACGGCACGGCGGGCTACGAGCGTTTTCTGCGTGAGAAGCTCTACAAGATCGCCGGCATCCGTCATAGCCGCTCGATGTTCGCCTTGCGTTGCATGAAGAGCATCCCGTCCGTGCAGGTGTGAAAAGCGTGCAGCGCGCGGGCCTGAATGCGTGGACTCATATTCGGCGCAATGCTTTCTGACACGCCGCCAGCACCGCGCCCGCCGCGAGCAGCAGCGCGGAATAGACCAGCCCGCGTGCGAGACCCGCGCCGTCCGAGACCCAGCCGATCACCATCGGCCCGACAATCTGCCCGAACGCAAACACAATCGTGAATGCGCTGATGCCCTTGGCCCAATGACTCGCGGGCAGATTGTGGCGCACGAAAGCCGTGGTCGACGCTACGGCGGAAAGAAACGTCGCGCCGAACAACACACCTGACACGAACGCCACCCACGGCTGCGTAAACAGCGCAGGCAGCAGCGTCGCGATCGCGAGCAAAGCGTTCAGCACCGCGAGCGCCTGGCCGCCGCGCATGCGATCCAGCAATCCCGACCACACTCGCGCCGAGATCACGGTCGCCACGCCGAGCAACAGATAGAAGCACGTGACAACAATTGCGCTCATGCCCGCATTGCGCAGCAGTGCGACGATAAACGTCATGTAGCCGATATAACCGACGCCAAACAGCGTGTAGCCCGCCAGCGCCAGACTGAATCGCGGCCAGCGGGGTGCATCGGCGGCAGCGTGTGATTGCGTGGCCGACGACGCCATCGCGTGCACGCGTTCGACTTTTCTCGCCGCGCCGACGGCCGCCGCCGCGAGCGCCGCACACGCGAGCGCTAGCGCGAACCACGCGAACTGCCAGCCGTGCGGCACGTTGAAGATAGTCAGCGGCACCAGCAGCGACGACGCCACAATGCCCCACCCCGTGCCGCCGTAATACAAGCCGAGGACGAGCCCCGCATCGTGCGGTCTCGCCGATGCAAGCCGCGCCGCCAACACGCCGCCGCTGATGAAGATCGCCGCGCTGCTCACGCCGGTGATCACGCGCAAGGTGAGCAGCGCGTTCGTGTCGGCAAGCAGACCGCTGCCTGCCATCAGCAGCGCCGTCGCCACGCAACCGCCGCCGAACAATGCCCCAGCCGACCAGCGGCGCGCAAGGCGCGGGAAAGCCAGCGCGCCGAGCAGATAGCCCAACGCGTTGGCCGTATTCATCGCGCCGGCTTGCGCGAAACTCCAGCCGAGGTCGAGTTTCATCGACGGCAACAGCAGCGCGTACGCGAAGCGGGCGAGGCCGAGCGCGATCGCGCTGCCCAGCGATAGAGACGCGGCGAGCATCAGCGTGGGGAGTCGTTGCGCTGCTTCGGTCGCCTCAGAAGTCGATGCGGCGTCGAGTGTTTTTATCGGCATGGGCGAGCGAAAGTGGGCAAGGAGGCTACGAGCCGCTTTTGCCAGAAGGGCTGAATTCGGCACTTCGTCATCATATCCGCGGACGCCGGGCGCGGTTGACCGTTAGTTGCGTGAATGGCTTGCCGCGTGTGGCTCGGATAGCGCCCGCGTTTGGCGCGGAGCGTCGGACAGACGCTAAACCCAACCAAGAAGTCATTTTCTAAATGCGAATGATTTGCATTTACGTGTAAATTAGCTCATTATTCAGCCCATACCATCCGCCGAACCCGAAATCATGACGACGCTAGACATCAGCCGCCCCGAAACCGAAAGCCCGCGCCCAGCGATGGCCAAGCCTGCCACTGGCGCCGGCCCGCATGCTTCGGCGGCGCTCGACGTTCTGCTATCGCGTCAATCGCAATGGCCGCTGACCGAGCCCGGCCCGGCGGACGCCGAACTCGACCTGATTTTCGACGCCGCCTTGCGCGCACCCGATCACGGCAATCTGCGTCCCTGGCGCTTCGTGACGATTCGCGGCGATGCGCGCGGCTCACTCGGCGACGTACTGGTCGACCTCGCCAACGCCCGCTCACCGGACGAGCCGCGTTCGGCGCATGCGCATCGCCGGCAGAAAGCATTCGCGGCGCCGCTGGTGATCGCGCTCGGCGCGGCGATCTCGGCGCATCCCAAGGTGCCCGAGATCGAGCAGCTGCTGGCTGCCGGCGCGGCGGCAATGAACATGCTCAACGCGATCCACGCGCTCGGCTACGGCGGCTTCTGGTCCACCGGACCGGACAGTTACGAAGCACGCCTGCACGACGCGCTGGGTTTCGCTGCGAACGAGCGGCTGCTCGGCTTCCTCTTTGTCGGTACACCGAAAACACTGGGGCAAGCACCGGTGCGTGCGGCGCGCAGCGCGCACGTGCGCGAATGGCAGCCGGCGCAACCTCCGCGGTAACCGCGACCAACGCATAAGCACCCGACGCAGGCTCTGCGTCATCGCCCATTCGTCGCACGCGACAAGCGCTGGCCTGCGACGCGGCACCCGTCCCGTCCGGGCAGCGCGATTCATTGGACCGTGTCCATCCAGGAGCATCGATGAACTTTCGCTCTCAGCACAGCAGCCGTCCGGAACTGATCGACGATCATCCGACCGACACCGCCAACGCGCCCGACCGCACCGTCCTGAGCGCCGTGCGCACATGGCTGCGGCCCGCTTGCGAAACGGCGCGCGGCGGCGTGCACTGGCGCGACGTTCTCAGCGGCGTCGGTCTGCGGCAGGACGGCATCGAACACTTCGATCTGCTGATGCGTTCGCTGATGCACGTGTCGTATCGTCCGCTCGATATGCGCTGCCGTTGCGCAAGCGACCTCGGCAAGGACGAAGCCGTGATTCTGCAAACCATCGCGTTGCTGCAAAAAACGCATAGCGGCGCAGCCTTGCGCCTGCTGAACGAATGGCTTCCCGCGCCCGCGGTGAGTGGCGTCCTGAAGCTGATTCGCTGGTTCGCCATCGACCTGCTCGACGCCGGCGTCGAACTCGACGTGCAAGCACGGCGCGTCACCTACATGCATTGAGGAAGCAGGCCTATGTCATTGGAACTGGACCAGGCTTGCCCGGCGACTTCGCCTGAGCGCGGCAGCCGCGAGTCGCGCGAAGTCGCAGTTGAACGCAGCGCCGGCGAATCTGCCGTGCAGCCCGCCAGCGTCGCACCTCCCGCCGCAGCCTTCCTGTGCCATCCGCTGACGCGCAGCTATCCGTACAACGTCGCCGCGCCACGCGCAGGCGAACTGCATCTTTGGCGATTCCGCTGCGAATGGCTGCCGGTGCCGGTGCAGGAAGGCGATACCTGGTTGTCGAAGAGCGAACGCGAGCGCGCGCGGCTGCATCCGAACGCCGCGTTGCGCAAACGCTTTATCAGCGCGCGCGTGGTGGTGCGCTGGATCGTCGGGAATCTGTTCGACTGCGAGCCGAACGCAGTGGATCTGCGAGACGACGGCAACGAGAAGTTGCAGGCGCGTCATCCTCGCGACGGCCGCAGTATCACGATCGATATCGCGTACGGCGGCATCTGGATCGTGATCGGCGTTGCATCGGCGACGCTGGGATTGAGCGTCGTCGTGCCCTCGCCCGGCGCGGCGCCCGACGAAACGCCGGAAGCCTCGCGGCGGCGCGCTCGCTACGGCAGTCTGTGCAATGCTTTGCGTTACGCGCCCGTCGACATCGATATCGAACTGCTGTTCAGCCACACCGCAACCGGTGCGTTCAATCTCGCAGAACATGGCCGTTGGCATGTGCTCGATATCCCGATGGCCGGCAAGATTCGCGCGGCGGTCGCGCTTGCGCAGCCGGCCACGCAGCCGCTCACCCACGTGCATACGTTCGGCTGGCCGAAGGCTTTGGCGTTCGGGCAGGCCAACGATTAGGGCGCTCAGTTTCTTTACGCTTGCCGCAATGTGGTCACCGACCACGCCACGCACGCTGCGTAGGCGGCCGGTGGGGCGAGCCAGTGTGCGGCGACACCGCGCATATCCGCGGGAATCTGTTCGCGCAGCGTCACGCAGGCGCTTTCACGCGGCAGCACTCTCAGATGCTGCAACCCGCGCGTTAGGCCCACGCCCGTCGTTTTAACGAGCGCTTCCTTGGCGACCCACGCGTCGTAAAACGCAGCGCTCTGCTGTCCCGCGTCGAGACGTGCGATCCACGCGGCCTCTTCCTCGTCGAGCGTCAAGGCCGCGATCGAACGCCAATCGAATTTGTCGCTGCGCTGCTCGATATCCACGCCGACGCGCCGAACCGGCGACATCGCGATCAGCCCGTGCGCGCCCGCATGCGATACATTGAAATCGAAGCGGTCCGAATCCGCGAGATGAGGGCGGTGATTGGCGTCGAGCGCAAAACGCACGGCGTGCGCCGCGATGTCGAGCCGCCGCGCGAGCTCTTCACGCAGCACGGCGCGCACGCTGGCGAAGCGCAACGCGTCTTCATGGCGGCGAAAGTGATGAGCGCGGGTGCGTTCGTCGTCGCTGAGGGAGGCGAAGGCAGGTGCGTCGAGCGACGCAGTGAAGTCGATGTCGATCCGCCACAATGCAATGTCGGGCGGGCCGTCGTGAGGCAGAGGAACAGGGTCGATGGAATGCATGGTTCGGACGTGATGGGTGCAATCGCGGACGCATAGCCGCGACTCTACCCGATATAACGTCCGAAGCCTTCGATCTTCAGCGACGCTTCATGTCTTCGACGTATCGCTGACATGGCCCATCAACTGACAAAGGGTGGGGTGACACCCAAGACGCTGCGGCGCGTTCCTCACACAGCTCGCGAACTGTCGCGACCAGAATGCATCATTCGACGATGCCGTCTCAGAACCACTCGAGATTTTTTCGCGGCATGCTGCAAGCGTCGCGGCCAACGCTTTCGCGCTCAAAGGATGCGCGTAATTTACCGTTGGATAGTCGCCGAATAACTGCGATAACGGCGAATCTTCGACTGCCGCCAATTCTTTGACCGCGAGTTGCGTGGCTATCTGCAGCACTTCGCACTCGACTTCGGAAAAAAAGGCTTCAGGCACGTCCAGACCGGGCGCGTAATGGTTGATCCAGAGCAACGCCGATTCGGCAAACAGCGCTGGAGAAAGCCATTTTCCGTCGACTTTCATCGACGCCAACTCCTGAACGACAAGGTCGCTTATCAAAAACAATTTCATCTCGTGTCTCTTTCCAGCCGAACGCGGGAAATTTCCCGCCGGCAACGCACGAGGACATGGTGCGCCGGCACGAAACAATGTGGCCCACCGGAACGTCACACCCTATGCATCCTAGCTCAACAAGCCAGCTAGTATGAGGCAGAGCACCAGCCGCTTTGCTAAGAAGAATCCGATAGTCGGAAAGAAAAAAGTGAGAGAAGTCACGGGTTATCAACCGCGAGTTTTAGAGGAAACGCGTGCAACAAATCGTTACTATCGACGTCTCCCGACATCTGCCTTACGCGAAGATAATTTTTTGGTCGCGCGAGTTGCTTAAGCGGCCCGCGGCTGCGTTTCACCATTTCGGGCCGGCATGTCGGTTGCGCCCTCGCGGGCATGCCGTAGCGCTTCGAGCAGCGTGGCGTGATCGCCGATATGGTTGGCGAGCAGCAGGATTAACTGAGCATTGGCCGACTGGCTCTGCGCATCGTCCAGATCGCGATGCATATCGATCAATGCCTCGTAGAAATCATCGGGGCGGGCGAGATTCGGTTGCGTGTTGAGTGTCATGTTTGTCTCCAGCCATTTTTTCGCTGATGCCGCGAGCGGACTTCGCCGCTCATTCAAGCAGTACCTTCGACGCACAACGCGCGTTTCAACGCATTCCCGACATCACCCGCATCGAGTTGCCGCCAACGCGCGCAAACATGCTGGTCCGGACGGATCAGATAGAACGTGCCGGGCTTTGCGTCGTAGCGTGAGTGAGCCAGCCCTTCGGTATCGTGTACGAGTTGCGCGCCCGTAGACGCAACGGTCTGCGGATCGCCACACGTCACCACGACGAGCTTCAACAAAATCGGTCCCGCACGCAACGTGTCCAACGCGGCCTGAATCGACTGATCGATTCCTTGTTCGCCGCAGAACAGCACGCCGGTGAATTGCTGGCCGAGTTGCTGCAGCAGCCATGCCGGTTGTGCCGCGACTTGCACCGGTGCATCGACGCACGACGCCCCCGGCACCGTCGCCCCTTCAAACTCGTCACAGTCCGCTGTATTCAGCGGAGAATCACGCAACACCGCCGGCACGGACAACCGGCCGCTATTGGCCAACTGCCGCGCAAACGGATGACGCCGCGAGAGCTTCAGCACCGCATCGCGGAACACGCGGCTGACAGGAGTCTTCGGCGTAATGAAATCGGTGGAGCGCGTGGAGTTGCGGATGTTTTCATCAGCGGCGTATTCGCGTTCGCTTGCATAGGTGTCGAGCAAGGCGTCCGCGGCTTTGCCTTCGAGCACCATCGCCAGTTTCCATGCGAGGTTTTCCGCGTCCTGCACGCCGCTATTTGCACCCCGCGCGCCGAACGGTGACACGCCATGCGCTGAGTCGCCGGCGAACAGCACGTTGCCGTGCCGGAAGCGCTCCATGCGCAAACACGAAAACGTGTACACGCTGACCCATTCCAGCTCGAACTTCGCGTCAGGCCCGAGCAACGCGCGCACGCGCGGGATGACGCGCTCCGGTGTTTTTTCCAGCACCGGATCGGCGTCCCAGCCTAACTGGAAATCGATTCGCCACACGTTATCCGGCTGACGATGCAGCAGCACCGATTGATTCGGATGAAACGGCGGATCGAACCAGAACCAGCGTTCAGTCGGAAATTCTGCTTCCATCTTGACGTCGGCGATCAGGAAACGATCTTTGAACGTCACACCTTTGCTGTCGAGTCCCATCAAATTGCGGATCGGGCTGCGCGAGCCGTCGGCGGCGACCACGTAGCGGCCGCGCAATGCGTACTCGCCATCGGGCGTGTCGACTGTCAGCGTCACGCCGGCGTCGCGCGTGCCGGGCGCACCATCTTGCCGCACGCCGACCACTTTGCTTTTCCAGCGGATCTCGAGGTTCGGCATCTCCTGCGCGCGTTCGAGCAGGAAACCTTCAACGTAGTATTGCTGCAGGTTGATGAACGCGGGCCGGTTGTGGCCCGCTTCCGGTTGCAGATTGAACGTGTACACCAACTCGTCTTTCAGGAACACCTTGCCGACATTCCAGCTGACGCCCTTGTCCACCATCCGCTGACCACACCCCAGGCGATCGAAAATATCGAGCGAACGCTTCGAAAAGCAGATCGCACGCGATCCCGTGGACAACGAACAATCGTCGTCGACCAGCACGACCGGCACGCCCTGCTGCGCGAGATCGATCGCGGTGGCGAGACCCACCGGGCCCGCGCCGACCACGATCACCGGATAGGCCGCCTGGTTCGCGCCGCCCTGTGCGCTCTGCTCACGGCACGGCCGGTATTCGAACGACAGCGTCTGGTAGTTGATGCTCATCTTGTGTCTCCGTCCTTCTCCGCTTTGCCTCGTCTTGCTGTGCGTCTGTTCTTATCAGGCTTGCAGTGCGTCCCACATTTCCTTGTCGCGCTGCGCGGTCCAGATGCGCGGATGCGTGATACCGCTTGCTTCATCGAAAGCGCGCGACACGTCGAACGGCAGACAGTGCTCGTAGATGAAAACGTGACCGAACTTCGGGTCCATGGCCTTGCGCGTGTGTTCCATCGCGGCCTTCAGATCGAGCTTCTGTTCGACGGCTTCACGGCCTTGTTGCAGCAGCGTGGTGACGAAATCTTTCGTGTAGTCCAGACCTTTTTCGACATCTTCCGGCGTGGTCAGCGCGGGGCCGCGGCCCGGCACGAGTTTGTCGGCCTTCAGCGCGCGCAATGCCTCGAGCGTGGCCGGCCATTGTTCGAGCTGCGCGTCGCCGCAATAGCAGGCCGCGTCGTATTCGACCAGATCGCCGGAGAACAGCACCTTCTGCGACGGCAGCCACACTACCGTATCGCCCTTCGTATGACCCGCGCCGAGATGCGCGATGCGCACTTCGAGCTTGCCGAGGAACAGCGTGATTTCCTTTTCGAACACGAGCGTGGGCCACGTCAGGCCCGGCACCGTTTCGACACCGGCGAACAGACGCGGGAAGCGTTCAATTTCCGACTTCATGTCCGCTTCGCCGCGCTCGACGATCATCTCGTACGTGCCGCGGCTCGCGATCACCTCCTGCGCGCCTTCCTCGAAATACGCCGATGCACCGAGCACGCGCACCGCGTGGTAATGCGACAGCACGACATATTTGATCGGCTTATCCGTGACACTGCGAATCTTCGCGATGAGGTCTTGCGCCATGGCCGGCGTGGCGGTGGTATCGACGATCAGCACACCGTCGTCGCCGATGATCACGCCCGAGTTCGGATCGCCCTCGGCGGTGTACGCGTAGGCGTTCTCGGATAGCTTGGTCCACGTGACTTTCTTGACTTCCAGGTCGGCCTGGGATGCGAATGCCTTTGCCATGCTTGTCTCCCTCAAAAATTGGACGTGAGGCGAGACGGCCGGCTGCGCGAAGGCCGCGCGGGCTGACGGTATTGCAGGATTGTCTCGCCCCGTTTCTTGACTCTATAACTGCGCCGGTATGTCGGGGTGAATGCATCTTAGGGCGGCGCCTGTTTATTTGTCAATAGCGAAATGTATCGCTATACACAAATCTTGCGAGGCCTAAGATGAGGACTGGAAGGCACGGGCCTTCGGTTAACATGGACCCTTTTTCACGGACGAGCGCGGGTGTGAGCAAAGCAGCGAAACCGGCCACTGGCAAAGGCGCGGGCGGCAGTGAGACGGCGGACGGCGGCAAAACGCAGCGCGGCATTCAGAGCGTCGAAGTGGGCGGCCGCGTGTTGCTGGCGCTGGCGCAGGCGCGCACGCCGCTCGCTCTCTCCGACCTTGCCAGCGCGGCGCAGATCGCGCCGGGGCAGGCGCACGCCTACCTGGTGAGCTTGAGCCGGCTGGGTTTGATCAAGCGCGACGAACTGTCGGGCCGTTACGAGCCCGGCCCGCTGTCGTTGCGGCTCGGTTTGCTGCATCTGGAAAACCAGCCGGCATTTCGCGCCGCAGTGCCGCGCGTGACCGCGTTGGCCGAAGCGGTCGGCTTCAGCGTCGCGATCTGCATTGCCGGGCCGCAAGGGCCGACTATCGTTCGCTATGAACATGCGGGCTTTCCGTTGCACGTCAATTTGCATGTGGGCACGGTGATGTCGCTGCCGGCTACGTCGACGGGGCGGGTGTTTTGCGCTTATTCGCGACGCGAGGTGCTTGACGCAATGTGGGCGAATCAATCGGGCGCGATCGGCAATGCCATGACGCCGCCCGACGAAAGCGCCGTCTTTGAAGCCACGCTGGACGCGATCCGCGCGCGCGGCCTGGAGTGCAGCGTGGATGTGCCGAGTCCGGGCATCAGCAGCCTGAGCGCGCCCGTGCTGGATGCCGACGGCCGCTTGGCGCTGGCGCTGACGGTGATCGGCTCGACCGGCGCGATCGACGTCGCCGCCGACGGTCCGATCGCGCGTGCACTGCTTGCGACGGCGCGCGACATCGGCGCTGAACTGGCTATCGCCCCTTCCTTGCTGGCTTCTTCCGCATCGTGACCGATTCGCTCGACACTTCTCACACTCACCCAGCCGCCGATGCGAAACCGCAGCGCGGCATCCAGTCGCTCGATAGCACGGGCGAATTGTTGGCGGCGCTGGTCGCGGCGGCGCGGCCGTTGAACCTGCGCGATCTTGCGGGCGCGGCGGGCATGCCGCCGGCAAAGGCGTTTCCGCATCTGGTGAGCCTGCTGAAAATCGGCTTGCTCAATCGCGATGCATCGGGCTGTTTCGAAGCCGGGCCGCTCGCGCTGCAGCTGGGGTTGATCGGCTTGCAGCGCTTATCGCCGACGCGTGAAGCGGAGCCCGAGGTGGTCGAACTGGCGGCGTCGACGGGCATGAGCGTCGCGATGGCCGTGCTCGGTCCGCTCGGGCCGACCGTCGTGCGTCTGGAGGAATCGGCGCGGCCGCTGCATGTGAGCCTGCGGGTCGGCACGGTGATGTCGCTGGCGAATACGGCGATCGGCCGCGTGTTCGCCGCCTATGTCGCGGACGATGTGCGCGCGGGTTTGCTGGTGCAGGATCATCTGCGGTTGGCGGGCGCGGATGCGGCGGATGTTTTCGAAGGAAAGCCGGCGCAGGCGGCCAAAGGTAGAGCGACAGGCGACACGAACGCGCCGTCGGCAGTGCCGCCGCTGAAGCAAGCCTACGCGCAGCGTCTCGCGCAAATCCGCGCGGATGGAATCGACACGGCGCTCAGCCGGCCTGTACCGGGCATCAATACGCTCGCCGCGCCGGTGCTGGATCACACGGGCAGTATCTGCCTCGTTCTGGCGTTGATGGGGCCGAGCGGCAGCTTCGACAGTGAATTGGCGGGTGGGCCGGCGCAGACTTTGCGCGCCGCGACGTCGAGGTTGTCGCGGCGCTTTGGGTGGATGGGTGGAACCTCTTAGTAATCGTTTTTCTTGAGAATGGCCCGTTTTTAATCGTTTTGCGACTCGAATAAGCGAAACGATACGCCAGACCGTATAATCGTTTTTTTCGAAACCCCGCATTTTTTAATCGTTTTGAGAGCCAAGTAATCAAAACGGACGGGAAGCGGAGAGCGACGCGGGCGCGCTCCGGACCAGCACGGATCGAAATCATGCCGCAGATCGGTTATCAATGGCTGTCCACCAAGTACGGCGTCGTGCCGGTGCATCCGTTTGCCGTCCAAAGCGAAATCGGCCGAACCCGCTCCACCTCGACGGAGGATGACATTCGGCGGGAAATCTATCCCGAACCTTATCGCCCGGGCAGCGGCATGACCGATAACTTGAGTTTCGCCTTCCGGCATGAGGGCGTTCATCTGGAATTCCTCGCGCGCCTCTACGCGTTGCCATCTGTGCGCGAAGAGCTGCAGGCATGGATCGCCCGCGAACCCACGGGTGCGTATGCGCGCCGGGCCTGCTTTTTTTATGAATGGCTGATGCCGGAGGCGCTGGACGCACCCGGCGTCTCTAAGGGAAATTACGTCGACGCATTGAACCCGGAAGACTTCGTCGTCGGCACATCGGTCAACAACACGCGCTGGCGTGTGCGCGACAATCTGCCGGGAAATCGCGATTTTTGCCCGGTCATTCGACGCGTAGAAGCGGTCCAACGTGCCGAAACCTACGACCTTGCCGCGCGGCTAGCCGAACTGGAAGCGGACTACGGCATTGATCTGGTTCTGCGCAGCGCTGTCTGGCTGACGGTTAAGGAGAGCCGCGCCAGTTTTCTCATCGAACACGAACAGGATAACGAAGACCGCATACACCGTTTCGCTGCCGTCATGGAAAGCGAATGTGGGCAACATGCCAATCCATTCGAGGTCGAGACACTCAACGTTTTGCAACGCGGCATCCTCGGCCCGTCGGCGCTGCGCTACGGGATCCGGCGATCGCCAGTGTATGTGGGGCATATCGCGCGCTATCAGCCAGTAGTCGACTACATCGCACCGCACTGGCAGAACATCGAGGCCATGCTGGCCGGTCTCACGCGCTTTCTCGAACGAACGGTGGGTGGCGCGCCAATTGTCCGTGCAGCAACGGCATCGTTCGGTTTTGTCTACGCCCACCCGATGGCCGATGGTAACGGCCGCATTTCGCGATTCCTGATCAACGACATTCTGCGCCGCGACGGTGCTGTGCCGGCGCCGATCATCCTACCGGTGTCAGCAACAATCACTCATAGCACACGTGATCGCGCTGCCTACGACAGGGTGCTGGAACGCTTTTCGCGCCCCTTGATGAAACACTATGCCGATCAGTACACGTTCGGAAAGAATGAGAAGGGCGAAGACGGCGTTGAATACAATCTGCATTTTGGCGCTTACGACGATGCATTACCGGCGTGGCGTTATCCCGATTTGACCGCTCACGTCAGCTATCTCGCCAACGTGATCGACGCGACGCTTACGCATGAGATGCGCACTGAAGCGCGCTTTCTGCATGCTAACGACAAAGCTCGACGCGCCATCAAAGAGTTCCTGGAAGCGCCCGACATCGACTTGGACAGTATTATTCGCAGCATCCGGCAAAATGGAAACAGCGTATCGAACAATTTACGCAAACGGTATCCGCTTCTCGCTGAGCGTCCGGAGTTGAGCACACAGATAGTGAACGCAATTACAGAAGCGTTCACCGACGAAGGGAGCCATTGATTCAAAGGCGTGCGACATGGTCGCTTGCTGCATTTCGCTCTGCGTCCGACTCAACCATCCGATAAAACAACCTTCCCATACGCCGCCAGGTTAAAGCGGCCTCAATCCCCCGCCGCCTCCGGCTCATGCGAAGCCAGCCTTGCCTTCGCGTGCCGCATCTTCTCGAGCGTCTTCGGCCCGGCCTTGAGCGCGACGCCGATCGCCAGCGCGTCCATGATGCAAAGATGCACGAGCCGCGACACGCCCGGCGTGTTCGGATCGATCGGGCTCGGTACGCGCAGCAGCAACGGAATATCCACCAACCACGCAAGACGCGAGCCGACATTGGTCAGCGCGATCGTAGTCGCGCCACGCTCCTTGGCAATCTGGATGCTCTCGTTGACTTCGACACTGCGGCCCGAATGCGAAATCGCGAAAGCCACATCGCCGGGCTCCATCAGGCCTGCGTAAAGACGCTGCAAATGCCCATCCGTAAACGCCGTGGATGCAATATCGAGCCGCAGAAACCGCAGCGCCGCATCTTGCGCGACCAGCCCCGAGCCAGAACCTACACCGAAGAAAAACACCCGCCGCGCGCTCGACAACGCCGCGATCGCACTCTCGACCACCGCCGGATCCAGCGCGCCACGCGCATGCGTGATGCCGTCGACCGCCGCCTCGCCCACCTTGTCCATGAGCGTCTGCACGTCGTCGTCGCGCGCCACCGCCGTGGATGCATACGGCAGCCCGCCCGCCACGCTCTGCGCCAGTTGCATCTTGAAGTCGCGCAGACCATGCGCGCCGATGGCGCGGCAAAAGCGCGTGACGGAAGGCTCGGACACCTCGGCGCGCTGTGCGAGTTCGGTAATGCTCGCGCGCATCGCGAAGTCGACGTCGCTCAGCACCATCTCGGCGACCTTGCGCTCGGCGGGCCGCAAATTGGCGAGTGCGCTGCGGATGTGGGGAATCAAGTTCGGTGCGGACACCCGGTGTTCCTTCAAAGCGCCCCCAGACCTGTCGCTTCGCGCCAGGCCCCCGGACGGGGTGAGAAAACCTGGAGCGGTCTGGCGCATTCTCATGCGTTGAATAATCCACGTCGCGTCGCAGCTTCGGTGAGCCTGAGGCGAGCTCGTATCGACCGCAAACGGCAACGCGCGGGTCAGACCAGCCTGCGCCCACTCTCCGTCTCGAACAGATGAATATGCTCGGCAGGCAAACGCAGCGTGACGCGCTGGCCGGGCTCGATTTTCGAGCGCTGACGTGTCGTCACGCACCACGTGCTGCCGCCTATTTTCCCGTACAAGTGAGTCTCCGCGCCAGTCGGTTCGACCACTTCGACTTCCATCGTCGCGTCGGGCGTCGGAGTCATGGTTTCGATGTGTTCCGGCCGCACGCCGAGCGTGACCTTCGCGCCGATCACCGCCGAAGCGGGCGCACCTTCCAGCACGATCTCGCCGCCATCCGTGAGATTCAGCGCGAGACCCTGACCTTGCGCGCGGCTCGCGATCACGCCTTCGGCAAAGTTCATCGACGGCGAGCCGAGAAAGCTCGCCACGAACAGATTCGCCGGATGGTCGTACAGTTCCAGCGGCCGGCCGATCTGCTCGATGCGCCCCGCGTTCATGACGACGATGCGGTCCGCCATCGTCATGGCTTCGATCTGATCGTGCGTGACGTAGATCACCGTGTTCTTCAGCCGCTGATGCAGCGCCTTGATTTCGGTGCGCATCTGCACGCGCAGTTTGGCGTCGAGATTGGACAGCGGCTCGTCGAACAGGAACAGCGAAGGCTCGCGCACCACCGCGCGGCCCATCGCCACGCGTTGCCGTTGGCCACCCGAGAGCGCGCGCGGCAAGCGGTCCAGATAGCCGCCGAGGTTCAGCATCTTCGCCGCGGCTTCGATCCGCGGCTTGAAACTCGCCGACGACTCCTTGCGAATCCGCGGCCCGAACGCGATGTTTTCGTAGACGGACAGATGCGGATACAGCGCGTAGCTCTGGAACACCATCGAGATATTGCGCTGCTGCGGCGCGAGACTGTTCGCGCGCGTGCCGCCGATCAGCAGATCGCCGCCGCTGATTTCCTCGAGCCCGGCCACCATGCGCATCAACGTGCTCTTGCCGCAGCCCGACGGGCCGACCAGCACGACGAACTCGCCGTCGTCGATGTCGAGATCGATGCCGTGCACCACTTGCGTGTCGCCATAGCGTTTGAAGATGCCGCTCAGTTGCACTGCTGCCATGCTGTCCTCATCGTCTTGCCTGGTTGACTCGATCTCGTGCTGCTTGCAATGCCGCTGCGGGCGGGTCAGAGCGACTCGAGTGTCAGTTCTTCCGCCATCAAACGGTTGCCGGCCATCAGGCCGCCGTCGACCGGCAGCGCGACGCCGGTAATCACGCGCGCCATCGGCGAGGCCAGAAACAGCACCGCGTCGGCGATGTCGTCAGGCGTCGCGAAGTCGCGCAACGGGTACCACTTTTTCAGATCCTCGAAGACCTGCGGATTCTTGTCGACGCGCGCCTGCCACGCCTGCGTCTTTACCGTGCCCGGACACACGATGTTCGCGCGAATGCCGTAGCGGCCGAGTTCGAGCGCGAGCGCTTTCGTGTAACTGATGAGCCCGGCCTTCGCCGCGCTGTACGCCGGATGACCGAGCGCGGCCATGCCGTTCACTGAGCCGATCAGCACCAGCGCGCCGCGCTGCCGCTCGATCATCGACGCGCGCACCGCTTCAACCGTGTGATACGTGCCGTTCAGATTCAGATGGATGTCGCGCTGCCAGCTCGCGACGTCGGTCGTGGCAAGCGTCAGACCTTCGGCGGCGCCCGCGTTGGCGACCAGCACATCCACCGGACCGCGCAGTTCGACCGCAGCGGCCACCGCTTGCTGCACTGCGGCGGCGTCGCCGAGATCGACCGCGATCGGCGTGACATGCGCCTCGCCGAGTTGCGCGCCCAACGCCTGCAGCGCGGCGGCGTCGATGTCGAGCGCCAGAACCGTATCGCCCTGCTCCACGAAGCGCTTGCACAACACGCTGCCGATGCCGCCGCAAGCGCCCGTTACCAACACCACACGATTCATTGTCCGCCTCGCTGTTCGACCACGCCGCCAGCCCGGATTAGCGTGTAAATTTCCTACAAATCCAAACGCGACATAGTTGTCTAGTCATCCCGAAGATTGGGTATCCGTGACATCGCGTCGTGCAGAATATCCCTGCTTTACAGCATCTTATGCACAAAACCAGCCGGGAAAAAATATGGCAGACCCTACGTGACAAGCAATTTTGCGTCATGTAGGATTTTTACAAACAATTCACCCGAAGCGGCCGGCGACGGCAGCAAACCATCCAGGAGAGAGAGAAATGTCGTTGCATGCCCGTGCTTCCCTCGCGCTAGGCAAAGTTGCCGTGGCGCTCGCGTTTGCAGGTATCGCCGTCGCGGCTCACGCCGATACGGTTCGCGTGACTGTCGCACACTACAGCGACGCGACCGCGCCGTACTTCGAAAAAATGGCCCGCAACTTCGAGAAGGCCAATCCCGGCACGACCATCAAGATCGAAGACGTGAACTGGGACACGCTGCAGCAGAAACTGCAGACAGACATTTCCGGCAACGCCAACGCCGATCTCGCGATCGTCGGCACGCGCTGGCTGCTCGACTTCGTGAAGGACGACGTCGCCGAGCCGCTCGACGGCTACATGGACGCGAACTTCAAAAGCCGCTTCATCGGCCCATTCCTCGCACCGGGTGAGATCAACGGCAAGGTGTACGGCCTGCCGATCGCCGCGTCCGCGCGTGGGCTGTACTACAACAAAGACCTGCTCGCCAAGGTCGGCTATCCCGACGGCCCGAAGACCTGGAACGACGTGATCGAAGCGTCGAAGAAACTGAAGGCGCAGGGCATTGCCGGCTTTGGTCTGCAAGGCAAGGAAATCGAAACCGACGTCTACTATTACTACGCCCTGTGGACCAACGGCGGCGACGTGGTCGGCAAGGACGGCAAGGCTGCCTTCAATTCGCCGGCCGGCATCAAGGCAGCCACGCTGTACAAGACGATGATCGACCAGGGCCTGACGCAACCGGGCGTGACCGGCTATAGCCGTGAAGACGTGCAGAACCTGTTCAAGCAAGGCCGCGTTGCGATGATGATCTCCGCACCGTTCCTCGCCAAACAGATCAAGAAGGAAGCGCCGAACCTGAAGTACGGCATCGATCCGATTCCGATGGGCACGACGCACGCTACGTACGCCGTGACCGACTCGATCGTGATGTTCAAGAACTCGAAGGTGAAGAAGTCGGCATGGAAGTTCCTCGACTATCTGTTCACGAAGGAACCGCGCGTGGAGTTCACCACGACCGAAGGCTTCCTGCCGACCACCAAGGCTGAGGCGACCGATCCGGCGTTCAACGATCCCGACACCAAGGCCTTCGTCGCGCTGCTGCCGACCGCTCACTTTGCGCCGACCGTGACCGGCTGGGAAGACACCGCGAAGGCCGTGACCGACGCAATGCAGTCGATTTATTTGGGCAAGGCGAAGCCGGCCGACGCATTGAACGCGGCGGCCGCCCAAGCGAACAAGTCGCTTGGCAAGTAATCGCGCTGTCTCGTAGCGATCTGCTGAACCCGGAACGCGCACCGTCATTGCAAAGGCGGCGCGCGTTTCGGTCGTAATGCACTATCCGGCCCATCCCGTCGCGCCCGCTCCTTGATGTGGACGCGTCTTACGATCGAGCACGCATGAGCCGCTCCGCTTCTTCGCGCCTGCAAGCGCCCTGGTTGCTGATAGCGCCAAGCCTGGTGCTGGCGCTTTTCATCATCAGCTATCCGATTTTCAACATCGTGTGGCAATCGCTGCACGAGGTCTCGCGCTTCGGTGCCATTCGCGATTTCACTGGTCTGCAGAATTTCTACACGATCTTTGGCGATCCCGCGTTCCTTGCGGCAGCCAGGCGGACCATTGTCTGGACCATCTGCGTGGTGGGTGGCACGGTGCTGATCTCCGTGCCCGTTGCGCTCGTGCTGAACCAGGATTTCTATGGGCGCGGCGTGGCGCGTACGATCGTGATGCTGCCGTGGTCCGTCTCGCTGACCATGACCGCCGTGGTCTGGCGCTGGGCCTTCAACGACGACTACGGCATGGTCAACGTCACATTGCAGAGGCTCGGCCTGATCAGCGGACCGATTCATTGGCTGGCCACGCCGGAACTCGCGTTTCCGGTCGAAATCGCGGTCGGCATTCTGGTGTCGGTTCCGTTTACCGTGACGATTCTGCTGGGCGGCTTGTCTTCGGTGCCCGGCGATATTTACGAAGCCGCACGCATGGACGGCGCAAGCGCCTGGCAGCAGTTCCGCAAACTCACCATGCCGCTGTTGCGGCCGTTCATCAACATGACGATTCTGTTGAACGTGATCTACGTGTTCAACTCGTTTCCGATCATCTGGGTGATGACGCAGGGCGGCCCCGACAACAGCACGCACATTCTCGTCACATATCTTTATGAGCTCGGCTTCCGGCTCGGGCGTCCCGGCGAAGCCGCGGCGGTGTCGCTGATCATGCTCGTCATGCTGTTCATTTTCTCGATCGCCTATCTGCGCCTGCAGCCCGCAAAAGAAGGGGATCCGTCATGAATCTCAGCGTCAAGATGAAGCGCACGCTGTGGTGCTGGCTCGCGTTGTCGCCACTGATCGTAGTGGTGCTGTTTCCGTTTGCCGTCATGCTGTTCACCGCGTTGAAGCCGGCTTCCGAGATTTTTGTGTACCCGGCGCGCTGGCTGCCCGTGCATTGGCAGTGGAGCAATTTCTCCGATATGTGGGTGGCGGCCAATTTCGGCGTGGCGCTGCGCAACAGCACGGTAATCAGCTTGCTGTCGACCGCGCTTGCATTGGCCGTCAGCTTGCCCGCGGCCTATGCCCTGGCGAGATTCCCGTTTCGCGGACGCGGGCTCTACCGTCAGTTTCTGCTCGTCACACAGATGCTGTCGCCGATTCTGCTGGTGGTCGGCCTGTTCCGGCTGGCGGCGATGATTCCCTATGGCGACGGGAATCTGGTCGATTCCAAGATCGGCGTGATCGTGTCCTACGCTGCATTCAATATCGCGTTTGCCGTGTGGATGCTGTCTTCGTACTTTCAGACGGTGCCGCGGGATCTGGAAGAATCGGCGTGGCTCGAAGGATGCGGACGCACCAAGGCGGTCTTCAAAGTGTTTCTGCCGCTCGCGGTGCCTGCGATCGTCGTCACCGCGATCTTCACGTTCATCAACGCGTGGAACGAGTTTGCCGTGGTCTATACCTTGATCCGCTCACCCGAGAACAAGACGCTGACCGTGCAGGTGACCGACATGGTTGCCGGGAAATACGTGGTCCAGTGGCATCTGGTGATGGCCGCTACACTCTGCGCGACGTTGCCGGTCTCTGTGGTGTTCGCGTGGTTGCAGAGGTATCTGGTGAAGGGGCTCGCGCTAGGGGCCGTGAAATAGATGTTGGGGCGAGCGCACAACTGCATGAGCAGCTCGCGCTCGCCGTTTCATTCGCTTTCGGGTTAATCCGTGCCGCGCACAATCCGCAGATCGCGCTCAACGCCGTCGCCCAATGCGGCCAGCGCTTTCTTGTAGGGCTCGCTCTCGTAGGCGGCGACGGCCGCCTCATAGGTCGGAAATTCGATCACGACCGTCCGCTCCTTCAAGCCCTGCTCGCGAGCCTCCTCGGCCACACCGCGCACGATGAACTTGCCGCCGGCAGCCGCCACGGCGGGCGCGGCGAGCTGCGCATACGCGGCCAGTTTTTCCGCGTCTTTCGTCGCGCGATATGACGTCACCCAGTATCCCTTGCTCATTTGAGGCTCCTTTCAACGTTGGAAAAGCAGTCGTTGTCGTGCACGACGGCGAACGGGGATTATGACGCCTCGCGGCGTCCCCATCGCCCGCACGGTCAATCGCTCAACTGCGGCTGGTGAATTGTAAGGCGCCGGCTCGCGTTACGTCACGAGGGCGGTCCTGCAAATAATGGCAATACCGGTTACGCTGTCTGCGGATTTCGCTTTGACACACGACCGGAACACAGCAATGACTCAAGCGCTCACTATCGATTTTGTCTCCGATATCGCATGCCCGTGGTGCGCGATCGGCCTCTCCTCGCTCCAACGCGCGATTTCGCGTCTCGGCGACGCCGTCGACGCGCAAATCGTCGTGCATCCGTTCGAATTGAATCCGGACATGGGACCGGACGGCGAGGCCATTGTCGACTACCTCGGCAAAAAATACGGCCGCACGCCGGAGCAGATCGCCGAAACGCAGGCCGCGATCCGCGAGCGCGGCGCGAGCGTCGGTTTTACTTTTGGCCCGCGCAACCGCGTGTACAACACTTTCGACGCGCACCGTCTGCTGCATTGGGCGGGCATCGAGGGCAAGCAGTTGCCGCTCAAGTTGGCGCTGCTGCAGGCGTATCACGCTGACGGCAAAGACCCAAGCGATCATGAAGTGCTGATCGAGGCAGCGCAGTCCGTCGGGCTCGATGCCGCGAAGGCGCGTGACGTACTGCAAAACCGAACCTATGCCGCTGAAGTTCGCGCAGAGGAGCGGAATAACGAGGCGATGGGTATTCAGTCGGTGCCGGCCATTATCTTCAACCGTCGCTATCTGGTGAGTGGCGGACAGCCTGTCGAAACTTTCGAGCAAGCCATCCAGCAGATTCTGGCTGAAGCGAAGGACGAAGGTTCACAGAACACGTAACGCTGAACGTCGTGCCCTGATCGTTCCGAGCATGACGACGCATACCCTGCAAAAACAGGGCATGCGTGTTCACCTCACTTGAAGCGAGCCTGCTTAGAACGCGTGACGCATGCCCACGGTGACCGCCACTTGCGTGTTGGTCGCGGACGGCGACAACGTGTTGATCATGGCATGCGAGAGCACGGAGTCCGCAGGCGCGCCATGCACGTTCTGATAGACGCCTTCCAGATAGAAGTCCGTGCGTTTGCTGATCGAGTAGTCGGTTTGCAGCATGGCCGTATTCCATCCCGGCGAGGAACCGTTATACGCGCCATGTGTGTACGTGTACGCGCCGGATACGCTCAACGCCGGCGTGAGCGCGTACTTTGCGTTCACCTCGTAGTTGTCGAGACGCAGCGAACCACCCAGCGATCCCGCGGAGGTATCGCCCGAACCGAGATAGCTGCCCGTGCCGAACGAGAACACGCCCGACGCGTTGTCGATCTGAGTGTGGCTCCAGACTAGCCCGACCGTGGCCGGCCCGAACGTGTAGTTACCACCCAGCGACCAGATACGCTGGCGTTCTGCGAGGAAGTTCGCGCTGGTATCGCTCGAAGTCACCGCGCCGCTGCCATTGCCCGCGTTGTTCAGTTGCAGATAGCCGGCGGCAAGATTCAGCGGACCTTGCGCATACGAAACGCCGAAACCGTAAGACCGGTTATTCCCGAAGTCGCCCGCCTTGTTGCTGAACGAATACATCGTTTCGAACGTAACGCCGCGGTAAGTCGGGCTCGCGTACTTGACCGAGTTGTTGATCACGACGGAATTCGCAGCAAGGTTGTCGTTTTCAAACGGATGCGCGGCCATGCTGCCGCCCCACGTGTTGAACTCCGCAGTAAGCGGTCCGACGAGGTCGTTCATCACGTCGAACTGGCGGCCGAACGTCAAGGTGCCGTAAGGATCGCTTTGCAGGCCGACCCATGCCTGAGAACCGAAACCATCGCCGGAGAATGCCTGCGCCCCGTTGTTCAGCAGAAACCCTTGTTCGAGCTTGAAGATCGCGTGCAAGCCGCCGCCCAGATCCTCCGAGCCCTTGAGACCGAACACCGTGTTCTGGGTCGAACTGCTCAATACCTGCCAGTTGCTGTGCCCAAACTGATTGTTCGTGTAAACCAATCCCGTATCGATGAGGCCGTAGAGCGTCACGCTACTTTGCGCATGCGCCGACATCGTAAATGCGCCGAAGAGCGCGGCCGCGAGTAAAGACTTTTTCATACTTGTTGGCTCCGTGATCAAGCGGTAATTGAGGGTATCAATTGCTCTTTCCACCAACGCCGTAAACACGCATGCAATACATTCGAAACGGTTGTTGCGCAAACTGCGAGAAGCATAATTAATTATTGGATGTTTATTGCGCGACACGTCATTTCAATGGCTATGCCAAAGTGTGCGCTTATCTATTGCATGGTTTTCAAGTCGGCTCAGTCGGCGCGTGCTAGCTAGCGCGGCGGAAACGAGCCCCCCGATCATAGGACGATGAAAATAAATGCGTCGTCAAAAAAATAAGCGGCGTGGCGTCAAAGGAACAATGAGGGGCGGGAGCTTAACGTGTTGCGGCGTGTGACGGAAGTGTGGTGCGGGATTAACGACAACAATCGCGCGAAAGGATTACGTAATTTGGCGGGAAGAACTCGTTTCGGCACATCGATCCGCGGTCGTCCAATGCGTCCCGAAACTGCCGCTTAAGGTTCTCTTAAGGACGCGGCTTACATAGTTCGGCCACTCGCGGTTCGTCTTGCCGAAACAGCACGACGTGATCCCCGACGACTTCTTCATGGCGGCGACCTGGAATCCTACGGGGCAGCCGCCGGTTCTCCATTGCCACGACATCCATGCACATTCATCGTATTCTGGAGCGAGCCCGCCTGCGGCCGACGTTCCCGCGAGTCCTGGTGCTGGAGTTTTTTCACGAGCACGCTCGCGACCACTTCACAGCTGAACAGGTCTATAAGCTTCTCAACGAAGACGTGCGCAACATGAGTCTCGCCACGGTCTATCGCGTGCTCGGTCAACTCGTGGATGCGGATTTATTGTCCGGCGTGGCCTTTGGCGACGGCCGCATGGTCTACGAACTGAATGACGGGACCCGGCACGACCATCTCGTCTGCACGGTCTGCGGTCGAATCTATGAGTTCTTCGATGCGGAAATCGAGGCGCGACAGCAGTCTATCGCGAGCAGCCTCGACTTCGCGGTGACGGGACGTCAGTTGGTTCTGTTCGGCATGTGTGCCAGTTGCAGAAAGAGCGGCGCGCGGGCAAAAGCCGTAGTCAGGAGCTAGAGACCCGCGACACCGCTTCTCGACTCATACTTGCGCCGCTGAAGCTTCTGCCGCAGCAGCCGCAAACGCGCGGAAGTTCGCTGGCGTGGCAAAGGCCAGATACTGTTTCTGCATCTCTTCCGTCAGCACTTCGATCAGCAGAACGTTTTCGATCCACAACTCGATCACATCGAAAAAGTCGTGACCGCGCGTGCAGCGCACCGCACGCCAGCCCTCCCGGTCGCCGATCGCCAATACTTCCTCGGGGGACAGTTTGCTCGCGATGGCAATGTGAAATGCGCTGTATCGCGAGGCGGTGCCCGCCTCCGCAACAAACGAGCCCTGTTCGCCGCCGGGGCTAAGCACGCGATCGTTGGGATAAGTCTCGATGATCGAGCCACGGTCGTCGCCGGCAATCGCCATCCAAGAATCGGGAAAGGAAGGGAACGGTGCGTGAAATCCGCCCCACAGTTCGGCAATGACACGTGCGACGTGTTCCGGATTGTGTGCCGGGATGGAAGCATGAAACAGCATGAGTGACCTCCGTCGAAAATCTATAGTGAGGGATCGGTCCTTGTATACGTTCCAAAGGCGGTCTTTTTCAAACCGCTCTATTTAGTTTTCTTGTGTGCCGACGCGTGCCGCGGCTGGCCATTTCGCCAGTCATCCGTGCACGCGGCACATGCACCCGCAGCGTTCAGCAATTGTGTTGCAGCGCGCGGAGCCTGCTGCGAATCAGCAATTCATGCTCATTGGGCGGCGATACTCGCACTCGGAAGATGCACCGTCAAGTGGGGGTATCACCTCCACTTTCGTGTGATGAATTGCGTTGCGACTCGGGACCCGTTTCTTTCTGTGAGTGCGGCTCGTCTTAACTAGCGCAGAGATATCTGCATCGGCGCAACGAGGCTCAGGTTTTCTTGAAAGCGCTGTACAGCGTCTTTGCAAGCGCGCTCAACTCACCACCGCTCTCGCGAAGCGACGCGATCTCCGCGCCACTCTCCAATGTCCGTTCCACTCTGTGACTCCGATCGCGTTTGACAGCGTCCACAACTGCCTGGGGCAACGCGGACAGTTGGTCGACCAAGTGGAAATCGGCCAGGCCCGTGAGCATTGGATTGTCGGAGCCGCTGAGCATGGACCGTGCGTCAGCCTTGAAGAGCACGAGCGGTTTGCCCGCGTGCCACGCCAACGATGCCTCGACAACCGTGCCTTCATCGGCGACGCGGCCGTTGAGATTGGCGACGACCACATCGCAACGCCTGAGCAACTGATACGTATCCAGGCTGAAGATTGCGCGGTCGAGCATGTCCGCGGCTTCTTCAACCGACGCGCCGAGTTTCTCGAGTTCCGGCTTCAGCTTCGCGAACTCGAGACCGTCGCGATGCGGAAGAAATGTCGTCAAGCCCGCCGCCTCCAGCGTGGCGGCGATCGAATCCATTTCGGCTCGTTCGGCTGCGTTGAAGAGCGGACCAGCGCAATACACTCGTGGCATCTTTGTTTGTCTCCTGAGGACGGAGGAATCGTGAAGTATTCTCGCAACGCGTGTCGGCATGCGACTGCGCTGCGAGGACCGTTTACGATAACCATCGAGGAAGCAAAGTCAATGCAGAGCGTCGGCCACTTATCGTCCGGCACTCTGGGCGCGCAGACACGTATCTGTGCTACGCACTACGCCGGCCTCTCGCGTGCCGCTCAGTCGTAATGCCGATGCTTATGATGACGCTTGCCCGATCGGTCGCCGCGGGAATAGTCGTCGGCATACGAGTTGGAGCGCGAGATGTTGCCGCCGAGCGCCGAACCCGCGCCGCCGCCCAACGCAGCGCCGACAAGACCACCGCCGCGACCGCCCATCGCATTGCCGGCCGCCGTGCCCGCGCCGCCGCCCAGCGCGCCGCCAATAATGGCACCGGTGCGCTCCCTGCGGTTCGACGTGACCGCGCCGCCGGCGCCGCCACCCACTGCGCCGCCGAGCACGGCGCCCGTGCTGCCGCCTACCGCGCCGCCCAGCGCAGCGCCGGCCACGCCGCCGAGCGCGCCACCCAGCGCGTTGTTCATATCGCCGGCCATTGCCGACAACGACGCCGAAGCCGCGAGCGCCGCAACGGCAACAATCTTGAGGATTTTCTTCGACATAAAAAGCTCTTTCATTGTTGTTGACGGCGCCGAGTATAACCGCGCTTTTGAAAGGCTCTTGTAACCACGTCGCAGCACATCGGTAAGACGTGTAACAAAATGATCTGAGGGTCGAGAGCGGAAGCTTTTATCGCTTCAAGCCGAAACGGAAGAGAACATCGTCCGGTGTTTTCCAATATCCATCGGACAGCCAACCATATTGATTATCGCGCCGACAATACTGGCGAGCTGTCGCAATCCGCAGCCCGCCAACCGCTCATTCGAACCCTATCCGCGCCGCTTCTTTTTCAACTCGACGGTCTCGAACAATTCGTAGTTCTGCGTCGGCACCTGGTCCGCGCCGGGCGCGTGATAGTAGTTCATCGTGATCGTAGTCTCGCCGCCCGGATGCCCCGGATCATGATCGAACACCGCGATCCCATAACCGGTGCCGGTATCGCGTTGCGCCGACCAGATCGCATCTTCCACGGCGTCCGCGCTGGCGCGCACGAAAGTCCCTGCCGTCGTGCCGGCCACCGGGCGGTTCGGACGCGTAAAAATACGCGCCTGCGGCTGCCCCGTGCCGACATCCACGCCATAGACGTCCAGCGGCGCGCTCGTGCCGCCGCCGCCGAGAATCAGGTGAATCGTGCCGTGGCTCGTATCGAACGTCGATGCACCCGGCGACACCGCCGACATCACCGGTTTCGGCTGCAACGTATCCACCGGCCGGCCCGTCGCGATGTCGGTGCCCTTGTTGTGGTTGCAGCCGCGCACGGGATAGCTGCGTTCGTAGTCGTGATCGTGACCGCACAGTACCAGGTCCACGCCGTAGCGATCGAACAGCGGCAGCCACGCCTCGCGGATGCCTTTATCGGACCCGTTGCCGGTCTTCGACGAACTCAGCGCGTCCTGATGCATCTGCACGATGACCCAGTCGACCTCGCCGTCTTCGGCGGCATGGCGCAATGTCTTCTCGAGCCACCGCGTCTGTTCGCCGGCGCTATAACCGCGCACATAGAGCGAAGTGCCGGGCTGGATGGGCGGATTGCCGGTGCTCGCAACCGGCACCAGCGGATCGGGGCCGGCAACGAACGCGGCGGCGTCCTGATAGACGACGTCGTCCGCATCGAGCGAAATGAACAGCACGGAGCTTACGCGGAAGCTGTACCAGCGGCCCTGAAAGCGCGTGTGATTGTCCGGCAGCGTATAGCGCGCGAGATACGAAGCGAGGCCTTGTTCGCCGTTATGAAACTCGAGCTCGTGGTTGCCCGGACACGGCATCCACGGCCGGTTCGACGCGGACGTCTGGCAGTTGTTGCCGAAGTCGCGCCACACGTCCGGCTGGTGCGTCGGATTCAGATTGGCATAACACAGGTCGCCGTTGAGCAAGTGGAACAGCGGCTGAAAGCGCTCGACCGCCTGCACCGCGAAGCGGCTTTGCGGCGATGACAGAACCCAGCCGGTGTTCGGCGTCGCGAGATCGCCGTAGCTGGTCCAGCGAAACGGCGCACGTCCGCGCGGCGCAGTACGGAAACTGGCCGTGAAAGGTTGTGCCGCATTGCTGTCGTTGTCGGCGGTCACTTCGTATTCGTAGCTCGTATCGGGCTTCAGGTCTCGCAGACGCGCGTGATACGTGAACACGACTTCGCCGTTGAGGCCGTCGGTGTAGGTGCTTTGGATACCATGCACCGTATGTCTCCCCTCGCGCGCGCCGCTAACGCGCACCTGCGGGTTGACCGCCGGCGCAAGCGACGCCCACGACACGGTGACCTCGTGGGTCGGATCGTTGCCCCAGGTCAGGTGGACCTGCTCCGGCGTGCCATCGGGCGTGCTGTTCGCCGCGCGCGCGGCCGACGATAGGGTGCCGGCCGCCGTAGCGAGACTGGATGCGCCGGCAAACTTCAGGAACCCACGACGCGAGACGATGGAAGCGCCTTGATCGATCGGCGAAGCCTTAGCGATTTTTTTGTTCGACATGTCTGGTGTTGTTGTACGGGGGTGGAAGGACGCCGACGCGCAGGCGCGGCACACCGCGTTCTTCGTGAACGGCGAGTGCGCTGGAAACCGGCGCGCAACGGAAACGACCAGCCATCGTAGTCGCCAGGCTATGACACTCAGATGAAACCGCGTGAGGCGCAGAGCGTTCGCCCGCATTCGAAGCGCAAGGGCGCGGCGACGACACGCAATGATGTGATGGTGAACGGCGAGCGAGTTTGGTGTTGAATGCCGTTCCGCACCGAGCGAACGCCGGGCAACGGCACATGCAGAGAATGACGATTCGCTGACAACGTTGAAAGGCTGGACGAACTTTACGTTTAGTAAGTGTCGCGCCTAACGCCGGGGCGGTTGCGGGTTATTCGCCGGATTGGTATCGAATCGGGACACGCGTTGTATTCCGTCTTCACTGACCAGCTGCAATAGTTCGTTCTCCAAGATATCGGCGGCATCTTTACCGTAGACTTCGCCGCCATTCACATAAACAGTAAACGACCGCAGGTACTTCGCCTTCTTCTCCGGGTTCTCGATTGTCTCGCGGGTCCATTGATAGAGCGGATAGTTTTCCGTGCCCTCGCGTTCTGCTTCGCTCACATAGTCGGCGAATGCATCGAACTGGCATTTCAACGTCGCGTCGTGCCGGCGCAGAACATCGCGGAGCGCGCTATGCGACGCACCGGTGGGCTCGGTATGTAACGTGTCGGCCAGTTCCGGCGAGACAGTAATCCGCAACTGGAATTGCAAGGCAGGTTCCATAGTCGCCTCGGTGTCGGCATTCGTGAACGCTCATTCCTTGTCAGCGGAATGAGCAGCAACCTTCTCTTCTATCCGCGCAATCTCGTGGCTTGGCACTGGCATGCCGAGCAGAAAGCCTTGGGCGTGCGTGCATCCGCAGGCGCGCACGAAATCCAGTTGCTCTTGGGTCTCGATGCCTTCCGCCGTGGTCGGTATGCCGATTTCCCGCGCCAACGCGACGATCCCACGCACTACCGCCGCCGACTCCCGACGATGCACGGACTCCTTGACGAACGAGCTATCGATCTTGAGCTTGTCGAACGAAAAGCGCACGAGGGTCGACATGGTCGAAAAGCCGGTGCCGAAATCGTCGAGCGCGAGCCCGATGCCCAACGCTCGCAGCCTTCCGACGTTGCGCCGGGTCACGACATCGTCGTTCAGCAGCACCGTTTCCGTGACCTCGATATTCAGGCGCTGCGGCGGCAACTTCGTCTTGCGCAGAATCGCCGAAACGGTCGACGCAAAAGACTCCTCCCGCAATTGCACCGGCGATACATTCACGGCGACGGTCACCTTGTCTCGCCAGGTCACCGCTTCCTTGCACGATTGCAGCAAGGCCCACTCGCCCAGGGACAGAATGAGGCCCGTACGTTCGGCGGTAGGAATGAACGCGGCAGGCGAGAGTTCGCCGCGCGTGGGATGGGTCCAGCGGATCAGGGCCTCGCGGCCGGACACCGCACCGCTGCTGAGATCGACAATGGGCTGGTACTCCATGCGCAGACCGCTGAAGGAATGCAGCGCGCCTTCCAGATCGCTGCGCAGAAGGCTCAGGCTTTCATCCGACGCGTGCTTCGCGGCGTCGAAAATAGCGAACGCGCTTTTGCCGCTGCGTTTCACGGCATACAACGCGCGATCGGCGCAAATCAGCAGTTGCGGGCCGGTTTTCGCGTGGTCTGGATAGAGCGAGACACCCACGCTCGCGCCGATATGCACCAGCGCCTCGCGCAGCGCGAACGGGCGGGCCAAGGTCTTCACGATGCGGTCCGCCAGAATGCGCACGTCGCGAGCCTGGCCCGTGCCATCGGAAAGCGCCACGAACTCGTCGCCGGCCAGGCGTCCGACGAGGTCGCCGCTCGGCAACACTTCGCACAAGCGAATTGCCGCTTCCTGAAGAATCTGATCGCCAGCGGCATGGCCCAGGCTGTCATTGATGGCCTTGAAGCCGTCCAGATCGATCAATAGAACAGCGAACGATTGATCTTCGCGCATGGCGTCCATCTCTGTGCGTTCGAGCAGCAGTTCACTGATACGCGCGCGATTGGGCAAGCCGGTTAGGCTGTCGTGATGAGCGAGCCGGTGGCTGTTTTCCCGCGCCAGAAGCAACGCGACCGTGTCGCGATTGCTGCGCAGCGCAACCGTAAAGAAGCCGGCGGCGCAGAACGGCGCCTGGAACAGCAGCACCAGTTTTCCGGAGCCGGGCGACAGCGCCGCCCCGAGAGCCAGGAGTCCAAGAATGAACGTGATTTGCAGCAATACGAGCCGAGGGGTGCCGGCATTGCGGCCGGCCAATCCGCCAATGACGCCCACGGCGCAAACGTTGCCGAGCAGGAACAGCGTCTGGTCTCCGCTGATATTGCACAGCAGGGTGCCGTAGCCGAACAGCACGCTCCAGAGGAGGCTCGCAAACAGGAATGCGGAGGTAGGAGTGGGCCGGCCGTTGGCGCTGCGCGAGCAGCACAACCAGATCAAGGCGAGCCGGGCAATCAGCAATGCGACAACGGCGCCGCCCCAACTCGCGTAAAGAGCCTTGGGATAAAGGTAGTAAGCGGTAGCGCAGACGCTGATTTCACAAATCGATGCGAACACGATCGACGCGGTTCGCGTGAACAGATTGGCAAGCAGTATCTGGCGATTATCCGCGCTCAGATCCTGAGAGGAAGAGACGACCCACTTGAAAAATGGAGACCTTGGTTCGCTGAAAGCCATGACCTACGCATTTTTGATGGTTGATAAATCGAAACCCGCGCGTATCGCGATTATTGCGTAAACGCAGAGGATCGGGTTAATTCGACTGACAAAACGAGTCGACTTCCCTCTGGGCCGGAAAAAATGACTTGCAGCGTGCCGTATCCAGCATTAAACGCGGGTTGGTTCGTGCGCCCGACCGTTTTCGGCGACGTCACGAACGACATGACGACTGCGCGTGAGAGGATATTTGGCCCAGTGCTGTCGATCGTCCCCCTATGGCGACATAGACGATGTCATCACGATCGCCAACGATACGCGCGACGGTTTGCCGGCTTATCCGTTGTCACAAGACACGCCGCGCGCGCACGAGGTCGCGGCGCGGATCGAAGCGGAACGCGCGCCGGTCAACACGCTGGCGCATGAGCCGGCCGCGCCGTTCGGCGGCTTCGGGCAATCCGGTATTGGACGTGAATACGGTACGTTCGCGCTGGAAGCGTTTCTGGAGCCGAAGTCGGTGCTGGGGGGTTTCGGACTGTTCATCGCGGCCCCCCCCCCGGAAGCCGCGCGAGTCGAGTATCGATGTACGATGCCGTATAGTGGATGAACCGCTGATTTCCAGCGGCGTACCCGTAGATCGGCGCGATGGGGGACTACGAGATGACAGTCGCAAATACATTGATGAACGGCTCTCGCGAGCCCGTGCCAGAGTCGCTCCAGACGTTGGTCGAGTATCTCGAACTCTCGCTCGACAAGGCGTCGAGCGTGGTCATGACGCGCCCCGCGAACGACGTTTGCACCGTCTACCTGGGCGACCCGTCCGGTCTGATCGAGGAAATGAAGAAGCTCGGCACGATTGCCATCCCGCTCGCCAATGAGATGCTGGAACTGACGCGCTCGGGCGTCAACGAGATGGAGATCGGTGGCCAGGCCTATCGCTTTGTGCGCACTTTCACGCAGGTCGAGGACGCCGCGGCGGTTGTTTTTTCGGCGGCCTAGACAGCGGTGCGATTCGGTTGTACGGCGGGTTGCGGGGCACGTCGCCGTCACTCGTCCGCACTCGCGGGTGCGGCGTTGCCGACGCACTTTCCGGGACGCCGTCGACGACCTGGCGATCCGCCGCGTTATACTCTGCCGATGGATACGAAGCCGATCACGCTGAACTGTTGGTGGCGCGCCTGACTTAGGCGGCCCGTTTTCACTCGACCATCGAAACGTGATGCCGCCAGTCCTGGCGGCATTTTCGTTTCTGCGCGCCGACGGCTGGTGGTATCGACAAACGCACAACCCCAGACCATGACAGACGCAAAAACGACCACGAACCAACCCATTATCCTGACCGGCGACCGCACGACCGGCCCGCTGCACCTTGGCCACTATATCGGCTCGTTGCGCTCGCGCGTGCGGCTCCAGCACGAGGCGCAGCAGTTCCTGCTGCTGGCCGATGCGCAGGCCATGACCGACAACGTCGGCCGGCATCAGAAAGTCACGGAAAACGTCATCGAGGTCGCGCTCGACTATCTCGCCGTCGGCATCGATCCGGCGAAGTCGACCATCTTCATCCAGTCGCAGGTGCCTGAACTGGCGGAACTGACCCAGTACCTGCTCAATCTCGTCACGGTCGCACGCCTCGAGCGTAACCCGACCATCAAGGCGGAAATCGTGCTGCGCGGTTTCGAGCGGGACATCCCCGCCGGCTTTCTGACGTATCCGGTCAGCCAGGCCGCCGACATCACCGCGTTCAAGGCGACGCGCGTACCTGTCGGCGACGACCAGTTGCCGATGATCGAACAAACCAACGAGCTGGTACGCCGTTTTAACAACACAGTCGATCGACAGGTGCTGGTCGAATGCGAAGCCGTGCTCTCGCACGTTGCACGGCTGCCGGGCATAGATGGCAAAGCGAAAATGAGCAAGTCGCTCGGGAACGCGATCACGCTGGGCGCGACGCCGGACGAGATCACCAAGGCAGTGAACAACATGTACACCGACCCCAACCATCTGCGCGTCAGCGATCCGGGCCAGGTGGAAGGCAATGTGGTGTTCGCGTTTCTCGACGCGTTCGAGCCGGACGTCCCGATGGTCGACGAACTCAAGGCCCACTACCGCCGTGGCGGCCTTGGCGATAGCGCAGTCAAGCGCGTGCTCAACGAACGCCTGCAGTCATTGATCGCCCCGATTCGCGAGCGCCGCCGCGAGTTCGAAGCCGACCGTGCCGAGGTGCTGAACGTCCTGCGCCGCGGGACGATGCGCGCGCGGGAAGTGGCGGGCGCGACGGTATCCGAGGTCAAAAATGCGCTCGGTCTGAACTATTTTCAGAACTGAGCGGCTGGCGGCGAGGACGCTCTGCAATTGAGTGTCCGCTCGCCCAGCCTATGATTTGCCCTTGAGCGTGAACGGAGCCAGCAGCGACTGTACATCGATCTGCCGCCCCTGAAGCAGAAGCAGCCTTGCGTGGAGCACGGTGTTTTCAAGAACCAGCTTGGCGGTGCTCAGCAGGTACAGCGCATGGATGTCGGACACCGACATGTTGCCGGCCTCGACCTGGTGGTGGCGCTCGACGAGCGAGGTCATCACCAGACGCCTGAGTTCCTGTTCTCCGAAAGGAAGGTCGGCGTAGTCGATCGGGTCGTCGGCTTCGACTTCTCGCAGCATGTCAACAAGCGCTTCCGTGCTCACTTCCATGTTTCTGCTCCCACGTTGTCGGTTAGGAACTGCATCGCCAGATTGCTTCGTGCAACGTTCCCAGACTAACGGGTCTATCTGGGCGAGTCCAGTGCGAATGCGAGGCAACGCGCATAGCGGGTTAGGTCGTGCTGCGCGCGTGACGTGTGGCCAGCGTCAGCGCGACGTTCCAGCAAAGCGCCGCCAGCAACGACAAACCGATCGCCAGGCGCTCGATAAACACTTCGGCATTGTGCGCGATGGGTGCGAGACGTCCGCGTTGCTTCCCAAAACCGACAACACGGATGAGCGATCCGCGTTCGCGTGATAACGTCTAGCGGAGCCACCGTAGTCGAACCGGCGCAACACGGCGCTGTGTTTTCCGCTTGAAGATAGCCAACGGCGCCACCTTCACCCCGCTTTGCTTTTGACCACTTTCGCCCGCGTGCTCGCGGACGTTTTGTTCTTCTTCAAATGGGTCTGGTTGTACGCAATCGCAGCGCGCACGAGATTTTTTAGCGCGCGCGCATTGACCTTATCGCCTTCCAAAAAATCGATGGCGCGTCGCGCGTTGCCTTCAAGACCCGCGTTGAATAGCTTGTCAGGATCATCGAGGCTGGCCCCATGCGCAAAGGTAACCTTCACCTTCCCCTTGTGCGCGTTGGCGACCGCGATCATGCCGTCCCGGGACCACACCGGGCTACCCATCCATTTCCATTCCTCGATGATCTCCGGGTCGGCCTCAAGGATGACCTTGCGGACACTCGCGAACGTTTTGCCACGCCAGTCCGTTAGACCCGCAATCAGTTCGTCGATCCGTTCCGATGCATTGACCAATTCTTTATTCATCGATTCTGGTCCCCTTTAATGCCACCACAATTTGAATCAGTGGCTGCATCGTTAATCGTCTGGAATATAAGCGCTGAGGTCGCGTGCAAGCCAAGCGGGATACGGCGTGCCGTCCTTATGCGCGAACCGGCCGTCGGCGTTGGCACTCATCATGCCGATGTCGGAACAGGTTAGGTCACGTGTCGTTTGAAGACTCGCGGAAGGAAAGTCGCAAGTGCGCCAATCCGCAGCGGGACATGCCGATCGATTCTCTACGATTTCCCGCGACCTGTCGAATCAGGAAATCAGCGCGTGTGTACCGCCGACAATTGGTATCCTGTCAGACCGAACCCACGGAACATGCGATGACAAAACCAAAAAAACTCGCGCTTCTCGCGCTGGCATTCACGCTGTTCGGCTTGTACAAGTTATTTGTCGTTTTCCAGGACATGCAAACCGGCTGTATCCAGTTTCAGACTCATCGGACATGCAGCTACGAAAATGCGGAGAATTTCCAGGGCATGCTCGATCTCGAACTGATGTTCGCATGCGCTTGGGCCGCGGGTGCAGTGGTCTGCTGGATGGTCGCCGCGCAGGCGCAAAAAAAGGAGCGGTGAATCGTTCGGCAGTTACCGGAACGCAGCCTTTATCCCCTGACTCAGCTTGGCTTGATTGCACGGCGACAAAGCCAGAAAAGAGAAGAACGCCTTCGCGGCATCTTTCCGCCGGGATGCCATACGTATGCCGGCTGAGAAGACGGTTACGAACTTAACGTCCGCAGGCATAGGACCCGTCACATGGATGCATGGCAAGTGCATCAATTCACTTAACTGCTGAAAACCCAACTCGATGTCCCTGCGCGCGACCAGCGCGCCGACCGGAACACCGGGCGGGCCCGCACAATGGGCCACGCCGAGGGAGTAAGCTTGCCGTCGATTGCGAATATGAACCGCACAACGCCTGAGGGTTTTTCCTGGTCTCAACCTGCGTCGATATCGGCGTCGTCGGATCGTCGTAGGAGTATGTCCAACTTCTGTAATGTAAGGAGAACACACCATGGCTACCGGAACGATCCACCTCCACCGAGTCTTGCGTGCCACGCCCGAACGCATCTATCGCGCCTTCCTCGAACCGGATGCGATAGTCCGGTGGCTTCCGCCGTACGGTTTCACCTGTCAGGTACACCACATGGATGCGAAGGTCGGCGGCACCCATAAGATGTCTTTTCGTAACTTCGGCACCGGCCACAGCCACTCGTTCGGCGGCGAGTATCTCGAACTGCTGCCGTTCGAGAAAATCCGCTACTCGGACCGATTCGACGACCCGAATCTGCCGGGCGAGATGCTGGCCACCATTTCATTGCGGCAATTGTCGTGCGGAACCGAACTCACCGTTTTGCAGGAGGGCGTGCCCGAGGTCATTCCTGTGGAGATGTGCTACCTCGGTTGGCAGGAGTCGCTTGTCCAACTAGCTAGGCTCGTCGAGCCTGTGATTCCTGATTAACGACGCACGCGTAACGGCGTGCACGCCAGCGTTCAAGATGCCTGCAGACGCGATCAGTCGAACTCGACCTCTGCCTCGCATTCCACGGGCACGTTGAGGGGGAGCGTCACGCCGACTGCCGACCGGGCATGCGTTCCAATATCCGGCCCGAACAGCTCAAGGATCAAATCCGAGAAGCCATTGGCGATCCGTGGCATCTGGTCGAAAGTTGGCGCTGCGTTGATCATTGCGAAGACACGTACCCACGCCGTAATGCGGTCCAGGTCGCCGAGCGCTTTCTGAAGACTCGCCAATTGTGCGAGCGCTACAAGGCGTGCTGCTGCGTAGCCTTCGTCCGGCGAAACTTCCGCGCCGACTTTGCCGACGGGCTGCGCGATCGTCCCGTCCGCATTGAGCGGCACGTGGCCCGAGACAAATGCTCGCGTGCCGCTCACGCGCACCCAGGCGAAGGGCAACGACATGCGCACGTTTGCTGGCATCTGCAACGGCTGCGGCAAGGTCAATCCCATTTGCGCCAGCTTTGCTTCGATTCTTGTCATCGTCGTCTCCTCGGCATCCACGCAGAACGTTAGATGCCGGCAATCCGCTTTTCGAGTCGTAACGTGAGGATTAACAATCACGCGCACCCTACCCGAGTTCGATCGGCTGTCCGTGCGGCGTGCGGCGCGCTGCTGCGTCCCATGCGTCGCGGCGATGCAAAAGCGAGTCGTCGGTTACGAGTCCCTTGATCGTGCTGATGCGCTCCAGTGCAGTCAGCCAATGCGAGTAATAAGTGTCGCCGTGGTCCTCGTCGCCGGCGGCCTGCGCGTCGCGAATTGCCTCGTTCAGGCACACAGCCCACTCGCCCCAGCTGAACATGCCGCGCTCGTGCAACGCCAGCGTCATCGCAAACGCCTGCGCTTCCCACGGTGCGTTGAAAACCGGCCCTGCGTCGTCGCAAGGCAGTGTCGGCAATGCGGCGCGCAGTGCGGGCAGTTTAGTTCGAGCCTCAGTCATCGTGAGTAGAAGGCAGCTCGAGATAGGGTTCCCAGCAGTCGACGCACACCGACGCCGCCGTCGTATCAGACCCCCACAACTCCGCACCGTCGAAGCACACCGTGTAGAGCCATTGCGGCTGCTCGCCGAGGCCGATCGCATTGGCGTCGGGAAAAACGTGCGCGCCGTGCACGGCGACAATGCGCCCGCGTTTGCCCCGACAATAACGCGGCAAACGAGTGTGCGAAGAAGGATTGATTTGCCGGACCCGCACTCTATCGCCGATTGCAAACTTGGCTGCCACGGTTGCGGGCCGATCGACGGGACTGCCGCGAAACAGCGCCGCCGATACATCTTTAGCCATCAACACGCGCGGAACCGGCACCGCTGGATTCGTCGACTCGCCTGATTCGATTTCGCCGGCCGTGGCCAGACCTGTACTCAGGATGAGTTTCTCCAAACCCTCGAACCAGATCTGGTAGTAGCTACTAGAAAGGTATTGCGCTGGCGGCAAACTCTCCCGCGCCGCGCGCGACATGTCGATGTTCCACTTGCCGGTCGCGCCCATGGCGATTGTGGTCGCGTGGACTCTTCGCTCCCAGTCGGCGTGAAACGGCGAAATGTCGTTATCAGGGCTTATCGGACCGAAAGACTGCATGCCACCGAGGTCCTGCGCGCCGTTCATGGTGTCCCCCGTGTCGACTCAGGAGTCTTCGGCAATCCAGTGCCGATCATCGAATCGCGCGTGACCAGTTCGGCTAGCGCCTCTTCGGAGAAGCCGTCAGTCCCTGGCGGCTGCATAGGCAAAACGAGGTACCGGACTTCAGCGGTGGAGTCCCACACACGGAACTCGACCTCCGCAGGTAATTCGAAGCCGAACTCCTTCAATACAGCGCGCGGATCGATGACGGCACGCGAACGGTATGGCGCCGACTTGTACCACACCGGCGGCAGTCCGAGCACAGGCCACGGGTAGCACGAACACAATGTGCAGACCACCATGTTGTGGATCGCGGGTGTGTTCTCCAGCACGATCATGTGCTCGCCCTGCCGGCCCGTATAGCCGAGTGACGCGATCGCTGCGGTGGCGTCGTGGAGCAGCCATTGCTTGTACGCCGGATCACGCCACGCTTTTGCAACTACACGGGCACCGTTGCGCGGCCCGACTTTGTGCTCATAGGTTTCGACGAGTGCGTCCAGCGCCTGCGGATCGACATAGCCTTTTTCGACCAGCAGAGACTCCAGAGCACGAACACGCAGATCCAATTCCGACAAAGCACTGCCGTGATGGTCGTGCGTGTGGGTGTGCGGGTGCGGGTGGGGATCGCCGTCAGGATCGTTACCGTTCATCGCCGTTCACCGCGAGCAATAAAGGAAAAAACAAGTATGGTTCGCGCGGAGACCAAATGCAATCTCGGTTAAGTCGAGCGTGCATCGCAGGGGCATCCTGTGAGGATAAAACCGATCAGCGCCCGCAAAATTCAATTAGAAAGCACCCTTCATGTGATCCGCTTCAACCGCGAAGCTCCCGCCGTCATTTCAACAATACTTGAAATATAAAAGCGAAGGGCGTATCGTTCGGTCATGAACTCGAACCTCGTGGTACGCGCGCTTGGCGCACTCGCTCATGAATCTCGCCTGGCGATTTTCCGCCTACTGGTTGTCGCCGGAAAAGACGGCGTGGCGGCCGGTGAAATCGCGCAACAGCTCGGACTCTCGCCGTCCAGCCTGTCCTTTCACCTCAAAGACCTGACGCATGCTGAATTGGTGACGCCGCGGCAAGACGGCCGCTTCGTCATCTATTCGGCGAATTTCGATGCCATGACGGATCTGATCGGCTTCCTCACGGAAAACTGCTGTGCCGGCGCGACGTGCAGCGTCACGGATCTTCCGGGCTGCTGCGAAAAATGACCAGTACTGTCGAGACGATTCGCGGCCCGCAGCCCGCGATTGGGTTCTTCGAGCGTTACCTGACCGTGTGGGTCGCGCTGTGCATCGTATGCGGCGTCGCACTTGGACAGTGGCTGCCCCTGCCATTTCAGGCGATCGGCCGTATGGAAGTGGCGCAGGTCAATCTTCCGGTCGGCGTGCTGATCTGGGTGATGATCATCCCGATGCTGATCAAGATCGATTTCACCGCCATGACGCAGGTGAAAAGCCAATGGCGCGGCATCGGCGTCACCCTGTTCGTGAACTGGCTCGTCAAGCCGTTTTCAATGGCGCTGCTCGGCTGGATTTTTATCCGGCATGTCTTCGCGCCGTGGCTTCCCGCCGCTCAACTCGACAGCTATATCGCAGGCCTCATTCTGCTGGCCGCGGCACCCTGCACGGCCATGGTGTTCGTCTGGTCGCAGCTTTGCAAAGGCGACCCGTATTTCACGCTCTCACAAGTGGCGCTGAACGACTCCATCATGATCGTGGCTTTCGCGCCGCTGGTCGCGCTTTTGCTGGGTCTATCAGCCATCACGGTGCCATGGGACACGTTGATCACATCAGTCGGTCTCTACATCGTCGTTCCGGTCATCCTCGCCCAGTTGCTGCGGCGGCGTCTTCTGACCAGGGGCGACGCCTATTTCCAGCAGGTCGTCGCACATCTCGGCCCCTACTCGATCGGTGCGCTGCTCGCCACACTGGTGTTGCTGTTCGCCTTTCAGGGACAAGCCATTGTCGACGAACCGCTGGTCATCGCCATGCTCGCGGTGCCGATACTGATTCAGGTGTTTTTCAACTCCGGGCTTGCGTATCTGCTGAATCGCCGGCTCGGCGTTGCGCATTGTGTGGCGGGTCCGTCGAGCCTGATCGGCGCGAGCAATTTCTTCGAACTGGCGGTCGCCACGGCGATCAGTCTGTTCGGATTCCACTCGGGCGCCGCGCTGGCTACCGTTGTCGGCGTGCTGATCGAAGTGCCGGTAATGCTGCTGGTGGTCGGCGTCGTCAATCGTTCGCAGCACTGGTACGAGACGAAACACAACGTGAAGGGACAACGTGTATGAGCGTCACGATCTATCACAATCCGGATTGCGGCACTTCGCGCAACACGTTGGCGATGATTCGCAATGCCGGCATCGAGCCGGAGATCGTCGAATATCTGAAGAGCCCGCCGGATCGGGACACGCTGAAGAACCTGATCGAACGCGCGGGCCTTACCGTGCGAACCGCGCTACGGGAAAAAGGCACGCCCTATGACCAACTCGGCCTCGCTAATACAACCCTGAGCGATGAGCAGTTACTCGAGGCGATGCTGGCCCATCCAATCCTCATCAATCGTCCGATTGTCGTCACACCGCTCGGCGTGCGCTTATGCAGACCTTCCGAAATCGTGCTCGACATCCTGCCCGCCGGTCAGCAACGCGCGTTTGCAAAAGAGGACGGTGAACAGGTGATCGATAGTACCGGACGAAGGGTACGTTGATGCTGGAGGAACAATCCGGCCGTTACTGACCCGACGCATGTGACCTGAGAAACGCCACATAGCCGTTCTGCGTCTTGAGGATTTTTTCGGCGCACTCGTCGTAGTCCGAACCCTTCGCATTCTCCGGCCCGTACATACCGCGGCATTGCGCGAAGAGCGTCAAAGTCGCACCCGCACCTTTTGCGGCGCGGGTCGCGGAAAAGGCAACCTTGCCCGAACCACCGGGCACATCGGTGTCGATTGCGACCGCGTCCGCCCGCGTAACGGCCGTATCGGAATGCTGCTCGATATAGCGTTTCGTCAGCGCCCAGGCGGCGTCGCAGTTCGCCGGTTGGCAATCGACTGCCGCATTGCGTTGAGCGGCGGCAAGGTTGGTTTCGTTGTGGAGGAACTTCTGTTCCTGCTGCTCCCGCTTTTCGGCAGACGAGCAAGCGGTCAATACAAGCGCGGCGAGCGCAAATGCGGCGATCTTTTTCACGAGTAACTTCCTCTGGCCATGTTCGAACGCGATTATAGCCGCGCGCCGGAAGCGTTCGCAGATCCGCCCGAGCGTTCCACGTCACGTCACTCGCCTTGCTGTTCCTCCTTTAATTCGCTACCGGCAACTCCAGCTAACTCGGCGGAAACTCCTTGGGCGCTAAGGCTTAGGTAACGACTGTGCGGTGCTGAGCAGATTTTGAGGTGCGACGCGGATAATACCGTTACGCGGGCTATCAATGTCCGCGATCAACAGGAATGAGAGAGACACAGTGAGCGGCATGACCAGAAGGAAGCGCTTTTTCACATCCGTATGTGCTACTCCGTATCCCACGAGCAGATTGGCGAACAATCCAATCATGATCATGAGTATCCACGCGGCCACCGGGATGCGATTCCACCAGGCCGCCTGCGTGTAGCCTTGGGCGTTGATTACGTCGTTCATACCCGCGACAACGAGTGCGCTTAGCGGGTTGGGCTGTTTGACCGCGCCGCTCTTGGCAGCGGCCCACAACCTGTTTTGCAGATCGGCGGTGGCCGTATTGATCTGCTCGACCCGATGCAGATCGCGCGTCTGGTAGAACTCGACACGCATCATCAGATATTGAGCGAGGAGCGAGCGTATCTCGGCCGCTTCGCTTGAGGCCAGGAGGTCGGCACGAATGAACTCGGTTCCGATCGCGTTGGCTTCTTCCTCTTCGAGGTTCTTCCGCTGGTCGTAACGGCCCACCGCCATCGACAGGCTGAAACCGATGACAAGCGCGAGCAATGTCAAGGTCGCCGACTGGACGAGCTTGAAGTCGTCGCGCGTGTCTTCATCGATTGGCATGCGTGAGCGCAGAAACCCGCTTCCAATCCATGCGGCCATGAACATGAGCACGAAGGAGATGACGAACAGGATGATTGGATGCCTGACCAATTGCTGCATGGGTTGCTTCCTTGTCTTGTGTTTGGTCTGCCGGGCCAGGTCGATCAATCTATGCGTTCCGACCTTGCCCGGATAGCAGGTTGCGATTGGCTGCAATGATATCTGGCGCCTCCTTCAACAGCTCCGTTTTTATGAAGCGAATCGCCGCTCAGCATCGCAAAAGCGGAAATTCGAACTGCAATTTTTTCCGGCATCCTCGAGAAACGGGAAATGGCTCGGAGCAGTTTCCTATTGTTGTCGCTTTTCTCGCAGTTGTCCTTGCTTTTTTGTCGGCCTTTGTATACCGCATCTGACGGATAACGCGCGTTGGCCCCTGTCCAATACTGCTCGTCGCCGTCCGCATGGTAGTCATTCGGAGAAGCGTTGTATGCGGCTAACAGCGACGCGCTTCCGACAACTGACCTGCGACGAGCGGCTTACCGTGTTCAGACCCAGGCGGGGACGAGCACCTGCCGTAGTGCACATTGATTTTCGCACTGCGGTTGAAAAACAAAATGCGTGGCCGATTGGCATGCTAAGGCAGTGCTGACGGACAATCCGAGAACTGTTCAGATGCCAAGGCTCCGCCGGATTGCGAAGACGTGTGGTTGTGCGACATTTTGCCTCCTGGCGTCATCGCCGGCTTTCGAGAAAGTCAAACGGCCGTGGTGAGTCGGGTTCGCCCGACGGGCGTCCACACCTGAAAGCTCGATCAGCCACCGCAGGTGGCGAGCCCGAAAACATCTAAGTTCTCAATTGCCCAATTTGATCTTACGATACAAGCTGGTAGCGATTGCGGATATGTCGAGGGGGCAAGGACGTGGAAGATTTTCAAATACTCGATCACATCACGGACGGCGTCATGGCGCTCGACCGGGAGTGGAAGTTTCAGAACATTAACGAGACCGCCGCGCGGCTGCTGAAACGTCGGCCCGCGGACCTGCTGGGTCGCGAGATCTGGGCCGAATACCCAGACCTCATCGGGTCGAGCTACGAAACAGCCTATCGGCAGGCGGCCGAGACACATATGCCCAGCAGCGCGACTGACTTCTATGCGCCGCTCAACACCTGGTTTGAAGTGCGGGCATTCCCGCGCGACAGCGGTGTCATCGTGCTGGTTCGCGATGTCACCGAAGCGCGCGCGACCTCTGAACGCTTGTCGCGCCAAGCCACGCATGATGAACTGACCGGCCTGATCAACCGGCGGGAACTGCTGCTGCGCCTAAACCATCTCGGCGATGAAGGCGGGGCCGCTTCCGTCGATCTGCTTTTCATCGACCTCGACCGCTTCAAGGATATCAACGATTCGTTTGGCCACGCGGCCGGCGATGAAGTGCTGCGTGTCATCGGCGAGCGTCTTTCGGACATGGTCACCGAACGCGTCCATGCATCGCGCGTTGGCGGCGACGAATTCGTGATTCTCATCGTCGACGCGCCCGAGGGCGAGGCCGCGAGCGTGGCGCGCGACGTCATCGCACGTTTGCGCGAGCCGATTCAGACGCCGTGCGTGCGGGCATCGTTGGGCGCGAGCATCGGCGTGGCGCGCTACCCTGCGTCAGCGTCGAATGCGGCCGAGCTGCTGCGTAACGCGGACACCGCGATGTATCACGCGAAGCGCGCGGGAGGTTCGCAAGTGTGGTCGTTTGGCCAGGAGGATGCGCAGCGCCTCGCGCATCGCCTGCGGCTGCGCGCGGATCTGGAGAGCGCCAGCGCCGCGCGCCAATTCGAACTGCATTACCAGCCGCAGCTGGACCTGCATGCTGGCCGCATCTACGGAGCGGAGGCGCTTCTGCGATGGAACCACCCGCAACTGGGGCTGCTCGCCCCGGGCGACTTTCTCGATGTGCTGCTTGAATCGCCGGCCTATGAGGCAACGGGCGAATGGCTAATTCGCCTCGCGCTCCGCCAGGCGGCGCAATGGCAGGCGACCGACCACAGGCCGTTCAAAGTCGCTGTCAACCTTTCGGCCACGACGATCCAGAACTGCGATCTCGCCGCACTCGTCTCGCAGGCGGCCGAGGCGGCCGGCGTAGGCGCTTCCGTACTTGAAATCGAGGTGACGGAGAGCGCCGTGATGAGCGACTTCGCCGCCGCGTCGCGTGCGCTTTCGGCTGTGCGAAAACTCGGCGTGACCGTCTCGCTCGACGATTTCGGCACCGGCTACTCCAGCCTTGCATACCTTGCACGGCTACCTGTCGACTGCATTAAGATCGACAAGTCGTTCGTGCAGGAGCTCTCCGTGAAGGAGACCTGTCACCGGGCGCGCGCGATGGTCGAAGCGGTGGTGGCGCTTGCGCGCGCGCTGGGCATGAGAACGGTCGCGGAAGGCGTCGAGACCGAAATGCAACTCGCGCTCGTCACCGAGCTTGGATGCGATGCCGTGCAGGGATATTTCATTGGCAAGCCCGTACCGGCCGCGCGAATTAAACCTTACGCCGGGACATGGTCGGTGCCGGCGGCTGGAATTTCGTCGTTGCAGGACACGCGTGGCGGATCGCGCTAGCGGTCAACGCGCAGGCGGCCGCTCTCGTTGCTCGAGGCTCGGGCCGAGCGCTGGCATCTGCGTCCGTGACACTGCATGCGGGCGAATGCCAACCAAAGGACACGTTGGTCGCCATTCGTATCGCCGCGATGCGCGAGAGTGTGGAGCGTATCGGCCGTTTCGATCCGCAGCGTGCTCGCGAGCGCTTCCTGGCGTCATTCGATCCTGCGCTTTGTCGATTCATAGAGATCGATGGCGTGCGGTCGGGCTTTATCCTTATTCGCCCGCAGGCAGACCACTGGCTACTCGACCACCTGTACATCCCGCCGGAGCATCAAGGGAAAGGAGTCGGCGCGGCCGTCTTGCGGGACGTGTTCGCACGCGCCGACGCGCAACGCCTGCCAATCCGGGTCGGTGCTTTGCGCGGCAGTGATTCAAACCGCTTCTACCAGCGCTATGGATTCGTACAGACGGACGAAAGAGAGTGGGATGTCTACTATGTGCGTCAGCGAGTCGAACCGAAGGTATTGCCCAAGGCAATCACGCTTAACCAGCTCGAGTGAACACCACCGGGCTTACAACGCCGTCGCTTCAGCAGCGAGGCGGCAGGAGGTCCGCTAGATGATTTTTAATTGGTGAATATAAACAAACCTCGACGGAGGACTTGAGATGCTGCTGCGGCCGACGGAAATTCAGATTGAATCAACCCGGCTCCTGATCAAACCGTTCTCGGCCAGCGACGCCAATGCGACGTTTTCATGCATCACCCCTTCGCTCACCCGTCACATGGCATGGGACCCGCCGGCATCCCGGGATGATTTTGACGGTGTTTGGCGGTCCTGGATACCGTCGATAGCCGATGGGTCAGACTATGTATTCGCAGTGCGTCAACGCGCTGAGGGGAGTTTCCTTGGGTTGGCCGGACTTCACCGCGTACATACCGCGAGCCCGGAACTCGGCATCTGGATTCGTGAAGATCGTCATCGAAATGGCTTTGGTCGTGAAGCTGTAACGCTAGTTGCACGCTGGGCAACGCGAACCATTGGCGCTGAAAGCTTCACCTATCCGGTTGCTGAAGAGAACCGCCCCAGTCGGCGTATCGCCGAGTCGTTGGGAGGTGTCGTTGTGGAAAGCCGGCTGACACCGAAGTACATGTCCGTGGTCTACCGAATTCCTCGCCAGCCGGTGACGAACGACGTATAGGTGGTTCGGTTCGGCCTTCGCATCGACCTCCGCCCCCATGAACAACCAGTCGACATAGCTCCGCGAATTGCCGGCAATCGTGACCCGAAGCGTCGCCAGAGTGAATCGGGTAAGGCATCCACTAGTGAAACGTCGGCCTCTGGAGACGAGCATTAAACGGAGAGAAAAATGTTGAGGTAGCATCACGAGCTCAACAGGGGGAAGACGGTGATTCGGGAAATCAAGGCTCGCGTAAGCTCGATCGGCGTCCCTCTTGCCAGTCTGCTTCTCAGCGATCTGATGAGGATCCTGGCAGAAATGGTTGGCTATATCACGCTCCCTTGGTGGATCGTTCACCGGGGCGGCGCGCATGATTTGGCGATCTACAGCGTAAGCATCGCCATTACCACGATTTTTGCAATGCCACTGCTTGCGCCACTCGGCGATCGCTACGCAAAGAGACAGCAGATTGCATGGGGTATGTGCGCCCTGATGGTCGTCGCCTTCATCCTCGCGACGCTCGCCTCGCTGTCCGACTACCGACTCATGCTCATCATCTGCATAGGCGTGGTCAGTGTCATAGCCAAAGCTTTCGTCGACCCGGCCAGCTCCACCATTTCGGCTGAACTTGTTCCGGCGAATCGTTTGGCCGAAGCGCTTCGTCTTCGTAAATCGACGCAGGCAGTTGGCCGTGCCTTAGGGCCGGCATTGGCCGGTGCGACACTGGCCTTGGGCGGTATAGCTGCAACATTTTGGATGAACGGCATTCTGCTCGGCGTCGCTGCTTACGTGACTTTGCATCTTCCATCCCAATCTCAGCATCGCGAACATCATCGCGGACTCGCCCGTTGGTGGAAAGACCTGCGCGCCGGGCTGCATGCTAAGTGGATCGTCCCGTTGGAGCGCGGCTGGACACTCGTAAACTTCCTCGTCTGGATATTCCAAGGCCCCGCAGTCGGCATGCTGATCCCGCTCAAAGTCCAATCGCTCGGGCTGTCGGGTCTGTGGCTAGGTGTTTGCGAAGCGGCCTTATCCATAGGTTTACTACTCGGAAGCTTTCGTGGTTCTGATGCACTGGTCAGTCGTTTCGGCCGATTCAACGTCCGGGTGGGGGCCGCGATGTGCGAAGGGCTGGCACTCGCGGCTTCAGGCTGGGCGCATTCACCTGTCGTTCTCGTATTGACGCTTACGTGTGTGGGTTTCGCCAATGCATCGATGGGCCTCGTCGGCGCGACTCACCGCTCGTTGGCTATCCCGCAGAATTTCCGCGTGCGCATTCTCGCTGCGAGCATGATGACCACGCAGATTGCGGGCATTCTTGGTCCGATGATCGCAGGTGCGGCGCTCACGCATTGGGCAGTAGGCAAGGTCTATACATGCTTCGGTCTCGCCACCTGTCTGCTCGCTTTTGGTTTTGTCTTGATACCGCGATCGCGCGAATTCTTTGCGCTCAACCACGAGCAGGTGAAAGACTGGTTTCGTCACGAATATCCCCATGCATTCGCATCATCCGTGGTGCCCGAATCGACACAGACCACGTAAATCACGGCACGGCAACGTTCAGGAAATGCCAGGCCGCCCGGGGTTGCGTGTTGCCGATCGCCGTGGGCGAGGTCTCGCGATGTATGGCGTTCGCATGAGACAGCAGCCCGCCATGAAGGGCGACCTTTGCCCGAAATTGCTCAATCAACTCTACGGCGCACAAGTCATCGTACAACTAGCCCCTCCCCGGCGATCGAGGCCAGCGGACGACCGGCCGCGCCCGGCCAAAAATAGAGGAACGGCCGTCGAAATGTCTATTTTTCTAAGGAAATCGATCGGTCTGCCGTAAACAAGTCATCGTACAACGATGGACTAAAAGCGGTATGCGGAACGTATCGGTTCGAAAAAGCCTCCTTGCTATCTTCGTGATTTTCGCCACGATGATTTTGTTTGGCGGGGTGCTCGGCGTCACCACGCTCAGTCGGGCGAATGCCAACCTTGCTCGCATTCATCAGATTGCGACGCAGGAAATCCTTGTCAACGACGGATACAAGGACTCCACACGCACCCGAGCCGCGCTGACACGGGCCTATTCGGCCTTGAAGGAGCGCAACGACGAGGCGACGCGAGACTCGGCGTTGAAAAGCGCCGGGACGACGCTGGACCGGGCGGCCGCAGAAACGCAGTCGTTTCGTGATGCGGCCTCTTTTAGTGGTCAGGATGACGGGTTGAAACAACAGTTGGTCGAATCGTCGAACAATCTCGCGGCAATCCTGAAGAAAGCCGTCGATGCCGTGCGTGCCGGTGATACGAACGCCTATGTCGCGATCAACGATCGCGACATTACGGCGGCCGGCGCAGCGTATTCGGTGAACGTCGAGAAATTCCAGAGCATGGCGAACACGCTGTCGAACGATGCTATTGCGCAGGCCGAGCGCGAATATCAATGGGTCGTCAGTCTGGTCGTTATCGGGATGGCCGGCGCGCTTGCGCTGATCGTCGCCACCCATTTCGCGCTGCGGCGTATCGTGACGACGCCGCTGAAGGAGGCCGCTGACCTGCTCGATCAGATCGCGGCGAACGATCTGACGGCGCTCATCCCCGAAGCGAGCGGTAACGAGATCGGTCAGCTTTTCGCAGCGATGCAGCGGATGCAGCGCGGCTTATCGCAGACCGTGGCAAACGTGCGCAACAGTTGCGAAGCGATTTATGGTGGCGCGCGGGAGATCGCGGCGGGCAACCTCGATCTGTCGAGCCGCACCGAGCAGCAGTCTGCGGCGCTGGAACAAACCGCCGCGAGCATGCAACAGCTGACGTCGACCGTCAAACAGAACGCGGACAATGCGCAGCAGGCAAGCACACAGGCTTCGAGCGCCGCGGATGTCGCGCAGGGCGGCGGCGAAGTGGTCGAGCGCGCCATCCAGACGATGAGTGCCATCAGCGAAAGCTCGCGCAGGATCGCCGAGATTACCGGGATGATCGACAGTATTGCGTTTCAGACCAATATCCTCGCGTTGAATGCAGCGGTTGAATCGGCACGGGCGGGCGAGCAGGGACGCGGTTTCGCCGTGGTCGCAAGCGAGGTTCGCAGTCTCGCGCTACGTAGCGCGGACGCTGCTCGTGAAATCAAGGCCTTGATCGGCGCCTCGGTCGAGGACGTGGCGAACGGGAATAACCTGGTCGCGCAGGCGGGGCAGTCGATGAAGGAAATTGTCGGCGCCGTACGCAGCGTGGCCACCATCATGAATGAGATCAAGGCGGCGACGATCGAGCAGAGCACTGGCATCGAACAGGTTGGCCAGGCGGTGACGCAAATGGACCAGGTGACCCAACAGAATGCGGCGCTCGTCGAGGAGGCCGCCGCCGCCGCGAGCGCTCTCGAGCAGCAGGCGCAGTTGCTGACGGATGCTGTCTCGGCGTTTCGTCTTGCCCGTTGACAGACGGCGCGAACGATCAACGCCCGTCGCCGATCAAGCAACCGTTTCCCAGGTAAAGCCGCATCGCTGTTCGTCGTCCGATGGTGGGCGCCGGCGGCGTTCGGCGACTTCAACCATTTGTATCCGGAGTGTGAGCATGAACGTTAAAGGTGTTCTCGGTGTAGCGGCAATCGGGTTGGCCGCTGTGGTGTCCAGCGCCTCGCAGGCCGCAACGTACGCATACGTATCGAATGCCGATAGCAAGGATATTTCTGTTTTCAGCCTCGACAAGTCGAATGGCTCGCTGACGGCCGTGGAGACCGTGGCGGTCGGCGCAACGGTGATGCCGATGGCGTTTTCGCCCGACCATCTCCGGCTTTATGCCGGGCTGCGCTCGCAGCCGTATCGCGTGGTGAGTTTTGCGGTTAATCCGCTCGATGGCCGGTTGATCGAACTCGGCAGAGCGCCGCTCGCGGAAAGCATGGCGTATGTCTCGACGGATGCGAACGGCCGCTACCTGTTTTCCGCGTCGTACGGCGGCAACCTTCTGGCGGTGAATCGGATCGGTGCGGATGGGGTGGTCGGCGAAGTGCAGCAGATCGTCAAGACGGGCCCAATGGCTCACGCGATTCGCAACGCGCCTGACAATCGCTACGTGTTCGCGTCGGTGCTCGGCTCGGATGCCTGGCTGCGTCTCAAGTTCGACGCGTCGAACGGCCAGTTGACTGAGGACGCCGCGCCCGCGTATTCGTTGCCACCGAAATCGGGACCGCGCCATTTCATCTTTTCGCCGGATCATCGGTTCGCGTATCTGATCGATGAGCTTGACGGCAAACTGCATGTGCTCGCCTTCGATGGCACCCGCGACACAGTCAAGCCGATTCAGACGATCTCCATCCTGCCGCCTGATTTCTCGGGTGACAAACCGTGGGGAGCCGATCTCCACCTGACTCCCGACGGGCGTTTTCTGTATGCGTCGGAGCGCACGTCCAGCACGCTCGCCGCGTATAAGGTCAGCATGCGCTCGGGCAAGCTGACGCGTATCGGCACGTACCAGACTGAAAAGCAGCCGCGCGGGTTCAATATCGATCCGTCTGGCGCGTACCTGCTGGCGGTCGGTCAGTTGTCGGCGAATCTAGGCGCTTATCGTATTGACCGGAAGTCCGGTGCGCTGAGCGCGATTGGACAGTATCCGGTGGGTAAGGGAGCGAACTGGGTTGAAATCGTCGAGTTTGATGGTACGAGTACCAATTGACGGTTGGCGAGGGGTCGCCGCGCAGTCCCGGGGTTTGACGGCGGCGCGAACCGGGGGCGGCCTGGACGTAGACCCGGGTTCGACCAGACGCCTCGTATTGCGAATAGCGAACCGGTGCAGCGTTATTGACCGACCACCTGCGGCGGGCCGATACAAGCCTGGAAGGGCACGGCCGCCATTCATGTTCGAATGACTCCAACGACCTCAGCGAGTCGTCGTCCAGCTCAGTTCGTCGGCCACGAAGAGACGCCCACCTCTCGGTCACGAATAACCACCGACACGACGCCCCTCGATCCCCACTCCGCCAACCCCTCGCGGTCTAACCACCGAATGTAGTCCTCGATGGGCGCTTTCACCCGCATCATGCAAAATAGCCACATCGACAATGCGGAGGATGTCTCGTGGGTGTCAACTTCGACCTGAACGATCTGCAGGCGTTTCGAGCCGTCGTGGAGTTGGGTAGCTTTCGCAAAGCAGCGGAGGCGGTCAATATTTCGCAGCCGGCGCTGAGCCGGCGCATCGAAAAGCTCGAAGCGGCGCTCGGCGTGCGGCTCTTCGAGCGGACCACCCGCAGCGTGACGCTCACCACCACAGGTCGCGTGTTCGCCCCAAGCGCGGAACAGCTTCTCGACGATCTCGATGTCGCATTGCTCGGCATTCGCGACGTCTCCAGCAGCCGCCTCGGTCATGTCACCATCGCATGCGTGCCGTCGGTCGCCTACTATTTCCTGCCAAGCGTCGTTGCCGCCTATCACAGCCGCTATCCGCGCATCCGGGTCAAGCTGCTGGACTCGAGCGCCAACGAAGTGCTCGGCTCGGTTATCAGCGGCGAAGCCGATTTCGGCGTCAGCTTCATGGGCAGCCAGGAAACCGAAGTCGAGTTCAAGGTGCTGCTGCAGGAACGGTTCGTCGCCGCGTGCCGTCGCGATCATCCCCTTGCCCGGAAAAAACGGGTGACCTGGAGCGAGCTTTATGAACACGAATATGTCTCCGTGGACAAGACTTCCGGCAACCGCCTGCTGCTCGATCAGGCGTTGATCAACGTGGCGCCGGCAGTGCCGAGCGTCTGCGAGACGCGCCATGTCACCACCATGCTCGGCCTGATCGAAGCGGGACTCGGTGTGGCAGCGGTACCTTCAATGGCAATGCCCATGCGGGGCCATCCGATTTTGACCAGCGTGCCGCTCGTCGATCCGGTCGTGACGAGGCGAGTCGGCATTGTCAGACGCCGGGGGCGTCCGCTCGCGCCGGCCGCGCAGCAGTTCTATCAGATGATTCTCGACGCGAAACCCAGCGGCGTGGCCCGCGCGGCGAAGAAGACCTCGACATGACACTGCCAGGGCCGTTCCGGCTGCTTTACGTCCAGGTCCTCGTTGGAATGGCGCTCGGCATGACCGTCGGCCACTTCTGGCCACAGGCCGGCGCGTCGCTCAAACCGCTCAGCGATGCTTTCGTCGCACTGATTCGGATGATGATCGCGCCAATCGTCTTTTGCACGATCGTCACCGGCATCACGTCGCTTGCAAGCGGCTCGAAAATCGGCCGGATCATCCTGAAAGCGCTCGCGCTGTTCTACGCTCTTACCATCGTTGCGCTTGGTCTGGGCCTTGCGACCGCGTTCGCGCTGCATCCGGGTGCGGGTTTGCACATCGACGCGCATCATCTGGACACGGCCTTCCTGGCGCAGTATTCAACGCGCACGCAGCCGCACGGGCTTGTCGAATTCGCACTGCATCTGATTCCGGAGACGCTCGTCGGCGCCTTCGAGAAAGGCGAGGTTCTGCCGGTCCTGCTGCTTGCCCTTCTGTTCGGCTTCGCATTGAACGCCGGCGGAAGCGTCGGACGGCGAGTGCGGGAATTCATCGATAGCGTCGCGCATGTGCTGTTCCGCATCCTCGCGCTGATCATGCGGCTAGCCCCGATCGGAGCATTCGGCGCGATGGCGTTCACTGTGGGCCGTTTCGGCATCCATTCGATCGGTTCGCTCGGCATGCTGATGTTGTCGTTCTATGCGGCGTGCCTGCTGTTCGTGGTCTGCGTGCTCGGTCCCCTCGCACGCCTGCATCGCTTCTCCCTCTGGCGTTTGCTGCGCTACATTCGCGAGGAACTCGTCATCGTGCTCGCGACGTCGTCGACCGAACCGGTGCTGCCCCGTCTCATCGTCAAGCTCGAAGCACTTGGCTGCGACAAGGGCATTGTGGGTCTCGTGCTGCCTGCCGGCTATTCCTTCAACCTCGACGGCACGGCGATCTACCTGACACTCGCCTCGATGTTCATCGCGCAAGCGTGCGATGTGCACCTGTCGAGCGGCCAGATCGCGACGATGCTCCTGGTCATGCTGATCACGTCGAAGGGCGCGGCGGGCGTGTCGGGCAGCGGACTGGTTGCGCTCGTCGCGACGCTCGCTGTCATTCCCGATCTGCCGGTGGCAGGCGTCGCGCTGCTGGTCGGCATCGATCGCTTCATGTCCGAGGCGCGTGCGCTGACGAGCGTTATCAGCAACGCCTGCGCGGTGATCTTCGTATCGATGTGGGAGCGCGCCTGCGACCGAACACGTCTGCAGAACGCATTGAGTCTGGCGCACGAGCCCGAAGAGGCTTTCGATCAGCCCGCCGACCTGCCGGGCTGAATCGTTGCCGTCGTCTCAGTGCGCGGCGACGGAATCGAGCCCGGTCGATGTCACCACCGGCTGCACGGCGGGCGACGCGAGATAGTCGAGCAGCGCTTTCGCTTCCTTCGGATGCTGCGCGCCGACCGGGATGCCGGCCGCATAGCGCGTGACGGACTGCATCGACTCCGGAATCTTGCCGACGTACGCCGCGCCCTTCACCGGGAGCAACTCGCTCACCTGCTGAAATCCCACTTCGTAGTCACCGGTCGCAACCACCGACGCCACCGGAATCTTCGGGATCATCTTCGCCTTGCTCTTCACCTGCTCCTCGATGCCGAGACGCTTGAACAACTCGCGCTCGATATAGACACCGCTCGCGCTATCCGAGTAAGCGATCGACCGGGTATGCAGCAAGGTTTCCTTGAGCGCCGCCTCTGACCCGATGTCGGGCTTCGGCGCGCCATCGCGCACGACCATTCCGATGCGAGAATCCGCGAGCTCCACGCGTGAATCGGGGATCACCTTGCCCTGCTTGATGAGGTCGTCGAGTGCATAGCCGACCATGATCACCACGTCGGCGGCCTCGCCGCGCTGAAGCCGGTTCGGAATGGCCTCCGGCGACTTGCCCATCGACGGTCCGAGCGCGGTATCGAGCGTGTTGCCCGTGGACGCCGCGAACTTCGGGCCGAGCAGCTTGTAGGCGGCGGTGAAGCCGCCGGAGCTCATCACGTGCAGTTCGGCGGCCTGCACGTTCGCTGCGGCGGCGCCGCCGAGGAGCGCTGTGGCGCAGAGTTTCAGAAGGATGGATTTCATGGTTGAATGAACGTCGGGATGAAGTTCGAGGAGCGAAGCGATGCTTCAGGAAGCCGCATGCAGCGGAGCACGACGGCGCCGATACAGTGCGAGCGTGGCACCGAGCCCGCATACCGCGGCAAAGCTCATCCAGTAGCCCGGCGCGGCTTTATCGCCGGTCATGTGAATGAGCGCGGTCGAGATAACGGGCGTGAAACCGCCGAAGACCGCCGTCGCGAGGCTGTAGGCCAAAGAGAATCCGGCAACACGCACTTCGACCGGCATCACTTCGGTGAGCGCGACGACCATCGCGCCGTTATACATGCCGTACATGAACGAGAGCCAGAGCAGCACAAGCAGCATGTTGACGAAGCTCGGCGCATGAGCCAGCAGCGATAGCGCGGGGTAGGCGGTCGCAATCGCTAGGCTCGTCATTCCGAGAAGGAGCGGACGGCGTCCGATCCGGTCCGACAGCGCGCCGCCGATCGGCAGCCAGATGAAGTTCGAGATGCCCACGCACAGCGTGACCAGCAGACTATCGGCCGTGCTCAGATGCAGGACGGTCTTGCCAAAGGTCGGTGCGTACACCGTGATCAGATAAAAGCTCGTCGTGGTCATGGCGACCAGCAGCACGCCTGCGATCACGACATTCCAGTTCTGCACGAGCGTCGTAAAGACTGCTTTCATGGTCGGGCGACGCTGGCGCTGTTTGAATTCTTGCGTTTCCTCAAGATTGCGCCGCAAGATGAAGATAAAAGGCACGATCATGCAGCCGACGAAGAACGGCACGCGCCATCCCCACGCGGCGATCGCCGCCGTGTCCAGCCAATGATTGAGCGCGAAGCCGAGCGCCGCAGCGACGACGATCGCCACTTGCTGGCTCGCCGACTGCCAACTCGTGAAGAAACCCTTGTGGCCCGGCGTCGCCATCTCTGCGAGATAGACCGATACCCCGCCCAGTTCCGCACCCGCGGAGAAGCCCTGCAGCAGACGGCCAAGGAGAACCAGGGCCGGAGCGAACAGTCCGATCGTCGCATAGCCGGGCACGAACGCGATCAGGATGGTGCCGCTCGCCATGATCGACAGCGTGACAATCAGGCCCTTGCGGCGGCCGACATCGTCGATATACGCGCCGAGGATGATCGCGCCGAGCGGCCGCATCAGGAAGCCTGCGCCAAACACTGCGAACGTCATCATCAGTGAGGCGAACTCGCTCCCCGCCGGGAAAAAGACCGCGGCGATCTGCGTGGCGTAGAAGCCGAACAGGAAGAAGTCGAACTGCTCCAGGAAGTTGCCTGCCGTCACGCGCAGCACGGCGGAAGCCTTCGATTGCCCGGGGGCCAGCGGGGGTGAGGAGGGATGCATCGAGGTGTCTCCAGAGATTTTTAACTTGCGGTGTTCGGGCGCTTTGTTGTTTGGCGAATATTCGCCCGAACCGCGCGAAACGATAAGTGCTATTTTTGGAACGATTAATGTGCGTTGGTTATCAGTGTCGGCGAATCGCTCGAGCTACGAAGCGGCGCCGGGATGCGGGCGTTCGGCTCACCGCGGCGCCCCGCCACCTCCCCACCCATATTTAGTTGACATCTAAACTATCTAAGCCTAAATTACCCCCGTCAGCAGCGTTCACACATGGGGAACAAGCATGCGCATCGTTTGCATTGGTGGCGGCCCAGCCGGTCTGTACTTCGGCCTTTTGATGAAGAGCCGGAACCCGGCCTACGATGTCACGGTCGTCGAGCGCAACCGTCCGTACGACACCTTCGGCTGGGGCGTCGTCTTCTCCGACCAGACGCTCGGCAATCTGCGCGCCGCCGACGCCCCCAGTGCCGATGCCATCCTCGACGCCTTCAATCACTGGGACGACATTGAGATCAATTTCCGCGGCCGGCAAATCCGTTCGTCGGGTCACGGCTTCTGCGGGATCGGCCGCAAACGTCTGCTGAATATCTTGCAGGCACGCTGCGAAGAACTGGGCGTCAGGCTGGTTTTCGAAACCCAAGTCACGGACGACAGCGTCTACGAAGCCGACCTGATCATCGCCTGCGACGGCGCGAACAGCGCAGTCCGTCAAAAGTACGCGGCCACCTATCGGCCCGCCATCGACATGCGCGACTGCCGCTTCGTCTGGCTCGGCACCAAAAAACTCTTCGACGCCTTCACGTTCGCCTTCGAAGAAACCGAATTCGGCTGGTTCCAGGCGCACGCTTATCGCTTCGACGATCAGACCTCCACGTTTATCGTCGAAACGCCGGAGCGCGTGTGGCGCGCCGCCGGCCTCGACGAAATGAGCAAAGAGGACAGCATCGCCTTTTGCGAAAAGCTGTTCGCGAAGTATCTGGACGGCAATGCGCTGCTATCCAACGCGGCGCATTTGCGCGGCTCGTCGCAATGGATTCGCTTCCCGCGTGTCGTCAACGACGAGTGGGTGCATTGGCGCAACAACGCTGACGGCACGCAAACGCCAGTCGTCCTCATGGGCGACGCCGCGCACACTGCTCATTTCTCGATAGGCTCGGGCACCAAGCTCGCGCTTGAAGATTCGATCGAACTCGCCAACAGCATGGGCGCGCATCCGGGTGATCTGGCCGCCGCGCTGAAGCATTACACCGAGGTGCGCAGCATCGACGTATTGCGTATTCAGAACGCGGCGCGCAATTCGACGGAATGGTTCGAGCATGTGGACCGCTATACGTCGTTCGAGCCGGAACAGTTCGCGTATTCGCTGCTCACGCGCTCACAGCGCATCTCGCACGAAAATCTGCGTGAACGCGATGCTCAGTATCTATCAAGCTTCGAAGACTGGCTCGCCCAGCGCTCCGGCGTGAATCGCTCGCCCGAGAAGCACTCCGTCCCGCCCATGTTCACGCCCTTCACGTTGCGCGGCGTGACGCTAAAAAACCGCGTAGTCGTTTCGCCGATGGCGCAATACTCCGCCGTCGAAGGCATTGCGGGCGACTATCACCTGATGCATCTCGGCGCTCGCGCGATGGGCGGCGCGGGGCTGGTCATGACGGAAATGACCTGCGTCTCGCCCGAAGCGCGCATCACGCCCGCGTGTCCCGGCATGTATGCGCCGGAGCATCTCACCGCATGGAAGCGCATCGTCGACCTGGTGCATCGTCAATCGGATGCGAAGATCGGAATCCAGCTCGGCCATTCGGGAGCGAAAGGTTCGACACGTGTCTCGTGGGAAGGCATCGATCAACCACTCGCGGAAGGCAACTGGCCGCTCATCTCTGCGTCGCCGCAACAATATCTGCGCGGCGTCAGCCAGCAGTCGCGCGAAGCCACGCAACACGAGCTGCGCGAAATCGAAGCGCAGTTCGTCCGCGCCACGCAAATGTCGGCGGAGGCAGGGTTCGACTGGCTCGAATTGCATTGCGCGCACGGCTATTTCCTGTCGAGCTTTCTGTCGCCGCTCACCAATCATCGCACTGACGACTACGGCGGCTCGCTGGAAAATCGTCTGCGCTATCCGTTGCAGGTTTTCAAGGCGATCCGCGCGGTCTGGCCGCAAGACAAGCCGATTTCCGTGCGCATCTCCGCGAACGATTGGGTCGAAGGCGGCACGACACCCGACGACGCAGTCAAGATCGCTGAGGCTTTCAAGGCGGCCGGCGCCGACATGATCGATGTCTCGTCGGGCCAGGTCAGCAAGGAAGAAAAACCGGTTTTCGGCCGCATGTTCCAAACGCCGTTCGCCGACCGCGTGCGCAACGAAGCGGGTATCGCGACGATCGCGGTCGGCGCGATCTCCGAAGCGGATCACGTGAATAGCATCATCGCGGCAGGCCGCGCGGATCTGTGCGCGATTGCGCGCCCGCATCTGGCGAATCCTTCGTGGACGTTGAACGAAGCGGCCAAGATCGGCTATTTCGACGTGATGTGGCCGAAGCCCTACACCGCGGCGAAGTCTCAACTCGAACGCAACCTCGAACGCGAGCGCGCTCAAGCCGCCGCAAACGCGGGGCTGTCGCCGCAAGAACGCGCGCAACGCGCCGAAGGAACCGTGTGAACACCCTCAATTCGACACTCGCGGGACAGCACGCGGTCGTCACTGGCGGCGGCAGCGGCATCGGCGCCGCCGTCGCGGAAGCGCTGCTGCGTGCCGGAGCGCGCGTCACGTTGATGGGCCGCAACGCGGAACGTCTCGACGTACAGCGCGAGAAATGCCGGACGCTGGGCGACGTCGCTTGCATTAGCGTCGACGTCACTCAGGAAGACTCCGTCGCAAGCGCTTTTGGTGAAGCCGGCGAAGTCGACATCCTCATCAACAACGCGGGCCAGGCGCAAGCCGCGCCGTTCACACACACCGACACGGCGCTCTGGCAGCGCATGCTCGACGTGAACCTTACCGGCGTCTTCCTCGGCACGCGCGCTGTGTTGCCACGCATGCTCGAACGCGGGCATGGACGCATCATCAATGTGGCCAGCACGGCGGGACAAATCGGCTACGCGTACGTCGCCGCCTATTGCGCCGCGAAACATGGCGTGATCGGTCTCACGCGCTCACTCGCGTTGGAAGTCGCGACGAAAGGCGTCACCGTCAACGCCGTGTGCCCCGGCTACACGGAAACGGAACTGCTGCACGCATCGCTCGAACAGATCACCAGCAAGACCTCGCGCACCGAACAGCAGGCGCGCGAAACCTTGCTTCGCTCGAATCCGCAACGTCGCTTCGTGAGTCCGGAACAGGTTGCCAATGCCGTCCTCTGGCTTTGCCAACCCGGCTCGGACGCCGTCACGGGGCAATCCATTTCCATCTCTGGTGGAGAAGTGATGTGACCAAGTCATCCAACATCAAAAAGCCCACGGCGGCGGCTGAAACGAAGCCGCCGCGCAAAGGCGTGCCGAAACCCGCGGAGAACGTCGTGGACCTCGAAATGAGCACGGGCGCGGATAGCCACATGGGCCTGCGTCTGTGGCTGCGCATGCTGACCACGACCAACCTTGTGCAAGCGGAATTGCGCAAGCGTCTGCGCAACGAATTCGACACCACGTTGCCGCGTTTTGATCTGATGGCCCAATTGGAACGACATCCCGAAGGCCTGAAGATGACCGAGTTGTCGCGTCGTTTGATGGTGACAGGCGGCAACATCACCGGTATTACGGATCAGCTCGAAAAAGAAGGCCTGGTGTCGCGCGACAACGATCCGAACGATCGACGCTCGATCAGCGTGTGCCTGACGCCCGCCGGACGCAAAGCGTTCGACAAGATGGCGATCGCACACGAGCAATGGGTAGTCGAACTGTTCGGCGGTTTGAGCCTCGATGAAAAATCGCGCACTCATCAGCGCCTGGGCAAACTCAAGCAACATCTACTCGACAGTCTGAAAGACTGATCGGCATCGAACCGCGGAGAGAGACTCATGACACGATCCAACGCCGACGCCTTGCTGGCCGGCAATCGCCTCACGCTAGCCGGCTACGAAGCGCGGCACTTCGGTTGGCAGGTCGCCGGCAAGGTCGCGACGATCACGATGAATCGCCCCGAGCGCAAGAACCCGCTGACTTTCGAGTCGTACGCGGAGTTGCGCGATCTCTTCCGGCAATTGACGTATGCGACCGACGTCAAAGCTGTCGTGATTCACGGCGCGGGCGACAACTTCTGCTCCGGCGGCGACGTGCACGACATCATCGCGCCGCTGATCGATCTGCCGATGCCTGAACTGCTGCTCTTCACGCGCATGACCGGCGATCTGGTGAAAGCCATGCGCCATTGCCCGCAGCCGGTAATTGCCGCGGTCGACGGCGTCTGCGCCGGCGCCGGCGCGATTCTCGCCATGTCGTCCGACATGCGGCTCGGCACCGCGCGCAGCAAGCTCGCTTTCCTGTTCTCGCGCGTCGGTCTCGCCGGTTGCGATATGGGCGCCTGCGCGATTCTGCCGCGCATCATCGGCCAGGGACGCGCCGCCGAACTGCTCTTCACCGGACGCTCGGCAAGCGGCGAAGAAGGCCACGCGTGGGGCTTCTACAACCGGCTGTGCGAACCCGCCGCGCTCCTCGAAGAAGCGCACAAGCTCGCCGCCGATCTCGTCGCCGGTCCGACTTTCGCGCACGGCATCACCAAGAAGATGCTGCATCAGGAATGGAGCATGAGTATCGACGAAGCGATCGAATCGGAAGCGCAAGCCCAGGCCATCTGCATGAGCACTCGTGATTTTGAGCGCGCTTACAGTGCGTTTGCCGCGAAATCGCGTCCGGTGTTCGAAGGAGATTGAGTTGAGCGCTAACACCGAACTGGATCTGCATAGCGCGCTGGCGTGGCCATTCTTCGAGCCGCGTCATCGCGAGCTGGCTGCAGGTATCGAAGCATGGTGCCGCGAGAAGCTCAAGCACGAAGACCACAAGAATGTCGACGCAACCTGTCGTCACCTGGTGCGTGAACTCGGCGCGGCGGGCTGGCTGAAATATGGCGTGGGCGGCGTCGCATACGGCGGCCACGGTGACACGATCGACACGCGCGCCGTTTGCCTGCTGCGCGAAACGCTGGCCAAACACTCCGGCCTCGCGGACTTCGCTTTGGCCATGCAAGGACTCGGTTCGGGCGCGATCTCGCTCGGCGGCACGCACGAACAAAAGACCCGCTATCTGCCTCGCGTCGCTAACGGCACGGCGCTCGCGGCGTTCGCGCTGTCCGAACCCGAAGCCGGCTCCGATGTCGCCGCCATGGCGCTCTCCGCCCGCGAAGACGGCGACGCCTACGTGCTCGACGGCGACAAGACGTGGATCTCCAACGGCGGCATCGCCGATTTCTACGTGGTGTTCGTGAGAACCGGTGAAGCGCCGGGCGCGCGCGGCATCAGTGCATTCGTTGTCGATGCGGATACGCCGGGACTCGAGATCGCGGAACGCATCGACGTGATCGCGCCACATCCGCTCGCACGTTTGCACTTTGCCGGCGCGCGCGTGCCGCGCAGCCAGATGCTCGGCGTGCCCGGCGAAGGTTTCAAGCTCGCCATGCGCACGCTGGATATTTTCCGCACGTCCGTGGCGGCCGCATCGCTCGGCTTCGCGCGTCATGCGATGGCGGAAGGTATTTCCCGCGCCGCGTCGCGCAAGATGTTTGGCCAGACGCTCGGCGATTTTCAACTGACGCAAGCCAAACTCGCGCAGATGGCGTTGACCATCGACAGCAGCGCGTTGCTGGTCTACCGCGCCGCGTGGCTGCGCGATCAAGGCGAAAGCGTCACGCGCGAAGCCGCGATGGCAAAGTGGCACGCAAGCGAAGGCGCGCAACAGGTGATCGACGCTGCCGTGCAACTCTACGGCGGCATGGGCGTGCAAAGCGGCACGGCCGTCGAAATGCTGTATCGCGAGATTCGAGCGCTGCGCATTTACGAAGGCGCGACCGAAGTGCAGCAACTGATTATCGGACGCGATCTGTTGAAAGCGCACGCTGCCGCGACTGCCGGAGACAACGCCAAATGAGCGCGTCTTTCGAACGGCCCGTGCGCATCCGTTTCTCGCACTGCGATCCGGCGGGCATCGTGTTCTTCCCGCAATATCTGGTGATGACCAACGCGCTGGTCGAAGACTGGTTCAACGAAGGCCTGCATATCGACTACGCGCACATGATCTCGCAACGCCGCCTCGGTTTGCCGATCGTCAAACTCGATTGCGAGTTTTCACGGCCGAGCCAGATGGGCGAAACCATCAGCCTGACCCTTAACGTTACAGCGATCGGGCGGCGTTCGGTCAGCGTCGATATTGTCGGTCATTGCAACGGGGAAACGCGTTTCCGCGCGAAGCAGGTGCTCGTCACGACGTCGCTCGAGCGCGGCACATCCATCGACATTCCCGCCGACATCGCGAGCGCCCTCGCGACGTTCGCCCCACAGCCCGACTCCACTGAGGCGCATCGCTCATGAAAAAAGCTCTTCTCCCCGCTGGCTGGGTCAAGCCGCGTGGTTACGCTAACGGCGTCGCGGCAACCGGCACGCAGGTGTTCATTGCCGGTCAGATCGGCTGGGACGAACAGGCGCGTTTCCAGACCACCGACTTCGCCGCGCAAGCCATCCAGGCGCTCAAGAATGTGCTCGCCGTTTTGCATGAAGCGGGCGGCAAGCCTGAGCATCTGGTGCGATTGACGTGGTACGTCACCGACAAACGCGAATATCTCGCGTCGCTGAAAGACATCGGCCGTGCGTTTCGCGAGTTGATCGGCGACTACGACATTGCGATGAGCGCGGTTCAAGTGGTTGCGCTCATCGAAGATGAAGCGAAAGTTGAAATTGAAGGCACCGCCGTGATTCCGCACTAGCGCAGCACATTCAAAAAAGCCACCAAGCCAACCGAAGCGCATTTAGCCGGCTCAACGCCCGGGAGACCATGATGGAACCGTCAGCACACGTCGATACCTTCGCGCGCGACAATCTTCCGCCGCAGGATCAATGGCCCGTCTTTCTGCTCGACCACCCGGACGTCGCGTACCCGGCGCGCTTGAACTGCGCCACGGAGTTGCTCGACAGAACCATCGATGCAGGTCACCGCGATGATCCGGCAATCTGGTCCGATGTCGACGGAACACCGCGCGCCACCACTTACGGCGAACTGCTGGCGCTCGTGAATCGCAGCGCGCACGTGCTGGTCGACGAAATGGGACTGCAGCCCGGCAACCGCGTTTTACTGCGCGGCCCGAACACGCTGCATATGGCCGTGACCGCACTCGCCGCGCTGAAGGTTGGGCTCGTCGTGGTGCCGACCATGCCGCTTTTGCGCGCCAAGGAGTTGAAGCAGATCATCGAGAAAGCGCAAGTTGGCGCGGCGTTGTGCGACGCGCGCCTGACCGCCGAACTCGCGCGTTGCAGCGATCCAGAAGACGAGTTTTACTGCGCGGGCTTGAAGCAAACCCGCCTCTTCCACGACGACGCCGCTGATTCCCTCGATACGCTCGCGATCAACAAGCCCGACCACTTCACCGCGTGCGACACCGCCGCTGACGACGTCTGCCTGATCGCCTTCACCAGCGGCACGACCGGCGCGCCGAAAGGCTGCATGCACTTTCATCGCGATGTGGTGGCAATGTGCGATCTGTTTCCGCGTCACGTGCTCAAGCCCACGTCGAACGATATCTTTTGCGGCACGCCGCCACTCGCGTTCACGTTCGGACTTGGCGGCTTGCTGTGTTTTCCGTTGCGAGTGGGCGCGTCCACAGTGCTGATTGAGAAGCTCACGCCTGAGACTTTGCTGCAGACCGTCGAACGTTTTCATGCGACCGTCATGTTCACTGCGCCGACGTTCTATCGGCAGATGGCGCCGCTCGTTGCGCGCCACGATGTCTCCTCGTTGAAGAAAACCGTGTCGGCGGGTGAGGCGTTGCCGGATTCGACGCGGCGTTTATGGCGCGACGCGACCGGCATCGACATGATCGACGGTATTGGCGGCACGGAGTTGATCCACATTTTCATTTCGGCTCAGGGCGACGAGATTCGCCCGAACGCCATCGGCCGTGCGGTGCCGGGTTACGCCGTGCAAGCGGTGGACGACGACATGCGGCCGGTCGCGCCAGGTACGATCGGCAAACTGGCGGTGCGCGGCCCGACCGGCTGCCGCTATCTCGCCGACGAGCGGCAGAAGAAGTTCGTGCGCGAAGGCTGGAACTTGCCAGGCGATTCCGTCTATCTCGACGAAGACGGTTACGTGTTCTACCAGGCGCGCGCCGACGATATGATCGTCTCCGCCGGCTACAACATCTCCGGGCCCGAAGTGGAGAGTGTCCTGCTGCAACACGACGCAGTGTCCGAATGCGGCGTGATCGGCGTGCCGGACGAAACTCGCGGGCAGATCGTCAAGGCATTCGTCGTGGTGAATCCCGGTTACGAGCGCGACGACAAACTGGTCGCGCAACTGCAGGATTTCGTGAAAAATAGCGTGGCGCCGTATAAATATCCCCGCGTCATCGTTTTCGTCGATTCATTGCCGCGCACCGAAACCGGCAAGCTCAAACGTTTCGAGTTGCGTACCATGGCATAGCCCAAACTATCTGCATGGAGACACACCGCATGGCCGCCTCTTTCATCGAAGTCGTCGCCCAGGATGGCGGCCGTTTCAATGCCTACGTCGCGCGCCCCGCGCAAGGGTCGGGCCCGGGACTCGTGCTCCTGCAGGAAATTTTCGGCATCAACGACACCATGAAGGCGATGGCCGACCGCTTCGCTGAAGAAGGTTATGTGGTGCTGGTGCCCGATCTGTTCTGGCGGATCAAACCGGGCATCGTGCTCGGTTATGGCGAAGCCGACATGAAACAGGCGCTCGACTATCTCGGGCAATTCGACACGGATCTGGCCATCGACGATATCGCCGCCACCGTCGCTGCATTGCGCGCCATGCCTGAACAGGCCGGCAAAGTCGGTGCGGTGGGCTACTGCCTCGGCGGCAAGCTCGCGTTCCTCAGTGCAGCGCGCACCGATGTCGATTGCGCGGTCAGCTACTACGGCGTCGGCCTCGAAGCGCATCTGGATAAAGTGCCCGCAATTCGCTGCCCGATGGTGTTTCACTTCCCTGAAAACGACTCGCACTGTCCGGCGGAAACCCGCGAACGAATCAGCGCCGCATTGCGTACGCGGCCGCAAATTGAGCAATACGTGTACCCGGGTTGCGATCACGCGTTCGCCGCGCCGTCGCGCCCGCAATACGACAAACCCGCCGCGATGATGGCGTATTCGCGCACGCTCGCGCTGCTGCGCAAGGTGCTCGGCCCGGTCTACGATCTCAACGCGCTGTGGGAAGCGCATTGCTATTACGAGTTCGCCACGCGCGACGTGGACGCCGTCATGCCGACCATGGTCGCGCAACCCTACGTCAATCACGTTCCGACCATGACCGGCGGCGTGGGTCACGACAACCTGAAGCGTTTCTATACGCATCACTTCGTCAACTCGAATCCCGTCGATACGAAGCTGATTCCGATTTCACGCACCATCGGCGCGGATCGCATCGTCGATGAATTCATTTTTAGCTGTACGCATAGCTGCGAAATCGACTGGTTGCTGCCCGGCGTTGCGCCGACCGGTAAGTATTTCGAGGTACCCATGCTCGCCGTCGTTTGTTTCCGAGGCGACAAGCTCTTTAACGAGCACATCTATTGGGATCAGGCTTCCGTGCTTGTGCAGGTGGGCTTGCTGAATCCCGAGGGATTACCGGTGGCCGGCATCGAGAGCGCGCGCAAGCTACTCGACGAGACGCTGCCGTCGAACCAGTTGATGGGCGGCAAATCACGCGTGTGAGGGTGCGACTAGAGGCCCGCCTCTGCGCAACATCCTTATGATGTGACACTCAACTCGCCACCGTCACTCGACCCATGCTGATCGTCCATCATCTGAACAACTCCCGCTCGCAGCGTGTGCTGTGGCTGCTCGAAGAACTCGGCGTGCCGTACGAGATCAAGCGTTACCAGCGCGATCCGAAGACGATGCTCGCGCCGCCCGAGTTGCGCGCGGTGCATCCGCTCGGCAAATCGCCGGTGATTACCGACGACGGCCAGACGATCGCCGAATCGGGCGCCATCATCGAATATCTGATCGACAAATACGGGCAGGGACGATTTGCGCCGGCGCCGGGTACACCGGAGCGGCTACGCTACACGTACTGGCTGCATTACGCGGAAGGTTCGGCAATGCCGCCGCTGCTGCTCAAGCTCGTGGCGCTGCGGATTGCCAGCGCGCCGATGCCGTTTTTCGCGAAGCCGATTGCGCGCAAGATCGCCCGCACGCTGCAATCGAGTTTCATCGATCCGCAGTTGAAGCTGCACCTCGGTTATATCAACCAGGAGTTGAGCAAGACCGGTTGGTTCGTCGGCAACGACTTCACGGCGGCGGACGTGCAGATGAGTTTCCCGCTCGAAGCCGGCACGGCGCGCGGCGGCATGGAAGGCCAGATTCCGGCAGTGGTCGATTTCCTCAAGCGCATTCATGCAAGGCCGGCATATCAGCGCGCGCTCGAGCGTGGCGGCAAGTACGAATTGCTTGGCGGCGATTGAGGGTTGCGCCGACCTGGAACTCGTAGTTGTGAGCCGAAATTGACGGGTGCTAGACTGGCAAATCGCATTGTCGTCAACGACTTGCCAAAAAAGGCTGGTCTGGACTGCCCCGGGTTTTCTGGCGTGGCAACTGTGTCAGCCGCGGCATGTTCGGCATCCAATCGACCATGCCCAAGGAGTCGCCCGCATGACCCATTCCATCCACGGTAACAAGCGCTGGCTCGCACTGGTCGTGCTGTGCCTCGGCGTGCTCATGATCGTGCTCGATACGACGATCGTGAACGTCGCGCTCCCGTCCATAGCTGCGGATCTTGGGTTTACCGAGACGTCGCTCGTGTGGGTGGTGAATGCGTACATGCTGACCTTCGGTGGTTGTCTGCTGCTAGGCGGGCGGCTCGGCGACCTGTATGGGCATCGCAAGCTGTTTCTTATCGGTATCACGTTGTTTACGCTGGCATCGCTTGCTTGCGGGATTTCCAATTCGCAAGGACTGCTGGTGTGTGCGCGTGCGGTTCAAGGCGTAGCAGGCGCCATTGTTTCGGCGGTCTCGCTGTCGCTCATCATGAATCTGTTCACCGAACCCGGCGAACGCGCGAAAGCCATGGGTGTGTATGGGTTCGTGTGTGCTGGTGGCGGCAGTATCGGCGTGTTGCTCGGTGGGTTGCTTACCAATTTGCTGAGCTGGCACTGGATCTTTCTCGTCAATCTGCCCATTGGTATCGCCGTGTACGCGCTCTGTGTCGCACTGTTGCCGTCCGCGCGCGGTCATGCGCACGGCGAGCGGCTCGATGTGGCCGGCGCGGTGTCCGTCACCGTTTCGCTGATGCTCGCTGTCTACGCTGTTGTGAACGGCAATGAAGCTGGCTGGACTTCGGCACAGACGCTCAGCTTGCTGTTTGCCGCGGTGGCTCTGCTCATTGTGTTTCTCGTGATCGAATCGCGTGTGCAACATCCGTTGATGCCGCTCGGTTTGTTTCGCTTGCGCAATGTGGCGACGGCGAATGTAGTCGGCGTGTTGTGGGCTGCTGCAATGTTTGCGTGGTTCTTTATCTCCGCGCTGTATTTGCAGCGTGTGCTCGGGTATCGGCCGTTGCAGGTCGGGCTTGCGTTCCTGCCGGCTAATTTGATCATGGGGTTCTTTTCGCTCGGGCTATCGGCGCGGGTGGTAATGCGCTTTGGGCTGCGTGTTCCGCTGGCCGTGGGTCTGCTGGTCGCGGCTTGCGGTCTTGCGTTGTTTGCTCGCGCGCCAGCTGGCGGCAGTTTTGTGCTCGATGTCATGCCGGGGATGATTCTGCTCGGCTTCGGCGCGGGAATTGCCTTTAATCCGATGCTGCTCGCGGCTATGAGCGATGTTGATCCTGGCGATTCGGGGCTCGCGTCGGGTATCGTCAATACATCGTTCATGATGGGTGGCGCGCTCGGGCTCGCGGTGCTGGCGAGTCTGGCCGCGGCGCGGAGTGAGGCGATGCAGGCGTCATCTGGCAATGCCGTGGCGGCGCTGAATAGCGGGTATCACGTTGCGTTTTTGTTTGGGGCGATTTTTGCGGCGGTGGCGGGGATTCTGGGTGGCTTGTTGTTGCGGACCGGGCACGCGGGTAGTGCGGGTGCTCACGAAGACGCTCACGGTCGCCACGCGACGGCCGCGGACGAACGTTCCACCGCCACCGGCAACAAAGCCGCGACCGAAAACTGTTAAAACGCGTTTCCGCAAAACCGCAATCCCGATCAAACACCCCGCATTGGCGCTCGCTATGCTGGTTCCATGCTGACATGAGAGCCATATGAACCCGGTTGGAAAAGCGCTGTGGTTTATCGAAAGCCACTTTGCCCACGAGTTGACGCTGGACGACATCGCTAACTGCGGATGCGTATCGCGTTTTCACCTGGCGCGCGCCTTCGAAGCGGCCACGGGGTTTTCGGTGATGCGCTACGTGCGCGGGCGTCGCTTGAGCGAAGCGGCGCGTCGGCTGGCGAGCGGCGCACCGGATATCCTCGCGGTCGCCATCGACGCTGGCTACGGCTCTCACGAGGCATTCACGCGTGCGTTTCGCGATCAATTCGGGCTCACGCCCGACGCGCTGCGCGCGCGTGGCCATCTCGACAATCTCGCCCTCGTGGAGCCGATCAAAATGGACGAAACCCTGCTTACCCATCTCGAACCACCGCGCTTTGAAGACGGCAAAGCATTTCTCGTCGCGGGCCTGAGCGAGCGTTACACCAGCGAAACCTGTGCCGCGATTCCGTCGCAGTGGCAGCGTTTCGGCGACTACTTCGGCAAGGTGCCGGGGCAAGTCGGCAATGTGGCGTATGGCGTTTGCTATAACGCGGACGACAGCGGCAACATCGACTATCTGTGCGGCGTCGAAGTCAGCGACTTCTCCGCATTGCCCGCCGGTCTGAGCCGCTTGCGTATTTCGCCGCAGCGGTATGCGGTGTTCAGCCATCGCGAGCATGTTTCGACTATCCGGCGCACCTGGAATACGATCTGGAATCAATGGCTGCCGGCATCGGGACATATTCCTGCCGATGCGCCGAATTTTGAGCGCTATGACGAGAAGTTCGATCCCGTCAGCGGGATGGGCGGGCTTGAGATCTGGCTGCCGTTGAAGAGCTGAGGAACCCGCCCGCTCGTCCCGGCGATGCAGATGCATGTGGCGGGTGGGTCGTCGGTAAGCGCGCTATCGGCTGAAGGATGAGCGCGATGCGACCGATGCGTCCGCTCATATACATCGCGGACTCCAGTAATACCTATCTTGTAGGAGAGGTGTCTCCCCTGGCAAAACGGCTCGTGCAAGTGACCTACGAAGCGATGTGCAAAGGGATCAAGGCCGTTCGCCCCGGCGCCAGACTTGGCGATGTGGGTCATGCTATCGAGCGGCACGCTCGCAGAAATGGCTATTCGGTCGTTCGGGAATATTGCGGACATGGCATTGGGGAAAGCCGCAGACGGGTCTGTTGTTGCAGGAAGGCTTGGTGTTTACCATCGAACCCATGATCAACCAGGGGCAACGTTCTGTTCGAACCGAAGAAGACGGCTGGACCGTGGTCACGCGCGATGGGCAACTGTCGGCGCAGTTTGAACACACCGTGCCGTGACCAAAAAGGGCGTACAGGTCTTAACGCCAGGATCTGGAGAAAGGGTGCCCAACTGATGGCTTGAGGGCCGTGAGCCGCATTGGGTTCGCATTCCCTAAAACAGAAACAAGCGCAACGCGAGACCCACAAGGCCGCAAGTCAAAATGACTGATATCACGCCGACCTTGAATCGGAACAACGCTACGCCCGCGCTCAAGCCGATCACCAGCGATGGCCAGTCGAAGCCGCCGTGCAGCCCATGCGGCCATAGCACGTGAAGGGCAAAGAACACGGCGAGGTTCACGATCACACCGACTACAGCTGCGGTTATGCCAGTTAGCGGCGCTGTGAATTTCAGATTGCCGTGAGTCGTCTCGATGAATGGGCCGCCGAGCAGAATGAACAAGAAGGACGGAAGGAAAGTAAAGAACGTCACGACGACAGAGGCGACGATTGCTGATGCGAGTGCGGCGTCCGGGCCGAACACGACCTTGGTCCAGCCGCCGACGAATCCCACAAAGGAGACGACCATGATGAGCGGTCCCGGCGTCGTCTCCCCCAGGGCGAGGCCATCTATCATCTGAAGACTGGTCAGCCAGTGATAGTTGTCGACCGCCCCCTGATAGACGTAAGGAAGAACGGCATATGCGCCACCAAACGTCAGCAACGCAGCTTTAGTGAAAAACCACGCCATTTGCGTGAACGTTCCGGTCCAGCCATACAAGGCGGTTAGCGTGCCGATGACGACGAGCCAGATAAGAACGAAGACGGAAAACACGACAACAAACCGCTTCCACGTGAAGAGCGCGTGTTTCGGCGTCGGTGTGTCGTCGTCGAGGATTGCGCGGCCAAAGGCGGTGTCACCGGCTTTGTGGCCTCCGCCAACAGCGAACCTGGTCGGGGCATACTTACCGCCAAAGTAACCGATGATGCCCGCGACCAGGACGATGACGGGAAATGGCAAATTCAATACGAAAATAGCGAGGAACGCGGCCGCTGCAATTGCCCATAGCCAGGCGTTCTTCAAGGCGCGAGAGCCAATGCGGTAAGCCGCGAACACGACAATGGCGGTAACAGCCGGCTTGATGCCGTATAACACACCAGCCACTGCAGGCACGCTGCCGAATGCCGTGTAGATCCATGAAAGCGCTATCAGGATGAAGAGGGACGGCAGTACGAAGAGGCCCCCGGCAATGATGCCGCCCCATGTCCGGTGCATCAACCAACCGATGTACGTGGCGAGTTGCTGTGCCTCGGGGCCAGGTAAAATCATGCAGTAGTTCAAAGCATGCAAAAACCGCTTTTCGGAAATCCAGCGTTTCCGCTCGACCAGGTCCTGATGCATGATGGCAATCTGCCCTGCAGGTCCGCCAAAACTGATGAAACCAAGGCGAAGCCAATACCAGAACGCCTGCCGGAAGCTGACTGACTCGGGCGGCGCCTCTCGAGTAGTAGCCATGTCATCCTCATGCTCTAACTGACTGTGTTTCATTTTTGGCTTCGCCTCGACTTGTTGACTGCGGCGTGCGACTGGATTGAATAGAGCAATGGCGCGGTCGGGACGACCGCTACGTTATCTAGCCGTACTCTTTTCAGTTGCGGCGAAATGTGCGAGCAAAGAGTCCAGCACACGACCCATTTCGCTAACGAGGTCGTCATCACCCAGACCGCGTTCTCGTGCACCTGTCATGACTGCCTCGAAGCCGGCGGCCTCCGGTACGACGAGGCCACCGATATCGAGCGCATGAACCATGTTCGCGAGTCCCATCATCCCAGGCTCGCTATCGACGCCAAAACTGGCAGCGAGCACTTCAAAGGTCACGCGGCCGTCGATGTGCGAGAAGCTCGCGCCATCGAAGTCGAACCCCACAGCGTCCTCAGGACAGTCACCCGGGAAAGCAAGCCACAGGAACCGGGCGTTGCTATCAACAAAACGTTTGATGAGCCACGCGCTGGCCACCCGATCAACCCAAAGATGTTGACGGGTCGCCCAAACGCGCCCCTGAAACTTGTCATGATTCAGGGGGCGAATGGCTCCTTCGCTCTCGTGTGGCTCACCTGGAGACAACACGGCTTCCGCAGCTTCGAGAAAGTCGTGGCAGGCGGACTGCGCTCGAACCAATGAGTCGTTCGGGAAGAAGTCAACTGCGGCAATCGCTTCAAATTCCTTACGTATCTTGCGCACGAGCCTGGAAGCCTCGGCGAGGCTGATGCTGGCAAGCGTTTTCCGGGCATCCTCCACAGACCGCTGAAAATTCGCGTAGTCGTCTGCGCGGTCGAATAGGGTCCGAAATTGCTGTTCCTGGGACGCATCGCGGCTTGTAAACCACATCAAATAGGCGGCCCCGCCCGCCTGTCGGATGCCGTCACACATTTCAGCCATCCCAGCCTCTCCCGAGGCAGGGAGCAGATACGCGCCATCGCGCAAGACCGCACAGCCTTTTGCCTTCAGCGCGCGCCAGTACCGCATGCGCGCCGTCGCGCTGTCTGTCGGCAGCGACAGCACGAGAAGTAGCCAGTCGGTGAATTCATTCATGTAACGCAATCTACATGCTTGTTGATATCGATACAAATATATTTTAATTCTGTCGTAATAGCGTTTGGCGCTCGGTGGTAGCGCCTTTGGAACCGGCCGATAGCTCGTCTTTCGAGCCAAATCCAGTGACGGCCAAGCCTGCGCGGGCGCAGTGCTCCAGTTGCGCTCCTGGCCATTTTTGCCGTCAGCGGGTGCGGTAAAATTGTCCTGCAGAAGTGCAGTAGCCTCTACTTTTTACTGCCTCTGCCGTAAACCCGGTCATCGGCTAGCCACGACACTCGGGCAATCCTTTGCCGCTGGACCCGCTGCACCAAGTCGATATCTCGCCACGACTGCGCGACGACGACGTATGGACCGAGTGTTCTCACGACAACATTAGCGTGTCTTTTTCTATCACCACCGGAAAACTGGCTGTTCTCGCGGGCCGACACCCCTTGATCGTCGGTGCTCTAGCCAGCCTGATGGCAGTGGCCGTAATGGCAATCAGCGTGCTCACGCTTCTGGCCGCTCGTGACACGACTGTCGAACATGCTCATGAAATGTCCAGAAACGTCACCGCCGTTCTGGTCAGCAACATCGCCCGGACCATTGATACGTCTGACACGTCCCTTCGCACTCTGGTAGCGTCGCTGAACAATCCCGCCATCCAGGCAATGGATCCGGACCTGCGTCACGAATTGCTGTTTGATCGAACCGCTGCCGAGTACGTTACCGGCATGGGGATCACAGATGATCGGGGCCGTCTGACCGACGGCTGCTGCTCGCGCGCCCACAATTGGGATTTCAGCGACCGTGACTATTTCATTGCACATCGCAATTCGGCGAATGTAGGTCTCTATGTGTCATCCGTCTACCGGGCAAGGTCGCGGCCGGGTGCGCAGTCAATTGCGATGACGCGAAGAATGAACCGGCCAGACGGGTCGTTCGCCGGAGTGGCGATCGTTGCCATTGACGTCGAATACTTCAATCAACTGCTCGCAAAACTGGACGTTGGGCCAAACGGTGTCACTGCGATCGTCCGCACGGACGGTACGCTGGTGGCCAGAAATCCCGCAATGAGCAATGCCAGGCTGGTCAACGTGGGTAAGTCACCGACGTTTCCGCGTATGGTGAACCATGATTCCGGGTTCTATGCTGCCCCCTCGATCTCGGACGGAGTCGTACGCCTGTATACATTCCAGCGGGTTCCCGGAACGCCGCTTATCGCCGTTGTCGCGCCGGCGGAAACTGACGTACTGGCATCCTGGAAACGACTGACATGGATAGTCGGAATCTCCGCGTTGTCTGTCAGCCTTGCGTTCTGCGCGGTGGTCTGGCTCCTTGCTTTTGCATTGCGGGACCACGCAAAGGCTCAGGTACTGCTCAAGGAGCTATCGCGAACCGACTCGCTTACGGGGCTCAAGAACCGCCGTGCTCTCGACCATGCCCTCGAAAACGAGTGGGCAACACTGCAGCGCAGCGATGGTTCTTTGTCGCTGCTGTTCGTCGACGCGGATAACTTCAAACAATACAACGACAGGCACGGTCACGCTCAAGGTGATATTGCATTGAAACACCTCGCGGAATGTATCAATCGACACGTGCGTCGTCGTGGCGATCTTGCTGCGCGATATGGCGGGGAAGAGTTTGTTGTCGTGCTGCCTCATACGGACAAAGCGGGAGCACTTAAGATCGCTGAAGCTATCCGTCAGGAAGTTGACTGTGGCCCTCCGGCAATACCGTTCGAAGCAATTCCACATTTCACGGTGAGTATTGGATGCGCGACTGGTCGACGCTCACTTCCATCGTCACTAGATGAATTGACGAATTCAGCTGATCTGGCGCTGTACGCGGCCAAAAGGAGTGGAAGGAATGCCGTCGTCGCCGCGGGCGATATTGTTCCACAGGACCAACCGCAGAGTTGACGGCACTCCTCGACTGCGGCTGTCCGCGCCACGCCGCGTCGCGAATGACAGCGAAGCGCCGATCCGCAGCCGCACGGCGGATGAACGGCGAGCGTCGGTTCAGACCGACACGCGGACAGCAAGGTATCGATCCCATTGAGCCTGTCAGATTTTCTGTGTGCCGAGGTCATGAGACGATAACGGAAATAACGTCCTATGACCGAAGCAACCGTGACAAAGAAGAACAGGAACCCGAAGGCACCGAAGCTGTTTCCCGATGAGTTGATCGACCAATTGCTTGCCCAGGTGCAGGGCAAGGATGCTGAGTCGGTCCTGGGCGAATCAGGTCTGGCCGGCCAGCTCAAGAAACGGCTGGCCGAGCGCATGCTCGCGGCCGAGTTGAGCCACCATCTGGAAGCCGAGACCGGGCAAGGCAAGTCCGGCAACCACCGCAACGGCACCAGCCCCAAGACGGTCATCACGCCCAATGGCGAACTGAATCTGGACATTCCGCGTGACCGGCAGGCGACATTCGAGCCGCAGTTGGTGGGCAAGTATCAGCGCCGGCTGCCGGGCTTTGACGATCACGTCATCAGCATGTACGCGCGCGGCATGAGCGTGCGCGAGATTCAGGGCCATTTGCTGGAGCTATATGGCCTACAGGTGTCGCCCGATCTGATTTCGACCGTCACCGACGAGGTGCTGGCCGAAGTCGAACAGTGGCAGCAACGCCCGCTCGAGGCGATGTATCCGATCGTGTATTTCGACGCACTTCGACTGAAGATCCGCGACGAAGGCACGGTCAGGAACAAGGCGGTGTACCTCGCGCTGGGCATTCGGGCCGACGGGCGCAAGGAAGTGCTGGGTTTGTGGATCGAGCAAACCGAAGGCGCCAAGTTCTGGCTGAAGGTTTTCAACGAGTTGAAGAATCGCGGTTTGCACGACATCCTGATTGCGGTGGTCGACGGCCTGCGTGGGTTCCCGGAGGCCATCGAGGCGGTGTTTCCGGCCGCGCAGATCCAGACCTGCATCGTGCATCTGATCCGTAATTCGCTGAATCTGGCGAGCTGGAAGGACCGTAAGCCGTTGGCTGCGGCGCTCAAGCCGATCTATCAGGCCGCCACCGCCGAAGCCGCTGAGGCGGCGCTGCAAGCCTTCTCGCAAAGCGAATGGGGCAAGAAATTCCCAACGGTCGCCGCGATGTGGCAGCGCCAATGGGAACAGGTCATTCCGTTCTTCGCCTATCCGCCGGAAGTACGCAGAATCATATACACGACAAATGCGATCGAAAGCATGCACATGCAGCTTCGCAAGATCGTCAAGAACCGCGGTCACTTCCCAAGCGACGAAGCCGCCAGCAAATTGCTATACCTGGCCTTGCGCAACATCGAAAAGGACTGGAAGATGCCACCTATCACCTGGCGGCAAGCAGTCAATCAGTTCGCCATTCTGTTCGGCGAGCGGTTCACCAGCGCCATCAACTGAGATTTCTAACCGGCCTCAGCACACAAGATTTCTGACACGTCCATCCCATTACGCAAGCTATCATCCCTTGGGATATCGCAATGTGACCGACCGGCCTCGTTTTCAAGCCTTCGCTTTCCCGGCCATCTTCACCAGATCAAATGGCGTCTCCCTAACCCTCATCCCGGTCAGCCTGAAAACCGCATTCCCCACCGCCGGCGCCACCGAGGGACTCGACAACTCCCCCACGCCACCGGGTTTAGAGGTGTCTCCCTGCACGATGAAAACGTCGACCTCCGGCATATCACTCATCCGCATCACCCGGTACGTATCGAAGTTCCTCTGCTCCACCTGCCCATGCCGAATATCGACCCGATCCGCAGTCGCATGACCTAGTCCCCACATCAAGCCACCATAAAGCTGCTCTTCGACCCCACCAGGCGAAACCGCCAACCCGCAATCCGCCACGCAAGTCAGCTTCTCAACCACAACGCCATCACCCTTCCGCGCCACCCGCGCCACCACCGCCACATAACTGCTATACGCCTGATTGGTCGCCACGCCCAAAGCAGTCCCAGCAGGGAGCGCCTGCCCCCACCCGGCCCGCTTCGCCGCCTCCCGCAAAACAGCCTGATGCCTCGGATCCTTCATATGCGCGAGCCGAAACTCAACGGGATCCCGATGCCCCGCATGCGCCGCTTCGTCCATAAACGACTCAACCGCGAACACATTCGGGATATAACTCACCGCCCGATACCACCCGGTCGGCACCCCCGTCTCATGGCGCACCCACCCAATATCCACATGCGGCGCCCCATAAGCAAACTCATACTTGCTGATCGCTTCCGTGGTGCTGTAATCCATTCGATCCGGCCGATCGAAGTACCCAGGCTCCCATTGTTCCGGCGAAGCAGGCATCACCGCCCGCAATTGCAACGTCGCCAGATTCCCGCGCGAATCGAGCACAGCCTTCGCCAGATGAAAACTCGCCGAGTGGTAGTAAAGCGCCCGCATTTCATCTTCACGGCTATTCATCAACTTGACCGGCTTCCCGACTTTCAACGCGAGCCACGTCACTTCAAAAAGCCAGTACTTCGACTCACGCGACCCAAAGCTGCCGCCTGAAACAAGCTCATGCAGCACGACACGATTCGCAGGAATACCGCCGATCACCTCAGCCGCTTCCTGCACCGTCGACGGCACTTGCAGCCCACCCCAATACTCAATCGAGCCGTCCTTCTTAGCCCACGCGGTAACGTTAATCGGCTCAAGCGGACACTGCGCCTTATAAGGCATCGAATAAGCAGCCTCGATCACCCGCGCCCCGTGCGGAAACGCGGTCTTCGAATCTCCACTCTGAATAGTCGGCACCACCCGCGCCGCAGGATCATCGAGCCACGCCGCCTGACGCGCAGCAAGCGTGCTGCTATCGAAAGTCTCCAGCGGACTGTCTTCCCACTCCACATGCAGCGCCGCCTGCCCCTTATGCGCGGACCAGTAGTCATCGGCCAACACAGCAACACCCGCCTGATTGCCGCCGAGAATGTCGGGCCGGCCAGGAATCTGCAACACCTGCCGCACACCTGGCACGGCCAGCGCGGCTTTAGCATCCACGCTACGCACGCGTGCATCGATCACCGGCGCACGCGTGACGACCGCGACCAGCATGCCCGGCAACGACACGTCGATGCTGTATGGAAACGCGCCCCTCGCCTTCTCCGCAGCGCCGCGCTTATTCCGCAATTTGCCGATGTATCTGAACTGCGACGGATCTTTCAAAACAACGTCTTTCGGCGCAGGCATTTGCGCCGCGACCTGCGCAAGCGACCCATAGTTGGCACGCTTGCCGTTGGCCTTATCGACCACGAAGCCGTTTTCCGTCGAACACGTCGACGGCGCCACATTCCATTGTTTCGCTGCAGCAGCAACCAACATGGCGCGGGCCGTCGCGCCCGCACGTCGCAAGCGCTCATATTCCAACGACACGCTCGTACTCCCGCCCGTCGAAAACACCTTCCACAACGGATGAACGTAGTCGCCGTAAAACGGATTCTCCGGCGTGATCACATCGACGCGAAACAGATCGACGTCCAGTTCTTCCGCGACCATCGCAGCGAGCGCGGTACGCGTCCCCGTGCCGGAATCGTGTTTATGGACCACGAGTTTGATCGTATCGTCGGGTAGCACGCGCACCCACGCATTCGGTTCGAATTCACCGGCCTGCGGTTTGGGATCGCCGCTTTTGTCGTCGCCCTTAGCGAACGCTTCGGGCAACTGAAAGCCGATTGCGAGCCCGGAAGCCACCAACGCCGAGCTCTGTTTAATAAACCGCCGACGCGCAGCGCCATGACCGCTGGTCAACACCTCTTTGTCGTTGCGCATTCAAGCCTCCTCGTTCGTGACATTAGACGAGCAGGCCGCTGCACACTCAGGCATATCCACCGCCGCCAACGCCGGTTCGCCCGACGCCGCTCGCTTGATCGCCTTGCGAATGCGCGAGTAGGTGCCGCATCGACAGATGTTGCCCGACATCGCCGCCGTGATGGTTTCGTCGTTGACGATCGGCTTGTCCTTGAGAAACGCGGCCGCCTGCATCAATTGGCCGGACTGGCAGTAGCCGCATTGCGGCACATCTTCCGCGATCCACGCGAGTTGCAGCGGATGCCGGCCGTCCTTCGACAACCCTTCTATCGTCGTAATGCGTTTGCCCGCCAAGGCAACAGCGGGCAGCAAACAGGAGCGCACTGCCTCGCCTTCGAGATGCACCGTACACGCGCCGCAAAAGCCGCCGCCGCAGCCGAATTTCGTGCCGGTCAATTTGAGCCGGTCGCGCAACACCCACAACAGGGGCATGTCTTCCGGTACATTGTCGAGCGAGTGCCGCGTGCCGTTGACCACGATCTCGATCATGCGCTGTCTCCTGAATGTGATTGTGCAGCGCGGCGCATGCATGAGTGGATGCGTCGATGCGTGACAAGGGCCGCGTGCTTGCGGCCATTATTGAAAGCCGTTAAGCGCAACGCCAGCGACCATTTCTTCCACCGTCTGTAAGTCCGGCTAACACCATGTTGAAGCGCTATCCGTCCATTCAATCGATGCAAGCCTTTCTGCAGGCCGCGCGCGTCGGCAGCTTTTCGAGCGCGGCGCGGCAGTTGTCGCTCACGCATAGCGCGATCAGCCAGCAGATCCGCACGCTCGAAGAGTTCGTCGGCCAACCGCTTTTCGTACGCGAAAGCGGCCGCGTGGTGCTGACGGATGCGGGCGTGTTGTTCGCGAATCAGTTGGCGGATGGCTTCGAGCAGATCGATCGCGCGTTGTCGTCGGTAAAAGAGCGGACGGTCAAGCAGTCCATTACGCTCGACGTCGATCCCGAACTCGCGCAGAGCTGGCTGGTGGCGCGTTTGCCCACCTTGCTCGGCGCGCTGACGGGCACGTCGCTCACGGTGTTGTCCACGCCGCGCCACGATCGCAGCGCGTTCGAGCGCGTGGATATTGCGTTGCGGTACGGGTATGGAGAATGGGACGGCTTCGAAAACGCGCTGATTTGCGGCGACCGTCTGACGGCGGTGGGTTCGCCTTCGCTTTTGCAGACACGCGGGCTTAGCGTGCCGCTCACGCCTGAGCAGCTATTGGATTTGCCGTTGCTAGGCTATACGAAGCGCTCGTGGATTCCCTGGCTCGCCGCTGCGGGCTTGCCCGAGGTCGAGCCCGACGCAGTGGCGGTTTTCGACAACGCGGCCGGGTTGATCGCAGCCGCGAGCGCAGGCGTGGGCGCAGGTTTGGCGCGCGGCCTGCTCGCCGCCGACGCGCAACGCAACGGCGATCTGGTCGAACTCACGCATGTGGAGATTCCAACGCACTACAACCTTTACGCCGTGTGGCCGCGCGAGAAAGCCGAGCGTGTGGCGCCGTTAATCGACGTGATCCGCAACCTGGTCACGCAAACCAACAGCACGCGTTAGGTCGTACTGGCCGCCACTTCCCGCACGGTATCGAGAAACAGTGACAGCACCGGTGAAGGCGTTTCGGCACGATAGCGCGCGTGCAGCGATACTTCGGGACGCGGCGCGGCCACCGGCACGAACGCAACGCCGCCCGTCGACAACTGCCGCGCGGAAGAAGGCAGCAGCGCCACGCCCAAGCCTTCGCGCACGAGGCACAACAGCGTATGCACCTCGACCACTTCCTGTTCGATGCGAGGTGTAAACCCTGCTTCGACGCAACAGTCCTGTAGAAAACGCGCCAGTTGCGACTGCCGCAAACCGAACGACACGAAACGCTCGGCCTCCAACTCCCGCAATGCAATCTCCCCACGCGACGCCAGCGCATGCCCCAACGGCAACGCCACGACCGCCGACTCGCGCATCACCACCTCGCTGCGAATCTCGGGGTCTTCATGCGAAACGCGAAAGAAACACACATCGAGCCGCCGCTCTTTTAGCGCGAGAATCTGCGCGGCCGGTGTCATCTCATGCAGCGTCCACCGCACTTGCGGATGCTTCTCAGCGAATACCCGTAGCGCGCGCGGAATCGGCTCGACCATCGCCGAACTGATGATGCCGATCTCGAGACTTCCTACTTCGCCACGTCCCGCGCAACGCGTCAGATCGATCGCGCGTTCGAACTGAGCGAAGATCAACGGCACCTGTTCTTTAAGTGTTTTCCCTGCCTCGGTGAGTTCGACACGGTGTTGCGAGCGTGTGAACAACGCGGTGCCCATCTCTTCTTCAAGGATGCGAATCTGCTGACTCAGCGGCGGCTGGGAAATGTGCAGCCGCGCGGCTGCCCGGCCGAAATGCAGTTCGTCGGCAAGCACCGCGAAGTAACGCAACAGCCGGATGTCCATATCGCAAACGTATCAAGATCGTGGTTAAAAAATATTGTACAGAGCGTTTTTATCTTGTGAGACTGCATCGCAAGCAGCAGTGCACATCAGTGTGACACTCGATGCCGGCGAGGGGAAGGCGCTCAAAAACAGCGTCTTGCAAAGGGCCGCATGGGCAAGCCCAACGGGCTGGGTTCCATCGATGCGCCTGCCCGCGATCCGGCAACTGGATACACCAGTTCCTCTCAAGGAGATCGAGTACATGATCATCGACACTAGCTGTTATCCGACCAACCTGGTCGACCTCGCGTGGCGCCATGACGGCGAGCCATTTTCCGGCGAGCGTCTGATCGAGGTGATGGACGGCCCCTACATCATCAACGGCAAGCCTCGCCGCATCGACAAGGCCTTCATCCAGCCGCCGCAAGGCAACACCATCTATACGTGGACCGACGGCGATCGCTCGGGCCGCGAGTCGATCGACGACTACATGGCGTACACGGTCGAATGCATTCAGAAGTATCCGGACCGTTTGCTCGGCTGTTTCGTCTACAACCCGCGTTGCGGTCCGGAGAACGGCGCCGAAGCGATCGAGTTCTATGCGAAGGAACACGGCTTCAAGATGGTGCAGTTGCAGGCCAACATGCACGCCTACCGTCCCGACCGCGCGCTCGACTGGTTGCGCCCCGCGTTGCGCAAATGCGCGGATCTCGGCCTGCTCGTGAAGCTCCACACCGGCGACGGCCCGTACAGCATTCCGAGCGAGTGGTATCCGCTGATTCGCGAATTCCCGTCGGTGAATTTCATCATGGCGCACTTCGGCGTGCAGACGGGCGGTGTGTATTGCTTCGAGCCGTACCAGATGGCGCTCGATACGCCGAACGTGTATTGCGAATCGAGCTGGTGCCTGCAATCGCGAATCGTCGAATTCGCGAAGGTACTGCCCACGCACAAGATTCTCTACGGTTCCGACACGCCGCCGAACGAGCCGGGCATGTGGTTGCGTTTGCTCGAAGTGTTGTGCCACGAACCGCCGCAAGGCCTGAATCTCGACGAAGACACGCTCGAGGACTATCTCGGCAACAACCTCGCCCGCATGATCGGCATCGAGCCGAGCGCGCCGCCGAAGAGCGTGGAAGAAGCGCAAGCCTATCTGAAACACCACGCCGGCGCCGCGAAGAAACACGCGGGCCAAGCCGACTACGCAGGAGCCCGCTGATGATCATCGATACCCATCTGCATCCCACGAATCTCGTCGACGAAGCGTGGCGTCATACCGGCGAGCCGTTCACCGGCGAACGCCTGCTGAAGATGATGGACGGCCCGTACATCATCAACGGCAAGCCGCGCCGGATCGACATGGGCTTCATTCAGCCGCCGCCGGGCAACACCGGCTATCGCGACGGCAATCGCCGCGGTCGTGAAGGCATTCGTGACTACATGTCGTATATCGCCGAATTGACGCAGAAGTACCCGGATCGCTTTATCGGCAACTTCACGTACAACCCGCGCTGGGGTCCGGAAAACGGCGCGGCCGAGCTCGAATTCCACGTGAAGGAATACGGCTTCAAGATGCTCAAACTGCACGCGAACATGCACGGCTACCGGCCGGACCGCGCGCTCGACTGGTTGCGTCCGGCCATGAAGAAGTGCGCGGAGCTCGGCGTGGTCGTGCTGATTCACACCGGCGACGGACCGTACACGATCCCGACGCAGTTCTATCCGATCATCCGCGAATTCCCGATGGTGAATTTCATCATCGGTCACTTCGGGATTCAGACGGGCGGCAACTACTCGTTCGAAGCCTTCTGGATGGCGATGGATACGCCGAACGTGTATTGCGAATCGGGCTGGTGCTATCAGTCGCGCATCGTCGAATTCGCTCGTGAACTGCCTCGCAACAAGATCGTGTTCGGCACGGATTCGCCGCCGAACGAACCGGGAATGTGGCTGCGCGAACTGGAAATGCTGTGCGGTCCCGCGCCGCAAGGCATGAATCTGGACGAGGACGGTCTCGAAGACTATATGGGCAACAACATCGCCCGTCTCGTCGGAATCGAGCCGACCAAGCCGCCGAAGGATCTCGCCGAAGCGGAAAAACGTTTGAAGGCGACTTACGTGAATGACGTCACGCAGCCGGCCTAACGCTAACTGATTGATCGTTCGAAAGAAAGCAGGCGCGGTTCGTGCCGCGCCTGCCTCTGCTGCTCACACGGAGTTCACTATGGCGGATAACCTCTTCCGCGCCACGCAGGATTTTCATCGCTTTGCGCATGCGTATCGCGAGCACTATCCCGATGATGTCTTGACGCTCTCGCAACCACTGTCCGCCGATCAGGATGTTACGGCGGTCGTAGCCGAACTCGCGGCGCGCGGGCAGCATCCCATGCTGGTTTGCGAAAAGGTCGACGGGATCGCAACGCCTCTCGTCACGAATTTCTTTGCTTCGCGTACACGCATTGGGCGTCTGTTCGACGTCGACGCGGCCGGCCTGTTCGACGCATATCAACAACGCGCGAATACGCCTATAGCGCCCGTGTTCGTGTCGAACGGCCCCGTACTGGATCAGGTGATCGAAGGCGACGCCGTCGATCTCGCACAATTGCCGATGATCCGCCACTTCGATACCGACCGTGGTCCATACATCACGAATGCGGTGATCGTCGCGGAAGATCCGGTCACCGGCGTGGCGAACCTCAGCTATCACCGTTCGATGCGTCATGCCAAAAACGCTTTGGCCACCAGCCTGCATTCGCGCGGCCACCTCTGGCGCATGCTGCAAACCGCCCAGGCACGCGGCGACACGTTGAAAGTCGCGATGGTGATCGGCGCGCATCCGCTGTTCATGCTGGCCGCCGCCGCACGCGTGCCGTTCGGCACCGACGAACGCGCAATCGCAGGCGGTCTGTTCGGTGCGCCACTGGAACTGGTGCGCACGCCGCGCTACGGCATCGGCGTGCCTGCCTCCGCCGAGTTCGTGCTCGAAGGCACGATCGATCCTTCAGCTCACGCCGAAGAAGGCCCGTTCGGTGAATTCACCGGCTATTCATCGGACCGCTCGACGAACAACGTGCTGCGCGTCGACACGATGATGCGCCGTAACGATGCGTGGCTCGTCGATGTAGTCGGCGGTCCTTACGCGGAACATTTGACTTTAGCCCGCTTACCGCGCGAAGCGGAGATGAGCGAGAAGCTAAAGGCGCGCTTTCCGTCCGTCACAGCGTTGCACTACCCCAACTCCGGCACGCATTTCCACTGCTATGTCGCGCTAAATCAGACGCGCGACGGCGAAGCACGCCAGATCATGCTCGCGCTGCTCGGCTGGGATCCCTATCTGAAGAACGTCGTTGCCGTGGATAGCGACATCGACATCACTAACGACTCGCAGGTGCTGTGGGCGATCGCCACGCATTTTCAGCCGCACCAGGACGTGTTTATCGTCGATGGTTTGCCGGGCAGTCCGCTCGATCCTTCGTCGTCCGCGGCGGGCACCACGTCGCGTATGGGCATCGACGCGACGCGCGGCTCGCATTTCGACGGCACACGCGCACGGATCAGCGAACGCGCTTCGCACCAGGCCGTCGACATTTTGGCCCGCGCCGCCGGAGTACAGCGATGAGCGCGCGGCGACTCGTAGTCGGCATCAGCGGCGCATCCGGCTTTAGGTATGGCGTGCGTCTGCTGCAATTGCTGCGTCAGCTCGATATCGAAACGCATCTGGCCGTCTCACGCAGCGCGCTGCTCACGATGACGCACGAAACCGACTACAAGTTCGCCGACGTCAGCGCGCTTGCGAGCGCCACCTATCGCTGCGACGACATGGCCGCGGCCATCTCCAGCGGCTCGTTCCGCTCGCTGGGCATGATCGTCGCGCCCTGTTCGATGAAGACACTTGCCGAAATTGCCAGCGGCATGTCGTCGAGCCTGATCTCACGCGCCGCCGACGTCACGTTGAAGGAGCGCCGCCCGCTGGTGCTGCTCGCGCGTGAAACGCCGTACACGCTGGCGCATCTGCGCAACATGATTGCCGTAACCGAAATGGGCGCGATCGTCGCGCCGCCCGTGCCGGCGTTTTATGCGCGCCCCGCTTCACTCGACCAGATGATCGATCACACGCTTGGCCGTGTGCTCGATCTGTTTGGTCTCGAAGCGGGCACCGTCAAACGCTGGCGAGAAGTTCAAGCATAAGCACCGCATATCGCCTGATAGCCGAACCGCAGTACGAACGATGAAACGGAGACGAGCCATGAATCACATTCACACCACTCACAACGAAATCGAGAAAATCCCCGTCACGGTGCTGACCGGCTTTCTCGGCGCGGGCAAAACGACGCTGCTCAACTACATCCTGCGCGAGAAGCATGGCCGCAAGATCGCGGTGATTGAAAACGAATTCGGCGAAATCGGCATCGACGGTGGCCTAGTGCTCGAATCGACCGAAGAGATCTATGAAATGACGAATGGCTGCGTGTGCTGCGTCGGCGCGGTGCGCGAGGATCTGGTGAGGATCGTGCGCATGCTCGTGGAGCGGCCGGACCGGCTCGATCACATCATCGTCGAAACCAGCGGGCTCGCCGATCCGTATCCCGTCGCGCAGACGTTCTTTCTCGACGATCCCATTGCTAAACAGGTCACCCTCGATGCCGTCGTCACGATGGTGGATGCGAAGCATATCGCCGCGCATCTGGACGATCTGGTGCTCGACGGCAGCGACAACCAAGCTGTCGATCAGATCGTGTGCGCGGATCGTATCGTCATCAACAAGGTCGATCTGGTGGGACCGGACGATATCGCTTCGCTTACGCACCGTATTCGCGGACTCAATGCCACGGCGGAAATCGTCGAGTCGAGCTATGCGCAGATCGACCTCGGCAAGATTCTCGGCGTAGGTGCAAACGAGTTCTCGCAGATTCTCGTCGAGACCGATGGCCTGCATGAAGAAGAATACGCGCACGGTCACGAAGAACACGAACACGAACACGAACACGAGCATGCCCATCATGACGACGATCACGCCGATCACCAGCACGACGAAAGCGTTTCCTCGGTCGGGATCGAAGTCGATGCGGATATCGACCTCGACGCGCTGCAAACGTGGCTCGCCGAACTGCGCAACTCGGATGCCACGAACCTGTTCCGTATGAAGGGCATTCTCGCCGTGCAAGGCCAGTCGCATCGCTATGTGCTGCAAGGCGTCCACAACGTCATCGAACTGCGCGCGGCGCAAGTGTGGGGGAGTGAGCCGCGCTCGTGCCGCATCGTTTTCATCGGACGCGATCTCGATCGCGCCGCACTGACCGACCGCTTCCATGCCTGTCTGGCCGTGCCGGTTGCGGCCTGACGGGAGATCCGGTCGGCGCGCGTCGTAGTGCCGCGCGGCCAGGTCCGTGCGGCGCGCTCCGATCGATAACCACAATTTGGAGACACGTCATGAACACCGCCATACACCCCGTCGATCGCATTCTGCCGAAGCGCCAGATGATCACGCTCGGCTTGCAACACATGCTAGTGGCTTACATCGGCGCCATCGCGGTGCCGCTGATCGTCGCGTCGGCGCTGAAGATGTCGCCGGCCGACACCACCGTGCTCATCAGCACGGCGCTGTTTTGCTCGGGCATCTCGACGATTCTGCAAACCGTCGGCATCTGGAAGTTTGGTGTGCGTCTGCCGATTCTGCAGGGCGTCGCATTCAGCAGCGTCGGACCGGTCATTGCGATCGGCACGAGTCCGGGTGTCGGTTTCGCCGGCGTGTGCGGCGCGGTGATTGGCGCGGGTCTGTTCACAATGTTCGCCGCACCGCTGGTCGGGCGCTTACGAAGGTTCTTTCCGCCTGTGGTGACCGGCTGCATCGTGACCGTGATCGGCTTGCAATTGTTTCCCGTCGCGTATCAATGGGCCGGTGGTGGCGAGGCCGCGCAGCAGCAGTTCGGCGCGCTGCCCTTCCTGAGCGTCACGCTGTTCGTCGCGCTGGTGATTCTCGCGATCAACCGTTTTGCCAATGCGTTCCTGCGCAATCTGTCCGTGCTGATCGGTTTGATTGCCGGCGGCATTCTGGCGTGCTCGCTCGGCATGGGCAACTTCGCGAGCGTGGCGCAAGCACCGTGGTTCACCATGCCGGTGCCGTTTCACTTCGGCACGCCCGTGTTTTCGCTGGTGCCGGTGTTGACGATGATCGTCGTGATGGTGGTGCAGATGGTCGAATCCATGGGCCTGTTCGTCGCGATCGGCGACATCGTCGACAAGGACGTGAGCGAGGAGGACGTGGTGCGCGGCATGCGTGCCAACGGTCTGGCGAGCGCGATTGCCGGCATGTTCGCGGCTTTTCCGTTCATCGCGTTCATGGAGAACGTTGGCCTCGTCATTCTGACCGGCGTGCGCAGCCGCTGGGTGGTGGCGATCAGCGGCGTGCTGATGTGCGTGGTGGCGCTGGTGCCGAAGATCGGCGCGGTGGTTGCGTCGACGCCTTCCGCCGCGCTCGGCGGCGCAGGTATCGCCATGTTCGGCGTTGTGGTCGCGGCCGGTGTGCAGACGCTGGCGAAAGTTGACTTCGAGCGCAATCGCTACAACGTGTTGATCGTCGGCTTTACGATCGCCACCGCGTTGATTCCGGTGATGGCGCCGCAAGTCTTCAAGCACATGCCCGACTGGACGCAACCGTTCCTGCACAGCGGCGTGGTGCTGGCGTGCCTCGTTTCCGTCGTGCTGAACGCGGTGCTCAACGGCGCGCATGAAGAGGACGTCGTGCCGGCGCACAACATGGTCCGCGAATAAGCGGACGTTGCATGACGAGCGCGGCTGTCTTTGCAAAGACAGCCGCTTCGCAGTAACTGAAAGGATATCGAATCGTGAGCATGCAAACTGAAGCGTTGCTGATCAAAAACCCTGTCGCGGTGATGAGCGGAATGAGCGGCGAGCGCGCAAGGCTCGGCCAGGTCGATCTGCGGATTCGCAATGGCCGTATCGAAACCATCGCGCCGAATCTCGACCCGCGTGCCGATGAACGCGTGATCGACGCGCGTTCGTGCGTGGTGTATCCGGGCTGGGTGAACACGCATCATCATCTGTTCCAGAATCTGCTGAAGGCCGTGCCGTCCGGTATCAATGCGGATTTGCAGGAATGGCTGGCTGCCGTGCCGTATCCGCGTCTCGCGCGCTTTACGCCGGAGCTGGCGCGCGTTGCCGCTCGCCTGGGTCTTGCCGAGTTGCTGCTCTCCGGCGTGACGACCTGTGCCGATCATCACTATCTCTACCACGCAGACGGCACCACCGAAACCGGCGATCTGCTATTCGACGAAGCGGCGTCGTTCGGCATGCGCTTCGTGTTGTGCCGGGGCGGCGCATTGCAGGCGGCGGGGGATCATCCGGGGTTTTCCAAAGTCGCGCTCAAGCCTGAGACGCTCGATCAGATGCTCGCCGATATCGAACGTTTGAAGTCGCGCTATCACGACGGTGGCGATGCCTCGATGCGTCGTGTCGTAGTCGCGCCGACCACGCCGACGTTTTCCCTGCCGCCCGAACTACTGCCTGAAGTCGCGCGCGCGGCCCGCCGAATGGGTTTGAGGTTGCATACGCATCTGTCCGAGACGACCCGCTACGTCGACTTCTGCAAGGAGCGCTTCAACAAACTGCCGGTCGAGTTCGTCGCTGATCACGAGTGGCTTGGTCCGGATGTGTGGTTCGCGCATCTCGTGCATCTGCAAGCGAGCGAGATTGCGATGCTCGCTGAAACCGGCAGTGGATGCTCGCATTGCCCGGTCAGCAATGCGCGCTTGGGTAGCGGCATCGCGCCCGCGCCGCAGATGGCCGCCGCTGGCGTGCCAATGTCGCTCGCCGTGGACGGCGTGGCGTCGAACGAATCCGGCAGCATGACCAACGAAGCGCATTTCGCATGGCTCGTGCATCGCGCGGCGCAGGGCGCGTCGGCGACCACGGTGGAAGAGACGATTCATTGGGGCAGCGCGGGCGGCGCGGGCGTGCTCGGACTCGATGCGGTCGGCACGCTTGAAGTAGGCATGGCGGCGGACTTCGTGCTGTATGACGTCAGCGATCTGCGCTTCAACGGTTTTCATGATGTCGCCGTTGCGCCGGTGACGGCCGGCGAGCCGGCGCGCGTTCGTTATAACGTGGTGAACGGTCGCGTGGTGGTGGATAACGGCGTGATTCCCGGTCTCGATCTCGACGCGCTGCGTTATGAAGCCGCCGAGGGCGTGAAGTTATTGCTCGCCGATTAAGGCAAGAGCAAAGGACGCGTTACGATGCAAAGCAAACGAATTCGGCTCGGCATTCTGACACCGTCGTCGAACACCGCGCTCGAGCCGATGACGGCGGCAATGCTGAGCGAACTGCCGCACGTCAGCGCGCATTTTGCCCGCTTCACGTTGACGGAGATCGCGCTGTCCGAGCAGGCGCTCGGACAGTTCGACGTGAGCCGGATTCTGGCGGCCGCGCGCCAGTTGGCCGATGCTCGGGTGGACGTGGAGCCGTTGGTGCGTGGAGGCGGTTGCTTATGGAAGTGCGGTAAGTTCTTGCCTTTAAGGCATGACGCCGCGCCGCCCGCCGCCGAATCGACCGGCCGGAGGGCGCGACTCGAAACGCCCCCCGGCACCCGTCGCGCTAAACTTTTGGAGCCATCCCCGGTGGCTGCCCCGCCACCCTCAAATATTCGACTCCCTCGGCAAACGACAAATTCATTTGCCGCCCATCCCGCAGGCGAATACTGATCGTCCGATCCCGCTCATCGCGCGAGCCCACCACGACCAGAAACGGCACCTGCTTCTCGCGCGCATCGAAGATCTTCTTCTCCAGCCGTTCGGGCCGGCTATCAAGCACCGCCCTGAAACCCGCATCATCGAGCGCCTGCATGACCTCTTGCGCGTAAGCGCTATTCGCATCGCTAATCGTCGCGACCACGACCTGTTCAGGAGCCAGCCACACCGGCAACCATCCCTCGTGATGTTCGAGCAGCATCGCGATGAACCGCTCCATACTGCCGAGTACCGCGTGATGAATCATCACAGGCCGCTCACGCTCATTGCGCTCGTTGACGAACTCCGCGTCGAGCCGCTCGGGCAGCACGAAATCGAGCTGGATCGTGCCGCACTGCCAACTCCGCGCACGGCTGTCCTTCAGATGAAATTCGAGTTTCGGCCCATAAAAAGCGCCCTCTCCTTCAAGCACGTCGAATTCAAGCGCAGCCGCACGCGCCGCGTTCGCCAACGCATCTTCCGCGCGATCCCACGTTTGATCGGCGCCCGCGCGCATAGCCGGCCGCGTCGCGAGCGCGACCTTGAACCCGGGAAAACCGAGATCCGCATAGACCGCACGCAGCAATGCACAGAAGCGGCCGACTTCCGCCTCGATATGAGCCTCCGTGCAGAACACGTGCGCATCGTCTTGCACGAAAGCACGCGTGCGCTTCAGTCCTTCAAGCGAACCCGACGGCTCATCGCGATGACACGCGCCGAACTCGCTGTACCGCACCGGCAACTCGCGATAAGACCGCACGCGCTGATTGAACACCTGCACATGACAGGGACAACTCATCGGCTTCAGACACAGCGCGCGGCCTTCTTCCGCATCGGCCAACGAATACATCGCCGCGCCGAACTTCTCCCAATGCCCGCTCTTTTCCCACAGCGAGCGCGCCAGCAGTTGCGGCGTGCGTATCTCGCGAAACCCCGCGCGACGCATGCGCGCACGCACATAATCTTCGAGCACGCGATACAGCTCCCAGCCGCGCGGGTGCCAGAAAACCATGCCGGCGCCTTCTTCCTGTTGATGGAAGAGGTCGAGTTTGTTGCCGAGTACACGATGGTCGATATCGTTCACTGTCTTGCTCCATTGATCGGTTACCGCGAATGGATGCCGCAAACGGAGGTCCAGAAACGCCAAAGGCCCCGTCCGTTTCCGGCGAGGCCTTTGGTGGTTCCCACAGCGTCCTGCTTCTAGTGCGCGCAACCTCCAGACGACCCGCCTGTGAAGGTGGTCGTCGTGGTGGTGACGGCTGCGAAGGGAATCGAGTGGAAGTCCATGGATCGACGGTAAGCGATTTTGTAACGCGACGTCAATCGCATTCTTGTCGCGCTCTGGTCAGAACGGCATGTTAAACGCTACGATGCATGTCTGATCCGAAGTCCGTGCGTCTGCGCGAAACTTCGGTCTGCACCACTCAACCGATCAATCGAGCCTCTGACCTTGACTATCCATATCCGTCCCGCTCGCTCCGCCGACGCAGCGTTGATTCTTCGCTTCATCACCGAACTCGCTGTGTACGAAAAAGCGGAGCACGAAGTCGTCGCAACCGTCGACGACATCGAAGCGAGCCTGTTTTCCGCCGCTTCCAGCGCGAAGGCGCTGATCTGCGAGATGAACGGCGAGCCCATCGGCTTTTGCGTCTACTTTTTTTCGTATTCCACCTGGCTCGGCAAGCAGGGGCTTTATCTGGAAGACCTGTACGTGTCGCCGGCATCGCGCGGCAGCGGCGCGGGCAAACAGATGCTGCGCCACCTCGCGCGCATTGCCTGCGACACCGGTTGCGGCCGCTTCGAATGGAGCGTGCTCGACTGGAACGAGCCGGCCATCGGCTTTTACGAATCGATCGGCGCGAGCGCGCAAAGCGAATGGGTACGGTATCGGTTAGCTGGAGACGCGCTGAAGAAGTTTGCCGAGGGCGACGCGTGAGTGGTGCGCGTATTCGCGCGCCCGCCGGCACTCAGTCCGCCGTGCCATTCGCTACGGCGTCTACCTCGAACGCATCGCCCGTGGCAAAGAACGTTCCGCCGGCCACGTAGTGACAGGTGCGCAGATCGGGATCGTCGCCGAAATGCCAGCGGTTGTTCGAATAGACGCGGCTATCCGCATACGCCGCGACCACTTCGCCGATGATCAGATCGTGGCGCTGGCTATCGTCCGGAATGACCTTGCACTCCATCCAGGTGATGCAACCCGCGAGCATGGGCACGTCGATCTGTTGCGCGGGGAACGTCTCCAGGTCGAAGGCGGAGAACTTGTCGAGTTCCGTGCCCGCGTTCGTACCCACTGCCAGCGTTTGCGCGGCGAATCCACGGCTCGGCAGCTGCAGTCCGAATACGCCGCTTGCCTCGATCAGTTGTCGCGTGAGCGTGCGGCTATCCACTACCACCACGACCTTCGGCGGGTTGAAGTCGAGCGGCATCGCCCACGATGCCGCCATTACGTTCGAGCGGCCGCCGTGCGCGCTGGTGATGATCGTGACCGGCCCATGATTCAGCAGTTGCGTGGCCCGCGGCAAGGCCACGGGTTCTCGGGTTATTTTCATACGTGATCCCGCATCAAATGAATGGGAGCGATTGTAGCGTCGGGACTCGGGACGCGCCGCGCACGCCATGTCGGGCCGATCCAGGCGAGAATGCAAGACCGTGTCATCCGCTGGAGGAGCCGTGCACATCGCCTGCCTACATGCCGCTGACAGCAACGTCGCCGCGCTCGCGAACTGAAGCTCGAATGTTCACTGAATACATCGTCAAATGGGATTTGCAGCAGGACGGCGCGCCGATTCGCACACACAGCAGCCGGCTGCTGCCGGTGCGCCATCACGGCATTCCCGCGATGCTGAAAGTCGCGCAGGAACCCGAAGAGAAATTCGGCGCGCGGTTGATGGTGTGGTGGGACGGCGAAGGCGCGGCCCGCGTGCTCGCGCACGATGCCGACGCCCTGCTGCTCGAGCGCGCGCAAAGCAATCACGCGCTGGCGGACCTGGCACGCTCTGGCGATAGCGACTCCGACGACCAAGCCACCGGCATTCTCTGCGCCACCGCCGCGCGGCTCCACGCGCCGCGAAACAAACCACTGCCCGAATTGATCGATTTACCGCGCTGGTTCGCAAGCCTGTGGCCGGCCGCGCAAAAATACGGCGGCTGGTTGCAGGACAGCGCCACCGTCGCGCAAGCTCTGCTCGCCGCGCCGCAAGATCCGGTGGTGTTGCACGGCGACATCCATCACGGCAACGTGCTCGATTTCGGCCTGCGCGGCTGGCTGGCGATCGACCCGAAAGGTCTCTACGGCGAACGCGGGTTCGACTACGCAAACATTTTCTGCAATCCCGACGAGGCGTCGGCGTTGCGACCGGGATGGTTCGAGCGTCGCGTCGAACGGGTCACGCGAATAGCTGGACTCGATCGGCGCCGTCTGCTGCAGTGGATACTGGCGTGGTCCGGTTTGTCCGCGGCGTGGATTCTTGAGACGGGCCAGGCGCCCGACATCGATATGGAGATCGGCAGGCTGGCTGCCGAGGCGCTCAAGCGCTAAAGCGCAAGTAACGTCGGGCAAATCAGGGCGGCAACTCGTAAGCCGCCGCCCGGCGTGCATCAGTGCGGCGCTTTACCGTTGGGCACGGCGTCCAGTGGCTTGTGCTGTTCCTCGCCAAGCCCCGGGAAGAACGCGTTCCAGGCGGCGCGCACGCCTTGGGCCGCAGTGGCCTCGGCGGCGATCGATTCGGCTTCGCCTTCGCCGGCTGTCGATGGATCGGCGGACAAGCCGCGCCAGTGGGTGAACACGAGCAACGGTTTCTCGGTCCATACGCCATCGCCAAACTTCGCAAAGGCCGTGTCCCCGCTCGTCAACTGCACCTCATACCAGCCTTCACGGACGGGCGTGTGGGCCTCAAGCTCAAACCACGGGGTCGGTTCGATTTCCTTCATGTCGTCTCCGGTCGGATAGATCATCATAGATAACCACAACAAAGGCTTTTTTCATGCCGGCGCCAGGCGACGGCCCGGCAAGCGCGCTTGCAGCACCGCATGTCACGCGATGTTGCGGTGCGGCGTGGGCGGCATGAGCTGCGGGCGATTCGTCGATGTCGCACATTCCGAAATCGCCGCGCATAACCGACACGATAGCGCGACATGGGCCACGCGGACAAACCCAAAAAGTTACGCGCGCGTCTTCGCGGCGGACGCGGCTGCCGGACGACGCTTCGGCTTGCCGTCCAACTCGGCCGCGAGCCCGGCTAGCACACGGATTGCGGGCGCCAGTCGTTCGGCCGGCGTACTGCCGTAACCGATCACGAGCCCATTCGTTTCGGCGCGCGGCTGTAACGCGAAACCGGACAGCGCGCGCGGATTGAGCCCTTGGGCGAGCGCACGTTCGGCGAGCGTCCGATCGTCGATGCGCGGCGGCAAGCGCAGCGTCAGATGCATGCCGCAATTGCCGCCGAGAATCTGCGACGGCGCGAAATGTGTGGTCAGCGCGTCGCGCAACGCCTGCTGCCGCTCGCGGTACAGACGCCGCATGCGCCCGAGATGCCGCCCGAACTCGCCGCTTTCGATGAAATGCGCGAGCGCTAGTTGTTCGAGCCGATGCCCGCCGCGCAGCATCTCCTGCACGGCGATGGCGGTGTGCACGGCGATCGGGCGCGGCAGCACCACGAAGCCGATGCGCAGCGCGGGGAACATCGTTTTGCTGAACGAGCCGACGTACAGCACGGGCGCGTCCTCGACCAGCCCTTGCATGCTGGCGATCGGCTCGCCGGTGTGGCGGAACTCGCCGTCGTAATCGTCTTCGATCAGCCACGCGCCGCTGCGGCGCGCCTGGGCGATCAGCTCCAGACGACGCGCCACGGACAGCACCGAGCCGGTCGGATATTGATGCGCAGGCGACGTGTAGATCAGCTTCGGCGGCTGCGTGCGCCATGCGTCGGATGGCACCGCCATGCCTTCCGCGTCGACGGGTATCGGCCGAGTGGTCAGGTCGCCCAGATTGAACGCGGCCTTCGCGCCGCGATAGCCGGGGTCCTCGACCCACGCGACATCGCCCGGATTGGTGAAAAGACGCACGCACAGGTTCAGCGCCTCCTGCGCGCCCTCCGTGATCACCACCTGCGAGCCTTCGCAGCGCACGCCGCGCGCCATGCGCAAATGTGCGGCGATGGCGTCGCGCAACGCCGGCTCGCCAGCAGGCGTCCCGTAGCCGAGCGCGAGGGGCAACGCGCGCTCCATGGAGCGTTCGAGCGCGCGCCGCCACGCGGCCAACGGGAAACGGTCCAGGGCGGGCGTGCCGGGTGTCAGAGGCAAGGTGTTGTCGGCGTGGGTGCGTGTGGCCGCGAACTGCCCGACGCGGGCCGCGTAGGCCACATCCCGCGCGGCCGGCTGCGAGGGCGGCTCACCGCGTGCGGACGGGCTGGAGAGCGGGCTCACGCGCGTGCCCTTCTTGTCGGCGACCACATAACCCACTGCGGCCAGATGCTCGTACGCGATCACCACCGTGTTGCGCGACACGCCCATTTCCGCTGCGAGCAGGCGCGATGACGGCAGCAGCGATCCCGCCGGCAGACGGCCCGCGAGAATCGCTTGCTGCAGGCGCTCGAGCAATTGTTTTTGCAGCGGCTCGGGCCTTGCGCGGCCACCGGCGGCCACCGACGCAGCCGGACTGGTAAGCGGGCCAATGATCTCGATCATCGCGGCTGGACCTATCAAATGACGTTGACCTGGATCTTTTTAACATACCACGTTTGCCGTATCGTTCTCTCATCATCGACGATCATTCGTAACCGACAGCAACCTTCAACCTTCCTGCATGGGATCAACGATATGGAATCCAGACGCAACGCATTCGACCAGCCGATCGGCGCCCCCGTGCCGGGTTGGAACGGCGCCCAGGCTCCTGGCCGCGAGCCGCTGGCCGGCCGATATTGCCGGATCGAACCGGTGGACGTGGAACGTCACGCCGCGGACCTCTACGATGCGTACAGCTCGGCCACAGACGGCCGCGACTGGACCTATCTGAGCGTCGGTCCGTTCGAGAGCCTCGCCGCTTATCGCGAGCATCTGACGCGCGCCGCCGCGTCCGCCGATCCGCTGCACCACACGGTGATCGACCTGGCGACCGGCAAGGCGGTTGGCACGCTGGCGCTGATGCGGATCGACCGCGCCAACGGCGTGATCGAAGTCGGCCACGTCACGTATTCGCCGCGCCTGAAGCGCACGCGCGTCGCCACCGAAGCGATGTTTCTGCTGATGACGCAGGTGTTCGACAAACTCGGCTATCGGCGCTTCGAATGGAAGTGCGATTCGTTGAACGAGCCGTCGCGCACGGCGGCGTTGCGCTACGGCTTCACGTTCGAGGGGATCTTCCGCCAGGCGATCGTGTATCGCGAACGCAATCGCGATACTGCGTGGTTTTCGATCATCAACAGTGAATGGCCCGCGCTGCGTCCGAGTTATACGCGATGGCTCGATGCCGGCAATTTCGATGCGCAAGGGCAGCAGGTCGAACGGCTGGTGGATCTGATCGCACGGCAGAGGGCGGCGGCGAGCCCCGACGCGCAGTGAGCCGATTGTCGAGCCGGCCGGCATACAACGCTCTTGAGGTGGTCGGCAACCGCAGCGCGCCGGCTCAAACTGTTTGGGCCGGCCGACGCAGCACGATGGTCGGCTTGCCTTTGTACGTGGTGCGAAGTTGCTCACGATACCCGCACTTATGGGCAACGCGCAGCGACGGCAGATTCTCCGGCGCGACGATGCAGGCTGTTTCGCCATCCGGCCACTGCTGGTCGGCCCACTCGAGCGCGGCGCGCACGGCTTCGGTCGCGTAGCCGCGGCCATGCACGGCCGGGTCCAGCGCCCAGCCGACTTCGGGCACCATCAATGACGGCTCGATCTCGCGATGGTAGTCGGCAAAGCCGACTTCGCCGAGAAACCGGCCGCTCTCCTTCTCCCGCACGACCCAATAGCCATAGTTCAGCATCGCCCAATGTCCGGCGTAGCGCAGCAGACGCGCCCAGACTTCTTCGCGTGTAAAGGGCTTGCCGCCGATATAGCGGATCACTTCGGGATCGGACCACATCGCGTAACTTTCGAGGAAATCGTCGCGCGTGTGGGGTCGCAGGATGAGGCGGGGGGTGGTGAGGAGCGTGGGAGCAAGCGACATTGCGTAGGAGCGGATAGTGGATGGGGTGGCTCGGCAATCAGCGGCTCGATGATCGCAGATTTTTTGCACGCCAGGGACGTGTAAAAAATCCCGCCACGCGCGCAGGCCGCAAAGCTATGGCATGCGAACAGACTTCGCCCTACACTCGCCGGGTATGCCGTAAATCCTTGCCACGCTCACCACCGCACCGTCGATGAAACTCCGCCTGCGCTACCTCACCGCGCTGATCGTGAACGTCGCCTTGCCCATGCTCGCCTACCGGCTCGCATTCCCGCACTGGGGCCAGCTTGGCGCGCTGGCCGCGTCGGCGCTGCCGCTGATTGCGTGGATGAGCTGGGACCTTTTGCGCTATCACCATTTCGACGCGCTCAGCGCGCAAGTGCTGATCGGCATCGTGCTCTCGCTGCTCGCACTCAGCATCGGCTTTGGCGGCAATCAGCGAATGCGCGAGATCGCAGATCCGATGGTCTCCGGCATGATCGGCGTGTCGTTCCTGCTGTCGCTCGCGCTGCCCAAGCCGCTGGTGTTTTACCTCGCCCGCTCGACCATGTCGCGTGAGGATCATCGCAGCGTCGAGAGCTTCGAAAGACATTGGCGCGAACGTCCCTCGCTCGCCGCGTACATCCGCCTGATGACGCTCGTTTGGGGCATCGGCATGACGGGCGAGAATATCTTGCGCAGTCTGATCGTCTGGCAATGGCCCGACGATCCGCGCTCGGTCATCGCCTCCAACGTGCTGAGGTACGGCGTCTATGCCGGTCTGACGGCCTGGACCTTCTGGTGCCGCCGGCTCATCAAGCGAGATGCGCTGCGTTATCCGGACGACACCGTGGACCCCGCAAAGACGAACCACCTGGCCAGTTCATAAGCCCGGCTCTCACGCCAGTTCGAGAAAGCGCGCCAGACACGGATTGCGATTCGCCGGCGGCCACGCCGACACCTGCTCGATCAGCGGCGCATCGACCAGCGGCCGGAACACCACGCCTGCCCCTTCGTCGACCAGACTCAGCACCGTCTGTTGCAATTGCACTTCTAAACGTATGTCGGGTTCGAAGCCGCCCGACCGGCAATGCTCGAGCATCGTCGCGCGCAATGTCGGCGCGACTTCTTCGGACGCGAGCACGAACGGCTCACCGGCCAGTTGCGCGATCGTCAGACGCCGCGCGCGAGCCCGCGGATGAAAACAGGATTTGATTGTATCGCCGCTAACCACTACGCTGGCGAATCGCCATTCCTCCCCCACCTTTGCGCGTCGATGTTAGCCACCCTCGAAATCCTGCTTCCCGTCTTCGGCCTGATTTTCGCGGGTTTCGCCTGCCGCCGGCGCAACGTGCTCGGACCCAACTCGGCGTCGGAGCTGAACCGCTTCGTGGTCTGGCTGGCGCTGCCGGCGCTGCTGTTCGACATCATGGCGCACGCCACGTGGCAGCAGCTCTATCAACCTGCGTTCGTCGCCACATTTTCGATTGCGTGCGTCAGCGTGTTCGTGTTGATTCTGGCGATGCGGTTGATGACCGGCCGGCATCTCGCCGATGCGAGCGTCGATGCGATCGCGGCTTCCTATCCGAATACCGGCTACATCGGCTTCCCGCTCGGCATGATCGCGTTCGGCCCGGCGAGCCTGACGCCGACCACGATCGCCACGATCCTCGTCGCCTGCGTGCTGTTCGCGGTGGCAATCGTGCTGATCGAAGTGGGTCTGCAGACCGAGCGCACGCCGCATAAGCTGGGTTTGAAAGTGCTGCGCTCTCTCGCGCGCAATCCGCTGATCGTGTCGCCGATTGCGGGGGTGCTGTTTGCCAGCCTCCATGTCGCGTTGCCGGCCAGCGCGGAGACCTTCCTGAAACTGCTGGGCGGCGCGGCGAGTCCATGCGCGCTGGTGAGCCTCGGCCTGTTCCTCGCCGAAAAGCGCCCATCCGACGCCGGCGCACGAGGCATCTCCTGGCTGCTGACGGGCGTCAAGCTGCTCGTGCAGCCGGCGCTGACCTGGTGGCTGGCGGCGCGCGTGTTCGGACTCTCGTCCACGCTGGTCGAAATGGCGGTCATCCTCGCCGCGTTGCCCACCGGCACCGGCCCATTCATGCTCGCCGAGTTCTACGAACGTGAAGCGCACATCACCTCGCAAACAATCTTGCTGTCGACCGTGGGCTCGATCGTGACCCTCTCGCTGCTGCTGTTGTTGATGGGCCATCGCACCTGAGCGCAGCCAGGCGAATCCCGAACGGCCGACCGGCACGCAAGCTGCACAGACCCGCGCCTCGCGCTATGCTTCGCGAACGAATGGCCCCGATCTGCAACCTTCGCTGGCAATGCGCGAAGCCTGAACCGAGCCGCCGTGCCCGAAGGCCGCCCGCCCGTTCGTTCGCTCGCGCCGCGATATGCGCTCCGATTTTCTACAGTCTTTGTCTCAACGCCTGAGTGCCGGTCACCCAGACTAACGTTTAATCTACTGTGCAACGCAGCCCGGAATCCAATTGGAGCGACATACGATGAAAGCCATCCAGTTCAAATCTTTTGGCGGCCCTGAAGTACTCGACCACATCGATCTGCCGACCCCGCAAGCCGATGCCAACAACGTCGTCGTGCAGATCAAGGCGGCATCCGTGAATCCGAGCGACGTCAAGAACGTCTCCGGGCATTTCGAACACACGGTGCTGCCGCGCACGCCGGGCCGCGACTTTAGCGGCGTGGTGGTGGGCGGCCCGCAGGCCTGGCGCGGCGCTGAAGTGTGGGGCACCGGCGGCGACATCGGCTTCACGCGCGATGGCACTCACGCCGAGTTCATCAAGGTGCCGCTCGCGGCACTCGCACGCAAACCCAAAACGCTGAACCATGCCGAAGCCTCCGCGATCGGCGTGAACTTCGTGGTCGCCTGGCTCGGCACGGTCGAGTACGCGCGCCTGCAAGCGGGCGAAACTATCGCTGTGATCGGCGCGGGTGGCGGCGTGGGCGGCGCGGTGGTGCAGATCGCCAAGGCGCGCGGCGCCCGCGTGATCGCCGTCGACCGTCATCCGCTCGACGCGGACACGCCGGCGGGCCGCCTGATCGACGACTACGTGCCGTTCGATGAGAACGTCACGGACCGCTTGAGAGCGCGCACCGACGGCGCGGGTGCGAACGTGGTGTACGACACAGTCGGCGGTGTGGCGTTCGAGACCGCGTTGAGCCTCGTCAAACGTCGTGGCCGCGTGCTCGAAATCAGCGGCACGGGCAAGCGCCGCGTCGAATTCGATCTGATCGACTTCTATCACAACGAGACGCAATTGCTGGGCGTGGACAGCGCGAAGCTCGGCGTCGCGGAATCGGCTCCGTTGATGACGGCGCTCGTCGAGGGTTTCGAAGCCGGCAAGCTGACCGGGCCGGCCATCGCGCAGACCTTCCCGCTCGAACGCGCTCGCGAAGCCTACGAGGCCGTGGCCGCCGGCACGCGCGGCCGGGTTGTCATCACAATGTGATCGCCATTGCGGCCGGCGGGCGTGGCGACCCGCCTCTCATCTGGATACGACAGTCACGAAAGCGCATTTGATCTCGCTGGCGGCCGACGTGCTGGTCGGCCGCCTCTACAGCGTGATGGACGCGAAGTCGCCCGCGCCGCCGACCATCGCGCGGGTTGGGGTGCCCGGCATGCCAGGCGGCGAACATATGATTCCGTTGATGTGGACCTGGCTGGCGTCGAGCATGCATTGACACGCATCTTTGCCGGCGCGCTTCTCTCGGACTGAATCGCGCGGAGTCGTCGAATAAAACGCCGACGCGGCCGCGCTACTCAAAGGCACCTTTTCCGCCGCCCGTCGTCACACGCTAAGATTGAGCCCGACGGGGCCGTACGTCGCCCGCAGATGACAGGAAAAGCTTTGCCTCGGAGAATCAGATGCCTGAAGAATATGAAGTGCATGGTCCGCACGACCATGCCGTGGAACATACCGGTCATCACGACGCGGATCCGTTTGCGAGCCGCATGGCCGTGATCACCGCCATTCTTGCGACGATCGGCGCGCTGTGCGCGTACCAGAGCGGCAACAGCGAAAATCTCGCGCTGTACTACAAGAACGAAGCCGCGATCAAAAAGACCGAAGCGTCGAACCAGTGGAACTACTACCAGGCGAAGGGCGAGAAGGAAAATCTCGCCGACCTCGGCGCGGCGCTGTCCACCGGCAACACGGACGCGCATGCGAAATTCCTCGCCGACGTCGACAAATACAAGCAACAGAAAGAGCCGATCCGCGCGAAGGCCGAAGCGCTCGAAAAGGAAGTCGCCGATAACGACACGCACAGCGAAGCGTTGCTGCACGGCCATCATCGCTGGGCACAAGCCACCACGCTGATTCAGGTGGCGATCGCCCTGTGCGCGATCACTTTGCTGACGCGCAAGAAATGGCTGCGCAATCTCTCGTTCGTGGTGGCGGGCGCGGGCGTGATCACCGGCGCGTTGGCGCTATTCTCGGCTTGATGGGTGAAGCGCCGTGCGGCGATAGTGCGCCGCGCTGCGTGAATGAAGGCGTACAGCGTGGTTGATGGATCCGCGGTTCCAGGCGTTTTTTCTGTATAGGCGGCCGGCGTGGTGATTCCCGGCCCGGACTTCGTTGCGTCGCGCATGGGTTTTAAAGAGATACCCACGGCGTGGCTTCATGACATAAATTGAGGAGGACGTACCATACGCGCGCCTGCGGCGAACATTGCAAGCGGCGCGACCTGTCATGGAGGTCCCGCGGTGAGAGAAACAACTGGTCCGTCAGGCGAGGTGACAGCCGATCTCGAGGAAAGCATTCTTCTGCCGCAGCTCAGCTGTCCTGCGGGCAAGATCGGCGTAGCCGTCGGCGCTATGTTGGAGCGATCGAATCACTCTGTCATCATGACGTCATTCGATCTGCTCGACCTGCACGCGAACGAGCGAGTGCTCGAAGTCGGCCTCGGCAACGGCGGCCACATCGCGTTCGTGCTCGATCAAGCCGAGAGACTGCGCTTCACCGGCATCGATATATCGCCGACCATGATCGCCGCCGCTCGCAGCCGCAACGCGGCTTTTGTGCGCGACGGCCGTGTCCGGTTCGAAACCGTCGACGTCGTTGCCATGCCGTTCCCCACCGCCTCGTTTGACAAAGCGGTGACGAGCAACTGCACGTATTTCTGGCCGGACCTGCCGGCCGGCCTCAAGGAAATTCGCCGCGTGTTACGTGTGGACGGCACGCTGGTCATCGCGGCCATCACACCAGAGGCAGCAATCGAAATGCCTTTCGCCGAGTACGGTTTCACCGTGCACGACGCAGTAGCACTCGAAGCCGCCTGCCTGGCTGCGGGATTCGATCGGATCGGCATTACCCGCTACCTCGAACCGCTCAGCGATCCGCCGCAAGAGCATAACCCGCGTGAGTTTTATCTGCTGCGAGCATGCGCCGTCTGACGCGAAGGCGTACATCGCAGCGATACGTGGCAAGGCTCAATGCGCGATACCGTGTGCGCGTTCGAGCAACAACTCGCGCTCGCGCGCATTGCGCGTCATTCCGGCGGCGCGTTCGAATTCGGCGCGCGCTTCTTCCATACGTCCCAGCTTCGCCAGCAGATCGCCGCGCACACTCGGCAGCCAGTGATAGTTCGCCAGCGCGGCGTCGCTTGCCAGCGCATCGACGATCTCCAGGCCGGCCGCCGGACCGAACGCCATGCCGGCCGCCACCGCGCGGTTCAACTCGACCACCGGCGACGGCGCCACCTGCGCAAGCGCGTCATACAACGCGACAATCTGCACCCAGTCGGTATCGCTCGCCCGACGCGCACGGGCGTGACACGCGGCGAGCGCTGCCTGCAGCGCATACGGGCCGCTCGCGCCGCCTAGCGCATGCGCGCTGTTGAGCGCGGCCAGCCCGCGACGGATCAGCAGCGGATCCCAGCGGCTGCGATCCTGATCGAGCAGCAGCACCGGGCGCCCTTGTGCATCCGTGCGCGCATGCGTGCGCGAGGCCTGAATCTCCATCAGCGCGACGAGGCCGTGCACTTCGCTTTCGTCGGGTACCAGACCGCTCAGCACGCGGCCGAGTCGCAGCGCTTCCTCGCAGAGCGCCGGACGCATCCAGTCGTCGCCGGCCGTGGCCGAATAGCCTTCATTGAAAATCAGATAGATGACCTGTAGCACCGAGGCGAGCCGCGGCGCCCGCGCGTCGGCCTGCGGTACCTCGAACGGCACCTTGGCCGCCGAGAGCGTGCGCTTGGCCCGCACGATACGCTGTGCGACGGTCGGCTCCGGCACCAGAAACGCGCGCGCGATTTCGTCCGTGGTGAGGCCGCCGAGCAGGCGCAGGGTAAGCGCGACGCGCGCGTCGGTCGACAACACCGGGTGGCACGCGGTGAACACGAGCCGCAGCAGGTCGTCGCCAATATCGTCGGCGCGGGCGGCATCGAGGGCATCGACGAAATCGGGCACGAGATGCGTCTCCAGCGCGTCGAGATCGTGGCCCAGCTCCTGACGCTTGCGGGCATGCAGCGCTTCCTGCCGCAAGCGGTCGAGCGCACGGTTCTTTGCGGTCGCCATCAGCCATGCTCCCGGGTTGTCGGGCACGCCCGCGTCGGGCCAATGTTCGAGCGCGGCCACCAGCGCGTCCTGCGCCAATTCCTCGGCGAGCCCGACGTCGCGCACGATCCGCGCGACGTGGGCGATGACCTTGGCGGACTCGATCCGCCAGACTGCCTCGATGGCACGGTGAGTGGCCGCCGTGGTCACGGCTTCAACCTCTCGCCCTGGCATTCGGGTCCATGTAGATGAGCTCCCAGATGTGGCCGTCGATATCCTCGAAGCCGTGCCCATACATAAAGCCGTAGTCCTGCGGCGCGCGCGGTACGGTGCCGCCGGCGGCGAGCGCTTTGGCAACTAGCGCATCCACCTCCGCCCGGCTTTCGCACGACAATCCCACCAGTGCTTCCGTGCTCTCCTTCGGATCGCACAGCGACTTGCGAGTGAACGACTTGAACAGGTCCTTGACCAGCAGCATCGCGTGGATGTTATCGCCGAGAATCAGACAGGCCGCCTGTTCGTTCGTGAATTGCGGTTCGAAGCTCAAACCAATCGCGCTGAAGAAGGCTTTCGACCGTTCGAGATTGTCGACCGCGAGATTGACGTAGATCTGCTTATGCATGACGGAGTCCAATGATCGGTTGTGGACAGGCGCGGCCGTATCGACGATCTCCATGCGTGCCTTGGGTCGCTCGATGCGAAAGCCGTCGCGCCGTGAGCATGATGAATCCCTTCGATAAAGCCGGCGCGGCGCGCGCTTTGCGTTTGAGCTTCAGCGCTTGCCGGCTTCCAGTTCGCGGAACCGGTCCAACTCCGGGCCGGGTTCGAAGTCGTCGAATTCGAACAATTGACGCACTTCGATTTCGCCGTCCGCCTGCTCGCCGGAGGGCGCCGGAAAGCGCCGCGCCCATTCCATGGCTTCCTCACGCGAGCGCACCTGGATCAGCGTGTAGCCGGCAATCAGTTCCGTGGTTTCCGGAAACGGCCCGTCGACCACCGAGCGCTTGCCGCCGCTGTAACGAACGCGCCAGCCTTTCGAACTCGGTTGCAGGCCTGTGGCGTCGAGCAGCACGCCGGCTTTGGCCAGTTCTTCGTGGTACGCGCCCATCGCGGCCATCAGGGACGCTTCCGGCATCTCACCGGCTTCGCTGGCAACGGTGGCTTTGACGAGGATCATGAATCGCATCGCCGTGACTCCTTATCGTTGTGAGAGGAAGAGCCGCGCCCGTGGCTGGCTTCTTACTCACACGACGAGCAACACGCGGCCGGATCGACACCTTTGCCGATCCGCCAGGGAAAACCCCAAGACCACATGCTGTCGATGCGCGAATCGGCTAAAGGAAACAAGGTCCGAGCTTGCGGACTTCGACCGTGCACCACGTTGCAGCCGGGCAGGCTTGGGCAATCGCCAGGGCTTCTTCACGCGTTTCGCAATTCAGGAGGAAGAACCCGCCGACCATTTCCTTGGCTTCGGCGAACGGGCCGTCGAGCAGTTTCGGCTGACCGTCGCGCACCTGCACGCGCACGGCGTCGTTCAAGGAGGTGAGCGATTCGACGGCGACCAGTTTGCCGCGTTCTTTCAGATCGGAGGCGAAGCGGACCATCTGATCGTAGACTTCGCGGCCCGCGGCTTCACCGCGTTCAAGCCGTTGATTCGGGGGTTCGACAATGAGCAGCATATAAGACATGGCGTCTCCGATTTTGATCGCGCCGCGGATGTGAACGCCCCGGAGGCGTATGAACGCAAAACGCGCGTGCGGTGGGCTGGCGAGAGGCAGTCTAACAAGCATGAAAGCCTCCGGCAAACCTGGTCCGGCGCCGATGCCGCGGCCAATGGGGCGTCTTACGGAGAATCGTAAATTCCGCACGTCATTGGGAAATTTCTATTGGGCAGCGCGCTAGCGCCGCATTGAAGCAATTCGACGGCACAACGATTAGCGCCTTGCCTTGGTCTCTCGACGCGGCAGAATAAAAAAACGCCCCGTGGGGCGTTGGCGTTTCAATTGCGCGTATGAGAAAGGAGAAACGCTTGCGGCGGCTTACACCGTAGCTTCAGCAATCGCCTGCACCTGCGCGGACCTCATCAATCCTTCGATCATTCGCGCTTCCGCGCTCGCGATCTCGCTCAGCGATGCCACGGACAGTTGTCCGTCGAGAATCGCCAACGCCGTGCACAAGCGGGCGTATTCGCCGTCTTGCAGTGCCCACGCGCCTTCGTCGTGTTCGCGCATATCGAGCTGAACCATCGCGGCATGTGCGCTCTCGATGTCGGACAGAACGTCTTCGCCGAGGCCAAGGCGCGCAAGTTCTTGCGACACCAGCAAATGCCGGCTCAACGTCATATGCAGATTCCGAGAGCCGTGGCCGTGCCGGAATGCGTCGAGGGCGGTGTAGCACTGCAGCAGCATCGCCGACGTAACCGGCTCGTGAGCGGTGCGGCTATAGGTTAGCGCGCGCAACAACGGGGACATGGCCGACTGGTTGTGCTTGCGGACTCGCGATTTATTGGACATATCGGTTCAACCTCCTTCTCTAGCTCTCGGCTTCGCCACCGAATTCTTCTGCTCCGGTGGCAAACGCCGCCGATACGCCGGCGGCTTGACAGGCCCTGATGTGAGTCTGTGAAGCCATCATGGCAAGCAACTATTAAGACAGACTTAAACGGTTTCAAGTCTATTCGAACGCAGCATCTCACACTACGCCACCGGCCGGTCGTTCGATTCCGCCAAAAACGTGGCGCGCAGCGCAACGTTGAAATATCGGTTCAAACTTGCCAATTACAAGTCGCGTGGCGTGTCACGACGAAAAAAAACCCTGTTCCCGCGAGGGAACAGGGTCTGACAGGATGGAACAGTCGTACTCGCGCGTGGATGCTCGCCGACCTATACCCACCGCAAACTCGCAAAGCTGTTGTTACTTGAACTGCACCCGCTAAAACCGTGTTGCTTGAACTACCACGACAAATAAAACCGTGCTGCCGATACTGCTGTTGCAAAAAACATTCGTTTCGGAACTGCTCACTGCAATTACAGCCCGGTCCTTCGCCTTCAACATCGCCTGACTGCAACCCCCTGCTGATTCACGCGCAAACTACATGGATCGCGCGCCGTTTGCACTGCTTCTATTACCTACTGCTTTACTGCCCTGCCGCATTCGACAAGCGCGGCAAACTGCCATCAACGGTACGGTTCAAAACAACGCGGGGGAAGACCGCGTCGATGGGGCTCGGTGATTTGTCGCTCCATGGAAAACAGTGTATTCCGGCAGGTGCGAATGCAATTGGGCGAAGCGAAGGGATTTGGCAGGCCAGTTTGGCGAATCGCTGTAACAGGCCGGTTTCGTCAGAGGTGAGCGCCGCGCAGCACACGCCGCGACGGCGGAACATGCGGTTATCGACTGAGCGGGCTCTTTGTCGACGAGTTCGACCGCACAGCCGAAAAGCGCGCCGATCGGAACCGCAATGACGCGAGCGACGGCACTGTCGCCGCCGCTCGCTGATCTTCTTTGAGCATGTGGGCTTGCAAGACGCGCGGCGTGATCCCGTCAACCGCGTGCGGCGAAATCGCTGATCGTCAGCAGCACTTTTTCGCCTGGACGCGCCAGCAGTTTTCTTTCCGCCACAGCGGTGATGCGTTTGCGGCCGTCAGCGAACGTCTTCAGCACGCGTTCCTCGCCCGCGTCGCGTTGCAACCAGAAATGCTGTTCCAGGGCCTCACGCGTAACGGCGCATTCGAGGTCCCGGCCTCGCGTCGAAAGCTGGAAAATCACCGCGCGTCCGTCCGCCGAGACGCTTGGTTCAAACTCGATAATCTCCATGGCCCACCTCGCAAAGTTCGTTAAACCGCTCGCCGTGTTGAACGAACGACACCGAAAAAAACTGAATACAGATGCGAAACACACGTCGAGTTCTTTCGACCGATCAATGAACGCTATCGCTCCACGGCAGCGTTCACTGTGCGTTCGACCACCGTCGAATGGACTGAAGCGTGCGCGCCCGGCCAGCGCGGACGTTTCGCGCGGAACTCGTGCAGCAACGCATTCAACCCCTCGGTCATGGCTTGCGCGCCGCGCCGCGCGCCGCGCGACGCGGACGACAGCGCGAACCAGGAATGCGGCGGCCGAAGCTCGTGACACGTACCGCGCGCATCGGCAAAGCGCAGACAGCCGGTATCGGGATAAAAGACGAGCGTGATCGCCTCGGCGTCGACGCCGTGCGTGACCGTATGTGGTTTCGTATTCAGCATTTTCGTTGTCATGCCAGTTGGCGTCGTTCCTCGGTGGTTCGACGTTCGAAACCGCACGCGCCAGCAATTCGCGAGTGAGGCAAAAGCAAAGCGCATGCCAACGGGCGCAAAACGCGTCGCACGAACCGTGGCGAGCGCGACGCGAACTGTCGGCATCGTGCCGCCAGCAAGCCGCAAACGCCGACCGCGCCTGAAGCGACGCGCGCGGCAGCGCACGAATCCGTCGCAGCGCGGACGCCGCGACGACGGCATCCGCATGACCGGGGAATAGCAATGTCGATAGGCGCGAACATAGCCGCCTGGTAAAAAAGCGCTGCTGGCGCGACAATTCACGACCATTCTTACTGGCCGCCGGCTCGCCGGAAACGTTACCAACATGTCCGTTAAGGAACCTGTCTTCACCCTGCGCCCCGCACTGAATTCAGACGAGGCCTTTCTATTCGAGCTGCGCAAGGCGACCATGACGGAGCATCTCGCGCGCGTCGGCGAGCCGTCCGACGACACCGAGCATCGCGCGCGTCTGCTGCATCGGTATGACACGGCACGCGTGATTTGCATCGACGGCGTGCCCGCCGGTTTGCTTAAAGCGTATCGCGCCGACACCGAGTGGGTCGTCGTGCAATTGCAGATCGAGCCGGCGCTGCAGCGGCGCGGTATCGGCGAACGCGCGCTGCACACGGTGTTGCGTGCCGCGCAGGCCGACGCGTTGCCGGTCACCCTCAAAGTGCTCAAAGGCAATCCCGCACAGCGCCTGTATGAGCGCCTCGGCTTCGAGATCGTCGGCCAAGATGAGAGACAGTTTCACATGAGGCGCGCGCCGCGCGCGTCGGCGGAAATTGAAGCAGAATGAATGTCGGATAAAGACTGATACGCACCGGACCTGTTATGACCTTTCGCGACACCTCCGCCATCACGAGCTGGCACGCCCACGTGTATTTCGACGCGGGCAGCCGCGACGCCGCATGGACCTTCCGCGAGCAGATCGACGCACACTGGGGCGACGCACTGCAACTGGGCCGCTTTCACGAACGCCCGGTTGGGCCGCATCCCATGTGGTCGTATCAGCTCGCGTTCACGCAGGCTCAGTTCGCCGACGTGGTCGGCTGGCTCACGCTGAATCACGGCGCGCTGGATATCTTCCTGCACCCCAATACGGGCGATGCGCTACGCGATCATCGCGACGCCGCCGTATGGATCGGCCATTCGCACGAACTGGTGCTGAGCGCGTTGAATTGACCGCCGTGAATGCGGCGCGCGGTGAACCGGATCGCGCACCGCCTCTTGCCGTTCACATATTCGAGTACGAACTGCACCAGCCGAGCGCCGCGACCTGCTTGTCGCCGAACAGCGTGCACCCGCCGTATGCGTCGTTGGCTTTGCCCTGAAACAGCGAGCAGTTGGCACAGCTTTGTCCGGCGGCGTAGCCCGGAAACTTCGCTTTGTCGACCTTGGACGCATCCTCTTTATAGCCGACGGCCTGCGCCTTCGGATCGGATTCGCTGAGTCTGTTCGCGGTGTCGGCGAAGGCTGCGCGTGTGAGCATGAGCGCTGAGCCCGCGCTCACGCCGAGCAGCAGAAAATGGCGACGCGATGTTTTCATATGGGTCCGATGGAAAGTGGGGACTTGCCTCGATCGCGATCCAGCGCCGTCAATCGAGAAATCGCGTGAACCGTTCAACGGGTTCGCGCTCGCTGCGTAACGTGTTGACCAAAGCGTTTTCGTCGGCGAAACCGAGCGACATGCCGCACACCAGTTGCTCTTCAGGCGACAAGCGGAGCTGCTCCGCAATCACCCGATGAAACGGCGTGAACGCGGCCTGCGGACACGTATCGAGACCCCGCCCGCGCGCGGCCGTCATGATTGCCTGCAGGAACATGCCGTAGTCGAGCCAGCTGCCGCGCTCCATCACCCGGTCGATCGTGAAGAACAAGCCCACCGGTGCGCCAAAGAAACGATAGTTCCGCGCATGCTGCTCATGCATGCGCGCCTTGTCGCCCTTTTCGATGCCGAGCAAGCCATACAGATCCCAGCCGATTTTGCGGCGCCGGTCGATGTACGGCGACACCCACCGATTCGGATAGTACGGATACTCTTCCTGGTACAGCGCGTCGCGTTGCGGGTGGTCGTAAGCGTCGAGCAAGGCCTGCGAGAGACGCGCCAGCGACTCCCCCGTCACCACGCAGACCTTCCACGGCTGCGTATTGGTGCCCGACGGTGCGCGGCTGGCGGCTTCGAGAATGGCTTCGATATCGGCGCGCGGCACCGGCGTGGGCAGAAAGGCGCGAATCGAGCGCCGCGTGACGAGTGCGGCGTCGACGTCGTTGGCGGGAGTGGTCATCGGCGAATTCCGGTGGAACCAGCAATTATGGCGGTCTCCAGGAATTCTAGCGCGAGCACGCACTTTCGCGCTGGCGCGCCGGCAACGCCGGCCGCGCGCAGCGCGGTTTAGCGCACGGGCGTTTTCAGCGCATCGATGAGATCGAGCAGATCGTAGGGCTTGCGCAGCAGGATCGCGTGCGGCAAGACTGCGCGCTGCGCCGGCGTCAGCACGAGGTCGTAGCCGGTCAGAAAGATCACGCGCAGGTCAGGCCGCTCGCGACACACGTCGAGCGCGAGATCGATGCCCGACTTGCCCGCCAGCCCCACGTCGGTCAGCATCACGCTGATCGTGTGTTCGCTGAGAATCTGCCTGGCGTCAGGCTCGCCTTCGGCTTCCAGAATGTCGAAGTCGAAGGTGCGCAGTAATTCGGCCGTGCTCACACGAATCAGCTCGTCGTCTTCCACCAGCAGAATCCGCAGCCGCGTCTGAGTGACGAAACTATCGGCGCTATCCGGCATCATGGGCGGATCGATCTCCAGAAGATGCTGCTCGGCCTCGGCGATTTCCACCGCCCGCGGATTCTGCGCTTGCAGCACGTAGCGCACTTTGCGCGCCAACGCTTCGTGCGTATAAGGCTTGCTGAGCAATTCGATGCCTTCATCGAGCCGCCCTGAATGCACGATCGCATTATCCGTGTAGCCCGACGTGAACAGCACCGCGATCGACGGCAACCGCTCGCGCGCCTTGCGGGCGAGTTCGGTGCTGCGCAACGGGCCGGGCATCACCACATCGGTAAACAGCATGTCGATCGGCACGCCGCTTTCGACGATCGCCAGCGCGCTTTGCGCGTCTTTCGCTTTCAGCACGCGGTAGCCGAGATCGGAGAGCATTTCGACCACGGTCGTGCGCACTTCCTCGTCGTCCTCGACCGCGAGAATGGTTTCCGTGCCGCCCTTGGCGGGACCGGCTTCGATATTCGTTTCGAGGTCTTCTTCCTGGCGCACCCGCGGCAGATAGATGCGGATCGTGGTGCCGTGGCCTTCTTCGCTGTAAATCTTCACATGGCCGCCGGACTGCTTGACGAAGCCATACACCATGCTCAAGCCGAGGCCCGTGCCCTGGCCTTCGGGCTTGGTCGTGAAGAACGGTTCGAACACGCGCTCGCGCACTTCCGGCGACATGCCGAGGCCCGTGTCGGTAACCGCCAGCATCACGTACTGGCCCGGCGTGACCTCCGCGTTGCGTTTGGCGTAGGCGTCGTCGAGCGCGGCGTTGCCGGCTTCGATCGTGAGCTTGCCGTGGCCGTTCATGGCGTCGCGCGCGTTGATCGCCAGATTCAGCAGTGCGTTCTCGACCTGGAACGGATCGACCAGCGTATTCCACAAGCCGCCCGACACGATCGTTTCGATTTCGACGCCGTCGCCGAGCGCGCGCCTCAGCATGTCGTCGAGACCGCGCACGAAGCGGCCGAGATTGACGACCTTCGGCGCGAGCGGCTGACGCCGCCCAAACGCGAGCAGTTGCGAGGCGAGGTTCGCACCGCGCGCGACGCCCGCCAGTGCATTGCGCACGCGCTGCTCGGGCTTCTCCGAACCGGCGACGTCTTTCGCCAGCAGTTGCAGATTGCCGCCGATCACTTGCAGCAGGTTGTTGAAGTCGTGCGCGACGCCGCCCGTGAGCTTGCCGATCGCTTCCATCTTTTGCGCCATGCGCAGCGCTTCTTCGGCGTGCCGCAGCGCTTCGGTGGTTTCCTTGTCGGCGGTGACGTCGCGGCCCACGCCGTGAATGCGCGCGGTGTCCGGATCGAGCGCGAGCGTCCACGCGACCCAACGCCATGTGCCGTCGATCCGCCTGAAGCGGTTTTCGTAGCGCACCGGCACGCCCGTTCTACGCAGTTCAGCAAGATGCGTGCGGACAGTCTCGACATCGTCCGGGTGAACCAGATCGACATAGGAACGCGACATCAGCCAGTGCATGTCGTGACCGAGCGCCGTGCTCCACGATGGACTCACACGCTGCAGGCCGCCTTCGATGTCGGCGACCACCAGCAGATCCTCGCTCAACTCCCATAAACGATCACGGTCCGCCACCGTTTCGATCACGCGGCGCTCCAGCGTTTCGTTCAGATCGCGCAACGCGCTTTGCGCCTTGGTGCGCTCGGCGATTTCGATTTGCGCCGCCTGATACAAGCGCGCGTTGTCGATGGCAATCGCCGCCTGCGCGGCGATGCCGGCCACGATCCGCTCGGCACGCTCAGTGAACACGCCGGGCTCCGGGTGGCCGAAGAACAGGCCGCCGACTACCGTACCGCTGCGCGACTGCACCGGCGCGGCCAGATAGCTGCGCACCTTCAGATGACCCTCCGGCATGCCGCGATGCGGCGCGTTGTGGCCATAGCGCGGATCCTGCGTGATGTCGTCGACGCGGACGATGCCTTCGCCCTGAAACGTGGGCGCGAACACCGCCGTGTTGCGCGGCATGGGAAACTGCTCGAACGCCCCCTTCGGCACGCCGGACAGCGTGTAGAGCGTGTAACTGCCGCCCTCCTGGTCGAGCACGTTGTAGAAGAACGAGCCGAACGCGGCGCCGGTCAGTTCGGTGGCCGCGTCGGTGACGATCTGCACCGCGCGGCTCAGGTCGAGTTCGGCCGCGACCGTCGAGCCGACACGATTGAGAATCTCCAGCGTGCGCGATTCCTCGCGCAGCTTCATTTCGGTCTCGCGACGCAAGCGCGCGAGTTGCAGGTTGCCCGACACGCGGGCCAGCAGTTCGCGCGCGGAAAAGGGCTTGGTCAGATAGTCGTCGGCGCCATGCTCGATACCGTCGACGCGCGCTTCCTCACCCGCGCGGGCCGACAGCATCAGCACCGGCGTGTCGCGCAAATCCGGATCGGCGCGCAGTGCGCGCAGCAGGCCGAAGCCGTCCAGCCGCGGCATCATCACGTCGGAGAGCACGAGATCGGGCGGTTCGGCGCGCGCGGCTTCGAGCGCCGCCTGACCGTCGGTGGCGAGCCGCACGTTGTGGCCCGCCGCCCGCAAGATGCGGCTCATGTACTCGCGCAGATCCGCATTGTCGTCGACGACCAGCAGCCGCGCGGCGGCGGCCGGCGCTGCCTCCGACGCCTCGCTGGCCGGCGAGGCGCCGGTCGACGGGGCATCGAGTATTTCGTTTTCCGGACTCCAGCGCAACGCGGCATCGACATACATGCGTGCGTGCCTGCTCATGGACGCATGCACGGCTTCGTCCTCGGCTTGGGACAGCACGGCGCCGCGCGGCAGCGAAACGGTAAAGCACGCACCTTCGCCGAGCACACTGTCCACCCGCACCGTGCCGCCGTGCAGCTTCACCAGTTCCTGCACCATTGCGAGCCCGATGCCGCTGCCTTCCACAGAGCGGCCCGGTGCGCCCGCCACGCGATGAAAGCGCTCGAAAAGACGCGGCATTTCTTCTTCCGCGACGCCGATGCCGCTATCCGTGACGCTGACCTCGACGCCGCCGCCTTCGTCAGTGCGAACCGCGACGCGGATCGTGCCGAAGAACGTGAACTTGTACGCGTTCGACAGCAGGTTCACCACGACTTTTTCCCACATCTCGCGGTCGATCTGCACGATCACGGGCGTAGCCGGAACGTCGACTTCGAGGCGCAGGCCGGCCGCCTCGATCGCGGACTGGAACAGCGACGCAAGCTCGGCCGTAAAGGAGGCGATGTCGGTGGGCTGCGTGTGAATCTCGATGCGGCCCGCCTCGATCCGCGAGAAGTCCAGCAACGCGTTGACGAGCTTCAGCAGGCGCAAACCGTTGCGATGCGTGATCTCGATCAGCGCGCGGTCGTCGATATCGCTGCGTGTCTGCGCGTTATCACCGCTCGCGCCCGGCTGCGGCCTGGCGAGCAGTTCTTCGAGCGGGCCGAGCATCAGCGTCAACGGCGTGCGGAATTCGTGGCTGATGTTGGAGAAGAACGTGGTCTTCGCGCGGTCGACTTCGGCCAGCGCTTCCGCGCGCCGCCGCTCTTCTTCATACGCCTGCGCGTAGCCGATCGCCGCGCCGATCTGGCCGGCGACCAGGTTCAGAAAGCTGCGGTAAGCGTCGTCGACAAGACGGCAAGGATTCAGGCCGGCAATCAGCAGGACTGTTTGCGTCGACTCGCCGCCGGCCGACACCGGCAGGATGACCGCCTGCTCCGGCGCGAGATGCCACGGACCACTCGGCAACGCGGTGCCGAAACGCTGCGTCAAGTCGCGCACGGTCTGCGGCGCCTGGATCCGGAGGACGTCGGCGATCGGCCAGAGTGATTCTCCGACGCGCATTGTCTGCGGCGCCGCTGGATGGCCCGGTTCGATGCCGCACGAGCCGACCAGCGTGACCGTGTCGCTGCCGGGTTCGGCTGCATAGAGCAAGGCGAAGGGCAGGTCTTGCGGATTCGCTCGCAACGCGCGCGCGCTGAGTTCGCATGCTTCGCGCCAATCGCGGCCGTCCGGGCTGGCCGCCGCCAGCTCCTTCAGCAGCGCCAGTTGCCGTTCGCCGACCACCTGTGCCGTGTCGTCGCTATTGGCGCAGATGATGCCGCCCGGTTCGCCATCCTCGGCGGGAATCGGGCTGTACGAGAAGGTGTAATACGTCTCCTCCGGAAAGCCGTTGCGCTCCATGATGAGCAGCTTCTGTTCGACGAAAGTACCCTCGGCGCCCGCCAGCGCCGTATCGAGAAGCGGCTCGATGTCGGACCAGATTTCCCGCCACACGACGCGGGTCGGTTGACCGAGGGCGACCGGATGCTTCCCGCCGATGATCGACTTGTACGGATCGTTGTAAAAATAGAGCAGCTCGTCGCCCCAGCCGATCCAGATCGGCTGACGCGACGTGAGCATGATGCGGATCGCGATCTTCAAGCCTTGTGGCCAGGTATCGGGTGCGCCGAGTGCTGTCTGCGTCCAGTCGTAGGCGCGGATCAGCGCCCCCAGCTCGCCGCCTCCGGCAAGAAAGGACGGCGCGGCGACGCCGGCGGGCGGTGCGTCCGACATGAAGCGGTCCGGCTGTTTCAACGCGATCTCCTCGACACGGCGGGTCGTATTCGTGCGGGCCGCTGTTGCAAAAGCGGTGCCCGATACGACGGATGGCTAACGATCACCACGCAATTGATGTAGCGCGATTCTCGCACGTAGCGGTGTGCCGGAGGAAGGTAAGACAACGCGCCGAAACCGCAAGCAGCGGGCTTTTCGCGGCGCGGAACTGAGCGTTATGCGGAGGATTGGGCGGCGACGAAGGTACGCCGCGAAATGGAACCGAAATGCAGGTAAAACGTACCTTGACGCAATGTGTGCGGAGAGGCAATTTTCCCGATCGCCATTCCTTCGCCGTGCGACCGGGTTTCTTCGATCACTGCGGGCTTGCAGTGTCTTTACAGCAGGCCCACACACACCGCGGCGACGATCGAGCCCAGCACCAACACCGCGCCGATGGTCTTGCGTTTGTTCAACTCCGTCCACAGCAGAACGCCGGTGAGCGACAGCAAGATGATGCTGCCTGCGAGCGTGTCGATCAGCAGCACCCAGCCGACGCTCAAACCCACGCCCTTGTGCAGGTTCGTCAGCATGGCGAGAAATGTGTTCTCGCTGCGCTTGACCGTCACATAGCCGTTACCCACCCAGTACTCGGCGGAGGTGTTCTCATGCGGCGACGCGAAGTTGAGTTGCCAATGCTCCGGCTGGACGACGCTACGCTCGCCCCATGCCACCGGATGAGCCGGCTCTTTCTGCACGCGCCCAGGCGTGCCCGCCAGTTTCAGTTCGTGCTTGAGCCACTTGCCCAGCTCACGCGGCGTTTCCGGCGCGGGTTGCGGCAACGGCACTTGCAGCATCGCTACTTGCGGCTCGCCGGTCGACACTTTGAGCGGCCCGCCGCGGTGGTTCAGCAGGAACCCCGTGGTGCCGAACAGCAAACCCAGCGCCGCGCCCCACAAGCCGATCCAGCCATGCACCTTGCGCAGCCATTTGACGAAGGTGGCGCGGCGCGAACGCTGCTGCCGCGCTTTCAATTCGTCATTGTCCAGCCGCTGCGGCTCGCGCGTCGTCCGGTCGATGCCCGCGGGCGATTGAATGTCGATTGCCTCGGGTACGCTCACGTTTCACTCCATGTCCGCAACAGATTGTGATAGATGCCGACGAGGCTGCGGCGCGCAGTATCGTCGGCGTTACTGGCGTTCAGCCGTTGAATCGCTGTGTCCATGTCGAACAGCATTGCGCGCTGCGTATCGCTGCGCACGAGGCTTTGCACCCAGAAGAAACTAGCGATCCGCGCGCCGCGCGTGACCGGCGTGACCTGATGCAAACTCGTCGCCGGATAGACGATCATGTCGCCGGCCGGCAGTTTGACCTGCTGCACTCCGTACGTGTCTTCGATCACGAGTTCGCCGCCGTCGTAGTCGGCGGGGTCCGAAATGAACAGCGTCACGGAGACGTCGGTGCGCAGCTTCACACCGTTGGGCAGCACGCGCACGGCTCCATCGACGTGACTGCCGAACTGCATGCCGCCTTCATAACGATTGAACAACGGCGGATACACCTGATTCGGCAACACCGCGCTGATGAACAACGGGTTGCGTTCGATCGACGCGAGAATCATGTCGCCGAGTTCACGCGCAATCGGCGTGTGTTCGGCGATCTGCTGATTACGCTTGACCGGCGCGCCCTGATAACCAGCGGTCGCGCGGCCGTCCACCCAGGCGTCGCCGGCCTGATCGAGCCGCTCGCGCACGAGCCGCAACTGCTCGGCGTTCAGTACGTTCGGTATGTGCAGCAACATGGTGTTTCCTTTTTGCGTCGGCTTGCCGTCTTCGAGAAAGGCAAGCCTAACGCATCGGTTCAACGCGTATCAAAAGCGGTAGTCGAACGTCGCCAGCAACGTGCGTCCGATACCCGGCACGGACCGGCCGCCGTCGGACTGAATCAGCGCGTCGTAGTAGTACTTGTTGGTCATGTTCAGCAGGTTCAGGCGCACGTCGTATTTCTTCGCGTGGTACGCAGCGGTCGCATCCCAGCGCGTGTAGCCCGGCACTTGCACGTAGTTGGTATTCGACGCATAGCGCGGCGACATATACGTCGGACCGCCGCCGATTTCCCAGTGCGGCGTGATCGCGTAAGTGGTCCAGAAGGTCAGCGTGTTGCGCGGCGTGTTGGCCGGCACGTGCCCTTGCGTACCGTCGCGCGCCTTCAGGATGATGGCGTCCATGTAGGTGTAGCCGCCGAACACCTGCCACTTGTCGGTAATGTGGCCCGTCACGCCGGCCTGGAATCCGTCGACGCGAATGTCGCCGTCGAGCTCGTATTCGGTCGGCGAGACTTGCGTGCGCGCGTTGGTCTTTTCTTCGCGAAAGAATGACGACGTCACCGAGAGATTGCCGCCGAGGAGATCCCATTTGCCGCCGACTTCGTACGACTTGGTCGACTCAGGCGCGAGGTTCTGCGTGAGGTTGGTCACCGTCAGTGCTTCGAGCGACGGATTGAACGACGTGCCGTACGACACGTAGTACGACTGCCAGTCGGTCGGCTGATAAATTACCCCGGCGCGTACGCTGGTGAAGAAGTTGGTCTGCGTCGCATAGCCCGGCAGGCTGATCGTGTTGTGGATCTGCGCCTGGAAGCGATCCCAACGCAAACCGCCAATCACCTTCCACTGCTGGCCGATCGACACGGTGTCGTTCACGTACGCGCCAATTTCGTTCGAGCCCGAATCGGCGTGGTTGCCGACCGTGGTGGTCACACCGGCGGGGTTGGACAGATACGCCGGGTTCACCATCGTCACGACCGGCAAGTTGTTGCGGGTGTACGCCTGGTTCGAATAGCTGTCATGGCCGAGGTCGACACCGGCGATCAGGTCGTGCTTGATCGGGCCGGTAACGAACTTGTACTGGAGCATGGTGTCGTTGTAGAGCGAGTGGTTCTCGATCACACGGTCATGGCTCTGCAACTTGATGAACAGTTGCGACGGCGAGAGTGTCGTGAAGTTGCCGTTGCTCAACGCGGGGCTGGTGGCGAGCGGTCCCGTCAACACCGCTTGCGGCGCGGTTTCGCGCGCATCGGTCATCGAGTGCGAGAACTGCGTCTGGTTCGTCAGGATCAGGTTGTCCGAGAACTTGTGCTTGACCGCGGCGGTGACCGTTTGCACGTCCTGAATCGTGCGGTCAGTGGTCAAGCCGTAGAACGTGTTCTTTGGGACCGGCGACGGGCGGCCGTTCAACGCCTGCACGCCGTAGTCCGGCATGTCGTAGTTGTGCTGGATCAGCGCGGAGATCGTCACTTCGGTCGGCGTGCCTATGCCGAAACGCACTTCCGGCGCGATACCGTAGTCCTTGTTCTTCATCGCATCGCGCGTCGAGCCGAGGCTTTGGCCGAAGGCGTTCAGGCGAATCGCCGAGGTATCCGTCAGCTTATGGTTCACGTCGACGGTGCTGCGATATTTCGCGTCGGTGCCGATCATGCCCGTGACTTCCGCCGAGTCATGCAGGTTCGCTTTTTTGCTGACCTGGTTGATCACGCCGCCCGTCGATCCGCGACCGAACAGCATCGACGACGGACCGTACAGCACTTCGAGTTCTTCGAGGTCGAAGGTGTCGCGATAGTACTGGTTGCGATCGCGGAAGCCGTCGAGGTAGATGTCGTTCTGCGCAGTGAAGCCGCGCAGGTTGATGTTGTTACCGATCTGGCCGCCTTCAGCCGCGCCGATCGTTACGCCCGGCGCATTGCGCAGCGCGTCCTGGAACGAAGTGGCGCCTTGCGATTGCAGCACGGCCTTGTTGATGACGGTGACGGTCTGCGGAATGTCGCGCAGCGCCGTGGGCGTCTTTGCACCGACCGTCGCGCGCCCCGCCTGGAAGTCCTGCTGTTCAGCTTGTGCCGCGACGCCGATGGTCGGCAAGCTGCCGGTGTCGGCTGCGACGGTCGTCGTTGTCGTCGCACTAGCATTCGCGGCCGCCGGCTGCGAGGTGGTTTGCGGAGCAGTCTGCGCGACCGCCGGAGTCGCAAATGGAACGGCAAAAGCTAACGCTAACGCTGTCGCGAGCGGCGTGTGGTTGAACATGGGAATTCCCGTCGGAGATGCGTTTGCCGGATTCGCATGGCTGAGATGGAATCGACGGCAAAGTCGCAATTGGCTGGCTGCCGTTCTCGTGTGCAGAGCACCGACGTCGGGGATGGCTGGCTATTGGTTAAATGAGAATCGATATCATTCCACACACATAAAATCGCATCAATCGCGCGGTCGCTTACCCCTAGTAGCAGAATTGTTTCTGTTTTTTACGGATGAAGGCTATTTGTAATTTTTAGCCCTGTCCGCATGCCGGTTCATTACGTGTTTGTAATATCAAGATCATTGAAAGGAAAGACTTTCGGCGTCGGAAGTAAAAAAGACGTCAGCAGAAAGCTTTCAAATAAATAACAATCAACCGTGATTGGGGCCGACGCCCAATGCCGACTCCGTTTATCCTTTTTGCAACACTGCCTATCGAACTGTTTCGTTCATCCCCGGAGTTGATCATGCAATACCGCAAGTTCGGCCGCACCGGCCTGACCGTATCCCGCCTGTGCCTCGGCACGATGACCTTTGGGCTGCAGACCGAAGAAGACGTGTCGCATCGCATTCTCGACACGGCGGCGGATGCCGGCGTGAACTTTATCGACACGGCCGACGTGTATCCGCTCGGCGGCACGGAGAACCTTGCCGGCCGCACGGAGGAGATCGTGGGGCGCTGGCTGAAGGGCAAACGCGAGCGCTTCATTCTGGCGACGAAAGCAGTGGGCAAGATGGGGCCGTCGGCATGGGATCAAGGCGCGTCGCGCAAACATCTGCTGAATGCAATCGACGCCTCGTTGCAACGCCTCGGCACGGATTACGTGGACCTCTACCAACTCCATTCCGACGACGCGAATACGCCGCTGGACGAAACGCTGGAGGCGCTCGATGTGATCGTTCGCTCAGGCAAGGCGCGCTATATCGGCGTATCGAACTTTCTCGCGTATCGGCTGGCGCGCGCGTTGGGCCGCGCCGATGTGCTGCGCGCGGCGCGCTTCGTCTCCGTGCAGCCTCGCTATAACCTGCTGTTCCGCCAGATCGAGCGCGAGCTGCTGCCGCTCGCTGCCGAAGAGCAATTGGCGGTGATGCCGTACAACCCGCTCGCGGGCGGCCTGCTGACGGGCAAGCATCAACTGGATGCGGCGCCCGCGTCCGGCCGCTTCACCGAAACTGTCGGCAAGGCCGGTGCGATGTATCAGCAGCGGTACTGGCACAAACGCGAGTTCGAGACGATCGAGCAATTGAAAGCGATCGTTGCGCCGACCGGCGAATCGTTGACGCGGGTTTCGCTTGCCTGGGTGCTGGCGAATCCGCTCGTCACGTCGGCGATCATCGGCGCGAGCCGCGCCGAGCAATTGAGCGACACGCTCGCGGCGTCCGAACTCGTGCTCGATGAGCAGATCAAGACACAGCTCGACGAAGCGAGCCTGGAATATCGCTGGGGTGACGCGGCGCGGTAAGCGTATGCGCGGCGGCCGAAGGCCGCTGCGTTCATCGCCCGTAACGCAGCACCGTGCTGGTCGCCGCAATCACGTGATCCTTGATTGCGGCAAGCAACGCATCCCTCGTCAAACCGGGCGGCAGCGCATCCGGCGGCAGATCGAGCGCATAGACTTGCGCGACGTAGTGATGCGGATTGTCCCCAACCGGGGGACATGGGCCGTGATACCCCATGCCTCCGGTCTGATTCGCACCGGAGACGCTGCCGGGCGGCTGGCTGCCGCCGGCCCCGAGCGAGGTCGTCGAGGGTGCTACGCCATATAGCACCCAGTGCACAACGCCCAAACCCTTCGCGCCGTCCGGGTCGAAGAGTGTTAGGGCATAACTCTTCGTGCCGGCAGGCGCATGCCGCCATTGCAGAGCCGGCGATACATTACCGCCACCGCAGTTGTTCGCGCTCGCCGCGTGGCTCGAATCCAGCGTGCCGCCGTCGGCCGTTCCCGGCGACGACACCACGAAGACTTCCGCCGCGCGGACATGCACTGCGGCAAGCGCCAACGCGGCCGACACGCCGACCGGTAACAGGCGTCGTACGACGCGTAAGCGATTGCTGCCAATCATCATTTCCGACTCCAGCCAGGTTTCAACGACAGTCCAACATCACTTGAAGCGGCCCGTCCGCTCATTCGCTTCCGGCAGTTGCCGCGTCTCGCGCACGGATCTCGGATGCCATAAACGCGCGCCGCCTTCGATGCCCGCATCGTTCGAAACGGTGGCCACGTTCGGCGGCAGATCGAACGAAAGGCGTGCCGCATTGCCGCCGCCGATCCACAGCTTGTCGTAGTTCACGAGCGTACTCAGAATTCCGATTACCTTCTCAACGCGCCGGTTCCAGCGTTTATTCCCGGCTTTTTCACGCGCCGCGTCGCCGATGTATTCGTCGTACGCCACGCCCTTCTTGCTAACCGGATGATGGGCGAGTTCCAGATGCGGCATCAACTCGCCGTCGCGGAACATTGCCGTGCCCGCGCCAGTGCCGAGCGTCAGCACGAATTCGAGGCCATGGCCTTCGATCGCGGCGAAGCCCTGCATCTCGGCGTCGTTGATCATGCGCACCGGCAGGCCGCCCAAACGTTGCGCCAGCGAGTCGGCGAGCGGGATGTCGTGCCAGCCTTCCACGCCGAAGTGCGGCGCCGTCAGAATGCGGTTGTTGCGCACCACGCCGGGAAAGCCGATCGACATCAGCGTCGGCGGTTCCTGTTCGACGAGCGGCGCAACCAGCTTCGCCAGCGCGTCCACGAGTTGATCCGGCGTGCACGGATGCGGCGTCGCTACCCGCAAGCGCTCAGTTTTCATGTTGCCGTCCGCGTCGATAATCGCGGCCTTCAAACCCGTGCCGCCGACGTCGATCGCCAGTATCCGCTCGGTGCTGATTGTCGCTTTCGGCTTACTGGATGGCTTACTCGACGGTTTACGTGACGCCTTACCGGACGGTTTAAACGCCGCCTTCGTTGGCGCTCTGCTTGCCGTCTTGCCCGGCGTCTTCGTCGCCGTCTTGCGTGTCGTCTTGCGTGTCACCACGGTGTCCCCCGATTGTGTTGGTGCGACTCGTCGTTGAATTACTTCTTCTGCACAGCATCCCGTTTCAACGGCCGCCATGCGTGGCCGTCGCGCGCCAATAGCGCGTCGGCTTCCGCGGGGCCTTCGCTGCCGGCCGCATAGCCATGCACCGGCACCGCGCCGCCGGTTTTTGGATGCAGCACGTCGTCGACCGCGCACCAGCTCGTTTCGATGCTGTCGGCGCGCTGGAACAGCGTCTCGTCGCCGAGCATGCAGTCGTAGAGCAAGGTTTCATAACCGACGTTGGCGCGTTCCGCGAAGAAGTCGCCGTAGTCGAACGACGACTGCACCGCACCGATCTGCATGACCGGTCCCGGCGTTTTCACATTGAAGTCGAAGCTCGTGCCGTGCGCCGGATCGATGCGCAAGGTCAGCACGTTCGGCGTGAGCGCGTCGACGGGCGTGTCGCGAAACAGGCGGAACGGCACCGGCTTCAGTTGCACGGAGATTTCCGTGCGACGCGCGGCCAACCGTTTGCCGGTGCGCAAATAGAACGGCACGCCGGCCCAGCGCCAGTTCTCGACGAACACGCGCGCCGCCGCATAGGTTTCCGTCGTGCTGCCGGGCGCGACATCCGGCTCCTCGCGATAGCCGACACCGGCCGGCCCCTTTTCGTATTGACCGAACACAACGTCGTCCGGCGTCAGCGGCTTGATCGCGTCGAAGATTTCGGCCTTCTTGTCGCGCACGGCTTCGGCATCGAACGAATTGGGCGGTTCCATGGCGACCATGCCGAGCAACTGGAACAGATGGTTCGGCAGCATGTCGCGGAACGCGCCGGTCTGTTCGTAGAACTTGCCGCGCCCTTCCACGCCGATGGTTTCCGCCGCCGTGATCTGCACGCTGTCGATATATTCGCGCCGCCACACCGGTTCGAACAGCGCGTTGGCGAAGCGCACCGCGAGAATGCTCTGCACGGTGTCCTTACCGAGAAAGTGATCGATGCGATACACCTGATCTTCTTTTGCATACGACAGGATGTGCGCGTTCAGATCTTTTGCGGAAGCGAGATCGGTGCCGAACGGTTTCTCGATCACGATGCGACGGAAGCCGCCGCCCTCGCCTTCTTTCAGCAGACCCGCCTTGCCGAGATGTTCGACGATCGGTTTGAAGAAGCGCGAGCTGACCGCGAGATAGAAGATCACGTTGCCGCCCGGCGCCTGTTCGAGCTGTTGCTTGAGCTTCGTGAAAGTGTCGTCGGTTTCGAATTCGCCGGCCATGTATTCGAGGCGTTGCGCGACCCAGTCCCACGCCTTGTCGTCGAGCTTGCCGGCGTGGAAGGTGCTGGCCTTGTCGGCGGCGAACTGTTCGAGCGACTTGTGCAGATCTTCGCGCCACACGCTCGTCTCGCGCTCGCCGTGATTCACGCCGATGATTTTCATTCCATCGTCGAGCAGGCCATCCACCGCGAGGTTGTACAGCGCCGGCATCAGCAGCCGCTTGGTCAGGTCGCCGCCGGCGCCGAAGATCACCAGCGTGCACGGCGGCGCCGGCCGCTTGCCGGGCGGCGAGGCCGGCGCTTCCTGCGGGCTCGCGCTGACCTTGCAGCTCGGTGGTTGACTGGCGGCGGGACGCTCGGCTGCTGGAGTATTCGGTGTAGTCGACATGGGATTCACTTTTGGAAACCAATGGAACGGACGTGGTGGTACATGAAAGACCACGCTTGAACCCACACAGTTCAAAAACGGCCATGCAACCTGCTCACCTTGCGACGTTGTATGGCTGGTGTAACCTCACTCGCCCGCGCCGCCGCTGCGCACTATTTCACCGATGCGTGCGCCGGTTCGGCAGCCGGCGCCGGTTCGGCCGGGCGTGCCGGCGCGGTGGCTTGCGCCGAAGGTGACGTCGGGATCGGCGCCTGATCTGTTTCGCCCGCCAGCGGCACGTTGCCCGACGCGCTCATCGCGCGCGGCTGCAACAGCAGCGCAACCAGCCCGGTCCAGCCGGTCTGATGCGAAGCGCCCACGCCGCGCCCGTTATCGCCATGGAAATACTCGTGGAACAGGATCAGGTCACGCGAGCGCGGGTCGGCCTGCAATTGCGGATAAGCGCCCATGACCGGACGCTCGCCGTCCTTGTTCTTGAGGAACAGCGTAGTGCAGCGGCGCGCCAGTTCGTCGGCAATCTGGCTCAGCGAGAACTTCTCGCCCGAACCGGTCGGATACTCGACTTTGAAATCCTCGCCGTAGTAGCGGTGAAATTCGTATAGCGACTCGATCAGCAGATAGTTCACCGGCATCCATATCGGACCGCGCCAGTTCGAATTGCCGCCGAACACGCGCGTATCGGATTCGGCCGGCAAATACTTCACGGTGAAACTGTCGCCGTTGTGATTGAACACGAACGGATGATCGCGATGGTATTGCGACAGCGCCCGCACGCCATGATCGGAAAGGAATTCGCTTTCGTCCAGCGCGCGGCGCAACAACGCTTTCATGCGATGCCCGCGCAACAGCGAGAGCAGCAGCGCATTGCCCTTGCCCGGCTCGTTCCAGCGCGAGACCAGCCTCGCCAGATCGGGGCGATGTTCGAGGAACCAGACCAGACGTGCGCGCAGACCCGGCAAGCCGCCGTGCAGACGCTCTTCGAGCACGTGCACCGCGAATAGCGGAATCAGACCCACGATCGAGCGCAGCCGCATGGGAATGCTGCTGCCGTCCGGCAGGTGCAGCTTGTCGTAGAAGAACTCGTCTTCGCTGTCCCACAGGCCCGTTTCGCAGCCGTCGTCGCAACTCACGGCCTCGGCGATATACAGGAAATGCTCGAAGAACTTCACGCCGATGTCGACGAAAACATGATTGGCGTAGGCGAGTTCGAGCGCGATACGCATCAGGTCGAGCGCGTACGCGGCCATCCACGCCGTACCGTCGGACTGGTCGATGTGCCCGCCGGTCGGCAACGGCGATGAGCGATCGAAGATCCCGACGTTATCCAGCCCGAGAAATCCGCCCTGAAAAATATTGCGGCCGTCGGCGTCCTTGCGGTTCACCCACCACGAGAAATTCAGCAGCAGCTTATGAAAGACAAGTTCCAGAAAATCGCGATCCGCCTTGCCGGTGAGCGCGCGGTCGATTTCATACACGCGCCACGCGGCCCACGCATGCACGGGCGGATTGGCGTCGCCGAACGCCCATTCATAAGCGGGAATCTGACCGTTCGGATGCTGATAGCGGTCCTTCACCAGCAACAGCAGTTGCCGTTTCGCGAACGCCGGGTCGATCAGCGCGAATGCGGCCGCATGAAATGCCAAGTCCCATGACGCGTACCACGGGTATTCCCACTTATCCGGCATCGACACAATGTCCGCGTTGCACAGGTGCCGCCAATCCTTGTTGCGGCCCTGCTTGCGGCTGGCGGGCGGCGTCGGCTGAAGCGGATCGCCTTCGAGCCAGCGCTGCACGTCGTACTGGTAGTACTGCTTCGACCACAGCATGCCGGCAAGCGCCTGACGCTGCACGAGCCGCGCGTCGGGGTCAGTGATCTCGTGTTGCAGCGCGCCATAGAATTCGTCGGCCTCGGCGATGCGGCGTGCGAAGATCGCATCGGCATCGAGTTGCACGTCGTCGGGACTCGACTGCGGGCGCCAGCGCATGTACACCACGGCGCGTCCATACGGTTCGAGTGCAATCGCGGCATGCGCGCCGGCCTTGGTGCCGGTGTCGCGGCGGATCGCCTGTTCGTCGCCATGCACCAGGTAATCGTTGAAGCCGTCTTTGAACGGCCCCGCGCCGTCCATGTTGAAGAGGCGCTTGACGTTGGTGTCGTTCTCGCAAAAAAGCCACGTCACCTGCGGTGCGTCTTTCGACCATGCCGTCACGACAATCGGCTCGTGCCCATGCTGATGCCCGACCACCTGCGCCCCGCCGTTATGGTCCGTGCCGGCGACGAGCGAGGGCTTGTCCTTGTTTTCTTTCCACGACCACGAATTGCGCGCCCAGATTTGCGGCAGCACGTCGAGCGAGGCCGCCTGATCCGCGCGATTCTCGATGGTCACGCGCATGAGGACGTCGTCCGGCGCGTGTTTGGCGTATTCCACCTGCACGTCGAAGTAGCGCGAATCGTCGAACACGCCCGTGTCGAGAATTTCGTACTCCGGCATGTCGCCGCCACGGCGCGCGCTTTCCTGAACGAGGTCGTCGTACGGATAGGCGGCGTGCGGATACTTGTAGAGCATGCGCATGTACGAATGCGTCGGCGTGCCGTCGACGTAGAAGTACAGCTCCTTCACGTCCTCGCCATGATTGCCCTGCGCATTCGTGACGCCGAACAGGCGCTCTTTCAGGATCGCGTCGTTGCGATTCCATAGCGCTAGCGAAACGCACCAGCTTAGCGTGTCGTCGCCGAAGCCGGCAATGCCGTCCTCACCCCAGCGATAGGCGCGGCTGCGCGCATGGTCGTGCGGAAAATAGTCCCAGGCGGTGCCGTCCGGGCTGTAATCCTCGCGCACCGTGCCCCATTGCCGCTCGCTGAGATAGGGGCCCCAGCGCTGCCAATGCGCACAGTCGGCCGAATGCAGCCGTGAACCTTCAATGGTGGCGAGCAAATTGGCAGCGCGCAGCGGTGGCATGACTACGTCCTTGCATTCGGCTTGGCGGTGGGACACACATCGTAGCGCGGTTTAGGCGCCGGCGGTCGCGAACCCGGCAAGCAGGTGTTCAATGCGCAGCAACTCGCCCAACGACCACGCCTGAAACGGCGTGCCGGCGGGTGCGTGCGGCGCATCGCCGTCGGCGATTTCAGAGAGATGGTTGAGACCGGCGTGGTCGAGATGCGCGTAGAGCGGGTCGAGAAAGCGCGTTTTCGCCTGCATGCGGGCATCCGCCGCGCCGCCGTTGACTCGCAGCCACGCTTCGACGAACGGACCGAGCAGCCACGGCCACACGGTTCCTTGATGATAGGCGCCATCGCGCTCGAGTGGAGACCCGCCGTAATGTCCACGATAGGCAGGATCGGACGGCGCGAGCGTCCTCAGTCCCAGCGGCGTGAGCAATTGCGCTTCGACCTGATCGAGCACCGCGCGCGCCACCGCGCCGTCGAGCAATGGAAACGGCAGGCCGCCCAGAGCAAAGATCTGATTGGGCCGGATCGCCCGATCTATTGCGCCTTTTACGTGATCGACGTCCACGTTGTCGAACAGCGCTCGCGTGGACGGATCGAGAAAGCGTTCATGAAACGCCTGCAGCGCCCGGTCGGCGGCCGGCTGCCATTGCGGATTCCATGTTGCTGCAATGCGCAATGCGTTGATCCAGAGTGCTTGCACTTCGACCGGTTTGCCGATGCGCGGCGTGACCACCCAGTCGCCGACTTTCGCATCCATCCACGTGAGTTGTACGCCGGGTATGCCGGCGGCCAGTAGGCCATCATCGGCGGATGCCTGGATGCTGAAGCGCGTGCCATTCGTGTAACCCGTGAGGATGGCTTCGCAGGCCTGTTGCAGACGCTGCTGCGTTGCAGCGCTCGCGTGACGCGTGGCCAGATAGTCGTGCACGGCGACGATGAACCACAACGAGGCGTCGACGGAGTTGTATTCCGGTGTGTCGCCATAATCGGGAAAGCGGTTCGGCAACATGCCTTCCGACAACGTGCCCGACCATTCGAGCAGGATCGCTTCGGCGTCGTCGAGACGACCCGAGGCGATCAGCAGGCCGCGCATTGCAATGAAGGTGTCGCGGCCCCAGTCGGTGAACCACGGAAAACCCGCGAGAATCGTGCGGCCTTCGTTGCGGGTCACGACGTACGCGTCGGCGGAGCGTTGCAACCGCGAGCCGAGCGCGTCGCGGCGTTGCTGTTCGATGCGCGCGAGTTCCGTGGCATGGATGGCCGCCGCTTTGGCGCTCGCCGGTTGCGTATCGCTCGTGGCGCCCGACGCGCTGAGGATCATCGCCGCTTCACCATCGGCGAAATTGAAGCTGAACACGCCGGGCGTCGCGAGATCCTCGCTGAAGTCGAGGCCGCGCTCCCGCTCGCGGACGTAGCAAAAGTTGCAATACCAGTCGGGCGCGTGCGTGTAGACGCCGTTGGTCGCGGCGTGGATCACCGGCAAGTCGCCGTATGGTTGCCAATTTACGCTGGCCTGGTCGTCGCTTGTCTGCGCGTTGAAGTTGAACGCGGCATTCTCATGGTGCAGCGCGTGGTAGTCGCGGCCCGAGAGCAGTGGCCTAACCTTCAACGTGAGCGCGTTCGTTTCGGAACCGGCTCCCGCACCCTGCTCCAGCCGCCAACGCAAAACCGTCTCGCGAGTCGCTTTGCTGACGAACACGTCGGCGGTCAATACGGCACTAGCACCAATCTGAATGCGCCATGTTGGCCACGGCTTCGTATCGAACGAGACAAGACTCGTGGTCAGGTCCGGATAGACAACGTCCGGCACGTATCGCTGCATGCTCAACGGATAACGCGCGCCGTTGTTCGCTTCAAGCCACGCCTCCATGCCGTTCACCAGCACCACGCGACCGCCCGGCGCGCGCGTCGCGGTAAGCAGCAGCGCGTGATAGCGGCGCGTGCGCAGCGTGCCCACGGTTCCTGACGCGAATCCGCCAAAGCCATCCGCTTCCAGCCATTCGTCTTCGAGACGCGTCATGTCGAAAGGTCGTTCGATGTGTGTCATGAACTCACCGGTTAGGCAAAGCCATTCATCTTTTAGTGCGCCTGAATGTCAGGCATGAGGCGCCGCGGTGACCATTCTCCTACTTATCACTTTCCACTTCCTTTCGAAAAACCGACTTATCGACGCAAGTTTTACCACTCGCAAACGTTTCACAATTATTTCTTGAAAGGGTTGGAGACTGCACCCGCTTTCACGAAACGGGATGCAGCCATGAGAAGAAACCAACGCCTCGCGAGTGCCGCTTTGGTTGCACTTGCAACTTTAGCGTTGAGCGGTTGTGGTGCGGATGATTCCGCGCCGTCGGCAGCCTCTTCAACGCCGGCCGTTGCGAACAACGACGCCATGCCGAACGCGGCCGGCTCTCCCGCGACGCCAATGCTCAACGCATCTTCGCCGCTCGCAGCAGACCCCGCAGCGGCCTCCGATCCGATCACGCAGAACATGCAAGCCAGTCTCGCCGCGGACAACCAGCAAGTCGCGCCGGTCATGCATTACGCGCCCGGCGACAGCGCCAACAGCAACTAGCCCGATTCCACCGGCGCGCGTGGCGCGCTATTCTTCCTCCCCGCAGAAGGTGATATCCGATGACATCAAATAGCCGTCGCCGTTTCCTGCAGACCGTGGCTTCATCCGCCGGCGCTGCTGCCGCGCTGACCGCGCTGCCCGAGTCGATTCGCAATGCGCTCGCCGTTCCCGCGTTTTCGCGCACCGGCACGATCCGCGATGTCGAGCACATCGTCGTGTTCATGCAGGAGAACCGCTCGTTCGACCACTACTTCGGCCACATGCGCGGCGTGCGTGGCTACAACGACCGTTTCCCGATTCCGCTGCCGAACGGCAAGCCGGTGTGGTATCAACCGTCGAAGGAAGATCCGACCCAGCCGGTGCTGCCGTTCCATCTGAACACGGCGACCACCAGTGCGCAATGCGTCGGCGATCTGGATCACTCCTGGTACAAGACTCATGCCGCGATCGACGGCGGCCGCTACGACCAGTGGCCCGCCAACAAGACCGACATGACGATGGGCTATCACCTGCGCAGCGACATTCCGTTCCACTACGCGCTGGCCGATGCGTTCACCATCTGCGACGCGTACTTCTGCTCGCTGCCGGGACCGACGCACCCGAACCGCTCGTATCTGATGACCGGCATGGTCGATCCGAGCGGCACGCTGGGTGGTCCGCTGCTCGACAACAACGATTTCGTCGACGGCGACGGTCCGCCGAATTATCAGTTGCTCTCGTGGACCACCTATCCGGAGCGTCTGCAATCCGCGGGCATTTCGTGGCAGGTGTACCAGCAGGGGCTGACTGGCGCCGATCCGTTGAACGGCAACTACGGCACCAACATCCTGCAGAACTTCACGAACTTCATCAATGCGCAGCCGGGCTCGCCGTTGTATGAGCGCGCGCAAACCGTGCGCACCATCGACGACCTGAAGGCTGACGTGCTGGCCAACAAGCTGCCGCAGGTGTCGTGGTTGTGCCCGCCGGCCGCGTACTCGGAACACCCGAGCTATACGCCCGCATACGGCGCGGAGTACACCTCGCAGATCCTGGATGCGTTGACGTCGAATCCGGAGGTGTGGAGCAAGACCGTGCTGTTCATCATGTACGACGAGAACGACGGCTTCTTCGATCACCTCGTGCCGCCGCAACCGGCGACGACCGGCGCGCAAGGGAAATCGACGGTCAGCACCGAAGGCGAAATTCACAACGTGGTGAATCCGCTGCGCGGCGGCACCTACACCGCCGACGGCCTGCCGTACGGCCTCGGACCGCGCGTGCCGATGACGATCGTGTCGCCGTGGAGCAAGGGCGGTTTCGTCTGCTCACAGGTGTTCGACCATACGTCGGTGATTCGCTTCATCGAAGCGCGCTTCGGCGTGTATGAGCCGAACATCACGGCGTGGCGCCGCGCGGTGTGCGGCGACCTGACCACGGCCTTCGACTTCCGCACGCCGGACTCGAAAGTGCCGCCGCTGCCGGACACGAGCAACTACAAGAGCATCGCCGATAACCAGTGCGCAACGCAGCCGAAGCCGACTGTCCCCGCGACGCCGGGCACCATCGATCCGCAGGAAAGCGGCATTCGTTTCGCGCGCGCGTTGCCGTATGAGTTGCACGTGAATGGCCAGGCCAACGACAAGAAGAACACGTTCGAGATCGCGATCGGCAACACCGGCGATCAGGGCGCGCATTTCTACATGTACGCGACGAATCGCACGGATGGTCCGTGGCGCTACACCGTCGAAGCAGGCAAGTCGATCAACGAGACTTTCGATCTCACGATGACCAACGGCGTGTATAGCTTCGAAGTGTTCGGGCCGAACGGTTTCGTGCGCAAGTTCGCCGGCAACACGCAGCAGGCGACGGCACAGAACGCGCAGATCGCCGCCGGCCATGGCAAGAACAAACCGTCCGAGCCGGAAGTGAAGGTGCAATACGACGCCGCGAACGGCAACGTGTTCCTGAAGTTCAGCAACAAGGGCAGCGGGATTGCGCGTCTGCTCGTGACGGACAACGCGTACGGCGCGCGCCCGCGTCCGGTGCTGGTGCCGGCCGGCGCGCATATCGAAGAAGCGTGGGTGCTGGCGTCGAGCCATCACTGGTACGACTTGACGGTGACAAGTAATGACGATGCAAGCTTCTCGCGCCGTGTTGCGGGTCACGTCGAGAATGGGCGGCCGAGCATTAGCGATCCGGCGGCGGTGGCGCCGGTGTTGGTGGTGAATTAAGGGCGCTCGACGGTGAGCGGGCTTCGGTCAACACAGGCATGCTTGATCGAAGCCCAGTACCGCTATGTGGTCACGCGAGACGTCCTGCACGAAACGGCGGATAGGGTTCGCGCGCCGGCCTGCATAAAAAACGTCAAGCCCCCAGCAAAACCCCGGTCCTGAAAGGGCGCGCGCCCGTCACACGTCCGAGCGGCGCGCCGGCCGTCACGAAGCGAATCGCGCGCCGCATGTAAAACACGCCTTCCGTCTTACTGACAATCGTCGTCGTTTCGTCGGTGAGCGGATCGACGATATCGAACAGCGCCTGGCCGACGCGAATCGTGTCGCCGATCTTCGCGCGATGAATCAGAATCCCGCTGACAGGCGCATAGAACTGCTCGCTACCGGCGAGCGGCGTGGCCGGCGAACGCAGCTCCGGCAAAGGCCTGGCATCGCGCTTGATCGCCTTGCGCCACGCAAGATAATCGACAAGCGCGTCCGCATCTTCCTGAGCGACTTCGTAGGACACGTCACGCTGTCCGCGGCATTCCACCGTTACGGCAATCGCACCGTGGGGCACCGGCTTGTCGGCCGGCAGTTCCTGCTGCAATGTCCACCACAACAGGCTGTGCGTTTCATCGAACGATTCGCCGCCTGAGTTGGTGGCAAGCAACGACGCCTGCGCGCCGAGATAGCGCGACAACGGTTCGAACTCCGGCCACGCCGCCTCGCTGGTGTAGAGATGCATGGCCGCTTCGAGCGAACAATGCAGATCGATAATCACATCCGCATCGAACGAGAGCTTCAGCAACGCCAATTGCAGCGATTCGAACTCGGTCAATGGTTTCTGATCGGCCAGTTCGTCGGCAATCAATTGCCGCACCAGCCGCACGTTTTCGGTTGCATCTGAACCCAAGGTTTCCTTGGCACGCGCGACCAATTTCGAAAACTGCGGGAAGTGACGGTTGAAATTTTTCCCACTACCCAGATCGAAACGGCCGAGAAACTGGCCGAGCACGTATTGCCCGAGCCCGACCGGATTCGCCACCGGCACCAGCACGATTTCCGCGCTCAGCGCGCCCTGCTTTTCCAGTTCGAGCAAGCGACGTTTGAGCAGAACGGTCGTCAACATCGCAGGGGTTTCATCGGCATGCAGCGACGACTGGATATAAATCTTCTGCCCGCTATTCGCCGGGCCAAAGTGAAACGACACCAGTTCGCGGTGCGTGCCGATAGCTGGCGAGAGAAGCGGAATCGATTGCCTGTTCATGAGCGGGAGTCTGTAAAGAGAAGTCGGAAATCAATTGCCGTACGGATCGAAGTCGAAGTACTTCTTGGCGATCTGAGCGTACGTGCCGTCCTTGAGCATCGAAGCGATGGCCGCGTTAATGGAGGCCTGCACCGCGGTCTCATCCTTGCGCAAGCCGATGCCCACGCCGCGATCGCCCATCGAAAGCGGTTCGCCGACAAACGCAAAACCCTTCCCCGCCGGCGTGCGCAGGAAACCGATATCCGCTTCCACCGAGCCGAGCAATGCGCCGTCCAGGCGCCCGTTCTGCAAGTCGGCGAACACCTCGTCCTGACTCTTGTACGCCACCACATGCGCGCCGAGCGGCGCCCAGTTCTTCAGTGCATAGCCCTCGAACTGCGTGCCCGATTGCACGCCGATCTGCTTGCCGGCCAGTGCACTCGTGCCGCCCGCGAGCGCTGACCCTTGCCGCGCGATCAGCCGCGATTTGAACTGGAAGAGTTTCGACGAAAACAGGATCTGCTGCTCGCGCTTTTCCGTGATTGCCATCGACGAAAGGATCGCGTCGATCTTGCGCGCCTGCAGCGCCGGAATCATCCCCGAGAATTCGAGTTCGACCCACTGGCAGCGCGCCTGGATGCGCTTGCAGATTTCGTTGCCGAGATCGACGTCGAAACCTTTGAAGCTGCCGTCGGGCGCCTTGGCGTCCATCGGCGGGTAGCTCGGGTCGATACCGAGGCGCAGCGTAGTGGGCTCGACGGCGAACGCGCCACTATTGAACGCCAGCGCGGCGCTCAAGATCATCAGCGAAATTTTCATGGGAGCACGGAGTAAGGGTGAGCGGATGACGACCGAGCTATCCTATGCCGCGTCTGCGCCTCAAAGAAGTCTCATTCGGACTATCATGATCACTTTTACCGATCACTGAACTGGCGATTCCCTCATGGCGTTGACGATCTCCCAACTCCGCGCGTTCACCGCCGTGGCCGAGCACGGCAGCATCCGCGCGGCGTCGCGGGCGCTCGGCATCGCGCAAAGCGGTATCACGCAGCAGTTGCAGAATCTCGAATCGATGCTCGGCGCGACCCTGTTCACCCGCACGAACCGCGGCATTGCGCTGACGGCCCTCGGCCAACGGTTGTTGCAGCGCGCGGGCGCGATCATCGGCGAATGCGAACGCGCGGAGCAGGAAGTGCAGCAACTGCGCGGCGACTACGTCGGCGAGGTCACGTTCGGCATGACGACCGAACCGTTGATCGACGCGTTCGCGCCGGTGCTGATGGAATTTCGCACGCGCTTCGAGCGGGTCGCGGTGCATCTGCGTACCGGCACTTCGCGCATGATGATTTCGTGGATTCGTGAAGGCACGCTGGATTTCGCGGTTGCCTTGGTGTCGAAGCATACGGATACGGCGGACCTCTCTGTCATGCCGCTATATCCGTCCGATCCGGTGATCGTCTGCCGTCAAGGGCATCCGAAGGCCGGGGCGACCTCGCTGGCCGACCTGGTCGATTGCACGTGGGTCGCCACGCGCTCGCCGAATCTCACGGACGATCCGCAAATCAGTCGCCTAAACCATCTGTTCGAAAGCCACGGCTTGCCGCCGCCGAAAATCGTCGCGACAGTGGAAGGCCTGTACGAAACGCTGCACCTGGTGAGCGCGACAGATTGCCTGTCGCTCGAAGCGTCGATCGTGGTGAAGCGCGGGCCGTTTGCAAGCACGCTCACTGCTATCCCGGTGCGCGAGCGCGCGGTCGAACAGAACGTTTGCCTGCTGCAGCGCGCGGCCATTCCGCTCACGCCCGCCGCGCAGGAACTCGCGACAATGATCGCTTCGTATACGCGCACGGTGCGGGCGCGTTGAAGCGGCGCTGAAATCAGGCTGCCGTTTGTTCGAGCGCGAGCAATTCGTCGATAGTCTGACGCCGGCGGATCAGTCGCGGCTTGCCATGCTCCAGCAATACCTCCGGCGCAAGCGGCCGGCTGTTGTAGTTCGAGGACATCGACGCGCCATATGCGCCTGCATCGTGAAACACGATGAAGTCGCCCACTTCGGGCGTGTGTATCGAGCGGTTCGTAATGACGCCGCCTTCGGCTTGCGTGAAGACATCGCCGGCTTCGCAGAGCGGCCCAGCCACCGCGAACGAATCGACCGGCGCTTCGCTCGGTGCGCCGTCGTGCTTCAACACCGTCATCTCATGATGACTGCCGTAAAAAGACGGCCGCACGAGGTCGTTGAATCCGGCATCGACCAAAGCAAACTGCTGCGCGGGGCGTCGATTCAACGCGTGAACTTCCGCGATGAGCACGCCCGATTGTGCAACCAGAAAGCGCCCCGGCTCGATTTCCAGCCTCACGCGATGCCCGACATGCGCTTCGACCTGCCGACGCGCCGCGTCCCAGAGCCGGAAGTAATGCGCGACATCGATAACGGGCTCGCCTTGGCGATACGGCACCGACAAGCCACCTCCCGCGGAGATCGCTTCGATATCGTGGCCCAGCCCCCGCACGGCTTCGACCATCGCCTCGCAGACACGCGACAGATGTCCATAGTCGACGCCCGAACCGATATGCATGTGCAACCCGACCAGCTTCAGCCGATAACGCCGGACCAGCTCGACCGCTTGCGGCACATCGTCGAGCCAGATGCCGTGCTTGCTATGCTCGCCGCCCGTGTTGGTCTTGTTGCTATGTCCATGACCGAAACCCGGATTGATCCGCAGCCACACGCGATGACCTTCGGGCGCATGCCGTCCTATCCGTTCGAGCATATCGAGCGAGCCCGCGTTGACCGTGATGCGGTGCTCGATCACGGTGGCAAGCGTCGCGTGATCGAGCAGATCGGCGGTAAACACGACGCCTTCGGGATCGCCATCCGGCGTGAAGCCCGCCGCGAGACTGCGTTGGATTTCGCCCAGCGAAACCGCGTCGACCGTGGCCCCTTCCTCGCGCATCAGTTTGAGGATATGCAGATTCGAACACGCCTTCTGCGCATAGCGGATCACATCGAAGCTGCGCAATTCGGCAATACGCGTGCGAATTGCGTCAGCGTCGTAGACCCACAGCGGCGTGCCGTGCTCGTGGGCGAGTTCGACGAGTTGTTGCGGATTGAATGGCGTCACGGTTTGCGTCTCTCTTCATGTCGAAGCATTGGTATGAGCGAGATGATGCTGAAAACACGCCATTCAGTAAAATACCAATTCTTCACATACCCATTCACTTCCGATATACGCAATCATGGCGCTCACACATCGGCATATCGAAGTCTTCCGCGCGCTGATGACTGCGGGCAGCGTCACCAAAGCGGCCGAAATGCTGTTCACCTCGCAGCCCACGGTGAGCCGCGAACTGGCGCGCATGGAGCAGAGCATCGGCTTTGCGCTGTTCGAACGCACAAACGGCCGGCTGCGTCCCACGCTGTCCGCGCTCGCCTTGTTCGACGAGATCAAGCGTGCGTATGTCGGGCTCGAACGCGTGGCGTCCACCGCCGCGAGCTTGCGAGAATTCCAGGGTGGCCAGCTTTCGGTCATCGCGTTGCCCGCGTTTTCGCATTCGATCTTGCCGGGCGCGGCGAAGCGCTTTCACGACGCGCAACCTGGCGCGAGTCTGTCGATCGCGGCGCAGGAGTCGCCGTTTCTCGAGGAATGGCTGAGCGCCCAGCGTTACGACCTCGGCCTGACCGAGCATGGCGCGCCGCCGGCCGGCACGCGCCTGACGCCCTTGCTCGAAGTCGATGAAGTGTGCGTGCTGCCCGACGGGCATCCGTTGCTCGGCAAGCGGGTGATCGCCTTGAAGGATTTCGCCAATCAGCCGTTCATCAGCCTGTCGTCGAACGATCCATACCGGATTCAGATCGACGAGACCTTCGCGCAAGCGGGAATCGCGCGCCGCCAGATCGTCGAGACGCCTACCGCGGTGTCCGTGTGCACCTTCGTTCGGCAAGGGCTTGGCCTCGCGATTGTCAATCCGCTGACAGCCCTCGATTTCGCGGGACGCCATCTGCATATCCGGCCGCTTGCCGTGTCGTTGCCGTTTCGCGTGAGTGTGATTCAGCCCGAGCACCGTCCAGGTCACCCGCTGGCTAGGGAGTTCGTTGGAGCGCTGCAAAGCGAAGCCGCCGCGCTGCGGCTACAATTGAAAGTCCACACCGGACGCAAGCAGCAATAACGGTTTCGGTTCGCAAATCAACGCGCGCGAACAACAGCCGCATCCACCACCGAAAAAGTCCGGGCACGCTTCAAGCTAAGCACAGCAGCACACCGATTGCGAACACGAGCGGCGCACAGCGCCTTCGTGTCGCATGAGATTTCACATGTCGTAGACCATCAACAGGAGTTTCCCAAATGATGAATCGAGACAATCCCGTCTGGCTGATCACAGGATGTTCCACCGGCTTTGGCCGCGAATTGGCGAAGCTGGTGCTTGAGCGCGGGTGGCGCGCGGTGGTCACCGCACGCGATCCGTCGAAAGTGAAAGATATTGCCGAAGCCCACGGCGACCGCGCACTGGTTCTGCCACTCGATGTGACGAACCGCAAGCAGATCGACGACGTGGTGACGCAAGCGAAGCAGCGTTTCGGCCGCATCGACGCGCTCGTCAACAACGCGGGTTATGGCTATCTGGCGGCGATCGAGGAAGGCGAAGACGACGAAGTCCGCGCCATGTTCGAAACCAACGTGTTCGGCCTCGTCGATATCACGAAGGCGGTCTTGCCGATCATGCGCGAGCAGCGTAGCGGTTTGATCGTCAACGTGTCGTCGATCGGCGGCATTGCGAGTTTTGCGGCGACCGGCTATTACCACGCCACCAAATACGCGGTGGAGGGTCTATCCGAATCGCTGGCGACGGAAGTGAAACCGCTCGGCATCGACGTGCTGATCGTCGAGCCGGGGCCGTTCCGCACGAACTGGGCGGGCCCGTCGATCAAACAATCGGCCACGGTAATCGACGACTACGCGGCCACCGCCGGCGAGCGCCGCAAGCAGACCGAAGCGCGCAGCGGCAAGCAGGCGGGCGACCCAGTGCGCGCGGCGCAGGCCATTATCGACGCCGCACTGTCGGACACACCGCCGCTGCGCTTGCTGCTCGGCAAGACGGCGCTTGAACTGGCGCGCAAGAAGCTGGACTTCATGCGCGGCGATTTCGATGCCTGGGAAGCCACCACGGTGGGCGCGGACTTTCCGGAAGGAGCGGGTTAGGCCGCAGGAGTTTCACGCAATCCGTTGAGCGTTGTCCGTTGGTCGGGCTTAAAACTCGACCAGCGCGAAATCTTCCTTGCCCACGTCGCAAAGCGGGCAGCGCCAGTCCGCCGGCACGTCCGCCCAGCGTGTGCCCGCGGCGATGCCTTCTTCCGGCAAACCTGCGGCTTCGTCGTAGACCCAGCCGCAGATCACGCAGACCCATTGCTTGAAGTCATCCGCCGACGCGCCGGGATTCACGGCCGCGCTCTGCGCATCAGCCGCATGCAACGCAGGCGTTTCATCGAGGCTAACCACTAACGGCGCGACTGTGCCGACGCCGGTCTGCGCGAGACGCGCCTGCAGGCTCTCCAGCAGCCGCTGCGCTTCGGCGTGCGTCAGATCGATCCAGTAGGGATCGCCCGCGCCGTCGTTGAGCCGTTCAGAGGAAAACTGGATTTCTACGGCTACGCCCTTCTTGTACATGGCAAATCGGAATATCGATGAAGCCGGCAACGCGCCCCGCAAGGAAACTCCCTGAGGGCGTGCCGGCATGGGACGCAGCGTTGCGCCAGAGGCTTCTCGCGGAGATCAGACGAGCTGGTTCAGCACGATCGCGGCGATCAGGCCGGCGGCGCCGATGAGGCCCAGCAATTGCAGCAGCGTGAGGGATTTACGGGGTGCGGTAGGGATTTGTTGCGTAGTCACGGGCTATTCTTGAAGATTGGAAAAAGCGAAATGGTACACGGGTCTGCGGCCCGCGCATGTCGAATAGCGCAAACCGCCGTGCATTAGCTGCCATTATCGCTGCTCGATTGCCTTGAATTCCCTACCGTCCGGAGATGGATTAATTCCCCCCGGAGAGGAAAGTTCAGCTCTTCGCCAATGGGCTGCCGCGGCGCGAATCCCAGAAGCGGATCACGGCCGTGTCGCCCGTGCCGGCGCCCACCACTTGATCCGGCGCGCCGTTCTCGCGCAGCAACGCGCGCAGATCGTTGATGACCGGGAACACCTCGTGATTCCAGTCCGCGCCTTGCGAATCGTGGGCGCGCTGTTCGGCTTCGACGATCTCGCGGTCTTCCTTGAAAATGCGCTCGGTGAACCACACCAGCAGCGGCCATGCGAGATTCAACACGCCGGGAATGCCCGGTTTGCGAATCGACAACAGCCCGAACGTGCGGTTGGTGCGCTGCTCGCGATCGAGCGGCACGTAGATGATCCACAGATTCATCACCAGCGTCTGCTCCGACGTGCGGATCTGCAGCGTCTGATACGGATACTCGGTGCGGATCGTCATCACGTCTTTGTCGTTGTCGCCGCCGGTTTTACGGCTCTGGCCGAACACGATCGCTTCGCCGATCGGCTGCTGGCCGGCCATGCGCGCGAACGTGTAATCGACTTCGACCCAGCCCTCGCCGCGCCGCCGGCCGAGCGAGCGCGCCCGCATCTGCCCCATCTGCTTGCGATGCAGAAACTGGTGGTTCATGTCCATCAGGTTCTCGTGCATGAACGAGTAATGGCAATTCACCGGACGGCCGAAGCGGCGCGTCTTGTACTTCTTGTCCGAGACCGACGCGAGGTCGGGCAGCGGCCGTTGTTCGGCCAGCGCGGCATCGCCGGGGAAAACGAAAATCAGGCCTTCGATCTCGCGGCACGGATAAGAGCGCACGCCGTTCGGCAGACGCTCGCGGCCCAGGTACGGCACGTCGATGCACTTGCCCGAGCAGTCGTAAGTCCAGCCGTGATAGCCGCAGCGGATCGATTCGCCATCCACCACGCCCTGATGCAACGGCACCTGACGATGCGCGCAGCGGTCCTCCAGCGCGAACACCTTGCCCGATTCCGTGCGCGCCAGCACGATCGGATCGCCCGCGAACGTCACACCATGCGTCTTGCCCCGCTTCACCTCGTGCGACCACGCCAACGGATACCAGTAGTCCGGGTGAATACCGACGCGGCGCAGATCGCGCACCGGTGCGTCGTTGGCGGCCTGGCCCGGCGCGTGAGCCGGTTTCTGCGATGCGGCCTGGGCAGGCGACGCATCGACGGTTACATCGACGGTGTCTTGTTCTAGCGGGGGAACAGCATGCATAGGTGGCTCTCCGTGCACGGGCGGATAGAAGGTAGCCGCCCGGCAAAGTGCGGGCGGCATCGTCGCCAGTCTACTAGAACCCGACGCCGTATGGGTTCGAGGACCGCGCAGCGGCCTGCGGCGACGCCTGCCCACGCAAGCGCGCCGCTTGGCTTCCCACCTTCCCGAAGAGACGACGCGCCGCGTCAGCTTTCGTCGTGCGCCACCAGCCCCGAGCGGCGCTGCACGCCCCATGACCGGCCGCCGCGCAGGAAATGCAGCCAGCCGAGCGCCGCGCCCACGTGCCGCACCAGCTGAAACGTGAACGGCTCGGCGACCGCCGCGAGCATCGCCATCCATAAACTGGAGCCGGCGCGCTCGCCGGTCCAGCGCCGGTACAGATGGATGCTCCACAGATAGAACGCGAGGTCGATCGCCGTTTTCAGACCGATTACGCTGAAGATCGATACGACAATCGCGCCATGTCCGCCGAACACAAAGGCGAGCAGCAGCGCGAACGCGGTGAGGCCGTAGATCGGCTGCATGGTGTCGATCGCCTTGACCGGCAGCATCAGCATGCCGAGCGTGCCGTAGCGCGGATTGCCGGTCATGTCGCGGTTCCAGTACTGCGTCTGCAGGAAGCCCGCGAACCAGCGGCGGCGTTGACGCAGAAAGCTGGCGAGGTTGTCCGGCGCGTCGGTGCGGGCATGCGCCTCGCCCACCACGCGCACGTCCCAGCCGAGGTCATGGTCGACTGAATAGCGGCGCAGCCGGTGAATCAGCTCGTAGTCTTCGACCAGACACTGCGGATCGAAGCCGCCCACGTCGACCAGCGCGTCGCGCTTGAACGAAGCGAAGGCGCCGGAGATCAGCAGCAGGCTGTCCGCACGCATCCACGCGAAACGGGCGGTGAAGTTGCGCATGTACTCGTAAGTCTGGAACCACTGGAACACGCGCCCCGACACCGACTTGCCGCACACCGGCACCAGAATGCCCGCCGCGGCAACCAGCTTCGGCTCGCTCGCGAAAGCGGCGCGCATGGCGTAGGTGGCGTCGTCGTCGAGCAGGGTGTCGGCGTCTACCGTCATGACGGTTTCCGTGGTCATCACGGCGATCGCGGCATTCAGCGCGCGAGCCTTGCCGCCGTGCGGCACGCGCAGCCAGAACAGATTCGGATACAGCGCGCTCGGCGCGCTCAGCACGCCGTCGGCTGCGGCGGTGAGACCGAAGCGTTCGGTGAGCAGTTCGCGCGTCGCGTCGGTGGAACCGTCGTCGGCAATGACGATTTGCGCCGGACCATGCGTTTGCCGCAGCAGCGCGGCGAGCGTTACCGGCAGCACCGTCGCTTCGTTATGCGACGCGACGATCACGCCCATGCTCGGCAAGCTGCGCCGTTCGAAGTCCGGTTCGAGCGGCGGCGCACGCCGCATCAACGGCAGTGTTTTCCACGTGACGAACGCCAGCAGCAAGGTGTCGTACACCACGTAGGCAATACCCGTCGACCATGCCAGCGCGCCCTGCAGAAAGAAGGCGCGTGCGAACAGCAGCACCCACACTACGACGACACTCAGATGAATCAGCGTGCTCAACGGCGTCGTGCGACGCGGCACGATGCGCGGCGAAGCAAGAGCGAGGGCCTGTTCCAGGGTTTTCTTCAAAATGACTGCCGGGTTTGTCGATGTTGCGGTTGATAGGTGAAGGCTGCGCTCACGGCACCATGCGCTTGAGAACCGACTTACGATCGATCCACTGATGCTTCAACGCGCCGCCGATATGCATGGCCAGCAGCGCATAGAGCGCGTAGCCAAGCCACGTATGCAAGGCGCCGAAGCGGTCGTGCAAGGTCTCCTTTAGCGCCGGGTCGAGGTTCATCACGTAGCCGATACGCGGCCATGGAAACAGATTGAACAAGTGCATGGGGTGGGTCGCCGCGTCTTTCCACGCGGAATCGTGCAGCCAGCCGGACAGCGGCAGTGCAATCATCAGCAGGTAGAGCAGAAAATGCGCGACATGCGCGGCGATCTTTTCCCACGACGGAAACTCGCGCGGCAACGGCGGCGGTTTGTGCGACACGCGCCACAAAATGCGCATGAGCGCGAGACCGAGCACCGTGATGCCGATCGACTTATGGGTGTCGACCACCGGGCGCACCCAGTCGTCCGGCAACGAATCCGCGCTCAGGCCGAGCACGACGTTGCCGATCATCAGCAGCGCGATGAGCCAGTGCAGCACCATGGCCGTGCGGGTATAGCGCGATGGCACGGGCGTGCCGGTCGAATCGGTCAAAGAGTCGGCGTGCGTGTTCATGTTTATTCCGTCCGCAGCGGCATGGCTGCGAAAGCTGTTTGAAAATCCGGCAATGCAGTAGCACATCCAGATGCGCCGCAGTATAGACAAACGCCCCAGTGTGACGCTTTATTCCGCCGGGTGCTTAAAACTATGTTTCAGATTATTTCGCGCGCGCGGGTTGAGCGGGAACGTTGCACCCTGAACGGGCGGCGACTCATGCCGCGCCGCGATATCGGCGCTGCCGGCGCGGTGCATTCGCTGAGCGAGCCATTGGTTGCATTCGCATCCAGTCAGTGGCGGTGCCAGGCGGGGCGGTTGCGGCAACGGGTGAACGACCGGTCTAGCGCTTGACGAACCGATAGTGCCCGACGCCCCATTCGCTGCCATGCGCGTAGCCGAACAGCTCGGCCACGGCCATATAGAACATGCGCCACCGTTGCAGCCACACTGCCGCGTCGCGCGCGCCGTAGGTATCGGCGAGCATCGGCATCACCCGGTCATGCGCCGCGTCGAGCGCGGCAAGCCAATGATTCGCCGTGCGCTCGTAATGCGTGCCGCTCACCCACCATTGCCGCTCCACGCGTAGATCGTCCTGGAAATTGAGCAGCAGCGCTTCCGACGGCATCGTGCCGCCGGTGAAAAAGTACTTCGACATCCAGTCGGTGCCGTCCTCCACCTGGAAGTGATATGCAAGCGTGCGATGCGCGAAGATATGCACGAACAGCTTCGCGTCGTCGCGCATCCAACGCGCGATTTTCGCGAGCAGCAAGCCATAGTTTTTCATATGCTCGAACATCTCGATCGACACCACGCGGTCGAAGCCGCGGCCAAGCTGTGCATCGTCGAATTCGAAATCGACAATGTTGCCCGTCACCACGGAGAGGTTGTGCAAACCTGCCTGCGCGGCGCGCGCTTCGATGAACGCACGCTGCCCATGCGAGTTCGATAGCGCGACGACCCGAGCATTCGGATAACGCGCCGCCAGCCATAACGACAGCGAACCCCAGCCGCAACCGAGGTCGAGAATCCGCTGACCGTCGGCAAGTTCCGCCCGCTCGGCATAGCGTTCGAGCATGGCCGCTTCGGCTTGCGCGAGCGTCTCGTCACCGGTCGGATACAGGCAGCATGAGTACTTCAGATGCGGCCCGAGATGTGCGTGAAAGAACGACGCCGGCACCTCGTAATGCTGCGAGTTGGCGGCTTGCGTTTCGATGGCGATCGGGCTCGCACGCAGATCGTCGAGCAGACGGTTGAGCCGTTGCGCGCGCAATTCGCCGTTGTCGGCCGCTTCGTCGCGCAAACGCTGACGCATCAACTGACGCATGCCGAAGCGGATCACGCTGTCCGGCAGCCAGCCGCGTTCGCAGCTTCGAATGAGCCAGCCGTCACTGGGCTCGGCAGGCGATGGCGGCAGGGTTTGGTCGGTGGTGGATAGGCTCATGAAACTGACTCCCTGTCGTTATTCTGGACTTTTTGAATGCGCGCGTGCGCCGTGGTCGCGTGTTCAACTCCGCGGCGGCCACGGAATCAGCGCGCTGGTGGTGCGCATGTAATCGGCGTAACCCGGGCGCCGCTTTGCCATGCTTTCTTCGAGCAACGGAATGCCGGAGAGCTTCAGCAACAGAAACGCCATCAGCACCGGCGGCAGCAGCGTGAACCAGGCCCACGGCGTGCCGATCGACAACGCGATATAAGCCAGCCAATGCACGCATTCGAAGAAGTAGTTCGGATGCCGCGAGTAACGCCACAAGCCGACACGGCACACCCCGTCGCGATTGGCCGCATCGGCCTTGAAGCTTTGCAACTGGCGGTCGGCCACGGCTTCGCCAGCCACGGAGACGATCCACACCACGACGGCCAGCACGACCCAACCAATAGCGGGCGCCGTGCCGCGGTACGACGGCACGAGAAACGCGATCGACAGCAACATCGAAATAACAACTTGCAACTGGAAAAACCAGAACATCCTGCTCGCCGCCTTGTCGCCCCATTCTTCTCGAAAGCGGTGATAGCGCGCGTCTTCGGGCTTGCCGGCGTTGCGTTTCCACAGATGCGTGCCCAGCCGCACGCCCCAGATCAAACCGCCGAGCGCGGTCAACGCGCGCGCGTCGGGGTCGCCGGTGCCGAGCACCGCGTAGAGCACCGCGACGAGGCCGAGCGAATACGCCCAAACGGGATCGACCATGCCGGCGTTTTCGCTCTTCAACTGCCACGCCCAGACCGCGCTGAAAATCGCGACGAGTCCGACCAGGGCAATCACGGCAGTGGCAAGTGGCGGCATGGTTTCTTCGTTCAATGGCGATGCGGGTTATACGCTGCGGCGGTGGTATCGGATGCGCGCGGCGCGCCCGCTAGTCCTTGTCGCCCGGCAAGGCGAAGCCCGGCTTGCCCAACTGATCCGGCCGCTGCGGCACGCGCCTGAAGCGCGACGTGTCGTAGCCCATCGCATCGAGCCGCGCAAGCAAGGCCCGATACGTGTCGTCGCTCATGTCCGGTTCACGCGAAAAAATCCAGCCGAGGTTTTTGCCTGGGTAGCCGAGGATCGTGTAGCGATAGTCGGGATCGACATAAAGCGTCAGTTGCGTCACGTGGATGGGCCAGAACAACTGCACGCTCCACTCGCCGCCGTCTTTGCCGGGCACGGGCGTGTCGAGAAACTGGTAATGCTTTTCCTCGGCGTCGAAGCTCTTCTTGCGGCCGTAGTACGAATCGTCGATCTTGCCGTCCTGGCGCAGTGTCCATTCGGCGCGGCTCGCCACCATGTCGCGCTCGGCGAAGTACGGAATGTTCGCGATGATGTACCAGCGGCCCATATAGCGCGGCAAGTCGACGGGCACGGTGGAGAGCGGCTCGCTCGCACGCGGGTTGGGATTGGGCGGATCGTTGGAACAGGCCGCGAGCGATAGCAGCAGCAGCGACGCCATAGCAGTGGCGGCGGCAGTGGCAATGGCATAGACAACTCGGCGCATGGCGGCGGCCTCGAACGTGTGGCGGCAATAAACGTATTACGTTCGACAGGGCTGTCTGGATGCGTGCTGCGCCCGTGAGTCGGCACGGCTGATTCGCGTCACGACACAAAGCCACCCGCAAACGGTGCTCGCCGACAAGTTCGCGCACGCGCGACCGTTGCGGTGCTCTAGCCGTCCAGGCGGTCACACCTGAACTGCACGCTTTAACAACGCTACCGACCGACCCGCTGCTCAGCAACGCTTTACGCCGGGCTTACAAGCGGCGCGAGCCGGTTAGCGTTATCGTGTCCGCAACGCCTGCTCACACGTCAGTTCCGTCATGTCGATCCGCTTCAACGCCCCATTCACCGCCTTGCTTGCCGCCGCCCTCTTCGGCGCGACGACACCGGTCGCCAAGGCACTGCTCGGCTCGCTCTCGCCGTTCCTGCTTGCCGGACTGTTCTACCTCGGCAGCGGCTGCGGCCTTGCCGCGGTGATGCTCGCGCGCCGGCTGAAAGGCGGCGGCGGGCAGCCGGCCAGCCACAGCCCTTTCCCTTTCCGCGAAATCCCTTGGCTGGCGGGCGCGATCGCGGCCGGCGGCGTCGCAGGACCCGCGTTATTGATGCTGGGTTTGCAAACGACACCGGCCGCCACCGGTTCGCTGCTGCTGAATCTGGAAGGCGTATTCACCGCGCTGATCGCGTGGATCGTGTTTCGCGAGAACGTCGACGTGCAGGTATTCCTCGGCATGGCCGCGATTGTCGCGGGCGGCGTGGCGCTGTCCTGGCATCCAGGCGCGGCGGGATTGCCGCCGGGCACGCTGCTGCTGGCCGGCGCCTGCGCGTGCTGGGCCGTGGACAACAATCTCACGCGCAAGGTGTCGGCGCACGACGCGATGTTCATTGCCTGCATAAAAGGGCTAGTGGCCGGTGCGGTCAATGTGGCGCTCGCGCTCACCCTCGGCGCCGCATGGCCGAAGCTCTCGACTGTCGCGCTCGCCATGCTCACCGGCTTTGCCGGCTACGGCGTGAGTCTGGTGCTGTTCGTGGTCGCGCTGCGCAATCTCGGCACCGCGCGGACCGGCGCTTATTTCTCGGTTGCGCCGCTATTCGGCGTGACCCTGTCATGGCTGCTATGGCCGGAACTGCCGCAGCCGCTCTTCTGGGTCGCCGCCGTCTTGATGACGCTCGGCGTGTGGCTGCACATTCGCGAACGTCATGAACATCCGCACACGCACGGTCCGCTCGAGCACTCGCATCGTCACCGGCACGACGCGCATCACCAGCACGAGCATGATTTCGCTTGGGACGGCGACGAGCCGCATACCCATCCGCACCGCCATGCACCCATGACGCACGCGCATGCGCATTTCCCGGACATCCATCACCGGCACACGCATTGATTTTTGGCTCGGCCACGCTGCGCGGGCATTCGCTGCATCGCAAGACAAAAATCTTTCTGAAAAAAAATCAGGCGATAGGTCGATTCAATTGGCATCGCCGCGCATCGCATCCTGTAATGAAACTCCTGTCGTACACGTGCCACCGTTTGACCCGCCTGCACCTTTGGAGATATCTATGTCGCAGCCCGAGCCCAATGTAGACGAATTAGTGAAAAGCATCGCCGAGGAAACGGACACGCCGGCGGAAACCGTTTCGAAGATGTACGCGGATACCTTGGCCAGCTATCGGCACGACGCGCGTGTATTCGACTACGTGCCGCTCTTTGCCGCGAAAAAAGTACGCAACCAGCTTCGCGACAATTCGAATCGCAAACACTGATACGGCGGCGCGCGGAGACCACCGCCTGCTGAATCGTTTATTCGCCTCGACCGACCCGCGCGAAAATTCACATAACGCGCACTGAATTTTTTCCCGCTGATAGACTCTGGCCCAGAACCATCGACTCGGGGGAGTTGGCATGCGGGTAACAATCGTAGGCGCGGGCATCGCCGGTTTGAGCACGGCATGGTCGCTCTCGAAACAGGGACATGACATCACATTAATCGAGCAGGGCTCGATTCCAAATCCACTCGCCGCATCGGGCGACCGGCATCGCATGATTCGTCGCGCATACGGCGATGCAGACGGTTATGCGCGAAACATCGAAGAGGCGTTCGATAGCTGGGACCTGCTATGGCACGATCTCGGCGTGTCCCATTACGCAAATTGCGGAGTGCTCGGCATTTCGCAATTCGCAGGCGATGGCGCCGAACAGTTCCGCACCGGTCTCGACCGGATGGGATTCAAGTACGAACGGCTCGAACCGCTCGAGGCAGCGGCACGCTATCCGTTTCTCGACCCGTCCACGTTTCGTTACGCTTACCTCGATCACGACGGCGGCGCACTATTCAGCGAACGCATTGCGCGCGACATGAAGGCGTGGCTCAAGATGCGCGGTGCCGACATTCGCATGCACACCAAGGTGCACGCGGTCGATCCGAAGACCGCTTCCGTGCGACTCGAAAATGACGAGATCGTGCGCGCCGACCGGCTCGTAGTCACCGCGGGCGCGTGGACGCCGCAACTGTTTCCCGCGCTTACCGAAAACCTCATGATGTATCGCAACACCGTCGCTTATCTGGAGCCTCCTGCGGATCTGGAAGACGCGTGGTCGAAGGCGCCCGCGATCGTCGACATAGGCGGCGCGAGCGACGGCTATGTGCTCCCGCCGCTCGACGGCATTGGTCTGAAGTTTGGCGCGGGCATCAATAAATCGCTCACGCCGGATCCCGATGCGAATCGCGTCGCGGCGCCCGGTGAGGGCGACCGTTTGCGGCGACTGTTTTCGCCGCCGTTTAGCCGGATCGACGAATATACGGTATCCGAAGTAAAAACGTGCGCGTACACGTTCACGGCGGATAAGCGGTTCTTTTCGAAGCGCATCGGCAACACGTTGGTCGTATCGGCTTGCTCCGGACACGGCTACAAATTCGGCGCAGCGGTAGGACGGCGAATCGCGGAGACGCTGGAGACCGACGACGACGCCACGCTCACGCGCTGGCTCAGAGCCGAGACGGTCTGAACGGTTGCTTTTACTCGTACGTAACGATGGTTGACGCCAACGCATTGTTTATCCCGCAGCAGGACGGCATCGACGAAACCGCCATGAGGCTCGCCGCGCTCGCCTGCATCGACGGCTTTACCGCCTGCTTCAACGCACGCGATCTCGACGGCATGGACGCGCATTTGCACTTTCCGCACGTCATTCTTTCGGGCGAACAACTGGTGATCTGGGAACGGCCGGGCCAATTGCCCGCCGGCTTCTTCGACGATCTGACGCGCGATACCGGCTGGCATCACACCGCGTATCAGGAAAAGCACGCGGTGCTGGTGAGCCCGCGCAAAGTGCACCTGCGTGTGGTGTATTCGCGCAACCGCGCAGACGGTTCGATCATCACGCTGCATCGCAATGTGTGGATCGTGACGTGGCAGGACGGGCGCTGGGGTATCAAGCAGCGTTCGTACTGAGTGCGGTTTGCTATCCATTTGCATAGGGGCTGCTGCGGCACCGCGCTCCACATTCGACATCAACAGCCCATCGTCCACGCGTGGCTCCATATTCCGGCCGTACTGTGGAGCTAACAATGGTGCGTCGAATTTCTTATGCTGACGGATTGGCAGTCTTCAACTCAACAAGGAACCGCACATGTCCGATCCGATTCAGATCCGCCCCGTCGTCCCCGGTGACTTCGACGCATGGCTGCCGCTCTGGGACGCTTACAACGCGTTCTACGGCCGCTCGGGCGAAACCGCGTTGCCGCGCGAGATCACGCAAATTACGTGGGGACGTTTCTTCGATGGCTACGAGCCGATGCATGCGATGGTCGCCGAACGTAACGGCCAGTTGCTCGGCCTCGTGCATTTCCTGTATCACCGTCACACGACGATGAAAGGACCGATCTGCTACCTGCAAGACCTCTACACGCTCGACAGCGAGCGCGGCAAGGGCGTCGGCCGCGCGTTGATCGAAGCGGTATATGAGCGCGCCAAAGCCGATGGCTCGCAACGCGTTTACTGGCAGACCCACGAAACGAATCAGACGGCGATGAAGCTCTACGACAAGGTTGCGGACCGCTCAGGCTTCGTGGTGTATCGCAAAGCGTTGTGATGCCGCGCAGCGGACTCGCGTAGCACGCTTGCCGCTCGTTTTGCCGCGCCGCGCGCCCCACGCGGCGCGTCGCCCACTTATCTCCGACCGTTCGCGTGGCCACCATGCGCCGCGCATTGCCCAGTCCGATTCTCGCCGCCTTCCAGACCCGCGCCGTTCAAGTTTTGCGTGCGGTCTGCCGTTATCGCCATTGGACGGAGCTACATCCGGCTCCATGCGGTTCATCGGCGAAAACCTGGGCGATCTCCTCATGGAGGGGCGCAAACGAATCGGACACTGTACATGCCTTCGATCATCGGCATCGATCTTGGAACCACCCATAGTCTCGTGGCAATCTGGCGCGACGACCGCGCCGTGCTCATTCCGAACGCGTTAGGCGAGACGCTCACGCCCTCGTGCGTCTCCATCGACGACGATGGCTCGATCCTCGTCGGTCGACCCGCCCATGACCGCTTGCATACGCATCCCGAGCGCACCGCCGCCAACTTCAAGCGCTATATGGGCACAAGCCGCGCCGTGCGGCTCGGCACGCAAACGCTGCGTCCCGAGGAGTTGTCCTCGCTGGTGCTCAAGTCGTTGAAGGCCGATGCCGAAGCCTTTCTCGGCGCACCGATCAGCGACGCCGTGATCGCCGTGCCCGCTTATTTCAGCGACGCGCAACGCAAAGCCACGCGCATCGCCGGTGAACTCGCCGGGCTGAATGTACTGCGCCTTGTCAACGAACCGACCGCCGCCTCGCTTGCGTATGGCGTGCATCAACGCGATAGCGAGCGCAAGTTTCTGATCTTCGATCTGGGCGGTGGCACCTTCGACGTCTCCGTGCTCGACTTCTTCGAAGGCGTGATGGAAGTGCGCGCCAGCACCGGCGACAATTTTCTGGGCGGTGAAGACTTCACCGACGCATTGGTCGAGTTGTTCTGCCAGCGCAACGGCCTCAAGCTCCAATCGCTCGCGCCGATTGCCGCGCAACGGCTACATCAGCAGGCCGAACGTGCGAAACGTCAGCTGACGCAGAACGGCGTCGACAGTGTCACGCTTGAACTTTCGATCGGCGACCGTGAGCACGCGCTCGAACTCGATGCGGCCGCCGCGGAGCGCACTTGCGAGCATTTGCTGCAGCGACTGCGCAAACCGGTGGAACGCGCATTGCGCGATTCGAAAATCGCCGTCGCCGCGCTCGATGAAATCATCCTGGTCGGCGGTGCGTCCCGTATGCCGATGGTGCGCAAGCTCGTCTCGAAGATGTTCGGTCGCCTGCCCGCCGGACATCTGAATCCGGACGAAGTGGTCGCGCTCGGCGCGGCGGTACAGGCCGGACTTGTCGGACGCGACGCCGGACTCGACGAAATGGTGTTGACCGATGTCGCGCCCTACAGCCTCGGTATCGACACGGCCATGCAGGTCGGCCCGGCTCAGTTCGTGCCGGGTCACTTTCTCCCGATCATCGAACGCAACACGATCGTGCCGGTGAGCCGTATGCAGCGCATTTTTACGGTGCGCGACCGTCAGCAGATGCTCAGCATCAAGGTGTTTCAGGGCGAAGCGCGCTTGACCGCGGATAACGTCGCGCTGGGCGAATTCACGCTCGAAGTGCCGCTCAAAGCAGCGGGCGAAGCTGGCGCGGATGTGCGTTTCACCTACGACATCAACGGTGTTCTGGAAGTCGAAGCCACGGCGTTTCCGGGTGGCGTAAAGCGCGCGATGGTGATCGAAGAAAACCCCGGCGTGATGACGCCGGAAGAAATCCGCCAGCGTCTCGCGGCGTTGAGCGCGCTGAAGATTCACCCTCGCGATCAACTCGAGAACCGGACGCTGTTGACGCGCGCCGACCGTGTCTACGAAGAAACACTCGGCGACCATCGGCAATATCTGGCGGCGTATATCGCTCGCTTCCAGGCGCTGATCGAGCGCCAGAATACCGATGAAATCGCGCAGGCGCGCGGTGAACTGAGCGCGCTGCTGGATCGCTTCGATGTACATGTGACTTACTGAGCGGCCATGAATACGATCTCGAACAATCAATGGCCCTGGGACGTGCTCGGCGTCGAGCCGAGTGCCGATGAGCGTGCGGTGCGTCGCGCTTATGCACGGCTGTTGAAACAACAACGTCCGGATGAAGATGCTGAAGCATTTCAGCGTCTGCGGTACGCGTATGAATCCGCGTTGCAGATGGCGAGCGGCGCGGTCGCGAAGGCAGCAATAGCGGAGCCGACAGCGAACGTCTCCGGGGCCGAACCCGCCGTTTTGATTGCAAACACGCGCGAGCCCGCAACCGGGCCGGCGACGTCCCACGTGACGGTCGACGCTTCGGAAATCGAAGCCGCTACCCCCGAACCCGACGCCTTTGGAACCGCCGTCCAACTCTGGCACAACTTCATCGCGCAAGCGGACGATCTCAAGTCGCGCCGTTCGCTGCAGGACTTGTTCGCCGCGGTCGTCAACATTGCGACGCGCGACGAACTCGAATGGCAGGCGCTGTGTCATTGTCTGAACGAGGACACGCCCGCCGCGCTGCGCATGAACCTGAGCGCAGTGCTCGGCTGGCGGGACAACTCGACACATTTGCGGCGTCGCAACGCGGCCATCGCCACGCTCGCCTTGAACCGCGTGTTCGCCGATGAAGACTACGACGCGCTGCGTCTGCGCTTCACGAACGCAATGGCATTGCTCGAAGGTCCGCTGCCGCAAATGACGGCCGGCGCGCGTGCATTGCTTCGGGCCGGCGCGCGTGCCGAGATGGAGCAGTTGTTGACTGCTCTCGGCCGCTACCATCCGAATGTTGTACGGCTGCGGCTCGATGCCGAGAAAGTCGATTTCTGGGGACGTTGCCTCAAATTCCGCATCGGCGCGGGCCGTCTGTTTGGTCCGGCGCTCGCGTTGAACGCGTGGTGCGGTTTGCTGTTCGCCGACGCGTCGCTGAACCCCAACGGCAACCGGTGGTTCGATCAGTGGTCGCCCGCTCAGTTGGGCATTTTCCTGTCGACGCTGATGCTTGCCTTGATCACGGTCGCCGCCACGACCGTGCTGCTGTCCGAGCCGCAGCAACAGCGGCTGCGGGCGTTGCGCTCGATCGGCTGGCTGCGGTATGGCTGGATTCCGGTGTGGCTTGGCGCGACCGCCTTTGCATTGTGCGAGGACGGCAGCGGCCGTTCGACATCAATAGCGATGGTCACGTTGGGCGTCTGTACAATCTGGGCCGCGTTGATTCACGGCTGGCCGCCCGTCAAAGAACTCGCGATACTGGCCGCATTCAGCGCGGCGGCGTTGGGTTTTGCGGGTCATTGGATCGCGATGGATCCGCGTGCGTGGCCGATGCCTTATGCGCACGGTGTGCTGTTCGCGTTCTTCATTTCGTTTCCGCAAGCGGAATGGCGCGGTTGGATCGCGCGGCAGCCGCGGTTGTTTTGGGCTTGCGTGCCTTTGTGGTTCGCAGGATTCGTAGCGTTGATCGTGCTGCTGTTGCAACAGGATGTGCGTGCGACGCAGTTCGCGTGGGCGTTGTTTGCGGTGATGGCGGCCACGGGCGGCGTGCTGGCGACGACGCGTTGGAATGATTTGCGCAATGCGATACCGGCGTTTTTTCGTGGGTATGCGAACCTTGTGTGGATGGCGCTGGCGATTTATAAGCCGGATATCATCGCTTGTGTGAGTGCGGGGTTGATGAGTATCTGGGTTATTGAGGGGATCAGGCAACGGCGGGAAACGCGACAGGCAACGCGGTAAACGCGCTACAAAAACAAAGGGGCACACCACCCAGTGCGCCCCTCGTCTCCCAGCTAATTGCGGCACTACGACATCAACCGCCCACCAAACTCGAACCGCACGAAATTCTCAAGCCTCGAGCTGCTCCAGCACCTTCCCCTTGGTCTCAATCCCAAGAAAGTGCACCGCCACCGCCGCAAGAAACGGCACGGCCGCGAGAATATAAAACGCCACCTGCAAATTGCCGCCGACCATCGTCTTCGACACGATAGCCGGCGCGAAGATCGCCGCCACCTTCAGCCACGCGCCGCCGACGCCGCAGCCCATCGCGCGGATACTCGTCGGATACAACTCCGGCGTATAGACATAAGCCGTGATGAACCCGCAAGCGAGGAAGCCCAGCGAAAATGCGCAGCACGTCGCCACGACATACACCGACGAATCGTGGAACACACCCGCCAGTAGCAGCGAAATCGCACACGCAACAAACGAGAGATTGATGATCGGCTTGCGTCCCACCTTGTCGACCAGCAATGCGCAAGTGAGCGAGCCCACCACGCCGAGCACCGAAGCGGCCACCGCAAGATTCAACGCGAGTTGCAGCGGCGCGTGATAAATCGTGCGGTAAATCGTCGGCAGCCACGTCGAAAGGCCGTATTGAATGAAGCCGCAGGTAATCCACAACATGGCCACGGCCAGCGTGCGCTTCAGGTACGCCGGACCAAACAGGTCGCCCATGCGGCGCTTCGGATGGCGATTGGCCATCGCTTCAAATTCAGTCGTGTGAGTGACCGGCGGCAGCGGACCTTTGACCGAACGCTCGAACACATGCACCGCAGCGTCCGCGTCAGCCATCTGTTCACGTTCAGCAAGCCAGCGCGGCGATTCCGGCACGAGTTTGCGCAGCACGAAGAACAGAATCAACGGCATGCCGCCGATAAAGTACATGGCTTGCCAGCCGAAACGCGGCACAATCCACGCACCCAACGCATTCGACGCAAGCAGGCCGACCGGGAAAACGATTTCATACAACAGCACGAAACGGCCACGGCCATGCGCACGGCTGATCTCGTTGATGTAAGTCGCGGCCACCGGCAGTTCGCCGCCGAGTCCGAGCCCTTGAATCACGCGCAACACGACGAAGGCTGCGAACGTCGGCGCAAAACCGCAAGCAATGCTGGTGATGCCGATGATCCCCGAACTCAGCGCGATCGCCTTCACGCGCCCCTTGCGCTCCGCATACCACGGGAAAACGAACGCGCCGATCAGTTGCCCGACCGAACCGGAGCCGATCAGAAAGCCGATTTCCCACGGCGTGAGATGCCACTTCGCGATCAGGATCGGCAACGTGGCCGCAATGGCGATCACGTCGAAGCCGTCGAAGAACGTCGCGAGACCGATCAGTATGCGCGCGCGCACCTGCATCGCATTCTTGGGCAAGCGCTCCAGACGCGCGATGATCGAGCCCCGGGTCACAGGGCCTGAGACACCGGCGCTGCTGCGGTCCCCCATGGTGTTGTCGATGGTTCTCATGCCGTTGTGCCGTCCGTAGATGTGGTTAGGCAAGTGCCGTTGAGGCGTCGGTCAGGGTGGCAAGGTCGATGGTCCGGCCTTGGTTCATCCATTTGCGCGACAGTTTCAGTTCGCGCGGCGTATTGATGGCGATCACGCCGCGAATCGCGCTGTCTTCCAGATGAAACAGCGTGGCGCGCTTGCCGGGCAAATCGCCGCGCACGGCCAGTTGCGCATCGCCTGGAATGTCGCCGAGAATCTGCAGATTGACGTCGTACTGATCGGACCAGAACCACGGAATGTCCGCATACGGTTCGAAGGTGCCGAGCAATGCTTTCGCGGCGGCAATCGCCTGGTTCTGCGCATTGGCCCAAGATTCGAGCCGCACGCGGCGCTTGAGCCACGCGCTCGGATGATTGGCGACGTCGCCGCACGCGAAAATGCGCGGGTCGTCGGTGGCGCCGAAATGATCGACCACGATGCCGTCTTCCACCTTCACGCCCGCCGCTTCCGCCAGCGCCGTGTGCGGCGTAAGCCCGATGCCGGCCACGGCGAAATCGGCGTCGAGCGTCGAGCCGTTTGCGAAGGTGGCGCGAATGCGCTTGGCGTCGTTCGGATGATCCGCGAGCGATACGAGCGAAGCATTCAAACGCACGTCGACGCCGTTCGCGCGATGCAGATCGAGCAGGAAGCTGGACACCATCGGTGGCAGCGAACGTGCGCACAGACGCGGCGCGCCTTCTACCACCGTTGCATCCACGCCGAGCTTGCGCGCCGTGGCGGCGACTTCAAGGCCGATCCAGCCGCCGCCCACCACCAGCACGCGCTTGCTGGCGCGCAGCCCTTCACCCAGAGCGACGGCTTCGTCGAGCGTACGCAGGTAAGCAATGTGCGAGGTCTTCACAAGCGACTCCGGCAGCTTGCGCGCCGCGCCGCCCGTGGCGATCACCAGTCGGTCGTATTGCACTTCGCGGCCCGACTGCGTGCGCACGATGCGCTGTTCGCGATCGATCGAAGTCGCGCAATCCGGTTGCCATGCTTCGATATTCAGCGCCTCGAAGTCGTCGGGCTTTACGAGCCGCACGGTATCGATATCCGCTTCGCCCGCGAGCACCGCTTTCGACAGCGGCGGGCGTTCGTACGGCAGATGCACTTCGTCGGCGATCATCACGAGGCGGCCGTCGAAGCCTTCCTTGCGCAAGGTCTTCACGACCCAGCCGGCCGCCTGGCCGCCGCCAATCACGACGATCGTGCGCGGTGCTTCCAGTCCGGCATGGGCGGCTTGCGCCTTTGCAGCAGCAGCGTCAGTCATTTTTCCGCTCCGTCATGAACTTGCCTTCCGGCGCCTGCGCGTTTTTTTGGCGTCGCGTATTGCCGTCGATACCGCCGTCGATCGCCCATTCGGCGAACACGGTCGGACCCGGCTCGAAATCGCGCGGCTGCCATTCGGGCGTGAGCTGGTCTTCGTCGGCGTAATACTCGATCAAGCCGCCTGCCGGATTCTGGAAATACCAGAAGTAAGCCGACGACACCGGATGACGCCCCGGCCCGAGTTGCGTGTCCCAGCCGCAGCGGCTGATATGCATGCCTCCGCCGAACACTTCATGAATATCGCGCACGGTGAACGCGACGTGATTCAGGCCGCGCTTACCGTTGGGCAAGGCCAGCAGGAAAATGTCGTGATGGCCGCCGTGCGGCGCGCAGCGCATGAAAGCGCCACGGCCCGGATAACGGTCCGACATTTCGAAGCCGAGCAGTTCTTGGTAGAACTTTTCCTGTTCGGCGAGTTTGTTCGTGAAGAACACCACGTGGCCCACTTCGACCGGTTCGGCACGCTCATAAATCGGCGAAGGCTGGTCGACGCGCAGCGTCTGGCCCCACACGTTCGACGGCGAGCCGTGAATGTCGAGCGCGCGCTTGCGGGTCACTTCGACGCGAATCGCCATGCCGTTCGGGTCGATGCAGCCGACGGCGTCGTCGGTTTCGAAATGGCCCGGCTGACCGGCGAAGCGGCCGCGCAGTTCGTCGAGTTCGGCTTTCGTGGCCACGCCCCACGTCACTTCGCGCAGCGTCGGGCCTTCTTCGAATGCGGGCGGCAACGAAGCATCGCCTGCGTTCATTAAAAGAATCGTGCAGCCGTTCAGCGTTTCGAAACGTGCCTGGGTTTCGTCGTGCGCGACTTCCTTCAAGCCCCAGTCCGCGAAAAAGCGGCGACAGGTGGCCAGATCCGTCACGCCGTAAATAATCTGTTCAATGCCGAGAATCGTCATAACGTGCCTCTTGCGTATCTTGCGTATTAATTCGCCCGGGGCGCGTTAGCCCACGCCAGCGGCGCGTCGTTCAAGCCCCAGTAGAGGCTCTTCTGTTGCATGTATTCGCGGATGCCGAGCCGGCCTTTCTCGCGTCCCATGCCGCTCTCTTTCCAGCCGCTGAACGGTGTCGAGATGGAGAACAGCTTGTAGGTATTGATCCAGATGGTGCCGGCTTGGAGTGCGCGGGCAATCCGGTACGCGCGCTTATAGTCCCGCGTCCAGATGCCGGCGGCGAGGCCGAACACGCTGTCGTTCGCTTCTTTGAGCAGCGAGGCTTCGTCGTCGAACGGCATGGCCACCAGCACCGGGCCGAAGATTTCTTCCTGGCAGATGCGGGCGTTGTTGGTGAGGCCTTCGAGAATCGTCGGCTGGAAGTACGTGCCGGCTTCGCGGCCGTCGCCAACCGGACGCTCGCCGCCGCACAGCAGCTTGCCGCCTTCTTCGAGACCGAGCGCGACATAACGCTCGACGGTTTCGCGATGCGCCGCTGTAATCAGCGGACCCATTTGCGTTTCAGCACGCGTCGGATCGCCTACGCGCAGCTTGCGCGCGCCTTCCGCGAGACGCTTCATGAACGCGTCGTAGATCGAGCGCTGCACGAACAGACGCGAACCCGCGATACACGCTTCGCCCGACGAACTGAAAATACCGTACAGCACGCCGTTGACCGCGTGATCGAGATCGGCGTCGTCGAATACGATGGTCGGCGACTTGCCGCCGAGTTCAAGCGACACCGGCATCAACTTGTCCGCCGCGATGCGCGCGATGCCGCGGCCCACTTCGGTGCCGCCCGTGAACGACACCTTCTTCACCAGCGGATGACGCACCAGCACGTCGCCGATCACCGAGCCTTTGCCAGGCACAACGCTTAGAACGCCCTTTGGCACACCAGCTTCTTCGCAGATGCGCGCCAATGCCAGCGAGACCAACGGCGTCACTTCGGCAGGCTTCAACACGACCGCGTTGCCTCCCGCGAGTGCCGGAGCGAGTTTTTGTGCGTCGGAAGCAATCGGCGAATTCCACGGCGTAATCGCCGCGATCACGCCGATCGGCTCGTAGATGCTCATCGTCAGATAATCGCCACGCGAGGGCGTGACTTCTTCGTCGAGTGTTTCGAGGCACGCAGCGAAATAGCGGAACGTGTTCGCGGCGCTCGCCACCAGTACACGCGTTTCGCCGATCGGCTTGCCGTTATCGCGGCGCTGCAATTGCGCGAGCGCTTCGTGACGCGCCATGATCAGATCGGCGATGCGGTACAGAACCAGCGCGCGTTGATGCGGCTTCAAACCCGACCAGTCCGCGCGGCGCCATGCGAGGTCCGCGGCTTCCACGGCGTCGCGCGCGTCGTCGGCATTGGCCGTCGAGATTTCCATGTTGACCGACTGATCCGCCGGATACAGGCTTGTGTACGGGTTGCCACGCCCTTGCCGCCATTCGCCGCCGATGAAAATATCGCCGGTGGGCACGAGGCTGGTATCGAAGTGAGTCATGTCGGTCATTCCAGTTTGCTTCAGCTATTCAACTGATGGCTTAGATCACGCAACGTGCCGCGCGATTGCGTAGCGCACGCATCGCGCTATACGCGGTCAGTGCGGACGTCTTGGGGTTATCCGGGAGCGGCTTGCCGCACATTTCGAGCGACATCTCGCCGAATGCGCCGCGCGCCACGATGCGATGCACGTTGCGCGTCACGTTCGGATCCGCGATCAGTCGAACCGTGGTGTGGTCCAGACCGAGGCCCGCCAGCGCGATCGTCGCGGCCACGTTGGCGTTCTTCGGATACAGCCGCGCCGCTTCGCGCGCGCTGCCTTCGAAGATCACCTTCTCTTCATTCAGCGTGTGCAGATCGCAGAGCTGTTCCGCCGGCGTGCCGAGCCAACCCGTAGGCGGCTTGCGGCCGGTGTACAGCACTTCGTCGAGACCGCCGAGCTTGGCGGCGGCCAGCGCATCCACACCGCCGATCGCGCCGGAGAGCAGCGTCAGCGTGGCGTCGCCTTCATCGGCGGCGGCGGACAATGCGTCCAGCAGCAGCATGTCGGACAGCGCGCCGATCGACGCGACCGCGCAGTCCGTGCCGGCCTTCAGCAACGGCACTACGTGATCGACCAGCGCGCTATGTCCCGCGCATTCCAGCGCGAAATGCGGCTGGCTGCTCAAGGCGGACACGGAGGCCACGACATCCACCGAGTCGCCCACTACTTCACGCACCGCAGCCATGTGACGCTCCGGCACGATCACGTGCGACACGCGCACGGTCGGATCGGCGGCGACCGAGCGATACACGGCCTGACCGATCGCGCCGAAGCCGATCATCGCGACGTCGACGGGTGCGTGATGCCCCGCGTAGCCCGCATCACGCATGTTCCGGCTCCTGTTCCTTGACCGGCGGGCCGGCAAACGCGGTGGCGAACGAGCCGACCGACAGCATGTCCACTTCAACCAGCACCGGACCGGTCTTCGCCATGCCTTCGCGAATGATCGCGTCGGCCTGATCGAGCGATTTGATGCGGTAGTGCGTGAGCTTGAGGCTCGCGCAGAACTGCGCGAAATCCGGCTGGTGCAGATCGACGTAGCAGCGGCGGCCGCCGTATTGCGCGTCCTGAATGTTGCGAATCACGCCGTAGCACTGATCGTTCATCAGCACGATCATCACGTTGGCGTTTTCCTGCACGGCCGTCGCGAGTTCGCCGACGTTGACCATCAAGCCGCCGTCGCCGACGAGGCACACAGTCTTCGCCGCGCTACCCGCAAGCGCCGCGCCGATGCCCATCTGCATGCCCTGGCCGATGCCTCCGCCCAAAGCGTGCACGCCCGCACGCGGCGAGAAAATCTTCAGCATGCGGTTGCCCCACGTGCTGTTCGAGATCGTGACGTCGCGCACCCAGTTGTAGTCGCGGCCCACTGCGGCTTGCAATGCGTCGACGAGACGCTTGTACGGGCCGAGGCCCTTGCCCACGTCGGCGACGGCGCTTTCGCGTGCGGCCGCGAGATCCTGCGCAAATGTCGGATCGACCTTGAGACGGCCTTCGAGCAGCGTCGCGAGTTCTTCGAGCACCGAAGATGCATCGCCGTGGATAAACATCTCGTTGTGATAGCCACGGTTATCAGCAAGCGCGTCGGCGTCGACGCGATACAACGGTTGCGGCAACGCGAGCTTGTACTTCAGCGTTTCATTGCCGCGCAGACGCGAACCGACCACCAGCAGCGCGTCGCACGTCTTATAGAAACTCTCGACCGCCGTATGCACGTTGAACGCGCCGAGCGTCGCCGGATGATCTTCCGGCAGCACGCCGCGGCCTTGCACGCTGGTCACGACGCCGAACCCGAGCTTGACCAGACGCTCGACTGCCTTCGTCGCGTGACGCGTGCCGCCGCCCAGCCACAGCAGCGGGCGCCTGGCCGTCGCCAGCGAATCGGCGAGTTGCGCGACGCGCTGCTTGCAATGTGTGAGCGTCGTGATGTGCGGCGCGGCGAGATCAGCGGGCCATTCCACTTCGGCGGCCTGAATGTCGATCGGAATCTCGACGCTCACCGGACCGCTCGGCGCGGTCTGCGCGACACGCACGGCTTCGCGGATCGTCGGCAATGCGGTTTCGACGGAACGCACGCGAAACGCGGCCTTCGAAATCGACGACAGCATCGACAGTTGATCCGGTGCTTCATGGATATACGCGAGGTCCTGATCGAGGTATTCGGTTTCGATCTGACCCGTGACGTGCAGCAGCGCGGTGCCGGCGGTCAAGGCTTCCACCATCGCACCCGCTGCGTTGCCCGCCGCGGTGCCCGTGCTGGTGAATGCAACGCCGAGGCCGCCGGAGACACGCGCGAGGCCGTCGGCCATGTTCACCGCGCCGGCTTCGCCGCGCGCGCCGACATAGCGGATCTTGCCGCGGTTGTGGATCGCGTCGAGAATCGGCATGTTGTGGATCGAGATCACGCCGAATGCGGTTTGAACGCCGCATTGCTCGAGAAAGGCGGCGATCAGTTCGCCAACGGTGGTTTTGTTAGACATGTCGTGCAACGCCTCCAGAAACATCGATATGACTGCCCGTCGTATAGGACGACAGCGTCGTAGCCAGATAAAAGAGCGCTTGAGCGGCTTCTTCGGGGCGACCGAAGCGACCTAGCGGAATGTTTTTCTTGCGCGCCAGTTCGGCGGTCCAGTCTTCCCAGCTCTGACCCGGCCGCGCTTCTTTCGTGTAACGGCGGCGCCATTGACCCGACTCGACGATGCCGATCAGAATCGAATTGACGCGGATGCGCTGCGGCGCGAGTTCCACCGCGAGCGACTTGAGCAGGTTCTGCACGCCGGCGCGCGCTGACGAAGTCGCCACCATGTGCGGCTCGGGTTGCAGAGCGAGCAGCGAGTTGACGCAGACAATCGCGGGATTGGAAGCGTCGCGCAGCATCGGCAGGAACGCGCGAGTCGGGCGGATCACGCTGAAGTACTTCAGGTCGAGTTCTTCGCGCCAGGCCTCATCGGTGGTGTCGGCGAAAGTCGATACGCGGCCTTGGCCCGCGTTATTCACCAGCATGTCGGTGCGGCCGAAACGTGTTTGCACCGCTTCCGCGAACGCTTTCACATCGTCAGCGTCGAGCACATTGCAACGATGCGCGAGCAATTGCGCCTGCGGGAACTGCGCCTTCAACGCGGCTTCCGCTTGCGCGAGACGTTCGGTGTCGCGGCCGCAGATCGCGACCGAGGCGCCTGCCCGCAGAAACAGTTCGGCAGTCGCGAGGCCGATGCCGGACGAACCGCCCGTCACCACCGCTACCTGTCCGCTCAAGTCGATTTGGATCATCAGAGCCCCAATGCCTTCATGTAGTTACTGCCCGACTTCGCGCCACCCTTCGGCCGATAGTTGAGCCGCTGCGAGAGGTCGTCGGCCGCGCGGCGGACCTGGTCGATCAGGCCGCTATCGAGCAGCGACGCGTCGATTTCGTGGCGCGGAATCGTCGTCGTGATGACAGCGACAATGCGCCCCGTGTCGTTGCGCACCGGCGCGCTCACCACCGAAATGCCGCGTTCGAACGACGACTCGCTGATCGCGAAACCACGCCGCGCGTCGTCGCGAATCCGTTCGTACAGGTCGTCGACGGTGACCGGCGTCTGCTTCGTGAAGCGTTCGAGTTCCGGCTCGGGATAGAGCTTCTTCAGTTCGTCGAGCGTCAGGTCGCCCATCAGCACCTGGCCGTGTGTTGTGGCATGAGCCGGCAGACGCGTGCCCACATTGACCTTCACGGAACTGAAAATCGGCGTGTGGCTTTGCGCCTTGGCGACGAACACGACATCGCGTCCATCGCGAATCACGATGTGGCTGGTAAGGCCCGTTTCGTTACGCAGCGCCTCGATGACCGGCAAGCCGAGGTCGGTCAATTCGAGCGAGCTCAGATATTCGAAACCGAGCCGCAGCACCGCGACGCCGAGGCGATAGTTGCGGTCCTTGTCGGCACGCTCCAGAAAGCCGAGCGATTCGAGCGTTTGCAACAGACGGAACACCGTCGTGCGAGGAATCTTCAGGCGCTTGGATAATTCCGGTGCGCCGAGAATCGGCTCGCGGGGTGAGAATTCCGTGAGAATCTTCAGACCGCGTTCAAGACCGGGCACCCGGTAGGCGGTGTCGCCGTTGGTGTCGGTGCGGTCTTCGTCCGCGTCGCGCTCGGCGTGAGCGGTGTCGGGCGTGTCGGGCGTCATTCATTGGCTCCGTTGTCCGTCGCTCGCGCGACAGAACGTGTCGATGATCGCGATGTACGCGGCGGGGGCTTCGATATAGCCGGCGTGGCCCGCGTGAGGCACGACCTGCAGTTTGGTGCCGGCGGCCAGCGCGAGTCGCTCGCAAGCCTCGGGCGCCGTAATGGTGTCGTCGGCGCCGACGGCCACGTTGACGCGGCCATCAAAGCGCGCGAGATCGCCGGCGAGATCGGCGTTGGCGAGCAGATGTGTGGCCTGTGCATAGCCGTGCGGAATCACGCGCGACATGTTCCAGCGCACCCATGCGCGCGCTTCGTCGCTCGCGTGAGCGGACAGCATGTTGGTACTGCGTTGTTCGGCGAGGCCTTGGGGGCCGAGTTCGTTTAGCATCGCGAGACGCTGATCGCGCTTCGTATTACGCATTTCTACCGATGCCGCGCCATACCCGCCAGCCGGCGACAACAGCAACAAACCGGCCACGCGCTGCGAATACTCAAAGGCAAACGCGCCGGCGATGATCGCGCCGAGCGAATGGCCGAGCAGCACGCAACGTTCGACGCCGAGCGCGTCGAGCCACTCTTTCAACACACTCGCGTAATCGGCTGCGGCGGGCGATCCGGCCGCCACCGGCGTGGATGCGCCATAACCCGGCGCATCCCACGCCAGCACGCGGCGCGTCGCGCCGAGTCCTTCGAACTGCTGCACCCACGACGCCGCACCCGAACCGATACCGTGCAGCAGCACCAGCGGCAGCGCGTTACTGTCGGCGCTATCCACTTCGCGATAGCTCACCGCGCGTTGCGAGGCCAGCCAGATCTGCTGCGCCGGAAAGCGCGCAAGGCGGGCTTCGAGCGTGGCGTGTTGATCAGCTGTAACGGACGGGACTGCGGACATGATTTCCTTCGCGGGTGTTTTAAAACTGCGGAAGCGTTTGAAGGCTTAACGCTTGAGTTTGGCCAGCGGCGAATCCGGCGGATACGTCGGCGTAATGGGCTTCGGCGAACCGAGCATCACGCACATCAAGGCGTCTTCTTCACCGACGTTGATTTCCGTGCGATACACACCCGGCGGCACCGAGATCAGATCGCGTTCGCCCAACACGGCTTCCCATGTTTCGCCGTCTTTCTCGCAGACCACTTTCATCTTGCCGCGCAGCACGAAGAAAATTTCTTCGACATCCATATGAATATGGCTCGGGCCGATGTTGCCGGCCGGAATCACCATCGTCGAAAACGTGAAGCCGCCCGCGGGCACCGTGTTCATGTCTTTCGCGACACCCGTGCCGCCGGTGCCGACGTAGCGCATCTGCGCGCGGCGGTACTTCGGGTCGTAGTCGGCCTGAAACTTCAGCGCGTCCCAATCGTAGCGACGCGTTTCCAGGCGCGCGACGCGGCTGTCCAGCCATTGGGCAAAGCTCGCGTCCGCGGGTTGGTCCCACGATTTGCGTTCGATATCGGCGTCCGCCATCTCTTTCTCCTTTCGATTCGACAAGATCAATTCATCACGAAGCCGCCGTTGACCGGCAGCAGTTGGCCAGTCACGAAGCGAGCGGCATCGGATAACAGGAACAGCACCGGCCCGGTGACGTCGTCGGGCACTTGTGCGCGCGTCAGCGCACGGCCTTGCAGGTAATACTCGTGACGCTCGGCGGGCACGTATGCGGTTGCTTCGACTTCGGTCAGCCCCGGCGCGATTGCGTTGACGGTTACGTTGTGAGCGCCGAATTCACGCGCCAGCGAGCGGGTCATCGAAATCACCGCGCCTTTGCTCGCGACATAGGCGAGCAGCTTCGGCGCGCCCCACATCGCCGTATCCGAGGCAATGTTGACGATGCTGCCGCGGCCCGAGTCGCGCAGATACGGCAGCGCGGCGGTGCTCATCAGCCAGGTGCCGCGCACGTTGACGTTCATCACGGCGTCCCACGTATCGACAGACAACTCGTCGGCGAACTTGCCGCCGGAGTTGGTGATGGCCGCGTTGTTGATCAGCGCGTCGAGACCGCCGAGTTGCGCCGCGCCTTGCTCCGCAAATTGCTTGATACTGGCGGGGTCGGCGAGATCGAGCGGCACGTAGGTGAGCGCATGTCCTTGCTCGACGAGCGATGCCGCGAGCGCGCGGCCTTCTTCATGCAACACGTCGCCGAACACGACGTGCGCGCCGGCTTGCACGAGCGAGCGGACGAACGCCGCGCCGAGACCACGCGCGCCGCCCGTCACGAGGACGCGCCGGCCGTTGAGCGCTGCGGACGCGTCGTTATGCATGGCTGTGGCCTGCTTCCGCCGCTTGCGCGACGCCTGCTTTTGCCGCTTCGGCGCGATGCGCTTCCAGCGCGGCAAAGTCCTGCTGCGCACGTTGGCGCAGCATGCGGCGCACGCGCGTCATGCCGACGTCGTGCTGATACAGGAATTCATGAGCGCGCGCGTTCGGCGCCATGCTTTCCAGCACATAGCGGTCTTGCTCCAGCACGGCCCAATGCAGACCTTCCAGGCGATTGCGATACAGGAAGCGCCATGCGTCGCGCTGCCAGCCCGACACTTTGCGAGTGCGCCAAAAGTAAACCTGGCAGTTGTCGCCGTCCACCGGCGTTGCGAAGCCGATGATTCCGAAGTTGCCGCCCGGGCCGAACTTCTTCTTGTAGGGAATGGCGAGGCGCATCCACAGCGTGCCGGTCTCGCCGAGTTCCACCCAGTCGAAATTCACGTCGCGCTGGCCGACCTTTTCAAACATCAGTCCAGTTTCGGTCTTGCGTACACGCATGTCGGCCTGCTTGTCGCCTTCGGCCATCGAGTGCGACGTCGCATGCAGATAGGCACCGTGCATGGGGTCCATCACGTTGTCGATCGCGTACTGGTAATTGCATTTCCAGTGCGACATACACAGGAAGCTCGCGTATTCCTCGCCAACCAATTCTTCCGGCAGCACGAGCGGCGTGGGCTCCTTATGCGCTTCGTCGCCGAACCACAGGAAGATTGCGCCGGCATGTTCTTCGACCGGATACGACTTCACGCACTTCTGGCCTTCCAGCGGACAGTTCGACACGGCGGGCACTTTGGTGACTTCACCGCTGCCGTCGATTTCAATGCCGTGATACCAGCACGCGACGCTGCCGCCAAGATTCCAGCCAAGCGACAGACGCGCGCCGCGGTGCGGGCAGCGGTCTTCGAGCGCGCGGACTTTGCCTTCCTTGTCACGCCACAGCACGATCTGATCGCCGAGACGCGTGATGCCGACCGGCGCGTCGCCGACTTGCCAGCTCGGTGCAACGGGATACCAGTAGTTGCGCAGGCCCTTGTCCAGATACGACTGGATCGGGTCCGCCGCGCCTTGAGTTGTATTGGGGGACGTCATGAAGAGACTCCGGGTACGAATGCGATGAACGTGTTCGGGAAGCGCGCCTATTCGGCGAGCAGGCGGAATTCGGCGGCGAGGCGGTCGGCGTTCCACGTGCCGCCTTCCGGGGTGCGGAAGCCGACGCGGTTCAGACCGTCGACCACTTCCTGCAACTCGATCGCGCCGGCTTCGAAGACTTTTTCGAGCGCGTCGCCGAAGTCGTTTTCGTACTGGGTCGGCTCGGCCTTGCGCGTTTGCCAGATGAAGTTCTCTGTCTCGCCCGGTTTTTCGATCACGCCCTTACCCGCGACGTTGTTCGGCTGGGGCGCGAGCCACGGTTTCAGGAAAGGATTGAAGTTCACGATTTGCTCTCGCATGTCATTCCACCTTGATCTGGATTTCTTCACCCGCGAGGCGCACCGAGTACACCTTCAGGTCGCGGCCACCGGGCTCTTTCAAGCATTTACCGGTCGGGATATGGAACACGGCTTCGTGCAACGGGCATTCGACGGTGTCGCCGTCGACAAAGCCCTGCGTCAGCAGCGCGTACGCATGGGGGCAGACGTTTTCCAGCGCGTACAGCGCTTCGCCCACCTTGTAGATGCCGATCTCGGCGCCGTCGAGTTTGAACTCGAGCGGCGTGTCATCGGACAGGTCGCCGGCATGGCCGGCGCAGCGCCATTGTTCAGTCATTTCTCGCCTTCTCCTGAAGCCCTATGTTCCATATACGGAACATCAGTTCGTGTATGGATAATTATAGGAGCGGGTTTGGCTGGAGAAAATAAAAATCTCGGCCGATAGGGGAAAACACCGAGCGTGGCGCTCGAAAGACAACGTCGCGGAATCGGGCGCGAACCGCTTCGATGCTCTGCGAGCCTTGTCACGCAAGGCTCAAGCCAAATTTTCAGTCGTATTGGCCAGCCCTTATACGGGTTTGTACGGGGTCCGAAAATTTATTTTGACCACCTGCAGACTCACTATAATTTTCCATAGGCGATACAAACGCCCATAGATGGAACACACAAAGCGTAGCAGTTTCGGCGTAAACGGCGCAGAACTGCATCCAACCCAAAGCACGGATCAGGGACGACGAATCTGGCGAGAGCTACCCGTCGTGTGATCAGGAGAACCAACGGTGAAGCACATCATTGCAGCCGGCTTGACGGCAATCTGCGCAACGACAGGCGCATGGGCGCAGAGCAGTGTGACGCTATACGGCAGCCTGGATGCCGGTGTCGCGTATATCAGCAATGTCGGCGGCCATTCGAAGTGGATGGAAGAACAGGGCAACATGCAGCCCGACCGCTGGGGCCTGAAAGGCGTGGAAGATCTGGGCGGCGGCCTGAAGACGATTTTCCAGTTGGAGAACGGCTTTTATACGAACACCGGCGCGTTCGCCAAAGCCGGCGTGCTGTTCAATCGCCAGGCGTTCGTCGGTCTGAGCTCGGACACGATCGGCACGCTGACACTTGGTCATCAGACGCCGTTCAGCTTCGATGTGCTGGGTCCGCTGAGCACGGCTTATCTGGCGGCAAGTTGGTACGCGTTCCACCCGGGCAATATCGACGAACTCGCCGACACGGGCGTGGTGCCGTTCGACAATTCGGTGAAATTCCGCTCGGCGAGTTTCAGCGGCTTCCAGGTCGGCGCGATGATGGGTCTCGGCAACACGACCAATTTCTCGACCGGCAAGACGCTGAGCTTTGCGCTTAGCTATGCGAACGGTCCGTTCAAGGCCGGCGCGACGTATGCGAACGAGCACAATCGCACGCCGTCGATCGTCACGACGGGCATCACCAACTTCCAGGGCGTGGCTGCAGCCAATTACACCGCGGACAAGGTCGAGAACATGGGGGCGGGCGCGTCATACCAGTTCGGCAAGCTGCTCGTGCACGGACTGTATACGCGCGTGAAACTGGAGTCGGGCGGCCACTCGGACACGTATCAGAGCTACGACGTCGGCGCGAATTACCAGTTCACGCCGTTCAACACCGTGGCTGGCGGCGCCGCGACGACGACGCTGGCGGGGCATCGCTGGACGCAGTTCGAAATCGGCGACATTTACGCGTTGTCGAAATCGACGCAGTTGTATGTGAACGCTCTGTACGAGCGTGCCGGTTCGAATACGGATGCGGCGTTCTTTACGGCGGGCGTGTCGAGTGGACGGAACCAGACGATCGTTCTGACTGGCATCCATCACTCGTTCTGAGTTTCTACTAAAACTGGTGGGGTTGTGCTCTGATGCGGCTAGTCCGGCTGCGAACGCAGCCAGACTAGCGCTGAAGCGAAAGCTGAAATAGCGCGGAATCAGCCCGCCGCCACCTGCTTGCGGCGCGCCTGAACCGCTGTCGGATCGTCCGGACGCGGCCGGTAGCTGAGTCGCTCGGACAGTTCGAGCGCCGCCTGGCAAACCGCGACGATAAGCGGCTCGCGCTCTTCGGTTTCGCCGATATCCGAACGCGGAATCGTGACGGTCAACGCCGCCGCGATCTTGCCGCTCTGGTCGCGCACGGGCGCGCTCACTACAGAAATACCGCGCTCGAACGACGCTTCGCTCAGCGCATAACCGAGCGCCGCGCTTTCGCGCACTCTTTCGTATAGTTCTTCAACCGTGGCCGGCGTGCGCTCGGTGAAACGTTCGAGTTGCGGTTCGGGATACAACTGCCGCAATTCCTCGAAGCTCAAGTCGCCCATCAACACCTGACCATGCACTGTGGCATGCGCCGGCAAGCGCGTGCCGACATGGACCTTCACCGAGCTGAACATGGGCGCATGGGTTTGCGCCTTGGCGACGAACACCACGTCGCGCTCATCGCGGATCAGCAGATGCGTGCTCAGGCCCGTGGCGTCGCGCAGGCGTTCGAGAATCGGCGTGCCGACATCGGTCAATTCGAGCGAACTCAGATATTCGAAACCGAGCCTCAGCACCGCGACGCTCAGGCGGAAATAGCGGTCGCCGTTGACGCGCTCGAGAAAGCCGAGCGCTTCGAGCGTCTGCAATAAACGGAATGTCGTGGTGCGCGGAATGCCGATGCGCTTGGACAATTCGGGCGCGCCGAGCACCGGCTCGCGCGCGCTGAACTCCGCCAGAATGCGCAGGCCGCGTTCGAGGCCCGGCACGAGATAAGTCGATCCGCCGGCGCTCTCTTCGTCGGTTGAATCCTGGGAGTCGGCGTCGTTTGCCTGGGCCCGCGGCAACGCGTCGTCCTGCGAAATCGACGCTGCCGCACCGCGTGGCTTCGCTTGCTTGCGTCCCGCTCCTGTCTGCTCTTCTTTTGCCATCTTGGCTGCCGTTTCTGCTGTTCATCAAGGTCAGATCAGCATGATAGCGCGTGGCGCGTCGCGGTTAACCATGCCAATTGCTGCACTGCCACCATTTCACGCGGTGCTATGCTTTTGAAGCGGTCCATTGCGCGAGGCCTCGCTGCCGCGCATTCGCTCCGCTCAAGCGTCGGGAGGCCACGCTCATGTCCGATTCCATTCAGATTCAGGTTGCCGACTCGCACCTTTATCCGGGCTGTGCGGTGCGCACCGCGCACTTGCCCGAACCGGCCCGAGCGGCGGCCGCCGTCGTCGAATTCGCGGATGGTTCCGGCGCCAATGCCACCTGCCACCGCCGCGCGCTCGACGAACTCGAACTGATGGTCGACCGCTATGCCACGCAAAAGCGTCACCCGGTCGACACGCGGCATTGGCTTCTGCTTGCCGTCGACGCGACACACAATAGTTGGCGCGTGAAGCGTAGACTCCCCTAGCCGGAGCCGTCCGGCCACCTCGAATCCGCAACCGGTGCCGCGCGCACGCCGCCCCGAGCAGCGCGCCTGCGTCCGTCACAGCCCTTTCGGAGCTTCCCGATGACCGACAACGACTCCAGCCTGCCGCCGAACGCCGATGACAACCCCGACGACCCCGACCGCCGCCGAGTCCTTACCGGCCTGGCAGCAGTCGGTATCGGACTGGCGCTGACGGGCTGCAAAACCGACCAAAGCATGTCGAGCACCGGCGCGCCGCGCAGCGCCGCCGACCTGCGTCTGGACGCCGCGCTTCACGATCAGGTGAAACACATCGTCGTGATCTACGCGGAGAACCGCAGCTTCGCAAACCTGTACGGCAACTTCCCCGGCGTTCAGCATCCGCTCGACGCCGTGAGCGCAGAACGTTATCTGCAACTCGACCGCGACGGCAAGACGCCGCTGCCGCGCTTGCCGGCCATCTGGGGCGGCCTCGTGCCGCAAGCCCAGGAAGTGGACGGCAAGCGCTACATGATCGGCCAGAAGGATATCGTCAATCTGCACAACCGCCCGTTCCATATCGCCGACGCGCAGGGCGCGCCGCTGCCGACCGGCGTGATCACGCGCGACCTCGTGCATCGCTTCTATCAGAACCAGATGCAGATCAACGCCGGCCGCAACAACCAGTTCGCCGCGTGGGGCGATTCCGGCGGCCTGGTGATGGGACACTACCGTAATTCCGCTGACACGCTGCGTCTGTGGAATCTCGCGCAGCAGTACACGCTGTGCGACAACTTTTTCATGGCGGCTTTCGGCGGCTCGTGGCTGAACCACATCTTCCTGATCTCGGCGCAGGCGCCGTTCTATCCCGACATTCAGAACAGCCCGGCGAAGAAGATGGTGTCCGTGGTCGACGGCGACGATCCCACCGGCACGCGGCTGAAGCAGGCGGAAGACTCGCCCGCCTCCGCGCTCGACGGTCCGCCGAAATTCGTCAACGACGGCGCGTTCACCGCCGACGGCTACGCCGTCAACACGATGGCGCCGCCCTATCAGCCGAGCAACGTGCGGCCGGCCGAAGGCGGCAATCCGGCCTTCGCGGACCTGTCGAATCCGCGCGTGCTGCCGCCGCAGAATTACGCGACGATCGGCGACCGGCTGACCGACAAGGGTGTCGACTGGGCCTGGTACAGCGGCGCGTGGCAGTACGCGTTGGAGCATCAGGATACCGGCGCGGTGCCCGACTTCCAGTATCACCATCAGCCGTTCAACTACTTCACGAATTACGCGCCGGGCACGGTGGCGCGGCGCAAATATCTGCGCGATGGCGGCCTCGGCAAGGACGCGTCGACCAACCATCTGATCGCGGATATCGATGCAGGACGCTTACCGACGGTCACGTTCTACAAGCCGCAAGGCGATCTGAACATGCACGCGGGTTACGCGGATGTCGCATCGGGCGATCGTCACATCGCGACGGTGATCGAGCATATTCAGCGTGGGCCGCAATGGGCAAACACGGTTGTGGTGGTCACCGTCGACGAGAACGGCGGCTGGTGGGATCACGTGTCGCCGCCGAAGGGCGATCGCTGGGGCCCGGGCTCGCGGATTCCCGCGCTGGTGATTTCGCCGCTGGCGAAGAAGGGTTACGTCGATCACACGGTGTACGACACCAACTCGATCCTTCGACTGATCAGCCGCGTGCACGGGCTCGCGCCGCTCGATGGCGTGGTGGCGCGCGATCGGGCATTCGCAAGCAACGGACTGGCGCCGCTGGGAGATTTGACGAGCACGCTGGATCTGGCCTGAACGCTTGAACGTTCGAAAGTTGAAACGCCTGCGGCGCGGCGAGGGCGTTTCAACTCGAATTACTGCGGCTTGGACTGCGCAGCGCCGTGCAGTTTTGCGACCACCGCATCGGCGATCTGTTGAGCCGTTTTCTTGATCGTCTTCTTCTCGTCGCCGCTCGCCATCACGAACTTGGCGGCGATCACGTACGGATTCAGTTTGATGGCCGCGCCCGGCATGCCTTTGCTGTCGGCTTCGTCGACGGCCTGATACAGCGGCGGCAAATCAGGCGTACCAAGGTTGTCGCACGACACCGCGACCTGAATGTCGTTCTGGCCGGCGCCGAATCCGACCATGGCGCGCCTGAGGCGATTGCCGTCGTCGACACTCAAGAACACGCCGCGCACTTGCCACCCGGAAGCCGGCAACGGTTGACCCGTCGCACTGCGGCGCGCGTCGACGCCCGCCTTTTTCAGATCGTCCGTTAGCGCTTCCGCCATTTCGTCCACGATATGTTTCGCATGGTCCTGCGGATTTTTGTCCTCGCCCATCGGTCCGGGTCCGCTCGGCAGCAAACCGCGCAGGCGGCGCACGCGTTGACCTGGTCCGCTGTCCGGCGTCACGTTCGCGACGTCCAGATCGAAGTCGGCGACATACACGACCGGCGCCGGCGCCGGGAACGGTGCACTGTCCGCCCCGGCGGCGTTGACGATGGCCGCCGTGCTCAGGCATCCCGCCATCACTGTGCAATGCAAAAATCGATGAAGCATGGCGTGCCTCCGCGAACGTCAACAGGACGCGGCTATCGTACAACCGTGCGCAACGTGCGTCCTTTTTTTTCGTACCTGATCGTGACGCGGTTTGCCTTGCATAACGCCCGTTGCAGCATAGACTGTTAAAGCACAACTTCGCAATTTGTACGGAACCCGCCATGCGACTGACCATCCTCATCAACGGTTCCGATCCCACCGTCAGCCATGATTACGCTGTGCTATGGCTCGACACCGACGAACACCGGTGGTCGAGAGAAGCACATCAAGGGATCGATCTGCCCCCGTGGGGCGAACTGCGCGACGATAACGGCGTGACCACTTTGTGTGCGCCCAGCACGGATGCGCCGCTGTGCACGCTGCGCGGATTACACGTGGACCGCAAGCAGCGCGTGAGCGCCGCGCAAGGCGCCGCGGCATGGACCGCCCTGCCGACGCGCGCGCAGACCAGCGGCTTCTGGCGCTTGCAAGCAGTGGACCGCCAACAGGTCCGCGCCGAACACAGCGTGTTCGACAATTAGGTTTTAGCACTCATTTTTATCGGTCTAAATTTCCGTGCGCGAGCGGCGCTCCGCTAGCGCATGGGTCATTTTGTCCGTGCGTTCGTACGCCGCGTTTTTGATTCCCTCATTGCGATTTCGTCGCTCGCGCATTTAAGGTCGCCTTAAGTTTGCGTGAGTAGAGTTGAAAGTCCACGCATTAGGGTCGCTGCAAGGCGGCCCGTTTTTTTTGGTGCGGCGAGATGTGAGACGTTGCCGTGCGCGCCGTGCGGCGGCATCGTTTTCATGACAGCGCTCAACGCCCGAATCCGTTTTCTCCTCCAGTGTTTTCCTGTATTTCACGTCGCGCGGGACGGGCTCGCAACGCTATACTTGCGCCCCCGATCCCTCGACTGACTGACACATGAAGAAGTGGTTTGCCTATCTGTTGTTCGTCGTTGCCGCTCACGCCAGCGCAGCGCCTTCCTGCACTCAATTCACATCGAATGCGCAATGGCCGGTTCTGAGCAATCAGAAGATGGCGTCGAAAACGCGCATGCTTTGCTATAGCGATTTCGCGGTTCTGCATTCGGGCATCACGCACGGTCCGCTGTGGTCCGCCGAGCATCTGACGCGCGATCATATCGAGGCCGCCAAAGACATGGTGCGCACCAACAAGTTCTTCGAAGACGCGCGCCTGCCGGACGGTGAAGGCCCCACGCTCGCGGACTACAAACGCAGCGGATTCGACCGCGGTCATATGAGCCCGGCAGGCAATCGCTGGAATCAGGAAGCGATGGCACAATCGTTCTCGCTGGCCAATGTCGTGCCGCAAAACCGCGAGAACAATCAGCGCCTGTGGGCGCGCATTGAAACGTCGGTGCGCAAAATCGCAGTGTCGTACGACGATACCTATGTGGTCACCGGCCCGATCTTCAACGGCCAGCAGTTGCAGACTATCGGACCGACGGGCGTATTCGTGCCGACGCAGTTGTTCAAGGCGATCTACGTGCCTTCGCGAAAGATGGCGTTCGCCGTGGTAGTGGACAACGTCTCGACGAATCGTTACGACATCAAGACGATTCACGAACTTGAAGCAGCATCGGGCATCCGTTTTCCGGGCATTCCGGAGAACCTCAAAGATCAGCGACCGGGAGGACTGAAAGGTGTTTAAACCCTATTCGAATGACGACGACGTGCTCAACATTCAAGGCGATGCGTTGACCGTGAGTAACGGCACGACGCGCATCGTGCTGAACGGCACGCTGGAGCTGACGCAGGATCAGCGCGGACTGAAGGCCGCATTGGCACTGAAAGACGCTGTAGATACGATCGTGGCCAGCTTGCAGGCGCAGAGCAATTTGCCCGCGAAGGTCAAGGATGAACCGGATGCGAAGCCGGGCGTCGTGCAGAACCCGTTCAATTAGTCACGCAAAGCGCCGGCCACCGGCGCGATGCATTTTATTCGTGCGAGCGGCCGGCCCTCATCTTGTGTTTCGCAGTTCGATCAAAGCCAAGCGAATCCGCTCCACGACCTCGGGCCACCCTCTGCCTTGTTCCCGAAACAGGCGAGCAGAGGGAAACCACGGACTGTCTTCCCGTTCGAGGTGCCATCTCCAGTCGCCCAGCATGGGCAGCATTAGCCACAGCGGCCTACCCATCGCGCCCGCCAGATTGGCCGCCGATGTGTCCACGCTAATGACCAGGTCCAGCGCGTCCATCAGTTTTGCCGTATCGCCAAATGAACGAAGACCAGGTCCGAGATCATGCACGTTGCGCAAGCGCATGGCGTAGTCGGCGGCTTCGTCTTCGCCTTGGCCCTTCTGCATGATGTAGAACTCCACGTCTTCGAGCGCGAAGAGCGGATCGAGACAGCTGAGCGACGGCAGCGATCTGGCAGCGTCGTTCTCGTGCGTCGGCGCACCTTTGAAGATCACGCCAACTTTCAATGCCTGCAGATTGCCCGGCAAGGCCATCGGTGTGTGCGCGACGCCCGCCCGCAGATACGGCACCACGTCCGGCAAATGATCGATGTCGAGAGATGCCCACACCGGGATCGCATGCGGATAGACCCAATAGTCATGAATCGGCAGTAGCGGCGCATCTTCGACGGAGCAGATCGCCGCGGCCTCGCCCGAGGCCCTGAACAATTCGACGAGCGGCGCCTGACATATCACCGTCACCCGCACCGCCCCGTAACGTTCGCGAAAAATCCGCGCAAACCGAAAAAAGAAAATCTCGTCACCCAGCCCGAATTCGCTCCAGATAACGATCGATTTGCCTTCGAGCGACTCGCCGCGCCAGTTTGCATAAGCCGGCGGCGCCACGGTAGTCCGGCCTCGCCAATCCGAGCCGTCGAACAGCGCCTCACGTCGACGAAAACCCTCGGTGAGTTTGCCGACAGCAATCAGCATCAGTGCGTTGAAGAGTCGAGGCAAGCGCTCGTTCGGGAGTCGTCGGACGCTCTCGTCCCATAAGTCCTCCAGTTGATCGCAAAGACCCCGACGCACCAGTTCAAGGTTGATGTGAAAGTAGGTCTGGAGTCGATACGGATACAGTCTTAGCGTCTCTTGGCAAAGGTCCAGCATTGCCGAATCGGTTTCCGCACTCGGCATGGCAGTGACCAGGTCGAAGAGTCGAGGCACATCGCGCTTGCGCAGCACTATTTCTATCGCGTACGCGGCCGCCTGATGCTGTCTGTCAGCGAAACCCTCTTGCCGGTTCTCGCCGAACTCGCAGAGAACGCAAAAGCGTTCGCGCGATGAAACAGCCGAAGCATCGTTCACCAGGTCGAGCGCATTCGCGGAACCCGCGATCGCCAGGTCAGGCCGATGCGGGGTGAAGGTGCGTTCATGATCGACGTCCGTCAGGGTGGGCGAGAGTATTTCTTCGCCGCGAGAATCGGTCGGCAACGTCAAAATCAGATAACCGCCGGGCTTGATGAGTTCGATCCACCTGGCAAGCACTTGATGAGGATTGGCGAAACGCCCAAGGCAGTCTGAATGAACGAAATCAAGTACATCGGCTGGCGCGTCGTCCATATAGATAACGTCACGCTCATTCACGTTCCAGGCGATCAGTTGTTCGATGCGAGGAAAAAGATCCGCGTAGCCGAAATCGGAATCACGCCCGGTGCCCATGTCCAGGCCGACGCCAGAGAAGTAGCCCTGCAGAAATGCCGGATCCTGCGAGCGCCGCTGCGCGAGTTTGAGTGACGGGTTCATCTGGTGTATCGCCCAAGTTAGATGAGAAGTCAGGCCGCCCGGTTGACGGGGAGGCAGATGATATTCCGCCGGTAAAAACTCCTATATCACAATATAGATATCGCCTTGGGTGCGAACAAGCGAGTTTCCAACTTGTAGCCGCGGCGCAAGCCGAAGGGCCGAAACTGCTTCGGCATCCCCAATATGTTTCAGCGGTTACGTTTTGTCACCAGAGCGACGTCAACTCCTGTCTTCCCGTCAACGTTAAACCGGCAGCGCTGAAACATTTCAGCCGCGACACAAGAATCAACCGGTTAAAACCAGGAGTTAAACCATGAAGACGCTTTTCGCCGCTCTCGCTTCCGCTCTGCTCGTGTCGACCGCTTTCGCTCAAACGGCCGCACCGTCCGCCGCGCAGCCCGCGCAAACGCAACCCGCCGGCCAGGCGAACCTGAAGGCGAGCACCGCCGTTCAAACGGGCGCCACGGACGACGGCGCCGCAGCAACGAAGGCGCCGGCCAAAGCCGCGACCAAAGCGCACGTCAAGAAGACGTCCGCCCATCACACGGCAAAAGCCCACAAGACCACGAAGAAGGCCGCGGCTGAAACGAGCGCCGCCACGACTAAAACGGAGGGCGCGAAAGAGGCCAGCAATGCCCCGGTAAAAGCCGACGGCGCAAAGACCGACACGACAAAAACGCAATAACACGTGATCGGTTTCGGCACGCACCGGCCAGGCATGTATAGGTAATCGAAGCCGAACTGTGCCGTTCAGGGAGGGCGAGTCATATGACTCGCCTTTTTTTATGCGCGGTTCATATCGCGTCGAGTGTGTCGGCTTCCGGCAACCCCGTATGATTTTTCCAACGCACACCCCAATTTTTGCACCGCGTTTACCCGCAGACGTCTAATCTCGAACTGTCTTGATCAACCATGGCGTCGACGAACGCCACATCACATGGCTCTCACGCAATCAATCGACAGTTTCTCTATTCACCCGCTCAACGAGCCGCACGTTCAGCGCAACAACGTCATTCCCTTCCTCGCGGCACGCGTCCGCTTGCAGATAACGCTGCCTCATCGACCGCAGGAGCTCTCCGGCACCCAGCTTCGCGCCCTGCTCCATTCTCCTCTTGGTGTTTATGTCGTCGCCACGCAGGCGGTTCGCCAGGAAATTCGCGTGCAACTCGACATCGCTCCCGACGACCTCGACTTCACACTGCACACACTGATCTCGACACTTCCCGCCGCGATGATCGGACCGTTGAGGCGCCGCAGCGCGGCCGTGATGGCGCGCTAATCATGTTCTCAGGGATCTGATCGACGCATTGCAGCGTCTCGCGGACTACTCGTCGCGATCAATCCCCCACGGGATTCAACTCAGCCAATACCGCCAGCTTCTGCACATCGGCAATTTCGATTTCCGCATAACCGAGCTTCAGCGCGCCTTGCGTTTCGAACTGCTTCAGCACCTGGTTGATCGTCTGCCGGGACAGCGCCAGCATCATCGCGAGATCTTCTTGTGGGACTTTGAGCACGCGCCGCAATGCACCGGGCTCGCCGTAACCACCCGCCATCAATAACAAGCGGCGCGCCACGCGCTGCGCCGCGGGCAGCAACGCGGCCTCTTCGATCGCGTCGAAAGCAAGACGCAGCTTTTGCGTCAACAGCAGACCGAACAGATGCCAATAAGCGGGTGTGCGTTCCAGTAGCGCGACGAGTGCGGCGCGCGGCACATGAAACAGCTCGGAATCGCGTTCGGCATACGCGTCGTGGGTTCGCGGCCGGTTGTCGAACAGCGCGATCTCGCCGAACCAGTTCACCGGCTCGATGACGGCAAGCAAAGCCTCCTTGCCCGCCGAACTGGCCGCGCCGATTCTCACCAGGCCATCGAGCACGCAATAGACGCCGTCGTCGGAATCGCCGCGCGTGAAGAGCCGCTGGCCGGCGGCGAGCCGTTCGACACGTCCCGCTTCGATCAACTGCGCCTGCATGGCAGCCGGCGTCGAGCGAAACCACCCGCTGCGTCCTAACAGCGCGGCAAGCTCATTCGATGGAAAACTCGCATTCATAGAACGGCGCTCGTGCCCGATTGTCGGCTACCCGATGGTTTCAAATTCCGCTGCCCGCGATTATGCTGACTTTGACAGAGGAGCGGCATCCATGAGAACGCTGACGCAACAGCTCACGCAATACGCGGCCTACCATCGTGACCGGCGCAATATCGCCACGCATTTCATCGGCATTCCGATGATCGTGCTGGCCCTGGCGGTATTGTTGAGCCGGCCTGCTTTCGTTGTCGATGCCTGGCCGCTGACGCTATCGCCGGCGTGGGTTCTATTCGTCGCGGCCACGCTGTATTACCTCGTGCTCGACGTGCCGCTCGGCGTGATGATGGCCTTCGTGTCCGCGCTCTGCGTCGCGTTCGGCCAGTGGACAGCCACGCAATCCACGTTGATGTGGCTCGTGATCGGCGTCGGGCTCTTTCTGGTCGGCTGGGTGTTTCAGTTCATCGGGCACGTTGCCTACGAACATCGCAAGCCTGCCTTTGTGGACGATGTGATCGGCCTGCTGATCGGACCGCTGTTCGTGCTGGCCGAAGTGTTGTTCGGCTTCGGCTGGCGGCCCGCACTGCGCGCAGCAATCGAAGCGCAAGCCGGTCCGACGCGTCTCAACGCGGACCGTACGGCGGCGCATCGCTAGAGCGCGCCGCCGCTTCGTCGACGGCTCATTCGCCGCGGCGCAGCCCGCTCAGTTCGGTGCGAGACGAATGAGGCGCACGCTATGCAATGCCGTCAGCGCGACCGCGATCCAGATGGGAACGTAGGTCGCCAACTGCGCGACGCTCAGCGTTTCGCCAAGCAACGTGATCGAGATCAGCACCAGCAACACCGGTTCGACATAGCCGAGAATGCCGAACAATGCGACCGGCAACAACCGGCTCGCCTTGAGATACGACGCCAGCGCAATGGTGCTCAGCGCGCCGAGGCCCGGCAACAGTAGCCACCACCGATCCGGATGGCCGGCGATCATCGCCAGCGAGCCGCCGTTGAAAACCAGCACGATTGCCGGCGGCAACAGTAGCGCCATTTCCACGGTGAACATCGCGAGTGAGTCGTGATTGATCTTGCGACGCAAAACGAAATACGGCGGATAGCCGAGCGAAACCAGCAAGGTCGGCCACGAAAATGCGCCCGTCACCCACAGTTCATGGCCGACACCGACCGCCGCGCACGCAACAGCGAGCCACTGCAAACGGTCCAGACGCTCATGATAATAAAAGCGCCCGACAAGCACCATCGCCAGCGGAAGGAGGAAATAGCCGAGCGAGACTTCGAGCATCCGGCCATGTAGAGGCGCCCACAGAAATACCCACAGTTGCGCGCCAAGCAACGCCGCGCTCACGATCATCGCCAAGCCGAGTTTCGGGGCGGTCACCATACGGTAAAGAAGCTGCCGCAGAATGGGCAGGCGCTTTCTCAATGCCACCAGCAACAGCGCGCCCGGCACGGTCAGGACGACACGCCAGGCGAAAATGTCGAGGCCGCTTAGCGGCGCGAGCAGGGTTGCGTAAGCGGACAGTAATGCAAAGGTCGTGGTCGCGCACACCGACAACGCGATCCCGCGCTTCAGGGCATACTGATTCATCGAGCGCCCCGTTGGGCAGTCGCTTCGAGACGCGACACCGGCGCGTGCGCGGGCGAGGTTGTTTGCAGTGCAGCATGCGGCCGCCCGGCATTCGTTGTTGTCATTGGAAATGGAATCTCATAAGCGGGCAGCGCGTGTCCAGCACTGTATTTTTGCTTTCGATAAACGATATGAAGGCGGCATTCTAGACGGGTTATCCGTTCGCGGCTCCGCGTAGGGGCCGCGCGCTGTCAACAATCAGCGGAAATTATTCCGTGCGCATCGCGCGTCGATGGACTAGAACATAACTTCATGTGCGGCCGACCACGCCAGTCTTTTCACCGGCGACGCCTCACATCATTTCGCGCCAAGCGGCTGAAGCGCGAATCTTGCTACCTAGTCTTGCGACGCTGCATTACCGTTCGCAACGCCCCCAAGGAGGTCCCCTCGGGGACAGCATGTGCAGCATCCCTGAGCCAGGCCGGCGATGACAGTCCTACGGACCGAGCCCGACCTTCTTCTCCACGGCACGCCTCAACTGCGTTCATCGCGCGTGCCGCCGCCCGGCAGCATCCCGCTCATCGAATGTGACTACTGGAGCCAGCATGACCCAGCCAGCCCTATCGCACGACGCATCGCCCGACCTACGCTTCGCCTTTGCCGCCGACGTTCGCGCCGGCCTCACCCATACGCCGCAGAAAGAGCTGCCGTCCAAGTATCTGTATGACGAAGTGGGCTCCGCGCTGTTCGAAGTGATTACCGTGTTGCCGGAATACGGCGTGACGCGCGCGGAGGAACGCCTGCTTACCAAACACGCCGCGGACATCGTCGCGCACTTGCCACATGACGTGACGGTCGCCGAACTCGGCAGCGGCAGCGGCCGTAAAACACGGCGCATTCTGGAAGCGCTGTGTAAAAAGCGCCCTACTTCTTACTGTCCGATTGAAATTTCGCGCAGTGCATTGCAGTTGTGCAGGCGCGAACTCGGCGACATCGAGCGTATTTCGATTGTCGGTTATGAACGCGATTACCTGGCCGGCCTTGCTGAAGTGAGCAAGCAGCGCGCGTCGGACGAGCGGTTACTTGTGCTGTTTCTTGGCAGTACGATCGGTAATTTCGGCAGACTCGCGGCAACACGTTTCCTGCGCGATATCCGCAACATGCTCGCCCCCGGCGACGCGTTGCTGCTCGGCACGGACCTGATCAAGCCGACGCCCGTCCTGGTGGCCGCCTATGACGACTCGATCGGCGTCACCGCGTCGTTCAATCTGAACCTGCTGGCGCGCATCAATCGCGAACTCGACGGCGACTTTCCGCTCGAGGCCTTCGAGCACGTCGCGCGCTTCAACCCGGACGCGCGCAGCATCGAAATGCATCTGCGAGCCAAGCGCGACATCACCGCGCACGTGGGCGCGGCGCAATTGACGGTGTCGCTCAAGGCGGGCGAAACGATCTGGACCGAGAGCAGCCACAAATATCGCGCGGAAGAAATGCCCGCGATTGCCGACGACGCCGGCTTCCTGTGCAGCCATCAATGGATCGAAGACGAATGGGGCTTTGCGGAGAGCCTGCTGCTGGCGCGTTGAGCGCGCTGGGCCGCTGACGGACGCACGGTCACGCAAACACGGCAAGGCGGCGCGCCATCGCGCATGATGGCGCGCCGCCTTTTGTTTTGCGTGATTCGCGCGTTCTACGTGCTGCCGCTCAGTGCTGCTCGAAACGTTCGTAACGCTTTTCGGTCGCGCGCTCTTCGCCGGCCACCTCGGTCACGCGCGCCGCCGGCGGCCCGTGACGCAACCACGACAGCATCCGGTCGACCTGGTTGGCCGAGCCCTGCAACATCGCTTCGACAGAGCCGTCGTCGAGATTCGCCACCCATCCCTTGATACCGAGCGCATGCGCCTGCCGCACAGTCGCGTGGCGGAAGCCGACGCCCTGCACAGTGCCGCGCACGCGCACGTAATACGTTTCGATCCGCTGATCCAGATCCGGGGCCATGCCGTCCTCTCTTCGCATACTTTCAAGCCGGCATTCTAGTCGCGTCCCGGCGAGCTTGCTCGGCAAAGCGCGCATCTGATTGTTCGCAGGGGACCGCCGGCGCGACACACGGCGCGCGCGCCACGTACAATCCGTCGACTGTCACGCGGGAAATGGAAACAGAATGACCGAACAGAATCGCGATCTCGTGCTCGTGACCGGCGCCTCCGGCTTCGTCGGCTCGTCGGTGGCGCGCATCGCGCAACAGAAGGGTTTCAAGGTGCGTGTGCTGGTGCGCGCCACCAGTCCGCGTCAGAACGTCGAGTCGCTGGACGCGGAAATCGTGATCGGCGATATGCGCGACGAAGCGTCGATGCGCCACGCGCTGCGCGGCGTGCGCTATCTGCTGCACGTGGCCGCCGACTATCGGCTGTGGGCGCCTGACCCGAGCGAGATCGAGCGCTCGAACCTCGAAGGCACCGAAGCGACCATGCGCGCGGCGCTGAAGGAAGGCGTCGAGCGCATTGTCTACACGAGCAGCGTGGCCACGCTGAAAGTGACCAGCTCCGGCCAGTCCGCCGACGAAACCTCGCCGCTCAAAGCCGATCAGGCGATTGGCGTGTACAAACGCAGCAAGGTGCTGGCCGAACGCGCGGTGGAGCGGATGATCGCCGAAGACGGCTTGCCGGCGGTGATCGTCAATCCCTCCACGCCGATCGGACCGCGCGACGTCAAGCCGACCCCGACGGGACGCATCATCGTGGAAGCGGCGCTCGGCAAGATTCCGGCGTTCGTCGATACGGGCCTGAATCTCGTGCACGTGGATGACGTCGCGGCCGGCCATTTCCTCGCGCTCGAACGCGGAAAGATCGGCGAGCGCTATATTCTCGGCGGCGAAAATCTGCCGCTTCAGCAGATGCTCGCGGATATCGCGGCGCTGACCGGCCGCAAGGCACCGACGCTAAGTCTGCCGCGCTGGCCGCTCTATCCGCTGGCCATGGGTGCCGAAGCAGTCGCCAAGATCACGAAACGCGAACCGTTCGTCACCGTCGACGGCTTGAAAATGTCGAAGAACAAGATGTATTTCACGTCGGCGAAAGCGGAACGCGAACTCGGCTATCGCGCACGGCCCTATCGCGAGGGCTTGAGCGACGCACTCGACTGGTTCAGGCAAGCGGGCTATCTGAAGCAGTAATCTGCATGAACAAGCGGCCTGTGTCCCGCAAGCCGGCTCGGCCGCAAGCATTTTGTTACAACGTCACTGTGTTAGCGACAGGTAAAAGCCTACGCGCAGCAGTTAAAATCGTGGGTCTTACCAGAGAAAAGCTCGCATGAATCTTCACGAACAGCTCGGCGCACTGGAAATGGGCGTCGATCAGCTCATTCAGGCTGTCGTGGCCCCGCTGGCCGAAAACATTCCCGAGACACCCGCAGAGAACGCCGCGCCGCCAGCGTCTGCATCCGCGGATCACGTCGCGTCCGAATCCAATGCAAATGCGGCTGAGACCGAGGCGGCCGTCGTCGAAGGTGAGGCGCCGGCCCCGCAGCTTCAGCCCACGCTCGAAATTAATCGCCCCGCGCAGAACGAGATCACCATGACGATCGGCGGCCAGACCGTCGCGTTGCGCGCGGAGCAGATCGGCCAACTGATCGAGGAGCTGTCGAACGCGCGCGCGTCGATGACGCCGGAACCGCCGCCGGGCATTCCGCCAGGCTGGCGCTTCGTGTCCACCAAGAATCCGGTCATGGCGGTGCAGAAACAGTCGAATGGCGACCGTCTGCTGGTCATGCGCCACACCGGCCACGGCTGGGTGCCGTTCACGTTTTCGCCCGACATGGTGATCCAGCTTTACATGATGCTCACCAAGTAAAAAAGCGGCGCCCGATGAGCGCCGCTTTTGCATTCCTCCGCGATTTCCGACTACCGTTCGCTTCAGCGTTCCTGCACCGGCGCCTGAACCCGCGCCTTCCACTGTCCGCCCTTGCCGCGCCAATAACGCACCGCCGACGCAAACGTCGCGCCGACATAGAACAATGCGATCAGCGGCAGAAACGGCGCCCACAACGGCGAGCGGCGGTAATAGCTCAGCATCGGCGCATACGCGCAACACATGGCGGCCCACGCGAGCCACGCGGGCCAGCCTGTCGGACCGAGCACCAGCGCGGCGACCGGCGGCATCAGATAGATGATCGTCATGCCGGCCAGCGTGCCGGCCAGCAGCAGTGGCGAGTAGCGCAGCTGCGTGAAGGCCGTGCGCGCGATCATGCTCCAGATCTCACGCCAGCTATCGTACGGACGCAGCGACACGCTGCGCGCCGCCACTTCCAGCCGGATCGGATGACGCCCCTTGCCGCGATGCTTGATGCGTGCGGCGAGGCTGCAGTCGTCGATCAGCTCGGCGCGAATCGACTCGATGCCGCCTGCTTCTTCCAGCGCGCTACGGCGCACCAGCATGCAGCCACCCGCGGCCGCCGCCGTCCGATTGCGCGGGTTGTTGACCCACGAGAACGGGTACAGCTTGGCGAAGAAGAATACGAAGGCGGGAATCAGCGCCTTTTCCCAGAACGAATCGCAGCGCAGCCGCACCATCAGCGAAACGAGATCGCGCTGTTCCGCGTCGGCGCGCGCGACGAGTTGCGCGACCGCGTCGGCGGGATGGCCGATGTCGGCATCGGTCAGCAGAAGGTAGTCCGCGGACAAGCCAAGCGTGCGCACGGCCTCGATACCTTGCGACTGCGCCCACACCTTGCCCGACCAACCGGGCGGCAGCGGCTTCGCGCTCAACACGGTCAGACGGTCCGGGCATTGCAACTGCAGGGCCGCGGCGCGAGCGGCGTCGGCGGTGCCGTCGGTGCTGTGGTCGTCGACGACGATCACGTGGAAGTCGCCCGCATAGTCCTGCTGAAGCAGCGTGGTCACCGCCTCTGCGATCACATCGACTTCATTGCGGGCCGGCACCACGGCGGCCACGGCCGGCCACGTTGCGCGCGGCGCGATGGTCAGCGGCGCAGCAGGACGCGCGCGCCAGAAACCGCCGCGCCCGAACAGCAGCACACACCAGATCAGCAAGGAGAGACACGACAGAAGAAACAGAACCACCGCCATTAAGCATTACCCTCGATTGAACGCGCTTGCACGCCGACGCGACGCGACAGCCACATCACCACGGTGCGGGCCGCGACCACGCACCAGTCAAACGTATTGAGCACCGGCCGCTCGTGAAACACGTCGTAGCCCGCGCTCTCGATGCGTTCGAGAAAGCGTAGGCCGCCGTGAACGGCACCGCATAACTCGATGCCCAGCCTGCCCGGAATCCGCAAGGCGAGCGGCGCGCCACGCACCAGCATCTCGCGCACGAACGACACTTCGTGCGCCATGAGCGCCCGCCAGTCTTCATCGGCAACTCCGCTGGCAATGTGCGCCTCGGTCACGTTGAAGCGCCGCATATCGGCGAGCGGCAGGTACACGCGGTCCTTTTTCCAGTCGGCGGAGACGTCCAGCCAGAAGCTGATCAACTGCGACGCCGTGCAGATCGCGTCGGCCTCGGCGAGATTCTCCGGCGTGGCCGCGTTGATCAGATGCAGCATAAGATGCCCGAGCGGGTTGGCCGAGTGACGGCAATAGTCGAGCAGCGCGGCGCGGTCGGCGAAACGGCCGGCGTCGATATCCTGGGCGCACCCCTGGAGCAGATCGTAGAACGGCGCGAGCGGCAGTTTATACTGCGCGACCACGCAGGCGAGCTTGCCGAACAACAGCGGATGGACTGGCGCCGCGCGTTGGTCCGCCACCGCGTCGAGGCCGGCGCGGAAGTCGGCGAGACGGGCATGCCGCTCGGCTGCGCTCCAATCGCCTTCGTCGGCGATGTCGCCCGCCGTGCGTACGACCTGATAGATAATGCCGATGGGCGCGCGCAGCGCCTTGGGCAGCAACACGCTCGCGACCGGAAAGTTTTCGTATTGATCGACGTCCATCCAGCGAGCCTTGAAACCCTTTTGTAATGCGGGCACCAGGCGCCGCGCGACTACGTAGTTTAAGGGTTCCGTCAAACCGCTGCAGCGTGCAATCATTACCGCTTCCACATTGCCATACCCGATGCTTGCCGCGCCGGGCGCCGTTCCGCTGTTGCGACGCCAGACCAACACCCGCCGGGCGCTGCCAGAGCAAAGCCCGGCTGATAGCGTTAGAATGCGCGTTTGGTTTTGCTGTACCGGCACGTCGCCGGGGCTCAAGACGTCAACTAATTAGATGATCGCGGCGATAAAGTCAGATTTACCGACTTCTTCGAAACCCGCGTCAGTCGGAGTTCGCCAACTTATGCGAGTCATCCTTGCTCAACCCCGCGGCTTTTGTGCGGGTGTTGTTCGCGCAATCGAGATCGTCGATCGCGCGTTGCAGCAACACGGCGCTCCCGTGTATGTTCGCCACGAGATTGTTCACAATCGGCACGTGGTCGACAATCTGCGCCAGAAAGGCGCGCGCTTCGTCGAGGAGCTCGACGAGGTGCCGCAAGGCGCCGTGGCGATTTTCAGCGCCCACGGTGTCGCTCAGACAGTTGAGCGCGATGCCGAAGCGCGCGGTCTCGACGTGCTCGACGCGACCTGCCCGCTGGTCACCAAAGTGCACGTGCAGGGCCGCCAGTATGTCGGCGCCGGCCGCACGCTGATACTGATCGGCCACGCCGGGCATCCGGAAGTGGAAGGCACGATCGGCCAGATTCCGGGCAAAGTGCTGCTGGTGCAGAGCGAGGCCGAGGTCGCGCATCTGGATCTGCCGCTCGACACACCGCTCGCTTATGTCACGCAAACCACACTCTCGGTGGACGACACGCGCGGCATCATCGACGCGCTGCTGCGCCGCTTCACCGATATTGTCGGTCCGGATACGCGCGACATCTGCTACGCCACGCAAAACCGCCAGGCCGCGGTGCGCGAGTTGAGCAAGGAGGTCGACGTGCTGCTGGTGGTGGGCGCAACCAATAGTTCGAATTCGAACCGGCTGCGCGAGATCGGCAGCGAAAGCGGCGTGGCGAGCTATCTCGTCGCCGACGGTTCGGAAGTGAAGCCGGAATGGTTTGCGAATGTGCAGACCGTCGGCATCACGGCCGGTGCTTCGGCGCCGGAAGAGATGGTCAAGAATGTAATCGATGCGCTGAGCGCATTGGGGCCTGTCGATGTCACGACGATGGCGGGCCGTGAAGAAAAAGTCGAATTCAAGTTGCCATCGAAGCTGATGCAACCACTCGCTGCACGCGAAGTTTAAGGAGGACGTCTTGTCTATTCCGCTGCTACAGAAAGTCCGGGTCGGCGCATACATCATGCGTCAGCATATGTCCGGGAACAAACGCTATCCGCTCGCCCTGATGCTGGAGCCGCTGTTCCGCTGCAACCTCGCCTGCAATGGCTGCGGCAAGATCGACTATCCGGATCCCATCCTGAATCAGCGTTTGTCGCTGCAGGAATGCCTTGAAGCCGTCGACGAATGCAATGCGCCGGTGGTCTCGATCGCAGGCGGCGAACCGCTGCTGCACAAGGAAATGCCGCAGATCGTGAAGGGCATCATGGCGCGCAAGAAGTTCGTGTACCTGTGCACGAACGCGCTGCTGATGGAAAAGAAGATGGACGACTACGAGCCGAATCCGTACTTCGTCTGGTCGGTTCACCTGGACGGCGACAAGCAGGCGCACGACCACTCGGTGTCGCAAGACGGTGTGTACGACAAGGCTGTCGCCGCCATCAAGGAAGCGAAGCGCCGCGGTTTCCGCGTGAACATCAACTGCACGCTGTTCAACGACGCCGTGCCGGAACGCGTTGCTGCGTTCTTCGACACGCTGGGCCCGATGGGCGTGGACGGCATCACCGTCTCGCCGGGTTACGCGTACGAACGCGCGCCGGATCAGCAGCACTTCCTGAACCGCGACAAGACCAAGCACCTGTTCCGCGAAATTTTCAAGCGCGGCAACAACGGCAAGAACTGGTCGTTCAGCCAGTCGAGCATGTTCCTCGACTTCCTGGCCGGTAATCAGACATACGAATGCACGCCGTGGGGCAACCCCGCGCGTACCGTGTTCGGCTGGCAAAAGCCGTGCTATCTGGTCGGCGAAGGTTACGTGAAGACCTTCAAGGAACTGATGGAAACCACGGACTGGGACAAGTACGGCACGGGTAACTACGAGAAGTGCGCGGACTGCATGGTGCACTGCGGTTTCGAAGCGACCGCCGTGATGGATACGGTCACGCATCCGCTGAAGGCGCTGAAGGTTGCCGTGCGCGGTCCGAAGACCTCGGGCGCGTTCACGAAGGACATTCCTTTGGACAAGCAACGTCCCGCCGAGTACGTCTTCTCCCGCCACGTCGAGATCAAGCTGGAAGAGATCAAGGTGTCGGGCAAGGGCAAGAAAGTGCAGACGGCGACGGCTGCAACTTAAGCGGTCGAAGGGGCGGCCTCGCGCCGTCCTTTGTCCTGTATGCAAAAAAAGCGCGGTGGCCAATCAGCCACCGCGCTTTTTTTATGCCTCGTGCCTCACACGGTGCGACGTGTGGGCCGTCAACCGCTGCCCAGCGCTACCCAGCGCTACGCGCATTGTGAGCGGTCAAAAACTTGATCAGCCCGTCGATCCCGCCTTTGGAAATCTGATCGGCGAATTGCGTCTGATACACCTGGATCAGCCACGCGCCCATCATGTTGATGTCGTAGACCTTCCAGCCTGCGGCATCTTTGGTCATGCGATAGTCGATCGCGTCATCGCCGCCATTGCTCAGCACGTGCGATTGCACGACCACGTCTTTGGCGCCCGCCGGCACGTTGACCGGCGCGAACTTAAACTTTACGTCCTGATCACGCAGCTGCGACAGCGAGGCCGCGTAAGTGCGCGTGAGCAGCAGCGTAAACTGCTCGTACAGCTGCTTTTGCTGGTCGGGGGTCGCGGTGGACCAGGCCTTGCCGACCGCGATGCGCGTGGTGCGCTGAAAGTCCGTGGCCGGCAGGAAGCGTGACTCGACCAGTTGCGTGATCTTCGCCATGTCGCCGCCGCGCGCCTGCGGGTCGGCCTTCATCGCCGCCACCGTGCCCTCGACAGCACTTTTTACCACCGCGTCGGGCGCGCTTTGCGCATATGCCGCGGTGGACACCACGGCCGCAGCCAGAAAAGCAGACAGATAACGTTTCATACGTTCGACAGAACCCGAAAGAAGTAAGCACCGCCGGGCTTGCAAGCACGCGGCGAAAGCAGGATAGACCAGTATACCGAGATTGCGTTCCCGCCCCGAAGAGCGTGTGCGGGAGCCGCACTTGCTACCGAACCGGGGGCTCGCCGCTCCGTCTCTGTATACTTGTGCACTTTCGTCAAAAACAACAACCGTGATAAGGCCAATTTCGCCTACATGCTGAAGTCATCTATTGTCCGTCTCGTCGCCTATTCAGTGCGTCATCCAATGCGGATCGTCGCGCTGTCGCTCGTGCTCGCCGTTCTGAGCGGTTTCTACGTTGCCTTTAACTTCAAGATCAACACGGACATCAGCCGTCTCATCGAGAACGACAAGCAATGGTCGGCGCTCGAACATGCCGTGGACGTGGCCTTCCCGGATCGCGGCCAAACCGTGCTGGTGGTCGTCGAAGCGCGCGCGCCGGAATTCGCCGACGCCGCCGCGCAAGCCCTGACCACCGCCCTCAAGGCCGATCCCAAGGAATTCGTCGCGGTTTCGCAGCCGGCCGGCGGCCCGTTCTTCGAACACAATGGCCTGCTGTTCCCGTCCCTCGACGAGGTCATGTCGACCACCTCGCAGTTGGTCCAGTCCCGCCCGCTCGTCAATGCCCTTGCCCACGATCCGAGCCTGACCGGCCTTGCCGGCACGCTGACCACGAGCCTGTTGCTGCCGCTTCAACTCGGCCAGGTGAAGCTTGGCGACATGAGCCATCTGCTGTCGCAAAGCGCGACCACGCTGGACCGCGTGCTGGCCGGCCAGCACGCCGCCTTCTCGTGGCGCGCGCTGGTCGACAAGAGCGCGGCCGCCGAGCCGGCGCGCGCCTTCGTCATCGTGCAGCCGGTCGTGAACTACGATGCGCTCGAGCCGGGCGCGTCGGCGTCGAAGTCGATCCGCGACACCGCGGCCGCGCTGCACCTCGACTCGCGCTACGGCGCCACCGTCCGTCTGACCGGCGAACAGCCGCTCGCCGACGAAGAGTTCGCTTCGGTCAAGGACGGCGCGGTGCTCAACGGCATCGGCACCTTCATCGTCGTGCTGATCATTTTGTGGCTGGCGCTGCGCTCGGGCCGCATGATCGCCGCCGTGTTCATCACGCTGTTCGTCGGGCTCGCGATCACCGCGGCGCTCGGCCTGATGCTGGTGGGCGCGCTCAACATGATTTCGGTCGCCTTCATGGTGCTGTTCGTCGGGCTCGGGGTCGATTTCGGCGTGCAGTTCGGCGTCAAGTATCGCGAGGAGCGCAATCGCGACAACCGGCTTTCCGCTGCGCTGATGCACACGTCGCATAGTATCGGCGTGCCGCTCACGCTCGCCGCGGTCGCGGTCGCGCTGAGCTTCTTCTCGTTCCTGCCGACGGCTTACCGCGGCGTGTCCGAGCTGGGTGAGATCGCGGGCGTCGGCATGTTCGTCGCGTACTTCACCAACATGACGCTGCTGCCGGCCCTGCTGAAAATCTTCCGACCGCCCGGCGAAGCCGGTTCGCCAGGTTTCAAGCAGCTCGCCCCGGTCGACGATTTCCTCGCTCATCATCGCAAACCGGTGCTGATCGGCACGCTGATTGTCGTGATCGGCGCCACGCCGTTGCTCACGCATCTGCGCTTCGACTTCAACCCGCTGCATTTGAAGGACCCGCATACGGAGTCGATGGCGACGTTGTTGTCGCTCAAGGATTCGCCGGAGGCCGCGGTCAACAATGTGCATGTGCTGGCGCCCTCGCTCGCCGACGCCGACCGCATAGCCGACCATTTACGTACGTTGCCGGAAGTAGGCCGCGTCACCACGCTCGACACCTTCGTGCCCGCCGATCAGCAACAAAAGCTGATGCTGATCGCGAGCGCCGCGCAGCAGCTACTGCCCGCCTTGCAGCAACAGCCCGCGCAACCGGCAACGGACGCCGTGCGCGTTGCCGCGCTCAAGCGCGCGTCGAACCAGCTCTCGCTTGCCGCCGACGATCACCCGGGGCCGGGCGCCGCCGAAGCCAAGCATCTGTCCGCCACATTGCAGAAGTTGGCCGCCACCGATGCCGCCACGCGCGACCGCGCCGAAACCGCAATGTCGGACACGCTGCGCATCGCACTGAAGCAGTTGGCCAACCTGCTGCAACCCACCGAGATCACCCGCGAGAATTTGCCCAAGGAAATCTCCAAGGGCTGGGTCTCGAAGGACGGCCGCGCTCTCGTGGACATCGCGCCGAAGGTGAAACCCGGCACCGATCCGAACGACGACGTCATGCTGGCGCACTTCGCCCACGCCGTGAAGAAAGCGGAGCCGGGCGCGATCGGCGGGCCGATTTCGATCCTTCATTCGGCCGACACCATCATCAAGGCGTTCCTGCAGGCCGCGGGCTACGCGCTCGTGTCGATTGCGATCCTGCTGTGGATCGCGCTGCGGCGCGTCAGCGACATGTTGCGCACGCTGGTTCCGTTGCTGGTATCCGCGCTCGTGACGCTCGAGTTGTGCGTGGTATTCGGCATGCCGCTGAACTTTGCGAATATCATCGCTTTGCCACTGATGCTCGGCGTCGGCGTAGCGTTCAAAATCTACTTCGTGATGGCGTGGCGCCACGGTCAGACCGGCCTTCTGCAGTCGAGCCTGACGCACGCTGTGCTGTTCAGCGCGGCGACCACGGCGACCGCGTTCGGCAGCCTTTGGCTGTCGCACCATCCGGGAACGTCCAGCATGGGGCGCTTGCTGGCGCTCTCGCTGTTTTGCACACTGGTCGGCGCAGTGGTGTTTCAACCCGTGTTGATGGGCAAGCCGCGCTCACGTCGCGCGAAGCAAAAAGGAATATAAGCATGAAGCTGCGTAACGCCGCGCTGGCGCTCGTCGCCACCGGTTTGATCTCCGGCTGCGCCACCGGCCCCGACCGCAAACCCGGCGACCCGTTCGAACCGATGAACCGGGCCGTGTTCAATTTCAACGACGGCGTGGATCGCTACGTCGCTGTTCCAGTGGCGAAGGGTTACCAGAAGGTGACGCCGCAACCATTGCGCACCGCCGTGAGCAACTTTTTCTCGAATCTTGGCGACCTGACCAACGCCGCGAACGCGCTGCTGCAGCTGAAGTTCACCGACGCGACCGAGGACTTCGTCCGTTTCGCGTTCAATTCGACTTTCGGCCTGGGCGGGCTGCTCGATTGGGCGACGCCTGCCGGGCTGCCCAAGCATCATCAGGATTTCGGCCTGACGCTGGGTCATTGGGGCATTCCGTCGGGCCCGTACCTGGTGCTGCCGCTGTTCGGGCCGAGCACGGTGCGTGACAGCATGGGGCTGATCGTCGACGTGAAGTTCAACCCGCTGAACTACATGGAGCCGGCGGTGCGCAATCCGCTCTACGTGCTGCAGTTCGTGAGCGTGCGTTCAGACCTGCTGGGTGCGTCGGACCTGTTGCAACAAGCTGCGCTGGACAAGTACTCGTTCGTGCGCGATGCCTATACGCAGCAACGCCGTGCCCGTCTGCGCGGCACGAGCGACAACGCAGCGCCCCTGCCGAACTATGACGATCAGGGCGATTCCGGCGCCTCGGAGGCACCCGCGGCCGGCGCGCCCGCCGCAGGGGCTTTGCCGAACTACGCGGATCCGGGCGACGCCGCGGAAGCGCCGAAGGCGGCCTCCGGCGCTGCCACGGGCGCACCGGCAGGCGTGCCCAACTACAGCGATCCAGGCGAAACGCCCGCGAGCGGCGCGGCAGGTTCGACGCCGACCGCGCCGGCTGCCGCGCCCAACGGCGCTTCGGGCACGCCCGCACCGACGCCGCCCGCCGCGCCGGCCGACAGCACGCAGCCGGCTTCAGCACCGGTGACGCAATAAGTATTGGGATTTTGGACGGGCGCCCAGAACGGGCGCCCCGTAAAGCCGAACTCGACGCTGGCACAGAAGCGGACGGGTTGACGCTTGCCGCTTCGGCGCACAACGCGCGCGACGCGTTTCAGGCGATAGCCATGCGAAAAGCGCCCGCTTCCTCGATCGCACGCCGTGCGTGGACCAGCGAGAGGCGCGCCGCCCGGGCATCGACGGCAAGCTGGATCAGCGCGCCGAGTTGTGAAGGTTGTCGCATCAATTCCCGCAGGATCGGCCCCAGCGCTGTGCTGCCGTCATCGCGCAGGCCGGCGGTTGCCGCGGAAGGCAGCGTGCGCCACGCCGGATCGACAATCGCGCGGCACACGGCAAACGGCACGCCATGCGCGGCAGCCTTCGCCCCGGCGATGTGCGATTCCATATCCACCCCCAGAGCACCGTTCGAGCGATGCAGCGCGTCCTTATCGCCCGCGCTCACCAGAGGTGCGGCGACGGCCGCCATGAGACCGCGCCGCAAACGCGTGGAGAGCGGCCCAACGGCCAGTGCGGCCGCGAGCCTGTCCGACCATGGCCGATCGGTCGGGAGGCGCCCAAACGGTCCCTCGACCGCGTCAGCGACGATCAGCGAGCCCGGCTCCAGATCCGGCGCCAAACCGCCCGCCGTGCCGAAACTGACGATACCCGAACAGCCGCGTTCGACCGCCGCGCTCAACGCGCGCTCCAGCAGATCGGCGCGCGCCGCGTAGACGACCTCGACGCCTTCGCCGCGCGCGATGCGGGCTTCGAACGCCATGCCGGTCACCACGATCACCGGCAAGGGACTGCGGCCGTCATCGGCGGACAGGCTGGGGGAAAGCGGCATCCGTCACATCCCGACCGTGACGCGCGTGAGGCCGTTGCGCTTCAGATGGCGGAAGCGCGCCAGCGCCCACAACGGGAAGAACTTGCGATAGCCGTGATAGCGCAGATAAAACACGCGCGGGAAACCGGTCGCGGTGAAGCGGGTTTCGTCCCACAGGCCGTGCTCGCGCTGCTCACGCTCCAGGTAGGCGACGCCGCGCGCCACCGCTTCGTGATTCACTTCGCCGGCCGCCATCAGACCCATCAGAGCCCACGCGGTCTGCGATGCCGTGCTCGGCGCGCGCTCGTAGCCGTGGTAGTCGAGCTTGTAGCTCTCGCCGCCCTCGCCCCAGCCGCCGTCTTCGTTCTGGATCGACAGGAGCCACTGCGCCGCGCGCTTCATGCGCGGGTCGTCGTGTGGCAGGCCGGCAGCGTTCAGCGAACACAGCGCGGTCCACGTGCCATAGATGTAGTTCAAGCCCCAGCGGCCATACCAGCTACCGTCCGATTCCTGCTCCTTCAGCATGTAGTCGAACGCGCGCTGCGCCGGCTCGCTGTTCTGCGGCAGCTCGCCGAGTTGCGCGAGCATCGACAGGCAGCGGCCCGAGACGTCCGCGGTCGGCGGATCGAGCAGGGCGCCGTGATCGGAGAACGGAATGTTGTTCAGGTAGTACTGCGTGTTTTCCGGTTCGAACGCGCCCCAGCCGCCATCGCTGCTCTGCATGCCGACCACCCATTCGCGGGCGCGTGCAATCGCTTCGCGATCGACGTCCGATTGCGTTACCGTTGCCGAGCGCTGCATTGCCATGGCGACCACCGCCGTATCGTCGACGTCCGGGTAATGCGCGTTGTTGTACTGGAACGCCCAGCCGCCCGGCCGCACATTGGGACGACGCGAAATCCAGTCGCCGCGCACATCGAGAATCTGCAGCGGACGCAGCCAGGCGAGTCCGCGTTCGGCGGCCTGTTCAGCGTGCGCCTCGCCGGTTTCGAGCAGCGCATGCGCCGCGAGCGACGTATCCCACACCGGCGACAGACACGGCTGGCAATATGCTTCGTCATCCTTGATAACGAGCAGCTTGTCGATCGACTGGCGAGCAATCGCGCGATTCGGATGATCGGCCGGGTAACCGAGCACGTCGTACATCATCACCGAATTCGCCATGGCCGGGAAAATCGCGCCGAGACCGTCTTCACCGTTCAACCGTTCATCGACGAAAGCCACCGCTTCGCGCACCGCGCGCTCGCGCGTCGCCTTCGGGAACAAACCGTCGACGGCGCGCAGCAGCACGTCCACGCCACTGAAGAACCGGAACCAGCCGACATGCTGATGCGGCGCCCGATCGCGCGGGCCGGTGTTGACCGGCGCACCGCGAAAGAGCTCGTCGATGCGCACACGGCGCGGGTTGCGCGCCACCGGCCGCTTCGCATTCAACACGAGCAGCGGCACGATCACCGTACGCGCCCAGTACGACACCTTCGACAGATGGAACGGGAACCACATGGGTAACAGCATGATCTCGACGGGCATCATCGGCACCGCGCGCCACGACACCACGCCGAACAGCGCGAGCAGAATGCGCGTGAAGACGTTCACGGTTTCGGCGCCGCCGTGGGCGAGAATCGCCTCGCGCGCGCGCACCATGTGCTCGGCGTCGGCCGGATCGCCGATCATCTTCAGTGCGAAATACGCCTTCACGCTGGCGCTGATGTCGAGCGCGCCGTCGGTGAACAGCGGCCAGCCGCCGTCGGCCAACTGGATGCGGCGCAGATAGCGGGCGATCTTCTGTTCCAGTTCCACGTTCGGCGTTTCGCCGAGATAGTGGACCAACAGCACGTATTCGGCGGGAATCGTCGCGTCGGCTTCGAGTTCGTAGACCCAGTGGCCGTCCGGCTTCTGCGCGGCGAGAATCGCATCGGTCGCGCGTGTGATCGCGGCGTCGAGCGACGCTGCGGGCGTTTCGCCCGCCATACCCGGCGCGGGCGCGCTCGGCGCTGCGGGGGCGAAATCGGGCAAGACGGCGTCCAGCGGCTGGGCTTGAGATAAATCGTTCATCGGCGTTCCATCGGTTCATTCAGCAACGTATCCGCGGCCTTCTGGCCGGAGCGGATCGCGCCTTCAATCGTCGCGGGCAGGCCGGTAGCCGTCCAGTCGCCCGCGAGCATCAGGTTATTCCAGCGAGTGCGCGCGCCGGGACGCCGCGTTTCCTGATCCGGCAGCGCGGCGAAAGTCGCACGTTTTTCCACGACGACTTGCCAGGCCGGCATCGGCGCGACCGGCAAACTGGCCGCCTGCGCCACTTCGGCCCAAACGGTGGCGGCGAGGGCTTCATGCGGCGTGTCCAGCAGGCGCTCAGCGCCGTTCACGGTCACCGACAAGCGGCCTTCAAAGGCGAACAGCCACTCTGCCGTGCCGTTGAGCAACCCGGTGACCTGCGGCAAACCAAACGGCGGCTCGACCGCGAAATGCACGTTGACGGTCGCCGCGAAGCGCGTCGGTGCGCGCAATCCCTGCACGAGGGTCTGCGCGATGTCCGGCGGCACCGCCAGAATCACCGCATGGTTCGCGTCGAGCGTGACGCTTTCGTCGGCGAAATGCAGCGCTTGCACGCGGCGGTTGTCGGCGGCAAAGACGATTCCGTCAAGGCGTGAACCCAGCCTGATCGCCGCGCCGCCATGTTGCAGCAGGCGCAACGCCGGATCGACGAACGCGCTGCCCAGCCCGTTGCGCGCCACTAGCGGCCGGCACGCGAGGCCGCCGGCAAGCAGGGCTTCGCGCACCATGGCGCCCGTCAGTTCCGCCGACGCATCGCGCGGCTCGACGTTCAGCATCGCGTGAAACAGCGGCCGCAGCAGACGGTCCCACAACGGACCGTTGCAACGCATGGTCTGGGCGACGCTGCGTCCTGGCCTCGCCAGCAGAAGCGGCGCGAGCGCCAGATAATCGCCCGGCCCGGTGTTCGGTACGCGCGCGTTCGAATCGAAGACCCACCATGGCAGATGTCCCGGCGACAGCCGCACGGTCCAGCGAGCCCGCGTGGCCAGATCCACGAACGGATATTCCGGCTGGGCCGGGCCGACCAGTTCGTCGGCGGCGCCGATCGCCCGCGCGTAGTTGAGCGTCGCAGTATTGCCCGACACCAACATGTGATTGCCGGTGTCGAGCGTCGCGCCCAGCTTGGCATCGTAGTACGAACGGCAACGGCCGCCCGCCTGGGCAGCCGCTTCATGTAGCACGACGTGCGCGCCGCGCCGCTGGAGCTGCACTGCGGCGGCCAGGCCGGCAAGGCCTGCGCCGACCACATGTACGAGCTTTTGCATCAGCTCAGAAGAGCGCGTAACGCGCCACGATCCACAGCATGCGGAGCTTCGGCTTGCTGACCTTCGTGCGCGGAATGTCGAAGCCGCGTTCCAGCGTCCGTTCGAGCAGCAGGCGATACACGCCCGACATGATGCGCGGCGCGCGCACATGGTTGCGCGGCTCGCGGTCCATGATCGCGTCGGAGGCGGCGAAGTGTTCCTTGGCCCGCTCGGCGAGCGTGGCGCACACGCGCGGCAGCGACGGGTCGTCGGCAATCTGCGTGGGATTCGTCACCGCGATGCCTTCGCGCGCCAGCAATTCGTGCGGCAGATAGCAGCGGTTGATGCCGGCGTCTTCGTCGATATCGCGCAGGATGTTGGTGAGCTGCAACGCGCGGCCCAGATGATGCGCGAGCAAACGGCCGGGCTCTTCCTGCATCCCGAATATCCTCACCGAAAGACGGCCCGCCGCGCTGGCGACACGGTCGCAATAGAGGTCGAGCGTCGCTTCATCGGGGGCGCAGATGTCTTCGGCGGCGTCCATCGCCATGCCGTCGATCATCGCGTGGAAATCTTCGCGCTGCAGGTGAAACGTGTGAATGTGCCGCGTGAGCGCGCGCAGCGAAGCGCGCGGCGCGCCGGCGTAGCACGCGTCGATATCGGCCCGCCAGCGCTCGAGCGCGGCGGCGCGTTCGGCGCGCGGCATGTCGCTGTCGGCGATATCGTCGACGGCGCGGCAGAAAGCGTAGACCTGATACATCGCATCGCGCTGCGCGGCCGGCAGGATGCGCATGGCGAGATAGAACGAGCTGCCGGATGTGGCGGCAGCGGCGTCGATTTCTGTATCGTCCACGACAAGATTGGAAACAGCCAAGACGATCTCCGCTGGAGGCGCCCGCTGAAAGGCGTTCAAGAAGTTTGATGGCCACCCGCAGGGCTGGCGGCACGCGCGCGCGGACACGCGCGAAACGCCCGGCTGGGAGGCCGGAAACGGCGAAAAGTATATCAACGTTTGTGAGATGCCGCAGTTTCGTCGGCGGATATGGGGCCCGAAGGAAGCCTGGAAGCGGTGGGGCGGTGCGTCAGGCAGCTTGCCGCAAGGCTCGAAACGCGCCTCATGCGAGGTGCAACGCCGCTGCCGTACGAGGTCGTCACACGAACGCGACCGAGCGGTTGCGACCTTGCCGCTTCGCGCTGTAGAGCGCGGCATCGGCTTCGTTGATGAGCACTTCGTACGACGACACGCCGACCCGCGCCGCCGCACCGCCGACGCTCGCCGTCACCGGAACGCTAGTGCCCTGCACTTCGACCGGCGTGTCGGCGATCGTGCAGCGGATCTTTTCAGCGACGCGCATCGCGTCGTCGAGCGGCGTGCACGGCAGCAGCAACGCGAATTCCTCGCCGCCGAAGCGCCCGAAGGTATCCTGCGCCCGCACCACTTCGGCAACGCGCTGCGCCATCACGCGCAACACCGTGTCGCCGACACCGTGGCCGAACTGGTCGTTGATTTTCTTGAAGTGGTCGAGATCGAACAGCAGCACCGACATATCGCCGCCGTAGCGCTGCCAGCGCGTGTATTCGTCGTGCAGGCGCGCTTCGAAGAAACGGCGGTTGGCGATGCCCGTGAGGCCGTCGCGATCGGCATATTCCTGCAGCTTCGCAACCGCTTCCTCGCGTTCGCGCTGCACGATGCTCACGTGCGTGACGTCGGAAATGGTCACGCACACGGCCACCACTTCGCGCTCACGCATGAGCGGCATGAAGGTGCAGTCCTGCTGCATGAAATCGACGCCGCCGGTAATCGGCCGGTCGTGATCGAACTTGAAAAGATACGGGCGCTGTTCCCACGAACTGAATGCAAAGCTGCCGAGTTGAAACACGCTTTCGATCTTGCGCGACAGCCACACGCGCGGCAGTTCCGGAAAATGCGTGAACAGCGACTTGCCGACTACCTGGTCTGGCGTCAGTCCGCTGTGATCCTGCATGAAGCGATTCCACATGAGCACGTTCATGTCGCGGTCCAACACGAAGATGCCGAAGCCGACACGTTCGACCACCAGATCGCTCAACGATTCCATAGGCACATTCATAGGCTCGACAGCAGCGCGTCGAGCGCGCTGTTCATGTGGCGAATCGATTCCTCGGCCATCAGCATGACGAGGTGCGCGCGGAAACTATGGTCTTCGAGCGCGAAATTCACTTCGACCAGCAAGGCCGCTTCCCACTGCAGCACGCCCGGCTGAAAGACTTCGTCGAGCGTCATGGCTTCGCCGAGCAGACCCGGCGCGGAGAAGACCGGCGTGCGGCCGAGCTGATCCAGAATGCACGACACGCAGGCGCCGGTCAGCACGTTGGCCACGTCGAACACGAGTTCGGTCTGGCTCACCGCCTCGTAAGCCGAGCGCGAATACGGATCGCTGACGAGTGCGCAAAGTTGCTCGACGCTGTCGCTGCGGCAGATCACCAGCGCCTCGCCCTTGATATCGGAGCGGAAACCCTGACGCACCGCGCTCACTGTGTCCTTGATCCCGGTCATCTCCCGCAGCGTCTGCGCCGCCTCGCTGACCGCCACCACCTTCACGCGCGGCACCGACAATTCGATGAACGCATCGAGGAGTCCCGCCAGACGCGTCGCGGCCTGGCCCATCGCCAGATTGGCGACCTCCTGCAGCGCGTCGCGCTGATCTTCGTTGAGGACTGGCTCAGCCATGCAACCCGTACTCCTTGAGGATGGGTAGTAGCGCCTCTGGCGTCACGGGCTTCGCGATGAACGCCGCGGCGCCGAGCGCGCGCACGCGCGACTGGGCCATCGGCTGAACATCGGCGGAAACGACAATGACGAAGGTGTTCAGATCCTCGTGTTGCAGCGCTTCCAGCACCTGATAGCCGGTCATGTCCGGCATGGTCAGGTCGAGGAACATCACCGACGCCTTGCCCTCGCGATACAGAGCGAGCGCCTCGCGCCCGTTCGACGCGTAGGACACGTCGACGTCCCAGCCCGGCGGCAACGCCTTGGTGAGCACTTTGCGGGCTAGCAATGAATCATCGGCGATCACAATAGGCAAAGGCATGGGCGGGTCGAAAAGCGGAATTAGCTCATTCGCGTTAACGGCGGATCGAGGCGGATTCTTTAGCGCGATGTCTGTCGGCCGGCGGCCAAGCGGGCTGTAGCTTGCTGAAACGCGGATTGCAGGCGAGCGGGGAGCGCCCGCGGCGCGGCGCGGCGGACGGAACCGGCGGGCACGCCTGAAAGCGTACGCGCACGGTGGACGACGGCGATGACCGGCATGTTCGAAGCCTACCCCGTAGATGAATCCGCGCGGCTTCGTGGATCGGGCTGGTCCCTTGCCGCGCATGTGATTCCGCGAACGCCTTCCGCCACGCGTGGTACGCGTGGTTTGGCTGGGTGCCCTCGCGGCAGATGCGTCCGAACATGGCGGACGCATTTTTATCATGGCGCTGATTTTCGAAGCAAAACGGCGGAAAGGCAACTCGCCAATTCCACTTTCATTAAAGAGATTTTCTCATTAAATTCTATTTATGAAAATATTTTGGTAGATTCAGAAGGAATTTCCAGTTTCCATGCCTTTGTGTACGTTTGCGCTTCTCGATTCGTCGCTGTTTTAAAGCAGACAAATAAGCGGCGGGTCGCCGGCGGCTGAAAGCGGCCGCGCGGCAGTCCGTTTGCCGCGGGTAGCTTCTACTGCCGCTCCGTGTCTATCCTTCTCGTATGATGCTGACTCCCGGCCTCTGCGTCCCGAACGACCTTCGCTTTAACGACAATGACACCAGACCGGTTCGAACCGCCGCCCGCGAGCCGCCTTGCCGCCAGCCGGCAGGACGAGGCGTTGTTCCCCGCCGTGCCGGAACAGAACTTCCATGTGCGGCGCATTACGCTGATCGCGCTGTTGATCGTGGCGATCGTCCTGCCGTGCGTGTATGTCGCGGCCATGGCTATTAGCGATTTGCGCACGCGCGATGCCGACGCCACCGACATGACGCTGCGCACCGTGCGAATCGCCGAAGAACACGCGCTGAAAGTGTTCGACATGAACGAGACGCTCGATGCGCGCATCGTCGATCTGACCGAGGGGCTCGACGACGACGGCATTCGAGCCCGCGAAGCCGCCATTCACGAGAAGCTGCGCGTCATGGGCGGCGGCTATCCGCAAGTGGCGGCCGTGTCGATCTTCGGGCGCGACGGCGCCTTGCTCGCCAGCAGCCGCTACCTGCCGTCGCCGGCCATCTCGGTTGGCGAGCGTGAGGATTTCGTCGGCATTCGCGACGGCAAGGACCTCGAGCACGTGTCGAAGGTCATGACGGGGCACGTGGCCGGCGAGCAGGTGTTCAACATGGGCGTCGAACGGCCCGGCGCCGACGGCTCGTTCGCCGGCGTGGTCTCGGTCGCGCTGCGACCGAGCTATTTCGACGCGTTCTACCGCGAACTGCTCGGCGGCACCGGCAGCAGCAACGGCACGCCGATGACCATGAGCCTCGTGCGCGCGGACGGTTCGATCCTCGCGCACTATCCGCGCACGCCGCGCGAGCCGACCGCCATGGCGCCGCACACGCCCTTCGCCGAAGCCCTCGCGCAGGGGCGACGGGCCGGCGTAGTGCGCATGCATTCGAATGTCGACGGCGAAGATCTGATCCTCGCGTTCCGCCACGTCGGTTCGTATCCCGTGTACGTGGTGTGCGGCTATCGCGCCTCGGCGATCTGGGCTGCGTGGTATCGGCACCTCGGCGTGCTGATCCTGTCGATGTTCTCGCCGTCCATCGCGTTGTGGTGCGTGATCTGGTTGTCGCTGCGCCGCCTCGGCGCCGAACAGGAAGCGTGGGAACGCTGGCAGGCCGAAGCGTCCATGCGACGTTCGATCGAATCCGCGTATCGCCAGTCGCGCAAGATGGAAGCGCTGGGCACGCTGGTCGGCAGCGTCGCGCACGACTTCAACAATCTGCTGATGATCCTGTCGGCCAATGTGCAGATCGCGCGGCGGCGCGGCATAACGGGTCTGGACCGCGAATTGTCGGCAATGGAGCGGGCGCTCAAGAGCGGTCAGTCGCTTACGCGGCAATTGCTCGGCGTGGCGCGCAAGCAGCCTCTACGCAACGAGACGCTGTCGCTCGAACGCTGGCTGCCGGCGTGCCGCGATCTGCTGCGCGCCTCGCTCGGCGCGAAGGTGTCGCTGGTGATCGATATCGGCGTCGAGATCTGGCCGATGCGCGTCGACGTCGCCGAACTGGAGCTCGCGCTCATCAACGTTGCGGTGAACGCGCGCGACGCCATGCCCAACGGCGGACGCTTCACCGTGCGCGCGACCAATATCCATTTCCGGCACGAAGACGGCTTTCCGCTGACGGGCGACTTCGTGCAACTGTCGCTCGAAGATACCGGCGCGGGCATGGCGCCCGAAGTGCTCGCCCGCGCCTTCGAACCGCTGTTCACGACCAAGCCGAAAGGCATGGGCACGGGCCTCGGCTTGCCGCAGGTTTTCGCGTTCTGCGAGCGCTCCGGCGGCCTTGCCGCGATCGACAGCGCAGTCGGCGCGGGCACGTCCGTGCGTCTCTATCTGCCGCGCGCCACGGCCGAGCCGGAGGTCGACGGACCGCCGGATTCTGGCGCCGAGGAGAACGGCGCGCCGCCGGGCTTGCGCATTCTGCTGGTCGAGGACAACGAGGAAGTGGCCGCCGGCACCGAAGCCCTGCTGCAGATGATGGGTCATCAGGTCACGTGCGTCTTCAACGCCGACACCGCGCTGCGCCTGTTCGACGACGCCCACGCGCGGCGAGCGCGCACCGGTGAACCGCTGCCGTTCGATCTGGTGCTCTCCGACATCCATATGCCCGGCACTCTGAACGGCATCGATCTGGCCGAGGCGGTGCTCGCATTCGACACCAAACTGCCGGTCATTCTGGTGACCGGCTACGCCGAAGAACTCGACCGGGCGCGCCATGTCGATTTGCGGGTGCTTTCCAAGCCTTTCGATATCGGTTTGCTGGAAGAACTCCTGCAAACGATCCAGCGCGATCTGACGCAAACGGGCGCCGACCCGGCGGCGCATCCGGCGCAGTAAGGCCGGCGCTGGCGAGCGAGGGACGAAGTCTTACATTTACCGGTGGTTGTAAAAGCGCGGCGCGCTTACGCCGCGCTTTCTTTGCCGACGCCGCGCGCGAGTAGGCGGCAGCGGGCGCGCAGGCCCGCCGCACGCGGCCCGGCATGATCTTTGCGGCGAAACAGGGCATGGAGGGCGGCGCGCCAATGCGTCGTCCGTTGTGCCTAAATACGTCGGGAGACAGCCATGCGACACACCGTGATTGGTTTATTCGACACCTACGCGCAAGCGGAAGCAGCGCGCGATTCGCTCGTCCAGACAGGTTTCGGCCGCGAAACGATCGAATTGCAGGCGAATCCGGAACCGTCGGTCGGCTCCGCCACTGACGAAGTTGCCGGTTCGGGCGTGCTGGCGAATATCGAGCGCTTCCTGTCGAGCCTGTTTGCAAGCGGTCCACGCTCAACGGAAACGGCACGCTACACCGAAGCCGTCCGCCGCGGCGCGGTGCTGGTGTGCGTCAACGCGGTGAGCGAAGCTCACGCGGACCTCGCTCGCGATACTTTGACGAGACTCGGCGCGACCGACATCGGCGAGCGCGCTCCCGATTGGGACGCGCCGGTCGACGAAACCGGACGCGAGCATTCTGTCCTTGATGAACTGGGCATCGGCGCGGCGACGCCGGGCACGCCGCGTACATCGAGCGTCCCGAAGCAAGCCGCGACCGCAGCCGCCGCGGACGCGGCGGCGACAGGACGGCCCGCCACGATGGCCGACCCGCGATACGCAGTGCCGCCCGGAAGCACCGACGCCGAGCCGTTCGTGCCGCCGCCGCTCAGCGAACGGCCTGTGACGGATCCGATCAACGAACCGGTGACGGATCCGCTGGTCGGCGACGCGGGTCGTAGCGCGATCGCCGCCGGGTCGATGCCGGGTTCGGGCGCGGTCATGCAGCCGTCCGAAGTCGTTTCCGAAGCGGGACAGCCGCACGCCGGCTTAGGTGCGCAGATGCCGAACGAGTATCTCGAGTACGAGGAAGATTTCCGCGCGCACTACGACGAACAGTACGCCGCCGAAAACGCGCGTTACGAAGACTATGTACCGGCGTACCGCTACGGCGCGGAGATCGGCAAGGACATGCGCTACCGCGACCAGCCGTGGGACGACGTCGAACCGGAAGCACGGCGCCATTGGGAAAGCACGTCGCCGGATAGCACCTGGGAGCGCTTCAAGCTAGCGGTGCGTCACGGCTGGGAGCGGGTGACGGGACATCATCACGTCTGAGCATGAAAGCGATCGCGGCGGCAGGCCGTACGGTTACGGCATGCCGCCGCCTTCAGCCGCGCGATCAGCTTGCTTCTCTCTCGCAACGTTGCCGTCCGGGCGCTTTTAAGCGGCGCCCCGATGTTTGACCCACGCAACGTAGCGATCCATGAAAGTCTGCAGAAACTTGCGCGTACCGTCGTTCAATATCTCGCCTTTTTCGTTGATAACCGCGGGGTCGTGCTTGATGAACACCTCGGGTTGCCCGAGTACCGCGACATCCAGATATGCCAGCACGTTGCGCAGATGTTGTTGCGCCAACGCCGTACCGGTCGCGCCGACCGATATGCCGATCACCGCGCCGGGTTTGCCGCCCCAGGAGTTGGTGCCCCACGGGCGGGAACCCCAATCCAGCGCATTTTTCAGCACGCCGGGCATGGAGCGGTTGTATTCGGGGGTGACGAACAGAAGGCCGTCGGCCGCTTCAATGCGCTGCTTCAAATGCTTGCCCGCTTCCGGGTAGTCGGCGTCGTAGTCTTGGCTGTAGAGGGGCAATGAACCGATATCGATGAATTCGAAGGTGAAGTCGGGCGGCGCCAGTGAAATCACGGCTTGCGCCAACTGCCGGTTGAACGACTCCCGCCGCAAGCTGCCGACGACGACTGCAATGTGATAAGCCATGATTCGCTTCCTTGTGTAAGGCGCTCGACGCGCAAAAGGGTACGAACTGTCCATCATAGGCAAAACCCAGGCGGGCGGGGACGGCGGCACCAAAATAGCAGCGCCAAGACTTTTGGGGCACGTACGACTGGAGGCGCGCTGTGGATAACTTTCTATCGCACAAAGTTATCCACAGATTCTCTGAATAACTTTGTGGATAACTGGTACTTTTGCCTTGTCAATCAAGCATGCTTTCGGCCTAAGACGTTTTGAGGCAAAAGGGTGTCTGCTACCGCCCTGTTTCGACAGAAATCGATGCGTCAGGCATAAATGACCGGTCGCGTGCGCCGCGTCAGCGCGCTTAATTGCTGGAGGATAAGGTCATGACTTCGAATTACGCAGGTAAATCCCACGATGAAGCAGTCGCCGCTCGTAAGAAGGAAAAGCAGCGGGCGCAGGAGCAGGCCGGGGGCGAGATGGCCGTCGACGGTACAGCGGCGGACGCCACGCATAGCAGCGGCGAGTTGTCCGAACGTGGCAAGGACGTGTGGCGCCGCAGCAGCGGCATGGATGGCGGCGGGAAGATTTAGTCGCCGGCAGCGCGGCGGGCTTGGCACGTTGCGCCGTTACGCTGCGCTTGCGTTTGGTGGCTTGCGGCGGCGGAGTGGCGACTTGCCCGGCCACTCACGTTGTGGCGTTGTGTCTTGCCGCTCTACCGCGGTTGCGTCACGAGATTGCCTCGTCCCGCTTACAGTAAGTCATTCCGGCACAGCAATGTCGCCATCTACCAACTGCCAGCCATAGGCTTCGGCGAACGACTGCGCCGCTGCGGCGTCTTCGAAAAAGGGCATGTCGGCGTGCCCCCGGAACGGGTAGATGACCCGTTCGTCGCTCAAGCGAATCACTTTCAGCGTCGGCAAGGTGCCGCTCGAAGTGCGGCGCGAGGACGCCATCACTTGATAGTTCGCGCGCCCCGTGAGGGCGGGAAGATTCGCGCTCTGCGAGCGCCTGGTAGCTTGGCTTGCCATTGGCGCGCGCATCAGAGTCCGGCGATCGACTGGCCGGCAACCATGCCGTCGATAACCTGCTCTGCGTAGCTGGTTGAAGCAATGCGCGCGTCGCCAGCCGCGCCGAACGGCGAACGACTCGGCACGCGAAACACGCGGCTGCTGGTCATTGTGTCGTCGGTGCCGCGCCGGCAGATTCGCACGGCGGCATCGAAGCCCGAATCGTAGTGGCGGATGCCGTCGAGACCGCTTGGCTGGTGCGGATAGACCAACGGATAGATCTCGAGACCTCGATAACTTCTGATTGTATTGCCCATGATGCTCGTCTCCGGTGAACGCTTTCGTGGAACGTGGTTCGGTTGCCGGGCGCATGCCCAACAAAACGCGGCGTACCAGCGAAACCTGGTGTTGATCGACGATGCGCGTAAAGAACGGCCGATTCAATAGGCCAGGTTGACGACACCGCGAAGCTGCTTTGGAGGAAGGGACCCTTTTCGGTTCAGGGCGCTGTGATGCGAGGCGTTTGCGTCAGAGACTGCGCGTAGGCGCAGGAGGACTGCAAGCTGTTGACCCACTGTAACACGTTAGTAGGGTCACCATTGAATGCATTTGCGTGCCGGGCGCGAGTGTTGCTTCGGAGTGCCGGGTATTGTTTTCCGCTCGTGAGATGTGCCGCGTCCCTGGACCCTGTCTTTCTGGATTTCTTCGGCTGATGGCAGTTGCCGGGTTGGTTGGAGCGCTTGCCTCACCGGGCGGGATACTTAGGCTAGCATCGAGTCGTGGCCTGGTTTTTCTGGCTCAAAAGCGAAAGGGCGCCATTGGCGCCCTTCTTCTTGACTTCGGAAGCTTCCTCGTCGACGGGTCCGCGCCCGCCAGCCGATCAGTTGCCGAAGAACACGTTGCAGTACGAGGCCGGGCCGTTGCATTGCGACGGAGCGGCAGCGTGAGCAGCGCCGGAAGCGGCGGCAAACAGGGCGACGGATGCGATCAGGGCGGAAAGAATGCGTTTCATGGTGCTGCTCCTCAGCGTTTGGTTCGCGATCTGGGGCGATCGATGGACTGAAGAATATCGACTGATCGGCGGCTGAAAAACAGCGAAGACAATAAGACTTTATTTCAATTCATGAAATAATTCGGCCGGTTGGCCTGTGCAGGTTCGAGCCTCTATCGACGGCGGGCATTCCTTGTACAGCCGTGCGCCGCTGGCACTGCTAGCGATGCGATTTCAATTTTCGCAATAATCTATTGTTGCTGTCATAACGGTACGCGTGGTGCGACTAACTGGGTCTGGTCATCGCTCAAGGTCGGGCTTATGTTCAATACCGATTCGATTGCGCACGCGCTCGCGGGAGAATGGCGCACACGCTCAGCCACAGTGCGAGGACAAACACCCGCTTATGTATCGCTACCATCCAACAAAAAACATGCGCGAGAAAGCGTTGCGCCGACGGGGTCGTCCATGGCGCAAGTAGGCGCGCCGGCGCTCGACGATCCCGTTTATCTGACGCAACTGCGACGCGATCTGGTGCGCTTCGCCCGTTTGCAACTGCGCGATGCCGCCGCCGCGGAAGACGCCGTCCAGGAAGCGCTCGCCGCGGCATGGACGCAAGCCGACCGATTCGCCGCGCAATCGGAACACAAGACCTGGGTGTTCGGCATCCTGCGGCACAAACTCGTCGACACCCTGCGCGCCCGGCGACGCACGATCAACCTGTCGGCGCTCGAGTCCGAGCTCGACGGTGAAGGCTTGCTCGATCGCGATTTGTTCAAAGACAACGGGCATTGGTCGCGCGAAAGCAAGCCGCGCCCGTGGCCGACGCCTGAAACCGTGCTGCGTCAGCAACAGTTCTGGACCTTGTTCGAGATGTGTCTGGAACGTTTGCCTGAGCACATCGGACGCGTGTTCATGATGCGCGAATTCCTCGATCTCGAGACCGAGGCGATTTGCGCTGAATTGCAGATGACCGCCAATCATTGCAGCGTGCTGATCTACCGCGCGCGGCTGCGCTTGCGCACTTGCCTGAGCGAAAAGGGCCTATCCAGCGAGGACGCAAATGGGGAAATGTAAGCACATCACGCGCTTGTTGTCCGACGCGCTCGACCGCTCCTTGACGACCGGCGAGTGGGTCGCGATCCGTCTGCATCTGCCGACCTGCAGTGGCTGCCGCAATTACCGAAAGCAGATCCGTCTGCTGCGCGTGGCGGCGCATACGGTCAGCGGAATCGCGGCGCCGGGTGCGGTGAATAACGACGATTGAAGCGCACGGCGAGTACGGCACGCGAGATGCGTCGTGCTTTGGTGTCACAGCGCGTGTGAGCGCGCCATCTGAGCTAGCGCTCGCCGGGCGGCGTGTCCCGATAACGCTCGAAGAAACGCGCGTGCGACGCTTCATCGATCGAAACGGGATGCGGGGTGGTACCGGCCGGATGTTTCTCAAGCTGCGCGCGCGTGCGAACCGGTCGATGCTGGAAATTACCGCCGCAATTCGGACAGATATTGCGCAGCGTAGTGAGCGCACACATTTCGCAGAAGGTGCACTCGTACGTGCAGATCATGGCATCGGACGCGTTCGGTGGCAGTGACTTGCCGCATCCTTCACAGGACGGTCTCAGTTCTAGCATGGTGGCTCCGCGTTTTCAGGGAGGCGCGCTGCGGGACCGCAGTTCGCTTGCCGGGCAGTGTAAGCGGCGCCGGCCGCCCGGAATGGACAGCCGCGCATCAATTCCTGCCATCGCCGCGACAGCCTCATGCGGCGTCAAGTCAGCACGGTCCACAACACCAGCGTGAGCGCGAGGCCGACGACGGACACGATCGTCTGCAACACCGACCAGACCAGCACGGTCTGTTTCAATTGCAGGCCGAAATACTCGCGGACCATCCAGAAGCCCGCATCGTTCACGTGGCAGAAGAACACCGAACCCGCGCCGATGGCGAGCGCCATCAGCGAATTGTGCGTCGTGCTCAGGCCGGCGACGACCGGCGCGACGATGCCGGCAGTTGTCGTCGTGGCGACCGTTGCCGAGCCCGTCGCCTGGCGCAGCGCGACGGCGATCAACCACGCCAGCAGAATCAGCGGCATGTGCGCGCCGACCGCGATCTTGCCGATGGTCGAGCTGATGCCGGCCACCACGAGCGCCTGCTTCAGACCGCCGCCGGCGCCGATGGTCAGCAGCAGCGCGGCGATCGGCGGCAAGCTCTTGCGCAGAATCCCGCCGACGCGCTCACGCGCCATGCCCCGCGACCATCCCAGCGCCACCACGGCGAACAGCACGGTGAGGCCGAGCGCGATCAGCGGCTCACCGAGAAAATTCAGCGTGTTGAAAAGGAACGTTTCGGGCTGGAGCAGCAGCTTGGCAACCGTGCGCCCTAGCATCAACACGACGGGCAACAGGATCGTGATGAGCGAGATCGCGAAACTCGGCGGCTCGCCGGTGTCTTGTTTGGCGCTGAAGAGCTTGCCCATTTCCTCCGGCTCGACGACGTGCATCCGTTTGGACAACCAGATGCCATACAGCGGGCCCGCGAGAATCACGGCGGGAATCGCAACGATCAGTCCGAGGCCAAGCGTCAGGCCGAGATCGGCATGCAGCGCGCTTACCGCGATCAGCGGGCCCGGATGCGGCGGCAGGAGTGCGTGCAGCGTGGTCATGCCGGCCAGCGCCGGAATCGCGATGCGCAGGATCGGCTGCTGCGAACGGCGCGCCATCACGAAGATGATCGGCACCATCATCACGAGGCCGACTTCGAAGAAGAGCGGCAAGCCGATGATCAGCGCGACGACGGCCATCATCCAAGGCAGCGTGCGTGGCGTGGAGTGTTTGAGAATGGTCGAGACGAGCCGGTCGGCCGCGCCGGATTCGGCCATGAGCGCACCGAGCATGGCGCCGAGCGCAATGATGATGCCGACGTCACCGAGCAGCGCACCGGCGCCTTTACTGAATGCACTGGCGACGGCCTCCAGCGGCAGGCCGGCTGCAAAACCCGCGGCGAACGTGCCGACCAGAATCGACAGGAACGGCGCGAGTTTCAACACACTGATGAAAACGATGATCAGTGCGAGTCCGAGCACGCACGACAGAATGAGCTGGGTGTCGTGGGATGACCACGGGGCGAGTGTTGTCGTCAGATGCACGGTGTTCCTTTTTGTCGAATGACGCAGCTGCGGCCGGGCGCGGATGACGAATTGTAGCGGCCGCTTCAGAATCGACGCAGTTAGGCAGGCAAAACACAGTCCGTCCTGCTTCGTTTTATCCGCGTGATTTGCTTATGCGAATTAATCGGTTCGTCCAGGCTTGCATACGAATTATCGTCGGAGCCAATCGGTCCGTTTTGCGCCCGTCTTTTTCATGAGCCTTCCTATGTCACGTCATCCGCTGTTCACGCGCCGCTCGTTCATTGCCGGCGCGGGCGCAACGTTCGCCGCCGCCACGCTGCCCGTCATCTCCACGTCCGTTTTTGCCGCCGAAGCGCACGCACAGGAATTTCGCATCGGTTATCAGAAAGCCGCCAATACGCTCGTATTACTGAAGGCGCACGGCACGCTCGAAAAACGGCTTGCGCCGCTCGGCATTACCGTCAAATGGACTGAGTTTCCTGCCGGACCGCAGTTGCTGGAAGGACTGAATGTCGGCGCCATCGACTTCGGCTATGTCGGCGAGGCGCCGCCCGTGTTCGCGCAGGCTGCCGGCGCGAATTTCGTCTACGTCGCCTATGAGGTCCCGACGCCGCATGCCGAAGGCATCCTCGTGCATCAGGATGCGTCGATCAAAACGCTGGCCGATCTGAAGGGCAAGAAAATCGCCTTCAACAAAGGTTCGGATGTTCACTGGTTTCTGGTCGCCGCGCTGCAGAAAGCCGGCGTGAAGTACAGCGAGATTCAACCGGTCTATCTGGCGCCGGCGGATGCGCGCGCCGCCTTCGAACGCGGGGCGATCGATGCATGGGCGATCTGGGATCCGTTTCTCGAAGCGGCGAAGCGTCAGTCGAACGCGCGCCTGCTGACGGACGCCGACGGCATTGTGAGCCATCACCAGTTCTTCCTGAGCGCGCGGTCGTTCGCGGAACGGAACGCCAATGTGCTCGCGATCACGATGGACGAAGTGGGCAAAGAAGGCGCTTGGGTGCGCGGGCATTACAGCGAGGCCGCCGCGCAGCTCGCGCCGATTCAGGGTCTGGACGCGGGCGTGATCGAAGCGGGTTTGCGGCACTATGCACACGTGTATAAACCCGTCGATGCGAACGTGCTTGCGGAACAGCAACGTATCGCCGATACCTTCAGCGAGTTGCGCATCATTCCGACGAAGATCGTGACCAGGGATGCGGCGTTGCCAGATAGCAAAGTGTAGTTTGCTAGCTTGGCACTCTGCTTCGATTTGAGCGCTGTGTCACGCCATTCAGGCGAATAACGCGGCAACGTTTTCCGGCGGGCGACCGATTACGGCTCGCCCGTTTCGCACGACGATCGGCCGTTGCAGAAGGATCGGATGTTTTGCCAAAGCTTCGTATAACTGAGTGTCGGTCAATGCCGTGTCGGAGAGCTGAAGTTCCTTGTATTCGGCTTCGCTATCGCGAAGCATTTCACGGACGGTGCAGCCTAGTTGAACGTTGAGTTGCTTGAGTTGTTTCGCTGTGAGTGGATGCTTCAGGTATTCGACGATTTCTGTGGCTTCGTTTGCGCTGTTGTAGGAGGTCGCGATTTGCTCGCAGGTGGCGCGCGATTTCGAGCAACGGGGGTTGTGGTAGATCGTGATCATGGGTTTGCGGGGTGGTTTGGAGGCACGTGTGCGCGGCGGCAGTTGGGTGGGATTTTAGCGGGTGCGGAGTTGGCTGATCGATGCGTTGCGGTGGAGGTTTTGTATTTGCCGGTTGCACGGTGCGCGGTTGATGCGGATTCGGGTGCGAGACGATTGCGTAATCGCGTGACGAGCGTGATGTCCACGCTGGGCTGAGTCTTCGCGTGGAGGAGGCGCTTCTTCTATTTGCTTCGTTTTTGGATTTGTCGTTCGGCTGCGAATGGTGCTGGGCGCGGCGGGCCACACTGGGTTCTGTCAATCACCCAGGGCGTGACGCAACTTGAGCAGTCCCGACAGGGTGCGACGCGAAGGCACGGACCCGCGAACAGCCCACCGGTTCGATTGATTGGTCAATAGGTTGGCAAAGCGGCGCCTGCGTGTTGTACGGCGCGCCGATCTCTCACACTTCCGTTTCGCAGTTTATGCGCATAAACCGTGCGACCGGCATTCTGCGATTACCCGTGTCTCAAGCGTCACGCTTTCCCGTCGGAGCACGCCCGTCTACGAACGTCGCCAGCGCTTGTGGGCTTGTCTGGCGCCAGATCTCCGGCAACTCGGCTTGGCTCGCTTCGACGCTTGCGAACCGCTTCGGTGCTCTGAGCTACCAGGCCGGCGCGCTGTTGGGCGAACAGATCGTCAAAGCAGGGTGCCGCGACGACTTTATGCGCATAAATCTTGAGGCCAATTCCGCCGGCCTATCGCGCATTCACCGCTGACGCATATCACATAACCGACTACGTCCGACCGTCAGACACAGCGATCCGGACACTGTCCACGTGCAAGTGGTTTGGCGCCGCGCGCACAAAACCGCTTGAGTCCGCCGAACGTTTGAGCGGCTGTCAATCCGCAGCCAATCGGATCACTGAAGCGCGCAACAAGCGCCGCGGGGCCGGTCGGCCAACACATCGCCCCTTAGTGGCCGTTGGCCACCCTCAGCTGCGGCAGAGCGCCGCGCGACTCCCTTCTTTATGCGCATAAACCTATCCCGAACGGCTAATCCTTCTCGCGTTTACACAAAAACGATTGATATACAAATTCATCCAGGTAAAATCCATCTGCGTCTAAAAAGAGGAGGTGAAGATTGGCAGCGGAAATCATCGCGGTAACACAGCAAAAGGGCGGGGTCGGGAAGAGCACAATCGCGATGCACCTCGGCGCTGCGTTTCATGAGAAAGGCAAACGCGTCCTCGTCGTAGACGCAGACGGTCAAAACACGCTGATCCACTGGGCCAGTGCATCATCCGACGGCGACACCGGTATCCCGTTTCCCGTCGTCAACCTGTCCGAAGCAGGCAGCCAGATTCATCGGGAGATCAAGAAGTTCGTGTCTGACTACGACATCATCGTCGTCGACTGCCCGCCTTCTATCACCGAGAAAGTCTCCGGCGTCGTCCTTCTCGCCGCGAGCGTCGCGGTGATTCCCACCTCGTCATCCCCCGCCGACTACTGGTCAAGCATCGGGTTGGTGAAGCTCGTCCAGCAGGCTCAGGTGATGAACGAAGATCTGCGTGCAGTCTTCCTCCTCAACAAGACTGAAGAAAAACGGATGCTGACGCGCGAACTGAAGCGCGCGTTGGAGGAGCTCGGCTTCCCGTTGCTCAAGACACAGATCCCAACACGAGAGGCCTACAAGCAGGCCATGGCGTTGGGCCAGACAGTGCTTCAGATGAATGATCGCGGCGCCAAACTGGCTGCCATCGAAGTACGGGCGTGCGCGAATGAGATCGCCGCCTTGCTCCCGTGAAATTTATGCGCATAAAGGACCCTGAATGAAACCCTCCCAATTCGCCAAAGGCTTTCAAGCACGTCCTGATTCAACCAGCAGCGAAAAGCGAACCGCCCTCGATCGACTGAATGCTATCGACGGCCTGGTCAAGAATGATCCGAAGAGTAGCGACGCGGTGAGACGCACCATCGCGCCCGTCATGCCGTCGCAGAGCGTTGCCGAAGTCGACGACGTTGACGCCGCCAATGAATCGGCGGCCTATCGCACGTGGCGCAACGAGCACGGCTACCGACCGGGCCAGGTGATCGATCTGCCGCTGAAGACGATCAAGCCGAGTCCGTTCAATCCGCGGCACTTCTACCTCAAGTCGTCGATTGCCGAACTCGCTGTCAATCTGGCGAAGCAGGGCCAGCAGCAGGCGATTCATGTCATCCCGGATTACGACAATCCCGGCACCTACTACGTCAGCGATGGCGGGCGACGGGTACGGGCGCTGAAAGAAGCGAACAAGGAAACGGTGAAGGCGATCGTCATCGATCTGCCGATCGGTATCCAGAGCTACAAGCTTGGCTACGACCTCAACGTCCAGCGCGATTCGCAGACGGTGTTCGACAACGCGGTTGTATGGAAGCGCTTTCTCGACGACCGGCATTTCCAGAGTCAGAAGGAACTTGCCGAACACCTCGGGCTAGACGAGTCCACCGTTGCAGTCGCCTTGTCGATCGCCAAATTGCCTGAGGTCGTCATGCACGAGATGGTCGCGCGACCGGACCGCTTTGGCTCGAACATGGCGTATCAGGTGGGTCGTTATCACACTGCGCGCGGCGCCGATGCAACGCTACGCCTGATCAACAAGATCCTCTCGGACGACCTGAGTACGCGGCAAGTCGCGGACATCGTCAAGGGAAGAGCGACCGCCCAGGAAAGCACCAAACCTGCGGGCCGTCAACGCTACGCTCAGCGTCTGGAAATCAAACTCGACGGCGTGTCTGTCGGCGATCTCAAATCGTATGGGGATGATCGAATCGAACTGCGCTTGAAGGGGCTCACGCGTGAAAAGCGTGATGACATCCTTCGCCAGATTGAGAAGATGTTGAAGTAGGAAAGACTGGTAGAACGATGGGGCCGGCAGCCGATAGCCGCGCCCCACCAGTAATTACGCCGCGCGCGATTGGCTCAGCGTGAAGGCAAGCAGATCACCGTCGGTGGGCTCGCCCCAGGTCTTGCGAGCCAGCCAATCGAAGAATGCCGTTTCGACGATCTTCGAATCCAGCCCACGACGACGCCAGTCATCGCGCATGTGCGTGCCGAGTCCCGGCAATTCATCTTCTTCAAACGACTGCCGCGCGATATCCCGCTCGGACTCGCCTTGTTCGTCGTACAACTCGCGCGCTTCCTTGCGGCGATACGCCGAATACTCTCCTAGCAGGCGCGCTTTGAGGTCGTCGGCCGGCGCGGCAACCGCAGCCTTGCCGCCAGTACCTGACGGCAGCGCTTCGACCGGCGGCGCGTAACCTTTCTTCAACGCGTCCTTGAACAGCGCCGGCGCGCTGCGCACCGGCGGCAGCGACGTGCTGCGCATGCGTTGCTCGGTCATCTGGAGTGCGGCGCGAATGCGATTTTCTTCGCTGTCCGCGTAGAGCGTTTGCGCTTCCTTCAGCGGGATGCCGATCTTCACCATCCGGTCGACCAGCGTGCTGTCGAACACGTTCGGATGTTCGTCGAGCGCGAGCATCGGCTGCTTGCGTTCGGTCACGCGGAACTGGATCTCGGCGACCCGCCGCCCTTCGCGATGTTCGATCAGTTCGACAAAGATGTTGGTGACCGCGTTGACCTCGGCGATGGCCGGGCGCAAGTAATCACGCTTGAAGTACTTGTATTCGCGCTTCGCTTCATCGCCCGCTTCCGTGTCCGGCGTGCCGGAGAGGATAGGGCGCCACCATTCCCACGTCTCGCGCATTGTCAAATGGCTCGGATTCGTCAGATAGCGCACGCAAATCTCGTACAGCGCGAGGCCCGCGCTGCTGCGCAGCTGGCTTTGGAACTGGAGACTCAGGCGGGCGTACTGAACCGGATCGAGCAGCTTTTTCTTGATCTTCGGCGCAAACGAGAACTCCACCCAGACACGGCGGGTGGTCGGGTCTTCGAGAATTTCCGCGTCGGCAATCAGCGTGGAAATACCCCATTTCCGGCCCGGCTTCTGACTGGACGTGCCCGTGCTCCATTCAACCTGCACCGACACCATGCGCCGCAAGTGCTCCTTGACGAGTGCGGTGTCGTTGGAATCAAACGCGGAGTTCGCGACGATGTCGGACAGCAAGGCCCGATACGTGTCGCCGGATTCGTCCGCTTGTTGAGCCACGGCGAGAAGCACGTTGAACAGCTTACGGGTAAGGAGCGTGATTTTCCCGCTCTTGGGCTGAATCGCGATCGCCTCGACGGCTTTGCGCAATTCGGCCGAGCTCGGGCTGACTACGTCGGTCTTCTTCGCGCGCTTCGTGGCCATGCGTCGGGTCGAGGAGGGATTTGGCGAGAGCATACCGGCTGCGGTGATACGCGTCTATAGCGTGGATCTCACCGTTGCGGGTGAAGCGAGTTTACGAGACGCGACTCACCTCGAGCAACTCCCGAAAACCCTCACCTCAGCCATTTGGCGCCAGGTTCGGGCCGTCCTTGCAGGTCGCGGGCCTGGCAATTTCAGACCATTTCTGCTGCAAGTGCGAACGAGGGCCATTCAGTCCCGAATCTTCTCACCTCAAAAAAACCTGGTGAATTTTGACGGGTGTGCCGCTACGGACTAAGTCCTCGTATGGCCGATCAAACCGAGGGACAAGTTTTGAGCATCGTTTGACTGGAGGACGGCGGCCGACCAGCGCGATTGCGAGACGCCAACGCGCGAACGCGCGAACGGCCGAATCGATGCAGCGTTGACGAGGAACGCCTCGCCGATACGTGCGCCTCCACGCCAAGGGCTGAACACAGCTACAAGCCTTGCCCGCGTTGGTGGGACCGCACCTACACTACGGCTCAGACGTAAGGGCATCCGCACCCCACGAGCGATCTCACTGCAGGCGTCGCAAGCCTTCCAACCACGTGCCCAGCCTGTTTCGACTCCGCCTGAGGTTTGTGCTTCGATGCAACTACCACTTGCGCAACGGCCTCAGACGAACTTCAAGTACGGCGTCTTGAGCCAATGGGTCGGTTTAACCCGCTCATACCCCCCGAAAAATCTCACCTCAAGACTGGCGGAGCGCTCGGAACGACGCGGCCTTCAGACGACTTGTGCTCCGAAAGCACCAAAAAACCGTCCCGAAAAACCTCACCATAGCGGCATCAGAGGGTCTCGCATCACCTCAGTTACGTGCCCCCGAAAAACCTCACCTTTGTAACTCACGACAATAATATTCCATATTTTCAATGACTTAGGAATTGCACCTCGGCACCATCGACCGCGACCGCTCCCGAAAAACCTCACCTCAAGACCCATCTCAGAGGAATCAGCCATTTCCGCTCGCGACCGCCGCAGTCCTGAAAAATCTCACCGTTCGATTTCCGCGACCGTTAAATGCAAGTGACTCTGACAGCGTCAGCAGGGCCTTTCCGGCCGATAAAAGCCATTTTGGTCCCGTATTTCCTCACCTGAACGATCGTCAAGCTCCCAAACACCTCCTGAAAAATCTCACCTTTGACCCAGATCAGGTGCATTTCACGGACGGCAGACCGCGCAAAACCCGCCTCCCGAATTTCCTCACCTTTGGACCACGGCCATCGAGCCACTCATCGGCGCTGACCCCGACGTTCATGACAAAAACCCGGCCCGCTCCCGAAAACTCTCACCTTGGGCATCGAAATGCACAGAAATAAGGCAAAAACGCCGCCTTACCCCGTAAAGCCTCACCTTCGGTTCGCGTTTTCTCCCGACTTGGCTCACCAATAGGGTTAACCAGCTCAAAATACAGCCCAAAACAGGGAGGCAACCACATCCCGAAAGCGCTCACCCTCGCCCAGGCTACGCCTCAAACTGACCGTCGAGCGCTGTCCGGCGATCCACGGCATTCAGCTCCTGCAAAAACTCACCTTTGGTTGAGCCGCACTTTTGGGGTGGTTCCTGAACCCGCTCACGTTCTGTCCCGGACCCGCTCACCAAGGCCCCCGAACCTCATCACTCGACATTCCCGCAAGACCTCACCACCTCTCCCGCAAAGCTTCACCTTACCGGGCTGAAGTCCTTGCCAGGTAAGGCTTTGCCGTGGCGTTAACGTTTTTAACATGGGTTCAAAGGTGTTTACTTTTATTACTCTCTAGAATCTCCCCCGCGTGTCCTTCGGACAAAGCCTTCAACCCACGCAGCCGAGACGACGCGTCCGTGAAACAGTGCGCGATCGTCGTAAAGGCTTTAAAAGCCTTTTCTTTACAACAAGTTATTGGCTATTCTTCGTTTTGTTTCACGGAAAAAACCCGCTAGCACAAATCCGCCGCCTCACGTTTGGTAGCAAGACAGCCCTTTTCTCCATTCCGTACCCTCAACCAACAAATACGTAGCAAACATTACGTAACTTGTTATGATTCATCCAATTCCGAGCGACATCGAGGCATACATGAATCTGGATCAGGAACGGCAATCCATTCGGGACGAGCTGGAAGTGCTGCGAGCCAACGGAGCGCGGCGGCAAGAACTTTCGCTGCACGCATGCAAACGGTTGTTTTTTGATCTGGGCATTCGCCCGTCCATGGCCACGGTTCGTGATCTGACCCAGACCGGTAGCGCGAGCGACATTCCAAAGGACATCGACCACTTCTGGGAGCGCATCCGGAATGTGTCGCGTGTGAAAGTCGGCGCAGGTGCTATCCCGAAAGCACTTGAGGATCGTGCCGGCGAATTGCTAGGTGCACTTTTTGAAGAAGCCGTCTCACATGCGCGCACTACGTTCGACGACGAGCGCGAGGAAATTCGTGCGCAAGTCGCCGCCGCTGACCAGCGCGCTCGAGACGCGGAAATTCGCCAGCAAGCATCGGAAGACGCGATCAAGCGCAGCGAGTTGCGAGCCGAGGCTGCTTGGGAACGTGTTCGCGCGCTCGAGACCGAGTTGTCGAACGCCGCCACGCACGGAAATGCTCATCAGGAAGGTTTACAGGCAACGGTGCGCCGGCTCGATCACGAAAACGAAGCGCTTCGTCAACGGCTCGACAACGAATTCGCGAACAACGCGACGCTGAGAGACCGGATCGACGCATTGCACGTCGAATTGCGCCAAAGCACCGAACATTATGCGCAGCAGATCAAGGACGCTGTCGCCGAAGCCGAGCGACGCGTCAAGCCGATGCTGGTCGAGCTCGATTCGTTGCGCAGCATGGCGGCCACTTACCAGTCGGGGGTGCGCGACGCGAGTCGCAAGGAATTTGAGTTTATTCAGCAGATCGCCGCGGCCAAGGCGCGCGGCGACCGACTCGACGCCCAACTGCGCGAGCAATCGGATGAAGTAGATAGGCTCACGAAAGAAGTCGCTGTTTTGCGCGGTCAACAGGGGATCGATCCGGCGATTGCGAATCTGCTCTGCTCGCTAGTCGAAGCCGGACGCTTGACGGGCGACGAATTGAGGGCGATCGGCACGGCCGCGGATGGTCACGTCGCCCTTCCGCTGCGGTGCCCAAAATGTGAGGAAGGTGAGCCGGAACTGTCGCAAGTGAATCACCGCTTCGAACTGCAATGTCCCGAGTGCGATCACTCGTCGGGTCTTGGCGAATCGAGGCTGGAGGCGGTTAGCCGGTTTCTGTCCGGCGACCCCGATTGCGGCGTCGGCGTGACGTTTGACGCGGTGCAATAGCGGATAAATCGGCAAAGGTGAGGAAATTCGGGACCCGAAAGGTGAGGAATTTCAGGGCTCGCCGGCTCCCCCATTCCTCGTCAAACGCCCGTCGCGTCTAGGTGCGGGTAAGGGCGTGACCGCTGGATCCGGAACGTCGGCGGCGGGAGAATCCTGCTGATCCATCCAGTTTTGCCATGCTCGGTACAGACGGTTAGCCGACACCGCCTGAACAAATCCCAGCCATTGTCCGACCAGTTCCGCCCCGACGCCACTTTCGAACAGATCCGCCGCGAACGTATTCCGCAATGTTTGCGGACTGGCTCGCGACGCCCGCGACTCGGCGATCCCGGCTCCGTCGACCAAGGCGTCGACCGCGCGCAGCATGGTGGCTTTATGCATGGGCCTTCCGGAAGGCGATGCGGGAAACACCAGATTGCCGGCCAGTTCCGAGAGCCGCCGTTCCGCCAGCCACGCGTCGAGAATCGCCGCGGCGAACGGCGCGAGCCGGGTACGCCGTGTGAGCATCGGGTTGGCTGACTCGATCGTCACCCAGGGCGTTCCGGCATTCACGCAACTAACCGTAAGCGCTGCGGCCTCGCCCGTCTTCAACCCGCCACCTAAAAACACAGCGATCAAAGCGCGGTCGCGCCGCTCCCTCCAACGTTGCGCCGCGGACAAATCCGGTAACGGCGAAAACAGATGCGCAATCAGCGTCGTTCTTTCCGCGTGACTGAGAAAGCCGGTCGGCTCGTTATCGCGCGCGTTCCGCCACGCTGCTTCGCCATCCTGAGCAATGAAGCGCGCCGGATTGGTCGAAGCGGATTCGATTTCGCGCACATGATCGAGCACCCGTTCGATCAGCCGCAAATACCGTACACGTTGAGTCTTTTTAACGTCGAGACCAGCGACGAACTCGGCAATCGCATGAGCATCGACAGTGACGAGACTTTTCTGGCGCACGCTCAGCCATTCGAGAAAAAGCCCCCATTGCGCTTGGTAGACCTCAGCGGAGGAACGGCGGAAATGCTGCTTGGCAAGCCATGCGTCGAAAGCGATTTGCGGATCGCGACGCCAGTCTTCACGTTGCTGATCGAAGAGATCGGTGGACGGCGCAGGACGTGGGACCGAGTCGGTCAGGTGGGGAGGTGACATGAGCTTTCTTTCTGTTAGTTGCACGCATTGTAGGTGGCAACCGATGGAAATGCAGCTGTCGGTCAGTCGCCCCAGGCGCGTGCACGTTTGAGAGGCGCGTTCTCCGACGACGGTTGCGCAGCGCGACGTGCCGCCTCCTCATAAGCACTGACCGCGAAGGCGAACACCGCAGGCAGTGCCGTGGACGTTCCGAAATCCACCGCCTCGTCCGTTTCCGGATACGGCAGATCGGACGGACGCTGAAAAAGGCCAAGCATCACTGCGTCGTGCCGGCTGGCGAAGCCGAGGTCAGCCAGCGCTTCGGCCTCGATGGCATGCAGCAGACGCCAGCTGAGCGGCACCTCCTGAACGATGTAGCGCGTAGCAATATTGCGCACGATTCGTTCGAGATCGCGGGCCGCGGTTTGATAGCGCAGCGCGGCCAGAGCATGGTCGGTCGAGTCGGTTGTCAGGTTGTTCATGATCGGCTCCAGTCGATACCCTGTACTGTACAAATATACAGTGTCGGATGCAACCTCAGCCGAAGTGTCGATTCCGCCAACTGCTAGCCACAGTGCGCCGAAAAATCAGCCGTGGATCACCACCAGCAGCGCCTTCGCCTCGCCCTTACCGGCGTTGCGGATCGCGTGCGGCTCATCGGCGACATACCGCGCGGTGTCCGCTGACTTCAGCCGCTTCGTTGCGCCTGCCGCCTCGATTTCGATCGATCCTTGCAGCACGGTCAGATGCTCGCGCGTGCCGGGTTCGTGCGCGTTCGACACCAGCGCCCCGCCCGGCTGCAGCGTCAACTCGTACCATTCGAACTTGCCGGCCAGCTCGATCGGCCCCCACACGCGTAACTGATACCTGGCGTCGTGCCCACTCAACGTGGGAATCTCGTGCGGGCCGGAGACGGCGATCGCTTCCGGCGTCTTTTGCGGCGCAAACAGCGAATCCAGGCTGACGCCGAGCGCATTGGTCAGACGCCACGCTACCGCAATGGTCGGATTGGCCTTGTCGCGCTCGATTTCCGAGAGCATCGATTTCGACACGCCGGCCGCGCGCGACAGATCGTCGAGCGTCATGCGCCGTTCGGCGCGCAAACGCTGAATCTGTTCGCCGACGCGCGGCGGCGCCGCGACTGCCGGCACCGACATTACGCCTGAAGTGGGCGCCGCGTTGACTGCGGCGCGGCGGATACCCGAACTTGCCATTTCCTGACCCATCGTTTAGAGTTGTTCGACATACCGGATTTTAGTTCGGAAAAACGAAAATATCCGATAAAACTGACAGCCGACTATAACAGGCCGCCTCGTGGTCGCACATGCCGAACACGCTGACACAGGCGCCATCACCCATTTCAGGAGTCTGGTTCATGCGTGACCTTTACCTCGCCCATCTGCGCGGCACCCTCGAGCAGATTCGCGCTGACGGCTTTTACAAGAACGAGCGCGTGATCGCCAGCCCGCAATCGGCTGACATTCGTCTGGCTAACGGCACCGACGTGCTGAACTTCTGTGCGAACAATTACCTCGGCCTCGCCGGCGACGCGCGGCTGATCGATGCCGCCAAGCAAGGCCTCGACAACGACGGCTTCGGCATGGCGTCCGTGCGTTTCATCTGCGGCACGCAAACCGTGCATAAGGATCTGGAGCACGCGCTCGCCGCGTTTCTGCAAACCGACGATTGCATCCTCTACTCCAGTTGCTTCGATGCAAACGGCGGTCTGTTCGAAACCTTGCTCGACGAAAACGACGCCATCATCAGCGACGAGCTGAACCACGCGAGCATCATCGACGGCGTGCGGCTCTCGAAGGCGAAGCGCTTTCGCTACAAGAACAACGATCTCGCCGATCTCGAAGCGAAACTGATCGAAGCGAAGGCCGCGGGCGCACGCTTCACACTGATCGCGACCGACGGCGTGTTCTCCATGGACGGCATCATCGCCAATCTCGCCGGCATCTGCGATCTAGCCGACCGTTACGGCGCGCTCGTCATGGTCGACGATTCGCACGCGGTGGGTTTTGTCGGCGAACATGGGCGCGGCACGCCGGAACATTGCGGCGTGCTGTCGCGCGTCGACATCATTACCGGCACGCTGGGTAAAGCGCTCGGCGGCGCATCAGGCGGCTACGTGGCCGCGCGCAAGGAGATCGTGGAGTTGCTGCGGCAGCGCTCGCGTCCCTATCTGTTCTCGAACACGCTGACACCGAGCATCGCCGCCGCTTCGCTGACAGTGCTTGAACTGCTGGCGAGCGAAGAAGGCGCGCAACTGCGCGCACGTGTGCGCGAAAACGGCGCGCACTTCCGCAGCAAAATGAGCGCGCTAGGCTTTACGCTCGTGCCCGGCGAACATCCGATAATTCCGGTCATGCTCGGCGACGCGCAACTTGCTTCAAAAATGGCCGACGCACTGCTGAAAGAAGGCGTGTACGTGATCGGCTTCTCGTTCCCGGTCGTGCCGAAGGGCCGCGCGCGCATTCGCACGCAGATGAGCGCCGCCCATACGCCCGAACAGATCGACCGCGCGGTGGATGCATTCGCGCGCGTCGGCCGCGAACTCGGCGTCATTTAAAACGGAGGCGCACATGAAAGCATTGGCAAAACTCGAACGCGCTCCCGGCCTCACGCTCACGGACGTCAAGAAACCCGAAGTCGGTCACAACGACGTGATGATCCGCATCACGCGCACGGCGATTTGCGGCACCGATATTCACATCTGGAAGTGGGACGACTGGGCGCAAAAAACGATTCCCGTGCCGATGCATGTCGGTCACGAATACGTAGGTGAAATCGTCGAAATGGGCCAGGAAGTGCGTGGCTTTGCGATTGGCGATCGCGTGTCGGGCGAAGGACATATCACCTGCGGTTTCTGCCGCAATTGTCGCGCGGGGCGCCGGCATTTGTGCCGCAATACGGTGGGCGTCGGCGTAAATCGCGAAGGTGCGTTTGCCGAGTATCTGGTGATTCCGGCCTTCAACGCCTTCAAGATTCCGCCGGAGATTTCCGACGACCTCGCCGCGATTTTCGATCCGTTCGGCAACGCCACGCACACTGCGCTGTCGTTCAATCTGGTCGGCGAAGACGTGCTGATTACCGGCGCCGGACCCATCGGCATCATGGCGGTGGCGATCGCGAAACACGTGGGCGCGCGCAACGTCGTGATCACCGACGTCAACGACTATCGCCTCGAACTCGCGCGCAAGATGGGCGCGACGCGCGCGGTCAATGTCTCGCGCGAATCGTTGCGCGACGTGATGGCGGATCTGCACATGACCGAAGGTTTCGACGTCGGGCTGGAAATGTCAGGTGTGCCGAGCGCGTTCACCAGCATGCTCGAAGCAATGAACCACGGCGGCAAGATTGCGCTGCTCGGTATTCCGCCCGCGCAGACTGCGATCGACTGGACGCAGGTGATTTTTAAAGGCCTCGAAATCAAGGGCATTTATGGGCGCGAGATGTTCGAGACCTGGTACAAGATGGTTGCGATGCTGCAAAGCGGCCTGGATCTCTCGCCGATCCTCACGCACCATTTCAAGGTCGACGATTATCAGGAAGCGTTCGCCACGATGCTCTCCGGCGAGAGCGGCAAGGTCATTCTCGACTGGACGGCCGCGTGAGTTAGCACGTACCGAACGTGCTGAACGTGGCTGAAGCGCGCTATCGTAGCGGCGCACGCACAGCACAAAACGCCTGGTTCAAAACGCCCGCACCGCGCTCACCCGCCTGCGGGCGTTTTGACGAACTCGGCCTGAATACGCACATGAATATCATCGCCGACGGCCGGATACCACGTTGCCAAACCGAACTTCGCACGGCTGAAATGACCCTCGGCGGAAAAGCCGAGCGTGTCTTTTTTCGTGAGCGGATCGGGGGCAAAACCGTTGAAGGTGACGTCGAGCGTGACCGGTTGCGTGACGCCGCGAATCGTCAGATCGCCAGTCAACGTGCCGCGCGATTCGCCCGTGCGCTCAAAACGCGTGCTGACGAAGCGAATCTCCGGATAGCGCTCCACGTCGAGCATGTTTGCGCTCTTCACCATCTTGTCCAGCAACGGCACATTCGTATCGATGCTCGCCGCGTCGATTGTCACCGATGCCGTGCTCTTGTCGAGACCGCCTTCGTTCCAGTCGAGTTCTCCCTTCTTGCGATCGAAGCGCGCCGTGAAGCGTGAATACTTGAAGTGATCGATGTCGAAGGTAATGCTGCAGTGATCCGGATCGATTTCGTAGCGGCCGGGCGGCACGCGCGTCTCGTTCTGGCTGACCGTATGCGTAAGCACTTGCACAGGCGTGCAGGCCATCGCCGTCAGTAGCGTTGCGCTGAGCAAGGCGCGCGCGATCGTGGCGCGGAGAGTCAGTGTGCTCATGAAGTTCGTTCCCGTTGACCGATCGTGCACAAGATAGCAGGTCGCACCTTCCCGCTGCAAAAACGCAAAAGACTTGACGAGGGAGAATGATCGTTCTACTCTTCGTTCATGGCTACCGAAACTCACACTGAATCGATCACACCCGGCAGCGCGCGCGAGCGGCTGCTGGACGCGGCTGAGGCGCTGATCTACGCCGGCGGCATTCACGCAACGGGCGTGGACGCGATCGTCAAGCAGTCCGGCACAGCGCGCAAAAGCTTTTACACGCATTTCGAATCGAAAGACGCGCTCGTTGCGGCCGCGCTCGACAGGCGCGATGAGCGCTGGATGAACTGGTTTATCGCCGGCACGCAACGGCATGGCAAGACGGCGCGAAAACGCCTGCTCGGCATGTTCGAAGTGCTGCGCGAATGGTTTGCATCGGAGGATTTTCACGGTTGCGCGTTTCTGAATGCATCCGGTGAAATTGCCTCCGCGGACGACCCGATCCGGATCGTCGCGCGCCATCACAAGGAACGCCTGCTGGCGTTCGTGCGAACCGAATGCGATGCATTCGCGGCGGAGTCGGAACTCGACACCCGCCGCGCGGCGCGCCTGTCGCGTCAATGGCTGATCCTGCTCGATGGCGCCATTGCCGTGGCGCTGGTGAGCGGCGAGCCCGACGCCGCACTAGACGCGCAAGCTGTAGCCCAAGTCCTGCTCGACGCGCAGTGTGCGTGCGAGCCAGGCATACCGCCAAGCAAACGACCGCCATCCCGGCGAACCGCAACCTGACTGAGGAATTATCATGGCCGACACAATCGAAACCCGCCCGCCGCTGCCGCCCTTCACACGCGAAACCGCGATCCAGAAAGTGCGTGCCGCCGAAGACGGCTGGAATACCCGCGACCCCGAGCGCGTGTCGCTCGCCTACACCGTGGATAGCGTCTGGCGCAATCGCGCCGAATTCACGAATGGTCGCGCGGAGATTGTCGGCTTGCTGAGCCGTAAATGGGCGAGAGAACTCGATTACCGTTTGATCAAGGAACTGTGGGCGTTCACCGATAACCGCATCGCCGTGCGTTTTGCCTATGAATGGCACGATGATTCGAAGAACTGGTTCCGCTCGTACGGCAACGAGAACTGGGAATTCGACGAGCACGGACTGATGGCGCGCCGTCACGCGAGCATCAACGATATGCCGATTCGCGAAGCCGACCGTCTTTATCACTGGCCGCTCGGCCGCCGCCCTGACGACCATCCGAGCCTGTCCGATCTCGGTCTTTGACCTGCCGCGGGTGAACGCGTGAGGCGCGTTCACCGCTCTGCGATCGGTTCTCCGTTACTGTTGTGTCTGCGCTACCGGGCACGTCTTGTGCCCGCGCGCCCGAGCGTGTCCTCAACATCGCGTGTGCGGCTTGAGGTACAGTGCGCGACGGACGGCAAGCAGGCATACCCAGAACATAGATGACGCCGGCGCTCGACCGGTGGCGGAGAGGACATGCATTTTCGGCAGATCAACAAGAACATTCGACGTACCGCAGTAGCGCTCATTGCCAGCTTCGCAACTGCCACCGCCGCGCATGCCGGCGACTGGTGCGAGGGCGGCATATGGGTCGACGCCATGCTCGGTTCGTATCACATCAACCCCGACCCGAACACGCACTTCGAGCAGTTCAACCCGGGCCTCGGCGTCGAATGCTGGCTCAATAACCAATGGGCGTTGACTGCCGGCGGCTTTCGCAACTCGTTGCGTCGGCCTTCGTATTACGGTGGCGGGGTATGGGCGCCGGAATTCGCGCACTGGGGCATTGTGCGGATCGCGGCCATCGGCGGGATTATCTCGGGCTATAACTATGGCAACTGGGGCCTGGGCCGCGACCATACGATCGGGCCGGTGGTCGCGCCTATCGTTATGGTCGAATACAAGCGCGTGGGCGCGAACTTCATTGTGATTCCGCCGATTCCGTCAGATGACCTTCCGTTCACGATCGGCTTTCAGTTGAAGGTGAAGTTCTAACCGAACTATCGATACCGCGATAGCTTGCGGTCATCTGAAGACGCCACGCGACCAGCAGCCCGAGCTAAATTTTCCGCCGACTACTGCGCGCCGCAATGCGCGCAACCATCGGCACTACACGCGGATTGAACGCAGGGATCGAACTACCACGGCATTCAGCGCGAGCGACGATTGTATCGATGGTGATTCGCGCGACCGCGCGTTGCGCCCGCATCGCGAAGTGCTTCAGACGGCGATCGCTCACTGGATGCCTCGCCCAGATCAGCGCCGCGAACCAACCGATCACCGTCCATCCGAGCAGGATGTTCACCATGGTCACCGCAAAGGCGTCTTTCCGTTCTCTGGCGTCCGCAATCATTGCGGGTACCAGATACAACATCAGCGCACCCAGAACCGCTGCACCTTCGATAATCTTCAACATTTCGACACCTCGCCACAGCCCTGGTACGCACACGACTTTTCAGATTAGTGACCTGCGTACACACGACCAAACGACTGGTCCGGTTGACGGCTGCCGGATTCCGAGGACGACGTTACGACGCCACCGTACGAACTATTGACCGAACCGACTGCGTCGTTGCGTTCTGCTGCGACGGTTTGCGCGCTTTGGCCGCGCTGCGAAGCGGGGGCGCCGACCGACGGACGATACGAAGGTGCTGGACCGTAGCCGCTAGCAAATGCAGGAGCAGCGAAAGCGGTGGTGGCTGCGACGAGCAAGGCTGCGAGAAGTTTGCTTTTCATGATGAACCTCCAATGCGATTTTTTAGGAGCACCGCGAACCGGATGAGACGCGCGCTGCTGACAAGATGCAGTTTAGTCGGCGCCTATCTTTTTTCTATGCCGATAGGTTGAAATCACAGTTGCTACAAACCGAACAATGGGACGCAGCGCTGCCCACGGCGGGATTCCGGGCATCCCGGCACTTAAAAAGCCGATTAATAATGGTCGGCGGGTAACCGAAAACAGGGAGTCGCCTGCGGTGATAGCATCCCGACGGTTAAGTCGTGACAACGACAAAGTGTGAATCCGGCCTGCGAGTGGAGATTCGAAATGTCATCACGTATCGACAAGTCTTCGCTGGTGTTCGACAGCATCGAAAACGATGAGCACAACCGGTGCGTGGATCTGTTCCTGCGTTCAGACAGCACCTACGGATTTGAAGAGTTTCGCCGCGATGTTGAAGACGGCGGAGCCTGGACGCCGGTCCAATACTATTCGGGTGCCGTGTTTGCTTCGAAGGAAGAAGCACTCGACGCCGCAATAAAAGCAGTCGTCTGGCTTGCCGATAGAGTCGCTCGTTGAGGTGAGCCGTTCCAGGAAGGTGAGGAATTCCAGGAGATAGCGCCGCACCGGTGAATGGTGAGGAATTCCAGGAGACGGCACCACCACGATCAAAGGTGAGGAATTCCAGGAGATCACTTCATCATGTTCAACGGTGAAGCTTTCCAGGAGGCAGACAGCTCAAATTTTCTGAGAGGTGAGCAGTCCCAGGAGCGGGAGCCGCACCTTAGTCAGAAACAAAAGACGTCTAGGTGAGCCGTTCCAGGAGACAACCCGGCAAAGGTGAGCGATTCCAGGAGGTGAGTCATCGCCGCGTCGAATTCGCACCGACGATAAGGTGAGGATTTCCAGGGAGTTCATTTCATAGCGCCGACGGTGAAGCATCAAGCGCCCAAGCACCTCACCTCGAAGCGCATCGACGCAGTGCCGATGCCGCCCATCTGCTTACATCCTCTTCCATATACAAACAAAGCGTGAACGCATCAGCTCGCCCGCGCGACGCTGCAAAAAGTCACGTCGCCTGCGCCATCGGGCCACACACGCGCTCACGAGTTTCGCAGCAAGCGCCTTTCACCACCGAGCTTGTAACGGCTTCGTAAAACATGATCTTTCGCCGGTTGATAAGTTGCGCATGACACGCGACGTCGCCACTCCAGATACGGACGACGACGTGACGTGACCATAGACTTATCGAAGGGAGAAAGCATGAAGAAGTTATTGGCAATTGCGACGCTAGCCGCCTTGAGCGCAACCTTGAGCGGATGCTGGTGGGGACCGCCTCCGGGTTGGGGCGGCGGCGGTCCGGGTCACGGTGGTCCCGGCGGCGGTGGCCCCGGTGGGGGCGATGGGCCTCACGGTGCGATCGTCGTTCCCGGCAACGTCGTTCAATCCTGACCGATACACGCCGTGCGTGAGTTCACGCGCGGCAACCGTGCGAACAGCTCATCTGCACAATGACGAGAGCAACTACGCCGGAAACGTCATCGACACCACGAACCCGCCGTCGGCCGCATTATCCGCATGAAAAGCGCCGCTGTTATAGCGCACCAGACGCCGAACGATCGCGAGGCCCAAGCCACAATGCGCATCGCCGCTGCGTGCTTCGTCGAGTCGCACGAAGGGTTGCAGCGCGCGGTCGAGCTGACCGCCGGGAATGCCGCCGCCGTGATCGCGCACCTCTAGCGTAAAGCGGCCGTTATGCCGTGACGTCGAGATTTCCACCGGCGGTTCACCATAGGTGAGTGCGTTCTCGATCAGGTTCGTCAGAATCCGGTCCAGGTCGACGAGCGGCAACTCGAAGCCGTCGCCGGCGTGCAGATTCAGACGCACGAGTGCATCGTCGGCGAGACTGTCGCCGTAATGCCGGCGGCAATGCGCGTCGACGTTAGTGCGCGGCGACGTATCCGCGGTCTCGCGCGCAAAATCCAGAAACTGCGTGACGATGCGCGACAACGACTCCGCGTCGCGCAAAAAGCCGCGACGGTTCGCTTCGTCGGGCAGAAGATCCGCGCGCACCTGCATGCGCGTGATCGGCGCGCGCAGATCGTGCGCCACGCCGGCCAGCATCACCGCGCGTTCCTGGTCGGCCTGCGCAAGCTCATGCACCATCTGATTGAAGTCGCCGATCAATTCCTTCAACTCGCGCGGACCGCTCGCCTCGACGACCGGCGCGCGATGGCCGATGCGGAATTCACGCGCCGCAAGCGCAAGCCGATGCAATGGCCGCTGCAAATGCCAGGCGCCAACCAACGCCATGATCACGGCAAGCACCAGCATGGTTGCCGATGCGCCGAGAAAGCGCCGTGGCGGCAGCATCGAATTCTGCAGTTTGAGCCAGTCCGAGTAGCCCGCGTAGTGCACCCACACCGTGCCGTCATCGGCGTTGGCCACTACCTGGCTGCCCGGCGGCAACTTCGCGCGCAGGTCCCGTTCGAATGGACCCGACGTGTTCTCGCATGGCGCGGGACAGCCCGCCGCGATTGCGTCGCCCGCCTTGACATACGACACGCCGAGTATCGCCGAAACGTGCGACGCGGCCAGTGCGCCGTCGTGTTCGGCCTGGACAGCCAGAAGCAGCGCCTGCCGCGCATGACTCGTATCGATCTGCCCGCGCTCACGGTCCACGAGCAGCAGGGCGGTGATGTGCACCAGCACGATCAGGCTCACCGTCATCAAGGAGAGCCGGCCAAACAGTGTGTTAAAGGGATTGGTCATCGTCACTGCCGCCAGGCACGAACATGTAGCCGGTGCCGCGTATGGTCTGAATCAGGCGCGGATTGGCCGGATCCTCTTCGAGCAGACGGCGCAGGCGCCACACCGGCACGTCGATACCGCGTTCGGTCACTTCCGAATACGGGCCGTGCAGCAGATCGACGAGCTTCGAGCGCGACAGTGTTTCCATGGGATGCAGGGCGAGCACTTCAAGCAACGCATATTCACTGCCGGTCAGCTTGAGCGGCTCGTCGTCGCGAAACAGCGTACGGCTCGCGAAATCGAGCCGGAAGCGGCCGAAGCGCAGCGCCTCGCGCTTCTCGACCGGCGTCGTCGCGGCAGGCGCCGGTTGCGCATGCCGGCGCAGCACGGCATGAATGCGTGCGAGCAATTCCTGCGGCATGAACGGTTTGCCGAGATAGTCGTCGGCGCCGAGTTCGAGACCGATCACGCGATCCACGTCGTCGGCTCGCGCGGTCAGCATGATCACGGGAATCGTGTCGCCGTTGGCGCGCAATTGCTTGAGAGCGCTGAGTCCGTCGATGCCCGGCATCATCAGATCGAGCACGATGATGGACGGCCGTTCGCGTTCGAGCCGGCGAGCCAGATGATTGGCGTCGTGCAGCACGGACATCTCGATGCCGCGTTGCTGGAAGAAGGTTCGGAGCAGGTCGCGGAGGTCGGCGTCGTCGTCGACCAGTAAAACCTGGATGGGCGTGTCTGACATGGCTGGGCCCTGATCGATGAGGACATTTGACTGACGGCGTTTGCGCGCGCCTGTCGCTCGTCGAAATATATCGAATCGCGCGGCGCCGGCGGTTTCGGGTTCTTAACCGTGCTTACAGTTTATTACGGTAGCGGCGCCAGTTCGAGTGGCCTGCGCGAACTATCGCGTCCCTTCACGCCCCTCCACGCGATGACTCCTCACCGCGTTACACGTCGTAATCCCTTTCTAAGCCACCGTAAGACGCTGCTCTCTATGCTGGGCCCCATCTTGCCGCCGGCGCGGCGCTGCGTGGGCTCTTCGCGAGCGAACGGCGCATGCCGGGCGGCCCTTGGTCGAATCCAGTCGAAGGACGCTCACAGCATGCCCACTCTCTCCATCGCGGTCGAACCGTCGCGGCGCGCGCCGGCGTTCACGCTTCTTGCCGCGGCCGTTGCCGTTGCCACGTTCGTGTTATCGGGTTGCGGCGAACAGGCGTCTCACGGGCCGATGCAGTCGGTTCCCGAAGTCAGCGTAGAAACGATCACGCCGCATGCCGTCGTGTTGAGCACGGAATTGTCCGGGCGGCTCTCGGCGATTCGCGTCGCCGAAGTCAGGCCGCAGGTTGAAGGCATCGTTAGAAAGCGCCTGTTCACCGAGGGCTCGCAAGTCGCGGCCGGCGCCGTGCTGTATCAGATCGACGCGTCCAGTTATCAAGCCACTTATGACCAGGCAGTCGGCACGCTGGCCAAAGCAGTGGCGACGGCCAGCGCCGCACAGACCAAGGCCGCGCGCTATGCCGAGCTCTCGAAAATCCAGGGCGTGAGTCGCCAGGACTACGACGACGCCGTCGCCGCATTGGACGAAGCAAAAGCCGACGTGGTCGCCGATCGCGCTGCGTTAAAGACTGCGGCGATCAACCTCGGCTACACGAAGGTGGTGGCGCCGATTGCGGGCCGCATCGGCAAATCGAGCGTGACCGAAGGCGCGCTCGTGACTGCCGAACAGACCACCGCGCTCGCAACCGTGCAAGCAACCACGGAAATGTATCTCGACGTCACGCGCTCTTCCGCGGACTGGCTGCGCTTGCAGAAGGAATTCGCGAGCGGGCAATTGCAGCAGTCGGGAACGGACGGCGCCGTCGTTCATCTGGTGATGGAAGACGGCAGCACTTATGCGCAACCCGGCAAGCTGCTGTTCTCCGATATCACCGTCGATGCCACCACCGGTTCGGTGACCTTGCGCTGCGTGTTTCCCAATCCGGACGGCGTGTTGCTGCCCGGCATGTTCGTGCGCGCGCGACTCGAAGAAGGCGTGAATCAGCAGGCAATCACCGTGCCGCAACTCGCGGTCTCGCGTGCGTCGGACGGCTCGGCCAGCGTGCTCACCGTCGGCGCCGACAACAAGGTCGCGCAAACCGCCGTGACCGCCGACACCGCATCAGGCAGCGACTGGCTCGTCACGAGCGGCCTCAAGGCGGGCGATCGCGTGATCGTCGCGGGCTCGCAGAATGCGCGCGCCGGTGCGCTCGTCAAGCCTGTCGAAAGTCCCGGCACATCGGGCAAATCGGGTACGCCCGCCACCGCGGACAACACGTCGGCAGCACATAGTTAAAGCGAGATTCTCATGGCAGGATTTTTTATCAACCGACCGATTCTCGCGTGGGTCATCGCCATCGTCATCATGATGATTGGCGGCGCTTCCATCGGGACGCTTCCGGTCGAACAGTATCCGAGCGTGGCGCCGGTCTCCGTGCAGATCACCGCCACCTATCCCGGCGCCTCGGCGGAAACGATCGCCACTACCGTCACGCAGGTGATCGAGCAGAAGCTGAGCGGCATCGACCATCTGCTCTACATGTCGTCCACCAGCAGTTCGTCGGGACAAGCGCGTATCACGCTGACATTTCAGCAGGGCACCAACGCGGACATTGCTCAGGTGCAGGTGCAGAACAAGGTCGAGCAGGCCAGTTCGTCGCTGCCGGAGACGGTTCAGGAGCAAGGCGTGCAGGTCGCGAAAGCGGCCAACGCTTTCCTGATGATCGTGTCCTTGTCGTCGACGGACGGCAGCATGAATTCCATCGATCTCGGCAATATCATCGCGACGCAGATCGAGGACCCGCTCACGCAGATCGACGGCGTGGGCGACGTCACGCTGTTCGGCGCGCAACACGCCATGCGCATCTGGCTCGACCCGGTCAAGCTGCAGGCGGTCGGACTGACCACCGCCGACGTGACCACCGCGATCACGAATCAGAACGTGCAACTCTCGGTGGGCCAGATTGGCGGTTCGCCGTCCACGAAAACGCAAGCTATCAACGCGACGATTTCCGCGTCGAGCCTGCTCACCACACCCGCGCAGTTCGGCGCGATTCTGTTGCGTGTGAATAGCGACGGCTCGAAGGTCATGCTCAAGGACGTCGCGCGCGTCGAGGTGGGCGGCGACGACTACAGTACGGACTCGCGCCTGAACGGCAAGCCGGCCGCATCGCTCGCAGTCAAGCTCGCGAGCGGTGCGAATGCCATGAGCGTGGCGAAGGCCGTGCGCGCGAAGCTCGACGAAATGAGCGGGCAGTTGCCGCGCAACGTGGTAGTCGATTATCCGTACGACACCACGCCGTTCGTGAAGATCTCGATCGAAGAAGTGGTGAAGACACTGGTCGAAGCGGTCATGCTGGTTTTCGTCGTGATGTACGTGTTTTTGCAGAACCTGCGCGCGACACTGATTCCGACCATTGTCGTGCCGGTTGCTTTGCTCGGCACGTTCGCGGTGATGTCGGCGGTCGGCTTTTCGATCAACGTGCTGTCGATGTTCGGGCTCGTGCTGGCGATCGGCCTGCTGGTGGACGACGCCATCGTGGTCGTCGAAAACGTCGAGCGGTTGATCGCCGAAGAAGGACTGTCGCCCGTCGAAGCCACGCGCAAGGCGATGAAGCAGATCACCGGCGCGCTGGTCGGCATCACGACGGTCTTGATCGCCGTGTTCATTCCGATGGCTTTCTTCTCGGGCTCGACCGGTGCGATTTACCGGCAGTTCTCCGTCACGATCGTCGCGGCGATGCTTCTCTCGGTGTTCCTCGCGCTCACACTCACGCCGGCGTTGTGCGCGACCTTGTTGCGGCGCGCGGACGTCGAGCATCACGCGAAGCGTGGCGTGTTCGGCTGGTTCAACCGCGTGCTTGCGCGCGGCACCGATCGCTACGACTCGGCGGTCTCGCGTGTGACCGGCAATCCGATCCGCTACATGGTGATCTACGTCTTGATCGCGGGCGTCGTGGCGTTGCTCTTCATGAAACTGCCGTCGTCGTACCTGCCGGACGAGGATCAGGGGATCATCATCACGTCGATTTCCACGCCGGTCGGCACGCCGGCCGCGCAGACGCTGGAGACCGTGAAAAAGGTCGAAGCTTATTATCTCGGGCTTCCGCAGGTCGACAAGATCATCGCGCTGACGGGTTTCAGCTTCAACGGCTCCGGACAGAACAACGCGTTGACCTTCGTCCGGCTCAAGGACTGGAGCACCCGGCGCGGCAAAGACAGCTCGGCGGCGGCGCTGATCCAGCACGCCAACATGCACTTCGCGGCCACGCGCGACGCGCAGATTTTCGCGCTCAATCCGCCAGCCATTCAGGAACTCGGCACGCAGAGCGGCCTCGACTTCGAACTGGAAGACCGCGCGGGCCAAGGTCACGACAAGCTGATGGCCGCGCGCCAGCAACTGCTCGCGCTCGCAGCCAAAGACAGCGCGCTGTCCGGCATGCGCCCCGGCGGTCTCGACGACACGCCGCAGTTCCATGTCGACATCGACCGTGAGAAGGCGAGCGCGCTCGGACTTTCCATTGCCGATGTGAACGACACGTTGCAGACCGCGTTCGGCTCGTCGTATGTGAACAACTATGTCGATACGGGGCGGATTCAAAAGGTCTACGTGCAGGCCGACGCGCCGTACCGGATGATGCCGTCGGACATCGGCCGATGGTATGTGCGGTCGAGCACCGCTTCGACGAGCACAAGTACAAGTGCGGCCACCACAACGAGCAGCACGAGCACCACGACCTCCAGCGGCTACGACGGCGAGATGGTGCCCTTCTCCGCCTTCGCCACCGGCAAATGGACCTTTGGGCCGCCGCAGATCGAGCGCTTCAACCGCACGCTGGCGATGGAAATCACCGCGCAAACCGGTGCGAATACCAGCACGGGCCAGGCCATGGACGCCGTCGACGCGCTGGTCAAGAAACTGCCCGCGGGCTACGGCATCGACTGGACTGGACAATCGTACCAGGAGCGCATCGCCGGCTCTCAGGCGATCTATCTGTACGCGATCTCGTTGATCGTCGTGTTCCTCTGTCTCGCCGGACTGTACGAAAGCTGGTCCATTCCGATCGCGGTGATTCTGGTGGTGCCGCTCGGCGTGCTCGGCGCGGTGCTGGGCGCGCATATCCGTGGGCTCTCCGACGACATTTATTTCAAGGTCGGCCTGCTCGCGACCATTGGTCTGTCCACCAAGAACGCGATCCTGATTGTCGAATTCGCCAAGGATCTGCAAGCGCAGGGCCGTGGACTGATCGAGGCTACCGTCGAAGCCGCCAGGCTGCGGCTGCGGCCGATTCTGATGACGTCGCTCGCGTTCATATTCGGCGTCTTGCCGCTCGTGATCAGCAGCGGCGCCGGTTCGGCGAGCCGTCATGCGATCGGCACCGGTGTGATGGGCGGCATGATCGCCGCGACGCTCCTCGCGATTTTCTTCGTGCCGGTGTTCTTCGTCGTCGTGCGACGCCTGTTCGGCGAACACGGCGATCCCAAGCAACAGGAAGGTGTTGAATGATGAGATTCAAACTCGGTGCCGGTGCAGTGGCGTTTGCGCTCGCCGTGCTCGCGGGCTGCACGCTCGATCCGCACTATGAACGGCCGGCAGCGCCGGTGGCGGTGGGGTATCCGCAAGGCGATGCTTACGAAAGCACGAGCACGACTGCAAACAGCGCGAGCGCTACGGCCGCCACATCGCCGCTTGCCGTCGATACTGCATGGCGTAGTTTCTTTCGCGACGAACGCCTGCGACGATTGATCGAAATCGCGCTCGCGAACAACCGCGACTTGCGCGTGGCGGCGTTGAACGTCGCCGAATACGAGGCGCAATACCGCATCACGCGCGCCGCGCTCGCGCCGTCGATCAGCGCGAGCGGCAGCCTGACGCGTGAGCGGACCCAAGGCGTGACGAGCAGTGCCAGCGACCTCAACGTCGGCACGACGTCGTGGGAAATCGATTTCTTTGGACGCCTGCGAAGCCTGAAGCGTCAGGCGCTGGAAAACTATCTCGCAACGGATGCATCGCGGCAAAGCACGCGGATCAGTCTGATCGCGACGGTGGCGACCGACTATCTGACCTTGCTGTCCGATGAACGCCTGTTGCAGTTGACCGAAGACACAGTCAAGGCGGATCAGTCCACCTACGACGTGACGAAGCGCGTCCAGGAGTTGGGCAATTCTTCTCTGCTCGACGTGCAACAAGCCGAGAACTCGTTGGCGAGCGCGAAGGCGAGTCTTGCGTCTTACCGTCGCGCTGTCGCGCAGGATCGCAACAACCTGGTCGCTGTGCTCGGCGCGCCGATTCCCGATGACCTGCCGCCCGCCCGCTCATTCGACGACGAGTCGATGTTCGCCGACATCGGTGCGGGCGTGCCGTCGCTGCTGCTCACCCGTCGTCCTGACATCGTGCAGGCGGAGCACGCGTTAAAAGCGGCGAATGCGAACATCGGCGCCGCGCGCGCCGCGTTTTTTCCGAAGATCGAGCTGACCGCGACGGCCGGCACGTCGAGTTCGACGCTCTCGAGCCTGTTCAAGGCCGGCACCGGAGCGTGGGCATTTGCGCCGAGCGTGTCGATGCCGATCTTCGATTACGGCAGCAACAAGGCATCGCTCGATGTCGCGAAGATCGAGAAGCAGATCGAGGTCGCCGACTATGAAAGCACGATCCAGACGGCGTTCAAGGAGGTTTCGAATGCGCTGACGGCGCGCGCTACTTATGTCGATCAGGTGCAGGCGGATCGCGAATACGTGGCGTCCTCGCAGCAGTACTACACGTTGGCCGAAGCGCGTTACAAGGCGGGCACCGATAGCTTTCTCACGTTCCTCGATGCGCAGCGCACGCTCTACACCGCGCAACAGCAACTCGCGACGGATACGCTGTCGCGGCAAGCGAATCTCGTGACTTTGTACAAGGTGTTGGGCGGAGGTTGGGAGCAGGGCTGAAAGCGTACAGGTGAGAAGATTCGGGAGCCGGCGAGGTGAGAATATCGCTACCTGTGTGCGCACTTTAAATCTAAAGGTGAGGGAATGCGGGAGCAGAAGTCCGGGACTATTGAACAGTGTTTTCCGTGACCTTGACGCTCATTTCCCAGCAAACTACGATTCGATCCACGTCTACTCGACGCTTCCATCCAATGGACGTCCAACCCTGCGGGAGATCACCATGCACGCGAAGCATGAGCACGACGTCGGCCGGTGCGGTGAAGGTCACGTCGAGCACTTTCCTCAATGACGCCCAACGCATTCGTCAAGGAAATCAAGGCGGCGCTTGCTCCCCATGCGGACGCGGAGCGCGCGCTCGCCATGCGCGCCTATATGCGTCACCAGTTCAATTTTATCGGTGTGCCGACGCCGCTGCGTCGTCAAGCGGTAACGCCGGTTTTCAAGCGGCTGCCGGTGGAGAACGCCGATCACTTGCTGGCGTGTGCCAATCGCTTATGGACGATGCCGGCGCGCGAATACCAGTACGTCGCGACCGATCTGCTGGCGCGCAACTGCAAAACACTTGCCGTCACTGACATCGCGCATTTGCTGACCATCGCTCAGAACGCTTCATGGTGGGATTCGATCGACCCCCTCGCGGCCGTGGTCGGTCACGTGCTGAAAGCGGCGCGAATCCAGACGCCGCAAGCGCAAGTTCAGGCCGCAATGGATGCGGCGCTTCTGCACGAATCCATGTGGGTGCGCCGCATTGCGATGATTCATCAACTCGGCTGGCGCGGGCATACCGACGAAGATCGCCTGTTCGGCTACGCGCGTTCGCTGGCTGCGGAAAAAGACTTCTTTATCCGCAAGGCGATTGGTTGGGCACTGCGGGATTACGCGCAGCATGCGCCCATGGCGGTGAGCGATTTTCTATCGGCGTCGCGCGAGCTCGTCTCGCCGCTCACCTTGCGCGAGGCGTCGAAGCATCTTCCGCCGATTCGCTGACGATGCTTCGACCACCTTGCGTTTGCCCACAAGCGGTTTAATCGCCGCCGTGCGCGAGCGCCACACGCGCTTTGTCTTCCGGACTGTCCGCAACGAAATACTTCTTCGCCCACGACCCGTCCGGCGCCAGCATCAATCGCTCATGCGTGCCGTCGTTCTTTTGCCGTATCGCCAACGCGCGCGCCCGATAGTGTTCGTAGAGCCGTAGAAATTCCGCGAGATACGTGCCGGCGATGCGGCGGTCGCGAATCTCCAGCAGGTTCTCGTCGTTGAAATGTTCCGAGTTGTTGCTCATGTTTGCTGAGCCTGTGTAGACGATGGGATTCGGACCCTCCGCATCGATGACGAGAAACTTGTGGTGAATGATGACCGGCGCGTAGCTCGGCGCGTGTTCACCTGGAAAAAGGCGCAACTCGGGTTCGAAGCCTGCCGGCACGGTCGCCGGTGAAAAATACTCCGCGTCGATCACGTCGTGCTTGTCGCGGCCGCGGTGATATAGCTCCATGTTGGCGAGCGCGGTCGTCGAGACGATCTGTCCGTTCTTTTCCGCTTCCTCCGCTGCCTGCGCCGACGTCGGGCTGATGTGGTTGACCAGGCCGAACATCATCCGACCTTTGTCGCCGGCCGCGAAACAGGCATCGCGCAGCGGCGCGTCGGTCGGCATGAAGAGGCAGAACACCACCGAGTGTTTCGCGTTGTTGATGGCGTCGACGATCGTGTCGATCTGCAAACGCGAGTCGTTTGCTTCCGGCGAAAAACAGACCCGCACTTTCGCGCTGCCGATCGCAATCGAGTCGGACCAGCCCGGCGTGAGCCTGGCCGTCGCGGCAATGCTCGGATTGCCGGCGAGCGCCTTGGCGCGTTCGCTATACAGCGCGGCCAATTCCGGCGAATCGAACAGATGGAGCACGTTGGCCTGCTCCGTGATGCCTTCGGTGGTGAAGTTGGCCGAGCCCGTCAGCACCCGAGCCGGCGAGGCCTCGCCGTTGCCGTTGTCCACCACGATGAACTTGTCATGCATGATGTGCGTCTTGTCACGCGGCGCGAAGGTGGCGAAATCGGCGAGCTGATCGACTGCGGGCTGATTCGGCGACGGCGCCGGCGGCTTGCCCTTCTGCGAGACTTTGTGCGAGTCGTAAACGATGGCAAGCGATGCTTTGCCCTGCTTCTTGCCGAAGGCCTCGAAGGCGGGAATCGCCCAGAGCGGATCGGTCAGGTGATACACCGCCGACGCCGCGCGGTGCGCATGACCGAGCGTGAGCGCGAAGACTTCCTGCAGATCGTTCGCGAGCCATGTGCGCAGGCGCAACGCTTGCTCCGGCGACGGCGCTGCATCCGGCGCCAGATGCAGCGCCGCGACTTTGCGCGCGAACGCCTGCGAACTGACCACGGCGCGGTTGAACCACGAGCCAATGTTCGCTTCCGTATGCGCGGGCAGGGTCAGCTTGCATTCGCCCTTCTGGGCGTCGAGCAATTGCGGCGCCTCCGGCGCGCCGACCACTGGATAGACGAGATACGTGAACGACTTCTCCCGATCCGCTTCGTCGATTCGCGCATCCCACCACATGAATTTCTGAATGGGCGCTTCATTCGTGGGCGCGTCTTTCTGCGTGTCAGGCACCGCGCCTTTGAAGGTCAGCCGGTTGGGCAGCCAACTGCTGGCGTCGCGCTCGTGTCCGTCGGCGGAGAGAAAGCCCGGCGTCCGTTTGATGGCGAAACCCAGGAAGTCTTCGCGCGTGCCGCCTTCGGGCCAATCGAAAGCGAGCAGGACGAGGGTCGGGGACAGATAGCTGCGCACGCTTACATTCATCATTTGGCTCCATGATGTCGAATGGAGCTTTAGTCTGGATGCGCAGTTTGTTGAAATGGTGACAAGAACAAAAATCAAAAAATGGCGCTAGTTAACGGCGTTTTATGCGGAAACTTTAGCCATTAATTTAGAGCGTTGAACACGCTTTAAAAAAGTCTTCAGTCATCGCTTAGTAACATGCCTGCGCAATACTCCGCAGCGCTGCAAGTCAGACCAAATTTCGCATAAAACGCGCTGCTCCCAACGAGGGCTGGCGCGAAGGCCAGACCCCGGGGGGTTCACATGACTATTCGTCATCGCATCACGCTATTGGTTGTTTTGATGTTCGTCGCGTTATCGGCGATTGGCGGTTACGCCGTCTACCAGACACGCGGGAGCGCCGCCGAGGTGCGCAAGGTTACGGAAGGCGTCGTGCCCAGCGCGCTCGCTTCCGCCGACCTCGTGTCGCAAGTCAAGGACGTGCAGCTTGCCACGATGACGCTGGTGTACGCGCCCGACGCCAACATGGTCGCACAGGCGCAGGACGAACTGAAGAAGAAGCGCGCCGCGCTGCAACAGGCGCTCGCGTTGCAAGCGAAAGATGCCGCGAGCCACGCTCAGAAGGGCCTCGTTTCGCAGGCCAACGACAGTCTCGAGAACTATTTTTCCGCGATCGCCGAGACGGCCAAAATGAAGGCCGACGGCAAGAACGAACTCGCGCAGGCGTATCTGTTCGCCAACGTCGCGCAGTATCGCGACGAACTCGAAGGGATCGTCGAGACCCTGCGCGTCGAGAAGAACCGCGAGAAAGACGAGGCAATCAGCACGCTGAACACCACGCTTTCGACTACGACCACGGCCATCGCCGTCGTCACGGGCATCGCGATCATTCTGCTGACATCCATCGGCTCGCTGCTCTACCGGCAGATCACGCGCCCGCTCAGTCGCATGCAGGCGATGATGAGCGAGATCGCTTCGAGCCAGGACTTCACACGGCGCGTGCCGGTGGGACGGCTCGACGAGATCGGCCATTCGATCGTCGCCTTCAACGGCATGATCGAAAAGATCCAGGAAAGCTCGGCGCAACTCAAGCAGAAAACCGCTGACATTCAGGCGATGTTGCAGAACATGCAGCAAGGCATTCTGACCGTGATCGACGGCGCCGTGATCCACTCCGAGTACTCGGCATATCTGGAAGACATCTTCGAAACGAAGGATATTGCCGGGCGCGGCCTGATGGATCTGGTGTTTGCGGATACCGATCTCGGTTCGGACGCACTCTCTCAAGTCGATGCCGCGGCGCATGCGTGTCTCGGCGAAGATTGCATTAACTTCGCGTTCAATCAACATCTGCTGGTCGGCGAAATTTCCAAACGCATGCCGGACGGCCGCGTGAAGATTCTCGACCTGAGCTGGTCGGCGATTACCGATGAAAACGACGTGATCCAGCGTCTGATGCTGTGCGTGCGCGACGTCACCGAGTTGCGCAAGCTGGCCGCCGAAGCCAGCGAACAACGTCGGCGCCTCGACATGATCGGCGAGATTCTCGCGGTCAGTGAGGAGAAGTTCCACCACTTCATCGAGAGCTCAGCGGGCTTTATCAGTGAGAACGAGCGGATCATTCGCAAGCATTCGGAAGCGGATCACGCCGCGATTGCCGAACTGTTCCGCAACATGCACACCATCAAGGGCAATGCGCGGACCTACAACCTGCAGCATCTGACCAACGTCGTGCACGAAACCGAGCAGAGCTACCACGAACTGCGCCAACCGGACGCGGATCGTTCGTGGGATCAGGAGCATCTGATGCGCGAACTGACGCGCGTGCGCGATGCCATCGACAGCTACGCGAAGATCAACGAGCAGAGCCTTGGCCGCAAGAGCAAGGGCAACGGTCAGACGAACGACGCCGCCAATTCAGGCCACTACGTCATGGTCGCGAAAGACCATATCCAGCACACGCTGAGCATGCTGGAGCAAACCAACGCCGGCGAACTGCACGAACTTCAGTCGATGCGCGATGCGCTGCGCCGCACGCTGCGCGCACTGGGCAGCGAAAGCGTGCGCGACGCGCTCTCCGGCGTGCTCGACTCGCTGCCCTCGCTGGCGAGCGAGTTGGGCAAGCCCGCGCCGACCGTGCATATCGACGACAACGGTTACCGTCTGCGTGGCCAGGCGGGCGGCACGCTGAACAACGTGTTCATGCATCTGCTGCGCAATTCGATGGATCACGGCATTGAAACCGCCGAGGCGCGCAGCTCCCGCGGCAAGGCGCCGGCCGGCGCGATCGATATCGAAGTCGGCGTGGACAGCGGCGCATTGCAGATCACACTCAGCGACGACGGCCGCGGCCTCGCGCTCGAACGCATTCGCGGCATCGCCATGGAGCGCGGCTGGATCGGCCGCGACGACACGCCGAGCGACGAAGCGATCGCCGATTTCATTTTCCGGCCGGGCTTCTCGACTGCGGAAACGGTCACGGAGTTGTCGGGCCGTGGTGTCGGCATGGACGCCGTGCGTGACTTCCTCAAGCGCGCGAACGGCAGCATCGAACTGCGCTTCACCGACGACCGCAAAGGCGCGGCCTTCCGTCAGTTCCAGACGATCGTCTGCCTGCCGGATAGCGTTGCCGTCGATACGCTCGGCATGGAAGCACGTCGCGAAGCCGGCGCACTGCAACTCGACGCGATGGCGGACTGAGCACCTGGTCCGCGTGCGTCGCGACGCAATTCGAAGGGAACGGTTGTGATTCAACAGTATGTATTGGCGGTGGCAGTAGGCAGCGCGGTGACCGCGCTGCTGGCATTTGCCGCGCACAGGCTGCACAGCGTGAAGCTGACGGCACGGCTGCGTGCCGAAGCGCAAGCCAGCATCTCAAGGCTCGAGGCTGAGCGGGCCGATTACGGCGCAGCCATTCGCAAGCGAGAACAGGCCGAGCAGGAACTGCACGCGTTGACCACACTGTTGCGCGAGGAACTCGCGCAACAACAAAGCAACGCTGACGAACTGCGAGCGGCACTGAAATTGGCTAGCGAAGACAAAGAGCAGTTGGCGCATCACGCGCGGCAGATTGCCGGCGAAGCCGAGCGTTTGAAGAGTCTCGGCGCGACATTCGAGCGCTGGCACGAACAGATGATCTCGCTGATGACGCAAAACCACGACATGCACGCGAAGAATCAGGAGCTGTCTTCGATCGTGCGACACGTGGTGATCGTGTCGCTGAACGCGTCGATCGAGGCCGCGCGCGCGGGGCCGGCCGGTCGCGGCTTCGCCGTGGTGGCCAGTGAAGTGCGCGCGCTTGCCGCGCGCTCCGAAGAATTGTCGAAAAGCTATCGCGACAGCCTGCATCGCAACGACCTGACCACGACGTCCACGTTTCAGGACATCCAGGCGGGCGGCAAGATGATCGCGGCGTCGCTGGCCAGCGTCGAATCGCTGGCCAACCAGTTTCATTCGAAGCTGCACGAGGTGGCGGCGTGATCTCGGCCCACGCCAGGGACAGCTTCGACCGCATTTTTCGCAAGGCGGCGCAGGCGCGCTTGCCGCTGGATTCGGGCGATCTGTGCGAGATCGCGCCGATAGCCGACGCTAATATTGACGTATCCAAAGACACGCAAGTGGTTGTGCTGACCATTTCGTCAATCGTGTTCAGATTGCTGCTGATCCTCCATTTCGACGAAGACGACAGCACGCGCAGCTACTACCTGAAAGACTCGATAGAAGAACGCGATTTCCAGGAAGCCTTTCTGGAAATCTGCAATCTGTGTTGCGGAGCGATGAATCAGGAGTTGCTGCGCTATTTCCCCGACCTCGGGATGTCGACGCCTTATGTGCTGAACGCGCGTTGCCTGCCGCATTTGCATGAATTGAAACCGGCTTTGCTGTCGTCGTATTCGATCACGCTCGACGCCGGCGTGCGGCTTGCCGCGACAGTGTGCGTGTGCGCGGATGCGCCGCTCGACTTCGTCGCCGATACGAGTGCTGTCGAAGAAACCAGCGGCGAGCTGGAGTTGTTCTGACCGTGAGTTGATTAGCCGTTGTGAGCGGGGACGCGACATGAACATGAACAAGCCGGTCAGCAAAGTGCTGGTGCTGGACGACTGCCCGGCGCACAAAGAAGCGCTGAAGCGCTTTTGCGACGAGAACAATCTGGTCGGCGTGAAAGTCGGCAAGAATCGTCTGCAATCGGTGCTGCGCTCGAACATCGATCTGGGCGCGGTGCTGTTTGCCGAAAGTTATGGCGGCTCGCCGGAAGCGAGCGCCGAGATCGCGATCAGGATCAATGCGGTGCGCCCCGAGTTGCCTATCATCATGCGCCGGGACAGCGATCCCGGCATGGAGAGCTTGCCGGAGAGCTTGCGACGCGTGGTCTGCGCCGCGTACGTCGCGCACGATATGGCGCCGCTGCGCCAGGTGATCGACGACTACATCTTCAGCCTGGATTATCCGAACGCGCTGGTGCGTGGCATCGCCGACATGACGCAGGCGATTCTTGGCGATGTGTTCAAGGACCTGGCCATCACGTGCGACACGCCGTATATCGTGCGCGACCGCATCATCTTCGGTGAGGTGTTCAGCCTGATTCCGCTGGAAAGCGCATGGTGCCGCGGCTACATGATGATGCAGGCCGAAGAGACGCCGATCCTCGAACTGCTTGATCGCTATCAGATGATTGATAACGCGCGGCACGGCGAAGCGGATTTCCGCGACCTGAACAGCGTGCTCGGCGAAGTGACGAATCTGATCTGGGGTTCCTTCAAGAACCGCTACGCCGGCGACGCGGACGCCTGGACGCGCAGCCAGGTGCAGGTGCCGCTGCTGGTGAATCACAAGCACAAGTACATCTCGTTCGGCAGCGGCAATCCGCAACTGTGCTTCACGTATTGGTTGAAGGACCCGCAGTCGAACCGCGCGGTCAAGTTGCATCAACGTTTTGTGTTCAGCCTGAGCTGGTCGCCGGAGGACTTCAAGGAAGTCGCGGACGACGTCGGCGCAATGGTCGAGGCAGGCGAACTGGATCTGTTCTGAGTGTTGTCATAGGAAGAAACATGTCAAAAATTCTGGTGGTGGATGATTCGAGCACGGTGCGCGACGAAGTGGCCGGCTTTCTGAAGAAAAACGGTCTGGACGTCGACACGGCCGTGGACGGCAAGGACGGCCTCGCCAAGCTGAAGGCGAGCCCCGGCATCAAGCTGGTGATCAGCGACGTCAACATGCCGAATATGGACGGCCTGACAATGGTCGAGAAGATTCGCGGCGAGCTCGCGAACAAGACGGTCAACGTCATCATGCTGACGACCGAGAGCAGCCCGGCGATGAAGGAGCGCGGCAAGGCAGCCGGAGTGAAAGGCTGGATCGTCAAACCGTTCAAGGGCGAAGCGGTGCTGGAAACGTTCCGCAAACTGGCGAGCTGAGCGCGGCTTTCGCTGCGAGTGAACGCAAAGGTGAGAGTTTTCGGGAGACTTGCGCTCGCCGGTGTTTGAGTCTGTTTCGCAGTCACGGCGACTGTCGAAACACGGGATAAATGCCGATAAACCGGCTGGCGCAGCGATCGAGGCGATGCTTCCGGACGCCTCTGCCTGCTCTAAGGTGAGGATATTCGGGACCTCCCGCGTATTCATGCGACGCTCGCCGCAACGCCTCGTTTATCGCCGCATGCGCGGACCATGCCGCTTTCTCCGCGTTTCGCGCATCGGGATCAAAACGGTGATCGGCGAAATTGATCCGCGCTCACGATCACAGTGCGCAACTCCCGCGTAAATCTTGCATCTCCATCACGCGCGAAGGCCCGCGCGCGCGCCGCTGCTTACCTGGGTATGCAAATTACTCCACCGGCTTTAAAGGTGAGGGTTTGCGGGAGTGGCCTGTTTTGGAGTAGTCGAGCCAAGCCCAGCATGCCTTTGCGGCCTGCCCCCAAGCTCGAAAGGTGAGGGTTTTCGGGAGCAATCTGACGCGCACCTCGCCTCGAACCCCAAGCGCTCCGTCTCAAAGGTGAGGTTTTTCGGGAGAGGAGCCCGTGAATCGTACGGTGCGTCACACGCGCCGACTCATATCACGTTTCACATTGAAAGAGTTGGGAAGAAATTGGCAACCTAAGGGGCTGTTCCGCGTTTTGAGAACACGCGCAAGCAGGGAAGATGGCGACGCGGACGACAGGGTGCGCGGATCGGCTATATCCGCCTGCCAGATGCCTGTCTCTGAAAAACGATCGTCTCCTGGAATCAGTTGGATGAGTCAGCATATTCTTTTCGTGGGTGCCGACGCCGGCTTGACTGCCGTGGTGGGCGAATCATTGCGCGGCCAAGGCTGCGGTGTGTCGGCACGTCCGCCTGCCGCCGGGCTCAAGCATGTGATCGAGATGGAGCGGCCTTCGTTGCTGGTGCTCGACATCTCGGCGCCGCACGGCGACGGGCTCGCCGTGTTGCGCGACTTGCGCATGAGCGGCAACGACGTGCCCGTGATTCTGCTATCGGCAAGCAGCAAAGCGATTGATCGCGTGATCGGTCTCGAACTCGGCGCCGACGACTTCATGAGCAAGCCCGCCGACCCGGCCGAGCTGCTCGCGCGAATTCGCGTCTTGCTGCGACGGCGCGGCTCGCTCGCGCCCGGCGCGCCGGAGACACGGCCGCCTTATCGCTTTGGCCGCTGCGAGCTGAACTTCTCCGCGCGCGAATTGCGCCGCGACAACGAGCACTTCGCGTTGCGCAGTTCCGAGTTCGCGCTGCTGAAGATCTTCGTCAATCACGCGATGACCGTGCTCACGCGCGTGCAGCTCAACGAGAAACTGCGCGGCAATAGCGTATTGCATCAAGGGCGTAGTTTGGACGTGTCGATCTGGCGGCTACGTCGGCTGATCGAAATCGATCCGTCCGAGCCGCGCTATGTGCAAACGGTATGGGGGCGCGGCTATGTGTTCGTGCCGCACGGCGAACTCGGTGCGGCCGAGCGCGGTGTGATGGTCGCGCCCGGCGTGTAGATTTGCGAAGAATCAGGCGAAAGGTGAGGGTTTTCGGGAGCGCGTGATGCGCTCCCTTTTTGCTCCGTTATCAGCGCATCACACGGGCTTTGCGATCTCGCGAATGTCGGCGACCGGCGTTTGGCCGAACGCATCGCTCAATGCGTAATCGAGCAACTGGGTCGCACATTGTTCAGGCGTCGACAGTTGGCCATTGCGCTTGAGTTCTTCGAATCGCTCGCGCATGGGGAACTGTTCGACGCCGCTGCCGCGAATCTCCGCCTGCATATTCGTATCGATCACACCCGGCGCCAGACTGCAGATGCGCAGCCCACGATTCGCATCGAGCTCGACGGCGCGTGCGTGATGATCGAGCGCGGCCTTCGTCGCGCAGTAGATGCTCCAGCCGGGATACGCGTTGCGTGCGGCACCGCTGGAGATATGCACGATGCGCCGGTCGCTTGCATCGACGGCGGCTGCGGCGAGCGCGCTGGCCAGCATCAAGGGCGTGGCGACATTGAGGCTCACGGCGGTCGCGATGGATGCCGCGTCTTGTCCTTCAATCGGGCCGATGGGCTGCACCATGCCCGCGTTGTTGATCAGCAGAACCGTCTGCGCGCCGCTAACGAATCCACGCAGCGCATCGCTCGCGATCCATTGCGCGACGCGCGCGGTGTCGGCCAGTTCCAGTTCGATTTCTTCGAGCAGCGCCGGGAAGCGCGCTTTGAGCGTGTCGTGACGCGAGCGGGACAATCCCAGCACGGCGATATCGCGAGCCAGAAGTTGTTCGGCGAGCGCCGCGCCCAGACCGCGTGTGTGGCCGGTGACGATCGCGCGGATCGGAGAAGAAGTGGTCATGTCGTCCTTGAGATTGTTGGCCTGAAAAGGCGGCTATTTTCTCACGCGACATTTTTCCGCGTGCGGCGGCTCTCACCGCGAGTGCTTGCGCTTCACGTCAAGCCGGGCGAAAGCGCTCGCGATACTGCATCGGCGTCGCACCAATCCGTTTGGTGAAGACGATACGCATGCGATCCGCCGTGCCGAAGCCGCAGTCGTACGCAATCGCCTTGAGCGCCGCGCCGCTGCTTTCGAGCAGCTTGCGCGCCGCATCCACACGGGCGCGTTCGACGAATTCATGCGGCGTCACGCCGGTCTCCTGCACGAACACGCGCGCGAAGTTGCGGGCGCTCATGCCTGCGACATCCGCGAGTTGCTTCACCGAAAAGCTCTCGCGAATCCGTTCCATGACGTGCGCCTGGACTTTGGCGACTGGCGAGGTGTCGTCGGCGGGTGCTGTCAGGTAGGGGCTGAATTGCGATTGGCCGCCCTGCCGCTGTGCGAACACCACCAGACGTTTCGCGACGGCGAGGGCTGTGTGCGGACCGTGATCCTCCGCAACTAAAGCGAGCGACAGATCGATGCCCGCGGTCACGCCGGCCGACGTAACGAGTTGCCCGTCACGCAGATAGATACGGTCGAAGTCGACGCGCGCCTTTGGAAATTGCGCCGCCAGTTGCGCGGCGTGCTGCCAATGCGTCGTCACGTTGCGATCGTCGAGCAGGCCTGCGTGACCGAGCGCGAACGCGCCGGTGCAGATCGAACCGTAGCGGCCGCACTTTGTGGCGACGTTCGCTAACCACTCGAGCAGTGGCGCATCAGGCACCACGTCCGGTAGCGCCGGGCCGCCCGCGACCAGCGCAAGATCGAACGGACCGCGTGCCGTGTCGAAGGTAGCGTCGGCGACCAGCATCATGCCGTTGGACGCGCGCAGCGGCGCGGCTTCGGCGCTGAGCAACCTGACCTCGTAGGCATCCGCGGGCGCGATGAAGCGGTTGGCTTCGGAAAACACGTCGACCGGACCGGCGACGTCGAGCGCCTGCACCCCGGGAAAGATCGCGATCGCGACGGTGGGCATCGGAAGACTTCCTTTGACGAAGGGCGGAATCCGCGAGGGCACGGCACCTATTTTTTGCGTCTGGCGTCAGAATAGGCGGATCGCACAACAACGCGGCGCCCCGTCATGGTAATCAAAAACCTTCTCCGAAGGCTCGACCTCACCACGCTGCAACTCTTTCTCGCGGTCTACGAGGAAGGCACGCTCACGCGTGCCGCCGAGCGCGAGGCGATTGCCGTCTCCGCCGCGAGCAAGCGTCTGCTCGAACTCGAACAGGCGGTCGGCGCCACGCTGTTCCAGCGCAACGCGCGTGGCATGACGCTTACGCCGGCGGGCGAAACGCTGCTGCATCACGCGCGCCGCGTGATGCGCGACATCGAGAACATCGGCATTGAACTGGCCGGCCATGCGAGCGGCGTGCGCGGCTATGTGCGCATGATGGCCAACCTCTCGGCGATCGTCGAATTCCTGCCGGAAGATTTGCGCGCGTTCCAGTTGCAGCACGAGCGCGTCAAGCTCGATCTGGAAGAGCGGCCGAGCGGCGGCGTGGTCGAAGCCGTCGACGACAGCCTCGTCGACGTCGGCATCTGTTCCGGCGACGCCGACACGCGCGATCTGCACGTCGAACACTACCGGCACGATTCGCTGGTGCTCGTAATGCGCGACGATCATCCGTTGGCGGCGCGCGAAAGCGTCGCCTTCGTCGAAACGCTGGATGGCGATCACGTCGGTCTGCACGCCGCGAGTTCCATCAACGCCCGTACGCACCTTGCCGCACGTCAGGCGGGCAAGCCGTTGCGGTTGCGCATCCACGTGCCCGGCTTCGATGCGGTTTGCCGGATGGTGCAGGCCGGCATGGGCGTCGGCGTGTTGCCGCTGAAGGTGTATCAACTGATGGGCCGGCCGCTGGGTCTCGTCGGCGCCCCGCTCGAAGACGATTGGTCGGCGCGCAGCCTCGTGCTGGTGGTGCGCGATGTCGATGCCTTGTCGCCGGTGAGCCGCCTGTTGTTCGACCATCTGCGCACCGTCGAAGCCTCGGAGGCCCTGCCCATCAACGCTTGAAGGAGAGCGTTCGCCGTTCGCGAACGGTCGTTGGCGATTTGCGGTTGGACGCTGCGGTCTTACCGCTCATAAGCTGTCTCCCAACACGAAACCAGCATCGGAGACAGCATTATGGGTGGACCCCTTCAGGGTATCCGCGTCATCGAGATCGGAACCCTCATCGCCGCGCCGTTTGCCGCGCGCCTCATGGCCGAGTTCGGCGCCGACGTCATCAAGATCGAAGCGCCCGAGAGCGGCGATCCCCTTCGCAAATGGCGCAAGCTGCACGAGGGCACCTCGCTCTGGTGGTATCTGCAGTCGCGCAACAAGAAGTCCATCTGCGTGAATCTGAAGTCGGCGGACGGTGTCGAGATCGTTAAGCGGCTCGCGGCCGACGCCGACGTCGTGATCGAAAACCTCCGCCCCGGCGCGCTCGAAAAGCTCGGCCTCGGCTGGGACGTGCTGCACGCTGTCAATCCGAAACTGACGATGGTCCGCATTTCCGGCTACGGTCAGAGTGGTCCGTATCGCGATCGTCCTGGCTTCGGCGCGATCGGCGAAGCGATGGGCGGCATCCGCTACACGACCGGCGAAGTGGATGGCGCACCGGCGCGCGTGGGCGTGAGTCTCGGCGATTCGCTTGCGTCGCTGCATGGCGTGATCGGCGCGCTGATGTCGCTGCTGCGTGTGAAGACGGGGCAGGGCGAAGGCCAGGTGGTGGATGTATCGCTGGTCGAAAGCGTGTTCAATCTGATGGAAAGCCTCGTGCCGGAATACGATCTGCTCGGCCATGTGCGCGAGAGGAGCGGCGGCGCGTTGCCTGGCATTGCGCCGTCCAATACGTATCGCACGGAAGACGAAGGCTTCGTCGTGATCGCCGGTAATAGCGATCCGATTTTCAAACGCCTGATGCAGGTAATCGGCCGTCCCGATCTCGCCGACGATCCCGCGTTGGCGCGCAACGACGGCCGCGTTCGGCACTGCGCGATGCTCGATCAGGCCATCACCGAATGGACTTCGCACCATTCCACCGACGACGTGCTGGCGGCGCTCGAACGTGCTGAAGTGCCCTCGGGGCGCATCTATTCGGTGGCCGATATCGTCGCCGATCCGCACTACCAGGCGCGCGACATGTTGCTGGAGGCGCAACTGCCGGGCGGCGCGTCGGTGAAGATGCCGGGGATCGTGCCGAAGCTCTCGGACACGCCGGGCGAAGTGCGCTGGCAAGGGCCGACGTTAGGCGAGCATACCGGCAGCGTGCTCAGCCAACTGGGATTCGCCAACGACGAAATCGAGCGGCTGCGCCGCGAAGGAGCCGTGCAATGACTCGCGTTTTGAACACCCCGCAATTTGACAAACTGATCGTGCAGGAAGTCGCGCCGCGCGACGGCTTGCAGATCGAACCCACATGGGTCGATACGCCCGACAAGATCGCGCTGATCAACGCGCTATCCACCGCGGGTTTCACCCGCATCGAGGCCGGCTCCTTCGTTTCGCCGAAAGCGATTCCTGCGTTGCGTGACGGCGAGGCGGTGTTCCAGCAGATCGAGCGGCAACCGGGCGTGATCTACGTGGCGTTGATCCCGAATCTGAAGGGCGCCGAACGCGCGCTGGCTGCGCGTGCCGATGAACTGAACCTCGTGATGTCCGCGAGTCAGACGCACAACCGGGCCAATATGCGGATGAGCTGCGAGTCGTCGCTGGTGGCGTTCGGCGATATCGTGCGGCACGTGAAGGGCTCGGGCGTGCTGTTGAACGCGTCGGTGGCGACGGCATTCGGCTGTCCGTTCGAAGGCAAGATCGACGAAGACCGCGTGATCGGCATTGTCGATACATATCGTGAGATGGGCATCGAGGGCATCACGCTTGCCGACACGACCGGCATGGCGAACCCGCGCCAGGTGACACGCCTTGTCACACGGGTACTCGAACGTCTGCCGGCCGCCGCGCTCACGCTGCACTTCCACAACACACGCGGGCTGGGTCTTGCGAATGTTCTGGCGGCATACGAAGCCGGCGCGCGCCGCTTCGATGCCGCACTGGGTGGCCTCGGCGGATGTCCGTTCGCACCGGGCGCGTCCGGCAATATCTGCACGGAAGACCTCGTGAACATGTGCGACGAAATGGGCATCCCCACCGGCATCGATCTGGAAAAGCTGATCGCGTTGTCGCGCGGCTTGCCCGCGTTGCTCGGCCACGACGTCCCGGGGCAACTGGCGAAGGCAGGCCGTAACCGCGACCTGCATCCCGTACCCGAATACGTTCTACAAATTTGATATTTTCCTAATCGATTAGACGACCGGACGGCTTCGCCGAATCCGGCATTGGAGACGAACATGAGTGACCTGGGCGCAGTCGCAACCGGCAACCGCGAGCACAGCTCGAACGATGCTGCGGCCATCATCCGCAAAGTGGCGTGGCGGTTGATGCCGTTGATCATGATCTGCTATCTGTTTGCATTCTTCGACCGCATCAACATCAGCTTCGCGAAGTTCCAGTTGCAGAGCGACCTCGGCTTGTCCGACACCGCTTATGGTCTCGGCGCCAGCCTGTTCGTAATCGGCTACGTGCTGTTCGAAGTACCAAGCAATCTGTTTCTGTACAAGGTCGGGGCACGGCGCTGGATCGCGCGGATCATGATCTCGTGGGGCCTGGCGACGGCAGCGATGGTGTTCGTCAGCAATGAATGGCAGTTCTACGGGCTGCGTTTCGTGATCGGCGCCATGGAAGCGGGCTTCGCGCCGGGCGTGCTGTACTACCTGACGCTGTGGTTTCCGCCGAGCTATCGCGGGCGTATCACGTCGATGCTGTTTCTCGCGTCTGCGTTTTCCGGCCTGGTCGGCGCGCCGCTTGCGGGGCTCGTGATTGGACACATGAACGGCGTGCTCGGCATGCCGGGCTGGCACTGGCTGTTTCTGCTCGGCGGGTTGCCGTGCATCGTGCTGGGCTATCTGGTGCTGAAACTGTTGAAGGACCGTATCGAGGATGCAGGTTGGCTGTCGCCCGCGGAAAAGTCCTTTCTTTCGGGGCAGATTGCGCAACAGAGCCGTCATCCGGATACCGGGCATTCGTTGATGGGCGCCATCAGGACGCCGGGCTTTCTCACGCTGGGGCTGGTGTACTTCCTGATTCAGGTGGCGTCGTATGGATTGAATTTCTGGGCGCCGCATCTGATTCACGTGGCGGGTACGAACAACCCGACGGTGATCGGCTTGCTGACGGCAGTGCCCTATATTGCCGGCGCAATCTGCATGGTGGTGGTCGGGCGCCTGTCCGATGCGAGCGGCGAGCGACGGAAGTTCGTGTTCGGCTTGCTGGTGATGTCGGCGATCGGCTTCTTTGCCGCGGGGTTCTTCGACAAGCAGACGGCGTTGCTGGTCGTCGCGCTGGCTGTGATGGGGGCGGGCGTAGTCGCATCGATTCCAGCGTTCTGGGCGCTGCCGCCGAAGCTCGTCACGGGCGCGGGCGCGGCGGGTGGGATCGCGTTGATTAACACGCTCGGCCAACTCGGCGGGATTGTGAGCCCGATCATGGTGGGGCGTGTGAGAGACCTGACCGGCAGTACGACGCCGGCCTTGTATGTGATCGGTACGATGAGCCTGGTGTGCGCGCTGATCGTGCTGTACGGCTTGCCTGACTCGTTGCGACGCAGGGAAGCCGCGCGTTAGACGGTGCCCCGGATCGGCTTTGTCCGTCGACAACAGCAAGGCGTCCTCATGGCGATGTGAACCTCATCGCCGACTTTGAGTTTGCTCACGTCGCCGACCGCGGGGTCGGCTTCGACAACGTTGCATCATCGAAAACGCGGGCACGCTCTGCTTCAACGAGACACCTCTTTTTCTTTAACGAATGTTCGTGCATCTGACTGCCCATGACAGCCAGATAGTCGTCGAATCTGTTGCGCCTGAAGCGCAAATAAAATTCCTTTCCCGCAAGTCCATTCGCCAGACTGAGTAGCGCACCGTAGTCGACGCCGCTCTCCCCAGCCAGCAGAGCAACAGCTTTCTCTAGCGCGGCGTACCGGCTGGACAGCGGATCCATGGGGTCGAAAAGCGCATGAAAGCGCTGGTAGGGAACCAGCTGTCTGTGTTCGCCAGCACGTCGCAATGTCAATGCGACTTGCTCGACGATATTGAGGTCCATGAATCCTTCCTGTTCGTACGTCGTTGGCGTCATGCGTTGCCGAGCTGAGCTGTCGGAACCCATCGCAGGCTGGCCGACAATGGATGCTTGCCGTTGATCTTCATCTCGTAGGTGATGACGGTCCCCAGTGCGAAGTTGTGTCCGCGAAAACCGCGCGGACGCTCGGCAACCGGTCCTGCATCGTTGCTGAGTTTCTGCGCGGTTCCGGCCACGATGCCTACACGGGACCGTTCACAAACTCTTCAATGCCATGATATCGAGCGTGAAAAGAGGTGCGCAGTGGTAATCGGTCGCAGTGTTGATCGTGTAGAACTGCAGGCCCTTATGGCGCAACGGGCTGCAATTGCCCATCGGCCAGAGCGGGCAGACGCTGTAGGCAGGGACTCAATCTCAAGCGAGACACCTGCCTAATGTGTAGGACGGTCTTTCTTTGGGGGCGAAGGTTTCGCCGCACCGCAGCGTGTGGGGAAACGAGGGAACCGGACGTTTGAGGGCGCGAGGGGAAAGACATTTCCTCCACACGCCGTCGGCGCAGGCGTGCAAACTCACACTAACGCTAAACGCGACCGGCGCTCCAATACATTAACTCTACTCACCTCAAGTCTTCAACGGAGAGGCAGCCACCGCTTCCCGCGATTGCACCTGTAAAACCGCATCGCGCTTATCGAGCAGATGCTGCCGAAGAATCGCACTCAGCTTCTTGCCATCTCGCGCTTCGAGCGCCTTCAGCATTTCATCGTGATCATGAATCGCACTGTCCCACTTCGGAATCTGGAAGTTCGACCGGAACCGGAGCGCCTGCAAGCGACGATTCACCGAGACATAGGTCTGCCGCAGTGCTGAATTTCTGGCCGCCTCGTTGATCTTGTCGTGAATCGCCTGATTGCGGCTGTAATACCCAGCCAGATCATTCTGCGCGCGGCACGCGAGCATTGCGTAATGCAGCGCCTTGATCTCGGCGAGTTCAGCCGCCGTCATCCGCTCGGCCGCCAGTTCGCCGGAAAAGGCTTCGAGACCGCTCATCAATTCGAAGGTCTCGCGTAATTCAGCCTCCGACATCTTCGACACCGACGCGCCACGATTCGGCGAAATCTCGATCAGCCCTTCGGCGGCCAGCACCTTCAGTGCCTCGCGCAGCGGCGTGCGTGAAATGCCGAGCGTGTCGCATAGCTCGCGCTCGTTCAGTTTCTTGCCCGGCTCGAGCACGCCTTCGACGATGAAGCGCCGAATGTGCTCTACCACCGTGTCATGCAAGCGTTGCCGCTCGACCTTCGGCATCAGTGGGGAAGTGGCAATGCTCGCCTCGAAATCCGAATTTTGCATACAAAAGTCCTCAACATCCATTAACTCTGATTTTATCGGAAGCTGAAAGATTAGTTAACAGCACGGGTAAACACCGGTGACCACAGGCGATTTTCGTCTTGGGATCGTCACAGATCGTCTGATATAGTTTTTTGAATGCAAAATTCAATCGGAGGAGCCCAATGCTCAAGCTAGACTTTCACCCCGCTGGCCGTCACTTTTTGCAGATCCCGGGTCCGAGCCCGGTGCCCGACCGTATCCTCCGGGCGATGAGCTACCCGACCATCGACCACCGCGGCCCAGAGTTCGGCGAACTCGGTCTGAAGGTGCTCGACGGCATCAAGAAAATCTTCAAGACGCAGCAGCCCGTGGTGATTTACCCGGCCTCGGGCACGGGCGCCTGGGAAGCGGCGCTGTCGAACACGCTGAGCCCCGGCGATCACGTGCTGATGTTCGAGACCGGCCACTTCGCCACGCTGTGGAAAAAGATGGCGGAAAGCCTCGGGCTGAAGCCGGAGTTCCTCGGCCTGCCAGGCATTGAAGGCTGGCGCTGCGGCGTGCAGCCGCAAATGATCGAGGAGCGTCTGCGTGCCGACACGCAACACGCAATCAAGGCCGTGTGCGTGGTGCACAACGAAACCTCCACGGGCGTGACCTCCGACATTGCCGCCGTGCGCCGTGCAATCGACGCCGCGGGTCATCCGGCCTTGCTGCTGGTCGACACGATTTCGGGCCTCGCGTGTGCGGACTACCGTCACGACGAATGGGGCGTCGACGTCACCGTCTCGGGCTCGCAAAAAGGTTTGATGCTGCCGCCGGGCATCAGCTTCAACGCGATCTCGCCGAAAGCCGTGGCCGCCAGCAAGCAGGCCAAACTGCCGCGCAGTTTCTGGGACTGGACCGAGATTGTCGAGATGAACAAGACCGGTTACTGGCCGTACACGCCGAACACGAACCTGCTCTACGGCCTTAACGAAGCGCTCGAAATGATTCTCGGCGAAGGGCTCGACAACGTGTTTGCCCGTCACGAACGTCTCGCAGAAGCGACGCGTCGCGCGGTGCGTGCGTGGGGCCTGGAAATTCAGTGTGCGGATCCGTCGGTGTACAGCCCGGTGCTCACGGGCGTGATGATGCCCGACGGCATCGACGCCGACGCGGTGCGCAAGCTGATCTACGAACGCTTCGACATGTCGCTCGGCACGGGCCTCGGCAAGATGAAAGGGCGCATGTTCCGCATCGGCCATCTCGGCGACTGCAACGACCTGATGCTGCTGGCCACGCTGGCCGGCTGCGAAATGGGTCTGCGGCTCGCAGGCGTGCCGCTCAAGGAAAGTGGCTTGCCTGCCGCTATGGAGTGGTTGAGCCAGCCGACGAAGGCATCCGGCCTGAAAGCCGCGGCCTGAGTACGCCCCGAACGCTGTTTCTTTGGGGCATCGAACGAAGCGCAGCCAGCAGTGACTTGCGGAACCGGGAAGGCGGGGAGCACTTCCCTCACGAAGCCGCGCACAGAACGCGGCACGAACGAATGCGATGGTCCCGCGGCGCAAGCCGCCGCCAGGCAACGACGCAGCGCGCCATCTCAGGCCCGCCGTCGACACATGCAATGGAGATAGACGATGAAGCGGTTTCGTGTGACCAGTGCGACCAGTATCGTTCTAGTGATGCTCTGCATCATGTACTTCATCACCTACCTCGACCGCGTCAACGTTAGCACTGCGGCTGCGGGTTTCGGCAAGGAATTCCATCTCTCGCATACGGAGGTTGGCCTGGTGTTCTCGGCCTTCGCGTATCCGTATCTGATCTTTCAGATCATCGGCGGGTGGGTCAGCGATCGTTTCGGCGCGAAACGCACGCTGATCTTTTGCGGCGCGATCTGGGGCGTCGCCACTTTGCTGACGGGTTTCGCCGGCGGCCTGGTTTCGCTGCTAGCCGCGCGCGTACTACTGGGCTTCGGCGAAGGCGCGACGTTTCCCGCCGCCACGTCCGCGATGGCGCGTTGGGTCGCCAAGGAAAAACGCGGCTTCGCGCAGGGCATCACACACGCGGCGTCGCGGATCGGCAATGCGGTGGCGCCCGGTCTGATCGTGCTCGTGATGGCGACCTGGGGCTGGCGCGAATCGTTTTATATCTGCGGCGTGTTCAGCTTGTTGTGGGTCGCCGTGTGGGCCTTCACGTTTACCGAACATCCGAAAGACCATCCGCGTATCACGAGCGACGAACTCGCCGTGCTGCCCGCGCCCAAGCCGAAAGCCGCCGGCGTGCCGTGGGGCAAACTGTTTCGCCGCATGTGGCCGGTCACGATCGTGTACTTCTGCTACGGCTGGACGCTGTGGCTGTTCTTGAGCTGGATTCCACAATACTTTCTGCACAGCTATCACCTGCAATTACAGAAGTCGGCGATCTTCGCCTCGGTGGTTTTCTTCGCCGGTGTGATCGGCGACACGCTCGGCGGCATCGTGACCGACTGGGTCTTCACACGCACCGGCAGCCTGAAGCGCGCACGTAGCTGGATGGTGTCGGTCTGCATGTTCTTCTGCCTGCTTTCGCTGATTCCGCTGATGTTCACGCACAGCCTGTATCTGTCCATGGCGTGTCTCGCGTCCGGCTTCTTCTTTGCAGAAATGACGATCGGTCCGATGTGGGCGATTCCAATGGACATCGCGCCGGAATACTCGGGCACGGCGAGCGGCATGATGAACACCGGCTCGGCATTGGCCGCGATCATCTCGCCGGTGGCCGGCGGTTTTCTGATCGACTACTTCGGTAGCTGGGAATTGCCGTTCGTCGGCAGCATGCTGCTGATGGCGATCGGCGTGGTGCTCGCGTTCCGCATGCAGCCGGAAAGCAAATTCGCGCTCAACGCGGCTGACAAAGCGCATGTTGCCACGGGTATGGGCGCTTGAGTACACCGCGCCGGTTCCCCTCTCCGCATGACGACACTATGACGACAGCACTCAGCCGGCTTCTCGCCGACGCACGCCGCAATCACGCCACGCTCGACACGTTGCCGCCCGAGCAAATTCCAGCCGATGCCGCCGCGGCCTACGCAATCCAGCACGAGATCCTGGACGCATGCGGCGCGCGGATCGCCGGTTGGAAAATCGGCGCGAAGTCCGAGAGCGGTCCAATCCAGGGCGCGCCGTTACTCGACCTCGACCTGCATGCCGACGGCGCCCGTTTGCCGCACCAAGACTTCACGCCCTTGGGGCTCGAACTGGAAATCGCGTTTCGTTTCGGGCGGCGTTTCGATGTTTCCGCCACGCCCTATAGCGAGGCCGAAGTGCTGGCGAGTATCGGCTCGATCGGCGCGACCATCGAAATCGTGGCGAGCCGCTACGCCGGGTGGCCCGCTATCGACAAGCTCGCTCAACTCGCGGACTTGCAGAATCACGGCGCGCTGATCGTGGGCGAGTTCACGCCGTATCGCGAGGACTTTCCGTTCGTTGCGCCTTCGCTGCAATTCGATTTCGACGGACAGGATGTGGTTAAAGCCACGCCCGCCAATCCGGCCGGCGATCCGCGGCGCCTGCTGACGTGGCTCGTCAATCACGCCACGTCGCGCGGCATTGCCGTGACGCCTGAGATGGTCATCACGGCCGGCTCATACACCGGCATGTTCTTTCCGAAGACGGCGGGCACGGCGAGCGGGCGCATTGAAGGACTCGCACCAGTCAGTCTCACGCTGTACTAGCCGCTTCCCCGTATTTGCCATAGGCCGACGATATGACGAACCCCACTTCCGCTTTACTCGTCAAGCCGATCCACCTTCCGTCCGCCGCGCGGCTGACGAGTCCGCTCGCGCAGCATCTGCGCAAATCGCTGCGCGGCGACGTGCTGTTCGACGCGGCGAGCCGCGGTCGTTACGCGACCGACGCGTCGATCTATCAGATCGCGCCGATCGGCGTGGTGGTGCCGCGCGACCAGGACGATCTGCGCATCGCACTGGAAATCGCGCGCAGCGAGAAAGTGCCGCTGCTCGCACGCGGCGCGGGCACGAGCCAATGCGGCCAGACGGTCGGCGAAGCGCTGGTGATCGATACGAGCAAGTGGTTGAACAACATCGTTGCTTTTGATGCCGAAGCGCGCACGGTGACGGTCGAGCCGGGCGTCGTGCTGGATCATTTGAATGCGTGGCTCAAGCCGCATGGACTATGGTTTCCGGTGGATGTTTCGACCGCCGCGCAATGCACGATCGGCGGCATGGCCGGCAATAATTCGTGCGGCTCACGCTCGATCGAATACGGCAACATGGTGCACAACGTCGAATCGATCGATGCGATTCTCGCCGACGGTAGCGAAGCGCATTTCGCCTCGTTGCGTGAAGCGCCGCAAGGCGCGCGCTTGCAGCAGATACTTACGGGCGTGAAGCAGATCGCCGAACGCGAGCGCGATGAAATCGTCGCACGTGTGCCGAAGGTTTTGCGCCGCGTGGCGGGCTACAACATCGACGTGTTCGATTGCCAGAACCCGCGCGCTTATACCGACGACGGCGTCGCGAATCTCGCGCATCTGCTGGTCGGCTCGGAGGGCACGCTCGCGTTCAGCCGGCAATTGACGCTCAGGCTCGCGCCGCTGCCCGCGCATAAAACGCTCGGCGTGGTCAACTTCCCGACCTTCTGGCAGTCGATGGATCTCACGCAGCATATCGTCAAGCTGAAGCCGGTGGCGGTGGAACTGGTCGATCGCACGATGATCGATCTGGCGATGAGCAATCCGGCGTTTCGTCCGGTGATCGGCAAGGCGCTAGTCGGCGAGCCGCAAGCCATTCTGCTGGTGGAGTTCGCGGGCGAGGACCGCGAGGCGCAACTTGCTTCGCTCAAGCAGCTCACGGAATTGATGGCCGATCTCGGCTTGCCCGATTCGGTCGTCGAGATGCCCGACGCGAACGAACAGAAAGCGCTGTGGGAAGTTCGCAAGGCCGGGCTCAATATCATGATGAGCATGAAGGGCGATGGCAAGCCGGTGTCCTTCATCGAAGATTGCGCGGTACCGCTTGAACATCTGGCCGAATACACGAGCCGCCTCACCGAAGTGTTCCACCGAAACGGCACAGAAGGCACATGGTATGCGCATGCAAGCGTCGGCACGCTGCATGTGCGGCCGATTCTCGACATGCGCCGCGACGGCGCGCAGAAGATGCGCGCGATCGCCGATGAAGCGGCGGCACTCGTGCGCGAATACAAGGGCGCCTATTCGGGCGAACACGGCGACGGATTGTGCCGCGGCGAATGGGTCGCGTGGCAATACGGGCCGCGTCTGAATCAGGCGTTCAGCGAGATCAAGGCGCTATTCGATCCGGACAACCGTTTCAATCCCGACAAGATCGTGCGTCCGCCGAAGATGGACGACGCGCGCAATTTTCGCTTCGCGCCGGGCTACAAGGAACATCGGATAGAAACGGCGCTCGACTGGTCGGCATGGAATGTCGAACGCGATCCGCTGACCGGACAGGAGACCTTGCCGGGCAGCGGCAACGATCTGGCCGGCGGTCTCGCGAAGGCCGTCGAGATGTGCAATAACAACGGCCACTGCCGCAAGTTCGACGCGGGCACCATGTGCCCGAGCTATCGCGTGACGAAGGACGAGCAGCACGTCACTCGCGGACGCGCGAACACATTGCGCCTCGCGATTTCCGGTCAACTCGGCGAAGCGGGTCTCGCGAGCGACGACGTGAAGGAAACGCTCGATGTGTGCGTGTCCTGCAAGGGCTGCAAGCGCGATTGCCCGACGGGCGTCGATATGGCGAAGTTCAAGATCGAGGCACGGGCGGCGCGCGTCAAGCGTCAGGGGCTGCGTCTGCGTGACAAGCTGGTGGCTTTCATGCCGCGTTACGCGTCGACGGCTAGCCGCATGCCGGGCTTGATGGCGCTGGCCGACAACGTGCCGGTGCTGTCGGCGTGGTTCAAGCGGTCCGTGGGCTTCGCGCCCGAGCGAAGCTTGCCGCGCTTCAAGAAGTCGTTTTTGGCCGATGCGGTGTCATCGCGCAAAGCAGACCAAGGTGACGCGCTCAAAGAAGTCCTGCTATTCGTCGACACGTTCAACAACAACATGGAGCCGGAGAACGCGCGCGCCGCGCAGCAGGTGTTGGAGGCTGCGGGCTACACGGTGCACTTCAACACGCGCCAGGGCGAGCGGCCCGTTTGCTGCGGCCGCACGTTCCTCGCGGCGGGTCTCGTCGGTGAAGCGAAGCAGGAAGCGCGGCGCATGCTCGATCTGTTCAAGCCGTTCGTGGAGCGCGGCGTGCCGATCGTCGGGTTGGAGCCGTCTTGCCTGCTGTCGTTGCGCGACGAGTTCCTGCACTATGGCTTTGGCGACGAAGCGCAGCGGTTGTCGAAACAGGCGTTTCTATTCGAAGAGTTTCTGGTGCGCGAGGAAAAGGCCGGACGGCTGCAGCTTGTGCTGAAGCCTTTGGCGAAGCAGCAGGCGCTGGTGCATGGCCATTGCCATCAAAAGGCCTTCGACGCCTTCACGCCCGTGCAAACCGTGTTGAAGTGGATTCCTGAATTGAAGGTATCGACGGTGGAATCGTCGTGCTGCGGAATGGCGGGCAGTTTCGGCTACGAGGCCGAGCATTACGCGACGTCACAGGCGATGGCGGAACTGTCGCTGCTGCCGGCGGTGCGCAAGATGGACGGCGACACGTTCATGGTCGCGGACGGCACGAGTTGCCGGCATCAGATTCACGATGGCGCGGGCGTCGACGCGATCCACGTGGCGCGCGTGCTGGCGATGGCGTTGCAGTGAGCGTTTCCGGGAGCCGAAAAAGCCGTTGAAAAACCCGCCGGTGAGCTTTTGCGGGAGAGCGGATATCAAGCAAAAGTCAAAGCCGGCGTTCCGTCCAACTCCTCCACAGTAACCACATGGGTAGACGAAGCCACCCATCGTCCGTATAATCGCAGCATCCTGACCGCGAAATTGCAGCTAGATAAGCTAAGTTAGAAGGGGTTAGGCGCAAACTGGCAGCAGTTTGCGTCCGCCCCCGTTGCCGGTAAAACAACCGGTACTCAAAAGGGGCACCCAAACCCCGCCGGATAGGAGCCTGGCGCTGCTATCCACATCATCGATGGATCTGGCACCAGTTTTGCTAACTGGTCCGCCGCCGAAGGCGAAATCGCCCCGCCTTCGCGCCGGGAGAAAGACAAACCTCCGGCACCACTCGGTTCACCTCGCGGCATGTGCCGCGTCCCGAACTTCCCATTCGCAGCGCCGTCACGGCGCCTGTGCGGCGCGGCTATTTCCGCGCGTCGCTCGAACAAGGAGGCGCATCTTCATGATTCAACGTCCTGCCAGACTGGTCGGCAGTCTTGTAGCCATCGGTATTGTCGTCGCGTTGCTGTGTCGCGCGATCGACCCCGGCGCACTCCATCAGTACGCGCCCGATTTGGTCTACTACACGAAGCGACATCTGTTGCTCGTCGGTTATTCCATGGCGCTCGCGTTGCTGGTCGGCATTCCCGCCGGCGTATTGCTGAGCCGTCCCTCGTTCGCGCGTCACGCCGAACGTCTCATGCAGATATTCAACATCGGCAACACGATTCCCTCGCTGGCCGTGCTGGCGATCGCGCTCGGCATCTTCGGCATCGGCGATATTCCGGCGCTCGTGGCGCTGTTTCTCGCGTCGTTGCTGCCCATCACACGCAATGCCTATGAAGGCATGAAGAACGTCTCGCCCGCGTTACGCGAGGCCGCGCGCGGCCTCGGCATGACGGACTGGCAATCGCTGTTGCGCGTGGAGTTGCCCAACGCCATGCCGATCATCATCGGCGGCGTGCGCACGGCGCTCGCAATCAATGTGGGCAGCGCGCCGCTCGCCTATCTGATCGGCGCGGACAGTCTCGGCACGCTGATCTTTCCCGGCATCTATCTGAACAACCAGCAGCAGCTATTGCTCGGCGCGGCAGCCACCGCGATTCTCGCACTGGTTCTGGACGGCATCGTCTCGACCGGCAGCCGCTACCTGCTCGCGCGACGTGGGGTGACGGCATGACGAATCTGTTCAAGCGCAGCCGCTGGATCGCCGCTGGCGCATTGCTCTTTGCGAGTATTCACGCGAACGCGGCGACGCTCGTACTCGGTGGAAAAAATTTCACCGAGCAGTACGTTCTTACCGAGATCACCTCGCAGTACCTGCGCGCGAAGGGCTACACGATCGACGCCCGCACTGGCCTCGGCAGCACGCTGTTGCGCAGCGCGCAGGAGAACGGTCAGGTGGACATCACGTGGGAATACACCGGCACCGCCGCGATCGTCTACAACAAGATCACCGAGAAGCTCGATCCGAAGACGATGTACGAACGCGTAAAAGCGCTCGATGCAAAACGTGGTCTGATCTGGCTCGACTGCTCGCCGCTGAACAACACGTACGCGCTCGGTTTGCCGGAGCAAGTCGCGCAGCAAACAGGCATCCGCACGATTTCGCAACTCGCGGCGAAGATGGCCGCGGAGCCGAACAAGAAGCACGTGTTCGCGATGGATGCGGAGTTCGCCAATCGACCGGACGGCCTGAAGCCGCTCGAAGCCGCCTACGGCATGCAGTTCAGCCGCGAGGAAACGCGTCAGATGGATCCAGGTCTCGTCTACACCGCGTTGCATAACAACCAGGTGCCGATCGGACTGATCTACACGACGGACGGCCGCGTGAAGGGCTTCAACATCACGCCGCTCGAAGACGACCGCCACTACTTCCCCGCGTACAACGCCACACCGGTGGTGCGCAAGACGACGCTCGACCAGAACCCGCAACTCGCGCCGCAATTGAACGCGCTCTCCGACGCGCTCAACAACGACACGATGCTGGAGATGAACAAGCAAGTCGATATCGACGGCAAGCCGGTGCGCGAAGTGGCGGCGGAATTCCTGCGCACGCACAAGCTGCCCTGAGCGGAGATCTTCTTTATGACTGTATTCGACTATCTATCGGCCAACTGGCCTGAATTGCTGCAACTCACCGCGCAACACGTGTGGCTCGTGGGGATCGCGGTGGGCTGCGCGATCGTCGTCGGCGTACCCCTGGGTATCCTGATCAATCGGCACGAGTGGCTGGCCGCGCCGCTGCTGAGCGTGGCGACGGTCGTGCTGACGTTGCCTTCCATCGCGCTATTCGGCTTGATGATTCCCGTGTTCTCGCGCTTCGGCCAGGGCATCGGCGCGGTGCCCGCGATTACCGCGGTGTTCCTCTATTCGCTGCTGCCGATCATGCGCAACACTTACCTCGCGCTGCGCAACGTCGACCCCGGCATCAAGGAAGCGGGCATCGGCATCGGCATGACGGTGTGGCAACGGCTGCGCCTCGTCGATTTACCGCTTGCCGTGCCGGTGATTCTCGGCGGCGTGCGCACGGCGGTGGTGATGAACATTGGTGTGATGACGATCGCCGCGGTCATCGGCGCGGGCGGTCTCGGCACGCTGATCATTCGCGCGATCGGCCAGAGCAACATGATGAAACTGTTGGTGGGCGCCGTGCTCGTGAGCGTGCTCGCGATCGTCGCCGACCTGCTGCTGCAAGCGCTGCAACGCCTGCTGACCCCGAAGGGAGTACAAAAGACATGATCGAACTCGACAAACTGACCAAGACGTTTACGCAGAAGGACGGCCAGCAGGTGAAGGCGGTCGACTCGGTGAGCCTGACTGTCGGCGAAGGCGAAATCTGCGTGTTTCTCGGCCCGTCGGGCTGCGGCAAGACCACCACGCTGAAAATGATCAACCGGCTGATCGCGCCGACTTCGGGCCGCGTGCTGATCAACGGCGAGGACACTTCCGGTCTGAACGAAGTCGAATTGCGCCGTCACATCGGCTACGTGATTCAGCAGATCGGGCTGTTCCCCAACATGACGATCGAGGAGAACATCACGGTCGTGCCGCGCCTGCTCGGCTGGGACAAGAAACGTTGCCGCGAACGCGCCACCGAGTTGATGGCGATGGTCGCGCTCGATCCGAAGCAGTATCTGAAGCGCTATCCGCGTGAACTGTCGGGCGGCCAGCAGCAGCGCATCGGCGTGATTCGCGCCTTGGCCGCCGATCCGCCCGTGCTGCTGATGGACGAGCCGTTCGGCGCGGTCGACCCGATCAATCGCGAGTCGATCCAGAACGAGTTTTTCCAGATGCAGCGTCAACTGAACAAGACGGTAATCATGGTGAGCCACGACATCGACGAGGCGATCAAACTCGGCGACCGTGTGGCCGTGTTCCGGCGTGGTCAACTGGTGCAATACGATCATCCGGATACATTGCTGGCACATCCGCGCGACGAGTTCGTCGGCGCGTTTGTCGGTCAGGACAGCACATTGAAGCGCCTCTTGCTGGTGAAGGCCGGCGACGCCGCCACGCAGCCGGAATCCGCGCCTGCGGACATGCCGGTCGCGCGCGCCTTCCAGATGATGGACGACAGCGACAGCCGCTACCTGACCATCGTCGATGACAGGCAGCAGGCGCTCGGCTATGTGACGCGCCGCGCGGCGCGCACGGGCCAAGGCGTGTGCGGCGATCATTTGTCCGCGTTCAAGGCGACGGTCGGCGCGGAGGAGCATCTGCGCATCGTGCTGTCGAAGATGTACCAGTTCAATTCGTCATGGATGCCGGTGCTGGATGGCGACGGCCGCTACGTCGGCGAGGTCACGCAGGATTCGATTGCGGACTATCTGAGCTCAGGGCGCTCGCGCCGGCAGACCGGGCAGCCGGCGATCGTGTCGCCTGCTGTTGCCGCTGCGGAAGCGGCGGCCGTGCAGGCTGCGATGGTTCAGCATGGGTGAACTGCGCAATGCCCTGATGCTGCGCGAGCGCGGCGGCGGGAGTCGAGCCAACGCGGACAACCGGTGGCCCTGTTGGTCGATGTCCCTTCTTTGAGTACAAGGGTCATTGAAGACTCCCGTCAGCCTGCGTTACGCCGCCAATTTCTTCGCTCGATTAAACGGAGCCTGGAGCAGAGAGTACACCGGACAGTGTCCGAAACGATCATGCGAGATCAACGGTACGCACGAACTTCAGCAGTTGGTCGCCGACCTCGGCGGCGGCCTCATGTTGTACCCAATGCCCCACGTTATCGAGTTCGAGTCCTCCCACAAGGCCCGGTAAGCCAGCGCGAAGGTCGTCGATGCTAAGCGGATATAACTCTCTCAGACCGTCGGCCTTGCCCCAGATAAAAAACGACGGCTGAACGATCTTCGCGCCCTTCCACGGAGCGGACAGGACGAAATACGGCTCCGCCGCGCGGTAGTAATTCAATCCTCCGTGGAACCCGGTACGCTGAAATTCCGCGATGTTATACGCGACGTAGTCCGTGGACGCCCACGAAGGCAACGGTCCGGGAGCAGTGCGATAAAGGCTCCGAGCCGGATCCATTGGACTCCACTGCTGGCCGGCTGGCGCAGTGCCCGATGCCCAATACAGAATGCCGGGAATGGTGACCGCGGCGTTAGCCCAGATTTCGTCAGCGTCAGGCCGAATCTGCTCGAACATATAGAACTTGTCTTGAAGTCCCGCCTTTCGCATCCTGTCGAAAACACTGACGTCTCCGCGCGGCACGAAAGGGACGCTGAGGCAGAACACCGCCGCGAACCTGTCCGGGCGCATCAACGCCGCGTTCCACGCATGCGTCGCACCCCAGTCATGACCGACGAGGATGGCGCGGGGAATCTCTAGCGCATCGAGCAGGCCGATCAGGTCGCCTGTTGTGTGCAACGGTGTGTAGAGGCTTGCGTCGGCCGGAGCCGAGCTTCGTCCATAACCGCGCATATCCGGGGCAATCGCACGAAAACCCGCCGACGCAATGGCCTTCATCTGCCGCCGCCACGTGTAGACGGTGTCCGGGAAACCGTGGCAGAACAGCACGGCCGGTCCCTCCCCTTGCTCCGTCACATGCAAGGTAATGCCGTTGGTCGCAATGTCGTATTGTTTGATGCCATTGCTGTCGGAGGCGCTCATGTCATTCCACTCCTTTAGTCGATGTGCAGGACCCGATGCGGGTCAATATTCGTTCGTCATGGCTACGACAGCGCCTTCGCCTCGAGCCAGGCGCGGATGGCCTGGACCAGTTCAGCCTTGCGTTCGAGCGGAAGCCAGTGGCCCGCGTCCAGCGTCGCTACCGCCATATCCGTGCAGGCATCTCGCATGGGCTCGCCGAGAACGCTGCGCGTGATGTCGCAGATGCCATCGAATTCGCCGTTCACGAACAGCACGGGTTGACTCAGGCGGCCGCTGTCGGGCGCAGTTCGAGCGTAGGCGATGTTGGCATCATCGTTCAGATACCAGGCGTTACCAGGACGAAACCCGGTCACACGGAACGCATCGACCAGCGCGTCGAAGTCGGCCGTCGGCCAGAGCGTCTCGTCCGGCGCCACCGTCGGCGCACGACGTGCCGAGCCGAACCAGCCGCCATTGCGCGAAACCAGCGCGGAGCGATAGACGCGGCCCACCGACTTCGGGTCTCCAGACCGGTAGATCGCCGCCAGTGTCGCTGGTATGTCGGCATTGAAGTCGGTAACGGTCTGGTCGAAATGCGTCAGATAGAAACGGTAGTAGTCCCATTGCCCGTCCGGATACTGGTCGGCCGGATAGAGCGTCCGGTCGACCAGTGGCAGCAGACTGCGCAACCCGAAGCTCTCGGGCATATACGGAACGGAGACGAACACGATGGCGCGGCTGCGCTTCGCGTGATGCGCAGCAAGCGCCCCGGCCACCGGGCTTCCCAGGTCGTGGCCGACCCATATGGCCGGACTCCCGCCCAGATGGTCATGAAGTTCGACCATGTCGTCGACCACCTCCTTGAGCGCATAGGCATCGGGCGCGCCCGGAGTCGACGAGCCGCCGTATCCGCGCATGTCCGGCGCAATGCAGCGCCAGCCCGTCGACGCGAAAGCTTCGATTTGCGCACGCCACATCAGACCGACCCCGGGCCAGCCGTGCAGGAAGATCATCAATGGCCCGTCGGCGGGGCCGGCCTCCCAATAGCGTGTGGAGTGACGAGGTGAGGCGAAGGTGTGGGCGAGCATGGCAGGAACATTCTCCGATGGACGGTCGTCGGCGGGCGCGGTCTTTGAATTCCACTTGCAGCGTGCATTCGCGAACGTAGCCACACCCGCTTGCCGGCTACGTTGCGAACGGCATTCCGCAAAAGACTAGTACGGAATTCTCATCTATCGCCGCTCAGGATTATGACTATACTCCAGTTCAGATCCGGTGACTGAAGCACTCACCATCTTCCCAATTAATGAATTGAGCGGAGCTTTCAAATGGCTTTTCGTAAATTTTTTATCGCAGGCGCGACTGGTGACACGGGCGGAGCAGCGACAGATACCCTCTTGGCTGCAGGCGAACAGGTACGAACCCTGGTGCGACGCGAGGACGCCCGTTCAGAACGGCTGCGCTCGCGAGGCGTCGAGGTGCTGGTTGGCGACCTCTCGGATATCGACGACGTCGCACGCGCTCTTCAAGGGATCTCATCAGCCTATTTCGTTTATCCGATCGAGGCCGGTGGGATAGCGGCCAGCGCTTCGTTTGCACAGGCCGCCCGTGAGACCGGAATCGAATCGATTGTGAACATGTCGCAGATTTCGGCTCGCCGTGAAGCGAAAAGCCATGCCGCGCGAGACCACTGGATCTCGGAACAGGTGTTCGACTGGGCCGGCACGCCGGTCACACATCTGCGCCCCACGTTCTTCGCTCAATGGTTGACCTACCCGGGTCAAGTCGCGTCCATCAAAAAAGACGGGATGCTGCGTCTGCCCTTTGGCGAAGGGCGCCATGCGCCGATTGCAGCCGAGGATCAGGGTCGCGTGATTGCCGCGATCCTTCGCGATCCGGCGCCGCACGCGGGCAAGGTCTATCCGCTCTACGGGCCGGTCGAGATGAATCACCATGAGATTGCGGCCGAGATGAGCCAGGCGTTGGGTAGGACGGTCACGTATCAACCGGTCGATCTCGACCTGTTCAAAAAACGGCTGGATACCGATGCAAAATTCAGTGACACGTTCAGGCAGCATCTGCTCTCGGTTGCTGTCGATTACCAGGAAGGCGTTTTCGCCGGCACCAATTCCTTCATCGAGGAATTGACCGGCACGCCGCCAATGACGGTACAGGTGTTTATCAGGAAGCACGCGGCACGGTTCGCCTGACCGCGATTCCACAGCAGAGAAGACGAACAAAACAGGAGCTTGTCATGCAGTCCTCCCACATCGATGCAGCCAGTGAGATCGCGACCGAGGAATACCTCACCAATCCCGTCTGGATCGCTCTGAGCGAAGCGCCTCCAGCCTTCATCGAGCGCCGCGAAGGCGGTGCCCGGTATCGCCCGGAATTTGCGCCGTTCGGGGCCGCACGGAATTACTCGGCGCAAAGCGTCTCGCAAGTTGCAGCGATGCTCCAGCCGGGACAGCGCCTATCATTTTTCACGGCGGGCAAGCCGGACTTGCCGTCTGGCTTCGACGTCGCGCGCGAGGCTGTCGCCAATCAGATGGTTGCCGCCAACAGGTTCACCGTATCGTCCGACGAGCGGATCGTGCGACTCGGCGTCGACGACACACCTGATATGCTCCGACTCGCCGAGCTAGCGGAACCCGGACCATTCAACGCCCGGACCAACGAACTAGGTCACTTCTTTGGCATCAGGGAGGGCGGCCAGCTGGTGGCGATGGCGGGCGAACGAATGACTGCCGGGAAGTACGTCGAAATCAGCGCCGTGTGCACGCACCCGGAATGGCGTGGCCGAGGGCTGGGCCGGCTGTTGATGGAGCATCTGTCGGCAACCATCCAGGAACGCGACAGAGTGCCGTTCCTTCATGTGTTCACCAATAATCTTTCCGCCGTTCGTCTGTATCGGGAACTCGGCTTTCGCATTGCCAGGACTTTGCAACTGACGGCAATTGTGAGGTCGTCGGGCGACGCGAGCTAACCGCTGCTGCGGGAGCACCGGTCGAACGGCATTGCAGATTGACTCACAGCACAATACATCTTTGAGACTGAAAAATGGGGCACTCACAAGCTGACAAACTCGCCACGCATCAGCGGATTGTGCAGGTCGCCGCATGTCGTTTCCGCGAGCGTGGCATTGATGGGGTTAGTGTCGGCGACATCATGAAAGAAGCTGGCTTGACTGTTGGCGGCTTCTACAAGCATTTCGAGTCACGCGATACGCTTGTGACCGAGGCTTTCATCATGGCGCTGCAGGACATCGAGCATTTCCAGGCCGCGCTCAAGACGGCGCCTGAGCGCGCAATAAGCACATATGTGTCGGAAAGCCATCGGGACAACCTGGGCAGAGGTTGCCCAATTTCAGCGTTAGTCAACGACGTACCGCGCGCGCCCGAAGCAACCCGCGAGGCATTCACTGAACGTGTCAGTGAGATCATCGCTTCGCTCGCACAGTCTTTGCCGGATACAGAAGACGCCCATGCTAAAGCGGTGATGATCTTCAGCACCTGCGTGGGTTCAATAGCGCTCGCTCGCGCCGTGAATGATCCGCGTCTGTCGAACAGGATAATCGAAGGAGCGCTGGCGGGGATGCTCAAGATGTACGAATGAAGTCGATCAGCGGAAAAGGATGATTCGCTGGCTGCGACCATAAGCCGGTTGATGCAGCAGAGCGGACGCTCGAATGTCTGCGCGAATCAGCGGCTGGAAGGCCGCAGTTGGCCGGCTGCAGAAGTCCCGCCGCCGCTGGTCGATCGCCGGTCGCGCGGCTTCGTCGAACTTCCGTAGCCGAACCAGCTGCGGGCCACGGCGTTGACTCGGTCCTATGCGCCGCCGCCGTTCTCACCACCCTAGGCGCGCTTTCGAATACCTCGACGTGGGCGAAGATGGTTTGATAGAACGCGAGGAACATGTGCTGACCGTCGCGCGCCGGTGTGCTTATCGCATCCGCGCGAAAGGCAGACAGCACCGTATCCGCGCATACGCGTATGCGCTTCGAATCATCTGAGCAATTCAACATTTAAGAATGATTTTTTATCAATATATTTACCATTTTTCTATGCGAGGATAAAGCGCCAATCTCTTACACATGCGCGACTGCCCATCAATCCGCATGCGCGCGAATACGCGCCGGACATGCCGCCGGCAAGCGCTTCGCACCTCGCAAGGAAATACCGTCGTGACATTGTTCTCTCGCCTGGGTGTGGCCGCTGTTATCTTCAGCAGCCTTATTCCACTGAATTCATCAGCGCAATCGCAACTCAATTACACCACTTCATGGATCGGCAATAGTTTTGGTTTCGGCGATGGCAAGTGGATGCAGCAGGATATTCAGGCCATCAGCGTCGGCGCAGACGGCACCGTGTACACCAACACGCCTTGGGACGAGAGCGGCAGTGAAATCGCCGCTTATCGCGCGGGCGACAAGATCGCCGTAGCCGGCTCGACGCATGGCTGGGGCGCGGCCGGTGGCGACGCGGTCGCGGTTAATCACACGTACCTGTATGCGGCGATGTCGATCGGCAACGAAAGTAACGCCCTGGTCGGGGCGGACTATCCCGCAGCCAGTCTGACCTGGTACGGCATCACGCGCCGCACGCTCGCCAATCTGGCGGCTGGCGCGCCGTTCAACGGTGGTATCGGCAATAGCGCGAATGCGACGAAAAACAGCTTTTTGCCGGTCGAGACGGTAGCGACCGGTAACGACGCGAGCATTCGTGGCATGGCCGCGACCGACAGCGAACTGTACGTGGCCGATACCTACGCGAACCGGATCGTCGTGTTCAACGCGAATTCGATGCAGCGTTTGCGCTCGTGGAACGTGACGTCGCCAGGACGCATTGCGGTGGGCACCGATTCGACACTGTGGGTGATGAGCGGTGTTTCGTCCGGAAACCTAACTATCCAGCACTACGCCGCGAATGGCACCGCGCTCGCCGGCACATTGACGCTGCCCGTGGGCGCCGTGCCGGCCGACATCGCGGTTACACCGGCCGGGCAAATCCTCGTTGCGGACAATGGCCCGTCGCAGCGGATTCTCGTCTTTAACAAAGACGGCAACGGTCAACCGCAAGCGGCCGCGCCCATCGGCACGCGCAACGGCATCTTTCACCCGGTCAAGGGTGTGCCAGGCAATTGGCGCTTCAACGGCGTGACGGGCATCGGTGTCGATCCCGCGGGCAATCTGTACGTCGCGCAGAATGGCGAAGGGCCGCGGCCGGTCGGATCGGCATCGGTCGGACAAGGCGCGGTGCTCGAAAGCTACGTGTACAGTTCGCACGCCCTCAATTGGCGCCTGTACGGTCTGACGTTCGTCGATAGCGCCGCGTTCGATCCCGCCACGCCCAGCTCCGTCTACACCGGCTCCAAGCGCTTCACGCTCGACTACAGCCAACCCGCCGGCCGCGAATGGTCGTATGCGGGTTTCACGCTGGATCGTTTCGACTATCCGGACGATCCCGCGTTTCATCAGCCGCGAGGCGTGCGCGGCGAGCCGATGGTGCGTCGAATCGACGGCCAGCGGTTTCTCTACACGCTGGATCCCGGCGCGCATTATCTGAACGTTTATCGCTTCGACGCCGCACACGGTGAAATGGCAATTCCATCCGGCCTGCTCGCGCAAAATCCGCTGCCGGGCACATGGCCCGCCGCGCAGCCCGCGTATGGCGAATGGCTGTGGCGCGACAGCAATGGCAACGGCAGCGTCGACGCCAGCGAGATCAGCAGCAATCCGTCGACCGGCAGCACGGTCGGCAACGGCTTCTGGTGGGTCGACGCGCCGGGCAATGTCTGGCTCGCCACGCCGCTGAGCGGCATCCGTGAAATGCCGTTGCAAGGTCTCGATCCCGCCGGCAATCCGATCTACACATACGCCAGCTCGAAGATGTTCGCGATGCCGCAACCGTTCACGCGGATCGCGCGGATCGTCTACATCGCGGCGACCGACACCATGTATATCTCCGGCTTCACAAGCGCGATTCCGTGGGATGCGACGCATTGGAAAGAGGCGGGTCCGGTGCTCGCGCGTTACGACAACTGGAGCTCCGGTACGCCGACGCAGCAGTACACGATCTCACTGCCCTGGAACACGCAAAGCAATCCGCAAACGACGACCGTGGGCGTCGCGGTGGCGGGCAATTACATCTTCGTAGCGGAGCTGTACACGCAGAGGGTGGATGTCTACGACGCGCGTACCGGCCAGGTGGTCGGCTACATGACGCCGGGCGCGAGCGTCGGCAACACGAGCGGCTGGGTGGACGTGTATCTTGGTATCAGCGCGGTGCAACGCGACAATGGCGAGTATGTCGTGCTACTCGAGGACGATGCCCGCGCAAAAATTCTGATGTATCGATGGACGCCTTGACGCCGGTCGCATGCGTGCAGATCACGAATAGACGGCAACGCACGATCGGTATATAACAACATGCAAGGATGGCTTGTTCACCGCTGCATCAACAGGAGCGAAGTTTCATCATGACGCAAGACGTAACGCCTAAGCCACCCACGGGCGACCGGCCCGATCTGGAAAACCTCGACGCAGCGCTCAGTCACGTCGATCAGCAGGTTTCGTCGGGCAGCATTGCCTCCGGCGCCGCGAAGGGCATTCTGTATAGCCTGATCGAAACGCTCGGCACATTCGTCGGCGATCCTGATCTGCCGGAGCATGCGCGTTCGGGTTACGAAGGTCTGCTGGAAGCCGCTCGCGAACTGCGCGCGAAACTGGATCACTAAAGGCGGCTGCGCGTCGCCGATGGGCGGCGCGAGTCACATCGGCATGCCTGCCGGTGCCGACTGCCGTTGCCCGGTTGGGTGTGACGGCATCACGCGTCGCGATTCGTCATCGTTATTGGCGGCTGCATTTCGGCGCGGCCGCCGTCTATGCTAAAACGGCGCACTGTCCCCAACATTGCGCCTTTTTTTATGCTCTCCGTGTCTGCTCGCGCTGCTCGCCATCGGCATTGTCGTCGTGCTGATTACGCCCGGCCCCACCAATACGCTGCTCGCGGCGGCCGGCTTGCAGCAGGGTGTGCGGCGCTCCATTGAGTGCGACGTTGGTGCGGCGGTCAGGCCGCCACACTGTCGCCCAAAGTGTCGCCGACGTCTAACGCGTCGAGCCATTCCGGCGGCGCGGATGTGATTTCCAGCTGCGGGGTGCCATGCCAGTCCGCGCAGCGTTGCAACGCGCGCCGCAGATCGCCGGCGAGACGCGCGCTCAGACGCACGCCCGGTTCGATGTGCAGCGACTTCAGTTCGAACACGCCTTGAGTGCGGTGCGCTTTCGCATCCACGCGGCCGACCAGACGGCCGCGACTCAGCAGCGGCAAAACGAAGTAACCATATTTGCGCTTTGGCGCGGGCGTGTAGCATTCGATCGCGTAGTCGAAGTCGAACAGCGCCGCTGCGCGCTTGCGATCCCACACCACCGGATCGAACGGCGACAACACCGTGGTGACCGTCGAGGTGAGTTTGCCGCTCGCGGCATCGTCGAGTATCGCGGCGAAGTCTTGATGCACGTACGTGTCCTGCTTCCACCCTTCCACGCTTACCGGAATCAACTCGCCCTGGTCGGCGAGCGCGCGCAGTTCGTCTCGATACGGGCGACGCGGCATACGGTAGTAGTCGGCGACCCAATCGGCGCGCGCGACGCCGAGTGCGCGGCACGTGCGGCGTAACACGGCGTCCGTCAGGGTGTGCGCGGGCGGCAGATCGCGCGCGTCATCCCAACCCGGCAGGACGCGCTCGGTCAGATCGTAGACGCGGTGAAAATTGCGCCGCTCGGCCACCATCAATTGCCCGATTGCGAACAGCACTTCCAGGTGACGTTTCTCCGGCTTCCAGTCCCACCAGCCGTTGCCCTTGCCCGCCTCGCGGGCAAAATCCGCGGAGCGCACCGGTCCCGTCGCGCGAATGTGCGCAAGCAGCTTGTCAATCTCCTTGCGATGCTTCTTGTGCCACTCGGCCGCGTATTTCCAACCCATCCCGCTTGGATCGAGCATGCGATGGCGCAGCAGGCCGTAGTCTTCTATCGGCACGAAACAGGCTTCATGCGACCAGTATTCGAATAGCTTGCCTTCGGCGAGATGTTCGTCGAGCCATTGCGGCGGATAAGCGCCGAGCCGGCTGAACAACACAAGATAGGGACTGCGCGCGACCACGTGGATCGTGTCGATCTGCAATTGCGCCATGCGGCGGATCGAGTCGAGCACGTCGGCCTTGAGGGCTTTGCGGCGGGGCGGCGTCAGCAAACCTTGCGCGGCCAGATGCAGAGTGCGGGCGGCGGAAAGCGAGAGAGTCTTCACGCGGGCGTCGATCAGTGAGTGACTGCAAAGGGAAGGGCACGAGGCCCGGCCTGGATCAGCAGCCGCTACTGTAGCGTGAAGCGCCCGAACTTGCCTTTACCAGCCGCGCCCGTGATGCCGATCCCAGCCGCGATGACGGCCATGATCGTGATGCCAGTGGCGGCGGCCGCGATAGTCGTCGTCCCGGTAGCCGTAACCGTAGACCGGTTGAGGCGCGTAGACGACCGGCGGCGGCGCATAGACAGGCGGCGCGGCATACACCGGGCCCGGGGTATTGACGAACACGCCGACGTCCACCCGCGCCGAGGCGGCAGTCGATGCGCAGGCGGCGGCAAGGCCGAAGGCGGCGAAAACAATCGCGCGTTGGAACATGCTTGTCTCCTGTCGAATAGCTGACAGAGATATTACGAGACAGAAAGGCAAGCAGGTGCAACCAGTTGAAGGTGTGTGTAACAGCAGGTTACCCGCCGGCGGTTGCAAGGCCGGCGGGCATTTCAGACCGTCCAGATCATTCAGGCGCCCAGCGCGACCGCTTCTCCCGCCGACACCGCCAGCAGTTGATGGATCTGCGCGACCACGGCGGCGCCTTCGCCGACGGCCGCGGCCACGCGTTTGGTCGAGCCGGCGCGCGCGTCGCCGATTGCGTACACGCCTTCGACCGTCGTCGCGAGATCGCAGGCCGACGCGCCGTCGGCGCTCGTCCCGGTCAGCACGAAGCCTTTCTCGTCGAGTTCCACGCCGCAGGTGCGCAGCCAGTCGGTATTCGGGTCCGCACCGGTGAAAAGGAACAGATGGCGCGTGTCGAAATGATCCGTGCCGTCGGGCAACGGTTTTTTCAGCGCGACCGACGACAAACCACTGTCATCCGAATCAAGCCGGCCGATCTCCGAATTCGGATGCACGAACACGTTCGGCAGTGAGCGGATCCGGTCGATCAGATAGCGCGACATGGTGGCTTCGAAACCGCTGCGCCGGATCAGTACGTGGACCTTGGCCGCGTGCGTCGCCAGATAGACGATCGCCTGGCCCGCCGAATTGCCGCCGCCCACCAGCACGACTTCCTGGCGCTTGCACAGCTTGGCTTCCACTGGCGACGCCCAGTAATAGACGCCGCGCCCTTCGAAACGATCAAGCCCTTCGAGGGCCGGACGCCGGTAGACCGCGCCGCTCGCGATCACAATCGCGCGCGCCGTGATGTGTCCGCCGCACTTCAGTTCCAGCCGATGCGGCCGGTCCGCGCAATGCAGCGCCTTCACATTGACCGGAATCGCGACGTGCGCGCCGAATTTCTGCGCCTGCACGAACGCGCGGCCCGCCAGCGCCTGGCCGGAGATGCCGGTCGGAAAGCCGAGGTAGTTTTCGATCCGCGAGCTCGCGCCAGCCTGGCCGCCGGGCGCGCGGCTGTCGAGCACGATCACCGACAGGCCTTCGGATGCCGCGTACACCGCAGTGGCAAGCCCGGCCGGTCCGGCGCCGACGATCGCGACGTCGTACACATGCGCATCGTCGAGATCGGGCAGCAAGCCCAGGCACGTGGCGAGTTCCGGCATGCTCGGGTGCCGCAGCACCGAGCCGTCCGGACAGATCACCAGCGGCATGTCTTCTTTTTGCGCGGCGAATTGCTCGATCAGACGCAGCGCGTCTTCGTCGCGTTCGTCGATCACGGAATGCGGATGGCCGTTGCGCGACAGGAAGCCTTGCAGCATGACGAGCCGCGCGTCGTTGCTGTTGCCGATCAGGATCGGCCCGCCCGCGCCCTTTTCGATCAGCGACACGCGCCGCAGGATCAGTGCGCGCATGATGCGCTCGCCGAGTTCCGCTTCGGCAACGATCAGCGCGCGCAGCCGCTCCGGCGGAATCAGCAACGCTTCCACCGGACCGATCGCCATGCCGTTGACCAGCGCGGGCCGACCAGACAGTTGACCGACTTCGGCAAGGAAATGCCCGGCGCCATGTTCGTTGATCAGCACTTCGCGCCCAATGCCGTCGCGCTGATACACCTTCACGCGTCCTTCGAGCACCACGAACATGCCGGGACCGGTGCGGCCGGTCTCGAACAACAGTTCACCGGACTTCCAGTGGCCGATCTCGCCGAACTTGCGCAGACGGCCGATTTCGGCACACGTGAGCGCGGGGAACATCTGATGCATGCGCGTCGAGAGCGACGAAAACGGCGCGTCGGCGACGACGTCTGGTTGTGGCACGTCCGGTTGCTGCACTTCAGGTTCTTGAGTCGAAAGCATTGAACCGCTCCTTCGGTGTTCATTGATGGATCGAACGAGAGGCGAAGCGGCGCGGCGCCCGAAGGCGCGAATCACGATGCGCTGCTTGCGCTACACGGCCTTCGGCGCGACGCCTTCGACCGCCACTTCGGGCGGCGGCATGTCGGGCAGCGATTCCACCGGCTTGCCCGAGTCGCGCCAGGCTTCCATGCCACCGCGCAGCGGCAGCACGTCGGAGAAGCCGGCTTCGTTCAATTGCTTGGCCATCCATGCCGCGGAAATCTCATTCGGGCAGGAACAGTAGATCACCAGCTTCTGATCGTGCGGATAGGTCGCGACGATCTCGTCGAGTTGCCGCTCGTCGGCGAATTGCGAGCCCGGAATGATGAACGGATCGAGCGCGCGCTTCTCGTGCGAACGGATATCGAACAGCACCGGCGTTTTGCCGGCAGTGACGAGCGACGCCAGTTCGTCGACTTCGATGCGCGCGGTCGCGAGCTTCGAAATCAGCTGACGCCGGCGGATCCAGCGATACGCCGCATACGCCAGCAACAGGCCGACGGCGACCAGCGCGGCTGTGCGCCCAAGGCGCCCGGCGAGCGCAAACAGCATGTCGATCTGCTTGGCGAACAACGCGCCGATGATCAGGCCGGTGCCCGACCACAATGCAGCGCCGATGCTGTCATACGTGAGGAAGGTGCGGTAGCGCGTGCCCATGGCGCCCGCCATCGGAATCGACACGATCGACAATCCCGGCACGAACTTGGCCACCGCCAGCACGCGCACGCCCCAGCGGCCGAAAAAGCGCTCGGTCTTTTTCACGCAGGTGTCACGCGAGAGCGACAGCCGGCAAATCGTTTTGAGCGTATTGCCGCCATACATGCGGCCGGCCAAATACCACGCGCTGTCGCCGATCAGCGTGGCGAATATCGACAGGATGAGCACCGGCGCCAACTGCGTGCCCACAGAACCGGGATGCATGGCGGCCATCGCCCCGAACAGCACGAGCGACGGCATGGCCGGAACCGGCAGCCCGATCGAGGCGGCGAGCACGTTTACGAACACGAGCGCCGGCCCATATTGCTCGACGAGATCATGTAGCATCGGCTTACATCCGCGGCCCTTTCGGGCGCGGCGCAGGTAGGAAATGCAAAGGAGAATGCAAGGATTATGGACGCATTTTCAAGACGTGCAAACGCCCTGAAAAGTAGCCCTTTACTTGGGTATGGAAAGCGCTATCTCAAGTGCACTGAGCCACCTGAAAGACGCATTAGCACGGCGGCCTGAACAAACCGGAATAGATGCGAATGTCGCGCGGTATGCGTTAGCGGAAATAATGCCCGATTGACGTCCGCGGACGCCCGCCCAGCAGGCAATTGGAGAACGGCGATGCTAAAGCGTCACGCGGCATTCGCACCAGAGATGCAATGCCGCGTGACGAAACTCATTGACGATGATTGTGCTGTTCGCCCGGCAATTCCGCGCCGTGTGCGCGAATGGCAGCAATCAGTTCGGCCGGCGTGATTTCGTAGCGCACTTCGCGGTGTATGCCTGGCTTGCGCTCATCGACTTCGATCAAAAGAATGCCTTTGCCGTCTTCTGTCGATTCGAGGCGCAGCGAGCGAAGTTCGCGCGCCGTTGCGTCGTCGTATTCGGTGAGCAGGGCCATTGACCCGGAAGACCCGGTAGTGCGCATCGAAGTTGTCCTCGTTCCGTTGATGATCGAACTATTGTACGGGCAGGATAGGGCGGCGTCTGTCGCGCCGCCGTCACGTTTGCCCGTTCGCCTGCCTGCATGGCTTGCGCCGCCGAGCGCGTTGACTGGCGCGGCGCGCCCGGCAGCGCCCATCGTGACGTCCTGCCGTGACAACCAGTTTAACGCGACTCCCGGTAACGACGGATGCATTTTTCGTGCCCCGTGCCGGTGCGAATCTTCTCCATGACTGTCACGCAGTTGACGCGCGTTCCGGTTAGGGGAATTGGGCGCGGGGCGGCGTGGTTTGCGACTCGCGCATCGTCTCCAGATCGCCGAGCTCGGAAGCGCGCAGCGGTGCGTCGGCGGCGAGAAAAAACTCGTCGAGCTGCGGCGGGGCGGCCTCTGTGCCGCTCATCATCGCGTGAACTTGTCCGCGATGATGAATCTGATGGACGAAAACATGCGGCAGTACGCTGCCGATCTGCTCGCGTTGTATCCCAACCGACGGTCCACGGTCGATCTGGACTTCGCGTGGCAGATCGTCGTCAGTCAACGATTCGCAGAAGGCCAGCAGTTGCTGATCGCTCCGCGCCTGTGCATCCCACAGGTCGGCTGCGCGCGGATAGGGCAGTTCGTTATCGAAAATGGTGAGACCTGCGCCGCCGCCGATCAGCGCGTCGAAGTAGTAACGGTCCACTAGCAGGATGTGATTCAACGTGAACTGCAATGACGGGAAGAAGCTCACCCTGCGTGCGGCGAACGCTTCGTCGGTCAATGTGAGGCAGGCGCGGTAGAGACGCAGGTTTGACCATGCGTTGTTGCGCGCCATGGCGGTGAGGTGCGAAGACAGCGGATTGATGCGTGGCGGGTCGGAAGGAATCACGTCGGCCTCCGGTGGTGGGAATCGGCATGGGAGGACGCGCTTGCGCGTCTTCGTGGCGGCACGAAACGCGTGACTCAACTGGATATATACCAGCGCACCAGCGCCAGCCCAAAAAAATAGGCCCGTCCACAGAGGGGGCGGGCCGCTAAACGCCGTTGTTACTCGGGTCAGCTTGCCCTTGCAAACAACTGGGCGCTGACGGTGCCATCGTGCTGCGTCAATACTGGACTGTCGAGGTGGGAGTAACGCCGATCTATCAGATCAATGTGGCTTCTTCCTGCTCGGCATCTTCTGCGATGACTGGCGCGTGGTGTCGTTTGATCTCAGGCGCGGGCGTCGGCGCTGCTTCGACGGTGAACGCCTGACGCTTTGTGGCGGCAGCGCGTCGAGCCGGCGCTGCGTCGGCGACGGTGAACAGCCGCACGGCTTCATCCAGCACGTCCGCCTGTTCCGCCAGGCGCTGCGCCGTGGCCGCCGCCTGCTCGACGAGCGCGGCGTTCTGCTGCGTGGCGCCGTCCAGATGCGAGACCGCCTGATTGACCTGGCGAATCCCGTCGGCCTGTTCGCTGCTCGCGTTCGCCACGTCGACGATGATCGACGACACGCGGCCCACTGCCTCGTCGATTACGCGCATTTGCGAAGTTGTCCGTGCAACCAGTTCGGTGCCGGCCGCGACTTCGGATGCGCTTGCTTCGACCACGGACTTGATTTCCTTCGACGACGCCGCGCAGCGCTGCGCCAGCATGCGCACTTCGCCCGCAACGACGGCAAACGAACGACCTGCTTCGCCCGCTCGCGCCGCTTCGACGGCGGCATTCAACGCGAGAATATTGGTCTGGAACGCAATGCCGTCGATCACGCCCGTGATGTCGGCGATACGCCGCGATGCGGCGGTGATGCCCGCCATGGTCTGCTCCACCTGGCCGGCAATCTTGCCGCCGGCCGCGGCCGCCGCCTGGGCCTCTTTCGCCAGATCGAGCGCGCGCACGGTGGCATCGGCGTTGGCCTGGACGGTCGTGGTCAGTTCTTCCATGGTAGCGGCGGTTTCTTCGAGCGACGCCGCCTGCAATTCCGTGCGTCTCGCGAGATCGACATTGCCGCTGGATATCTCGCGCGCGTTGTCCAGTATGCCGGTGATCTGGGCGCGCACGTCGTAGACGATCGCCGCGAGATTCGCCTTCAACTGATTCAGCGCTTGCAGCACGTCGCCGAGGTCGTCGTGACGCGCGATATGCAGATCAGCCGTCAGATCGCCGGCGGCGAGACGCGTGGCGAATCCCGACATGTCGTTGATCGGTGCGGCGAGTTGCCGCGTCAGCATTCGCCACGAGGCGATGCTGAGCGCCGTGGCAACGCCGAATCCGATCCAGAACGGCGCGGGCGGCGCGCCTCGCCATGCGGCGAGGCCGGTGAGCAGCAGCGCCAGCGGCGTGATCGCGTAGCCGAACGCCGCGCGCGTCGCGACCGGCAGACGCATCAGCGCCTGCAGACGCCCCAGCACGCCGGTGCGCACGATCACGCCGCGGCGCAGCTGCACGCCGCGGGACTCGCCGCTGCGCATGCGTGCTTAGAGCGCTTCAGCGGCGCGCACCGCGGCGCGCACCGGTTTCACGCGCACGCTCAAATAGCCGACGACCGCGCCTTTCTCGACCACCGGCGTGACATTGGCGTGCACCCAGTAGTGATCGCCATTCTTGCGGCGGTTCTTCACGAGCGCAGTCCAGGGACGGCCATCGCGTATCGTCGCCCACATGTCGGCAAAGGCTTCGCGCGGCATGTCTGGATGGCGGATCAGGTTGTGCGGCTGGCCGATCAGTTCGTCGCGCGTAAAACCCGAGACCGCGATGAAGGCCGGATTGCAGTACTGGATGCGACCGGTCAGGTCGGTCGCCGAAACAAGCATGTGTGACGACGGAAATTCGTACTCGTGCCCGCTGACAGGCTGGTTGTTGCGCATGGCTTTCCTTGCTGAGCTAGCCCGCGCGTGGGCGCGGTGCTTACATGTTTGCAAGCAATAACGGCAATTGACCCCTTGCCCTTTAGGGTTTCCTAGTAAACCACTCAGGTTTAGGCAGGCCGACGCCGTTAATACAGGGTTGTTTGACGCGTCGTGGACGGCGGCGTGAAACAGTGCCGGATGCGTCGCGCTATACCTTCAAAAGGACTACACTGCGCCGGTATGAGGACTGCGGACGCATCCAGTCCCGGTTTCGCAGCGGTCTGCCTGCGCGAATTTGCCACCCACGCGCCACACTCGCGAGCTGATGCAGAAAATCCTCGACCGTACTCAAGAGTCATTAGCGCAGGCTTTCGCCACGCTCGCGCAGAGCGCGAAGCGCCAACAGCGGCTCTACCTGGCGACGATCGGTTCGCTGATGCTGCTCGTGCTGATCTTCGCGCTGGTGCTGACTGTCGTCGCTGGGCTCAAGCAACTCGAGTATCGCCGGGTCCTCGCGTCGCAGAACGCCACCGACATCTCTCTGCTCATCCACCAGGAGGAGTCGTTCCTGAGGCGCGACGCGTTGACGCTCGACTATTACTATGGCCCATCCGGCGGGCGGAGCGCCCCGGACGCCATACAGCAGGCGATTCTGAAGACCGGCGTAGCGCTCGGCAAGACAGACGGTGTCGACTCGAATTTCGACATTGTGGTCGGCGAAACCACGCGCAATGCCTGGGGCTCGCAATTGAGCGAAAAACTCGGGCGCCTCTACGAAGCGGCGCAATCGACGCTCGTGACCCAGCAGGCTTTTGAAATCCGTCAACGGGCAACGCTGATCGGGCTGAATGAAGACTACGCAGCCATTCTGCCTTCGCTGACTCATCCGCTCGCGGACCCGGCCAGCGGGCACGATCAGGCCGCAATGCCAGCGCCGCAACCGCCGATCGTGAGCTTGCTGCGCGAGACGCTCGAGCGCCAGATCGAGGCGCAAACCGGCAGGCGCGTGCCGGCAAAAGGCGAGCGTATCTGGCTCGGACCGTACCGTGATCCGCTGCAGAATCGCCAGGTGGTTTCCGTGGTGAGCGCCTACTATGACGGCGACACGCCGACCGTGCTAATCAGCACGAGCCTTCCGCTGGACGCGCTCGCGTTGCGTATGGCGCCGCCTGACCACGAGGGCGTGAATCTGCTGATGACGGCGGACCACCGCGTCGTCGTGTCGTCGATGCCGCTAGATGCATCGATCATCAAACTGGTGCAACAGGCAGCCGCCGCTACCCCCACCCGGATCTTTCACTACGGTCGTGAGGGCGTGATTTTTCACGAGCCACTGGGGCTGGGCTTCGGCCTTCTGGTTGGCTACGTGCCGTGGGGCGCGCTGGCCGCCGCGCTCGGCTGGCAACTGACGGTGCTAGGCTGTCTGACAGCGCTCGTCCTGATAGCAATCGTGCTGACGGCTCGCTATTTCGGGCTGCGGTTGCTGCGCAATTCGTTTGCGGAGACTTCCCGCGCACTGCAAAGCGAGATGCTCAACCACATTCTGGTTAGCGCGACGCCGGTCGGCTTGTGCATTGTCCGGCAGAGCGACTATTCAGTCCTGACCACCAACGCGCTGGCGATCGAGTTGCTCGGGATCGAGGCCGACGGCAACCGGCTCCCGCGGCACATCGTCGGCGAATTTCTGGTTCAGGCGCCGGATCAGCCGTCGGCCATGTCGTTTGCGCGAGTCGCTGCTTTCGTCGTGCCCACGCGGCCGGCGCAGATGCCGCCTCAGTCTTCGCATCCGTCCACAACGACGCAGCGAAACGAGCCGCAAACCTCGCCGCCGCCAGATCAGGACAGCGGCGCGTCCTCACGGTTTCTGCAATTCATTTATGCGCCGGCACGTTACGCTGGCGAGAACGTGCTGTTTTGCGCGATTCTCGACGTGACGGCGCAGACCATGCTCGAACAGCAATTGCGGCAGGCACAGCAAACGTCCGAGGCACTGATGCGTGCGCGGACGAATTTCTTCGCCGCCATGAGCCACGAAATCCGTACGCCGTTGAACGCGCTGCTCGGCAATCTTGAGCTGTTGGCTCGCACGCCGGGCCTCGAAGCGCATTCGCAACGGCTCGCAACATTGGGCCTTGCCGGGGGTGCGCTGCGCCGCGTCGTCAACGACATTCTTGACTTTTCGAAGATCGATGCCGGCGCGATGTTGCTGGTCACGGAGCCGTTCTGTCTGATCGACGATTTCGAAAGCATTGCGCTCTCCTACGCGCCGATGCATGGGAATCGCTCGATCCGTTTCTATGCGATCTTCTCTCCGACTCTCGAGCAGACCTTGATCGGCGATCGCATGCGCATCGCGCAGATCGTCAACAACTTGCTGAGCAATGCGTTCAAGTTCACCTCAGCGGGCAAGATCACGCTGCGCGCAGAAGTAACGGACGATTCGCCGGACCGCGCGGTATTGGTTTGCCGGATCTCGGATTCGGGCGCCGGGATGGACGAGCAAACGCTGGCGCGGCTTTTCAAACCTTTTGCGCAAGGCGAACAGAGTGCTTCGCGGGGAGCCGACGGCACGGGTCTTGGGCTGGTGATCTGTGCGCGCCTGTGCGCGCTGATGGGTGGTCAGATTACCGCGGAGAGTGTGTGCGGCGTGGGCAGCGCATTCCGCATATCGATTCCGCTCACCAAGCCTCCCGTCGATTCGCGAGCGCCGGCAACGGTTTGTGAGGAGCACGGAACGATGCTCATCCTGTCCGTGGAGCAGGAAGTCGGTGAAAACCTCAACTGCTGGTTCCAGCGCGAGGGTTGGGCCCGACACCTCGTGTTCTCATCGGCCGCCGCGCAGGCGTGGTTGCGCGCGAACCGGCCGGACGTGTTAGTCGTCACCGGCGAATACGATCTCGATGTGATTGCCGCTCTGCGCGCGCTGCAGCCGGTCGGCGTCGTGTGGATCACGCGTGGCGGTCCGCACCATCCCGAGGCGCGCGGCGACGGCGTGTTCGAGGTGACTGAATTCAGCCGCTCGGCGATCCGGTCGGCGGTCGATCTGGCGCGCGGGGACACGATTGCCGTTGCCGCTCCAACTCCGGCGTCCGCAATGGGCGATTCGGCGGGAATCTATCCGGCGCTGCGAGGTCTGCCCGTTCTCGTCGCGGAAGACAACCCGTTGATCCAGAATCTGATCGACGAACAACTGGTCGAGCTGGGGTGCGCGCCGACGATCGCGCACGACGGTAAAGAAGCACTGAGAATGTTCCAACAGGCAAGTTTCGAAGTGGTGCTGACCGACATCCACATGCCGGAGATGGACGGTTACGAGCTGCTGGCCGCCTTGCGCAAGTTGAATGCGACCGTTCCGGTGCTGGCCTTCAGCGCCGTGGCCGAACATGAAGAGGCGCGCAATTGGCGCGAGCACGGCTTTAGCGGATATGTGCCCAAGCCGGCGTCGCTCAGCGAATTGCAAGCCGCGTTGCTGGCGGTGGCGCCGGCGGGGGCTCAGGGACGGGCACAGGCATCGGCGCTGGCTGTACCCGAGAACGCAGCGCCAGCCGAACCCATGGTTCCTGCTTCCAGCGCCGCGAGCACGCTCAGCACGGACGACAGGGCGCGCTACAGGGCGATGCTCAAGGAGCACTTGCAAAAAGATCTGCCCAGGCTGCTTGCGATCGTCGAAGCGGAAGACCTGCAGGCGTTGGCCGGCTGGGCGCATAGCGCGAGCGGCGCGTTTGTCGTCGTGCAGGAACCGCGGTTCGTCGACCAATGCCGGCGGCTGCAGCGACTATGCAACGACAGCGGACGTTGGACCACCGAGATGGACGAACTCGCGATCTCGCTACACGACGCCTTATCCGATCACTACGGACTCGACGAGGAGTCGACGCATTGACACGCCATTCGGCTCGGCGCGCTCAGCCCGGCCGTTTGGCGATGAAATCGATCTCGACCAGCGCTTCGCGCGCAAGCCCGGTGACGCCAATACAGGTTCGTGCCGGCAGCGCACCGGCAGGAAAGTAGGCGCGGTAGATCTCGTTCATCGGCGCGTAATCGCGTTTGAATTCGGTCAGGAAGATGCGTGCCGCCACCACGTCTTGCAGTCCGAGGCCCAGCCCTTGAAGCACCAGCACGAGATTGTCCATCACACGCTTGGTCTGGGCGACCACGCCTTCGGGAAGCGGCGCCGTGTCGTCGGTCGGGCAGGTCGGCATCTGGCCGGTCAGGAAGACCCAGCCGTCGGCCTCGGCAGCATGCGAGAACGGGCCGACCGGCGTGGGTGCTGTGGGAATCATCCAGAAAGAGGGCGCTGAGCTCATGACAGGGTGTGCTGGGTAAGAACGGTTGTCGGGATGACAAGGTAACCGATCAAAAGTCAGGACGCCGGCGCGTTGCCGGCATCGTGCCCAACACACGCCCGCTCAGACCAAACCAGTCGCGTAATAGACTGCGATCACAAAGAACACCGCCATCGTCTTGATGACCGTGACCGCGAAGATGTCGCGATACGACTGTCGATGCGTCAAGCCCGTCACCGCCAGCAGCGTGATCACCGCGCCGTTGTGCGGCAGCGTGTCCATGCCGCCGCTCGCCATGGCGACGACCCGGTGCAGCACTTCCATCGGAATATGTGCCGCTTCCGCGCCCTTGATGAAGGTGTCCGACATGGCCGCGAGCGCGATGCTCATGCCGCCCGACGCCGAACCCGTGATACCCGCCAGCGAGCTCACCGACACGGCTGCGTTGACGAGCGGATTGGGAATGCTCTTCAACGCGTTGCTGACTACCAGAAAGCCCGGCAACGCGGCGATCACACCGCCAAAACCGTATTCCGACGCGGTGTTCAACGAAGCCAGCAGCGCGCCCGCCACCGCAGCCTTGGTGCCGATCGCGAAGCGTTCGCGCACCCGGTTGAACGCCGTCACGACAACCATGATGATGCCGAGGAGCAGTGCGCCTTCCACGGCCCAGATGGCGACCACGGCCTTGATCGTCGTCGTGACCGGTGCGTGAATGCCCGGCAGAATGTCCGGCGCAACCGTGTACGACGCGCCGTACCAATTCGGAATCCAGCGGGTCAACAGGAAGTTCGCGACGCCCACCAGAACCAGCGGCGCAACCGCCAGCAACGGATGCGGCAGTTGCTTCGATTCCACGCGATCCGGCTCGTTGACGAGTTCCGTGCCGTAGCCTTCGCCGGTCGCCATCGCCGCACGGCGGCGCCATTCCAGATACGTCAGGCCGACCACGATGATGAACAGCGAGCCGATCACGCCGAGTGCGGGCGCAGCCCACGACGTCGTTTTGAAGAAAGTGGTCGGGATGATGTTCTGGATCTGCGGCGTACCCGGCATCGAATCCATGGTGAAGGAGAACGCGCCGAGTGCGATCGCGCCGGGCATCAGGCGCTTCGGAATATTGCTCTGGCGGTACAGCTCGGCGGCGAACGGATAGACCGCGAACACCACCACGAACAGCGAGACGCCACCGTAGGTGAGCAGCGCGCACACCGCAACGATCACCGCATTGGCGCGCGAGCGGCCGATATAGCGGATCGCGGCGGCCACGATCGACTCCGAGAAACCCGACAGTTCGATAACCTTGCCGAACACGGCGCCCAGCAGAAACACCGGGAAGTAGAGTTTCACGAAGCCGACCATCTTCTCCATGAAGATGCCGGTGAAAACCGGCGCGACGGCTGCCGGATCGGTCAGCAGAACGGCGCCGAGCGCGGCGATCGGCGCAAATAGAATGACGCTGTAGCCGCGATAGGCGGCAAACATCAAAAACGCCAGCGCGGCGAGGACGATGACAAAGGACATTGAGTCTCCAAAGCTTGGTTGTTCTACATGGTCGCCGTCTCGAAGGTGCGGCGGCACGGCGCCCGCAAACGCAGGTTCCGTGCCATATCAGCGGCAACGGCCAGCCGCCTGATTTCGCAGGCCGAAGTTCAAAACGTGATCGCGGCGATTGTACCCAAACGTCTCCAAAACGGGACGCAAAATGGCTGAAATTAGGTCAAACCAAGGTTAAACCCTTATGTCATGGGCTTGCTGGCGATCTCGCCGATGAGATAAGCTTGTCTACGAAATGAGACAAGCACAATAAAACGATAGCCGGAGACAGCGACAGCATGATGAACGACTGGGCAGGCTTGCCTGCCACTTACGGCGACGTACTGCGCCGGGCGATGGATTCGCTCTTCCGCACATTCGAAAATTTCAGCGAAGGGACGTTTATCGTCGATGCCGACGCGCGCGTGGTCTGGATCAACAAACGCTATGCGGCGCGCTTCGGTTTTTCGGACCCGGACCAGGCCATCGGCCGCGATTGCGAAGCGGTGATTCCGAACAGCCTGATGCGCGAGGTCGTCAACACCGGCAAACCGATTCTGCTCGATATTCTGGAAACGGACCGCGAACCGCTCGTCGTCACGCGTTTGCCGTTGAAGGACGATGCGGGCGCCACGGTCGGCGCCGTTGGCTTTGCGCTCTTCGACGAACTGAAGGCGTTGACGCCGCTCTTTTCCCACTACTCGCGCGTTCAGGAAGAATTGATCGCGACGCGCCGGTCGCTCGCGCAGGCGCGGCGGGCCAAATATACGTTCGGCAGTTTCGTCGGCACGAGCGCGGCCAGTCTCGAAGTGAAGCGCCAGGCGCGCCGCGCCGCGCAGCTCGAATCGCCGGTGCTACTGCTCGGCGAAACCGGCACCGGCAAGGAGTTGCTTGCGCATGCCATCCACGGCGGCTCGGCGCGCGCGAATCAGCCGCTCGTGACGGTCAACGTCGCGGCGATTCCCGACACCCTGCTCGAAGTCGAATTCTTCGGTGCGGCGCCGGGCGCCTACACTGGCGCGGATCGCAAAGGGCGCGTCGGCAAGTTCGAGCTGGCGAACGGCGGCACGCTGTTCCTCGACGAAATCGGCGATATGCCGCTGCCCTTGCAGGGCAAGCTGCTGCGCGTGTTGCAGGACAAGGAGTTCGAACCGCTCGGCTCGAACCGGATCGTGCGCGCCGACGTCCGGATCATCGCGGCGACCTCGGCCGATTTGCCTGCGCTGGTCGCGGCCGGGCGGTTCCGCGCTGACCTGTTCTATCGGCTGAACGTGCTGACGATCCATGCGCCGCCGTTGCGCGAACGGACCTCGGATATCGAGGCGCTGGCTTACGCCATGCTTGAAGATCTGTCGACCCAGGCGCGCGGCGCCAGTCACTTCGAATTGCAGGACGACGCGCTGAGGTTGCTGTGCTCGTACGGCTGGCCTGGCAATGTGCGCGAGTTGCGCAACACGCTGGAGCGTGCGGTGATGCTGTCCGACAATGAGCGGATAGATGCGCGGGCGCTGGCGTCGTTTATCGGCTCGGCGCACGGCGGCGGCGCGTACCGTCCGAATGCGCCCTTGCCGGAGGTGCCTTCGACGGCGCATGCGGCAAACGCGCAGGCTAGTGCGTTGCAACCCGCCTCATGGAGCGAGGCGATGGCGGCCTTCGAGAAGCGCTTCCTGAGCGACGCTTTGCGCGCCAACGGCGGCCGCGTGATCGAGACTGCAAACCAGATCGGCATGGGTCGCGCGACGCTCTATAAGAAGATCGCGGCGTACGGCATCGACGTGTGACAACGTTCCGCGACAGCGATTGACGCAGCGTAATTGACGCGTGGCACAATCCCGTGATCGAAAAACAAGACGTGATCGGGGTTTCAAATGAAATGCAATCTCTCCTTCTACGCGCGCCGGGCCTGCGCCACGCTGGCGGCCGGCGCCATGGTCGCGCTGGGCGGTTGCAGCAGCAGCGCGCCGCTGTTTTTGCCGGACGGCCGCGCGACTACGCTGGTGCAGTGCCCCGCCGGTTCCGACTCCTGCTCGCAGCAGGCCAGCGCAAGTTGCGGCGGCGCGTTCGATGTCGTGCGTCAATCCACTGAGAACGGCACGCTGAACCTGATTTACGCCTGCCGGGGGAAATAACGGTTCGCCGGCGCAAGGCCGGCTCGACCAACGCCTCAAGCTTTCTTCCTTCAGTCGCGCTAAAAGCGTATGGCGGTCGTAAAGACCTGCATCCAATGCGGGTTCTATCCGCGGCAATGATGCGCAATGGATATTAATACCGCGCTTCATATTATTTCCCTTGTCGCCGGACGCAATTAAAAACATGCGAATTCCCGTCGAATAGCCAAGTCGGTGCGGCACCTAACGGAACGCGAAGTTGAGCCGCAGTATTGTCTTTTCAGTGGCTCAAGATTCAAGCAGCAGGCAGCTTTTGCCGGTTTTGCCGTCCATGCGGAAAGTGCCAGGAAGGATTTTCCGTTTAGACCGAAAACCGAAAATAGTGCGGCACGCTTTGTGCTTCGCGTTACGCATTGAAAATAGTTCAACGAGTAATCCGGGGAAAGCAATGAATCATCACCAACTCGAAAAAGATATTGAACATCTTGAGCACGTAATCTCGCATATCTCCGCAGCAGACCACATCCCGCTGTCCTATTGGCGAAACCGCATCGATTCCGTTTCCGGCGCGGCGCTGGTGCCGGCGCAGGCGAACCGCGTCAAACGGCTCAACGCCGCCCTTTCGGCTCTCGAACAACGCCTGAAAGCCTGAACGCCCGGTGCAGTGGATGGCTGTGACGTACCCTTCTGGTACCGTTTTTTGCAAAAATGGGGAAACGTAACGGCCACGTAAGCGGCACGGCGCAGCGCGACGTCTCGACAGGATGGCAAGCCACGTCATTTGGTTGCGCACGCGCTGGCGCCGCTTTACGCTTCGGAGGACCGCGGGGACGGACGGCGCGCGTCAGGGTGAACAGGCCGCCATTCCCTCCACGATCAGGACAAACATGCAACGAGCAGGACTTTCCGCGTCTCGGCTGACGGCACTGACCAACGCCATGCAAGGCTATGTGGAACGCGGTGAAGTGGCGGGCGTGGTGTCGATGGTCTGGCGGCGCGGCGAGATTGGCTATTTCGAGCCGCTCGGCTGGCGCGACGACGCGGCGCGGTTGCCGATGGAGCGCGATACGCTGTTCCGCATTGCGTCCATGACCAAGCCGGTCACCAGCGCCGCGATCCTGATGCTGATCGAAGAAGACCGGCTCGCCCTCGACACACCGATCTCACTCTGGTTGCCGGAATTGTCCGCGCCGCGTGTGCTGTGCGACCCTGCCGGCCCGCTCGACGAAACCGACCCCGCCAGAGCGTCGCTCACCGTGCTGGACCTGCTGACGCACCGCGCCGGCTTCGCCTACCACTTCACCGCGACTGGGCCTCTTGCCGACGCGTACGCCGCCGCTTTCAACGGATTCGAAGCGCGCATGGACGGCAACGCCTGGCTTGCCCGCATCGCAAGTTTGCCGCTCATGTTCCAGCCTGGGTCACGCTGGCACTACGGCGTTGCCACCGATGTGCTCGGCGTGCTGATCGAACGCGTGAGCGGCATGCCGCTCGGCGAGTTTTTCCGGACGCGGATCTTCGAGCCGCTCGGCATGCGCGATACCGCTTTCTGGGTGCCTGACGCGCAACTCGGCCGGCTCGCCACAGCTTATGGCGTCGAACAGGGCTCAGGGCAGCGGATCGTCGAGGACCATCCGTCGTCGAGCCGATGGGCGGATCCGGACCGCTTCCAGAGCGGCGGCGGCGGCCTGGTTTCCACAGCGCACGACTATCTGCAATTCGCGCAACTGCTGCTCGGTCGCGGACGGGTCGGCACGACGCGTTTGCTGTCGCACCGCTCAGTCGATCTGATGCGCTCCAATTTTCTGACGCGCGACCAGCGCCGTGTGTCGGCCTTCGGTCATGCGCTGTGGGCAGGCCAGGGGTTCGGCCTCGGCTTGTCCGTCGTCGACGATCCGGCGCAGCAGTTGCCGCTTGGCTATCGTTCGATCGGCTCGTTCGGCTGGCCGGGTGCGTATGGTACAAGCTGGTTCGCCGATCCGGTGGAAGATCTGATCGGTCTGATGCTGATTCAAAGGCGCTCCGTCGAACCGTTCTCAATGACAGTGGATTTCGAACGCCGCGTGTACGATGCAATTGACGATTGAGCGAACCGGCCGCGTCCGGGCCGGCTTCTTTTAAGCGTGTTACCCGCTCGCGGCGTCGGGCTTCTCTATCCGGCAATTTATTCGTCTGATAGTGTCCGCACTTCAGTTCTCGTCTAATGATCGGAGCACCCGTCATGGCCTCGTACAAGCAGTTGACCGCCCAGCTAGAAAAACTCCACAAGGAAGTCGCGGCGGCGCGCGAGAAGGAAATCGCGCAGGCGATCGCCGAGATCAAGCAGAAAGTAGCCGAATACGACCTGACGGCGGAAGAACTGGGTTTCACCAGCAAAGGCGCCACGGCCCGCAAGACGCCTTCGGTTGCCAAGTATCGCAACCCGAAAACCGGCGAGACCTGGAGCGGCCGCGGCCGCTCGCCAGCGTGGCTCGTGGGCAAGAATCGCGAGCGCTTTCTGATCGAAGGTTGAAGTGCGTTGGCGCATGACGTCTCCACCCGTCATGTGCCGGATTATTTAAAGTGATGTCGCGTGCGGAGTTTCTCGCACCTTTCGCACGCGGCGAGGCAAGTCCCGAAAACACTCACCTTTCGCGTGAACCCGGCGCGTGAACCATAGGCGCGGATGCGCGGCTCGCGACGGACCGGTTGTTTCGGTCAGCCTGGTTTCATCGAATCACGCAGCTTGCGACAGGCTTGCTATCGCAGGCCGCGGTGACTGATCCATTTCCTCCGAAACCCGCGCCAGCCCTTGCTGGTAGGGGTTCCCAGGCTGTACGAAGAATCGCTGAAGCCATCGCTTGAGCCTCTTTTAGTCGCGCCTGATGCGCACGTCGCTTTGCGGAGTGTCGCGGCGCAGGTGCGCGACTGTTCGTCGATACGCTCACCTTTCGCACCGCTGCCGTGATAGTCCCGAAAACCCTCACCTTTGCGCGTCTCGATACCCGCGGGCCACTGCGCTCGGGGCTAACCCGGAGTTGAGTTCCTCTCATACCCCGCATCAAAACTCATCGATACATGGTCGCGGATGCCGAACCCCACAATCGGCCATCCACTCAACCTCGACGGAAGACCATGAGCGCATCGACGGACAAACAACTCTTTATCGGCGAAGGATTCGAAGGCCCCGGCGTCAATCTCGCGCATATCAACGTATTGGTCGGCCCGCGCAACGGCCCGGCTGGCCAGGCATTCGCCACCGCATTGGCGACGCCTTCGGCGGGTCACGCGCCGTTCGTCGTGATCGCGCGTCCGGGCGTGCCGACCAAGCCGCTCACGCTCTATGTGAACAAGGCGCAGATCGGCAGCGACTTCCACGGCAACGCGACGTGGGGCGCTTCGCAAGCCGGTATCGCGAAGGCGGTGGCCGAGTCGCTGGAGAACGGCACGCTGCCGCCTGAAGCGGAGAACGACTGGGTGGTGGTGTCGGCGAACTGGGTCAACCCGTCGACCGACGATCTCGACGCTGTCTTCGAGAACAACTACCGCGCGTGCAAGAACGCGATCCTCGCGGCGATGAAGGGGTTGCCGCATCGCGATGAAGTCTTCGCTGCCGCGCGCGACGTATCGAACCCGTTCTACACACCGAAGCAACGTTAATGGCAGGCAGCGCGGTTCGGTCGCGCGCCCTGCAATGCGCAACTAACCGTCCGCACCGCTAGTTTTCAGGAAGGAAGGAGACACGCACTATGGAATACATTCGCCTCGGCCAGTCCGGTCTGAAGGTTTCGCGTCTGTGCCTCGGCACGATGAACATGGGCACGCCGCAATGGAAGCCGTGGATTTTCGACGAAGCGCAAAGCGAGCCGATCGTTCGTCATGCGCTCGAAGCCGGCGTCAACTTTATCGACCTCGCCGATTTCTATTCGACCGGCGTCGGTGAAGAAGTGGTGGGCCGCATTCTGAAGCGTCTCACGCGCCGCGAGGAAATGGTCGTGGCCACCAAGGTCGGCTATGACATGGGCGCGTATCAGAACGCCGGCGGTCATTCGCGCAAGCACATCATGGACGGCATCGACGGCTCGCTGACGCGTCTCGGCATGGATTACGTCGATATCTACATGCTGCATTTCTTCGACGTGAATACGCCAGTCGAAGAGACCATGGGCGCGCTCAACGATATCGTGCGCGCCGGCAAGGCGCGCTATATCGGCGTGTCGACCATGTACACGTGGCAGTTCGCCAAGATCATGCAGGTCTGCGAGTGCAACGGGTGGCACAAGCCGATCAATATGCAGTTGCAGTTGAACCTGGCATACCGTGAAGAAGAGCGCGAAATGATTCCGTATTGCCAGGATCAGGGCGTCGGCGTGTCCGTGTTCAGTCCGCTGGCGCGCGGGCTGCTGACGTGCGATCCGAATTCGACGCGCAATCAGACCGACTTCTTCACCGCGCAAATGTATGGCGATGTGGCTTCGCGTGAAATTGCCGCGTCGGTGGCGCGCGTGGCCGCGCGGCGTGGCGTTTCCGCCGCGCAGATCGCGCAAGCGTGGGTGCTGAATCACGGCGGCGTCGCGAGCATGCTGGTCGGCGCGGATACGCCGGCGCAGTTCGACAGCGCGCTCGCCGCGCTCGGCACGACGCTTTCGGCGGATGAACTGTTCGAGCTCGAACGCAACTACACGCCGTGCGATCTGATCAACGACTACACCGCAGGCAAACGCATCGCGCGCGAACCGCGCCTTGCGCAGGGCATGTTCGTCGAAACGCTGGAGAAGGCCGCATGAACGAATTTCTCCGCACCGGACATTACATTGGCGGCGAATGGTACGAAGGCGCCGACACGTATGCTGTTTTGAATCCCGCGACCGGCGAGGTCGTCACGCGAGTGGCCAAAGGTGGCGCGGCGGAAGCGGCGCAGGCCATTGCGGCGGCCGAACGCGCGTTTCCCGCATGGCGTGCGCTGACCGCGAAAGAACGCAGCGCGCGCGTCAAACGCTGGGGCGAGTTGATGCTGGAGAATCGCGACGCGCTCGCCGAATTGCTGACGCTTGAGCAAGGCAAACCGCTTGCTGAAGCGCGCGGCGAAGTCGGTTACGCGGCGAGCTTCTTCGAATGGTTCGCGGAAGAAGCGAAGCGGGCCTACGGCGACGTGATTCCGAGTCCAAATCCAAACGCGAAGATTATCGTGACGAAGGAACCGGTCGGCGTGGTCGCGGCAATCACACCGTGGAATTTCCCGCTCGCCATGATCACGCGCAAGGCCGGTCCCGCTCTCGCGGCCGGTTGCACGATGGTGCTCAAGCCGTCGGAAGAAACGCCGTTGTCCGCGTTCGCTTTGGCGGTGCTGGCCGGGAAAGCGGGCATTCCACCCGGCGTGTTCAATATTGTCTCCGGGGACGCCGTGGCGATCGGCGGCGCGCTCACGGAATCCGACGTGGTGCGCAAACTGTCGTTCACCGGTTCGACGCGTGTCGGCAAGCTGCTGGCGAAGCAGTCAGCGGACACGCTGAAGAAGTTGTCGCTCGAACTCGGCGGCAACGCGCCTTTCATCGTGTTCGACGACGCGGACCTCGATGCTGCCGTGCAAGGCGCGATGGCTTCGAAATTCCGCAACACCGGGCAGACGTGCGTGTGCGTCAACCGCTTCTACGTGCAGGACGGCATCTACGATGCGTTTACATCCGCGTTGACGCAAGCAGTGCGCAAGATGCGCGTCGGCAATGCGTTGCAAGGCGAGGTCGAACAAGGTCCGTTGATCAACCAGGCTGCGTTGAAGAAGGTCGAAACGCACGTGGCCGACGCGTTGCAAAAAGGCGCGAAGGTCCTGACCGGCGGCAAGCCGCACACGCTCGGCGGCACTTTTTACGAGCCGACTGTTCTCGTCGACGCCAACAGCTCGATGTTGATCGCCGGCGAAGAAACCTTCGGACCGGTTGCCGCGTGTTTCCGCTTCAAGAGCGAAGCGGAAGCGATCGAAGCGGCCAACGACACACCGTTCGGCTTGTCGGCGTATTTCTACACGCGCGATCTGGCGCGCGCGTGGCGCGTCGGCGAAGCGCTGGAAAGCGGCATGGTCGGCATCAACGAAGGGATTGTGTCCACGGAAGTCGCGCCGTTCGGCGGCGTCAAGCAGTCGGGGCTCGGCCGCGAAGGCTCGAAGTACGGGCTCGATGAATACACCGAACTGAAGTACATGATGATGGGCGGCCTCGGACGCTGATCTTCACACCGCGCGTCCGCCGTACGTCACGCACATGCATGACGCGCAGGCGGACGACGCAATCGGTGCGCGGCGGCATGCCGACCGCGCCCGGCGATCCATACTAACGAAGGAGACAGCGTGAGCAATCAGGATATGCAGGCGGCCACTCTCGGCCTCGCCCCCACTTTGCCGGCGGCAGCGGCATCCGCGCACGGCCCCATTCCTCTCGACGACGTTCCGCTGAACGCCTTCCACGTCAAGATCGCCGGGCTGACGTTCGGCGCGCACTTCACAGAAGGTTTCGCGCTCGGCACGATCGGCTATGCGCTTGCGTCGCTGAATCGGCAGATGCCGCTCGACGCCTTCTGGATGGGCATGATCGGCAGTTCCGCGTTGGTGGGCATTTTTATCGGCAGTCTGGTTTTCGGTTGGCTGTCGGATCGCATGGGACGCCAGAAGATTTTCCTGCTGAGCTTCATCATCATCACAGCGGCTGCGTTCGCGCAGTTCTATGTGCGTTCACCGCTCGAGTTGTGTTTGCTGCGGGTGTTGATCGGCTTCGGCATGGGCGGCGACTTTGCCGTAGGGCATGCGATCCTTGCGGAGTTCTCGCCGCGCAAACATCGCGGCACGTTGCTTGGCTCGTTTAGCGTGGTGTGGACCATCGGGTACGTGGTGGCGAATGTGCTCGGCATGCATTACGCCGATGCCTCGCCAGATGCATGGCGATGGCTGCTGGCGTCGGCGGGTGTGCCGGCGTTCATCGTTCTCGTGCTGCGTATGGGCACACCGGAGTCGCCGCGCTGGCTGCATGGCAAAGGACGCACGGCGGAGGCGAAGTCGATCGTGCTGAAGCACTTCGGTCCGAACGTCACTCTGGCCGGCGGCCACGACGAGCACGCGCAATCGGCGGGCGGTTTCATGCGTCTGTTCAAGGCCGATCTGATTCGCCGTACGATTTTCAATTGCGCGTTCTTCGTATGTCTCGTCATTCCGTACTTCGCTGTTTATACGTTTCTGCCGACCATTCTGAAAGCGATTCACTTGAACAATGACTCGAGCGCGGATTTTCTGTTGAACGGATTTCTCGTGCTTGGCGCGTTGATCGGCATCTGGCTCACGATCAAACTTCCGCGGCGCACGTTCCTGATCGGCTCGTTCGCGGTGACTTGCGTATCGCTGATTGCGTTGAGTGTGCTGCCGGAGTCGGCGACGCTCGGCATGATCGTCGCATTCGGGATTTTCACGCTCACCATGTCGGCGTTCTCGAATCTCGTCGGCGTGTTTCCGCCGGAGTGCTTTCCGACCGAAGTGCGCGCGTGCGGCGTCGGACTCGCGATTGCGTGCAGCCGGCTCGGGTCGGCCGTCGGCACGTTTCTGCTGCCACTCGGCATCGTGCATTTAGGCTTCCATATCACGATGATGGTGCTCGCCGCGGTGTTGTTGATCGGCATGGTGGTGTCGATCGCGTGGGCGCCGGAAACGAAGCATCTGACTTTGAACGAAGCTAGCGGCGCCTAGTTCGCTGGAACGTTGAAGAGAACCCGCCGCATCGGCAACGATGCGGCGGGTTTTTGTTTTTGGGCTCGAAACCATGGCACTCGTCGGCGCGACGCGGCGCGGCACGGCATTCGGCGATGTCTTCCGTGGTTATCGTGTCTTGCGTGGCCGATTGCCGCGCTCTGTCAACGCGTCACCACCGGTTGACCGGCATTGCGCGCCTCAAAAGCTCGCAATGCCCGCACTCTCGCCCGTTCTCGACGCGCCATGTCTCTCGGCCGAATCCGAAAAGAGGCGATTTGTCCCAGATACTTCTTATCTAGGAAGCCTTAATATCCTAACTTGTCTTAACGAAGCAAAGTGAGAACCATATAAATGGTATTTGCTTGGCTAGGAAATAGGAATCCTTGGGTAACTCCAAGATCTCCGTTGAATCCCGTTTTTTTGTAATTGTTAGGAATAGAAGCAATGAAATCAATGATCTCCGCAACCGCGATCGCCGCCAGCGGTCTGTTCTGTCTGGTACCGCTCTACGCTCATGCGGCGGACGGCACGATCACCTTCACTGGCAATGTTACGGACACGACCTGCTCGATCAACGGAAACGCAAGTGGCACACCGGCAGACAAGACGGTCACGCTGGCTGATGTTCCGACCGGGTCGCTCACACAGGTAGGCAACACGGCTGGTACAACGAATTCGGCCGATCTGCAATTTGTCCTGACGGGCTGCAGCGGCACGGCTACCAAGGTGATTGCCGGCTTCGAGAACGGCCCGACAGTCGACCAGGCGACGGGTTTTCTGTCGAGCAGTGGCACTGCGAAGAATGTGGAGGTCCAACTCCTCAACGCACAGATGCAGGTCATCAACGTTACGACGGGCGCGAACAACGATATCGGCTCGAACGGCGTGACCATCGATGTCGACGGGGCGACGACTCTGCAGTATTACGCGCGGTATTACGCGACGGCCGCTGCCGCGCCCGGCACGGTCATCTCATCGGTTCAGTACACGATGGAATACCAGTAAGTGTGGGTCTCGGGCGCTCGCCATGCGAGCGCCTTTTTGCACGCTTATTTTGAGAAATTTGACGGGCCGATCGTGATAACGCTGTTCAGAAATTCGATGATGGGAATCGGCCTTGCCTGTGTGCTACTGGCTGGCGATGTACGGGCGAGCGTGACGATTGGCGGCACGCGCGTGGTGTATCCGCTTGAGCAGCGCGAAGTCACGGTGAAGCTGGAAAACGACAGCCGCTCGCCCTCGCTCGTGCAGGTCTGGATCGATGACGGCAAGGCGGATGCCAAACCCGGTGAGGTCAAGGTGCCGTTCGTGATTACACCGCCGATTTTTCGCATGGATCCGAAGAAGGCGCAGACGTTGCGCGTGATGTACACCGGCGAACCGCTGCCGCAGGATCGCGAGTCGGTCTATTGGCTCAATGTTCTGGACATTCCACCGAAGGCAAAGACTGCCGCGGATGTCAATACTCTGACTCTGGCCTATCGCACCCGTATCAAGGTTTTCGTACGACCCGGCAAGCTGCCTGGCGAGCCGGAAGACGCACCCGCGCAACTTGGCTGGAAGATCGCCGCGTCGACGGACGGCAAGGATCAGGCCGTCAGCGTTTCGAATCCGACACCGTACTACGTGTCGTTCAGCGAGATTCACGTGGAAAGCGGTGGCCATACCTTCAGCAGCCAACGGGGCGGCATGGTGGCACCGCACGCTTCGGCGGTCTTGCCGATCGCGAAGATGAACGCCGTCGCGGCGGGCGCGAAGGTGCACTACGTCGCGATCAGCGACTACGGCGGTCCGATTCGCGGTGACGCCGCACTCGGCGACTAGGCCACCACGTCTTCAATCGGGCGGCACGCTGCCGCCCCTGGCTAACCCATTCTCGTACAAGGCGTGCGTTGCGCTGACAACGCACAGGGACGACGCACGCCTGTTGCAGGATATTGAACACCGCTCAGAACATGAAAGCTTCATTCCGTCGCGCGTCGTCTGTTCGCGTAGGCGAACTCTCCGGTGCGTTCAGGCTGCACCCCATCGCGGCACTTGCAGCATTGGCGTTCGCGATGTCAGGGGCTCAGCCGATAGACGCGCAGGCGTCCGAGCAAGGCGGACCGGCGGCGGTGGAGTTCGACACGACATTTCTGCGGACCGACCCGAATGCAACGGTGGACGTGTCGCGCTTCGCGCGTGGCAATCCTGTATCCGAGGGTGTGTATTCCGTCGACCTGTTCGTCAATGGCATTCGCGTTGCACGCCAGGATGTGCGTTTTGTGGCCGCGCGCGGCACGGTCGACGCGCGTCCTTGCTTCAACCGGGCCATGCTGGAGAAGCTTGGCGTCGATTTCGCCAAGGTTGCCGCAAGCGACGGGGCCAAGACAGCGGATGCCGGCGCGCCGGATGAATGCGTCGACCTCGCGGCAACCGTGCCCGACTCCTCGGTTGACTTCGACTTTGCGGACCAGAAGATCACGTTAAGCGTGCCGCAAAAGTATATGCGCAATGTAGCGCGCGGTTACGTCCCCCCTGAGATGTGGCAAAACGGCGTCAACGCAGCCTTCCTGAGCTACAACGCCAACGCGTATCACAGCGGCGGATCGGGCTTCGAGTCGACCCAAAGTTACCTTGGACTGAATGCCGGCGTGAACATCGGCGCGTGGCACTTTCGTCATCAGTCGTCGGCGACCCAGCAAACCGGCGCCCCTACCCAGTTCGACAACATTGCCACGTACCTTCAGCGCGACATTACCGCGCTGAAATCGCAGTTGACGGTCGGCGACGGCTACACGACCGGCGACGTATTCGACAGCGTGCAATTCCGCGGCGCGCAGATCGCCACCGACGATCGCATGCTGCCCGAATCGCTGCGAGGCTATGCGCCGATCGTGCGCGGCACGGCGGAATCGAACGCACGCGTGACGGTTCGTCAGAACGGCCAGGTGATCTATGAAACCACCGTCTCGCCGGGCCCGTTCGAAATCAAGGACCTTTACGCGACCGGCTACGGCGGCAATCTGGATGTCACGGTGACCGAAGCCAACGGCCGCGCGAAGAGTTTTACCGTGCCTTACGCCTCGGTTGCCCAGTCGTTGCGGCCTGGCACCACACGGTTTTCAGTTACCGCCGGTGAGCTTCGTACCTCCGCGCTCGAGAACAGCCCGTATTTCGCGCAGTTCACCTTGCAGCGAGGACTCACCAATCTGATCACCGCCTATGGCGGCGGCGTGGCCGCCAACGACTATTTCGCTGCGGATGTGGGCGCGGCGCTCAACACGAAGTTCGGTGCGCTCTCAGCCGACGTGACGGCTGCACAGACCCAGATTCCCGGTCAAGGCACGTCGCGCGGCACCAGTTGGCGTATCGGTTATAGCAAGTTCATCGACCCGACCAACACGAATATTGCCATCGCGGCATATCGGTATTCGACGGCCGGCTACATGAGCCTGACTGACGCCGCCACGCTGCGTGACCGCGCAATGCGCGGCGACGATCTGAACTCGGTGTATCGGCAGCGCAGCCGTTTTCAGATCACCCTCAATCAGAACTTCAAGCGATACGGTACGGTCTTTTTGAATGCTTCTGCGCAACAGTATTGGAATCGAAGCGGCAACGATCTGTTCTACCAGGCAGGTTACACCAACAGTTTCAGGTACGGCACGTACAGCATCACTGCGGGACGCACGCGCAGTTCGGACGGTTCGATGTCCGACCAGATCATGTTGAGCACCACGTTGCCGCTCGGCCGCGGCCGCTATTCGCCGCTGATGTCGACGAACTTCAGCAGTTCGGGCGGAAACACCAACCTCCAGGCCAACGTGAGCGGCTCGCTCGGCGAGCGCAACCAGTACTCGTACAACGCGTATGGGACGTATGGCGCCGCTCAAGGCAACAGCACGCTGAGCACCGGCGCCAGCGGCGCCTATCGTGGACCGTATGCCCAGTTGACGGGGTCGGCTAGCGCGGGAACGAGTTCGAGCCAGATCTCCGCCGGCGTCAGCGGCTCGATCGTCGCGCATCCAGGCGGTGTGACTTTCTCGCAGACGGTGGGCGACACGTTCGGCGTCGTCGAAGCGCCGGGTGCGGCGGGCGCCAGCGTGACCAACTCGCCCGGCGTCAAGCTCAATGGTCGAGGCTTCGCTGTGGTGCCGTATCTGACGCCATACGGCATGAACACGGTGGAAATCGATCCGAAGGGTACATCCACCGACGTCGAGTTCGAGTCGACTTCGGAACAGGCGGTGCCGCGACTGGGTTCAGTGGTGCTGATCAAGTACAAGACGGTGAGCGGCCGCGCCGCATTGATTCGCGCGCCGCAACTTGGCGGCAATGCGCTGCCGTTCGGCGCGGACGTGGTCGATGCCAACGGGCGCACGGTGGGTGTGGTTGCCCAGGACAGCCGGATATTCGCGCGCGGCCTCGATGATAACGGCACGCTTTTCGTCAAGTGGGGTGCGGCTGGGGCGGAGCAGTGCAAGATTGATTATGTGTTGCCGAAGTCGAGCGGTAAGGCGGGCGCGGTGTATCTGTCGGTGGAAGGGCATTGCGTGGGCGGCATTCAGTCGACGCAGGACGACGCACGCTCGGACCAACCCCATCAAACGAATTGAGAAGGTGAACAGATGTTCGGGATGAGATCGACCAGGTATGAGACCTGTGATGGAGAAATCTCTGGCGAGCAGCCGGTGAGTGGCGTTAGTCGATGCGGCGGCCAGTCGTCGGTAGGGCGGATGTCGGTGCATGTTGCCCACCGCCTGCGGCCCAGATTCAGCCGAGCGGGGCATCGCACGCCGACAAATGGAGCTGTCGGCGCAGATTCAGATGCGCTCGCGCCGTATCTGACGCCTCATGGCATGAACACGGTGGGTACTGATCCGAAGGGTTCATCAACCGGCGTTGAGTTTGAGCCGGCGCCCGAGCATGCAATAACGCGGTGTGGGGCGGCGGCTATGCTGAAGTACAAGACGGTGACAGGATGGGCGGCACTCATTCGCGCGCGGCGCCCGCACAGAGAAGCGCTGCCGTTCGGCGCGGACACGCTCGATGCCAACGGCAATCATGTCGGCTTGGTTGCAGAAGCGACGAGATGCGATCGGGCCAAAAAGTCGCCGGTAACCGGCTTTGTCAGCCAGCACTTGAAATCACCGACGGCTGCGAGCGTGTGGATGTTGCTCGTGTCGAGCTTATGCATATCGGAGGCGAAAGCCGACTGTTCGTGGTTAAACGGTCAGACCACCGAAAATTATACGTTTGACATTCCTGCCCTGACCGTCTCGCGTGACGCCGCCGAAGGCCGGGTCCTTTACACCAGTGAGCAGTATGCGTCTCCGTCGACTCAAAGTTTTGCCACCTGTTCGGGAAACACGCCGGCCAATCGTACAGTCACAGGCGGGGCACAGGTGAGATCGAATCCCTATACGTTTGCAACCAATGTGCCGGGTATCGGCATGCGGTTTTTTCACGACGCAGGCGGCTCAAAAAGCTATTGGGGAGCCGGCAATCAGGAAACCTTTAATGGATCGTGGGGGTGGAGCGGTGCGATGTTGGGCGTTGAGGTGGTAGTTGCCGGCCCGGTAGCTGCCGGCACCATCGACGGAGCGCTGGTTGGGACGTTTCGGCTCGGCTCGTTGACCGTGGCAAATCTTAGAGTGACTCCTGCCAGCGTCGCGGCTTCCACCTGTAGTGTCGTCACGCAAACTTTGCCCGTGACGCTCCCCACCGTCCGTCCGAGGGCTTTCCTGGGAATTGGTTCAACGGCTGGTGCGCAAGTCTTTTCGATTGACCTCGACTGTACCGGGCCGAACGCAGCGGTCTTCGTAACGCTAACAGACAACACTTCGCCTGCCAACAGGTCAGGCATCCTGTCGCTCACGCCGGAGTCAAGTGCTCAGGGGGTTGGATTGCAGATCCTAATCCGCGGGAATCCTGTAAGTTTTGGTGCCGATTCTGCGGTTGCGGGCAATCCCAACCAGACGTTCGCCGGTACGGCAGGTGTTGGGCTATTGAACATTCCGCTGATAGTCCGCTACATGGCGACAAGTATGCCTGTCGGTGCGGGGACGGTAGGCGCGGTTGCCACTTTTACAATGTCCTATCAGTAAAGGTGGACATGATGCGTAAACAGATTTTTGCTCCCCATTGGTTGATGCGCGTCCTTGTCTTATTGGCATTGGCGGCTGGGTGGTCGGTGCATGCGTATGCCGAGTGCCCGACCTCGTCGGGCTTGCCTGCGACATTTACGTATGGCTCGATAGCCGTCTCCGACTCGGCCGCCGTGGGCGACGTGATTCCAGGGACGGTTCAGAGCTTCACCTTCATCGGAAAGTGCTCGGCGAGTTCGCTTTTCAACCAACCGATAGTCGCGTGCCCAGCCAGCGGCACAGCAGTGCCCGGTATGACGGGGGTTTATCCGACGAACGTCGCGGGAGTCGGTATGCGGATGCGCGATGCAAACGGCAAGCCGGTTGTAGGAACGAACTACTGCTCGACTGATTCGCAGATCGGAACCACTGGCGCCGATGGTAGCTTCACTGTTTCAGGAACGTTTGAGCTTGTCAAAACGGGACCAGTCACTGGTGGTTCAATTACGGGCGCGTCCTACAACAGCGGCGTGCTGAACACCGGCTACAGGCTTAACAACGACGCGAGCACGCTGTCCGTCGCGAACAATACGCCCGTACGAGGCGTCACGTGCTCGGTGACGTCCGCAAGCGCTAACCAGACAATTCCGCTCGCGACGGTCAGCCCCACGACGTTTCCAACTGGCGGCTCAGTCGCCGCCAAAACGCCGTTTTCTCTGGGTCTCAACTGCCAGTCCGGCGTTAAGGTAGCTGTGACATTTAGTTCGACGTCCGGCAATTCAGGCGTCGCGTCAGTTTTGGCAAACGCAGGTTCGGCGACGGGTATCGGTGTGCAACTGCTGGACGCGTCGCAGTCGCCGCTCGCGCTGGATGCCGCTCTTTCGCTTACGTCGAGCACGACAGGCAACATGTCGTTTCAGTTCTTTTCACAATACTATCGGCTGGGCGGGGCGCCTGTGGTTGCCGGAACGGTTCGGGCGACCGCCATCTTTACGATGAGTTATCAATAGGTGCAAAGAGGTGGCTCCGAGAATTCGGACAATTCGTTAGTTCAGGTCGCGATGCCGGCGGCCAGCAACCGGCAACACTCCATTGAATGTGCGGCTCGGTTGTGATGCGGGCCTGCGTGTCTACGCGACCGTATCGAACGCCGTGTCGGTTAGCAACACGATTTCGACGTTGGCCTTGACGCCGGATTCGACCGCACAAGGCATCGCTGACCAGATTCTTTACTCAGCGAACGCTATCGTCTTCGGACCCGATTCCGCCGCGGCTGGACATGCCAATCCGTTCGCGGTTACCGCGGGCCAGACAGACGGCGGCATCGTGGATCGCCCCTCACAGCACGTTGCTTCCGATCCGGGAACGTGAGCGTCGGTTCAGCGAATGCGAAGGCGACGTTCACCCTGTCGTATCAATGACTTCGCTGCTTCTATGCGGCTGGTCTGAATCGTCCGGTGGCGCTACGACGACGGCGTGAGCAACCTGCTCGTCACCCGGGACTCGGCACCATTTCCCGCATCTTTCCCGCTGAGCGTCCACACGTTTTTTGAGGCCTGGGAGCCTAGGATTGTTCTTAATTGAGCGTGCGTGACTCGTCGCAAAAAACCTTTGTGAACCCTGCGAAGCCATGCCAGGCATGGGAAAGCGTCGGCATCGAGTTATTAACCGTATCTCAATAATTTAAGACTCGTCTGAGCGACTGCCAGATCGCACTTTTTTAAGATTCTATTCATGGTGATCGAAGCTTCAGTGGATGCAAACACAGAGTCAAACGAAAGCAACGATAACCGCAGCGGTTCGACGTGACGATACGAAGTGACCGCTGATTTCGAAACCTTCAATGAATTGAATCTCAGGAGCATTAAATGAAACAACGTTTTATTTCCGGACTTTTCGTGGTTGCTGTCGGCGCAGTCGCCATGCTGTCGATGAAGGCTCATGCCGCGGACGGCACGATCACGTTCACCGGCAGCGTCTCCGACACAACCTGCTCGATCAACGGCGTGTCCTCCGGTAACCCAGCCGATATCGCCGTCACGTTGCCGCCGGTTCCGGCAGGTGCGTTGGCATCGGCAAACGCAACAGCCGGCACGACTAGCGCCGGCGCCATCCAGATGAAGTTGACTGGCTGTTCCGGTGCTGCAACCAAGGCTGTCGCGCGCTTTGAAAACGGTCCGACGGTCGATCAGTCGAGCGGTTATCTGGTGAACCAATCGACGATCACCCCGTCGCAGAACGTCGAAATCCGTTTGCTGAATGCGAACATGCAACCGATCAACATCCTCACCGGCGCCAACAACGACATCAGTGCCAACGGAGCACCCATCTCGGCAGGCAGCGCTACGGTGAACTACTTCGCTCAGTACTTTGCAACCGGCAAGGCGCAACCAGGCTCGGTGACGTCGTCGGTCCAGTACACGATGCAATATCAATAAATAGCAAAAAACGGCGTTTGTTGCGGCAAACGCCATTTTTATGGACTAATTTTAAGATTAGTCGTCGTCAAGCTTGAAAAGGAACGGTGATGAAAACGATACGTCGATGGATGACAGTGGCGGGTCTGGTGAGTGCGTTGTTCGCGGGCGCGGCGCACGCGAGCGTAACGATCGGTGGCACGCGGGTCGTGTTTCCGTTGGATCAGCGGGAAGTGACGGTCAAGCTTGAAAACGATAGCCGCAACCCGTCGCTCGTGCAGGTATGGATGGACGACGGTAACGCCGACGCGAAGCCCGGCGAGTCCAAGGTGCCGTTCGTGATCACGCCGCCTATCTTCCGCATGGACCCGCAGAAGTCGCAGACGTTGCGAGTGATGTACAGCGGCGAAGCCTTGCCGCAGGACCGTGAGTCCATCTATTGGCTGAACGTTCTGGATATTCCGCCCAAAGCCGCGCACACCGCTGATGCCAATACGCTCCAGTTCGCATTCCGTACGCGGATCAAGGTCTTCGTGCGACCGCCGAAGTTGCCAGGCCGGCCCGAGGAGGCGCCGCGTCAACTCGACTGGAAGGTCGTGCCTGCGCCGGTCGGCAAAGGGCAGGCGCTAGCGGTGTCCAATCCGGGCGCTTACTACGTGTCGTTCAGCGCGATCGACGTAACGGCCGATGGTCACACCTACAAGAACGACAACGGCGGCATGGTCGCGCCGCACGGCACGCAGATCATTCCCGTGCCGCAGATGGCCGGCGTGCAGGCCAGCGCCAAAGTGCACTACGTTGCTATCAGCGACTTCGGCGGCCCGATTGAGGGCGATGCGACGCTGAGCCAATAACGCGAGGCTTGCCCTCGTGTCCTTCCAGGGCAGCTTCACGCTGCCCGATCCCTTTCCAGTTCGAGCTTCTCCGTATCGCGCAAGCCGCGATACGCGTCAACGCGCGCGGCCTCATTTCCTTATCTCGTAATTCAGAGCCGTCCTAGGGATTCCTATCTCGTAAATCCATAACATCGACTTGTACCTCATCAAGAGGCCGAAGTTTTCTGCAAGCGGTGTTACGGACATGAAATCCTCGCGTCAAATCCAATCGAATTCTCACTTCAACGACGATCACGGTTCGTTCGGTCTCAAGCCGGTCACTGCCGTCGTGCTGTCGGTCTTTGCGGCGTTGGGTTATATGGCGCAGGAAAATGCCAGCGCGAAGGATGCAACGCAAGCATCCCATGCCGTCACGTTCGACACGACGTTCCTGCAGACCGACGCGAAACAGACCGTCGATGTCTCGCGCTTTGCGCGCGGCAACATCGTGTCGCCCGGCGTGTATTCCGTCGACGTGTTGATCAACGACGTGCGCATTGCCCACGACAACGTGCGCTTCGTCGCGACGCAAGACGGCGAGAGTGCGCGTGCGTGCTTCGATCGCAAGACGCTCGAAGGCTATGGCATCGATTTCGCGAAGGTCGACGGCGAGCACAAAGACAACGCCACGAAGTCCACGGCGAGCGATTGCATCGACGTTGCGGCGATCATCCCTGAGGCGAGTATCGAGTTCGACTTCAGCGAGCAGAAGCTCGCGATCATCGTCCCGCAGAAATACATGCGCAACTCGGCACGCGGTTATGTGTCGCCCGAGCTATGGGAGAACGGCGTGAACGCGGGCTTTCTCAGCTACAACGCGAACGCCTATCAGTCGAACAGCAACGGCACGCATTCGACGCAGGAGTATCTCGGCCTGAACGCCGGCGTGAACATCGGCGCGTGGCACTTCCGTCACCAGTCGTCAGTATCGGCGGCGACGGGTCAGGCGACGCAGTTCGACAACATCGCCACTTACGTGCAACACGATGTCGCGAAGCTGCGCTCGCAGGTGACACTGGGCGATGCGCAAACGACGGGTGACGTATTCGACAGCGTGTCGTTTCGCGGCGCCCAGATCGCAACCGATGACCGCATGTTGCCGGAATCGCTGCGTGGTTACGCGCCGATCGTACGCGGCACGGCGGATAGCAATGCGCGCGTGACGGTGCGGCAGAACGGTCAGGTGATCTACGAGACGAGCGTGTCGCCGGGTCCGTTCGAGATCAAGGATCTGTACGCAACCGGCTATGGCGGCAATCTCGATGTGACCGTCACCGAGGCGGACGGCCGCACGAAGAGCTTCACCGTGCCCTACGCAGCGGTGGCACAGTCGCTGCGGCCGGGCACGACGCGTTTTGCGGTGACGGTCGGCCAGTTGCGCGACGACTCATTGCAAACCAAACCTGCTTTCACCCAGTTCACGATGCAGCGCGGCCTGACCAATCTGGTCACGCTGTACGGCGGCGCGATTGCATCGAGTGGATACGTGGCGGCCAACATGGGTGCGGCGTTCAACACGAAGTACGGCGCCATCGCCACCGATATCACGGCCGCGCGCACTGACGTGCCCGGCCGCGAATCGCTGCATGGCAATAGTTTGCACATCGGCTACAGTAAGTTTATCGATCCGACTTCGACGAATATCGCGCTGGGCGCTTACCGCTTTTCCGACTCGGGCTACTTGAACTTCGCGGACGCCGCATCATTGCGCGACCTCGCGGAGCACGGCGGTAACGTCAACGCGGCCGACCGCCAACGCGGCCGCCTGCAATTGACAGTGAACCAGAGCCTGAGCAATAACCACGGTTCGGTGTTTTTGACGGCGTCGTCGCAGCATTACTGGAACCGGCCCGGCAGCGACGTGTTCTATCAGGCCGGCTATTCGAACGGCTTCAAGTTCGGCACATACAGCGTGACGGCGGGCCGTACGCGCAACTCGGACGGCACGTTGTCGAACGAGATCATGCTCAGCACGACGATTCCGCTCGGCCACACGCCGCATGCACCCGTGCTGACGACGAACCTGAATGCCGGTAACGGCGCAGCCACGATGCAGGCGAATATCAGCGGATCGGCGGGCGACCACAACCAGTACTCGTACAACGCGTATGGGACGGCTGGGCAGGGTTCGTTGTCGGGTGCGAATGTGAACGGCGGCGCGAGCGGCGTGTATCGCGCGCCTTATGCGCAGATGACGGCGTCGGCGAGCGCGGGAGCCAACTCGGCGCAGGTTTCGGCAGGCGTGAGCGGCTCGATCGTCGCGCATCCGGGCGGCGTGACGTTCTCACAGACGGTCGGCGATACGTTCGGCATCGTCGAAGCGCCGGGTGCGGCGGGCGCGACGGTGTCGAGCGCGACGGGTGTGAAGGTCGATCGTCGTGGTTATGCCGTGGTGCCGTACCTGACGCCGTATGGCATGAATACGGTGGATATCGATCCGAAGGGCTCATCGACCGATGTGGAGTTCCAGTCGACGTCCGAGCATGCGGTGCCGCGGCTGGGGTCGGTTGTTATGTTGAAGTACAAGACGGTGACGGGACGGGCGGCGCTGATTCGCGCGCCGCGGCTGGGTGGTGAAGTATTGCCGTTCGGCGCGGATGTGCTTGATGGCAATGGCAATCATGTTGGTGTGGTTGCGCAGGATAGCCGGATTTTTGCGCGCGGCCTTGAGGATAAAGGGACGCTTGTCGTTAAGTTCGGCGAGAAAGACGGGGATGTATGTCGAATTCAGTATGCGTTGCCGGTGAAGAACGGCAAGGCGGAGACGGCTTATACGTCGGTGGAAGGGCATTGTGCCGGTGGGATTTGAGCCGAACGCTTGGGATAAGTAAATGACCGGCTTCGATCAAGAGCTATAAAGGTGGACATGATGCTTAAACAGATTTTTGCTCCGCATTGGTTGATGCGCGTCCTTGTCGTATTGGCATTGGCGGCTGGGTGGTCGGTGCATGCGTGTGCCGAGTGCCCCACCACGACGGGCTTGCCTGCGACATTCACCTATGGCTCGGTAGCCGTCTCCGACTCGACCGCCGTTGGCGACGTAATTCCAGGGACGGTTCAGAGATTCACCATTATTGGAAAGTGCTCGGCGAGTTCGCTTTTCAACCAACCGATAGTCGCGTGCCCAGCCAGCGGCACAGCAGTGCCCGGTATGACGGGGGTTTATCCGACGAACGTCGCGGGAGTCGGTATGCGGATGCGCGATGCAAACGGCAAGCCGGTTGTAGGAACGAACTACTGCTCGACTGATTCGCAGATCGGAACCACTGGCGCCGATGGTAGCTTCACTGTTTCAGGAACGTTTGAGCTTGTCAAAACGGGACCAGTCACTGGTGGTTCAATTACGGGCGCGTCCTATAACACCGGCGTGCTGAACACCGGCTACACGCTTAACAACGGCGCGAGCACGCTGTCCGTCGCGAACAATACGCCCGTACGAGGCGTCACGTGCTCGGTGACGTCCGCAAGCGCTAACCAGACAATTCCGCTCGCGACGATCAGCCCGGCGATGTTTCCGACTGCCGGCTCAGTCGCCGCCAAAACACCGTTTTCTCTGGGTCTCAACTGCCAGTCCGGCGTTAAGGTAGCAGTGACATTTAGTTCGACGTCCGGCAATTCAGGCGTCGCGTCAGTTTTGGCAAACGCAGGTTCGGCGACGGGTATCGGTGTGCAACTGCTGGACGCGTCGCAGTCGCCGATTACGCTGGATGCTGTTCTTCCGCTTACGTCAAGCACGACTGGCAACATGTCGTTTCAGTTTTTCTCACAGTATTATCGGCTGGGAGCCGCGCCCGTGGTCGCGGGAACGGTTCGGGCGACCGCTGTCTTCACGATGAGTTATCAGTAGGCGTAAATCTCGCGTCCTTGCCGGATCTTGCGGACGACGCGTTCTGCATAACGATTGCAGAACGCTGCTATTGCCGCAAGGCACATTTTCAGAAGAGAAGGCCATCTGTCCCATCACCGCGATGCAGGGATTGGTTGGCCGCGCGTTGCATAGTCATTGAGGCGCCTTTAAACCCTCTCGCGCCCATGACGTGTATCATTCGTTCCCTGCGCTGTTCTGCGCTGGCGATTCCCGTATTGTCGAACGCTCGTTCGTGACCTGTTTCCGACGCGGCTGGGTTGCCATTGTGATGCGGGTCGTCGGCCCAATTCCCGCAGATCGACGCCGCCGCGCAAGGCGTGGCACACCGGCAGCCACAAGCCGCCGGGAACCGCCCGAACCCCTATCCGTGACCGCCAGACCCGATGTCAGTCTCCGAACTCAAACGCCGCCGCACGTTCGCGGTCATTTCCCACCCGGACGCGGGTAAGACCACGCTCACGGAAAAGCTCCTGCTGTTCTCGGGCGCGATCCAGATTGCCGGCACCGTGAAGGGCCGCAAGAGCAACCGCTACGCAACGTCCGACTGGATGGAAATCGAAAAGCAGCGGGGCATTTCGGTGGCGAGCTCGGTGATGCAGTTCGAGTACGGCGACGCCGTCATCAACCTGCTCGACACGCCGGGCCACGAAGACTTCTCCGAAGATACGTACCGCGTGCTGACCGCGGTCGACGCCGCCGTCATGGTGATCGACGGCGCGAACGGCGTCGAAGCGCAAACGCTCAAGCTGCTCGAAGTCTGCCGCAGCCGCAAGACGCCGATCGTCACCTTCATCAACAAGCTCGACCGCGAAGTGCGCGAGCCGCTCGAACTGCTCGACGAAATCGAGCAGCATCTGGGTGTCGCCGCCGTGCCGTTCACGTGGCCGATCGGCATGGGTAAGGACTTCCAGGGCGTCTACGATATTCAGCGCGATCAGGTGCGCATTTTCCGCGCGGGACAGGACAAGGCCGGCGGCGAAGTAGAAACACTGCAAGCGCCGAGCGACGAAGAAGGCGAGCGCCGCTTCGGCCACGCCTGGATCAAGGCGAAGGAAGAGATCGATCTGATCACCGGCGCGTCGCCTGATTTCGATCGCGAGCAGTTCCTCGCCGGTCAGCAATCGCCGGTTCTGTTCGGCTCGGCGATCAACAACTTCGGCGTGAAGGAAATTCTCGACGCGCTGGTCGACCTGGCGCCGCCGCCGTCCATGCGCATGACCGTGCAGCGTCCGGTCATGCCGGACGAGCCGAAATTCACCGGCGTCGTGTTCAAGGTCCAGGCGAACATGGATCTGGCGCACCGCGACCGCGTGGCGTTTATCCGCGTGTGCTCGGGGCATTTCGAACGCGGCATGGCCGTGAAGGTCACGCGCACGAACAAGACTTTCCGTGCCAATAACGTGGTGACGTTCCTGTCGCAACGTCGTGAGACGGTGAGCGAGGCGTATCCGGGCGACATCATCGGTATTCCGAATCATGGCACGCTGAGTCTCGGCGATACGCTGACCGAAGGCGAGCAACTGCAATTCGTCGGCCTGCCGTTTTTCGCGCCGGAAATTTTCCAGACCGTCGAAGTGGTCGATCCGATGCGCGCCAAGCAACTCGGCGAGGCGCTCAAGCAACTCGGCGAAGAGGGCGCGATCCAGGTGTTCCGTCCGGAAGTGGGCGGCCTGATGATTCTCGGCGCGGTCGGTCAACTGCAGTTCGAAGTGGTGTCGCACCGTTTGTCGACGGAATACAAGGTCGACGTGCGCATGGCGCCGGCGCGCTACCGCATGTCACGCTGGGTAACTAGCGACGATGCAGCCGAATTGCGCCGCTTCACCGATTCGTACGCGGCGCGCATCGCGCTCGACGCTTCCGACGCACCGACGTATCTGGCTTCGCACGTGTCGGAGATCGAAGTCGCGCAGAAGGCGTGGCCGAAGATCGTGTTCAACGAGTTGCGCGAGCACTCGGGCGCGCCGTTCAAAAAGGCGATGTAAGTTCGCCTCACTGGTTTCGACCGAAAAACAAAGCAACGCAAATCAGAAGGCCCCGTCAAAAACGGGGCCTTCTGCATTAACGCCCGTACCTTTGCCGCCAGGAGCATCAACGCTCACCCCAGCTTCAACACCTCTTCCCGCATCCACCCGGCCAGCGCCTGCACATGTTCCAGCCCGACATGCCGCTGGGGAATATCAAGCCAGTAACCAAACGGCCCGCTCACCTCGACGTCGGAAAACTGCGCGAGACTGCCGTCCGCCAGTTCCTCGACAATCATGTTCCGGTCGACGATCGCCAGCCCCGCGCCTTTACTCGCCGCGCGAATCGCCTGTTCCAACGTCGAGAATTCGATGCCGTTGTCCGCGTAACGCGCGGGCATGCCTGCCTTGGCCAGCCAGTTCGGCCACAATTCGAGCCGGGCGTCGTTGTGCAGCACATGCAGCGCCGGCATGCGTTCCAGCAACGCGTCGAGCGGTTGGCCGAGCAGGCGCGGCGCGCCCACGAGCACGTGGCGCTCCATCATCAGCAATTCGGAGTGCGCGTCCGGCAGCGCCTGGCGGCCGAAGCGAATCTGGCAGTGAAGGTCGCCGTTCGCCTCGGTACGAACGGACAGTTCGACGTCGGGTAATTCCACCGCGAGCGAACCCAGCCGCGGCGAAAACCATTGCGTGGCGAAAGTGGGCGGCAGAGCGAGCACGAGGCGCCGTCGCCCTTTGGCTGCCGTGATTTGACGAAAGCCGCGCTCGATCGTATCGAAGGCTTCGGACAGGCAGGGCAGCAATTGCAGGCCCGCTTGCGTCAGACGAATGCCCTTGTGGTCGCGCTCGAACAGTTTCGCGCCAAGCGATTCTTCGAGCAGCTTGATTTGCCGGCTCACGGCGCCTTGGGTCACGCACAGCGCAATGGCGGCGCGGTTGAAGCTCATGTGCCTGGCCGTCTCTTCGAAGAAGCGCAACGCGATCAGCGATGGCAAGCGCCGCATAAATCACCTTCTATTACTTTTAATCGTGCGCGATCCGGCCGGCGAGAGGGTCGGGCTGCGAACTGTGGTTGTGCTGCACCACTAGCCGTGCGTTGTCCCCAAACGAATCACTTTTGGCGCGTCTCCGGCGCACGCGATTCGAACCGCCATCGGCCAGCAATTTTTTTAAGGCAAACCGCCATCGCGGCGGCTGGAAGATTGTCGCATTGGCGCTCGTTGTTTGTTTGATCTCGATAACAAAAATCCCCAGCGCGCCTTGGACTGCCGGCCGCGATCGGGTGCCGGCCGGGCGCTGAAGGAGAAGCGCCGCGCGAACGCTCAACTTCGCCTATGCTGACGATGACGCGTGCCTGGCGACGGAGCCGGCTCGCTTTCCCTGCCTCGGAGCGCCTGTGACCGTTCGCAATCTCGACGCCTTGTTTCGACCCAAATCCGTCGCCGTGATCGGCGCCTCGGAGCGGCCCGGCAGCACCGGCGCGATGGTGTGGACGCGCTTACTGGACGGGGGCTTCGACGGCCCGCTCTGGCCGGTCAATCCGAAGTACGAAAGGCTCGGCGGCCACGCCGTGATCCACGATCCGGGCGATCTGCCGGAAGCGCCCACGGTCGCGCTGATCTGCACGCCACCGGCGACGTGGCCCGGCATCATCCATAAGCTCGGCGGATTGGGCACGCGCGCGGCGATTATCGTCGGCGAGGTGCGGTGCGATGAGGACCGGCTCGCGCTGCGGCACGCGCTTTCGGCGGCGCGGCCGAATCTGCTGCGGATCGTCGGGCCGGGCAGTCTCGGCGTGGTGTCGCCGGCGCTGCGCGCGCATCTGGGCGCGCCGTCGTGCACGGTGAAGGCGGGCGGCGTCGCGTGGGTGTCGCAGTCGAACGCGCTGACCAACGCCGTGCTCGGCTGGGCACTCGCGCGCGGCCTCGGCTTCTCGCACGCGGTGGCGCTCGGCGGCGAGGCGGATGTGGACGCGGGCGACGTGCTCGACTATCTGGCCAGCGATCCCGGCACGCGCGCCATCCTGCTCGAACTGGATAGCGTGCGGGCGGCGCGCAAGTTCATGTCCGCAGCCCGCGCGGCGGCGCGCAACAAGCCGGTGCTGGCGCTGCGCTCCGGCCGCACCGATCCCGCCGACGCGCTCTACACCGCCGCGTTCCGCCGCGCCGGCATGGTGCGCGTCGACGCGCTCGACGACCTGCTCGACGAGATCGAGACCCTCGGCGTGGGCCGCGTGGCGGCGGGCGCCACGGCCACGCTGATTACGAGCGACCGCGGCCTGGCCACGTTGGCTCGCGACGCCTTCGCCGCAGCCGGCGATACCCTTGCGCCGTGGCCCGATGAGGCATCGGAGGCCTTGATGCAGACCTTGCCGTACGCGGTCGGCGGCAACCCGCTGCAACTCGGCGACGACGCGCGTCCTGAGCACTTCGGCACCGCGCTCAAGCTGCTCGCGGATCATCGCAGCACCGGCACGGCCTTCGTGGTCCACGCGTCGACGCACGGCGCGCCGGTCGGCGAAGTGGCGCAGGCACTGATCGCGAATCATCGCTTCGCGTATCGCGGCTTGCTCGCGTGTTTCTTCGGCAGCGTGGATGCCGCCACGCGCGACGCGTTGCACGCGCAGGGCATCCCGGTTCATACGACGCCGCAACGCCTCGCGCGCGCCTTCGCGCGGCTGGTCGATTACCGGACGGGGCGCGAACTGCTGATGCAAACGCCGGAGGGTTTGCCAGCGCAAATTCCCGAATGCATTGACGCCGCTCAGGCTCAGGCGCGCGAGGCACTTGCAGCAGGTGAGCACCAACTAACCGGCGAAGCGGCGGCGCGGTTTCTGGGGCGGTTCGGGTTGCGGGTGGAAACGGACTCGTCCACCAAACCCGTCGTCGACATCGCTGTCGAACTCTACGACGACGGCAACTTCGGCCCTGTCTTGCGCTTCACGACGCCATCGGCGGACGGCGTGTCCGAGCCGTTGTGCGTCTACGGGTTGCCGCCGCTCAACCCAATGCTCGCGCGCGACATCGTCACGCGTTCGCCGTACGCGCGGCTGGTTGCGCCGGAACCGGCGCTGGTCGCGCTGACGTCGCTCTCGCAAGCCGTGTGCGACGTCAAGGAGCTTGTCGGTCTCACGCTGACGCTCAGGGTGTACCGCGATCACGTGATGATTGTGGAGCCCACGCTGAACCTTGCGCCGACACGCAGCCGCCTCGCGATCGTGCCGTATCCGCGCCGTTTCGAAGAAACGCTGGACTGGCAAGGAGTGCGAGTGACAGTCCGGCCCATCCGTCCGGAAGACGAGGCCGCGCATCATGACTTCGTCGAAGCAATGACGCCCGAGGATTTGCGCTTGCGATTTTTTGGCGCCGTGGGCAGCTTCGACCATTCGCAGCTGGCGCGCATGACGCAGATCGACTACGACCGCGAAATGGCGCTGATCGCCACCGTGCAGAGCGACGAAGGTTTCACGCGGACGTTGGGCGTGGTGCGTGCTGTCGCCGACCCCGACAACGAAACCGCCGAATTCGCGGTGGCGGTGCGCTCGGATCAGAAAGGCCGGCGCCTTGGGCAATTGCTGATGGACCGGATCATCAAATATGCGCGAGCGCGCGGCATTCATTGGCTGGTCGGCGAGGCGCTGCGCGAGAATGCCCCGATGATCGGGCTCGCCAAAGCCAGCGGTTTTACGATCACGCGGACGGAGGATCCGGGTGTGGTGGGGTTCAGGATGGCGCTGGATGAGGTGGCAGAGGCAAGCGCTTAGGCGGCGTGCCCAAAGTGCTGAGTTGAACGATCACCGCATCCAATGCGTTCGAGGCGGTGATCAAAGCGACGAGAGCCGCTGAAGGCCTCGCGCCGCGAGAAGAACCGGAGAAACCTCAGGCCGCCAGCTTCGCCGCCGCCTCATCGACCTGCGACCGCGTCACCGCCAACTCCTCCAACCACGCATCGCCATAAACCGCCCCGGTCTCGCGCTCCAAACGCGCAATCGTCGCCGCACAACGACTCGCATCCTTCGGCGTCGCGATAAACGACTTCACCGATTCACCCGCCTTGAACGCATCGAACAACGGCACTCGAATATCGTCCGGCAGCGCGCGCGTCGTCCACTGATACGGCTTGCCGTTGAACGTGAATTGCGGCGGCAGCACGCGCTCTTTCTTCGCGGCCGGAATCAGGCCGTACGTGCGCGCGGCTTCGCCGATCTGCTCCGGCGAAAACAGCTCGTCCGGGCTGATGTCGAATTGCTGAATGAACGTCTCGATGCTTTGCATCGCCGCCGCGCGATCGTCGCGGCGCTTTTGCGCATGAGCGACGATGTCGCGCAGTTCGTCGGCTTCTTCGGGCGTGATCGTGAAGCTCGACTGCTTCTGCTGGAGTTCGGAAAAACGCTGGAATTCGGAATCGGTCAGAAGTTTCGCCATTGCTTATCGATGAGCGCGCATGAGCGAACCCATGCGGCGTGATTTTTGAGAGGGTCGCCATTCTAAACCATGTGTGCGAGCGGCCGATTTTCGACGGACGGCCGCGCGGGTTCGACCAGCCGCATCACGCGCTAGGCGGCGTTCTCGTGAAACATCGACAGTGCCTGTACCGTCTCGCGCAACAGCACGGTGGCGGCTTCGAGCGTCGGGGCGACATACTCGTCGATGCGCCGCAAATACGGACAGGTAAGCACCGCGATCGCCTGGCCGGATGGACCCTGGATCGGAAACGTGAGGTCCGTCACGCCGAACGTCTGCTGGCTGTCCTTCTGCGAAAAACCCGCTGCGCGAATCCGCTCGCAAGCCTGTTCGAGCGCGTCACGATCGATCGTGACCTCGCCCTTTACCTTCGTGTGTTCGGCCAGCATCTGTTCGCGCTGCTCGATGCTTTGAAACGCGAGCATCACGCGCCCGGAACCGGTGTCGATCAGGCCGACGCGCGAACCGAGCCGCACCGACATGCCCCACGTACCCGGACCATCCACTTGCGCGATCACCAGTAGATTGCCGCGGTCGTACACCACGAGATGACACGATTGTTCGGCAGCATCGGCAAAGCGCTGCATGAGCGGCAGCGCTTCGGAGATCAGACGGTTCATCGGCGGATGACGGTGCGCGAGCGCGTACAGCTTGAGGCTGAGCGAATAGCGGTCTCCCCCCGCCGAGCGCACCACGTACTGGCGCGCGACCAGCCGTTCGAGCATGCGATACATCTCGCTCGCGTTGCGTCCGAGCAGCTTGGTGATTTCGGCACGCGTGAGTCCTTCCTTCTGCTCGGCGAGCAGTTCGAGGATGTCGAGGCCTTTGTCGAGCGCCGGGGCGCGGTAGCGGTCGGCGTCGTCTTTGTCGTCTGCGTCCATCGTGAGGGAGGTTCCTTGGGCTGTTCTCATTATGTGGCGCGTGAGTGTACGTGCGGGACGAATCTCGCGGAGATGGCGCACGTCCAGGGAAAATACGGACGGTCCCTGCAGTCTATATTCCTTGACTTCGAAAAGTCCATATATGAATAATACGTTCATTGGTGAATGAACGTCGCCAAGACTCGACAAGACCCGAATAAAAAGAGCGCAGGACGAAGTGCCGGCCTCAGACCCGGTTCACGCAGTTCCCACAACGCATATCTGGAGACAACCATGTCGTTCGCGAAAGGGCCGCTCACGGCCCGCCGTTTGTTCCGCACTTCGTTCTCCGTCGCGGCAGCCGCTGCGTGCCTCGCCGGCCTTGGCGCGACGGGTGCCGCGCAAGCCGCCGAGGCCGGCAAGATCGGCCTCGGTCTGCCGCTGCTGACCTCGCCGTTCTGGCAGTCGTACAACAACTATCTGCCCAAGTACGCGAAGGAGAGCGGTCTCGACATCCTCGCGCCGGTCAATTCGAACGGCGATCCGGTCCAGCAGATCACGGACATGAACAACCTGCTGAACCTCGGTGCGAAGGGTATCGTGGTCGGCCCGCTGGATTCGGCGGCGATCAGCCGCGCGCTCGACGCCGCTGCGGCGAAGAACGTGCCGGTGGTCGCCGTAGACGTCGCGCCGACGCAGGGCAAGGTCGCGATGGTCGTGCGCGCGGACAATCACGCGTACGGCGAGAAGGCGTGCAAATACATTGGCGATCACGTGAAGTCGGGCAAGGTCGTGCAGATCATGGGCGACCTGGCATCGGTCAACGGACGCGATCGGTCTGAAGCGTTCCGCTCTTGCATGAAGGGTTATCCCGGCGTGTCGGTATTGGAAATCCCCGCGGCCTGGAAGGGCGACGTCGCCGCCACCGCACTCGACAGTCTGCTGACCGCGAATCCCGACGTGAAAGCCATCTACATGCAGGCAGGCGGCGTCTATCTGTCGCCGACACTGCAAACCTTGCGTCGCAAGCAGATGCTGTTTCCCGCCGGCAATGCGAAGCATGTCGTGATCGTCAGCAACGACGGCATTCCTCAAGAGTTCGACGCGATCCGCCGCGGCGATATCGACGCGACCGTGTCGCAGCCCGCCGACTCGTACGCGAAATACGGCCTGTTCTATATCAAGGCGGCGTTGGCAGGTCAGACCTTCAAGCCAGGTCCGACCGATCACGGCAGCAACATCATCCAGTTGGCGCCGGGCATTCTGGAAGACCAATTGCCCGCACCGCTCGTGACGAAATCGAACGTCGACGACAAAGCCTTGTGGGGTAACACCGTTAAATGAACGGTCAAATGAGCGAACTCACGTCCTCCGTGCCCGTCGTCGAAGCGCTCGAGGTCACCAGACGCTTCGGCTCGACGGCCGCGCTGAACGACGTGAGCATTCGCGTCATGCCCGGCGAGTCGCATGCGCTCGTCGGGCGCAACGGCGCGGGTAAATCGACGCTGGTGTCGATTCTCACCGGCCTGCGCAAGCCCGACACCGGCGAGGTGCGTTTCAGCGGCGCGGCCGCGCCATCGATCGCGGATCGCGACGCATGGCGCGAGCGCGTGGCATGCGTCTATCAACATTCGACGATCATCCGTGATCTGAGCGTGGCGGAGAATCTGTTCATCAACCGGCAGCCGTTGCGCGGCGGCCTGATCGATTGGCAAGCCATGCGGCGCGACGCGCGCGCGTTGCTCGATCACTGGAAGATCGACGTGCGGGAAGATGCCCGCGCCGGCGATCTGTCGGTGGAAGCGCGGCAACTGGTAGAGATCGCGCGCGCGCTGTCGTACGGCGCGCGCTTCATCATTCTCGACGAACCGACTGCGCAACTCGACGGCGACGAGATCAAGCGTCTGTTCCGGCGTATCAGCGAGTTGCAGCGCGAAGGCGTGACGTTTCTCTTCATCTCGCATCATCTTCAGGAAGTCTATGAAATCTGCCAAGCCGTAACGGTGCTGCGCGATGCGCGGCATATCGTCAGCGCGCCGGTGTCCGCGTTGCCGCGCGAGCAGCTGATCGAAGCGATGACCGGCGAACGCGGCGGTCTCGCCGTCGCCGACGCTGCAGCGCGCGCCGCGTTGCCCGCCGATACGGCGGTCGCGCTGGAACTCAAGGAACTGGCCGGCGCCGATTACGAAGGTGTGTCGTTCACGGTGAAGCGCGGCGAAGTCGTCGGCTTGACCGGCGCGACGAGCAGCGGCCGCACGAGCGTGGCCGAAGCGATTGCGGGCCTGCGCGCGCCCAAGCGCGGCACGATCAGCGTCGACGGCGCAATCTTGCCGCCCGGCGATGTGCCCGCGGCACTCGCGCATGGCATAGGCTGTGTGCCGAAGGATCGGCATCACGAAGGGCTGGTGCTCACGCAATCGGTGGCGGAAAACGCGTCCATGACGATCGCGCGTCTGCTCGGCAAATTCGGCATCGCGCCGCCCGCGAAAAAGAACGCCTTCGGCCAGAAGATGATCGAGGCGCTCGGCATCGTCGCGCAAGGTCCGGAGCATGTCGTCTCGGGTCTGTCCGGCGGCAATCAGCAGAAGGTCGTGATGGCGCGCGCGCTCGCCACCAACCCCAATGTGCTCGTGCTGATCGATCCCACCGCGGGCGTCGACGTGAAATCGAAGGAAGCGTTGCTCTCCGTCGTGGATCGCGTGCGCGAAGAGGGCAAGGCCGTGCTGGTCGTGTCCGGCGAACTCGACGATCTGCGCACCTGTGACCGCGTGCTGGTCATGTTCCGTGGCCGTGTCGCGGCCGAATTTCCCGCGGGTTGGCAGGACCACGACCTGATCGCATCCGTCGAAGGAGTCAGTCTTCATGAAGAATAGTGTGCCCAGTCCCACTTTCGGCACCGTGCAAGGTCAGGCTCAGCCGCAGATGGCCGCGCCGGCGTCGCGAGGCAAACGCGCGCGCTCCGAACTCGCACGGCTGCGTGAACTGGCGTTGTTGCCCGCGCTTGCTTTGTTGATCGTGATCGGCGCGTTTGTTAGCCCGAGCTTTCTGACGAAGGCGAATCTCATCAGCGTGCTGGGCGCGTCGGCGGCGTTGGCGCTCGTCGTGCTCGCCGAATCGCTGATCGTGCTGACCGGCAAGTTCGACTTGTCGCTCGAATCGACGGTCGGTATTGCGCCCGCCGTGGGCGCGATGCTGGTGATGCCGGCGGCGTCCGCGGGCTTCGGCATGCAATGGCCGGCGGCGGCCGGTTTGCTCGCCATCGTGGCGGTGGGCGCGGTGATCGGCTTCATCAACGGCTTTCTCGTGGTGCGTTTGCGGCTCAATGCGTTCATCGTCACGCTGGCCATGCTGATCGTGTTGCGCGGCATGCTGGTCGGTGCGACCAAGGGCGGCACGCTGTTCGATATGCCGCCGTCGTTCTTCGCGCTCGCCACCACGATCGTGCTCGGCTTGCCTTTGTCCGTGTGGCTCGCGGCGGTGGCATTCGCGATCGCGGCCTTCATGCTGCGCTACCACCGGCTGGGCCGTGCGTTGTACGCGATCGGCGGCAATCCGGAAGCGGCCCGCGCGGCGGGGATTCGCGTGGAGCGCATCACGTGGGGCGTATTCGTGCTCGGGAGCATACTTGCCTCGGTGGGCGGTCTGATCGTGACCGGCTATGTCGGCGCGATCAATGCAAACCAGGGCAACGGCATGATCTTCACGGTGTTCGCGGCGGCGGTGATCGGCGGCATTTCGCTCGACGGCGGCAAGGGCACCATGTTCGGCGCGCTCACCGGCGTGCTGCTGCTCGGCGTCGTGCAGAACCTGCTGACGTTAGCCCAGGTGCCGTCTTTCTGGATTCAGGCGATTTACGGCGCGATCATTCTGGGCTCGCTGATGGTGGCGCGCGTTGCGAGCGGCGAAGGGCAGAACTGATGCACATGCACCTTGGAGAACTCATTTGACCAGCCGCCCGTTGCCATTGCAAACCGACTCGCGCCTGATCCTGCTCAGTCCAGCCGACAACTGCCTGATCGCGGCGGCGCGTCTGGACGGCGGCACGCAGGTCGAGATCGAAGGCGAGCGCGTGACGCTCACCAAAACCATCGAACTCGGTCACAAGGTGGCGCGCCATGAACTCGCAAAGGACGACAAGGTGCTGCGCTACGGCGCGGTGATCGGTCACGTGACAGAAGCCGTGGCGCGCGGTGCGCATCTGCATACGCACAACCTCGAAAGCGATTACCTGCCGACGTATACGCACGACGCGGGCCACGAATTCGTCCATCACTGATGTGCGCACAACGAAGTGGCCTTGCGCCGCGCTGGAACGATCATGACTGACACTTCCGTAGCATCTCCGCCTGTCGCCGCGCAGCAGCCCGCGCTTGAGGGTTATCTGCGCCGCGATGGCCGCAAGGGCATCCGCAATGTGGTCGCGGTGGCGTATCTGGTCGAGTGCGCGCATCACGTCGCGCGCGAGATCGTTACGCAGTTTCGCGAACCGCTCGACGCCTTCGACGATCCATCCGCCGAACGCGAACCGCCTGTGCACCTGATAGGCTTTCCGGGCTGCTATCCGAACGGCTATGCGGAAAAGATGCTCGAGCGGCTCGCCACGCATCCCAACGTGGGCGCGGTGCTATTCGTGTCGTTGGGTTGCGAGAGCATGAACAAGCACTATCTGGTGGACGTGGTGCGCGCGAGCGGCCGTCCCGTCGAAGTGCTGACGATCCAGGAAAAGGGCGGCACGCGCAGCACGATTCAATACGGCGTCGACTGGATTCGCGGCGCGCGCCAGCAACTCGCCGCGCAGCAGAAAGTGCCGATGGCACTGAGCGAACTGGTGATCGGCACAATCTGCGGCGGCTCGGACGGCACCAGCGGCATCACGGCGAATCCAGCGGTGGGCCGCGCGTTCGATCATCTGATCGACGCGGGCGCGACCTGCATCTTCGAGGAAACCGGCGAGCTGGTGGGCTGCGAATTCCATATGAAGACGCGCGCTGCGCGCCCGGCGCTCGGCGACGAAATCGTCGCTTGCGTCGCGAAGGCGGCCCGCTATTACTCAATTCTCGGCCACGGCAGTTTCGCGGTCGGCAACGCGGACGGCGGCCTCACCACGCAGGAAGAGAAATCGCTGGGCGCGTATGCGAAAAGCGGAGCGTCGCCGATTGTCGGCATCATCAAGCCGGGCGATATTCCGCCAACGGGCGGACTGTATCTGCTCGACGTGGTGCCGGACGGCGAGCCGCGCTTCGGTTTCCCCAACATCAGCGATAACGCGGAGATCGGCGAGCTGATCGCCTGCGGTGCGCATGTGATTCTGTTCACCACGGGGCGCGGTTCGGTGGTCGGCTCGGCGATCTCGCCGGTGATCAAGGTCTGCGCGAATCCCGCGACGTATCGCAATCTCTCCGGCGACATGGATGTCGATGCAGGCCGCATTCTCGAAGGCCGCGGCACGCTCGACGAAGTAGGCCGCGAAGTGTTCCAGCAGACAGTGGCGGTCTCGCGCGGTGCGGCTTCGAAGTCGGAGACGCTTGGTCATCAGGAATTCATTCTGACGTACAAGACGTTCGAACCGGTCGGACCGGCTTGCTTGCCGTCGAGCGCCGCAGCGCAGCATCGCGTGGTCGCGATCGAGCCGCACTGAGCGCCGAGCCGCGCAGAGCGGCTCATTCGCGGTCATGGCTAGCGGCAGGCCGCACGCGCCGTGGGCAAACCTCGCCCATGCATGGTAAAACACGACAAATTGGAGACGCGTTCAATGACCGCAACGACCGGATCGAAGATCGGGCAACGGCGCCGCATCGGCCGCGGGCCGCTGCAGGTGACCGGTTTGGGACTCGGCACGGCGCCGCTCGGCGGCTTGTACCGCGATCTGTCCGACGAGGAAGCTCACGCCACCATTGCCGCCGCCTGGAACGCCGGCGTGCGCTATTTCGACACCGCGCCGCATTACGGCAACACGAAGGCCGAGCATCGTCTGGGTGACGTGTTGCGGCGCTATCCGCGCGGCGAATATCTGCTGTCCACCAAAGTCGGCCGCCGTTTCGTGCCGCGCGCCACGCCTTTCGACGACAAGGAAGGCTGGCAAAACCCGCTCCCATTCGAAGCAATCTACGACTACACCCACGACGGCATTCTGCGTTCGCTCGAAGATAGCCAGCAGCGCCTCGGCATTGTCGATATCGACATTCTGCTGGTGCACGATATCGGCCGTGTCACGCACGGCGACAACCATCCCCATTACTGGCGGCAACTGACAGAAGGCGGCGGTTTTCGCGCGCTGGACACGTTGCGCTCTTCTGGCGCGATCAAGGCCGTCGGACTCGGCGTCAACGAAGGCGCGGCGATACTCGATGCGATGGCCGAGTTCGATATCGATTGCGCGTTGCTCGCGGGCCGTTATACGCTCCTCGAACAGACCACGCTCGACGACCTGTTGCCCGCTTGTGAAAAACGTGGCGTCAGCATCCTGTTAGGCGGCGCGTTCAACTCGGGCATTCTGGCGCGCGGTGTCGAAGGTGATCTGAAGTTCAATTACGGCGAGGCGCCGCCCGAAGTGATCGAGCGCGTCGCGCGGCTGGAGGCGGTGTGCCGTGCGCACGGCGTGCCGCTGGCAGCCGCCGCCTTGCAGTTTCCGTATGCGCATCCGGCGGTCGCCACGGTGTTGACCGGCGCGCGCAGTGCCGATGAATTGCGCGAGAACGCCGCGTCGTTCGAGAAGCCGATCCCCGCGGCCTTGTGGTCCGCGTTACGTGATGAAGGCTTGCTCGACAGCCGCGCGCCCGCGCCGGAGGATTGAGTTGACGATGCATATCGATGCCCACCAGCATTACTGGAATCCCGCTCGTGGCGATTACGAGTGGCTCACGCCGGAACTGAAAATCCTGTACCGGACGTTTGGCCCGGAGGATCTCAAGCCGTTGCGCGAACGCGCGGGCATCGAACGGACGGTGGCGGTGCAGGCGGCGCCGACCATCGACGAGACGCGTTATTTGCTGGACCTGGCGCGCCATGAGCCGTCGATTGCCGGCGTGGTCGGCTGGGTGCCGTTGTTGCTGCCCACCGCGCCGCAGGTGATCGAAGCGCTGGCGCATGAGCCGAAGTTCAAGGGCGTGCGGCCGATGCTGCAAGATCTGCCCGACGACACGTGGATCGCGAACCCCGATCTCGCGCCGGCCATCGAAGCGCTGATCGCGCACGACCTCGCGTTCGACGCGCTCATTTACGCGCGCCACGTCGAGCCGTTCGAAACTTTCGCCAAGCGTTTTCCGGCGCTGCGCATCGTCGTCGATCATGGTGCGAAGCCGCCGATCCGGTACGGACGCGCGGGCTACCAAAGCTGGGCCGACGCAATCACGCGGCTCGCGCAACTGCCGCAGATGCATTGCAAGCTGTCGGGCCTGGTCACCGAAGCATCGCCGGGCTGGACCGAAGAAACGCTGCACCCGTACGTCGAGCATCTGCTGAAGTCATTCGGTCCGACACGTTTGATGTGGGGCAGCGACTGGCCGGTGCTCGATCTGAACGGCGATTATCTGCTCTGGAATTCGGTGGCGAACACCTTGCTCGCGTCCTTGAGCGACGGCGAGCGCGAAGCGGTTTTCGGCGGCAATGCCGCCGCGTTTTATCGATTGTGATTTCTGGAAGAGACAAGCAACAGCTCATTCAACTGGAGTCGTAGATGACACAAAGACTGGCCGGCAAGACGGCCTTGATCACGGCGGCAGGACAAGGCATCGGACTCGCCACCGCCGAACTCTTCGCACGCGAAGGCGCGCGTGTGATCGCCACGGATATCCGCATCGACGGACTCGCCGGCAAGCCGGTCGAGGCGCGCAAGCTCGATGTGCGCGACGACGCGGCGATCAAGGCGCTGGCCGCCGAAGTCGGCGCGATCGACGTGCTGTTCAACTGCGCTGGCTTCGTGCATGCGGGCAATATTCTCGAATGCAGCGAAGAGGATTGGGACTTCGCCTTCGACCTGAACGCGAAGGCGATGTACCGCATGATCCGCGCGTTCCTGCCGGCCATGCTGGAGCACGGCGGCGGCTCGATCATCAACATGTCGTCGGCCGCGTCGAGCGTGAAGGGCGTGCCTAACCGCTTCGCGTATAGCGCCTCCAAGGCCGCGGTGATCGGGCTGACCAAGTCCGTTGCTGCGGACTTCATCACGCGTGGTGTACGCTGTAACGCGATCTGCCCGGGCACGGTGGCTTCGCCGTCGCTCGAACAGCGGATCGTCGCGCAGGCTCAGGCGCAAGGCGCGACGCTGGACGCCGTGCAGGCGGCCTTTGTCGCGCGCCAGCCGATGGGCCGCATCGGCAAGCCGGAAGAGATCGCCGCGTTGGCGCTGTACCTCGGGTCCGACGAGTCGTCGTTTACTACGGGCCACGCGCATGTGATCGACGGCGGGTGGTCGAACTGACCACGCCGGCTTAGGCGCTCACGTACGCTGAACCACGAACCGAACACCACTGAAAGGAAGTGCCAGGATGAAACTGCTTCGTTATGGGCCGAAAGGTCAGGAAAAGCCGGGCTTGCTCGACGCGCAAGGCAAGATTCGTGATCTGTCGAAAGTGGTCGCCGATATCGACGGCGCCGCGCTGACCGACGAAGGTCTCGCCAAACTGCGCGCGCTCGATCCGGCTTCGCTGCCGCTGGTCGAAGGCAATCCGCGCATGGGTCCGTGCGTCGGCAAGATCGGCAAGTTCATCTGCATCGGCTTGAATTACGCGGATCACGCGGCCGAATCGAATCTGCCGGTGCCCGCCGAACCGGTCATCTTCAACAAGTGGACGAGCGCGATCAGCGGCCCGAACGACGACGTTGAAATTCCGCGCGGCTCGAAGAAAACCGATTGGGAAGTCGAACTGGGCGTGGTGATCGGCAAGCCGGCGAAATATATTGACGAAGCCAACGCGCTTGATTACGTTGCCGGATACTGCGTAATCAACGACGTGTCGGAACGCGAATGGCAGATCGAAAAGGGCGGCACGTGGGACAAGGGCAAGGGTTTCGACACGTTCGGCCCCATCGGTCCGTGGGTCGTCACGCGTGACGAAGTCGCCGATCCGCAGAACCTGAGCTTGTGGCTCGAAGTGGATGGCCACCGCTATCAGAACGGCAGCACGAAGACGATGGTGTTCGGCGTCGCGAAACTGGTGTCGTACGTGTCGCAGTGCATGAGCCTGCAACCGGGCGACGTGATTTCGACCGGCACGCCGCCGGGCGTCGGCATGGGCGTGAAGCCGAATCCGGTGTTTCTCAAGCCGGGTCAGACGATTCGCCTGGGTATCGAAGGTCTGGGCGAGCAAACGCAGAAGACGTACGCAGCGGAGTGATTCGCGCCTGCGGGCTTCGCGGGGCATGAAGAAAAGCGGTTCCTGCACCAGCAAGCAGGAGCCGCTTTTTTGTGTGCGCCGCTGCCGCTTACGCGCGTCTCTCTCTATTCGCAGTCGCGCGTGCGGCGCGGCCTAACCATCGCCGCACTCGTTTTCGGCACGCTGCTCAATCGCCGTGTTCGGCCAGCAGTCTTGCGAGCAGCGCCACCAACTGATCGACGTGTGTATCCTCAGTGCGCCACGACGACACGCTGATGCGAAACGCCGGCCGGCCTTGCCAGACAGTCTGACCGAACCACGTTTCGCCCGACGCCTGCGCCGCTTCGCGAATCGCGACCGTCTGCGCGTCGGTCTTCGCACGCACCAGCACCTGGTTCAGCACCACGCGGTTCAGCACCTCGAAGCCGGCACCACGCAAACCTTCGGCGATCCGCGCAGCCTGCGCGCAATGCCGGTCCACCATCTCCTGCACGCCGCTGCGTCCGAGCGAGCGCAGCGCCGCCCAGATCGGAATGCCACGCGCACGGCGCGAGAACTCCAGGTTCACGTTCTTCTGCGCGTCGTGCGCGCCGGTCAGGTAGACCGCGTCGCTGTTCATCGCCGATGAAAGTGCCTGCGCGTCGCGGCAGATCGCCATGGCGCCGTCGTAGGGCGTGTTGAGCCACTTGTGGCCGTCGGTGGTCCAACTGTCGGCGCCGTCGATGCCATCGGTCAGCGCCCGTTTCGACGATGCCCGCGCCCACAGACCGAACGCGCCATCCACATGTACCCAGGCGCCGGCGGCTTTGGCGCGCGGAATCACTGCCGCGAACGGATCGAACTCTCCGGTGTTCACCTCGCCCGCTTGCACGCAGAAGATCGTCATGTCGTCGAGCGGCGGTAGCTGCGCGGGATCGATGCGGCCGTGCTCGTCCACGGGCGCGCTGATCACGCGCTTCATGCCGAAGCCGAGCACGCGCAACGCCTTCTTGACGGTGATGTGCGCCATTTCGGAGATCACGACGCGCACCGGCGGCGCGCCGTCCAGGCCATCGTTGTCGAAATCCCAGCGCTTGCGCGCAAGCAGCGCGCGCCGCGCCGCCGCGATGCAAACGAGCGTGCACGCCGTCGCGCTGGTGCCGAAGCCGATCGCGGATTCGCGCGGCAGATCCAGCGCGTCGAGCACCCAGCGCGCCGCGATTTTCTCCAACGTGGCCGCGACGGGCGAGTTGTCGAAAGTCGACGCGCATTGATCCCACGCGCCCATCAGACGCTCGGCCGCCGCCGCGGCCGGCAGCACCGCGCCGATCACGAAGCCGTAATAGCGCGGATCGTTCGACGCGACCGTGCCGGGCGAACCACTTTCGTCGAGCAGACGCAGCACGTCGGCGGGCGCGTGGCCGTGCTGCGGGAAGGCTTCGTCGAAGGCGGCGAGTTGCGCGAGCGCGGTTGCGTCGGGAAACACCCGGCGCTTGCCGATACCGGCGAGGTAAGCGTGCGCGCGTCGGTCGGCGTCGGCAATCAGAGCGAGTTCGTTCATAGGAGGCCTTCAAGTATCGATAACGTGATGGCGCGGCAGCCTCAAGAAGGCCACGCGCCTAGAGATTGGCGAGGTCGCGGCCGAGCTTCTGCAACTCGGCGTCGATGCGCTTGTAGTACGTGAACTTGCCGATGCGCTGCGCACGCACGAGTCCCGCATCGGCGAGAATGCGCATGTGACGCGTGGTGGTGGCAGGCGCAATACCGAGCTTGTCCGTGATGAACGTGCAGCACACGCCGACCGTTTCGATATCGGCGTGGTCCTGATACGGGAAATGCCGCGTCGGCTCTTTCAGCCAGCGCATGACGGCGAGGCGGCTTGCGTTGGCGAGCGCGTTGATGCGGGTAAGTTCGTCTGTCATGAAGCGGTGCGTGTGGAACGGAGCCATCAGTCGATAACGTTTCGCATATTAGCTAAATGACAACGCATGGACAAGCACCCCGAAGGCGGCGCTAAAGGTGGTTCATCCAGGTGCCGTGACGTCAGCCCGCGTGTTCGTGTTCGCCGTTCTCGCTGATCCGGTTGACCGTGCCTTGTGCGACGGCAATCAGCTTTTCGCGGTTGCCTTCCATCACATACACGTTGCATTGGCAGGTCGCCTGATGCTGGCCCGCGTAGACGACCTTCGCGCGCGCGATCAGCGTGCCGTTGATGGCCGGCCGCAGGTAATTGATCTTGTATTCCCCGGTCACGACCTTCGGCCCGAGCAGCAGCGCGCCCGCGAAGGTCAGCGCGTTGTCGGCGAGATAGCTGATGACGCCGCCATGCACGAAGCCGTGCTGCTGCCGCAACTCGTCGCGGATCGGCAGGCTCAGCGTGAGTTCGCTGGTGCTTGTCTGCATCAACTCGGCGCCTAACAGCATGCTGAACGGCTGGGCATGCAGTGCGCCGCGCGCCCGGTCGAGGAGGTCGGTCATTGTGATTCCTTCGGGCGTGGCCCGCGGTGGCAATCTGCACTGGCCTGCGTCGTGCAGTCCCTACCCACTCTAGGAAGCGCGCATGCACCGCGTCAAGGTGAATCGGCAATTCGTGCGGCGCATTGTTGCGCGAATTGATTGCAATGCTGACGTTGACCGATGAAAAGGGGGCGTAAGGCGATCTTTGATGGAATTGGCCTCAAGCGCGGCGCGCTTATGCCGTTAACCCTGATGTAGCTCCCGTCATTCTTTGTCTTCAGGTATTCACGATGTTCAGCAAGATCAAGGTCGCATCCGGCCTGTTGTGTGTTCTGGCCGCGTTTTGCGTTTTCCAGCTTGTCACGATAGGTTTGGGATTCTGGTCGCTCACGCGTACGCATGACGACGTGGGCGATCTGTCGAACATTGCTCTGAAGCAGGTGGACGCGGTCAACGAAACGACCCAGCATTTGATGGACGCGCGCATCAACCTTTCGCGCGCCGGAACGCGCATGGTGCGCGGCGGCTCCGAGCCGGCTGATATCGTGCAGCACGCCCGTGAACAGTTGACGGCCGCCGACCAGTCGTTCGCGGCCTTCATGAGCGCGCCGAAGACCGGCGATGAAAACGGCGCCCGTGCCGCCGCGCTCGCCGAGCGCTACAAAAAGCTGCACGACGCGCTCGCAGAGCTGGTGCAGTTTCTCGACTCGAACAACATCCAGGCCTTCCTCGATCAGCCGACGCAATCGTTCCAGGACGCGTACCTCGGCGAGTTGCATAACTTCGTGCAGTTCGGCAACACGGCAAGCCGCGCATCGCTCGATTCGATCGACACGCGCATGGCGACCTTCCGTGCCGTCAGCATCGTGATCCTGCTGGCGCTGGTAGCCGGCACGTTCGCCGTGTACGCGGCGCTGCGGCGCGGCGTGGTGGCGCCGTTGGAAGAAGCGGGCCGTCACTTCGACCGGATCGCACACGGCCGTCTCGACCAACCGATCGCCGCACGCGGCACCAATGAAATCGGCCGGCTGTTCTCGGGCCTCGCGAAAATGCAGGCGAGCGTGGCGCGCACGGTGCAGACCGTGCGCGAATCCGCGGACTCCATCCACCTCGGCGCCGACGAAATCGCGACCGGCAACGCCGATCTGTCGGCGCGCACCGAAAACCAGGCGGCGTCGCTTGAAGAAACCGCATCGAGCATGGAGGAACTGACGGCTACCGTGCGCCAGAACGCCGAGCACGCGCGTGAGGCCAACGCGCTCGCCGAGACCGCGCTGGAGGCGACCTCGCGCGGCAGCGAAGTGGTCAACGAGGTGGTCGACAAGATGCGCGGCATTGCGCAGAGCTCAGACAAGATCGCCGAGATCATTTCGGTGATCGACGGCATTGCCTTCCAGACCAACATCCTCGCCCTGAATGCGGCCGTCGAAGCGGCGCGCGCGGGCGAGCAAGGGCGCGGCTTCGCCGTGGTGGCGGGCGAAGTGCGCGGCCTCGCGCAGCGCAGCGCGCAATCGGCGAAGGAAATCAAAACGCTGATCAGCGAATCGGTCGCCGAGATTCAGGGCGGTTCGACGCTGGTCGAGCACGCGGGCGCGGCGATGAGCAACGTGTCCGCCTCGATTTCGCGCGTCACGCAGATGATGGCGGAGATCAGCGCGTCGTCGCTCGAGCAGAGCACCGGCATCGAGCAGGTGAATCAGGCGGTCGTGCAGATGGATGAGATGACGCAGCAGAACGCGGCGCTCGTCGAAGAGGCTGCAGCGGCGGCGGCTTCGCTGCATCAGCAGACTCAGCAATTGAAACAGGCTGTTTCCGTCTTCGAAATTTCTGAAACTGTGTTGCGGATGCAACAAATCAACGAAGCGCAAGGGCAATCGGCCGATTTTTCGTTAGCCGGTATGCGCGCGATCTAGACCGCGAACGGGCTTAAAAGGAAATCGTCAGACGAAGAAAATGGCCCGCCGAAGCGGGCCATTTTGCATTAGACGCAAGCGCCTAAGGGTGCCTCAACGTACCTGACGGTACTTAGGCCGGCTGGATGTTCGCAGCTTGCTTGCCCTTCGGGCCTTGCTTAACTTCAAACGTCACCTTTTGGTTTTCCTGCAGGGACTTGAAGCCGCTGCCTTGAACTTCCGAAAAGTGCGCGAACAGGTCTTCGCCGCCGTCGTCCGGCGTGATGAAGCCAAAGCCCTTTGCATCGTTAAACCACTTCACAGTACCTGTTGCCATTTTTAATCCAGTAAATGTTGTGTGTTGCATTCGCGACCGCTATTTCTCAACACGAGATCGAGCGCGAAGTAGGAGTTGTATCACGTCTTAATGACGGACGCCAACCAACCAGTATTCGGGTATTCCCCCGCCCCGGTCTTTTTGAGGCCTGGAAAGCAGTTGGAAGGCTGTTCCCGCAGGTAGGGTAAACTGCTCGTATTACTCTTCCAGGAAAAACATTGACACATTATTTGCAAGAAGAACTTACCTCGTTCTGGAGTCGTTTGACCCCCTATCTGGCGATATTGGAGTCTAAATCACCTCAGGAAGGCATCTTGGACCCGGTCGGCCGTATCACGGTTGATACCGAAGACCGCCAGGCTTTCGCCCTCCACGTCACCGATCAGAAGCCGCACGGCGACACGTCGGACACCCCCACCGGCCACAGCGCAACTTATATGCGTTTTAAATCAGCCGACAGCGACTGGAGCCCCTGGCAGCGCGAAGAGTACTGATCGACCGGGCGGTCGGCCTTCGTGCCCGCGTCCCGTCGCGAGATCGCGGCCGGCGCTCAGCCGGCTTCGATCGGTCCGTTCGACGCTCAGTTTTTGCGCCCACTGCGGCGCGTGCGCTCGTAGAAATCATTCGGCTTGCTGCGAACCCAGCGCACGAAGGTGCGTATCGCCTCGTCGCCGAGGAGCGCCTCGACCGTCGAATAGCGCTGCGCCAGTTCGGCTTCCGTGAACAGCGCGTGGAGCTGACGGTGGCAAATGCGGTGTAGGGCGGCGACTTCCTTGCCGCCTTTTGTTTTCGGCACCCAGTGATGCAAGTCGCGCTGGCTCGCCGGGATCGGCCGCCCGCAGAGCGGGCAGATTTCGTCCACAGGCGGTGGTCGATACCAAGGTTCAGCAGGTTTCTTTGCCATGGCCTGACGAATGGCTAGCAGAGTCTCTGATGCTCGACCGTCGTGTGGCCTGGCCGGCGGCATTCACGCCGGCAGCGCCTCATAGGCGGTAGCGAGGTGATAGGGCGTGGTCGACGGCATATCGGTGCGCGCCACTTCACCTGCCGGCGTTTTGCATTCGAACCAGCCCTGCGGACGCAGGAACCGTTGCTGGAACAGTTCGATTTGCCGGGGCAGCGCGGCGCGCGCCGCCGGTTCGCCATGGCTCGCCAGCGCGCGCAGATATTCGGTTTGGGCCCAGATCCGCTGGGTCGCGTCTTTGATCCGGCCGGTTTCGTCGAGCGAGGCGTACACGCCGCCGGTTTCCCGATCCACGCCATATTGTTGCGCGAAGCTGAATGCGCGCGGCATGGCTTCGGCGAGACCCGAGCCTTCGAACACGGCGCCCGCCTGTTTCACCAGCCAGAACCATTCGAACTGGTGCCCCGGTTCCAGACGGTTGTCGTCCGTGCCGATCGGCAATTCGGCGATGCAGCCCGTCGGCGCATGCACGAAGCGCTGCGCGACCGCGCCGGCGAGGCGCCGCAGCGCGGCGTCGAAAGCGTTGTCGTGCGTGGCTTCGCGAGCGGCTAGCCAGGCTTCGGTCAGGTGCATCAAAGGGTTCTGGATCGGCGTGCCCGTCACGCTGGAGAAATCCGCGTTCAGCGCGGCGTTGAACAGATCGTCCTCGGCGGCGAAGTTCGACTGGATCAGCGCGGACGTGCGATGCACGATTTCCAGCGCGTCGCGATTGCCGGAGCGCCGCGCATACTCTGCGCAGGCAAACACCACGAACGCGTGCGTGTACAGGTCCTTGGCGGTGTCGAGCGGTGCGCCTTGCGCATCGACGCTGTAGAACCATCCACCGTCGCGCGTGTCCTGAAAGGTATGCGTCAACGCGTCGAACAGCACCTGCGCATGGGCTGCGTCGCCTGCTTGCGAGAACACGAACAACTGCCGCGCGCAGGCCATGGCCCGATAGCGCTCGGTGGGCAGCGGCTGATGACCTTCGGCGCTGACGGCTTCGTAGGGCAGCTTCAGTGCGGTATTGAAACCCGGGCCGCGCCAGATCGGCAGCACCACGCCTGTGAAGTGATCGCGCAGATTGGCGGCGAGTGCGAGGGTGGAAGCGGCGGGTGGGTTCATGCTCTGCATAGTCAAAATGGGGCGAACAGGGTATTTTGAAGCGAAGCGGCGGCGGACGTATTTGTTGCTCCCGTGGCCTGAGCTTCAGCGCGGCGCGGTTCCCGGCGAACCTGCCAGCGAGCCTGGATGCTACCTGTTTTGCAAACGGACAGCCGCAAAATCAGGATGGCGACCGGTCGTGCGACCGGCCCGCGCGACATGCCTGGCGATGTGCGGCTTAGCATAAAGCAAACGGCTCGCACTGGCACTGCGTCACCGATGCGGAGACTACTTCAGATAATTACCGCTGAGGAGGGAGAGCATTGCTCGGGAATCTCGAACTCATCGCACGCCTGATGGTGGCCGCCGCGCGCTTGCGGCACTTGCATGGCGTCAAGCAGTTCCGGCAGGACGACGTGACTTCCTGAAACGGAAAATCATCGCCGAATGGCTTCGGCGGGCGCGGGCGGCCATGCGACAATGCGCTCTCGAAAAATTCCAACGGCATTGACGAGCGGTGCTCGGCGCCCGCTTTCCGGCGACGACCGCTTTTTTCTCTATGGCAGATTCCGTAGCATCCACGCAGTCCCGGCCTCAGCGCGTCGCTTCGAAGAAGCGCCGCCAGGCCACCGTCCCGACCGAAACTGAAAACAAGCTGGCGCGCGCCGCGCGCTCGGCACAACGCCTCGCGCAACTGAGCGACGCCTCCCGCGACGACAGCACGCTCGACCTGTTCCCTGACGATCCCACCCGCGCGACGCTGGAAGCGATGAATATCGATATCCGGCAAGGCACGCTGCATGGCTTCGAATTACCTGATGTGGTGTTGGCCGCAGTCGGCGCGATCGATGGCGGCGACAACGCGTTGGTGGACGCACGGGCTACGCGCCGCGCGCCACGCGCTGCTAAGCCCGACGACGACCAACCGGTGCCGGTCAACGCGCTGTTAAGCGGGCTCGAAATCGAGCCTTTGGTGGTGGCGGCTTCTCCCGCCGGCGAACTGGCTTTGGGCGATGCGAAGCCGGCAGCGGACACGGCCGCGTCTGCAGAGGACAACTCGACGACACCAGCGCGCGACGCATCGGCGCCGCTTACCCCGGCGATGGCGGCAGCGACCGTGGCGCGCAGCGTGACCGCGCTGCGCCACGCGGCCGAGCCGGATGCGATGGCTGGTGTGACGGCGGCGTCGACCGATGGCGGTGTCAAGGCGACGCAACGGTTCGCGGCGACTTTTGGCAAGGCGGCTTCGGCTTCTGGTGCAGCTTCGGCATCGGCATCTGTTTCACAAGAACAAGCCGCGGTCGCGGCCAACGTGACGGGCACAGCGGACGAACCTGGGTCGGCACAGCCGGACGCTGCTGCTGAGGGGTTGAAGCCGGGCGCGGTGCCGAACCAGCATAGGGCGCCGACGGAAGCTGCGATCGCCGCGCCGGACAGCACGGCGTCGGAGACGTCGATGGATTCCTCGGCGTCCGCACAGGCTAACGCGGCGTTCGCCACGCCTTGGCGGGAAGCCCGGCGTGCCGAAGCGGCCGCGGCTGCGCTGCGCGCCGCGCCGGAACTCGATCGCGCGCGGGCAACCGCATTTGCCGATACCGTCGACGCCCTTTATGGCGTGATCGCCGATCAGCGCCACGCCGCGACCGATCATTCGCGGCGCATGAAATGGATGCTGTCGATCGTGGTCGGTGCGTTGCTGGTGACGGTCGCGATCGGCATCACGCAAACCGTGCTGCTGATGCGCCTCACGCGTGAGACGAGCGCCCAGCAGCAGCGCATCGAGCAGATGATGCAGAACCAGCAGGCAGCCATGGCCAGTTTGCTCGACAAGCACGTGGCGATGGCGACCGCTGCCGCCACCAATGCCGCTTCCGATGTGGCTGCGGCAACGCTCACGGCGCCCCAGCAAGCCGCCGCCACGCCGACGCATGCGAGGCGCGCAAGGCGAGCGCAGCATGGACACAAGCAGAAAGCGGTTAGCCCGCACTGACACTCAGTAAGCGCCGCGCCGGCGACAAGCCGGTCGCGGTGATCGACTTTTCTATCGCTGGGTGCTGTCCGGCGCCCGCAGCCCGATTTTTCAGCAACGATCGCTGCGTGAAGTCGCAAGACAATTCGGCGCGGACGCTGCGAGGGCTAATCGTGTCCGTGGAAAGCGCGACGCTGACAAGTCCGGACAGTCAGCGCCAGGCGCCATTGACGCGGCCACGATCACCCCGCGCAAGGCCGCGGCGAGTCCAACGTTGGTGCCCAGTAAAAGAGCCGGCGTTGAACCCACTGCAGCACCCCAGCCCCTTTCGACCCTGGAAATCAAAAACAGGGACGTTGTCATGATGCAACGCAACATGTGAAAAATACCCTGCGACAACCCACCACATCGAAAAATTGCTGCATTGCACTAGCTTTTGCCTAGGGAAAACCCTATACTTCTTCTTAAGGGAAAACCCTAGCAAATGCAGTAACTAACCGGGAGTCGCCATGAGCTTCATTTTTGCATTGTTCCAAAAGGTCAGCGACCTCTTTGCGTCGCCCCATCTGCCGCTGGATTCGGACTACTCGTACGAAGCGCGTAGCCGCGAAGCACAACGCGTCCGTAAAGCACAAGGTACGTTGTTCGGCGTCAAGCTGAGCGACTAAGAGCAAAGCGGTACCGGCCCTAGCGCGGAGCAACCGCGTACGGGCGCGCACTTCGGGTGCGCATTGCATCAGTGTTGGAGCCACAGTTCGCGAAACGCGTACCGTGGCTTTTTGTTTTTCAGGCTCGCTTTCGCCCTTCAGGGCTTGTCTCCGAATATTTCCTGGCCGAAATGAATGTAACGGCGCCTGAAAAGATGGCCGCCGGACCCGCGTGGCCCAGTCATAGCGCATGGCTTTGTACACCGGGCGGGACGGGCAAAATGCGCTTTGGGCATCGGTCCCTTTCTATGAAATGTGCGCTTACAAGTGCTCACGTCTTCATGAGGTTTGCGCCGCTAAAGTTGGTCTCAAGCGTACGGCGTCTGGTGCAAACCTGAAAATGCAGGTCCAGGTCGATCCGAGCACGGACGCTGGCTTGATACAAAACTTTGATGGGAGGTCACTATGAAAACCTTGAACAAGACATCGCGTTCAATCATCGCAACCTTGCTGGCAGGCGGCGCATTGCTCGCGGCCGGCAGCGCATTTGCTCAAGAACGAGTGGTTGTCGAAAACGGCCCGGGACCGGCGGTCTACGGTCACCCGCACATGATGCCGGTGGGCGTGTCGATCAATATCGGCTGGCACGGCGATCGTTACTATGACGGCCATCGCTATTGGGCGCACGACGACTGGATGCGCCATCATCCGCACGACTACGATCCGCATCACCGCGACGACCATCGTCCGCCCCCGCGCTACTAATTCGCGCGTGACGGCGCCGCACGACGCGGCGTCGGCCTGAAGTCCGCAAAGCCGGTCTTTCCTCGCGGAAGACCGGCTTTGTCACGTTCGGACTTACGAATCGGCTTGCTGCGCTATGCTTGAACGCTTTATCGACGGCACCAGGAGAGCGGCTTGGACAACGCAGTGATCGGCGTAGTGGGTACGGGGTTGATGGGGGTCGGCATTGCGACGCAAAGCGCGTTGCATGGCCACAGGACGGTCGTTCACGACGTCGATCCGACACGGCTCGCGAGCGTCGCGCCGAAGGCGGAGGCGGTGCTCGACGAGTTGATCGACGCCGGCCGCATCGACCCGGCGGCCAAACAGGCGGCGCTGGCGCGTATCGAAACGCATGCCGCACTCGACGTGATGGCATCGGCGCAATTCGTGATTGAAGCGATTCCCGAAGTCCTCGAACTGAAGCATCGCCTGTATGCGGCGCTGACCCAGTTGCTGGCCGGCGACGCGATTCTCGCGAGCAACACCAGCGGTTTTCATCCCGATCAACTCGCCGCTCCGTTGCAGGCGAAAGACCGTTTCGTGATCGCGCACTTCTGGAATCCGCCGCACATGATTCCGCTCGTCGAAGTCGTGCCGGGAACGGCAACCGCGCCCGAAGTGACGCAGCAGACGGCTGCGTTGATGAGTGCGATCGGCATGGAGCCCGTTGTACTGGCGAAGGCGATTCCGGGTTTCGTCGGCAACCGGTTGCAGTTCGCGGTGCTGCGCGAGGCGTTGCATATCGTGCGCTCGGGCGCGGCGACGCCGGACGTGATCGATCGCGTGATGAAGGCGTCGCTGGGTCGCCGCTGGGGGATCGTCGGACCGCTCGAAGGCGCGGACATGGGCGGCCTCGACACCTTCCTCGACATCGCTTCCCATCTGATGCCGGAACTGGCCAAGGACGAAGACGTGCTCGACCTGTTGCATGAGCACGTCGAAGCAGGGCGTGTCGGCGTGCGCAGCGGCGCGGGTTTCCATGACTGGGACGATGCGCATCTGGAGCAGGTGAAGCAAGGGCGCAAGCGTGTGATTAGCCGAGGTTGATTGACGCGAAAGGGCGAGTCTTAAGAGCGAGGCGTTACGAGATGCCTCGCACTTAAGACCCGCCCAGCAGCCTGCGCCGCTCTGCGGTATAACTGCCGTCTCGCCCCATCCGCAAGGCCCAATTTCCATGCCCCACTACTTCTACGATCCCGCCACCGGCCATGGCCTCCCGCACGATCCGTTCAAAGCCATCGTCGCGCCGCGTCTGATCGGCTGGATTTCTTCGCGCGACATCGCGGGCACCTTGAACCTCGCGCCCTATAGTTTCTTCGGCGCGTTCGCCAGCTTTCCGGCGATCATCGGTTTCTCCAGCGAAGGCCATAAAGACAGCGTCACCAACATCGAAGCCACCGGCGAATTCGTCTGGAATCTGGCCACCAAACCGCTCGCCGAGCAGATGAACCGCTCGTCGGCGCCCGTTGCGCCGCACGTCGACGAATTCGAACTCGCGGGCCTCACGCCCGCGCCGGGCCGCAACGTGGCCGTGCCGCACGTCGCGGAATCGCCGGCTGCGCTCGAATGCAAGCTGCTGCAAGTGGTGCGGCTGCATACGCTCGACGGTAAGCCGATGGACAACTATCTGTCGCTCGGGCAAGTGGTCGGCGTGCATATCAACGAGGCGTATCTGAAAGACGGCCTGTTCGACACCCACGCCGCGCAGCCGATCATGCGTGCCGGCTATCGCGCCGACTACGCGGAAATCGGCGACATGTTCCAGATGTTCCGCCCGACGGCATAGACAGCACAGCGCTCAAAACCACGTCGCGCCACGCCAGATGGCGCGACATTCATGGCATCGCCTCCGAAAACGCGCAAAAGCAAAATGCAGCGCCCGCGCACTGGCGCGCTTGATGCTTGCAACCGACGCTCCAACGCGTCGTTTTCAACTGCCGGCTCACTCGCGAGGAGCGCGATCATGTCCACCGAATTCGCCACGCAATTCAGTCATGTCCGTCCGCAAGACACGTCCTATGAGGATCAGGGCTTACGCGACTTTTTTCTCTACCGTGATTTAGGCATCGCGCAGGCGACCGGCGGCAAGGTGCTCGCGCAACTCGTCAAGGCGAACCACGCACCAGAGCAAGGCACCGGCTGGCACCGTCATGAGGCCGATTTCCACATTGTGATCATGCTGAAGGGCTGGGCGCGCTTCATGTACGGCGACAAGGAGACGCTCGTCGCCGCCGGCGATTGCGTGCATCAGGCGCCTGGCATCGTCCACTATCTGTTCGACTACTCGGAAGATATGGAGTACATCGAAATCGTCTCGCCGGCCGATTTCAAATCGATCGAAGTCGAAGGGCCGTGCGACGTGCCGACCGTGACGCCGTGGAAGAGCGTTGCGGCTTAGCGAATGTAGAAGGCGGCTGCGCGCTTGAATAGCGGGTACTACGCAAGCAAGCGGGCCGCCGCCGCGCGCGTCCGAACAGCAACTCATTGCGCCGCCGGCGGCCGCCTGCGCGGAGTGCGTGACGCTTGCGGCTTGATGGCCGCCGCCGGACTCGCACTTGACGTGGCGCTAGTTCCGTTCGCAGCGTTCGTCGTCGTCGCATCCACTTCCACATCGACCACCGCCGTTGCCGCCGGCGCCGCTGGAGTGACTTCTGCCGCCGTCGCGGCCGGCACCGGCTGGATCGTGCGCGCGCGCGAACTCACCAGCACGGCGCGCGGTTCGTTGTCGTAGATCACGGCGCGCACGCGCGGATAAATGTGCCGCTCCCAGCGGTGTCCGTTGAACACGCCGTAATGTCCCACGCCGGTCTGCACGTGATGCGTCTTCAAATACGGCCGCAACTTGTCGCACATGTCCTGCGCAGCCAGCGTTTGACCGACGGCGCAAATATCGTCCTTCTCGCCTTCCACGGTAAGCAACGCGGTGCGGCGAATCTTCGATGGTTCGACGAGACGCCCTTTCACTTCAAGCGCATGCAACGGCAGTGCATGCCGCTGAAAAACCGTATCGACGGTTTCCAGATAAAAGTCGGCCGTGAGATCCATCGTCGCGAAGTATTCTTCATAGAACGTGCGGATCGTGTCGGCCTTTGCCGGATCGCCTTTGGCGCGCTCGTAATACATCGTCTCGAACGAGTCGAGATGCCGGTTGAGGTTCATCGCCATAAACGCGGTCAACTGCATGAAGCCCGGATACACGCGCCGGTGCGCGCCCGCAAAACCGAATGGCACCGCGCTGATCAGCTTCTGTTCGAACCACTCCAGCGGTTTGCTTTTGGCGAGTTCGTTGACGCGCGTTGGGTTGATACGCGTATCGAGCGGACCGGCCATCAGCGTCATGCTCGCCGGTTGCGCGGGATGATCGTCGGCGGCCATGAGCGCGACCGCGGCCAGCGCGGCGACCGTCGGCTGGCAAACGGCGAGCAGATGCGCGCCGGGCCCGATCGTTTCCGTGAAATCGATCACGTGCTGCACGAATTCGTCGAAGCCGAAGCGGCCTTGGCTTAGCGGCACGTCGCGCGGGTTGTGCCAGTCGGTGATGTAGACGTCGTGTTCGGCCAGCATCGTGCGCACGGTGCCGCGCAGCAGCGTCGCGAAGTGGCCGGACATCGGCGCGATCACCAGCACGCGCGGTTGCGGCGCCGACGGCGGCGTTGCCTTGCGGAAATGCAGCAGCGAACAGAATGGCGTGTGCGCCGCGATTTCCTCGACGACCGCCACGGATTTGCCTTCCGATATCACGCTGTCGATCTCGAACGGCGGCCGCACGGGCGTGAGTCCGGCCAGCGTCAACAACTCGCAGGCCGCGCGGATCGAACGTCCATGCGAGGTCTCGCCGAACGCAGGCCAGGCGTCGAGCGAATGATTCACCAGCGCCGCGCCGTGCCGCATCGGCAGCATCATGTCGGCGAAAGCCTGGTATGTGGGATATGCGAACAGGTTCATAACCTTCGCACGAATGCTGAAGAGGAAGGAGCCCAAATAAAGGCAAGTCATGTGCCATGCATGCATACGCACTCGTGCAGCCGTGCGTTCACGTTGGCATAGCATTTGCGCCGGTCGGGAGAACGGGCCGAATTTGCCGCGCTTTGGTGCGCGCGCGCACGGCAACGTGCACGCATGGCGTCGGGCGCCGATCGAGCGCCTCATCTGGAGGAGAATCGTATGGCGGATACCACGCTCACCATCAGCAGCAAGAATTATTCGTCGTGGTCCTTACGCGGCTGGCTGCTGACCAAGTTTAGCGGTTTGCCTTTTGAAGAGATCGTGATGCCGATCGACGACCCTGCGGCACGCGCCGAACTCCTGCTGCTTTCGCCGTCGATCCTGGTGCCGTGCCTCGTTCATGACGGCATCAAGGTCTGGGACACGCTGGCGATCGCGGAATATCTGAATGAACTGAAACCGGGCGCGAAACTGCTGCCCGAAGATATTCGCGCCCGCGCGCATTGCCGCTCGATTTGCGGCGAAATGCACTCAGGGTTCGGCTCGCTGCGTTCGGCTCTGCCGATGAATCTCAAAGCGCACTTTCCGGGCTTCAAGGTGTGGGCGCGGGCTCAGTCGGATATCGACCGCATCGTGACGATCTGGGGCGATTGTCTGAAGCAGTACGGCGGCCCGTTTCTGTTCGGCGAGCGCACTGCGGCGGACGCGATGTACGCGCCTGTCGTGACACGTTTCGTGACCTACGACGTCAAACTCGATCCGGAGATCGTCGAGTACGGGCAGCGGATCATGGCACTGCCCGAGATGCAGGAGTGGATCGCCGACGCGCAACAGGAAGTGGAGGAGATCGACGAACTGGATGTGGAGTTCTGACGAAGCGAGGAATTTCCACTCTTGCAACGGCAGGCGGTGCGCGCTGCATCAGGCAGCACGGCGCCGTGACAACCCTGCCTCAATCGCGCCCGCTTCCCAGTTTGAACACGCTGACCACTTGCGCGAGACGCGCGGCCTGATCGCGCAACTCGGCTGCAGCGAGTTCGGCCTCGCCGACTATCGTCGCGTTCTGCTGCGTGGCTTCGCCGATTTGCGTGACGGCGAGATTCACCTGCTCGATGCCGCCCGATTGCTCGCGTGAGGCGACGCTGATTTCGCCCATGATTGCCCGCACCTGGCCGACCTGTTGAACAATGCCCTGCATTGTCGAGCTGGCTTCTTCGGCGATCTGGAAACCGCTTTGCACGGTTGCCGTGGACGTTGCGATCAGACTTTCGATCTCCTTCACCGCAGCTGCGCTGCGCTGCGCCAGCGCGCGCACTTCCGAAGCCACCACCGCGAAACCCTTGCCATGTTCGCCGGCACGCGCGGCTTCCACCGCTGCGTTCAGCGCGAGGATATTGGTCTGGAACGCGATGCCCTCGATCACGGTGGTGATCTCGGCGATCTTCTGCGACGAACGGCTGATCTCGCCCATCGTCGACACCACGCGTTCGACCGCGCGGCCGCCTTCGAGCGCGGCATCGGCGGCGCGCGTGACGAGCGTGTTGGCTTGCGCGGCGTGGTCGGCGTTCTGCTGCACGGTCGAAGTGATCTCTTCCATGCTGGCCGCCGTTTCTTCGAGGCTGCTCGCCTGAGTGGCGATCCGCGCAGCGATATTGCCGCTGCCGGTGGCGATCTTTTCGGTCCCCTGCGACATATCCGTCGATGCATTGCGCACTTGCGAAACGATCCGCGCGAGACCTTCGCCGATGCCGTCGATCGACTGCATCAGGCGGCCGATTTCATCGGCGCGCGCGTTCGCGCCTTTTGCGACGCGCACGCTCAGATCGCCCGAGGCGAAACGTTCGGACGCCTTGGCGGCTTCGTCGAGAGGGCGGCTCACGAGGCGTCGCACGGCGAACAGGAATACGGCCGCGAACACGCCGACCAGCACGAAGCCGAGCAGCAGGAATTCGTTGCGCGTGGTGATGACGTTGGCCATCACTTCGTCGCGCGGCGCGACGCCGCCCACCAGCCATTGCCATTCTGGCACGGTGACGAACGACACGAACTTGTCGTGCGAGCCGCGTTCGCCGAGGGTGGCATCGGCGGAGCTGTATTCGAGCTGGCCTTCCTTCATGTCGAGCATTTGCTGATACGGCGCATTCGCGTTGTCGGCGTTTTGGCCCGCAGCGGCCGGATGCACGATCAGCTTGCCGCGATCCGCGCCGTTCGACGCGTTGACCACGAAGTAATAACCGCTGTCGCCGATCTTCAGGTTGCGAATGCCGTCCTGCACCGACTGGATTTCCTTGTCCACGTTCACGCCGACGAACAGCGCGCCGATCACGCGGCCGCTTGCGTCCGTGATCGGCCGGTATTGCGTGATCAAACGTTTGCCAAAGAGCGCGGCGAGTCCCGTATAGGGCTTGTTTGCCAGCAGCAGCGCGTAGGCCGGCGCCTTGCGGTCGAGCAGCGTGCCGATCGCGCGCGAGCCGTCCTGTTTCTTCAACGACGTGGTGACGCGCACGAAATCATCGCCGCTGCGCGCGAAGATCGTGGCCACCGCGCCGCTGCGTTCGAGAAACAGATCGGGGATCGAAAAATCCATGTTCAGGACTTTGTCGCCCGCCTTGATGGTCGGCGTGGCGACGCCGCCGATGTCGACCTTCTGGGTTTCGTCGAGCGTGTAGCCGGCGGGCAGGAAACTCGCGAACAGCGACATCGAGCGATCGACCTCGTTCGACAAGGCTTTGTCGAACAGCTTGATCATCGCGGCGATCGAGCGGTCCTTATCGGCGATGCGTTCGAGCACCTGATCGCTGATCTGCTGGCCGGCGGTGCGGGTCAGCGCCCACGTGAACGCGGCGAAAATCAACGCCACCAGCATGCACGAAAGAATGGCGAGCCGCGCGCCGACGCTGGCGCGGCGCAAAGAGAGAAATTCCATGGACGTCTTTCGAGTAAAGGAGAACAGGCGCCGCGCGAGCCATGCGTAGGCATGCCCGGCATCGATGGCTTGTTTACGGCTGCGACGTCCGCTTTCTTTAGGGATTTGAAAGCACTTAGTAATTGGCCATGCTGTCGGCGGAGCGCTTCGATGCGCGGCTCACCGCAATAGCGCGTTGGTGGCGGCGCTGCAAATTGGCCCCGCCGTGTGCCGGGTATTTCTGTCTGCGTCCGCTCAGTGCGTCGAACGACTTGCGCGCTGCGTCAGGCGCACAGCCACAGAGCGCCGTGACGACGCCCGAAATCGGCGCGGCCGCCCGCATGGCATCGCTCTGCGCGTTCGCTCAGCTCGCCGAGCGATTCTGCGCGCCGCGCCAGGTGCGTAGCAGCAGAGCGTTGGTCACGACGCTCACGCTCGAAAACGCCATCGCCGCGCCGGCGAGCATCGGGTTCAACCAACCGAAAGCGGCCAGCGGAATTCCGATCAGGTTATAAACGAACGCCCAGAACAGGTTCTGCTGGATTTTGCGCCACGTCTTGCGCGAGATGTCGATGGCGTCGGCCACGAGCGCCGGATCGCCGCGCATCAGCGTAATGCCGGCCGCGTGCATGGCGACGTCGGTGCCCGTCGCCATCGCGCTGCCGATGTCGGCGGCGGCGAGCGCGGGCGCGTCGTTGATGCCGTCGCCCGCCATCGCCACGATGCCGGCGCTGCGGATTTTCAGGTCGCGGATCACGCGGGCCTTGTCGTCGGGCAGAACCTCCGCGTGGAATTCGTCGATGCCGAGCGCCCTTGCCACGCTTGCCGCGCTGCCGCGATTGTCGCCGGTGAGCAGCACGCTCTTGATGCCCATTTCCGCGAGCCGTTCGACGGCGGCGCGTGCGGTCGGTTTGACGGTGTCGCCGAAAGCAATCAGGGCGAGTGCCGCGGGCGCTTGCGGATCGCGCTGCATGAGCCAGGAAACCGTGTTGCCTGCGCCTTCGAGTTCGTGAGCGCGAGCGGCGAGTTCCGGCGGCAGGTCGATGCCGAGTTCATTGAGCCAGCGCGTGCTGCCAAGCGCCAGTGTGCGGCCGTCGACGTCCGCTTCGACGCCACGGCCTGCAACCGCGCGCGCGGCGCTCGCATGCTGCGGCGGGATTTGGCCAGACGCCGCCGCGACGCCGATGTCCGTTGCCAGCGCACCGCCGGCGCTCGCTGCCGCCGCACCGCGAGTTCTCGCTGCCACCACACCGCCGGCGTCAGCCGCCGTCGCATCGCCGCTGTGCGCCGCCGCGACTTCATGCGCCTTCAACACCGCGCGCGCCAACGGGTGATCGCTATGGCGCTGCACCGCCGCCGCAAGCGCCAGCGCTTCATCGCGGCCGATGCCGCCGATCGGCTCGAACGCCGTCACCGACGGCTGGCCGAGCGTCAACGTGCCGGTTTTATCGAACGCGACGATCGTCACGCGATGCGCGGTTTCCAGCGCTTCGGCGTCCTTGATCAACACGCCGTGCCGCGCCGCGACGCCGGTGCCGGCCATGATCGCCGCCGGCGTGGCCAGGCCGAGCGCGCATGGGCACGCGATCACCAGCACGGCGACGGCGTTCAGAATCGCGGTTTCGCCGCCGGCGCCTGCGATCAACCAGCCCACCAGCGTGAGCGCGGCAATCGCCAGAATCGCCGGCACGAAGATCTCGCTGACGCGGTCGACGAGGCGCTGGATCGGCGCTTTCTCGGCCTGCGCACTTTCCACGAGGCGGATGATCCGCGCGAGCGTGGTTTCCGCGCCGATCGCGGTGGTCGTCACGGCAATCGCGCCTTCGCCGTTGATCGAGCCGGCGGTGACCGCGTCGGCCACCTGCTTCGGCACCGGCAGGCTTTCGCCGGTGATCAGCGATTCGTCGATATGCGTGCGGCCTTCGAGCACCGCGCCGTCGACTGGCACGCGTTCCCCGGGGCGCACGAGCACCACCGTGCCGACCCCCACTTGCGCGAGCGGCACGTCGCGTTCGTCTGCGCCGACGCGAATGCGCGCACGGTCGGGACGCAGCGCGTTGAGGGCGCGGATAGCGTCCGTGGTCTGGCGCTTGGCGCGCGCTTCGAGCCACTTGCCGAAACGCACCAGCGTGATCACGACCGCCGACGCCTCGAAATACAGATGATTCATGTCGCCCGGATGAGTCGCCAGTTCGTAGACACTGATGCCATACGCCGCCGACGTGCCGAGCGCCACCAGCAAGTCCATGTTGCCCGCGCCGGCCCGCACGGCGCGATAGGCCGCGCGATAGAAGCGTGCGCCGAACACGAACTGCACAATCGAGGCGAGCGCGAGTTGCAGCCATGGCGAGAGCATCGCATGCAGGCCGAACCATTCGCCGAGCATCGGCGCGACGAGTGGCAGCGTCAGCACCGCGGAGGCGAGCACCGCGGCCAGTTCGCGGCGGGTCTGGTCGCGCTTGCGGTCGGCGGGCGCAACGTGGTCGGCGTGGTCGGTCGCGGCCGATGCATCCGGCGGCACGATCAGGCTCGCTTCGTAGCCCGCTTTCTTGACGGCGGCGATCAGCGCGTCCGGCGCGGCGGCCGCGCCATCCAGACTCACGGTTGCGGTTTCGGTGGCCAGATTCACCGACGCGCCCAGCACGCCCGGCACTTTCGCCAGCGCTTTTTCGACGCGCATCGCGCACGAGGCGCAGGTCATCCCGCCGATCGCCAATTGCGTGGATTGCTGCGCGTCGGCAACGAGCGGAGGCGTGTCCGTGGCGGCTGGCAGCGTGGCGTCGTAGCCCGCCTTGCGCACGGCGTTGGCGAGCGTCTCGGGATCGACGGCGGCGTCGCTCTCGACGCGCGCTCGCTCCGTGGCGAGATTCACCGATGCCCGCGCGACGCCCGGCACTTTGTTGAGCGCTTTCTCGACGCGCAGCGCGCACGAGGCGCAAGTCATTCCGCCGATGTCGAGTTCGGCGATCCGGGCGGAAGAGGCGGCAGCGTCCGCGGGGCGCTGCGAGTTGGCAAGTTCGGTCATGGTAGGCAAGGCTCGTGGCGGCATCGGCCGCATCATGAACCCAGTATTGACCTTCCCATGATGGGAAGGTCAAGGACGAATTGCGGGACGCGTTTCAAGGCCGCGCGCGCATCGCCGGAACGCTCGCTCAGAAGGCCGGCGGCGCGTTCAGCATGGCTTGGCCGATGGCCTTCTGTTCGTCGCTTGCGCGTGCCAGCAGGGTTTCGGCCGCGCCGCGGCGGTCGTCGGCCGCCTTGTTCTGGCCGAGCTTCCACTTGCCGACCAGCCGTGTCACCTCGATCTCGATACCGACGATCGCGCCGAGCATCTGCGAGATGAAGTCAGCGGGCGCGTCGCCCATTTTCCATGGCACCGGTTCGCCAGCTTCCATCTTGCGCGTCAGACGTGCAACCAGGCCGCGCACGAACGACTCGTCGTCGCGCACGGCGATGCGGCCGTGGGCATGCACCACCATATAGTTGTAAGTCGGCACCTGCCGATGCGCTTCGTGCTTGCTCGGATACCAGTTAGGCGAGATATAAGCGGCCGGACCCTGGAAGATCACGAGTGCTTCCGGATTCGCGGCGGCTTCCTGCCACACCGGGTTCGCGCGGGCGACGTGAGCGCGCAGGATGCCGTGCGTTTCACCGGCCGTCGACGGGACTTCGAACTCGAACGGCACATGGTTCGCATCGAGCCCGTTCGGCCCGTTGGTGATCAGCGCGCCGAATGGCTGCTCGGCGATCAGCCGATGGAGAACCTCCGGGCGGTTCTCTTCGAAATGGGCGGGCATGTACATGAAGCGCTCCGGATACGAGGGGGCGAAAGAGCAATGACGAAAAGCCGCCCGAGACGCGGGACGCCGGGGCGACGTGACAAAAAACGTCAACCGTACCGCAAAAAGGCGGCTTGCGCGCGAACCGGCGCTAATCCTGCCTTTGCGCTTGCCTGCCGGGCAAGGATACGATACAACCCGATGTTGTCGGCATCGCGAACCGCGGACTGTCTGCGTTGGGCTTTGGGAGGCCGCGCACACAGGGTTCGTTGCACGCCGGCGTCTCCTTTAGGACCACACGTTCCGCCACCTGAACGAATGATAAAAAATCGCCGAGCATCGTTTTCGATTCACTGGACCTGCGCATCGTTCGCGGGCCTCGCATTTCTGGCCGGTTGCGCGTCGACCCCCACCGCGACACAAAAATCCACGGGCTGGATCAAGGACGAAGTGGCCGACTCGTACGTATTCGGCTATCCGCTGGTGTTGATGGGCGTCGCGCGCGATGCGGCGGTCGGCACCAATCCAGGCCAGGCGCCCCTCAATACGCTGCGCCACGCCCAGGCATTGCCGCCGATCGGCGCGTCCAATCCAATGCAGCCAAGTCTCGATACATTCGATTCGACCGGCTGGCTGGACGTGGGCAGCGAACCGGTGATCGTTTCGCTGCCCGATTCGCACGGCCGCTATGTCGACGCCCGCGTGCTCGACATGTGGACCAACGTGGTGTGGTCGACCAGTTCGCAGTTCGACACGCGCGCGGCCGGCATCAAGGCGCAGGCGATCGCCTTTGTCGGTCCGGGTTGGCAAGGGGATTTGCCCAAAGGTGTGAAGCGCGTCGACGTGCCGACTCGCAACGCGTGGGTGAGTGTGCGTATCCAGTCGAACGGCACGCGCGACCTGACGGCGGTTCGGAAGCTGCAGCGCGCCATTCGCGTCGCGCCGCTGAGCGTCTACGCGGGCGACAGCCGGTCCGCGTCGATCACGCCGCCGCGCAGCAATGCAGCCGACGCCGCCGCGGGCGCTGCCGGCACGCCGGCCGCGCAGGTCGCGGCGCTCGACGCCAACGGCTTCTTCACGCGACTCGCGCAGGCCTTGCCTGACAATCCGCCGACTCCAGCGGATCCGCACGCGCTCAAGTTCCTCTCGGACCTCGGTGTGACGCCCGGCGAGCCGGTCAAACTCCCGAAGGCGCCGGAAGCCATCGCGGCCGGTCTCGCCGACGGTCACGAACGCGTCGTCACGCCACCGTCCAATTTGCTGAGCGGCAACGGCTGGAACTGGTTCGGCGACGCCGTGGGCAACTACGGCCCCGACTACGCAATGCGCGCCTATGCCGCTTATGCGCAACCGGGCATCGGCACGAAAGACGACGAAGTTCGCGCGGTCGTTACGCAGGACAGCGACGGTCGCGCGCTCAACGGCGCAAACCGCTACGTGATCCACTTCGCGCCGAATCAGTTGCCGCCGGTGCGCGGCTTCTGGTCGATCACGGCCTACACGAAGGACGGCGCGCTCGGCGAAAGCGCGCCGGCGCGTCTCGCGGTCGGCGATCGCAATGGCGCACGCCGCAATCGCGACGGCTCGCTCGACGTGACGGTGTCGTCCACGCGGAGCCGGAGCGGCAATTGGCTGCCGGCGCCGCGTGCCGATCTGCAACTGGTGCTGCGTCTGTACGCGCCCAAGCCGCAAGCCACCGACGGCAGTTGGCAACCGCCCGCCGTCGTGCGCCAGTGATGCTTCCGTGTCCACACCGTGACAGCCGCGCTTCAGTAACGAGCGCTTGACGCATCGAACGTCGCAGGTCCGCCGCATCAGCTCGGCGGACCTGCGACGCTATTGCGCGGAGTATTGTGTAAGCCACGCCTTACATTTATATCCCACGAAAGATTCACGACTTATACTGCCGCTTGCGGGATTTTCGTTTTCGCGGCGGGCTTGCCGCCGCACTACCCAAGACCGAGCATGGCAAGCCTCAATAAAGCATCATTAGCCTCGTCCATGCAGACCATGCGCGATGTCGCGCAGTCACGCCGCACCCGGCGTGTCATCACCGGTCTGCTGATCTTCGTTGTACTGTTCGGTCTGCTGGGCTTCTTCGCGGCGCCGCCGCTGATCCGCCACATTGCCGAGCAACAGCTCAGCAAACAACTCGACCGTCCCGCCACCATCGGGCGCATTGCGCTCAATCCGTACACGCTCAAGCTCGAAGCCGATCGTGTGCATATCGGCGAGCGCGGCGGCGCGGGCGACTTCGTCGATATCTCGCGGCTCATCGTGCAGCCGTCATGGAGTTCGCTGTTTCGCGCGGCGCCGATCATCGACGAAGTGCAGCTCGATTCGCCGCGCTTTCATATTGTTCGTTACGATGCGCAGCGCTTCAATTTCACCGACCTGATCGAGAAATTCTCGAAGCAACCGGCCAAGCCGGATAGCAAACCCACGTTGTTCTCCGTGTCGAACATCAGGCTCGAAAATGGCCAGATCACGTTCGACGACAAACTGCTCGGCGCGACGCATGTAATCGATCAATGGAAGCTTGGGATTCCGTTCATCGCCACGCTGCCGTCGAAAACCGATATCTTCGTCGAGCCGTTATTGCGTGCGCGGATTGACGGCAGTCCGCTTGCCATCGACGGCAGGACCAAGCCGTTTGCCGCGTCGCGCGAGTCGGAAGCGTCGCTGCGTTTCGACGGGCTCGATGTGCCGCGTCTCATGTCATACGTGCCGACCAAACTGCCGGTGATCGTGCAGTCCGGCAAGCTGTCCACCGATCTCAAGCTCAACTTCGTGGTCTCCAACGACGCTCCTTCGCTGCGCGTGGCGGGCACCGTCGATATGAACGACGTGGACGTGCAGGATCAGAGCAAGGCGCCGTTCTTCGCGGCGCGCGCGCTGCATGTGGCGGCCGCCACGCTCGAGCCGTTGAAGAGCCTCTATCACTTCGACGAAATCCGTATCGACGCGCCGACCGCCAACCTTGCGCGCGATAAAGAAGGCGTGGTGAGCGTCGAGAAGATGTTCGCGCCCGCGCCGGCGCCGGCGCCAGCGTCTGCGTCCGCCCCCGCGTCTGAAACCGCTGCGGCGCGACCGGCGGCGAGCGCGCCGCTTGCCGCATCCGGTTCCAGTGCCGCGGAAAAGACAGCGCCGCCGCTGGATCTGTCGATCAAACGCTTCGTGCTCAATGACGGCACGGTGAACGTTCACGACAACGCGGCTTCGCGGCCCGTCGACGTCGGCCTGCAAAAACTGGCCGTGACGCTAACCGATTTTTCGACGCTTGCCACCGCGCCCGCGCACTACACGTTAAACACGGATTTTAAGGACGCGGGCGGCTCGCTCGGCGTGGCCGGCGCGTTCGGTCTCGTCGCGAAGACGGCGAGCGCGAAGATCGATGTGAAGTCGTTGAAGCTGCCGTTGCTGCAACCGTATATCGACACCGCAACCGTCGCGCAGATCACGGACGGCGCGCTGTCCGCCACCGCCAATGTCGGCGCGAACTGGTCGAAGTCGCCGGTAGCCGTGATGGTCACCGATTCGCAACTGAATCTGCAATCGCTGAAAGTCGCGGCGCGCGAAAGCAAGGACCCGCTGATCTCGCTCGCGCAAGGTAGCGTGAAGATCAGGCAGGTGGATGTGGCGGCGCGCAACGCCGAGATCGCCAGCGTCGACACGACCGGCCTCGCGGTCGATGCGCAGCGTCTGAAAGACGGCAAGATCAACCTCGCCGCGCTTGCCGGCCAGCACGAAGCCGCTCCGCAGCGCACCGCGATTCACGCGGTCAAGAAGGCGCAGGCGGAAGGCCCCGCGTGGCACTACAAGATCGGCGAACTGACCTTGAAGGACGCCACCGCCAATTTCACCGACAACACCACGCCGCAGCCGGTGAAACTGAACATCACGCCGCTGCAACTGAAGGTGCAGAACGTCAGCGACGACCTGAGCCGTCCGTTGCCGATCGATTTGCAGGCCACGCTGAACAAGAAGGGCACGCTTGGCGTAAAGGGCGACGTCACGGCGACGCCGCTTAAGGTGGCCGTCAAGGTGAACGCCAACCGGCTCGACGCAGCGGCCTTCGAGCCGTACTTCGGGAGCAAGCTGAATGCGGTGATCGCGAGCGCGCTGCTCAATGCGAACGGCGACCTGACGTTGAATCAGGCAAAGTCGTTGAAAGCCAATTATCACGGCGACCTGGCGCTCGTCGAAGTCCGCATGCTCGACAAGGCGACCTCCGACCCGTTCGCGGGATGGGGCTCGCTGGCATTGTCCAACCTGAAAGCCGATTACGACGAGCATGGCACCGTGGTCGACGCGGGCCGCGTCACGTTCACCAAGTTCTATGGACGCGTGCTGCTCGATCCGCAGGGCAAGCTCAACCTGAAGGACGTCGTTGCGCATGAAAGCGGCGCGCCGCAATCGCTGACGCGCGACAAGAGCGGTGCGGACCCCGTGCCGTTGACGCCGCAACCAGCATCGGCGGTCGCGGCTGCGCCCGCGCCGGCTTCATCGGCTGCACCTGCCACGGTGACGGCGGCCACGCCGCCGTCAAGCCCGGTCAAACTGCACTTCGGTCAACTGGTCCTGCAACAGGGCCGCGTGACGTACACCGACAACTTCATCAAGCCGAATTTCACGGCGAACCTGGTCAACATTCAGGGCACAGTCGGCGCCTTTGGCACGCAATCCACCACGCCCGCGCCGGTCGACATCGCCGCAAAACTGGCGGCCAATGGCCCGCTGTCGATTCGCGGCACCGTCAATCCGCTGATTGCGAAGCCGGCGCTCGATCTGACGGCGGTCGCGCACGATATCGAACTGACCAATCTCACGCCGTATTCGGCGAAATATGCCGGTTATCCCATCACGAAGGGCAAGCTGAACGTCGATCTGCATTACAAGCTGGAGAACGATCAGCTGGACGCGAATAACCATATCTTCATCGACCAGCTCACGTTCGGCGATCACGTCGATAACGATACGGCAACCAAATTGCCGGTGCGTCTCGCGATCTCGCTGCTGAAGAATTCGCGCGGCGAAATCGACGTGAACCTGCCGGTGTCGGGCTCGCTGTCGAATCCTGAGTTCAGTATTGGCGGCCTGATCTGGCACGCCGTGCTTAATCTGCTACAGAAGGCGGTGACCGCGCCGTTCTCGTTGATCGCCAACGCGTTCGGCGGCAAGGGCGAGGAGTTGGGCTACGTCGAGTTCGAACCCGGTTCGGCGAAACTCACGGACGCCGACACCCAGAAACTCGACACGATCGTGAAGGCGCTGTCCGACAAACCGTCGATCCGTATGGACCTGATCGGCCGCGTCGATCCGGCTGTCGACGAACCCGCGTTGCGCACTGGTTATGTCGATCGTCTCGTCAAGCAGCAGAAGATCAAGGACGTGGTGGGCAACGGCGAGAGCGTCGATCTGTCGACCGTCACCGTCGACCCGAAGGACTACGACAAGTATCTGAGCAAGGCCTACAAGTCGGCCGACTTCAAGAAGCCGCGCAATTTTGTCGGCCTGACCAAGAGCTTGCCGGACGACGAGATGAAGAGCGCCCTTGCCGCCAATGCCCCGATCGACGACGCCAGCCTGCGCCGACTCGCGCAGCAAAGAGCGCAGAGCGTGCAGCAGTATCTGGACGGCAAGATCGACAGCAGCCGCGTGTTTATCGTCGCGCCGAAACTGAACGCCGAGGGCATCAACGACAAGGGTGCGACGACGCGGGTCGACTTCGGCTTGAAGTGAGCGCGCGCTCAGGCGGCGCGCGTCGGCGCCTTCAGCGCGGTTTGCTCGATCACGCGCGCGAGCGTGTCGAACGCGGGACCGATCTTGTCGTTCGGCACGCACGCATAGCCGAGCAGCAGCCCGCGACGCGCGGGTGTATCGCTACTGTAGTAGCTCGCGAGCGGACGCACGATCACGCCGGCGTCGTAAGCGGCGGCGGTCACCGCGCGGTCGTTCGCGTGATCCGGCAAGCCAAGCACCAGATGCAGGCCGGCCTCGTCGCCCATCACCGGCAGTTCGTTGCCGAAGCGCGCGGTGATCGCATCGATCAGAATCTGCCGCCGCTCACCGTATAGCGCGCGCATGCGCCGAACGTGCGACGTGAGATGGCCGTCCATGATGAAGTCGGTCATCACCGCCTGCTGCATCAACTGACCTTCGCGATACAACTCGGCCACGCCCGTGCGGAACGTGTCCACCAGATGCTCGGGCGCGATCATGTAGCCGATCCGCAAGCCCGGAAACAGCATCTTCCCCAGACTGCCGACGTAGATCACCTGGCCGGCTTCGTCGAGTCCTTGCAGCGACGCGAGCGGACGGCTGCCGTAGCGGAACTCGCTGTCGTAGTCGTCCTCGATGATCCATACGTTGTGCTGGCGCGCGTATTCGAGCAGCGTGCGGCGGCGCGCGAGGCTCATCACCATGCCGAGCGGATACTGATGCGACGGCGTGACGAGCGCGAGCCGCGGCGGCTGTTGCAAGTCCTGTTCGCGCGGATTGAGGCCTTCGTCATCCACCGGCACCGGCACGAGGGTAATCCCCGATGACTGCAGCACGCTGCGTGCGCCCCAATAGCACGGTTCTTCCACCCACGCGCGGTCGCCGACATCGGTCAACAGGCGCACCGCCAGATCGATCGATTGATGAATGCCCGTGGTGATGATGATCTGGTCCGGCGTGCAATTCACCGAGCGCGCCACGCGCAGGTAATCCGACAACGCTCGCCGCAACGGCCGGTAGCCGCCGCCGGGCGCGTAAGTAAGCAGATCGGGATTGGCTTCCTTCCACAAGCGCGCCTGCAGGCGGCTCCATGTGCGCGCCGGAAATTCCGCGACGTCGGGCACGCCCGGCATGAACGCGCCCCACTGTTTTGCGGACACGCCGGCTTTGTCGATCAGACGCCGTCCGCGAGTCGACAGATCGCTGAGGTCGCGTTTCGGCGGCTTGGGAGTTTCCCTGGGTGTGTTGTCTTCCTTGTCGACGCTCGCCATTGCCGGCTTGCTGCGCATGTTCACGGCGGCCGTGTCCGGGCGCGTGTCGGCAACATAAGTGCCGCTGCCGGTGGTCGAGATCACATAGCCTTCGGCGGTCAACTGGTCGTAGACGTGCAGCACCGTGTTGCGCGCAATGCCGAGGTCTTCGGCGAGCGTGCGCGAACTGGGCAGCTTGGTGCCAGGCGGCAGCTGGCCGGTCAGGATGGCCTGCTGCATGAGCCGCAAGGTCTGCCGGTAGACCGGTTCGGCGGCCGTGCGGTCGAGCCGCGCGGCGAGCCAATCCGACAAGATCACGGTGTCCAAGTGGTTCTATCCGGAATAATGAAATGGTTCCATATTGTAGAACCGTAACGGTCTATAGTGAGCCACGCAATTGATGCAATCCCGCTGCTTTGCACGGGAGCCAGCCGGACCGCAGAGGAGACTTGGACGATGAAAACCGAAGACGTGATCGTCAGCTTTCGAGGTGTGCGCAAGACCTATGACGGCGAAACGCTGGTCGTCAAACAGCTCGATCTGGATATCTACCAGGGCGAATTTCTGACGCTGCTCGGGCCCTCCGGTTCGGGCAAGACCACCTGTCTGATGATGCTGGCGGGTTTTGAATTTCCCACCGGTGGTGAAATCTGGCTGGATGGCACGCTGCTTAATACCGTGCCGCCGCACAAGCGCAACATCGGCATGGTGTTTCAGAACTACGCGCTGTTCCCGCATCTGACGGTGGAGCAGAACGTCGCGTATCCGCTGACCGTGCGCAAGATTTCGGCGGAAGAGCGCGCGCATCGCACGAATAACGCGCTCAAGATGGTGCGCATGGAGAGCTTCGCGAAGCGCTATCCGGCGCAGCTTTCCGGTGGCCAGCAGCAGCGTATCGCGCTCGCCCGCGCGCTGGTGTTCGAGCCGAAACTCGTGCTGATGGACGAGCCGCTCGGCGCGCTGGATAAACAGTTGCGCGAACACATGCAGTACGAACTTAAATCACTGCACGAGAAACTCGGCGTCACGTTCGTGTACGTTACGCACGATCAGGGCGAGGCGTTGACCATGTCCGATCGCGTCGCCGTATTCGATAAAGGCATCGTGCAGCAGCTCGATACCGTGGATCGGCTGTATGAATCGCCGTGCAATGAGTTCGTGGCGAACTTCATCGGCGACAGCAACAAGCTGCGCGGCACGATCGCGAATGTCGATGGCGAGTACTGCGAATTCCATCTGATCGACGGCACGCGCCTCACCGGCCGCAATATTGGCGGTGCGCGCGCGGGCACGCCGGCGGTCGCGTGCATCCGGCCCGAGCGCATGAAGCTTGCCAACGGGTCGTCACGTCCGGGCGCCAACGCGCTCGCCGGCGAAGCGCGCGGGCTGATCTATTTCGGCGACCACGTACGCATGCGTTGTGGTCTGCCGCAACAGGACGAGTGCTTCGTGAAAGTGCCGCTCGGCACCGGCGTGCTCGACACCTTCGCGCCCGGCGCACCGGTCGCACTCGAATTCGCACCCGAGCATTTGCGAGTATTCGCAGGGGCGTGAACGCGTCGACTACGCAATGTGTTCGACGCAGGCAGAGCAGGTCAAGCAGCACATAACAAAGTCGCACCGAACGTATTGAAGCACACCACCAAAGGAGAGCAACACACCATGAGCAAGATCGGGAAATCGCGCTGCGCCATCGCTGTCGGTGCTGTGGCGCTCGCGCTGGGCGCCGCGCAAGTTAATGCAGCGGAATTGACGGTCGTCAATTTCGGCGGCGCGAATGGCGACGCGCAAAAGGTTGCATTCAACCAACCGTTCGAAAAAGAGACCGGCAATAAAGTCACGGCTGTCGAATACAACGGCGAGCAGGCCAAAGTGAAGGCGATGGTCGAAGCCAAGCATGTGAACTGGGATGTGGTGGAAGTCGAATCGGGCGATATCGGCCGGGGCTGTGATGAAGGGCTGTACGAGAAACTCGACTGGTCGAAGATCGGCAAGAAGACTGATCTGATTCCCGAAGCACCGCAAACTTGCGGCGTCGGCTTCTTCGTGTGGTCGACGGCGCTGGCGTACAACGCGGACAAGCTGAAAACGGCGCCGGCCGGCTGGGCCGATTTCTGGGACGTCAAGAAATTCCCCGGCAAGCGGGCGATGCGCAAGGGCGCGCGCTACAACCTCGAATTCGCGTTGATGGCCGACGGCGTGCCGCCGAAGGACGTCTACAAGGTGCTCGCCACCAAGGAAGGTCAGGACCGCGCGTTCAAGAAGCTCGACGAATTGAAGCCGAACATCCAGTGGTGGGAAGCGGGCGCGCAGCCGCCGCAATTCCTGGTCGCAGGTGATGTGGTGATGTCCACCGCCTACAACGGCCGGATCGACGCCGCGCAGAAGGAAGGCAAGAATCTGAAGGTGGTCTGGAACGGCAGCATCTACGACCTCGACTATTGGGCGATTCCGAAGGGGACGCCGAACAAGGCGCTGGCCGAGAAGTACATCGCTTATTCGCTTGCGTCGAAGCCGCAGCAGGACTATGCGCACCATATCGCGTACGGTCCGGTGAATGTCGCGGCAATCAAGGCGCTCGATCCGAAGACGCTTGCGAATCTGCCGAACTCGCCGGCTAATGGGAAGAACGCAGTGCTGCAGAACCTGGCGTTCTGGACGGATCATGGCGATGAACTGGAACAGCGGTTTTCGTCGTGGGCGTCGAAGTAATTAGTCTTGCGTGAGAGGGCGCGGCTGGGAGAGTGGTCGCGCCTTCGAGATGTGCAATGACGCGCGCGCATTTTTTATGGATGTGCGTGCGGTTCCAATGTAGAGCTGGAGAGACGGGTGTGACTACGATGACGATCGCTGCTGATTCCACGCCTGAATCGAGTGGCCGACTCAAACGCGAACTCAAAGCGGCGGAGGCCAGGAAGCGTGCGATGGCGCTGTTGTTGATCGCGCCGCTCGCGATTTTTCTGCTGCTTATTTTCGTCGTGCCGATCGGCGCGCTGCTCACGCGTGCCGCGCAAAATCCCGAGGTCGTCAACGCGCTGCCGCATACACTGGCCTCATTGAGCGCATGGGATCGCAAGACGCCGCCGCCCGACACCGCGTATGCCGCGCTGGCGGTCGACCTCGCCGCGATCGCCGACAGCGACGGCATGGGAGCGCTTGCGCGACGCCTGAACGTGGAGATTCCCGGTTACCGTTCGCTGGTCGCCAAGTCCGCACACGCCATGCCGTTCGTCGACGACAACAACAAGGCCTTGCAGCTGACGCCCGCCCAGATGCACGCGAAATTCGCCGAACTGGACGAGCGCTGGAACGACGTCGCGTACTGGCAGGCCATTGCAAAAAATTCCGGCGCATATTCGCCGTTCTATCTGCTGGCTTCGCTGGACCACAAGCAGGACGCGTTCGGCCACGTCATTCCGACCGATCCCGATCAACAGATCTATCTCGCCGTGTTCAACCGCACCTTTGTGATCGGCGCGGCGGTGACGCTCTTCGCGTTGTTGCTCGGCTATCCGCTCGCTTACTGGATTTCGACGCTGTCCGAGCGCCGCGCAAATCTGGTGATGATTCTCGTGCTGATTCCGTTCTGGACCTCGATCCTCGTGCGCGTCGCCGCATGGATCGTGATTCTGCAAAGCGAAGGGCTGGTGAACAAGGCGCTGATCGGCAGCGGGCTGCTGCATGACCCATTGGCGTTACTGTTCAACCGCACCGGCGTCTACATTTCGATGACGCACATTCTGCTGCCGTTCATGATCCTGCCGCTGTATAGCGTGATGAAGTCGATCCCGCCCACCTATCAGCGCGCCGCCATCTCTCTCGGCAGTCATCCGTTCGCCGCGTTCTGGCGCGTCTATGTGCCGCAGACTTATCCGGGCATCGGCGCGGGCGCTTTGCTGGTGTTCATTCTGGCGATCGGCTACTACATCACGCCGGCCTTGCTCGGCGGACCGAACGATCAGATGGTCAGCTACTACGTCGCGTACTTCACGAACGTGACGATCAACTGGGGCATGGCGTGCGCCCTCGGCGGCCTGCTGCTCGCCGCGACGCTCGTGTTGTACGTCATTTACGGACGCTTCACGCGCTCGTCACTGAGCCTCGGCTGAACGGAGTCTATTGCGATGAAACTTGCCAAGCCTTTGTTCGCGCCGCATACGTCTTTGGTCGAACGCGTGTGGTATTTCGCGTTGCGTGCGCTGGCCGTGCTCACGCTGCTCTATCTCATCTTGCCGGTGCTGGCGATCGTGCCGCTGTCGTTTTCGTCGAGCACGTTTCTGGTGTATCCGATTCCCGGCTGGTCGTTGCGCTGGTATCAGAATCTGATCACATCCGATGAATGGCGCATGGCCGCTAAGAACAGCTTTATCGTCGCGCCGTCGGCGACGGTGCTTGCAACCGTGCTCGGCACGTTGGCGGCAATCGGACTGACCAAGGCGAACTTCCGCGGCAAGGGTCTGCTCATGGCGATCCTGATTTCGCCGATGATCGTGCCGGTGGTGGTAGTGGGTGTCGGCATGTATCTGTTCTTCGCGCCGCTCGGGTTGGCCAACACCTACATCGGCCTGATTCTCGCGCATGCGTCGCTCGGCGTGCCCTTTGTCGTGACGACGGTGGCCGCGACGTTGCAGGGGTTCAACTACAACCTCGTGCGGGCAAGTCTGTCGCTAGGCGCGAATCCGGTGAAGACGTTCTTCCGCATCACCTTGCCGGTGATCGCGCCGGGCGTGATTTCAGGCGCGCTGTTCGCGTTCGCGACTTCATTCGACGAAGTCGTCGTCACCTTATTCCTGGCGGGCGCGGATCAGACAACGTTGCCCCGACAGATGTTTACCGGCATTCGTGAAAATATCAGCCCGACCATCGCCGCGCTGGCAACAATTCTGATTGTTTTTTCCACTAGCCTGTTACTGGCGCTCGAATGGCTGCGTGGCAGAAATGCAGCGCGAGCAGTCAAGGCTTGAGTATCGACGCGAGCGGGCGACCGCGCTTCATCCAAAACGCATAATAGCCAATCACCTTTTGACATTAATCTAAGACTGCTCCCATTCCCTGTGCATCGACGGCTCTGCATACTCGTAGCCCTCAATAAGAAGATTCGCTCGACGCGGGGAATTAATGAAACACCACCTCACGGTGCTTGTTTGCGCGCTGGTTTTGACGGGTTGCGCCAACCACGCCGCGCGAGACCGGCTCGGCATTGAAGACGCCACCTTGCTGCATAGCGGTTTCGGCGTTACACAGGACGAAGCGGCGGGCGCTGCCAACTCACAATGGATCAGCACTTATGCGCCGGCGGTAAGCAGCAGCACGGCGCTGGCGCGCCTGCAGGCGCGGCTCGACCGTTTGCCTGGCGATCAGACCGGCTATTTTCACGCCAAGGCACAATGCTGGATCAATGCCGCTCAACAGGCGCGGCAATCTAACGACCGCTGGGGCTTCGTCGAAGAAGCGATCGGCCAGGCGGCCGTGATTACCGTGAGCCTGGAGAGCGGTGCGCCGTTATCCGCTATCAATCCGGCGCTGCGCACGGTGTCCACGGTGCGCCCCGATCTGTGGAAGATCGTTAATACCATTAAATCAGATCCTACTGTTGCCCAATGTCCGCAGGCTCAGCCGCCGCTCGCGTGTGCCGAAGTGGAACTGATGCAGGCCGGCCATGACGCGTGGCGACGCAGTTTCTCCGACGCCGAGCAGCGCTTGCCTGATGTGCAGAACAAGTTGCGTCAGTCGGCGGAAACCGCGCTGCAATGCAAGCAGAAGATGCAAACGCCGATATCCGCGCCGGTGCCGGGCCGTGCGCCTGTGACCACCTCGGCTGCGAATTCGTCGCGAAAGATCATGCTCAAAGCCGATTCTCTTTTCCGCTTCAACGGCGGTGACGATGCCGCGATATTGCCCGCCGGCAAACGACAGTTGAACGACGTGGCAATTCGATCGAAGAAGATGCCCTCGCTGCGTGAACTGCAGATCACCGGCTACGCTGACCGCCTTGGCGACAAGTCATACAACTTGCGTTTGTCGACGCAGCGAGCGCGGACTGTCGAACGATATCTGCAGTCGCTAGGAGTGAGGTTGCCGACGACCGCACAGGGCAGAGGCAGCGCGAATCCGCTGGTGACCTGCCGGCAAACGCAGCGAGATGTGTTGCTGCGATGCCTCGCGCCGAATCGACGCATCGAGATCGAGCTTGTCGCGGCGGCCTCGTAGTGATTTTGGATCGAGAGCTAGCAACCGTACCGCGCACATCGATGCGTCTTTGAGTTTGAGACACGCAGCGACCAACGTCGCAAAGCCTGTGTATTCAGAAGGATTAAGAAAAAATGTCAACTATTCTAATTATTGACGACCATCCTGCGTTCCGCATGATCATCAAAATGCAACTCGTGCAATTGCTTGGCGTTGAAAATGTGCTCGAGGCCGATAACGGCCAGACCGCTGTCGAGATGGCCCGAATCCATACACCGGAGCTCGCCATACTGGATCTCGACATTCCGCGCATTAGTGGACTCGATGTGATTCCACGTCTCAAACTCGTTCATCCGCCGATCCGTCTGATGGTCTTGTCTGGGCAAGATCCGGCCACGTTCGCGCCGCGCGCGATGCGCTCGGGTGTCCACGGTTTCGTCGGCAAGTCGCAGGAGATGAAGGAGATCATGCGCGGTGTCGAAGCGGTGCTCGCCGGCTACACCGTGTTCCCGGTGATGAAGCACGGCGGCGGTATTGCGCTCGTCGATGGCCGGGGAGGCGAGGAGGCGAGAATCGGTTTGCTGTCTGATAAAGAGCTGGTGATTTTGCAGATGCTTTCAAAAGGCATGTCGAACAAGGCGATTGGAGACGCCCTGTTTATCAGCGATAAAACCGTCAGCACATACAAGAGCCGTATCCAGGAGAAACTCGGCCTGACGTCGTTGGCAGGACTCATTGAGTTCGCGACTTTGCACCGGTTGGTCGAGTAGGTTCGCGGCTATGAAAACGGTGTGCCTGTCTCGCTCCGCTCGGTGCATAGGAAACCAAACGATAAGCGATCTACTGGATTCGGCGTCCGCGGATTCCTGCGTTTTTGTCTTCAAAGACAGAGCGACGAACGCGCGCGATCTTCAACGCGCCGTTCACCGTCGAACAACGGGAGTTATCCGTAGAAATGGCTAACGGCAACACACCGGTGTCTTTTTTTGCCCGCGTCGCGCAGTCATCGGAGAGCTCATCAAGCGTTCCTTTTGAGCCCTTTGAAACGCGTTTCCTGGACGCGTTGTCCGAAGAGGGCGTCGACCTCAAGGCGTTTATCAACCACTGGCGTCAAGCAATGAATGACGACCTCGCGCGCCTCGACGCGTTACCTCGTGATGGCGACTTCGACCATTTCCATAGTGTGCTGCATCGCCTGAGCGGAGCAGTGGCGCTCGTCGGCGCGCATAGTTTGATGGACGCGTTGCAGCGCGCGAGCTTGTCGCCGCCGGAACAGAGCGCTGGGGCAATCGACGCGCTATCTGCGCGCGCCAGAACCCTCGTTGCGCAACTTGAAGCCACGTCCCGCGCCTTCCGGAGCAGCTCACAATGAACCGACCGCTTGCCTTGATCGAAGGCGATCTGGCGCTTCCGAGTCTGCGGCCCTTCGACGCCCTGCCGCCGCCTTTCGGTTCGTGGCGTCGTCAGGCACGGACCGCGGCGCGACGTGAACCGCAACCCGCTGCACACGTCGCCGCGCAACAGGTGATTCAGAATGCGATGCGGCGTTCGGCGTCGCCAGGGAGTAGTGGGCTGGTTCCACCCGGCGCCAAGGTTCTCTTTCTTTACAAGCTGCCGCAGCAACCCGACCATTCGCATCGTTTTGAGGAGCAACTGGCCGAAGCCCGGTACTACCTTGGGATGGGCGGAGCGCGTCCGAGTTCGACCCGCTCCGATCACGTCCTCGGCGCGGCAATTTTCGCGAGCTGTAGCATCGCGCTGGCCTGGTTGCTGGCCACCTGTGCGACGCATGATGCCGACAGGACGACCGCCGCGGCCAGCGCAAGAACACAATCGGTCGCGTCGATGGACAGCGGTGCGACAGCGATTCGTCCGCGAGAGCAAGCTAAACCGGCGCAACCGTCGGCCGAATTCGCCGGGACGACCACGCGGAGTGCGCCATCGGCCGCTAGCTCGGGGCCGAAGTCGACAGCGCCCGGCGCTCCCAAGTCGCCGGACGCGATACGTGACACGACTGTTCGCGGCACGCCGAAGCCACAGCACGTCGAACACCTCGAGCCTCGGCCCACTGGCCGCGTGTCCATACGGCACATGGCGCCGATCGAACTCGCAACGGCCCACTACCAGACGCCGATGGCACGCCTCAGCAAACTGCGAATCGACAAACGTCTCGCACTCAGCCGCGCGACCAACCCAGCCACGCAGCCTTCCGCGTCGAAACAGTCCGAACGGACCGCATGGACTGAGCAGCCCGAACGCCCCACGTCCGTAACCGACGCAGCCGAGCGCGCAGCGCTACGCGACTGGGCGGCACAACAGCGTCGTTCAAACATCACGACGCGCGCCAGCATACCCGCGCCAAGCGACACCGACTGGAACGCCCGCATGATCCAGCGCCGCATCACAGACAGCCCCGACGCCTTCCAGACAGGCCGCGCCCAAAAGTAAGCAGCGAAAAAAAAGCCCGACCACCGGTCGGGCTTCAAAGTCAGCTGCGTCCTCCACAGGACGCAGCTCCTGCAAAACAGCTCGTAGCGACTACTCAGGTAAGCAAAGACCTCAAGCAGCCAGCAACGAACGCAGCACGAACGGCAGAATCCCGCCGTGCTTGTAGTAGTCGACTTCGATCGGCGTGTCGATACGCAGCAGCACCTGCACGCGCTTTTCCTTGCCGTCCTTGTCGCGGATCACCAGCGTCACTTCCTGTTGCGGCTTGAAGTCAGCGCCCAGGCCTTCGATGTCGTACGTTTCTTCGCCGGTGATGCCGAGCGATTGCACGCTATCCGAGCCCATGAACTGCAGCGGCAGAACGCCCATGCCGACCAGGTTCGAACGGTGGATCCGCTCGAAGCTGCGTGCGACCACGGCTTTCACGCCCAGCAGTTGCGTACCCTTCGCAGCCCAGTCACGCGACGAGCCCGTGCCGTACTCTTCGCCCGCGAACACCACGGTCGGCGTGCCGGCGTCGATGTACTTCATCGCTGCGTCGTAGATCGACATTTGTTCGCCGTCCGGCTGGTGAATCGTCAGGCCGCCTTCCACGCGCGAGCCGTCTGCCTTCGTCGGGATCATCAGGTTCTTGATGCGGACGTTCGCGAACGTGCCGCGCATCATCACGTCATGGTTGCCGCGACGCGAGCCGTAGCTGTTGAAGTCGGCCTTCTGCACGCCGTTTTCCTTCAGCCACTTGCCGGCCGGCGAGTCTTCCTTGATCGAACCAGCGGGGCTGATGTGGTCGGTCGTGACCGAATCCCCGAAGATGCCCAGCGCGCGTGCGTCCTTGACGGCGGCGATGCTGTCGGCCGGCGTCATCGAGAAGTCCTTGCCGAAGAACGGCGGCTCAGCGATGTAGGTCGACTTCGGCCAGTCGTAGACTTGACCTTCTTCGCCCTCGATTTTGCTCCACAGATCGCCCTTCTTGGTCAGCGCCGAGTAGTTCTTGCGGAACGCGTCGGCGTCCAGCGCGAACTTGAGCAGTTCGTTGACTTCTTCGCTGGTCGGCCAGATGTCGCCCAGGTAGATGTCCTTGCCGCCCTTGCCCTTGCCGACCGGTTCGGTCATCAGGTCGCGCGTAATGTTGCCGGCGATCGCATAAGCGACGACCAGCGGCGGCGAGGCCAGGAAGTTGGCGCGGATGTTCGGGTGAATGCGCGCTTCGAAGTTACGGTTGCCCGACAGCACCGCTGCCGCGACGATGTCGTTCTTCGTGATCGCTTCGTTCAGTTCCGGCGTCAGATCGCCCGCGTTGCCGATACAGGTCGTGCAACCGTAAGCGGCCAGCGTGAAGCCGAGCTTGTCGAGGTACTTCATCAAGTCGGTCTTCGTCAGGTATTCCGTGACGATGCGCGATCCCGGCGCCAGCGAGGTCTTGATGTGCGGCGCGACCGTCAGGCCGGCTTCGACCGCCTTCTTCGCCAGCAAGCCGGCGGCCAGCAGCACGCTCGGGTTCGAGGTGTTCGTGCACGACGTGATCGCGGCAATCAGGATGTCGCCGTTCTTCACGTCGACGCCGTTGCTCGTCGTGTATTGCGCTTCGAGATCGTCCGCCTTCTTCGCGAAGCCATTTTCCGCAACCGGCTTCGAGAACAGGTCGCTGAAGGTCGACTTCACGTGCCCGATTTCGATACGGTCTTGCGGGCGCTTCGGACCTGCCAGCGACGGCGTCACCGTGCCGAGATCCAGCGTGACGACCTTGGTGTAGTCGATCTGGCCAGCCTTCGGAATACCGAACAGACCTTGCGCCTTGAAATAGTTTTCGAAGGCGGCGATTTCGGCGTCGGTGCGGCCCGTGCCCTTGAAATAGTCGATCGTCTTTTCGTCGACCGGGAAGAAGCCCATGGTCGCGCCGTACTCCGGTGCCATGTTGCCGATCGTCGCGCGGTCGGGCAGCGACAGCGATGCCGTGCCTTCGCCGAAGAATTCGACGAACTTGCCGACCACTTTTTCCTTGCGCAGTAGTTCGGTGACGGTCAGAACCAGGTCGGTCGCCGTCAGGCCTTCGCGCAGCTTGCCCTTCAGTTCGACGCCGACCACGTCCGGCGTCAGGAAATACACCGGCTGGCCGAGCATGCCGGCTTCCGCCTCGATACCGCCCACGCCCCAGCCCACCACGCCGATGCCGTTGATCATGGTGGTGTGGCTGTCCGTGCCGACCAGCGAATCCGGGTAGTAGACCGTGTCCGCGCCTTCAGCCTTCTTGTGCACGCCGCGTGCGAGGTATTCCAGGTTCACCTGGTGAACGATACCGACGCCCGGCGGCACGACCTTGAACGTGTCGAATGCCTGCATGCCCCACTTCATGAACTGATAGCGCTCGTTGTTGCGCTGGAATTCCAGTTTCATGTTCAGGTCGAGCGCGTTCTTTTCGCGGAAGTGATCGATCTGCACCGAGTGATCGACGACCAGATCGACCGGGACCAGCGGTTCGATCGACTTCGGATTCTTGCCCATGTTTTTCGCGACACCGCGCATTGCCGCGATGTCGGCGAGCAGTGGCACGCCGGTAAAGTCTTGCAGCACGACGCGCGACACGACGAACGGGATTTCGTCGACGCGCGCTGCGGTCGGCTTCCAGTTGGCGAGTTGCTCGATGTGTTCTTCGGCGATTTTCTTGCCGTCGTAGTTACGCAGCACCGATTCCAGCACGATTCGGATCGAAACCGGCAGGCGGTCGATCTTGATGTTCAGCGCCTTGCCGAGTTGCGGCAGGGAGTAGAACTTGCCTTTGCCGGAACCGCTGTCGAATTCCTTGAGCGTTTTGTGGAGGTTGTGGGCCATGGTGTTTTCCTTGGTTTGATCGCGGAACTACAGTACATAACTAGATGACGTAAAGATCGACGTATTCATTGACCGGCATGGGTTCGAGCCTTGCCTGATCGAGCGACACGTCGAGAATCGCCAGTTGTTGCTTGACCGGAAAGCGGCGCGCGAGGTTGGTCCTGAACTTCTCGACCAGCAACGGTATGCCTTCTTCGCGACGACGCTTATGACCGATCGGGTATTCGACTACGACCTCGTCGAATGTCGAGCCGTCGTTGAATTCGATCGTCAGTGCATTGGCGATCGAACGCTTCTCCGGATCGTGGTAATCCTGCGTGAATTGCGCGTCTTCGACGCATTCCATTTTCGCGCGCAGCACATCGATGCGAGCGTCCTGCGCGGTCGAATCTTCATAATCCGCGGCCGTCAGGCGGCCGTGGATCAGCGGCACGGCGATCATGTACTGAATGCAATGATCGCGGTCGGCCGGATTGTTCAGCGGACCTTTTTTATCGATGATGCGAATCGCGGCCTCGTGCGTGCGGATCGTAATCTTGCGGATGTCTTCCACGCGCTTTCCCGCCGCGGCGAGTTGCTCATGCAACTTCATCGCGGCTTCCACCGCCGTTTGCGCATGGAATTCTGCCGGAAAAGAAATCTTGAAGAGCACGTTTTCCATCACGTACGAACCGTACGGACGCTGGAACTTGAATGCGTTGCCCTTGAAGAGCACGTCGTAAAAGCCCCAGGTCTTCGCGGTCAGCACCGACGGATAGCCCATCTCGCCGGTCTTCGCGATCAGCGCGAGACGCACGGCGCGTGAGGTCGCGTCGCCCGCCGCCCACGACTTGCGCGAGCCGGTATTCGGCGCGTGGCGATACGTGCGCAGCGCGTGCCCATCGACAAACGCCTGCGACACCGCGTTGATCAGTTCGTCGCGCGTGAGGCCGATCAGCTGGCCGACCACCGCGGTCGACGCCAGTTTCACCAGCAATACGTGATCGAGCCCAACCTTGTTGAAGGAGTTTTCGAGCGCGATACAGCCTTGAATTTCGTGCGCCTTGATCATGGCGATCAACACGTCTTTCATCGCCAGCGGCGTTTTGCCCGCTGCGATGGCGCCGCGCGAGAGCCAGTCGGCCGTCGCCAGAATTCCGCCGAGGTTATCCGACGGATGCCCCCATTCGGCGGCAAGCCAGGTGTCGTTGAAGTCGAGCCAGCGGATCATGGCGCCGATATTGAAGGCGGCCTGAACGGGATCCAGCTGGAACGACGTGCCCGGCACCTTCGCGCCGTTGGGGACGATCGTGCCCGGCACGATCGGTCCCATCAGTTTGGTGCAGGCCGGGTAGGTGAGCGCCTCGAGTCCGCAGCCGAGCGTATCGATCAGGCAGTGACGCGCGGTTTCCAGCGCGAGCGTGCTGTCGATCTGATAATCCAGAACGTAGTCGACGATATCGGTCAGGACTGGGTCCGGAGCGGGTCGCACGTTGGAAATCGGAGCGGACATCGGGGAGCTTTCCTGATGACGATATTTAGTTGCTGGTCTTGTCGATCGCGTTCGATTGCGTCGGAGCCGGCGCGCCTTGCGCCATGGCTGCCGTCTTGCATTCGTCGGCCAGACGCGAGCTGTCCTTGTCCGAGAACAACATTGCCTTCGTCGGGATCACGACCAGGTCCATGCCGGTTGCGGCGTCGTGGAAGCGGTCGGCGCCCGTGGTGGTCGCTTCGCGCGGCAGATTGTAATTTTTGTTAGCCCAGTGAACCGTGACGATCTGGTCACGCTTCATGTCACCCTTCAGTTCGAAAGCCAGGCCTTCGTTGCACGACCACTTTTCCGCGCCATCCGGCACCGGATCGACCTTCGCTTCCTTGGCCGGGTTCGCTTTGCGCTTGATCAGGCGTTTCGGTTGCGGGCGCTTTGCAGTAGCCTTGGCAGCCGGTTTCGTGGTGGTCGCCGATTGCGCGGCGGCGTCAGTCGCGACGGACAGCATCGTCGTGGACAGGGCGCCAATCACGGCGGCGATCATCAGCTTTTTCATAGAGAAAACCTTTCTATCTAGTTTCAGTTAAACATTCCGCGGGCTACCGGTCCTGGCGACCGCGTGGTTGAACTGCACGCGCTTTGAAAGCGCACAGCGACCGCTATTTTCTCCTATTTAGCGGCAGGTACTTCAAATTCTCAGGTCCGGTGTAATTCGCGCTCGGACGGATGATCTTGTTGTCGACGCGCTGCTCGATGATGTGCGCGCTCCAGCCGGCCGTGCGCGCGATCACGAAGAGCGGCGTGAACATTGCCGTGGGCACGCCCATCATGTGATACGAGACCGCGCTGAACCAGTCCAGATTCGGGAACATCTTCTTCGCCTCCCACATCACCGACTCCAGCCGCTCGGCGATATTGAACAGCTTGCTGTTGCCGGCTTCCTTCGAGAGCTTTTTGGCGATTTCCTTGATGACCTTGTTGCGCGGATCGGAGATCGTGTACACCGGGTGGCCGAAACCGATCACCACTTCCTTGTTCTCGACGCGCTTTCTGATGTCCGCTTCGGCTTCGTCCGGCGTCTGGTAGCGCGACTGGATCTCGAACGCGACTTCATTGGCGCCACCGTGCTTCGGTCCGCGCAGCGCGCCGATTGCGCCGGTGATGGCCGAATAGATATCCGAGCCCGTGCCGGCGATCACGCGGCCGGTGAAGGTCGATGCGTTGAATTCGTGCTCGGCGTACAGGTTCAGCGACACATGCATCGCGTCGACCCAAGCCTTTGACGGCTCCACGCCGTGCAGCAGATGCAGGAAGTGGCCGCCGATCGAGTCGTCGTCGGTTTCCACCTCGATGCGCTTGCCGTTGTGCGAGTAGTGATACCAGTAAAGCAGCATCGAGCCGAGCGAGGCCATCAGCTTGTCAGCGATATCGCGCGCGCCCGGCAGGTTGTGATCGTCTTTCTCCGGCAGCACGGTGCCGAGCACCGACACGCCGGTGCGCATCACGTCCATCGGATGCGCGGCGGCCGGGATCCACTCGAGCGCGGCCTTGACGTTGGCGGGCAGACCGCGCAGCGCCTTCAGCTTCGTTTTGTACGCGGTCAGCTCGGCCTGGGTCGGCAGCTTTTCGTGCACGAGCAGATAGGCGATTTCTTCGAATTCGCAGGCGCTGGCAATATCGAGAATGTCGTAGCCGCGGTAATGCAGGTCGTTGCCGGTCTTGCCGACCGTGCAGAGCGCCGTGTTGCCCGCTGTCACGCCGGACAGGGCGACGGATTTCTTCGGCTTGAAGCCGCTTTGGGGTTGATTGCCGCCTTGTGCACCAGCGGTTTGCGTCGTTTCGCTCATCTCCCGCAATCTCCTTTGTGCCTGCTCGATGCTTCTGATTGACCCGTGCGTTCAACGCCAGTCTCGTGCAGCGCCACACAGAGGGCTGTTTCGACTGCCTCACGGCGTGCGAATAGACCGCTCACAATAGCCGCGCCGATTGCCGCAGCAGCTTTCACGCTTATGACCCTGCTGGAACGTCAGTGCCCACTTTCGCGAAGAGCGGCGCGGCGTCTTGCGGGACGGCGCGTCCCGTCGCTTGCGCTCGACGCAGCACCGACCAGTAGTACCGATAGCTCGCGCGGTCGTGCAACGTGTCGTGATGGCGCGTCGGGCCCCACTGCGCGGACTGCGCGGCGAGCAGGATTTCGGTGGCGGTGGCGATCTCTTCGTCGCGTGGCGCGAATGCGGCGACGATTGCTTCGATCTGCGCCGGATGGATGCTCCACATGCGCGTATAGCCGAACTCGTTGCGGGCGCGCGCGGCGTCGTTGGCGACCACGCTCATGTCGCGCACCTCCGTGCTGACGTTATGCGAAGGCACTTTGCCGTATGCATGGCAGGCAGCCGAGATTTCGAGCTTCGCGCGCCGCACCAGCGGATGGTCGAACTGGCCGGGCGAGCGCATGGCGGTATCGGGAATCGCGCCGTTGTGCGCGGAGACGAAGTCCATCAGGCCGAAGCTCAGCGCTTCCACGCCCGGCAGCGCGGCCAGATCGAACACGCGTGTCAGCGCGCCGTGCGTTTCGACCAGCAATTGCACCGGCACCGGTTGCGCGATCTCGAGTTCGCGCCGCGTCGCCTCGATGAATGCGACCATTTCGGCGGCATCGGGGACGTTGCGGATTTTCGGCAGGGTGATGTAAGCAGGCGCTCGCTTCGCGGCACGGAGAATGAGACGGACGTCGTCGCGCCAGTGCGCGTGATCGAAGTCGTGAATCCGCACGCCGACGCGGCCGAAGTGGTCATGCTCGCTGCCCAGCAACGACGCGACCAGCTCCGCGTGCTCCGCTTCGCGGCCGACCTGCGCGCCGTCTTCACAATCGAGCGTGATGTCGAATACGGCGCCCAGTTGCTGCTGCAAGGCCAACGATTTCAGCATCAGCTTTTCGCTGCCGGCGTAGTGATCGCAGGCAGGCAGCACGGCGGGCGGCACTTCGCCGTCAAACAGCACTTCGGCGGGTGTGAGGGCGCGCATTCTCGGCGTCAGGAGCGTGGGTAATGTTTGGTTTGGAGAAATCCGATTCGGGTGCGCTCTGCCGGACCATCGCGGTAACTGCGCAAAACGCGCTCGGATCAGATGCGAATAGCCGCGTTCGCATGTAAAAAACCGGAACCCGCCACGGCAGCGGCTGTAAGCGCCGCGCGAGACTTTTCGCTTCGCGCCAGGCCCCCGAGGGCAGCCTGGCGTTCTCTCACGAGTTCCGGTTCGTCTGCATCAGCCAGCCGCTTAGCCGAGCAGGTGTTGAACGCCTTCGCGCTCTTCCAGCAATTCGTTCAGCGTGCCGTCCATCTTTTCGCGCGAGAATGCGTCGATTTCCAAGCCTTCGACGCGCTTGTACTCGCCGTTTTCGCACGTGACGGGCACACCGTAGATGATGTCTTCCGGAATGCCGTACGAACCGTCCGACGGAATACCCATGGTGACCCACTTGCCGTTCGTGCCGAGCACCCAGTCACGCACGTGGTCGATCGCCGCGTTAGCCGCCGACGCTGCCGACGACAGGCCGCGCGCTTCGATGATCGCTGCGCCACGCTTGCCGACGGTCGGGATGAACGTGTTGCGGTTCCATTCGTCGTCGTTTATCAGCTTGGTCAGGTCTTGACCTTCTGCCGTTGCAAAGCGGAAGTCCGGGTACATGGTCGGCGAGTGGTTGCCCCACACAGCCAGCTTTTCGATCGACGCGACCGGCTTGCCCGACTTGGCGGCCAGTTGCGACAGCGCGCGGTTGTGGTCCAGGCGCAGCATGGCGGTGAAGTTCTTCTTCGGCAGATCCGGCGCCGACTTCATGGCGATGTAAGCGTTCGTGTTGGCCGGGTTGCCGACCACCAGCACCTTCACGTCGCGGCTCGCGACCTTGTTCAGCGCCTTGCCCTGAACCGTGAAGATTTCGGCGTTAGCCGACAGCAGGTCTTTACGCTCCATGCCTTTCGAACGCGGACGTGCGCCGACCAGCAGGGCCACGTCTGCATCCTTGAATGCGACTTCGGGATCGTCGGTGATTACGACGCCCGACAGCAGCGGGAATGCGCAATCATCCAGTTCCATCACGACGCCTTTGACGGCGCCTTGCGCTTGCGGCAGGTCGAGCAGTTGCAGGACCACCGGCTGATCCTTGCCGAGCAGATCGCCATTGGCGATGCGAAACAGCAGGGAGTAAGCGATTTGACCTGCGGCGCCGGTGACGGCAACGCGCTTTGCGGGCTTAGCCATTGAGAAATCTCCAGGACGATGCGTTAGACGCTAGGGAAAACGCCATTCTATATGCGCGTTCAGCGAAGCGTTATGAAACACGGCGGAATTCACTGTCGCGGACTGCCTCGGAATCTGCCGAGGCCGAGCGGCGTGTTGCGGCGAGACCGCCATGCCGGAATCTGTACTGCCGCACGGGAGCGGAATTCGAGGCGCCGGGTAGCCGCTGCACGGTGCGGGCTCCTGCAAACAGCGCGTTTCGGCAAGCGTCTGACCAGCGAATGGCGGCGAAATCGAAACCTGAACTGCGTGGGAACAGCATGGTGCAGAGTGGCCGCCGGTGCGTCGCGGCGCTGCATCAAACAGCCGCCGAAAATCCCGCAAACCCTTGCTCGACAAGGAGTGTAGGAGTCGTCAGAGGCAAAGTCAACATTATCTTATGTCTTATATAAGACATATCTGTTGCGGGGAAAACCCTAGACGCGGCCTAGCCCTTTATGATGAAATGCGCGCATGAATTCGAACCCGGCGAACACCACGAATCCGAGCGGCCAAGGGGTGGCGGGTGAGGGTGTACCCGCTGCGTCTACTGCCACGTCGCCCACTTTCAGTCCTTTGTATCAGCAGATCAAAGGGTTGATCACGCAGAGCCTTGAAAGCGGCGAGTGGAAGCCGGGCGAAATCATTCCTAGTGAAGTCGAGTTGGCGGCCAGATACAAGGTCAGTCAGGGAACGGTGCGCAAAGCGATCGACGAACTTGCCGCCGACAACCTGCTGGTGCGCCGCCAGGGCAAGGGCACGTTTGTTGCGACGCACAATGAAGACCGCGCCCAGTTTCGCTTCCTCAGATTACTGGCCGATGACGGCGCGGAACACCCGCACGTCAGCCGTCTGCTCGAATGCCGGCGTCTGCGCGCTTCGGCGGACATTGCCCGGCAACTCGATCTGAAGCCGGCCGATCCGGTCGTATTGATCAAGCGCTTGCTGCAGTTCGACGGCGAGGTCACCGTACTCGACGAAATCTGGCTGCCGGGCGCCGTGTTCCGCGGCCTGACGCTCGAGCGGCTGTCGGAGTATAAAGGTCCCCTCTACGCGATGTTCGAGACTGAGTTCGGCACCCGCATGATCCGCGCCACGGAGAAGATCCGCGCGGTCGCGGCCGAGCCTTCCGTGGCCGATCTGCTGCATGTGCCCGCGGGTTTTCCGCTGCTATCGGTCGAGCGCGTGTCCTATACATATGGGGACCGGCCGGTTGAAGTGCGCCGCGGTTGGTATGTCACAACCGGGTATTACTATCAGAACGACCTAAGCTGAATCGGGCTGAATAAGGGCGCTGCGTCCCACACGCGCGCCTGTTTGAAGGCGCCTTTATCGCGCGTGCTGTAACGGACCTGTCGTGGTTTTCGCTGCAGCGCGATATAAAAAGGCGCTAAAATTGCGGATTAGTGTGACTACATAGTAGGGGTCTAGCATGGCTGAAGCCGTAAAAAAACCGAGGCCGGAATTCCGGAACATCGGTATCGGGCAGATATTGACGGCGTACCGTCTACCGCTAGCGGGGCGAGTATCGATCTTGCACCGCTTGAGCGGTGGTCTGCTTTTTGTTTTTCTTCCGTTCCTGCTGTACCTCTTCGATCAGAGCCTCACTTCTGAACTCAGTTTCGAAGTCTTCAAAGGTTTCCTCTCCAACATCATCGTCAAGCTCATCACGCTCGTTCTCGCGTGGGCCTTCCTGTTTCACTTCTGCGCCGGCGTCCGTCACTTGCTGATGGACACGAACCACAACGCAGTAACGAAGGAAAAGGGCAAGTCGACCTCCATCGTCGTTCTCGTCGTGTCGTCGTTGCTCACCATTGCATTCGCGGCAAAACTGTTCGGAGCATTCTAAAAAATGTCATCAAATAACCGAATCGGTTCGAAGCGTCTTGTTGTCGGCGCGCATTACGGTCTGCGCGACTGGCTGGCGCAGCGCATCACGGCCACGATCATGGCGGTCTACACCGTCATTCTGCTCGCCTGGTTCTTCGGCGCGCGCGATTTCTCGTACGACGGCTGGGCCTCGATCTTCGCCACGCAATGGATGAAGCTCGCCACGTTCGTCACGCTGCTTTCGCTGTTCTATCACGCGTGGGTGGGTATCCGCGACATCTGGATGGACTACGTGAAGCCCGTTGGCATCCGCCTGTTGCTTCAAGCGCTGACGATCGTCTGGCTGCTCGCGTCGGCGGGCTACGCTGCGCAGATTCTCTGGAGAGTGTAAAAGAATGGCTGCAATCAAGAATTCTCTGCCGCGTCGCAAGTTTGACGTGGTTATCGTCGGCGCAGGCGGCTCGGGGATGCGCGCTTCGCTGCAACTCGCGCGCGCCGGTCTGTCGGTCTGCGTGCTGTCCAAAGTGTTCCCGACGCGTTCGCACACGGTTGCTGCTCAAGGCGGCATCGGCGCATCGCTCGGCAACATGAGCGAAGACAACTGGCACTACCACTTCTACGACACGATCAAGGGTTCCGACTGGCTCGGCGACCAGGACGCGATCGAGTTCATGTGCCGCGAAGCACCGAACGCCGTCTATGAACTCGAACACATGGGCATGCCGTTCGACCGTAACGCGGACGGCACGATTTACCAGCGCCCGTTCGGCGGCCACACCGCGAACTACGGCGAAAAGCCGGTGCAACGCGCTTGCGCGGCGGCTGACCGGACCGGTCACGCGCTGCTGCACACGCTGTATCAGCAAAACGTCGAGGCCAAGACGCAGTTCTTCGTCGAATGGATGGCGCTGGATCTGATCCGCGACTCCGAAGGCGACGTGCTCGGCGTGACCGCGCTGGAAATGGAAACCGGCGACGTCTACATTCTCGAAGGCAAGACCACGCTATTCGCCACGGGCGGCGCGGGCCGGATCTTCGCGGCATCGACCAACGCGTTCATCAACACCGGCGACGGCCTGGGCATGGCGGCGCGTTCGGGCATCGCACTGCAAGACATGGAATTCTGGCAGTTCCACCCCACCGGCGTGGCCGGCGCGGGCGTGCTGATTACCGAAGGCGTGCGCGGCGAAGGCGGCATTCTGCGCAACTCGAACGGCGAGCGTTTCATGGAACGCTACGCGCCTACGTTGAAGGATCTGGCGCCGCGTGACTTCGTGTCGCGTTCGATGGACCAGGAAATCAAGGAAGGCCGCGGCGTGGGTCCGAACAAGGATCACGTGCTGCTCGACCTGTCGCACATCGGCGCCGAGACGATCATGAAGCGTCTGCCGTCGATCCGCGAAATCGCGCTGAAGTTCGCGAACGTCGATTGCATTAAAGAGCCGATCCCGGTCGTGCCGACCATCCACTATCAGATGGGCGGTATTCCGACGAACATCCATGGCCAGGTCGTGGGCACGTCGAAGGGTCACGAAGTGCCGGTCAACGGTTTCTACGCAGTGGGCGAATGCTCGTGCGTGTCGGTGCACGGCGCGAACCGCCTCGGCACGAACTCGCTGCTCGACCTGGTGGTGTTCGGCCGCGCAGCCGGCAACCACATCGTCAAGCACGTGAAGGAAATCAAGGAGCACAAGCCGCTGCCGGCCGACGCCGCTGATTTCGCGCTGTCGCGTCTGGCGAAGCTCGATAGCTCGTCCTCGGGCGAGTACGCGCAATCGGTTGCCAACGACATCCGCGGCACGATGCAGAAGCACGCCGGCGTGTTCCGCACCTCGGCGTTGCTGGCCGAGGGCGTCGAGCGCATCCGCGAAGTAGCTGACCGCGTCGACAGCATCCACCTGAAAGATAAGTCGAAGGTGTTCAACACGGCGCGCGTGGAAGCGCTGGAAGTGGCGAACCTGATCGAAGTGGCCCGCGCCACGATGGTTTCCGCCGAAGCGCGTAAGGAAAGCCGTGGCGCGCACGCGCAGAACGACTTCGAACATCGCGACGACGAAAACTGGCTGCGCCATACGCTGTGGTTCAGCGAAGGCGATCGCCTCGACTACAAGCCGGTTCACATGCAACCGCTGACGGTCGAATCGGTTCCGCCGAAAGCGCGGACCTTCTAAGGCACAAGTCAAAGGAATTCAGAAATGGCAAAGCGTACATTTGAAATTTACCGCTACGACCCGGACAAGGACGCAGCGCCGCGCATGCAAACGTACGAGATTGAGATTGACTCGCACGAACGCATGCTGCTCGACGCGCTGCTGAAGTTGAAGGCAGTTGACGAAACGCTGTCGTTCCGCCGTTCGTGCCGCGAAGGCGTGTGCGGTTCGGACGCCATGAACATCAACGGCAAGAACGGTCTGGCCTGCCTGCAGAACATGAACGATCTGCCGCAAAAGATCGTGCTGCGTCCGCTGCCGGGACTGCCGGTCATTCGCGACCTGATCGTCGACATGACGCAGTTCTTCAACCAGTATCATTCGATCAAGCCGTACCTGATCAACGACACGCCGCCGCCGGAGAAGGAACGTCTGCAGTCGCCGGAAGAGCGCGACGAGCTCGACGGCCTGTACGAATGTATTCTGTGCGCTAGCTGCTCGACATCGTGCCCGAGTTTCTGGTGGAATCCGGACAAGTTCGTCGGCCCGGCTGGCCTGCTGCAAGCCTACCGTTTCATCGCGGACAGCCGCGACGAAGCGACGGGCGAACGGCTGGACAACCTGGAAGATCCGTACCGTCTGTTCCGTTGCCATACCATCATGAACTGTGTCGACGTTTGCCCGAAGGGCCTGAACCCGACCAAGGCGATTGGCAAGATCAAGGAATTGATGGTTCGCCGCGCTGTCTGAGATGGAATCAACATCGCATCAGTCCGACCCTCTCCGCCGCGCGCGTCTTCGCTGGCGCGCGCGGCGGGGCCTGCTGGAAAACGATCTGATCTTTGAGCGTTTTTTCAGCCGATATGAGCATGACCTCAGCGATGCAGATGTGGGCGCCCTCACGCGCCTGCTCGAGCTGAGCGATAACGACCTGATGGACTTGCTGCTCGTACGCAAGGAACCGGAAGGCGACCTTGCCGACCCGGATGTAATCCGGGTGCTGGAGCTGCTGCGGAATGCCTGACCGGCGTAGCCGGCTTTGAGCGCAGCTTGTCCGTTGTTCCAGGCGTGCAATTATCGAAACCCTGTTTCCATACTTCGATTGAGGATGTGCTATGACCCCGTCAGATGTTAAAGCCACGCTATCGTTCAGCGACAATTCGCCGAGCGTTGAAATGCCGATTTACAAGGGCACTCTCGGCCCGGACGTGATCGACATCCGCAAACTGTACGGCCAGACTGGCAAGTTCACGTACGACCCGGGCTTCATGTCGACGGCGGCTTGCAATTCGGCGATCACCTACATCGACGGCGACAAGGGCGAACTGCTGTATCGCGGTTATCCGATCGACAATCTGGCGCAGAACGCCGACTTCCTCGAAACGTGCTACCTGCTGCTGAAGGGCGAATTGCCGAACGCGGAGCAGAACGCCGAATTCGTGAAGACGGTCACGAACCACACGATGGTGCATGAGCAAATGCACTTCTTCTTCCGTGGTTTCCGTCGCGACGCGCACCCGATGGCGATTCTGGTCGCAGCAGTCGGCGCGCTGTCGGCGTTCTATCACGACTCGCTCGACATCAACAACCCGCGTCACCGTGAAGTGTCGGCCATTCGCATGATCGCGAAGCTGCCGACGCTGGTCGCCATGGCGTACAAGTACAGCATCGGCCAGCCGTTTGCGTACCCGAAGAACGACCTGTCGTACAGCGCGAACTTCATGCACATGATGTTCTCGAACCCGTGCGAAGAGTACAAGGTCAACGACGTGCTGGTGCGTGCACTGGACCGTATCCTGATCCTGCACGCGGATCACGAGCAGAATGCATCGACCTCGACCGTGCGTCTCGCCGGTTCGTCGGGTGCGAACCCGTTCGCGTGTATCGCAGCGGGTATCGCGTGTCTGTGGGGCCCGGCGCACGGCGGTGCGAACGAAGCCGCATTGAACATGCTGGAAGAAATCGGCTCGGTCGACAACATTCCTGAGTTCATCAAGCAGGTGAAGGACAAGAACTCGGGCGTGAAGCTGATGGGCTTCGGCCACCGCGTCTACAAGAATTACGATCCGCGCGCGAAACTGATGCGCGAGACCTGCCACGAAGTGCTGGAAGAACTGGGCCTGCACGACGACCCGCTGTTCAAGCTGGCCATGGCACTGGAAAAGATCGCGCTCGAAGACGAATACTTCGTGTCGCGCAAGCTGTACCCGAACGTCGATTTCTATTCGGGCATCGTGCAGCGCGCGCTGGGCATCCCGACGTCGATGTTCACGTGTATCTTCGCGATGGCACGTACGGTGGGCTGGATTGCGCAGTGGAACGAAATGATTGCGGATCCGGAACAGAAGATTGGCCGTCCGCGTCAGCTGTTCATCGGCGACACGCAGCGTGAAGCAAAGCCGATCGCGCAGCGTTGATTGGGGTTGAGTCCGCTTGATTCGTAGTGGCCGCGTGCGCTGCGAGTGAGGGCGGAGACTGCTGATAAAGACGCCCCGACGGGTTTTTCGTCGGGGCGTTTTGTTTGTCCTCAGCTTCCTGTCCCGCGCACTGAGCCTGCATTTGCACGGCGGTGCAGCAGGCGGCGGTGGTTCTTTGCAAACCAAGTCTGTTCTGGCGCTCGGCGGGTTGCCTCCATCGCTGCTCGCAATGGCTGCTGACATCTGCAGCGGCCTTCAACGTTTCAACTCGCACAAAATGGGTCGAGCGCGGAGTCTCGCGACGCGGTCGGATCACTACTGCGATTCTGCTTCGGCTGAAGCGTCGGACAGATCATCGGGCGTGGTCATGTTGAAGCAGAGGATGCCGTCAATCAATGCGATAACGCCGAGCACCTGGTCGGCGAAAGGACCGGGCAACCGTATGTTGAGGCGCTCGCATAACTGCTCAAGGAAGTACGCGACCATCTCGTGCTTTTGCAGGTATAGGGCGTTCACATGTCGGCGGAATTTCGCATCACGCATGGCATGCAAACGTGCCTCAGCCCAGATGATGCAGCTCTTGTTGTCGCGATAGCACTGCGCGTACAACAAGGTGAGCTGTGCTTGCAGATTTCCGCTGGACGGTGCGGCGTCTCGCAGCTTCTGCAAGCTTTCTTGCATGTTCTGGTGATCGAGCCGGAGCAGTTCGACGAATAGATCGCTCTTGCTGCTGAAATTCGAGTAGAACGCGCCACGGCTATAGCCGGCTTGGGCTGCGATATCCTCCACGCTAGTTGCGGCAAACCCTTTTTCGGCGATGCTCAACGCTCCTGCATCGAGCAAGCGCCGCCGGGTTCGCTCGCGACTTTCGGCTCGCGTCGTTCGTTTGTGTGGCATGCGGCAAAGCGCTCATATAGCAAAGGACGATGGCCAGAATCCACGCTACCGGCAAATCGTGGGGCGCGTAGGATTGCTATTTGACGGCGACCGCTTCGGATTCGCGAGGTTGCCATCCGCCGCCGAGCGCCTTGAAGGCAGCAACGGCTGCGCGTGCGGATTCCGTTTGCGCCTGCACCCGCTCATCGGAGGCGCGCAGCAGGTTGTCGTCGGCCTGCAAGACTTCGATCAGGCTGACGACGCCTTTTTGATAGGCCGCGAAGGAGGCGGCTCGCGCCCGGCCGAGCGAGTTCACTCCCTGCGCGAGTACCGTGGCCTCTTCCTCCCGCTTGACGAGTGCCGAGAATGAGTTCTCGACGTCTTCGGTTGCATGAAGCGCGGCGAGCCGATACGCCGCCAGCATTTCCGCCTGCTGCCCCTTTGCCTGCTCGATCTGCGCATTGATGCGGCCGAAATCGAACAGACGCCAGCGCAGCCCCAGCACGCCGGCGGCCTGATTGGCGCCGGTACTGAACAGGTTGCCGCTGGCCACCGAGGTGGCGCTGCCGAGCAGTCCACTGAGCGACACCTTGGGGTAATACTCGGCGACGGCCACGCCGATGCGCGCGTTCGATGCAGCAAGGCGACGCTCGGCCACGATCAGGTCGGGCCGGCGCCTGAGCAACTCTCCCGGGGATCCTGTGTCCGCCATCCGCGGGGCGACCGGGATGTCGCCAGCGTCGGCCAGTTCGGCTCGATGCGTGCCGGGCTGTGAACCCAGCATTACATCCAGCGCGTTCATCGCTGCATCGAGACCCGCCTCGAGGACCGGGACGGATGCCTGAACCTGCGATAGCGCACCTTCAGCCTGGCTCACCTGAAGGTCGGCCGCCAATCCTTTGCTATACAGGAGGTTGATGGTCGAAAGCAGACTCTGCTGCGTCTGCACCTGCCGTCGGGCGACCGTCAGGCGAGCCTGCAAGCCGCGAATCGTGATGTAGATATCGGCGGTCTGCGCCGCCACAGCCAGGCGCGTGGCCGCCGCGCCAGCTTCCGAAGCCTGATATTCGGCAAGTGACGCTTCCCGGCTGCGGCGCAGTCCCCCGAACACGTCCAATTCCCAGCTCGCGTTGAAATTGGCCTCATAGTCGTTACCGTAACGGTCGAAATTGGGCGTCGAATTCAGGACCTGCCCCAAGGGGGTTTCTACAGATTGATAGACTCTAGCCGCCTGGCCGCTGACGTTACCGGAGGGCAGCAACGCGACAGTCGCCGCCCCGAGGCCCGCGCGCGCCTGAGCGACGCGAGCGGCGGCCTGCGCAAGGTCCAGGTTCTGTTCCAGCGCGAGCGTAACGAATCGTGTAAGTTGCGGATCGCCGAAGCCGGTCCACCACGTAACAAGGTCGGCACTGGCCGCCGCTTGCCGGTAATCCACCGCGGCCTGGCCCTGGAAATGGTCCGGCATGGCAACCTTGGGCCGGACATAATCGGGGCCTACAGCGCAGCCTGCCGAGAGGCCGGCGGCCATGACGGCGGCAAGGATGTGTACACGTAGCATGAGCGTCTTCGCAAAGTCCGAGTGTGACTATAATACCAAATGGTCACTAGTTGTCTACTCCTGTATGCTATACCCATGAAAAACACCACCACTCCTCCCACCCCATCGCGCGGCCCCGCAGACCACGAAGTGCGGGATCAGATCGTTGGCGCCGCTACGGAGCACTTCAGCCGGTATGGCTACGAGAAAACGACGGTCTCCGACCTCGCGAAAGCCATCGGTTTTTCGAAGGCCTACATCTACAAGTTCTTCGAGTCCAAGCAGGCCATCGGCGAGATGATCTGCGCGAACTGCCTGAACGAGATCGAAACCGAGGTCAGGGCGGCCGTCGCACAGACCGATCTGCCGCCAGAAAAGCTGCGGCGAATGTTCAGCGTGTTCACCGAAGCGAGCCTCCGGCTTTTTTTCCAGGACCGTAAGCTCTACGAGATTGCCGCATCGGCGGCCACGGAGAACTGGCAGGCGGTAGTTTCGTATGAAGAGCGCATCCAGAAGCTGCTACAGGACGTCCTCCAAGAGGGCCGGCAGAGCGGAGACTTCGAGCGCAAAACGCCGCTCGATGAGACCGCGATGGCGATCTATCTGGTGATGCGCCCCTACCTCAACCCATTGCTACTGCAGTACAGCTTCGATTACACCAAGGTCGCCCCTGCGCAGTTGTCCAGTCTTGTGCTCCGCAGTCTGTCGCCTTGACGGAAATTCTCCATTGTGACCATTGACTAATTTGGTCACAAGAACCACAATGAAAGCCCCGATCACTCTGTCTATGGGTCTTTCATGCTCCGGCGTCGCCTTGCTACCTCTACAGTCGTCTGTGCACTGCCACTTGCGCTAGTCGCCTGCGGCGCAAAAGCACCGTCCGATCCGCGTACCGAAGCGCCCCTGGTGCGCACCGCCATCGCTCAGGCGGCGATCCCCGCCTCCCGTTCGTTTACCGGAACCGTCGCCGCGCGCGTGCAGAGCGATCTCGGATTTCGCGTCTCCGGCAAGGTGCTGGAGCGGCTGGTGGATGCCGGGCAAACCGTCAAGCGTGGTCAGCCGCTGATGCGCATCGATCCCATCGATCTAAGGCTTGCCGCGCAGGCCCGGCAGGACGCGGTCACCGCCGCGCGGGCCCGGGCGCAGCAGACCGCGCAGGATGAAGAGCGCTACCGCGACCTGCGCGGCACTGGCGCGATATCGGCATCGGCCTATGACCAGATCAAGGCGGCGGCCGATGCCGCCAAAGCTCAGCTCAGTGCGGCCGAGGCTGACGCCGGCGTCGCGCGCAATGCGACGGGTTATGCCGGGCTGGTAGCGGACGGCGATGGCGTCGTGATGGAAACGCTGGCGGAGCCGGGCCAGGTCGTCAGCGCGGGACAGCCTGTGGTGCGCCTGGCTCACGCCGGGCGCCGCGAGGCTGTGATCCAGTTACCCGAAACCTTGCGCCCCGCCGTCGGTTCGGTCGCCCAGGCCACGCTGTTCGGCAACGGCGGCGCGAGCGTATCGGCAACGCTGCGCCAGCTCTCGGAGGCGGCGGATCCGCGCACCCGGACCTTTGAAGCGCGGTATGTGCTGCAAGGAGAACTGGCCGACGCCCCACTGGGCGCCACGGTGACGGTCCAGATTCCGGATGCGCGTTCCGCGGTCCCAGGCGGCTTACAGGTGCCGATCGGCGCGCTGTTCGACGCGGGCAAGGGACCAGGGGTGTGGGTCATCAACGGCGAACCTGCAAAGGTTTCCTGGCGGCCGGTCACTGTCGAACATCTTGACGACGATAGTGCCCGCGTCGCCGGCAAGATCAAGCAAGGCGACCGGATCGTCGCGCTCGGCGCGCAACTGCTGCGCGAAGGGGAGCAGGTCCGGGTGACGAGTCAAGCCGTCGCCGTCGCTTCCGAGGGAGTCCGTCCGTGAGCGAAGGCCGTTTCAACCTGTCGGCGCTCGCTGTCCGCGAGCGCTCCATTACCCTGTTCCTGGTCTGCCTGATCTCGCTGGCGGGCCTCGTTTCGTTCTTCAAGCTGGGCCGGGCGGAAGACCCCGCGTTCACGGTCAAGGTGATGACCATCATCACCGCCTGGCCGGGAGCCACGGCGCAGGAAATGCACGATCAGGTCGCCGAGAAGATCGAAAAGCGCATGCAGGAGCTGCGCTGGTACGACCGGACCGAGACCTACACACGGCCTGGGCTGGCCTTCACGACCTTGACCTTGCTCGACAGCACGCCGCCGTCGGAAGTGCAGGAGCAGTTCTACCAGGCCCGGAAAAAAATTAGCGACGAAGCGGCCAACCTTCCCTCAGGCGTGATCGGACCGCTGGTCAACGACGAATATGCCGATGTCACCTTCGCGCTGTTTGCGCTGAAGGCGAAGGGCGAGCCGCAGCGCCTGCTCGTGCGCGATGCCGAGACGCTGCGCCAACGGTTGTTGCATGTGCCGGGCGTGAAGAAGGTCGACATCATTGGCGAGCAGGCGGAGCGAATCTATATCCAGCTCTCACATGACCGGCTGGCAACGCTGGGCGTGAGCCCCGAGGACGTGTTCGCCGCGCTCAACGGTCAGAACGCCCTGACGCCGGCCGGCTCCGTGGAGACCAAAGGTCCGGAGGTGTTCATTCGCCTGGACGGTGCCTTTGACAACCTGCAGAAAATCCGCGACACGCCGGTCGTCGCGCAGGGCCGCACGTTGAAGCTGTCGGACATTGCCACGGTTACGCGTGGTTATGAAGATCCGGCGACGTTCATGATCCGCAACGACGGCGAACCTGCACTGCTGCTGGGCATCGTCATGCGCGAAGGCTGGAATGGGCTCGACCTCGGCAAGGCGCTGGACGGCGAGGTCGGCGCAATCAACGCCGGGCTGCCGCTGGGCATGAGCCTGACCAAGGTCACGGATCAGGCCGTCAACATTCATTCGGCGGTCGACGAGTTCATGGTGAAGTTTTTCGTCGCGCTGCTGGTGGTCATGCTGGTGAGCTTTGTCAGCATGGGCTGGCGTGTCGGCCTGGTCGTTGCCGCGGCCGTACCGCTGACACTCGCGGTCGTGTTCGTCGTGATGGCGGCAACCGGCAAAAACTTTGACCGCATCACGTTGGGGTCCCTGATCCTGGCGCTCGGCCTGCTGGTGGACGACGCCATCATCGCGATCGAAATGATGGTGGTGAAGATGGAGGAAGGCTACAGCCGCATCGCCGCCTCCGCCTACGCGTGGAGCCATACGGCCGCGCCGATGCTGGCGGGCACGCTGGTGACCGCCGTCGGCTTCATGCCCAATGGCTTCGCGCGCTCCACGGCCGGCGAATACACCAGCAACATGTTCTGGATCGTCGGCATTGCGCTGATCGCATCGTGGGTCGTCGCCGTGGTCTTCACGCCCTACCTGGGTGTGAAGATGCTGCCCGACTTCAAAAAGGTCGAAGGCGGTCACGGCGCGATCTACGACACGCCGCGCTACAACCGTTTCCGTCAGCTACTCACGCGCGTCATCGCGCGCAAATGGCTGGTCGCCGGTTCGGTCGTGGGTCTCTTCGTCCTGGCCATCCTCGGCATGGGCGTGGTCAAAAAACAGTTTTTCCCGATCTCCGACCGTCCGGAAGTGCTGGTCGAAGTGCAGATGCCCTATGGCACGTCGATCTCGCAAACCAGCGCCGCCACGACGAAGGTCGAAGCGTGGCTCGCGAAGCAGAAGGAAGCCAGGATCGTCACCGCGTACGTCGGGCAAGGCGCGCCCCGCTTTTACCTGGCGATGGGACCGGAACTGCCCGATCCGTCGTTTGCCAAGATCGTAGTGCGCACGGACAGCCAGGATGAACGCGACGCATTGAAGCAGCGACTGCGTCAGGCAGTCGCCAACGGTCTCGCCTCCGAGGCGCGCGTGCGGGTCACGCAACTCGTATTCGGTCCGTATTCGCCATACCCGGTCGCCTACCGTATCTCCGGACCCGACCCTGACAAGCTGCGCGGTATTGCGGGAGAAGTCGAGCGGGGCATGGAGGCCAGCCCGATGATGCGCACGGTCAACGCTGACTGGGGTACGCGCTCACCCACGCTGCACTTCACGTTGCAGCAGGATCGTTTGCAGGCGGTGGGGCTGACGTCCAGCGCCGTAGCGCAGCAACTGCAATTCCTCCTTACCGGCGTGCCTGTCACCGCCGTGCGTGAGGATATTCGAACCGTGCAGGTCGTCGCACGTTCGGCCGGCGATGTGCGTCTCGACCCGGCACGGCTCGGAGACTTCACGCTGGCCGGCGCGAATGGGCAACGCATTCCGCTGTCGCAGGTGGGCAAGGTCGACGTGCGCATGGAGGAGCCGATCATGCGCTGGCGCGATCGTGTGCCGACGATCACGGTACGCGGCGACATTGCCGACAACCTGCAGCCGCCGGACGTCTCGACGGCGATCACCAAGGAGCTTCAACCTGTCATCGCCAGGCTTCCGGCCGGCTACCGTATCGAAGAGGCGGGCTCCATCGAGGAATCGGCTAAAGCGACGAAAGCCATGTTGCCGCTCTTCCCCATCATGCTGGCGGTTACGCTCATCATCATCATCTTCCAGGTGCGCTCGATCTCCGCGATGGTGATGGTGTTCCTCACCAGCCCGCTCGGTTTGATCGGCGTGGTGCCGACGCTGATTCTTTTCCGGCAGCCGTTCGGCATCAACGCGCTGGTCGGCCTCATCGCGCTATCGGGGATTCTGATGCGAAACACGCTGATCCTGATCAAGCAGATTCACCAGAACGAGCACGCCGGACTGGATCCGTTCCATGCCGTTGTCGAAGCCACCGTGCAGCGTGCCCGCCCGGTGATCCTGACCGCCATGGCGGCGGTTCTTGCGTTCATTCCGCTAACGCATTCGGTGTTCTGGGGAACCCTTGCGTACACGCTGATCGGCGGCACTTTTGCAGGAACGATTCTGACTCTGGTCTTCCTGCCGGCCATGTATTCGATCTGGTTCAGGATCAGGCCCGACCATGCCGCAGGTTCGCAACAAGGCCGGCATGAGCGGACATCACCTTCCGAACAGATGCCACAGGATGCGCTCGACGTGCGCGGCTAAAACACAATCAATTCACTGTATCGAAGGAAATTGCAATGTCGAACTCTACCGTTGTCGTCGTGACCGGTGTGTCATCCGGTATCGGACGCGCCGCCGCCGAGAAGTTTGCCAGCCGCGGTTGCCGCGTGTTCGGCACCGTGCGAAGCATCGCAAAAGCGACGCCTATCTCCGGCGTCGAGCTTGTCGAGATGGATGTTTGCGACGATGTCTCCGTTCAATCCGGAGTCCAGATCATCTTCGATCGCGCGGGGCGTATCGATGTACTCGTCAACAATGCGGGAACGAGTCTGATCGGTGCGGTGGAGGAGGCCTCTGTTACCGAGGCCGAGGCGCTGTTCGACACCAATGTATTCAGCATCCTGCGCACAATACGCGCGGTACTTCCCCACATGCGGGCACAACGTGGCGGAAGGATCGTCAATGTCAGTTCGGTGCTCGGCTTTTTGCCGGCTCCGTATATGGGTCTCTATTCGGCGTCCAAGCATGCCGTCGAGGGGCTGACCGAAACCCTGGATCATGAAGTGCGTCAGTTCGGCATACGCGCAACGATGGTCGAACCATCTTTTACCAGAACCAATCTCGACATCAATGCGCCCCAGGCGGGTTCGAAAATCGCCGACTATGACCGCGAACGTGCCCTTGCAACGAGCGCAGTCATGAACAGCGTCAAAGGTGCGCCCGAGCCCGAGGGCGTGGCAAACACCATTGTCGAAGCGGCGCTTGGCGCCTGGCGGATGCGTCGCACGCCCGCTGGACAGGCGTCGTTGCTGAGCAAGTTACGCCGCTTCATGCCTGCTGGTCCCGTCGATTCAAGCTTGAGAAAAACATTCGGACTTGGTTGAAGCGCTCGTCCACGCATCACACGTGGCCAATGTTCGACGAGCCCCTGTTTTTGAACGCCCCATTTTAGTTGGAACGATCAGTGTGAATCACACATGTGAAGCTCGATGAGTTCGCGTCTCACCCAAGTAAGTAACCGTGCTAACGTTCCTGCCCGCGATATCGGTGTACTCAGTTCGACCGAACTGATTGGCTGTTGTTGTTGGATTCATCGCCAGCTTCAGCTTTAAGGTTCGGAGGCCCGCGCCAGTGCAAGTGTGTCGATATATTCCCGGATCTTCGTCACTTTGCCATTTTGAATGGTGATGGCGAAGACCCAATGGTCTTCAAAACTCCTGTTCGTGGCTTTGATTCTGCCCGTGGCGAAGCCGACGGCCAGAACCCTGTCGCCCTGCGCTACGAATTCAGGGGGCTCTGGGTATGATGTTTCCACCATTTCCGAAGCTTTCTGAAGCAAATCCGCCAATCCGGCGTGTCCGCGGTGTGTGCCGGCCAGCGGCCACTCGCCCGGAATGATCCACTCAATGTCTTCTGCAGAAATCGCCAGCAGACCTTGCTTATCGCCGCGGCCCATTGCTGCAAAAAAATCCTTCACAATCTGGACATTCTCTTGCGTGCTCATCGAACTCTCTCCATTACTGTTGCATCGGATACGATCGAAATAGACCCGCGACTGAAGCAAGCGAGGGAACGATCGCGTCCCTGAAGTCGGACAGTCTCTGTTCCCTCGACCGCGACAGGTTTTCCGGGTTGAACGACGTGAGAGACGTGCGCCCCTCAATAAAGCGGCGGCCGCCGTTGGTCCACGAGTCAGGATCGCATAAAGATTCGCGATAACGACTTATCAGTCGAACTTGACCAGATCCTTGAAGATCAGTTGACCCCAGCTATTTCCGCGCGCCTGCACTAGCAGTCCACCTTCGGAAAGTCCGCCAAGTTTGATCGGCGAGAAACCAAGATTTTCCGCAAGCGCACCGATCTCCGCTGCGGCGCCATCGTCGTCGCTCGCCAGGAACACGACTCTCCTGCCACCATGCACGGCCGGATCCTGCTCAAGTACAGCAGCGCCCAGATGATTGAAGCCCTTGACCAGTCTTGCGCCAGTGAAGGCGTGCGCGATGACCCTGGAAGAGGGCTGTCCTCCCATTTCCTCAGGAGGCACGCCGTAGGCATTGGTCACATCGACGATGGTCTTCCCCTGCCAGGTGGGCAGTGCCTTCGCGACATCCGGGTGTGACTCGAAACGGACAGCCAAAAAGATGACGTCTGCCTTGACGGCTTCCGCGAGCTTTTTGGGAATGATCTCAGGTCCGATTGCGGCCGCAGCGGATGCAAAACTGTCCGGGTCGCGAGTGGTCGCAACGGAAACTTCCATGCCGTTGCGGGCAAACGCCTTGGCCAAGGCCTGGCCGATCTTGCCGAAGCCGATGATTGCGTGGCTCATATATTTTCCTTTGGTTTACCGCGCCCTACGGCGCTCCGGATAATCGAATGGAGCGCCGTAGGGCGTAGCGTCAGATTTGCGCCAGGCCGCCGTCGACGGCGACCTCGCTGGCGGTCATGAAGCTGCTGTCCGGCGACGCGAGGAAGGCGGCCGCCGCTGCGATCTCCGCCGGATCGGCCATGCGCTGGAGCGGAGTCATCGAGGCGAAGACCTTCTGGCCTTCCTCGCCTAGCGCTTCCTTAGCGAGTTCGGTTGCCGTTGCCCCGGGCGACAGCACGTTCACGCGGATGCCGGTGCCCTTCAGTTCCTCTGCCCAGGTCCGCGCGAGGTTGCGCACGGCCGCCTTGCTCGCGCTGTAGGCGCTCATTGCCGGGGCGCCCGTGGTGCCGGCGCTCGATCCGGTCAGGATTATCGAACCGCCTTCGCTCATCAGCGGCAGCGCCTGCTGGACCGTGAAAATCGTGCCCTTCACATTGGTGTCGAAGGTTTCGTCGATGTGCTCGGCGGTGATCTTGCCGAGCGCAAGCTGGCTTCCCGCCCCGGCATTGGCGAAGACGATGTCCAGGCTTGCGCGCTCGGCCTTCACCGCCGCGTAGAGTCGGGCGAGGTCGGCCTCGTCCGAGACCGAGCCCTTCACCGCGCGGGCATTAGGCCCGAACTCTGCCACGGCGGCGTCGAGCGCTTCCTGTCGGCGGCCGAAGATGAAGACGAAGGCGCCTTCTTCGATAAAGCGCTTTGCTGCGGCGCGGCCGATGCCGGTAGCGCCGCCGGTGATCACTGCGGTCTTTCCATTCAACCTGGTCATGACGTGCATCCTTCCTTGGAGTTGTACGGAAGCAGGGGAACTGCTTACTTGAGACCAGTATGCAGTTCTGATAACCTAAGAACAAGTATGCACCTTTTGGTAACCACAAAAATGACTGACTGTTCTCAAAACTGCGGCGGGCGCTACTCCTACGGGCTGGCCGCCACCCTCAGTATCATCTCGGGCAAGTGGAAGCCGCTGATCCTGTACTTCCTGCTCGACGGCCCGAAGCGCTACGGCGAGCTCAAGCGCAACGTCCACGGCGTGAGCGCCAAGGTGCTGATCCAGCAATTGAAGGAACTGGAGGCCGATCATGTGCTTGCGCGGACCGACTACAAGGAGGTGCCACCGCGCGTGGACTACGCGCTGACCCCGCTCGGCCGCAGTCTGGCCGACAAGATTGTCCCGCTGTGTATCTGGGGCACCGAGAACATGGCAGAAATGGTGAGCATGCTTGCCGAGCGGGACCGGTTGCGTTAGCGGGATGCTGAAGAACCGGGGAGTTGGACGGCCCTCCGCGTTGGTGTTGATTCAGCCGACATCGACGTTCAAGGCGATGTCGAAGGTGCCGGCGCCGTTTTTGGCCAGGCCGATGAGCATCAGGCCGAGCGACTCGAGCGTCGAGGCCATGTGCAGGCCGCCGACATCGAACGGACGCAGCCCGAGACTTTCGAGGAAGGCAGAGACCCGCGCCTTGGCCTGCGGATCGTCAGCGGCGATGAACGCGTCGAGGCGTCCACGCCGCGCAAGTACCGGGCCGAAGAGGGTGTTGAGCGCCTTCACGACATGCGCGGTGGCGGGGGCGCTCCTGGCGATCTCCTGCGCACCAGAACTGCCGTGGGGGGTGACGAGGCCCGTGAGGTCGGGGGCGATCGGGTTGGTGATGTCGAGAATCACCTTGCCGCTGAGCGCCTCGCCGAACTCGGTCACCACCGCCGTCGCACTGCCGTACGGCACGGCGAGGATGACGATGTCGCCCGCCGGCGCGACGCCGTACGTCCCTGCGGTCGCTCCAGCTGCGAGCTTGTCGGCCAGCGCCCGCGCCTTGGCAGCGTCGCGGGATATCACCTCGACGGTGTGCCCAGCCCTGACGATGCGGTCGCCGATCGCCGTGGCCATGCCACCTGTGCCGATGATGCTGATAGTGCTCATGTGCAGTCTCCTGGTCAGTTAAGCGGTGCTCGTACTTTCAAAACGGGGCATCCCCCGGTGAATGTTTTGTGTGCGCCGAGCCGCGTCGGCCGTCCCTCATGCCATCGCCGGGTCGGCAGAGTCTTCGCGGATGAATCACGGCGTCGCGACATTGCTGTCCGCCGGGCTCAATGCGACTCGGCTCCCTGCCTCAGCTCAACTCAGAGGGCGGGGAAGTAGTGGCCATTGTCGAGATCCTCGAGCAGGCCGGGCTGAGCAGGCTCCCAGCCGAGGGTCTGGCGCGTGATGAGATTGGACGCCGGGAGGTCCAGCGTGACCAGATTCGCGAGGAATCCAAAGTATCCCGGCAGCATCAGTACGTCCTCGGGAATACTCACCGCCGGCAGGCCCAGACGACTGCCAATAGCCTCGGCGATCTCGCGGAACCGGATGGCCTCGCCCTCGATCCCGTGCCAGCTTTTGCCAGCCGGACCCTTCTCCAGCGCCAGGCGGAACAAGGAAGCGAGGTCGCGGCTGTGCACGGCCGGCCACCGGTTCGCGCCGTCCCCGGGGTAGCCGACGACGCCCTTCTCCTTCGCGAGCCCGATCAGCAGCGGGAGGAAGCCGGTATCGGTCGTGCTGTGTGCAATAGGAGGAATCCGCACGACCGAAGACCGCACGCCCCGCTCCGCGAGACCGACTACGGTGAGCTCCACGACGTTGCGAACTCGCAGAGTCCCCTTGTACGCATCGCCGCCGGGAAGGGCCGGATCCTGCTCGGTGGCTGGCCGGCCCAGGTTTTCCCATCCGGGAGAGCCGATGCTTGCCGACACGACCAGCGGCTTTCCGCTTCCGGCCAGTGCCTCGCCATACGCGAGCATGATCTGAAGTTCCGCAGCGGCCACGGCGTCAAGTCCGCCGGAGGGAAGCAGGTCTTGCCTATGCGCGATGTGGATGACGCCGTCGGCCTGCGCCGCAGCCGCCTTGAGCCCATCGAGGTCTGAGATATCTCCGCGACGCACCTTCGCGCCGAGCGCGGACACCGCCGCAGCGGACTTGTCCGACCTGGCTAAGCCGGTGACCTCGTGGCCGGCGGCGATGAGCTCGGAGATGATGTGCGGACCGATATGACCGGTGCCGCCGGTGACGAAAACGTGCATGTTATTGCTCCTTGTAGGCGATGTGATGCGAGAAGCGGTGGTATGGGCGCAATCAGCCGAGGGCCACCGATCGCCACCGCCATGCCGCCTGCGCGGACGATGCTGATAGTGACCATGTAGCCTCTTGGTGAAGTAAGCGGTGCCCGCATCCCCCGAACGACCATGCTAGCCACATTACTTGCAAAAAACAAGTAAACAAGGGAATTTACTTGCGTTACGCAAGCGATGTTAAAATCCAGCCATGAAGACGACGACATCCAAAGAAGACGTTCGGTCCCACTGCGCGGTGAACTACGGCGTGGAGATCTTCGGCGACCGGTGGTCGCTCCTGATCATTCGCGATATCGTTTTCGTCGGCAAGAAGACGTATGGCGAGTTCCTGAAATCGGAAGAAGGGATCGCGACCAATGTGCTTGCTTCGCGCCTTGCCTTTCTTGACGAGCAAGGAATTCTCTCGAGGGCGCCCAACCCCGACGACAGGCGCAAGGACTTTTACACGCTAACCGAGAAGGGCCTGGATCTCATTCCCATCGTGCTTGCCATCGTCCTTTGGAGCGCGAAGCACGATTCGAAGTCGTATGTGCGGCGTCGCAAGGATTTCGTTGCTCGTTTACGCGGAAGCCCCTTGCAGGTGGGCGAAGAGATAAAGGCGCTGGTCCGCAATGGCGGATGTCTCTTTCCTGAGAGCAAGGAATGAGCAGGACGCACTCGGTCATTCTTTGTAGATTTTGCGCAGTGGTCGAGCTGACAGGTGGGCGGTGTCTTTGGTGAATTATCGGCCTCAAGCCTTGGATAGCGAACGACACTCGACGTCGAGTTGCCCGTGTCCTTTAGTCCTCCTGCTCGGAACGCGGCACCGATTCGTTTGCTGGGCTGCCATCGTGTAAGAGATGGTCGAGCGCCGCTGGAAAACGCAGGACAATCCCTGGAAAGTCACTGCTGCCTGCCCGATCAAACGCAGCGCTGCTATGCCCAGTACTTCAGAGCTTCCGCGGGCCACCTACATAGCGGCGTGGCTCCGCAGTGAGGCCGGCTTGACCTGTTTTCCAAGCGCTTTGCCGCCAGGGAGTCGACGGTCGCCGCGAGTAGTTCGATATCGACAGGCTTGCGGAAAAAGATATTCCATAGCCCGGTTCTATCTGATGGCGCAGACTGCGCCGAGGTCATGATGATCGGAATCAGGGCCAGCGCCGGATAACACCTGAGCCGCTCGCACAGGACGTCCCCGTCCATGCATGGCATGTTCCAGTCAGTGACAATTACATCGGGAAGGTAACGACTTGCAATCTCCAACGCCGGATGGCCATCGTCAGCGAGTACGACGTGGTGGCCGCGCCCCTCTAAAACAACCTGGAGTAGCCATAACGAATCCGAGTCGTCGTCAACGATCAGGATGACAGACATAGCAAGAGCCCTATTAGTCTCTGCCTTCGCGCAACGACTGTGCCAACTCGTATGACGCTTACAAACTGACAGCCCTCAAGTGCCGTGTCGAAACGCGAGATCTGCCGCTAACGGCCAGTTCGACGTGCGAGCCAGGACCTTCGATGACACCGCCACCGGTAGAGAAATGCCGAAGCGTCTCTTCTCGGGGCAACTGTGCAGGAGCGTCGCCCGCCAGCCCGTAGACCTCGATGCCGCTCAACAAACCGCCGCTCTCGAATATGAATATTCCGGCCGGCGCAGTGTCCGGGCCGGAAATGAAGTTCCCGAGGATGTGTGCGCCCGGTGGTGCAGGTTCGCGGCCCTTGATCTGGAAATTGATGGACCCACAGCCGCAAGGACAGCGCGATGGCGTTACCTCGGCCGCTGCGAGCTGTTCGAGAAACTCTCGCGTCTTTGGCTCGCCATGCTCAAGCATCCAACGAGCGAGCAACATCTCGGATGCAGACAACGGGCGGTTTCGTTCGAGAGTGTCCATGGGGAGAAAGTCCATCAGGTGCCTTCACGAAGACCGGCGGCCGAATGACCATGAGAATGTCTCGACTGCCGATATGCTTGCTCGACGCGTACACACCGGCTACGGTGCAAACGAAGCGGGTCTTACTGTTCACGAGCGCTTGTGGCTCGCCTCCATACACCTTCCAGCATCGCAGGCACCCATTGCTCGGCCGGGCAGCGACTCCAGGTGTCGGCAAGGAAAATCATCGATTCGTCGCCACTCGTCTGCCGAGCCTTCTCCAGCTCCAACAACAGCAGCGTACCCGCGGAGTAAGGGCAGCCACCGACCGATCCACTCGATGTCGCTTGACGAAGGACCACGCCTGGGGCGAAAAGGCAGCGATGGCTGGCCACCTCGGCCGTGAGTGTCTGCCGCACCGAGGCGTCGAGATAAAGACCACGCATGTGATTCAGGCCTTTTACGACATTGTGTATTGCTACGCTGACGGCGTGGACGCCTGCAAGGTCTCCACCGACCATCGAAACGAGTAACGCCTTGGCGCGCGTCACCTTGCCGGTTACTTTCCAGGCCAGATTACGCAGCGCATTGCCCGGCGCAAGCGATGCAGCAAGGACTTGCGCAGCGGCCCAGGTGGCCTCGCCAGCTTCGAAGGTGGGACTGAATAAACGACCTATGACCTGCTGCACAAGCGGCCCGACTGCAACGTCAGTGTTTGTGCCGCGAACCCACGCTGCCAATGGCTCCAGGTCGGCGGGGGCCGCGCGGATATCCGGTGCGGCGGCGTTGAGTTTGTGCCACAACGCGTCCTGCTGGATCTCGCGTCCAATTGCCTTTCTCGCGCTCATCGTCGGGAATCGATGACCTTTGTACGACAGCACCCCGAGTATGCGGCGGACCAACAGACGGTTGAGCAGTGGCTTGCCTGACCCAAAGGCGCGGTCGAGCGTGCCGTCACGCGCGATTTGAAGGATGCCGGCAGGCTGATCCACCTTGATGACATCGACAAGACCCGGAATATGTTTATGTTCCACGACTGCGTACCTCGTAAAGGAAGAGATTCGTTCGACTCACGTGGTGCGGCATGCCCCAGGCATTTTGCCATTGCTGCCACTCGTGCCGCTCGAACAGGGCCGACGCCCGCGATAACCTCTCCGCGCCGTCAGACATGAGCCCCGATCATGTCGTCGAAACCGGCTAATATCTATCAGCTACCCGACAGATTGGCGCCAAATGAATTCCCACGTACAAAGCTATAGGCCACAACTGGCAACAACACCGTGGTTCAAGGATTTACCGATCGAGCTTCAGGACTATCTTGTCGCTCACTCTGACCTGCTCCGGCTAAAGAAGGGGCAACAGCTTTATCGGCGCGGCGACCAGTCGTTCGGCCTGTACGCGGTTCTCGACGGTGCATTGTCGATCGGCACCGTCGGAGCGGATGGAAAAGAGGCGCTGCTCGCCGTACTTGGGCCAACCGCCTGGATCGGGGAAATCTCGATGTTCGACGGGCTGCCTCGTCCGCACGATGCCTCGGCGATAAGTGACACTCTCGTGCTTCATGTACCCGGTGCACCGTTGGAAAGCCTGCTTAAGGCTAACCCTGCTTACTGGCGGAATTTTGGCTTGTTGATGGCGCAAAAAATCCGAATCTCCTTCGAAAACAACGAAGCCATGACACTGTTGCCGGCCGCTCAACGCTTGGCAAGTCGCTTATTGCTGATCGCTGGCGGCTACGGCGGGATTAATGCCGAACGGAGCAGGATAAAGCTTTCGCAAGACACCTTGGCTTCAATGGTTTCGCTTACACGGCAGACGACGAACCAGCTGCTCAAGAACCTCGAGAGTCAGGGTATCGTCGATCTGAAATTCGGGGAGATCGTTATTCTTGATTTTGATCGCCTGCACGCTGCCAGTATCGAAGATCCCGGTCCTTGAGACGCAAATCCAGAGACGGATCCTTGCCGCCAGAACAGCTTTCTTTGTTCCATTTCCAACGAACAGGTTTGTTCGCTCCGGAACAGATTTCGTTTGCAAGCAACCAGCTTACGCGCGCGCCCTTGCCGGGTAACGCCGATACAGGTATCGCCACTACCACCCAACTCCCTGTTTTTTATCGGTTTTTCGCGAGATTCAGCGGCCCGGAGCGAGGTTCTGCGTGGCATAATCGACCGACACAGTCAGCCCGAAGTCATTACTACCCCGCATACCATGGCACAGACTCTCTACGACAAATTGTGGAACACACACGTGGTCCACACGGAAGAAGACGGCACGACGATTCTCTATATCGACCGTCACCTGCTGCACGAAGTCACCAGCCCTCAAGCGTTCGAAGGCCTGAAGCTGGCCAAGCGTCCGGTGTGGCGTATTAGCGCGAACCTAGCGGTCTCGGACCATAACGTGCCGACCACCGACCGCAGCCACGGCATCGCCGATCCGGTTTCCAAGCTGCAAGTCGATACGCTCGATTCGAACTGCGACGCTTACGGCATCACGCAGTTCAAGATGAACGATCTGCGTCAGGGCATCGTGCACATCATCGGGCCGGAGCAGGGCGCTACGCTGCCGGGCATGACGATCGTCTGCGGCGACTCGCACACGTCCACGCACGGCGCGTTCGGCGCGCTGGCGCATGGCATCGGCACGTCGGAAGTCGAGCACGTGCTGGCCACGCAAACCCTCTTGCAGAAGAAGAGCAAGAACATGCTGGTGAAGGTCGAAGGCGCGTTGCCGCGCGGCTGCACCGCGAAAGACATCGTGCTGGCCATCATCGGCAAGATCGGCACGGCAGGCGGCACGGGTTACGCGATCGAGTTCGGCGGTTCGACCATTCGCGCGCTCTCCATGGAAGGCCGCATGACGGTCTGCAACATGGCGATCGAAGCAGGCGCGCGCGCCGGCATGGTCGCGGTGGACGACACCACTATCGAATATCTGAAAGGCCGCCCGTTCTCGCCGGAAGGCGTGGAGTGGGATCACGCGGTCGAGTACTGGAAGCAGTTCAAGTCGGACGAAGGCGCGCAATTCGATCGCGTGGTCGAACTGAACGCGGCCGAGATCGTGCCGCAAGTCACGTGGGGCACGTCGCCGGAAATGGTCACGGCCGTGGACGGCTACGTGCCGGACCCGGATCGCGAGAAAGACCCGGTCAAGCGCGACGCCATCGAGCGCGCGCTGAAATACATGGCGCTCGAACCGAATGCGCCGATCGAATCGATCAAGCCGGATAAAATCTTCATCGGGTCGTGCACCAACGCGCGCATTGAGGACATTCGCGCCGCGGCTTACGTCGTGAAGAAGCTGGGCCGCCGCGTGGCGCCGAACATTCGTCTGGCCATGGTGGTGCCGGGTTCGGGTCTCGTGAAGGCGCAGGCGGAACGTGAAGGCCTCGACAAGGTCTTTACCGATGCCGGTTTCGAATGGCGTGAACCGGGTTGCTCGATGTGTCTCGCCATGAACGCCGACAGGCTGGATCCGGGCGAGCGTTGCGCGTCCACGTCGAATCGGAATTTCGAGGGTCGTCAGGGCGCCGGTGGCCGTACCCACCTCGTGAGCCCCGCAATGGCTGCGGCTGCGGCCATCGAAGGGCATTTCGTCGATATTCGCAAGCTTGGATAAACACGCATGATGAAGAACATGAATCGCACCACTCTATTGCGCCGCTTCGCTCTCGGTACGCTGGCTGGGCTATTGCTCGGTCTGGCCGGTTGCAACACGGTGCACGGATTCGGCGAGGACATGTCGCACCTCGGCAATTCGATCAGCAACCACGCTGAAAAATAAGCGGTTTTTGATTTTTTGCCGGCTGTGCGCCGAGCGGCTTTCCGGCCGCCGCGCGCATTGCCCGGTCTTGAAACAGGCGCAAGCGTCATGGATAAATTCATCGTACACACCGGCGTCGTGGCGCCGCTCGATCGCGAGAACGTCGACACGGACGCGATCATTCCGAAGCAATTCCTGAAGTCGATCAAGCGCACCGGTTTCGGCCCGAACGCGTTCGACGAATGGCGCTACCTCGACCACGGCGAGCCGGGTCAGGACAATTCGAAGCGTCCGCTGAATCCGGATTTCGTGCTGAACCAGCCGCGTTATCAGGGCGCTTCGGTGCTGCTGGCGCGTAAGAACTTCGGCTGCGGCAGCTCGCGCGAGCACGCGCCGTGGGCGTTGGAGCAATACGGCTTTCGCGCGCTGATCGCGCCGAGTTTCGCCGACATCTTCTATAACAACTGCTTCAAGAACGGCGTGTTGCCGATCGTGCTGACTGAGCAGCAAGTCGATCACCTGTTCAACGAAACGTATGCGTTCAACGGCTTCAGCCTGACGATCGATCTCGAGGCGCAAGTCGTGCGTACGTCGGACGGCGGCACCGAATATCCGTTCGAAGTCGCGGCGTTTCGCAAATACTGCCTGCTGAACGGTTTCGACGACATCGGCCTCACGTTGCGGCACGCGGACAAGATTCGCCAGTTCGAAGCGGAGCGTATTGCGAAGCAGCCCTGGCTGAATCACCGCATCGTCGGATAAGGGCGTTCGTCGGGGCCTAACCAGGCCCGCCGGCTGATTCAAGTTCCCAGAAAAAACGCCAAGGCCGCTCCGACTTTTCTTGTCCCCGCGCGGCTGGTTGGCGCGAAGCGACGGGTCCAGGGCACTCAACAGTCTCGAAGCAAACCTCAAGGAATTCGCATGAAAATCGCAGTGTTGCCGGGCGACGGCATCGGTCCCGAAATCGTCAAGGAAGCCGTCAAGGTTCTGAACGTGCTCGGCGAAAAGTTCGAACTCGAAGAAGCGCCGGTTGGCGGCGCGGGCTACGAAGCGAAGGGCCACCCGCTGCCCGATTCGACACTGGCGTTGGCGAAAGAAGCCGACGCGATCCTGTTCGGCGCGGTCGGCGACTGGAAGTACGACTCGCTCGAACGCGCGCTGCGTCCGGAGCAGGCCATTCTGGGTTTGCGCAAGCACCTGCAACTGTTCGCGAACTTCCGTCCGGCGATCTGCTATCCGCAGCTCACGGGCGCGTCGTCGTTGAAGGAAGAGATCGTTTCCGGCCTCGACATCCTGATCGTGCGCGAACTGAACGGCGACATCTATTTTGGCGCGCCGCGCGGCGTGCGTTCGTCGCCGGACGGGTTGTTCGAAGGCGCGAAGGAAGGCTTCGACACGATGCGTTATTCGGAGCCGGAAGTGCGCCGCATTGCGCACGTCGCGTTTCAGGCGGCGCAAAAGCGCCAGAAGAAGCTGACGAGCGTGGACAAGGCCAATGTGCTCGAAACCTCGCAGTTCTGGCGCGACGTGATGATCGACGTGTCGAAGGAATATGCGGACGTCGAACTGTCGCACATGTACGTCGATAACGCCGCCATGCAGCTGGTGAAGGCGCCGAAGGCGTTCGACGTGGTTGTCACCGGCAACATGTTCGGCGACATTCTCTCCGACGAAGCGGCCATGTTGACGGGTTCGATCGGCATGCTGCCGTCGGCCTCGCTCGACAAGGACAACAAGGGCTTGTACGAGCCGTCGCACGGTTCGGCGCCGGACATCGCCGGCAAGGGCGTCGCGAACCCGCTCGCCACGATTCTGTCGGCGGCCATGATGCTGCGCTATTCGCTCAACAAGGCGGAGCAGGCGGATCGCATCGAAAACGCGGTGAAAAAGGTGCTCGAACAGGGCTATCGTACCGGCGATATTCTCACGCCGGGTTGCAAGCAGGTCGGCACTGTCGCGATGGGCGACGCGGTTGTCGCCGCGCTGTAAGCTCGCAGGCAAGATAAGCGGTCTTCAGGTTCACATACGGCCGTTAAAGCGCGAATCTGCCTCGAAACAGGCCGTTTCGCGCGCAATTCAGACAACAGCGACGCACGGCAACGGCGGACATTGACGTCGCCGGATTCCGGTTTTCGTGTATATTGTGGCGATGGCGCATACAGCTCAAATCTCCTCGATTTCGACACTGCACGGCAAAACGGCCCGTGCGGTTGAGTTCGCCATTACCACCACCAAAACGATTACCCCGAAAACGATCACGAAACGCTGATCGTCCGTCGTGCCCGCTCATCTTCCCCGCGCGGTCACTGCGGGCAAAGATGCGGGGAAGTTTCCATTCGAAGGGTATGAAGTCATGAACGTAGGTCTCGTAGGTTGGCGCGGCATGGTCGGCAGCGTCCTGATGCAACGCATGCAGCAGGAAGGCGATTTCGATCTTATCGAACCGGTGTTTTTCAGCACCAGCAACGCGGGCGGCAACGCGCCGTCGTTCGCCAAAAACGAGACCAAGCTCAAAGATGCAACAAGCATCGACGACCTGAAGAAGTGCGAGGCGATCATCTCGTGCCAGGGCGGCGACTACACGAACGAAGTGTTCCCGAAGCTGCGCGCTGCGGGCTGGAACGGCTACTGGATCGACGCGGCTTCGTCGCTGCGTATGAAGGACGACGCCGTCATCATTCTCGATCCGGTCAACCTCGACGTGATCAAGAACGCGCTGGTCAAGGGCCAGAAGAATTTCATCGGCGGCAACTGCACGGTTAGCCTGATGCTGATGGCGCTCGGCGGCCTGTTCCGCGAAAACCTCGTCGACTGGATGACGGCCATGACGTATCAGGCCGCTTCGGGCGCGGGCGCGCAAAACATGCGCGAACTGCTGCAGCAAATGGGCACGCTGTACGGCGCGGCCAAGGAAGACCTGGCGGATCCGTCGTCGGCGATTCTCGACATCGACCGTCGCGTGCTCGCCGCCATGAACAGCGACCGCATGCCGACTGACAACTTCGGCGTGCCGCTCGCCGGCTCGCTGATTCCGTGGATCGACAAGGATCTCGGCAACGGCATGTCGAAGGAAGAGTGGAAGGGCGGCGCGGAAACCAACAAGATTCTCGGCAAGCCGGCCATGGGCGCGCCAGGTTCGATTCCCGTGGACGGCCTGTGCGTGCGGATCGGCGCCATGCGCTGCCACTCGCAGGCATTGACCATCAAGCTGAATAAGGACGTGCCGCTGGACGAGGTGAACAGCATCCTCGCGTCGGGCAACGACTGGGTCAAGGTCGTACCGAACGAGCGCGAAGCGTCGATGCGCGATCTGTCCCCAGCGGTGGTGACGGGTACGCTGACGGTGCCGGTCGGCCGCGTGCGCAAACTGGCGATGGGCGGCGAATATCTGTCGGCTTTCACGGTCGGCGATCAGCTGTTGTGGGGCGCCGCGGAACCGCTGCGTCGCATGCTTCGCATTGTGCTCGACAAGTAAAGTAAACTACGCGCTCACGACGCGTAGAAAACTCAAGAAGCGTCGCGCTTGCGCGGCGCTTTTTTCATTGTGTGTTCCGATTATCTTGTCTCTTTCCAACCGCAAAAAAGGGCTGCGCGCTGACGCGCCAGGAGTCCCGATGAACCTTCGACTCTCATCCCTTCGGGCTATGTTCAATCTTCAGGGTGCGAGCCGGTTGACGGCCGCCGCCGCTGTGTCCGCTGCGCTTGCGTGCGCTGGCGTGGGCAGCGCGGTCGCTGCGCCGGGCGACGCCGCCGGCGCGCCGGACGCCGCCTCCGTTTCGTATGCGAACGGCGGCCAGGTGACGGTGCGGCCCGGGCAGTCGCTGAACGACGTGGCGATTGCCGTCACGCAGTCGCATGACAAGGCGACGCTCGCGCGCGCCTCGCGCGCGTTATTCGATGCGAACCCGAATGCCTTCATGAGCCACGACCCAAGCCGGTTACGGCTGGGCGCGGTGTTGACGGTGCCGGTTCTGGATGCGTCGGGTGCGCTGGCGGCGTCGGCGGCGGGTGTTGCGGCGGCGCCTGGTTCGGCATCGAATGCGGCACCCAACGCGACAACCAACGCGGCACCGGCGGCCGACGCGGCAAGTGCCGTGGCGCAGGTCAATGCGGCGGCGGCAAGCGCAGCAAGTGCGGCGGCGCGCGCGGCGACGCCGGCCGCTCCCGCTGTTTCGGCGATGGCCAGTGCGGCCACCGAAGCAAGCTCGGCAACGCCGGGTGGCACGGCTGCATCCGCGCCGGTCGCGGGATCGCAGGCGGCGGCATTGCCGGCCAGCGGCACCCATGAGTGGGCCGGCTCGATTCAGCCCTCGGCTAGCGAGGCTGAGGGCGCATCAACGGCGGGCGCCGGAACGACTCCGGCGATGACCGCCGCGCAGCCGGCATCGCAACCACGCGCGCAGGTGTCGAGCTTGCAGCAATTGCTCGCGCTGAAAAATCGCGTGCTGATGGAACTGCAGAAGCACGGCATCGGTGGGACGCCGCCCGCTACGAGCACGGCGTCGTCCGGGGTCGCGCAGCCGCCGGTTGGCGTGTCGTCAGCGGCGACTGTGCCGAGTCATGGCGCGACGCCGGTGGCATCGACGTCGAACGCTGCCGGCATGTCGCAGACGGAGTTGAGCGTGGCGGCGGCGATTGGCGCGGCGCTGGTCGCGCTGCTGACGGCGCTGCGTATGGGGCGGCGGAAGCGAGAACGGGCGGCGGCGGAGGCTGCGTCGGCGGACGGCGATAAGGGGGTGTCCGCGCGGGCAACGGGCTCGCAGGACGCCGCTTCGACGCCCGAGCAGACTCCGGCGCGCGGAGCGTCGGACGTCGGCGCTGATGCGGTCGTTGGAAATGCGGCGGCACAGGCGGCTGCGGAGCGTGAAGCTGCGGAAGGCAACGCGGCGGCGCGTGAAATGGCGGAACGGGTTGCGGCAGAGCGCGACGCGGAGATTCGTCAGGCTGCCGCGCGGGAGGCGGCGGAGAAAGAGGCGGCGGAACGTGTAGTGCAAGAACAAGCCGCGGCAGAGCGGGCCGCGGCGGAACGGGCAGCGGCAGAACAGAGAGCGGCAGAACACGCGGCGGCAGAACATGCAGCGGCGGAGCGGGCGGCAGCGGAGCAGGCTGCGGCTGAAGCTGCAGCGGCAGAGCGCACGGCGGCGGAGCACGCAGAGGTTGAGCGTGCTGCTGCGGAACGCACGGCCGCCGGGCACGGCGAGGCCCAACATACCGCCGCCGAAAGCACGGCGGCCGATCAAGTGCACGCCGAGCACCCAGCCGCAGACCACGCAGCACAAGACCTTCCCGCAGCCCGCAGGGCTTTCCCTTCACCCGACCTCAGCGCGCCCGACCACATCTCACAAGAGCGCGCCGCAACACCCGCATCCGTCGAACCTGAGCAGTTGAATCCAGCCATTGCTCCGTCCGCTCAGAGCGGTGCCAATCCCGAACCCCTCCCAGCGTCCCACCACGACGACTTCGACAGCGCGACCACGGCCGCGAGCCTTGCCGCCGCAGCGGAACTAGGCGCAGAGGCCTTGCCCCTGGCGCCGCTGGAGCCCGTCGACGACGCCTTCTTGCACGTGGAACCCTCCCACCGCCTGCAATGGGATGACGCGCCGGCTGCGCGGCTGGAACCGTCGAGCGAGCCAGAACCGCGAGCGCAACCGCAGTCCGCGCCCGCAGCCGTGCCGACCGAATTCCCGCGCGACGCCGTCGATGCGTTCGGCAGCCTCGACATGCCATTGCCCCCGCGCGTCGAGTCGCCCGCCGATGCCTTGCAAGCGCCCGCCTCACTGTCGAGCCAGCCGGTCGCGTCGCCGGAAACCACGGCACAACAAGCCGTGCCATTGCTCCACCCGGACGACGACACGCCGCATATCGCCGACGAAATCACTGCCGGCACCGCAGGCCACGCGGCCGTCGCGGGCTTGGGCGCGGGTTTTGGCAGCGGTCTGGGTGCGGCCGGCTTCGGCGCGTTGAAGCTCGATTTCGACCTCGAGTTACCGCCGAGCCCGGCCCAGCCGTTGCCGGCGTTTACGCAGAGCGATCTCAGCCGCATCGCCCGCAACAAGCTCGAACTGGCGGCCGAATACATCGAACTCGGCGATCTGTCCGGCGCGCGCGCGCTCATCAACGAAGTGATCGAGGCGAACGATCCGGGTACGCGCACCGAGGCCCGCGCGTTACTCTCGACGCTCGCTCCGTTGTCGTGAAGCGTATTGCTCTAGGCGTGCAGTACGACGGTTCGGCATTCTGTGGCTGGCAGTCGCAACCGCACCGTAACACCGTGCAGGACGAGCTTGAACGGGCACTGCGCGAGTTTGCGCAGACACCGGTGCAAACCGTCGTCGCAGGTCGCACGGATACGGGCGTGCATGGCCTTGGGCAGGTCGTGCACTTCGATACCGAACTGGATCGTGCCGACGTTTCCTGGGTTCGCGGCACCAATTCGTTCCTGCCGAAGACGATCTCGGTGCAGTGGGCCAAGCCGATGCCCGATGAGTTCCACGCGCGTTTTTCCGCGTTCGAGCGGACCTATTACTACGTGCTGTATGTCCATCCGGTGCGCTCGCCGATGCTGACGACACGGGCCGGCTGGGTGCATACGGCGCTCGACGTCGACGCGATGCGGAAGGCCGCCGCTCATCTGCTCGGCGAACACGATTTTTCGGCATTCCGTTCGTCGCAATGCCAGGCGAAAACGCCGGTCAAGCACCTGTATCAGATCGACGTGAAGCAACAGGGCGACTTCGTCCATTTCCGTTTTCGGGCGAACGCGTTCCTGCACCACATGGTGCGCAACCTGATGGGCTGCCTCGTCTACATCGGCGGTGGCCGCCGTCCGGTCGAATGGATGGCCGAGGTGCTCGCGAGCCGCGATCGCGATTTCGCTGCGCCGACCTTCATGCCGGACGGTTTGTATCTGGCGCAGGTGGGCTATCCTGCGCAATTCGCCGTGCCCGCGCCGCACACGGGCAGCGTGCCGTGGAGTACCGTATGGACCGAGCAAGCGCAAACATGAACTCAACCGAAAACCTCGCAAACGAATCCCACGAAGGCGCCCCGCAGCAGGCCGCGCCGCATCGCACGCGCATCAAGCTGTGCGGCCTGTCAAAGCCTGAAGACGTGTTCCACGCGATCGACCTCGGCGCCGATGCAATCGGCCTCGTGTTCTATCCGCCGAGCCCGCGGTCGGTCAGCGTCGCGCAGGCGGTCGAGCTGGTGCACGATGTGCCGCCGTTCGTCTCGGTGGTCGGCTTGTTCGTCAACGCCACGCCGGACTGGATCCGCGAGGTCGTGAGCAACGTCGGACTTACGCTGCTGCAGTTTCATGGCGATGAGACGCCCGAACAGTGCGAATCGCTCGCCGGTGTTGCGGGTTTGCCTTGGTTGCGCGCGTTGCGCGTTGCGGCGGATACTCAGCCGGCCGATTTGGTAAAATCGGCTCTTAGCTATTCAGCAGCCAGCAGCCTTCTGTTCGACACCCATGTCGAAGGATACGGCGGCGGCGGGAAGGTCTTCGATTGGTCACTTATTCCAGCAGAGCTCGCGCGTCGGGCCGTTTTGAGTGGTGGGTTGAGCGCGCAAAACGTCAGTGAAGCGATCCATCGCGTGCGCCCGTACGCGGTCGATGTCTCGAGCGGCATCGAAACGCCGGGCGCCAAGGGCGTGAAAGATCACGCCCGGATGGCGGCATTCGTACGCGCAGTGCGCGTGGCGGACGCCGAATGATTCCGGCGCGGCGGTCGTCTTGCATGAGAACCGCGCGCCACACTGAGAAAAGTGATCACCATGTATAACTTGCCTGACGAAAGAGGCCATTTCGGCCAATTTGGCGGCGTGTTCGTCGCTGAAACGCTGGTCCACGCGCTCGACGAGCTGCGTGCGGCATACGACCAATATAAGCAAGACCCGGAATTCGTCGCCGAATACGAGCGCGAATTGAAGTATTTCGTCGGCCGTCCGTCGCCGATTTATCATGCTCAGCGTTGGAGCGAAATGCTCGGCGGCGCGCAGATTTTCCTCAAGCGCGAAGACCTGAATCACACCGGCGCACACAAGGTCAACAATGTGATCGGCCAGGCGCTGCTCGCCAAGCGCATGGGCAAACCGCGCGTGATCGCGGAAACCGGCGCCGGTCAGCATGGCGTGGCCACGGCGACCATCGCCGCGCGTTTCGGCATGGAATGCGTCGTCTATATGGGCGCTGAGGACGTGCGCCGCCAGGCGGCCAACGTGTACCGCATGAAACTGCTCGGCGCGACCGTCGTGCCGGTTGAATCCGGCTCGCGGACCCTGAAGGACGCGTTGAACGAAGCCATGCGCGACTGGGTCACCAACGTCGAAAACACGTTTTACATCATCGGCACGGTGGCGGGACCGCATCCTTATCCGATGATGGTGCGCGACTTTCAGCGCGTGATTGGCGACGAATGCAAGGTGCAGATGCCTGAGCTGGTCGGTCGTCAGCCGGACGCGGTGATTGCGTGCGTTGGCGGCGGTTCGAACGCCATGGGCATCTTTTATCCGTACATTGACGACACTTCGGTGAAACTGATTGGCGTCGAAGCAGCGGGCGACGGCATCGAATCCGGCCGCCACGCTGCGTCGCTGATCGGCGGAAGCCCCGGTGTACTGCACGGCAACCGCACCTATCTGCTTCAGGACGAGAACGGCCAGATCATCGAGACGCATTCGGTGTCGGCGGGCTTGGATTATCCGGGCGTCGGCCCCGAGCACGCGTGGCTAAAAGACAGCAAACGCGCTGAATATGTCGGCATCACCGACGAAGAAGCGCTCAAGGCGTTCCACGATTGCTGCCGGATCGAAGGCATCATTCCGGCATTGGAATCCAGCCACGCGCTGGCCTATGCCGCGAAACTCGCGCCGACGCTGTCGAAGGACAAGTACCTTCTGGTCAATCTGTCGGGCCGCGGCGACAAGGACATGCATACGGTCGCCGAGCGATCGGGCATTCAGTTCTGAGCGCCGCGACGATGCGTGACGAGTTCGACGAGCCGCAGCCGGCCATTGAAACCACGGAAACGCCGGCCGCCGATAGTCCGGCGGCCGGGGCGTCTGCATTGCTGTTGCCGCAGGTGCCTGCCGGCATCCAGCTGTTGAACCGCGATTTTCTGACCGATGTTGCGAACATTCCCGACGGATCGATCGATCTGATCGTATGTGATCCGCCCTACGGGCTCGGCAAGGATTATGGCAACGACTCCGACATGCGCACGGGCGAAGATTTTCTCGCCTGGACACGTGGCTGGCTCGAATTGGCTATTCCGAAGCTCAAACCGTCAGGTTCGCTGTACATTTTCTGCACCTGGCAGTACGCGCCGGAAATCTTCAGCTTCCTGAAGACAAAACTCACGATGATCAATGAAATCATCTGGGACCGGCGTGTGCCGAGCATGGGCGGAACGGTGCGCCGGTTCACTTCCGTGCACGACAACATCGGCTTTTTCGCGGTGTCGAAGGATTACTTCTTCGATCTCGATCCCGTCCGCATCCCGTACGATGCCGCTACGAAGAAGGCGCGTTCGCGCAAATTGTTCGAAGGCAGCAAGTGGCTCGAGGTTGGCTATAATCCAAAAGATGTCTGGTCGGTCTCGCGGCTGCATCGGCAACATGCCGAGCGCGTCGCGCATCCCACCCAGAAGCCTCTGGAAATTGTCGAGCGGATGGTGCTGGCAAGTTGTCCGAAGGGCGGGCGCGTGCTCGATCCTTTCATGGGCAGCGGCACCACCGCAGTCGCTTGCGCCCGTCAGCAGCGCGAATTCGTCGGCTATGAAATCAATGAGAGTTACTGCGCGATTGCGCGCGAACGCGTCAGCGCGGCTGCCAATCCGCCTGTAGCGCGTCGGGTCAAAGCCAAAACTCAACGGCAGACCGAAGTGCAATGAGCGACGTGCCATCAGCACGCCGCGCAGTAGCCCAAATCCGAGAATATTCCATGTCCCGTATCAAGAACACGTTTGCTGCGCTGTCCGCCCAGGGTAAGAAAGGCCTGATCCCGTTCATGACGGCCGGCGACCCGGATCCCGCTCGCACCGTCGAATTCATGCATGCGCTCGCTGCCGGCGGCGCGGATGTGATCGAGCTCGGCGTGCCGTTTTCCGACCCAATGGCCGACGGTCCGGTGATTCAGCAGTCGTCGGAACGGGCGTTGGCCCAAGGTGTGTCGTTGCGCACTGTGATCGCCGACGTGAAACGCTTCCGCGAGACCAACGACACCACGCCCGTCGTGCTGATGGGTTACGCCAATCCGATCGAACGCATGGGTACCGAAACCTTCGCGAAGACGGCGAAGGACGCCGGCGTAGACGGCGTACTGGTTGTCGATTATCCGCCCGAAGAGTGTGCTAACTTCGCTGAACAGATGCGATCTGCCGGCATCGATCCGATTTTCTTGTTGGCGCCCACGTCGACCGACGAGCGTATCGCGGAAGTCGGCAAGATTGCCAGCGGCTACGTCTATTATGTGTCGTTAACAGGCGTGACCGGAGCGGCAAATCTGGACGTTTCCAGCATCGCGAGTAAAATCCCGGGCATCAAGTCGCGCGTTCCCCTGCCGGTGGGCGTCGGTTTCGGCATCCGCGACGCGCAAACCGCGCGTTCGGTGGCCGAAGTGTCCGATGCCGTCGTGATCGGCAGCCGCATCGTGCAACTGCTCGAACAGGCCGCGCCCGAAGCCGCTGCCGAGACGTTGACGCGTTTCGTCGCCGAAGTGCGCGAGGCGCTGGATAGCGTCGCGACTGCCCGATAACAGTTATTTTTGTCTTCTGCAGTGTGAGCGGCGGGCTTGTCCCGCCGTTTGCGCGATCGTAGACCCGAGAAGGATTCACTATGAGCTGGCTCGACAAGCTGCTGCCGCCGAAAATCAAACAAACCGACCCGAAAAACCGCAAGGGGATTCCGGAAGGGTTGTGGATCAAGTGCCCGTCGTGTGAAGCGGTGCTATACCGTAACGACGTCGAGGCCAATCTGCATGTTTGCCCGAAGTGCGACCATCACATGCGCATCGGCGCGCGTGAGCGGCTCGACGGCCTGCTCGATCCGGAAGGTCGTTATGAGATCGGCCAGGAAATCGTTCCGGTCGACGCGCTCAAGTTCAAAGACAGCCGCAAGTATCCGGACCGCCTGAAAGAGGCGATGGACGACACCGACGAAACCGACGCGATGGTCGTCATGGGCGGCGCGATCCATACGCTGCCGGTGGTGGTGGCCTGCTTCGAGTTCTCGTTCATGGGCGGCTCGATGGGCTCGGTGGTCGGCGAGCGCTTCGCGCGCGGCGCGCAGAACGCACTCGAACAGAAAGTGCCGTTCATCTGCTTTACCGCTTCGGGCGGCGCGCGCATGCAGGAAAGCCTGCTGTCGCTGATGCAGATGGCCAAGACCACGGCCATGCTCACCAAGCTGGCTGAAGCCAAGCTGCCGTTCATCTCCGTGCTGACCGACCCGACCATGGGCGGCGTGTCGGCCAGTTTCGCGTTCCTCGGCGACGTGGTGATCGCGGAGCCGAAGGCGCTGATCGGCTTTGCCGGTCCGCGCGTGATCGAACAAACCGTGCGTGAGAAGCTGCCGGAAGGCTTCCAGCGCGCCGAGTTCCTGCTGACCAAGGGCGCGATCGACATGATCGTCGACCGTCGCAAGCTGCGTGAAGAGCTTGCTCAACTGATGGCGCTGCTGAGTCATCAACCGGCTGACGCAGTCGCGTAAGCAGGCTCCGCCGTGAACCGTCGTCGCGCTTTCTCGAGCGCGGCGGCCGTTAGAAAAGCAGTAAAAAATAGCGCGCCGCGTGAGTGATCAAGCGGCGCGCTGTCATTTCCGGGATAATCACGGTCTCGCAACGCGGCGAGGGTTGCTGACGGTGCGGCCAGCGCAGGTGTGCGTGGTTTGCGCGCATAAAGTGGCGCCCGCCGGGACGAGACTCTGACCGCAGCCGCAGCCGCAGCCGCAGCCGCCCGCTTCGCTCCGCGCCCATTCGCAACACTGCCTAATCGATTTACTCGCGATTCGCCCGATGACCACATTCCCCACCCTCGACGCGTGGCTCACGCACCTTGAATCCGCGCATCCGGTCGGCATCGACATGGGGCTGGCCCGCATCAGCCAGGTGCGCGACGCGATGCAACTGTCGTTCGCGTGTCCGGTCATCACCGTCGGCGGCACGAACGGCAAGGGTTCCACGTGCGCGATCCTCGAATCGATTCTGCTGCGCGCCGGATTCACGGTTGGCTGTCACACCTCGCCGCATCTGCTCACGTTCAACGAGCGCGCGCGGGTCAACGGCGAAATGGCAAGCGACGCCGATCTGCTGCCGCACTTCGAAATCGTCGAAGCCGCGCGCTTGAGCCTCGCCGAACCGGTCACGCTGACCTACTTTGAATTCACGACGCTGGCGATCATGAGTCTGTTCGCTTCGCGCGGACTGGACGCGGTGATTTTCGAAGTCGGCCTGGGCGGTCGCCTCGACGCGGTCAATATCCTCGACACGGATTGCGCGATCATCACCAGCATCGATATCGATCACACGGAATATCTCGGCGACACGCGCGAGAAAATCGGCTTCGAAAAAGCCGGTATTTTCCGTCCGGGCAAGCCGGCGATCTGCGCGGACCCGGTGCCGCCGCAATCGCTGATCGATCAGGCGGAGAAAATCGGCGCCGAATTGTGGTTGTTCGGCCGCGATTTCCGCTATGAAGGCCAGGCCGGCAGCGAGCGCCAGCAATGGAGTTACGTCGGCCCGACCATGCGGCGCTCGGCATTGGCTTATCCGGCACTGCGCGGCGCGAACCAGTTGATCAACACGTCGGCGGCGCTGGCCGGGCTCGAAGCGCTCCGTGACCGTCTGCCGGTTTCGGCGCAAGACATCCGCCTCGGCCTTGCCAACGTGGAACTGCCGGGACGTTTCCAGGTGCTGCCGGGCAAGCCGGCCGTCGTTCTGGATGTCGGCCACAATCCGCACGCGGCCGCGGTGTTGACGCAAAATCTCGGCAACATGGGTTTTTTCCCGTACACCTACGCGGTGTTCGGCGCGATGCGCGACAAGGACATTGCCGGCGTGCTGGCGCACCTGAAAGGCGAAATCGATCACTGGTGCGTCACCGATTTGCCGACACCACGGGCGGCGTCAGCGGAAGAACTCGAAGCGGCCTTGCGCGAGCAGGGCGTGGAACAGGGAGTCGACAGCAGCGTGACGCGTTACGCCACGCCGGCAGAGGCTTTCCAAGACGCGCTAAAACGAGCGTCAGAGAATGATAGAATCGTGGTTTTCGGCAGTTTCTATACGGTAGCAGGCGTGATGGCCTACCGTAAATCGCAGCAACACTGAACGGGCGCCAGGCTCGAACCAAGCGATTCATGGGAATTTTCTCGTTCGGCAAGAAAGACGACGTGCCCACCCGGCGCGGCGCAAACACCAGTTCCTCCCGGGCCGCCCGTGGCGAGCGCGTGGAGCGGCGAACCCGCCGCACGGAGCGCACCTTAGACGCCGATGCGATGCTGCTCGACCCTACGCTGCCGGAAAAGCAGCGTGCGCGTCGCCGGCTCGTCGGCGCGATCGCGATGGTCGTGGCGGCGGTCGTCATCCTGCCCATGGTGCTGGACTCGCACCCTAAGCCCGTCACAGACGACATCTCCATCGACATTCCCAGCCGTCCTGCGCCGAAGCTCGCTAAAGCTCAGGAAGACACGCAGGCCGGCGTAGCGCCGGATAATCCTGCAACGCCAGACGCGGCACTCGCCGCATCCGGTCTTGCGCCGGCAACGGCAGCAAGGCAAGGCCAGTCCGGCACCACGATGCAAGCGAGCACGGAGACGAACGCAGCGGCGTCCGCAACCAAGCCGGCACCGAAGCCGCAAGCACCGTCCGTGGCGGCGAACACTACGCCGGCGGCGCCCGCAACGCCTGCCAAACCAGCGGCCAAACCGCCGGTCACGCATAACGCCGCGACCGCGCCGGCTGTTCAAGCTCCAAGTTCCGACAACTCGAACACGGCCGCCAGCGCGGACGCGAATTCCGGCACGCCGGCGTCGCCGGCGGGCAGCCGTTTCGCCGTCCAACTCGGCGCCTTCGCGAACGACGCCAACGCACGCAATTGGGCGGCCAAGTTGAAAGCGGCCGGTGTGCCCGCATATACCGAACATCGCAAGCAGGCTGACGGCTCCACGCTCACGTTGCTGCGAGCCGGCCCGTTCGCCGACCGCGCAGCAGCGAGCGCGGCCATTGCAAAGGTTCGCGAGGTCGGCTTGACGTCGGGCGCGAACAGCGGCACCGCACAGTAAGCGAGCGATGTTCACTGCCTTCGACTACGCTGTAATGGCGGTGATCGGTTTGTCAGCACTGCGCGGCACATGGCGCGGGTTTTTGTCGGAGATATTCGGGCTGATCGGCTGGATCGCGGCGTTTTTCATTGCTTGCCGCTTTGTGGGTTACGTTGTCCCGTATATCCCGTCCACGTGGCCGGGCGGCGCGTTGACCCAATGGCTGCTGGCCTTTGCGCTGGTGGTGGTCGGTGTGGTGCTGGTGGCGAGCGTGCTGAACGCCCTTTTGAGCCGCATCGTGCAGGCAACCGGCTTGAGCGGCGTGGACCGTTCGCTCGGTTTGATGTTCGGCCTCGTGCGCGGGGTCATTCTGGTGCTGATTCTGGTCGCCCTGGCTGGCTTGACCGAACTGCCCCAACAGGAATTCTGGCGCAACGCCTTGCTTCGGCCCTATGCGGTCGAGGGCGTGCACGTAATGAAACCGCTGCTTCCCGAGCCGCTGGCTGCTTACGTCCGAGTGTGACGATCAGGCGAGCGGCGAGGGAGACGCAGCAGGACACCGGCGCAAACCGGCTGCCTTTACGTTCGGTCGCTTAGCTTCGCTAACGTCTCGAAGGAAGTCCCTTGGGACACGATCGCAGGCAGCGGCCGCCATGACGAATTTCGTACCTTTGAAGGACATGCCATGTGCGGCATCGTAGGCGTAGTTTCCCACTCTCCGGTCAATCAGCTGATCTATGACAGCCTGCTGCTCCTGCAGCATCGCGGTCAGGACGCCGCCGGCATCGCGACAGCGAACGGCAGCAACTTCCACATGCACAAGGCCAACGGCATGGTGCGCGACGTGTTCCGCACGCGCAACATGCGCAGCCTGCCCGGCACCACCGGTATCGGCCAGGTCCGTTACCCGACCGCCGGTTCCGCATCGAGCGAAGAAGAAGCCCAGCCGTTCTACGTGAACGCGCCGTTCGGCATCATCCTCGCTCACAACGGCAACTTGACCAACTGGCAGCAGCTGAAAGATGAGATGTTCCGCATCGATCGCCGCCACATCAATACCAATTCCGACACGGAAGTCATGCTCAACGTGCTCGCGCACGAATTGCAGCTTTCCAGCTCGGGCCTGCAACTCGATCCGGCTGCGCTGTTCAAGGCGGTGTCCGGCGTGCATCGCCGGGTGCGCGGGTCGTATGCGATCGTGTCGCTGATTGCCGGCTACGGCCTGCTGGGCTTCCGTGACCCGTTCGGTATTCGTCCGCTGTGCCTCGGCAAGCAGGAAACGGCGGAAGGCGTCGAGTGGATCCTGGCGTCGGAGTCGGTGGCGATTGAAGGTATCGGCTTCGAATTCGTGCGCGACGTGGCGCCGGGCGAAGCGATTTTCATCGACATCGAAGGCAATCTGCACTCGCAGCAATGCGCCACCAACCCGAGCCTGAATCCCTGCATTTTCGAACTCGTGTATCTGGCGCGTCCGGATTCGGTGCTCGACGGCGTGCCGGTCTACAACGTGCGTCTGCGCATGGGCGACTACCTCGCGGAGAAGATCAAGCGCGAGCTGCCCGACGTTCCAATCGACGTCGTGATGCCGATTCCCGATTCGTCCCGTCCGGCCGCGATGCAGGTCGCGAAGAAGCTGGGCGTGGAATATCGCGAAGGCTTCTTCAAGAACCGTTACGTCGGCCGTACCTTCATCATGCCGGGCCAGGCCGTGCGCAAGAAGTCGGTGCGCCAGAAGCTGAACGCCATGGGCATCGAATTCAAGGGCAAGAACGTGCTGATCGTCGACGACTCGATCGTGCGCGGCACCACGTCGCACGAAATCGTGCAGATGGCGCGCGATGCCGGCGCGAACAAGGTGATCTTCGCTTCGGCGGCGCCGCCGGTGAAATTCCCGAACGTCTACGGTATCGACATGCCGACGCGCGGCGAACTCGTCGCCCACGGCCGTACGGACGACGAAGTCGCGCGCATGATCGGCGCGGACCACCTCGTCTATCAGGACGTCGACGCGTTGAAACAGGCGGTGCGCGATATCAACCCGGCGCTGAAGGAATTCGAAGCGTCGTGTTTCGACGGCAATTACGTGACCGGCGACGTGACCACCGAGTACCTCGACCGCATCGAAACCGCGCGTCTCGCACCGTCCTCGCAATCGGACCGCGATGCCGCGAGCGAAGCGATCGACGGCGGCGCGCCGGCCCGTTCGCAATTGCATTTGCAACTGTCAGTGGGTTGAGCGCGATTCAAGTTACACGCTCCCGGCACGGCACGCTGCACGCCGTGCCGGGAGCGTGTTAGCATGACGGCTTGCGTCGATTTGAACTCAGCTTGCGGACGCGGGGCAACCCGAAACAGCTAAAGCGAATGGTGGAAAAGCCGCATTCATCTACCTCCGCTCCAGCTTTCCCCGCACATGAAGCCCGCTTATGCCGACGCAAAAGCGGGCTTTTTTGTTGCTACCGTTCGGCATCACGCGCTCACCTCGCATGTGAGCCGCAGAGGCCGAACGCAGCGATGGAACATTGGAAACCAGAACCAACATGGACGACTCCCTGAACTTCGACACGCTGGCAGTCCGCTCGGGCACGGTGCGCAGCGACTTCAACGAACATTCGGAAGCGATTTTCCTGACCTCGAGCTTCGTGTTCGAGAGCGCCGCCGACGCGGCCGAAAAATTCAAGAATTCCGAAGACAACTACACCTACTCGCGCTTCACGAACCCGACCGTTTCGATGTTCCAGGATCGTCTCGCCGCGCTCGAAGGCGGCGAAGCCTGCATGGCGACGGCGTCGGGCATGGCCGCGATCATGTCGGTGGTGATGTCGGCGTTGCAGGCGGGCGACCATCTGGTCAGCTCGCAGGCGCTGTTCGGCTCGACGCTCGGCATGTTCTCGCAGATCTTTAGCAAGTTCGGCATCACGACCACGTTCGTCGATCCGACCGATCTGGACGCGTGGAAAAACGCCGTGCGTCCGGAGACGAAGATGTTCTTCCTGGAAACGCCGTCGAATCCGCTGACCGAAGTCGCCGACATCCAAGCGATCAGCAAGATCGCCAAGGCGTCGAACGCGCTGTTCGTGGTCGACAACTGTTTCTGCAGTCCGGCCTTGCAGCAGCCGCTGAAGCTCGGCGCGGACGTCGTGATGCATTCGGCCACCAAGTTCCTCGACGGTCAGGGCCGCGTGCTCGGCGGCGCGCTGGTCGGCTCGAAGCAGTTCATCATGGAAAAGGTGTTTCCGTTCGTGCGCAGCGCCGGGCCGACGTTGTCCGCGTTCAACGCATGGGTGTTGCTCAAGGGTATGGAAACGCTGTCGTTGCGCGTCGAAAAGCAGTCGGCGAATGCACTCGAGATCGCGCGCTGGCTGGAAGCGCATCCGGCCGTGAATCGCGTGTTTTATCCGGGGCTTGAATCGCATCCCCAGCACGCGCTGGCCATGCGTCAGCAGAAGGCGGGCGGCGCGATCCTCTCGTTCGAATTGAAAGGCGAGACGCCGGAACAGATGCGCGCGAATGCTTGGCGCGTGATCGACAACACGAAGATCTGCTCGATTACCGGCAACCTCGGCGATACGCGTACCACCATCACGCATCCGGCTACGACCACGCATGGTCGCGTGACGCCGGAAGCGCGCGCGGCGGCAGGCATTAGCGAAGGCCTGATTCGTCTTGCCGTCGGTCTGGAAAATGCCGGCGATATCCGCGGCGATCTGGAACGCGGTCTGGCGGGTTGAGTGAGGAAGGTTCGAGCGACAAAGGCTCGAATAACAGTGTGAAGCAGGACTAGCGGGCCGCTCCGTTCAGGCGGCTCGCGCAACGAGCTTCATTGCTGTCCGTCAGTGCAATGGAGCCGACGCGGCGAGACTCAGTGGAATGAATCTGGTGCCGCGAAAACTCAGTGACGCAACGTGCGCCACTGACCGGGCGCCAGTCCGAAACGCCGCGTGAACGCGTGCGTGTACGCGCTCTGATCGCCGAAGCCGATATCCAACGCGATATCCGTCAGCGAACGGCGCGGATCGGCGAGCAGTGCGAGCGACGTATCGAGCCGCAGCCGCTGCAAATAGCGATGCGGCGTCTCGCCGAAGGCCTCGATAAAAAGTTGATGAAAGCGCCGCATGCCGAAGCCGCAATGCGCGGCGAGGTCGGCCATCCGCAGAGGCTCTGACAAATGCGCGCGCAACCAGCGGTCGATGCGCGCAAAGTCGAGCCCCGCGCCCGCTGCCGGTGCGCCAACCGCCGCGCCCGCGTCGGCGACCAACGCCGCGCCGAGGCGCGCGGCCGCGTCCCAATGAAAACGCCGAGAGTCGAGATCGTCGCCGAGAGCGTCGCCGGTCGCGTGCGCCGCGATGCGTTCCACGAGTTGCGCAAGCGAGCCCTCCACACGGACGGCCCGCGCGCGGTCGAACAGGCGTTCCGGTACGGCCAGCGATGTGGCCGGCAAATCCAGCACTAACTGCCGGTTTTCGCCGACGCCCACGTAATCGTGCCGCGCGCCCGCCGGGATGAGCCAGCCGGAGCCGGCATCCAGCCGTTGCGCGATGCCGTCCACCGCCATCACCATCGCGCCGTCGAGCCCGAGCACGACCTGGTGAAAGTCGTGCACGTCCGACGCTTCGATCGCGCCGTAGCGGCGCAGCGAAACGCTAGGAGCGGTAACGGCGGCGTGGCTCATCGACGGTGCGCAGTCACAGGACAGCGTAAAACTTAGACGCCCAGCAATTCGACTTCGAACACGAGCGTTGCGTTCGGCGGAATCACGCCGCCCGCGCCACGCACGCCGTAGCCGAGTTGCGGCGGGATGGTCAGCTTGCGCGTGCCGCCTACCTTCATGCCTTGCACGCCTTCGTCCCAGCCCTTGATGACCATGCCGCCGCCCAGCACGAATGCGAACGGGTCATTGCGGTCCTTGCTCGAGTCGAACTTCTGGCCATCGGTCAGCCAGCCGGTGTAATGCACGCTGACGGTCTTGCCAGCCACGGCTTCGGCGCCGGTGCCTTCAACGATGTCTTCGTACTTCAAGCCGGATTCGGTAGTCACAGTCGACATATGTCGCTCCTCAGGTCAAAACGTAAAAACCGACATTGTAGGCGTGTTGGCGCCGCATGCCGAGGATTGCCGCGTGGCACACGGATTGCGAGCCAGTTGGCCGTCCGGCCAGGCTGGTCGCGCCGGACGGCATGCCTATAATGGGGCTTCTTTCAACCATCATGAACTGCCTGAGAGGCTCGATCGTGACAACGTCTTCAACCGGAACTGCCGGCGAAAAGCCGGTCCCTTCCGGCTTCGCCGTATCCGAACGCACCGCGCATCTGCGCGCGGAAACCGCTCTGTTCATGCGTGACCATGTGCTTTCGCTGGTGTCGCATGATCTGCGTGGTCCGTTGAATGCCATTCATAGCTGGGCGTATGTGCTGGAGCGCAAGCTCGACGCGAACGACCCCAACTCTCAGCGCGCCGTCACCGGCATTCGCAATGGTGTAGACCAGCAGGTCAAGTTGCTCGAGACGATCGTCGACGCTACGCGCGCCGAAACCAAATCGCTGGCGCTGAACCGTGCGTCATTCCCACTGCATCCGTTGCTCGATGAAACCGTTGAAGAAGTCCGCTCGGGCCTGGCTCGCACGCGCGGCGTGGAAGTGACGCTCGACTCGCAACTCGCCACCGAGCAACTCAACGGCGACCGCGAGCGCCTCGCTGCCGCGTTATGGCTGATGCTGACGTTCGCGGTCGAAACGAGCCCGGAAGGCGCCACGGTCGTTCTGTCCACGAAAGCCGACACGAGCACGTGGCACGCCAGCCTCGCGTACGACACGAACAGCGCCGCATTGCTGGATCCCGCCTTGCCTCATGTGCTCGAAGCGTTTGCCCGCAAGCAGGCGCGCGAGCCGCGCGAAGCGAAACGGATCGCGTGGGTGCTGGCGTTGTGCAAGCGCGTCGCGGAAGCGCACGGCGGCAGTTTCGAGCAAGGCGAAGCAAGCGGCGGCGACACAACCGGCAGCAATACCGCCACGCTCGCGCTACGCATCCCACTGAGCGCAACTGCCGCAAAGTGAACGGTGGGCTCAGCCACTTCGTTCGCACGATTCAGATTTCACCGAGCTTTCACCCTCTATACTGACAACTTTTGTTGCCGGAGCCTTTCGCTTTGATCCAGGTTGTCGCCCTTATCGGTGCGTTGTTTCTCGTTGCCCTCAACGGCTTCTTTGTTGCCGCTGAATTCGGTCTGGTCAAACTGCGGCAGACACGCGTTCAAAGCCTCGCTGCCAAACATGGCATGCGTGGGCGTCTGCTGGCCAAAGTGCACGGGCGCCTCGACGCCTATCTGTCCGCCTGCCAACTCGGCATCACGCTGGCATCGCTCGGGCTCGGCTGGATCGGCGAGCCCGCGTTCGCGGAGTTGCTCACTCCGGTCTTCAGCCTGCTCGGCGTGGAGTCGGAGAAGCTGATCCACGGCATTTCGCTGTTCTTCGCGTTCTCGTGCATTTCGTTCCTGCACATCGTGGTGGGCGAACTGGCGCCGAAGTCGCTGGCGATCCGCGAGGCGGAAAAAGTTTCGCTCTGGGCCGCCACGCCGCTCTATGGCTTTTACTGGGCCATGTATCCGGCAATCTGGGTGCTCAACACGAGCGCCAACGCCGTGCTCAAACTGGCCGGCCTCGACGCCGATCATGGCCACGACTCGCACTATTCCACCGACGAACTCAAGCTGATCCTGCGCGGCCGCCGCGCCAACGTCGCCACGGAACTGGGCTCGACGGACGGCGCCTACAGTCAGGACGAGTGGAACACGATCGCGCACTCGCTCGATTTTTCGCGCATGACCGTGTCGGACCTCATGCGTCCGGCCTACGAAATGATCGGCTTGCGCCGCGATTTGCCGTTGCGCGAAAACATGCAGGTGGTGGCGCGGCATCGCTTTAGCCGTTATCCGCTGTTCGAAGACGCGTCCGGCGAACGCGTGGCCGGCATGATCCACTTGAAGGACTTGCTGTTGGCCCGTCATGCGGGCAGCACACTTGAGGATCTCTCCAAATACGCACGGCCGGTGCAATACGTCACGCCGGAAATGCCCGCGCTCGAACTGTTTCGCCGCTTCCGCAAGGGCGCGCCGCATTTCGCGCTGGTCGGCCATAAGCGGGAGAAGCCGATCGGTTTCCTGACGCTCGACAATCTGCTCGGCGCGCTGGTGGGCCAGATCCACGACGAGTTCCGTCAAGGCGACGCCGACTGGACGCGCATGGACGACGGCACCTTGATGGGCAAGGGCAGCTTGCCGGTGGTGTCGCTGGAACGCGCGTTGGGAATCGACATTGACGAAGGCAAGGCCGAATCGGTCGGCGGCCTCGTGATTCAGGCGCTGAACGATTTGCCTAGCGAAGGGCAGAGAGTCGAGTTCGACCGCTTCGACGTCGTGGTCAAGAAAATGAAAGGGCCGCGTATCGTGCTCGTGCGGGTTTATCCGAAAACCTTCGACGACGAAGGCGGTTGAGGCGCGATAGCGCTGCTTTAGGCGGCGCGGCGCTAGCCTCGATCAAGCCGTGCGGCCACCTCGCCGACGGACACCTGAAACAAAAAGGCGGCTGAAGCACATACGCTCCAACCGCCTTCACCTGCAAAAGCCGCAAGATCACCCGCGCGGCACACCATCCTCCACCAGCACTGCGACCGGCATTGCACCCAGCGCATCGCGCAGATACAGCAGACCGTTTTCATCGACCTTCGGCGCAGCGGGACTCAACCAGTCGAATAGCGCTCTCGCGGACAAATCCCGCGGCATCTCCAGCGCGGTGTCTTCCCATTTGGCCGGCTCGACCATCGGCAAGTCACTTTCCTCGCCGAGCAATCCAGCCGCGAGCCGGCTCGCCACCACCACGGCCCACGCATTGCCATGCCGCCGCGCAAACGCGATCACACTCGACGCGTGCTTACCGCGCACCGCAAGCGGCAGATACTCGCTCTGACTCAGCAATTCCGGCAAATGCGCTCGCAACGCGAGCACGCGCTGCACCACCGCGAGCTTCACTCGTCCATCGCGCCAGCCCGGCAGGAATTCCGACGGCGGCGTTTGCACGAGCCACGCCTCGCGTTTGGCGAAATCGACGGGCCGGCGATTGTCCGGATCGACCAGACTGAAGTCCCACAACTCGGTGCCCTGATAAAGATCGGGAATCCCAGGCGATGCCAGCCGCAGAACCGTCTGCTGCAAACTATTGAGCGCACCGGCACGCCCGATTCGCGCGACGAACGCGGACAACTCCTTCAGGAAGCCGTCGCGCCGCTGCGGCGCGAGGATGTCGAACAGGAAATCGCGACAGGCGGCCTCGTATGCTTCGTCGGGTGCGAGCCAGTTGGTTTGCAGCTTGGCCTCGCGCAGCGCCTTCAACTGCCATTGCGCGACGCGCTCGGCTAGCTCCTTTACGCCGGCTTCGTCGTCGGGTCGCAGATCCGGGGGCCAGCAGCCCACCAGCGTTTGATAGAGCATCGCTTCGGCGGCGGGGCCGGGCGCCCAGTCGTAGCTCATGTCCTGGCCGACGCTGCTGACGGAATTGCCGTCGAGCGCGCGCCGATGCGGCGCATTCAATGTGGACCACGCGCGCAACGTCGCGCTCCAGTCGCGCGCGATCTCGCTCAACACGGCAAGCCGCGCGCGCACGTCTTCGCCACGTTTGTGATCGTGCGTGGCGGTCGCGAGCATCGCGTGAGGGAAGCGCTGCGAGCGCTCCAGATTCGCCGCATGAAACGCTTCGACCGACAACGCGAACTCGCCCGGGTCCGAGCCGACCTCGTTGCGCGACAACAGTCGGCCATAGCGATAGCACGCCGTATCCTCGACCGCCTTCGCGGCGACGGGCGCGGTCAACTGCGAAAACAACGTCTGCGCGGTGCGTCGCGCGGAACCGGCATGGCTCGGCGGTGCACCGTTCTGACCTTGCGGTGCCGCGCCGCCGCGGCCGGACGGCGGATCTTCGGCGCTGCCGCCGAGCCACGCGTTCACACGATTGAGCGCGACGAGGTCCGCGCGCGAAAGGGTTTGGCGAGCGCCCTCCAAAGCCTGGTCGAAATAGACGTTATCCGTCGCGCTGCGCAGGCCGTTCTGCGGATAGATTCGATACACCGGGAAATGCACGACCAGTTCGGTCAGCACTCGCCGCAGCGTCGTGAAAGTAAAGTCGCGCGTGGCGAGCGAATCGCGTGCAATGCGATGCAGCGCGCGGGCCGCGCGGTCGAGTTCCGCCGAGAGATTTTCCGCGAGAATCTTGCGGCGCGCGACCAGCGCTTCGTCGCCAAAACGCGGGCTGCGGCCGGTCAGTTCGGTCCACGTTTGCGCGAGCGGTTCGGCGCCGGCCGGATCGTGCAGCAGCGCGCCCACGTCGCTCATGAAATCGTAGCCGGTCGTGCCGTCCACCGGCCAATCGTCACGCAACGGTTCGCCGCGTCCGAGAATCTTCTCGACCACCACATACGGCGTGGTGTCACGCAGTTCCGTTAGACGCTGCCGCAAACGCTGACAGTATTCACGCGGCTCCGCGAGGCCGTCGACGTGATCGATACGCAGGCCGTCCACCACGCCTTCCTGGTACAGACGGAAGGGCAGCGCATGCACCGCCTCGAACACTTCGGGCCGTTCCACGCGCACGCCGGCGAGCGTCGAGATGTCGAAGAAGCGCCGCCAGTTCACCTCATCGGACGCGGTGCGCCACCACGCCAGGCGAAAGTGTTGCCGCTCGATCAGCCGATGCAGACGGTCCCGCGTCACGGGGTCGTCTGGAGAATAGGCCTGCAGCGCGATCTCGATCGCCGAGTCGCCGTTTTGCGCGACGAATTCGCGCAACATGTCGCGACCTTCGGCGGCGCGCGCATGATCGTTGGGCTGCGTCGTGAGTCCATGGAAGCGCTCGGCGAGCGCGTTGAGATCGGAGCGGTCGGCGCTTTGCAGGATCGACGCGTAATCGGTCGGGCAGACCGGAAACACGTGCGGGCCGTAGCCGATGTAAAAACGCCCAATGTCGGCCGCGAAATGCAGCGCGATGCGGCCCGCCGCGAGTTCCTCGCCGTACGCCGCGCCGAGCGTGGGCAGCAGCACCTTGCCGCGCAAGGCGGGATCGGGCGAATGCCAGTCCACGTCGAAATGGCGCGCATAGGCGCTGTGACGGCCCCATTCGAGAATATCGAGCCACCACGCGTTGCTCGATCCGCCGACGCCCATATGGTTGGGCACCGTGTCGATGATCAGCCCCATGTTGTGCGCGCGCAGTTTGTCGACGAGGCGTTTCAAACCCGCCTCGCCGCCGCATTCGGCGCTGACCTGGGTGTAGTCGACGGTGTCGTAGCCGTGCATCGAGCCCGGCTCGGCCGTCGTAATGGGCGACGCGTACACGTGGCTGATGCCGAGCGCGGCGAAGTAGTCGACGTGCTTGGCGGCATCGTCGAAGGTAAAGCCTCGATGAAACTGGAGGCGAAGCGTGGAGCGCGGGACGGTCATGGCGTATCAGGCTCCGAAGAAGCATTGGAAGAAGGAACCGGGGCGGTTGCGGCGCGGCGCGCGCGATCGACCGCGAGCAGCCGGTCGCAGAATGTGTCGTCTTCGAATAGTTCGTCGATCGGCACGCTCACGCGGCGGCGCCAGTTCGGATGTTCGTCGATCGAGCCGGGCAGATTCGGCTGCTCGACTTGCGCGAGCAAATCCTCGAGCGGAAATGTCACCAACGGGCCGGGCGTCGCGGCAACGAAGGCGAGCGCTTCGTCCACGGGCGCGCGGTCGGGCGGCGGCGCGGGCACATCAGGCGCGGCCACGCCCGCTAGTTGGAAAGCTCGCCACAGCTCGGCGCGATCTTTCGCGCGCTCTTCCTGGGCGGCTTCTTCGGGATCGCGGCCGTCGGCGCGCGCCATCGTCTGGCCGATCTTGTTGCGCCAAGTGATGTCGCTGCCGCGCCACCAACCGGCGACTGTCGGCAGATCGTGCGTGGTCGTGGTGCCGACCGCATTGCGGTCCCAAGCCGAAGGCGGCTTGAATCCTTTGCCGTCGTGCGCGCCTTCGAACCACAGCACGCGAATGCCGGCAATGCCGTGCTCCTCGAGCCGCTCGCGAAAACCCGGCGGCACCGTGCCGAGATCTTCGCCGATCACGATCGCGCGATGCCGCCACGATTCGAGCGCGATCAGCCGTAGCAAGTCTTCGAGCGGGTAGCGCAGGTACGCGCCGTTACGCGCGCTTTCGCCTTCCGGCACAAGCCACAGCCGCCGCAAGCCGAGAATGTGATCGATGCGGATGCCGCCGGCGTGCGCGAACGCCGCGCGCAACATGTCGATGAACGCGGAGAAGCCCTGCGTGCGCATGGCGCGCGGCGAGAACGTAGTGAGTCCCCATGCCTGGCCGGCCTGGTTGAACAGATCTGGCGGCGCGCCGACCGATACGCCTTGCAGCATGTCGTCGCGATACGACCACGCATGACTGCCGGCGCTATCGCAGCCCACCGCGAGATCGGCGATCAGGCCGACGGCCATGCCGGCATCGCGCGCCGCATGTTGCGCGTGCGACAAACCCTTGGCGGCCAGCCATTGCAGGAACAGATGGAAATCGACCTCGTGACGGTTGCTCTCGGCGAAGGCTTCGACCTCCGGGCTGCGCGGATCACGCAATGCCTCGGGCCAGTTGCGCCAATGTCCATTGCCGCCCTCTTGCGAGAGTTGCGCCGCCTGCAACGCTTCGAAACGCGCGTGGTCTTCGAGCGCGCGTCCGGCGCGTTCGCAGAAGCCGTGAAACTCCAGCGCGCGCGGCGTGTTTTGCGCGCGTTCGTGTTCGCAGAATTGCTCGTACAGCGCGCGCAAGACCTTCAGCTTCAGCACGACCGCGTTCGGCCAGTCGATCAGCGGCAAACGTTCGAGTTTCGACCATGCGTCGCCAGCCTGGGCGGCTTCGAGCGCGGCGTGGGCCGCGTCCGCGCCGAACACGGCGGCGGGATCGATATGCGTGACGTTCAGCCACAAACGCGACGACGGCGAATACGGGCTGAAGCGCTCCGGTTCCGCGCTGAACATCGCATGCGTCGGACTGACGGCGAGCGCGTGCGCGCCACGCTTCGCGCTTTCCACAGCGATTTGCGCGAGCGCCGAATAATCGCCGATGCCGCCGTCGCCTGTACGGCGCAAGCCGTACAACTGCGCGGCGATGCTCCAAAGCGGCGGCGCGGGCATGTCATCGCTGCCTGCGTCGTCGTCCAGCGTGCGCCAAGCGTCGGCCACCGTGTAGCAGCGCGGCGGCGCCACCGCCAGCGTGATGCGTTGTTCGTGGATCACGAGCGTGTGATAGCCCGCTTCGTCGATTGGTGCGAGTAAGGCTTCTTCGCCTTTGGGCGCGGTAAACCGGCCGTCGATGATCGAGCCGCTTTCCAGTTCGATCCGATAGTGGCTGCCGGATTTGATCGCCGCAATGGGCAAGGCGATGCCGCGTCCGACTTCTGCGGTCATCAGCGGCGGCAGTTTGCGGCCCGACAATTCGGCTTCCAGTGCGGCGGCGCTGTGGCGGATTTCCGTTGCGTTGCCGCACGGCAGTCCCATCCGTTCGAGCAATACGGTAAGTGTGCTTTCAGGCACACGCTGCGTCGTATGGTGCGCATCCTGCCACTCCACCTCGAAGCCGGCGCGCGAGGCAAGAGTGACGATCGTGTCGTGAGGGCGTCGGGTAGTCACGCGTGGCGCTCCTGTTGTCCCGCAACGCGAGCATCGTGGCCGATGGCGTAGCCGCAGACGTCGCCCGTCAACCATGCGACGAACGCATGCGGCGGCAACACGTTGACTTCGACCTGTTCGCGCGCGCGCGGCGGGGTTTCGAAAATCACCTTGCCGGCGGGAATCTCAGTGCACGCCACGCTCTCTTTCGAGAGGTTCAGCGCAACCGATAACGTCTCCCCGTCGCAGAGTTTCCAGCGCGCGATTAGGGCATTGGCGTCGCCGCCATTCGCCGCGGTCAGCACGGTCGCGCCGCACGACTTGCTGTGTTGCAGGCGCGGCGTGATCAGCTTGGCGCGCACGGCAAGTGCGGACTTGTAGAAGTGTATCCACTCGAGCCGGTCTTTCGCTTCATCGCTGCCCTGCTTCGCCGCTTCGTGCGACGCCGGCGGCGATGAGGCCTCGAACGTCTTGACGTCGTTCGGATCGGGAATCTGGGCGCGGCGTTTCTCGTCGCTGAACGAAGAAAAGCGCGCGAATTCGCGGCGGCGTCCTTCGCGGACCGCGTCGGCGAGATCGCCGCTGTAGTCGGTGAAAAACAGGAACGGTTGCGTCGAGCCGTATTCCTCGTCCATGAAAAGCAGCGGGATTTGCGGCGACAGCAGCAGCAGGCCGGTGGCGGCGCGCAAGGCATCGTCCGTGGTCAGCTTGCGCAGACGCTCGCCGAACGCGCGGTTGCCGATCTGATCGTGGTTCTGCAGGAACATCACGAACGACGTGGGCGGCAAATGACCGCTCGCTTCGCCACGCGGCTTGCCGTCGTGAATCGGCGACGGGTCACCCTGATACGCAAAGCCTTCCGACAGCACGCGCGCAAGACGCCGGATCGGCTGGTCTTCGTACGCGTGGTAATAGCCTTCAGTTTCGCCGGTCAGCAGCACGTGCAAGGTATTGTGCGCGTCGTCGTTCCATTGCGCGTCGAAATGCGTTTCCAGCAGGCTCGCGCTGTTGTGCTCGTTTTCCAGCACCAGATGCACGTGCCGGCCGTGCTGCACTTTGGCGCGGATATGGTCGGATAATTCGCGCAGCCACGCGTGGTTGTCGATGGCGTGCACGGCGTCGAAACGCAGCCCGTCGAGCCGATATTCGTTGATCCAGTAGACGGCGTTATCCGTGAAGAAGTCGCTCACTTCGTTGCGCTCGAAATCGATCGCCGGGCCCCACGGTGTATGCGTACCTTCGCGGAAAAAAGAACGCGCGTATTCATGCAGATAATTGCCGTCCGGGCCGAAGTGGTTGTAGACCACGTCGAGAAACACCATCAGGCCGAGACCATGCGCGGCGTCGATCAACGCTTTCAACTCTTCGGGGCGGCCGTAAGCGGAATCGGGCGCATACGGCAACACGCCGTCATAGCCCCAATTGTGCTTGCCGGGAAAGTCGTTCAACGGCATCAATTCGATGGCGGTAACGCCGAGCGCGGCGAGTTCCGGCAGCCGCTTTTGCACGCCCGCATAACCGCCCATTGCGCCGACGTGCAACTCGTACAACACCGTTTCTTCCCAAGGCCGGCCGTGCCAGTTCGTATGTTCCCAACGGTACGCGCGCGGATCGATGACTTCGCTCGGCCCATGCACGTCTTGCGGCTGAAAACGCGACGCCGGATCGGGCACCGCGTGCTCGCCATCCAGCCTGAAGCGGTAGAGCGTGCCCGCGCCGCTGTCGACGCTCGCTTCGAACCAGCCGTTGCCGGCGGGCGTCATATCGTGCACGCCTTGCGCGGGGCCGTTTTCGATTTCCACCTGGACGTGTTGACAGGAAGGCGCCCAGAAGCGAAACCGCGTGCGCGGCTTCGCGCCCGTCGCGCCTAGCAGCTGCGCGCCGAACGGCAAACAATGCGCGTGATGATGCGCATGAGGATCAATCGGACTTTCGGACATGATTCATCACCATTCAGTTTTTGCTTTCGAGCCGCGTGTTACACGTCGCTCGCAGGCGCTGCCTGAGACACTCGCACAACGCGTACGACGACAACGCGTAATAACGCAGCCCGCATGCTGTCGGGTCGCGGCGCCGCCGCCTAAGTGGTCGGCGACGTATCGCTACTGGGCGGATGCGCACCCGGATCGGGCGGCAGCGCCGTCAGAAGCCGTGGCCCATGCTGCGCACCGGCCTTCCAGCCCGCTTGCCAATCGGCGTCGCCCACTGGCTGCGCGGCCAGCATCACGAGGCTGTGCGCGGCCACTTCGACCTCCGCCGCCGCCAGCCGATGCGGCGCGCTCTCCGGCTCCGCAGTGTCTAACAGCACGTGCCATTCCAGGTGCGGTGCGGGCGGTGTAAAACGCTGTGTTTCCTCGTTGGCGTTAAGCATCATCAACAATACTTCTGTTTCGCCGTTTAAGCCTGGACCCGCGCGGCGCAGCGTGAACGCTCGGCCTTCGGGATCCTGCCAGGCCTCAATGGTGAGCGGGTCGCCGTGTTCGTCGAACCAGCCGACATCGAACAGGCCCGGCAATACTTCACGATCGCCGAACAGAAAACGCGTTTCGCGCAGCAGCGGATGTTGCTTGCGCAGCGCGATCACGCGCGCGACGAACGCGGTCATCTGCCGCCCGTCCGGCGAATCCGCGCGTTCCCAGTCGATCCATGAAATTTCGTTATCCTGGCAATACGCGTTGTTGTTGCCGTTCTGCGTGCGCAGCGATTCGTCGCCGGCCAGCACCATTGGCGTGCCGAGCGCCATCAGCAGCGTGGTGATCAGCGAGCGCGCGACACGTTTGCGGGTGGCGAGAATCGCGGGGTCGTCGGTCGGTCCTTCAACGCCCCAGTTGCGGCTGCAATTTTCATTGTGGCCGTCGTTGTTGCCTTCGCGATTGGCATCGTTGTGCTTCTGCTCGTAAGAGGTGACGTCGGCCAACGTAAAACCGTCATGCGAGGTGACAAAATTGACCGATGCCCACGGCTTCCTCGCCCGCCGGTTGAAGAGGTCCGCCGAGCCGGTCAGGCGCGCGGCAAGGTCGGGCCGCAAACCGGCGTCGCCGCGCCAGAAACGCCGCACGGTGTCGCGGAAACGGTCGTTCCATTCGCTGAAGCCTGGCGGATGATTGCCGAGCTGATAACCGCCAGGACCGATGTCCCACGGCTCGGAAATCAGTTTGCGTTGCGACAGGATCGGGTCTTGACGCAACGCGTCGAAGAAACCGGAGCCGGGATCGAAACCGTGCTGCTCACGGCCGAGCGTGACGCCGAGATCGAAACGGAAGCCGTCGATATTGAACGCCGTCGACCAGTAGCGCAGCGAATCCATCACCATTTGCAGTACACGCGGGTGCGGCAGATTCACGGTATTGCCACAGCCTGTGTCGTTGATATGGTGACGTTCGTCGCCGGGAATCAAGCGGTAATAGCTGGCGTTGTCGAGGCCGCGCCATGAGACCGTCGGCCCCATCTCGTTGCCTTCGCAGGTGTGGTTGTAGACCACGTCGAGAATCACTTCGATGCCGGCCGCGTGCAGCTGACGCACGGCGATGCGCATTTCGTCGAGCCGGTGCGTACTCAGATACGATGGCTCCGGCGCGAAAAAAGCCGCCGTGTTGTAACCCCAGTAGTTGCGCAGGCCGCGCTCCACCAGGAAGCGGTCGTTGAGAAACGCATGCACGGGCAGCAGTTCGATCGCGGTCACGCCGAGCTTCACCATATGTTCGATGAACTCCGGCGAAGCCAGTGCCGCGAACGTGCCGCGTTCATGCTGACGCAAATCGGCGCGCAACATCGAGGCACCGCGCACATGCGTCTCGTAGACGATGGTTTCGCCCCACGGCACGTTCGGGCGTTTGTCGTGCGACCAGTCGAACGCTTCGTCGATCACCACGCACTTCGGCATGGCCGGCGCCGAATCGCGCCGGTCGATCGAAAGGTCCGCGCGATTCGAGTGCACGCGATAACCGAACAGCGCATCCGACCAGCGAAACTGGCCGACCAGTTTGCGGGCGTACGGATCGAGCAGCAGCTTGTGCGGGTTGAAGCGATGCCCATGCTGCGGCTGATACGGCCCATGCGCGCGAAACCCATAGGCGGTGCCCGGATGCGCGTTGGGCAGATAGCCGTGCCAGACTTCGTCGGTGCATTCGGGCAGCGTGTAGCGGCGGATTTCCTTGCGGCCCGTGGGGTCGAACAGGCAAAGCTCGATTTTTTGCGCGTTCGCCGAGAACACCGCAAAGTTGACGCCGAGGCCATCCCAGCTAGCGCCGAGCGGATAGGGCGAACCGGGCAGAAGCCGGTCGGGCATTGCATGCGACATGATTCCCCTTCCTTGTTCTGATTGTTGAACGCGATCGTGGGTCTTCATGCAACGAGCGCGCGGCGCGAAGATTTCGCACGCCGCGCGCTCGCTTCACCGCTCGTCCTTCTTTAGTCCGCGCGCAATACGATCGTTGCAAGCGGCGGCAGCGTTAGCGAAGCGGAATGCGGCCAGCCATGGCTCGACTGTTCGTCGGTATGGATCAGGCCGCCGTTGCCCATGTTCGACCCGCCATACACGCCGGCGTCCGTATTGAGCACTTCCGACCAGCGTCCGCCGCGCGGCATGCCGATCCGGTAACCCACACGCGGCACCGGCGTCATATTGCAGACTACGACCAGTTCGCGGCCGGCGCCATCGGTGCGGCGATAGGCGAACACGCTGTTGCCGCTGTCGTCGCCGATCAGCCACTCGAAGCCGCCCGGCTCGCAATCGAGCAGATACAGCGCGGGCTCTTCGCTATACAGCCGGTTCAGGTCGCGCACCAGCTTTTGCACGCCGTGGTGGTTCGGATCGTCGAGCAGATGCCAATGCGGCGACGTATCGTGGTCGAACTCCGCCAACTGGCCGAATTCGCCGCCCATGAATAGCAGCTTCTTGCCGGGATGCGTCCACATGAAGCCGAAATACGCGCGCAGGTTGGCGAACTTCTGCCACCTGTCGCCGGGCATCTTGCCGAGCAGCGAGCCCTTGCCGTGCACCACTTCGTCGTGCGAGAGCGGCAGCACGAAGCGCTCCGAGTACGCGTACACCATCCCGAACGTCAGCATGTGGTGATGGTATTGGCGGTAGACCGGATCTTCCTCCATGTAGTGCAGCGTATCGTGCATCCAGCCCATGTTCCACTTGAACTGGAAGCCGAGACCACCGTCTTCGACACGCGCCGTGACGCCCGGCCATGCGGTCGATTCCTCGGCGATCGTGATCGCACCCGGCGCGCCTGGCACGTAGCCGACTTCGTGATTCAGGCGCTTCAGGAACGCAATCGATTCGAGGTTTTCGCGGCCGCCGTAAATATTCGGCACCCACTCGCCGGCGGCGCGCGAATAGTCGCGATACAACATCGACGCGACCGCGTCCACGCGCAGACCGTCGACGTGATAGCGCTTCAGCCACGCCAACCCCGAAGCGACCAGGAACGCGCTCACCTCGTTGCGGCCGAGGTTGTAGATCATCGTGTTCCAGTCCTGGTGATAGCCTTCGCGCGGGTCCGCATGCTCGTAGAGCGGCGTGCCGTCGAAGTCGATCAGACCATGAGCGTCGTTCGGAAAGTGCGCCGGCACCCAATCGAGAATCACGCCGAGTCCGGCTTCGTGCGCTTTGTCGACGAACCTCGCGAACTGTTCGGGCTTGCCGAAGCGCGCCGACGGCGCGAACTGCCCGAGCGGCTGATAACCCCACGAGCCGCCGAACGGGTGCTCGGCAATCGGCATGAACTCCACGTGCGTAAAACCCATGCTTTTCACGTACGGGATCATGCGCTCCGCGAGTTCATCCCAATCGAGCCCGCGCTGACCTTGTTCCGCGACGCGCAGCCAGGACTCGGCATGTGCTTCGTAGATCGAGATCGGCGAGCGCGGCGTCTGCTTGCCGGCGCGCGACTGGATCCATTCGTGATCGGTCCACGGAAACTGCTCGATTTCGTCGACGTGCGCGACGATGGATGCGGTGCCCGGCGGCTTCTCCGTTTGCATCGCGCAAGGATCGGCCTTCAGAGGTAACGGATGACCATCGCGCGAGAGCAGCTCGTATTTGTAGCGCGTACCCGGCCCGACACGCGGCACGAACAATTCCCACACGCCGGCCTGATGCCGCAGCCGCATCGGGTGACGCCGGCCGTCCCACGCATTGAAGTCGCCCACCACCGAAACGCGCCGTGCGTTCGGCGCCCATACGGCGAAGCGCACGCCCGGCACGCCGTCGACTTCCATCGGGCGAGCGCCGAGACATTCAAGCACCGCATAGGGATCGCCACCGGCGAGCCGGCCAAGCGGCTCGTCGCCGAGAACCGGGCCGAACGAATACGTGTCCTCGATTTCCTGCACCACGCCATGCCAGTCGATTCGCAAACGGTACGGCGCCGCAGTCGTGACGCGGCCGGCAAACAGCCCCGGCCGCACTTGCTCGAGTTCGCCGAGCAGCGCACCGTCGGCACGCGCAATCACGCTGACATGCGCGGCGTTCGGCAACAGCGCGCGTACCACGGGGCCGGCGTGGGTCTGATGCATCCCGAGTTGCGAGAAAGGATCGGGGTGGCGCGCTTCGACGAGCGCGTCGATCTCGAGCGGTTGGAGGCCTACGGCCGGATCATGCTCACTCATAGTCGCCCTCGGCCGGATTAGGCGGTGTGGCGGCGCCTGGCGCCTGGGTTGATGAATGGTGGCTGGGCGCCCCGGTGTCGCCGAGCAATCGGCTGGTGAGCGCGGCAAGGCCGCGTACCGGCAAACTGAGCCACGTCGGACGGTTGGCCGCTTCGTAACGGATTTCGTAGGCGGCTTTTTCGATCAGGAACAGATCGAGCAAGGCCTGTTCGGCTTCGGGCGCGACGAGCGGCGTCGACGCTTGCGCGGCAGCCGCGCGATACTCGCTGAGGAACGTTTCGGTGGCATGCGCGCGGAAACGATCGAACAGCGCGCGCTTGCGATCGGCGGTCTGTTGCGGCGCGGCCTCCGTGGTGGACTGCGCCGCCGCGCTCGCATACGACAGCGAACGCATCAAGCCGGCCACGTCACGCAGCGGGCTCGATTTCTGACGACGTTCTTCAAGCGAGCGTGCCGGCTCGCCTTCGAAGTCGATCAGGAATGCGTCGCCCTGCGCGACCAGTACCTGGCCGAGGTGGAAGTCGCCGTGAATGCGAATGCGCAGCGCGCCCGCGTCGGCGGAAACCAGCTTGTCGACGGCGGCCACCAGTTCTTTGCGCCGGTCAATCAGACTTTGCGCCAGCGCCTTGGTTTCCGGATCGCTCATCTGCTCGATGCGCGGCGCGAGCAGGTCGAGCGCGCTGGCGAGCATGGCTTGCGTGCCGTCCACCCACGCCTTCACCTGCTCCGCGCCGGCCGCTTCCGGCGCGAACGCCGGGTCGTCCGTCGGCGAGGCGAGCGCTACGTGCAGTTCGCCCAGCCGCCTGCCGATAGTGCCGGCCAACGCGCTGTAGCCTTCCAGCAGAATTGATTCGTTGGTGCGGTCCGGCGCCGATTGCGCTTCGGTATCGACGGCGATAGCGAGTTCGTCCACCGAGCGGCGCAGATAATCGAGCGACCAGTTCCACGCGTCGCCCTGATTCTCGATATAGCCTTGCAGGATACAAAGCGTGTGCGGCACGCCTTCGGGATCGACGCGCACCACTTCGCCATACAGCGGTGCGGTATTCGCGTAACCCAATTGCGTGAGGTAGCGGCTGATTTCGGCTTCCGGATGAATGCCGCTCACGAGACGACGCACCAGCTTCAGCACGACTGCGTCGGCGATGATCAGCGAACTGTTGCTCTGCTCAGCGGCGAGCCAGCGGATCTCCGGCCGTTCGCCGAGTCCTTCGAGTTCGGCGAAACGCTCGGTCGGCAGGAACTTGATTTCGCTCTTCTGCACGGTGGGCACGACGGCGCGTTCGCGCAATTTACGCATCACGCCATGCGCGAAGATCGGCAAGGCGAAGGCATCCGTCAGATGCCCCACGTTGCGGCCGCGCCGCACGCGTGCGAAGGCCAGTTGCTTGAACAACGGGAAAGTGGTTTCGCCGCCCCACGTGATGGCGATCGGCACCACGTAGCGCTCGGTGTGACCGCCCACGTCCGCTTCGATTTCGGTAAAGGCGAAGCCGCCGTGCGGAATCGTGGTCAATGCCGCGAGCCGCACCGCATTGAGCTTTTGATCCTTCGACGCAAACCAGCGGCGCCGGCTCAGCCACGAAGGCAGCACTTCCGATTCGAGCAGACGTACGTTTTCCGGCGTCGGACCGACCTGGCCTTCGCGGATCACGATCGTGACGAATTCCGGCAGCGATTCCGAATGAGCCTGTGCCCACGTCGGACGCTGGCCGCCGGGGCACAGCATGAACCACAAGAAGCCGTACGGCGGAAACGTCAGCAGATAAGTCAATTGGCCGATGGCCGGGAACACAGAGTCCGCGGTCATTTCGATCGGCACCGAACCGTTGAACTCGGACAGATCGAGCTCAACCGCTTGCGGCGCGCGCGAGAGATTTGCCACGCACAGGATCGGCGGTTCGCCTGGCATTTCACGCAGATACGCGAGAATCTTGCGGTTTTCCGGCTTCAGGAAGCGGATCGTGCCGCGCCCGAAAGTCTGCTTCGCGCGGCGCGTGGCGAGCATGCGCCGGGTCCAGTTCAGCAGCGAATGCGGGTCGCGGCTCTGCGCCTCCACGTTCACCGCGTCGAAACCGTATAGCGAGCCCATGACCGGCGGCAGCACCAGTTGCTCAGGGTCGGCGCGTGAAAATCCGCCGTTGCGATCGGATGACCACTGCATCGGCGTACGCACGCCGTCGCGGTCGCCCAGGTGGATGTTGTCGCCCATGCCGAGTTCGTCGCCGTAATAGATCACGGGTGTGCCGGGCATGGAAAGCAGCAGCGAATTGATCAGTTCGATACGGCGGCGGTCGCGCTCCATCAACGGCGCGAGGCGGCGGCGAATGCCGAGATTCAAACGGGCGCGGCGATCGCTCGCGTAGGTGTTCCACAAATAGTCGCGCTCGGAATCCGTGACCATTTCCAGCGTCAGCTCGTCGTGATTGCGCAGGAAAATCGCCCACTGGTTCGTTGCGGCGAGGTCCGGCGTTTGCCGCATGATGTCGGTGATCGGGAAGCGGTCCTCGCTCGCAATCGACATGTAGATGCGCGGCATCAGCGGGAAGTGGAACGCCATGTGGCATTCGTCTTCGTCGCCGAAATATTCCTTCACGTCTTCCGGCCACTGGTTCGCTTCGGCTAGCAGCATCCGGTTCGGATACTCGGCGTCGATGGTGGCGCGGATCTTCTTCAGGATGGCGTGGGTTTCCGGCAGGTTCTCGTTGTTCGTGCCTTCACGCTCCACGAGATACGGCACCGCGTCGAGCCGCAACCCGTCGATGCCCATATCGAGCCAGAAGCGCATGACCTGCAGCACTTCCTTCAGCACGGCCGGATTGTCGAAATTCAGATCGGGCTGATGCGAGTAAAAACGATGCCAGTAGTACGCGCCCGCCACCGGATCGTGCGTCCAGTTGGACGGCTCCGAGTCGATAAAGATGATCCGCGTTTCCTGATACTTCTGATCCGTGTCGGACCACACGTAGTAGTTGCGGTGGTTCGAGCCCGGCTTCGCGCGGCGCGCGCGCTGAAACCACGGATGCTGATCCGACGTATGGTTGATGACCAACTCGGTAATCACACGAATACCGCGTGCGTGCGCTTCCTGAATGAAGCGCTTCACGTCGGCGATCTGACCGTAGTCGGGGTGCACGTTGCGATAATCGGCGATGTCATAGCCGTCGTCGCGTCGCGGCGACGGATAGAACGGCAGCAGCCAGATCGCGTTCACACCGAGTTCGGCAATGTAGTCGAGCTTCGCGATCAGGCCGGGAAAATCGCCCACGCCGTCGTTATTCGCGTCGAAGAACGACTTGATGTGCACCTGATAGATGATCGCGTCTTTGTACCAGAGCGGATCGTCGCTCAAGGCGGCGGGCTTGCCGCGCCGATTGGTGCGCGGCCTGGCCGTGTTGCCGGGGGCATTGCCCACCGGTGACTGTGTCGTGGTTTGAGCTGGGTCGTCACGCTTCATGTCGCACCTTCCGTTGAGGTTGGGTTGCCAGCGTCTGCGTGATAGTCGCTGTCGGCTTCATCGGGCCGGTCGGCGGGCAGGCCGCCGAGCGGCGCGATGCGCCAGATCGAGAACGGCTGGCCCGACCCGAGCTGAACGTGCTGCCAGCGGCCGTGCCATTCGAAGCGGGCGCCGGTCATCTGGTCGGTGACTTCCAGCGGGCCATGATCGTGCAGATTCCATTTCTGGAAAGTCTCCCACGACAATTCGATATCCGCGCCCTGTTCGTTGAACGGGTCGAGATTGATTGCGACGAGGATCACGTTGTCGCGCGCTTCGGTTGCCTTTTCGAAGAACAGGATGTGGTCGTTATGCGCGGGCAGGAATGTCAGGCCGAGATGCGTTTGCAGCGCCGGGTTCGCGCGGCGAATCCGGTTCAGCGCCGTAATCTCGGGGACGATATTGCCGGGCCGGTTCCAGTCCCACGCGCGCAACTGGTACTTCTCGGAGTCGAGATATTCCTCGCTGTTCGGCAGTGCGGCGGCCTCGCATAGCTCGAAACCACTATACACGCCCCACAAACCGGCCAGTGTGGAAGCGAGTGCGGCGCGAATCAGAAAGCCCGTGCGTCCCTGCGATTGCAAATGCCGCGGGTTGATATCCGGCGTATTGACGAAGAAGTTCGGCCGGTACGAATCACGCGCGCCTGTTTGCGTGAGCTCAGTCATGTACTCGATGAAATCGCGCTTGGATTCCCGCCACGTGAAGTACGTGTATGACTGCGAGAAACCGATCTTGCCGAGCCGGTTCATCATGCGCGGGCGCGTGAAGGCTTCGGCGAGAAAGATCGTGTCGGGATAGCGTGCCCGTACATCGGCGATTACCCACTCCCAGAACGGTAGCGGCTTGGTGTGCGGATTGTCGATGCGGAAAATGTGCACGCCCGCTTCGATCCAGAACAGGAAGACATCGCGCAGCGCGAGCCACAAATCGGGCTTGGCGTCGTGCGCATAGAAGTCGGGATTGACGATGTCCTGATACTTCTTCGGCGGATTCTCCGCATAGCGCAGCGTGCCGTCGGGGCGCCACGCGAACCACGTCGGATGCTCCTTCAGCCACGGATGATCCGGCGAACATTGCACCGCGAAATCGAGCGCGATTTCCAGGCCGTGCTCGTGCGCGGCGGCGAGCATCGCCTTGAAGTCGTCGAGCGTGCCGAGTTGCGGATGCACGGCCGTATGGCCGCCTTCCGCCCCGCCGATCGCATACGGGCTGCCGACGTCGCCCGGCTGCGCCGTCAGCGTATTGTTACGGCCTTTGCGATTCGCCACGCCGATCGGGTGGATCGGCGGGAAATACAGCACGTCGAAGCCCATATCGCGAATGCGCGGCAGTTTGGCCGTGACGTCGGCGAAGGTGCCGTGGCGCGATTCGTCGTCACTCATCGAGCGCGGGAAGATTTCGTACCAGCTTGCGAAGCGCGCGGCGGTGCGGTCAGCGTCGATCTTGTAGATGACCGGATCGCGGCTCAGGAATGGCCGGTGGCGCGCGGCGGTCATCGCTTTTGCCGTGGTCGGCGAGAGCAGCAGCGCGAGCTTTGTTTCCGCATCGGCCTTGGTGAACAGCTTGACGATATGTTCGAGCGGTTCGATGAGCGCCCCTTCCGAAGTTTCGACCTCGGCGAGCACCAGCGCGAAAAGATGCGACGCTTCGTCGAGTTCGAGTTCGACGGTTTGTCCCGCCTTCAGCTTCTTCTGCACGTGCTCGACCAGTGAAGCGAAGTCGTCGCGCCATGCGATCACGGTGAATTCGTGACGGCCCATGCGTTCGAGCGGGATGCGCGCTTTCCAGATATCGAGGCCGGCGGGTTGGGCCGGTTCCATCAGCACTTCGTGCCAGGCGGTTTCGTCGGCGGCGCGCCAGATCACGGCGGCGGCGATCTTGTCGTGACCTTCGGCGAAGATCGCGGCGGTGATTTCCGCGCGTTCGCCCACGCTGCGCTTGGCCGCGAAGCGGCCGTTGTCGACCGAGGGCGTCACGCTCTCAATGGCCACGCGCGGCGCGCTCAGCGCCTCGAGTACGGTCTTGCGGCCGCTGCGCTTGCTGTTCGGTTTGTCGATGGGCGGCGCGAGGCGGATCGGCTTCTCCGTGACCGCGCGGAACAGACGGACCGCGCCAGGTGCAAGTGTGAATGGCGTGAGGGTGGCGGGTGAGGCGTTGGCGGGCGCGTCGAGCGGCACGAAGCGCGTGAAGTTGCCGGGCACGCCCGCAAGGAAGCGCGCGGGATCGACGCGTACCGGCGCGCCGAGTTCGGGATTGATCGCGATCAGGATGGCTTCGTCGGCATGGCGCAAGTCGGGCTGGTCGGCGCGCAGCAATATCGCCGCCGGTGCGCCGGGTCCGCTGAGCGGGCGCAACTCACCGTTGGCGTGCAGCGTTTTCGATTTACTCGCCACCAGGTTCACATGCGTGATGGCTTCAGTGAGATCGAACTTTTTCGCCTGGGCGGCACGGGCGAACTGCGCCGCGTCACCGCGTGTTTGCGACATGGGCTCGGCGATACCGTACTCGAAACCCATCGGCATCATCCAGCCCGTGCCGATCGACGCCGAGGTAAACAGCGCGCGCCGGTAAGCCCGCTCGACGATGGCGGCGTCGTGCACATCGGTCAGTTCGGCGGCGAGACGAGTGCCGTACGGCGCTTCCGGAAAGCCGATCGGCGCGGCGATGCGCGCGAGCGCGGCATGCTCCTCGACCATCCAGCTCGCGCGGAAGTCCCACCAGCGCACCGACGAGAACACGCTGTCGAAGCCGGCGCCTTGCAGGCCGAGCAGATCGTCACGCGCCAGGCCAGGCGTGGCGGCGAGAAAACGCACCTCAGGATGCTGCGCGCGGGCGGCGGCGCCCAATTGCCGCCAGACGGCGGCCGGCACGCGATGCGGCGAATCGAAGCGGAACCCGCCCACGCCGGCCTCGGCGAGCGCCAGCAGTTGCTGCGTCCACCAGCCGACCAGTGCGGCACTGCTGCCCGCCTCGTTGAAGTTCGCATACGCGACGTTGTCCTCGCGATGCACATGGCGCGGATCGAGCCGCGCCTCTTCAGATTCGAAGGGGTGGAACCAGTCGGCATGTTCGGCGTACAGAGTGCCGTCCGCGGCCATCCGGTCGATCACCAGATCGACCAACAAGGTCAGGCCATTCTGCTTTGCCGCGTTCGCTAGCGTGCGAATCGCCTCCGTGGCCGATTGCTGTTGGGTTTCGAATACGGGATGCAGGCGGGCGTGGTTGCCGACCACCTGTCCGTGGCCGGCCTGTCCAGGCTCGAAGAGGCTGCCGATCAGCGCGTGATCGAAGCCGAGCGCGGCTGCGTGCGCGAACTGCGCTGGCCAAGCATCGAGCGGCCCAACCAGAAGTGAATGAAAAAAGTAAATCCGCGGCGCGTACCCGTTTCGAGGTTCCATCGGTGGTTTCCAGATTCGTCCTGCTGCGGTGTGGATGCAGTTGGCATGCGATCACAGCGCTCATTGGGCTTCCAGAGCCGAATACCGCGCGATGCATCAAGCGAAGGCGCGTACTGGTCAATGTAGTGCAAAGATCGTCACGCCGCTGGCCAGTAAAGGGTGCTTTGACGCCAGGCGTCGATTGCGCGGGCCGGCCAGATCGCTTCGGGAGACGCAGCAAACGCTGTGCCAGTGCGGCTCGAACGGGAGTGATGGAGAGGGGAGCGTACGCTTCGCAGTAAGCTTCCGAAGGAGGCGCAAAAAAGGCGCGAGGCGCCAACAGACGTCGAATGGACGGCCGCCGCGTGTAAAACGGGCGACCGCGGTCCGGGATTTACACGTGACGCGTCAGAGGCGGGGCGATGACCGCAAAAAGCGGAGCTTCATAGAGGAGGGGTGTTCGCGAGTTCGCGTTGTGTCGGCAGTATTACGAGCCGAGCAAACCCGCCGCGATGTTCACGCACAAGCCCAGCACAGCCACGTTGAAGTAGAACGACAGGACGGATTGCGCGAGCGCCGCGCGGCGGAACGAACGCGAGCGCAACGCCACGTCCGACGTTTGCGAGGCGACGGCGATAGTGAACGAAAAATACAGAAAATCCCAATAGTCCGGCTGGAGCGCCTTGTCGGGAAACAGTAGCGGCGTTTCCTTTGCTTCGAGATCGTAGTAAAGCCGCGCATAGTGCAGCGTGAAGATGGTCGGGATCAGGAACCATGCGCCGAACAGCGTGAGCCCGGTCAGCACGTAGTGCCAAACTGTGGAAGCGCCTGCCGTCCCCTTGACCGAGGCCAGTTCCATCACGATGGCGGCAATACTCGCGATGGTCGCCATACAGATCACGATCAGCACCACGCCGGCGTTCTCGTCGTCGCGACGGGCGAACTCGCGCACGCGGCCTTCGTCGGCGACGGCCATGTGCACCCAGATCATCGCCAGATAACTCCAGACCGCTGCGTCCCAGCCGGCCAGCACGCGGACCATCGCACGTGTATGCGCGGGCAGGAGCCCCGCGGCGATAATGCCGAGCGCAAGACCGACCAGCATGCGCGGTCGATTGCGAAGAACCTGTGGGTAGTATTTGGTGAGCATGGAATGTAGGGGTGTCGTGCTCTCAGTGTCGCGGATTCTACCCGCGCCGGGTCCATCATTTGTCGAATGGACGGGTCACAGGCTATAGTCTTTCGCAACGCCCTTGCGCGCCGCTTTCAGTTGAAAGGCGATTGGCAGGCGGCCCGGTTTTTTTGCTGGGCATGTCATGCCATGCAGACAGTTTCATGCGAATGTCATCAGCACCGCGTCGCTCCAGTTCGCACTGGGTATGCGCGGGCTCATAAAAGACCGCTCAAGCGGCGCTTAGACCAGGTTTGGGGTAGAGATCGACGCCACGCGCGAATGGCAGCACGCCACGGTCGCGAGGCACGTTGAGAATCACTCACCATCTGGAGTCTCCATGACAGATGTACCCAAGAACAATGATGCGCGCCACGAAGCGACGCATCCAGCAGAGTTGTCGCCGTCAGCATCGGTTTCCGCCTCGCGCAGAGCGTGGGTGCTCGGCGCATGCGCGGCGGCCGCGGCGCTCGCGTTTGCCGGCGCCGGCCGCTCGCTTTCATGGATCACGCCGGCGTTTGCGGACACGCCCGCAGGCGGCGGCCTCGACGCTTTCCTCGCACTCTCGCAGCGCCTCACCGGCCGCACGGGCTTCGATGCCTCGCTCGGCAAACGCGTCTACGATGCCCTCGTCAAATCCGACAGTCAGTTCACGCAGAACGTCGGCGCGCTCAACACATGGCTGCAGGGCCATGGCGGCGTCCCGTCCGATACCGTGACGCAGGCTTTGCAAGTCGACCAGCCGGCGCTCGCCAAAACCGTGAGCGCGATCATGCGCGCGTGGTATCTCGGCCTCGTCGGCGACATGCCGCATGTGGACGTGGTCGCTTATGAAAAAGCCTTGATGTTCGAGCCCGTCAAGGACGTGCTCACGATTCCGTCCTATTGCCGGGACGTGCCGTTCTACTGGACGAAGAAACCGCTGAGCGCTTAAGGAGACCTTCCTCTCGCGCGTGCCGCATCGCTTGATTGAATCGTCCGACGCAGGTACGTGAATACAGCAAGCACAAACAGGCAGCACAACAGGCAGCACAGCAAGCCTGCAAGAGGGCAACAATGGCAAACTCAAATTCCGCCGACATCGTCGTGGTCGGTTCGGGCGTGGCGGGCGGACTGGTCGCGCATCAGATGGCGCTGGCCGGCGCGTCGGTGATTCTGCTCGAAGCCGGGCCACGCATTCCGCGTTGGCAGATCGTCGAGAACTTCCGCAACTCGCCGGTCAAATCGGACTTCGCAACGCCGTATCCATCCACGCCTTACGCGCCGCACCCCGAGTACGCGCCTGCCAACAACTATCTGATCCAGAAAGGCGACTATCCGTATAGCTCGCAGTATCTGCGGCTGGTAGGCGGCACGACCTGGCACTGGGCCGCGGCCGCCTGGCGGCTTTTACCCTCGGACTTTCAGTTGCACAAGCTGTATGGCGTGGGACGCGACTGGCCGTATCCGTACGAAACGCTGGAGCCCTGGTATTCGGCCGCTGAAGTGCAACTCGGCGTGTCGGGCCCCGGCAATTCGATCGATCTCGGCTCGCCGCGCTCGAAGCCGTATCCGATGAACCCGCTTCCGCTCTCGTACATGGATCAGCGTTTCAGCGACGTGCTCAATGCGCAAGGCTTCAAGGTTGTGCCCGAGCCGGTGGCGCGCAACAGCCGTCCGTACGATGCGCGGCCCACCTGCTGCGGCAATAACAACTGCATGCCGATCTGCCCGATTGCCGCGATGTACAACGGCGTCTTGCATGCGGAGAAAGCCGAACAGGCCGGCGCGAAACTGATTCCCGAAGCGGTGGTGTATCGCGTCGAAGCGGACAACAAAGGTCTGATCACGGCGGTCCACTACAAGGACCCGAACGGCAACAGCACGCGCGTGACCGGCAAACTGTTCGTGCTCGCCGCGAACGGCATCGAAACGCCGAAGCTGATGCTGATGTCGACGTCCGATAAGTTTCCGCACGGCGTCGGCAACAGTTCCGACCAGGTGGGCCGCAACCTGATGGACCATCCGGGCACGGGCGTCACGTTCCTGGCCAATGAACCGCTGTGGCCCGGACGCGGACCGATGGAGATGACCTCGATCGTCAACTTTCGCGATGGCGCGTTTCGCTCGGACTACGCCGCGAAGAAGCTGCATCTCTCGAACGGCGTGCCCACGATGAGCGTGACCGCCGCGCTGCTCAAGCAAGGTCTGACCGGCGCCGAACTCGACCGGCAGATACGCGACCGCGCGGCACGCACGCTGAATATCAACAGCTTCCATGAGCATCTGGCGGAGCCGCAGAACCGCGTGGTGCCGTCGGCGGATCACAAGGATTCGCTCGGCATTCCGCAGCCGGAAATCTATTACTCGATCAACGACTACGTGAAGAAAAGCGCGGCCAACACGCACGAACTGTATGCGCAGATCGCCGCGCTGTTCGGCGGCGCCGAGGTCACTTTCGACGACACCTTCGCGCCGAACAATCACATCATGGGCACCACGATCATGGGTAGCGATCCGGCGGATTCGGTCGTCGATGCGGACTGCCGCACGCACGACCACTCCAATCTGTTCATCGCCAGCAGCGGCGTGATGCCGACCGCGGCGTCGGTGAATTGCACACTGACGATCGCGGCTTTGTCGTTGAAGCTGGCCGACAAGCTCAAGCATGAAATCTGAGCGTGAACGGAGAGCCACAATGACGAAGAACACCTCTCGCGCGCAGCGGCTCGAGGCGCTGGCGCAGAAGGCCCGCCGCCGCCATCTCCGGGTCGCGACGCTGGCCGCGATTTTTTCGCTGTTCGCGCTGTACGTCGCCTGGTATGAGGCACACGGTCCCGGCACACAGCGCAACGATGAACTGCCAATCACCCAGGCCCGCGCCGACGACGCCGCGCAAGCGGCCAGCGGCGCGGCCTTGCCGGTGACGGCGGCCGGCAGCGACCTGGTCAAGCGCGGCGAATACCTCGCGCGCGCCGGCGATTGCATGGCGTGCCATACCGCGGACAAAGCGCGGCCTTTCGCGGGCGGCCTGCCGATCAACACGCCGTTCGGCACTATCGTGACGCCGAATATCACGCCCGATCCGGACACAGGCATCGGTCAATGGACCGACGCCGATTTTCTGCGCGCCATGCACGAGGGCATCGGCAAAGGCGGCGAGCGCCTGTATCCGGCCTTCCCATATGCGGAGTACACCAAGGTCACCGAGCAGGACGTGCTGGCTATTCGCGCGTATTTGAACACGCTCACGCCGATCCACTACACGCCGCCCGGCAACAGCCTGAATTTCCCGTTCAATCAACGCTGGCTGATGGTGTTCTGGAACCTGTTCAATTTCACCGAGGGCCGTTTCGTGCCCGATCCCCGGCAAAGCGCCGAATGGAATCGCGGCGCGTATCTGGTGCAAGGGCTTGCGCATTGCGAGGAATGCCATACGCCGCGCAATTTCACTCAGGGTTTGAAGTCGAGCGCGCGTTTCGCCGGCGCAGTGCAGGCCGGCTGGCACGCGTACAACATCACGTCCGACAAGAACAGCGGCGTGGGCAACTGGAGCGACGACGAGCTGATGTCGTATCTGTCGACCGGTGCGGCGCCGGGCCGCGCCAATGCAGCCGGTCCGATGGCCGAAGTGGTGACCGACAGCACGCAATATCTGACGCGTGAAGATCTCGGCTCGATCGTCGCGTATCTGCGCGCGGTGCCGCCGATCAGCGGCGGCGAATCGCGCCCGCGCGACCAGTGGGGCAATCCCGCCGACGACGTGACGGCGCTGCGCGGCACCGCTGTCCACGCCGTGAACGGTGCGCAACTGTTCGTCGCCAATTGCGCGAGCTGCCATGGCTGGACCGGCCAAGGCGTGGGCGCGAGCGCGCCGGGGGCGTATCCGTCGTTGATTCACAACTCGGCTGTGGGCGCGAGCGACTCCAACAATCTGGCGATGGTGATTCTGCACGGCGTCACTCGTACGACGAAACAGGCCGACGTGCTGATGCCCGCATTCGCCAATCAACTCAGTGATGAACAGGTGGCCGCCATCACCAACTATGTGACCAGGCATTTCGGCAATCCGCAGTCCACCGTGACGGCCGATCAAATCGGCAAATTGCGAACTCAGCAATAGTGACCACGCGAACGGGTGTTTCCGGTAAAGTCTGCCGGAAACGCGTCGCTTTGGCGTTGATTTGCGTCATTTCAGGCCGCTGCGGCGCCAGGAAACGATGGGCAGCGCGCATACGTATCGCGGATGCCGCATTATCATGAAACCATGGCTTCCGTACTCGTCAATTCCGTCCAGCATCACGCCGCGAACCAGAGCGGCCGCGACTTCGTGGTAGGCGATCTGCATGGCTGCGTCGATGCATTGCGCTACCTGCTGCGCGTGATCACGTTCGATCCGGCGCGGGACCGGTTGTTTTCGGTCGGTGATCTGGTGGACCGCGGCGAGCATTCCGAACTGGCTTTGGCGCTGCTCGACAAACCCTGGTTTTTCGCTGTGCTCGGCAATCACGAAGACACCCTGTGCGCCGTGGCCGACGGACGCTTGCGGCGTCAATGGTGGTATGGAATCGGCGGCATCTGGGCGGCGCAATTGTCCAACGAACGCTTGCAGCATTACGCCGAGATCTTGCGCGGGTTGCCGCTTGTGCGCGTGGTCGGCAGCGGCAAGGAGCGCTTTAATGTTCTGCATGCCGAATTTTTCGGTTCGGACGCGGAGCTCGACGCGGGCAATTTCTCCGAAGAAACCCGCCAGCGATTGCTGTGGGGCCGCGACCTGGCGTTGGGCAATGGCGATCCGCAGCGGCAGCGCGGACTCTCGCTGACTTATTGCGGCCACACGCCGATGCGCGACATCAAGCAGGTCGGCTCGCAGCTGTTCATCGACACCGGTGCGTTCGGACCGGGCGGCAAGCTCACGATCGTGGAGCCGCTCGCGTTGCGGCGCTGGTCCGTCTCGACCGAAGAGGCCCGCGCGGAAGGCGCGGCGGCGCTGGCGCTGCCTTGACGGCGGGCGGCGCGCGCCGGCCCACACGTTGGCCACGTATTGGCCGCACATGGGCCACACGCCGGCCGCGCTCCGGTCGCGCATCAGCCACGCATTGGCCACGAATCAGCCACGAATCGGCCACGCATCGACCATTCACGCCGCGCGATCAGCCGACCTGGCTGAGTTCGAACACCATATCCACAGTCGCGCCGTTCCAGTTGTATTCCAAATACGCCGCGTGATGGCAGTCGCGTAGCAGCGTGGTCTTGAACGCAGCGAGGCATTCGCCGCCGTCATCGCGCACCGACGGGTACACGATACCCGGCGCACCCGCCTCGCGGACGGTTCGGCCGAGCGACTGTCCGGCCAGGTAGTCATCCGGGGACAGCACCGCGAGATCCACCGAGGTGTCGTCGCGAATGTCCACCACGTTGCCTTGCGCGACGACGGTGTAGAGCCGCATCTGCTGGCGCATGGGCGGCTCGGCCGTCGCTTCCAGAAATTTCCCCGTGTGATAACGCGTTTCGGCGATGGCGGTGGCGCGTGAGCGGGCGCAATAGAACACGCCGTACGTGCCGTCCGAGAAACGGCTGCCGAGCGGATTCAGATGCGTCAACGCGGCCATGATCGACCCGTAGCCCGGCCCGAAGCGGCGCTCTTCGCGCGGCACCAGTTCGAGTTCGCCGACTTCGGTGCGCAGGCGGTCGTTGGTCATTGCTTCGAGCGCGTACAGCGCGTCGAAATCTTCCGGCGAGGCAACCCGGTCGAACAGATTGACGGCCGGAAAGCGCGTCGGAATCACGCGATACGCGGGCGACCAATCGAGCGGCGCCGTGCGCCAGCGGTCCTGCCAATGCGGTTGTGTCACGCCCAGCCGCCTCGCATTGCGTCGAGGTACTGGCGCACGGCCACGAGGTCGCTGATGTTGCCCGCCAGCATGCGGTCTAGCGCGCGGCGGCCGCCGAACGGCGGCGCGCTGTTGGGGCGTTTGATCCAGGTGTCGGCGGCACTGGCTTGCGGCAGCAGGATTTGCAGTGCCTTGTAGATGCCGAGCAGCAGCGATAGGCGTTCGAGCGTGTCGCGCCCGAGGCGGGCCGTTTCAGGCGTGGCCTTCCATTTGAAATAGGTCGAGCGGCCCGGCGAACCGAGCAGCACGATCTGTTCTTCCGCGCTCAGGTCCCAGTCGCGCGCAATGTTGAAGAACGCACGTAGACCCGCCGCGGACATTTCCGTTAGCGTGGGTTCCGAAACCGGCCGACGAATCGGCGCTTCGGATTGGGTGGCGCGGGCAGCGTGAGCCATGAGTGGGTAAGTCCTAATTTGTACTTGAAAATGATATTAGTCTAAATGTGGATTTTTGCAAGAGAATATAATCCTGGCTCGTCATAAAATCGAAGATCAGGAGAAGCAGGAGATGGGCGTTCGAGCAGTAGCAGGAGCGGCGCTTGCCGTGTGGTGTATGTCGAGCGCGGCGACGGCCGCCGGTTACGCCGAAGTGTGGAATCCGCCCGAGGCGAGCGGGCATGTCGGAAGCCTGGCAAAGAAGCCGGGGGCGGCCAAGGTCAAGTCTAATGCCGGTTCGAAGACGGCGTCGAAGGCCACTTCAAAGGCCGTCTCGAAGCGCGTTGTAGCGGCGACAGCGTACGGTGATCAGCGCGCGGCGCATGCCGGCGTGAACAAGGTGGCCGCCAAGGGCGCCACGAAGAGCGGGACCAACTCCACGCACACAGGCAAAACCGGATCGAAAGCGGCCGTGGTCGCGCAGAGTAAAAAGCCGCACGCGCAACTGGTCCAGACGAAAGCGGGGCAGGGCAAGGTTGTGCGCGCGAATCTCGTGGTTCCGGCTCGTCAGGCCCAACCGCAAACGGCCAAGGTCGTGGCAAAAACCGGCGCGGCGAAACCGCCTGCATCTCACGTGAATGTGCCGGCCTCATCCGCAAACGTTAGCGCGAATCCCGCGGACGCAACGAGCAATCCCGCTACCGCCAGCAGCGGTTCGCTGCCGCCAATCCTTCACTGATCCGCAATCAAGCTGGGCGTTTGTGTTTCGGTTTGCTGCGCGGCAGACCTAACTTTGTGCGTTCAAGTTCGAGGATGCGCGCCGATGGTTTTTCCAGGCGCGGCGACTGGACCTTCCACCCGTGCCGGTACGACTCGACGTCGGTGGGCTGCTTCGGCACCAGGGCGATCAGTTCGCCGCGCTCGACGGCATCGTCGAATTCCAGTTCAGGCACCATGCGGTACACGAGGCTGCGCTGCCGGCAAGCGCCTCACGCTCCGCGATGCGGATTTACGCAGCTAGGCGGCTTTGCGCGGACGCCCGCCTTTCTTGCCGTTCTCACGCGCCGCAGCCGATTTCGCGTCGGATTTGACGCTGCCGCCGCTGCGGCCGATATCGCGCATCCACGCCTTCGATCCGAAAACGCCGTCGATCAGGCCGTGAACCGACACCACGACGTCGAGCGTCGGAAAGACGAGCGCCGACCCAAGACCGAAGATCTGGATCTCGCGGAGATCCGCAGGCGCCGCGTTGTGCAAACCCTCGATAAAAGCGATCGGCACCAACAACGAGATGCCGTTTGTCAGCGCGATATCGAGCCGTTTAGTGCGTGGTTTGTAGCTTGCGCTGCGGGCGGCGGGGCGCTTGGCGGTTTCGGCGCCGCGTTCCTGAGCAAGCCGCCATTCTTCGCTGCTGTTCATGAGTGGATTCCTTTCCAGGCGGAGCACAGGAACGGCACCATTTCATTAAGGCGTTTAGCCAGCCGGCGCGCTTCGCGTTCTGAATACCCTCGAGCCTCGCGGATGGATACCGGGCCGTCGGGACAATTCAAGATAAAGATAATCTCACCATCCGGACCGAGTACATGAACATGTGGCGGAGCGTGATCGTGAGGGTAAATCACCACGAGCAGCCCGTCGATCCGGGCAATGATGGGCATGGCCACGATTATATACCGTATACCGTAGCCGCTTGGGTTTTCATCTGAATGGACGCCATCAGTAACTCAAAACGCTCGCCAACCCATTCGTCACCAGCCGCAACGTCTCCACCGACCGCTCGTCTCTCACCCGCGAATGCAGCGTCACGCGCGATTCCGGCAGCGTTGGCAAACCCAGCCGGGGGCCGACGTCGATCAGCCCACGCGGCGCCACGCGGCGCGCCAGCGGCGACACCGCCAGTCCTGCCGCCACGGCCGCGCCGACGGCCGCCACGCCGCCACCGACGAACACCTCCTGCCAGCCGACGCCCGCCTGCGCGAGCGCGCGGAGCGCCACGTCGCGCACGTTGCACGGCGGGCTCAACAGCGCGAGCGCCAATGGCTCGCCGACTCGCGGCAGCCACGCCGGCGTGGCGAGCCAGCCGAGCGGTTCGCTGAACAGCACCTGGGCGTCGTCGCGCGGCGGTTCGTCGGCGCCATAGCGGACAATCACCGCGTCGAGGCGGCGTTCGTCGAATTGCGCGAGCAACGCGGCCGACGTGCCCAGATGCAATTCGATCACCAGACCCGGGTCGTGCGCATTGAGCTTGCCGAGCAGGTGCGGCAGGTCCGGTCCCGCGACATGCTCGCTGAGTCCCAGCGCGAGCCGCCGTCGTTCGACCGACAGCGACCCCAGCGCGCGTTCATGCGCGTTCAGCAGATCGCGCGCGGCGCTAAGAAAGGCGTTGCCGTCGGCGGAAAGACGCACCACGCGCGGCGTGCGCTCCAGTAATTGCTTACCCAGATGCGCTTCCAGCCGCTTGAGCTTAAGACTGACGGCCGATTGGGTCGTGTCCAGCGCGTCCGCGGCACGCGTGAAGCTGTGCAGGTCGGCGACCAGAACGAAGGCCCGGACCGCGTCGAGATCGAGAACTTTCATTTCTGATGAATATAGATGAAATCATCAATGATGTCTGTTCATTATGAATGAGCGCGCCTAAGCTGTGTTTTACCCAATCAACGCAGCCAAGGAGATTTCATCATGCCGCTCACACGAATCGCATTGCGCGCAGGCAAGCCCGTCGAGTACCGGAAGGCGGTGACGCAGAGCATCCAGCGCGCGCTGGTGGACACCTTCAACGTGCCGAAGGACGACATTTTCATGCTGATCACCGAGCATGAGGCCGGCAATTTCGTGTACGACAACCAGTATCTGAACGTCGAGCGAAGCGACGATCTCGTGATCATTCAAATCACGCTGAACAACACCCGCACCCTTGAGATGAAAAAGGCGCTGTACAAGCGGATGGCGGACGAACTGGCGGAATCGCCCGGAGTGCGACGAGAGGATGTATTCATCAACCTCGTCGAAGTGCTGAAGGAGAACTGGTCGTTCGGCAATGGGATTGCGCAGTACGCATTGTGATGGCTGCAGCCGTCACGTGATGTGAAAACGGGCGGCCATGCCGCCCGCCGTTCGCTGAAAAAAGCGGCAACGTCACGCAATCGTATCGATCACGCCGCCGTCGACGCGCAGCGCCGCGCCGGTCGTCGCCGAGGCCTGCGGCGAGCAGACGTACACGACCATGTTCGCCACTTCCTCGGTGGTGGCCGCGCGCTGAATGATCGAACTGCTTCGATGCTCGCGGACGAACTCCGTGGCGACCTGCTCGACGGTTTTGCCTTGCTCTTTGGCCGTGTCTTCGACCATCGAACGGAAGCCGTCGGACAAGGTTGGTCCGGGCAGCACGGCATTCACCGTCACGCCGCTGCCGGCCGCCTGTTTGGCGATGCCGCGCGCGATGCTCAGTTGCGCCGTCTTCGAGAAACCATAAGCGAGCATGTCCGGCGGAATATTCAATCCCGATTCGGACGAGATGAACACCACGCGGCCCCACTTACGCTCCATCATCCCTTTGAGGTAGTGGCGCGTGAGTCGCACGCCCGACATCACGTTGACCTGGAAGTAGCGCTCCCAGTCGTCGTCTTCGGTCGTGAAGATGTCGCCGGGTCCGAAGATACCGAGGTTATTCACCAGGATATCCGCCTGCGGCACGGCTTTCGTCAACGCCTCGCAACCCTCCAGCGTGCCGAGGTCGCCCGCGAAGCCCTGCAATTTCGCTTGCGGCGTGCTCTTGCGGATCGTGTCGATCGCGCGGTCCACCGCCTCCTGTTTGCGTCCGTTGATGATTGTATGCGCGCCTGATGCGGCAATGCCGGTGGCGATGGCAAGGCCGATGCCCGCCGTGGATGCACTGACGAGAGCGGTCTTGCCCGATAAATCGATGTTCACTGTCTTGCTCCTTGTTGAAGTTGCAGCGCGCCGGCCGTGGCCAGCCGCGCCGAAAATGCAAAGGATGTAGTGTTCGAAGCGTCGAACTCGAAGTATCCCATCTATCCGTTTTCGAGGTCCGCCAGGTTAGCGGCCGGTGGCGCAGGTTTGCGTCGCTATAATGATTCGTCGTCCTCTCCTCGGTCATCGACCGCTCTTCGCCATGACACCCGACCGCACCGATCCTTCCCGCGAAACGCTTGAACTCGGCGGCTCCGTCTGGTTTCAGGCGGGCGCGCAGACGCTCGGCGGCGCGTCGCGGATCGCGCTGCTTGCGGCGATCGGCGAGACCGGCTCGATCACCAGCGCGGCGAAAGCTGTCGGCATCAGCTACAAAGGCGCGTGGGACGCCGTCGATACGATGAACAATCTCGCGGGCGAGCCGCTCGTGGTGCGCCTGACCGGCGGCAAAGGCGGTGGCGGCACCACGCTGACGCCGCGCGCCCTCAAACTGATCGAGACGTTTCGTGCGGTGGAGCGCGAGCATCGACGCTTCCTCGAACGCGCGGGCGCGGCCATCGAAGGATTCGCGACGGACTGGGATCTGATCGGCCGCATCGGCGTGAAGACGAGTGCGCGCAATCAGCTATATGGCACGGTGTCGACGATCACGCGCGGCACCGTCAACGACGAAATCACGCTGGCGCTGCCCGGCGGCCACGCGATCGTTTCCGTCATCACGCATGAGAGCACCGAGACGCTGGGGCTTGTCGAGGGCGTGGCGGCGTTCGCATTGATCAAGGCCTCGTGGGTCGTGCTGCTCGTCGACAACGCGAGCGGCGCGCCGCTCAAACTCTCGGCACGCAATCAGCTGCGCGGCACGGTGCAGAGCGTGAAGCGCGGCGCGGTCAATGCCGAGGTATCGCTGGTGCTGGCGGGCGGGACGGTGATCACGGCGGTGGTCACCAATGAAAGCGTCGACACGCTCGGCCTCGTGGAAGGCGGCGGCGCTGTTGCGGCGTTCAAGGCGTCGAGCGTGATACTTGGCGTGAAGGATTGAGCGCGGGAAGCGCTCGCTGTTGCGCGTCAAGGCTCGCTGCGTGCATAGCCGGCGAACGGATGATCCTCGCGCACGCGGCCGTCGCTGACCTGTACGACCTGATCGCCGAAGGCGGCGACGTCGTCGGGATCGTGCGTGATCAACACCATCGGAATATCGAGCCGCGTCTGCAGATCCGATAACTCGCGGCGCATGCGCCGACGCAAAGCGCTGTCGAGTGCCGAAAACGGTTCGTCCAGCAACAGCACCCGAGGTTGCGCGACGAGCGCTCGCGCCAGCGCCACGCGCTGCTTTTGTCCACCGGAAAGCTGCGCTGGATGATTACCCGCCACGCTCTTCAATTCCAGCGCGTCGAGCCAGTAATCGATCTGCGGATGCGTGATGCGCCTGCGCGGATTGAGCCAGCCCTGCTGCAAGCCGAAGCCGATGTTCTGCCGCACATTCAGATGCGGAAATAGCGCGTAGTCCTGAAACAGATAGGCGAGCTTGCGCGCTTGCGGTTTCAGATCGACGCCGCGCGCGCTGTCGAACAGCGCGTTGCCATGCAGCGTGATCGAGCCTTCGTCGGGACGCAGCAGGCCGGCGATCGCCTGCAACGTCAGACTCTTGCCCGCACCCGATGGTCCGAACAGTACGACGCGTTGCGAGGTGGCCTTGAAGGCGACGTCGAGCGTGAAGCGGCGCTCGGCGCTCTGGAAGGTCTTGCGGATGTCGACGGCGAGCAGCATATCAACCCGACTTCAACAGTGTGTGCTGCGGAACGAGGCGCCCCGCGAGCAACAGGATCACGACGCACGTTACCGAGGTCACGAGCACGAGGAAATTCGCGGTGCTGTCGTCGCTGGCTTGCACGGCCGAGTAAACCGCCACGGACAAAGTTTGCGTGCGGCCCGGCAGATTGCCCGCGATCATCAGCGTCGCGCCGAATTCGCCGAGCGCTCGCGCGAAAGCCAGCAGGCCGCCGGCGAGAATGCCGCGCGCGGCGAGCGGCAGCGTCACGCGAAAGAACACGGCCGTTTCGCTGATGCCGAGCGTGCGCGCGGCCCGTTCGAGTTGCGGATCGACGGCCTCGAAGGCGGCGCGCGCCGATTTCAGCACAAGCGGAAACGCCACGACCGTCGACGCGATCACCGCGCCCTGCCATGTGAACACCAACTGAATATCGAAACGCTCGAGCCAGCCGCCGATCACACCGCGCCGTCCGAGCAGGACGAGCAGGTAATAGCCGAGCACGGTGGGCGGCATGACGAGCGGCAGCATCAGCAGCGAATCGATCACGTCGCGCGCGCCGGAGCGCCAGCGCGATAAGCCGAAGCCCGCGGCGACGCCGAATACCAGGTTGAGCGCGGTGGCCCAGCCCGCCACTTTCAACGACAGCAGGAGCGGAATCCAGGCCTGTTGCATGAGCGTGCGTCGTCCCGGTAGTCAGTGCGCGGGCTTGAAACCGTACTTCGCGAGCACGGCCTGACCGGCCGGCGACAGCACGAAGTTCATGAACGCTTGCGCATCCGCCGCATGGCGGCTGCCTTCCACTTGCGCGACCGGATAGGTGATCGGCGTTTGCGTCGGCACGTTCAGCGCGACCTTGACCTTGTCCGGCATGACGGCGGCGTCGGTGCTGAACACGAAGCCGGCGTCGACTTCGCCGCGCGATACGTAGTCGAGGCTTTGACGGACGTTCGACGCCAGCACGGCCTTCGCGCTCACGGCATCCCACACGCCAGCAGCGCGCAGCGCGCCCTGCGTGTAGCGGCCGACCGGCACGGACGCCGGATCGCCGTACGCCACGCGCTTCACCTTCGCCGACGTCAGATCGTTCAGCGCGGTCGGCGCGAAATGGCTGTCGGTCGGCACGATCAGCACCAGTGAATTGGCGGCGAAGTCCTTACGCGTAGCCGGCACGATCACTTTTTCGGCGGCGGCCTTGTCCATGGCTTTTTGATCCGCGGACGCGAACACGTCGGCGGGTGCACCCTTGACGATCTGCTGCATCAGCACGTCGGAGGCGCCGAAGTTCAACAGCACCTTGGTGCCCGGATGCTGCTGCTCGAACACTTCGCTGACCGCCTTGAAGGCGTTGGTCAGGCTGGCGGCGGCAGAGACCACCAGTTCGTCGGCGCGTGCATTGGCGCTAATGGCGACGGAGACGGCGCCAGCGACGAACAGCGCTTGCTTCAGAAGGCGGCGGGAGAGTGTCATGAAGACCTGGAAGTCCGGCGTGAACCGGATCGGCGGGGTTAAAACGCTATCGTAATATATGCAAGGTTATAACGGTGACCTATGACAATTATTCAGCCCTGCGCATGAGGCGGTATGTCGAACAAACGGGAGACGATTCAGACGTCGGACGAATGCGGCGGCGCTAGCGTGTTGAGCGTTTGCGACAGCGGCGCCATGGCGGGACGGACGTCGCGCACAGCCTTCCACTTTGCGCGAATAAAGGGCCGGTCATGACCGGACACTTTCAGCGCGATGTGCGTGACCCAGCGCTGCGTCGGCACGTGCACGCCGTGCGCCAGCACCGCGAGGACCATCATGCTGACGGCGACGGGCAGCGCCGACAACCGGCCCGGCTCAGCGTGCCAGGCGAGTCGGACGAACACCAGCGCCGTTATGGCACCGGTCAGACAGCCGGTAATGGCTTCAGATGGCGAGTGGGCGCTCAGTACGACGCGCGACAAACCCACCGCGATCCCCGCCGCAAGGCCGAGCAGCACGCCGGCCAGCCGGATGATCGGTCGCGTCGGCAAGAGCATAAGAAACAGAACGACCGGATAAACGGCAGTGGACAGCATGGCGTGACCGCTGACGCCGGTGAAGTCCAGTTCGCGCACGCCGACACCCCAGCCGAGAAACGCCAGCTTCGTCACCGTCACGATGCCGATGGCCGCGCCGAGCAGCAGCAGCCAACCGGCCGCCATGCGCCACGTGTAGCCGACCGCCAGCCACAACGCGATGGCGAACGCGAGCGGCAGCGTCATGCCGGCGCTGCCGAGGCTGGTGATCGAATACCAAAGGTGGGGAGCTAAATCGGGCATGGCAAAAGGGCGACCAAGGCCGCGTAGAATCGGATTGGTGATGAGTTAACGCACGAACGGCGCAAATCGCCGACGCGGCCGGCGCGGCAAATAATTAACCGCCAGTATAGACGGGAGCTGCAGGGCGGTTGCGCTGCGCGCGAGACTTTTCTGTCGCAGGGAGTTCGCTGGCGAACAGGCGGCAAACATTCGGCTGACAAGTGGCAAACAAAGCGACAAGCGGGTGGCAGCCGGATAGCGAACGAGCCTTGCTGAGCTTTGACGCTGGCCTCGCCACAAGGTTCGCCCAGCGGAAATTGGGGTCCCGGATAGTATTCCAGGGTTCCAGCATCGCATGGGGATTGGTGTTATTGTGCATTGCACAACAAAGTACCGTTCCACCGGACGGACCCTGTCCCTTTTTGCGAGGTTTTTCTGCCAATGGCAAAAAGTCTATCGAAAATCTGGCTGCGCGGTCTCAAGCGCCTGCTCGCGATCCAGGCTGAGCACGCCCGCAAGACTACCAAGCGCACCACGACGCGACCGGCGCGACCCGCCACCAGTAAGCCGTCCACCAAAGTTCGCCCGATCAAGCCGGCCGCGATCGTGCGCGCGCCCGCCAAACGCGAGGCGCCGCGCGCCACTGCTCGTGAATCGCGGGTGCGTCCGCGCGCCTCGGCGTGGGCGAGCGGGTCGTGGACGCGCTCGTTCCACTCCGCGCCTGCCGCGCCCGGCCGGCTCGTCAATCATCTTCAGTATGGCTTGTATGTCCCGACGGGCCACGCGCTCGAGGCCATGCCGCTAGTGGTGATGCTGCACGGCTGCACGCAGTCGATCGAAGAATTCGCCGAAGGCACGCGGATGAACGTGCTGGCCGACCGCTTCGGCTTTGCCGTGGTCTACCCGGAACAGTCGAAGCACGTGCACTCGCACCGCTGCTGGCATTGGTACGACGCGGGCGAAAGCGCCGGCGGCGCCGAAGCACGCGCGGTGGTCTCGCTAGTGGATGCGCTGGTCGCCCAGCACGGGTTCGACGGCGAGCGCGTGTATGTCGCCGGAATCTCCGCTGGCGCCGGCCTGACGGCGCTGCTCGCCCTCAATCATCCGGAGCATTTCGCGGCGGTCGCGCTGCATTCCGGCCCTGCTTTTGGCGAGGCGCGTTCCGGCATTACGGCGATGGACGTCATGCGGCGCGGCGCGCGCCGCGAGCCGGCCGAACTGGCCGACGAAACCGCCGACGTGGCGCGTTACCCCGGCATGCCGGCCATCATCATCCACGGCGATGCCGACCATGTGGTCTCGCCGGTCAATGCCGACCAACTGGCAGTGCAGTTTCTGCGGCTGAACCGCATCGTCGACCAGAACGGCGCGCGCAAATCGGGCGAAGTCCGCGAAGACCGCAAGGGTGGCGTGGTCATGCGTGATTATCTGCGCGGTGGACGGCGCGTGGTCCGGCTGTGCCGCGTGCAGGGGCTTGCCCATGCCTGGAGCGGCGGCGACGACGCCGTGCCGTTTCATTCCGCCAAAGGTCCCGACGCAAGCGCGATGGTGTGGGAATTCTTCAAGCACCAGCGCCGCACGGGCGTCGGCCGTATCGCGGAAGCCGATGCCGCAGCGACCTCGGCGGCGGCGCGGTGATCTCGTTGCAACACTTCGAAATGAGTGCTGGCATGTTCCTAGGGTTTTCCCTATAATGAGGGTTATCCCTTAGGCGTTAACGCCTAAACTCATTGTCGAGGTTGACCATGTATCTGCTTAGCCGCCTGTTTCTGTTTCTTACCAAATCGCCCGATCAACTCGCGAAAGAACGCGCTGACGCTTTCCTCGCTGAAGCAACGGATTTGTACGATCTGGAATTCCGTATGCGTAAGCTGGACCGTGAGGCGAACGTTCGCCAACCGTCGTGGATGACCCAGCACTAAGTTGCGTCAGTTAAAGCATCGGCGTGGATGCAACGCCGGTGTTCGGGGGTGAGGCGCCCAAGCTGTCGCAAATCGTTGCAAGCGCTCAGACAGCCGGATTCAATTGCCACAACGCGTGATTCAACACCGCGGCGAACGCCACCCAAGCCACACCCAAGCCACATAAGGCATCAATAGTCCGCCTGCCTAGCGGTGTCGTCGCCAGAATGCAAATGTCAGCGCGACAATCAATATCAGCACCATCAGAATATCGGCCAGCGCCCCGTCCGGCCGATGCAGCGCGAAGAGTAGCCGCATCAAGGCTGCGTTAAACAGCAACTGCACCAGCCATAAAACGATCGCTGCGCTCAGGCCGCCGACGTAAGCGTGTGCTCACTTGCCGAAACGCGCCAGCGTGCGCGCCCGCGCTTCGGCATGGTCGACGATCGGCGCCGGGTAGTCCTTGCCCAATGTCACGCCGAACTCCGCGAGCTTTTCGCTGCCCGCCAGCCACGGCGCATGAATCCACTTCGACGGCAGCTTCGCGAGCTGGGGCAGATACCGCTTAATAAAGCGTCCTTCGGCGTCGAATTTTTCAGACTGCGTGATCGGATTGAGGATCCGGAAGTAAGGCTGTGCGTCGCATCCGGTCGACGCCGCCCATTGCCAGCCGCCGTTATTTGCCGAGAAATCGAAGTCGTTCAACTGTTCGGCAAAGTACCGCTCGCCGAGCCGCCAGTCCACGCCGAGATCCTTGACCAGAAAACTTGCTGTCACCATCCTCAGGCGGTTGTGCATATAGCCGGTGCGGTTCAGCTGCAGCATCGCCGCGTCGACGAGCGGGTAGCCGGTGCGGCCGTCGCACCATGCGGCGAACGCCTCGTCGGCTTCCGGGCCTTGCTCCCAGCGCAGCCGGTCATACTCTTCCTTGAACGACGCGCCGCTCGCGAGCCGTGGATGATGCGTCAGGATCATGAAGTAGAAATCTCGCCAGATCAGTTCCGACAGCCACGTCGCCGAACCTTCCCCGTCGGGTTGCAGCGACATCTCGTGGGCAAGGCGCGCGAGCGTGCGGATCGAGACCGTGCCGAAGCGCAGATGCATCGACAGATAGCTCGGGCCTTTGGCAGCGGGAAAGTCGCGCCGGTCCTTGTAGCTGTCGATGCGCGTCGCGAAATCGTCGAGCAGGCGCTGCGCGCCGCTCATGCCAGTGGGCAGATCCAGTTCAGCGAGGTTGCTCGGCGCAAAGCCGAGCTGATCTAGCGTCGGCAAACGGCGATTGAGCTTTGACGGCACTGCCGCCAGATGTTTCTCGTACGTTTCCACCGGATACGGCTTCAGATCGAAAGCCGTCAACTGCTTGAGCCACGCGTTCTTGTAGGGCGTGAACACCGTGAACGGCTTGTTCTGACCAGTGAGTACCTCGTCACGCTCGAAAATCACCTGATCCTTGAAACTCAGCCATTGGCGTCCGGCTCCGGTAAGCGTCTCGCGGACCGTCTCGTCGCGCGCGATCGCGACCGGTTCGTAATCGTGATTCGCGAAAACCGCGTCCACGCGGAGTTCGCCGGCGAGCTTCGGCACCAGGTGTGTGGGGTCGCCGTACAGCACGATCAGGCCGCCGCCCTTGGCACGTAATGCTTCGTCCAGTTCGCCCACCGCGGCGAGAATCGACTCGACGCGGCGATCCTGGGGCTGCGTGTCCGGATGACGAGCCTGCCAGGCGTCGATCAGCGGCTGCAGGATCGTCGTATCGAACACGAATGCGCACCACACGCGCTGGCAATATTTGAGGGCGTAATAGAGCGCGGCGTTGTCCGTGCTGCGCAGATCGCGGCGAAACCAGACCAGGCCGGTGTCGAAAGAGTCGTTCAAGCGTCGGACGCGTGTCATCTGGAGCGTGGATAGTGAAAATAAGGTGAATGGCGGCGCTCTTGCCGGTTGCGCTGTGGACCTGCGTTGCACATTGCATGCCGCGTCCGCGAACGGCACAGCGCCCGCCCCTATTGTGCAGGGTGCGGGCGCTGTTCGTGACGAGCTGCGCAGTTTTCCGCGCCGCTCGAGCGATTCTCTATCGATGCATCGAATCTGTCGCTTAGGCGATTTGCAAGCGGACGTCGACGTTGTTGCGAGTGGCGTTCGAGTACGGGCAGACCTGATGCGCCGCGTCGACCAGTTCCTTCGCCGCGCCGGCGTCCAGACCCGGCAGCGAGACGCGCAGGTCGATGTCGAGTGCGAAGCCGCCCTTGTCGTTCGGGCCGATGCCGATTTCCGCCGTGACTTGCGTGTCAGCAGGCAGAGTCTGCTTCTTCTGTCCGGCGACGAACTTCATGGCGCTCAGGAAACACGCCGAGTAGCCTGCAGCAAAGAGCTGTTCCGGATTCGTGCCCGCTGCGCCCGTGCCGCCCAATTCACGCGGTGCTGCCAGCTTCACGTCCAATGCATTGTCCGACGACACTGCACGGCCGTCGCGGCCACCGGTGCTCGTTGCGCTTGCTTTGTAGAGGATATTCATGGTGCTGCTCCTTTGTCTGGGTTGTCAGGATCTGCCAATTTGCCGCTCTTTGCTGAGCCCGCCGTTCTGGCGGAGCGCTGTCGCAGCGGCATGTGATTAAGATAGTACACAAATCATTTGTGTGCAAATGAAGTTTCACATCGCAGCGATAGCGCGCGTTTTGCAGCGAACCGGCTAGTGGTCCATGTAATCGTTGAGGGTGGAGCGCAGGCGAGTCAGATCGTCGCGCAAACGCAGCAGAAATTCGGGCGTCTGCTGGGTCGCGCAGAAGATTTCCGCGGGCACTTCGCGCGCCTGGCGCTTGAGTGCCGAGCCGGCTTTGGTGAGCCGGATATACACGAGACGCTCATCCTCGACACCGCGTACCCGCTCCAGCAGTCCTTGTGTTTCGAGGCGTTTAAGCAGCGGCGTGACCGTCGCCGAATCGAGGTTCAGACGCGCGGCCATGTCCTTGACCGTGACGTCGTCGCTCTCCCACAGCACCAGCATGGCCAGATATTGCGGATATGTGAGGCCCAGTTTGTCCAGCAGCGGCTTGTATGCCTTGGTCATGGCAAGCGAGGTGGAGTAGAGGGCGAAGCAGAGTTGCTCGTCGAGCGTGAAGGGCAAAGCGGGGCGCTGGGTCATGATGCATCTCGTATAAAAAGAGCGTGCAAATGGATTGCACGCAAACCATTGTGCCGCAAATCGACGCAGGTTGACGAGTGCAGTTTGGAGATGCAGGGAACGGCGAAGGCAGGCGCCGCCGCGAGCGCGGCGCGGGCGCCGGAGCAGCGCCCGCGTCAGAACGGAATCAGGCCGCCGGCGTGGTCGGCAAGTCCGGTGCTTCGGGCGTTTGCACGCCGAAGCAGCCGCGATAGGTCGCGTAGAACGAGCAGTACAGCATGGTCGTGACGATCATGGTAGCGGGCATCAGGATGGCGAACGCGAAGTCGCCTGCGCCCAGCGCCTGCATCAGCGCGGACAAGCCGAGCGACACCGTCATCGCCACCGCGAACCACAGCGCGCCGAACACGATAAACGCGCCGCGGTTGCGCCAGCAACTGACGAGACTGAAGAACATCGCCTTGACGGGCGGCACGTCATGCCATGCGGCGAGAATGGGCGAGAACCAGAAAATCATCGCCATTGGAATGTAGACCACGAAAGCCGTGATCACCGCCAGCGGGATATTGCTGTTGGCGATCGCGTCCTGATCCATCGTGGCGGCGCCGAGCATGACCTTCAGCAGCATGCCGCCGTCTGCGAGCGCTGAGGCGGCCAGCACCAATGCCATCGCGACGACGTAGAGCACGCCGAGCACCAGCAGCCGTTTTGCGACCACCGGGCCGTACGAGTGAAAACCGTCCACCAGAATGGTCGGGAACACCGGTTTGCCGGCGATCGTGTTGCGGCACGCCGCCATGAAGCCGACCGCGACGCCCGGAATGAAGGCCAGCGGCAACACGCCGCCGACCACCGGAATCTGCGCCACGAGCGTCATCACCAGCAGATAGGTGAAGAACAGCGTCAGGAACGCGAGCGGGTTCTTGCGGAACAGCCAGATACCCTGCCGGAACCACACATAGCCGGCTTTCGCGGGGACTTCGATCAGTTGCATGAGGTATGAATGCCTGGAAGTGCAACGCCGGTCAGGCGTTCGCGCAGAATGCGCTCGAAATGGCCGGGGTCGTGCGGTTTGAGCAATTCGGCCGCGCGCGGCAAATAAAAATCATACAGGCGCGAGACCCAGAAACGGTACGCGCCCGATCGCAGCATGTCGCCCCAATGGCGGTTTTCTTCGGCGGTGAAGGGGCGCACGGTCTGGTAGGCGCGCAGCATGGCTTCGGTGCGCGCGTCGTCGAGCTTGCCGGTGGCGAGGTCGACGCACCAGTCGTTGACCGTCACCGCCACGTCGAACAGCCATTTGTCGCAGCCGGCGAAATAGAAGTCGAAGAAACCGCCGAGGCGCACTTCGTGGCCCGTCTCCGGCGCGGCGTGCGCGAACATGGCGTTGTCGCGGAACAGGTCGGCGTGGCACGGGCCTTCAGGCAGCGCGGCGTAGTCGGCCGAGGCGAAGAAGGCTTCCTGATGCGCCAGTTCGGACGACAGCAGATCGCGTTGCTCGCCTTCCAGAAACGGCAGGATGGTCGGCACGGTTTCCTGCCACCACGGCAGGCTGCGCAGATTCGGCTGATACCCCGTGTAGTCGCGTCCCGCCAGGTGCATGCGCGCCAGCATTTGCCCGACTTCGATGCAGTGCTCGACGCCCGGCGCCAGTTCCGGCGTGCCTTCGAGCTTGGTCACGATGGCTGCGGGCTTGCCATGCAAGGTGCCGAACAGCGCGCCGTCTTCGCGCGGCATGGGGTCCGGCACCGGTACGCGGTGCGCGGCCAGATGCCGCATGAGGTCGAGATAGAACGGCAACTGTTCGGCCGTCAGCTTTTCGAAAATCGTGAGGACGTATTCGCCGCGCGTCGTCGTCAGGAAGAAGTTGCTGTTCTCAATACCGGAGGAAATGCCGCGAAATTCGACGACGTCGCCGAGATCGTAATGGCTCATCCATTCTGCAAGTTGGGGTTCGGTGACAGCGGTGAAGACAGCCATGCGGGAAACGTCGGATCAGGTTGGTCGGGCTGGCGCGATTTGGCCAGTGCGATGTGCGGCAAATGCGGTATCGGAAAGCGTTCTTGCGGCGCCGTGAAGCGCGGCGGTATTTTCAATGCCTTACCGCCAAGGTGGCCGGCCGGGCGGTCTGAGGCTCGGGACGGCGCCTTGCGGGCGCGTGGATCCGGGCGGCGGCCCACACCGGGGCGCCGCCCCGGCATGCGTCAATAGGTCAGGTGCACCGACGGCAAACGCGTGCTTGCGCGGCCGTTGTCGCGCACGGAGGGCGACGTGTCGAGGGGCGCGCTCATTTGATAGCGCGTGCCGAGGTTCGAATGCACGTTGATTTCGACAGGCTTGCCTTTGTCGCGATACTCGGTGATTTCGGTGCCGTTGGCGCTGCGTTCGTAGAAGCTCGGCGTGCGCGGGACGTTGATTTCGACCTTCGAACTGACCTCGGCAGCCGGACGATTGATCTTCTCCAGGTCGGGCAGACCGGCCCGTTCGTTGGCGGACTGAGGCACGCCGGGAGCAGGTGTATCGTCGACAGGCTGGGCAGCCATCGCGGCGTTGCCAAAGGCGAAGGCCAGTGCAACGGCGACGGGAAGGAGCGGCTTCATGGTGATTCTCCAATATGGTGCCCCGATTCTAGCAAATCCCACCTGGTCCTCGGGCGCGACCGCCTTATTTTGCGCCGCTTTCGCGCGGCGTGCGCGCAAACTTGCGGGCGCTGCCGCAACGTGTGTTGCAGCACCGTCAGGTGATTTGGCGAGCAACGGTTCCGTGGTAATGTCGCCTCATCATTAGAGGCGAATGAAGATGAACAACGATACCAATCAACGCGCGGTGCAGACTCCCGCCAACAGCTTCCCAACCGAATCCTTCGACGACGCGACCGAGGCCGTCACCCGCCTCTCGGCGATCTACGAAGCGAACACTTCGTTCCTGCGCGACGCCTTCGCGCGCTATCGCCGCAACGAGTTGTTCGAACGCCGGGTGCGCGCCTGCTATCCGTTCGTGCGGGTGTGCACCGAGGTCAACACGCATATCGACTCGCGCCGTTCATATGGTTTCGTCGCGGGTCCGGGCGTGTTCGAGACGACCGTCACGCGGCCCGATCTGTTCGGCAACTACTATCGCGAGCAATTGCGCCTGCTGGCGAAGAATCATCACGTGCAGATCGAAGTCGGCGTGTCGGACCAGCCGATTCCAATTCATTTCGCTTTCGCCGAGGGTATCCATCTCGAAGGCGATCTGGACCGCGAGCGCCTGTTCCTGATGCGCGACGTGTTCGACACGCCGGACCTGGCGCTGCTCGACGACCGCATCGTCAACGGCACGTATGAACCGCTGCCGGGCGAGCCGCATCCGCTTGCGCTGTTCACGGCGGCGCGGGTCGATTTCTCGCTGCATCGGCTGAAGCACTATACGGCGACCTCGCCCACGCACTGCCAGAACTACGTGCTGTACACGAACTACCAGTTCTATATCGACGAGTTCGTCAAACTCGGCCGCACGATGATGGCCCATACCGACGACGAAGAACTGCGCGCCTATCGCAGCGAATACACGTCGTTTGTCGAGCCGGGCGACGTGGTCACGTACAACGCGAATCTCGGCGAGCAGGAGCAGGAAGGCACGGCGCCGCCGCGTTTGCCGCAGATGCCCGCGTATCACCTGAAGCGCGCCGACGGCAGCGGCATCACGATGATCAACATCGGCGTCGGACCGTCGAACGCGAAGACCATCACCGATCACATCGCCGTGCTGCGTCCGCATGCGTGGATCATGCTCGGTCACTGCGCGGGACTGCGCAACACGCAGCGTCTCGGCGACTATGTGCTGGCGCACGGCTATGTGCGCGAGGACCACGTGCTCGACGACGACTTGCCGCTGTGGGTGCCGATTCCGGCGCTCGCCGAAGTGCAGGTGGCGCTGGAGCGCGCGGTCGCGCAGGTCACGCAGCTGGACGGCGTCGAACTGAAGCGCGTGATGCGCACGGGCACGGTGGCGAGTGTGGACAACCGCAACTGGGAGTTGCGCGATCATCGCGAGCCGGTGCAGCGGCTCTCGCAAAGCCGGGCGGTTGCGCTCGATATGGAGAGCGCGACGATTGCCGCTAACGGGTTCCGCTTCCGCGTGCCTTACGGCACCTTGCTGTGCGTGTCGGATAAGCCCTTGCATGGCGAATTGAAGCTGCCCGGAATGGCGGATCAGTTTTATCGCGCACAGGTCGATCAGCATCTGCAGATCGGCGTGAAGGCGATGGAGCTATTGCGGATGAACGGGCTGCATCGTTTGCATAGCCGCAAGTTGCGCAGCTTTGCGGAAGTGGCGTTTCAGTGAGCGTTTTTGGCGAGCAAGGGCGAGGGCCGCTGCGGCTCGCTCCTGCTCGATCAAAATCAGAACTGCCCGAAGCCGGTTAAGCCGATTAGACTGCCGGCCGCGAGAAGCCACAGCGGATGGATGCGCGTGGTCATCGCCATGACGGCGGTGAACGCCGTAATCGCCCAGGCAATAGCGGTTGGATTCGACGCTTCGGCAATCAGCGCAGCGCTCGCCGCGATGATGCCGGCAGTCACCGGCACCAGTCCCAACTGCGCATAGCGCCGCCACGGGCGGTCCTTGAAGCGCTCCCACGCATGCATCGCGAGGATCGTCACCAGCGACGACGGCCCGAACTTCGCCACCGACGTCACCAGCATGCCGGCCCAACCGGCCACATGCCAACCGATTAGCGTGACGATCATCAGATTCGGCCCCGGCGCCGCCTGCGCGAGCGCGAACAGCGCGCTGAATTCGCTGGCCGGCATCCAGTGATGCACATCCACCACTTGCCGCTGCATCTCCGGAAGAATCGTATTGCCGCCGCCGAACGCGAGCAGCGAAAGCTGACTGAAAATAACGGCGAGGGAAATGAGCGTGTCGTTCATCGTGCGCTTCTCGACGCGATGTAGATGCTGAGCGGCGTCAGCACCAGCATGGTGGGCAGAAGCGGCAGCCGCATGATCGCAATTGCAATGAAGCCGAGTGCCGCGATGAGCGCGGCCATTGGGCTACGCCGCAGCGGCAGCACGATTTTCAGGGCCATCGAGATCAACAGGCCAGCCGCGGCGGCCGCCAGACCGGCAAACAGATGACGAACGTGCGGGTCGTTTTGCGTGTGTTCGTACAGCACGCCGAGGCCGATCACCACCAGCGACGGTCCCGCGATCAGTCCAAGCAGACCGGCCAGCGCGCCCGGCACGCCGCGAAAGCGCATGCCCATCGCCACCGAAAGGTTGATCACATTGCCGCCCGGCAAAAACTGGCAGAGGCCCAGCAAGTCGGCGAATTCGTCGGCGCTCAGCCAGCGGCGTTGCTCGACCAGTGCGCGCCGCGCCAGCGGCAGTGCGCCGCCGAACGAGATCAGCCCGAGGCCGAGAAAGCCGCCGAAGATTTCCCGCAAGGTGGGCGTAGGTGCAAGCGCGGGCTCGGACGAGGTCAGATCGTGGTCCATATCGGTTAGCTTCCAGTTCAAGCTCAGGAGGTTAGCGCCGAACCAGCCTCGGGCAAAACGATTTTTGAGCACCGCTTTGTGATCTAGAATCACAAGCATGGCCCGTAATCTTCCTCCGTTTCCCGCATTGCGCGCATTCGAAGCTGCCGCGCGGCATGAGAGCTTCACCGCGGCAGCGAACGAATTGCATGTGACGCACGGTGCAATCAGCCGGCAAGTCGCGGCTTTCGAAACATGGCTCGGCGTGCAGGTGTTTCAGCGTCGCGGCAAGCGCGTGCGCTTGACCGACGACGGACGCCGCTACCTGTCCACCGTCCAGGCTGCATTCGACAGCATCGCGCACGCCACGGATCAATTGCGCGACACCGGCGTCGTCCATGTGCTGCGCGTGAATGCGTTGCCTACCTTCGCGATGAAATGGCTGCTGCCGCGGCTGCATCAGTTCCAGCGTAAGGTGCCGAACGTAGAGTTGCGACTGGCAACCTCGAATGCGCTGGTCGAGACGCTGGACGCTTTCGACGTTGCCGTGCGGCGTGGCCCCGCGCATTGGCCCAATTGCGTGAGCAGCCATTTTCTCGGCGAGACCGAGATCCCGGTGTGCAGCCCCGCGTTGCTGCAACGCTCGCCGATCAAGATTGCCGACGATCTCGCGCGGCACGTGCTGCTGCATTCCGACACGCGGCCGGATGCCTGGCGCAACTGGTTAGCAGCGGCTGGCGTGACGGCGAAATGCCGCAAAAAACAGTCGTTCGATCACTTCTATCTGGCCTTGCAGGCTGCGGTGGACGGCCTCGGCGTGGCGCTCGGCCCAGTGCCCATGCTGGCGGATGAGCTAACTTCGGGACGGCTCGTGATGCCGCTGGCGGGTCCGCGTATCGATGCGCGCGGCTACTGGTGGGTGGCGAGGCGCGAGGTCGCGGATGCGCCGCTCGTGAGCCAGTCCTGCGAATGGCTGCAAGCGCAAGGCGATCAGTTCGATCAAATGGAAACGGGCAGCCTTGAGGCTGCCCGTTAGGATCTGCATATCCACACCGCTGCGTGCATCATTTCGCGCCATGGCGCGAAGCGCGCAGCCTCACAGATAGAACATCCGGTCTTCGTCCGACTTGGTCGGCTGCGGCTCGGTTTCTTCGCGGTCTTCATAGAACTTCAGCACCGCTTCGAGCACCTGGTCCGGATCGTCGATGACCTGCATGAGGTCCATGTCGGTCGGATTGATCAGGCCCATGGGCGTGAGCGAGTTCTTGAACCACGCGAGCAGGCCTTCCCAGAACTCGGCACCCACCAGGATGATCGGCACATGGCGCGACTTCTTGGTCTGGATCAGCGTAAGCACTTCGGCGAGTTCGTCCAGCGTGCCGAAGCCGCCGGGCATGACGATCACCGCGTCCGAGTTCTTCACGAACGTGACCTTGCGCGTGAAGAAATGGCGGAAGCGCAACGAGATGTCTTGCCACTGATTGCCCGACTGCTCGTGCGGCAATTCGATGTTCAGACCGACCGAAGGCGCCTTGCCCGCATGCGCGCCCTTGTTGGCCGCTTCCATGATGCCCGGGCCGCCGCCCGAGATCACGGCGAAGCCGGCATCCGAGAGCTTGCGCGCGATTTGCGTGGCCAGTTTGTAGTAGGGTGAGTTCGGTTTCAGGCGCGCTGAACCATAGATGCTGACAGCCGGACGAATCTCCGAGAGGTACTCGGTCGCCTCGATAAACTCTGCCATAATCGTGAACATCTGCCACGATGCGCGGGCCTTTTTGGCCGTTGCGCGCTCTTGATCTGCGAGTGATCGCAGACTCGGAATCACTTTTCTCTTAGTCATAATGCCTGAAGAACGAAGCCTTGAAGGTAAGACCCTGCTATTGGTCGACGGTTCGAGTTATCTGTACCGGGCCTACCATGCGATGCCGGATCTGCGCAGCCCCGACGGTAATCCGACGGGCGCGCTCTACGGGATGATCAACATGCTGCGGCGCATGCGCAAGGAAGTCACAGCAGAGTATAGCGCGTGCGTGTTCGACGCCAAGGGCAAAACGTTTCGCGACGACTGGTATCCGGACTATAAGGCGAACCGCCCGTCGATGCCGGACGACCTGTCGCGCCAGATCGAGCCGATTCATGTGGCCGTGCGCGCGCTCGGCTGGCCGTTGTTGATGATAGAAGGCGTCGAGGCCGACGACGTCATCGGCACCCTCAGCACGGAAGCGGAAAAGCGTGGCATGAATGTGATCGTGTCGACGGGTGACAAGGATCTGGCGCAGCTTGTGTCGGATCATGTCACCCTCATCAATACGATGACTAACGAAACGCTCGACCGCGCCGGCGTGCTCGCCAAGTTCGGCGTGCCGCCGGAGCGCATTGTCGACTACCTGTCGTTGATCGGCGATACCGTCGACAACGTGCCCGGCGTCGAGAAATGCGGGCCGAAAACAGCGATCAAATGGCTGACGCAATTCGATTCGCTAGATGGCATCGTCGCACATGCTGACGAAATAAAAGGTGCGGTAGGAGACAATCTGCGCAGAGCGCTCGATTTTCTGCCAATGGCGAGGAAACTCGTCACCGTGGAGCGCAACTGCGACATGACCGACCATATCGTGTCGATCGAGGAAAGTCTGCAAAGCCGGCCGGAATCGCGCGAGGAACTGCGCGAGGTGTTCACGCGCCACGGCTTCAAGACGTGGTTGCGCGAAGTGGAAATCGCGGATGCCGTGGAAGGCCCGGAAACGGATGTGCCGCCGGCTTTGTCGGTGGATCACGAGCGGCACTACGACACCGTGCAGACGTGGGAACAATTCGACGCGTGGCTCGAGAAGATCAACGCGGCCGAGTTGACCTCGTTCGATACGGAAACCACCTCGCTCGATCCCATGACTGCTCAGATCGTGGGGCTGTCGTTGTCGGTGGAAGCCGGCCGCGCGGCGTATGTGCCGCTTGCGCATCGCGGCCCGGACGCGCCCGTGCAATTGCCGCGCGACGAAGTCCTCGCCAGGCTCAAGCCGTGGCTCGAAAGCGCCGAGCACAAGAAGGTCGGTCAGCATCTCAAGTACGACGAGCAGGTGCTGGCGAACTACGGCATTGAAATGCGCGGTGTCGAACACGATACGCTACTGCAGTCGTACGTGGTCGAATCGCATCGCACGCACGATATGGACAGCCTTGCGCTGCGCCATCTCGGCGTGAAAACGATCAAGTACGAAGAGGTCGCGGGCAAGGGCGCCGGGCAGATCGGCTTTGACGAAGTCGCGTTGGACAAGGCCGCCGAATACGCGGCGGAAGACGCCGATATCACCTTGCGGCTGCACCAGGCGCTGTATCCGCAAGTGGCTGCCGAGAAGACACTGGAGTACGTGTATCGCGCGATCGAACTGCCGACCTCGCGTGTGCTGCGCAAGATGGAGCGCACTGGCGTGCTGATCGACGCAGAGAAACTGCGCCAGCAAAGCAGCGAAATCGCCACGCGTCTGATCCAGTTGGAAAGTGAAGCGTATGTGCTGGCCGGCGGCGAATTCAACCTGGGTTCGCCGAAGCAGATCGGGCAGATCTTCTTCGAGAAGCTGGAGTTGCCGGTGGTCAAGAAGACGCCGAGCGGCGCGCCTTCTACCGACGAAGAAGTGCTGCAGAAGCTCGCCGAAGACTATCCGCTGCCGAAGATTCTGCTCGAACACCGCGGCTTGTCGAAGCTGAAGTCCACCTACACCGACAAGCTGCCGCGCATGGTCAACGCCACCACGGGCCGCGTGCATACGAACTATGCACAGGCCGTGGCGGTCACGGGGCGTCTGGCGTCGAACGATCCGAACCTGCAGAACATTCCCGTGCGCACCGGCGAAGGCCGCCGTATTCGCGAAGCGTTTATCGCACCGCCCGGACACAAGCTGGTCTCGGCGGATTATTCGCAGATCGAATTGCGCATCATGGCGCACATTTCCGGCGACGAATCGCTGCTGCGCGCGTTCTCGCAGGGCGAAGACATTCACCGCGCCACGGCCGCGGAGATTTTCAGCGTGACGCCGCTCGAAGTGTCGAACGATCAGCGCCGCGTGGCCAAGGTCATTAATTTTGGCCTGATCTACGGCATGAGTTCGTTCGGTCTCGCCGCGAACCTCGGCATCACGCGCGACGCAGCCAAGCTCTATATCGACCGCTATTTCGCGCGTTATCCCGGCGTGGCGCGGTATATGGACGAAACGCGCGTGAGCGCGAAGGCCAAGGGTTATGTCGAGACGGTGTTCGGCCGCCGCCTGTGGCTGCCGGAGATCAACGGCGGCAATGGTCCGCGTCGTCAGGCGGCCGAGCGCGCCGCGATCAACGCGCCCATGCAAGGCACGGCCGCCGATCTGATCAAGCTCTCGATGATCGCGGTGCAGAATTGGCTCGAAGCGTCGAACATCGGCACGCGCATGATCATGCAGGTGCACGATGAATTGATTCTCGAAGTACCGGACGCGGAATTGTCCGATGTTCGCAAGCGCCTGCCCGAGTTGATGTGCGGTGTCGCCGACCTGAAGGTGCCGCTGGTCGCCGAAGTGGGCGCCGGCCTGAACTGGGAAGAAGCGCATTGACGTGCGTGTGACGGGGCGCGATATCGTCGTGCGCATGTCACAAATGCGTATTGATGGCTTGTGACAACCCGTGCTGCTCGCGGACAATCGCTGAAAGACGGCGCTCATGTGATTCTCGTGTGCGCCGCACGACGCATAACCCATCGGCAAATACGGAGAGTTCCATGCATCGTTTTATCGTCGTTGGCGGAGGCGCGGGGGGATTGGAGCTGGCGACGCGTTTGGGCGATCGCTATGCACCCCATAAGAACAAAGGTGGTGTGCAGGCGCAGGTCACGCTCGTCGACCGCAACCCCACACATATCTGGAAGCCGCTCCTGCATGAAGTGGCGGCGGGCAGCATGGACCCGTTCACCCAGGAGCTCGAGTATGCGGCGCAAGCGCGTTGGCACGGCTTCGAATTTCAGCAGGGCGACCTGACCGGGCTGGACCGCGCGAACAGGCGCCTCACGCTCGGCACCGTGCTCGACGATGACGGCGCCGAGCTGCTGCCCGAACGCGAGCTCGAATACGACACGCTGATCATTGCGATCGGCAGCACGACCGCCTTCTTCGGTGTGAAAGGCGCGCCTGAATTTTCCCTCGCACTCGACACCGTCAGCCAGGCCGAGCGTTTTCGCAAACGTCTGATTGCAGCCTGCATGCGCGCCGAGCATCAGGTGCATGAACCCGTCGAAGCAGCGCCGGATGCCGGCGCGCCCAGCGAGCCGCGCATTCAGGTGGCGATTGTCGGCGGCGGCGCGACGGGCGTGGAACTGTCGGCGGAATTGCGCAACACGGCGCAGGTGCTGTCCGCCTACGGTCTGCATAAGCTCGATCCGCGGCATGATGTCGGCATTGTGTTGATCGAAGCGGGGCCGCGCATTCTGCCGGCTTTGCAGGAGCGCGTTTCCACGGCCACGGCCGAGCTGCTCACCAAGCTCGGCGTGAAGTTGATGATCGGCGAGACCGTGGCCGAAGTCGCGCCCGGCATGATTCGCACCGCGAGCGGCAAAACCGTGCGCGCCGACTTGACGGTGTGGGCGGCCGGCATCAAGGCGCCGGCGATTTTGAGCGAGCTCGACGGCTTGCCGGTCAACCGGCTCGGTCAGCTTATCGTGCGCCGTACGCTGCAAACAGAAACCGACGACAACGTCTTCGCGCTCGGCGATTGTGCCGCTTGTCCGTGGCCGGGCAACGAGCGCAACGTGCCGCCGCGCGCGCAGGCGGCGCACCAGCAGGCGAGCTTCCTGATGAAGGCGCTGACGGCACGGCTCGAAAATAAGCCGCTGCCGGAGTTCACCTATCGAGACTTTGGGTCGCTGGTGTCGCTTGGGCATTTCAGCGCGGTCGGGAATCTGATGGGTGGGGTGATCGGCGGCAATATGCTGATCGAAGGGCTGTTCGCCCGCTTCATGTACATGTCGCTGTACCGGCTGCACATCGCCGCGCTGCACGGCTACGCGCGGATGGTGCTCGATACGTTCGCTCACTGGTTGCGCCGTACCACGCTGCCGCGGGTCAAGCTGCACTGAGGCGCGCCGACGTGCGCTGATTCGCCCGGCCGTTGCTCAGGAACGTTGCATCTGCAACAGGATGCCTGTCAGGCGTATCCTGTTGCCTCCAACGTTCAACCGAGGAGCGCCGCATGCTGCAACCCGACATCGACAGCCTGGTCCCGCACGTCCCCTTCAACCGGCGTACCTTCATCAAGGCTGCGCTCGGCACTGGCTTCGCCGCCGCCGTGCTGCCGGTCTCGGCGCAAACCATTCATACCGATACTGACGGCCTCGAAGCCGGCGAAGTGGCGGTGCGCTCCGGCGACACGCTGGTGCCGGCCTATCGCGCGCAACCGAAAGGCAAGACGCACTTACCGGTGATCATCGTCGTGCACGAGATTTTCGGCGTACACGAACATATCGCCGACGTGTGCCGGCGCTTCGCCAAACAGGGTTATCTTGCGATCGCGCCGAATCTGTATGAACGGCAGGGCGATCCGACCGTTTATACGAGCATGCAGCAACTGAACGAGCAACTGGTCAGCAAAGTGCCGGACGATCAGGTGATGCGCGATCTCGACGCGACCGTCGTTTGGGCTGGCGAGCATGGCGGCGATCTCAACCGGCTGGGGGTGAATGGGTTCTGCTGGGGCGGGCGGATGGCGTGGTTGTACGCCGAACATAACCCGGGGCTGAAGGCGGGGGTTGCCTGGTATGGGCGGGTGACGGGCGCAAAAAACGCGATGATGCCGGAGAATCCGCTCGATCAGGTCGCGCAGCTTCGCGCGCCGGTGCTAGGGCTTTACGGATTGCAGGATCAGAGCATCCCGCAGGGGACGCTCGAACAGATGAAGCAGGCTATCGCGCAAGGTCCGCAAGCGGGACGCGGCTCGCAGTTCGTCGTGTATGACGATGCGGGTCACGCGTTTTTTGCGGACTACCGGCCGAGCTACAGGAAGGCCGACGCGGAAGACGGCTGGCGCCGTGCGCTGGCATGGTTCAAACAGCATGGGGTGGCTGCGATTGCGATTTAAGGCGGCCAGCAGGCCCGCGCTTCCTCGCTTGCGATAAAAAAAGGCCGTTGCCGCTTTCGGGCGGCAACGGCCTTTTGCTAATGGCGTGCTGTGGTGTTCGCTGCGGCGCTCAAGGATTTGCGCCTGTCGCAATGGGCCGCTTCGGATCCGAACTCCACTCGCTCCACGAACCCGCGTACAACGCCGCGCCGTGCAGGCCGGCGACCTCCATCGCCAGGGCATTCACGCATGCCGTCACGCCCGAGCCGCATTGCAGGACCACGTGCTCCGGCGGCGTGTCGGCGAGCAGCGCGTGGTATTCCTCGCGCAACGTGTGAGCCGGTTTGAAGCGGCCGTCGGCGGTGAGGTTGTCTTTAAAGAAGCGATTGAGCGCGCCCGGAATGTGGCCGCCGACACGGTCCAGTGTCTCGTTCTCGCCGCGATAACGGTCGGCCGCGCGCGCGTCGACCACCACGCGTTCCTTCGAACCCAGATTGCGTTCGACCGTTTGCGCATCGACCGTGACGGACAGCGGAGCGCCTGCTTTGAAGTCGCCCGTATTCTGAGCCGGTGCGTCCTGCGTCAGCGGATAACCGCCGGCTTCCCATGCCTGGAGGCCGCCGTCGAGCAGCGCGACAGCGTCGTGACCGAGCCAGCGCAGCAGCCACCACGCACGGGCGGCGTACATGCCGCCTTGCGCGTCATACGCGACGACCTGCTGGCCTTGCTTCAGGCCGCGCGACTCCAGCGTCTCCACCAGCCGCGCGCGATCCGGCAACGGATGGCGGCCATTGTGACCGTTCTTCGGCCCCGACAGATCGCGATCCAGATGCAGGTAATGCGCGCTCGGCAGATGCCCGGCCAGATAGGCTTTTTCGCCCGCTTCCGTGTCGGCCAGATCGAACCGGCAATCGATGACGAACACGCTGCCCGGCGCGGCGGCAAGCCGTTCCGCGAGATTGGTCGCGGAAATCAGAGTGGTGTAGTGAGTGTGCGGCATGACGTCTCCTGTCGACCCGAGTTAGCGCTTTAGCGCTTACTCGGGTCCCATGCAAAGCGGTCGACCCGACTTGGCGCTTCAGCGCTTACTCGCGTCCCATGCAAAGCTCGATGCGGGCAATGGCGGCTCCGTTGGCGGCGACTTGCCGCCACCAGCGGATGGCCGGCTTATGTCGTTAGTCTAAACAAAAAAAGACGGACCGAAGCCCGTCTTTCCATGCGTTATTGCAGCCAGAAGACTCTGGTGAACTGACTCAGCCGATCAGATCGTACCGAGTTCACGCCGCAAGAATTCGTGGAAGTGCTGCATGCCGTCTTCCATCGGGCTCTGATACGGGCCAACCTGCGATTCGCCGCGATTCATCAGCGCGCGGCGGCCGGCGTCCATGCGTTCGGCGATCTCGTCGTCTTCGCGGGCCGTTTCCATGTAGGCGGCGCGCTCGGCTTCGACGAACTCGCGCTCGAACAGCGCGATTTCCTCAGGGTAATAGAACTCCACCACGTTGGTGGTTTTCTGTGGGCCGCGCGGAATCAGCCATGACACCACCAGCACGTGCGGATACCACTCGATCATGATGCCCGGGTAGTACACCATCCAGATCGCGCCGAATTCGGGCGGGTTCCCTCCGCGGAAGCGCAGCACCTCGTCGTGCCATTTGCGGTACGTGGGGCTGCCCGGCTGCTCCAGATCCTTGTGCACGCCGACCGTCTGCACGCTGTACCACTCGCCGAACTCCCAAGTCAGATCGTCGCAATTGACGAAACTGCCGAGGCCCGGATGGAACGGCGCGACGTGGTAATCCTCCAGATAGACCTCGATAAAGGTCTTCCAGTTGTAGTTGCACTCGTGCACTTCGACGTGATCGAACATGAAGCCCGAAAAATCGAAGTGTTCCTTCGTGCCGAGCCGCGCCAGATCGCGAGCGACGTCACGTCCCTGCGCTTCGAATAGCAGACCTTGCCAGTTCTGCAACGACGTGGCGCCGAGATTCAGGCAGGGGTTGTCCGCGAAATGGGGTGCACCGAGGAGCTCGCCATGCAGATCGTACGTCCAGCGATGCAGGGGGCAGACGATGTTCTCCGTCTGGCCGCGGCCGTTGAGCATGATGGCTTGCCGGTGGCGGCACACGTTCGACAGCAGTTCGACTTGCGACTGCTGGTTACGGACGAGCACACGCCCTTCGCTCTCGCTGGGCAAAGCAAAATAATTCCCCGCTTCGGGCACCATGAGATCGTGGCCGATGTAACGAGGACCTTTCTTGAAAAGGGTTTCGATTTCGCGCGTTAAAAGCGCTTCGTCAAAGTAAGCCGTGACTGGCAGCTGGCTGTGGACAGACCGCAACTGCAATGCATTGCTCAGATTGGACATTCCCACTCCCGTGAAGACGTGAAAGCAGTGAACAACCCAACCATCGAAGGTTTCGATTTAGGGAGCCCGCAATTATACCTGTTTCCCCTTCTTTGGGGCCGTTAAGTGCCTGATTTGGGTCAAAATTCTCAGGAAAGTTCGACGTTTTCGCCGCAGACCGATCGTTTTTTTTCTGCGAGACTGCTGGGACGGCGCACAGAGGGAAAGCGAGGCGTAGGGCGGTGGCGGCTCGGAACTATCGCTTTTGCCGTAGAATGTCCGACTTGTTTTAATTTTGCGACTATTCATGGCGAAGACCGCGTCGAAAGATACTGCTGCCACGCCAGCCGAAGGCGTCGACACCACGCCGCTGCCCGAGAATTACGAGGCCGCCCAGTCAGAGTTGGAAGGGCTGGTTGCACGCATGGAAAGCGGCAACCTCAGCCTCGAGGAGTCGCTCACCGCCTACCGGCGCGGCGCCGCCCTCGTGGCGTTTTGCCAGCAGCAGCTCGAAAAGGTCGAGCAGCAGGTGCGCGTGCTCGACGGCGAGACGCTCAAGCCGCTGCCCATGAATACCGCAGGCACAGCCGCTACTGAAAGCGGGGACGACCTATGACATTCGAACAATGGATGCGCTCAGTATTGGAGCGCGTCGAAACGGCGCTAGAACATTACCTGCCCAACGAGGCAACCGCGCCCGCCACGCTGCATGAAGCCATGCGCTACGCCGTGCTGGGCGGCGGCAAGCGGGTTCGCCCGCTGCTGTGCCACGCGGCCGGCGAACTTACCGGCGCGCGCGCCGAGTGCCTCGACGCGGCGGCAGCGGCGCTGGAAATGATCCACGTGTACTCGCTCGTCCACGACGACATGCCGTGCATGGACGACGACGCGTTGCGTCGCGGCAAGCCTACCGTACACGTCAAATATGACGAAGCAACGGCATTGCTGGTCGGCGACGCGCTGCAATCCCAAGCGTTCGTTTCGCTGACGTCGGACGTTCTCGCCCCGGCGCAGCAGGCCGCGCTGGTGCGTGAACTGGCGCTGGCGAGCGGTTCGATCGGCATGTGCGGCGGGCAGGCCATCGACCTGGCGAGCGTCGGCCACACGCTGACGCGCACGCAACTCGAAACCATGCATCGCATGAAGACTGGCGCGTTGCTGCGCGCCGCCGTGCGCATGGGCGCACTGGCGGGCGAAACGCCGGACGCGGACGCCATGCGTTCGCTGGATGCGTATTCGGCCGCTGTCGGTCTCGCCTTTCAGGTCGTGGACGATATTCTCGACGTCACGACCGATTCCGCGACGCTCGGCAAAACGGCAGGTAAAGACGCGAAGGACGGCAAGCCGACCTACGTGTCGATTATTGGGCTCGACGCATCGCGCGCGCTCGCGGCGCAGTTGCGCAGCGACGCTCACGCCGCGCTGGCGCCGTTCGGCGCACGCGCGCAGCGTCTTGCCGAATTGGCCGACCTGGTGGTGAACCGGGTTAGCTGAACGCGAAAGCCCGCCGCCGCGCGTCTCCGTTATGAGGCGCATGTATGAAGTGCGGGCGCGTAAGTTTTCCTACAATGGAACGACGATGTACGACTTGCTGAAAACCATTGACGACCCGGCAGCCTTGCGCCGCCTCGATCGCCGCCAACTGCAACCGCTTGCCGACGAGTTGCGTGCCTTCGTGCTCGACAGCGTATCGCAAACGGGCGGCCATCTTTCGTCCAACCTCGGCACGGTCGAGTTGACCATTGCTCTGCACTACGTGTTCGATACGCCGCGCGACCGGATCGTCTGGGACGTCGGCCATCAAACCTATCCGCACAAGATTCTGACGGGCCGCCGCGACCAGATGCACACGCTGCGTCAACTGGGCGGCATCTCGGGCTTCCCGAAGCGTGACGAGTCTGAATACGACACCTTTGGCACCGCGCACTCCAGCACGTCGATCTCCGCCGCGCTCGGCATGGCGATCGCGAGCAAGCTGCAGGGCGACAACCGCACGGGCATCGCCGTGATCGGCGACGGCGCCATGACGGCCGGCATGGCGTTCGAGGCGATGAACAACGCCGGCGTCGAAGACGACGTGCCGCTGCTGGTCATCCTGAACGACAACGACATGTCGATTTCGCCGCCGGTCGGCGCGCTGAATCGCCATCTGGCGCGCCTAATGTCGGGCCGCTTCTACGCCGCCGCGCGTGCCGGTGTCGAACGCGTGCTGCGCGTCGCACCGCCCATGCTCGATCTCGCCCGCAAGCTCGAAGAGCACGCCAAGGGCATGATCGTGCCGGCCACGCTGTTCGAAGAGTTCGGCTTCAACTACATCGGCCCGATCGACGGTCACGATCTCGATTCGCTGATCCCGACGCTGCAGAACATCAAGGAACTACGCGGTCCGCAATTCCTGCACGTCGTGACGAAGAAGGGCCAAGGCTACAAGCTGGCCGAAGCCGATCCGGTGTTGTACCACGGGCCGGGCAAGTTCAATCCGGCTGAAGGCATCAAGCCGGCCACCACGCCGTCGAAGAAGACCTACACGCAGGTGTTCGGCGAATGGCTGTGCGACGCTGCCGAGCTGGACGCTCGTGTAGTGGGCATCACGCCGGCCATGCGCGAAGGCTCGGGCATGGTGGAGTTCGAGAAGCGCTTCCCGGATCGTTACTTCGACGTCGGCATCGCCGAGCAACATGCGGTGACGTTCGCCGGCGGTCTGGCCGCTGAAGGCATGAAGCCGGTGGTCGCGATCTACTCGACCTTCCTGCAACGCGCTTACGACCAACTGATTCACGACGTCGCGCTGCAGAACCTGCCGGTGGTGTTCGCCATCGACCGCGCGGGTCTGGTCGGCGCGGACGGCGCGACGCACGCGGGCGCTTACGACCTCGCGTTCCTGCGCTGCATCCCGAACATGACGGTGATGGCCGCGTCGGACGAAAACGAATGCCGCCAGATGCTGTACACGGCGTTGCAGCAGCCGAACCCGACGGCGGTGCGCTATCCGCGCGGCGCCGGCACGGGCGTCGCCACTGTCAAGCAGATGGCGGCGCTGCCGCTCGGCAGGGGCGAGATTCGTCGCGAAACCTCGCAGCCGGCCGGCAAGCGCATTGCGATTCTGGCGTTCGGCACGATGGTGGCGCCGTCGCTGGCAGCGGCCGAGCAATTGGACGCAACCGTCGCGAACATGCGCTTCGTGAAGCCGCTGGACGCCGCGCTGGTCCGTCAGCTGGCCGAAACGCACGACGCTATCGTGACCGTCGAAGAAGGCTGCGTGATGGGCGGCGCGGGCTCTGCTTGCGTCGAAGCCCTGCTTGAAAGTGGGGTTATGCGACCCGTACTACAATTGGGCCTTCCCGATCGGTTCATCGATCATGGGGACCCGGCCAAGCTGCTCGCCGCGTGTGGTCTCGACGCCGCGGGTATCACCAGGTCGATCCGCGAGCGCTTCCTGTCGAGCGGCGCGGTGGGCGGCCAGTCGTCGGTGAAGCGCGTCGCGTAAAGCGTCGTCGCTCGCGGTGCGGCCGCCGCGCCATGGCGGCCATAAGCAATCTCCAACTTGAATCGGTGGGCCTTCGGGCCCATCATCCAACGCCGGCAGGGGCCGGCGTTCGCCGTTGCGCGCCTTGATCCGCGCGGCCGCTGGGAGCCGCCGAACCTGTCGCTTCGCGCCAGCCCTCGCGAGGGGAGTCCCCAAAGGGGACTTTCTTCGGGGCGAAGACTTGGGGCGGTTCGGCGTTTCCTGAAAGGACAAGAAAATGAATCAGATGAATCCCGCCTTTGTGATGCCCGATGTGCAAAGCACGCCTGACACCCGTCAGATCCCGATTCAACGGGTCGGCGTGAAGGCCGTGCGCCATCCGCTGACGGTGCGCACGCAAGGCGGCGAGGTGCAACCGACGGTCGGTACGTGGAATCTCGACGTGCATCTGCCGGCTGACCAGAAGGGCACGCACATGTCGCGTTTTGTCGCGTTGCTCGAGGAGAACAAGGCGCCGCTGGAGCCCGCCACGTTCCGCACCATGCTCGCCGCGATGCTCGAAAAGCTCGAGGCCGAGGCCGGCCGCATCGAGGTGTCGTTCCCGTACTTCGTGAACAAGACCGCGCCGGTATCGGGCGTGCAAAGCCTGCTCGACTACGAAGTCACGCTCACGGGTGAGACGCGCAACGGTGCGACGCGCCTGTTCCTGCAGGTGCTGGTGCCGGTGACGAGCCTGTGCCCGTGTTCGAAGAAGATCTCGCAGTACGGCGCGCATAACCAGCGCTCGCACGTCACGATCAACGCCGAACTGGCGGGCGATGTGGCCGTGGAAGAACTGATCCGTATCGCCGAAGAAGAAGCCTCATGCGAACTGTGGGGTTTGCTCAAGCGCCCGGACGAGAAGTTCGTGACCGAGCGCGCTTATGAAAATCCTAAGTTCGTCGAAGACCTCGTGCGCGATGTCGCGCAGCGTTTGAACGCGGACGAGCGGATCGTCGCTTATGTGCTGGAAGCCGAGAACTTCGAGTCGATTCACAATCACAGCGCGTACGCGGTGATCGAACGGGATAAGCGCGTTGCTTGATACGCTCGTTTGCTGATGCATGAAAAAAAGCCGCTTCGTTTGAGAGCGGCTTTTTTACGACTGGAACATTAAGGGCTTAGCGTGCGAGGGACGTCAGATCCCAGCGCGGCTTCACCGTGAACGCGTAGTCCTTGCCCGACTGATCGGGCCAGCGCTGCAGTCGCAAGGCGCCCGCCAGCGCGATCATCGCGCCGTTGTCCGTGCACAGTGACAGGTCCGGATAGTGCACGTAGAAATTGCGCTTCTTTGCCGCAGCGGACAGCGCTTCGCGCAACTGCCGGTTCGCGCCGACACCGCCAGCAACGACCAACCGGTTGAGCTTCGTCTTCTTCAGCGCGGCCAGTGACTTCGCCGCTAGCACGTCGACTGCCGCGTCGACGAAGCCGCGCGCCAGATCGGCTTTCGCCTGCTCGCAAATATTCGCCCCGCCGAGCTTCTTGGCGTGCGTGAGAACAGCGGTTTTCAAGCCGCTGAAACTGAAATCCAGGTCGCCGGAATGCAGCATGGGACGCGGCAGGACCACCGCGCCGGGCGTGCCGAATTCAGCCATGCGCGAGACTTCCGGGCCGCCCGGGTAGCCCAGGCCGAGCAACTTGGCGGTTTTGTCGAAGGCTTCGCCGGCGGCGTCGTCCAGCGTTTCGCCAAGCGTCTCGTAGACGCCCACGTCGGTCACGCGCATCAACTGCGTATGACCGCCCGAAACCAGCAGCGCGACAAACGGGAAGGGCGGCGGCTCATCCACCAGCAGCGGCGACAGCAAATGCCCTTCGAGATGATGAATGCCGATGGTCGGCTTGTCCCACGCCATGGCCAGCGAATTGGCGACGCTCGCGCCAACGAGCAGCGCGCCCGCGAGACCGGGGCCTTGCGTGTAGGCGATCGCGTCGATGTCGCTGCGGGCCGCGCCCGCGCGTTCCATTACCTCTTCGAGCAGCGGCAGCGCACGCCGGATGTGATCGCGCGACGCCAGCTCCGGCACCACGCCGCCGTACTCCCGATGCATCGCAATTTGCGAATGCAGCGCGTGGGCGAGCAGGCCGCGCTCCGTGTCGTAGAGCGCGAGACCGGTTTCGTCGCAGGAGCTTTCGATGCCGAGAACGAGCATGATGGTGGGCTTGAGCGGACGCAGAAGTGTGGAAACCCCGGCGCCCGAAGGTGAGAAGGCAAGCCTGAAAGTATAGCAGTGCGGGCAAGGCGCCGCCGACGCGCGGGTACAATGCGGCCCCATGGAATCCTTCGATATCGCAGTGATCGGCGCGGGTGCGGCCGGCATGATGTGCGCGGCGGTGGCCGGGCAACTCGGCCGCCGCGTGGTGCTGATCGACCACTCGCAGCGTCTCGCGGAGAAGATCCGCATCTCCGGCGGCGGCCGTTGCAACTTCACGAATCTGTATGCCGGCCCGGCCAATTATTTGTCGGCCAATCCGCATTTTTGCCGCTCGGCACTCGCGCGCTATACGCCGCGCGACTTCATGGCGCTTCTCAAGCGCCACCATGTGACGTGGCACGAGAAGCACAAAGGCCAGCTCTTCTGCGACCAGTCCAGCGACGCGGTCATCAATGTGCTGAAGAGCGAGTGCGACGCGGGCCGCGTGGCGTGGCGCACGCCTTTGTCGGTCGAGCAGGTGCGGCAGGATCCGGAAGGGCGCTTCACGCTCGATACGCACTCGGGGCCGATTACAGCGCGCGCGCTCGTGGTCGCGACCGGCGGGCTGTCGATTCCCAAGATCGGCGCGACCGATTTCGCCTACCGCCTTGCCAAGCAGTTCGGTCACAAGCTGATCGACACGCGCCCCGCGCTGGTCCCGCTGACCTTCGCCGCTGGCGACTGGGAGCCGTTCGCGGCGCTTTCCGGCGTCTCGCTGCAAGTGCAACTCGCGACCGGCAACAAGAAGACCGGCGCCGAATTCAACGAAGACCTGCTGCTCACTCACCGCGGTCTTTCCGGCCCGGGTGTGCTGCAGATATCGAGCTACTGGCAGCCCGGCGAGCCGATTCACATCAACCTGCTGCCGGAGCAGGACGCTGCGACCGCCTTGCTGGAAGCGAAGACCGGCACGAAGCGGCAGATCGCCAATCTGTTGTCGGAATGGGTCCCGCAGCGGCTCGCCCATGTCTGGCTGGAAACCCATCAGATTCCCGCCGAAGCGCGCGTGGCCGATCTGCCGGACAAAACCCTGCGTCGCGTCGGCGAGGCGCTGTCGCGCTGGACGCTCACGCCCAACGGCACGGAAGGCTATCGCAAAGCCGAAGTGACGCGCGGCGGCATCGACACGCGCGAGCTGTCGTCATCGACGATGATGAGCGCGCGTGCGCCGGGCTTGTACTTCATCGGCGAAGCCGTCGACGTAACCGGCTGGCTGGGCGGCTACAATTTTCAGTGGGCGTGGGCGTCGGGTGTAGCGGCTGGCGAGGCGGCCGCGGAGTATGCCAGAGGGGCTTGACGGCGCTCTGGCTTTGTGAGAAAGCTCTGCTATACTCCTGAACCTTGACAAAGTTCCGTTATTGAAAAATGACGACCATCCGCGTAAAAGACAACGAGCCGTTTGAAGTTGCCATGCGCCGGTTCAAGCGCACCATGGAGAAAAGCGGCTTGCTGACGGAACTTCGCGCTCGCGAGTTTTACGAAAAGCCTACGGCTGAGCGCAAGCGTAAGAAGGCGTCCGCGGTGAAGCGTCATTTCAAGCGTCTGCGTAGCCAGATGCTGCCAAAGAAGTTCTACTGATTCTGGCGTTGCCGCGGTTCCCGTCTGACGGAGCGGCGACATCCAACCGGTGAGGGCGCGACAGGCGCCGTCACGGAAAACACGGCCCTTCGGGCCAGCCGGCAGGGTCGCAACCACCACGCACAGTGTGCCAACCCGCTTGAGGAAGCAGTCCCAAGCGGGTATTCGTGTTGATGCGCGTGTTGAGTGGTTCGTCTGGCCGGTTTTTCCAATTTCAACGCATTCAGGTGAGTGATGAGTCTCAAGGACCGGATCAACGACGATATGAAGGCCGCCATGCGGGCACGTGAGACCGAGCGCCTCGGCACGGTCCGCTTGCTGCTGGCCGCGATCAAGCAGCGCGAAGTCGACGAGCGCATCACGCTCGTCGACACCGCGATCACCGCTGTCATCGACAAGATGATCAAACAGCGCAAGGACTCGATCAGTCAGTTCGAGGCCGCCGGCCGCACCGATCTGGCCGACAAGGAAAAGGCGGAACTGGCGATCCTGTCTGCTTACATGCCGGAGCAGATGTCCGAGGCGGAGATCGTTGCCGAAGTCCAGGCAGCGGTGGCGCAAACCGGCGCAGCCGGACCGCAGGACATGGGCAAGGTGATGGGCGTGCTCAAGCCGAAGCTGGCCGGCCGCGCCGACATGACCGCTGTTTCGGCGCAAGTCAAAGCCGCGCTCGCGAAGTAAATTTCCGTATTTTTCGCGTCGTGCATGCTGTTTTTCGACGGCGTGCACGGCGTTGAGTTTTTTAAGGCAGCGTCATTTACTGTGATTCCTCCGTCATTCCTGCAGGACCTGCTCAACCGCGTCGATATCGTCGACGTGGTCGGCCGGTATGTGCAGTTAAAAAAGGGCGGCGCGAACTTCATGGGACTGTGCCCGTTTCACAACGAGAAAAGCCCATCGTTTACGGTTAGTCCGACTAAGCAGTTCTATCACTGCTTTGGCTGCGGCGCGCACGGTACGGCCATTGGTTTCCTGATGGAACACGTCGGGTCCTCGTTTCCCGAGGCGGTCAATGAGTTGGCGCAGTCCGTCGGGTTGACCGTGCCGAACGAGCCGTCGCCCGGCTATGGCGGCAGTGGGGCCGGCGGCGGCTATGCGCCGGCAGCATCCAAAGCCGTTACCACGGCGCTTTCGGATGTCATGCAGACCGCGTGCGACTTCTATCGCAAGCAACTGCGCGGCGCGCCGGCCGCGATCCAGTATCTGAAGAAGCGCGGCTTGACCGGTGAGATCGCGGCCCGTTTCGGACTCGGCTACGCCCCGGACGGCTGGCAGAACCTCGAACCGGCCTTTCCGAACTATCGTGACGATGCACTGGTCGAATCGGGTTTGGTGATCGTCAGCGAAAAGTCCGACGCTCAGGGCCAGAACCGCCGGTACGACCGCTTTCGCGAGCGGATCATGTTCCCGATTCGCAATGTGAAGGGGCAGGTGATCGGCTTCGGCGGCCGCGTGCTGGACAGCGGCGAGCCCAAATATTTGAATTCGCCCGAAACGCCATTATTTAACAAGGGCAGCGAACTGTATGGGCTGTTCGAGGCGCGTCTGGCGATCCGCGAACAACACTACGTGCTGGTCGTGGAAGGTTACATGGACGTGGTTGCGCTGGCCCAATTGGGGTTCCAGAACGCGGTCGCCACGCTCGGCACGGCCTGCACGCCGATTCATGTGCAGAAACTGATGCGCCAGACCGACACGGTCATCTTCAGTTTCGACGGCGATTCGGCCGGCCGGCGCGCCGCTCGCCGCGCGCTGGATGCCTGTCTGCCGCACGCGGCGGACAACCGGACCATCCGGTTCCTGTTTTTGCCGTCCGAGCACGATCCGGACAGCTATGTGCGTGAATACGGCACCGAGGCCTTTGCCGAGCAGGTCGAGCGGGCCATGCCGCTGTCGCAGTTCATGCTGAACGAAGTGTTGACCGGCAAGGAGCTGGATCAGCCGGAAGGCCGTGCCCGCGCGCTGTTCGACGCCAAACCGCTGCTGCAGGCGCTGCCGGCCAATGCCCTGCGCGCGCAGATCATGCATATGTTCGCCGACCGGCTCGATGTGCCGTTCGACGAAGTCGCCGCGCTGTGCGAGGTCGATTCCCGCATCGCGGCGACGGCCCGCGCCGCACCGGCCCGCAAGGACCGGCGCAGTGTGACGGGCATCGAGGAAAAAACGCTGCGCAATCTGGTGATGTATCCGCGCACCGTTGGCGTGCTGGACGAAGAGGCTGAACAGGCGTTGCTCACGGTTACGCGGCACGGTGAACTGTTCGAGGAAGTGACCACGCACGCGCGTGCGCTGGGCGATTCGGCGGAGTTTCAGTTGTTGTCCGACCTATTGCGAAACGGTGCGAACGCCCCAACTTTCGAGGAAATCTTTCGCAAAATTCTAGACTATGATGAAAACGTCCGGGATTTGCTGCTGAAGGACCCGGAAGATGCGACCGTCATCGAGGAGCGGCGCGAGCAGGAACGGATCGTCGGAGAGGAGTTGAAGGCGGCGATCCTGAAGATGCGGTACGACGCTTACTGCGATCGTCTCGAGCAGCTTTCGCGGCAATCCCGGCACACGCCGGAGGAGTTTGCGGAGCTGTCGGAGCTCAATCGGAAGCGGGCTGACATGAAGCGCCAGCTCGGGCTGTAGGCGGAGCGCGGAGACCCTCGGTGCTATAATAAAAGGTTTCCAGCGGATTGTTTTTCAAGGGTTTTCCTAGCAAAGGCGAAAAGGCGATGCGATGGCAAAGACTGCGGACGGAACAACGGGCGGAAGGAAAACAACAGGCACAAGCTCCAAGGAGCCGACCAGAAAGGTCACCGAAGCCAGGTTGGTTTCTTCTGCCAAAAAAGCGTCTGCGGTCAGTGTTGCACCGGTTGCCGGGAAGAAGTCCTCGACCACTTCGGCTGCGCGAGCGGAGCCGGTCAGGGCGGCGAAAGCTGTAGCAGTGCCGGCCACGAAGGGGTCGGGTGTCAGAAGCGCAAGGGAAGCGGCTGCCGCGCAGGACGATGCGGCAGTGCGCGAGGTTCCAGTATCCACGGTTCAACCGGCTGGCGTCCACCAGCCGCGAGTCGAGACTACAGCCGGTACGGCGAACTCCATGACGAAAAAGCTGAACGAAGTACCCGTCGATGACGACGCAACCCAAAGCGAAGAAAACCCCACGGCTGCTGCTCCGGCCAAGGTTGAAAAGGCCAAGGCTCGCGACCGTCGTGCAAAGGAAAAAGCGCTGCTGAAAGACGCTTTCGCGTCGTCACAGCCGGGCACGGTCGAGGAGCTCGAGGAGCGCCGCTCCAAACTGCGCGCGCTGATCAAGCTCGGCAAGGAGCGCGGTTTCCTCACGTACGCTGAGATCAACGACCACCTGCCGGACAACTTCACCGAGACCGAGGCGATCGAAGGCATCATCAGCACGTTCAACGACATGGGCGTGGCGGTGTACGAGCAGGCCCCTGACGCTGAAACCCTGCTGTTGAACGACAACGCGCCGGCGGCTTCGTCGGACGACGAGGTGGAAGAAGAAGCGGAAGTCGCGCTGTCCACCGTCGACTCGGAATTCGGCCGCACTACGGACCCCGTCCGCATGTACATGCGTGAAATGGGCACGGTCGAGCTGCTCACGCGCGAAGGCGAAATCGAAATCGCCAAGCGGATCGAAGACGGCCTGAAGCACATGGTGATGGCCATCTCCGCCTGCCCGACCACGATCGCCGACATCCTGGCAATGGCCGAGCGCGTCGCGAATGAGGAAATTCGCATCGACGAACTGGTCGACGGCCTGATCGACGCCAACGCGGAAGACGCGGACGGTTTCTCCGCGCAGGAAGCGGAAGCGATCGAGAGCGAAGACGAGGAAGTCGAAGAAGACTCGGAAGAAGACGAGGAAGAAGACGACGGCACGGCGCAAGCCACGGCCAACGCAGCGCAGATGGAAGCGCTCAAGCGTGCGTCGCTCGAAAAATTCGCGATGATCAGCGAATGGTTCGACAAGATGCGTCGCGCGTTCGAGAAGGAAGGCTACAAGTCCAAGTCGTATCTGAAGGCACAGGAAACGATCCAGAACGAGCTCATGACGATCCGCTTTACCGCGCGTACCGTCGAGCGTCTGTGCGACACGCTGCGCGCGCAGGTGGACGAAGTGCGTCAGGTCGAGCGTCAGATCCTGCACACGGTGGTCGACAAATGCGGCATGCCGCGTGCGGAATTCATCGCACGTTTCCCGGGCAGCGAAACGGATCTCGAGTGGGCCGACAAGATCGTCGGTGAAGGGCATGCGTATAGCGCGATCCTCACGCGGAACATTCCGGCCATTCGCGAGCAGCAGCAACGTCTGCTGGATCTGCAGGCGCGCGTCGTCCTGCCGCTGAAGGACCTGAAGGAAACCAACCGTCAGATGGCGGCGGGCGAACTGAAGGCGCGTCAGGCGAAGCGCGAAATGACCGAGGCGAATTTGCGTCTCGTGATCTCGATCGCGAAGAAGTACACGAACCGTGGTCTGCAGTTCCTCGACCTGATTCAGGAAGGCAACATCGGTCTGATGAAGGCGGTGGACAAGTTCGAATATCGTCGTGGCTACAAGTTCTCCACGTATGCAACGTGGTGGATCCGTCAGGCCATCACGCGTTCGATCGCTGACCAGGCGCGTACGATCCGGATTCCGGTTCACATGATCGAAACGATCAACAAGATGAACCGCATCTCGCGTCAGATTCTGCAGGAAACCGGTCTCGAACCGGATCCCGCAACGCTGGCCGAAAAGATGGAAATGCCGGAAGACAAGATCCGCAAGATCATGAAGATCGCGAAGGAGCCGATCTCGATGGAAACGCCGATCGGTGACGACGACGATTCGCATCTGGGCGACTTCATCGAAGACAACAACACGGTTGCGCCGGCCGACGCCGCTTTGCATGCCAGCATGCGCGATGTCGTGAAGGACGTGCTCGACTCGCTGACGCCGCGTGAAGCGAAGGTGCTGCGCATGCGTTTCGGTATCGAGATGAGCACCGATCACACGCTCGAAGAAGTCGGCAAGCAGTTCGACGTGACGCGTGAGCGGATCCGTCAGATCGAGGCGAAGGCGCTGCGCAAGCTGCGTCACCCCAGCCGTTCGGATAAGCTGAAGTCGTTCCTTGAAGGGAATTGATCGAAGCCGGCGTTGGTTGCAAATGATGTAGCGGTTTTAAGGGGCCTCGCGGTTGTTTCGCCGTAGCGAAGCGGTTGCGAAGGTCCCTTTTTCGTGTAGTATGTCGGCCAATCAACGAATAGGCCCGGCCTTCACGACCGGGTCTTTTTTCTTGGGCCGGACGCCGTGCTGGTTGCAGGCAGCGGACTCATAATCCGCCTCCGAAAGGACACCGTCGGTTCGACTCCGACCCGGCCCACCATCGATGCAGAGAAAGGGTTCCGATAATGTCGGAACCCTTTTTTGTTTGTGTGGGGTGAAGGCCGTAGTGTGCGCGGCAATATGTCACTTCCGTTCCGCCATTAAATCGCGCGCCTTGGATTCCATTCAGTTGGATAAAAGTGTCGTTGCCATAAAGGCGGCATTCAGAAGCGCTTGGGATTGATCGATGCGGAACCCACGCGCGCGCGTTAAACAACATATTTCACGCTGCGCAAATCTCGTTATTCTTTTGCGCTCGTTGGCGCAAACTGCGTCGGATTTAGTCTTTGACTTCCGGGATTCGTCTCGTCATTCGCCGGTTTTCCGTTGGCGCTCTGGCGCACAGACTCCGTCGCGATAGCAGCGCTAATCTGAAATCCAGTTGGCCCGAAGTCCGCTCCGTGAGAGTGGCACGTCGTTTGCATAAGCACGGCTTCCACACCATATCAATAATGAGAATGACCATGCGACGCGACCACACCGCTGCTGAGTTTGCCCAGATTCAACCCTTGTTGCCCACGCCGCTGGAAAGCGATCGCGGAGGCGTGCCTCGGCGGCAGACCAGCGCGTTGTCGCGTGTCACTTTCTGTTTTGCGTGGCTGTTCGGGCTGGAGCCGTTCCTGACCGGCTCGGCTGGCGAAACGACGCGCTCGCGGCTCGATCGTCAATAGTTGGTGACACGGCGCGGCGCGCGCAGTCGCGCGATCGGCGTTGAAAGTTTCGCCGCGCGTTGAAGCACTTTCTACAGCCGGACATCAACCGATCGAAACCGTCCCGCGAAGTCGCGGCAGATTGGCCGCAGCGCTGGAACCTCGGGAATAGACGTTGCGCGGTAAGCGTTGGGAGACATTCCCATGCTCAGGACGCTCAACATGCAAACCGACCCCACCATCGACCCCGTCGCCGATCCTGCGAATCAACCGCTGGACGAACCCGATGAGCAGCCGCGTCCATTGCCCGGTGTGCCACCCGATGTCGATCCGCTCGCTCCGGGCGCTTCGCCCGAAGACGAGGAGGCCCTCCGGCGGTAGCGAGACAAGCCATAAGGCCGTGGTCGCAAGGAACCAGGGAAACTCCGCGTAAAAGAATGGCACGCTCGTGCCGTTTAATGAAGGCGGAAGGCTGTTCGATGTTTGCCATCCGCTTTCAGCACGGGTTTTTGTCACGCGGCGGTCGGCGCCGCATTTCACCTCCGGGCAACGCCCGTGCTGAAGGCTTCTCCTGCCGGCTCTAGGCTTTGTAAAACGGCCGTCGTTCACACTACATGACACTGGCGGGCGTTATGCGCACTTGCCGGAGCCGTACGCCGTGCCCCATTGCTTGCTCCATCCATACAGGGGGCAAGCACTTCCGCCGCACGCCCGGAGCTTCAACGCTATCGAACCGCACCCCTGCACAGCGCCGGAATAACAGCGCGCCATCAAAATCAATTGCCCTCGCAAAAGAAATCATGGTCAAAACCAGTTAATACCAGCTATTCGATTTGGCGGTAATCGACGACAGTATCAATTCAATTAAGTTCCAGGTTTTCCAAAATAAATTTACTGCGCCCGCGTGCATGCGGCTAATTGCCTCCTTTTCGAGCAATCAGACATCTCTCATTTCCTAATTGCTCCGACCCGATTACGTCACGATTATTAAAACGCTGTTGCATACATACAACTGACAATATTGAGAAGTTGCAAATTGCTTATCGCCATAGCAGGTGCGACAACAAGCTGATTTTGCGGTAAACGTTGGGAAAACAAAGACTTAATGCACGAGGCAGTTGCATTGTTGCTGATTACGAAAAATCCTGTTGCGTGAATTGCAGGCCGCGCTACTAGGGCGTCCCCCTACACTCACGCTTCGTTTCAAGGGTGCCCGGCGATCCGAAACGGGTCGGTCAAAGGGCGGCAACAGGTGCGATGCACATGCTGCCGAGGCAGGTCCCGCTCCCCGCGTAAATTTATCGAACAGGAGTCCCACGCATGAAAAAGAGTCTCATCGTCGTTGCGGTTGCCGCATCGTTCGCATCCGTCGCTCACGCACAAAGCAGCGTGACTCTGTATGGTCTGCTGGACGCGGGCCTGACGTACACCAGCAACGTCAACCACAACGCAAAGTGGGCAGCCGGCAGCGGCGGCATCAACCAAAGCATGTTCGGTCTGCGCGGTTCGGAAGATCTGGGCGGCGGTCTGAAGGCAATCTTCACGTTGGAAAGCGGCTTCAACATCAACAACGGCAAGTTCGCTAACAACAACGGCATGTTCAACCGTCAAGCGTTCGTCGGTCTGTCGAGCGCGCAATTCGGTACGGTCACGCTGGGTCGTCAATATGACGCAGCTCAAGACTACCTGGCACCGCTGACCGCAACGGGCAGCTGGGGCGGTACGTACTTCGCGCACCCGTTCAACAACGACAACCTGAACACGAACGGCGGCTACGCAGTCAACAACTCGATCAAGTACTCGAGCGCTAACTACGCTGGCTTCTCGTTCGGCGGCACGTACGGCTTCTCGAACCAGGCTGGCGCATTCGCAAACAACCGCGAATACAGCGTGGGTGCTGCATACCAGTGGCAAGGTCTGCACCTGGGCGCTGCTTACGCACAGCAAAACAACCCGGGCGCAGGTAACACGGGCGCTTCGGACGGTTCGTACGTCAACACGCTGGCAGGCAACGTCGGCAACTTCCGTCAACGTGAATTCGGCGTTGCTGGTTCGTACGCATTCGGCCCGGCAACCGTCGGTCTGGCATGGACGCAATCGCGTTCGGACAACTTCGTGGGCGGTCAGCAATCGCTGCGCGCTAACAACTACGAAGTCAACGGCAAGTACAACCTGACCCCGGCTCTGGGCCTGGGCGTTGCTTACACGTTCACGGACGGCAAGGGCTACGGCGTTGGCGCGAACGGTGGTTCGGAGTCGGTGCGCTACCACCAGATCGGCGTGCAGGCTGACTACTCGCTGTCGCGTCGTACGGACGTCTACGCTCAAGCCGTGTACCAGCACGCAATGGGCGACGGCGGTGTCGCTTCGATCTACAGCGGCGACAACACGCAACTGCCGTCGTCGTCGAAGAACCAGACGGCTGCTACGGTCGGTCTGCGTCACCGCTTCTAAGCTTCAGCAGAAGCTGGTTGTTGTACGAAAAGGTGCCGTTCGCGGCACCTTTTTTTATGCGCGCGCGATTCGATGATCGGCACCCGGCGAAAATGCCGGGTGCCGCGCGCCGAGCAGGGCACACGCGGCCCTTTCTCGTTTAGAAAATCGTGCGCAGACCGAGTGCAACGCCGGTCTGGTTGTTCTTGCCCGGCAATTCGACAGAAGCAGCGCCCGATACCTTGTCGAAATCGACCGTCCCGTACACCTCGGTGCGTTTGGACAAGGCGTACTCAGCCAGCGCCACCAACGTATAACGATTGCCGCTGCCGAGTTGTCCGTTGCCGATCGCCGCGTTGGACATGTGGTCGTAGTACGCCGCGCCCGTCAACGTGAGCGCGGGTGTTGCCTGCCAGGTGACGCCGGCGAACGGACCGTTGTCGACGCGGCCCGAGCCCTTCAGGATATCGACGCCCGGCACGAGCGTCTGCTGTGCCAGCGCGGTGTCGACGAAACCCGTGTCGTCTTTCGAGTGCAGATAGCCGACGTACACCTTCGTCGTGCTGAACGCATACACCGCGTTCGCATTGAAGATGGTCTGCTTGTGATTGCTGTTGTCGCTGTTCTGCTGCACACCGCCTGCGACGCTCAACGGGCCGGCCGCATACGACAACGTGAAGCCGTACATCGTGCCCGCGCCGAGATGGCCCGGCACCTGGCCGGAGAAACCGCCCGCGCCGCTCGATTCCGAATTGGTGCCGAACGAGTACATCGCGGCCATGGTCAGGCCTTTGTACCTGCCGGTGTATTTGACTGCGTTGTCCGCGTAAAGGCCCGCGCCGAGCGCTCCCGGCAACCATGAGTTCTCGAAGTAGTTGCCGACCGTGAGCGGGTCGTAGGTGTCGCCGAGCAGATCGAACAACGGCGTCTTCTGACGCCCCAGCGTCAGCGTGCCGTATTGGCTGCTCAGGCCCACATACGCATTGCGATTGAAGAGCCGCTGGCTGTCGGAGGCGGAGCCGTCCTGCAAATTGATGCCGCTTTCCAGATCGAAGATCGCCTTCATGCCGCCGCCCAGATCCTCTGAACCGCGCAGACCCCAGCGGCTATTGGTGATCGCGCCGTTCGTCATGAACAGGCGGCCGTCGTTTCTGGCGTTGGAGTTGGTCAAATAGCGCACGCTCATATCGGCGACGCCGTACAACGTAATCGAGCTCTGTGCCAAGGCGTGCTCGGAGGTCATCGCAAGGGCGGTGCCACTCACGATGGCTGCGGTCTTCAGGAGCTTAACTTGTCTCATTGGAATATCTGCTATGCGGTTATGGATTGTTCATTCGAGTCCGCCGCGCGCGCTGGCTGACAAGAGTTAACCTTCGCGCGAGCGTGCTTCGGTTAGTCTGAAATCCATTGATTGATAGACGCTATTTCGCGGCGACGCTAGCCTATGCAGCGGCCGCGCGCTTTTACCGCATGAATAATTCCACTCGCGAGCCGCAGCCTCATTTGCCGACCACTTACGATCTCACTGACGAGCAATGGCATCGCATCGTCCCGCTGCTACCTGAGATGAAGGCTCCTGGACCTCGCCGTGGGCGTCCCAGCATCGATATCCGCTGGGTGGTGAATAGCATGCTCTGGGTGCTGCACGCGCGCGCGCCTTGGAGCGCGATGCCGGAGCGCTACGCGCCGTATCAAACGGCGCATCGCTACTACCTGCGCTGGAAGAAGTCGGGCGTGCTGGCCGACATCGTGTTCACGCTGTTCGAGACCGATGCGATCCTCGAGCGGCCCGTCACGCGAAGGAGCGGCATGCGCGTGCTCGGTAAATCGCAGCTTCGCAACGGCAAATAAAAAGGCTGTCACCGGATTTCCGGCGACAGCCTTATCTGACCGCTGACCGCTGACCGCTGACCGCTTACCGCTGACCGCTGACCGCTTACCGCTGACCGCTTACCGCTGACCGCTTACCGCTGACCGCTTACCGCTGACCGCTGACCGCTGACCGCTGACCGCTGACCGCTGACCGCCGATCGGTCAGATGGACCTCGGCCCGCAGGTTCCGATCACGCAGCTTGCTCGACCTTGAACACGGCGACGGCATGTCGCAGGTGTTCGGTCTGCTCGTCGAGCGAACCGGCCGCGGCGGCCGCCTGCTCGACGAGTGCGGCATTGCGCTGCGTCACATCGTCCATCTGACGGATTGCGAGATTGACTTCGCCGATACCTGAACTCTGCTCCTTCGAAGCCGCCGAGATTTCATTCATGATGGCCGTCACGCGGCGCACCGCGTCGACCACCTCGCCGATCGTGCTGCCCGCCCTGCCGGCGAGCGTCGAGCCTTCACCGACTTGCGCGACCGATTGATCGATCAACACCTTGATCTCCTTGGCCGCCGTCGCGCTGCGTTGCGCGAGATTGCGCACCTCGCCCGCGACCACCGCGAAGCCGCGGCCTTCTTCGCCGGCGCGCGCGGCTTCCACCGCGGCGTTCAGCGCCAGAATGTTGGTCTGGAACGCAATGCCTTCGATCACGCTGATGATCTCGCCGATCTTGCGCGAACTATCGGTAATGCCCGCCATTTTCTCGACCACGTCGTTGACCACCTGACCGCCGCGTGCGGCGATGCTCGACGCGTCGCTGGCCAGTTCGGACGCGGTGGCCGCATTGTCGGCGTTCTGCGTGACGGTCTTGGTGAGTTCGTCCATGCTGGCGGCGGTCTGCTGCAACGACGCGGCCTGTTCCTCGGTGCGACTCGACAGATCCAGATTGCCCGCGGCGATTTCCTTCGATGCCACGGTGATCGTCTCCGCCGAGTTCTTGATCCGCGCGACGGTGGAAGCAAGCTGATTGCGCATCTCACGCAACGAGAACAGCAGGCTCGACGTGTCGTCGCGGCGCAGGTCGATGCGAGTGGCCAGATCGCCGCGCGCGATCTGCATCGCGATCGAGGCCGCGGCGGAAGGCTCACCGCCAATCGAGCGCGACACACTGCGCACCACGCGCGACGCCACGAACGACACGATCAGGCCGAGTACCGCCAGCATGCCGGCCGAGCGTGCGAGCGTCGTGTAGAACTGCGCCTGAATGTCGTCCATGTAAGCGCCCGCGATGAAGTCCCAGCCCCACGGGCCGAAGCGTTTCACGTACCCGATCTTCTCGCTCGGCGTCGTTTCGCCGGGCTTCGGCCACCAGTAGCGCAGGTAGCCGGCGCCGGCCGCCGAGCCGCCGGCCTGTGCGATGTCGTGGTACAGCGCGTTGCCTTTGGCGTCGCGGAAGCCGCCCATATCCTTGCCGTTCAGCTTCGGACTCATCGGGTGGTCGATCATGACCGAATCGCTGCGCACGATCGTCACGTAGCCGGAGGCGCCGTAGCGTTGCGCATTGACGCGGGCAATCGCTTGTTGCTTCGCGTCGTCGACGGAGAGCTTGCCGGCGTCGGCTTGCTTCGCATAGTCCGCGACGATCGATACCGCCATGTCGGTCACGTCGGCCAGATCGGCGCGCCGTGCGTCCATTTGACCGTTACGTGCTTCGTACGCGTTCACAACGGTCACGATCAGGAGCGCGGCCCAGCACAGCAGCAACGGCACCCACAACTTCTGTTTCAGTGTCAGACGGTTCATTATCGGATTCGACAATACGTTGAGCTTGGAATAGGGACGCGCTGCAATCTGCGCTGCATAGCTTGCATAACGGCGCGTGCGGCGCTTTCTTTATCCGGGTGCTCAAAATACAGTCGGACGGGCGCGCGCAGGCGGCCGCCGAAACATGCGGAGCTGAAGGGGCTGCCAGGGCGTTGGGTGCTAGAGCTGTTCCCGGCCGAACGCACCCAGGCGTTCGAGGTCGAGCACGTCGATCTGGTTATACGCGAGGCGTAAAATCTGCAGCCGCTCGAGGTTTTGCAGCGCCTGATTGATCCGCTGACGGGAAACGCCCGCCAACAGGCCGACTTCTTCCTGCGAAATGGCAAGCGTGCGGCCGGTGTCGGGATAGAGATCCGGGTTGAACAGTTGCGCGAGCGACTGCGCGACGCGCGCATCGACATCGAGTAACCGGCTATTCTGGATCGACGCGATGAATTCGCCCATGCGGTTATTCAGTTGGCGAATCACGAACCCATTGAACGGCAAGCTGGATCCCAGGAGCGTGTGAAACGTCTCCGACGGCACGAACATGACCAGTGAAGGCTGAATTGCCGCCACGTCGTACTTGCGCAACTCACGCTTGATCACGCTGCCTTCGCCGAACCAGCCGCCGGGCGGCACGCCGGACAGCGTGCAGCTGCGTCCCGAAGGGCTATAGATTGCAAGTTTGATGAGGCCGGAATGCACGCCGATCCAGTAGTCCGAGGGTTCCTGACGGCGCGCGATCCATGCGCCGCCTTCCAGATGCTCCGCGTGCGCGCTGGCGAGCACCATGGACTGATGCTCCGCGGCGAGCGCCCGGAACCACGCGCAAGTGGCGAACAGGCCCGGCAGATCGGCGCGCGCGACCCGTTCCGGCCTGCGTGGGCGGGCATCGGCAGGGGCGGTGAGCGGAGCGTCGTTCATGGCGGCTGGCGGGTTTTGGGGCGGAGGTGAGTGCGGAAGCGCCAGGGCGCGCCACTCTGTCATTTGAATGACAGACAGGTCACCATAACCATTGTTAGCCTAGTTCATCAATCAGAATAATCGACGGCGCGCTCAGCGCCTTAGCAACCATGTTGCATGGGACCAGAGTAAGCGCTAAAGCGCTAACTCTGGTCGACAGGAGACGATGCGATGAAACACATGTTCGAAGCAGGCCTTGAGCGCCGCGAAGCCAATTATGTCCCGCTAACGCCGATCGATTTCATCGTGCGCGCGGCGGAAGTCTACGGTGAGCGGCCGGCGGTCGTCCATGGGGAGATTCGCCGCAACTGGCGCGAGACCTACGAACGCGCCCGGCGTCTGGCCGGCGCGCTGCAGCGGTCCGGCATTCAGCGTGGCGACACGGTCGCGGCCCTGCTGCCCAACATTCCTCCGATGATAGAAGCGCACTTCGGCGTGCCCATGGCCGGCGCCGTGCTCAATACGCTGAATACGCGGCTCGACGTGTCGTCGCTGTTGTTCATGCTGCGCCACGGCGAGGCGAAGGCGCTGATCGTCGATACCGAGTACGGCGAGTTCGCGCATCGCGCCGCGCTGGAATTCCCGAACCTGCGCGTGATCAGCGTGGCGGACGCGATGCCGGCCGACCCGGCTCAATTCATCCGCGCCACAGATTACGAAGCGTTCCTGCAATCCGGCGACCCCGAGTTCGCGTGGACCCTGCCGGCCGACGAATGGGACGCCATCGCGCTGAACTACACCTCCGGCACGACCGGCGATCCGAAGGGCGTGGTCTATCACCATCGCGGTGCTTATTTGAACGCGCTGAGCAATATCCTCGAATGGGATATGCCCAAGCACGCCGTCTACCTGTGGACCTTGCCGCTATTTCACTGCAACGGCTGGTGTTTTCCGTGGACGGTGGCCGCGCGCGCGGGCGTCAACGTCTGTCTGCGCAAATTCGATGCGAAGACGGTGTTCGATCTGATTCGCCGCGAACGCATCACGCACTACTGCGGCGCGCCGATCGTGCAGAGCGCGCTCGCGAATGCGCCGGCCGAATGGCGCGAGGGCATCGAGCATCGCGTGTCGACGATGGTGGCGGGCGCCGCGCCCGCGCCCGCGGTGATCGCGAAGATGAAGGAGATCGGCTTCGACCTCACGCATGTGTACGGACTCACCGAAACCTACGGGCCGGCTGCGGTCTGCGCGAAACAGGAGGAGTGGGAGGCGCTCGACGACAGCGAGCGCGCCGAACTGAACGCGCGGCAAGGCGTGCGCTATCACTTGCAGGCCGCGGTGACCGTGCTCGACCCGGACACGCTGACACCCGTGCCCGACGATGGCGAGACGATCGGCGAGATCATGTTCCGCGGCAACATTTGCATGAAGGGCTATCTGAAGAACGAGCGCGCGACGGAAGCCACCTTCCAGGGCGGCTGGTTCCATACCGGCGATCTCGGCGTGCGAATGCCCGACGGCTATATTCGCATTCGCGATCGCAGCAAGGACATCATCATTTCCGGCGGCGAGAACATTTCGAGCATCGAGGTCGAAGACACGCTGTACCGTCACCCCGCGGTCTCTGTAGCGGCCGTGGTGGCGATGGCTGATCCGAAGTGGGGCGAGGTGCCGTGTGCCTTCGTCGAACTCAAAGAGGGGGCTCAGGTGAGCGCGGAAGAGATCATTGCGCACTGCCGGCTCTTTCTTGCGGGATACAAGTTGCCGAAAGCGGTGCGCTTCGGCGAATTGCCGAAGACATCGACGGGGAAAATTCAGAAGTTCGAATTGCGCGCGCGTATCAAGGCCGAAGAAAAGCCGTGAAGGTCGCGCGCGTGATGATGTGGCGTGGCGAATGCCACGCCGGTTGCGAGCTTAGCCGCGCGTGTCGACCCAATGACGTGCCCAACGTGCCGAGTGCTGCAAGGCCTGTTCTTCGTTCGTGAAGTAATCGAGCGAATAGAACTGGTAGCGCCCTTCGGTGCGCGCGCTGTCAGCGCGTTCGAGCAACAGATTGGATGAAAAAGTGCCATCGGGCAAACGGTGCGCCGAGGGTTTGACGGCATAGCCGTTGTAGTGCTGAATATGTTTGTTTTGCATTTTATATTTTAATGATGTTCGAGTGCGCGCCTGCCTTGCGGACCCTTGTACGAGTTGCGCGGACGAGCTGATTCAAGCCATTGCGAGCCGAATCCTGATGCAGTCGGAAAGCGGAAAATGGGCGTTGAAGCCGGAGGGGAGAATGAGGTGCAACGAGGCGTTTGGCGCTCAGGCAAGCTGCTTGGAATGACATGCAGCTCAAAGCGATACGCGCCAACTGTGGGAGACAAAGCTCCGCGAGGATGTCGCTGCAGCCCGATGTCCGTTGCCGGACACCGAGCCCTTCAAACTTACAGCGGCTTGATGTTAGCCGCTTGCAGACCCTTCGGGCCTTGCTTCGTTTCGAAGCTCACTTTCTGATTCTCAGCCAGCGTCTTGAAGCCGTCGCCGGTGATTTCGGAGAAGTGCGCGAACAGGTCGTCGCCGCCCTTGTCCGGAGTGATGAAGCCAAAGCCTTTGCTGTCGTTGAACCACTTAACGGTACCGGTATCCATGAAGAATCCTTGAGGTAAAAAATAGAAAGATGTGCTCTGTGCGAGAGCGTGTGAAGCGTCAAGGAGGGAGAGGACAACGAATACCGCTGAGGGAGCGAGACATTGATGAACAGCAATCGAACTTCTTGAACTTCGGGTGCCACATTAACCGCCGGGGTGTATCAGCGTCAACACTTATCTTGTAACTGTTTTACCGGGCGCGGGGCGCGGCGCGTGTTGAGCGCTTGCCCATAAGGCCTTGGCTCCCCGGCTTGCCGTGCCGCGGAGCACGACAAACCGTTCGAGCGTTACGTGTTTTCAGATGCCCACTTTGTGTGCCGTCAGAATCAGGCGCAATCCCAGCGCGGCAATTGCGCTCGCCGCGACGCGATCCACCCAGGCTTTCCATTGCAGGTAGATTTCGCGCGGCCGCTTGCTCGAAAAGCACAGTGCGACGACAGTGTACCAGCCGGCTTCGATAGCGAAGATCGCGGGTGGCAACGCAAAGTAGCACCACAACGGCGGATGTTGCGGCAGCAGCGCTGCGAAAATACTGCCGTAGTAGACGGCAGTCTTCGGATTGCTGAGTTGTGTGCTCAAGCCGATCCAGAACGATTTGCGAGCATTGCCCGAGACCGCTTGCGCGGCATCGAAGGCAAGCGGCTTGGCGGCGCCGCGCCAGATTTTCGACGCGAGGTAGATCAGGTACAGCCCGCCCGCCACTTTCAGGCCGACGTAGAGCCATTCCACACTTGCCAGCAAGGTATAGAGACCGAGTAACGCAATGCCGCTAAAGAACACGCCGCCCACACCCATGCCGAGGGCGGTAGCGAGACCATCGCCGCGCGACAGCCCGATCGCATTGCGAGCGACAATGACGAAGCTCGGTCCCGGACTCATGGCGCCTAACAGCAGTGCGGCGAGGATGGTGATGATGGCGGTTGACGCGGTCATGATCGAATGTCTCCTGTGCGCGAGCGTGCTAGTCAGTGAACATAACATGAGAGAAGCGGCTCTGCTTTTTTGCTCTTGCTGTGCACGCATTTCCTGTCAATGAGTATTACCGCTTCTGGTTGCAGTCCGGATAACCCGAACGTATTGAAAGCCGTGCATCGCGGACTAACAATTCGTTGCTGCAAGCAAAAGAAATTGGATGCTAGAATCGCTTTCCATACGCTGAAGCAGCCCCGAACCACGGGGCGAGACGCGAGCGCAATTCGATCCGGTTGCCGACGAATTCCCCATAATCCAGGATTTAATGGGCATGATTTCCAGGTGCGATCTCCCGCATCGGGAGAGGCATCGCGAATTCGATTCGCACTCGAGCCATCTGAATCACGCATAGGCTTCGCGTTGTTTTCGCGAAGCCTTTTGTTTTTCTAACGCGAGCATTATTAGCCGCGACACTGGTACGTTATGAAAGAGCTTGGGGAACAACGGCAGCTCGACTTCGACGGAAATGCACGTGAGCGCCTGGTCGCATGGATTCGCCGGCGCATGGACGAATACGGCATTACGGTAGAAGCGCTCGCCGAAGCGATCGAAACCGATGCGGCCGCAACCCGGGCCGTGATGTATCGCGACGCATACGGCAATACGTGGGACGGTCACGGTGATAAACCGGACTGGCTCGCGCGTGCAATTTACGCTGGACAGAACATCGAGCATTTCCGTTGCTAAGGGTGGCGTCTTCTGCTTGCATACGGTTGTCGCATAGTGAGTCGCTGCGGTCCTTTGCCGTTGATCGCATGTACGATCTCCTTTAAGATCGGCGGGTCGTTGCCGATTCCGTGCCCATTCATGCGGGCGCATGCGGCACAGAACTGGAAGCTGCATGCCGTACGGTCGTCGAACTCCTTCATCTGAATTTCCGGCTTTTCGTTTCCCTGCATGGCTGCGTTGTCTCGCGGTATTCGGCCTGTTGTGGCTGAATATCGGCGGGTCGTTTGGCGCGGAGCACGCGGCCTCACGGCAGCCGTCCGCGCGTGCGAATCGGCATGTCGAGCCATCCACGAAACATACGTCGAAAGCGAAAGCCAAACACTCGAGCAAAGCGAGGCAGCCAACCGCCGGCAAGACCCGGCGTCGTGTCGCGCACAAGCGCAAGCACGTGACGAGCCCCGAGCGGACGATGCATGTCGGCAAAGTCACACCCAAACATCGTCGGCAAGCCGCGCGCAATGCGCGGGATGCACGCGCCGTGAGACGCCCGGCGGTCCTGGCGGCAAAGGGCGATACGCAACAAGCGTCAGCCTCGCGTGCGTCGATGCCGCGTAAGGGCCCTCGTCTGTTGGCGCGCTGCGGCTACACACCCAAATCGCGCGCGCTGCTTCGCGGCAGATCCGTTTACGTCGTCGACGAACGAACGCAAACCGTGCTTACCGAAAAGCAGGCTGACCGGGTCATGCCAATCGCTTCGGTATCCAAACTGATGACCGCGGTCGTGTCGCTCGATGCGAAGCATGCATTGAACGCGCCGCTTAACGTCACCGTTCAGGACCAGGATTTCGACAAGTTCACCGGCTCGCGTTTGAGTGTCGGTGCGACGCTGTCGCGCCATGACATGCTGCATATCGCCCTGATGTCGTCGGAGAACCGCGCTGCGGCCGCGCTTAGCCGCGATTACACGGGCGGCCGCCCGGGCTTCGTCGCCGCGATGAATGCGAAGGCGCGCTCGCTCGGCATGCGGCATACAGCGTTCGTGAATGGCACCGGCTTGTCGCCGCAGAACGTTTCGACCGCGCGGGATTTGTCGTTGCTGGTTGCAGCGGCCAGCCGTTATCCGTTGATTCGCGCCTATTCCACCGATCGCGATCAGGTGGTTTTACCCGGCGGCGGGCGGGCGAGCCTGAGTTATCACAACTCGAATGCGCTGGTGCGAGGCGGCGACCGGTCGATCGTGCTGCAGAAAACCGGTTTCATCAACGAGGCCGGACACTGCGTCGTGGTGCGAATGAAGGTGCGCGGCAGACCGGTGGATATCGTCGTGCTGGGTGCGCCGGGCGCGCACGATCACATTGCCGACGTGGTGAGAATCAGCCGCTGGCTGCGCTGCTCGTTACAGTGAGCGTCATTCATCAGACGAGAAAGTAAAAAAGACCAAAAAAAAGCCCGCGCAAGGCGGGCTCAACTACTCGGAGTTTCGCGATCCAGTCGCTAGAAGGATCGTGATCAGTGTATGTGAAAGCTATATGAAAGTGTAGAAAAACCGCGATCAAAGATCGAAAAATACGGTTTCCTTAGCGCCTTGCATGTGGATGTCGAAACGGTAAACGTTCGCCACATTCGGCTCGCGGCGCGCGATCAGCGTATCGCGCCGGTCGGCTGGAACCGCTGCCAGCACGGGGTCTTTCTCGTTTGCCGCCGCTTCGTCCTCGAAATAGATGCGGGTGAACGTGTGCAGCAACATGCCGCGCATGGTCAGGATCACGTTCAGATGCGGCGCTTCATCCGGACTGGCGCGGCCCGGTTTCACCGTTTCCACGATGAAGCGATTGTGCGGATCCGTTCCGGTGCCCACGCGGGCGAAACCGCGAAAGCCGGTCTTCAGGATTTCCTCACGCGACTCCGGGAAGTGCCCATTCGCGTCCACCTGGGAGGCTTCGAGCATGGCGTCGCCAATGATCTTGCCGTCGCCATCGAACACCTGACCGACGATCGTGATGTGTTCGCCGGCCGCTTCGCGATCAGCCAGAACCGGCGTGAACAGGCTCTTGAAGTCGAAATCGTATTGCTGCGGACATAGACCGTACGCGAAGTAAGGCCCAACCGTTTGCGAAGGCGTTTGCTTGAGAGTGGTCATGGCTTAGCGCTCCATCGGAGTTTCGTTACGGCCGCGCAGCACGATGTCGAAGTCGTAGCCGAGCGCATAGGCCTCTTGCGTGGTGTCGAGCGAGAAATCGGCGATCAGGCGGTCACGGGCGTGCTCTGGCGTACCCTGGAAGATCGGGTCGAACGCCAGCAGCGGATCGCCGGGAAAGTACATCTGCGTGACGAGGCGCGAGCCGAAATGGTCGCCGAAGAGCGAGAAGTGGATATGGTTTGGACGCCACGCGTTCGGATGGTTGCCCCACGGATACGCACCCGGCTTGATCGTCAGGAAACGGTAGCGGCCTTCGTGGTCCGTGATGCAGCGGCCCGCGCCGAGGAAATTCGGGTCGAGCGGCGCGTCGTGCTGATCGGCCTTGTGGACATAGCGGCCGGCAGCGTTGGCTTGCCAGATTTCGACCAGCGTATTGCGCACCGGGCGGTTGCCTTCGTCGAGCACACGGCCCGTCACGATGATGCGTTCGCCAAGCGGTTCGCCGTTGCGCACGGCGTTACGTGTCAGGTCGTGATCGAGCGCGCCGAGGTCGTCGCTGCCGTAGACCGGCACGCGCTGGTCGCGCAGCTTTTCCTTCAGCGGAATCAGCGGACGCGTCGGGCCGCGTTTGACCGACGAACCATAGCCGGGGTAGACGTAAGCGGGATGCGACGTGAAGTCACGCGCGCTGAGAAAGGAATCGTCCATCAGTGTCTCCTTCGAGGAATTGTGAGATACGGCGTTATGGAAAGACTGTATCTAACCTAGGAGGTTATGCAAAATGACGTTTTCGCTCGTTTCGTATAACCTGTCGTTATGCAACGCAGTCTCGCGGACAGCCGCGTCAAATTCCGTCACCTCCAATGCTTTCTGGCCGTTGCGCAGTTCGGCAGCGTCCAGCGGGCGGCCGACAGCCTCTCGATCACCCAGCCCGCGGTCTCCAAGACCGTTGCCGAGCTTGAGGCGATTCTCGGCGTGAAGCTGTTCGAGCGCGGCCGCCACGGTGCGGTGCCGACCCGCGAGGGGCAGCTTTTCATGCCGCACGCGAGCGCCTGCGTTAGCGCGCTGCGCCAAGGCGTGGATTTGCTGGCGCGTGCGGAAGGCGCGGCGGCGGCCACGCTGGAAATCGGCATTCTGCCGACCGTCGCGGCGGCATTGATGCCGCCGGTGCTGAAGCAGTTCGCCACGCTGTGGCCGCGCGTGATCGTGCGCCTCGCGACCGGCGCCAACCCCGAATTGCTCGAGCGCCTGAAAGCGGGCACGATCGAATTTGCGATCGGTCGGCTGGCCGATCCCGAGCGCATGGTCGGGCTCAGTTTCGAGCAGTTGTTCAGCGAGCCGTTGATCGCGGTGGTCCGCGCCGGGCATCCGTTGGCAGCGGGCGCGGGGTTGCCGGCCACGTCGCTCGAGGACTTTCCGGTTGTGTTGCCGCCGTTCGGCACATTGATCCGGCAATCGGCGGATAGTCTATTGAGCGTGTGGGGCGTGCCGCCGTTGTCGGCGTTCATCGAGGTGCTGTCGGTTTCGACGGGCCGCGCGTTGACGCTCGAGAACGGCGCAGTGTGGTTCGTTCCACTGAGCGCGGTCGAATACGAACTGGCGCACGGCATGCTGGTACGTTTGCCATTGCCCTTCGCCGGCACCGGCGAGCCGGTCGGATTGATCCGGCGCTCGGACACGCAACCGTCGCCGGTAGGGCGGGCGTTTATCGAGGCGGTGCGTGAGGTCGCGCAACAGCGCATGGCGTCGAGCGCGGATAAGGCAACAGGAAAAAGGGCGCAGAAGCGGGGCCGCAAATAGGGCGCTTCGTACGCGATCATGAATGTCGGGTAGCGCGAGGCGTGCGGCGGCGCCGTCGAGTGAACCATTCGGTACAAAATGAAGGTTGCGAACGCCCTGCTACCGGGTGTACAAACACGGTGCAAAAGCCGTCGCGGGCCGCGATGCCGCGGCACGCCACGCATGCAGTGTCACACTGCGGATGCAGCGGCGGCTTGCACCGAACACCAAAAACAGTGCGAACCGCGTCGAAAGACTGTAAAGGAGATTGCCATGCCCAGCGACTTGCCCACTCCAGACGCCGCGCTGCGCGCCGTCGCGGCGCCTGAGCATAATCCGCTCGGCACTGCCGGCCTCGAATTCGTGGAATTCGCCGCGCGCGATCCGCGGGCGCTCGGTGAAACTTTCACCAAGCTCGGTTTCAAAGCGATTGCGCGGCATATCAGCAAGGACGTCACGCTCTATCGTCAGGGCGAGATGCAGTTTCTGATCAACGCCGAGCCGGACTCGTTCGCCGCGCGTTATGCCGAGGAGTACGGCGCGGGCATCTGTGCGATCGGCATTCGCGTGGCGGACGCGCAGCGCGCCTTCGACCGCGCGATCGAACTCGGCGCATGGGCGTTCGAAGGCGAGAAGATCGGCACGGGCGAGTTGCTGATTCCGGCCATTCAGGGCATCGGCGACTCGCATATCTATTTCGTCGACCGTTGGCGCGGGCGCGGCGGCCAGCGTGGCGGACTCGGCGACATTTCGATCTTCGACATCGACTTTCGGCCCATCGAAATCGACACGGCGCATGCCGACTTGAGTCATGCGGGCCACGGCCTCGTCGCCGTGGATCATCTGACGCAAACGGTCGGTGAAGGCCGGATGCAGGAGTGGCTCGACTTCTATCGCGACCTGCTCAACTTCCGCGAGATTCACGAGTTGCACGCCAACTGGCATGTATCGGCGGAATCGCGCGTGATGGTGTCGCCGTGCGGCGCGATCCGCGTGCCCTTGTACGAGGAAGGCACGAGCCGGACCAACCTGATGCACGAGTATTTGCCGGACCATCCGGGCGAAGGCGTGCAGCATATCGCCCTCGCCACCGACGATATTTTCGCCTGCGTCGAGCAGTTGCTTGCGAACGGTGTCGAATTCGTCGAGCCGCCGCCGCGGTACTACGATCAGCTCGACGCGCGTCTGCCGGGTCATGGGCTCGATGTCGCGCGGCTCAAGCGCACCCACGTGCTGGTGGACGGCGAAATCGGCGCGGACGGCGTGCCGCTACTGTTTTTCCAGACTTTCGTGCGGCGCCGTGCCGGCGAAATATTCTTCGAGATCGTGCAGCGTCAAGGTCATCACGGCTTCGGCGAGGGCAATCTAAGCGCACTGGCCAAAGCGCGGGAACAAGCCGGCGCTTGAGGCCTGCAGTAACGCGGGCTCAAGCGGAATCGGGAGGGCCGCCGACCATGGGATTCACCGCGCTGTAGGCGGCGGCCTCGTGCAACAGCCACTCGCGAAAATTCGCCAGCGGCTTGCCGTGACTCAACTCGGTCGGATAGACGAGGTAGTATGCGGAGTCGGCGAGGGCGGGCGCATCGACCGGAATCACGAGCCCGAGTTGATCGAGTTGCGCATCGACGAAAAAGCGCGGCACCAGCGCAATCCCGAGACCAGCCGCGGCCGCGCTGATCAGCATGGTGTGGAGTTCGTAGCGCACGCCCTGCATGGCCCGGTTGTCGTCGACGCCCACGCTCGCGAACCATGACGCCCAGCCGTCCGGCCGGGTGGTGGAATGCAGCAGCGGATAGTCCAACAGCTCAGCGGCGCTTTGAACGGGCCGCTTCAGCAAATTCGCCGCGCACACCGGCACGACTTCTTCGCTGAACAGGAAATCCGCCGACGTGCCCGGCCACGTGGGCTTGCCGTAGTGAATCGCGGCTTCGAAATGGGTCTCGGCGAACGGGAACGTGCCGGTTCGAACGCCCATGTTCACGCGCACGTCGGGATACTGCGCATTGAATGCCGCGAGCCGCGGAATCAGCCATTGCGATGCGAAAGTCGGCAGAACCGCCAGTTCCAGATAACCGCCGCCGCTGCCGTGCGCGATGATGGACAGCGTGTCGCGATCGAGTTGCTCCAGCGAGCGCCGTACCTGCGCGCTATACACCTTGCCCGCCTTCGTCAGCACGACGCGCTGTTTGACGCGCACGAACAGCCGCACGCCAAGATTGCTCTCCAGCGTATTAATCTGCCGCGACACCGCGCTCTCGGTGAGAAAGAGTTCGCGCGCCGCGTGCGTGAAGCTCTCGTGCCGCGCGGCGGCTTCGAAAGCGAGCAGCGCGCCCATATTGGGGATTTTGAACTTTCGCACCTTGATTCCAAAAACGCATCAAGTGGCGATTTTATCTCGCTTTACGGCAAGCCCGGCGATTTGAATAATCACGTCTTCGATCGTGCCGTCCGCGCCTTGCGTCCGGCTCGGCAGGTCGGGTCGAACATGTGAATCAGCGCCCATCAGAGCCACGTAGAGAACCGCTATGCGAAACACCAGGAATGCGAATGTCGAACAACTGCTGCTGAAATTGCTCGGCGCCGAAAAAACCGCACGGCTCTTCGCGACGCTGAATCATCCGCACATTCTGGACGAATGGGAGGACGGCATCGTCACGCGCGCCGAGCTTGCGCAGGCGATGAACATGGCGCTGTTCGAGGATCTGCTGGCGCGCTCGGCGAACGGCCGCCAGTACACCGAGGAGACGATCGCGGCGGGCGGCAGCGTTTACTTCGATCATGGCGCCTTGCGCACGGTGCGCTGGCCGCACAGCGGCGCGCTGCCGACGGGCGAAGCCGCGTTTGCGCGCATTCTTCGTCCGCTCGGCTTCAGCGTCAACGGCCGCTATCCGCTCGACCGACTCGGCATGACCGGCCGCGCGTGGGCGCATGACGACGCGCCCGATGAAATCGCGCAGTTCTTCGTCAGCGAATTGCACCCCGAGCGGTTCTCGGCGGAGTTTCAGCAGGCCGTGACCAACGTAATCGGCGCGTCGCGCGATCCGTTGACGCCGCGCGCCGTCGGCCAGTTGTGGGAGCTCGAGCGCGACGGCGTGCTGCCGGTCGACGCGGCGCACGAATTGCTGCCCGTGATCGTCGGCGCGTTTGCGCGCCAGCACGACACGCCACGCGAAGCCGATTACGAAGTATTGTTGAACGAATCGGCGGAGATGGCGTGGATCGCCACGGAAGGCAACGCGTTCAACCATGCCACGGATCGCGTCGCGGATGTCTTTCAATTGTCCGACGACGAGAAGGCCAAGGGTCGTCCGATGAAACCGGAAGTGGAGCGCTCGCGTTCGGGACGGGTGTTTCAGACGGCGTATCGTGCCGACCTCGTGCAGCGCGAGTTTCGCGCGGCTGACGGCAGCGTCGTGACGCGCGAAGTGCCGGGCTCGTTCTACGAGTTCATCACGCGCAAGCGGACTTTTGATCAGGACGCGCGTCGTTGGGAAACGGACCTGCGTTTCGACGCGGGCAACGCACAGGGCATCTTCAAGATGACCGCGAACCAGGCTGCCTGAGCGCGAAGCGGCGGCGCACAGCCACGAAAGACGGGGAGCGCAGTGGGAACGTCATTTGATGAGGAACAGGGCGCGGGCGTCGACGAACTGTACGAAAACGGCACTAGCGCACTGAAGCGGGCACCGCGCGTGGCCACGCCTTTCACCGGCACCGCGGCTGTGATGCAGGCGCTCGAAGCGGATTTGCGCAGCCATGTGCGTGGCGAAGTGCGCTTCGACCAGGGTTCAAAAGCGCTGTATGCGGCGGATGCGTCGAATTATCGGCAAGTGCCGCTCGCCGTTGTCGTGCCCGCGGATGTCGACGACCTGTTGGCCACACTCGCCGCTTGCCGCCGCAATGACGTGCCGTTTCTCGCGCGCGGCGGCGGCACGTCGCAGAACGGACAGTGCGTCAACGTCGCCGTAGTCGCGGACGCGAGCAAGTATGTGAACCGTGTCGTGTCGGTCGATCCGGTCGCGCGGGTTGCGATCGTCGAACCCGGCGTGGTCTGCGACACCTTGCGCGATGCCGCCGAACAGCACGGCCTCACCTTCGCACCCGACCCGGCGACGCACAGCCGCTGCACGCTCGGCGGCATGATCGCCAACAACTCGTGCGGCGCGCATTCGGTAATGGCCGGCAAAACGGTCGAAAACGTCGAGGCGTTGGAAGTCGCGACCTTCGACGGCGCGCGCTTCTGGGTCGGTCCAACCTCCGATCAGGAGCTCGAACGCATCATCGCCGAGGGCGGCCGTCAGGGCGAAATCTACGCCGCGCTGAAGCAGTTGCGCGATACCTACGCCGAGCGCATTCGCGCGAAATTTCCGCGGATCAAGCGGCGCGTGTCCGGCTTCAATCTCGACCAACTGCTGCCGGAAAACGGCTTCAACGTCGCCCGCGCTCTGGTCGGCACCGAAGGAACGTGTGCGCTCACCTTGCAGGCGAAAGTGCGCCTCGTGAAAAGTCCGGCGATGCGTGTGATCGTCGTGGTCGGCTTCACGGATATCTACACGGCGGCGGATGCCGTGCCGCATTTCATGCGCTGCGGGCCGATCGCCATCGAAGGACTGGACCGCGCGATCATTCGCGGTTTGCAGGCGCGCGGCTTGAAGCAGGACGAGATCGCGTTGCTGCCTGAAGGCGATGCATGGGTCGTGCTCGAATTCGGCGCGGACACGCAAGCCGACGTGATGCTCAAAGCGCGAGCCGCCGCCGCTTACTTTGCATCGGGGGAAGCAGGGCCGAATGTGTCGGCGATGCTTGTCGAAGACCGGGCGTTGCAGGCCAAGGTCTGGTCGATCCGAGAGACGGGCGCGTCGGCGGTGGCGCTGTCGGTCGATACCGGCACGCCGGACCCGATTGTCGGCTGGGAAGATGCCGCGGTCGATCCGCTGCGTCTCGGCGATTATCTGCGCGCGTTCCAGGCGATGGTGGATCGCTACGGTTACGAGACGAGCCTCTATGGCCATTTCGGCGATGGCTGCGTGCACGCGCGCATTACCTTCGATCTACGCAGTGCGGAAGGCGTCGCGACGTGGCGCAAGTTTCTGCGCGAAGCGGCTGAACTCGTCGTCGAGTTCGGCGGTTCGCTGTCGGGCGAACACGGCGACGGCCAGGCCAAGGCCGAGTTTCTGCCCATCATGTACGGCCCCGAATTGATGCAGGCGATGGAGCAGTTCAAGGCGATCTGGGATCCGGCCAATCGTCTGAATCCGGGCAAAGTCGTGCACGCCTATCGCGCCGACGAAAACCTGCGCATGGGGCCCGCTTACAAGCCGGTCACGTTGCAAACCAGACTGACGTTTGCGAGCCAGGAGGGCGAGGGTTTTCAGCGCGAGATCGAGCGATGCATCGGCATGGGCAAATGCCGCTCGCTCGAAGGCGGCACGATGTGCCCGAGCTATCGCGCGACACGCGAAGAGAAGTATTCGACGCGGGGCCGCGCGCATCTGTTCTGGGAAATGCTGCAAGGCGACGTGATCGCCGACGGCTGGCAAAGCCGCGAAGTGAAAGAAGCGCTCGATACGTGCCTCGCTTGCAAAGGCTGCAAATCAGATTGCCCGACGCATACGGACATGGCTTCCTACAAGGCGGAATTTCTTTCGCATTACTACGAGACGAAGCGTCGGCCACGGCAGGCGCTGTTCATGGGACGTATCGGCGAATGGGCGCCGTGGGCGGCGCGTTTTCCACGTCTGACGAACTTCATGACGTCGGCGCCGGGTTTGTCTTCGTTCGGCAAGTGGGTGGCCGGCGTGGCGCAAACGCGCGAACTGCCTCGTTTCGCGAGTGCCACATACAGGCAGATCGCGCGACGTTCGCCGCAATCGGCGCGTGATGCCCACGGCGACGTGAAGAAAGTGATCCTGTGGGTCGATACATTCAACGATCACTTCACGCCCGAGATCGCGCAGGCAGCCGCCGATGTTTTGAAGCAATTAGGCTGGCATGTCGTGTTGCCGAAGAACCGGTTGTGCTGCGGGCGTCCGCTGTATGACTTCGGGCTGCTCGAACGCGCACGCGAACTTCTCACGCACATTCTCGACGACCTCGCGGACGATATCGCCGCCGGCGTGCCGCTAGTCGGTCTCGAACCGGGCTGCTTGTCGGTGTTCAAGGACGAACTGCTGAAGCAACTGCCCGATCATGCATCGGCGAAGAAGTTGTCGGCGCAAACTTTCCTGTTCTCCGATTTCGTCGCGCGTCAGCCGTTCGATTGGCCGACGCTCGCCGCGGACGTGATCGTGCACGGACATTGCCATCAGAAGGCGCTGTTCGGCATGCAGGGCGATACCGCACTGCTGAACAAGCTCGGCGTGAAATGGAAACTGCTCGACACGGGGTGTTGCGGCATGGCGGGATCGTTCGGTTTCAACGTGGAGCACCATCCGCTCTCCACGAAGATTGGCGAAGACACGCTGTTTCCGGCGGTGCGTGCGGCGGCTGCGGAGACGATCATATTGACCAACGGCTTCAGTTGCCGTGAACAGATCGAGCAGGGGACCGGGCGTCACGCAATGCATATCGCGCAACTGGCGCAGCGGGCGTTGGCGGCGCGCTAAGCGCGCTCACGCGCGCTGCCGCGCTTGCATTTACTTCTTCGTCGATTCGATGGTGGCCGGCGCTTGAGGAATATCGGCGCTGGTGGCCATCCACAACACTTCGGCGTCTTCTTCGCTCGTGGAGACCGCTGCGTGGCCGGTGCGGCTGTCGAAGTAGAGACTGTCGCCGGCATTCAGATGCGTCGGCGCATACAACTCCGAATAGAGACACACGCTGCCGCTTATCACATACAGAAACTCCTCGCCTTCGTGGCGGCCCCAATCGTCGAAGGCGTCGAGCGTGTGCGCGGAGATGCGGATACGAAACGGCAGCATCGCCTTGTGCGCGAGGTCGGTGGCGAGCAACTCCATCTGATAGCCGCGATACGCGTGGCGCTGGCCTTCGTTTTTGCGGGTCAGCGCGCGGCGGCCGCTCGCGCTGACTTTGGGCGTGGAGCCGAACAACTCGCCGATTTCGATCTTCAGTCCGAGGACGATTTTCTGCAGCACGTCGAAAGTGGGGGACATCAGGCCGTTTTCGACCTTCGAAAGCGTCGAGCGGGACACGCCGCACAGGCGGCTGGCGGTTTCCAGCGTCAGGTCCTGCGCCTGGCGGGCGGCGCGGACGCGGCGGCCGAGGTCGGTGATGGACGGATCGGCGGATTTGGCGAGATGGGTGTCCATGGGGCTTGATGCTCTGAATGCGCGCTTGGGGGGCAATGTTGTTTCCGATGATAACATTGGAGGCGAGCCGCAAGTCCGCAGGCGAGTTTCAGGCGCTGTCAGTGGGATCGTCGCGCGCGCTTTGAGCCGTGCGTGTGGCCTGAGCGGTCAATTGGATTGGCGCGATCGAAGCGAGCGCGACATTCGCGTAGTTTTCTCATCGGAAACTTTGAATCATCGCGGGCGAGCAAGGGCCGATGGCGTCGTTGTAACGTCGGATATTGATCTGGGTCGCCGGTCGCGTTTAATATCGCGGTTTGATAATCCTGTTGCCTTTGCACGGAAGGCATTAGTTCAGATAGTGCGCAGCGCGCTACGTTGTCTCTCGCGTTCCATCAGCCTTGATAGCAGCCTCGCCAGGCCGGCGCCGAAACCCGGTGATCGTGATTAAGAAAAGATAAGTAAAACATGGGCTTGCCAGATGCCTATAGCCTCGCTTGCGATTAATCAAAAGTCCGTTATGCAATCGGAATATTAATAAATTCTGTTAAATCGTCTCGGTAATGGATTTTCCGTTGTCGTATGCATTACGATGCTGGAAATTAAAAGCAGCATCGACAAGATAATCGATCCATGTCTCAGAATCGTAAAAAACGACCAACGGGGAATCAGGTGCGCAGAAAGCCGCTGGGTAAAGCCAAACTTTTGCCGCATACCGCGACATACGTGCGCGAACAGTCGTTGCGCTGGCATCTCGCTTTGGCCGCATTCCAGGCGGGCAAGGGCAACGGCGAATTACTGGCAAAGCTGGTGAAGGCGCTTTACCTGGCCTGGTATCTTCAGCAGGCCGGGTTCGGCGCGCTGGGGCGTGACCTTTATCTCGAAGCTGAACGTATTCTGGATGCCGCCGCTCGTAGCGCGACCCGGGAAATCTGGCGGATCGCGGCAGCGGATTGCGGACCGATCACGAGGCTTCTCGATTTCCACGAGCAGCAGCTGCAAATAGCGCCGGTGTTCGCCGTGGACGAAGCTGAGTTACGCGTCGTGCGCTTCGGTCAGAGCGACAAACGATCGCCGTGGTAAGCGGATTTGCAGCGTGACGGCTTCGAAGTGTGGGTCGTCGCAGGCGGTTATCGTGGAGGCGGGCACCACGAGGCGTCTCCCGAGCGTTCGCTGAATCGCTGCGTGGCCGCGTGCAGCGCCGCGCTCGGACTATCGAGTGGCCGTCTACCCTTCTGGACCAAGCCGGCGGCGGCCGCCATCCATGGATGAGCAAATGCGACAACGCTCGCGCCCGCCTCATACGCCGCATCGGCTGATGACGCCGTCGCCGCGAGGCATGCTTGAATCTCGCCCGCTTTGAACAGCGCCCAAACGTGGCCGACGTGAACGACTTCCACGGACGCAGCGCTTTTGCTCGCATGCTCCGTAAAAAGCTTCCTCGTCGAGTCGATAGCCGATTCAGCCGCACACAACACGACGATGCTCCCGCCCACGTCTGCTGCCGCAGCAGCCAAAGCGACATCCGCCCGGACGATGGGCATGGGCGGACTCTTGATAACGGCCACCGCGGGCCCGAGCGTGCCGCAGGTGAGAATGACAGCGTCCGAATCGGCTGCCAGCGCGAGAAGACGCTGCTTTGTGCGGGCGCGCAACTCGTCGGAAAACGCTCCCGTTTGATCCACGGCCTCGCGAAGGTCCGCCCTCACTTCATGGTGAAGATCTTCGGCCCGCAATCCAAGCGCTTTGGCTGCCTGCTCAAACACCTGGCGGTTCCCATCCATCGTATGCAGAAACGAAATGCGCATTGCCGTGTGCCTCGGTATCAGGTGTGTCATGTCGACGCCGCTTCGCGTTTCCACGCCGACGGCGCCCCACTCGGTGCCGCTGCATTGTTGCAACGTCGGTGCGGGCTAACAAGGCAAGCGCCTCTACCGGTATCGCCGATACCTCTCTTGCGCGAACGATCCGCGACGATATAGCGGCCTTATGGTCCGCTATTCCGCGCATTCGAGAAGACCGCCGAGCCCTAATATCATCGGTCCGCGTGCCATTAGCTGTCATTTAGCTTGTATCCCGAACGTCGCCGGACGTCCGCAGACGTAGTAACGTATTGAAAATTTAACCTTTCGCCCCGCTACATTGATTCTTGAGGCGCATATGTCCACGGACACAGACCCAATCACCGACGAACAGATCGCTGCAATCGCCGATCGCATGGTCGAAGAGGGCAAAAGAGTTTCGCCAGTGACAATCTGGAAAGAGGTTCGCGGCGGTTCCCTAGTGGCGATAGTCGCGGCCTTGCAACGCTGGCGCGAGTCGCGGCAGGCCGACACACCGCAAGCACAGGTCCAGCCCGGATTGCCGGAGGGCCTCGCCGAAACGGTCATCAGCGCCGCGGATCGGATCTGGACGGCGTCCCAGCACGATGCGGAGAAGGCGTTCAACCAACGTCTCGCCGCGGTGAACCAGGACCTGGAAGCAGCCCTCGCGGAACGGGACGAAGCGCTTGCCGAGTATCAAAAGAGCATCGACGAAATCGAAACGGGGCGCAACCGTCTCAGCGCGCTGACGGACGCGCTGAGCGCGTCGGAAAGCGCTGCCCTACGCCTCGAAGCGGAACGCGCGAGCGCCGCCGGTCGCGCCGAAGCGGCCGAAACTCACGTCGCCGAACTGGAGCAGCGTACGTTCGCGCACGACGCCGAACTGGAAGGCATGAAGGCCTCGCTCGACGAGGAACGTCTCGCACGTGAAGAGTTGGCCACGGCGCTGACCGGCAAAACCGATGAGGTCGCGCAAGTCATTCAGGAACGAGATCAGGCGCGGCACGAGGCCGCAACATTGAGCGATGCCTGTCGGGCGAAGACAGAAGAGGCGACGCGATTCGCGCAAGAGGCAAGCGCGGCTACTTCGCGCGCTGAAGCGGCGGAGGCACGCATCGAGGAATTCGTGCAGCGCGCGTCCGAGGACCAGGCCAAACTGGAAGCCGCGAGCGCGTTGCTTGAAGAGGAACGCCAGGCGCGCGAAGCGTTGGCCGCGGTCGTGACGAGCAAGAACAACGAAGTAATGCGAGTCACGCAGGAACGCGATCACGCTCAGCAGGAAAGCGCCGCGTTGCGCGACGCCCATGAGGCGAAGTCGCAAGAACTCACGCAATGGTCGCAGGAGGCGAGCGCGGCTTCGTCGCGTGCACAAGCCGCGGAGGCGCGCGCGGAAGAACTGGCGCGGCGTGTGTCGTTGCAAAACGAGGAGTTGGAATCTGCGAAGGTATCGATTGAACAGGAACGCAGAGCACGTGAGGAATTAGCTTCGATCGTCTCCGTCACGAACGATGAGATGACGCGCGTCACCCAGGAGCGTGATCTTGCACTGGAGGAAATCACGTCGCTGCGCAGCGCCTATGAGGTGTCGCTGGAAGAGGAACGCAAGGCACGTCAAGAGCTGGCTTCAGCCGTCTCCAGCAAGACCAGCGAAATAACGCGGCTCACTCAGGAGCGCGACCAGGCGCTGCAGCAAGTCGCGACGTTGGAAGCCGCGTATCAGGCGAGCTCGCAAGAAGTGACGCGTTGGTCGCAGGAAGCGAGCACCGCGACGTCACGCGCTCAGGCAGCAGAGACACGCGTAGAAGAACTCGAACAGCGCGCATCGGCGGATCACGCCAATTTGACCGCGACAAACGCGTTGCTGGACGAAGAACGCAAAGCACGCGAAGAGTTGACGGCGGTTGTCTCGGCCAGGAACGACGATGTAACGCGAGTCACGCAGGAACACGATCAAACGCGACAGCAGCTCGCCGCTTTGCGCGAGGCCCATCAGGCGAAGTCGGAAGAAACGGCGCGACTGTCCGAGGAGTTGAGCGCGGCAACCTCGCGCGCACAGGCAGCCGAAGCACGCGTAGAAGAACTCGCGCAGCGCGCAGCGTCGCAAGTTGCCGAACAGCAAGCCGCCACGGCTTCGCTAGAAGAAGAACGCAAGGCTCGAGCGGAGCTGGCCGCAGAGCTTTCAGCCAGACACGATGAAATAGCGCGAGCCACTGAGGAACGTGATCAAGCCCGGCAGCAGATCGAAGCGTTGAACAGCGCCAATCAGGCCAAGGAAGAAGAGTCGGCACGCTTGCTGACGGAGTTGAACGCGGCTTCGTCGCAGGTACAGGCTGCTGAAGCGCAGGCAAGCGAGGACCACGCGCAGTTCGTCGCAGTGGAAGCCGAGTTGAAACAAGCGCGTGCCGTGCTGATCGCGGAGCGCGAGGCGGCCCGGGTGCGGGCCGAGGAAGCGTCGGCTCAACTCAGCGAGTTGCAGCGCGTCACGCATGAACTGGACGAGGCGCGCGAGCAGATCAGCGCCGTGACCGAGGCGAAGACACTCGTGAGTGCAAACCTCGCTCGGCTATCGCAGGATGCCTCCGCCGTGAGAGAGCGCGCGGAGGCCGCCGAACGCCATGTCGCGGAGTTGGAGCAGCGCGTCGCGGCACAAACCGCGGCCATAGCGCAACACGCACAACGCGCCCAGCAGCTAGCAGCCCGTGCCGAGCAGAACGACAATACGGAGGAGGTCGCGGCTTTGCAGCGGCAGGTGTCGACGCAGGCCAAAGCCCATGCAAAGGCCATGAGCGAGCTTCGCACGACAGCCGAACAGTGGGTCGCGCACGCAAAAGACCTCAAGCAGCGGCTCGGTCTGGCAAGCGAGAAGATCCTGTTCATCGACGCACGCAGCACCGGCGAGGTGGCGCTTGTCAGGCGGCTTTCATCCGAGCTGGAGCGGCTCAAACCGGATCACGAATTGGTCTCGCGGGAGACGCAGCAAAAACTGATTGCCGCGACGATGACGCACCAGCTTGCGCAGAAGGGCTACCGTTACGATCCGGCCACGGCGGTGATGTCGAAAGTCGCGACCTGACGCTAGCCACCGGTCAGGCGCGCAATGGAGAAAGGCGCGCGCATGCGACGCGCGCCCCTCGAATCCGACGCTTACGGCGCGACCGGCTTGCCCGACGCGTCCTTCACTTTCTGTTTCCACTGCGTGCGGATTTCAGCCGTCACGGATTCCGGCAGCGAAATGTAGTCGAGATCATCCGCTGCCTTGCCGCCGTTCTTGAACGCCCAATCGAAAAACTTCAGCGTTTCGGCGCCCTGCGGTGCTTTGTCCTGCGTCGTATGCAACAGCACGAAGGTCGCGCCGACCACGGGCCATGCGTTCTTGCCCGGCTCGTTCGTCAGGATCTGATAGAACGACTTCGACCAGTCCGCGCCTGCTGCCGCTGCCTTGAAGGTGTCGGTCGCCGGTGCGACCACTGTACCCGCTGCATTTTTCAGCGACGCATAGGTCATGTGGTTCTGCTTCGCGTACGCCCACTCGACGTAGCCGATCGCGCCGGGCAGACGCTGCACGAAAGCGGCCACGCCGTCGTTGCCCTTGCCGCCGGTCCCTGTCGGCCAGCTCACCGTTGCGCCTTCGCCCACTTTCGACTTCCACTCCGGGCTCACCTTAGACAGGTAATTCGTCCAGATAAAGCTCGTGCCGGAGCCATCGGCACGGCGAACCACGGCGATATCGGTATCCGGCAGCTTGATTTTCGGGTTCAGCGCAACGATCGCGGGATCGTTCCACTTCTTGATCTTGCCGAGATAAATACCGCCGAGCACTTCGCCCGACAGCACCAGTTCGCCGGCCTTCACACCCGGCACGTTGATTGCCGGCACCACGCCGCCGACAACGGTCGGGAACTGGAACAAGCCGTCCTTGGCCAGTTCGTCGTCTTTGAGCGGGGCGTCCGAGCCGGCGAAATCCACGGTCTTCGCAATGATCTGTTTGATGCCGCCCGACGAACCAATGCCCTGATAGTTCACCTTGCCGCCGCCGGCCTTTTGATAGGCGTCGGCCCATTTCGTATAGATCGGCGCGGCGAAGGTGCTGCCCGCACCGGTGATGTCGGCAGCGTGTGCGGCGCTGGCACACAGCGCACACACAACCAGCGTAAGTTGCTTGAGATTCATGGTGAGACTCCTCACGGCGACACAATCGCCTTCGATGGGCTGCAACTTAAGGGCGAAATATGACGTTCTTGTGACTACTCAAATTAAATGACCCGCTTGGCTAAACTTAAGCATTCGCTAAGCCGACGTCGTGGAAACTAGCGGGTTAACCTTCTTTTGATCGGCCGCGATATGCTCGGACCTTTGATTCCGGTTCAATCTGCGCGGCGCCCGAGTTGGAATCGGATGGTGACTGCCACGGTTCTGATTTTGGCCGCCAGATTGCCGGATAGGCCAATCCCGCAGGGGAAGCAAACGGTGAATGACCTATGAAATCTGATTTGCTACTGCAAACCTACGGCGCGGACTCGTCCGGCATGGTCTGCGGCTTTCTCTTTTCTTCGAATCGCGCCGGTCGCTCGGTCGACGCCGACGAAGTCGCCGAATGGCTCCAGGCCCACGACGCCCACGGCCCCGCGAAGGAAGGCAGCGAGTTTCTCTGGCTTCACTTCAATCTCGCACATAGCGCCAGCGAGCGTTGGATGAGAGCCCAGCTCGATTTGCCCGAGACATTTTTCGACGCATTGCGCGAAGGCTCTCACTCCACGCGCATCGAACACGCGGACGGCGCACTACGCGCGGTCGTGAACGACGTCATGTTCAATCTCGAGTTCATTCCCTCCGAGATCGCGACGCTGTGGATTTACGCGAATCAACGAATCATCGTGACCGCGCGTCTCAAGCCACTGCGCTCGGTGGACCGACTGCGTGCGTCGGTTCGGGAGGGGGAGGTATTCAGGTCGCCGGCGGAATTGCTGGTTCATCTGATGCATGACCAGGCTGACCTGTTGGTGCAGATCGTCCGGCGGACCAGCGCCGACGTCGACCGGATCGAGGACCGGTTCCTGTCGCAGCGGCCCACACAGAACCGGATCGATCTGGGCGCGATGCGTCGTATGCTGACGCGCTTGCAGCGCATGCTGGCGCCTGAACCCGGCGCGATCTTCCGTCTGCTGGCACGGCCGCCGCGCTGGCTTCATGCGGAAGACGTGCAGGATCTGCGCGAGTCGACGGAAGAGTTTTCCGTGGTTCTCTCCGATGTGGCCGGGCTGATCGAACGGGTCAGGCTGCTGCAGGAGGAGATCATCTCCCGCCTCGAAGAGCAGAACAACCGTACGCTGTTTACGCTCACGCTGGTGACGGTTTTGGCGATGCCGATCAATATCGTCGCGGGCTTTTTCGGCATGAATGTGGGCGGTATTCCGCTCGCTGAAAACCGGCACGGCTTCTGGGTGATGGTGTTGCTTGTCGCCGGCTTTACCGGGCTCGCGGGATGGTGGGCATTTCGCCGCCGCAAGGAACGATAAGAGCTGCTGTGTCCGGCTTCGGCGGTACTGGCAGTCGCCGTATAGCGCGATATCGTCAGCGTCAGTTCACGCCGGTGCTGGGACGCTCGACGGCAAGCCGGTCGTTGAGTGCGCGTAACTCTGCATTCGCACGCTGCATGTGCTGGCCTTTGCGATTCCTGAGATACGCGATTGCGTCGACTACCATGCCGGGATCACCAAGCCGATCCGCATGCGCCAGAAGCAGCGCTTCGCTCGAAACAATATCGTTCAGCTTGCCCAGTTCGTCCTGCAATTGCGTCAGCTCCGCGACGCTGATCTCGCTGCCGCTATCGAGTAGCGGCGCGAAAAACTCCAGCAGATAGCGCACTTTCTTTCCCGCGATGCGGACGTCGTGAAGTTCGGCGTAACCCGCGTCCGGATTTTCCAGCACACGCTTCAAACGTTTTCGCAGCGTCTGCTTCGCCGTTGCAACACGGTTCGCGGCGAATGCCGTGAGCGGTTCCTCGAACGAGCACGCGTCGAGTTGCCGAATCACGCTCGCGATTCGCTGTGTCAGCATGGCTTCGGCGTTCGCGTCTGCAATCGTTGCGCGACTGCGCACCAGTGCATTGCCACGCAATAGATCGAGACGTTCGATGAGCGCCGCGAAAGCATGCGGTGTCGACACGTCTTCCGCCAGTAAGTGTTTCAGGATATCCCAGTCACGCGTTTGACCGGCGGAATCGGCGAGCGCCTTGAATTCGCGCCGCTGCCATCTTGCCCGCGATCTGTCGATAAGCGGATCGTAAGCCCACCACAGCGAACGCAAGCGCCGCAGCACGACACGCAGTTTGTGCGGACTTTCCGCATCCGCGCTCACGCACAAGCTGTCGATGCGTAGCGCCACTTGCGCGGCCATTGGCGTGGCCAGCGTCGAAAAGGCCACTGCCGGCGACATGTCGGGCGCAATCGTGCCGCCTCGTTTGTTGGGATTGTCTGCGCCCCGCTCCTGTGTGGATGCGGTTGCAGATGCGGGATCACGCGTGTCAGGTGTGGAGTTCATCGGCTCGAGTTGCATGAGTCCCTGAAGCGGACGGAAGTGAGGTGAACGTAAGGTGACGCGTGTCGGATAGCTTAGCAACTGCGATATCCATCCTACAACGTAAAAATCCCGAGGGGCATGCCGGCACTGCGGACAAAACGGAATTCGCGCGACGATTCAACCTACCTTCGCTCGGAGGGAGACGCCACGCTGTTCAGTATGGCGAATCGAATGGTGTGTCATTTCCGTGCCGTGTTGATAGAGCGATTCAATTTGCCTCTCGCTCTTCATCGTCCTGTAATAAGAAAAGTTGTCATCACCGCGCTGCGCGAGCCCTCTTTCAGATCGGCACACCACAGCGCGACGAACAACCGGTGGCAATAGAAAGCGTAAGAAAGTCCGCCAGACAATAGTTTCTCCACGCCACGCGTCGTTACCCGGCGAGCTTCACTTCATGAGCTTCAACAACAATTCCGAGTGAGGTCTTTCGTGAGCTATACACAAACATTGTTGGCCGGTGTGGCTGGCGCTTTCCTGGCGGTCGCGGCGCACAGCGCTGACATTACTGGCGCCGGCAGCACCTTTGCCGCGCCTATTTATACGAAATGGGCCACCGCATACCAGCGTGCGGGTGGCGGCACGGTGAGCTATCGCGCTGTCGGGTCGACGGAAGGCTTGAAGGAGATCATGGTCAGCCAGGTCGATTTCGCCGGCTCGGACGCACCGCTGAGCGACGACGAGTTGACGAAGAACGGGCTGATTCAGTTTCCAACCGTAATCGGCGGCGTCGTGCCGGTCATCAATCTGCCGGGGATCAAGCCAGGCGAGTTGATTCTCTCGGGGCGTGTGCTTGGAGATATCTACCTGGGCAAAATCGTCAGCTGGAATGCTCCGGCCATCGCCGCCATCAATCCCACGATCAAGCTGCCCGACACGCCTATCGCCGTCGTTCGTCGGCTCGACGGTTCAGGCACCACGTTGATCTGGACGCACTTTCTCGCGCAGGTGAACCCCGAGTGGAAGAGCAGGGTCGGCGAGGGGACTTCAGTGCGCTGGCCGCGCGGAATAGGCGGGCGAGGCAACGAAGGAGTCGCCACCTTCGTACAACATTTGCCGGGCGCGATCGGCTACGTTGCATGGGACTTCACGAAGCAGAATCATATGGCGTACGCGGCCATGGAAAATGCGTCGGGTGCCGTGGTTCAGCCAGGACCCGAAACTTTCAAGGCCGCCGCCGCGAGCGCCGACTGGTCCAGATCGCTCTTTCCGATCCTGACCAACGAGGCAGGCGCGAACGCATGGCCCGTTGTCGGCGCGACGTATGTCTTGCTGCACAGCACGCAGGACAAACCGGAGCGCGGCGAGGAAACGCTGAGATTCCTCGACTGGGCGCTGACGAACGGCAGTCAGGCCGCGGAGGACCTGGACTATATTCCGCTGCCGCCGTCGGTCGCGAGCGAGATTCGCACGCAGTTGCACGCGCGGGTGAAGAATCCGTCGGGTAAAGCAGTCGCGGGCGAATGACGGCGGCAGTCTCGCCGCTCAGGCAGCGAGACTCTGACGAGTGCGCGCCCACTGCGCAAGCGCGGCGCACGCCACCAGCAGCGACCCGGTGACGAAGAACACGGAGTGCAGCCCGAGATGGACCGCGATCACGCCGCCGATAATCGGACCGACAACCTGTCCGCTGAATTGCGCCGACTGCAAATAGCCGAGCATCTGACCGGTCTTGTGCTCTTCCACTGCATGCCGGGCCAGTTTGGCAATCGCAGGCAGAAGACCGGCCAGCGTCATGCCCATCAGCGCGCGTAATCCCGCCAGTTGCCACCATGCGTGAACGAACGCTTGCGGAATCATCACCAGACCCGTCAACACCAGACAAGCGACGATCACGTTCCAACTGCCGACCCGATCGGCCAATGCGCCGAGGCGCGCGGCCGTCAGCATGCTGCCGAAAGCCGAACAGGCCATCACGATGCCCGCCACGCGCGCCAGATGAAGTGACGGCACGCCGAGACTGCCCACATAGACGGTGATGACCGGCTCGATCGACATGTTGGCGAGCAGCACCATCATCGCGGTGACGAGCAAGGCGGCGATCACCGGATAGTTGTTGCGATGTGTGCTCGCCGGCGCATGCTCGGCGGGACGCCGCGTGGAATGAGCGGCCGGGTCGAAATCTTCCTTGACGACGAAGATCGTGAGCAACGCGGCGACCGCGATCATGGCGCCGCCGGCGAAGAACGTGCCGCGAATGCCGAGCCAGCCCGGCAAAAAACCGCCGACGAGCGGCCCGATCAGGTTGCCGGCCAGCGCGCCCGTCGACAGCACGCCCAGCGCCCAGCCCGCACGTTCCTTCGGCGCCTGGGTGCCGACCATCACCGTCGACGCCGACGAGTAGCCGCCCACGAGACCCGCGAGCAAACGCAGGGCGACGAGTTGATGCACGTTGTGCGCAATGCCGATCAACGACATCACCACGGCCATGCCGACGGCCGCGCGCACCAGCATCGGCTTGCGGCCATAACGATCGGCAAGGCGCCCCCACACGGGCGCAGTGACAGCAGTGCCCAGAAACGTGGCGCCGAACGCGATGCCCGACCACTGGATGACGGCGGACTGCGACTGCACCCCGAGTTGCTGGACGTAGATGGGCAAGAACGGCAGCAGCATGCTCAGGCTGACGAGCGTGGTAAACGAGCCGAATACGCACACGGCCAGATTGCGGCGCCAGTAACGTTCATGTCGCGCGGCATAGTCGAGGCCGCGCGTCGGCTGACCGGACGGCACGGAAACTTGCGAGGGGGTATTCATATCGCCTTCCCGGCAAACGAATGCGAGCGTGACTGACCCTCCGCTTCGGCAAGTTCGCTCATCAATGTGGCAACTAATTGCGCCGCGGGCAACGCTCTTGCGAGCGGCGCGCCCTGGCCGGCCCACTGGACAGCAAAATCGGAATCGCCCTTGGCGCGGGCCGCGGCGTTCAGCGCTTTGGCGGCGTCGTATGCAATCGGATAGTCGGGCAGCGGCGGCGCGTCCGGCGAGTCTACGTCGATATACAGCCGGTTGCTCAAACCGCGCGCAGGGCGGCCGGAGATCGCGGCCGTCACGGCCGTCCGGTACGCGCGTTGACTGGTCAACGCGTGCCGGTAGGCGGCATCCGCGCCCGATTCCGGACACAGCACGAACGCGGTGCCCATCTGCACGGCGCTAGCGCCGAGGAGCAATGCGCTGGCAATGCTTTGACCGTCCATGATGCCGCCCGCGGCGATGACCGGCAGCGTCGACTGTCTGGCGATCAGCCGGACCAGCGCGAGGGTGCCGATCATCGCGTCGTCGTCCGGATTGAAGGTGCCACGGTGACCGCCTGCTTCGGCACCTTGCGCGACGATCGCATCGAGTCCCGCCTGCTCGATTTGCAGGGCTTCGTGTGGCGTGGTCGCGCATCCGAACAGCAGAATGCCGGCGCGATGCAGTTCATTGATCCATTCGCGCGATGGCAGCCCAAAATGAAAACTGACGACAGCGGGACGTTCTTCGATCAACACTTGCAGCATTGCCTCGTCGACCACGAAGCTGGTGTAAATCTCCTTGAGCGCGACCGGCGTTCTGGCGCCGAACTCAGCGAACAGCGGTTGCAGATGCGCCAGCCAGGTGGCTTCGCGGAGCGGATCGCTGTACGCCGGCCGATGGCAGAACACGTTGACATTAAACGGCTTGCTGGCGAGCGCGCGTGTCGCGACGATCAACTCGCGCGCCTGCTGCGCGGTACTCGCACCCACGGCGATCGAGCCGAGCGCGCCGGCATTGGAAACAGCGGCGGCGAGGGCGGGCGTGGAGATGCCGGCCATCGGCGCCTGAATGATGGGATGCTGCATGCCGAGTGCCTGCAGAAAGCGGATATCGGAGGTCATGGGGTTCTCACAGTTCGAGTAGTGGGTAGAGTCGCCTGCAGCGGAGTGGCTAGGCTTGCTTCGGACCGAAGCGAAGCGCGCCGAACAGGTCCACCGCGAGAGCAAGCGCCAAAGACGCCGCACCGATCACGAACAGCGTCGTGTAGTTGCCGCCGTCGTGCGCGAACAGAAACGACAAACCGTACGCCGCGACGGCCTGCAAGACGGCGAAACTGGTGGTGGCCGCGCTCCACGCGCCTTTCTGGGCCGCCGGATGATGAGTGAGCAATTCATTGATCCTGCCGAGCACGAGCGCCACGATGCCCGGCACGAATGCGCCGACCACGACGCTCGACACGATCAACGCCGCCGGGCCACGCACGACAGCCGGCAACGCGACCGCGACGATCTGCAGGACATAGGCGACACGCAATGCCGGACCGAAGCCGGCGCGGTCAGCCAGATGACCTGTCAGCAGCGGGCCCACGATCGCCCCGAGTCCAAACAGCACCCAGTATTGCGCGCCGGCGTCGAGACCCTTGCCGAGGCCGCGCGCCACGAAATCGACGAGAAAGATCATGTGCGGGACGAGGCCCACGGCGTTCAACGCATACTCGGCGTAGAGCGCGCGCAGCGACGCAGCCGGATAGGTCTGGCTATGCCTTGTGTGATGCGACGCGTGCTGTGCGACGGATTCGCCTCGTCCGGGCCAGCCGTTCCATGCGATGGCCGTCAACGCGAGGGAGATCGCGGCGAGTCCCAACCACGTTTGCATCAGGCCTTGGCGCAGCAGGATCGGCACGATCGTCCCGGATGCCACAATGCCGAGACCGATACCGCTGAAGATCGCACCGCTCGCAAAGCCCCTGCGCGATGGAGTCACGTGCGCGAGAACAGTCGGCGCGGCCAGCACCATCAGCGCGCCGCCCGCGAGGCCCGATGCGAAGCGCCAGACGAAGAACCAGAGAAACGAAACCGGAAAGGCGCAGGCGACGGACGCGACGGTCGCGAGCAGCATCATCGCGCGTAACACGGAGGTCGCATCGAATCGTCGCGCCAGCCAGCCGCCCGCGAGCGCGCCCGCCAGATAGCCGCCGAGATTGGCCGCGCCGAGATACGCGGCGGTCGAGGCCGGAAACCAGTGCGCGCTGACAATGGCCGGCAACAACGGGGTGTAGGCGAAGCGCGCGAGGCCGATACCGACAAGGCTCGCGCTGGCGCCTGCCAGCGCGCCGCGCCACACGTTGAATGCCGGCGGGATCGGTTCGTTGACGACTGCACGTTCCATCACTGCCTCCACGGTTCGGTTACGCGCCGACTCGTCTTGCTGGCCGGTTCGACACGAAAGGTACGAAGGTCACTGCTCGCAATGCCTCGCAAAGTGACAAACAATGCCTGCCTGGAGCGCCCACGCTGGGGCCGGCGTCCATGTGCGGATGTGTGTCCGTGACGAAGATTGCCGAGTCGAGCGCGACGTCGGCCGTGTCAGTGAATTACCGGAATGGCCGACGGCTTGCGCCAGGTGATCTCGATGGAGGTAAGTCTAGATTGAACCGATTGAAGAGAGAATCCACGCGGCACGGCAGACATTCTTCCGCGAAACGATTCAATTTCGGGTGGTAATCCGCTCGGACTGCGTGAAATGCTTGCGCAGACGCGGTGTCGCGAAATCGACGAACGCGCGCACCTTGGGCACGGCAAGGCGTCCGTGCGGGGTCAGCAAGTGGACCGGCAGCGGGGCGGGTTCGTTGTCGCTCAGGACGATCTTCAGCGTGGCTTCCTTGACCTGTTCGGCGACGTGATAGGAAAACATGCGGGTGACGCCGTGCCCCGCGACCGCCGAGGCCACGGCCGCCTGAATACTGTTGACGATAAAGCGAGGCGTGAACTGCACCACGCGCGGAATCGTCGAACCGTTCGGCGGCGGAAAGCTCCACGAGTCCAGGCCGAAATGAGTCATGGAGATGATCTGATGCTGGGCCAGATCGGAAGGTTCGGTAATGGGAGGGTGTTTCGCCAGGTAGCGAGGCGACGCCGCAACGACCCGCCGCACTTCGCCGACGGGAATTGCCACTAGCGTCGAATCGGGCAGGTGAGCGATGCGCAACGCCAGATCCATCCCTTCGTCGATGAGGCTCACCGGGCGGTCGAGCATATTCAGGCGGACCGACACAGCCGGATAGCGGTCGACGAAGTCGTCGATGATCGGCTGCAGCATGTCCTGGCCGGCGGCCACCGGCGCGGTGATCGTGAGCAGCCCGCGCGGCGCGGAGCGCTCGCCGGCGATCAGCAGGTCGGCCTCTTCGAGATCGGTGAGAATGCGGCGGCAGGCGGCGGCATATCGTTCGCCGGCTTCGCTCAGTTTGATGGTGCGCGTCGTGCGATGCAGCAAGGCCGTGCCGACATGCTCTTCGAGGAACGCAATAGCGCGGCTAACCGCAGCGGGCGAGCGGCCGAGTCGACGGCTCGCGCCCGCCAGGCTGCCTTCGTCGAGCGTGGCGACGAACACCTTCATTGCGTCGATGCGGTCCATGTTGCCTGATCCGGTGTGATTGAAAACGCGATCTGGCAGAGTCTACAGCGATGGACCGAAAGGCAGTGTTGTGGCAAGGGCGCTCATGCGCCGGCGGATGCCTCCAGTTCCGCAAGCCGCTTGCGCAGCAGGCGATCCTCCTGGAAGCGGCTGGTCTCGTCGCGAATCACGGCGACGATGCCGGTGAGTTCGTTTTGCGGCGAATGCAGCAACGCGACCGTAAAGGCGATCGACAGCGAGCGTCCGTCCTTGTGCACGGCGGGGACGCGCAGCACGTCGTTGCCATAGCGGGTTTCGCCGGTCGCCATGGTCTTGTGATAGCCATCCCAGTGCCGGCCGCGCAGACGCTCCGGGATGATCAGGTCTAGCGAATTGCCGAGCGCCTCGCCTTGCGTGAAGCCGAACATGCGTTCAGCCGCGGGGTTCCAGAATGTGATGCTGCCGCGGGCGTCGGAAATGATGATCGCGTCGCCGATTGCGTTGGCAAGTTGCTGGAAGTCGATGGCGTTTTGCATGGCGCTCCCCCTCGATCTGAAAAACACGAATGCTCAATAGAATACGGCGCCGCCAGGACGCCGCATCGGCAAGGCCGGGCTGATACCCGGCCTTGCGTAGCACCATTAAACCGCTTTCACTTCGCGCAGGTTGAAGATGTCCTCCTTGCTGTACCCGAGGCTCGCGAGCACTTCCTCGGTGTGTTCGCCCAGCAGCGGCGAGGCGGTGACTTCCGGCTTCAGATCCGAAAACTTGATCGGGCTGCCGACGGTCAGATACGAGCCGCGCTTCTTGTGCGGCACTTCGACAATCGTGCCGCTCGCACGCAACGACGGATCATTCGCCAGTTCCTTCATGGTCAGCACCGGCGCGCACGGAATGTCGAACTTGCGCAGGATGTCGACCGCTTCGAACTTGGTCTTGTCGGCGAGCCAGCCTTCGATCGTGTTGAAGATGTCGAAAATATGCGGTTGACGTGCTTCCGCCGTCTTGTAGGCCGGGTCGTCGATCCACTCGGGCTTGCCGAGGGCCTTGCAGATCGGCTCCCACGCATGGCCCTGGATCGTGAAATAGATGTACGCGTTCGGATCCGTTTCCCAGCCCTTGCACTTGAGCACCCAACCCGGCTGACCGCCGCCGCCCGCATTACCGCCGCGCGGCACGACATCGCTGAATTCGCCGTGCGGATACTGCGGATATTCTTCCAGGTAGCCGACACGTTCCAGCCGTTGTTGATCGCGCAGTTTCACGCGGCACAGGTTCAGCACGCTGTCCTGCATCGACACCGCGACCTTCTGGCCCTTGCCGGTTTTGTCGCGTCCCAGCAGGGCGGTCAGAATGCCGATGGCCAGATGCATGCCGGTGTTGCTGTCGCCGAGGGCGGCCGCGCTGATGGTCGGCGGGCCGTCCCAGAAGCCGGTGGTGGAGGCCGCGCCGCCCGCGCATTGCGCGACGTTTTCGTAGACCTTCAGGTCGTCGTAGTGGTGGCCGTCGCTGAAGCCCTTCACCGAAGCGACGATCATCTTTGGGTTGAGCTCGTTCAGGCGTTCCCACGAAAAACCCATCCGGTCCAACGCGCCCGGGCCGAAATTCTCGACCAGCACGTCCGATTCGCGGATCAGCTTTTCGAGCACCTCCTTGCCTTCGGGTTTTTTCGTGTCCAGCGTGAGCGACTTCTTGTTGCTGTTGAGCATCGTGAAGTACAGCGCGTCGGCATCAGGGATATCGCGTAACTGGTTGCGCGTCACGTCGCCGGAACCCGGCCGCTCGACCTTGATGACGTCCGCGCCGAACCAGGCGAGCAACTGTGTGCAAGCGGGGCCCGCTTGAACATGGGTGAAGTCGATGATCCTGATGCCTTCGAGAGGTTTGGTCATGTTGAATCTCCGTGGTTGCCCAGACTACTTTTTCATTGCCGCGCTTTGCGGATTCAGATTGGTCAAGCGGCCGCTTTCGGTGCCGGCCGCTTCGTCGATGACGGCGTTGATCAGACTCGGTTTGCCCGAGGCGATCGATTCGAGCAGCGCCTTCGTCAGTTCCTCCGGCGTGGTCGCGTGATAGCCGATGCCGCCGAATGCCTCGATCATCTTGTCGTAGCGCGCGTTCTTCACGAACACGGTCGGCGCGACATCTTTGCCGCCGGTCGGGTTCACGTCGGTGCCGCGATACACGCCGTTGTTGTTGAAGACGATGGTGCAAACCGGCAAGTCATAACGGCAGATGGTTTCGAGTTCCATGCCGCTGAAGCCGAACGCGCTGTCGCCCTCGATCGCGACGACCGGTTTGCCGCTCGTCACCGCCGCGCCGATCGCGAAGCCCATGCCGATGCCCATGATTCCCCACGTGCCCGAATCGAAGCGTTTGCGCGGCTCGTACATGTCGATGATGCTGCGCGCGTAGTCGAGCGTGTTCGCGCCTTCGTTGACGACGTTGATGTCCGGCCGTGTTTTCAGCACGTCGCGGATCGCGCGCAACGCGCTGTGGAAATTCATCGGCGACGGGTTCTTGTCGAGCGTCGCGGCCATCTTGGCGAGATTCTTGTTCTTGCGCTCCGCGATCGCGCCGGTCCATTCGGTGTCCGGCTTCTTGTAGCTCGCATCGAGGCCTTCACGCAGCGCCGCCACGCACGAACCGATATCGCCGATCACCGGCGCGGCGATCGCGACATTGCTGTCGATTTCCGTCGGCGAGATGTCGACCTGGACGAACTTCTTCGGCTCCGCGCCCCACGTCTTGCCCTTGCCGTGCGAGAGCAGCCAGTTCAGACGCGCACCGATCAGCACGACGACGTCGGCTTCCTGCAGCACGAACGAACGCGCCGCCGACGCCGATTGCTCATGTGTATCGGGCAGCAGGCCCTTGGCCATCGACATCGGCAGATACGGAATGCCGCTTTGTTCGACGAAGCCGCGAATCTCCGCGTCGGCCTGCGCGTACGCCGCGCCTTTGCCGAGCAGGATCAGCGGACGCTTGGCGCTCTTCAGCACATCGATGGCGCGCTTGACCGATTCCGGCGCGGGCAATTGACGCGGCGCCGCGTCGATCACGCGCACCAGCGATTGCTGCGCTTTCACGGCGTCCATGGTTTGCGCGAGCAGCTTCGCGGGCAGGTCCAGATAGACGCCGCCAGGGCGGCCCGACACCGCGGCGCGGATCGCGCGTGCCACGCCGATGCCGATATCTTCCGCATGCAGCACGCGATAAGCGGCCTTCGCGTACGGCTTGGCTGCATTCAACTGATCCATCTCTTCGTAATCGCCTTGCTGCAGATCGACGATTTCGCGTTCGCTCGAGCCGCTGATCAGGATCATCGGGAAGCAGTTGGTGGTCGCGTTGGCGAGGGCGGTCAGTCCGTTCAGAAAGCCCGGTGCCGACACCGTCAGGCAGATGCCCGGCTTCTTCGTCATGTAACCGGAAACGGCCGCCGCATTGCCCGCGTGCTGTTCATGGCGAAAGCCGATGAAACGCATGCCTTCCGCCTGGGCAAGACGCGCCAGGTCGGTGATCGGGATGCCGACCAGGCCAAAGATGGTGTCGATGTCGTTCAGTTTCAGCGCGTCGATGACGAGATGGAATCCGTCGGTCGTCTCGGTCGCCTGTTGTGTCGACGTGTTGTCTGTTGTGGGCTGGTCGGCTTCTGCCATGACATCTCTCCTTGTTGGCGGGGCGTAGTGTGGTGTGTCGCGAGCGGGGCGCTCGCGTGGTCAGTCAATCAGGCGAGCCGCCGGACGACGGCTGCAGCCGTGCTTCGGCGATAACGACGCTGGCCGGCGCGCCTGAGTTTTCGATCCAGCGCTTTCTCATGGGGGCGAGGATGAATTTCGCGGACACGGCTGCCGCGATCGACACCACGGCGGCGCAGATGAACACCGTGCTCCATCCGCCGTTCGCCGACAGCACCGATGCCAGCGGCACCAGCATCGACGCGGTGCCCTTCGCGGTGTACAGCGTTCCCGCGTTGGCGGCGGCGTATTTGCTGCCGAACGTATCCGCGCAGGTCGCCGGGAAGATCGAGAAGATTTCGCCCCAGCACAGGAACACGGCAGCCGCGAAGAACATGAAGGCGTACGGGTTATGGCCGAACTGCATGAGTCCCAGCAGCGCGACGCCTTCGCCGAGAAAGATCATGAACATCGTGTTTTCCCGGCCGATGCGATCCGACAGAAAGCCGCACAAAGGACGGGTGAAACCGTTGCACAGGTTGTCGATAGACAGTGTCATCGTGAGGAGCGGCAGCGTGATGCCCATCAGATTCACGGGCAGCTTGGCAAAGCCGTATTCCTTCGCAATCGGCCCGAGCTGCGCGGTCGCGATGATGCCGCCGGCTGCGACGAACACGAACATCAGATACAGCACCCAGAAGAGCGGCGAACGGATCATCTCGCCCGGCGTGTAGTCGATCTTGCTGGCAACGATGCGTTTGGCGGCGACAGCGTTGGCGGGCGGCTTCGGCCGAATCAGCATGGTAGCGAGCAGCAGAATGCAGACGCCCTGGAATATGCCGAAGAACATGAAGGTGTGCTGGTAGCCCGAGCGTTGGATCATGTCGGCAATCGGGATCACGGTGACGGCCGCGCCGGCGCCGAAACCCGCCGCGGTCAAACCCGCCGCGAGACCGCGCTTATCCGGAAACCATTTGAGCGCCGTGCCCACACAGGTGCCGTACACGCAGCCCGCGCCGATCCCGGCAATGACTGCCGCGGCGTACAGCTCGGCGAGACTGCTTGCATGGGCGTCGATGATCCAGCCGAGCGCCGCGCACAGCGAGCCGCCAATGACAACGGGACGCGGCCCGAACTTGTCGACGAGCCAGCCTTCGACCGGCACAAGCCAGGTTTCGGTGACGATGAAGATCGTGAACGCTGTCTGGATCGCCGCTTGTCCCCAGTGGTGGGCGTTGTCCATTGGTACGACGAACAGCGTCCACGCATATTGCAGATTCGCGACGAGTCCCATGCACACAATGCCGATCGCGAGTTGCACCCAGCGGTGATGCGTGAATGCAGTGCGGCCTCTTTCCGATGCGCTGGAATGTCCCATGTCTCCGTCTCCTGTATATTCCGTCGCGCTCAAATGGCGCGTTGGACTTACGTGATCGAACCGCTTCATCGCCGTTTTATTTGCGGCAGCGAGGCGCCGATGGTCGGCCAGAGGGAGCTGCACTAACGAAAACCCTTACCCGTGGAGCGAAAAACCGGCGAGTGAGAGGCGATGAGTCGTGCAGCGCGTCTGAGTGGATGCTGCGCGAGAACAGCAATAAGGAAAAGTTAAAACATTTTATGGTTTGCATTCGGCATTCCTAATGGATGCGCTGTCGCCCTTGCCCATGGCTCGATTGCCGGCGATGGCTGGCTGTCCAAGGTGCGCGCATCTCGATGCTGTGACCACTTGGGGTAAACCAATATATAAACAAAGCACTATCGTTTTTCGAAAAAACTTTAACTATTGTTTATTTATGCGCTCTTCTACTCTTCGTTCATGCCACCTGCCTGACGGAGACGACCATGAACCCCTCGCAATTCCACGCTGGCGACAGCGCGCACCAAGCTGAAATTCAGGCGCAACTGTGCGCCTATAACGCCGCTTTCGATGAACTCGGCCTGCGCTTTCGTTGGGATACGCAGACGCTGGCGTTGCTGGCCATGATCGACGGCGAACAGGCGCAGATCGCCGCGTATATCGAAGCACATCATGCGCACTTGTTGAAAGCGTATAGCGCGGAGTTCTTGAGTCAGGCCATTCTTGAGAAGAAGCGTGCGCGTTATCCGGCGCCGCTGCCGAGACGTGTGGAAAGCGCGCCGCGTCAGAGTCGCGTGGGTCATCAGCCAGAGATGAGCAACTGGCGCGAACGCGTTTTGTACGAGTTGGAACTGCCGGCGCTGGCCGGGGTGTAGATGCGGCGCAAGTAGTTTCGGAAGATGGCGCGGGCGGCGTGACAGTCGTCCGGCGCATTGGCATCAGCCTGATAGCGTCCTATAGCGCGATCGATTGGTCAATAGAGAGGTGTGCTCTGTTGATCATTAGCCATTCCCATCAGATACTCGAAGCAACGTCCCTGCGCTCGCAAGATCATGGCCACGCTGGCGATGCGAGCAGACGGCTTCTTCGCCTCCGCGCGCGGTTCATGCGTGGGACGGTTTAAAAAGTCGAGCGGGGCCGCCGTATTCTGATAGATGGCGTGCCCGCAAGTCCCGCAAATGGCGGGCGTGGCACGCGCGAGACTGAGGAGGCCCGAAATGGCGCATGCGGATCTGGCGATACTTGGAGGCGTCGGAATTCTCGCGCTGGCCTGCCTGCTCGTGTGCGGTATTTACCTGTACTGGAGCAGCGACAGATACCGCCGCCGGCAGCAGCGCCTGGAGACGCAAATCAGCGCAACGCAGGCGGCGGAGCAGAACGACGAACAGTTTTCGGAACCGGGGGCAACCATGGGCACGCAACTGAGCCAGCGCTGCAAAACTTCGCTGTATCGGGCGGTGGTCAACAACGCGCACGGCGAAAGCATCGTGTTCTTGCTTGCCGGCAGCCGTGACGATGCGCGCAAGCGGGCGGCCGGCGCACTGGCCGCTATCCACGGTACCGCGGCCGACAATGTGTCTCTCTCCAACCTGGCCTCGTTCGGCGAACTGGTCGACGTCGGTGTCAGCGAGGACGAGGAACTGCGGATATTCGAAATGGCCTGGAAAGGTGCGGATGTTAGTGCCTGGGCCGAACACCCGCTTTTCCTGACCGATGATCCCAGCTTGACGGGCAAGTGGGCCGAACTCTACGCGGATCTTGCGCGGGAGTTGGCTGTCAGCGCAATCGACCGGGCTCGCTAACCACCGGAGCGGGCGGCGCGGACGCCGTCGCCAGCGCCACGCATTGCCGTGCAACGACATCGGTCGGATCGACCAGACTGACGCGCACGACGGTCGTGCCTACGAAGCTCTTCTTCGGCAACACAAGCGGCAACTCCCGTTCCGAAACTCCGCCGCGCGCGAGAAGCTTTGATACTGGGAAAGTGCGATGAAGACTTCGATCCACATGATTTCCATTTCGGATCCGTTTTGCGTGTAGTAGAAGCGCGTGTTTCGAAGTGAGCGTGTGATTCTACGCTGGCGAATGCGCCCGATACGCCATGACGCGCGTGCCGGAACCGCACGCCGGATTGATACGGAATCCTTCGATTGACGGCGGCGATATGCGCTTGAATGCCTCGCGTCGCTCGCCATTCTCGAAAGTGTGCATGACCTCACAGCAGCGTCATCCGCGATAGCGCACGCTTATTGCTTGAAGAGTGTGCTTATCGGGAGAGCGCGACCGGCGATAAAGCCGCAATGTCGCAACGGCTCTCGGGCCAGCCAGGGAGACGTTGCGATGCGAGGAATAAATGACACGGTACGCGCTGCAATTTTTGCAGTAGCGCTGTCACTACTTACCGCGTGCGGCGGCCACGGTGGCGACTCAAATAACAGTGGTAGCGCCGCCACACCGGCCGGCGGCATCAATCTGCAAATCGTTTCGTTCGGCGACAGCCTTTCCGACGTCGGAACCTACGCGCCGCTTGCAAGCGCGGTTGGCGGCGGGCGTTTCACGACGAATCCCGGGCAGGTGTGGACTCAGGATGTCGCGCAATATTACGGCGACACGCTAAAGGCTGCCTACACGATCGACGTCACGCATAAACTCAGTGCGCAGGGCGGCCTCGGCTATGCGGAAGGCGGTGCTACCGTAGCGACCCCAGCCAATCAGTCCGATTTTCTGACTGCGGTGATCGGCAACGTCGAGATGCCCGTCAATCAGCAGGTGTCCAGCTATCTCTCGGCGCATGGCAGTTTCAACGCCAATCAACTGGTGCTCGTCTGGGCCGGCGCGAACGACGTGCTTCGCGCCGGGCAGTTGCCGGCCGCGGCGCCGACCGTGCAGACGGCGGCGAACACGCTGGCTCAGGTCGTCGGGCAGATCGTCCAGAACGGCGGCGCGCACGTCGTGGTGGTCAATCTTCCAAACGTCGGGCTCTCGCCGACCGGCCTTGCCTCATCGGATGGCGGGGCTAACCTGAGCCAGCTATCGCAATTGTTTAACGATACGCTGAACACCGCGTTGCAGACCGCAGGTGTGCAGGCAAAAGTCATCCAGGTCGATGCCTATACGTGGCTGAACGGGATCATCACCAACTTCCAGGCCAATGGCTTTGCCGTGTCGAACACCGGCCAGGCCTGCGACCCCAAGAAGACGCCCGACAACACGGCCTTGCTGTGCTCGCCGCCAACCTACGTGACCAGCAACGCGGACCAGACGTACATGTTCGCCGACGACCTTCATCCGACCACGCATCTGCACTCACTGTTTGCCCAGTTCGTCGAGCAGCAAATCGCCAGGAGCGGTCTGGGGCACTGAGAGACGGCGTACAGCGCATGGAGAAAAACCGTTTATGCCCATGTACCGTCATCGCACGCCAATCACATGACGATCGACCGGGAGTCGAGTAAGCTTGAGCGCATCGTATCCGCTCACTTCCGCGCTCCGCAGTAGTGACCTCTTCGCGGAGTGACGGCCTTGGCGAGGAGTGCCTCATGCTGACGCTCTATTCCTATCCCGACCTGTTTGGCGTCGCCGATAACAATCCTTTCGGTCTCAAGGTATTTGCGTTCATGCGTCTCTGCGGGATGGACTTCGAGCATCGGCACATTCTCGATACGAGCCTCGCGCCACGCGGACAGTTGCCATATCTGGTCGATGGCGAAGCAACGATCGGCGATAGCGACGGAATCATCGCCCATTTGAAGCGTCGGTACGACCTGCGCATTGACCACGCGCTTTCGCCGGGACAATTGAATCTCGACTTCCTGGTTCGAAGGACGCTCGACGACCTGTACTGGCCGATGAGCTTTTCACGTTGGCGCGACGACCGCTTCTGGCCGTCTTTCCGCGACGCCATTCTCGCCACACACGCGGACGTGAGCGCAAGCGACCTCGAAGCAGCGCGCGAATACAACCGGTTGCGCTATCACTATCAAGGCATTGGCCGCTATGAGCCGGAGCAGGTCTATGCGAGAGGTGTCGACGATTTGCGTGTCGTGGCGGATCTGCTCGGCGACAACGGATTTGTTTTCGGGCCCGAGCCGACAACCGTCGACGCGGCGATCTACGGCTTTGTCGCCAACATCTATTTCTACCGGATCGACACGCCGTTGAAGCAGTACGTACTCTCGCGTCCGGCGCTGGTTCGCCATTGCGAGGCCATTCATGAGCGGGTTAACATCGAGGCGCGCGCACACGTATCCCCTTGAGGTGAGCGAATAGGCCACTAGGCAAAATGGTCCATCAGGGTTGCTTGATCGCCGGAACCCGGCGTTGTTCGCCGCGCTAAACTGAATCTCATGGAGCCGACCTTGCACGAACTTCGCCTCGAGACGCTGCAAGTCGGCGCATTGCGCATGCGGGTGGCCACCCAGGGCGACGGCCCGCTGGTGCTCCTATGTCATGGTTTTCCGGAGTCCTGGTACTCCTGGCGGCACCAGTTGGCGGCGCTCGCCGCCGCGGGCTTTCGCGCCGTCGCACCTGATATGCGCGGCTATGGCGGCACCGATGCACCACCCGATGCGGACTCGTACACGATGCTGCATCTCGTCGGCGATATGGTCGAACTCGTCAACGTGCTCGGTGAAAGCGAGGCTGTGATCGTCGGCCACGATTGGGGCGCGCCGGTCGCATGGAACTCGGCGATGTTGCGGCCCGATCTGTTCCGTGCCGTTGTCGGCATGAGCGTGCCGTTTCATCCGCCTGCACGGGAGGATTTGCTTACTGCACTGGATCGGCAAGGAATACGAACATTCTATATGCAGTACTTCCAGACGCCCGGTGTAGCCGAGCGTGAGTTCGAGGCGGATCCCGAAGCCGCGATTCGACGCATCACCTTCAGCATGTCGGGCGATGGGCCCGAACGCGTCGTGGCCGGAATATTGGCACCCGGCGCAGGTTTTCTCGACAACACGCTCGACCCCGAGACGCTGCCAGCCTGGCTCACCAGCGAAGAGATCGCCTATGTGGCGGGCGAGTTCGCGCGCACGGGTTTCAGAGGCGGACTCAACTGGTATCGCGGTATTCGACGCTCGTCGGAACTCATGGCCGCATGGCGAGGGGCCGTGATCCGGCAGCCTTCGATGTTCGTGGCCGGCGCGAGAGACGACGTCCTCAAGTTTCCAGGCTCGCGGGCGCGTATCGAGAATCTGGCACGCGTGCTACCCGGGTTGCGTGGCTGCCATATTCTCGACGGCGCGGGTCATTGGATTCAGCGCGAACGCTCGACCGAAGTGAGCGACTTGCTAGTCGCGTTCCTGAGAGGTCTGTAAAGCGGCACGGCGGGCCGACGCGAGTTTGCGCCGACCGCCGTCCCATGCGGAATCTGTCGGCCCGCTACGCCGCTGAACGGCCGCCTAGATGTTGCGCGAGAAAGACCTCCATCGCCTCGTAGAATTCGAACTGGTTTTCTTCGTTGTGGAAGCCGTGTCCTTCGTTGTCTTTGAGCATGTACTTGACGTCGATCCCACGTTCACGCAGGGCGCTCACGATCTGGTCGCTTTCGGCTTGCTTGACTCGCGGATCGTTGGCGCCTTGCGCGACGAATAACGGCGTCACGATTCGATCCACGAAGAATAGCGGCGACGCATCGTGCAACGCCTGCTTGCCCGTTTCGGTTTGCGGGTTGCCGATCATCTCGTACATCATGTCGAGCATCGGCTTCCAATACGGCGGCAGCGATTCGAGCAACGTGAACAGATTCGAAACGCCGACATAGTCGACCGCTGCCGCATAGCGCGCGGGAGTGAATGCGACGCCGGCGAGCACCGCGTAGCCTCCGTAGCTCGCGCCGTAGATGCCCACGCGCGCTGGGTCGGCCAGACCTTGCGCGACGAGCCAGTCGATACCATCGTCGATGTCGTCCTGCATCGACTTGCCCCACTGACCGAAGCTGGCCTCCCAGAACGCGCGTCCATAGCCCGTCGATCCGCGGAAGTTCAACTGCAAGACGGCGTACCCGCGATTGGCGAGCAGTTGCACTTCGGGGTTGAATCCCCACGAATCGCGCGCCCAAGGTCCTCCGTGCGGATTGACGATCAACGGAAGCGGGCGCTCCAGCTTTTGCCCGAGTGCGACGCCCGCAGGCAACGTCAGATAGCCGTTGATCCGCAACCCATCGCGCGCGACGAAGCTGATCGGTTCCATTCGCGCCATGTCCGCGGCGTCGAGCCAGGGCATCAGATCACATAGCCGGGACAGATGACGGCTGGCGATATCGTACGTCCAGATCGAGCCCGGCGACAGGTCGCTCGAAGCGTGGACGATCGCGCGCGACTCGTCGCGCGTGATGCTCGTGATCGCGATCTCCTGGCCGGGCAACTGACGAGCCAGATCTTCGTGGATCGAACGAGCCCACTCGTCGAAGAAGTGCCGATGCAAACGGTCATCCACATACCACGCTGCGGTCAATACGCGCCGATGTTGCGAAAAGGTCATGCCGCCCACGTCCACGTGTTCGGCTTCGAACAGCAGTTCGCCCTCCTGCGCGGTTTGCGGGTCGAACTCGAAGATGGCCGTCTTGTCGCGGCCTCGATTGGAGAGCACGTACAAGCGCTGATCGTCGAAGGTAAAGAACAGCGGCGACACCGTTTCGCGAAAGTCCGCCGTGAGGATCGGGCGGAACGGTTCGGTTTCGGTTTCGCGGTAGAGCAAGGTGGTGTTGACGCCGTCCGAGGCCGTCGCGACACGCAGGTTCCCAGCGTGATCGGTCATCCAGCCCAGGATGTTCCCGGGGTTTTCAGCGATCGGAGTGAAGGCGCCCGTGACGACGTCGACGCGAAACACGTCGAACACCTGCGGGTCGCGCCGGTTCATCTGAATCAGGATATGGCGGTCGTCGTCTCTGAGATCGTCGACGATGCTCGCCTTGACGCCGTCGAACGGCGTCAGGTCGACCGGTTCGCCGCCATGGATCGGCACGGACAACACGTGATAGTTTTCGTCGCCGCCAAAGTCCTTGACGAACAGTATGCGGTCGTTTCCTTTCCAGTTGTGGCCCGGCACGTCGCGTTCGGTTTCGCTGGTCAAAGCCCGCGCGTCCCCTGAAGGTGAGCCATCGGGGCCGACTTCCTGAACGAAGATGTTCTGGCGGCCCGCGTGCCGGGTCAAGAACGAGAGATGCCGGCCATCCGGCGAAATCGTGAACTGGTGTTTTTCGGGCCTGCGGAAAAAGTCGCGTACCGAGTACAGCTTGACGGTCCGGTCAGCGGCTTCTTTATCGTTGACAGCACTCATGCGGTCCTCCTCAAAAGCCCCATTTGACCACGCGCGTCAAACCTGCGTCCTATCCGCGCGCCGCGAACAGGCTATTCGTCGGTCGGATTGCCATTCTGTTACGCTGACATCCAGATTACGATTGGCGCAAAGTAAAACACTCAACGAAAGCAATCGTTATCAATGTGGTAAGCGTCAATGAACTTCGTTGTCGACCGATTGTATGGTTAACACCAATTTAAACGTAAACGAACAAAAAGGAACATCGAACCCGTTGTTTTGATTTCCTTTCAGAAAAAGGGGTGCGCTCGCCGTCCGCCCCAAGTTGGACCAGAAGGCACCCGCAGTACCGGAGACGCACTAGAACAAAGGAGAGCGATTTGGTCTTGGAACTGGAGCGGGTGACAGTCGTTTCGGGCGCCCACACGGACCTGTATGGCGTCGATCTGCGGCTTGTCCCCGGCGCGATCAACGTGCTGCTTGGACCGACGCAAGCCGGCAAGACCACCCTGATGCGCGTGATGGCCGGACTCGACCGCCCGGCTTCCGGCCGGGTGCTGGCCGACGGCAACGACGTGACCGGCGTCAGCGTGAGACAACGCAACCTCGCGATGGTCTACCAGCAGTTCATCAACTATCCCGCCATGACGGTGTTCGACAACATTGCGTCGCCGCTGCAGCTGCAAAAGACGCCCGCCGACGAAGTCAAACGGCGCGTCCACGAAGTCGCCGCCAAACTCCATATCGATCACCTGCTGCAACGGCGTCCGGGCGAACTGTCCGGCGGCCAGCAGCAGCGTTGCGCGTTGGCGCGGGCGCTGGTCAAGCGCTCGTCTCTGGTCTTGCTGGACGAACCGCTCGTCAATCTCGACTACAAGCTGCGCGAGGAACTGCGCGTGGAACTGGCGACGCTGTTCGCGGACGGCAAAACCACCGTCGTCTACGCGACGACCGAACCGCTTGAAGCGCTTCTGCTCGGCGGCTATACGGCGATCGTCGACAAGGGGCGCGTGCTGCAGCACGGACCGACGCTCGATGTGTACAACGCGCCGGCCAATATCGACGTCGCGGCCGTCTTCAACGACCCGCCGATGAACATGCTCGCCAGCAATCTCACCGCCGACGGCACCGCGCGCCTGCCAATCGGTATCGACGTGCCGCTCGGGCGAGCCAGCGTGCGGGCTGTCAGCGCGAACGAAACGGTCCGCATCGGCGTCCGTCCCGGCCATCTGCGACTCGCGCCGCGAACGCCGCGCTCCGTTGCCGTGCCGTGCCGGCTCGAACTGGCCGAACTGAGCGGCTCCGAAACCTACTTGCATCTGCATACGCGGCAAGGCGGCATCGATCTGGTGGCGCAACTGCAAGGCGTGCATCAGATCGATCTGGGTGCCGAACTCGACGTGTACATCGACCCCGACGAACTGTTCGTGTTCGGCGCGGACACGACGCTGGTGTCTGGCCCGGAGGCCGCTCATGGCGCGCATTGAGTTCCAGAATCTCGCGCACGCGTATGCACCCAACCCGGCCACGCTCGACGACTACGCGTTGCAACCAATGAGCATGGTCTGGGAAGACGGTGGCGCGTATGCGTTGCTCGGGCCGTCCGGTTGCGGCAAGTCGACGCTGCTCAACATCGTGTCCGGTCTGGTGACGCCCTCGGAGGGCAAGGTGTTGTTCGACGGCAGCGACATCACCGCGCAGAGCCCGCGCGAGCGCAACATTGCGCAAGTGTTCCAGTTCCCGGTGATCTACGACACGATGAGCGTGTTCGACAATCTCGCGTTCCCGCTGCGCAACCGCAAAATGTCGGCGCATGACGTGAAACAGCGCGTTCACGAAGTGGCTGAGATTCTCGACATGACGCGTGAATTGCCGCGCAAGGCGAACAATCTCTCGGCGGATGCGAAGCAGAAAATCTCGCTTGGACGCGGCCTCGTGCGCAAGGACGTTGCCGCGATCCTGTTCGATGAACCTTTAACCGTTATCGATCCGCATATGAAGTGGATCCTGCGCCGTCAGTTGAAAAAGATTCATCAGCAACTGAAGCTGACGTTGATCTACGTGACGCACGATCAGGTCGAGGCGCTGACCTTCGCGGATGAAGTCGTCGTAATGACGAACGGCCGTGTCGTGCAGAAAGGCGATCCGGGCGCGCTGTTTTTGCGGCCCGATCATGCGTTTGTCGGCTATTTCATCGGCAGTCCGGGGATGAATCTCTGTCCGGTCGAACTGAATGCCGACGGCATCAGGATCGGCACGCAGCATTTACGACTCGACCCGCCTACGCTCGAAACCCTGAAGCACGCCAACGGCACGCTGACGCTCGGCATTCGCCCGGAATTCGTGCGCGTGGCGAGCGATGGTGAAGCCGGCGCAGTGAAAGCGCACCTGCTGCGTGTGCAGCAACTCGGCAATTACCAACTCGTCACTGCGCAATGCGATGGCCACGTATTCAGGGCGAAGGTCGAACCGCATCTGCGTGTCGATGAAGGGGCGGTCTGGTTGAAGCTCGCCACGGCGGAAACCGTATTCTTCAGCAACGACGAAAGGATCACGCGATGAGCAAGCCCGTCAACCAGAAGGCGTGGCTGCTGGTCGTGCCGGTGTTCATCTGCGTCGCGTTTTCGGCCATCTTGCCGCTCATGACGGTGGTCAATTATTCCGTGCAGGACATTATCAGCCCGACGCAACATGTGTTCGTCGGCACCGAGTGGTTTCGCGCCATCATCAACGACGACGACCTGCGCGGCGCGCTCGGACGGCAGATCATCTTCTCCGCCTGCGTGCTGCTGTTCGAGATTCCGCTCGGCGTCGGTCTTGCACTCGCAATGCCCGCGTCGGGCTGGCGTGCGTCGGCTTCGCTGGTGGTGCTGGCCATGCCGCTGCTGATTCCATGGAATGTGGTCGGCACGATCTGGCAGATTTTCGGGCGTCCGGATATCGGCCTGCTCGGTTATGCACTCAATCACGCGGGCATCGAATACAACTACACGGCCAGTCCCGCCGCCGCGTGGATCACGGTGCTCGTGATGGACATCTGGCATTGGACGCCGCTCGTCGCGCTGCTCTGCTATGCCGGCTTGCGCGCGATTCCCGACGCCTTCTATCAGGCCGCCGAAATCGACGGCGCGAGCCGCTTCGCCGTGTTTCGTTATATCGAGCTGCCGAAGATGCGCGGCGTGTTGATGATCGCCGTGCTGCTGCGCTTCATGGATAGCTTCATGATCTACACCGAGCCGTTCGTGCTGACGGGCGGCGGCCCGGGCGATTCAACCACGTTCCTGTCGCAGTACCTGACGCAGAAAGCGGTCGGCCAATTCGACCTCGGCCCGGCGGCGGCGTTTTCGCTGATCTACTTCCTGATCATCCTGTTGCTGTGTTTCATTCTGTACAACTGGATGGAGCGCGTGGGCAAAGGCGGCCCCGCAACGCTGGGAGACGAGCATGCGCAATAACCGCTGGATGCGCGTGGCCGTGCTGACGTTGTACATCCTGTTCGCGCTGATTCCGCTCTACTGGATGCTGTCGATCTCGCTGCGCACGAACGAAGAGACGATGTCGGCGTTCGCGATCTGGCCGCATCACGTGACCTTCGACAACTACAAGGTCATCTTCACCGACCCGTCCTGGTACTGGGGCTATATCAACTCGATCATCTACGTGCTGATGAACACGGTGATGTCGGTGCTGGTTGCGCTGCCTGCCGCGTACGCGTTCTCGCGCTATCGCTTTCTCGGCGACAAGCACATGTTCTTCTGGCTGCTCACCAACCGGATGACACCGCCCGCCGTGTTCCTGCTGCCGTTCTTCCAGCTGTATTCGAGCGTCGGTTTGATGGACACGTATATCGCGGTCGCGCTCGCGCACATGCTGTTCAACGTGCCGCTGGCGGTGTGGATACTCGAAGGCTTTATGTCGGGCGTGCCGCGTGAAATCGACGAAACCGCCTATATCGACGGCTATACGTTCCCGGCATTCTTCATCAAGATTTTCCTGCCGCTGATCAAGTCGGGCGTGGGCGTGACCGCGTTCTTCTGCTTCATGTTCAGCTGGGTCGAACTCCTGCTCGCTCGCACGCTCACCACCGTCAACGCCAAGCCGATTGCCGCGGTGATGACGCGCACGGTATCGGCGGCGGGGATGGATTGGGGCGTGCTCTCGGCGGCGGGCGTGCTGACCATCGTGCCCGGCGCGCTCGTCATCTATTTCGTGCGGAACTACATCGCGAAGGGCTTTGCGATGGGGAGAGTCTGATGCTCACGTGGATGTATTGGACACCGGAAGTCGCGATTTTTTTCGGTTGCGTCGTGGTGATGCTGGCGGGTATGACCGTATGGGAAATCCGCTCGCCCACCGTCGAACGCAAAGGCTTCCTGCCGATCGGCACCACGCGTGGCGACCGGCTCTTTATCGGATTGCTGATTGCCGCGTATATCAATCTCGCATGGGTCGGCATCAGCGCGGAACATGCGAGCGCGTGGCCCGGTTTCGCGGCGTCGATGCTCGTGCTGCTGATCGTCATGTGGAAGGGATGAACAGCACTGCGTCCTGAAGGTTTGCGTATCTGGACAGACCGGTTCCGTTGATGCCCCGGGCGGACCTCGGCAGTTGATCCAAGGGGTGCGGAGACACAGGAGAAAGCCATGCAACAGAGGAGACGAATTGTCACGCTCGCCGTGGCAGGCGTCATCGCGACTGGCTTCACGAGCCACGCGGCGATCGCCGGCACGCCCGAAGCGCAGAAGTGGGTCGATAGCGAGTTCCAGCCCAGCACGCTATCGAAGCAACAGCAGATGGACGAGATGAAATGGTTCATCGATACCGCTGCGACGCTGAAATCGGCAGGCGTCAAGGAAGTGCACGTGGTGTCCGAAACACTCGACACGCACATGTACGAATCGAAAACGCTCGCCAAGGCGTTCACCGAAATCACGGGCATTTCAGTCAAGCACGACATCATCCAGGAAGGCGACGTCGTCGAGAAACTGCAGACCTCGATGCAATCCGGCCAGAGTATTTACGACGGCTGGATTTCGGACTCCGACCTGATCGGCACGCATTATCGCTATGGCGTGATCATGCCGCTGTCCGACTATATGACCGGCGAAGGCAAGAAATATACGAACCCTGGCCTCGACATCAAGGACTTTATCGGCACGAGTTTCACGACCGCGCCGGACAAGAAGCTCTATCAGTTGCCCGACCAGCAGTTCGCGAATCTTTACTGGTTCCGCGCCGACTGGTTCGCGCGCAAGGATCTGCAGGACAAGTTCAAGGCGAAATACGGCTACGAGCTGGGCGTGCCGGTGAACTGGTCCGCGTATGAGGACATCGCCGAATTCTTCACGAACGACGTCAGGAATATCGACGGCGAAAAAGTCTATGGGCACATGGACTACGGCAAGAAAGATCCGTCGCTGGGATGGCGCTTTACCGATGCATGGCTTTCGATGGCGGGCGAAGCCGACAAGGGCATTCCGAACGGCATGCCGGTCGACGAATGGGGCGTGCGCGTCACGCCGGACGGTTGCCACGCGGTGGGTGCGTCGGTCTCGCGCGGCGGCGGCACGAATAGTCCGGCCGCGGTGTTCGCGACCACCAAGTACATCGACTGGTTGAAGAAGTTCGCGCCGCCCGAAGCCTCGGGCATGACCTTCAACGAAGCGGGGCCGGTGCCGGCGCAAGGCAAGATCGCCCAGCAGATCTTCTGGTACAGCGCGTTCACCGCGTCGATGCTGAAACCCGGCAACGTGACCAACGCGGACGGCACGCCGAAGTGGCGCATGGCGCCCTCGCCGCACGGTCCGTACTGGAAGGACGGCATGCAGAACGGCTATCAGGACGTCGGTTCGTGGACCTTCTTCAAGTCGACGCCGCCGAATCAGCGCGCTGCCGCGTGGTTATACGCGCAGTTCGTCACGTCCAAAACCGTCTCGCTGAAGAAGTCGATCACCGGTCTCACGTTCATTCGCGATTCCGATATTCATAGCGATTACTTCACGAAGAACGCGGACAAGTATGGCGGGTTGATCGAGTTCTATCGAAGCCCGGCTCGTGTCGCGTGGACGCCGACTGGCAACAACGTGCCCGATTATCCGAAGATGGCGCAACTGTGGTGGAAGAACGTCGCGACAGCCGTCGCCGGCGAGAAGACGCCGCAAGCCGCGATGGACAATCTGGCGAAAGAAATGGACCAGGTACTCGGCCGTCTGCAGCGCGCGGGGATGAAGGTCTGCGCGCCGGAATTGAATCCGGAAAGCGCACCGGACAAATGGTTGTCGGATCAGCACGCACCGTGGAAGAAGCTGGCGAACGAGAAGCCGAAAGGCGAAACGGTCAAGTACGACCAGTTGCTGACTGCGTGGAAGCAGGGAAAGGTGCGGTGAGCGTGGCGATGCGGTAACTCAGTAAAGTTTGACGCGGGCGGCCTGTGCAGGTCGCCCGCTTCGTTTCAATCGCCGAAGGCGCGTGCCTCACCGCCTCGACCAGGACGCCATCGCCTCGAACACACCGTCACGTCTCACTAGCGCGTGCAGCAGCGCCGCCGCCAGGTGAAGCACGATCAGCGCAAAGAAACACAGCGCCAGCGTTCTGTGCGCGTTCCATAGCAGCGTGTGCAGACCGTTGCTATGCGGCAGGATGGACGGCAAATGCATTCCGAACACCACGACGGGATAGTCCGCCGCCGACAGCATGCCCCAGCCGATTAGCGGCAGCCCGATCATCAATAAGTAGAACGCGAGATGCGAGAGGCGGGCGGCGAGTTTCATCGGTTCCGGCATCGACGCCGGCAGCGGCGGTGCGCCGCGCGTCAACCTCACTACCAGGCGAATCAGCGCCAGCACGAGAATCACGATACCCAGCGGCTTGTGAATCGACACCAGCGAAAGATAATCCGGGCGGACGGTGGACACCATCCCGACGCCGATGAACAGCATCGCCAGAATGCAGATCGCCATGAGCCAATGAAGCGCGCGTTGCAGCGGTGTGAAGCGAGCGTGGATCGGGGTCGTCATGGCGTGGCTCCTCCCGCCGGATGGCGCGGATAGTCCTTATCCTCGGCGGTCCGCCGGTTGAACGAGACAGAATAGGCGGCTGAGCGCGCGGCCGGAAACGGGTCGTCCGAGACGTGCATGCCGGACGGCAGGACCGTGGGATCGAAGTTGAGATCGCGACACGGACCGTCGGCCTCGGGCTCGATTGCGTTGACCACCAGCGTGCCTGCCTCAACCTTGCGTCGGTCTTCCGGCCAGGCTTTGGTGGGGTCGGCGGTCGGATCGCCTGGGTTGGCGGCGGTGATGACCAGCGTCCAGCGTTGCGGAGCGCTCTGCACCCGCTGCGTGATATCCGCGGCGAGGAAGTCGGCGCCTTTCGCCTTCAACTGGTCGGCGGACACAGCCTCGGGCTGCGCTGCCGGTACAAAGGACCAGCGTACAGGCTGCTCCTGCCCTTGTGCATTCGTGAAGATGAAGCTATTGAGGCTGTTATAGCGGTCCTGCGCGTACGAGGCCGTCCACGGCGCGCTGCCGGCCCAGCCGACGAATGTGCCGAACTCCGGGTGCGCGGCGACAAAATTCTTCATCGCGTCCGGATTGCTCGTGTTGGCCGACGCCTGAAGCAGGTCGTAGAACGCCTGCGGCGTGGCGACCGGGAAGAAGGGCGCGTCGATCATCGCCGTGCGCCATTCGCTTCCATCCGGTCCGACGATGCGCAGGCTGAGGCCTCGCACCCTGACCGTGGCGTCCGGCGCTTTGGGGTCGGCCGTCGCGAGGTTGAAACGTCCTGTGACCGGATACGATCCAGGCGCGAACATCGGCGCCTTGGAGAGGACCGCGGCTCCACCGTTCGATTCGAAAGTGCCGGTAAAGCAGACGCCCTTGGCATGATTGCGCCGGAAGCCGAGCGCCGCGCCGCCCGGCGGCGCCAGACCGTTGACGATCTTGGCCGGCGTGAGACGCCCTGGCGAGAGCCAGCCGGCCGTATAGGCGAAGGCCGCGACCAGCGCGGCCACGACCACGGCAATCAGTACCAGCGAACGGACGGCGGAGGCATTGGAAGTCGGTCTGTCGGCCATCGATCTCTCCCGATCAATGATTCGGCTGAGTAAAAATCTAGCAGGGTGGGAAGAATAGTGCCATTGGTTGATGAATTGTGCTTACTCGGCGTCTGATCGTGGAAGTTCTCCAAATGGACAGAATCCGCTTCCGCGCAAAAAAATAACAACCGCCGTCTCAAGAACTGCAGCCCGTTGCCGATATTGCGTGAAGAGCGCTTTCGGTTGGATGTTCCGCTGGCACTACGGACAGGTGTATGCTGGCCAGTCCGTAAAAAAATTGGCATCTCATTGGCCGCATTCAAAATGACCCAATAGCAGGATCTCGTCGGTGCCATCGTCGGGAAAACTGAATGTGGTACTCAAGTCATCTTCGTACGACGGAGACACTGTGATTCGACATTGCCTCGGGGGTTTGTTGCTGGCGCTAAGCTGCGTGGGTAGCGCCATGGCCGCGGGTCCCGAATGTTCGCGTTCGTTTACGCTCGCTTTGCACGATCACGGCCTGCTCTATTCCGTCGACACAGATACTGGGATCGACAAGGACTTCGCCGATGAACTGATTCGCCGCAGCGGTTGCCAGATCAGAGTCAGCCTGATGTCGCGAGCCCGGATCTGGAAGCTGATTGAATCCGGCGCTCTGGATTTCAGCCTGTCGGGCATTGCCAACGATGAGCGTAATGAGTACGCGGATTTCGCCTGGTACTTCAGCAACAAGTACTATCTGCTGGTGCGCAAGGACGCTGGAATTCATCGGCTGGCCGACTTCGAACACAACGATCAGTTTCAGCTCGGCGTCATCCGCAGCTTCCGCTATAGCGACTCGGCAAACCGGCTGGTCGACAAGCTCTCCGCTGAAAATCGTGTCAGCCAGGCCGGCGGTCTGGATCCGCTGTATCAGGCACTGATCCTGCGGCGCATTCAAGGCATGATCATCGAGCCTTTCGATTACCCTGCAATCGATGAAAAGAAAATCCGCGACGTCACCACCATCGTGGAATTCGACGACCCCGCCGTCCGTCACGGCCTCATCATGTCGAAGAAGGCACTGCCGCCGGCCGAGCGGGAAAAGTGGCGCGCGCTGGTGAATGAGATGCGCGCGGACGGCACCGTGCGGCGCATCTTCGAGAAGTACTTCAAACCCGACCTCGCCGATTCGATGGTCGATTTCAAGACGCAGCCGTGAACTGGGCACGCCTCGTCCTGCTTCCGTTTCTGGTCCTGTCCGCCGCGCTCAGCGTGACCTGGATGCTATGGGACCATGAGCGGCAATCCGCGCGTCATGAACTGCTGTCCCAGTTCAACTATTCGCTGGGCGACGCCGTCAGCCGGATCGAGCAGCGCATGGGCACGTACGAGCTCTTGCTACGCGGTGTGCAGAGCCTGTTCGCCGCGACGGGCGAGATCGATCGCGGCCGGTTTCGTGACTACGTCGGCACGCTCAATCTCGACGCCAACTTCTCCGGTATCCAGGCGATCGGCATCGTCGCGTGGGTGCCGGCGGCGCAAAAGCTCGAGCATATAACGGCCATGCGCCGGCAGGGCGTGCCCGACTACGCGATCGAGCCCGAAGGCGCGCGCGAGAACTATGCGCCCATCATCCAGCGCGAGCCTTTCATCGGCATCAATCGCGCGGCGCCCGGCTTCGATGCATGGGCGGATCCGGTCCGGCGGCGCGCACTGGAGCAGGCGCGCGACTCCGGCATAGCGACCCTTTCCGGCAAAGTTCGCCTCTCGGTGGATTCCGGCGGCAATACTCGCCCCGGATTCGTCATGTACCTGCCGATCTATGCACGAGGCCAGCCACAAGACAGCGTCGCCGAGCGCCGCGCGCACCTGGTCGGCTGGGTGTTCGCGTCGTTCCGCATGCACGATGTCATCGCCAGCCTGTATGGCGAGCAGCCGCCTGGTCTCACCATCGCTATCTACGACGGCGTCGAAATGTCGGCCGCCGCGCTGTTGCACAAGACGCCAGAGGCGCCCGGTCATCGTCGGCCTGCGGACATGTCGGCCTATGAATATCTGGTTGTCGGCGGACATGACTGGACGCTCTCGATGAGCGCCTACGACGACTTCAAGGCCCGCTTCGGCCGCAACGCCGCGCTCCTTATCGCCAGCACCGGCACGGGCCTCAGCTTGTTGCTGGCGCTGCTCACCTGGCTGATGATGACCGGCCGCGGCCGGGCGATGCGGCTAGCCTCGGCAATGACAAAGGAATTGCGCGAGAACGAAGAGAAATTCCGCGCGATCGCCGACTGTACGGTCAACTGGGAAATCTGGTGGGGACCCGACGGCAAGCCGCGCTGGATCAACTCGGCGGTGCAGGCGTATATCGGCTACACCGTCGACGAGTGCATGGCCTTACCGGATTTTGCCGGCACCGTGATTTATCCCGAGGACATTCCCCGCGTGGCGCCTGAATTCCAGAAGGCGCTACAGGGTTTGCGCGGCAATGACCTTGAGTTTCGCTGTGTTCGCAAGGACGGCTCACTTATGTGGCTGTCCGCGTCCTGGGTTCCCATTGCCGATTCCAAGGGCGAGTTCATCGGCTTTCGCATGAGCGGCCGCGACATTACCGAGCGCAAACAGGTCGAGGCTGAGCTGCGCATTGCCGCTGTCGCATTCGACTCGATGGAACCGATGATGATCACCGACGCGAGCGCCACCATTCTGCGCGTGAACTCGGCCTTCACCGAATGTACCGGCTATACGGCCGAGGAGATCGTCGGCCAGACACCGCGCGTGCTGCGATCCGGCCGCCACGACGACGCATTCTTCGAAGAGATGCGGGAAGCGATTCACAGTGCGGGCGGATGGCAAGGAGAAGTCTGGGACCGCCGCAAGAACGGCGAGGTGTACCCGAAATGGCTCACGATCTCCGCCGTGATGAGCGACGACGGCACCGTCAGCCACTATGTCGGCACGCATCACGACATTACCGAGCGCAAGATCGCGGAAGAGAGGATCAAGGAACTGGCTTTCTTCGATGCGCTGACCCGGTTGCCCAATCGCACGCTACTGCTGGACCGCCTGAGGCAGGCGATCACGGCCAGCGCCCGCAACGAAGCATGCGGCGCGCTGCTGTTCATCGACCTGGATCACTTCAAGACGTTGAACGATACCTTGGGCCACGACAAAGGCGATCTGCTGCTGCAGCAAGTGGCGCGGCGTCTGGCAGATAGCGTGCTCGAAAGCGACACCGTGGCGCGAGTCGGCGGCGACGAGTTCGTGGTGGTGCTCGGCAATCTGCATAAGAACCGGCAGGAGGCGGCCAATCAGACGGAGGCCGTGGGCGAAAGAATCCTCGCCGTTCTCGGCAGTCCGTACCAGCTTGGCAGGATCGAGTACCGCACGAGTGCGAGCATTGGCGCCACCGTGTTCAGAGGACATCAGGCCTCGATCGACGAACTTCTCAAGCAGGCCGACCTCGCGATGTACAAGTCCAAGGAACGGGGACGCAATGCCGTGCGTTTCTTCGATCCCGACATGCAGACCGTCGTGGTGCAGCGAGCCGCGCTGGAAGCGGGCCTGCGCAACGCCATCGAAGACAATCAGTTCCTGCTCCACTACCAGGCGCAGGTTGTGGGTACGCGAGTGACAGGTGCGGAAGCGCTGGTGCGCTGGCAGCATCCGCAGCGCAGTATCGTGCCGCCTGCTGAGTTCATTCCGCTCGCGGAAGAGACCGGACTAATCCTTGCGCTGGGGAGCTGGGTGCTGGAGGCCGCTTGCGCGCAACTGGCGCAATGGGCAACGCGGCCCGACATGGCGCATCTCACGATCGCGGTCAATGTCAGCGTTCAACAGTTCCGCGAAGCCGATTTCGTGGACAACGTATTGACGATTATCGCTCGCACCGGCGCGCGGCCTGACAGGCTGAAACTGGAGCTGACGGAAAGTGTGCTGGTCGACAACGTGCAGGACATCATTGAGAAGATGAGCGCGCTGAAAGCGAAAGGCATTGTCTTCGCGCTCGACGATTTTGGCATCGGCTATTCGTCGCTGTCCTACCTGAAGCGGCTGCCTCTGGATCAGCTAAAAATCGACCGCTCATTCGTGCGCGACGTCCTGATCGATCCGAACGACGCCGTGATTGCCAGAACTATCGTGGCGCTTGCGCGCAGCCTCGGTTTGGGTGTGATCGCCGAAGGCGTCGAAACCGAGGCTCAGCGGGATTTCCTCGCTGCGGCGGGATGCTACGCGTATCAGGGCTATTATTTCTGCCGCCCGCTTCCCATCGAGGATTTCGAGGCGCTATTGAACAATGTCGAAACACGTCGGTGCGTGGCTGAGCGAACGTGAGACGAGCGCCGTTGATCGCAACCGAATCTTCAATCCGTGCTTGTCTCTTCGCCGGTTGGGCGGTGGCGCGTGCCCAACCGGCGATTGTCGACGTCGCGCGACGCGACACGTTTTACAGATAGCTGCAGACGTAGTCGAGTGTTTCGATCACGTCGATATCGAAGCGGCTTTTCCCGGGCACCGAGAACGACTCGCCCGCACCGTACGTCTTCCACTCGTCACTGCCTTCGAGGCGGATGCGGCATTGACCGGCCTGTACTTCCATGAGTTCCGGCGCGTCGGTGCCGAAGTTGAGCGCGCCCGGCAGGATCACGCCAAGCGTTTTGCGCGTGCCGTCGGCGAACAGAACCATGTGCGAAACGCACTTGCCGTCGAAATAGACGTTTGCTCGTTTAACAATGGAAACCTGATCGAATTGCGTTGCTGCCGTCATGCCAATCTTCCTCTGGGTTGTCGTGAATGGATGCGTTTGCGTGGACTCTGGCCGGACGTTCAGGTCTACGCGGACCCGCCATCATACAGGCGGTCGGCGGCGTCATACGCGGAGTGGACCTAATGGCCTGGTGATCCGCGGGCCTGCGCACCACATGACCGATGACATGGCCGAGCATCGCACCGATCGTGACCATCGCCATGGTGGCGATACGCATGGCAAAGCAGTGCAGCGCCTGCTTGCGCCTCGCATGTCTGCCCAAGAATAAATCTGTCACTACTTCACGTATCAGTAGCGCGGCAAACGGCCGATGGTATATGTTGAATTAGTGGCACACCGTCTTCAGGAAAAGAGACAGTTCGCGCTAGCCAAAGGCAGATACGCGAAACATCAGAACAATATGAATGCGCGTCAGGCGTTAGGGATTGGGACGCGTGTTTCTCGTACGAAAGTTGCTTGCGCGAGGCGGACTGTTGCGTGGGACGCAGGCGACTCCTCGAAAAAAACGAGGCCTGATAAAAGCAGGAATCGGTTCCGCACGTGCATCGGCTCAAGCCGAATGCTGCACCGCGAGAACGCGAAACTGGGAGCGAGACATGAGCCAGACAATATCCGCCGCGGCCGATGCGGGCAATTCAGGCGGGCGCGAGCATCACCGCCCGGCGACGCCCGCGCTCGCGCTGGCAGCGTTGGGTGTGGTGTATGGCGATATCGGCACCAGTCCGCTTTATACGTTGCAGACGGTGTTCGATTCGGCCAACGGGCTGTCGCTCAATGCGCTGAATGTGGTGGGTATTGTGTCGCTGATCGTCTGGTCGTTGATCGTCGTCGTCTCGCTCAAATACGTCACGTTGATTCTTCGCGCGAACAATCACGGTGAGGGCGGGATTATGGCGCTGCTGGCGCTGGCCGCGTCGTCTGTAGCCGGGCGGCCGCGCTTGCGCCATGCGTTGCTGGGCATCGGCATCATGGGCGCGGCGCTCTTTTACGGCGACAGTGTGATTACGCCGGCGATCTCGGTGCTGAGCGCGGTCGAAGGTCTCGAAGTGGCCGCGCCGTTCCTCAAGACCTGTGTGATACCCGTGACGCTGGTTGCGCTGGTCACGCTGTTCCTGATGCAGAAACGCGGCACGGCCGGTATCGGCATCGTGTTCGGACCGGTGATGGTGCTCTGGTTCATCGTGCTTGCGGTGGGGGGCGTCGTCAACATGATGCGGGCGCCCGCGATTCTCGTCGCGCTCAATCCGCTCACGGGGCTGGCGTTCTGTATGCATCATCGGTGGCTGGCGTTCGTTGCTTTGGGCGCGGTCGTTCTGTCGTTGACCGGCGCGGAAGCGCTGTATGCCGACATGGGACATTTCGGCGCGAAACCGATCCGGCTGACGTGGTTCGGCCTCGTGTTTCCGGCGCTCGCGCTGAACTATCTGGGGCAGGGCGCGTTGCTGCTTGCCGATCCGGGCGCGCTGCAAAATCCGTTCTACAAACTGTTTCCGCAATGGGCGCTGTATCCGATGATCGTGCTCTCGACGGTTGCGACCGTGATCGCGTCGCAAGCCGTTATCTCGGGCACGTATTCGATGACCAAGCAGGCGATGCAACTCGGCTTTCTGCCGCGCATGAACGTTGTCTATACCTCGGAAAGGGAGATGGGGCAAATCTACGTGCCCGGCATCAACTGGACGTTATTGGCTGCAGTCTTGGCTGCTGTGCTCGGCTTCGGTTCATCCACGGCGCTCGGTTCCGCGTACGGTATCGCCGTGACCGGCACGATGCTGATCACGACCATTCTGACGTTCTTCGTCATTCGCTATGCGTGGCATTACAACTGGCTGCTGTGCGTGGTTGCGACCGGTTTCTTCTTCGTGATCGACGCGGCATTCTTTTCCGCGAATCTGCTGAAGTTCATGGAAGGCGGCTGGTTCCCGCTTCTGGTCGGGCTGATTATCTACACGATCATGGCAACCTGGGGTCGAGGCTGGGAGATGATGCGTGCCGAAGCGCGCGTGAGAGCCGGGACGACGCCGCTCAAACCTTATCTGGCGACGCTGCTGAAGGAATCGCCGATTCGCTGCGGTGGCACGGCGATCTTTCTTTCGCCGGATCCTGACGGTGTGCCGCATTCGCTGATCAACAATCTGATGCATAACCGCGTGCTGCACAAACGCGTCGTCTTCGTGACGGTCGACAACGAGGAGATACCGTGGGTGCCTGCCAGTGAGCGTGTGAGCGTGCGTTCCCTCGATTCGGAATGCTACCAGGTCACGATTACGTATGGTTTCATGGATGAAGTCGATCTACCGCGCGCACTCGAAGTTTGCAAGGCTCACGGGCTGGCATTCGAGCCGGCCGAGACTTCCTACTTCCTGAGCCGTGCGACTCTCGTGCCGACTCGTGATAGCGGCATGGCGATGTGGCGAGAGCGCTTGTTCTCGGTCATGTTGCATAACGTGGGTAACGTCGCGGCTTATCTGAAGCTGCCGGCCAATCGAGTGATCGAGTTGGGGGCGCGAGTGGAGATTTGAGGATTATCTAAGAACGCGAGCAAAGTTTTAACCGTGGGCGGGACAGAATCAAATATTCACTTTGTTTTTAATTCGGACTACACTGAATTTTCCATTCCCCTTACCTTACCCGCTAGTTTTCAGTAACAGATGTTTTTGTCGTGATCCGCGAGCCGAAGCAAGCCGGGTCGGCTCGTGCCCAACACCATTCGAACGGGACGACTCATCATGGCTGATACGAGCTACATGGCACGGAAATCCGTCGCCGATATAGTAGGAAGCGCCGACGCGGAAGAAGGCCACTCACTATCGAAAACACTCGGCGCCACCAGCATCACCGCGATGGGTATCGGCGCCATCATCGGCGCCGGCATCTTCGTTCTGACGGGCACCGCCGCAGCGCAATTCGCCGGCCCGAGCATCATCTTGTCGTTCGTGCTCGGGGGCATTGCATGCGCGTTCGTCGGCCTCTGTTATTCGGAACTGGCGGCGATGTTGCCGGTGTGCGGCAGCAGTTACACGTACACGTATGCCACGCTGGGTGAAATATTCGCGTGGATCATCGGCTGGGACTTGATCCTCGAATACGCGATGGGCGCCGCCACGGTGGCGGTCGGATGGTCCGGTTATATCGTGAGCTTGCTGCATAACGTAGGTATCAATATCCCGCCCGTTCTCGCCACTGCACCTGGCACCGTCATCAAGCTGGCAGATGGCACCACCGCGACAGGCATCGTCAATCTACCCGCGATAGCGATCATTGCCATTCTTACCATCATGCTCGTGCTCGGTACGAAGGAATCGGCCCGGCTCAACAACATCATGGTGGCGGTCAAGCTGGTCGTGGTGGTGGCCTTTATCGCCCTCGGCCTGTTTTTCATCAAGCCGGCGAACTGGCATCCGTTTATTCCCGCGAATACCGGCGAGTTCGGCAACTTCGGCATGAGCGGCATTCTTCGCGGCTCGGCCGTGGTGTTCTTCGCGTTTATCGGCTTCGATGCGGTTTCCACCGCGGCGCAGGAGGCGAGAAGACCGCAGCGGGACATGCCGATCGGCATCCTCGGGTCGCTGATCATCTGCACGATTTTGTACATACTCGTTGCAGGTGTGCTCACTGGGCTCGTGCCTTACACTGAACTGAATGTGCCTGATCCGATCGCCAAGGGTGTGGATGCCATCGGCATGAACTGGTTCTCCATTCTGATCAAGATCGGTGCGCTGACAGGTTTGACCACGGTGATTCTCGTGCTGCTGTACGGGCAGAGCCGCATTTTCTTCACGATGTCGACGGATGGTTTGCTGCCGCCTCTGTTCGCGCGAGTTCATCCGCGTCTTCAGACGCCTCATTTGAGCCAGATTCTGATTGGCTCGGTTGTTGCAATCGTGGCGGCGCTTACGCCGATCAGCGTGCTCGGAGAGATGGTCAGTATCGGCACTTTGTTCGCGTTCATTCTTGTGTGCGGCGCGGTGATTTATTTGCGGCGCAGTGACTCGGATGCTTCACGTCCTTTTAGGGTTCCTGGCGTGCCGGTTGTGCCTGTCTTGGGGATTCTGTTTTGCCTGCTGCTGATGGCTGGGCTGCCGCTTGTTACGTGGGTGCGGCTTGTTGTGTGGCTTGTGATCGGCATGACTATTTACATGTCTTATGGCCGGAATCATTCGAGGTTGCGTTATCCGGAGCGGCATTGAGTGAGCGTGACGCCGGATTGGCGCTACGGCGAGTATTTCTCACATAGCGATGAAAAATGCTCGTTTGGTGGTCGAGGTCTGTCTTCGTAAACTGGGAGTGTGAGGCGTGGTCGCGGCGATGGTGTCGCGCGCCGTGGCTGCTCCCGGTTTATGAGGAGGTTTATCGTGGATATGACCTTGTTTGAGATCTCTGCTGTGCTGATTGTTTTGGGTATTGTGGGTGTTGTGGTGGTCAGGGCGTTTGCTTCGTCGCGAGTGGATGGTATTGATGTTTTTATGCGGCGGCATATGCCGGACGAGCGGGAGAGGCAGTAGACCGAGTTTGCATTTGCTCGCACCGGTAGATGTGCGGTTCCGCGAGTTCATGCGGCCGTCGCTTAGTCACGGGGCTCACACCCGCTAAGCAAGTAGCGGCGTCCTTCCTTCACAACCAACCGGCGACGCCATTCCGCCGATGCGCGGATTGCGCGGACATCCACTGCAACGCGCGCGCGTGATCCACGCCGATCGCGGCGACAACCCCAAGCGGCATCGGCGGATATTGTGCGATTGCGGCATCAAGCCGATGATGGCCAGGCACCGTCCCACACATGGCAGCGGCCGTCGCAAGTATCGATGGTTTGTCGAACGCACACATGCCTGGCTGCATCACTTCTCGCGCCTCCGTATTCGTCTCGAGCGCGTTCCGTCATTCACATACCCTCCTCAAACTCGCCGATTGTTGCCGTTCGGACAACACGCTGAGCACATTCGCGACGCTACTGGCATTCACCCCCGCTCACTAGAATCAGTCTCACGGTCATGTCTAAACGCGAGCAACACGCAGCGCGCGAAATTCATGCTCGTGTTAATGAACCACGCCGCCCGGTGCTGCTTACCCCATTGTTTAAGAGGACTATTGCCATGAGCGAAACAACCCGTAACGTGCAGCCTGTCACCGCCAACCTCGGCAAAGAAGGTTCAGGCGAACTCGTGCCTTCTCGCTACGCCGTGCGCGTGGGTGATGTCGATGTCGTGCTGATCAGCGATGGCGTTCTGCCGCTGCCGACCTCCACCATGTCCACTAACGTGAGCGAAGCGGACCGCAACGAATGGTTCGATGGTCGTTTCCTGCAACGTGACATGTACGACTGGGCGCTGAATATCGCGCTCGTGCGCAGCGGCGAACGCCTGATCATGATCGACTCGGGCGTGGGTGACGGTTTCGAATACTTCTCGCGCGCCGGCCGGTCGGTGATGCGCCTGGAATCGGCTGGCATCGACCTGGCTGCGATCACCGACATTGTCGTTACGCATATGCATATGGATCACGTCGGCGGCCTGAACGTTGATGGCGTCAAGGCCAAGCTGCGTCCGGACGTGCGCATTCACGTGTCGGCTGCGGAAGTGGAGTTCTGGAAAAATCCGGACTTCAGCAAGACGGTGATGCCGGAAACGGTTCCTCCCGCACTCCGCAAGGCTGCTGCAAAGTTCGTCGAGCTCTATGGCGAAAACATTGTGCGGTTCGATCAGACCGTGGAAGTCGCAGCGGGCGTGTCGGCCCGCGTGACGGGCGGACACACCCCGGGGCACTGCGTCGTGGACATCGCATCAAACGGCGAGAAGCTGACGTTCGTAGGCGACGCGATTTTCGAAGTCAACTTCGACAATCCCCGATGGCAAAATGGCTTCGAGCACGAGCCTGAGGTGGCTGCGGATGTGCGTATCGCGCTGCTCAACGAAGCCGCTGAAACGGGCGCTCTGCTGGCCGCCGCGCATGTCGCGTTCCCGTCTATTGGTCACATTGCAAAGAAGGGTGAACGCTTCCATTTCGTGCCGGTGCAATGGGACTACTGATAGATTTTAGAATATCAGCCATCGTCGTATAGGTCGCACGGACCAGACATCGGGAAATGTATGGCGCGCTCGGCGACAGTCCGCTTAGTGCAACGCAACCGGCGTCTGCGCGCACAAGCCTGCGTACATCATTAACCTGTGCAATCGTCCAAAACCGAGCCTTTAGCCTGCACAGTTACCCTCTCATAATCCCGCCTGATTTATAATCACCTCGCCGTCGGGAAACACCCGGCGACCTGGTTTGGAAGCCAGTGATACAAACCGCACACCCGCCCAGCGGGTCGTGCGTCTGCTGCTGCACGTCTATATTCCAATGGGCGGGCTGTAGTGGGGGAGCCGCAAGGCTCGCCGGTTTGTTTGTATCCCGGTCTTCCAATCCCGCTACGTGCCCGCTCACCCTTCCCAAAGAGAGTGTCGGGCGATCTGAGCAAGCATCAGGGAGATCGCAAAATGACCAAGCCCATTAAGAGTCAACCCGCTTCACGCCCACCTGTCGACGCACTCCAGTACGAAAAACTCGCCTTATCTGCATTCGACTTCTGCGATCGGCAATTGAGCCAACTGAATACGCTGGTTACACTCGCGTCCTCGATATGTAGGAATCCTCCCATTACGAGTGACGAAAGACGCCGCCGCCAGATTATGCTTGAACTACTCGTCGACACTGCGGAGCAATATCAGCAAGACCTCGAAAACGATCGCGAGCTTTTCCAGGTGATCGCACTCGATGCAAAGGGCGTCTCTCAAGCGCGTCTGACGGCCAGCCACGCAACGCGTCTTCTTGCCGAAGCATCCAAGCTCGCGAGCGGATCGCAACCCACCGCCAACGTCGCCAAGCGAAAAAGAACGCCCACGAAAACCGCGTCGATCGTAAAAACGCAAACGCAGCAAGCGGTCGCCGTGCGGCACTGATCGACGGATAGCGGTGAATCAAAAGCATCGACGAAGCGAGGCGCCATGCACAATCGCATGCGCCTCCTTCACCAGCAGCCTCAGAACGACCACAATAACCTACCCCTGAAACTCCACCGGAGCGAGCGCTATAAGCCGTCGCGCTGTCATGGTCACGCATTCCACGCACAAACGCGAGCGCATGCCTGAACCACGCGCTCGCATCGAATTGCCTGGAGCAGATTGCGTCCTACTGACCTTGCAGATTCGGATTTCCAGCAGGAACGCCGGAGCCGGTTTCGGACGAGCCAGTCGTGGAAGGACCATATCCCGTCGCTCCACTGTTTTGCGCGGCCACGCGAGCTTCGGCCGCTTGAATGTCAGCGGGGTAGGTGGAGTCGGTTGCGACCGCGGGGTTATAGCCGGCCTGTTCGAGCTGCTTCAATTGCGCTTTGACCTCGGCGCGCGTGACCGGCTGCTCGGATTGCGCGAACGATGCCACCGGCGCTGCGAACACCGCAACTAGTGCCACTGCCTTGATAAGCGATTTCATGATGCTTCCCTCCGAGAATATTTTATTGGGCGCCGCAACAATCTCGGCGCCACGCACGGATTCTAGGAAGGGCGGGGTCTAGGGGAAACCCCTGATACGGTAATTCAGTGTTGCCACAAACAGTAAGTCGGCGTGATGTAATGTCGTTCGTAATAGGTGAACAATCGCGTCAGACGCCTTGGCGTACATCGACACGGTATGCAGTCACTTGCCGATATGTGCTGCCGGCTCGCACGATCACTTCGTCCTGCTCAGCCATGTTGACCTGGTTCGGAAAGCCGCCCGCTTCGAGGCACAAACCGGCATGTGCTTGATACGCAACGCCGCCGCGTCCTGTGTCGCCTTTTAACCAGTTGCCGCTATAAAACTGTAAGCCGCGTTGATCGGTCGAGACGGTCAATTCGCGTCCGCTGCCGGGATCGTAAGCGCAGGCAACCTGCCGCACCGGCGGAGTGGCGCCGTTCTTGCCGGCGTCGCGTGCATCGTGCAGCACGTAGCAATGATCGAAGCCGCCGGCGGTCGCCAACTGCGCGTGCGGCCAGTCGAGCCGCGCGCCGATCGGCGCGCTCTGCCGGAAATCGAAGGCATTGCCTGCCACTTCCGCGAGCTTGCACGGAATCATCGCGGCATCGACTTCAAAGAAGCGGTCGGCATCGATCGACAACACGTGGCCGCGAATGTCGGCCCCCGGCCGGCCCGTGAGATTGAAATACGGATGGCTCGTCAGATTGAGCGGCGTCGCGGCATCGGTGATCGCTTCATAGGCGATGGTCAGCGTGCCGTCGTCGTCGAGCGAGTAGCGCACCTGCGTGGTCACGTTGCCGGGAAAACCGGCGTCGCCTTCGGGCGACTCCAGCCGCATGAGCAACGCGCCGTTGTCCTCGCTCACGTCCCACAGCGCGCGATGAAAACCCACCGTGCCGCCATGCAGCAGATTCGCGCCTTCATTGCGGTCGAGCGTGTACTCGATGCCATCGAGCGTGAAGCGCGCATCGGCAATGCGGTTCGCCCAGCGGCCTATCAGGCCGCCCATATAAGTGGTGGCCGCCACATAGTCGGCGGGCGTGTCGTGACCGAGCAGGATATCGCCGAGCACGCCGGCGCGATCCGGCGCATGCCACGAGACCAGCGTCGCGCCCAGATCGCTGATGGCGACCTTCATACCGTGCGCATTGCGCAACGTGAAGAGTCGAACGGAATCGCCACCGCGCAATGTGCCCCACGGCTCGGAAGAAAGTTGTGCGATGCTGATCATGTCGTCAGTGAGAAAAAAAGAGAATAGGCATGCTCAGCCCGGCGCGGACGTCGAATTCGCCTGCTCCTGGTATTCACGCGGCGTACAGCCGAGTTCACGCCGAAAGACCGCGTACATGTATTGCAGCGACGTAAAGCCGCAACGGATCGCCACTTCCGCGCTCGACGCATCGCGCTTTGCCAGCAGTGCTTTCGCGACATCGAGTTTATGACGCAAAATTTCCTGGTGCACGGTGCACTGCCGTTCGCGCCGAAAGTACTCTTCGAGCGACGAACGCGACACGCCCACATAGTCGGCAACCTGTTCGGTGCGAATGCCCTGGCACGCGTACTGTCGAATGAAGTGCCGCGCTCGCATCACATACGGACTCGCCAGCGGTTCGTGCTTCGTCGATTCGAGCACGTTGATGCCGACAGGCGGAACGAGAATGCGCCGCCCGGGAAAGCGCGCACCACGCAGCATCTGATGCAAGAGGTGAGCCGCGGTGCGGCCCATTTCCTCAGTGCCCTGAATCACCGAAGAAAGCGGAATACGCGTCAACGTGCGCGTCAACGGATCATTGTCGATGCCGATGATCGCGACTTCTTCGGGCACCGGAATGCCGGCGATCAAACACGCCTGAAGCAGATGCCGCGCACGCGCATCGGTCACGGCGATGATGCCGACCGGCTTCGGCAAATCCCGCAGCCACGCGGTGAGTTGCTCGGTTGCCTGGTTCCATGAGGGCGCGCTGGTCGAAAGCCCGCGATAGATCTCGCCATCGATCTGCTCCGCGCTATGTCCATCCGCGCTGCGCAAATGAGCGAACGCGAGTTCGCGCTGTTGCGCCCAGCGGTTCTCTTGCGCCTGCGGCAAGCTGTACAGCGCGAAGTGTTCGAGACCCGCGCCGATCAAATGCGTGTAGGCGAGCGAGACGAGCTTGCTGTTGTCGGTGGCGATATAGGGTAAATCCGGAGGATAGTGCGCCGGATCTTCGAACGACGAACCCACGGCGACCACTGGCAACGGACAATCGCGCAGCGCTTCGCCCACGGCGGGATCGTCGAAATCCGCGATGATGCCGTCGCCGTCGAAGCGTTCGATGCCCGTCAGCCGGCAGCGAAAATCTTCTTCGAGGAACAGGTCCCACGCCACGCGCGTGGACAGCAGGTAGTTGCCGATGCCGGTAATGATCTCGCGGTCGTAGACCTTGTTCGCGTTGAACAGCAGTGCGATCCGATGGGTCGTCTGTGGCGTTTGCGGACGGGTCATGGCGGTGAGCGGCGCGCGGGCCAATGGCCCGTCACGCCTTCGTCTCCTGTTAGATGCTTAGTTTGAACGGCACCGGTTTTAAGCGTCTGGTTATTCTAGGCCCCGAATCGCGCGCCGGTGCGAAACAAAATCATGGGCGGTAAGAAACATCAAGCACGCTGTGCAATTTCGCAATTGCCGACGCATCGTGCAAGCGGCAGCATGGCGTCACCTTGTCAACCGGCGCGGCGACGTCGCACGGGTTGCGGTGCACCATAAACTGGAGACGCTGATGTCTTACTTCGAACACATTCCCGAGATCCGCTACGAAGGCCCTCAGTCGGATAATCCGCTTGCGTACCGCCACTACGATAAAAGCAAAAAGGTACTCGGAAAGACGCTCGAAGAACATCTGCGCATTGCCGTATGTTACTGGCATACGTTCGTCTGGCCGGGTGTGGATATTTTCGGGCAAGGCACGTTTCGACGTCCCTGGCAGCAAGCGGGCGACGCGATGGAGCGCGCGCAGCAGAAAGCGGATTCCGCATTCGAGTTCTTTTCGAAGCTCGGCACGCCGTACTACACGTTTCACGATACCGACGTCTCGCCCGAGGGGTCGAGCCTGAAGGAATACAGCGAAAACTTCTTGCGCATTGCCGACTATCTGGCGCGCAAGCAGGAAAGCACGGGCATCAAGCTGCTATGGGGCACGGCCAATCTGTTCTCGCATCCCCGTTATGCGGCCGGCGCCGCGACCAGTCCCGATCCGGAGGTGTTCGCGTTTGCGGCGACACAAGTGCGCCACGCGCTCGATGCGACGCAACGACTCGGCGGCGATAATTATGTGCTGTGGGGCGGCCGCGAGGGTTACGATACCTTGCTGAATACCGACCTCGTGCGTGAACGCGATCAACTCGCCCGCTTTCTGCATATGGTCGTCGACCATGCGCACAAGATCGGCTTCAAAGGCTCGCTGCTGATTGAACCCAAGCCGCAGGAACCGACCAAGCATCAATACGATTACGACGTCGCGACCGTGCATGGTTTTTTGCTGCAGCATGGCCTCGACAAAGAGATTCGCGTGAACATCGAGGCTAATCATGCGACGCTCGCGGGCCACTCGTTTCATCACGAGATCGCCACGGCCTACGCGCTGGGTATTTTCGGCAGCGTCGATGCGAATCGCGGCGATCCGCAAAACGGCTGGGATACGGATCAATTCCCAAATAGTGTGGAAGAACTGACGCTCGCCTTCTACGAAATTCTCAAGCACGGCGGTTTCACAACCGGCGGCATGAATTTCGATTCGAAAGTACGGCGCCAAAGCGTCGATCCGGAAGATCTGTTCTACGGTCACATTGGTGCGATCGATAACCTCGCGCTCGCCGTCGAGCGCGCGGCGGTACTGATCGAAAACGATCGGCTCGATCAATTCAAACGTCAGCGCTACGCGGGCTGGGATGCGGAGTTCGGCCGCAAGATTTCTTCCGGCGATTATTCGCTCTCCACGCTGGCAGAGGACGCAATGGCGCGCGGTCTGAACCCGCAGCACGCAAGCGGCCATCAGGAGTTGATGGAAAACATCGTGAATCAGGCGATTTACAGCGGACGTTGATCAGCGTTTCAGGAAGCAGTGCATCGAGATGTCGCAACACTAACTAAAAATATCGCGCGGCCACGTCGACCGCGCGAAACAGGAAGCTTTGGGTTGTCGCTTGTCCGGTCTTGTGGCTCGCAGCGCAAACCGTCCAATCCGGTATTCCGGCTATCAGAAGAAGGAGACAGAGATGAAATTCGCAACGCGTCGTAACGTATTGAGTTCGCTCGTATGTGGAGCGGTGCTCGCCAGCCTGTCGCTTGCCGCGCCGCTCGCGCATGCAAGCAAGGATCACCCGGAAATTGGCTTCTGTATCGACGATCTGCGCGTCGAGCGCTGGTCGCGCGATCGTGACTATTTCGTCGCCGCAGCGGAAAAACTCGGCGCGAAAGTGTCGGTGCAATCCGCCGATGCGAGCGAAGAGCGGCAGATCTCGCAGATCGAAAACCTGATCTCGCGCGGCGTCGATGTCATCGTGATTGTGCCGTTCAATTCGAAGACGCTAGGCAACGTAGTCGCCGAAGCAAAAAAAGCGGGCATCAAGGTGGTTTCATATGACCGCCTGATTCTCGACGCCGATGTCGACGCCTATATCTCGTTCGATAACGAGAAAGTCGGCGAATTGCAGGCGCAAGGCGTGTACAACGCGCAGCCGAAGGGCAACTACTTCCTGCTCGGCGGCGCGCCGACCGACAACAACGCCAAGATGTTGCGCGCCGGTCAGCTCAAGGTACTGAAGCCTGCCATCGATAAAGGCGACATCAAAGTAGTCGGTCAGCAGTGGGTGCCGGAATGGAGCGCGTCCACGGCGCTGCGCATTGTCGAAGATGCGCTGACGGCGAATAACAACAAGATCGACGCGATCGTCGCCTCGAACGACGGCACTGCGGGCGGTGCGATCCAGGCGCTCGCCGCGCAACACATGGCGGGCAAAGTGCCGGTATCGGGCCAGGACGCGGACCTCGCGGCCGTGAAACGTGTGATTGCCGGCACGCAGACCATGACCGTCTACAAGCCGCTGAAACTGATTGCCGGCGAAGCGGCCAAGCTCTCCGTGGCGCTTGCAAAGGGCGAAAAACCCGCCTTTAACTCGCAATACGACAACGGCAAGAAGAAAGTCGACACGGTGCTCCTGCAACCCACGTTGCTCACCAAGAGCAATGTCGATGTAGTCGTCAAGGACGGCTTCTATAGCCAGGCCCAGCTCGCGAGCCAATGAGCGTAACGTGTGCGCGGCGGACCTCGATGCGTGTCATGCGCGTCGGCGCCGTCGCGCGCCTTGCAGCGAGGCATAGCGAATGACGCAAGCTCTCATGACGATGCGCGGCATCGTCAAGGCGTTTTCCGGCGTGAAGGCGCTCGACGGCATCGACCTCACGGTCGCGCCCGGCGAATGCGTGGGCCTGTGCGGCGAGAACGGCGCGGGCAAATCGACGCTGATGAAAGTGCTCTCGGGCGTGTATCCGTGGGGCACGTGGGACGGCGAAATCATCTGGGAAGGCGAGCCGCTGAAAGCCGCTAGCGTGCGCGATACCGAACGCGCCGGCATCATCATCATTCACCAGGAGTTGATGCTGGTGCCGGAGTTGTCGGTGGCGGAGAACATCTTTCTCGGCAATGAAATCACGCTGCCCGGCGGCCGCATGAATTACGCCGCGATGTACCAGCGCGCCGACGAACTGCTGCGCGAACTCGGCATCAGCGGAATCAACGCCGCACAGCCGGTGATGAACTATGGCGGCGGCCATCAACAGTTGATCGAAATTGCGAAGGCGCTGAACAAGCGCGCCAAGCTGCTGATTCTCGATGAGCCGTCTTCTTCGCTGACTTCTTCCGAGATCCGGATTCTGCTCGACATTGTGCGCGATCTGAAGCGGCGTGGCGTGGCCTGCGTGTACATCTCGCACAAGCTCGATGAAGTGGCGGCCGTGTGCGACACGATCAGCGTGATTCGCGACGGACGTCATGTCGCGACCGAGCCAATGCGCGCGCTCACCACCGACCGCATCATCTCGTTGATGGTAGGCCGCGAAATCAAGAACCTGTTTCCACGCGAGCCGCATCCGATTGGCGACGTGATCTTCGAGGCGCGCCACGTCACCTGTTTCGACGTGACCAATCCGCGCCGCAAGCGTGTGAACGATGTGTCGTTCGCGCTGCGGCATGGCGAGATTCTCGGTGTGGCCGGTCTCGTCGGTGCGGGGCGCACGGAGTTGATGCAGGCGATCTTCGGCGCGTATCCGGGCGTGAGCGAGGCGACCGTTGTGATGGACGGCAAGCCGCTGAAGATTCGCGCACCCGTCGATGCGATTCGCGCAGGCATCGGCATGGTGCCGGAAGATCGCAAGCGCCACGGCATCGTGCCGGGGCTGAGCGTCGGCCATAACATTACGCTCGCGGTGTTGCAGCGCTTCGCATCGGGTGGGCGGATCGACTCCGCAGCCGAACTCGATACGATTCATACGGAGATGAAGCGGCTTTCAGTGCGCGCCGCGCATCCCATGTTGTCGATTGCGAGTCTGTCGGGCGGCAATCAGCAAAAGGCCGTGCTGACACGCATGTTGCTGACCAATCCGAAGGTGCTGATTCTCGACGAACCCACGCGCGGCGTCGACGTCGGCGCGAAATATGAAATCTACAAGCTGATCTTTCAACTGGCGCAGCGCGGCATGTCGATCGTGATGGTGTCCTCCGAATTACCCGAAGTGCTCGGCATCAGCGATCGCGTGCTGGTGATCGGTGAAGGCGAGTTGCGAGGCGATTTCATCAACGACGGCCTCACGCAAGAGGACATTCTCAGCGCCGCGATCCGTCCCGTGCAGCGATCCACGAACCCAACCGCAGCGAGTGCCGCATGACGCCCGACGTTACTTCCCAACGCGCCGACGAAGCCGCGCCGCGAGGCGCATTTGCCGGTCCGCAGCGCATTCAGCAATTGTTCGCGCGCTACAAGATTCTCGCGCTGCTGATTGCCGTGGCCGCGATCTGGATTTTCTTTTCGATGCTCACGCACGGCGCGTTCGTCACGCCGCGCAATCTGTCGAACCTGCTGCGGCAGATGTCGATTACCGGCATGCTTGCGTGCGGCATGGTGTTCGTGATCATTGCCGGCGAGATCGATCTGTCGGTCGGATCGCTGCTCGGTTTGCTCGGCGGCGTGGCGGCGATACTCGACGTCAACCGGCACTGGCCGATCGGCGTCACGTTGCCCGTAGTGATGCTGCTCGGCGTGCTGGTCGGCATGTTCAACGGATGGTGGTCCACCTATCGGCGTGTGCCTTCGTTCATTGTCGGGCTCGGCGGCATGCTTGCGTATCGCGGCATTCTGCTCGGCGTGACCGGTGGATCGACGATCGCGCCGGTGTCGGACAGTTTCGTGTTTGTCGGCCAAGGGTATTTGCCGCGGCTCGCTGGCGATACGCTCGCGGTGGTGCTTTTTCTGCTGCTCGCCTTTCTGACGATACGGCAGCGCCGCAATCGCGAGCGTTATCAGTTGCGCGTGGTGCCGGTCTGGCAGGACGTGGTGAAGGTGGTCGGCGCGGGTGTGATACTCGCCGGTTTCGTTGCCACGCTCGATCGGTATGGCGGTATTCCGGTGCCGGTGCTGTTGCTGCTCGCGTTGCTGGGTATCTTCACGTGGATTGCCACGCAGACCGTGTTCGGGCGACGTATCTACGCGGTCGGTTCGAACCTCGAAGCGACGCGGCTCTCGGGTGTCAACACCAATCGCGTGAAACTGGCGATCTTCGCGCTGATGGGGCTGATGTGCGCGTTCGGCGGCATCGTGAACACGGCGCGGTTGGCGGCGGGCTCGCCGTCGGCGGGATCGATGGGCGAACTCGATGCGATTGCTGCGTGCTTTATCGGCGGGACGTCGATGCGTGGCGGTTCCGGCACGGTCTACGGCGCACTGATCGGCGCGCTGGTGATGGCGAGCCTGGACAACGGCATGTCGATGCTCGACGTCGACGCTTATTGGCAGATGATTGTGAAGGGCAGCATTCTCGTGCTGGCCGTTTGGATCGATGTCGTGTCGGGGTCGAACCGGCGGTGAGGTGGAAGGGGGGTGCGGTGGCGCGAGGCCGTCGCATCTGTTTTCTACTGATGTGGCGCGTGAGCTGTCTATCAGCGCATCTGCGCGGCAACGGCGGCGCCGAGCTTGCTGCGCCGTGCGGGCGCCTTTGTGGCCGGCTTCTTTGCAGCTGCCGTTTTTTTTGCGGCTGCAGCAGGCTTCTTGCGCGCTGCCGATTTATCGCCGGAGGCGCTTGGGCTGCGTTTCGAGGGGCCGTCCAGCACGCGCATCTCGATACGCATATCCGCCGCGACCGCCATGTTGACCAACGCGTCGAGCGCGAACAGATTGATCTTGCCGCGCATGAGATCGGACACGCGCGGCTGGGTGACGCAGAAGCACTTGGCCGCTTCCGCCTGACTCATGCCGGTGCGGGCGATATGGTCTTTGATCGCCATCATCAGCACCGAGCGAAGCTTCATGTTCTCCGCCTGCTCGGGCGTGTCTTCGATAGCGTCCCAGACGCTCGAAAATGTTCGATTGCTCATGCCTTAACCTCTTTCATTTCGCGGTAGCGCTGGGCGGCGAGATCCAGATCCGTTTTGCTGATCTTTTGCGTCTTTTTCTGGAAGCAATGCAGCACGTAGATCGCGTCTTCAAATTTTGCGACGTAAATGATCCGGAATGCACCGTTTGCGTCGCGAATCCGAATTTCCCGTGTACCTGGGCCTATCGTATTCATGGGTTTCCAGTCGTCGGGATCACGACCGCGCTGGACCTGATCGAGTTGATGGCCGGCCTCGCGTCGCGCCGAGAGCGGGAACTCGCGCAAGTCGTCCAGTGAGCTACCGCAGAACTTGAGTGACTTCGCATCGGTCATTTACGATTATACAAAAATTTGTATGAGAGGGTGGTCGGCAGAATGTGATGAAGTTGCTATTTTTGCGCTGAACTCACAGCATTGCGTGCTCCGCGCAGCCTACATTTGAGTCAGATCAGAAATCCGATAACGTCGCAAATAGGACGCGCTGGCTAATCCACTTCGTCCTGCTCACCCCCATTTAATGAAACACCCCACGACAACCCCCCATCCCCACCATCCTCCCCATCCCCCGCCCCAAGCCGCACTGACTTGAACCCACGCATTTAACTCCCACATCCGTGGCCCGTCTTATTACTATTCCGAGGAACAACGCCCAGGCGCCGACCCGCGCTCTCACAGCTTTCCAGCCATCGTGCAAGCTGATCGAACCATGCCATGTTGAAACGCAGAACCTTTCTGCTCGGCGGCGCCGGCGCGGTCGGCGCGTTGCTGGTCGGCTGGTCGGTGCTGCCGCCAGGACAGCGTTTGACCACGTCCATGCCGCTGCCGGCGCAAGGCACGCAAGTGGCGCTCAACGGCTGGGTCAAGATTGCCGCCGATAACAGCGTGACGATCATGATGTGCAAGGCGGAAATGGGGCAGGGCATCCATACCGGCCTCGCCATGCTGCTTGCCGAAGAACTGGACGCCGACTGGTCGCGGGTGCACGTCGAAGACTCGCCCATCGACAGGATCTACAACAGCGTGCAAAGCATCATCGACGACTTGCCGTTTCGCCCCGACAACGACAGTACCGTCAAGCGCGCCACCGTCTGGATGACCCGCAAGCTGGTGCGCGAAGCCGGCACGATGATGACGGGCGGTTCGTCGAGCATCAACGATTTATGGACGCCCATGCGCGAAGCCGGCGCGTCGGCCCGCGCCATGCTGATCGGCGCGGCGGCCGCGCAATGGAAAGTGCCGCCCGGTGAGTGCCGCGCTGAAGGCGGTCAGGTGCTGCACCCGTCGGGGCATAAAGCGAGCTTCGGCGAATTGTCGTCGATGGCCGCGCAGCAGCCGCTGCCGCGCAAGGTAACGCTGAAAGATCCCGCCGACTTCAAACTGATCGGCAAACCGCTGCGCCGTATCGAAGCAGCGTCGAAGATCAACGGTACGGCGCGCTTCGGCATCGACGTGCTGCCCGACGGCCTGCTCTACGCGAGTGTCGTAATGTGTCCGACGCTCGGCGGCACGGTGGCGAAGTTCGACGCGACGGCCGCCCGCAAAATGCCGGGCTTCCTCAAGGCGTTCGCCGTCGCGCCGTACAGCGGCGGGACCGGCGGCGTCGCCGTGATCGCCGACAACCCGTTCCGCGCGATGAACGCAGTCGCCGCCATCGACGCGACCTGGCACGACGGCCCGGCGGCGAAGTTGTCGAACGCGGACGTGGACCGCCGCCTCGCGCAAGCACTCGACGACAGCGACGGCCACGCCTATTACCGCCTCGGCGACGTCGATGCTGCCATGACCCGCGCGGCGCGCACCGTCAGCGCGGAATATCGTGCGCCGTATCTCGCGCACGGCGCGGTGGAACCGCTCAACTGCACCGTGCAGGTCGCGGACGGCACAGCCACGGTCTGGGTCTCCACGCAGATGCCCGGCCTCGCGCGGCACCATGTGGCAAAAGTGCTGGAACTCGACGAGGATAAAGTCGACGTGCAAACGCTTCTGCTCGGCGGCGCGTTCGGCCGGCGTCTGGAGCTGGATTTCATCGCTCAGGCCGCGGCGATCGCGCGCGAAGGCGGGGGCCGTCCGGTGCAAACGCTCTGGTCGCGAGCGCAGGATTTCACCCACGACTTCTATCGTCCGGCGTGTCTGTCGCGGCTGAAGGCCGGTTTCGACAACGACGGCAAACTGGTGGCATGGCAGGCCACGTCGGCAAGTCAGGCGATCGTGCCGGAAGCGCTCGCGCGCTACTACGGCGCGCCGCGTCTTCCCATCGATAAAACCACCTGCGAAGGCGCCTTCGATCAGCCCTACGAATGGCCGGCTGCGCGCGTCGCGCACAAGATTGTCGAATTGCCGGTGCCGGTCGGGTTCTGGCGTTCGGTGGGTCACTCGCATCAGGCGTTCTTCACCGAGGGCTTTACCGACGAACTTGCGGTAGCGACCGGCAAGGATCCGATGGTATTTCGCGCCGCGCTGCTCGAGCAGCATCCGCGGCATCTGGCGGTGTTAAAGCGCGTGGCGGCGTTGTCGGACTGGGAGCATCCGCTAGCGCATGCCGCCGACGGAGCGCCGCGTGCGCGTGGCGTCGCGTTGCACGAGGCGTTCGGCAGCGTGGTCGCGCAGGTCGCGGAGGTGTCGATCGGGCCGGGTAAGAAGATTCGGGTGCATCGGGTGATCTGCGTGATTGATTGCGGCATGCCGGTCAATCCGAATCTGATCCGGCAGCAGATGGAGAGCGCGGTCGTCTTCGGTCTCTCCACCGCGTTGCAGGACGACATCACACTCGTCGACGGCCAGGTGCAGCAAAAAAACTTTCTGGATTTCCCGGTGGTGCGAATGGACGATTGCCCGGTGATCGACACGGACATCATACCGAGCCAGATGCATCCGCAAGGCGTGGGTGAAGCGGGCGTGCCGCCGGTCGCGCCGGCGGTGGCTAATGCGGTGTTCAAGCTGACGGGCCAGCGCTTGCGCTCGCTGCCGTTGAAACTGGCGTGAAGCAGGCCGAATTCAAGAACACAGGGAGACAGTCATGGGATCGCTGAACATCAACGGCCGGGCAGTGGCGGTACAGAGCGAGCCGGACATGCCGCTTCTGTGGGTGCTGCGTTGCGAGCTCGGCATGACGGGCACCAAGTTCGGCTGTGGCGTGGGTATTTGCGGCACCTGTACGATCCATGTGGACGGCGAACCGAACTTCGCCTGTCAGACGCTCATGTCGAGCCTGCACACGCAGAAGATCACGACCATTGAGGGTTTGCAGGGTCCGGAAGCACAAGCGTTGAAGGCTGCGTGGATCGATCTCGACGTGGTGCAGTGCGGCTATTGCCAGAGCGCACAATTGATGGCGGCCTGCGCGCTGCTCAAGCACATTCCCAAGCCGACCGACGCGGACATCGACAGGGCAATGTCGCACATCGTGTGCCGTTGCGGCACCTATCCGAGGGTGCGGGCGGCAATCCACCAGGCGGCGGCAAAGCGCCGCCCCGCATAACGCCGCCGACGAGTTTCGCGTTCACCCCTAACGAAAGAGTCTGCTGCGCACGCTCAACCTGCCAGCAATTCCACCACGGCGACGACCGCCGTAAAGATGCCGATGCAGCCGCCGAGCGTGGCTGCGCTTTTCATGAATTGCGACATACATGTCCCCGTAATGAGTGGTTGGTGACGTGTATTTAACCTGAATTGAAAGGCAAAAGAAAGGCAATCAAAAATAATTCGTAAACTGAGCGCGCGTCGCCACCAGACGTGTGTGCATGGCCGGAGCATCGCTTTGCGGCCCTCAATATTTTCATGCGCGGCTACGCGCGTGCGGAAGATGTTGGTCGCGCGGATCGCTCGCGATTCGAAGACGGAAGTGCGGAATGTGCGCGCGCGTGAGTGTGCGTGTGAAGTGGTGTCGCCGCGCTAGACAGATCGGCAAGCGGGGTTGTCCAAGGCGGTCGCCTGATGAGGGGTCCGCATTGGACAATCAGATCAAGGGCGTTTAAGGCGCTTTCGTTGCCGCAGCCGTTGGCGTCGCCTTGACCGGCACCGCGACCGCAGGCTTGGAACAAACAGAAGCGTTCTGCGGATCAACTTCCCAACCGCCGCCGAGCGCGAGGAACAGGTTCACCTGATCGATCGCCACCTGGCCGTCCGCGGCCGCAGCCTGAGACTTCGTGGACGTCAACGTGCGCGTCGCATCCAGATCCGAAATAAACGACTCACGTCCCGCGCGATACAGCCGATGCGTTTCATCCGCCGACTCTGTCGCCGACTTGACCGCGGCACGCAGCGCATCGGCGCGGGCGTAATCCGACGAATAGGTCGCGAGACTTGTTTCAGTTTCGCGCAACGCGGTCAATACCACACCGTCGAACTTTGCCAACGCCACCTGGCTCGATGCCTGCGCTTCACGCACGCGCCCACGCGCGCCGTTCGTGGGAAACTGCCAACTGATTAGCGGACCGAAGCCCCAACGCGCCGTGGGCGACGTGCCGAGGTCTTCCAGAACGCCGGTCAACCCCGCCGACGCCCCGATGCTCACCGTCGGATACAGCGCCCCGGTGGCGACGCCGATCCGCGCCGTGGATGCCGCCAATTGACGCTCGGCCTCGCGCACATCCGGTCGGCGTTTAAGTAGCGCAGCGCCGTCGCCGACGGGAACCGGCTGGCGGAGTTGCGGCAGCCTGTCGCAAGCGAGCACGGCCGGCGGCAGATCCGAAGGCGCGCGCGCGAGCAGCGCCGCGAGCCGGTACTGCGCGATCTTGCGGCGCGCCGTATAACGCGGAATATCCGCCGACAACGTATCGACCTGGGTCTGCCCACGCGTCACGTCGGGTTGATTGCCGCGGCCTGCATCGCGCAGGCGGCGCGAGACGTCCACGCGCTGTTTCTGCAGCGCCAGCGATTGTTGCGCGATCCTGAGTTCCTCGGCGGCCGAACATTGCTCCACGTAAGAGCGCACCACGTCCGCCACCACGGTGATTCGCGCGAGATCGGCCGCGGCTTGTACCGACTCGGTGTCCGCTTGCGCCGCTTCCACGCCGCGCCGCAGCTTGCCGAACAGATCGATTTCATACGAGATGCTGATGCCGATGTCGCCTTCGTTGACGACCGGCAGCTTTTCGGTGAGCAGGTATTGCTCGGCGGATTCCTGCGCGCGTTCGATCGCCACCGAACTCTTGCCGGAAAAACCGCCCTGCGCCTGCGCCACGCCCAACGCTTCACGCGAACGCGCGAGATTGGCCGCCGCGACGCGCAAGTCGGTATTCGATTGCAGCGCTTCGTCGACGAGCCGGTTCAGTACCGGATCGTCGTACAGTTTCCACCACACGGGGGGCACGTTCTGGCGCGTGGTCAGCGAGGTATCCGCGCCTTCGATCGGCGTGTTGGCGAGCGGTGCGTTGATCAACGCCTGTTGCGGCAACGCGTAGTTGGGACCGACGTTCATGCATCCATTGAGCGCAACGGCCAATGGCAGCAACGGCAATAAGGGCAGGGTGCGCGACAGCTTCATTGCGAGGCGCCCGATGACGAGACCGCCGCCGGCGCCGGCTGTGCAGCCGAACCAGCCGGGCCAGTCGAAACAGCAGACGTAGCCGACGCGGATGAAGAAGCCGCCACCGCCCCCGACGCGCCCGCATCTGGATGCTTCTTCCCGACAGGCGACAGATCACGCACCGACACAGTCGCCGTCCGCCCCGCGATCATGCGGAAGTCCGCGGGCACTTCATCGAGCGCCACACGCACTGGAATCCGTTGCGCGAGACGCACCCAACTGAAAGCCGGATTCACATTCGGCAGCAGATTCGAACCTTGCGTGCGGTCCCGATCCTCGATCGCGGCGACGATACTCTGCACATGTCCGCGCAACACCGCCGGTTCGCCCATCACCTTGATATCGACCGGCTGGCCGATGTCGATGCCACCCAGCTTGGTTTCCTCAAAATACCCGTCAACACGGAACGAATGCATATCGACCACCGAGACCACCGCGCGCCCCGCCGCGACATATTCGCCGACGCGCGGCGCGCGGTCGTTCAGATAGCCGTCGACCGGGCTCGTGATCGTGGCGCGTTGCAGATTCAGCTTCGCGGTGTCGATCGCCACGTTCGCATCGGCGAGCGCGGCTTCGCCAGCCTCGACGCGCGAGCGGCTTTCTTCTGCCACTTCCGCCGCGACCAGGTTGCCGAGCTTGCGGTTGCGCGCGTCTTCGCGGCGCGCCTGGTCGAGCGTGGCGCGGCGTTGTTGCGCGGTCGCCTGCGCCTGGCGCAGCGCGAGCGTGTAGCGGGCTTGATCGATGACGAACAGCACCTGGCCTTGCTTGACCTGCTGGTTGTCCACCACCTCGACCGACGAAATCAGTCCCGAGATGTCCGGTGCGACCTGGATCACGTCGGCGCGCACGTGTCCGTCGCGAGTCCACGGCGCGAACATGTAATAGCCAACCAGTTTCCACAGCACGAGGGCCGCGGCGACGACGACGATCAGGGTCAGCAGAATTTGACCGACGGAGAACCAGGTTTTTTTCACGTTATTAGTCTGTGTGAAACGACAACGACAAGGCCCAGCACCAGCACATAGATGCCAAGATCGAAGATGGAGCGATGCCAGACGAAGCGGTAAAAGCCGACGCGCGCGAGCACCGTGCGAATGACCAGGTTGATCAGATACGCGACCAACATCAGCACGAGCACGGCCGGCACGAACACGCCGAAAATATCGATTTCACCGATCATCGCGGGAGGTGGGCAAGAGGAAAGGAAATGGCCAACGGCATGAGCGCATCAGGCTGCGGCCTCCGGTTCGGGCGGCGTGGGTGTTGTCAGCGTGGCCGGAAACAGCGAAAGACGCAAGCCGACCAGCGCGTGCAGCGCTTCGCGCAACCGGCGCGCCGAGGTCTGCGCGCTTGGGCTCGGCGCGCCGGCGTTGGCGAGGCCCTGTGCGGTGACACTCGCCACGGCGGCGTCGATCGACGACATCAGGCTCTCCGGCACCGGCTCGCGCTTGCGGCGGTCGACGCAGCTTTCATAGTACTGACGCACGTCGTCGAGCACGTGATCGATCGCGGCCGGCGCGTCGCCGCCCAGATTGGGGGTCAGGCGGCGCAGATCGAGCGCGTTGAGGCCAATGCGCAGATCGCGAAAGCTTTCGATCGACGGATGACGACGGTCGTCGGTCGCGGCGAGTCGCGGGATCAACTGCATCAGGCGGTCGAGCATGCGCGCAGCGAGATTGCGGGGATCTTCGATCGGCCGTGTCGATGCCGTGAGCGCCACATCGGCCCAGCTCGAACGCAACAGGCGGGACGCCGTGAGTTCGGCGCCGAACGGGCGTGTCGCGCGCGTCCACAGATACGCATAAAGCAAGCCGGCGAGGCCCGCGAGATTGCTGTTCAGGAAGACCAGAAAATTGGCGTCGTAGGCGTCCTGAATGCTGATGAAAGTGGCCGTGTTCACGGCGACCAGCACCGTGGCCAGGTTGAACTGCGGGCGCGGAATCAGTGTGCCGACGAAGATGAACGGCGCGGCGAACATGATCACCAGCAAGGGAAAGTCATGCACATGCGGCAGCACGACGAACAGGTAGACGCCCGCCGCCACCACGCTGATGGCGGTCGCCACGAAAAAGCGGAAGATGAACGGCGCGGGCTCGTCGAGCGCGGCGAAGAAGCAGCATGCCACGGCCGCGAGCGTGACTGCGCTCGCTCCGTCGTTCCACCCCGAGCCGATCCACAAACTGCACGCGAGAACCACGGCCGCCGCGGCCGTGCCCGTGGAGAACAGCATGATGCCGCGATCGTAGAAGCGCTCTGTACCGCCCAGCCGCCAATGACGGAAGCGTGGACGCCACGAGCCTTCCTCCCGTGTGATGATGATGCGCAGCGAGCGGCAGTCCTGCCAGACATCGATCACCTGTTTCATACGCCACAACGCGTTCGAGAGCAGCGCGCCATCCCAGCCCGCGAGCGCCGACGGCGGTGGCTGCATTGCCGCGATGCGCGCACGCAATGCATCGGCCGTCGGGTCCGGGTGATAGCCTTCGCTCACGGTGGGCATCGGCTCGTTGAACCATTTGATGACATCGGCGAGCAGGCTCTCCAGCCCGTCGGGCCACGTCTGCCGGCCGCTGTTATAAAGCGCGATCAGCGGATCGGCGAGCGACGACATGATCGGCAGCAGCAACTGCATGCGCCCGCGCAGTTCGTGTGCGCGCGCCAATATGTCGGGCCGCGTGTGATCGTAGGCCAACTGGCTGAGCAGCAATTCAAGGCCATTGATGGTGGCCGCGATGCGTTGCCGCGCACCCGAAATGACCGAACCGGCAATTCGTCCAGAAAGCGTTTCGGTTGCATAGAACGCGGCGTCGCGAAACCATGCGTCAGTCTGATTGATGATCGTCGGTGCAAGCCGGCTCGGAAACAGCGCGCTGCCAACAATGCTCGCGCAGACAATGCCCAGCGTGATCTCCTCGGTGCGGCTGACCGCGAGGTCGAACACGCCGCCCGGATTGGTCACCGAAGGCAGCGCGATAATCGGCATCGTATAGCCGGCCAGCAGGAACACGTAGCTGCGCGCGGTGCGGTCGGACACTGCCAGATACAGCATCGTGCCGGTCCATAGCGCGACGATTACGCTGAACAGATACGGCGATTCGACGAAGGGCGGCACCAGCAGCACGGCTGCCGAAGCGCCGAGCATGGTGCCGAGCGCACGATAGAGCGCCTTCGAACGCGTGGCGCCGACAAACGGATTCGACACGATGTAGACGGTCGCCATCGCCCAATAAGGCCGCGGCAGTTCGAGCGCGAGGCCGATGTAGAGCGCGATCATCGCCGCGGCAAATGTCTTGACGGAGAACAGCCAGTCGCGAAGGGAAGGGTAGACCATCAACCGTTACGCCGGATCGCCGCTGTGATCGCTGCTCTGATCGGCGTGCTCGCCGGCGTCGGCCGTGAACGCGGCCAGCACGCGCAAAGTGGCTTCCAGGTCGCTGCGCGAGACGCCTTTCAACGCTTGCGCCCGCAGCGTGACCAGTTCTTCTTCCATTTTCGCGGTGACGGCGCGGCCTTCTTCGGTGAGCACCACGGTCTTCGCGCGCCGGTCTTCGGGGTCTTCGTCGCGACGCATCAGGCCCGCAGCGCACAGTTGATCGAGCAGCCGCACGAGCGAAGGCCCTTCAATACCGATGTGATCGGCGAGCGTGACCTGGCGCACGGCCGCGCCGAGCCGGCTGGCGGTCAGGAGCGGCGTGGCGCACGCCTCGGAAACATTGAAGGCCGCGAGCACGCCGTGGCTCGTGCGCCGCCATTTTCGGGCGGCGACGACCAGCGTGCTGCTGACTGTCCGGCGCAAGGCATCGAGATTCGACATGGCCGGTATTGTATTTCTAAAAAATTCGTTAGCAAACTATTGATTCTGGAATTTTTTATGACGATACGGCACGGCTGGGCGCATCGGCATGCGCGCAGGTTCGTTACGTCGGCGTGACTCAGGCCGCGAGCCCGAGCCTGACCGTCCGCGCCAGATCGTCCAGCTGGAAAGGCTTGCGCAAAATCGTGCAGCGCTTCACCGCCAGCCCGGAGATGTCCACGTCCGCATAGCCCGTTGCCAGGATCACGGGCAAATCCTCGCGCATCTTGCGCGCCTCGGCGATCACGTCGATTCCGTTCATGCCGGGCATCGCGAAGTCCACCATCAGCAGGTCCGGTTTGTCGTCCTGCAAACGGTTCAGGCCCGCGCGTCCGTCGGCGGCTTCGGTCACCGTGTAGCCGAGCATTCTCAGCGACTCAACCAGCATGGCGCGCACTTCGCTGTCGTCTTCGACCACCAGCACGCGTTTTTCGCCGATCACGTTCGCTTCCGCATTCGACGCCGCTTCGGCCTGCGGCGCCACGCGTTCGCGCAACGGCAGCCAGAGCTCGACGGTGGTGCCCACGCCTTCCTCGCTGAACAGACGCGCGGTGCCGCCGGCCTGCCTCGCAATGCCGTAGACCTGGCTCAAGCCGAGTCCCGTTCCCTTGCCGATCGGCTTGGTGGTGAAGAACGGATCGAACACGCGCGACACTACATCGGGCGGCACACCCGAACCGGTATCGGCGACTTCGACCACTACGTAGCGGCCTTCGGCGAGTGTCTGATCGGGCGCCTCGCGCTGCTTCACGCGAATGCCGAGCTGGCCGCCGCCCGGCATGGCGTCGCGCGCGTTGATGGCGAGATTGAGAATGGCCAGTTCGAGCTGATTGGCGTCGGCCTGAGTCCACATCTCTTGGCCTTCGAACTCGTTCGTATAACGGATGCTCGATCCGAGCGACACCGTAATGATGTCGCGCATGCCTTGCAGCAGCGCCACCACGTCCACCGCTTTCAGATCGAGGTTGCTGTTGCGCGAGAAAGTCAGCAACTGTCCCGTTAGTTTCGCGCCGCGCTCGGTCGCGCGCTTGACGGTGGCGGCCATGCTGCGAAGGCGCTCGTCGCTGGTTACTCGCGCGATCAGCTCGGCGTTCACCATGATGACGTTCAGCAGATTATTGAAGTCGTGCGCGATGCCGCCGGTGAGTTGCCCAAGCGCCTCCATTTTCTGCGATTGCACGAGCACCGCCTGGACTTTGGCGCGCTCGTGAATTTCCATCATCAGCCGGTTGTTGGCGGAGGCGAGTTCCTGAGTACGTTCGGCAATACGGCTTTCCAGCGAGTCGTTCAACTGCACCAGTGCTTCTTGCGCTTCGATCCGCTCGGCGAGATGGCGGCGCGATTCATACTGCCGCGCGCGCGCCCGCAACGACGAGGCCACCGCGCGCCGCAGCGTCTCCGAATTCAGCGGACGTTCGAGCACGACAACGTTGCCGAGCCGTTCGAGCACTTCGAGGCCGCGTTCCGAGCGATGTCCGACGCGTGAGGCGGCGAGCAGAATAAACGGGAAATCCGACCACGCGGGCTGCTGTTCCAGCCATTCGAACAACCGGGCCGCATGGTTGCCCGCGAGCGCTTCTTCTGCGATCAACGCGGCGCCCGCACCGGCGTCGAGTTCAGCGGTGAGCGCGTCGGCATCGCGGCATGCCACGCAGAGGCGTTGATCTTTGTGCAGCACTTCGGCAATCACATCGGCGTCGCGGCCAAACGGCGCAAGAATAAGGACGCGTTGCTCCATGGCTTACTGCCCGGACGTGTCGAGGACGCGGTTCGTCGCACCGAGCAGTGTAGTGCTGCCGCGATAAGCCGGCAGTCCGGAGAGCACACCTTCGAAGTCGCGCAACGCCTCGCCGACTTCCACGCCATTGCTGCCGAGCCGGAACTGGCGGATCGAGCGCTCGTGAGCATTGGCGCGGCTCTTTACGGCCGTCACGGCGGTGAGCACTTCGCCGTGGTGTTCGAAGTAGCGGAACAGCACCACCACGTCGCTCAGGTAGCTGATGTCGATATCGGTCTGTACCTCGCCGATGATGCCGTGCTGCCCCAGCACGAGCATCGTGATCACGCCTTGCTGGTTCAGATAGCCGAGCAGTTCGTGCATTTGCAGCAGCAGATAGCGCTCGCCCGGCATTGCCTGCAGATAGGCGTTCAGACTGTCTATCGCGACAAAGCGCGCGCCGTCCTGCTCGACAGAGCGGCGGACATCGCTGGCGAATTCACCGGGCGAGATCTCCGCCGGATCGATCTGCCGCAGCGTCAGCAGACCGCTTTCGACGTGCGGCGCCAGATGCATGCCGAGCGTCGCGCAGCGGATCGTCAACGTGACGAGGGTCTCGTCGAATACGTAGTAGACGCAGCGCTCGCCACGTTCGAGCGCGGCGATCAGGCACGACACCACCGTAGTGGTCTTGCCGACGCCCGAAGGGCCGATCATCAGCGCATTGGTGCCGGGGATCAGACCGCCGCCGAGCAACGCGTCGAGTCCCTGCGTGCCGGTGCTGACCGCCTCGGTCTCGAACTGCGCGTGGTGTTCCGCCGCGACAAGGCGCGGATACACGCGGATGCCGCCGGTGTCGAGCGTCAGGTCGTGGTAGCCCTCGCGGAACTTGATGCCGCGCATTTTGGCGATGCGCGTGCGCCGCCGGTTGCCGCCATAGTCGCGCACCAGATTGTCCAGACTGACCACGCCGTGCGCGATGCTGTGCAGTTGAACGTCACCGGGCTCGGAAGAATTGTCGTCGAGCAGCAGCACCGTGCATTCTCGGGTGGCGAAATAGCGCTTGAGCGCGAGAATCTGCCGCCGGTAACGCAGCGGGTTCTGCGACAGCAGACGCAATTCGGAGAGACTGTCTAGCACGATGCGCGAGGGTTTCAGTTCCTCGACCTGCTGGATGACGTTGCGCACCGTCTCGCCAAGTTCGACCTCGGCCGGGTGCAGCACGGTCTGCTCGTACTGCGGGTCGAGACCTTCGTCCGAAACCAGCTCGAGAATGTTGAAGCCGTTGATATCCCAGCCGTGGCTTTCAGCTACCGCGATCAGTTCGGCGCGGGTCTCGGAGAGCGTGATGTACAAACCTCTCTGTCCCTCTTCGACTCCCTTGAGTAAGAATTGCAAGGCCAAGGTAGTTTTACCTGTACCGGGCGCACCTTCCACAAGGTACATGCGATGGGGCGTGAGACCGCCTCCCAGGATGTCGTCGATTCCATCGATTCCTGAGGAAAGGCGGGCCGGCTTGTCGGCGGCTTGTCTGTTTGACATGGCGTAGCGTATTTGACGTCGATGGATGGCTGTTGGTTATTCAGCCGGTACGGCGAGAATGCAAAATCCGTGCCGGTTGACGGATTCATGCGCCGGCGCGCTCCTTCACCAGTTGAATGAAGCGCGTGGCCGCGCTGTTGTGCAGTGCCGCGGGATAGGCAAGGTGCAGCGGCGCGCTGAGTTTCGAAGGGTCCGCGAGCGTGCAGTACACGGTGCCCACCTGGTCGTAACGCTGCATGGAAGCGGGCACCAAGGTCACGCCCAGACCCGCCGCCACGAGGTTGATGCCCGACACCATGCGCGGCACTTCGCGGGCAATGCGCGGGACGAAGCCCGCTTGCCGGCAAGCGGCGAGGATGTCGGCATACATGCCGGGTGCGCCCGGACGGCGGACCAGAATGAAGTCTTCGTGCGCCAACGCTTTCAGCGACACTTGCGGCCGCTTCCTGCCCTTGAGCAACGGATGACCCACCGGCAACACCACGACCATCGGTTCGTCGAGCAGCAACTCGAACGCCACGCCCTCGCGGGCGTCGACCGGCTTGCGTAGAAACGCCGCCTGAATCTGGCCCGCAGCCAGACGCTCGATGATCTCCGCCGCGTTGAACTCGGCGAGGTCCACGGCGACTTCGGGGCAGACCGCGCGAAACGCGCGGATCGCCTCGGTCGTGAATGGATGGAACGACGCGGAACTGGTCAGGCCGATGGAAATCGTGCCGAGTTCTCCACGCGCAATCCGGCTCGCCCTTTCGACGGACTGCTGCAGATTTTTCAGCAAGCGTTGCGCGTCTTCCGCAAAGGCCTGACCGGCCGGCGTCAAGGTGACGCCGCGCGGCATGCGCACAAAGAGTTCGAAACCGATCTCTTCTTCCAGCGTTCGAATCTGCTGCGAGAGCGGCGGCTGTTGCATGGCTAGCCTTTCTGCCGCGCGCGTGAACTGGCCTTCTTCGGCGACCGTCAGAAAGTAACGCAGATGCCGCAGCTCCATGGTGTTTCGTCTCCTCACCAGCACATGAAGGCCGGTTCGATGCCATACATACTAAATATGAATGGTGCATGAAACAGGTATTTTACATTTACCATGTCCGCTCCTACGATCTCGTCCATCGCATTCCGTCCGAACCAGGCCGGTGTGACGGTCGGTATTCGCCTCCGGTTCCGAGTATTCGGTTTCTCTACGACGGATTTGACGATGCGCCGCGTTCAAGACTGTGCACGGCGATCAGGAGCAAGCTGCATGACTTTGAATCGTTCACGACGTATTGCGGCGTTGTGTATGTCGACAGGCGCGGCAGTGCTGATGACGTTTGCGCAATCCGCGTTCGCGGTCCATGCTTACGAGCCGCATCTGAAGCCGGTGGCGACGATCTCCAACACGCGCTTCACGCTCGACACGCCGCAAGGGCAAGCGCAATTCCCGCTGTATCTGTCGAAGGATTGGAACGTTGCGCAGCCGCAGGTGACGCGCGCGGTCATCGTGATTCACGGCAAGCTGCGCAATGCGGACGTGTACTTTCGCACCGCACAGAATGCTCGCGATGCCGCGCATGCGGACCCCGACGCTACGCTGCTGATCGCGCCGCAGTTCCTCGCCACGCTCGACACGCGCGTACACGACGAGCCCGCCGATCTCCTGCGCTGGACCGGCGACGCCTGGATGGGCGGCGAAGCGGCGCGCGCGCCGCTGCCGATCAGTTCGTACGAGGTGCTCGATGCGATCGTCGCGCGTCTCGCCGATCGCAAGCTGTTCCCCAATCTGCGGCATGTGGTGTTCGCCGGGCATTCGGGCGGCGGCCAGGTCGTGCAGCGTTACGCCGTCGCGGCGCGTAATATCGCCGCGTTGACCGGCGAAGGCATCGACGTGCGTTACTTGGTGGCGAGCCCGTCCACGTATGCGTATTTCGATGCGCAACGGCCTGACGCGCAAGGTATTGCCGCGCCGTTCGATGTCGCGCAATGTCCCGACTTCAATCAATGGAAATACGGCATGGACAACCGGCCGCCGTATCTCGACGACCGCACGCCCGCGCAACTCGAAGCGATCTATGCGTCGCGCCGGGTCGACTACCTCGTCGGCGGCGCTGATGACGATCCGCAGCAGAGCGCGCTCGACAGAACCTGCGCAGCCGAAGCGCAAGGGCCGCAACGCGTGGCGCGCGCAGAAGCGTACTACCGGTATATCCAGTCGCGTCATCCAGACGGCCTGAAGCAGCACTTTCATATCGTGCCGGGCGTGGGGCACGACGGTGCGCGCATGTTGACGTCGGTATGCGCGTTGTCAGCAATGTTCAACACTTCGGGATGCGGGCAATGAGCGAAGCGGCCTTCAATCAGCGCGACGGTGTCGCGGCTGGAGCCGATGCACCGAACAGCTTGAGTCCGTCGATGGTGCGGCGCGCGATCTTCGCCTCCGTGCTCGGCAATGGACTCGAGTGGTTCGACTTTCTGATCTACGGCTACTTCGCGAAGATCATCGCGCAAGTGTTCTTTCCCGGCGGCAGCGGCTTCGTGTCGATCATGCTGACGCTTGCGACGTTTGCCGTCGGTTTTATCGTGCGGCCGATCGGCGGCATTCTGCTCGGCATCTACTCGGATCGCGCGGGGCGACGCAAGGCGCTCTCGCTGCTGATCATTTCGATGGCGGCCAGCACGTTGCTGATGGGTCTCACGCCGGGCTATGCGAGCATCGGCATCGCTGCGCCGCTGTTGGTGGTGCTTGCTCGCTTGTTGCAAGGGCTATCCGTGGGCGGACAGTTCGCGACGGCTTCCGCGATGCTGGTCGAGTACGCGCCCTCGCACAAGAAGATGTTTTACGGCAGCTTCAACATGTCGGCGCAAGCGTTCGCGTTGCTGCTGTCGTCCGGCGTCGGCTATCTGCTGACCACGCAGCTCACGCATGAGCAACTGGTGGCGTGGGGCTGGCGTTTGCCGTTTCTGTTCGGCGCGCTGGCGGGGCCGTTCGGCTTCTATATCCGGCATCGCGTGGCCGAGTCACCGGAGTTCGAGCGGCTGCTCGAACACAAGGACAAACCGCCGCGCGTCACGATCCGCCAGTTCTTCCGCGACAACGGCGACGCGGCGATTTGCGCGATGGGTGTGATTATCGTCGGCGCGGCGACAAATTATGTCTGGCATTCCTATCTCTCGGTGTATGTCGAACGGCAATTGCATTTGCCGTTGTCCACCGCGTTGCTCGGCGCGTTCGTGTCCGGTGTGCTGAATCTGTTTCTGTTTCCGCTGTCCGGCAAGCTCGCCGATCGTTATGGCGCATACCGGCTGTTCTATCCCATCGTGATCGCGTGGATGGTCTGCGTGTATCCGCTTTATCACTTCGTCGTGACGAATCCGACGCCGGGGCACCTGTTCATCGCGCAGATGATCGCGACGCTGTTCCTCGCCGCCATGTCCGGCGCGCATCCCGGCATGCTCGCGACCTTGTTCCCCGTGCGCAGCCGTTCGGCGGGCGTGGCGCTGTCGTACAACATTGCGGTGACGCTGTTCGGCGGCATGGCGCCGCTCACCATCACCGGCTTGACGCGCGTGACCGGCAGCAGCCTCACGCCCGCGTTTTACCTGATTTTTGCCGGCTTCGTGTCGCTCGCGATGGTGTACTTCACGCGCGCCGGACGCATGTCGAGCGGCGCGGCGGCTAGACCCGCCACTCATTGATCGACCACGAGCCTATTGCATGACCCAGCCTTTCATCACAGACGACGAACGCGCGCCGAATGAACATCCGGTCGCGGTCGTGGCGAGCCGGCATCTGAGCGTCACGACGCGAGCCGGCAGCGGCACGGTGCCGGTGTTTTCCAACGGCGATTGGCTCGCGCCGACGCGCGATGTCCAACGCGCCGTGATTCTGATTCATGGCCGCCTGCGCAACGGCGACACGTATTTCGAACTCGCGCAGCGTTCGTGCGCACTCGCCGGCGCCAGCGTAGCCGATACGCTGCTGATCGTGCCGCAGTTTCTCGCGACCGCGGATGTCGACGCGCATGAACTGCCGCCGTCCACGTTGCATTGGGACTGGACGAGCTGGATGGCTGGCGAGAACGCCGAAGGTCCCGCGCCGATCAGTTCGTTCGATGTGCTCGACGCGATTGTGGACACGCTGGCGTCGCGCGAGCAGTTCGCGTCGCTCGCCGAGGTGGTGATCGCGGGACACTCGGGCGGCGCGCAGGTCGTGCAGCGCTACGCAGTGGTAGCGCGAGACGAGGCGTCCCTCGCGGCGCGCGGTATCGCGCTGCGCTATGTGGTCGCGAATCCTTCGTCGTATGTGTACTTCGATGCAATGCGGCCGGTTGGGCCGGTTGCGTCTGCTGTGTCCGGCGAGTTTGCGGCATTCGATCGGGCGAGGTGTCCGTCGTTCAATCGCTGGAAGTATGGGCTCGAGGATTTGCCCGCTTACTCTCGCGACGCGGCTTCAGCGGCCACGCTCGAAGCGCGTTACGCGCAGCGTGACGTGACCGTGCTGCTTGGCGGCGCGGATTGCGATCCGCAGCATCCGGCACTCGACCGCTCGTGCGCCGCGTTGACGCAAGGTGAACACCGGCTCGGGCGCGGCCTGGCTTACACGCGCTATATGGCGTTGCGGCATCCCGAAGGATTGGCGACGCATCGGACGTTTGTGATCGATGGTGTCGGGCACGATGCCAAGGGGATTTTCGGATCGGCGCAGGGGCTGGCGGCTCTATTCGGTACGGGATTGTAATGACGGTGACCGAAGCGCGGTCTTGAGGAGTCGGCCTTCCTGGGTATGAAGCGTGCTACCGCGCTTGTACCTGCGAGTGACTTCAAGGACCGCGCCGACATGAACAGAACCCGATTGCTTGCCACCGCGCTCGCCGCTGCGTCGCTGGGCGTTTTGCTGACCGGCGGTGCGTATGCCGACGATGCGCCTAGCCCTTGCACATCCCTGAAGCGGATCGTCGCGGCGGCCCCTGGCGGGCTCACCTCATTGACGTCGGACGACGGCAAGGGCGTCGCGCAACCTTACGGCGACGACGCGCAATGTTCGGCGAGTCACGGTGCCTATCAATGCACGTGGACGCCGCATCACGACGCCGGATCGAATGCCGACGCGCTGCAAGCTGTCGCGGCGGACGTCGCATCGTGTCTGCCCGACGCGACGCACGATCAGAATTCGCCGGGACGTCAGCACTTTTATCTGGGCGCGAAGGGTAAGCGGACCGATATCACACTGACGCCGACCGGGTCGAACAAGCTGCGTCTGGTGGTGTCGGGTAAGTAAGCCGCCGGGCTAGAGCGGCTAGTGTGTCGCCGGCCACCATGTCCAGCCGCGCGACGAGTGCCGCAACTCGATGATCGAAAGTGGCGCGATTTCAATGCGCGGAAAAACGATGGGCGATGTTCCGAGCGTATACACGATCGCTGCCCGCAGCACCGGCGCGTGGGTGACGGCGACCACGTTGCTCGATGCACGATCCGTCTCGCCGTCCAACAACGCTTCGAGCCATCCTCCTACCCGTTTCACGAGTTGACTGAACGACTCGCCGCCGTGAGGCGCGGCGTCCGGATCGCGCGTCCATGCGGCGACGTCTTGCGGCGCTTCGGCGGCGAGGTCGGCGAGCCGCCGTCCTTGCCATGCGCCGTAGTTCAGATCCGCCAGGCCGGCGTCGACCGACGCCGTGAGGCCCAGCGCCGTCGCCGTTTCGCGCGCGCAGGCGGCCGGGCTGACGAAAGCCGGTGACTCTTCCGCGATCGCCAGGCGCAAGCGTGCGGCGTGGGTTTGGGCTTCGGCGAGGCCGCGGGCGTCGAGTGAATCGTCGGCGGGAAAACGGCCTGCGCGCTGGGCCGCGGTCGATGCGTGGCTGACCAGTAACAGCCTTGTGTCCATTCCGTTCATGTCCTATCAAGCCACGTCCCGAAGCCCAACGCCGGCGGCATGAAACGTGTGTTTTGCGTTGCCGGGTGCCGAAGTTTAGCGCGTAGAATAGCGGGACTGCGAAGCGCGGAAGCCGGTGAGAGCCCGGCGCGGTCGCGCCACTGTAATCGGCAGCACAAGCCGAAAGCCAGACCTGAGCTTCGCACCAATCCTCTGCAATGACTATCGGGGCGCGTTACCCCAGGAGATGTCCATCATGACCGAAGCTGTTTTCGATCCCGCCAATCAGCCTGTTGCTCAACCCACGCCGATTCCGCTGCGCGAGTTGCTGCCCTGGGTCGTGTTCGGCGGTTTGCTGTTGCTGCTCGCGCTTTACTTCGTGGGTGCGGAACAGGGTGCCACCTCGCTGGTGCCGGGCATGTACGTGCATGAGTTCGTGCACGACGGCCGCCATCTGCTCGGCTTTCCCTGCCACTAACGGAGTCGACCATGGTGGGTAAATTGTTGGTACGCGGGATGCTTGCAGGCATCGCCTCGGGACTCCTCACGTTCGGCTTCGCGCGGGTGGTGGGCGAGCCGCAGGTCAATCAGGCCATTTCATTCGAAGAAAAGGCCGACGCCGCGAAAGGCGAGGCGCCCGAGCCTGAGATGGTGAGCCGCGACACGCAGCGGGGTATCGGCTTGTTGACTGGCGTGCTGACTTACGGCGCGGCATTCGGCGGCTTGTTCTCGCTGGTCTTCGCTTACGCTTATGGCCGAGTGGGCGCGTTGAGCCCGCGCGCGTTGTCCGCATGGCTTGCGCTTGGCGCGTTCATTGCGCTCGCGATCGTGCCGAATCTGAAGTATCCGGCGAACCCGCCCTCGGTCGGCGACCCTGAGACGATCGGGACGCGCACGGGGCTGTTCTTCCTGATGATTGCGATCTCGCTGGCGGCGATGGTGTTCTCGCTCAAGGTGCGGCGCCGTGCGGCGATGAAACTTGGCGCGTGGAACGGCTCGATCGTGGGGGCGGTGGTGTTCATTGTGATCATCGCGGCGGTGCAGTTGTCGATGCCCGCGATCAACGAAGTGCCGGAGGCTTTCCCGGCGGTGCTGCTGTGGAAATTCCGCGTCGCGGCGCTCGGCATGCAGGCGATTATGTGGGCGACGATCGGGCTGCTGTTTGGCGCACTGGTCGAGCGGATTGCGTTGATGCGGGTGGCGGGGCGGTCGGCGGTGAAGTCGGCTTGATTGGCATGACGAGTGCGGCCGCTTCGGCGGTTTCGCTCAACGGTTCGCTCGCCGTGCTTCGCTCTCCGCAGTTTGCGCGCAGCGGTCAAGATGGGTTCTGCGTCAAGGAGTTGGGGCGGTTGTGGGGTGGTTATCCACAGGCTTCTGAACAATTTCTGTGGATAAATTCGCCCGCGATGCTCAAGAGCTACAAACATCTGTTCCGTTCGAATTTAACAACTTGGTTGCTGCACACGGCCTCCGGTTGTCCGCACCATCGGGACAGGGCAGGTGTTTTGCGTGACCATTCAGGGCGACTCCGGTCGCCCTTTTTTATCAGGTTGCTTGCTGCGCGTTCCCGGATTTGTCCGATGTCAGGGCTGCGTACACGACCCGCGCATTGATTCTGCATGTCGGCACAATTCCCCTCCTGATCTGCGGACACTCTCTCGTTGCCTGCGCCGACGCCAGCCCGATGGCCCGTGTCGATGCACGATACATAACATGCTCAGGACGGGGTAGATAACCGTCAATGCAACTGGACGTCGCTGACATTTCCCAGCGTTATTGCGAAATAGTCCTGCTGACTATCCAACGACTATCCCCGATGATTGAAAGAACTCGGGGAAGAGGTCAAACGATGAAAGCTGTACGCTGCGACAGGTATCCACGTCTTACGTATCCACGCCTCACGGCTCCTGTCTTTCCCGTGCGGGCCGCAATAGGCGCGTCGTGATTGATGGAGCGCGTCCGCTTCGATCTGCCCATGCCCGGCGTGGCGCTTTCACCGGAAAGCGTTGAACGTCTGATGGCCGAACCCTGGCGCTACGGGTTTATTTCCCTGCTGCGCCGTATCGGCGCCGATCCCCGCATTGACCCGGTCGGCACCGCGCGGCGTCCGCAGGCGGAGCCGTTCCGTCTCGGCCAGGCACCGAGCCTCGCATTCGCGCCGCGCGAGATTGCCGACGTGCGTGAGGTCAACGGGCGCCTGAAGATACGACTTCTCAGTCTGGGCATGTTCGGGCCGAACGGGCCGCTGCCGATTCACATGACCGAGATTGCACGCGAGCGTGAGCAGAACCGGCGGGATGCGACGCTCGTCAACTTCCTCGACATCTTTCACCACCGCTACCTGACTCTGCTGTACCGGGCGTGGGCCTCCGCCCAGGCCGCAGCGGGCCTTGACCGGAAGGACGACGAAACATTCTCCTTTTTTGTCGCGAGCCTCGCCGGCCACGATCCCGACGAAATCGCCGGCCGGCCGTTTCCTGGCCATGCGCGCCACGTCCCGATGCATACCTTCGTGCAGACCTCGATGCGCTCGGTACAGCGCGGCCCCGTCGCGCTCTGGCCGCCACGCATGGGCACCCGTAGCACGGCCTGAGCGGCCTGAGTAGCCGTCAACCGCATCCATTCATCCTGGAGGAAGGACACTCATGCTGGATTTTTCGACCCGCCGCACCATCACCGTGAGCGGCGCGGCGCTGCCGGAATCGCCGTCAGGCGAGCCCGCACTGGTGCTCAGATCAATCCGTGGCGAGGAAGCCCTGTCGGAAATCTACGCCTACACGCTGGACATGGTGACCACGCAAGACCTCGACATGTTCAGCGACGACGCGGCGAACCTTGACCTGCGTGCGATGATCGGCAGGCCGCTGACCGTGGCTATCCAGCTTGAAGGAATGAGCGGGGTTTCCGGCCCTTCGTGGATGTCGAACATCGGCTGCGGCATGCGTGAGATCAGCGGCATCGTGACGAGCGCGCGCTTTGTCGAACAGCAGGACCGGCAGAGCCATTACCGGCTCACGCTGCAACCCGGCCTCTGGCTTGCCGGGCAGCGCTCGGACTACCGGATCTTCCAGCGTAAGAATGTTATCGACATCATTCGCGAAGTGCTGCGGATCTATCCGTTTTCCTGCGCCTGGCGCACCAGCCGGATATACCCGCGACTGGACTACCAGGTCCAGTATGGCGAAACGGATTTCAGTTTCGTGCAGCGGCTGATGGCTGAGAACGGCATCTACTGGTTTTTCGAGCACTCGAAGGGCTATCACCGGATGGTGTTCGTGGACCATGTAGGCGCGCACAAGCCGGTGCAGAGCGAGGCGTATCACACGCTCGCGTACTACCCGCCGGGCCACAGGATCGACGCGGAGTATATCGACGCGTTCGATATCGCCCAGACGTTGCAGTCGGGCGTCTGGACCACCGGCGACTATGACTTCAAGCAGCCCGAAGCCAATCTTGGCGTGCGCAAGGTCCAGCCGCAGAAGACGGTCCACAATGATCTGGCGCGCTACGAGTGGCCCGGCGACTATACCGACCCGGCCGAAGGTGAGAAGTCCGCACAGATCCGCATCGAGGAACTGTTCGCGCGCGGCGAGCGCGCCGAAGGCCGTGGCGCGCTGCGCAATGTCGTATGCGGGACGACCTTCCATCTGGAGAACCATCCGTATCGCAAGGCGAACCAGGAATACATGGTGATCCGCGCGAAGCTCGATGCCGAAGAGACGATGGAATCGACCGGTCCGGGCGTCTACCGGTTCGACACCGACTTCACCGTGCAACCGGCGACCAATGTATTCCGTCCGGCGCGCACGGTCCCGAAGCCGCGCACGACCGGACCGCAGAGCGCCGTGGTGACGGGCTTCGATAGAAACGTCGTGTCCACCGAGCCGTATGGCCGCGTGACGCTTAAATTCCGCTGGGACCGTTCGCCGAACCGGGACGAGAACTCGTCGTGCTGGGCGCGGGTCATGTCGCCGTGGGCGGGCAATGGTCACGGGGCCATCAGCCTGCCTCGCATCGGCACGGAAGTGATCGTGGATTTCATCGACGGCGACCCGGACCGGCCGTTCGTCATCGGGCAGGCCTACAACGCGGACAACATGCCGCCGTGGCCGTTACAGGACAACCATGCCCTGTCAGGCCTGCTCAGTCGCAATCTGGAAGGGAGCGGGTCGAACCAGTTCGTTGCGGACGACACGCCGGACCGGTTACAGGCGCAGGTGACGAGCGATCAGGCGAACTCGCGGCTGGTGGTGGGTTACAACACGCGCATCGTGCCCGGCGAGGGACGCAAACAGGCGCGCGGCATCGGCTGGGAACTCGCCACCGATTCATGGGGCGTGGTCCGCGCAAACCGGGGCATGCTGGTGACCACCGAGACGCGCAGCGGTGCGCAGTCGCCGGCGAAGGACATGGGCGAGACGGTGCAGCGCCTGACGCAGGCGCGCGCGCAACACGAGGACATGGCGCAGCTCGCGCAGCAGCACAACGCGCAGTCGTCCGACGCGAGCCAGCACGACGCCGCGAAAGCCATCAAGGCGCAGAACGACGCGATCCGGGGCGACACCGCCCACTGGCGTGAAAATCCGTTCCCCGAAATGGCGCGGCCCGATCTTGTCGTTGCGAGCGCGGCGGGCATCCGCATGACCGCCACGCAGGGAACGTACATCGTGAGCGGGCAGGATCATGCAGTGACAGCGGGCCGCGACGTGAGCGTGTCGTCCGGGCGCTCACTGTTCGCGTCGGTGCGCGGTGCGATCTCGGTGTTCGCCTACCAGCTTGGGCTGAAACTGGTCGCCGCGAAAGGCCGCGTCGATATCCAGGCGCAGAGCGACCAGATGGCGCTCGCGGCCCTGAAGGACATCACGATCAGCAGCTCGGACGGCAAGGTCGTCATCAACGCGTCGAAGGAGGTCTGGATCGGCGCGGGTGGGTCGTATATCCAGATCAACGGCAGCGGGATTATTAACGGCTCGCCGGGGGTGATTCTGGAGAAGGGGCGTTGGGATGTGCAGAATCCAGATTCGAAGCGCATGCCGTTGCCCGATCTGCCTGGCGAGAAACCTTTCAGTGCGCAGTTCACGCTTCGGGACCGTAGCGGCGCCATCCTGCGCAACTACCCGTACCGACTGGACGCAGAGAACGGGCCAACCTGGTATGGCATAACGGACGAAAACGGCCTGACCCAGCGCGTCTGGACTGCCAGCGAGCAGAATCTCACGGCGCATCCGCACGATGCGCAGCAACCGGACGATGCCCCGCCTGACGACGATCCCCACGATTGCTGAGCATTCCTTATTCAGAAAAAAGGACGATAGATGACTGGCCCGAATCAAACCCCGATCGGCAGCATGACGTGCGGACCGAACATGCCGACACAGACTGCGCAATGCATGACGCGCAAGGTGAGCTTTACTTTTTATTGCGCGCCACGAGACGATTCCGGCCTCAATCCTCTGTATAACGCTGCGTATCCTAATGACGACACGCACAAAGGTGTCACCGACTCCGCGCCGTACCTAAACGGAATGCCGTACGTGGTGGTCGATGCCGATACGCACGCGGTGATCTATCCGTACAACAGTACAGATGGCAGGACCGCAACTTTTCCGGCCAAGGTGTCGACAAACACCCTGCATGATGGACAGCGTTTCAAACATTCACTGCCCCCGATCAATATTCCCGATCACGTCGTCCGCATTGCACTGCACATTGCTAACGATGCGTATGCACAGCACCGCAACTTCCAGCTTTTTGCCTGGACGGTGCCGGATGTCGCGCACAGCAAGGTCCATGTTTACGAGGTCAGATCCGACTTGGAGGAGCGGTTCTCAATAGAAAACCATTTTGGTGCCCCGCCCGCCGAAAATACATTTGGACTCAAACCCGGAACAACTGACGAATATCAGGGGTATCTGAACGGTGATCTGTGGCTGCGAATTAGCCATGAATTCACGGATGACGAAATTGCCCGGCTTTGCCCACCGGAAACGCTGACGCGTTCCCTACTTCCCGGACAACATCCGGCGGCACCGCAGGGCAATGCGGGAAGCACCATTCCGCCAGTGGCCCCAGCAGCCGCGCCGGGAACACAAGGCGTGCAACCGAACCCGCAGACCTACGCCGGACCCGTCACCGGCGCACCACATCCCGCTTCTCCATTACCGCAGGCGCAGCCACAAACGTCGCCCCACGCGGCTGGCAACACCCAGTCACTGAATGTTAACTGGCGAGAGGTGCTTCAGCCTATTTATGGCGCGGGAGCGGATTCCCGCTCAATGGCCGCTTTCAGCGTCCGGGTGGACGCGCTGGGCATCACTGTGACGTTCGCCGCGCGGGCCGTTGCTAATGCTGTGAATACCAGCAATCGTACAACCGTCCAACAGGCGTTGCGCCGGACCTCCCCGCGTGCATTTGCAGTCGTTCTGAAGGCGGCGTGGCGCCTTCACATCAGCTCGGTTGATTTTTCCAGTTCATGGCGACCCATGCTGGGTTCCAAATTGCACAGGATGGGCGTTGCGCTGGATGTCACGCACTTTGACGATGCCGATGAGAACATTCATTTTACGGTTCACAATCACGACCATCACGATAGAAATCATCCGTTCCCGACTGGTCCTGGAGGCCAGAAACTTGCAGCCCTGTACGGTGAGTTGAGAACGGACCACCAAGTGACGCCAGCAGCGGTTTATACGCCATGGCTTAACTGGGTTATTCCGCATGACACGCATATGCATGTCACAGTTAAAGAATAATTAATGTTCTCGAATAGGGAAACGGGATTTTTATGATTATAAAAAAGATAGGGATTCTTCTTGCGGCATGTATCTTTTTGGGAATCTATCGCATTGGCGTAGCAGCGGAAAGAACAGTATTTTTTAACGGAACAAAGATACATTACGATAATGAGGCCGCTTATTTGCATCCCCGATGTGCGTTGTTCCTCCGGCATCAACCTGCGGACTTGAAGAGTCGTTATGCAATGGTATCTAACGATGTATGTAGGAAATATCAAGCAACACAAGATGAAAACTATTCCTTTCCCGGCGCCCAAGGCGAGGCGCCCGTAAAGACTCCAAAGAGAGACTTCGTTACACTTGATGAAATTCCATTGTGGAAAGGAAAGCCCCCCGTCCGAGCTAAATTTAATATCAGTTTTGCAGTTGACGATCCCGATCCTGATATTAACCCATCCTACCTGCCATATATTCGGAAGAACAAAATCAGTGATTATCTGTTGATAGACGAAGAAAATTATGAAACAAGCCTCGCAACGGGGAAGCGAACCGGCTACCGGTTTTATCGATTCGAGGACATGTGCTTTCTGGCAAAAGAAAAGAAGCCACGGTCATTTAAATTTGAAACCGCATGCGTGCATGCCGGAAATCCTAACTACGCGTTTCCAAAAGCCGTGGATACGATCAGTCATCCATGGATCAACATCATGGAGCGTAACACGATCGATCTGGATGAACGTATGCCGAATGCGGTCGAAATTGACGGTTCGTCACCGGTCAAGCCACTGATCTATTCCGATTTTCCGATCGACAACAGCGGTCGGGTGACTCAAGGGCGTGCAATGTGCATGGCTGACTGCGCGCCGGGCATGCTGTTTCGGGTACTTCACCAACACCAAAGTATCTGGGGCGCTTCAGGTAAACCGCCGGCTACCGTACGGTGAGGTAAAAATCTCATGACCGATCTCATCCGGCTCGGTGACATCACCGACCACGGTGCGAAGTTATCACCGCCTCAGAAGTGATGCGCTATGGCGGCGTGCGCGTGGCCCGCAAGGGCGACGAAGTGACCGGTCCGCTCCACCCTGAGGTCGTGCCCAACGTCATCGTCGAGGGCGACGACAGGATCACGGACCACGGTGTGCCCATCGCGCGTCAGGGCCATCATGCCACATGCGGTTGCAGCCTTGTATCCAGCATCGCCTGATCTCACGTGCTCAGGTCGCTTCCACGACATGGGAACTTGCGTGTGATGAGAAATCGAGCCATGAAAGGACGGGGCGACTGTGTGGTGGTCGAAGCCGAAGCAAAAAAAGCCCGCCAGGCTGCTGATAAACAATCGAAGGGAAAAAAGAAAAAGCTCGGCAATCCTTACCCGGGATACCCCGATCTGTGTTTCCCAGTGCTCGGTCGGTACGGCCTCGAAGGGCTGCATCAATATAAAAAGGTTGTGCGTGCGTCGACGTTAGACTTTGAAGCAGCGCTGAAATCTTGCTCTTGGGGAGGATTCCAGATACTTGGCGAATATTTTTTAAAATGTGGATGTTCGAGCGTATTTGAATTTGCCAATAAATTCATGTCGGGTACGAACGGCCAAGTTGAGATTTTTGTTGCCTTTATGAAAAACATCAAGCCCGACGCCATTGATGGTCTACGAGAGCGCAAGTGGGAAAAAGTAGCGGCTTCATATAACGGTAGTAACTGGAAAAAGTATAACCCTCACTATGTCGAACATCTCGGTAAATATTATGAAAAATTTAAATAAGGGACTTTTATTATTCTTTGCTTCATTTGTGGCTTCGCATGCCTGGGCGGCAAATGTTTTAATATTTGATAGCCCCAACCTCATAGGAGTTGATGATAATGGGTTTTTATCAGGATTTTATTCTGCCAACAACGGAAAAACTTCATGCTTCTATCTGTTTGTGCAACGTCATACAGGGAGGAATTTACCGGATTCCGGAGAATATTCGGCTAGAGAGATACTGACGTTTACTCCGCAAGACAGGTCTTTTTTGTTTGGCGACAGAAATAAGGATTATGACATAGGGGGATATCTATATAGACGGGGCGACACTATGATAATTAGGACGTCCAAGACTCAGGCTGGATGCGGAAATGCTATGGGTGCATTTGAATTTGGACCAGAGGAGTCCGGGGCATTTCCCTACACAGTAGAAAAGAGAATTCCTGCAATTGGCATTCGACTTATAAAAAATCGGTCGCTTTTTTACGACTATAAAGACGGAAAATTTGTCGCAAGAAAGGGGTATTTAACCAAATGGGATGGCGTCGTTGTACTTCGAACGCGCGATCGGTTTTCTTATGTGCGGTTTGCAGACCCCGGAGCGAACGTTGCCGATCCGGGGCGCGTGACGACCGGCTGGATACATTCGGCTGACCTTGTGAACCCGTTTCCCCCATCCACCAATAAGGACCAATCGCATGATTGATCTCATCCGACTCGGTGACACCACCGACCACGGCGGCGAAGTTATCACCGCCTCAGAAGTCATGCGCTATGGCGGCGTGCGCGTGGCCCGCAAGGGCGACGAAGTGACCCTGTCCGCTCCACCCTGAGGTGGTGCCCAACGTAATCGTTGAGGGCGACGACAGGATCACGGACCACGGTGTCTCCGTCGCGCGTCAGGGCCACCATGCCACATGCGGTTGCAGCCTTATATCCAGCATCGCCTGATCTCACGTTCTCAGGTCGCGTCCACGACATGGGCATTTGCTGGGCGTACCGCACAACCACGGCATGCTGGTGACCACCGAGACGCGCAGCGGTGCGCTGTCACCCGCCAAGGACATGGGCGAGACGGTGCAGCGCCTGACGCAGGCGCGCGCGCAACACGAGGACATGGCGCAGCTCGCGCGGCAGCACAACGCGCAGTCGTCGGACGCGAGCCAGCACGACGCCGCGAAAGCCATCAAGGCGCAGAATGACGCGATCCGGGGCGACACCGCCCACTGGCGTGAAAATCCGTTCCCCGAAATGACGCGGCCCGATCTTGTCGTTGCGAGCGCGGCGGGCATCGGAATGACCGCTGCGCAGGGAACGCACATCGTGAGTGGACAGGACATGCGGTGACGGCAGGACGTGACGTGAGCGTGTCGTCGGGGCGCTCACTGTTCGCGTCGGTGCGCGGCGCGATCTCGATGTTCGCCTACCAGCTCGGGCTGAAACTGATCGCCGCGAAAGGCCGCGTCGATATCCAGGCCCAGGGCGACCAGATGGCGCTCGCGGCCCTGAAGGACATCACGATCAGCAGCTCGGACGGCAAGGTCGTCATCACCGCGTCGAAGGAAGTCTGGATCGGCGCGGGTGGGTCGTATATCCAGATCAACGGCAGCGGGATTATTAACGGCTCGCCGGGGGTGATTCTGGAGAAGGGGCGTTGGGATGTGCAGGACGCAGACGCTCGCATACCGAGCTTCCCTCCGTTCGGATCGGGTACGCCCACTGATGACTACATCCATTCGCTGTAACTTTCCCTCCTGACAGACCTATGATTATCAGCCCGCCCTTTCTTTCAGCAGCCCGCCCGCAGCAGAATGACGCAATGCCCACAGCGGATGCGGGCAACACGGTCGTACCCGACGGTGATGTGTGTGGCGCCAACATGCTCGAATGTGCGCCGGGCAACGGCGCCTATCCGGTCAGCTTCAATCTTGGCTGGCATGGCGGTGCGCATCTGAAAGCCCCGCTGGACGGCAATCAGGTCACTTCCGTGCGCGCCATCGCGGACGGCACAATCGTGTACGTGCGCCAGACGGATACGACCCATAAGCCGACGCTTCAGTACCGCAACGTGCGTACGGACGACGGCTGTGTCGTCATCCGGCACGATACGGAAATTGGCGAAGGCGACAACGCGAAGGTCACCTATTACTCGGTGTACATGCACCTCCAGGCCGCGCTGTCGTCGCTGTCCGTGGGCAAGAAGGTTTATCGCAAGGATATCCTGGGCACACCGGGCCAGATTTACGGGCAGTTTCCGCAGATCCACTTCGAGATCGTCTGCAACGAGGCGAACCTGAGGAAGTTCATCGGGCGCGCCCCCGGGCCGCTGGGCAGCACCCCGGCTCGTACCGATGCGGTCTATGGCGATAACTGGTTCTTCATTCCTCGTGGTGCGAAGCTCTTTGCCAACGAACCACACCCTTTCCGTGATGACGACAGCGCGCCGCCTGTCGCGACGTTGCACCCCCAGCCGTCTCTCGTGCCGACGGGAACCAGTTGCGAGCTTGTCGTCCGCATGCATTACGAGAAGGATTGCACTCTGACGACCTACAGGCAGAACGCGGATTTGAGCTGGTCCGTGTGCGGTGCAATGCCCGCGGAAAGAGAGGCAGAGTACAACCTGTATCAGCGTGCTAACGCCCTTCACGGACGCTTTACAGACGATTCTCTGTCGGCAATTGCTCCAGGCATGGCTGTGGCCTCTCCGAGTGCCATCTTCGAGATGATCCGTTTCGGACGCTGCATCAACGATCAACTGCCCGCCGGCGCGCGCTTCAATCACTGGCGGAAAGTGAAGACGCCAGACGGTGACGGCTGGATCAATCTTTCGAAACCTGGTGTGCGAGTCTATAGCGATGCGGATTTCCCGGAGTGGGCCGGCTGGAGCTTCATTAACGATGACCCCACTCCCGACAGCCTGTGCGATTCACCGACTGTGAAGCGGTGGCTGGACGTCAATCATTCCGGTCATGTCAGCCACGCCGACGCTGTCGGGGCTCTGGGTGTCGATGCGGTTCATCAGCGCCTTGCTCACGCTGTCTGCAAGTTTCCTTCGGAATGGAGCCGGGACGGACTGGAGGCGCGATACAACTGGCTCAGGAGTCCGCATGAGGCATTGACCAGTCCGTTATCGGACGCAGCTTTTAGCAAGCTGGTGGATCACGCGCGCGATCTGGCGTTTTGGTAGGACGTCAGCGATCCTGATTTTCCGCATGCCGATGAGGTCTGGAATTTTCCGCCGACGGCGTTTGTGCGTCAATTCCGACAGTGCCGCTGGCTCTCGTGTGAAGAGTTGGAAAGGATATATCCAAACACGTATGTGCAGAAATCCGGGGGTCACTTGCAACAGGCATCGAATGCCATATCGAATGAAGTACGTGAGCGCTATCGACCGACACTCAACCGACTAATGGAAAAGCACTCTATTGCCCGAAATCCGATGCGAATGTCCCACTTCTTGGGCCAGGGAGCAGAAGAGTCAAGAACGCTCGCGTGGATGGAAGAGCATCGAAGCGAAGCATCATGCAACGCCGCATATGCTCATTCGAACGGGAACGATCTCCCTGGCGATGGATACAAGTTCCGTGGGAGGGGAATGAAACAATTAACGGGTAAATACAACTACACGGAATACTGGGTGTATCGAGGATGGCTGAATAGGAAAGACTTTACAGCGTCCTGGTGGAGTCATCCGCATCCGACGAGGCCAAACATCGCGACGCCGGACATCCTCCTGACAGCCCACTACAACACTGTAGACACAGGCACTTGGTATTGGGAGGCAACGCCAAATCATGGATTACCCCACTCTAAAAGTACAATAAATGTGCTTGCAGACGCTGGGGTCAGTGAGAATCAAATTCTGCGTGTCACGAGAGAAATTAACGGCAGCGAAAATGGTCTTGAAAATAGAGCGTATCACACGCTAAGGCTGTATAAAATTTTCGGCGAAATATGATGCGCACACTAATAAAACTATGTTTTTCAGTATTTCGCCAATTCTCATGACGAAATAATTAGCTATCCTCCATTAAATCCGCCTGGGCAGCCGGCCCTATGCCATAGCTTTCCGCCAGCTTCGGGACCCGCAACTTCAACCGTCCAGGTAAATTATGTACCTCAAGTTCCTTAGCATCGCCATGCTGGCGGTTTGTTGCAGCGCGACCGCCAGCGAAGTCGTTGCCCTGCCACAACTGTGGCACGACTCGCACTACGCGTCTTGCTACCCGTCAGTAAAGGCGGGCATGTCGGAAATATATGGTATGGACTTCGAACAGGACGAGAATATTTTGCAGTCTCACCGACATATTGGTTCACGTGACTTTGTCATTGCAAGCGATTCTACGTCTGGAACCAATGGTCAGCGGACAGTCTTTGAGCAGCGCGACAGTAAGAGCTGGTGCGTCGTCCTCACTTCTTCGCCTGTTGCGGAGTTGGTACCCGGCCCCGTATCCGCATCTTTGCGACAGCCGCTAACGTGAATATCAATTACGCAGGCCCCTCTTGGCTTCGCGGAAACCAAGGTCATATACCGGTAGGACTCCAAGAAGTTCGTCTACATGCCAGTAAGTTGCCTTAGGGCCGGACGTGGCGGTTGGAGATCGTTCGATTGCAATGAAGCGCATCGATGATCGCAACTGCCAACACTAGTCATATGCTGAAGAGCAAACTCATGATTGATCTCATCCGGCTCGGTGACACCACCGACCACGGCGGCGAAGTGACCTGTCCGCTCCACCCTGAGGTCGTGCCCAACGTCATCGTTGAAGGCGACGACAGGATCACGGACCACGGTGTGCCCGTCGCGCGTCAGGGCCATCACGCAACGTGCGGTTGCAGCCTTATATCCAGCGTCGTGTAGCTGGTATATCCACGACGTTTCTGCGACGTGGATATACGACGAAGGAATTACAGGACGTGATTGTGACGAACCCGGACACTATCAGGCTGTTGCGCCTGTGGATTGCGAAGGAGCCCTATCACCAGACTCCGTGAGGAAAATCCATGTCGTCCCCCATGCGCCCACACCGCAGCATAGAAAACTCACCTGTCCGAATTTAAACAAGTCATTTGCCGTGTTAGCTCTGGTTAGGGATCGCCGTTAGCTTGAATGCTTTACAAAAAACACATGTCTAATATGTCGGCCCTTTCCCATTGAGGGGAAACGCGGGGGAACGATGTTTGGCGGCCTGTCGGGAATGTTCAATTTCCCCTCACATGGCCCGCAAAGCCTTATGGCGCGGGGTTCAGCGCTGTAGGGAGAGACTTATCCACAGGCTTGCGAACAATTTCTGTGGACAAGTTTCCACCTACCGCCATTCCCAAGCCCTCTACACACTCTTCCCCCTCAACGCCCAATTGAAAACGCGCCGCCCATCCGAAACCGGCTGCGTCAACCGATCGAACAACTGCGCGACGGCGCCGTCCAGTTGCGTAAGAGCCGACGCCCGGTTCAAGTCGAAAGCAACGGCAGGCATCATCGGTCCACGATCATCTGACCCGCCACGCGCAGCGTCCGTCGCGCCGCCGCCATAACGCGCAATCAAAGTATCGAGCCGCGCCACGATCGACTCGACATGCGCCGCGCTTACCTCCGCCGCATTGAGCGCTACCGCTTCCTGCAATACGCTGCGTCGCGCAGGCCCATTCAGTACCCGCGCCCAATGCAGGCAACACAACAACGAACCCGTCGCCAACTCGACATCCGGATTCCACACCACCACGCGTTGCGTCTGCAGCGGCCGCAGCGCGATCCGCAGATCATGCCAACCGCGATCGAGCTTGCGCATCGCGGCAACCGCGTCACCCGCCTGCGCGCCTGCCCCAGAGAGCCGCACGACGTCGCGTAGCGCGCCCAGCACCGCCGCAAGCCTCGCCTCGACATGCCGCGTGGCTGCAAGCGGCATCATCAGAATCGCGACGGCGAACGACACGAGACAGCCTACCAGCACTTCTTCGATCCGCAGTTCGACCAGCGGCCCCATCGCGAACCCCAGTTCGCCGTAGACCAGGCCGACGAGTACGGTGATGAAAAACACGCCCGGCGCATACGCGCTCAAGATGTAGTAAGCCCAGCCGAATACGCACAGGGCCATCGCGATCACCAGCAACACCGGCGAATCATGCAGCGGTGCGACCAGCAACACGCTGACGAGCGCGCCGGCGAGCGTCCCCACGAGACGCTGCGCACCGCGATACACCGTATCCGCGCGCGACCGTGTGCCAAGAAACACGACGAACGTCGTAATGACTGCCCAGAACCAGCGCTCCGGCGAAAGCGAATGGCCGATCAGCATCGCAAGCAATGCAGCGGTCGTGGCGCGCGTGGCGGGGAGCCAGCAGAGCTTGCTGCGCAAGTCGGCGAAGCGCTGCGCCGCGGTCAGCGTAATTGAAGCGCTCGCCGGCGCAGACGAAACGCGTCGCGCGTCGCCTCCTTGCGCAGTCTCCTTGAGGCGCGCAATCGCGTGACGTAATACACCGGCGCTCGCCTTGACGCCGTCATCCACAGGTCCCGATGCAAACGCATATTGCCCAGCAGCGACTTCCACTTCGACGATCCGTTCACGAATCGTTTCCGCATCCGACGGATTCAGCAGCGCCAACTGTTCTTCGAGCGACAGCGCGGATTCGTTCAACGCGGAGAGACGCGCGGCAACCGGAGCGTGAAGCACGCGCGACGCGCGCAGCGTCACCGTATGAACGGCGAGGCGAAAGCTCGCCGCGGCTCGCATCGGCACAATGACGCGGCCCACCAGCGCGACCATCAACGGGCCGAACGCGGACAGCAGAAGCGACTGCACGAGATGCGCCGTCGAAGGATGCAGATAGAGGCCGAGGTAAAAACACACCACGCCCAGCATCGCGCAGCCCAATGCACGCGGTCCGCATGCCTGGCACAACATGCCGATGAACATCACCACCAGGAAGCCCGCATCGCCGGCTAGCGGATAGTGGCTCAACACGCTCGCCGTAGCAAAGCACACGCAAGCGCAGAGATACAGATAGAAGAGCGTGCCGAACCAGGCAGTCCGCTGCGCATCGCGCACGAACAACGGCGCGACCATCGCAAAGAGGATGCCGGGCGCGGCAAGCGTAATGGGCTGATCTTGGGAAACGGTCCACGCGATAGTGGCCGCGCCGGCGAGCAGGCAGGCGAGCGCGACGCGCAGCGCGGTATGGAGGCGCACGAGTCCCGCGTCCGCGGCTAGCAGACGGTCGGCGACACGCGATAACGTGGCGGCAATCATGATCGATGATATCCAGGCTGATTGGCCGCCACCGGCTTTTGGCCGATTGCGGCAGGGCGGGCGCGCGGCCCACCACCTTCATATCGGCGAACTGGGCTGCCATGCCGGGATCACCGGCTGACAACCCCGTCCGTCGACGGGCGATAACACTCGAACAGACACGCCGAAAGCGCTGCAAAGGGTGGTGCAGCGCATCCGGCGGGTTCGGGTTTTCCCGAATGATACCTGGTCAAAATTGCGTGTGTGGAATTTTGCCGCAGTCAGTAGCACAGGAGCGCAGGAGCACAGGAGCTCACGTCGAACCAAGGCAAGCCAAACCCGGCCTGCCTCACGCCGCATCGTGGAAAATCACTCCGAGCGTGTGTCGTTGGCCCGAGCGCAAGCGGCTCACGCCATGCCGGAGATTCACCCGGTACGGCCCGCGCGTCCCCTGAACCGGCCGGTGATGGACCGCGAACACCACCGCATCGCCCTTGCGGAGCGGCACCACTTCCGTACGCGACTGCATGCGCGGCCGCTGCTCCGTCATGACGAATTCGCCGCCGGAGAAATCCACGCCGGGCTCGGACAGCAGAATCGTGACCTGCAGCGGGAATACGTGTTCGCCATAGAGGTCCTGATGCAGACAGTTGTAGTCGTCGGTCGCATATTGGAGCATCAGCGGCGTGGGGCGCGTTTGACCGGCGGCGTGGCAACGCTCGATAAATGCCGCGTGCGCGGCCGGATACCGGACGTCGATCCCCATCGCCTGATTCCAGCGATTCGCCACCGGCGCGAGACGCGGATAAAGCTCGCGGCGCAAATCGGCGATCATCGTCGGCAGCGGATAAGCAAAGTACTTGTATTCGCCGCGGCCGAAACCGTGGCGCGCCATGACGACGCGGCTACGAAACAAGGCATCGTGCGGATAGAGCGCGGTCAGCGAATCGCATTCCTCTGAGCTGAGCAGATTGCGCAGCTTCGCGCAGCCGTACGCGTTCGATTCTGCTTCGACATCGAACCAGTCGATCGCACTGATACGCTGCGCAGGCGAGCCGCGCGTCTCCGTTTCAGTGGCTTTCACCTCCGGCTTCTGTCCTGCGCCAGCTTTCAGGTCCAACGCCAAATCCAGCGTGCGCGACTCACTAACCTTCGCAACCGTATCCATAATTTCTCCATCAAGCGATCGTAGCCATGATTGAGTGTAAGCACGGGCGTGATGCCGCACACCCCAACTCTTGCTTTTCAATTCGTGCGGTTCACAGCTGGTGCCTCGACAACGAGCGCATGATGTGCAGACGGATTTGGTCGCAGTGCTCCGCCACGCGGCGATTCAGCGAGCCTTAAGCAAATCCAAACACTCGCTTCGAAAATGCAAACTTCGCAGCACATGCTGCCTCGTTCATAGTAAGACTCTATTAAGCCCAATACGCGTATACGGAGACGGTGCCCATGTCTGCTTCCCCACAGAAACTCGACGACTGGCTCGACAAGCAGGAGGTGCTCAAAGACGACATCACCGCCTTCCCATTGAAGGCGATGGCCGCCACGCTCGATCGCGAAGAAAGCGGCGACAGCGTGCCGCCGCTGTGGCACTGGCTGTACTTTCTACCGGTTGCGCCGATGTCCGAAGTCGGCCCGGACGGCCATCCGAAGCGCGGCGGTTTCCTGCCGCCCGTGCCGCTGCCGCGCCGCATGTGGGCCGGCGGCCGCCTGACTTTTCACGCGCCCCTCAAGGTGGGCGAGCATGCCACGCGCACTTCGACCATCGCCAATATCGAAGACAAGACCGGCCGCTCCGGCCGTCTCGTATTCGTCACGGTGCAGCACACTATCGAAGCCGGCGGCGAACTGAAGCTCGAAGAAGAACACGACATTGTCTATCGCGACGCGCCGCAGGAAGGCGCGCGTCCGCCGCAGCCGCAACTCGCGCCGGAAGGCGAAACGTGGCGCCGCGCGATCGACGCCGACGCCGTCATGCTGTTCCGCTACTCGGCGCTGACCTTCAACGGTCACCGCATTCACTACGACTATCCGTACGTCACGGAAGTCGAAGGCTATCCAGGCCTGATCGTCCACGGTCCGTTGATTGCAACCCTGCTGGTCGACCTTGTGCGCCGCGAACAACCGCAGGCCACGCTGCAAAGTTTCGCTTTCAAGGCGGTGCGTCCAACCTTCGCCGGCCAGGCTTTCACGGTGTGCGGCAAGCCTTCCGCCGACGGCAAGATCATCGAGTTGTGGGCCAAAGACCACGAAGGCTATCTGACCATGCGCGCCACGGCCGCTATCGCCTGAGCTTCGCCTGAACCCCAAGAGATTCGTTTATGCAAACCACGCAGCAGGATTCCTTTCAGGACATTCGCGAAGCCGTTCGCGATCTGTGCCAGCAATTTTCCGGCGAATACTTTCGCAAAGTCGACGAAGCGCGCGGCTACCCGGAAGCTTTCGTCGACGCGCTCACCAAGGCCGGCTGGTTGGCCGCGCTGATTCCGCAGGACTTCGGAGGCTCGGGGCTCGGGCTGACCGAAGCGTCGGTCATCATGGAGGAAATCAATCGCGCCGGCGGCAACTCGGGCGCCTGCCACGGCCAGATGTACAACATGGGCACGCTGTTGCGCCACGGTTCCGAAGCGCAGAAGCACAAGTATCTGCCGAAGATCGCGTGCGGCGATTTGCGTCTGCAATCCATGGGCGTGACCGAGCCGTCCACCGGCACGGACACCACGAAGATCAAGACCACCGCCGAGCGGCGCGGCGACCGCTATGTGATCAACGGACAAAAGGTGTGGATCTCGCGCGTGCAGCATTCGGATCTGATGATCCTGCTCGCGCGCACCACGCCGCTTGCAGACGTGAAGAAGAAATCCGAGGGCATGTCGATCTTTATCGTCGATCTGCGCGAAGCGATCGGTCACGGCATGACCGTGCAGCCGATTCTGAACATGGTCAATCACGAGACCAACGAACTGTTCTTCGACAACCTCGAAATCCCCGCCGAGAATCTGATCGGTGAAGAAGGGCAGGGCTTCAAGTACATCCTCGACGGCTTGAACGCGGAGCGCACGTTGATCGCCGCCGAATGTATCGGCGACGGCTACTGGTTCGTCGACAAGGTCACCGAGTATGCGAAAGAGCGCATTGTTTTCGGCCGTCCGATCGGCCAGAACCAGGGCGTGCAGTTTCCGATCGCGCGCTCGTTCATCAATGTCGAGGCGGCCAGCCTGATGCGCTTCGAGGCGGCACGCCGGTTCGACGCGCATCAACCGTGCGGCGCCCAGGCGAACATGGCGAAGCTGCTCGCGGCCGATGCGTCGTGGGACGCGGCCAACGCCTGTCTGCAATTCCACGGCGGCTTCGGCTTTGCCTGCGAGTACGACGTCGAGCGTAAATTCCGTGAAACGCGGCTTTACCAGGTCGCGCCGATTTCCACCAATCTGATTCTTTCGTACGTGGCCGAGCATATTCTCGGGCTGCCGCGTTCGTTCTGACGTTCGGGCGCCAACAACATGAGACCACTCGACGGTATCAAAGTCGTCACGCTCGAACACGCGATCGCCGCGCCGTTCTGCACGCGCCAACTCGCCGATCTCGGCGCGCGGGTGATCAAGATCGAGCGGCCCGGCGTCGGCGACTTTGCGCGCGGCTACGACGAACGCGTGCGTGGACTGTCGTCGCATTTCGTCTGGACCAATCGTTCCAAGGAAAGTCTTGCGCTCGATCTGAAGCAGCCTGCCGCGACGGAGATTCTCGATGCCCTCGTCGCCGACGCGGACGTGCTGGTGCAGAACCTCGCCCCCGGCGCAGCGGACCGGCTCGGTCTCGGTTACGACACGCTGAGCAAGAAGTATCCGAAGCTGATCGTCTGCGATATTTCCGGCTACGGTTCCGACGGACCGTATCGCGACAAGAAAGCCTACGACCTGCTGATCCAGAGTGAATCCGGTTTTCTGTCGATCACCGGTTCGCCCGGCGAGCCGGCCAAGGCCGGATGCTCGATTGCGGATATCGCGGCGGGCATGTACGCGTACTCGAACATTCTCAGCGCGCTGCTATTGCGTGGCCGCACGGGGCGAGGTTGCCGCATCGACGTGTCGATGCTGGAGAGCATGGTCGAGTGGATGGGTTATCCGCTCTATTACGCGATCGACGGTCAAGCGCCGCCCGCGCTCTCCGGCGCGGCGCACGCCACGATCTATCCGTACGGCCCGTTCCCGGCCGGCGACGGCAAGACGGTGATGCTCGGTCTGCAGAACGAGCGCGAATGGAAGCTCTTTTGTGAGCGCGTGTTGATGCAGCCAGAACTCGCCACCGACGAGCGCTTCAATTCGAACTCGAAACGCACGTCGGCGCGTGACGCGTTGCGCGAGGTGATCGTCGCGGCTTTTGCGAAGCTGAGCGTGGCGCAAGTGATCGAGCGGCTGGATAGCGCCGGTATTGCCAATGCGCAAATGAACTCGCTCAGCGACGTATGGGCGCATCCGCAACTGAAGGCCCGCGAGCGCTGGCATGAGGTCGGCACGCCGGCGGGCATGGTGCCCGCGTTATTGCCGCCGGGCTTGCCGACGGATATCGACCCGCGTATGGATCCGGTTCCCGCGCTCGGCGAGCATACCGATGCGATTCTTCGCGAACTCGGCTACGACAGCGCGCGGATCGACGCGCTGCGAGCCGCCGGCACGATCTGAATATGTCCCGTGCAGGCGTGTAAGCGACGCCACGCCGGCGACCCGAACGAACTCGAAGCGACCTCACATGAACGACCATCCTAGTTTGACGCTTGCCACCTTTGCCGCTCAACTCGACTTCGACAGCATTCCACACGCCGTGGTGGAGCGCACCGTCAACCTTTACGTCGACTGGCTCGGCTCGGCGCTGGCGGGCAAAGGCGCGCGGCCGGTCGAGACGATCGCGCGCTTCGCCCGCCAGGCCGGCGGCGCGTCGAACGACGGCGCATGCGAAGTGTTGATCGACCGCAGTCGCACCACGCCGTATTTCGCGGCGATGATCAACGGCGCGGCGTCGCACTTCGCCGAACAGGACGACGTGCACAACGGCTCGGTGTTTCATCCCGCGACGGTGGTGTTTCCGGTGGCGCTCGCGCTGGCGCAAGCGCATCGCAAGTCGGGGCGCGACTTGATCGCGGCGGCGGTCGCGGGCTATGAAGTCGGCATCCGCATCGGCGAGTTTCTTGGGCGCTCGCACTACAAGGTGTTTCACACCACGGGTACGGCGGGCACGGTCGCGGCGGCCGCGACAGCGGGACGGTTGCTCGGTTTGTCGCCGGTGCAAATGCTCGACGCGTTCGGCTCGGCGGGTACGCAGGCAAGCGGCCTGTGGGAGTTTCTGCGCGATGCCGCCGACTCGAAACAACTGCATACGGCCATGGCGGCGGCCAACGGACTGATGGCCGCGCAACTTGCCGCCGACGGCTTCAAGGGCGCGACGCACATTCTCGAAGGCGCGCAAGGCATGGCGGCGGGCATGTCGAGCGACGCCGACCCGGCGCGTCTGGTCGATCGCCTGGGTAGCCGCTGGGCGACGGCGGAGACGTCGTTCAAGTATCACGCGGCCTGCCGTCACACGCATCCCGCCGCCGACGCGTTGCTCGCCGTGGTGCAGGAACACCGTCTCGCGCCGCGCGACATCGCGAAGGTCGTGGCGCACGTCCATCAGGGCGCGCTCGATGTGCTCGGCGCGGTCGTCACGCCGCGCACCGTTCATCAGGCAAAGTTCAACATGGGCACGGTGCTGGGGCTCGTCGCGCATCACGGCTATGCGGGCGTGACCGAATTCGAGCAGGGTTTCGGCGCGGATGCGATCGCCGCCTTCCGGGACAACGTCGAGATGGCTTTCGACGCCGAGGTCGACGCCGCTTATCCCGCGCGCTGGATCGGCAAGGTAACGGTCACGACCACCGACGGCCGCACGTTCAAAGGCCGCGTCGACGAACCGAAAGGCGACCCCGGCAATACGCTGTCGCGCGATGAAATCGCCACCAAGCTGCATCGGCTGGCGGCGTTTTCGGGCGCGGCCACCGAAGGCGAGGCCGCGCGATTGCTCGGCAATGCGTGGCAAATCGCGAAACAAACGCAGGTCGGATCGGTCTTTGAAGCAAAGTCCGACGCGACGGTGGCCGCATGAGCGGCGCACTGCCGCGCTCTTATCTGTTCGTGCCGGGCAACCGCCCTGAGCGCTTCGAGAAAGCGCATGCGGCCGGCGCGGACGCGGTGATTCTCGATCTCGAAGATGCCGTGCAGCCCGACGAAAAACCGGCGGCGCGCGCGGCGGTGTTAGCCGCTGTATCGGGCGATGCATCACGGCGCGCGTGGGTGCGCATCAATAGCTCGGACACGCCCTGGTTCAACGAGGATGTCGCCGCGCTGTCAGGACAGCCGGGTGTCGCCGGGATCGTGTTGCCTAAAGCGGAGACGCGCGACCAGATTGAAGCCGTGCTGGCGACGGCGCATGCCACCTTGAGCGTGCTGCCGATTGTGGAAACCGCGCGTGGGTTTGCGAGCCTCGCGGTGTTGTGCGCCGCGCCGCGCGTGCAGCGCATCGCGTTCGGCACGCTGGATTTTCAGATCGATCTGGGTATCGACGGCGACGGCGAGGAACTGCATCTGTTCCGCTCGCAGATCGTGCTGGCCTCGCGGCTTGCCGGCATCGGCGCGCCGGTGGACGGCGTGCCGACCATCATCACCGATATCGAGGCCATCGAAGCCGATGCGCGGCGCGGCCGGCGCTTCGGCTTCGGCGGCAAGCTGTGCATTCATCCGAAGCAGATCGATGCGGTGCATCGCGCGTACGCGTGGAGCGACGCGGACAAGGCATGGGCGCAACGCGTCCTTGCCGCAGTGGAAACGAGCCAGGGCGCGGCGGTGGCGGTCGACGGCAAGATGGTCGATATGCCGGTGATCCTGAAGGCGCGGAGGATCCTCGCGGGCGCGTAGGGTGCGGCAAGCGCATCGCCGACGCGAAGCCGCGAGCCGTCCATTAACCGCGACAAAACATCGGCTTCCAATAATGCCAATTCCCTGAAGACGCGGCGTGACGCAATCTTGACGTCACGCGGGGGGACGCATCCGCGCCGCGTGACTCAACACCATGCAAAGAGCCGTCGTCATAAAAAGACAGCCATGCATCACTGTTTTGCGCGCGCGGTCCAACCGCGCGCGGACCCATCAGGAGACACAATTTGGCAACCGTCAATTCCGGCGCGCGGCTCGACCGTCTGCCCATCAGCCGTTTTCACTGGAACATTCTCGGCCTGATCGGCGCAGGCGCCTTCCTCGACGCATTCGATATCTATCTCGCTAACGGCGCGTTAGCCGCGATGGTCAAGAGCGGCTTCACCGATTTGCGGCTCGGCTCGTTTTTCATCTCCGCGACCTTCATGGGCATGATGATCGGCGCGGGTCTGTCCGGTTATCTCGGCGACCGCTTCGGCCGGCGCTATTCGTATCAGGCGAATCTGGCGATCTTCGGTCTCGCGTCGATCGCCGCGTGTTTCGCGCCGAATATCTACTGGCTGATCCTGCTGCGTTTCATCATGGGTGTGGGGCTCGGCGCGGAATTGGTGGTGGCGGCCGGGACGCTGTGCGAATTCGTGCCGCCGGCCACGCGCGGACGCTGGACTTCGCTGCTCGCGTTGATCATCAATTCCGGCCTCCTCGGCGCGACGGCGATCGGCTACTGGGTGATTCCGCATCTCGGCTGGCGCTATATGTTTGCGATCGCCGGGATCGGTGCGCTCGTCGTGTGGTTTCTGCGGCATCGCATGCCGGAATCGCCGCGCTGGCTGGAAACGGTCGGACGGCTCGACGAAGCCGAGGCGACGGTGTCGGCGATCGAGCGGCAAGTCGAAGCGCGGGTCGGCAAGTTGCCGGCAGTGGCGCGCGTGATGAGCCACGAGGTGCCGGCCGCGCCGTTCTCTGCGCTGTTCGCGCGCGGCATGATCGGCCGCACGCTGGTGGCGGCGCTTACCTGCATGGCGATCAACATGTCGCTGTATGGGTTCGTCGCGTGGTTGCCGACGTTCTTCGTCAAGGAAGGGCTGACGATCGTGCAATCGTTGGGGTTCGTGCTGCTGATGTCGTTCGGGGCACCGGCCGGCGCGGTGGTCGGGTATCTGGTCACGGACCGGATCGGCCGGCGTAACGGCATTGTGCTGTTCTCGCTCGTGACAATCGCGCTCGGGTTCGTGTACGTGCAGATGCGGGCGCCGGCGGCGATTTCCATCGTGGGGTTCGCACTGGTGACGGCGATCTATACGGTATGCACGCTGGGATTGTTCGGCTATATCCCGGAGTTGTTTCCGACCGCGCATCGGTTGCGGGGGACGGGTGTCGCGGGCACCTGCGGACGCGCCGCCTCCATGTCGACGCCATACGTGGCGCTGCTGTTGTACACGCACTTCGGTGTGACCGGCGTGCTGACGATGGTCGGCAGCGTTCTGCTGTTGCTGAGCGTGGCGATCCTCGCGCTGCGGATCGAAACGAGTCAGCAGACGCTAGAGGACATCTCGCCCGATGCCGAGCTCACGCCGGGCGGAGAGTGGTTCGAAAAGTCGGTGTAGCCGATCGAGCGCATGAGGAGGTCCGTCGATTCGCTCTTTACGACGCGAGCGCGTTTCAAAGTAACCGCACCTCGACGCCGCACCGCTGCGCTCGCGAACTCACCGCGTGCCCCGCTTTTGTGCGCGACGCGCGCGAGCGAGTGCATCGACGGCGCTCGCCAGCGGGCCGCGAAGCGCTCAGCAGGCCGCGGGCGTCGCCGCGTCGCCTTCGCATTCGGCCAGCAACGAGAGCAGCTTGTCCAGCGCGAATGGTTTCCTCAGAAAGCCTTTGACGGGGAAGGCGGGCGCTTCGCCGCTGCCGCTCGTCAGAATGACAGGTACGGAAGCCAGTTCACTGCGTGCCTGCATCGATTCGATCAGTTCGACGCCGTCCATGTTGGGCATGCGCCAGTCGCACACCACCGCGCTGACGCGCGTGCGTTGCAGTCGTTCAAAAGCTTCGGCGCCGTCCGCCGCCGTGGCGACCGTGTAACCACGGCCGACCAGCACGGCGCGTAGCGCGGACAATGCCTCGGGTTGGTCGTCGACCAGTAATACGCGACTCATAATGCTTATGCCTGAAATATTCGGTTGGACCGGGCCGCGGGTGTCCGTGGCGCCAGCCGTGACAGGGAGGCGGCCTGAACTGCCATATGTTCTTGCTCTGTCGAGTCGCAACATTAAGCAAGTGTCGTGCCTGGCTATATACGGGAAAGCGATGTGCGAAGTTGCGGGCGCAACCGGCGGCTCAGCCGAAACCGTCCGGCACTTTCTTCACACCCGGTTAAGATTGGCCTTTGTCTTGCGAGCGCCCAGCAGCGCTTCAACCAGGCCGTCATCATGCATTTCGATTTCGTGGACTTGCGTCTGCTCATCCATATCGCCGACACGCAAAATCTGGCGCGCGCCGCGGAGCGTTCGCATCTGTCGGCGCCGGCGGCGAGCAACCGGGTCAAGAATCTCGAGGAACAACTGGGTTTCAAGCTGCTTTATCGCACCAGCCAGGGCGTGACGCTTACGCCCGCGGGCGAAGCCTTCGTGCATCACGCGCGGCTCGTGCTCGAACGGGTCGAGCATCTGGCCGGCGATATGCAGGAGTACGGCGAAGGCATCAAGGGACACGTACGCATCTGGGCCAATACCACGGCGATCAGCGAGTTCATGCCGGCCGTGCTGAGCCATTTCTTGCGCGATCATCCCGATGTCAACATCGATCTGCGTGAAGTGCTAAGCGGTGAAATCGTCAAGGGTGTGGCGGATAGCGCGACGGATATCGGCATCGTCGCGGGCAACGTGCACGCGGAGCATCTGGAAATGCTGCCGTATCGCGACGACCGGCTCGTGCTGGTCACGTCGCGCGATCATCCAATGGCGCGTCTGGCGTCGGTGGACTTTGCGCAAGTGCTCACGGCCAATTTCGTGAGCTTGCCGACCTCTAGCGCGATCCACGCGTTCATCACGAGTGCCGCCGATGCGCTCGGCGCGCGGCTGAAACTGCGCATCCAGGTCGGCAACTTCGAAGCCGCTTGCCGGATGATCGAAGCGGGAGTGGGCATCGGCATCGTGCCGGAATCGGTCGCGCTGCGGCACAGGAAGACGATGCAGATCGCCACGGTCGGATTGAACGATCCTTGGGCCGAGCGCAAGCTCAAGATCTGCGTGCGCAGCCTCAAGGATCTGCCGCCGTTCGCGCGTGTGCTGGTCGACCGGCTGATGGCGGGCGTTTAAGGCCGATAGTTGCCGGCGTTCAGTCGCGCGCCATTGATCGGTGACGATCAAGCTGCCGGTCCAGATGTCGTTCCGGGCGCCCTCTCTGGCGGCGTCATGTATTTCCAATAAGAAACTAATGTGTCAGAGCCGATGTGCGGGCGTGAGTTGACGCCCACGTTCGCCAAAACGCGAAACAATTGATTCGGCGGACCGACTTGCATAGGCACAGCAAGACTTTGCGGGCTTTGCCCCGGCCCGCTCCGGGCAAATACCCTTGCCGCCATAAAAGCCCGCGTGTATAGTTTCCGAACTTACTCTTGTTTCGCATCGGAAATTAAAGGGATTTTCATGGACGCTTCCACCATCCTCGCCGACCTCGGCATCGCCCACGCGGCGCAAGCCGGCGACATCGCGGTTCACTCGCCTATCACCGGCGAACTCATCGGCCGCGTGGCCAGCAACACGGTGGCGGAAGTCGACACGGCCCTTGCCCAGGCGAAAGAGGCGTACACCGCCTGGCGTAACGTGCCGGCGCCGCGGCGCGGCGAACTCGTGCGTCTGCTCGGCAACCGTCTGCGTGAAAAGAAGCAGGCGCTCGGCAGCATCATCACGCTCGAGACCGGCAAGATTCTTCAGGAAGGCTTGGGCGAAGTGCAGGAAATGATCGACATCTGCGATTTCGCGGTCGGTCTGTCGCGCCAGCTGTACGGCCTGACGATCGCCTCGGAGCGCCCGGGGCATCGCATGGCGGAGACGTGGCATCCCATGGGCACCTGCGTCGTGATCTCGGCGTTCAATTTTCCGGCCGCGGTGTGGTCGTGGAATGCGGCACTCGCGCTGGTCTGCGGCAATGCGGTGATCTGGAAGCCGTCGGAAAAGACGCCACTCACCGCACTCGCCGTCAATCGGATTCTCAGCGAAGCGCTGCAAGAGTTCGGCGACGCGCCGGCCGGCCTTACCGCCTTGATCAACGGCGGCCGCGACGTGGGCGCGAAGCTGGTGGCCGATCCGCGCGCGTCGATTGTCAGCGCGACGGGCAGCACGGAAATGGGCCGCACGGTCGGCGTGGAAGTGGCGAAGCGCTTCGGCCGCTCGCTGCTCGAACTCGGCGGCAACAATGCGGGCATCGTCACGCAAACGGCGGATCACGAACTCGCCATGCGCGGCATTCTGTTTTCGGCGGTGGGCACGGCGGGTCAGCGTTGCACGTCGTTGCGCCGTTTGTTCGTGCACGAGAGCGTGTACGACAAAACCATCGAGCGTCTGAAGCAGTTGTACAGCAAGGTGCCGATCGGCAATCCGCTCCAAAAGGGCACGCTGATGGGTCCGCTGATCGACAAGCAATCGTATGGCCGCATGCAGGAAGCACTGCAGCAGGCCACGGCCGAAGGTGGCAAGGTGTTCGGCGGCGAGCGCGTCGACGTGAAGGGCTATGAAAACGGCTATTACGTGCGTCCGGCTATCGTTGAAATGCCGTCGCAAACGTCGGTGGTGTTGAAGGAAACCTTCGCGCCGATTCTCTACGTGTTGCGCTACAGCGATTTCGCCGACGCAGTCGAGGCGAACAACGCGGCGGTGCACGGCCTGTCGTCGTGCGTATTCACTACGGATCTTCGCGAAGCGGAACGCTTCCTGTCCGACTCGGGCAGCGACTGCGGCATCGCGAACGTCAACATCGGACCGAGCGGCGCGGAAATCGGCGGCGCGTTCGGCGGCGAGAAGGAAACCGGCGGCGGCCGCGAGTCGGGTTCGGATGCGTGGAAGGCCTATATGCGCCGCGCTACCAATACGGTCAACTACTCGTCGGCGTTGCCGCTCGCGCAGGGTATCGACTTCAATATCGGCTGATACCGCTCGCTTGACCGGTGCAAAAGCAACGGCGCATTCCTGCGCCGTTGCTAACTGACATAACCTCTTCAGCAATCCGTTTGCGCCGCCGGCGTTTGCGAGCGGCCACGCTACTCGTGGAGTAAGACGTGAGTTCCAAAGTCGTGATCGTCGGCGGTGGGGTGATCGGCAGCTCGATTGCGTATTTCTTGCGACTGTCCGATCCGACAGTCGGCGTGACTGTGATCGAACGCGATCCGACTTATGCGCGCTCGTCGTCGGCGTTATCGGCGGCGTCGATCCGTCAGCAATTCTCCACACCGCTTTCCATTCAGATGTCGCTATACGGCATCGAGTTTTTGCGCTCGATCGGCGAACGGCTCGAGGTCGAGGGCGCCAAACCGTCGATCGATCTGCACGAAGGCGGTTATCTGTTTCTCGCAACACCGGCCGGCGAGACCACGCTGCGCGAGAATCACGCGCTGCAAACGAGTCTTGGCGCCGACATCAGCCTGCTCGACCAGCACGCATTGCAAGCGCGCTTTCCCTGGCTCAACACAGAAGACCTCGTGGCCGGCGCGTACGGTGAAAGCGGCGAGGGCTGGTTCGACGGCTATGGACTCGTGCAGGCGCTACGCAAGAAGGCGCAGTCGCTCGGCGCGCGCTACATCGCCGCCGACGTCACCGCCATTCACCGCGACGGCAAACGCGTCACGCAAGTGCAGACCGCTAGCGGCGAGACCTACGCTTGCGACGTAATGGTCAATGCAGCCGGCGCATGGTCGCGCAAAGTCGCGCAGATGGTCGACATCGACATTCCGGTCTACGCGCGGCGTCGCAGTATTTTCAACGTCAGCTCGCCGGGGCAGCTCGAACGGTGTCCGTTGCTGATCGATCCGAGCGGCGTGTACTTCCGTCCCGAAGGTAAATCGTTTATCTGCGGTACGTCGCCGTCGGCGGATAACGACCCCGACGATCTGCCGCTCGACGAAGTCGATCACGCACTCTTCGACGACGTGATCTGGCCGACGCTCGCGCATCGCGTGCCGCAATTCGAAGCGCTGCGCGTGAAGAATTGCTGGTCCGGCTACTACGAATACAACGTGCTCGATCAGAACGCGATCATCGGCTATCACCCCGATGTCGACAACTGCATTTTCGCCAACGGTTTTAGCGGTCACGGTTTGCAGCAAGGGCCGGCAACGGGACGCGGCATCAGCGAACTGATTCTGCATGGCCGCTATACGACGCTCGATCTGGGCTCGCTGAGCTTCGCGCGTGTGCTGGAAAACCGGCCCATCGTGGAGAAGAATGTGGTGTAGCGGCGTGCATCGGGGTGATGCGGAAAACGCAATACGTAGTGCGTAGATATCGTTTGCCGCCCAACTCGCCGATGGCCACAATCGGCGACGATCTTTCTTCCTGAGAAGCGGCCCGTCACCATGTTCACGTTCAATCCCGCATTCGAAGCGCCGACCGGTTCGCCGATCCGCGAACTGTTCAAGTATCTGGCGCAACCCGGCATGATCTCGTTCGCCGGCGGCTATCCGGCGAGCGACCTGTTCGATCGTGAAGGGCTCGATGCCGCTGCATCGCGCGCGGCGCAACACACCACGCTCTGCCTGCAATACGGCCCGACCGACGGCCTGCCTGTCCTCAAAGAACAACTCGCGCACCTGATGGCGCGCCGCGGCGTGTCTTGCACGCCGCAGGACGTGCTGGTGACGACCGGCTCGCAGCAAGGCTTCGATCTGCTGCTGCGCGTGATGGTCGCGCCCGGCGACGTGGTGCTGGTCGAGCAGCCCGCTTATCCCGCGACCTTGCAGGCGCTCAAGCTGCAAGAGGCCGACGTGGTCACGATTCCCGTCGATCAGAACGGCCTCGATATCGACGCGCTCGCCGCGCTGCTCGACTCGGGCACGCTGCGCCGGCCGCCGAAGCTGTTGTACACGGTGCCCACGTTCGCGAATCCCACTGGCGCGACCTTGTCGCTCGAACGCCGCACGGCGTTGCTGAAGCTGGCGGCGCGTCACCGCTTTCTGATCGTCGAAGACGATCCCTACGGCGATCTGCGCTTCACTGGTGCGGCGTTGCCTTCGCTGCTCGCCCTGAGCGAACAGGTGCCGGGGTCGCGCGATTGGGTCGTGCATTTCTCCAGTCTCTCGAAGATCGTCGCGCCGGGCTTGCGCGTGGGCTGGATGCTCGCGCATGCCGAGATTCTGCGGCGCTGCGTGGTCGCCAAGCAAACCGTCGATCTGTGCAGCTCGCCGTGGACCCAGGCGATCGCCGCGGAGTATCTCGCGAGCGGTGCGCTGGAGCAGCATTTGCCGCGGATCGTCGACGCTTACGCTGTGAAATGCCGCACGCTCTGCGATGCGCTCGGCACACAACTGGCAGACCAGATCGCATTTCATCGTCCTGCTGGCGGCATGTTCGTATGGGCGCGATTGAAGGCCGGTCAGAATGCGTCCGATTATCTGCGCGCTTGTATCGAGCGCAATGTGATGTTTGTGCCGGGCGTCGCGTTCTATCAAGACAATATCGATTCGTCGGCACTGCGCTTGTCATTTGCCGCGCCCGGCGTGTCGGATATCGAAACCGGCGTGCGGAGAATGAAGCAGGCGCTTGAGAATTTTTGACGGCGGCTAAGGTGGTGCTCGCATCAAAGCAGTAATCGCGATGCCTGAAATAACCCGGCGAGCACATTGCGTGCAGCCGGGTTTTTTACGCGCACGCTAAATCAAGCGGATTTAGCGTAATGGCTCCGGACGAGTAATGCCGTGCAAGCCGACGGGCGCTATACCCAAAGCGTCGAGGCCATGTCCCGTGTGTTCCCGCCTATAGGCGCGCACTGGCTCGCGCCATTTTTAAACGAATCGAATCGTCGCATCCAATGGAAGCGTTTCCTAATCCCTTAATCAGGCATGTGTCCGATTTTTGTCAAATTCCTCAAGCAAAGTCCCACTGTTAAATAGGAAACGTCGTTGGTTTCCGGTTAAAAATATCGGTTATCATCGCTGCCTTCGGAGATTGATCCCGCTGGCTTAATCCACCGCGCATCCGCGTTAATACCGTCGCATCGAACCACAAGAAATCAGATGAAGATGTCGCGCAAAAAGATTGCAATCCTGGTAGCCGGTCTTCTGGTCGTGGCCGGCGTGGTCATTCAGGCGGTGTGGCGTCCTTTTGGTCATCGCAAAGTCGCCGAGAACAGCGAAGTCGTCCTCGATATTCATCACCCTGACGCGGTAATCGACAGCGAAGCGCTGTCGCGTTTGCCGCGCGACATCCTGCGCGTGCCGCTGCTGCACGACGTGCTGACGCAAGACTTCGTCGACTATTACGAATCGGGCAATACGCGCCTGTCCGCCGAAGGCGCGCTGCGGCGTCTCGCATTCGAACATCAACTCGACTGGCGCGACGAACTGATCCGCCGCGTCTTCGACGAACCCGCGCACGTGCTGCTGTGGCGCTCGCCCGACGGCCGCCTCGGCTACTGGGCGATGTCGATGCATCGCAACGGCCTCGCCAAGCTGCTGCAAGGCGTGGGCAACGTCGCCACGAGCGACGCGCAGCTGAGCCAGGTGGCCAAGCTTTCCGGCGACGTGCCGGTCTACGCATTGAAGCTGGCGGTCGGACGCACGCTGCTGTTCGCCACTAAAGACGATCGCCTGGTGGTGCTGTCCGCGCCCGGCGTACTGCTCGACGGCAAGGGCGGCTTGCTGAGCGAGCGGGCCGACGCCGTGTCCGAGATGCTGTCCTCAGGCCGCGACGACGCCGCGCATGCCTATCGGCTCGATGTGTCCGGCGACGCGCCGAAGGGCCATCGGCTGGTGGTGTCGGCGAATTACCTGTCGTTCGGTTATCAGGCGTTCTTCTCCGGTATCGACGCGCTGCGTTTCGACTTCTCGCCGAATGGCAACGGCAACGCTGCGGCGAACTGGCAGACCTCGGCGCTGATCGATCCGGGCAAGTTGCCGCAGCAGTGGAACGGCGCCGACCTGTGGCACGCGTTGCCGGCCAATGCGGCGGCCTGCACGAGCTTGCCGGCGGACTGGAAAGAAGCCTCGGGTCTGTTGGGCAAAGTGGCCGGCGGCGGCGCGGACAACGCAGCCGCCATCGGCGATCAGCTGACCGGCCCCGCGGCGGTGTGCTGGTATGCGAAGTCTACGCTGGTCGCGCCGGTGTTCGTCGCGCGCGTGAAGCAGCAGGACGCGGCCGGCATCGCCGCATTGAAGAGCGCGCTCGGCAAGACTTTCGGCGATGTGATCGGCGCCTATGAAGCGAAGGCCGCCAAAGCCGACGGCGCCGACTCCGGCTATCGCCGCTTGCCGGTCACCACGCGCGATCAGGGCGCGGACGTCACCGTGTGGCAGCGTCCGGTGAGCGCGCGGTCGGGCACGGCGGTGAGCAGCAAGGCGTCGTTCGCGTCGCAGTTGTCGGCGGAACGTTATTTCCCGGTCACGCTCGCACTCGCACACGGCTATCTGATTTTCTCGCCGGACAGCCGCCTCGTCGACGATACGCTCGCGGTGCTCGACAAGCGCTACCCGGCGCTCGCCGACACGCTCGCGCCGCAACGTCTGCCGCGCACGATTCTGACGCTCGCGCCGTCGTCGGCAGCCGCGCTGATCGAACGCGAGGCTGGCGCAGCGTTGCCGGCGGATCAGGAAGCGGTGTTCCGCAATGCGTCGCGCACACATCTCCTGCCGAAGCTGCACGCGCTCGCTCACTACCCGCCAGTTTCGTTGACGCTGCCGCAGAATCTGCCCGGCTCGACGGGCTGGGTGCCGATGGAGTGGTGGTTCGACCGCGCGAAAGCAGATGCTGGTTCGAATACGAGCGCAGCGGATACGCCCGCGGATCAGCCCGGCACCGAGGGCGACTGAGTGCGCCGCCTTCGCGTATTCGACGCCGTAGTGGCGGCGCACGCGCCTGAGCGCGTGGCGCGGCGCGTGGCCATTGCGCAGCCTGCGCATGCCGCCCTCACATCGCGCCGAGCGTGGCTCGCGAGCACGGCTGCCGCGTTCGCCATCGCGGCCCTCGCGCCCTGCGCGCACGCGCTCACCAGTACCACCGCATCCGCCGACCCCGACGCACTCTCACCGCAACAATCCGCGGCATTTCGCGCGTGGTTCGCGCGCATCGTCGATCAGCAGATGCGGCGCGGACCGACGCCGCGCTGGACCCAACGCGATTGCGCGGGCCTCGTGCGCTTCGCGGTCGGCGAGACGCTCCGTCCGCACGACACCCGATGGCTGCGCGCCAACGGCATGACCAGTCTCGCGGATACGAGCAGCATGCCGCCCGAACTGCAATTGTCGGCGTCGCAGCGCACGATCGCCAACCGCTGGACCCAACTCGACGGATCCACCGGCGCATACGCATCGGCGATCGCGCTGATTCAACGCAACAGCCGTTTTGTTTCGAAGGACGTGAACCAGGCCCTGCCCGGTGATCTGCTGTTCTTCGACCAGGGCGACGACCAGCATCTGATGATCTGGCTGGATCGCTACATCGCTTATCACACAGGCACCGTCACGCCGACCGATACCGGTCTGCGCGCCGTCGCCGTTTCCGACCTGATGCAATGGAAAGATTCCCGCTGGCAGCCGCTCGACGGCAATCCGAATTTCGTCGGCGTGTTTCGTTTGGACTTTCTGACACCATGACCCGAATGATTTCCGTCACACGATCGAGCGGTTGGTTGGGCAGTGCGCACCGTCGCGCGGCATGCACGTTCGCGGCGCTGCTGCCAGTCTTGTTCGCGGTGATGACGCTCGCCGTCGCACCAGCCGCTTATGCGGACGACGACGCAGCGAGCGCCGCTGCCGCCGCCGATGCCAACATCGCCGGGAATCCGACGCTGCAGACGGCGCCATCGAGCAACTTCAGCTCGCAGAAAGTGGACGGTCAACCGTTCTTCCTGCTCTCGGACGCGAGCTTCGGCAGCGATCAACTCGCGCAGGTGCGGCTCGAAGCGCCCGGCCGCGATTTCAAGGACGCGTTGCAGGCTTATGGCGGCGCGGACATCGTCGTGTATCGCGTGCCCAGGCCGCTGGACTTTCTGAAGGCGCAAAAGAATCTGCATCGGCTGAATGTCGCGCCGAATTATCAGGGCGAAGGGCTCGCGAATACGCTCGCGTATCTGTGGGACCGCTGGTTCACCGAAGCGCGCCGCGCGTGGCAGCGCGTGCTGTCCTTCGCGACTCGCAGCAAGGCGACTGAAGCCGCGCCGCAGTTCAAGCTCGGCGAGCAGACCGGCAAGCCGACACAATTCGAGCCGAACCCGCAATTTGCGCCGCTCAAAGGCTACGACATGGTCGCGCGTTTCCGCTATCCGATCTGGGACGCGAAAGTGATCGAGCCGCCCAAGGGCGTGAATCTCGCGGGCAGCAGCAGTAACTTTATCGAAGCCAGCTCAGGCAATGTGATGATTCCGGTCGGCAAGCTGCCGCCGGGGCTGTATATCGTCGAGGCGGTGATCGGCAACTATCGCGCGCATACGCTGCTGTTCGTGTCGGACACGGTGGCGGTCGTGAAGGCGGCGTCGAGCGGCATGCTGGTGTGGACCACGCGGCGCGATAACGGCAAGCCGGTGGCGAATACGGAAGTGAACTGGACCGACGGCGTGGGCGTTCTGCAAAGCGGCACGACTGGAGGCGACGGCGCGCTGGTGCTGCAACACGTGAGCCCCGAGCGCAGCTATGTGCTCGGCACCGATCCGCAGGGCGGCGTGTTCGTCTCCGAGAATTTCTATTACGACAGCGAGATCTACAACACGAAGATCTACGCAGTGACCGACCGGCCGATGTACCGGCCGGGCGATCCGGTGCATGTGAAGTTCATCGGCCGCACGTTCCAGAACGCGACGCAATCGTCGGCGCCGGCCGAGGCCGATATCAAGCTCGACGTGCTCGATCCGAACGGCGCGCCGGTCGCGACCAGCAAAGTGCATTTCGCCTCCGACACCGGCGCGGATACCGCGTTCACGCTGCCCGCCGACGCCACCGCCGGCGGCTACACGCTGCGCTTCGATTACAACGGTGATGTGTATGGCAGCGCATTTCGCGTCGCCGAATATGTGAAGCCGCACTTCGACGTGAACCTGTCGATGGATAAAGCCGACTACGCGACCGGCGAGGCGCTGAAGGGCAAGATCCAGTTGCGCTATCCGGACGGCAAGCCGGTGCGCGACAGCAAGATTTCGGTCACGCTGCGCGCGCAGAAAGTGACGATCGTCGGCGGCGAACTGCGTTATGCGGGGCTGTTCCCGGTCAAGCTCGACCAGCAGGAACTGATGACGGATAGCGACGGTAACGCGAGCCTCACGCTGCCTGCCGCGAACGAACCGAGCCGCTATGCGTTGACGCTGTTCGCACAAGATGGCGCGGCGTACAAAGTGCGTGTGACGCGCGAAGTGCTGATCGCGCGCGGCGCGACGCCGTATCGGTTGACCACGGCCAAATCGTTCTCGCAACCGAAGGAAGCGGTCAGCTTCGATTTGCAGGCGCTCGGCGCGGTCGATCCGGCTTCCCATGCGCCATCGAAATACGAATGGACGCGCCTCGAATCGCAAACGCATGGCGAAGGCACGCTGAAGGGCGCGAGCGCGGGCGGCAAGCTGTCGTTCCCGGTGCAATTCGATGAGCCGGGTTCGTACATGTTGTCGGTCAAGGACGACTTGGGCAACCTGCTCGCCGCCACCAGCCACTGGGTCGCGGGCGATGGCCTCAAGGCGATTCCGGGCAGCGTCGAGATCGTGTTCGATCGCGACAAGTACAAGATCGGCGATACCGCCGAAGCACTGATCACGTTCCCGATGCCGGTGGACGACGCGCTGCTCACACTCGAACGCGACAACGTCGAACGTCGCGCGTTGCTTACGGCGGGCGGCGACTGGTTGCAGTTGCAACGCGTGGCGCCGTCGCAATGGAAAGCGCGCGTCAAGGTCGGCGCTGACTTCGCGCCGAACATGACGTTCTCGGTGCTGTACGTGCATGCCGGCGAATACGTGTTCCAGAACGCGGGCATCGTGGTCGCGCAGCCGCAGATCGAACTGAACGTGAAGAGCGACAAGACCGTGTACGGGCCGGGCGACACGGTCACGCTGAATTTCGACAGCACGTTGAACGGCAAGCCGGAAGCGGCGAACCTGACGGTGAGCGTGGTCGATGAAATGGTCTACGTGCTGCAGCCGGAAATTGCGCCGAATATCGTCGACTTCTTCTATCACCCGCGCCGCAATAACGTGCGGACTTCGTCGAGCCTGTCGTTCATCACCTACGACCTCGCGCGCTCGCCGCTAAAGGGCGCACCCGGCGGACCGCAGCGCGCCAACTACAACGAGCGCGGCGTGAAGGTGCTCGAACGGCCGCGTCGCGACGATCAGGACACGGCCGCGTGGAAAGGCAACCTCAAGACCGACGCCAGCGGCCATGCCACCATGACGTTCAGGATGCCGGATTCGCTGGCGCGCTGGCGCATTACGGTGCGCGCGGCGGCGCCGGATGGCATGGTCGGTCAACGCACTGCTTACGTGCGCTCGGACAAGGCGCTGTATCTGAAGTGGAGCGGGCCGTCGCACTTCCGCGTGAACGATCAGCCTGCCATCGACATGATCGCCTTCAATCAGACCGACGCGGATATGGACGCGCAGTGGGTGGTGGACGGCGGCGGGTTGTCGCTCAATCAGAAGGTCACGCTCAAGCGCGGCGCGAACTATCTGCGTTTGCCGAGCGGCGCTCTGAAGGACGGCGTGATCAACGCGTCGCTGCGCAGCGCGGGTAAAGACGTCGATCGTCTGCAGACGGCGATTCATCTCGATGCGAGCGGCTGGCTCGATCTGCATCAGAACACGGTGGCGCTCGACGGCTCGAACAAGCCGCTCAATCTGCCGCAAGATGCGCAGGACGTCAGCGTGCGTTTCATCGGCAGCGCGCAGAGCCAGTTCATGCGCGTCGCCGACGATCTGATCAACTACCCGTACGGTTGCGCCGAGCAAACGTCGAGCCGTCTGATTCCGCTGGCGCTCGCGCACGATGCGATCGGCCACGGCGACAATGCGAGCTCGACGCAAGGGCTTGAAGCGCTGTTGCGCAATCAGCGCCAGCGGTTGGCCATGCTCGCGGGCGTCGGCGGCACGTTCGGCTGGTGGGGCGATACGACCGGCGGCAGCGCGCTGATTACGGCCTACGCGTATTACGCGGACTGGCTCGCGAGCCGCAGCCTCGGCATCAGCCTGCCCGCGGACAACTGGCAGCACGCCATGGACGTCTATCGCGACGCCGGCGCGAAAGAGCCGCTGTTGCATCGCGCGCTGGCTTTGTGGTTGATGCAGCAGATGGGCCTGCCGGTCGCAACGCCGGTCGCTGGTGTGGCCGCGGATCTGATGAGCGATGCCGCAGCCACCACCGCTAAAGCGCCCGCACGTAGCGGCACGTACGGCGCGTCGGACAGCATCGTGTTCGCACAGGCCGATTCGCCGCGCGGCAAGCAGATGGCGACGCTGTTGATCGCGAGCATGGCGCGCGGCACGAGCGCACAGTTGCCGGATGGCTTCGACGCCGCGGCAAGCGCCGCGCGCCTCACGCTCGTGAACGATCCCGCGCCGTTGGTGCAAAGCCTCATCGCAATGACGGGCGACGGCGGAGCGGCCGCCGATGCCCCGGCATTGCTGGCGAAAAGCAGCGCCGACTATCCGACGCTCGATCGCGCCTTGACGCTGCTGTGGCTGCGCAAGTCGCTCGGCGCGGATCCGACTGCCGCGTCGTTGCCGTCGCTGCAAGGCACGGGCTGGACCCGCGCCACGACGCCGACCGGCACGCCGCTTTACAAGTGGACCGGCGCGGCACAGCCAACCACCCTCGACGCCGGCGCCGCGCGCACCGACGTCAACGCGCTCGTCTCGTTCCGCAGCCACACGAGCGAGGACAGCCGCTTGAACATCACTGTCGAGCGGCGTTTCTACAAGCTCGAACCGGTCGAAGTCGCGACCGATCCGAAGAACAAGGACGCCGCTAGCGAGAGTCAGCTTGGCCGCTCCGCATTCACCGCGCGTGTGGTGAAGCAGGGCGAAGCGATCGACAGCAATGCGCTCTACGTCGACGAAGTCACGCTTACGCCGCGCTCCGGCAACGCCTACCACTACGGCTTGCTCGATGTGCCGCTGCCGCCGGGCGGCGATGTCGAGGCGACGAGCTGGGGCGTGTCGATCGACGGTCTGCCGGGCGCGAAGGACGGCGCCAGCGGTCCGCAGCCGTTCCAGCGCGTGGCGTCGTACGAGATGGGCGAGCTGACGTATCACCAGCCCGTGCCCTTGCTCGACCGACCGGTCACGCTGCGGCAACTGGTGCGCTTCGCGTTGCCGGGCACGTTCGCGTTGCCGCCCGCGCGCTACTTCCGCATGTATCAGCCGGACGCGAAGGCGTTCGAAGGCGGCAAGAGCGATCGCGTGACGACGTTGCGCATTCAATAAGCGAGACGAGACCGCCATGTTCCGCGCGCTTCGGCCTCTACGCGATCGTCTGGCAGCCAGGCTGCGGATCGCGCTCGCCGTGGGCGTGGGACTCGGTTGCGTTGGACAGGGCGTGTCGGCGTATGCGGTGGCCTCGTCTTCAGTCGCATTGGCGAACGCAACGGATGCCGCTACCGGGATGAGCACCGCGACCTCCGCTGGAATGTCAGCGCGATCTTCATCGCAGATGCTGCGCTTCGCCTGGTTGCGCGACGGCCAGAGCCGGCTTTGGCAAGCCGACGGCAACGGCGCCGCGCTCGGCTTCTCGCCGCAGGCCGCGGTTGTCTTGCCCGCGACGCTAAAGACGCCGCTCGGCAGCGTCTGGAAGCTATTCGTCTACGGCTATGTGGTGGACCGCAATATCGCCACGCCGGATTACGCCTGCAACGGCGGCGATCCCGAAGAAGTATATTGCTGCATGACGGGCGGTCATATCGACCGTGAACATGCGCTGGTGCAGTCGTGCGGACTTTTTTTCGAGTCCGCGCGCCTGCAGCTCGATTCGGCCGACTGGCGCAAGTACTGGACAGCCGCTCACGCGCCCGCCTGGCTGCGCGATCTGCGCGCCATGACGCCCACGCATCGTGTGCCGGTGGCCGAACTGCTCGCCGCCTTGCAGGCGATGCCCGCCCGGTCGCGCGAAGCGGCCGCGAGCACGCTGGTGTCGGTGCTGACCAGCGGACGCGGTGAAGGCACGGTGTCGCTTTACGGCAGCGTGTTGCGCGCCAAGACCTGGACGATGCCGGACCCGGCGCGTCCGGGCGGTTCGATCGGCGGCGCCGCCGGCTGGCTCGCGGACGGCACGCCGGTGTGGCTCGGCGGTCCGGGCGGCAGCGCGCGCGTGCTGACGGCCGCCGCGCCGCGCATTGCGCCGCTGCTTACGCAAGTCACCGTGCCGGACGACGGCGCTTGCGTGCTGGTCGATTTCTTCAGCCGCTATCCGATTCGCGAAGTGCGCGGCGACAAGGGGCCGGCCGCCGCGCCCGAGGGTCCGTTGCGCGGCGACTTCCGCGTCGGCTTCGTCAACGGCAATTGGGCGCGGGTGACGAGCCGCGGCGAGTTGCGGCTCGATCGCGATGCGGCCGGTGCGCCGCAAGTGGTCGGCCGCTTCGGCATGAACGACTATGTGGCGCGCGTGGTCGAGCGTGAAGGCGACACGAGCCAGGTGGAAGCGGCGAAGGCGCTGGCGGTCGCGGCGCGCACTTACGTCGTGCAGCACGGCAGCCGCGACCACGGCTGTTTCCGTATCGACGACAGCAGCAAGGCGCAGCGTGTTCTGCCGCGCGCGCCGACAGCCGCCGCGCGCCATGCCGCCGATCTCACCGACGCGCTCGTGCTGACCGGCGTGCCCGTTCAGTACCACCACGACAAGGCCGCGCCGGGACAGATGAGCTGGCTGGCAGCGAAGGCGTCGGCGCAAGCCGGCCTGACGTTCGACGTCATTCTCGCGCGCACGTGGCCGCAAGCGACGCTGACTTCGTTCCAGAGTCCGCTGTCGGGCGATTGCGTCGAAGTGGCCGGCGCGCAGGCATGGCTGCAGCGCAACGCGCCGATATGGGCGCGGCGCATGGACGGCGCGGCGGGCTACGAAACGCCCGATCTGCCCGCGGTGTGCGCCGTGCGCGAAGGTCGGCCGTATGCGGATGCGCAGCGCAATCGCGTGTACGTGTATCGGCTGCAGACCGAAGAGGACCGGATTGCGTTGGCGCATGAATACATTCACCTCGCGTTTCAGCATCATCCGCGTGGGCTCGACGAGACGTTTGTCGAGCGTACCGCGCGCACGCTGATTCGCACCGACAATCCGATCCAATGAATACCGTCTCGCACTCGCCGATATCCTTGTTGCGTTGGCCGTTTGCACGGCGTGATTTCCGTGGTCGCCCCGTCGTGACGTTGGCCGCGGCCGTGGCTGCGCTTGCGCTCTGCACGATCGCACCGAGCGCCCAAGCCGTCGACGCGGACGGTGCAATTGCCGACTTGACCGGCGCGTTCGGCGGCTGGCGTCACAGTGGACTGACCAACGAGGGTGAGCATTTCGTCGCGGCTTATCCGCGACCGCCGGTCGATCGCGGCGCGCAGCGTTATCGCACGCTGATCGAAGGGCGCCTGAAGCACATCGACAAACACGCGCGTAAGCCGCCGACGCTTGTCGTCAACGGCAACCCCACGCCGCTTTATACCGACGAGGAAGGCGCGTTTGCGCGGCCATGGGCTTTCGGCGCGGGCTCGAACAGCATCGAGCTGATTTCCGCCGATGGCAAACAGCATCAGCGCATGCAATTCTACGAAGCCGACCGCAGCAAGCCGCAAGCTAAATTGCGCGCGCTGGTCACGTGGGACGATCCGCACGCGCAGGTCGATCTGCATGTGATCACGCCGGGCGGCCTGCATGCCTTCTTCGCCAACCCGACACTCGAAGACGGCAGCGGCTTCGATGTCGATTCGGTGGACGGTGCGGGGCCGGGCATTTTTTCGTCGGCGGCGCCCGAGCGTGGCACGTGGCTGTTCTTTCTGAACTACTGGGGCAATTTCGATTCGACCGGCTATAACTTCGACGCCGCCGCGCACGATCGCGACGTGATTACGGCGACGTTGACGCTGGTGTTCAACGAAAACACGCCGAACGAACGGCGTGAAACGATGGTCGTGCCGCTGCGCAAGATCGGCGACCTGATGCTCGTGAAGAGCGAGCGACTCTGATAGCGGGACGGGAGCAGTGACGATGAAGGTCGAGACGACGGGTTGGATGAAGGCGAGCCGCGCCTGGCTCGCAATGGCCTGTTCGGCGGGTTTGGCCTGCTTGCTGGCAGTGCCGGCGGCGTACGCGAGCGATATCGATTTCGCCGCGCCGTTGAACGGCTGGCGCAACACGAGCGGCGACAGCGAACGCTATACGCAGGACGTGCATTACCCGGCGGTGGCGGTGTCGACGCCGGAAGGGCAGTCCAGGTCCGCGCTGATCGAAGGGCAGATCCGCAGCACGCCGAAGAAGAAGGGCACCTCGGTGGGGACGCTGGTGGTCGATGGCACGCCGCTGCCGCAGCGCGTGGAAGAGGACGGCAAATTTTCGCGTCCCTATGCGTTTCCCGCCGGCAGCAACAGTGTCGAACTGCGCGCGCCGGACGGCAGCCGCAAGCGCGTGCAGTTCTACGACGCCTATAGCGGCAAGACCCAGCCGAAGCTGCGCGTGCTGCTCGCGTGGGACACCGACGGCACCGATCTGGATTTGCACGTCGTCTCGCCCGACGGCGCACACACCTGGTACGGCGAGCGCGTCGCGCCGAACGGCGGCGCGCTCGACGTCGACGTGACGACGGGATACGGGCCGGAGATTTATTCGTCCGCGGCGCCGTTGAAGGGTACGTATCTGGTCTATGTGAATTACTACGGCAGCGGGAACAGCGGCGCCGATATGACCGTGGCGCAAGTGACCATCATCACGAACGAGAATACGCCGAACGAAAAGAGCGAAACGATTCGCGTGCCCATGCGCAAGGCCGGTGAATTGACGCTCGTGAAAACGTTTGTATTGCCATAAAGCGGGAAACGCTCGTCGGTCTGCAGCAAGCCGTGAGGCACGCGACTCATTCGGAGCGCGGCGGTGAAAGCCAACGCGTTCAAGGAGTTGGGCGAGTCATGCGCAGGTTGTCCACAGGCTTCTGAACAGTTTCTGTGGACAAATGCCGCGGACAAGTTCGCGCGCTTTCGTGCCTTTGAAAAGCCGGCTTGCGCAGATCGACTCTGCCCGTGTGGCGATCAGAGGTCGGTGTCCAATCGCCGCTCTTCCACTCCATCGCGCATGACCGACCAATACGGCTGACGGTTGTAGTAGTCGTGCACGGCCGTGCCCCATTGCATGTCCGCCATGGAAGGCCAGTGATCCTTATCGAAACCCGGTGCGCTCTTGATCCGATCGGCGCTCGCATCGATCACGAAGCATTTGTCGTCCGTGTCGAGCGTGAGCGCGCTCCACGGAATCGCGTGAAGCGTGTCGCCGATGCCCAGAAAGCCGCCGGTGGACAACACCGCGTAAGCGATCCGGCCGCCGCGCACGTCGAGCATGATGTCCGAGATCTTGCCGACATGTTCGCCGTCCGACGACATCACCTTGTTGCCGTCGAGCGTGGCTGCCGCCATGACGTCCGGTCCGGGACCGTCACCGTCGCCGACTCCAACGATAGTTGCCCCTTGCGGATCGGCGGATGCCGGCACTTGGGGATCGAGCGTAGTCATGATGTGCTCCTCGTAAAAGGCGTACGTGGGGAGCGCGCAACGACTATGCCTGTTAGCCGCGGAGTGGTTGGCGCGGGAGCGCTTTACAGGTGGTTGCTGCTGCTGGCCGTGTGATGGGTTTTTGCGCGCGCGGCTGTACGGCGAGGCATGTGGGCAATCGACAGTTGTGGGCGACGTGACCGGAAAAAGGGGCGCGGACCGGAGCTGGTTTTTTCGGCGGTTCAGCGCGAGTTCGACCACCCGATCGGCAACGCGTGGCGCGGCGATCGAGCAGGTAGCCCTTACCCTTTCTTACCGGTGCTCAAGTTTCCGCGAATCGGGGTCGATAGGAGTTTTAACCGGCTGTGTGTGCGACGCCGGCCGACGCAGCAGAAACAAAATCAACGGAGGTTGCTATGCAAATCGACAGTGCGTTGTCGTCGACACTGCCGGGGCCGGATCGCACGACGACCAAAGGGCCGTCCGCAGCGCACGACGCTGTCGTACAGACATCGACCGCGGATGCGCCGACGCAGGAGGACGCTGTCCATATCTCCGCGGAAGGCGCGGCAACGGCGGCTCAGGATAACAATACGGGTCAGGGTGACGCTGTCAGCGATTCCGCAAGTGAGGACACGCCGGCATCCGGCGTCTCAGCGGTCAAATCGTTTGCGTACGGCACGCTCGGACTCGAGCGTCCGGATCAGCCTCAGGAAGCGCACAACGCGTTCTATACGGCCGGACGTTGGCTGGCAGCAGGAATCACGATTGGCGGGATCATTTCGCTGCTTGCGTGAATGGGGAGCGGGAAAAAGAAAGCGCTTGCCGTGCGTGACGCACGGCAAGCGCTATTGACAGCTTACCGGTTGATCTAGCGGTTGGCTTAGCGGTCGAGGAACGACTTCAGGCGGTCGGCGCGGCTCGGGTGCATCAGCTTGCGCATGGCCTTGCTCTCGATCTGACGAATCCGCTCACGCGTGACGTCGAACTGCTTGCCGACTTCTTCGAGCGTGTGGTCCGACTTCGTGTTGATGCCGTAGCGCATACGCAGCACCTTCGCTTCGCGCGGCGACAGCGAGTCGAGCGCGTCGTCGATGGCGGCGCGCAGGTCGGCTTGCATCGCGGCGTCGGCCGGCGAGGACGCTGCCGAATCTTCGATCATGTCGCCGAGCGTGGCGTCGCCGTCGTCGCCGACCGGCGTTTCCATCGACACCGGCTGCTTGGCGATCTTCAGAATCCCGCGCACCTTCTCTTCAGAGAGTTCCATGCGTTCCGCGAGCACGGACGGATGCGCTTCCTGACCGGTCTGCTGCAGGATTTCGCGCGAAATGCGGTTCAGCTTGTTGATCGTTTCGATCATGTGCACCGGCACGCGGATCGTACGAGCCTGGTCGGCGAGCGAACGCGTCACAGCCTGGCGAACCCACCACGTTGCGTACGTGGAGAACTTCCAGCCGCGACGGTATTCGAACTTGTCCACCGCCTTCATCAGGCCGATGTTGCCTTCCTGGATCAGGTCGAGGAACAGCATGCCGCGGTTCACGTACTTCTTCGCGATCGAGATCACGAGACGCAGATTCGCCTCGATCATCTCGCTCTTCGCCTTGCGCATCTTCGATTCGGCCGCGACCATCTGGCGGTTGATCTCTTTCAGATGCTTCAGCGGCAGCGAAACCGTTGCTTCGATTTCGATCAGCTTTTGCTGTTCGGACTGAATTGCCGGCAAATGGCGCTCCAGCGCCGCGCCGTACGACGAAGCGCCGCGCGCCGCGCGTTCCGTCCAGCCGAGGTCGGCTTCATGGCCGGCGAACGACTCGATGAACTTCTCGCGCGGCATGCCGCTCTTCGAGACGACGATTTGCAGAATGTTGCGCTCGATCGCGCGAACTTGCGCCACCTGTTGCTGCACGTCGCCGCACATGCGGTCGATGGTGCGTGCCGTGAAGCGGATCTTCGCGAGGTGCTGCTGGATCTCTTCGCGTGCGCGCTGGTACGCCTTCGAGGTGACGTCGCCGCGCGTGTGCGATGCGTTCATCTGGTCGGACAGCATGCCGACTTGCGCGAAGATTTCGAGGCAGTCGCTCGTGAGTTGCTTCAGGCGTGCTTCGTCCGCCGCCGAGGAGTCGGCCGGGCCGACGTCGTCGTCGCTGTCTTCATCGTCGTCGCTGTCCGTGTCCGTGTCGACGTCGGCGGATGCGTCCGCGCTGGTGCTGTCTTCTTCGGCGGCGAGCGTGTCTTCATTCAGACCGTCGACCAGTTCGTCGATGCGCAGTTCGCCGTCGGCAACCTGCTGGGCGCTCGCCAGAATGGCCGAGATCGCGAGCGGGCAAGCAGCGATTGCCTGCACCATTTCGTGCAGGCCGTCTTCGATGCGCTTCGCAATCGCGATTTCGCCGGCGCGTGTCAGCAGTTCGGTCGCGCCCATCTCGCGCATGTACATACGCACCGGGTCGGTCGTGCGGCCGAATTCGGAATCGACGGTGGACAGGGCGACTTCGGTCTCCTCGTCCGCCTGATCGTCCGACACGACGGCCGGGGCGTTCGAGTTGAGCAGTAGCGTTTCCGCGTCTGGGGCCTGTTCGTAGACCTGCACGCCCATGTCGTTGAACGCGCTGACGATGCTGTCGATAGCGGCCGTCTGCGCGAAGTTGTCGGGCAGGTGGTCGTTGATCTGCGCGTGGGTCAGGTAGCCTTGCTCCTTGCCCAACTGGATCAGCGCGCGCATCTGGCGCTGACGTTCTTCGGCTTGCTGCGGCGGCAACTCGGCCGCCACGGGGATCGCTTTACCGGCGCCCTTGCCCTTGGCCGTGCGGCCCGAGGGCGCTTTGGCGGTGTAGGCGGCGGTTTCGTGTTGCGAATCTTCGCGATCAAAAGGGTTCACGTATTCTCCTCTAGAGGCTTCGCTATGAGACGCAAGACGCGACCGTCAGGCGTTTCGAGCATGGCTCAACATCACCTGAGTGACTCAACGCGGTTGTTTGGCTGTGCTCTGGGGAGCAAAAAAGATGAGCCCGCTCGAAGCGGGCCGATAGAAATGTGCGAAATTCGCGCGGCTCGCATTATATCCGAGCTTGAGACTTTGCGCTCATCGTGTGCACAACTTTTCATCATGCGCGTTTGTCGCAGGTTCGTCCTTTGGCCGCCGGTCGGGCTTGGAGTGGTGGCTGGGCCGATGCATCTAGGTGCGTGCACATTCGCTGTTTTCAAGCTCCTCACTATAGAGGAGTTCGGTTGTCCTCACACGACGGGATCGCGAATGCACCGCTCCCCCTACATATAGGGATAGCGTGTTCTAGCGTCGATCAGCACCTGGTCAAAAGAAAATTCACAAAAGGGGGTTGACGACGTGCCAGTCGTTCTCCATAATCTCGTTTCTCTGCTGCTGATGCAGCGACGCAGAACGAAGCGGTGCCGGGTGGTTGTGATGTTGACGACTTGCGGCACGGGTTCGGTAGTGAGTGCGTAATCGATCTTTAAAAATTAACAGCCGATAAGTGTGGGCGCTTGATGCGCGACGCGCCGGCGGGCCCTTCGGGATCTGCCGGAAGAAGCGAAAGTATCAAGTCTCACACAGTAATGAAAGGAAGGTTTTTCCATTGGAAGATGGAGAGATCATTCGTCAGTACGTTGAGTGAGCGACCGGTTGGTAAAACAACCGAAAAACAGTAACAGGTTTGAACTGAAGAGTTTGATCCTGGCTCAGATTGAACGCTGGCGGCATGCCTTACACATGCAAGTCGAACGGCAGCACGGGAGCAATCCTGGTGGCGAGTGGCGAACGGGTGAGTAATACATCGGAACGTGTCCTGTAGTGGGGGATAGCCCGGCGAAAGCCGGATTAATACCGCATACGATCTGCGGATGAAAGCGGGGGATCTTAGGACCTCGCGCTACAGGGGCGGCCGATGGCAGATTAGCTAGTTGGTGGGGTAAAGGCCTACCAAGGCGACGATCTGTAGCTGGTCTGAGAGGACGACCAGCCACACTGGGACTGAGACACGGCCCAGACTCCTACGGGAGGCAGCAGTGGGGAATTTTGGACAATGGGCGCAAGCCTGATCCAGCAATGCCGCGTGTGTGAAGAAGGCCTTCGGGTTGTAAAGCACTTTTGTCCGGAAAGAAAACCTCCGCCCTAATACGGTGGGGGGATGACGGTACCGGAAGAATAAGCACCGGCTAACTACGTGCCAGCAGCCGCGGTAATACGTAGGGTGCAAGCGTTAATCGGAATTACTGGGCGTAAAGCGTGCGCAGGCGGTCCGCTAAGACAGATGTGAAATCCCCGGGCTTAACCTGGGAACTGCATTTGTGACTGGCGGGCTAGAGTATGGCAGAGGGGGGTAGAATTCCACGTGTAGCAGTGAAATGCGTAGAGATGTGGAGGAATACCGATGGCGAAGGCAGCCCCCTGGGCCAATACTGACGCTCATGCACGAAAGCGTGGGGAGCAAACAGGATTAGATACCCTGGTAGTCCACGCCCTAAACGATGTCAACTAGTTGTCGGGTCTTCATTGACTTGGTAACGTAGCTAACGCGTGAAGTTGACCGCCTGGGGAGTACGGTCGCAAGATTAAAACTCAAAGGAATTGACGGGGACCCGCACAAGCGGTGGATGATGTGGATTAATTCGATGCAACGCGAAAAACCTTACCTACCCTTGACATGTATGGAATCCTGCTGAGAGGTGGGAGTGCCCGAAAGGGAGCCATAACACAGGTGCTGCATGGCTGTCGTCAGCTCGTGTCGTGAGATGTTGGGTTAAGTCCCGCAACGAGCGCAACCCTTGTCCCTAGTTGCTACGCAAGAGCACTCTAGGGAGACTGCCGGTGACAAACCGGAGGAAGGTGGGGATGACGTCAAGTCCTCATGGCCCTTATGGGTAGGGCTTCACACGTCATACAATGGTCGGAACAGAGGGTCGCCAACCCGCGAGGGGGAGCCAATCCCAGAAAACCGATCGTAGTCCGGATCGCACTCTGCAACTCGAGTGCGTGAAGCTGGAATCGCTAGTAATCGCGGATCAGCATGCCGCGGTGAATACGTTCCCGGGTCTTGTACACACCGCCCGTCACACCATGGGAGTGGGTTTTACCAGAAGTGGCTAGTCTAACCGCAAGGAGGACGGTCACCACGGTAGGATTCATGACTGGGGTGAAGTCGTAACAAGGTAGCCGTATCGGAAGGTGCGGCTGGATCACCTCCTTTCTCGAGCTAAACGCGTCAGTTGTGTAAAAGCAATGCGTTGAGCGCTCACGCTTATCGGCTGTGAAATCAGGACAGACTCAGGGGTCTGTAGCTCAGTCGGTTAGAGCACCGTCTTGATAAGGCGGGGGTCGATGGTTCGAATCCATCCAGACCCACCAAAGTCTTGTCTGGTGTGCTGATCGTCTGAAACCTCTGGGGTAGCTGTATGACTGGGGGATTAGCTCAGCTGGGAGAGCACCTGCTTTGCAAGCAGGGGGTCGTCGGTTCGATCCCGTCATCCTCCACCAATCCTCAATGCGTAGCGTTCTGTGCAGGAAGCAGAGCGTTGTGCATTGGCGATTGAGCCAGTCAGAGTGATATGAAGCAGAGCTTTATATCGGCTGTCGTTCTTTAACAATCAGGAAGAAGTAGTAAAGAGATTCACGAAAGCATACTTAGAGATGGGTGTGCGAGTAGGTGAATCAGGGTTGTGATTGTATCAATGTATGAAAAGAGAGATCGGAAGATCGCTTTTGGAATACGGCGCAACACGAATACTCAACCTGTAGCGAGTGTGGCAGACACGGTCTTCCCAGCGAAGGGCGTGCGAGACACACCCGTTATAGGGTCAAGCGAACAAGTGCATGTGGTGGATGCCTTGGCGATCACAGGCGATGAAGGACGCGGTAGCCTGCGAAAAGCGGTGGGGAGCTGGCAAACGAGCTTTGATCCACCGATATCCGAATGGGGAAACCCGGCCCGTATGGGTCATCCGTAGCTGAATACATAGGCTACGTGAAGCGAACGCGGTGAACTGAAACATCTAAGTAACCGCAGGAAAAGAAATCAACCGAGATTCCCAGAGTAGTGGCGAGCGAAATGGGACCAGCCTGTACTCTTTATCTTCATTGTTAGTCGAAGGCTCTGGAAAGTGCCGCCATAGCAGGTGATAGCCCTGTAGACGAAAACAGCGAGGAAGAACTAGGTGTACGACAAGTAGGGCGGGACACGTGAAATCCTGTCTGAAGATGGGGGGACCATCCTCCAAGGCTAAATACTCGTGATCGACCGATAGTGAACCAGTACCGTGAGGGAAAGGCGAAAAGAACCCCGGGAGGGGAGTGAAACAGATCCTGAAACCGCATGCATACAAACAGTCGGAGCCTTTGAAAGAGGGTGACGGCGTACCTTTTGTATAATGGGTCAGCGACTTACATTCAGTGGCAAGCTTAACCGATTAGGGCAGGCGTAGCGAAAGCGAGTCCGAACAGGGCGATTCAGTCGCTGGGTGTAGACCCGAAACCAGGTGATCTATCCATGGCCAGGATGAAGGTGCGGTAACACGTACTGGAGGTCCGAACCCACTAACGTTGAAAAGTTAGGGGATGAGCTGTGGATAGGGGTGAAAGGCTAAACAAACCTGGAAATAGCTGGTTCTCTCCGAAAACTATTTAGGTAGTGCCTCGTGTATCACCTTCGGGGGTAGAGCACTGTCATGGTTGTGGGGTCCATTGCGGATTACTACGCCATAGCAAACTCCGAATACCGAAGAGTGCAATCACGGGAGACAGACATCGGGTGCTAACGTCCGGTGTCAAGAGGGAAACAACCCAGACCGCCAGCTAAGGTCCCCAAATATTGCTAAGTGGGAAACGAAGTGGGAAGGCTAAAACAGTCAGGAGGTTGGCTTAGAAGCAGCCATCCTTTAAAGAAAGCGTAATAGCTCACTGATCGAGTCGTCCTGCGCGGAAGATGTAACGGGGCTAAGCAATATACCGAAGCTGCGGATGCACATTTATGTGCATGGTAGGAGAGCGTTCCGTAAGCCTGCGAAGGTGCACTGGAAAGTGTGCTGGAGGTATCGGAAGTGCGAATGCTGACATGAGTAGCGATAAAGGGGGTGAAAAGCCCCCTCGCCGTAAGCCCAAGGTTTCCTACGCAACGTTCATCGGCGTAGGGTGAGTCGGCCCCTAAGGCGAGGCAGAAATGCGTAGCTGATGGGAAGCAGGTTAATATTCCTGCACCATTGTTAAATGCGATGGGGGGACGGATCGCGGAAGGTTGTCCGGGTGTTGGAAGTCCCGGTCCTTGCATTGGAGAAGGCGCTTTGGCAAATCCGGGCGCGGAATTCAAGGGTGCGAGGCCATTCACTTCGGTGAAGAAGCAATCGGAAGTGGTTCCAAGAAAAGCCTCTAAGCTTCAGTTTGACAGTGACCGTACCGCAAACCGACACAGGTGGGCGAGATGAGTATTCTAAGGCGCTTGAGAGAACTCGGGAGAAGGAACTCGGCAAATTGGTACCGTAACTTCGGGATAAGGTACGCCCCTGTAGCCTGATGCGCCTGCGCGCAGAGGGTGAAGGGGTTGCAATAAACTGGTGGCTGCGACTGTTTAATAAAAACACAGCACTCTGCAAACACGAAAGTGGACGTATAGGGTGTGACGCCTGCCCGGTGCCGGAAGATTAAATGATGGGGTGCAAGCTCTTGATTGAAGTCCCGGTAAACGGCGGCCGTAACTATAACGGTCCTAAGGTAGCGAAATTCCTTGTCGGGTAAGTTCCGACCTGCACGAATGGCGTAACGATGGCCACACTGTCTCCTCCCGAGACTCAGCGAAGTTGAAGTGTTTGTGATGATGCAATCTCCCCGCGGCTAGACGGAAAGACCCCATGAACCTTTACTGTAGCTTTGCATTGGACTTTGAACCGGTCTGTGTAGGATAGGTGGGAGGCTTTGAAGCGTGGACGCCAGTCTGCGTGGAGCCATCCTTGAAATACCACCCTGGTTTGTTTGAGGTTCTAACCTTGGTCCGTAATCCGGATCGGGGACAGTGCATGGTAGGCAGTTTGACTGGGGCGGTCTCCTCCCAAAGTGTAACGGAGGAGTACGAAGGTACGCTAGGTACGGTCGGAAATCGTGCTGATAGTGCAATGGCATAAGCGTGCTTAACTGCGAGACCGACAAGTCGAGCAGGTGCGAAAGCAGGTCATAGTGATCCGGTGGTTCTGTATGGAAGGGCCATCGCTCAACGGATAAAAGGTACTCTGGGGATAACAGGCTGATACCGCCCAAGAGTTCATATCGACGGCGGTGTTTGGCACCTCGATGTCGGCTCATCTCATCCTGGGGCTGTAGCCGGTCCCAAGGGTATGGCTGTTCGCCATTTAAAGAGGTACGTGAGCTGGGTTTAAAACGTCGTGAGACAGTTTGGTCCCTATCTGCCGTGGGCGCTGGATATTTGAAGGGGGCTGCTCCTAGTACGAGAGGACCGGAGTGGACGAACCTCTGGTGTACCGGTTGTCACGCCAGTGGCATCGCCGGGTAGCTATGTTCGGAAGAGATAACCGCTGAAAGCATCTAAGCGGGAAACTCGCCTTAAGATGAGATATCCCCGGGGCTTCGAGCCCCTTGAAGGGTCGTTCAAGACCAGGACGTTGATAGGTCAGGTGTGGAAGCGCAGTAATGCGTTAAGCTAACTGATACTAATTGCCCGTAAGGCTTGATCCTATAACAGGTGTGTTTTGCGATGATCGTCAGTGCTTCAGCACTGGACGGGCATCCCACCCCCGAAGGGGGCAAGGCCACTCAGGTTAAGTGATCGTGTTGTGCCAGAAACAACACAACCCAAAGCAACACGAGAGGCATCCTCTCAGCTACTTCTTCCCGATTGGTTGCATTGCTCCACGAGCAGTGCAGCAACAAGTCATGCCTGATGACCATAGCGAGTCGGTCCCACCCCTTCCCATCCCGAACAGGACCGTGAAACGACTCCACGCCGATGATAGTGCGGATTACCCGTGTGAAAGTAGGTAATCGTCAGGCTCCCCAGCAGCAAACAGAAACCCCACCCCGCAAAGGTGGGGTTTCTGCGTTTACCCCGCCGCCATACGCGGAAAAACCCCACCGTATAACCCCACCGTATAACCCGCCTTCACTCCCGCCCCATCCGCCGCGCATCCGCGTAGCCCGTCAGTTCCAGATACGCCCGTCCGGCATCCACACCTTCACGCCGCACGATCCGTCGATTGCGAGAAAACTCGTCGACGAGGTTTCCCTCGCCGCCCCAAATCGTGCGATCCGGCTAAGCCCGCTTACGCACCGGGATCTGATGCGGCACACCGGCGGTGAACCGGTCAAGTCGTTCACTCGCATCGGTGATCGCCCAGAGGGGCGCGCTACGCAACTGTCGGTCGTAATTCGTAGCGATCGTCGCAAAAAGCGCGAAGCCCGTATCGTCCAATTCCCACTTGCCGGCCTCACGACCAGTGTCGAACACTGCCGACACCGCACGTTCCGCCGCTCCTAGCTGCTCACCGGTCACCGAACCGAAACCCGATTCCGCTAGAAAGCCCGTCAGCAGCATGATTTGCGTGAGCGTTTGCGCGTCGCTCATACTGCCGGCGCCACGGCGCAAGGCGTCGAGGGCCAGATGGACCCGCAGCGCGAGGTCGTCGGCGGTTTGCCGGGGGATCGGCAATAGCATGGCCTTGGCATGCCGCGCACGCGCAGCGCCAGTGTGGCGAGATAACGGAATAGGTTGTGCCATGAAGGTCCAATGTTTATGCCTGTGCAGATGCAATAACGGCGCGGATCGTAAAAGATTGAGCCCTTATTGTGCAGTCGAGCACGCCATGGCCGGAACGCTTGGAAGGCTGTCTGGCGGCCCTCGTCACCACCTCTGCGTGGAGTCTGGCGCGTGCGTCTTTCAGGCCTAAGGGCGCAATGCCTTTCAATCTTCTTTCCTGCGAGAGGCATTTCTCTCGCCAGAACCTCGAACTTCGAACTTCGTTCCGCGCGATGCCGGATTGCGACCGTGCCGAAACCTCGGCTATATGCCAGACGCAACGGGCCATTTGCGTCTCTTCATAAGAGAAAATGACCTCTATCCGCGCAGCCGCACCCCTACCCGGCGTCGCAACGAGGCAGCAACCCGCCCTCAACCTACCCCGGCAACGCGTCGCTCACTCGCCGTCATCCTCCTCCGAAACCGGCGCCACGCTTCGCGCCCGCACTCGCCGACGAATCTCCGAATCCAGGATCAAACGTCCACGCAACTTCCCCTTCATCCGCTTCACATAGCGCGGCGCCTCGGTCATGTGGATCACCATCAACTCTCGCACTTTCTCCACATCACGCTCACGCGCCGCCTTTGTAATCGCCTTGTGAATCTTGACGTTGGCCTGACCGAAACGCTCATGCTCCGCTTGCGGCGTATCGTTACGAAACTCGATGAGCTGCCGGATCATTTCATTGATCAACTCGCAACTGAAACGCAGGAACGGATTCGGATTCGCCGCCGCGAGGATGTCGTGGAAATTCACATCTTCCTGACGTTGCCGCACGATATCCTTCCCGCCATGTGACGAAGCCGGTTGATCGCAACACGCAATGCTCGCGTCGAGCGCTTCGAAGTCCTGCTCCGTCAGATGTGGCACGGCCCCCGCCGCGAGTTCGGGCTCCAGCAGTTTGCGCACGGTGTAAATGTCGTCGATCGAAACGTCCTTGAAGAACAAATAGTTTTGCAGCAGTTGCAGCGTGCGATCGAGCGGCACCTCCACCACCATACCGCCGCCGCTCGGGCCGGTGGTTACTTTGATAAGACCTTGCACCTCTAGCGATTTCAACGCCTCGCGGATCGTGCTCTTGCTCACGGAAAAGAGCTGCTGCAATTCCACCTCGCGAGGCAACCGGTCGCCTGGCTTCAGGTCTTTCTCCGTGATGAGCCGCTTGATTTCCTCGGCGACCAGATCGCCGCGTTTCTGCTGCTTGATCTCAATCGCGGCGCCAGCCTTGGCGCGGTCCATGGCCATATTCGATGCTCCCAGTTTGTCCTGCACGATCTTCGATCGATTCGCCGGCGCCGTCGCTACCTGAAAGACTGCGCGGACGCCGCCAGGAATTTTGCCTTATTGACACCCGAATTTATTGTACCTACGATCAAGTCCAACCTATTTATCATGATAAATAGAACAAAGCCGATGCAGTGGAAAACTTCACGGCGGCCAGCAAGCTCGAGTAGTCGTTCGCGCAGCGTGTGCAGTTTCGTAGTCGGTCAGTGCGTGTCTCTTTCCTAAGGAGCGTCATTTTGAATCGCCGAAATATGTTGAAGCTGGCCGCGTTGTCGGCCGTTCCGGGCACGTTGGGCTCGCTGGTCGCGCGAAGCGCGTTCGCACAGGACGGAACGTTGCAGTTCGCCTGTCCGGTGCCGATGTCGGGTCCATTCGCGGCGAACGGCAAATACGCCGACCTCGGCATGAAGCTCGCTATCGAGCAGTACGGCAAGGTGCTGGGTCAACCGCTGGCATACACGGTGCTCGACACGGAAGGCAAGCCCGCAACCGCCGTGCGTCGGGTTCAGGAAATCGCGCAACAGAAGAATGCGCGCTTCTTTGCGGGCGGTATTCTGTCCTCCGAAGCATTGGCAATGGGCAAGGAAGTGCAGAAGGCGGGCGGCGTTTTCATTACGACGGCGGGAGCGGACGAGATCACCGGTAAGGATTGCAATGACGCCACATTCCGCTGGTCGGTGCCGACCTACGGCGCGATCGAGCAGACGGTGCGTCCGCTGATCCAGATGATGCCCAAAGCCAAACGCTGGTACACGATCACGCCGCAATACGTGTTCGGCGACGGTTTGCTCTCGGCCGCGAAGACGGTCTTCAAAGAGAAGGGCATCGAACACGTGGGCAACAGCTACCACTCGCTCAATGAGAAGGAGTTCAGCGGCTATCTGACGAACGCAGTGGCGGCGAAGCCTGACGTGCTGCTGATTCTGAACTTCGGCTCGCAGTCGTCCGATACATTGCGCCAGGCCGTGAGCTTCGGTATGAAGAACAATTGCACGATTCTGATGGCCTGGGCGTCCGGACTCGAGCAATTCGAATCGCTCGGTGCGGACCTGTGCGAAGGCGTCTATTTCGGCGCGCAGTATTGGCACGACATCGATTCACCGCTGAATCGCGATCTCGTCAAACGCGCGAATGCCGCGTTCAAGGCCAATCCCAACTACAGCCTCGCAGGGTCGTATATCTGCACGAAGATCCTGCTCGACGGCATCGTGAAAGCAGGTAACGTCGACCCGAAGAAAGTGGTCGCCGCACTCGAAGGCATGAAGTACGACGGTTTGACCGGCCCGGAAGAAGTCCGCAAAGGCGACCATCAGGTGCTGAAGAATTATTATCTGTTGAAGGGCAAGGCGAAGAACAAGATGAAGAACGCCGACGACTACGCGGATATCGTGAGCTCCGGCCAATCGTTCCTGCCGCTCGACAAAACCGGCTGCAAGATGGCCTGACGCCCACGTGCCGCATGCAAGCGCGGCACGGCGCGCATATCGCAATACCGCATCGCGACTTCTCTTTGCACCACCATTTAGACGGACGCCATGAACGTTTATCTCCTGCAGATCGTCAACGGCATCGGAGTGGGAATGTTGTATTTCCTGCTCGCGGTCGGTTTGTCGATCGTGTTCGGTTTGCTGCGCTTCGTGAATTTCGCGCACGGCGCGTTCTATCTGCTCGGCGCGTACTTCTGCTATCAGGCGATGCAATGGTCCATGAGTTTCTGGACCGCGCTCATAGTCGTGCCGGTCGTCGTGGGCGCGCTTGCGTGGGTCGTCGAGAAACTGATTCTGCGGCACGTCTACGCGCAGCAGCATGAGTTTCATATTCTCGTGACCGTCGGTCTCGCGCTCGTCGTGCAAGAATGCGCGATCCTGATCTGGGGCCCGCTCGGCGATAACGTGGCCGTGCCCGACGTGCTGAACGGCGTGGTGATCTGGGGCAGCTTCGTGTATCCCAAGTACCGTCTCTTCGTGATCGGCTTCACGGCGATACTGGCCGCGCTCTTGTGGTGGGTGCTGGAAGGTACGCGGCTCGGCAGCGCGGTGCGTGCGGGCAGCGAATCGACGGAGATGGTCTCGCTGCTCGGCATCAACGTGTTGCGTGTCTTCAGCCTCGTGTTCGCGCTCGGCGCCGCAACGGCCGCGCTGGCGGGCGTGCTTGCCGCACCGATTCGCGGCGTCGATCCTTTCATGGGTATTGAAGCGCTCAGCGTCGCATTCGTCGTGGTGGTGGTTGGCGGAATGGGTAATTTTCTTGGTGCGCTGGTGGGCGGACTGCTGGTGGGAATCGTCCAAAGCGTGATGAGCACCTTGTGGCCGGAAGGCGCGCGATTGATGATCTACGTCGCGATGGCCGCCGTGCTATTGCTGCGACCGAACGGTCTGCTCGGGAGGGCGGCATGATCGATACCTCGAAACCCATCGTGCAGAACACTGTTTCCTCCAAGACGCCAGCGGGCCTGAAGCACTCATTGCACCGTTATCGCTTCCTGTTGCTGGCGCTATTAGTCGTATGCATTTTGCCGCTCACGTTACGCTCCGGATCGCTTGCTACCGAAGTGCTGGTGTTCGCACTCGCCGCCCTCGGCTGCAATCTACTACTCGGCCACACAGGGTTGCTCTCGTTCGGACAAGGCATTTTCTTCGGGCTCGGCAGCTATTGCGCGGGATTGGTCCTTACCAAAACGGGGCTGCCGGTTCCTATGGCCTTGCTTGCGTCGGCGGTGATCGGTGCGGCGGCCGCAGCGCTGGTCGGCTGGTTTTCGATTCGCCAGCGCGGCACCTACTTCGTCATGTTGACGCTCGCATTCGGCCAACTGTTCTACTTCCTCGCCTACACCACCCCTGATCTGACCGGCGGCGACAACGGCTTGCTCGACATCCCACGCCCGGCGTTGGGATTGTTCGGTAAAGCGATCGTGCCGTTGACCTCGCCGTGGCAATACTACGGTTTCGTCGCGGTATTGTTCCTCGTGGTGTTCTGGCTGTTGATGCGTGTATCGCACTCGGTGTTCGGCCGTACGCTGCTCGCGATTCGCGACAACGAAGCACGAGCGGCGGCGGTCGGTTACGACGTCAAGCGCTTCAAGCTGATGGCGTTCGTGATCTCCGGCGCGGTCACGGGTCTCGCGGGCGCGCTGCACGCGCTGATGACCGGCATCGCGCCGCTCTCCAACATCGACTATCACACGAGCGAAATGATCCTCGTGATGACGGTGATAGGCGGCACAGGCAATCTGTTCGCTTCTGTATTGGGCGCTGCGTTCTACGTGCTGTTCGCTGACTGGCTCTCCACGTTGTGGCCGCGCTGGCTCCTGCTGCTCGGCATCGTGCTGATGGCAGTCAGCCTGTACATGCAGCGCGGTCTGTGGGGATTGGGCGAACGCGTCTGGCAATCGTTGCGCCGTAAATCATCCGCTGATGCAGGCAACGACGCAGACAAGGAGTCCGTATGAGCGAAGCCATTCTGCAAGCGAGCGGCGTGGTGAAGCGCTACGGCAAATTCACAGCGCTCTCCGACGTCACCTTGAACATCATGCCGCGCACGGTGCATTCCGTAATCGGACCGAACGGCGCGGGCAAAACCACGCTCTTTCACGTGTTGACCGGCACGTTGCCTATTACCGAAGGCAAGATCGTTTTCGACGGTCACGATGTCACGCGTGAGCCGGATTATAAGCGCGTACGGCGCGGCGTCGCTCGTTCGTTTCAGGTAACGAGCCTGTTCGCCAATCTGAGCGTGCGAGAAAATCTACGGCTTGCCGCGCAAGGTGTCGACGCAGTGCGCGCGTTGAATGCGTGGACGCCGCCGCACGGTGCGCTCAAGCATGCGGACATCGTCGACACCGTGCTCGAGCGGCTCGCGTTGCAGCGTTTCAGCGACGTACCGGCGGGCGCGCTTTCGCATGGTCAGCAGCGGCGGCTCGAAGTCGGCATGGCGCTCGCCGCGCGGCCCAAGGCGATCTTTCTCGACGAGCCGACCTCGGGCATGGGTATCGACGACCTCGACGACATGAAGCAGTTGATTCGCGGCCTGCGCGACGATTACACGGTTGTGCTGATCGAACACAACATGGGCATCGTGATGGATATTTCCGACACGATCACCGTCATGCAGCAAGGGCGTGTGCTGGTTGAAGGCCGCCCCGACGACATTCGCGGCGACGAGCGCGTACGCAGCGCCTATCTCGGCAACATGATCACCGGAGGCCGCGCATGATTCTCGACGTGCAGCAGATTCACGGCTTCTACGGCAAAAGCCACATTCTGCAAGGCGTATCCCTGCAGATCGACGATGGTGAGACGGTCACGCTATTGGGCCGCAACGGCGCCGGCAAATCGACCACGCTGAAGGCGATTGCGGGCGTCGTCACGCCGCAGCGCGGCACGGTCACGTTCAACGGCACCAAAGTCAGCGGCATGCCGCCGCACAGGATCGCGTCACGTGGTGTTTGCTTCGTGCCCGAGCATCGCGGCATCTTTCGTCTGCTTACCGTCGAAGAAAACTTGCGGCTCGGCGCGCGCAAAGATTCGCCGTGGCAACTCGACGACATCTACCGCATTTTCCCGCGCCTGAAAGAGCGGCGCACGAACGGAGGCGCGCAGCTCTCCGGCGGCGAACAGCAGATGCTTGCGATTGGCCGCGCGCTCATGAATCACCCGCGCTTGCTGATGCTCGATGAACCCGTCGAAGGCCTCGCGCCGGTGATCGTCGAAGAAATCGTCGCGCAACTCAAGCTGATCCGCGAAGCGGGCGTGGCGATTCTGCTGGTCGAGCAGAATCTCGAAGTGTGCACGCAACTCGCGGATCGCCACTACATCATCGAGCAGGGCGTAATCGTCTATTCGGGCGACAACGCGTCGTTTGCCGCGGACGACTCGATCAAGGACCGTTATCTCGGCGTCGGCGTGGTCTGACGCGCATTCAGTCTTCAACACGAGGAAGCATCGATGCAAGTTCATGAATCAACAACCGTCGCGACGTTCGCAGATCTGCGAGTCGACGGCGCGCGGCTCTGGGGCAGTCTCATGCAACTCGCGCGGATCGGCGCCACCGAGAAAGGCGGTGTGTGCCGGCTCGCACTCACGGAGTTGGACCGCGAGGCACGCGACCTCTTTATCGCGTGGACGAAGGAGATCGGCTGCAGCGTGCGGGTGGACGCAATCGGCAACATCTTCGCGCGCCGCGCGGGTTTGCGTGACGACCTGCCCCCGGTGATGACCGGCAGCCACATCGACACGCAACCTACAGGCGGCAAGTTCGACGGCAATTACGGCGTGCTCGCGGGACTGGAAGTGCTGCGCACGCTGAATGATGCCAATGTGCGGACACTGGCACCGCTCGAAGTCGCGGTATGGACCAATGAAGAAGGTTCGCGCTTCGTACCGGTGATGATGGGCTCCGGCGTGTTCGCCGGTGCATTTACTCTGGAGCACGCGCTCGAACAACACGATCGAGAAGGCATCACGGTAAGCGACGCGTTGTCTCAGATCGGCTATGCCGGCGAAAACACTGAACCACATGCGGTAGGCGCCTATTTTGAAGCGCATATCGAACAAGGTCCGGTGCTGGAAGCACACGACAAAACAATCGGCATAGTGCAGGGCGCGCTCGGTCAACGCTGGTATGACGTGACGGTGCACGGCATGGAGGCGCACGCCGGCCCGACGCCGATGGAATTGCGCCGCGACGCGCTGCTCGTCGCGGCCGATCTGATTCACGCCGTCAACCGCATCGCGCTCGACCACGCGCCTCACGGTCGCGGCACAGTCGGCTGGCTCGACGTGCATCCCAACTCACGCAATGTGATTCCAGGCCGCGTGACACTCACCGTCGATCTGCGCGCCGCCGACGACGCCACGCTTACGGCAATGGACAGCGCGTTGCGCGCCGCATGCTCGGTAGCGCGCGAGAAAACCGGTATCACGGTGGACGTCGAACAAGTGGTGTATTTTCCGCCGCAACCGTTTGCCGCCGAATTAGTCGAAGCCGTGAAGCAGGGCGCGGACACACTCGGATTTTCGTCGATGGACGTGATCAGCGGCGCCGGCCACGACGCCGTCTATCTAGCGCGCGTCGCGCCCGCAGCGATGATCTTCGTGCCCTGCAAAGACGGCATCAGCCACAACGAAATCGAAGACGCGCGCGCGGATCATCTCGAAGCCGGTTGCAACGTGCTGTTGCAGGCCATGCTGAACGCCGCGCAGAAAGCGGGGAGCGCGGACGCATGAAGATCCTCATCGCGCGGATGAATCACGAGACCAACACGTTTTCGCCGGTGGCCACGCCGTTGGCGGCATTCGGCCGTAACGGGCCGAGCTACGGCGAAGACGCGTTCAACGACAACAAAGGCATGCAAACGGCGATGGGCGCGTTCATCGACGCCGCCGAGCGTGAGCATGCCGCCATCGTGACGCCCGTGTCGGCGTCGGCGAATCCGAGCGGGCCGGTCGAGGCCGCCGCTTACGAAGCGATCTGCGAGGCGATCGTGTCGGCCGCCGTGGGTTGCGACGCCGTCATGCTCGATCTGCACGGCGCGATGGTCGCCGAGAATTCGAACGACGGCGAAGGCGACTTGCTCGAACGCGTACGCGCGTTGCTGCCGGATGCGCCGATCGCCGTCGCGCTCGACTTGCACGGCAACGTCACGCAAAAGATGATCGACAACGCCGACGTGATCGTCAGCTTCAAGACCTATCCGCATGTCGATATGTACGAGACCGGTGCACACGCGGCGCGTCTGATGTTCGACCTGATTCACGGCAAGGCGAAGCCTGTGATCGCGTGGCGTCAGCCGCCGCTGCTCACGCATACGCTGCGCAGCGCGACGGCCGAAGGCGCGATGAAGCGCGCGGTCGACGCCGCGCGTGCCGCCGAGGCCGACGGCATGCTCGCGGTATCGGTGCTGTCTGGCTTCTCGCTTGCCGATATCGAGGCGCCCTGCATCAGCGTCGTCGTGGTGGGCAACGGCGAGCGCGCTCGCGCCGAAGCGGTCGCGGAGCGCATCGCGCGGCAGATCTGGAACGAGCGCGAAGACTTCGTCTATCGCAGCGCGCCGCTCGCCGAATCCGTCGCGCAAGCCGCCGCGCTCGCAGCGGACGCCGACAAGCCCGTGCTGCTGCTCGATCACGGCGACAACTGCATGTCGGGCGGCACCTGCGACACGATGGATCTGCTCGAGGAAGCGTTGAAGCAGAAGCTCGACGGCATCGTGAGTGGACCATTATGCGATCCGCAGGCGGTCGCCGCGTTGATGTCGGCGGGCGTCGGCAGTACGGTGACCGTGACCATCGGCAACAAGGTCGCGAGCGACGCGCTCAAGCCGCGTCCGCCGCTCGCCGTGACCGGCGTGGTGCGCGCGCTGACCGACGGCGAGTACGTGATCAGCGGGCCTACGTACACCGGGCAGCGCGCTTTCATGGGCCGCGCCGCGGTCCTCGACACGGGCACCGTCAAGCTCGTGATGACCGAGCGCACGCACGAACCGTGGGACCTCGGCGTGTTCGAGAGTGTCGGCATCGATCCGCGTCGCGCGCGTTTCCTGTTGCTGAAGTCGCGCATGTACTGCCGGCCGGTGTTCGTGCCGATTGCGGCGGCGCTGGTCGAATGCGATAGCCGCGGCGTGACGAGTTCGGATTACGGCCTGTTCGCTTTCAAGCAGGTGAGGCGGCCGGTTTATCCGCTGGATACGCAAACCGAGTGGGCATCGACGAGTTGATCGACAGAAGTGCCGTCAGGGGCTTGTGCTGAGCGTGCGGGTTCTCTATAATTCGCGCCTCTAAAGGCTCGTAGCTCAGTTGGTTAGAGCACCACCTTGACATGGTGGGGGTCGTTGGTTCGAATCCAATCGAGCCTACCAACGCATCCGTGACGTAGACGAAAGCGGCTTCGCTTTCGTCTACTGTCAGGTTCTCGTATCACCTCGGCGCATTGTTCAGCGTGCCGCTCTGTCCCGCCGGTTTCTCCTCTCCGAATTACCTTGAGTTAGACGTAGCACCACTCGTGCGCGCGCCAGATCACGTGGATCCCGCCGCGCATGCGGTAGCGCTGTGGCTGGCTGCGATTCGCGAGGCGCCGGCGGCGTAGGCGAGTCGCAGCGCGCGGTCACGGACGCAGCAGATCGAACCCTGCCAGCGTCACTACGCCGCTCACCACGATCAGCGCCACCGAATGCTGTCCGAAGTAGAGCAGGCCGGCCGCCGACCAGCACGTCAAGGCAAATGCCGCAATACGTTTCATGGTTTAGAACCCCAAAGCTATCGCCAACAATCCGCTGATCACGCCGCATACCACGACGGCCAGCGCCACGACCGTCAGCACGCGGCGCGGAAACGAACGTCCAAGCATCGCCATGGACGGCACGCTGATCAGCGGCAACGTCATCAGCAAGGCGCCAGCCGGGCCGGCCGCCATGCCGAACGAGAGCATGGCCTGGATGATCGGCACTTCGCCCGCGGTCGGAATCACGAACAGCGTGCCGGCTATGGCCAGCGCAATGATCCAGAGCAGGCTGTTGTCGATGTCCGGTCCGACATGCGGAAACAGCCACGTGCGCGCCGCGCCGAGAATCAGCACCAGCACGACGTATTCGGGAACGAGCCGCAGCGTCATCGTGCCGAGGATTTTCACCCAGCGTGCGAAGGCGGTGCCGGGCACATCGACGGCGACCAGCTGCGCCATCGCTTCGCGCGACGCTTCAGCTTCCTTCGGCGTCACCATGCGGTTCACGAGGTATCCGAGGCCGAACACCATCACGATGCCCAAGGCGAGGCGCAGGCCCATCCACTGCCAGCCGAGCACAAAGCCCATGAAGATCAGCGTAGCCGGATTCAAGGCGGTATTGCCGAGCCAGAACGCGATCGCCGCGCCCGGCGCCGCCTGACGCGCACGCAAGCCCGCCACTACCGGCGCGGCGCAGCATGTACACATCATGCCCGGCAACGACATCAGGCCGCCCTTCACGACGCTGCTGAAATCGGTCCGGCCGAGCGCGCGCGCGACCCATTGCGGCGGAATCAGCGCCTGTACCGCCGAACCGAGCAGCAGCCCGAGCACCATGGCCTGCCAGATTGCTTTGCCGTAGGCGAGGGCGTAGTCAAAGGCAGATTGCCACGACGCCGCCGGCGCGCTCGCCGATGTGCCCATCAGAATCGACTTGCCGATCGAGTGCTGGCTCGCCGCCACGAACGCCCGGTTGTAGTATGGAAACCACTTCACGTAAAAGAGGCCGACCACGGCGATCAGCAGAAAGACGATCCAGCCTAGCGCGACTCGTGGTTGTCGAAGGGTTGATTGCATAGGGGTCTTGAACGTTGGGTTTAATCAGGTGACAGCGAGTGCGCTGCTGTCGAGCTTTGCAAGCAGTGCTTTTGCCTGATCGATGACATCGGCGTCGTTAGGCCGGAAATTCCATTGCAATGCGCGCGCCAACTGGACGAAATGCTGATGGCTGCTGCGCGCGTACGCCGGATCGTAGTGACGCCCGATCAACTCGCGCGCGAGTTCGGCGCGCCGGTTGTCGTCGACGAGTTGCTGCCAACCCGTGACACGTTCCCGGCTATGTAAACCGATCATTCGTTGCAACTGTCCCTTGAGTGACTCGTGATCGTCGAACAGATGGGCATAGTCGTGCAGCAGAAAGGCCGCGCGATCTTCGGGGCTCGAGATCACCTCGACGCAGCGGCTCTGATGAACCGTGTCGAGCAGGGCAAGCGGCAGCGCGATAGAACCGATGCGCCGGCTTTCCGCTTCCACGAACACCGGCCGTGCCGGGTCGAACGCGCGCAGCGCGCTCACGAGCAGCGTATCGAAACGCTTCTGCGACGGCTGCGGCACGCCGGCCCAGGCGCCGAGCAACGAGCCGCGATGCGCCGCCAGCGCTTCGAGATCCAGCGTCTGCGCGCCCGCGGCGTTCAGGGCCGCAAGCAGGCGCGTCTTGCCGCTGCCCGTCGGGCCAACCAGCGCGACGTAGGAGAATGTCTTCGGCAACGTGGTGAGCGTGTCGAGCGTGGCGCGCCGATAGGCTTTGTAGCCGCCTTCGAGTTGGCGTGCCTGCCAGCCGATCATATTGAACAGCGTGGTCACCGAGCCCGAGCGCTTGCCGCCGCGCCAGCAATAGACCAGCGGCCGCCAGTTGCGCGGCCGGTCGGCGAATGTGGTCTCGAGATGATGCGCGATATTGCGCGCGACCAGCGCCGCGCCGATCCGCGTGGCTTCGAACGGCGATACCTGCTTGTAAGTCGTGCCGACCAGCACGCGCTCTTCGTTGCTCAGCACGGGCGCGTTGAGCGCACCCGGAATATGGTCTTCCGCAAACTCGAGAGGCGTGCGCACATCGATGATTTCGTCGAAATCACCGGCTTGTTCGAGGCTGACGAGTAGGTTTTTCAAGGCGTTGGGGCACAAAGGGTCGGCTGCGGCGGAGTGCGATTATCGCACGCGTCGTCGATACGGCCGCGTCGTTCCGCCTGCCGCTCGCGGCTCAGATAACCTCGACGCGTCCTTCTCCGTTCACCATTTCGCCGATCACGCATGCTTCGCCGAACCCGTCGGCGCTGAACAGGGCAAGCACGTCGTCGACGGCTTGCGGTGCGCACGAGACCAGCAGGCCGCCCGAGGTTTGCGGATCGGTGAGCAGCGTGCGCGCGGTCGCGGAAAATGAGGATCGCAAATCGATGTTTTTGCCGTACGCGTCCCAGTTGCGCCCCGAAGCGCCCGTAAAAATGCCGGCTTCCGCCAGGCTCACCACGTCCGGCAACCACGGCAGATCCGCGTAGCGCACGCGAGCGGTGAGGTTTGAGCCGCGCGCCAGTTCCAATGTGTGGCCGAGCAGCCCGAAACCGGTGATATCCGTGAGCGCGTGCACGCCGGCGAGTTTGGACAGGTCCGCGCCCGGCCGGTTGAGCTTGGTCGTCGCGCCGATCATGGCGGCGTAGCCGGTGGCGTCGAGGCGGTCCTTCTTCAGGGCTGCCGAGAGAATACCCACGCCCAGCGGCTTGCCGAGGATCAGCACATCACCGGCTTGTGCGCCCGCGTTGCGTTTGACGCGCTTCGGGTCGACCACGCCGATGGCGACGAGGCCGTAGATCGGCTCGACCGAATCGATCGAATGGCCGCCGGCGAGCGGGATGCCGGCTTCCGCGCATACCGATTCGCCGCCCTTCAGCACGGCAGCGATCACGTCGTGCGGCAACACGTTGATCGGCATGCCGACGATGGCCAGCGCCATGATCGGCTTGCCGCCCATGGCATAGACGTCGGACAGCGCATTGGTCGCGGCGATGCGGCCGAAGTCGAACGGATCGTCGACGATCGGCATGAAGAAATCGGTGGTCGCGACGATCGCCTGTTCGTCGTTGAGTTTGTAGACGGCGGCGTCGTCGGCTGTGTCGTTGCCGACCAGCAGGTCGGGAAAGAACGGCAGCGGCGCGCTGCGCTTGAGCAGGTCGGCGAGCAGGCCTGGCGCGATCTTGCAGCCGCAGCCGCCGCCGTGCGACAGACTGGTGAGACGGGGCGACGCGCTTGCGTGGCTGGGAGTATGGGTCATTGTGGCAGGCATTTCAGACGACGAATGACCGACATTATGATGGTTGTTCGGGCAACGCGCAGGGACGGCGGTCGTCGAAGCGATCCGGCCAGAGCGCGAAACACGTCGTCGATTCTTCTGAAGGTACCTATAAACGCGCGGCATACTCGTGCCGCGCCCGCCGCCGGAGAGCGGGCGACCAAGATGCGGCAATCTCACACGTTCAATCTCACACGTTATTCGTTGCTGCCTGCGCCGGTGCCGTAGAGCCCGTTATCGAAGCCGCCCGCGCCTTGGGGCTTGTGGCCCGGCCCGGCCGTCTTGCCGCGCGTGTTCGCCGAGCCGCCATCTTTCGTCTGTGGCTTATGCGATTCATGAACGGCCGAGGCGGACGAATCCGGCGCCGACCCCATCGAAGAAGTGCGGCTCTCCTGCTGCGACGAGCCGCTGCCTTGCGTGATCTGGGCAACGCCGTGCGAACTTAGAACGAGCATCGCACCACCGAGCGCAAGCGACACAAGGCCAGCCGACGCGCGCCATTTCACTGCGTCGTAAATGGTGCATGCGGGAGAAGGTGTGAAAAGCGGAGCGGTCATATATGTGCCAAAGGTCAGGAGTAAGCGTGGAGGCGTCTGCCTCCCGTCAGCAATAACAGTGCCTCGACTGATGAAACCGGCTGTAGCAATTCATATTCAGTTGCACTGTAGATGGCGTAACTCCTCGCTGCAGGATTTCATACCGCTCTCTATAATCAATATTGGTGTCCCCATAAAGAGCCGAGGCCATTCGATGACCCATATGTCCCGGCGACAATTTCTGAAGGTCTCCGCCACCACGCTAGCCGGATCGAGCCTTGCCCTTATGGGCTTCTCACCCGCGCCCGCGTTAGCGGAGGTTCGTCAGTACAAGTTGTCGCGTACAACCGAAACCCGCAATACCTGCCCGTACTGTTCGGTAGGCTGCGGCATCCTGATGTACGGACTCGGCGACAACGCCAAGAACGCAAAGTCCAGCATCATCCATATCGAGGGCGATCCCGATCATCCGGTCAATCGCGGCACGCTGTGCCCGAAAGGCGCGAGCCTGATCGACTTCATTCATAGCGAAAGCCGTCTGAAGTATCCGGAATATCGCGCGCCCGGCTCGAATGAATGGAAGCGCATTTCATGGGAAGACGCGCTCGACCGCATTGCGAAATTGATGAAGGAAGATCGCGATGCCAACTTTGTCGAGACAACGGCGGACGGCAAGAAGGTCAACCGCTGGCTGACCACCGGCGTGCTCGCGGCATCGGCCGGCAGCAATGAAGTAGGTTATTTGACGCACAAGACTGTCCGCAGTCTTGGCATGCTCGCATTCGACAATCAGGCGCGTGTCTGACATGGCCCGACGGTGGCAGGTCTTGCCCCGACGTTTGGCCGTGGAGCGATGACGAACCATTGGGTCGACATCAAGAACGCGGACGTGATTCTGGTGATGGGCGGCAATGCGGCCGAGGCGCACCCGTGCGGTTTCAAATGGGTCACTGAAGCCAAGGCGCATCGCAAGGCGAGGTTGATCGTGGTCGATCCGCGCTTTACGCGCACGGCGTCGGTTGCGGACTATTACGCGCAGATTCGGACCGGCTCGGACATCGTGTTCCTCGGCGGGGTGATCAACTATCTGCTCACCAACGACAAGATCCAGCACGAGTATGTAAAGAACTACACGGACATGCCGTTTATTGTCCGTGAGGATTTCTCGTTTACCGACGGTCTCTATTCCGGCTACGACGCCGACAAGCGCAAGTACGACCAGAGTTCATGGGACTACGAACGCGGCGACGACGGCTTTGCCAAAGTCGATCCGACCTTGCAGCACCCGCGCTGCGTCTATCAGTTGATGAAGAAGCACTACTCGCGCTACACGCCCGAACAGGTCGAAAGCACGTGCGGCACACCTAAGGAAAAATTCCTCAAGGTGTGCGAGATGCTCGCATCGACGGCTGTTCCAGGGCGCGCCGGCACGGTCCTGTACGCGCTCGGCTGGACGCATCACTCGATCGGCGCGCAGATCATCCGCACGGGCGCGATGGTGCAGTTGCTGCTGGGCAATATCGGCATTGCGGGCGGCGGCATGAATGCGCTGCGCGGTCACTCGAACATTCAGGGGTTGACGGACCTCGGTCTGATGTCGAACCTGTTGCCGGGTTACATGACGCTGCCGCTGGAAGCCGAGCAGGACTTCGACGCCTACATCGCGAAACGCGCGAGCCAGCCGCTGCGGCCGAATCAGTTGAGCTACTGGCGCAACTATCGCGCGTTCCATGTCAGTTTCATGAAGTCATGGTGGGGCGACAACGCGACAGCCGAGAACAACTTCGGTTTCGACTATCTGCCCAAGCTCGATAAGTCGTACGACATGCTGCAGGTCTTCGAGCTGATGAATCAAGGCAAGATGAACGGCTACATCGCGCAGGGCTTCAACCCGCTTGCCGCGGCGCCGAACAAGGCGAAGATCGGCGCGGGTCTGGCCAAACTGAAGTGGCTCGTCGTCATGGATCCGCTCGCTACGGAAACGTCGGAGTTCTGGAAGAATTTCGGCGAATTCAACGACGTGGATCCTACTGCGATCCAGACCGAAGTGTTCCGTTTGCCGACCACCTGTTTCGCGGAAGAACGCGGCTCGCTGGTCAGTTCCAGCCGTGTGCTGCAGTGGCACTGGCAGGGCGCGGTCGGCCCCGGAGAAGCGAAGAGCGACCTCGAGATCATGTCGGGGCTATGGCTGCGCATTCGTGAGGCGTACCGGAAGGACGGCGGCAAGTATCCCGATCCGATTCTCAAGATGAGCTGGCCGTATGCCGACCCGGAAAGCCCGACGCCCGAAGAGATCGCCATGGAGTTCAACGGCAAGGCGCTCACCGACGTCACCGACACGACCGACAAAACCAAGGTGCTCGCCAAACAGGGCGAGCAGTTGTCGAGCTTCGCGCAGTTGCGCGACGACGGCAGCACCGCGAGCGGCTGCTGGATCTTCTGCGGCGCATGGACCCAGGCGGGCAACCAGATGGGCCGCCGCGACAACTCCGACCCGACCGGTATCGGCAATACGCTGAACTGGGCGTGGGCCTGGCCGGCGAACCGGCGGATTCTGTACAACCGTGCTTCGTGCGACGTCAGCGGCAAGCCGTTCGATCCGACCCGCAAGCTGATTGCTTGGAACGGCAAGGCGTGGACAGGAGCGGACATTGCCGACTTCAAGGCCGACGAACCGCCCGAAAACGGCATGAACCCGTTCATCATGAACGCGGAAGGCGTCGCGCGTTTCTTCTCGCGCGATGGTCTGGTGGAAGGGCCGTTCCCGGAGCACTACGAACCGTTTGAAACGCCGCTTGGCTACAACCCGCTGCATCCGAACAACAAGGCGGCCGTCAACAGTCCGGCGGCACGCGTGTTCCCCGCTGACCACGCCGCGTTCGGCACGCACGAGAACTTCCCGCATACGGCGACCACGTATCGTTTGACGGAGCATTTCCACTACTGGACCAAGCACGCGCATCTGAACGCGATCGTGCAGCCGCAGCAGTTCGTGGAGATCGGCGAGGATCTGGCGAAAGAAGTGGGCGTGGTGGCCGGCGATCGCATCAAGGTATCGTCCAATCGCGGGCATATCATCGCCGTGGCTCTCGTCACCAAACGGATCAAACCGCTGATGATCGAAGGGAAGAAAGTCCAGACAGTCGGATTGCCGTTGCATTGGGGCTTCAAGGGACTCGCGAAGCCGGGCTATCTCGTCAACACGCTGACGCCTTCCGTGGGCGATGGGAATTCGCAAACACCGGAATTCAAATCGTTCCTCGTCAAGGTCGAAAAGGCATAGGGAGAAGAGATGGCACTGCAATCACTGGACATCAGGCGCCTCTCGGCCACGACCTTGCCTGAACCACAAGTGCGTGTGCCGGTTACGGGCACGGTCGCCAAGCTCATCGACGTGTCGAAGTGCATTGGCTGCAAGGCGTGTCAGACCGCCTGCATGGAATGGAACGATCTGCGCGATGAAATCGGCACGACAACCGGCATCTACGACAACCCGCGCGATCTGAGCGAGCATTCGTGGACCGTCATGCGGTTCTCGGAGTACGAGAACACTGAGGGCGATCTCGAGTGGCTGATCCGCAAGGACGGCTGCATGCATTGCGAGGATCCGGGTTGCCTGAAGGCTTGTCCGTCGCCGGGCGCGATCGTGCAGTACACCAACGGCATTGTGGATTTCCACGAGGAAAACTGCATTGGCTGCGGCTATTGCATCACCGGTTGCCCGTTCAACATCCCGCGCATTTCGAAGCAGGACAACCGCGCGTACAAGTGCACGCTGTGTTCAGACCGCGTGGCGGTCGGCCAGGAACCGGCTTGCGTGAAGACCTGCCCGACCGGCGCGATCATGTTCGGCACCAAGGAGGACATGAAGCAGCAGGCTTCGGACCGGATTGAAGATCTGAAGGAACGCGGCTTCCAGAATGCCGGTTTGTACGATCCTGCCGGCGTGGGCGGCACGCATGTGATGTACGTGCTGCATCATGCCGATAAGCCCACTCTGTATCACGGGTTGCCGCAGAATCCGAAGATCAGCGTGATGGTGGCGCTGTGGAAAGGTTTGGCAAAACCGCTGGCGCTTGCAGGTATCGCGTTCGCGGCCGTAGCCGGGTTCTTCCACTACACGCGCGTGGGGCCGAACGAGGTGTCGGAAGCCGATGAAGCCGAAGCCCAGCACGAAGCCGATGAAGTACGCCGTTCGCGGGAGGCGCCCAATGAAGCACCCTGAGCATACTGATCTGAAGGATGTGAGAGGCAACAGCCTGATCGTGCGCTACACGCCGAATGAGCGTACGAATCACTGGATCACTGCGATCACGTTCGTTCTTTTGGCGCTGTCCGGCCTTGCCATGTTTCATCCCGCCATGTCATGGCTTTACGCGATCTTCGGCGGCGGGCAATGGACACGGATTCTGCACCCGTTCGTCGGCTGCGTGATGTTCCTCTCCTTTCTGATTCTCGCGTTGCGCTTCTGGCATCACAATTATCTCGACAAAGCCGACCTTCAGTGGATGAGGCAGATCGACGACGTGCTCAACAATCGCGAGGAAAAGCTCCCCGCGATCGGTAAGTACAACGCCGGTCAAAAGCTGCTATTTTTCACCATGGTGATCTGCCTGCTATTGTTGCTCGCAAGCGGTATCGTGATCTGGCGGCGCTATTTCTCGTTCTACTTTCCAATCGAGATCATCCGCCTTGCGGCGCTCGTGCATGCCGCGGCGGCATTCGTGCTGATCGTCGGGATCGTCGTGCATATTTATGCGGCGTTGTGGATCAAGGGGTCGATAGGCGCCATGACGCGCGGCACAGTGACCTACGGCTGGGCGCGAAAGCATCATCCGAACTGGTTCAAGGAAATCATCGGTAAATAACGGGCCATGCATAGTCAGTAGAGGCAGTGCGGCTGCCGGCGCGCTGCACCCGAGCCGCCGCTCCCGTTCAATGAACGGCGGCGGCTCTTCAGTTTTTAGAGGTCGATACTGTGGTTCAACGTATTCTCGAAGCCGGCGATATCGAATCGCTCGATCATTCGGCGATTCCGCGCCTTCGCATGCCGGAACGGCTCGCGGTGTTTGCCGCGCGCGCCGCGCGGCTGCGCCAGCTTGCGGCGCTCGACAATCCGATCGCCGGCTATTTGCGCCTGATGGCCGTGCTCGCCGACGCGCAGCAAGCCGTGATCGCCAGTTTCAAGGCAGCGCCGCCGAGCGCCGAGTTGATCGCGAGTGCGCAGCAGCATTCCATGCCGCTGATTCCCGCGTTTTCCGGCGTGCGTGATCCGGCGTGGCGCGACGTGCTGCACCGGTTGCTCGACAAGGTGGCAGCCGCGGGCCCGCTCACGCCGCCCCTCGAAGCGCTGATCGACCGCCTGCGCACGCTCGACACCGCCGCGCTCGAATTCCAGGCCGACGCGATCTTCGCGCAGCGCTTCGAAGAAATCGATCCGGCGAGCGCACCGTTCATCGTGGCCGCGCTGCAAGTGGTGTGGACCGACCTTGCCGCCGCTATCGACAAGCGCGAGGTGCCGTACATCGAGACGCTCGGCCTGTGTCCCGTGTGCGGATCGCATCCGGTGGCGAGCATCGTGCGCGTGGGCGGTGCGCATGACAATTACCGCTACCTGCAATGCGGCCTGTGCTCGACCGAGTGGCACATGGTTCGCGCGAAATGCTCGAACTGCGATTCGACCAAGGGCATCGCTTATCACACGGTCGGCTCGCCGGACGCCGGCGAAGCCGCGCGCGAAGCCGAATCGAAGAACGCCGCGTTGAAAGCGGAGTCGTGCGACGAATGCCATACTTACCGGAAGATCGGCATTCAGTCGAAGGACTACGATTTCGAACCGTTCGCGGATGATCTCGCCAGTCTCACGCTGGATTTGCTGATGGGGGCGGAAGGTTACCGGCGGGCGTCTCCGCATCCGTGGCTGTGGCCCGAACAGGGCGTCAACGCGGATGAGTCTTCCGGCGAGTCCGACTAGCAGCGAATGAATGCGACTAGAAAAGGGATTGGCTCGTGAGCGATGTAAGCGGCTCTGAATTGCGGGCGCTGATGGCGCGCGTGCCGTCGGTGGAAAAGGTGATGGCGTCGGCCGAATTCGCGGCGTTGATTGTCGAATACGGCCGCACGCAGGTGTTGGGCGCGGTGCGCGAGTCGCTCGATCGCTGGCGCGCGGGCGCGCAGTCGGGCGATGCGTCCGTGAGCGCGCTCGACGTCGCGCAACTGAAGAGTTCTGTCGAAGCTGCACTGCGCCGGCGCAACGAGTCGCGCTTGCGCAGCGTCTTCAATCTGACGGGCACGGTACTGCATACCAATCTCGGCCGTGCATTGCTGCCCGACGAGGCGGTTCAGGCCGTCATGAAAGCGCTCACGCAACCGGCCAACCTCGAGTTCGATCTTGGCACCGGCAAGCGGGGCGACCGCGACGATTTGATCGATGACCTCATCTGCGAATTGACCGGTGCCGAAGCGGCCACCGTGGTCAACAACAACGCGGCCGCGGTGCTGCTCACGCTGTCGGCGTTGGCGTCGAAGAAAGAAGTCATCGTGTCGCGCGGCGAGCTGGTTGAAATCGGCGGTGCGTTTCGCATTCCCGACATTATGAGCCGCGCGGGCGCGAAACTACGCGAAATCGGCACGACGAACCGCACCCATCTGAAGGACTACGAGGAAGCCATCGGCCCGCAAACCGCGCTGCTGATGAAAGTCCACGCGAGCAACTATGCAATCAGCGGCTTCACCAAAGAGGTCGCTCTGGATGAAATCGCGCCGCTCGCCCACACGCGCGGCCTCGCGGTTGCCGTGGATCTCGGCAGCGGTACGCTGGTCGATCTGAGCCAATGGGGCTTGCCGCGCGAGACGACAGTGCGCGAAACCGTCGAAGCCGGTGCGGATATCGTCACCTTCAGCGGCGACAAGTTGCTCGGCGGTCCGCAAGCCGGTTTGATTGTCGGGCGACGCGATCTGATCGCGAAGATCAAGAAGCATCCGCTCAAACGCGCGTTGCGCGTCGGCAAACTGACGCTCGCGGCGTTGGAGCCTGTTCTGCAGCTTTATCGTGCGCCGGAGAGGCTCACGGAGCGGCTCACCACGTTGCGCTTATTGACCCGTGCCGCCGGTGACATCCGGCTCGCCGCGGAGCGCGTGCAGCCCGCGTTGCAGCATGCAGTCGGCGAACGTTATGCGGTGACGGCGGAGCCGATGTTCAGCCAGATTGGCAGCGGCGCGTTGCCGGTCGACGTACTGCCGAGTTACGGACTGGTCGTCAAAACGGTGGACGGTAAGCGCGGTGGCCGTCAATTGCTCGCGCTCGAAAAGATGCTGCGGGAGATGGTGCGGCCCGTGATCGGCCGGATCGCGGACGATGCGTTGCGCCTCGACCTGCGCTGTCTCGAAGCCGCCGATGAAGCGGAACTGATCGAGCAATTGAAAGGCGTGCGCGCATGATCGTCGGTACGGCGGGGCATATCGACCACGGTAAGACGAGTCTGGTGAAAGCGCTATCGGGCGTCGATACGGATCGGCTCAAGGAAGAAAAGGCGCGCGGCATTTCAATCGAACTGGGCTACGCGTACGTGCCGCTGGAGAACGGCGACGTGCTCGGATTGATCGATGTGCCGGGTCACGAAAAGCTCGTGCATACGATGACCGCGGGTGCGAGCGGCATCGATTTCGCGCTGCTGGTGATCGCCGCCGACGACGGCGTGATGCCGCAAACGCGCGAGCATCTGGCGATTGTCGAACTGCTCGGGATTCGGCAAGGCGCCGTCGCGCTGACCAAGGTGGACCGCGTCGACGCGCAGCGTCTGCGCGAAGTGCATGACGAAGTACGGGCGTTTCTGAGCGGCAGCGTGCTGCAGGACGCGCCCGTGTTCGATACTTGCGCAGTGCAGGCCGACGATCCCGGCGTCGCCGCGTTGAAGGCGCATCTGCACGCGGCGGCCGCGACGTGGCGAATGAAGCGCGACGACGGCCTGTTCCGTCTCGCGGTCGATCGAGTCTTCACGCTCTCGGGCCAAGGCACGATCGTGACCGGCACTGTGGTGTCGGGCCGCGTGACGGTGGGCGATACGCTGCTGCTCGCGCCGAAGAATCAACCCGTGCGTGTGCGCAGCATTCATGCGCAGAATCGTCCGGCGCAGAGCGGACGCGCTGGCGAGCGATGTGCATTGAACCTGGCGGGCATCGAGAAGAGCGCGATCGATCGTGGCGACTGGATCGTCGATCCACGGCTCTCGCAGGCGTCGGAGCGAATCGACGTCATGCTGACGCTGCTCGCCGATGCACCGCAGGCGTTGGAGCACTGGGCGCCGCTGCATGTGCATCTGGGCACGCAGCATCAGGTTGCGCACGTCGCGTTGCTCGACGGCGAAACACTCGGCGCCGGTCAGCATGCCCGCGTTCAACTCGTGTTCGAGCGGCCGGTTTGCGCGCTGCCGGGAGATCGCTTCGTGGTGCGCAACGCGCAGGCCAATCGCACGATTGGCGGCGGCCATGTGCTCGATCCGTTCGCGCCGTCGCGCAAGCGTCGTTCGGCCGAGCGGCTGGCGTGGCTCGACGCGCTTCAGATCATGCTCGACACCGGCACGCTCGACGCCGTCATCGCGAGAGCACCGCATGGCTTGCTGCGCTCGCTGCTGGAACGTTTGACGGGCATGCCGGCAGCCGCGCTCGCATTGCCGGCCGATACGCGGGTCGTGGCACTGCCAGGCGAGGACGCATTGGTAATTGCCGATGCGCTCTGGCAAGCACTCAATGCGCGCTTGACGACTACGCTCGCGCAGTACCACGAACGCTCGCCGGACGACCTGGGCCCGGACATCTCGCGCTTGCGGCGCATCGCGGCGCCGCTGGTGGACGACGCGCTGTGGCGCGCGCTTGTCGACGATGCGGCGACGCGTGGCGAGATCGTCAGACGCGGGCCCTGGTTGCATCTGCCGGGCCATACGGTAACGCTCGACGAAGCGGATCGCGCACTCGCGGCGATGCTGCTGCCGGCGGTGAGAGCAGGGCGTTTCGACCCGCCCTGGGTGCGCGATCTGGCCGATGCGAACGGCGTGCCGGAGGAGCGTGTGCGGCAATTGATGCGCAAGCTCGCGCGGCGGGGCGAGCTGTTTCAGGTCGTGCGCGACCTCTTTTATCACCCGGAGATGATTCGGGGACTGGCTTCGATTGCGGCAGACGAGGCGCAAAAGAATGCCGGCACGGTTGCGGCCGCACCGTTTCGCGACGCCACCGGACTGGGCCGCAAACGCGCGATCCAGCTTTTGGAGTTCTTCGACCGGGTTGGATATACTCGCTTCCACCGTGGGCTGCATCTGCTGCGCACGGATACTCGCTGGCTCGATCTGCTCTGAGCATCGGCAACGTGCAGTTCGATCACCGCAGGAAGGCATTCGCGTCCGGTGGCGCGGCTGGGCTTCAAACCCAGTTGAGGGCGTCAGACGCTCTCAGGTCGGTTCGACTCCGGCTGCCTTCCGCCAGGACGTTCCTGAGGCGTTTCTTCGCTTCCTGTGGTACTCCGATTTAGCCTGGCATTGTACGTATAAGTGCCCTCGTTACCTCGGTTGTCCCGTGAGGCATCCAGTCGTCGCGTTTGTTTTAGTAGTGGGTGTTCCCAAGTTAAGTGCGTTCGTTGTGCAGTCGGTCTTTGCAGACATTGAGGCCGACTTGCCTCTACCTCAGCAATGCGGCCGACTGTCGACGTTGTTGACATGAATGAGGAGCGGCAGCTTCCTACATCAGGGAACTCACACTTTCGACCCGTTACCGTCATACGGGTCGCCGCGCCGTCGACGGCCGCTCTCAAAGTCTAACGGCCATTTGCTAACGTAAGGTCGCTTCCGTCTTGTCGGAGTCACTGCAGAGCTGGGAAAATTTTGTGCCCTTGGCGTATTGCTACAATCGGGTACCGAAGGCGTCCGGGAGAACGGGCGAAGTCGCTTCTTACAAGACCAATGCACAAGACCGCCGTCATAGCTATCGTCGTAGTCATCGGATTTGCCGCGATTGCGGCGCCGATCGCCTTCTCCGTCTACGCGGCGCGCGGGCTGGCCTTGGATACGGAAACCGCGAATGCGCTCGCCTATGCCCAGGACGTGATACACCGTTCGGACCGCGCCACAGACCAGATCGGTTCGGGCATCAAGCGGCTGACGGGCGCAGCACACGAACCGTGCTCCGACCAGGAGATCGCGCTGATGCGCGAAATTGCCCTGGCCTCCAGCTACCTCCAGGCCATCGGCCGCGTGAGGAACGACCGGCTGATCTGCTCCTCCCTCGGGCGCCACGTTGAGGGATTCCCACTCGGCCCGGTCGATGGCCGCTCGCCTGGTGGCACCTTGGTCCGCGCCAATGTTGTGTTGCCTCCCGTGCCCGACACGACCTTCATCGTCGTAGAACGGGATAACTTCGCCGCGATCATTCACAAGGCTCTGCCGATTGACGCCACCACGGGCAGGCCTGACACCAGCCTCGCCTTATTCTCGCGGCTTACCGGGCAAATGCTGACCTCGCGTGGCACGGTCAGGCCCGAATGGCTGAGCGCCACAGGCGACAGAAACGAAGCCGCTTTCAGCGACAGCGGATATATCGTGGCTGTGGTGCACTCGCAGCGCTATCACCTCGCCGCGTTGAGCGCCATCCCGATGACCTCCATGACGCACGAAATGCGCACGTTCAGCGAGCGCCTTGTACCCATCGGGCTGGTCGGAGGTCTGATCCTCGCGCTGGCGGTGGGTTTCCTGGCGCGCCAGCAACTCGCCCTGCCCTCGGTGATCCGGTCCGCGCTGAAGCGCAACGAGTTCTTCCTCGTCTATCAGCCCGTGGTGGACTTGCGCACCGGCCGGTGGGTGGGCGCCGAGGCGCTGATCCGCTGGAAGCGTACGAATGGCGAGATGATCCGGCCGGATCTCTTCATCGCTGTGGCCGAGGAAGCTGGCCTCATCCAGCGCATCACCAGGCGTGTGCTGGAACTCGTTGAGGGCGACGCGCGGGATCTGTTCCGCCGCTTTCCCGGTTTCCATCTCGGCATCAACCTGGCTGCGGCGGATCTGCAGTCGCGGGACTCGGTGGAGCTGGTCCGTAGCCTCGGGCAGCGCCTGAAGGCCGGGCCGGGCAACCTGATCGTCGAGGCCACCGAGCGCGGCTTCATCAAGCCCGACGTGGCGCGCGAGGTGGTGAAGCAGATGCGCGCGTGCGGTGTGAGTATCGCCATCGACGACTTCGGCACCGGATACTCTAGCCTTTCCTACCTCCAAACCCTCGAGGTTGACTACCTCAAGATTGACAGGTCGTTCGTGGACACTATCGGCGGGGGCGCCGCCACCAGCCAGGTGGTGCTGCACATCATAGAAATGGCCAAGGCGCTGAAGCTGCAAATCATCGCTGAGGGGGTGGAAACGGTGGCGCAGGCGCAGTACCTGCAGGAGCATGGGGTGCAGTTCGCCCAAGGCTGGCTGTATGCCAGGCCGATGTCCATGAACGAACTGACCGCGCACTTGGTCGCGCGCGAAGTGCAATCACCATCCAATTCTGTTCAGTCGAGCATCTAGGTCATACTGAAACCAGGCTGCAATATGCGCTCCGACAGTGGGAATGAGGAGTGAGCTCCGCGGGGAGCATATCCGCGTGATCGTGCGAGCGCGGGTGACTTTGACGACTGAAATCGTGATCGACCACTGAAGATTCCTGAGCGTGCAGCGCAGGTAGTGCTGCTGGCAATGACTGCACGGGCCGATCGCGCTGCCTTCCCCGCGGATCGAATGGCCGATTGCCGGAAATAACCGCCCCCTGAACGTCTGAAAGGCAGTGTTGACGAATGACGCGTCATGGCCGACTGTACTCATCCACAGAAGCCCCCCGAAAGCTGCCGTCGAAAATTTCAACGGCGGCTCTACAGAACCTTCATTGAACTGGTGCTCTCGGCCCATGAGGCGACATTCGCGCTTACGATCGAGCGCGCGCTCAGGCGTCGGCTCTCCACCTGAGAGCTGCCATTAGCGAGCGGCGCATAGCGTTCAAATCAACCTTGTCTGCTCCAAAAAAAAGCCGACGTGGTGACTGGACTGGCTATCAGGGACAAACCTCGAGTTCGAAGAAGTATGGTGAACAGACCTATCCGCGGATTTTTGGATAAGACTCGTCTACATCGATAGGCCGCAGAGGGTTTTCCCGATGCTTTCGACGTGTCTGCGCTAGCAGTTCAGGCAGCCACGCCGTAATGATCATGTGGGCAATACCGTTGATGTGCGGGAAGATCAATACGGGCATCTCGGCATTGAGCAGTCGATTAAAAAAAAGCAGCTGACTCGACAAAAAATAAGCGTGACTATACAACGATTTACTTTCACCAAACGGTATTCTATGGCGAAGTTGCGCCGCTACCCATGCTCCGTGACTGATTTGTATTGCGGATTCAATGCGTCGCCGCAGAGGCAGCGGAGATATTTCGCGTGAGACCGGATCGCGGGTTCGCGTGTTCCCAATGACGAACCACTTGCATTGGAGGCGTGTATGGCAACGTTTATCGATCACCCAGCCGTACTTTTTATTTGTCTGGTTGCGCTGTTCATTGCGGCTGTCGCGTTTGGCGCATTCGTGCTAAAGCGCTTATTCGCACTTCAGGAAGGCGAGCGCGAAGACTTCAATCTGATTCAAACGTCGACATTGACCCTGCTGGCATTGCTGATCGGCTTCAGCCTGTCGATGGCAGTGGGTCGATATGATCAGCGCAAGAGTCTTGAGGAAGGCGAGGCGAATGCGATCGGCACCGAATATGCGAGAGCCGATCTGGCTGATCCAGCAACGGCAATGCAGATCAAGGCGGCGTTGTTCCGCTACACGAAATTGAGGCTGGCGGATTTCTTGACGCGAGACCCGCAGGAACTTGTGCGTCTTGGTCGGGAAACCGCGGACACTCAGGCGGAACTGTGGCATCTTGCCACTGAGGTAGCGAAAGACAAGCCAAATCCGATAGGCGCGCTCGTCGTTGCCGGGATGAACGATACCCTCAATTCGCAGGACTATTCCGAAGCGGCCCGGATAAATCACATTCCGACTGGCGCATGGATTCTAATGATCGTTATTGCGCTTTTCGGTTGTGTCGTGCAGGGATACGGCGTGAAAGGCAAACTGAGACGGGGCCTATTGATAACCGTTCTGCCCGTCACCGTTGCGTTGTCGCTTGCGCTGATCGCGGATATCGACAGTCCTCGCGGCGGCATCATTCGTGTTCAGCCACAGAATCTCACACGACTGATGCAATCAATCGGAAGATGAGATCTTGGCATGGCCGGCGTTGCGAACGGTTGTCGATGCAGCGCACGGTCCTGGACTGAACACCTTGCTTAAGGTTCCCGGCGCGCGAAGGTGCTCGTTCGTCGGTGATGCTCGACTAAAGAATGACCTTCTAAAACCCGCTCTCACGAATCAGCGCCGCGATCAGGTGTGTTCCCGTGTCCAGCAAGAGACTGAGCCGCACGCCGTCGATCTGCAATTGTCCGCGCGTTTCCCAAAGGCCTGGCGGCGCCGTATCGAGTTGCACCAGCACGTGAAACACGGCTGGATTCGGGATCAGCGCATCGCGCTCGGACGACACGGCAAGCGGCCCTTTGTAACGTGAAGCCAGCATCGGATAGTCGAGCTGACGAACACGCGTCGTGTCGATGGCGAGCACACGTCCCGCAATGGGTGTCATGTGACCGGCGGGATAAAAGCGCGCGGTGTCGCCCACGGCGATCCGCTGTATCGCATCCTGTTTGACGAACGCATCCACCTGCCAGCTACGCGGGTCGACCAGCACACCCACGGACACTTTCGGATTGATCCATTGACCGGCGCGCCACTGCGGATCGACATCCATCCAGCGTCCCGCGAAGGGCGCCCGCAAGCTCAATCGAGCGATCTCCGAGTGCGCGGCGGCAGCCTCTTCGTATTGGACTCGCAGACGCTCGCGCACGGCCGTCTGCTGGTTGAGTCCGTTCACGTCCGCGATCAATCCCGCGAGACGCGCTTCATAGCCGTGCATGCCCGCTTCGCTACTGCGCATTTGCGCGGCGATATCGGGCTCATCCATGACCATCAGCGGCTCGTCGGGCCGCACCGTGCCGGCTGCCCTGATGGTCTGGATACGCGCCGGAAACGGAACGAACACACGCAGCACGTGCTCCGCGCGCGCGACACCCTCTGCATGAATCTGCGTGCGCCAGGGCAGCGCGAGCAACACAAGCCCGCCGACAACCACGACGCCGAGAAGGACTTTGCGCGCATGACGGATGCGACGGCGATTGGCCCACCAATGCTGGAGTTCGCGCAGCACAGGCAGCGCGATGAACCAGCCGAGTTCGACGGCGAACAGCGCAATGCCGAGCAGCTTGAAAAAGAACAGGTACACAGTGACGGCGATGCCGAGAAAGAGCACCAGCCGGTAAAGCCACGTCACGAACTCGAAGGCGATGAGCAGGCGCCGCTGCGTCGCGGGAAAAGGTTCGGGCCACGGTTCATCGAGCCCGGGTATCGCCCGCCGCAGGGCGACGCGCGCGAGCGCGGAGGCCCGAAAATGCAGGTTCGGAAAATCGAGCAGATCGGACAGGATGAAGTAGCCGTCGAAGCGCATGAAAGGACTGGCGTTCAGCGCAAGCGACAGCACCCAGCTGGTGGTGGCGAGATACAGCAGCGCATTGCGCAGCGGGCCGGGATCGCTCAACGCCCAGGCTAATGTGGACAAGCCCGCAAGCGACAACTCGCAGAGAATCCCCGCCGAGGCGATGGCGAGCCGCTGGCGGGCGCTTTTGAGCTTCCAGCTTTCGCCCGTGTCGGTGTAGAGCATCGGCCATAGCACGACGAAGGCGATGCCCATATGCGCGACCTTCAGGCCGAGCCGGGTCGCGACGATCGCGTGCGCAAGCTCATGCAGGGTTTTGGCGACGATGATCGCGAGCGCGAAGCTCAACATGCCTTCGGCCGAAAAGGATTCGACTACCGCCTTGGTGAAGACATCCCATTGCTGGAGTACGAGCACGATGCCCAGCAGGCTCGCGAGCGCGAGGGCGACTGGCGCAAGCGGGGTGAAGAGCCAGTCGAGCCCTTTTACGAGCACAGCGAGAAAACGCTGTGGTCGCACGAGCGGAATGCGAAAGAACAGATAGTGGTGCAGCCACCAGCGCCAGGTCAGCCAGCTTTGGGCGCGATAGCTGACTTGCAGCCGTGCGAGCGTTTCGGGCGTAGCCTTCAGCAGTCCATGTCGTTCGAGAAAGGCGCGAAACGCAACGACCTGTTCGATGACGGGCCGAAGCGCCGTCTGCGCGGCGATTTCGCTGCAAATCTGCGCGGGCGGCTTGTCCCAGCGCAACAGGCACTCGAATTCCAGCCAGCCGATGCGGTAGAAGCGGTTCGCAACGATGTCCTGAATCACCCAGGCTGGCTCGCCGTTCCGGCCGGGCGATGCCTCGCCCAGGCGCAGGTCTTCGCGCAATGCGGGCGACGCGACGTCGGGATCGATGGCCATCACAGACCCGTCCACGCCCGCAGCGATGCCAGCGGACGACGCAGCAGGTAATACGCCAGGCTCACTTTCTGGCCATAGACTTTGGCGGTGCCGTGCAAGCCGAGGCGCGCATGTTCGCGCTCGCCGTCGATACTCGCAAGCAGCCGGTACGCGACGATGTCTTCGTCGGTGGTTTTCGCTTCATAGCTGGTTTCGACGATGCGCCCGTGCAACGGCGCAAGCGGCCACGCGGTCAGATACAGCGTGACTTCGGCGCCGGGATCGAGCGCGATCGCGTCGGCGACCGCGAGGTGGACAAGGATCGCCGGTTTGGCGGCATCGGCCAGTTGCAGGATGCGCTCGCCCGTCACGACGGGCTTGCCGATCCAGTCGTTCGGATCGCTGAACACGGCTACGCCGCTTTCGGGCGCGTAGACCTGGGTGCGCTGCAATTGCGCCGTCACGGCGGCCAGCTCGGCCCGCCGTTGTTCGGCGACACCGTTCAGCACTGTCAGTTCGTTCTTGCTTTGCGCGTTATCGAAGGCGCGCTGGCTCGCCGCGTTCAGCTCTGCATCGGCGACGGCGACCTGGCGGCGCAGGACGTCGACGCGGCTACGTAGCGAAGTCTCGTCGAGCGAAAACAGCAGCGCGCCCTTGGCAACGCGCTGATTGGGCCGCACCGCCAGCGACGCGATCACGCCGTTAATCGGCGAGCTGATGATGCGCGCGTCGCTCGACACGATTTCTGCGGGCGCGAGCACGGTCTGCCGAACGGGCAGCATCAGGAACAGCGCCGCGGCCGCTAGGGCGACAAGCGACTGACGGCGCGTCGGACGCCAGCCGAAGCGGATGCTTCGGCGCGACAGCGCCCACCAGCAATAGCCCCACATGCGGATCACGCCGCGCAGCACGTCGGCGAAGCTTTCTGTGGGCGGATCGTCGAGCAGCACGAGCAGCAGCGCTTGCCGCTTGTCATTTGGCGCATGCACGGGCACGCACCACACGCCTTTGGGCCACCATTCGGCCCAGCCGTCGGCGAGAGCGGGCGGCAGTTCGACAGCGTCGCGGGCGAGCCAGCGTGGTTCAGGCGTATCGACCTGCGAGGCGACCCACGCATTCGCCCGATCGAGCCACACGAGATAAGGGGAATCCTCGGTTGGCATCGCGAGGCCCGATGCGCAAACGAGCTTACAGCGCTTGCCGTGCTCTGCAAATACCAGCGCCTGACGGAAGGGCAGCACCGCGTGCAGGTCGTTGGCCATCGTGAACGCAAGTGCGTTGATCGAATCCGCTGACATCGCGCGCTCGCGCAACGCCTCCAGAAACATCAGCAGCGGTGCGGGCGTGACGGGCTCGTTCATGGATTCGCGGGAATGCGCGCGATGCCGCTCATGCCCGCCACGAGATCCTGCGGTGCACCATCGAGCTGCGCTTCGAGTTCCACGGTCTGCGCCACGGCGTCGACACGCGCGTTGACGGCGCTCACATGCGCCGCGTAAGTCTTGCCCGTTTCGTGGATCGCGACGTCGAGCCGGGTGCCGGGACGCAACCTTACCAGCATCGAAGAGGGCACGTTCAGACGCACCTTGAGCGCGCCGTCGCCCACCAGGTCGACGATCGGTGTGCCTGCGCTGACGGTCTGATACGGTTTGACATAGACCTTCGCGATGCGCCCGCTGAACGGGGCGACGACCTGGCAGTACCCTAACTGCGCCTTGGCAAGGGACAACGCGCCCTTGGCCTTTTCGACATCCGTGGATGCCATCGACACCTCGATATCGCCCGCGGCCTTCAGTTCGCGCAGGCTGCGCTTGGCGACGAGATTCTGGTTCGCCATGTTCAGTTCGGCCTTCGCGACGTTCGCGCGCGCCTGCACTTCGGCGCAGTTCATCTGTGCGATCACCGTACTTTTTGCGACCTGCTTGCCAAGCGACGCACGCAGGTCAGTGATGGTGCCGTTCATCTCGCTCGATAGCGTGGTTTCGAGATTTGGCACGAGCAGCACGCGGATCGCGTTCGGATCGTCAAATCCTTCGCCACTGCCCGCAGGTTTGGCTGCATGCGCCGAGCTCAGCGCGATCGCGGTCAGTGCAATTGCAAACTTCAGGCGGCGCCTAGTGTACGGCTGACGCATGCGTCGCTCCTTCGGGTTGCGCCGGAATGGGCGGCACAGCAGCGGGTGCCTTCGTGGTCTGTACATCCTTCGTTACGTCGACCGGTTGGCCTTGCCCGAACGGCGCCAGCGGCGCGGCCGAATCCGGCGCGGGCAGCCTCGGCAGATACTCCTCCTGGCGTGTCATCGTGCGTCTGATTTCCTGGGCGAGCGTCTCGACGTCGTCCTTCGCGATCGCATCGGGCATCACGTCGTAGCCGAGTGAGTTGTAGAGGCGGCCCCACGCGGCCTGCGCGTCGGAGTAAGCCGCTTCGCGCTGATAGCGCGACAGCAGATACCGGCCTTCCGCGCGAATCACTTCGAGTTCGGAGCCAATCGACGCCGTGCGTGCGGCGTCGGCATAGCCGAGCAGATCCTTGTCGACGCGCAGGCTGTCGTTGGCGAAATCGAGTTCCTGCAACGCCAGCTGGTAGCGCAGCGAACCGATTCGAACCTGTGTCAGGATGGCCATCGAAAGCGCAAGGCGCCGCGTCGTGTCGGTCTGCTCCTGCGTGACCTGCTGTTCGTTCAGCGCCGGCAATTGCAGCAGCCGGAACAGGTTCAGCGACACACGCAAACCGATGGCCGCCCAGTAGTTGTTGTACAGATACGTGTTGGAATCGTAATTCACGTTCATGTCGATGCCGACATTCGGCCATAGCTGCGCCTTGGCAATCTTGATGTCGTTTTCGTTGACGCGCTTGCGATACCACTCCTCCATGATTTCAGGGCGATGCTGCAAGGCGATCAGTTCGAGCGTAGGTTCGGGCGTGGCGAGAGGCGGCAGCGGCAGTGCGCCGTCCTGCGTATCGGCCAGCACGAGCGGCATGCCGGGCGGCAGCGACATCAGCGCGGCCAGTTCGGCCTGTGCGAACTCCAGGTCCTGGCGGCGCACCGTCAGCAGCGAGATCGCATCGAGCAGCGCGCGCTGATACGCAAGAATGTCCTGCCTTGGCATCAGTCCTTTTTCCTGTGCCTCATGGGCTTCGCGCAATGCCGCTTGCGTGCGGGCGATCAGCTGATCGACTTCCGGCTTCAGGCGCTGTGCCGAAAGGGCGCGCCAGTAGGCGTTGCGCACGTCCTGCAGCACGTTCTGCGCGACCTTGCGGCGGCGTTCCTCGGCCATCAGGATCTGATCGGACTTCTGTTGCGTGCGGTAGTACGCCATGCCGAAATCGATCAGGTTCCACGTCATGCCCAGCGCGTATACCTGATGAAAGCGCTGCTCGGAGGTCGAAGGGCGCAAGCTCACCTGACGGTCCTGGATACCGATCGATGTGCCGCCTGAATCGTTGCTGCGAGCCGCGTAGCCCGCCGATGCAACCAGTTGCGGCAGCAGCGCATTGGTCGACACATCGCGCAGATTGGCGGCGAGTGCGCTTTCCAGCAGCTTCAGGCGGTAGTCGAGGTTGTACTTGAGCGCCCGCGCGGCGGCCTCGTAAAACGTGAGCGGTCCTTTGATGGGTTCCTGGTTGTCGTACATGGTGAGCTGATCGTTCACGACGCGCTGGCGGATATCGTCGCTCGTGACGGGCTGCGGCTGCAGCGAGGAGCAGCCGGAAAGGACTGACAGCGTGCAGGCCAGCGTGGCTCCGAGCAGGTGCGCCTGGTGCTTGTGCATGGGAGTGGTCCTCGTCCGGATGCTAGCGTTCGTTCGTGTCGTCGCGCAGGGCGGGCAGGTTGCGCGACGCGGCACGCAGTTGCGCGGCGAAACCCTGCGCGGTTTGCGGCGCTTCTTTTTCCGCGGGTGGATGCATGCCATCCGTCAAATGGTGCGCAAGCGCCGCGAACACCGACGGATCGGCGAGCAGGTCATCCGCGTCGAGGCTGACGCGGCCGTGCCGGCCGAAGATCCACGCGTGATCGAATGTGCTGACCAACTGACTGTCCCGCACGCTTCTGCCCACGAACTGTCCGGGTTGCAGTTCAGGCAGGGTGCGCGAAGAAGAGCCCGCGCCATTCGGCTCGAGGGGCCAGCCAATCTCGCTGCCGTCCGCTTCACGAGAGCTTTCTGTCGCCCGCACCGAGTTTGCCTCGACCACGGGCGTCACGTAGACGATGGGCGTCAGATCCTGCTGCAACGGCGGATTGTCCGTCGTCGTCAGCTCGCCAGCCCAGTTCGGTCCGTAGCCCGAAGGCGCAATGTACGGCGACGAGATATCGAGGTGAATCACCAGTAGCGCCTGTGCAGTCTCACCCGCCGTGTCGCTCACGGTGTAGGTGAAGACGTCCTGCAGCACCTGGCCGAGCCCTGCCGCCGCGAGGACTTGTGGATTCGTGAGGTCGATCGCATAGGTGTAGCTGCCGTCGGCGTTCAGATTGAGCGTGCCGTAGCGGCCCGCGAGCGCATGGCCAGGCGTAACGGTTGCGCCGTTTTCGGCCGCCGTGCCGGGCTGTACGCCGATCACGTTCAGATGATCGTTCGCATCGACGTCGCTGTCGTTGGTCAGCACCACGTTGCCGCTCGTCTGTGGCGCGGGCACCTGATCGCTCGCGACGCCGCTGTCGTCGTGCGCGACGGGCGCGTCGTCGGCGCCGCGAATGGTGATGGTCAGGGTGGCCTGTGACGTTGCGCCTGCCGTGTCGCGCATCTGATAGACGAACGTCTCGGTCAGCGTTTCGCTGCTCGTGCGCAGTGCCTGCACGGCCGTATTCGTGTTGTCGACCGCGTAGTCGTACGTGCCGTCGGCATTGACGACCAACTGGCCGTAGTGTCCCACGAGTGCCGCACCTGCCGCCGCCGTGCGGCCCGCGTCGTTCGATACTTCGACGACCTGCTTCGTCTCGCCGTTCGCAGTGCTGTCGACGTCGGTGTCGTTGGTCAGCACGTTGCCCGTCGCATCGCGCCCCGGCGTGCCGTTGTTCGTGCCGCCCGCTTCGATGGCCGTGCTGGCGTCGTCGTGCGCGAAGGGCGTGTCGTTCTGTCCTCTGATCGTGACCGTCAGTGTCGCGGTGCCTTGCGCGCCGAACGTATCGGCGACGGTGTACGTGAACGCGTCCTGCAACGTCTGGCCGCTAGTGCGCAACGCTTCGACGGCGGGCAGCGCGTTGTCGACGGTGTATTGCCACGTGCCGTCAGCGTTCATCGTCAGCATGCCGTACGCGCCCTGGAGCGTGGCGCCGACTGCGCCCGCCGTGCCGCCCGCCGTCGAAGCGTTGCCCGTTCTCACTGCCGTGATGTGCAATGCGTCGCCGTCCGCGTCCGTATCGTTGTCGAGCACGTTGCCCGCTGGGTCGACACCTGGCGTCGCATTGTTCAGGCCGCCTGCTTCGACGGCGATTGCCGTGTCGTCATGACCGACGGGCGCGTCGTCGCGTCCGCGAATCAGGATCGTCAGTTGCGCGTTGGCCGATTCGCCGCCGCGATCGGTGGCCCGATAGGTGAACGCATCCGTGAAAAATTGCAGCGGCCCGAGCGCGATCACCGCCGCGTTCGTTGTATCGACGAAGTACTGGAACGTGCCGTCCGCGCCGATGACCAGATCGCCGTATTGTCCGTGTAGCGTCGTCGCGTTCGCCGCGCGGGTGCTGCCTGCCGCGATCGCAGTCAATGCGCCGCCCGCCGCCGTGCTGCCCGTGCGGACGCCCGTTGCGGTGAGCACGTCGTTGGCATCGACGTCGGTGTCGTTGGTCAGCACGTTGCCCGTCGGATTGACGGCATTGCCGTGGCCGTTGTCGGCGGCGGCGAGCGCGACGTCGTTTTGTGGCGTCGGCGCGTCCCATGCGCCCTGGATCTGCACGGTGAGTTGCGCCGTGTCGCTCGTGCCTGCGGTGTCGTGCATCTGGTAGGTGAACGATTCCGATACGCTCTGCCCGGGTATCAATGCCTGAACGGCGGCGAGGCTGTTGTTGACGGCATAGGTGAAGGTGCCGTCGGGATTGATCGTGAGCGTGCCATACGTACCCGCCACCGACGTCGCGCCGCCTACGCCGCTAAATGTGCCGCCAGCGGCTTCCGCGCCGGTTCTCACGCCATCGACCATCTTGCTGTCGCCCGCATCGACGTCGGTGTCGTTGTTCAGCACGTTGCCGGTGGGATCGACGCCCGCGGTGCCGTTCGCCGTGCCGCCCGCTTCGACTGCGGACGCGCTGTCGTCATGCGCGATGGGCGCGTCATTCTGGCCCGTGATCACGATGTCGAGTTCCGCCTGGGCGGTTGCGCCGCGCGGATCGCTGACCGTGTAGGTGAAATGCTCGGTCAGCGTATCGATCGACAGGCGAAGCGCCTGCACGTCGGCGTTGCTGTTGTCGAGCGTGTATTGCCACGTGCCGTTCGCGTTGAGCGTCAGGCTGCCATACGCGCCGACGATGGCTTGCCCGAGCGTGCCAGCCGTCCCCGTTCCCGTCGACGTACCCGTGCGGATCGCCGTCACCGTCAACGCGTCGCCGTCGGGATCGGAGTCGTTGGTCAGCACGTTGCCCGCTGGATTGACGCCAGGCGTCGCATTGGCCACGCCACCCGCTTCCACCGCGTGGCCCGCGTCGTTCTGCGGAGTGGGCGTATCGTTGACGCCCGTCACGACGATGACGAGTTGCGACTGATCGGTGAGGCCGCTGGTATCGACGATCCCGTAGGTGAACGTCTCGGTCAGCGTCGCGCCCGCCGCGAGCGCGCGCACGGCGGCGTTGTTGCTGTCCACGGCGTAGTCGTACGAGCCGTCCGCGCCGATATGCAAGGTGCCATAGCTGCCGGCGATGACCGTGCCGCTGGCCGAGTTCGTGCCCGTCGCAACCGCTGTGAGGCCGCCGCCGGCCGCCTCCGCGCCCGTGCGAACGCCGTTCACCTGCAGCAGTGTGTTGGGCGTGTCGGTGTGATCGACATCCGTGTCGATGCCATTGCCGCCAGCCTGTGTCGTCGTGCCTGGCCGGCTCGCCTGGGTGATGACGTTGCCCGTCGCATCGACAGGATTTACGCCGAGGCTCGTCGAGCCAGCAGTGGCCGCGCCGGCGTCGTCGCTTGCGACGGGGTTGTCGTTCGCGCCGTGAATTTCGATCCGCAGTTGAGCGAGATCGTTCAGGCCGCCCGCGTCGGTGACCTGATAGGTGAAGATCTCGACCAGGGGCGCGTCGCCTGGCACAAGCGCCTGCACCAGCGCATTGCTGTTATCGACGACATAGCGATACGCGCCGTCGGCGCCGATGGTCAGCGTGCCGAACGTTCCAGCGATCGACGTGCCGTTGCCGTTCGTCGTCCCGCCTGTCACGGCGGTAAGGGGGCCGTTGACGGCGATCTCCGGACCTGTCGTGATTCCGCTCACCTGATGCGTCTCGCCGTTCGCCGCGCTGTCGACGTCGGTGTCGTTGTTCAGCACGTTGCCCGTCGCGTCGCTGCCGGGCGTGCCATTCGCCACGCCGCCGGCTTCCGTGGCCGAGCCCGTGTCGTCGACGCCGACGGGCGTATCGTTCGCGCCGTGGATCGTGATCGTGATCGTCGTGCTCGAAGTGGCATTCGACGTGTCGGCGATCACGTAAGTGAACTGCTCGGTCAACGTCTGGCCGGACAACCGCAGAGCCTGAACGAGGGGATTGTCGTTGTCGACAAAGTACTGGGAGCCGCCGTTCGCGCCTATGCTCAAGGTTCCGTAGAGTCCAGGTATCAGAATGCTGCCGGTGCTGGGCACGGTGAGCGTGGTGCCGCTCGCGTTGGACACTTGCACGATGTGCAGCGAATCGCCATTGGTCGCGATATCGACATCGGTGTCGTTGGCGAGCACGTCCCCGAACGGGTCGACGCCCGGCTGATTGTTGGCGTTGCCGCCGGCTTCCGTGGCGCTTGCCGTATCCGCGACGGCGACGGGCGGGTCGTTCACCGCGATCACGGCGATGGCCAGCGTGTCGGTGTCGGTGCGCGCGTCGGTCGCTTCGCCCGGAATGCCGTCGCCGTCGAGGTCGCCGAAGTTGCCGAGGTCGTTCGTGGTGACCGTCAGCGTATCGGGGCCGTTGAAGTTCGCATTGCCGAGATATCGCAGGTTCGCAAGCGCGCTGTTGAGCTGCGCGAGCGAGCCCGTCAGTGTGAGCGTCGCGGTGTTTTCGCCCGTGTCCGTCACGCCCGGTGGCAGGCCGCTGAGCGACAACGTGCCGTGCAGTACCGCGACCGTGACCTGCAGATTGCCACTGCCCGCATCGACATCGCTGACACTGATGCCCGCGATGCCGAACGCGGTGTCTTCCAGCCCGACGGGCGGCACGACAGGCAGCGTGTTCACAGGCGCGTCGTTCTGTTCGACGTAGCCCGCATTCGCGCTCGCCGTGCCGCCGTCGGCGAGCGTGATGCCGATGGTGCCGAGCGGCGTGGCCGTGTCGCTGTCGATGCGCACGGCCAGCGTGCCGACGGGCTGCGGATAGGTGACGGCGCCCGTCGGCGTCTGGATCTGGTAGACGCCGACAGGCAGCACGCCGAACTCGTACTGTCCGTTCGCGTCGGTGGTTGCGGTGTAGACCAGGTTATCCGCCGTGGTCGCCAGATTGCCGTCGACGCCCGCCCACGTCAGCGTGGCCGTTTGGCCGGCAAGTCCCGGGCCGTCCGGCGCCGCGGAGGTGGTTGCCGATGCCGTGTCGTTCCACAGCGTGCCGCTGATTACGCCGAGACCCGCTGCGTCCGTGCGCACGTAGACGTTCGGTCCCGTGTTGTCGCCTGTGCGCTCGCCGTCCGTGGTTCCCGCCGTGCCGACGGGCGAGCCGCCCCATGTCGTGAAGCTGTCGGGCAGGCTGGTCCATGTGAGCGTCGCATTGGTCGGCGCGACGGGCACAGTGTTCGGAACATCCGCGGAATAGAACACCTGCACCTGGCTGCCCGCATCGAGCTTGCCGAACGTGAGCCGCAGGCCGTTCGTCATGTCGACGGCGGCGCCGATGGAAGCCAGTTGCGCGCCCGTGTATGAAGTCCCGTTGATCACGACATGATCGAACGTATAGCTGGATGCACCTGTGAAGCTGTCGGTGAGCACGACATCGTAAGCAGGCGAGCCGCCGCTTTGCGTGAAGCGAATATCGACGTCGGCGGTGCCGAGGCCCGCCGTCGCGCTGGTCGGCTCGAAGCTGTACACCTCCTTCTGCATGCCTGTGAAGGTTGGCTCGACGATATCCTCGTGAACCGTCGACGAAGCCGACAGCGGCGTCGTGCCGGACAGATCGACGGCGGAGACGGCAAGCGCGGCGCCGCTCGCGTTCGACGCCTGGTTGAGCACCCGCGCGTTGAATTCGAGCGAAATGCCTTCCAGGTCCGCATCGTTGTCCTGGTTGACGACATTGCCAAGATGGAAGGTGATGATCTGGTTGCCGTTCGCGTCGGTGGTGACGGTGATGTCGGCGGGATTGAAAACGCCCGACGGCGCGGGACCGGACAGGTTGGCGTTCAGAGGGCGAGCGTCGGCGCTGTTCTCGTTGCCCGTTTCGTTGAGCGTGCCGCCCGTGATGAGATCGGTGATATCCGTCTGGATGCCATTGTTCGACAGGAACACGATGCGCACCGTGCCATCGTTGAGGAACTGAAGGCCGTTCTGCAGCGTGACCTGTAACGCATAATTGTTGGTCGCGCCTTCTGCCAGCAGTGCGACCACGCGATAGTGAATCACTTCGCCGATCGTGACGCTCTCGTCGGGTGCGTTGGTCGGCGAGGGCGCGGGCGTATCCGTCAGCCCTCCGACCCGCGAGATCACGACGACCTGCGCGACGGGCACGGTCAGCGTGTTGCTCGTCTGATAATCGTTGAGCACGCCACTGTTCAGCGTGCCGTCCACGCCCGTGCGTTCGCCGGCGGGATCGGCCGTGCCACCCGACGTGCCGTTCAGGCTGGTCCATTCGACGCTCGCCGTATTGTCGAACGACGGAATGCTGGCCGCCGACGCTAGCACGGTGCCCGACACGCGGATCGTGATGCTGCCGCCCTTCGCGATGTCGATATTGGCTCCCGCAGCCGTGCGCAACTGGCCGTTCATCAGTTCGAAGTCCGCGCCGCCATTGTCGGTCGCGCCGCCCTGATAGGTGACGCCGAGCACAGCCAGGTTTGTCAATTGCGCGGGCAGCGAATCGGCGAAGCTGATGTCGAATGCGTTGAAGTCGGTGGCCGACGTGCCGTTGCTGATCGTGATGTCGTACTCGACCGTGTCGCCTTCGTCGACACCGAATTGCGGCAGCGCGTTCGTGGTCTGCGTCACCTGTAGCGTCGGCTCGCGAATCACCACCGTAGGCGCGCCGCTGGCGGCCACGGTTCGGTCGATCGCCGCTGCGCCGTTGGGCGTGTCGCCATCGGGGTCTCTATAGACGAGCTGGCCTGGGTTCGCAAGCGTGACGCCCGCCTGATTGCCTGGCGTGTTGCTCGCAACCAGATGCACGCGAATCACGAACGCATTGTTGCCGCCGTTGTTGTCGGCGCTCGCTCCCGATGCCGTGAAGGTCCAGCGCGCGCCCGCGCCGTCAGCACCCAGTTGGCCCGACAACGCCGCGACGCCGCCCACTGTCACCGCGCCGTTGAAGTCCGCGCCGAGCGCGGTGCTGCCAGCGGCCGTCGAGATGATCTGATAGCCGAGTCCGCCGTTGAAGCTCGTGTCGAGATGCAGCCCGGCGGGAATGAGGTCGTCCACGCGCAGGTTCTGTGTCGTGCCTTCGGGCAGCGTGACGACGATGTCGTATGTCATGCCTTCGCCGATTACCACGTCGCTGCCCGTCGTGTGGCTCGCAGTCGAATCGCCGTCGCTCAACGTGCCGTCGCCGTATTCGACGCTGACAGTGGGCGCGGCGACCTGCTCGTTCGCCGTGTCGGTCAGATCGGTTGGCGTGAAGTCGGTGCCGCCTTCGACGCTCGCATAGTTCGTGAGCGCCGCGCTGGTCTGCAAGGTGCTGCCTGCCGCGATGCTGTTGACGACCGTTGCGTCATACGTGATGACGATCACGTTCGAACCGGCCTGATCCGCCGCCGTGCCAGCCCGCCCGGCGAGCAGCGTGGCCGTGTTGCCCGCGTCGAGGAACGTGATCGTGCTGCCCGTCACGCTGTAATCGACACCTGCCGTCAGACGCGTGCCGTCGCCGCGATAAATGGCGAGATCAGCAGCAGCGAGACTGCCGCCGACGAACTGCAATCCGGCCGGCAGCGTGACAGTGGTTGCGACGTCGAACGCGCCGCCGCCGCCCGAGTTCTTTATTGCGGTGGCCAGCCGCAGCGTGTCGCCGGCGTCGATGCCGGCGATGTCGCCGTTGACAGCACTCACGTCCGTCACCGAGCCTGTGAAAGGTGCGCCCGTGCTGACCGGCGCCGACCACGTGCCCGTCGTGCCCGTGATGGTGCCTTCGCTGCCCGACACGACGCCTTGCTGGATGACGAGCACCGGCTCGGCAACGGACGCGATCACGGCGACGTCGGACGAAACAAGTTGCGCATGGTTGATCGTCGTGACCTGGCTCGATTCCGCCAGCACATCGAATGAGCGGTTGTCGGCATAAGGCTGATCGCCGACGCGCATCGTGAAGAGAATCTGGATTGTGCTGCCGCCCACGGACTGCGTCGTGAAACTGCCGAAGTTGAACATCACGGAATTTCCGGCACCCCCGGCGACGCTGACGAGGGCGCCCGCGTTCGTGTTGGCGCCGCCGTAGGTCCACTGATCGATGCCGCTTCCCTGGGTCCAGGGGATGCCTGTGGAGTTCAGCAGCGGCAGCGGCAGATAGGCTGCCAGCGAGAACTGCTCGTAGTCGCCCGTCACGAGATTGTAGGTGAGGCTGAACGTGACGACGTCGCCGGGGTTGAGTTCGCCGCCCGTGGGCGGTGCGGCGCCGTTCACGGTAACGAGGTTGATATCGACGTGTCCGGCCGGCACGGTGCTGGTCGTCGACGAGTCGTCGCTGACCGAACTGCCTGTCAGGTTGAACCGGTCGATCAGCAGAGTCGCCGTGACGGTGGCGTGGTTGCCGAACGCGTCGCCTTCGTTGATTTCGCTCTGCGTGTAAGTCGTCGCGTAGCGCTGGTCGACCGTCGCCAGGTAGGAGACGCGCGCTGTGGTTGCGCCCTGAAGCGTACCGTCGGTCGCGATGTCTCCTCCCAATGCGCCTTGCTCGAGCACGCCCCCCGCCGCGATCGATGCCCCAATGTCGAAGTTCAGCGTGGTCGTGCCGTCTGCGTTGACGGTGCTGGTGTAGACCAGCGCCACTGAATGCGCGACGCCATTCGCGTTGTAGGTCAGCGTCGGTGTGCCCGTTAGCGTCTGGCCGTCGCCGAGTTGATCGGTGACGATGAACTGGCCCGCGCCGAGCTGGGTTTTCCCGATCCCGAAATAATCGGACAGGTTAATATCGAGCGCGTAGCCAAGCGTGTCGCCAGGCGTCACGCCTGCGGTGCCTGTGTCGTTCTGCTCGCTGACCTGCTTTTCGAGCGTCGTGACCTTGGCGACGAACGTGGTGCCCGTGCCGTCCGCTGCGCCGGAGAATTCGACGCTCGTATTCGGCGGCGTGAGATCGCGCGGATCGAGCGGAACCCACTGGCCGCTGCCCGATGCTGTGCCGAAGGTGATCGTGACGGGCGCGCCTGTTTTCGGGTCGATCACATTCGCGCCCGTCGCGTCGATCTGCGGCACATAGAAACTCACCACGGTATCGACCGATCCCGTGACGCTCGCGTATTCAACCGAGTATGAGCGGATGAACACGGAGTCGCTATTGATCGCGGCGGCGATCAGCGCCGGATTGGTGAGGACGGAACCGTCCTGCAAGGTCAGCGAAACGACCGTACCGCCCGCGCCCGGCGTGATCGCCGTGACCTGCACGTTGGCGGGCACATCCTGGTTGATGATGATGTCGGTGAGCGTCTGCCCTGTCGCCGCCGATGCCGTCACCGTCTCCGTGTGGACGAAGTTCGGCCCTGTCGTCGTTTCGCCTTCCGGCATGTTCACGGTCTGCGTGAGCGAGACGACGGTCGGATGCACGATGAGATCGTGCAGTGACGCTTCGATGAGCGTTGGGTCCGTGGTCGGGTTGTCGAGCGAATCATTGCCGAACTGGAAGCCACCGCGCGCCTGAATCGTCAGGTCGGGACTGCTGTCGGAAAACGCGGTGTCCGCGAGATTGCTTAGTTGCGCGGTCACCTGGATCGAAATCAACGGTTGCCCCTGCGCGACGCTCGCAAAGGGCAGCTCGAGTACGACCAGTTCGTCGCCGGGGCGCAACCCGTATGCCGCCGCGTTGATTACCAACGGATTGCCACTGGCGTCTTTCGCGAGCGGATGCACGGCGTTGCCATTGGCGTCGAACGTAACCGTAAAAGCCGTCACTGCCTGCCCGAGATAGCTCGCCGAGACGAACGTGACGCCGTCGTTACCGTCCTTGCCCGTTGCCGGTATCAACAGATCGACATAAGGCGCAAAACCCACATGGCTCGATGTATTGGAAAATGAAACGTTGAACGTGAATTGACCGCCGAGCAAAACGTCCTGTCCACCTGTCGACAGACTCACCGTGGGACTGGCATCGGCGAGCAGGCTGTCGTAATGCGCAAGGGCGTCGCGGCTGAGCGCGATGGGCTTGTCTAGCGTGCCGCTCGTGACTTCGAGCGTCCAGTCGCCGCCAAGTGCGGCGCTGCCCGTTGCATTGCTCGACGCGCCGACGGCCGCGCCTGTCATGCCGGCGAGCGTATTGACCAGCGCCTGGCCACTGCTGCCCGCGCCGATATCGCAGCCATAGAGTTCGATGTCCGCATCGCTGTTCAGATGACTGCGCCATCCGCTGAGTGCGTCGGCTATCTGCGACAGCGTCGTGCTTGTGTAGGTCTGGTTGCCGAGCGTGAATTGCCCTGCTGCACCGTGCGAAAAGATCTGGATCGAATCAGCCTTGCCCATGCTGGCGAGCGCTGCCGTAATGGCGGCGATCGCGTCCTGGCCAGGCTGGATGACCAGCACCTGTGTGCCAGCGGGTGACTGGCTCAGTAACTCGTTGCCGTTTTCCACGCGGCTGTCGAGCACCACGAGATTGCGAGGCACAACAGGCGCCGCTGCGGGCGGGGTGTCTGTCGGTGGCGGCGCGGCGGGTGCGGATGTTGAGCCGCTTCGGGCATCGGGAGCAGACGGAGCGGGCGCTGCAGGGGTGTCGTGCGCTGGATCGGCGTGATGCAGGTGATCGGCCGCCGCGGCGGCCGCTCCGTCGAACAAGATGCGCTGCTCCAGTGCCAGCGCCTGGATACGTGGTCGAAGGTAGCAGTCGGTATTCGACGAATGCGACGTTATGGCCATTTGATCGCCTTACGCTAATTCACTGAATATCGTTGCTGGACGCGATATGAATCGGCCAGAAATTCCGGATGTCGCGCCGGAATGTCATTTGCAAGGTATGAATTTCCGCGTCGCGCGCCGATTACTGAAAGGTGCCTTGAACAGCAAGTCGGAGATTGTTATCAGTTAGCGCTTTCGATCACATAGTCATTTCGTCCCATTCAAACCAACGGTCTATCTGAGATCTGGTCCGCAGTCGACCGGTTGACATTTGTGCCTCGTATTCGCGACGGACAAGGCTGCGAGTGGTTGCAATCAATCGAACCGTAATACTCTTCTCGTTATAGACGACTTTGCTCGTCACGGACATCAATCCTTCTGAATCTGCGGGCGATTCAGTTGCTGCTAGGGCACGCCAAGCTGGAAAGCACGGTACGGTATCTCGGCATCGACGTTGACGATGCGCTTGAGATGGCGGACCAGACCAACGTGTGAAGCGCGAACGCGGGACAGCGATCAGACGCTGGCCATGAGCGGTCGTTCGTCTGTAACCCGCATTCAGACTTCGGGCGGCTGCTTCGCTCACTAAGCGACCGTTCGGCATTATTTGGAGCGGCACATGGCTGGGTGCGGCGGGCGCCACGTGTCCCATGATTGGTCTGGGTAGCACGTTTTGAACTTGCGATCTCCCCGTCCCGAATGCGGCGCCTTTTTTGCCCCCCTGAAGACGGAGTCAATCATGCTCCACAATGTACTGGCCGCCGCGCCGGCCATGGTACTGTGCCTGCTGCTGCAAGGCGTAGTGGTAGCCATCTGCCTGCGCCGGTACGCGCGCTTCCGGCGCAGCTTTAAGAGTCAGGACTTGCTGTGGGTGGATGTTCTACTATTGATAACCGTGATGCTGCTGACCTTGCTCTGCAATTTCGCGCAAATGGCAATCTGGGCTGCGCTGTTCACGTTCTTAGGCGAGTTTTCTGATTTTGCCACTGCTCCCTATCACTCCGCGGTGAACTTCATCACGCTGGGATATGGTGACATTGTCATGTCCAAGCAATGGCGCATGCTTGGACCACTCGAAGCCGCCAACGGCATCCTTATGTTCGGCCTCTCAACTTCGGTGATGACGGCTGCAGTCATGGATGTGATTAAGTACCATCATTCCCGGCTGCGGCAAGAGTCGCCGCGAGAGCACGGTACATGGGGCGGTGAAGAAAGGAAAATTGGCAGCGTCGGGCCAGGGTGGCTGCTCAAGAGACCGTTGTACTCTCGGAAGCGGCCATTGATGTCCCGACAACCGGAGCAGCCGATGTGGGGTCGGCTTATGCCTTTTGCATGAGGCGCGCGCCCGACATGATCATCGCGCTTGGTCATCCGGCTCTGGTCGGCCCATGAAGAGTCATCCGCCTGTCGCGTCGCTCGGACGTTCAGACGGCGGCTCCGCAACAGTGGACTAAACCGCTCGCGCGGTATGGGGCTTCGGTCCAATGCTAGTGGTTCTGGAGAGGAAGCCGACTCTGTTTTCATGTTGAAGGGCGAGGCAATCCGCCTCGTCGTTCAACGGGAGCAGAGTCATGACCCACACACCTCAGCCCATCAGTCCCCTGCGCCAGCGCATGACCGACGACATGCGCATGCGTCAGCTCGCACCGAAGACGCAGGCCGGTTATCTGCGTGTCGTACGCGAGTTCACGCGTTTTCTCGGACGCTCTCCTGACACCGCCACCGTCGAGGACCTGCGGCGCTACCAGTTGCATCTGGTCGACCACGGCGTGTCACCCGTGTCGCTCAACGCGGCGATCACCGGACTGAAGTTCTTCTTCGAGATCACGCTCCACGAGCCCGACCTGATGGCACGCATGCAACCCGTGCGCGTGCCTCGCGTCCTGCCGGTCGTGCTCAGCCCGGACGAAGTGGGCCGCCTGATTGCCGCCACCGGCAATCTGAAGCATCAGACCGCACTATCGGTCGCCTACGGTGCCGGCTTGCGCGCCAGTGAGGTGGTGGCGTTAAAGGTCGGCGACGTCGACGGCCAGCGCATGACCCTGCGCATTGAACAGGGCAAGGGCCGCAAGGATCGTTACGCCATGCTCTCGCCGGTGCTGCTTGAACGCCTGCGTGTCTGGTGGCGAGTGGCGCACGCGCAGGGCCGGATGCTGGAGCGCGGCTGGCTGTTTCCGGGCCTCGATCCGGTCGATCCGCTCAGCACGCGGCAGCTCAATCGCGCCATCCATGCCGCCGCCGAGGCCGCCAACATCGACAAGCGTGTCTCGATGCATACGCTACGTCACAGCTTTGCGACCCACCTGCTGGAGCAGAAGGTCGACATCCGCGTGATCCAGGTCCTGCTGGGGCACAAGAAGCTGGAGACGACAGCACTCTATGCGCAGGTCGCCACCGACCTGCTGCGCGAGGTGATCAGTCCGCTGGAGAAACTTCAGAACAACGGCTGAACACGGCACACAGCCGTGCCCGAAGTCGCGGACGTCTTCCGCGCGCATGGGCCCTTGTGGCGACGGACCGTACAGCTGAGTCTGGGACAGCTGAAGGTCATGTCGGCGATCGAACAGTGCCGCAGCGCGGCGCTGGGTGGACATGTGTTGCGGTGTTCCGGTTGCGAACAGATCGAGGTTGCCTACAACTCCTGCCGTAACCGCCATTGCCCGAAGTGCCAGGCGAGCGCCGCACACCGGTGGCTCGAGGCACGCCAGGCCGATCTGCTGCCGGTTGAGTATTACCACGTGGTCTTCACGCTACCTGCTGCGATCAGCGCGATCGCCTGGTACAACAAGGCGGTGCTCTACGGCCTGCTGTTCGATGTTGCCGCCGAAACCCTCCGAACCATCGCCGCCGACACAAAGCATCTGGGCGCACAGATCGGCGCGACACTCGTGCTGCACACCTGGGGCTCGGCGCTCACGCACCATCCTCACGTACACGGCATCGTTCCCGGCGGAGGCCTTGCGCCAGACGGTGAGCGGTGGGTCGCCTGCCGCCCCGGCTTCTTCCTGCCAGTCCGTGTGCTCTCCCGGCTGTTCCGGCGGCGCTTCCTGGAAGAGCTCACCCATGCACATCGCCGGGGCCAGTTGCGCTTCTTTGGCGAGTACGCCGGGCTTGCCGATCCCACTGCCTTCGCACGGTGGCTCGCGCCGCTGCGTACGTGCGAATGGGTCGTATATGCGAAGCGCCCGTTCGCGGGACCGAAAGCGGTGCTTGCGTATCTGTCGCGCTACACGCATCGCGTGGCCATCTCCAACCAGCGGCTCATCGCGCTCGACGACCGGGGCGTGACCTTCCGGTGGAAGGACTACCGGGCCAACGGCCGCACGCGCCAGAAGACGATGACGCTTGAGCCACAGGAATTCATGCGGCGTTTCCTGCTGCATGTACTGCCTGTCGGCTTCCATCGGATTCGCCACTATGGTCTGCTGGCCAATCCCGTGCGTCGGCAGAATCTGGCTGCGATACGGGCGCTGCCAGACGTGCCAGCTTCCATTACTGTGAGCGAAGGTCCGTCACCGGGCACTCCCGCCCCGAAGTTCGTCTGCCGGCATTGCAGCGCGCCGATGATCATCATCGACATCCTCCTGCGCAGCCACCCAATTCGCGCTCCGCCCACTTGCCGAAGCAACGTATGAAGATGAATCACCCTGGCTGTCCAGACCGACCGTCGGCTCTTCGGCAACGAGCGGGAGGAGACGCTTGTGCCTGTCGCTACCAGCAGACCTTGCCGCGCTCGCGACACCTCTACAGACGTGCAGCATGGATGCAGCAGAACATTTACGTGACCACCAAACCCTCGCTTCGACTGAAGGTTGTGAGTCTCCGCAGTTCATGAGAGCACTTAAATCCCCATAGCTGCGTAAATTTCTGCCGTCCTGGTCCACTCCGCGGTTTCCTCCCTCGAGCGTTGTCCAACGCCTGCCCGCATGCGTCGTCGTGTACTCACGCGGTGGCAGACATGGGCAGGCGTCGAACAACGCTTAACAGTAAGCGGCCGTTCGATTGGCGAAGACGAATGTTGCTTCATCGGCCAGAGCCGTCATTCCGGCATCGGTGCTGGTCAGGCGGGTGTGGGGCGCTTTCCTGCCATTCGCAGGTCGGTGGTCGCGAATGACCCGTCCCACGGAAAGCGAACGAGTACTTGCGACCCCAAGCGGCGTTGTTGCGTAAATCAGGCGTAGAGACGACATGATCTGCGTGCTCTCAATCTCAGGCGATACGGACGGACTGCGGGCGAGCGAGGGCTACCATGCGATTGAGTACACCCGCACGGATCGATACCTCGGTGGCTTGCGAGCCAGTCGCGCGCGCCCACATACAGGAGCTCGTGAGTACCTTGAGCCGGTACATTAAGGTCTCGGCGAGCGATCGCCGGTGGTAGCCGGTTGCCTGCTTCCATTCGCGCCTGCTGCTTCCTTCGAAGCGGCAATAGCTGCATTGCGCCAGGTGGCGCCGGGCGTGCGGTCTGGCCACGGCTTCGCTCCCTCGCGCGGCAAGGCTTGGTGTCATAAACGCCAACGCCCCCCCAAGCTGCCATCGCGGGTTTCATTCCCTCCACGAACGCGGACGTGCCGGGCGCTTGGGGCAACCCCGATCTCCAGGTAAGTCATCGTGCGAGTCCCTTCACAACCTTGCGCAGCTGACTGCGGTCGCATTGCTTCCCCAGTCGCAGCGGTCGAGTGGACCGGCGTCAATGAGAGGGCCTTGGCCGAAAATCGTGGACCTCGATCGCAACGAGAGTCGGAGCTGGCAATGGAGCGTTGCCAACCGGCAACGGCTTCACCGTCCTGCGGGTCGGCACCAGGAATCCCTCGAATTCGCGGAAATCCTCGCAGATGTGAGCGGCCCGCGCCCAGCGTCCGACAATCATGGCGGTGTAATCGAGCCTGCAAAGCCTATGCTGCCTATCGAAATAGAAATCCTGGACCCGGCTGTGCGTTGGAACGTCGTTGGGAAAGGTCGCCCGGATTCTCGACCATGTCCCGGCCGAAGTCGCCAGTGGCGGAAGTTCTTTGAACGTAAAGCCGCCGCGCAAGAACAAGAAAGGCGCTGTCAGATAGTTCCAGAACGCGTAGGCGCCGAAATAGACAAAGTCGACGTCGTCCCAATAGACTTGCCGTCGCCAGCCACAAAATGCTGTTCGCGGTCCTTCGCGGCGTGCCAGAACCGCCCCGTCTCGGCCGACGATTTGAACAAGTTCTTCTCCTTGAAGTTCGCTCGTCTCGCCGACACGCGGAAAATCGTTGAAAGCGAATCGAGGCTCATGTGCCGACGCTCGGACCTGCACTTGTCGCAGTACTGGCCGTCGCTTCGCGGTGAATAGAAAGCCGTGGGCGGAAACCGTCGCCTCGATTTCCGCCAGTTCGGCCCACCGCGCTGCTCCGCCGTGTGCCTCAATCGCCGCCCGGATCGAATCCGGCAATGCATTGCCATCGTCCATGTCGTTTCCTCGCCGCCATCGCGCTGCCTACGCGCCTGCCAACAAGGGCGCACCGCGGAGTTGCACCACAAGCAAGCCGCCCTTTGCGCAACCGATTCTATCGCCCAGCCGAATCGGTGGCCGCCAGCACGTTCGCATGGCTCCCAATTTATCCATCCGAAAACCGATGTGCCGAGCATTGCAGGGTAGCTGCGAACCTCAATTCCCGTTTTGCGCACGACCGCTAAGCGGAAGCTTTCGTGCCGCGCCTGATAGACAGCTTGTGTTAAGCGTTGTTCGACGCCTGCCCATGTCTGCCACCGCGTGAGTACACGACGACGCATGCGGGCAGGCGTTGGACAACGCTCGAGGGAGGAAACCGCGGAGTGGACCAGGACGGCAGAAATTTACGCAGCTATGGGGATTTAAGTGCTCTCATGAACTGCGGAGACTCACAACCTTCAGTCGAAGCGAGGGTTTGGTGGTCACGTAAATGTTCTGCTGCATCCATGCTGCACGTCTGTAGAGGTGTCGCGAGCGCGGCAAGGTCTGCTGGTAGCGACAGGCACAAGCGTCTCCTCCCGCTCGTTGCCGAAGAGCCGACGGTCGGTCTGGACAGCCAGGGTGATTCATCTTCATACGTTGCTTCGGCAAGTGGGCGGAGCGCGAATTGGGTGGCTGCGCAGGAGGATGTCGATGATGATCATCGGCGCGCTGCAATGCCGGCAGACGAACTTCGGGGCGGGAGTGCCCGGTGACGGACCTTCGCTCACAGTAATGGAAGCTGGCACGTCTGGCAGCGCCCGTATCGCAGCCAGATTCTGCCGACGCACGGGATTGGCCAGCAGACCATAGTGGCGAATCCGATGGAAGCCGACAGGCAGTACATGCAGCAGGAAACGCCGCATGAATTCCTGTGGCTCAAGCGTCATCGTCTTCTGGCGCGTGCGGCCGTTGGCCCGGTAGTCCTTCCACCGGAAGGTCACGCCCCGGTCGTCGAGCGCGATGAGCCGCTGGTTGGAGATGGCCACGCGATGCGTGTAGCGCGACAGATACGCAAGCACCGCTTTCGGTCCCGCGAACGGGCGCTTCGCATATACGACCCATTCGCACGTACGCAGCGGCGCGAGCCACCGTGCGAAGGCAGTGGGATCGGCAAGCCCGGCGTACTCGCCAAAGAAGCGCAACTGGCCCCGGCGATGTGCATGGGTGAGCTCTTCCAGGAAGCGCCGCCGGAACAGCCGGGAGAGCACACGGACTGGCAGGAAGAAGCCGGGGCGGCAGGCGACCCACCGCTCACCGTCTGGCGCAAGGCCTCCGCCGGGAACGATGCCGTGTACGTGAGGATGGTGCGTGAGCGCCGAGCCCCAGGTGTGCAGCACGAGTGTCGCGCCGATCTGTGCGCCCAGATGCTTTGTGTCGGCGGCGATGGTTCGGAGGGTTTCGGCGGCAACATCGAACAGCAGGCCGTAGAGCACCGCCTTGTTGTACCAGGCGATCGCGCTGATCGCAGCAGGTAGCGTGAAGACCACGTGGTAATACTCAACCGGCAGCAGATCGGCCTGGCGTGCCTCGAGCCACCGGTGTGCGGCGCTCGCCTGGCACTTCGGGCAATGGCGGTTACGGCAGGAGTTGTAGGCAACCTCGATCTGTTCGCAACCGGAACACCGCAACACATGTCCACCCAGCGCCGCGCTGCGGCACTGTTCGATCGCCGACATGACCTTCAGCTGTCCCAGACTCAGCTGTACGGTCCGTCGCCACAAGGGCCCATGCGCGCGGAAGACGTCCGCGACTTCGGGCACGGCTGTGTGCCGTGTTCAGCCGTTGTTCTGAAGTTTCTCCAGCGGACTGATCACCTCGCGCAGCAGGTCGGTGGCGACCTGCGCATAGAGTGCTGTCGTCTCCAGCTTCTTGTGCCCCAGCAGGACCTGGATCACGCGGATGTCGACCTTCTGCTCCAGCAGGTGGGTCGCAAAGCTGTGACGTAGCGTATGCATCGAGACACGCTTGTCGATGTTGGCGGCCTCGGCGGCGGCATGGATGGCGCGATTGAGCTGCCGCGTGCTGAGCGGATCGACCGGATCGAGGCCCGGAAACAGCCAGCCGCGCTCCAGCATCCGGCCCTGCGCGTGCGCCACTCGCCACCAGACACGCAGGCGTTCAAGCAGCACCGGCGAGAGCATGGCGTAACGATCCTTGCGGCCCTTGCCCTGTTCAATGCGCAGGGTCATGCGCTGGCCGTCGACGTCGCCGACCTTTAACGCCACCACCTCACTGGCGCGCAAGCCGGCACCGTAGGCGACCGATAGTGCGGTCTGATGCTTCAGATTGCCGGTGGCGGCAATCAGGCGGCCCACTTCGTCCGGGCTGAGCACGACCGGCAGGACGCGAGGCACGCGCACGGGTTGCATGCGTGCCATCAGGTCGGGCTCGTGGAGCGTGATCTCGAAGAAGAACTTCAGTCCGGTGATCGCCGCGTTGAGCGACACGGGTGACACGCCGTGGTCGACCAGATGCAACTGGTAGCGCCGCAGGTCCTCGACGGTGGCGGTGTCAGGAGAGCGTCCGAGAAAACGCGTGAACTCGCGTACGACACGCAGATAACCGGCCTGCGTCTTCGGTGCGAGCTGACGCATGCGCATGTCGTCGGTCATGCGCTGGCGCAGGGGACTGATGGGCTGAGGTGTGTGGGTCATGACTCTGCTCCCGTTGAACGACGAGGCGGATTGCCTCGCCCTTCAACATGAAAACAGAGTCGGCTTCCTCTCCAGAACCACTAGCATTGGACCGAAGCCCCATACCGCGCGAGCGGTTTAGTGTACGCCCGTGATGGCGTGCTATCTGCGGGGTGTAAGTCCCCGCCGGAGTTGGCCACAGCTCCGTAGCTGAAGGTAACTGCGTCGTCGTGAGGCGGGGTGGGGAGTAACCGGATGCGAACTGTCGGTCCGTAGGTTAACGAACCTGTTTCGGCGGGGTATGGCGGCGAGCCTGCACTAAAGTGGCGAAGCCTGGAAGTAACACAGCACGCTGTCGTGGCGGATAAAGCGGTGCGGTGGCGTACCACGTGGTTGAGGACGGAACGATGGGACGGTAGCACGCAGCAAGCGGGGAGACCTGCCGGCGAGGTGAACGCTGGCAGGAGTCAGAGTCCCGATAGTACTGCACACGGAGGCGTCAAGCCGTGGAAACCTGCGTCAGAGCAAAAGGCGCACTAGGGAAGCGGGGCAGGAAAGTTGATAGCAGAAGACCGGAAGGAATCAGAGATGAAGATCGAAGCATCGCCAGTGTCGGAAACGACTAGACGAGATGCAGACGCGCTGGGAAGCTGCGTGCAGCGGAAATTCGCGTCAGCTTCAATCTGGACGGACGCTATGTTGGCTGCTCTACAAAACGGAGTTAAAGGAGGTAAATGGCACAGCCTGATTGACAAGGTGTTTCGACTGGACACGCTCGCGCTGGGATGGGTTCAGGTCGAGAAGAACGCCGGGGCGGCAGGAGTGGACCGCATGAGCGTGAAGCGATTCGCGCAGGCGCGGGACCGCTACCTCGCTGAACTGGCGCATGCATTGCAGGATGGTAGCTACCGCCCGCAGCCGGTGCGGCGCGTCTACATACCGAAAGGTAAAGGACGTCGCCCGCTCGGCATACCCGCTGTAAAGGACCGCGTTGTTCAAGCGGCCCTGAAGCTGGTGATCGAGCCGATCTTTGAGCACGAGTTCGAGCCGCGAAGCTACGGCTTCCGCCCGGGCCTGGGCTGCAAGGATGCGCTGCGCGAAGTGGACCGGCATGTGAAAGCGGGCTACTGCTGGGTGGTCGATGCCGACCTGCAAAGCTATTTCGACTCGATTCCGCACCCGCCCCTTCTTGCGAGAGTGGCCGGGCGAATCGCGGACGGCCGGGTTCTGGAACTCATCCAGTCCTTTCTCAAGCAAGACATCATGGAAGACATGACGCGTTGGACGCCCACTTCTGGGAGTCCGCAGGGGGCGGTGATCAGCCCCCTGTTGGCAAACCTCTACCTGCACGAGCTTGACGTGGAAATGCGCGCAGCCGGGCTGGTCATGGTGCGCTACGCGGATGATGCCGTGGTGCTATGCCGTACACGCGAGGAAGCGGAAGCTGCGCTCTCGCGCATGCGGACTTGGGTCGATGCGAACGGCTTGACGCTGCACCCGGACAAAACCCACGTCGGGGATTGCCGGTTGGAGGGTGAAGGGTTCGAGTTTCTGGGCTACCGGTTCGAAGCTGGCGAGCGTTGGGTGCGCAAGAAGAGTCTTATGGGGCTGCGGGACAAAATCCGCACCCTGACCAGGCGCAACAGGGGCGATTCGATCGAGGCCATCATTGCGTCGATCAACCCGATCCTGCGTGGCTGGTTCGGCTACTTCCAGCACGCCCACCGCTACACCTTCTCGTCCGTCGACGGCTTTGTTCGTCGGCGTCTGCGAGCGATCCTGCGCCGGCAGCTTCATCGTCCGGGTCAGGGTCACTGCCTTCGCGATCACACGCGATGGCCAAACGCCTTCTTCGCTAATCTTGGGCTGTTCACGATGTCCGAGGCCCTTCGATTGGCGCGCCAATCCCGATGTGGAAACAACTGACTGGAGAGCCCGTCGCGGGAAAACTGCACACCGGGTTCGGAGGGAGGGGACGGCGATCGCCGTTTCCTACCCCTATCCCCCGACCCACAAGGGACGGTCAGCGTTCCGCATAACGGACATTCAAATGAATGAGGTTGCCCCGCGCGATGACAGACCGGTCAGCAACCAGGCGCCGGGAAAAATTGCGTCAAGCAACGCCTGTCTTCATTGCCGCACGGGCCCGATATGCTGTGACCTTAGCTATGGTGCCGCACGCCCGGTCGCTTGGCCCACCTTTTGTCATACCGCACCATCGGTTTTTCCAGTTTCGGGTGTGATCGCAGAAAGCCCACTGGCAATCTGGACAAGTCTTTAGACGTGCCCAATCGCCGGCCGCAATGGCATTTGCGACTACCGCTACGATATAGCCGATGAAGCTCGCTTCCGACGATTCGATGACCAACTTCGTAGTGTCGTCCATCCATCGGGCTTTCACACTCAGTGCGGCAGTGTTGAACCAGGACCTCTCACTGCGCCGCACCCCTCGCGACGCCCGCGCAACTGCCCGTCGTTATCGACACGACGTTGGCATGCTTTCGGGAGCCTCCAGCCCTATAGACACCCCCGAACCCTTGCCAAACGCCTTGCACACTGTCTGAAAATAGCCCTCCCAGAACGCAACGAGCCTGCGCTCGAGAGCGACCGACAACGCGGCGTTGTTGCCCTTCTCGTCTCGCCCTGCCCCCCAAACGATGACCGTTAGGGGAATCTTCGAGTCACCTGAAAGATGGCCCGCCAGAAGCTCTTGTGCACGAACCTGTCCTAAAGCAGTTGCCTGCTCAAGGCTCATGTTCGCCACCTTTTTCCGAACCTCTGTATCGATCAGATCGGTGAATGCGAAGACACGGCAAGATGTCACCTGTCGGCAACGTTCTGCAATTCCCTCGCCAACCGGAAGCAAAATGTCGGTGGTCGGCGTCTCCGCCGGTACATCTCGCTCGGCGGCCTGTTTTAACGCCTCACGTTGCTCGCGTCGATTCGTCAATCGCTCAGTGATCAATTCCGGCGAAGGATCATCCTGCTCCGGCGACCCAAATCTCCAGTCCTGGAGAGCAGCCTTAGCTTTCTCGAACATTGGCTTGTCCGCATCATCCGCTCTTGGTCGACCACCGGGCACGATCACCTCAACGTAGCAAAGCGTAGTTGGCGACCCGGCAAGATCTCCAGAACCGGTGATGTCTAGGAGCTCCACCCGGCCTTCCACCGCGTCTGACAGGAACAACGAATCTATGCCTTTTCGCCAGCGAATCAGATCCTGTTTGGACAGTCGGCTTGTTCTATCAAGCAACACAATGTTGAGCTGCGAGCGATATTCTGGCCGCGCCTCGCACGGCTGTTCAGCGAGTGTCTGATACTGATTATCCTCGCGTGGCGAGCATCCAGTAAGACAAAGCAGCGCGACGAGAGCCGCAAAGGCCCAGAAGGTGAACCACGGGGACTTCATGATTCGAGTTCCTCCTCGGAAAAGGGAATCCGTCCAAGGGCCTTACTTCGCGATGCGCCATATGCAGAGAGCCCATTCCGCGATAGCCGGTCGTAGACATAGGTATATCGACGCGACCGCTCCACCCGCCATTTTCGGCTCAGTTGGTTAAAAGTCGCCACAGCGTGATTTTCGGTCGAATCGGATTTATCTTCATCCGATGCTACCTTTGCGTCACCGGCGGTCGCGGGGGTTTCTCCAGGTGCTTTCCCCGCCTTGTCGTCGAGGTCATCGGCTTCTGTTGGAGAAGGCAAGGCTAGTGGGTCGCCCGGATTAACCACACCCAATTCCGTCTTTGCCTTCGCCAGGACAAGACGAAGATTTTTTGTCTCCTCTCGTCTACCCTGTCCGTGGACCTGCCGCCATGCCTCGATTCTCAACAGTGCGTCCTCAAGATCACGAACGGCCATACTCGCGAGTTGATACTCGAAAACAGGATCTCGAGACAGCACCATCCTTGCGGCAGACAGCAGAAACAGGGCGAGGTACACGCCGATCGCGACCAGCTTGTCCGATTTATCCAGAGATGGGTTGAAAGTGTAAAGAATCGCGCTCTTGTCGTTTATTGCCTTTTTCTGGACTTCGACCTCGCTCGCGAATTTCGCTACCCCATCGTTGTTTTCCAACCTCTTGTTGTTGTATGCAGCCGAAGCCTGTTGTCTCTCCAACTGTTTCAAGGTTCCTTTCATTTCCTTGACCGCAGCAATATCAGGGAGCTTGCTGCGTAGATCAGCTCCCGCGCCAACCATCAAGAGCGCACACAGAAGTACGAGTATCGCCGAGAGAAGTTGTCGAAGCCGGTATCGCTCACGCCACGGTCGCTTCTCATCATCAGCATAATTCGGAAAGGCGCGCAGTATCGACATGGCAAAAGCATGCCCGAGCAAACCCAGCAACGTCGTAAAGATAGCAGCCCCTACATAGGCCGCTGCCTTGTCGTCCGGAGTCAAAAATTCGAAAGCGGGGAAGGCAAAAACAGCCTCAGCGGGGATCAGTACAATCGGGCCGACATTCAGCACCTTTCCGAACCAGCCTTTGACCCGCTCTGATAATGAAGTGGGTGCAGGCGGCGTCGCTGGCAAGTCGCGGTCCACCGCCTTTCCTTGAAACCACCCTTTCAGGTCTCCGAGACGGTCCATGTACGCGGGCCGCTTCAGCTTCTCTTTCCACTTGTCGAAAACGACCCGCTCTTTTGCAAGCCGCTCCCGCAGACCTTCCTCAAGAATCGTCAAATAACGTGTATCTTCTTCCGCATCGTAAAGGTTGTGGACTTCCAGATTCTCCTGTGCCATGACAACGATGGCCCTACGCCTGCGTATCAAGAGAGTCTTTCTATCGATGCCAAGGCCAGCGTCTGCTGCGTCCAGCGCGAGCTCATCGGGAGTCAGTGTGTTGTTTATCGCGGCATCCACGTTCATTGCGGCACGCGCAGCCTTCACATCTCGAAACAGATACCGGTTATAAGCAGTGACGGGATCGGTGTATCGATGCACGCCGCCCCACACATCGTGGAGTGCTTGAATCCTGTCCGACCAGCGCTCGCGGAATGTCACCTTCTCGAACCAGCGAGGGCCAACCTGCGGACCCGCATCAAACGCCCAGCGTTTCTGTTGGGCGCGTCGCTGACGTTCCTGAAAGTCTTCCCTATGCTTGCGCTGCTGAGTCTGATGAGCAAAATCTGCCGCTGCAGCGGATTGAAGAGCCTCGCCTACTTCATCCCGCTCCCGAAAAAATCCAAACATGCCCCGTTCTCCTTGCATAGGTGCGATGCGGTAGGGGATGAATGTGGAATTGCGTACAAGTGCCTCACTGCGGCCCTATTTTCTTGCTATTTTTAATGGACCATCATGATAAGAAACACGACAGCGAATACATGTATGTGCGTTATCACTCATTTCCGACGCAACGAGGAACAACGCCTATGAGCGAGGAATAAACTGCGGCGCACCGGGACGAATATCCGCAGCTGAAAAGAATGCGTCCGTCCAGATCGGAGCAAATCTAGAAGAGAGGAAAATTCAAACTCTCGCAGGTTACCGAAGTATGGACTGTTAGGTCTCGACGGCTTCCCCTTGCTCCGCGCAGTCGACAAAGACACCTTGGGACTCAAGTCCAGCGAACCGCCATTTTCTGAAGAACAACCGGTGCGGCCAAGATCGTTGGTTATACGTCCTCTCGTCAACAACCTGAGGTCAACAGCCGCGAAGTTTGCCAGCGCGATACGAACACGAACTGGTGGCAAAATTGTCGACGATTTACCTTCGAGTGTCGAACGGCCATTGCTGGCCGAGGGCGTGTGGAAACGCAATTTTCGAGGCTGAGGGCGAAGTTGGCGGTCGGGTCAATCAAGTTTGGTACGTCGAAGTTGTGCTATTCGAGCATCCCGAGCGCAAGAAGCCCCTCAGGGCCTTAGCTCCCAGCCATCCTGATTGCCTTCATTGTCCTGGCAACCCCAAGTATATTCATGACTCGCTTGAGGTTGTACGCCAGCACCTGAAGGCTCATTTCGGTGCTCACCCGTCCGAGCGTCCGGGTCAGGAAGTGTGTAGCACCCATCCAATGCTTCAGCGTGCCGAAGACGTGTTCAACGGTGCTTCGTCGGATGGTCATCGCGTCAGGCTTCCGGTCGAGTCGACGCTGCATGGCTTCAAGTACATGTTCGTGCTCCCATCGTCGGATGCGGCGATAGTCGCTGGGCGAACATCGCTCCTTGAGATGACAACGCGGGCATGCGCTGGGCCAGTATACGTTCAGATTCATGCCATTCTCGACGGTCTTGAACCGATGAATGGAGCGCTCGCCAGCGGGGCACCGATACTCGTCGTTCCTTGCAACGTAGATGAAGTCGCGCTTGGTAAAGAGCCTCTTCTTCCTTGATGCCGAGGTAAGTGGCTTCGGGACATACGTTTTGATCCCGCCCAGTTCGCACGCGCGGATATCCGGGCCGCTGAAGTAGCCCCGGTCAGCTAACACCTTCAGCTTCGGCCTGCCCATCGCGTTCTTCGCCAGGAAAGCCATCTTGCTGAGTTGACCGTGATCGCCTCCGATATTCGTCACTTCGTGTTCGACAATCAGATGATGCTTTGTATCCACGGCAGTCTGGACGTTGTAGCCCACGGTACCGGTCCTCTTGCCACCGCTGGTCATTGAGCGGGCATCTGGGTCGGTAAGCGACAACTGCTTGTCCGGTTCTTTCTTCAGTTGCTCCTTCATCTGCTCTAGCTCACGCATCCGCTGACGCAGCAGAGCGATCTTCTCGTACAGGCGAACGGTCTTCACATCGAAACCTGTCGGGCTGATCCGATCTGCGGTTTCAATCATGTCGAGATATCGCTGAACGCTTTCCTCGATCTGCTGCTGACGCTTGTCGATCTTGCCAGCCGTATAGTTCCTGTCACGGCTGTTCACGGCTTTGAACTTGCTGCCGTCGATTGCCACCATGTCGCTGGATAGCAGCTTCAGTCCGCGACATAGTTCGACGAAACGACGGCATACATTCCGAATGGCTGCGCCATTGTCGCGACGAAAGTCGGCGATCGTCTTGAAGTCTGGTGCGAGACGTCCTGTCAGCCACATCAGCTCGACATTGCGTTGGCATTCACGCTCAAGACGCCTGCTAGACGGCACCCGGTTCAGATACCCATAGATATAGATCTTGAGCATCACGCCCGGATGATAGGACGGCCGACCTGTGAGCGCCGGCGTGGTACCGTTGAAGCCGAGTTCGGCCAGGTTCAGTTCGTCGACGAAGGCATCGATCACCCTTACCGGGTTGTCCTGGCCAATGTAATCATCGACGCATTCGGGAAGTAGTGCGACCTGCTTGCGGTCATCGCCTTCAACGAATCGCTTCATGAGTCACCCGGTCTCAGTGCGTTGATTCAGTTTAGGCGATAAATGCGTTTTCACACGCCCTCGGCCGACCAGCGCCCCACGGCCGAGTGCGATGATCGTCTCGGCCGTGTGTTCGATGCAAATGGCATAACACGACCCTTTACGGGCTAACAGTTTCCAACTCTGTGGTGACTGTTCACAAGCAGCGAGCAGGCATTCACCATGCTCAGTGGGTAGTGCCCGAAAGCGCGATCATTTCGCGGCTTCGAACAGGGCGACGAGATGCACTTGCATTGCCGCCCTACAGTCCAGGAAACCCTCCACGATCTCCGTGACGCTGAAGAACCGCACGTAGGTGTCTGGGTCATCAAACTGTTTTATGTTCCTCTTGACCAGCAGCAGGTCCCAGTGAGGATCGGTGGTGTCTAGGGCTAGATAGAACGCGCCGACATGCGCGATGAAATTCCGGGCGCTGGACAGTCGGTTAAACCATTTGGGGTCGACACCACGCTCGTGCATCCACGAATTGATCATCTCGATGCGTTGCTTTGGCGTGATGGGCTGGCCGACGTGGTCGTGCAGGGCGTGCATGAAGGCCTTCATGGAGTCGATGCAGGCGTCGACCTCAGAGAGGACGGAATGAAAGTCGGCTATTATCAGGTACTTCATGTGATCGTCGACGGGCAACGCGATGCCTTCGCGGTCCGGTGTGTAGTGGTGCTCGCTACTGACGTGGTTGTTGATCTCTTTTGCCAGGGCGTCCCAATCCTGATTTAGCCGGCGCACAATGTGACGAAGCAGATTCAGCCGAGTCGTGATGTGTAGTCCCGCCTCGGTGATTGCATCCGTCCGCGCCGCCACACGGTGTTCCTCCACGGCCTGGTTCCAAGCGGTATAGATGGGCAGCACCCACGGGTCGCTACCGAGCTCACTGAGATGAAGCCACCGCTTGATCGCCATGTTTTCCATCATCCTGTTTGTGGCGCGCTCAGTGAGCGAAGTGGTCCAAGCCGGCTTTGCGGCAGGATGCGGTCATAGATATGACCAACTTGCGCTCACCTTACTGCCGGTCGTAAGTGTCGTAGTTGTCGTGGTCGGTCATCCAGTCCGGTTCGATGTCGTTGAAATGCATGTCGTGCGTTACCGGCAGCAATTCGACACCGTCTAGTGTCAGCACATCTGCATCGATCTGGACCGTCACCAGCGCCTCGAACTCAATTTCGACGTCGTCAGAAATTGTGGCGCTACCCATGCCCACGTAATCGCGATCAACGCTGTCAAATTTTTCAAAGCTGAAGTGCACGTCGATATTCAAAGAGGCGGTTCCACTAACCCTGATCACCGCCTGCCCGTCGTCGTGCGATATAGTGTCCAGCGTTGCGCCGGTCGCATCGGGAATGTCAAGGCTGACATCGTCCACTGTTGCCTCAACGCCTTCTCCCTCCACCGCGAACTGGGAGTCGGCTTCGACACGAAACTCGAACTTGTCCACCTGATGTCGGGCGGCTTCGAGTACGGCGGCATGAAGTCCCACAGTATCTCCGGCTACAAACAGCGTAGCGAGGCGTAATGCAGGCTCGCGGGCCGCTCCCAGCCCCTGAATGGTAGACAGCGTGTGGGCGATGGAGGAGCAGGGGTGGATTAAGCAAGCGGCGTAGCGGGAGATTCAGTTCGCAATAGTGATCCGCGTCACATTAAGTTCGTCAGGTTCCGTCGAGAATCGCAATTCTCTCAGGTGCGCGACACGGACCTCGATGTCGCGCGTCCTTTAGTCGGGCCTCGCGCCCGACTTTTTTTCGCATATGCGCTGCGAGGCGAAGCACGGGCGAATACTTGGCCGGGGCTGTGGCAGCCGTCTCTGGCGCGAGCGCCTTGGGATGTCGGCGATGGTGCTGGTCGACTGCGTGCTGATCGTGCAAATGGGCGTTTTGCCCGTTATGGCCATCGCGGCCATGTCAATCTCGGTCGTCGAATTTTTATATGATGGCCTTCGCGCGACAGAACCTTTCAAGGAATGTAACGTTGCTCCCTGAGCTCGGTTAGCATCTCGATGTACATTTCCTCTGAATCGATGCAATCATGAAAACCATGTTTGCGCGCCTTTATCGTGCTAGAGATATTGTCAAAGGTCGTTTTGAAAATCATGTCGCCAAACTTCCACGACACGATCTGGTCGTACGGGTAGTCTCGAAGGTTGTGCTTCTCGACCAGCCTGTTCCACAGTTCTGCCTTGTCGGCCATCATCTGCTGTAACAACATGGGGAACGGCTCACCGACCGACACATCGAAAAACTCCGCCAGACGCGGCCAGACGCGAGACCATCTGAAGTAATCGCCATTCGTGATGTTGTAAATCTCGCCTCGGCATGCGTCGGACTCGCCTGCCCAATCGACGGCGCTCGCGAGAATTCGAGTATCGGTAATCTGGTAGAGCGCGTCGTAAGCGGCGCGCGAGCCAGGAAAAGACATTGGAACGCCCAGGGCCTTCGCTAAGGTTCCATAGACAGCAATCACCATCAGCAGATTCATGGGATTGCCCACGGCAACCCCTGCAACACCCTCGGGACGAAATGCAGTCCAGGACCACGATTTGCCGACTGAACGGTCCCGAAGGAAATCCTCCTGGTCGTAATAGAAGTTCGGTGGCATATGGCGCGGGTCGCTCTCCTTCGCTGGCGACGGAATCGGGCCAATATGCACGCCGTATGCCTTGCCTCCCTGCATCAGCGCGACGTGCTGCAGGTTCGGAGCGTGCTTTTCCATGACCTCAACCATGTTCTTCAACATCCGCAGATTCACCTCGACCAGTTCCGCAGGCGTCGGCTTCTCCTGGTAGGCTGCGAACACGAGATGCGTCGCTTCCGGTACTTGTGCAAGTAGCGCCTCGCAGGCCTCTCTGTCCAGCAAGTCGACTGCTAAATGCCTGGCGCGCGTCGGGAAATCAGGTGCGCGTCTGGAAACGGCGACCAGATCGACGCCCTTGGTTTCATAGTGTGCGAGTACTCCGCGTCCGATAACTCCCACCGCGCCTGATACGACTACTGTTTTCATGTTCGTGTGCTCTCCAGAGATTCGTAACGAGAATGTTCAGCCAATCGCGACTTCAGGTCTGCTGCTTCCCAGCCCCACGAAGCGACATCGCCTTAATCTGTAATTCCCCTATGAGATCGAAGCCCGCTGAAGAACTATGGCGCTGTTGATCGGTGCGCGCTTCGCCCTCCTTACCGCCCCGATCAGGACCCCATGGGCTGTTGATTTGCACCGAATCCTGACCCAGCCTGCGCAGTAATTTGCATCGAATATTGACCCACGTAGAACACTGACCTGCTCGGCAACGGGCAGGGGAAACGGAGTGATCGACGTGGCTATATTGAGCATCATCCGACGCTGGCACTTTCGCGATCATGTCTCGTTGCGCGAGATTGCCAAACGGCTGGGCGTGTCCAGAAACACGGTCAGGCGTTACATACGGGCCGGCACCGTACTGCCCGCCTATCCCGAACGCCACAGCCCCAGCAAGCTCGACGGGTTTGCTGCGAAGCTTGCTGGGTGGTTGAAGACCGAGGCGACGCGGCCCCGCAAACAGCGTAGAACCCTCAAGCAGATTCACGCGGACCTCTGCGTGCTGGGCTTTACTGGCTCCTATGACCGTGTTGCGGCGTTTGCCCGGCGCTGGCGACAGGAGCAGCACGAGCAGGCAAATACGACCGGGCGCGGGACGTTCGTTCCCCTCCGGTTTGCCGCTGGCGAAGCGTTCCAGTTCGACTGGAGCGAGGACTGGGCCGTCATCAACGGCGAGCGTACCAAGCTGCAGGTCGCGCAACTCAAGCTCAGCCACAGCCGTGCCTTCTTCCTGAGGGCTTATCTACTACAGACCCACGAGATGCTGTTCGACGCGCACCATCATGCGTTCGTAGCGTGGGGCGGCATTCCGCGCCGCGGCATCTACGACAACATGAAGACCGCCGTCGACAGGGTGCGCCCCGGCAAGGTCCGCGAGGTCAACGCGCGGTTCAGCGCGATGGTAAGCCACTACCTGTTTGACGCCGAGTTCTGCAACGTCGCCTCCGGCTGGGAGAAGGGGCAGATCGAGAAGAACGTCCAGGACAGTCGCCACCGGCTCTGGCAGAAGGTGCCGACGTTTGGCTCGCTGGCGGCGTTGAACGACTGGCTGGCCGATCAGTGCGTGCTGCTCTGGCAGCAGACGCGGCACCCCGAGCAGGACACGACGATCTGGGATGCGTGGTCCGCCGAGCGTCCCCATCTGATGCCGGTGGGCCAGCCGTTCGATGGTTTCGTTGAACACACCAAACGCGTCTCGCCGACCTGCCTTGTGAACTTCGAGCGCAACCGCTACAGCGTGCCGGCGTCGTTCGCCAACCGGCCCATCAGTCTGCGCGTCTACGCAGCCAGACTCGTGTTCGTCGCCGAAGGCCAGGTGATTGCCGAGCACGAGCGCTGTATCAACCGCAGCCATGACCACGGCGAAACCATTTACGACTGGCGTCACTACCTGGCAGTCCTGCAGCGCAAACCGGGAGCGCTTCGCAACGGTGCACCCTTCGCCGAGTTTCCAGCTGGCTTCCGCAAGCTGCAGGGCGTGCTGATGAAGCGCCCCGGCGGCGACCGGGAGATGGTCGAGATTCTGGCGCTGGTCCTGCTGCACGATGAACAGATGGTGCTCACTGCAGTCGAGCTGGCCTTTGAGGCCGGCGCACCGAACAAGCAGACGGTGCTGAACATCCTGAGCCGGCTGCTCGACAGCCCGCCTGTGCCGCCGCTGCAGACGCCACAGGCCTTCGCACTGAAGGTTGAGCCACAGGCCAACGTGGGCCGCTACGACCGCCTGAGGAATCGGGAGGACGATCATGCAGCCTGACGTCATGATGCAGATGCTCAAGTCCCTCAAGCTGCACGGTATGGCACAGGCGTTAGGCGAGCTCGCCGCGCAGGACTCGCCGGCCTACAAGTCAGCTTCGCTGGTGCTTGCCGGGTTGCTCAAGGCGGAAATCGCAGAGCGCGAAGTGCGCTCGCTCGCGTACCAGATGAAGGCGGCACGCTTCCCGGCGTATCGCGACATCGGCGGCTTCGATTTCAGCTGCAGCGACGCCAACGAAGCGCTGGTGCGTCAGTTGTACGAGTGTGAGTTCATCGACTCGGCGCACAACATCGTTCTGGTGGGTGGGCCGGGCACTGGAAAGACCCATCTGGCAACCGCGATCGGAGTGCAGGCGCTTGAGCATCATCGCCGCCGCGTGCGCTTCTTCTCCACCATCGAACTGGTCAATGCCCTTGAGCAGGAGAAGCTCGTGGGCAAGCCCGGACAGCTCGCAACACGACTTGTGTATGCCGACCTCGTGGTGCTGGATGAACTCGGCTATCTGCCATTCAGCCAGACCGGCGGTGCGCTGCTGTTCCACCTGCTCAGCAAGCTCTACGAACGAACCAGCATCATCATCACCACCAATCTGAGCTTCGCCGAATGGGCCAGTGTGTTTGGCGACGCAAAGATGACGACGGCGCTGCTCGACCGGCTCACGCACCACTGCCACATTGTAGAAACAGGCAACGATAGCTATCGTTTCAGAAACAGCACGACGCAACCAAAGAAGGAGAGAAAGAAGACCCAGATACCCACCGAATAACCCGCAAGCTGCTCCAACGGGTGGGTCAGAATTCAATGCAAATCGTGGGTCAGGATTCAGTGCAAATCAACACCCCATGGGCCGCCGGAAGCCGCGCCGCGCAAGAGTATCGAGGTTCGCACCCGGACCTTCTTCGCCCAGGTTTTGGCTACCTGAGCGGGTAGTGCTGATGTGCCGGGCGTGGCGGTGGCCGGATAGAACGCGCCGATCGTCGCTTTCCGGCACCCTCCCGGCTCATGTCGACACGACGAAGTCAGGTAGAACGAACTCACCGAGCTCCTGTATGACGTCCCCTGCGGGGCGTTGGCCGTATTTCAAATTGACGATCACATGGTTAACGCCGACCTCCTCCTGCAAGCTGTGCAGCAGCGCGATCAGGTGATATCGCCCAAGTTGATAGCCCAGGTGGATCGGCCGTGGTGGTGTCTGCGGGTTATCTGTCAGGTCGATGTATAGCGACTGGGTGAAGGGTTTGAACAGTTCACCACATTCGGCACGAACCGCCGTGCGCCAGCGCTCGACAATCAGCTGCTGAGCCTTCGGTGCGCGCGGATAAGTGATCCAGCCATGACTGTAGCGGGCGATCCACTCCAGCGTCTGGCGGCTATGGCCGGTGACGAAGAAAGGAATCTCCGCTGTGGTCGGCTTGGGAATCAGATCTGCCCCCTCCAGCCTGCCGCCAGACCAGGTCAAAGGCACGAAACTGGTGAGCTGAACCTCGCGAAATACCTCGAGGTATTCGCGGAACAGGCTGCCGCGTTGCTCCGGGTCCACACCGAATGCTGGAAACTCTACTGGACGGTCACCGGAAGCCACGCCGAGTAGCAGGCGGCCACCACTGAGCTGATCGACACTGGTCGCGGCCTTGGCGGTGTGTAGGGGATTGCGGATTGGCAGGATGACCGACGCGGTACCCAGCGCAATCGAGCGAGTGTGTGCCGCCATAAAACCCAGGTAGACCCAAGGATCGAAGACCTGGCCCGAGTCACCGAAGCTGGGGTCGCGCAACGGCACGTCGCGAAACCAGAGGGCAGAGAAACCCAGCTTTTCCGCACGTTGGGCCAGGCTCACCTGGTCGGACATACTCGGCGTATCGCCGGTGAAGGCTTCGAGGGGAAAGAAAAGACCCAGGCTCAAGCGGCCTTGGCGGTAGGTGCGCTGAAAGCCAGGTTGTTGCTGATAGGGAATGGAATTGGGAGTAAACATGCTCTGGCCTGCATATTTCAAAATCTAGATTTCCGAGGGGCTGAAAGACGCCTGCGAGCAGGTATCTAATCAGCGCTTTCAAGGCCACCTCGAACGCTGCGATTTTCTGCGTCGTGTCAGCAAGCGCCAGTCTTCGCTCAGCCATCATTTTGACGAGATCGCGCAGGCTTAGCTTGTAGCGCAGATACCAGCGCTCGAAGAATCATCGCGTCACGGTCGCAAGATATCAAATCCGTCAGTCCGACACTCTAACCAATTCGTTGATCGCTACTTGCACTACAACCTTTTCGGGCGACGGGAATAAGTCTAAAGGAAGGGAGCCAGCGTTTCTTTCTCGTTTCTGTCAAAACGTGTCGAAATCTTGCTTCGTCGCGAGTTATCTGAATGACTGAATCGGTAAGAGGAACGGTCTTAGCCGGAGCACTGCAGATGTTGCTCTCGACGCTTTCCGGTCGACGCCTCGCGTGCGGGCGCACAGCGTGGCTCGTGTAGAGACGTTGGTCATTTATTCATTGAAAGTAGTGCCGAGAAGCCACGTCTTCGTCACTGGCGTCAAGGGGGATCAGAACGCTATTTTCCGGCGTCAATTTCATCTGGATTGTTTCGCGATGAAAGAGCCGCAGAGCGACGCGCTCTTTGGAGCAACGGCGCTACAAACTCTCTTCATTGGCACTCGGACACTGCAAGCGGGTCGGTCAAGGATTTCCTGGCTGCGACGTTCTTCGAACGGTGATCAGATAGTGAAGTATGGTGCGCAGCTCACCTGGTCTGCGGCCAACCTGATCTAGCCTCCAGAAGCCTCCTCCACATCATCCGGAGAGCTGACTCAATTATTCGCTAACTCTGTGTCATTGCCTGCGCTATAACATATTTGCAGAGGCTACTGCTACATGCCTAGGGATCACAATGTCTGTTGACATTGCCAATTCGGACTCCAACTCGCGCCCAGGACCCCGACCGGGTACGCTGTACTCAGCACCCTCCCAAGTCCATGGAAATAAGCGCTTGGGCGATTTGGCCCGCAGATCGTGCGGCTTACCGTGTGCCGCTGTCATTCTTTCGGGATCAGGCGCGTCATGATGGCGCCGGTGCCTCGACACGCGAGAGGCTCGACCGACTTCGAGGGCAAGCGGAAATGGCCTCATAGCGACCGTTTGGTCGCTCGGGAAGCTCGAGTTTTAAATGGTTGCCGGCGATAGGCGCGGGGTATGAAGTAGATATTGGCTGCGCTCAAGGCCAATCCTCTTTTCGCGTCGATCAGGCTTTCTTGGCACGGCTCACTTGAAGCGACGGTTCAACCGTGCGTTCTCTTGTGCGGACTCGCGTCCCAGCTAAACTGGTGTCGCTCACGCGACCCGTTGACTACGAAGAGGTGATGAAATGAAAGTGCAAACGTCCGCAGTCGTCGCGATATTTCTGCTCACGGCGGCGGGTGCTGCCGACGCTCAAGGAATGCAACCGTCGGGCAATGTTGATCAGTCATCCGGGCAGCAGCCAATGAATGCAACGCAGCCGGCGAGACCGATGGACCGCGACAATGTCTGGGACTACGGTGCCCAGCCCGGCGGACGGAATGGTTATGGCAAAACCCGGGGAGGTCAACCGTGCGTGATCGGACTGTCGTGCGATATTTATCAGGGAAGCTAACCTAGCTTCGCTAGCGGTGGGTTATATCCTCGCTTAGGGCCGGTGCCCGCGAGACTGTGGCTTTCTGCGATGGAGCAGGGTCTTCATGCGGTGGTCTCACTTCCATGATGCGGTTGAGAGGCCGGTGGCTCAGTACGGAGGACAACACGTCATGGTCACGAGGCGGCAGCAGCACCGAATCTGGTCGGGCATCCTGGACCTGCTGCGATCGAAAACGCTAACCGATCACCCATCTGTTCTGTCGCAGGGGCTTGTACGCCGGACAGCGCCGTCGCGCGACGCGGAGCGTCGCTCCATGAAGCATTCTCACAGCCGAAGCCAACTGGTGGACGTTCTCGATCGGTCCGACCGGAACGCTATTACCGTTTCCTGGCGTGATCCGCAGGGGTGCTGTTACGCAGAGCAGATATGGCGACTGAGGCACGCACCACATAAGGGGACGTGCGTGCTCAGCGGGCGCACAATCGCTGCCGGGACACCCGTGTTCATGCCGTTTTCGCGTCCCCGTCCTGCCAACGCAGGCGAGATGATCCTTCCCGCCGCACTGTCTCGGGAAGACGGTGCGCTCAGTGATCCCACAAGTCCGACGTTCGTCATGCATGGCGGGGATACGTGAAGCAACTACCGGTTCCCATGCGCGCGAATGCTATCGCAGTGCAGGTGAAAGGCGACTTGGCCACGCGAGTACTCGGACAACAAGCGGCATATTCAAGCCGACTACGGGGATCACCGATCAAAAACGATCGCTGGTGGTGCGCAAGGGGAAGGAGTGTTGCGCCTGTGTGCGCCAGCACGCAAGGCGCGGAACGCCGCCATTACGGCTTCATTGAGCCGGTGCGCACGAAGCGCTCGTGCCAGCTTAGAGCCTCGCCCAGCAGATGCGGCGTCTGCTTGCCAAAGCTCTCACGGCATGCCCGCTCAAAATAATCCTCGAGCATCGGCCGGAAATCAGGGTGCGCACAGTTCGCAATGATTTTCCGCGCCCGCTGCTTCGGCGACAGGCCGCGTACATCCGCGAGGCCCTGCTCGGTCACGACTACAGCCACATCATGCTCGGTATGATCGACATGGCTCGCCATCGGCACGATCCGGGAGATCGCCCCATCCTTCGCCAGGCTGGTTGACATGAAGCACGACAGATATCCGTTGCGCGCGAAATCCCCCGACCCGCCGATTCCATTCTGGATTTTCGTGCCCATCACGTGTGTCGAATTCACGTTGCCGTAAATATCGGCCTCGATCATCCCGTTCATAGCAATACAGCCCAGGCGGCGCACGAGTTCCGGATGATTGCTGATTTCCTGCGGACGCAGCACGATTTTCTCGCGCAGCATGTCGATATCGTTCGCGAAACGCGTGACCGCGTCCGGGCTCAGCGACAGCGCCGTCGCCGAAGCGCAGCTAAGCGTGCCGTCGAGGAGCAGATCGAGCATGCCGTCCTGGATCACTTCCGTGAACGCCGTCAGATTCGAGAAGCCTGCCGCGTTCAATTCCGCGAGTACCGCGTTGGGGATATTGCCGACACCCGACTGCAGTGGCAGCAGGTTCGTCGGCAGACGTCCGCGCGAAACTTCATGACGCAAAAAATCGAGTAAATGCGCGGCGATCTGCTTCGACGTCGCGTCCGGCGCCGAGAAGGCATTGCTGCGGTCCGGTGCGTTGGTTTCGACGATCGCGGTGATCTTGTCTGCGGGGCAGCGTAGATACGGCTCGCCGATGCGGTCGCTGCTCTTCGTCAACGGAATCGGCTCGCGGTTCGGCGGCAGCGCGGTGCCGTAGTAGATGTCGTGCATCCCGTCGAGGCCGGCCGGCTGATGCGAGTTAACTTCGAGGATCACCTTCCTGGCCTTCTCAAGCCACGTCTTGTTGTTGCCGACCGACGCGGAAGGAATCAGCAGCCCGTCCTCACGAATGCCGGCGACTTCGACGATTGCCACGTCGATATCGCCGAACAGGCCGAACCACGCATATTGCGCAACATGACTCAAGTGGATGTCCTGGTATTCGAGTTCGCCCGCGTTGATCTTGTCGCGCAGCGTGGGATCGGATTGATACGGCAGGCGCATGCAGATGCCGTCGACGCGGGCCAGCGCACCGTCGAGTTCCGGGGCCGTCGAGGCGCCTGTCAGCACGTTGATGCGGAAATCCTCCCCGCTCTCGTGCGCCGCCTGGATTTGCCTCGCCAGCGCACTCGGCACCGCTTTTGGGTAGCCTGATCCGGTAAAGCCGCTCATTGCGACGGTCATTTTGGGGCGAATCTGGGCAGCGGCTTCGTCGGCAGAACGGACCAACGAGCGCAATGCGGGGGCGAGGATGCGTGAAGATGACATGGCAGATTGCTGAACGAATAGTGGTACGACGAAGACGCTGGGCCAGACTCTCGAGCAACGCAAAACCTGGCGGCATGGCCACCGGCGCGGCGGTGACTATCATTGCGCGCCATTGCGACACTCGGTATTCTCATGCGTACGGTCCGCCGAATCACCGAGTTCGCCGTCACCATGCTGCGTGGGAAATGGCGCAGCTCTTTCAGGCGGACCGCCGCGATCGCGCGACCAGCGCTTCGAGACTACCCGATACTCATCACGCGCCTATCGATTTCACACGAACTTCGCGGCGCACAAGGGTGCGCCATGGACACACTCGCGTGCCGCGGCCTACTGCCCTCCATATTGAACCGTCATAATGTTCTTCACCGACGAGACGCCATCGACACCTTGTGCGATAGCGGTGGCCTTGTCGATCTGAGTCGGATCGGCGGCGTGCCCGGCGAGCGTGATTGCACCGCGTTTGGCAATTACGTTCATGCCGTTCATCTGAACGCCGCCTTTCTGAAGCGCCTGGGACACTTTCCTGCTCAGCGCCCTGTTAGCTTTACGAATCTCTTTCTTCGACATTCCTGCACTTGCCGACGGCGCGCCTGAGGAGGGCGCGGCGGTACCAGCCGTTTGCGACCACACGTTGACGGAAAACACGGTCGCTAGCGTGACCGCGGCAAGTCTGAGCACATTGATTGTCTTCATCGTCTGGTTCCAGGTTCGCTTGAATGTCATGGGGGCACGATGAATTCTAGGCGGCCATGCGCGATATCCAAGCGATACTTTATCTAGAGGATAACCAGGCCCGATTTCGGGTCCATTGGGTCGTTACAGAATGTTCGTGTTACTTGATTCATTGCGCAGAGGCGCCCATGCTGAGCGCAGAAGGTGAACATCCCGTCGTTGGCACGACAGCCTCGTGCGTTGATCGGTCATGTGAAGAGCCGCAAGGCAGGGATGGCAAGGTCCGGATACAAGCTGATCCCAGGCACACGGGGTCGCGAAAAAAGGAAACTGGTGGTCTGGGCCCTGCGCTTTGCCGACGCACGAAAAACTTGCGGCCTCGACGCGCATGCAGCCACGTGTGATTGACCACGCAGAATCCGGCGAAACGTAGCACACTGTTGGTGGTTTCACTGCAAGCCCAACCCGACCTGCTGGGAGAGAGACTCATCCCAACGCGATCTTTCCGATGAAACTCCCTTCGCTACGTGACTGGATTTTTTCGCTAAAGACCTTTCTCTCAGGGATGCTCGCGCTTTACATCGCGTTCTACTTCGACCTTCCGAGGCCATACTGGGCGTTGGCATCGGTCTATATCGTATCGAACCCGTTTGTCGGAGCGACACGATCGAAGGCGCTATACCGCGCGCTCGGTACCGTGCTTGGGGCGCTTGCCTCCGTCGCCCTCGTGCCGCCATTCGCGGAAACGCCTTATCTGCTGAGCGCGCTCATAGCGCTATGGACAAGCGTGTTCGTGTACATTTCGATCTCGACGCGAGCCGCGCGCAGTTACGTGTTTCTGCTTGCCAGTTATTCGCTGTCCGTCATTGCCCTGCCAGCCGTGTCGAACCCATTGACCATCTTCGATGTTGCAGTGGCGCGGACCGAAGAAATCACGCTTGGCATCGTCTGCGCAAGCATCGTCGGCAGCGTTCTTTTCCCGAACCGGCTCGCGCCAACGCTGATCGAGCGAACCGACTCGTGGTTCCGCGAGGCCACTCTCTACCTGAAAGAGTCGCTGGATGGCCGAGTTGCGGGAGCGCTGGTTTCGGGAAGCCGTCAAAAGATGGCGTCGAGTGCGCGCGGCTTCGAGTTGCTGTTGAGCCAGCTGGCGTACGATCACGCCAGCCCCGTGATACTCGCTCGCAGCGAGGAACTTCAAGGCCGGATGGAGCTGATACTGCCGATCACGTCGGCGCTCGCGGACATACTCGCGGCCGTTCAGAAATCGGGCACCGACACGCCCGCAGGCATCGGCGAACTGCTGCGCGATATCGGACGCTGGATGGACGCGCCGCTCAGCGAGAACCCGGAGCGCGAGGCGCCCCTATTGCGGATGCGTATTGCGCAACTGGAATCGGCCCGTAACGAACTGACGACCTGGCAGGCGGCGTTGTTATCCAGCGCGCTGTGGCGGTTGCGGCAGTTAGTGGATCTTTGGGTCGATTGCCGGACCCTGCGCCTTATCATCGTTCACGAACGGGGGAACTGGCGGCCGCGCTTCCGGCATTGGCGGGTCGGCACCCGGCACGCGTTTCTCGACCGTGGTCTTGCCTTGTTCTCCGCCTTCTCGGCGGGACTCGTCGTTTTCGTTCTGTCGTGCCTGTGGATCGCTTCCGGCTGGCAGGACGGTGCGGCGGCTGTCTCGTTGGGCGCTATCGGCGTCTGCTTTTTCGCCGCACTCGATGAGCCCGTGCCCATGATGATCACTTTCGTCAGGTGCGCGACGATGAGCGTTTTCATTTCAGCGTTCTATCTGTTCGTCGTGTTACCGAGTGGCCAGGACTTTCCGGTGCTGGTCATTTTCTTTTCTTTCGTCTTCGTTCCACTTGGACTATTGATACCTCGCCCGAAATGGGCGTTGAGATCGACCCTTGTTGCGCTGACGACCGCGACCTTTCTCGGTATCGACAGCGCGTATGACGCGAACATTCTCAACTTCCTGAATGCCAATCTCGCAGGGCTGGCCGGGGTGCTCTTCGCTTCATTGATGACGGGGGTAATCCGCCCGTTCGGAGCAGATGCCGCGGCGGCGCGGCTGACCCGTTCCAACTGGAGGGATGTCATTTTGAGCGGGTCCACGTTATCAGTCGGTCAGCAACGCGATCTGAACGCGCGCATGCTCGACCGGCTCATGCAGCTTATTCCGCGCGTGGCGCCAAGTGAGGACTACGCCAACCCGTCGATCGAAAGCCTGCGCGACATGCGCATCGCGCTCAATACACTCGACCTGCGCAGACTCTCGGGCAAGTTTCCCGGGGAGTTGCCAGTCGTGTTAAACCGGGTGCTCGACGACATTCGGTCGCACTATGAACGGTGTGTCGAATCGGGTCACCGTCAAAGCGTACCTCTGGCACTTGCAATCGACGTTGATGCCGCCATCGCGCGGATCATGGCCAACTTCGCGGCCGATCCGGATGCACCCGGCTACAAGCTGCGCAAAGGTGCGCTGCATGCGCTCATTGGGCTGCGGCTGTCGTTGTTTCCCAATGCGGCGCCTGGCAACGCTTCCTGATCGGCGAGCGGTCAATGGGTGGGCGTTGTTCCGCGGGAAGCAGCCTCCTGCGTGGCAGAACCTCGTATGACCGCAGTGGGTCCGATAGGCGTCCGACGCGAGGAGGGAGATCGCCTGGGGAAATCCCTGCGGTGATCGGCTCGGGAATGTCGGACTGCGAGGATCGGGTGGTTGTCTAGCCCAAGTTACGGGTCGGCATCCGCGCCGACGCTGCGCTGGAGGCTAAATGCGGTTCATGGCATCATCCTGTGCACCTTCACACCACCGCGGGAGCGCACGACATGGCGACTTATATTGTCTTCACAAGGGAAAGCACGCAGGATCAAGGTGAGCTCGACGTCTACCAAAGCAAAGTGGGCGAGACCTTCAAAGGTCATCCTGTCAAGATTCTCGCTGCCTACGGACCTCAGCAGGTCCTTGAGGGCGACGCGCCAGAGGGTGTCGTGATCGTTGAGTTTCCGTCGACAGCGGCCGCGCGTGCGTGGTACGACAGCCCGGCGTATCAGGAGGTCGTTCAGCACCGATTCAAGGGCGCGCGTTACCGCGCAGTTCTCGTCGAAGGCGTGTGACGAAAGGCGGCGACGCTCCGGCGCGTGGAACTCAGCGGGCTTGGCTCACGACCACGCGACCGGAGCGCGCTTGCGTTCCGTCGGCAGCTCGCATTACGCGTTGTCTGTGCGAGGTGTCTGGGCTAGGTAAGCTGATACTCCGAATTTCGGAGGAGGACAGCTATCCTGGTCGATCGCCGATCACTGGTCGCCAGAACTTGTCGTGAGGGGTCCGTCGCGGTCACCGTCAATGCCTTCGCAGGTGCGCTTGAATTTCGCGCGCATCGAGGGCCGAGAGGTCTTCGTTGATCTCTTCGAATATCATCCGACGCGTTTCCTCGCTCAGACGCGCGCGCAGCATCCCTAAAAATTTCGGCTCCACGGCAAATCGCAATCGCTGATACCGCTGGTGAAGCCGTCCCTGTTCGACGTAGTCGGCGACGGTCTTCGCGAATTTTTCACGATCTTTTTCGCTCAGCGCCGCTCCAGCAGGGGCGACATTGACGAGATCTTCGATCTCTCGCAAATCCAGTTTAAGTCCCGGCGTTTCGAAGATTCGAGCACGGCTGCCGTCCGCAACGACAACCCAAGTAGTGACAGCCATGGCGCGGCCTCCCAGCGTGACGGGTCGCCGACTCGGCGGCCATCGCAAATCGTCGTATGGCGGCAGCGAGTTCGCCGGTCAACGACGGTCTATCTCCAACGCCCATCGATGACGGACCGTGGAGCCTCCCCGCGCTCCTGCGCAAACGCCTCTGCTTTCGGCAGGAGTGCGGACGGCGCAACGGGCAGCATTTCATCGGGCTGCAACGAGGGGTGCGATATGCGTCCGACGTGCCAGAGCTGCATGAACATCAATCCCCCCGCCTCGTGCACGGCGTCCGCCACGAGCCGCCAGCCTTCGACCTGCTCTCGACTATGGATCCCGGGCGTCCATGCATAGCCCTGTCCTTGCATCGACACCTGCGTCGCTTCGCTGATGATGAGCGCGGCCGCTGCGCGCTGCGCGTAATAACAGGCATTGAGCTGCGACGGTATGTTGCCTGGTCGGCTCGCGCGCGAACGCGTCAGCGGCGCCATCACGACACGATGACGGAGTGTGTGCGGCCCCATCCTTATGGGTTCGAAGAGCTTGCGCAGTTTGACCTGTTCGTCGTTCTGCCCGGGTACCTTGGGTGCGATTTCCGTATCGGACATAAATTCGCTCCTGGCGTTTTGGACGTGGCCCGAAAAGCGCTGCCATCGATGCTTCAAAGCGTCGGCGTCATTCACATCACAGAGTCCCGTTTTACGCCGAGTCTAGCCATGACCCGCGTGCGCTTCTTTCCAATTCCTGCTCAGATGTGTCGCGATCCTGCGCTCATTCGATCCGTCGCTGCATTGGGGATTGGATGCGTCCCTGCCCGGTTCTCAACTACACTGCCGCTTTCGAAAGGTTCACGACCGGGCGTTCGCCTCGAACTTCACACGCTGCGTCGAAAGAACGTCCGCACATTACAGACGTTCCACGAACTCAAAATAGCCAACGCGCAAATTTATTGCAGGCCGCCACGTCAGCCAGATCCGCAATAACACCGCAGAAGCGGCCGATTGTCCGAACATTTCCGGATTAGCGACTAGACTTAAAGCATCGTTAGCGCATGCTCTTGCACGATGAACGTATGCGCCGTTCAGTCACAACCCGGACTTGCGACCAAAGGGAGGCAGACCGATGCCGAAGACTGTTCGATCCCCGGAGCATATTCGCGACGAACTGCAGAGCCGCATGGCGAAAATCGGCGTCGACGTACCGGGGGCTTTGCGCGTGCGCATACCGCTGCCAGAGCGACATCCGCCGGACGCATCCGGCCGCAACTGGAACATAGTGCCGCTCGATGACCTCGGCGCAGATTACGCACATCATCTCAAGAAAGTGATCGAAGACATGCGCACCGAGTTCGTGCTTCCAGGCTGACGCCCTTGATACGAAACCGGAGCGAGTGATGCAGCGGCACACGTTGGAACATCGAGGCTACGAGATCGTGGTGCAGCCGGAGCAGAACGCGTACGGCGCCTGGCAGGCGAAGGTAAGTGTGCGCCGTGCCGACAGCACCGTGGCCGAATTCCGTCCGGATACGGTTCAGCCGGAATGGCTTGCTGAGGAGGAGGCGGTGCGGGACGGCATCGAATGGGGCACGCGGTTTGTCGATCACAAGGTGGAAGGGTCGCACCACCCGATGTGATGGAACCTCAGCGAAAGCGAATAAAAAACGGCAGTTTAGCGAAAGACGCTACCCTTCGATGAACCTGGACTGCACGAACACGGGCGACCGCACTTATCCCGACGCAGCCGCCTGCCTGTGAAACGCGAGAAGAGCGAAGACAGTTCTGAATCTCCTCAATGGGATGACATATTCATGGTCAGGATCTGTGGACGCATGCGCAGCGCAGTCGGCTACACGATACGCGACTTCCTGCATCGCTCCGACGACCGCCTTGGGTCACGAGCATGAACAGATCTGCGTCCGCTAGCCTGGGTTCATGTCGCTCTCCGCTCCTGGGGCGTGCGCTCAAAATGACAGCGATACATTTACCGAGGCAGTCGAGGCTGTAAAGAGCCATCGCCAAAAGGTTCAAGCATGATCTGCAAGACCGGCATGAGGACGCTTGCAACGAATCCTGCACTAACGAGAGCAGCGCTCTGCCATTTGTAGAGAAGATTCCTCTCGATCAAAACCTCTTCGTGCTTGACCCGTGACCAACAAGTGGAGAACTGTCAGATGCCTTCTTCCAGAGAGCCGGTTTCCAGCACTGCGGCCAGAATCATTGCATCGATGTTTCGTGGTATGGGTCGGACACGTCTGGGTCGATATACGGCGTTGCCCTTTGCAATGGTCTGGCCGCTCAGGCAACAGACCCCGGCTTTCTTCGCGATGCGGCGACGCCATAGCTGTGCGCCGTAGCAGCAGGAGGTCGCGTCGCTCCACGCAATAGTTGCCGAGGTCGGACTGGTACGCTCAAGGAGCCGGATAACACATTTCCGGAAGTAGCCGTCATCGCGCATCGGGCGAACGTGACGGGACTTAACGGGCAGATGCAGTTCGCCTTCGGCCGAGAGGAGGGCCATCGTCGATTGCCTCGTTCTGTGTTCTTCAAGGGCAGCTTGCATGATGCGGTTCCTCGATTCTCATCAGACAAACAGAGAGATCAGCCAACTGACACAGCCAGCAATCGAAAGGTCCATCACGTGATCAAACGATCGTCGTGCGTGTTCCCGTCACGCAGCGACGGTGTTTTTCTGAAAGGATGCCCTGCTCGATCAAAGCACGGTAGGACAACGATAGGACGCGCCTGGCCGATTTTCTTCCCTGCACCTGCGCAATTTTTTCGGATTGCTGCCGTACGTTCACATCTGAAATCCGCGCAGCACGAGCGCAGATATCCGACACGTCTTTGCAGGAATGAGGAAGAAGTACAACCGGCTGGAGTCTAGTCTTGTTGTCACCGTCATCGGGTCAATGGCCACGTCGACGAGATGGGCGTCATCTCTTGGCCTGCATACGTGGTCGGGATCGCGATGACCAGCGCGCTCCATTCGAGCGCGACGCCTTACCCGGGCCACGATTGGAACATCGATCGGACCTCAACCACCGAACAAGGAGAAATATCATGGCTGCGAGTGGCAATCGCGTAGTAACGTACATGGGTCCCATGAAGATGGAGTTGCAGACTTTCGACTACCCGAAGCTCGTCACACCGACAGGCAAGAAAGCCAATCACGGCGCCATCCTCAAGATCGTGACGACGAATATCTGTGGCAGCGATCAGCACATCTACCATGGCCGCTTTGCCGCGCCTGTGGGGATGGTGATGGGACATGAGATGACAGGGGAAGTCATCGAGGTCGGGCCGGACGTCGAGTTCATTAAGGTGGGCGACATATGTTCGGTCCCGTTCAACGTCTCTTGCGGGCGCTGCCGCAATTGCAAGGAGCGGCATACCGATGTCTGCATGAACGTCAACGACGCCGTCGATTGCGGCGCCTATGGTTTCAATCTCGGCGGCTGGCAGGGCGGCCAGTCCGACTATCTCATGGTGCCTTACGCCGATTGGAACCTGTTGTCGTTCCCGGACAAGGACCAGGCGATGGAGAAGATCCGCGATCTCACGCTGTTGTCGGACATCCTGCCGACCGGCTTTCATGGCCTGATGGAGGCCGGGGCCAAGGTGGGCTCTACGGTGTATATCGCCGGGGCCGGGCCGGTGGGCCGGTGTGCCGCGGCGGGAGCTCGCCTGATCGGCGCGTCCTGCATCATCGTGGCCGATACCAACCGGGCACGGCTGGACCTGATGAAGAATAATGGCTGCGAGGTGGTCGATCTCACCAGGGACACGCCGGTGGCCGACCAGATCGAAGCGATCCTGGGCAAGCGGGAGGTGGATTGCGGCGTGGATTGCGTCGGGTTGGAGGCGCACGGCTGTGGTCCGGAGGCGAACAGCGAGCACTCGGAGGCGGTAATCAACACGCTTATCGAAGTGGTGCGAGCCGGTGGGGCAATGGGCATCCCCGGCATCTATACCGACGCCGATCCGAAGGCGAGCACCGAACTGACGAAGAAGGGCAAGCTTCCGATTGACTTCGGCAAGGCCTGGATCAAGTCGCCGAAGCTAACTGCGGGGCAGGCACCGATCATGCATTACAACCGCGACCTGATGATGGCGATCCTGTGGGATCGGATGCCCTATCTTGGCGCCATGCTGAACACTGAGATCATCACGCTGGAGCAGGCGCCTGAGGCGTACAAGACGTTCAGCGAGGGCTCGCCGAAGAAATTCGTCATCGATCCGCACGGCAGCGTGAAGAAAACCGCATAGAGCCGGCAGACGACACGTGCCGCTCGACTGCTGCTCCCCTTCGGGCTTGCATTTGGTCTTAACGGTTAAGGCGAGCGCGTGAGCCGCCAAGCAGGCAGACAAGCCTGCCTCAGCGACTTGCCGCGCCAAGTTACCCGCGTATGACGGCGGATCTGATATGCAAGTTTTGAAACGTAATTGCTACTCGTCGTGGGATCGCGGTTAGGTCATTGTTTGCAACTCAGATAGCCGTGCGAAAGAACTTCATGCGATTTTTGTAACGCTAAACAGCCCGAATACGCGGGCTGCGGCCTGTATTCGACCAGCATCTTGAGGCGGGGGTGACTGTCGCCGTTACGTCGAGCCTGGCTGGTTTGCTCCCGGCCAGCCTGTTCGCATCTCGCGACGCCGTCGTTCTGGTTATCCATAACGCCTGTCCCTCAAACCCTGTTCGCAAGGGATCCACACTGTTATGCTTGCCGCGCCCATTCCCATTAACGAACCTGTGCGCCTCGCCACGCTGCGCGCGCTCCGACTGCTAGACACGCCCGGTGAGGAACGATTTGACCGGCTGACGCGAATCGCACGTCGCCTTTTCAATGTGCAGGCCGCACTTGTGAGTCTGGTCGATGAGAACCGACAGTGGTTCAAGTCATGTATAGGCTTAAGCGTCGCGGAGACGTAGCGCGACATTTCCTTTTGCGGGCACACCATTTTGCACGATGACGTCTTGGTGGTTCCCGATGCTCGCAACGACGCGCGCTTTTATGACAATCCGCTCATCACAGGCTCGCCCGGCATTCGCTTTTATGCCAGGCAACCGCTGACTGCACCGAACGGCAGCAAACTCGGCACGCTGTGTGTGATCGATATGCGCCCGCGAGAATTCGGGAGCGAAGAGCGCGGACTCTTGCGCGACCTGGCGCAGATCGCGGAACGGGAGATTGCGGCGATCGAACTCGCAGCTATGAAATCCGCTTTAGCGTCGGACAAACACGGTTCGATCCGCAGCGGCATCATTCGGTCACCGACCTGCTTGTCGAAAGCGATGTCGGCAAGTATGCGCACAAGGCTAAGCAGAGCGACGGCAACTCGACGCGATCAATGCAGAGTTCCGGAAAACTCGTCGACGCTTTAACAGAACGGAGTAGATCGGTCCCCCACATTTCTTGGCGGCTTCCTTCATAGTCGTTCGGATGCTGCGCGCCGCGATTGAGTGCCGATTCAGGCGCCGTCTACCACACCTGGGCTAGACGAAGCATCGAGCATGCTGGCCTGGCGACCCGCACCTCCTGCACAAATAACTTGATTCATTAACGCCCAATGCGCGCGCCGCATGACCGCTTTCATCGGAAAGTCCGACAAACGCCTGGCGGGCTTAGCGGAAGCCGCCAGGTCAGAGCGTCGGTTCCGCGACGATCTGCTTGAGAATCGCCTCCATCAAGCCCGGAAACCGGGCGTCCAGTTCCGCGCGCCGCAGCGAATTCTGATGCACGGTGCCGGCCACGCGCGTGCGCACGAGACCCGCTTCACGCAGGATCCGGAAGTGATGGGACACGCTCGACTTCGGGCGGCCGCCGTCGAGTTCGCCGCAGGTGGCCTCGTCGACCGACGCGAGGCGCCGCACGATCTCGAGGCGGACCGGGTCGCTGAGTGCATGAAAGAGCCGCCCGAGCGCGAAATCCTCGGCGGCGGGGTGGTTATAAGTGCGCATGCTGCAAATGATAAAGGTTTCTGCGATACTTCGTTATTCGATGTTTATCGAACTACCGTACAAGCAAGTCCAGAGGAGTTTAGCCTGATGTCCGCATTGTTCCAGCCCTACAAGCTCAAAGACGTTTCCCTGCGCAACCGGATCGCCATTCCGCCGATGTGCCAGTACACCGCCGAAGACGGCCTGATCAACGACTGGCACCGCATCCACCTGGCCGGTCTGGCGCGCGGCGGCGCGGGTCTGGTGATCGTCGAGGCGACGGCCGTGTCGCCGGAAGGCCGTATCACGCCGGGCTGCGCCGGTATCTGGACGGACGAGCAGGCACAGGCTTTCGCGCCGGTGGTGGCCTCGATCAAGGCTGCGGGCTCGGTGCCCGGCATCCAGATCGGCCACGCGGGCCGCAAGGCGAGCGCCAACCGTCCGTGGGAAGGCGACGATCACATCGCCGCCGACGACAGCCGCGGCTGGCCGACCATCGCGCCGTCGGCAATCGCATTCGGCGGCGGTCTGCCGAAGGTGCCGAAAGCCATGACGCTCGACGACATCGCGCGCGTTCGCGAGGATTTCGTTGCGGCCGCGAAGCGTGCGCGTGACGCAGGCTTCGAATGGCTCGAACTGCATTTTGCGCACGGCTATCTCGGCCAGAGCTTCTTCTCGACGCATTCCAACCAGCGCGACGACGCCTACGGCGGCAGCCTGGAGAACCGCAGCCGCTTCCTGCTCGAAACGCTGGCGGCGGTGCGCAAGGTGTGGCCGGAGCATCTGCCGTTGACGGCGCGTTTCGGCGTGATCGAGTACGACGGCCGCGACGAGGAAACGCTCGTCGAATCGATCGAACTGGCGAGGAATTTCAAGCGTGAGGGACTGGATATGCTGAGCGTCAGCGTCGGCTTCTCCACGCCGACGGCGGCGATTCCGTGGGCGCCGGCGTTTCTCGCGCCGATCGCCGAGCGCGTGCGCCGCGAGGCCGGGATTCCGGTTTCGTCGGCGTGGGGTATCGACACGCCGGAATTGGCGGACCGTTCGGTGAAGGACGGTCAACTGGATCTGGTGATGGTCGGCCGCGCGCATCTGGCCGATCCGCACTGGCCGTATCATGCGGCGAAAAAGCTGGGTATCGAGCGTCCGTCGTGGACGTTGCCGGCGCCTTATGCTCATTGGCTTGAACGCTACGCGGTCGCGTAAGTTTGCGCGTCGGTTCCCTTTTGTAGTGATGTGCTGGTGTACTGATGTGCCGTTTGCGCTGCGCTTCATGCGGCGGGCAGACGGCACGTCTGATTTGCCTTCTAAGCGCGAGCGCCCGGCGCCGCGTGTGGGTACATGCCAGGAGTTTGTCGGAGTTTCCAGTGAAGGCCGTCATCCGGCGGCCGCATTCGTAGAACGCATTGAAGATGTCGCTCACTGAAAGGCCGGGATAGACGGTAATCGGCTCCTTCACTTGCTCATAGAAGCCATCAGCCGACTCGCAGGCGCGGACGACACATGTGCGGTCTTCGCTATGTACTTTGCACGCAGGCGTTTCTCTCATGCTTTGGCCCAATCAGGCACCACTTCGCCTTGCCCAGACATCAGATGAACGCGGCGTGTCATTGCCGATACTCAAGAAACGAATCGCCGCTCGCATGCTTGGACCGTCGACGCTGAATTCGAGCATACTATCTGATCAGAATATCTATGTTTAACGAGAGACATAGCCTGTGCAGCGCCTGGGCCGGTCCACTCCGCATTCAAGACTCCCGCCTATACGATGATCAACCTGCGCCACTACTACTGAGCATCAGTGCAGGGCATGCAGTTCATTCACGGCGCGAGGGTCATCGCCCTATGCGTTCCTGACGATATTAGCGAGTGAACAAACGCGGCCCGCTGTAACTTGAAGCGTCATTTTTATGGAGTACATATGAAAGCCGTTATCTATAACGAGTCGGTTCCGCTCGGTTCGCCGGATGCCCTGACCGACACCACGTTGCCCGAGGCGGAGCCAACTGGTTACGACCTGTTGGTGGAAGTGCATTCGATCTCGGTGAACCCGGTCGATACCAAGATCCGTGGCGGCGTGCTGCCGCCACCAGCGGTACCCAAGGTGCTGGGCTGGGATGCGTCCGGCGTGGTGCGCGCCGTGGGCGACAAAGTAACCCTGTTCAAGCCCGGCGATCGCGTCATGTACGCCGGTTCGCTGTTACGGGCGGGCACCAACAGCGAGCTGCACCTGGTCGACGAGCGCATCGTCGGCCCGATGCCGAAGAGCCTTAGCTTCGAGGAAGCGGCCGCGCTGCCGCTGACCACGATCACGGCGTGGGAGTTGCTGTTCGACCGTTTGCAAGTGCGCGAAGGCAAAAACCCGATCGGGACGCTGCTGGTCATTGGCGGCGCCGGCGGCGTCGGCTCGATACTGATCCAGCTGGCGCGCCAGCTGACCGGCCTGACCGTGGTTGCCACCGCATCGCGGCCGGAAACACGCGACTGGGTGCGCGAGCTTGGAGCGCATCATGTGATCGACCACACGCAACCGATGCCGGAGCAGTTGCGCGGCCTTGGGATTGACGAGGTCGATTACGTGGCGAGCCTGACCCACACTGACAAGCACCTGATCGAAATCGCCGAGATGCTGGCGCCGCAGGGCAAGCTGGGGCTGATCGATGACCCCGAGTCGCTCGACGTGCCGATCCTCAAGCCCAAGAGCATCTCGCTGCATTGGGAATTGATGTACACCCGTTCGATGTACCAGACCCCGGACATGATCGAGCAGCACAATATTCTGGTCCGGGTCGCCGGGCTGGTAGACGCTGGCGTGCTGCGCACGACGCTGGCGGACCATTTCGGCACCATCAACGCGGCCAATCTGCGCCGCGCCCATGCCTTGCTCGAGAGTGGCAAGGCGCGCGGCAAGATCGTGCTGTCCGGCTTTTGAGATTTTGAGGAACGCGCCATGAAAACCAAAGCTGCCATAGCATGAATGACACAATGAAAACTCTGCTTCTTCAACAAGCGGGACCGGACTACACACTGGTGCCAGCGAATGTTTCCATCCCCACGCCAGCCGCGGGCGAAGTCCGCCTGCGAGTGAGGGCCTCGAGCATCAACCCGGTGGACTTCAAGTTCGCGCGCAATGGCGCCGGCCTGGCCATGCCCCATATCCTGGGCATCGATGCCGCTGGCGAGATCGATGCCTTGGGCCCGGATGTGACGGGATGGGAGCCAGGCCAGCGCGTGATGGCACTGACCAATCTGTATCGCTGGGGAGCCTATGCGGAGTACGTCGTCGTCGACGCGGCGGTATTGAGCCTTTTGCCGGACGACCTGTCGTTCGAGCAGGCTGCGGCACTCCCTTGCGCCGGGCTGACGGCCTGGCAGGCGGTGCACCGGAAACTGAAACTGCAGCAGCCGGGCCAGACGGTTCTGATTACGGGCGCTGGCGGCGGCGTAGGGGGTTTTGCGGTGCAGATGTGCCGCCAGGCCGGCGCGCGCGTCATCGCAACCGCATCACGTTCGGTGGACCGCGTCCGCTCGCTGGGCGCTGACGAGGTTATCGACTACCGCCAGGCTGACGTGCTGGCCGAGGCCATGCGCCTGACCCAGGGTCGCGGCGTCGATGCGGTAATCGATCTGGTGTCGGCTGACTCGGCCACGGCCCTGCTGCCTTTGCTCCGCCACAACGGCGAGATGGTGTGCGTGGTCGGTCGTCCACAGGACAAGGACCTTCCGCCCTGGGAAAAAGCCATTTCGCTGCATGACGTGGCACTGGGCTTCGCCTACCAGCACGGAGACGCCGACAACCTGCGTGACATCGCGCGCGCAGGCGAAACCTTGGCCCGATCGGTTGCGGAAGGACGCATCGATCCGCAGATCACCCGCATCATTTCGCTCGACGAGGTGCCGTCGGCATTGCGTGAGGCTGAAGCAGGACACACACAAGGCAAAGTGGTGATCAGGCTGTGAGCCGCCAGCAAACTTATCCAATTCAACCGTAAGATAGAAAGGAACCTTTATGACCGTTGAAGTCATTGCCACGCTACAGGCCCGCCCCGAAAGGGAATCCGACGTCGAGGCAGCGCTACGCGTGCTGCTCACGCATAGCAGACAGGAACCGGGCATCCGGCGCTACGACCTGTACCGCGACAGCACACGACCCGCCACGTTCCACCTGATCGAGGCTTATGCGGACGAAGCTGCGCTGGAAGCGCACCGTGAGAGCGCCCATTACCTCAGGTATCGAGAGCAGGCCGGCGAGTGGTTGATGGCTGCGCCAATGGTTGCCGTCCTCCACCCTGTTGCCGTTGACCGGGATGAGTAAGTCCCAGGGGCAACGGGACGATTACTCCGCGCGAAACCACGACGCCCCCAATGCGGCAGGGTCTGTCGCAACAAGGCATTGAGGCAAAATCCGGCGGACAGAAATGGCTGACGACCGCGATGGCCAGGACGACGGGACGCCGCGCAACACGTTGCGACCTGGCATCGCCAACGTGGTGAAGCGACTGCACCGTCCTCTGGATTTGATGCTGTGGCGCGTGCAGTGGCACGTCGCATAATCGCTGGGCCCGCCCAACCTTGAGGAAATGATGGCAAAACGCGGTGTCGAAGTGGACCATTCGATGGCACCCGCTGGGTGTCGTCGACCTTTTCAGGACTTCGACGATGCTGCGGATAGTCGCATGAAACCGCTGCGTCGGTGCACCGCCGTCTTTTTCGCTCCTCGCGGCGCGCGGGAAGTCGCCACGGCACCAGGCCATATGAGCCGCCGAAGACCCAAAGTCCGGGCGGCTGGCTTCACCCCGTGGCTAAAATCCGCATGAAATCGGAGTCCGCGTCGAAGGGGACGAACGCGTCTTCAGAATATCGTGCGAAGTCCGATTGCCACGCCTACCTGATTGGTCCGGCCAATGGTGTTGGTCGGAACGCCCTCACCGTTGACTCCGCCGGGGTAGTCGGCGGAGAACGCGCCTGTGCCGCGCGCGAAGTCCGTGATCCCGTAGACCTCCGTCCGTTTCGTAAACGAGTATTCGGCGAGAACGGTGCCCGATTGGTTCACCCCCCTCCCGAGCGTGCCGTCGAGCAGTTCAGCATTGCGCGTTTGCCCGTAGTAGTAGGCGAACGTGAACAGCAGCGCAGGCATGGCGTGCCAGTTCGCACCGACGTAATAAGTGTCGTCGATACGGTTGGGACTGCCACTTTTCAGTGTCGGCGCGCCAGATTGCTGCATGTAGCTGTCGGTCAAACCAGTCTGGTCCTGCCCCCGCAGCCAACCGGCCAGGAGGCGGATATCGTGGGTGACCTGAAACGCGCCGCTGATGTGCAGGAAGTTGGTTTTGGCGCCATTGATTGAGCTGCCGACACTGGTGCCAGCCGAAGAGCCGGTCGCAGATGTCGGAACGGAGACCTGCTGGAAGCCTGCGTTGAGCATGGCAGGGCCGTACGTGTATGTCAGTTCGACGGCATAGGTGGCGCCGAGACCAACCGCGCCCGGCTGGTTGCCAAAGCCGTAAAGGGCATTGACATCCAGGCCATCGAAGCTGCCCTTGTACTTGACCGAGTTGTTGACTTCGAGGTAGGGGCCGATGCCGTTATACATCCAGCTGTTTTGCCAATAGTTGCCAACGGTCAGCGGGTCGAAGATGTCGCCCAAGGTGTCATAGGCCGGCGCATATTGCCTGCCAAAAGTCAGCGAGCCCCACGTTTTGTTCGACAGACCCACGAAAGCTTGCCGACTGAACAGGGTGCCAGGGACATGTAGTTGCCCATTAAAAGCTTCGAAGCCGTTTTCAAGGCGGAACACCGCGGACCAGCCGTCCCCCATATCCTCGCTGCCTCTCAGGCCCCAGCGGCTGTGAGTTTCCGGGCCGGACGTCATGGCGACCTGGTCGTTGCCCCCCGGGCCAGCATTCGTCTGATACCGGATGGCTTCATCGACGATGCCGTACAGCGTGACCGAGCTTTGTGCAAAGGCCGACGACGCCGCGGCAGCGAAAAGTGCGCCAGTGGCGGTGGAAATAAGTATCTTGTTCATTAGCAATCCACAGTAATGGGTTAAGCTAACCGGGAAAGTTTTTCAACGCTCGAACAATAGAACTGAACCGTGAATGAAGCGTAGCCTGTCATTTCGTGGCGGCATAGATACCAATTACGGAGTGTTGTTTATTTGCGGTGTAGGAATGTGGATTGCTCCCCCTCTCGAACGTGGATTTTTTTTTGGAGTTGCAGTCCTCAGTGTTACTCAGGGTTGCTCTATATATTGCAACAATCCGTTCCTGACCTCGGGCTTAATATTAAGAGTGCGCTTACCTAAAATGTAGTCATGGTTACGAACAAGGTGTTCGTAACAAGACAAACAAAGTCTGGAGGTAAGTACCATGAATTCACTTGTTCAAGCTGTCGTCGTTGCCGCTGCCCTTGCTGCTCCGATTGCCGTGTTCGCCCAATCGAGCCAGCCGGTGACCCGTGCGCAGGTGCGCGCTGAATTGATTCAACTCGAAAAGGCTGGCTATGACCCGTCAGCCCGTAACGATGCGACCTATCCGGCTGAAATTCAGGCTGCTGAAGCCAAGGTTGCTGCGCAGAACGGCTCGGCAAGTGGTTACGGCGGTGTAGTGAGCGGTTCGTCGGAAGCAGGACGCCCAGCAGTGTCAAAGGCGGACTGGAACGCGATGTACAACCATCCCTAATGCGTTGATGCGCGATAGCCAACAAGATGCAGAATGCGTGCAGTCATTGAGCACCGTCATCCGAGCGCGCAGCACCTTGAGCGTCCGTATTTGAAGCCTTAATTTGCTGGACGCGTCTAAAGCCTCTGTTTAACTAATTTCGCAACAGCTTCTAAGCCGGCAATGGCCGGTTTCCGTGGCCTGTCAGGCGCTGGGCGTCAGTCCCGTCCCAGCGGCTATCACAACCGCGAACCCCGCGACGTTGATTCTGAGCGACCGCGTCAGCGCATCAGCAACTACGCACTGCTGGCCAGCACTCGCGCCGTACATGCCGAGCTCATGTTCTTCCCAGGCGGGGCTCGATACCAACGAGGCAACCTGCGATGCTTCGTGAGCCGCGCGGCGAGGGAACGTTGAACCGCGGCCATTGCGATCGTGATCAGGACAGATTGGGCTTGCCTTTACGTAGAGAGCCCGTCAGGTGACGCAATTCGTCGAGCAGTTTCACAGCTGGCGTCGGCAGGGTGCCTTGCCGACGACGGAACGCAGTCAGAGTCCGTTGAGCATCGAGGCCTTCGATATCCAGAGCGTCAATGACGCCGGCTCTGCTTTCGGTGTCGTACATGGGTTCGGCCATCCAGGAGACAAAGCCACAGCGCGCTACAAGGCTTTTGAGCACCGTCACCGAACGGGTTTCGACCGCGATGGATGGCATCTGGAGACCCTGTGCTTCGAAGGTTTCTTTCACGTGGGCATAAGGTCCGGTTCCCTTGGGTGTGAGTGCCCACCGTTGCGTCAACGTGTCATCGAGTCGAAGACTGCGCTTCGAGCGCAAAGGATGATCGGTCGCCGCAACTACAAAACTTCTGTCGGTCCATGAACAATCGGAGATTGCAGCAACGTCCTCCGTTTCGATTCCCGAAGTGCACAGCGCCAGGTCGATTTCGTGAGCAAGCAATCCTTCGACCAGACGATCCCACACGCCTTCAATCACCTCAACGCGCAGATTGGGCCATTTCTCAAGCACACATGCGATAGCCATCGGCAAGACGAGGCTCGCTATGCTGCCGACGGCGCCAACCTTGATGACCCCTTTCGCCAGGCCGCGCATTGCGTCCAATTCCTCGCGCGCCTGGTCGGCTTCCCTTTGCAGCGACATGGCATGCGGCATCAATGCTTCGCCAAGCGCGGTCAGTTGCATCCCTTTAGTGTGCCGCTCAAAAAGCGGAGCCCCTACTGACTCCTCAAGTCGCTTGATCGATCTGCTCAACGCTGGCTGGGTCATGTTCAGCATGGTCGCTGCTCGACCCAGGCTACCGGCTGAGACGATCGTGGTGAACATCATCAACTGCTGCAGATTGAAACTCATCGCGGCGAACCAGATTGAAAAGGGGTTAAGGGATCGAACAAGATCCCGGGTTGTCCGGCGCTAGGTATCTTCCCTGGCAGGGATCGCCGTTCCCGCTCATTGCGGCTGCTGGAGAGCCGGTGATGACGGCGGACAGCCTTGACTGGCAAGGCTTCCGCGCGGAATGGTCTCATCCGGCAGCCCGATCGGACCATGCCTAAATGTAATGACTTTGAGCGCTTTTGACAATTTTCAAACAATGTACCGAATCCCATACTGCGGCTCATCCGATCATCGCAAGCCTGAGTGACGAACAGCAGAGGACTCTAGATGCAACGAAACACAAGTGGGCAGCCGACCGTTCGCGATGCCGTCGTGGACTTGATGCGGCGCCTCGGAATGACGTCCGTGTTTGCCAATCCCGGCTCAACCGAGCTACCCATGTTTCGCGACTTCCCGGTGGACTTCCGGTACGTGCTCGGGTTGCAGGAAGCTGTCGTTGTCGGTATGGCAGATGGGTATGCCCAAGCGACCGGCAATGCCGCTCTGGTCAATCTGCATTCGGCGGCCGGTGTCGGCAACGCGATGGGCAACATATTCACGGCTTTCAAGAATCGGACGCCGTTGGTTATTACCGCTGGCCAGCAGGCCCGTTCAATTCTGCCGTTCGATCCGTTTCTGTCGGCATCGCAAGCAACCGAGTTGCCGCGGCCCTACGTGAAGTGGAGCATTGAACCGGCTCGTGCAGCGGATGTTCCGCTTGCGCTCGCCCGTGCTTACCACGTGGCGATGCAGGAGCCGCGTGGCCCGGTGTTCGTTTCCATTCCGGTCGACGACTGGGATCAGCCTGCCGACCTCGTCGAGGTGACACGGGTCAGCACCCGGTTCCGCCCCGATCCGGTACGGATTGCGGAGATCGGTGACGCGCTGGACAACTGCAAACGGCCGGCCATCGTCGTGGGAGCGGAACTCGATCGTGCCGATGCCTGGAGCGAGGCAATCCAGCTAGCAGAGCGCCACAATGCGCGGGTTTATGTTGCGCCGATGTCGTCGCGCTGCAGCTTCCCCGAAGATCATCGACTTTTCGCCGGATTCCTTCCGGCGATGCGCGAACAAATCGTTCGGATTCTGAATGGGCATGACCTGATCTTCGCCGTCGGGGCGCCGGCTTTCGCGTATCACGTCGAAGGCAGTGGGCCGCATGTGCCCGATGGCGCGGCGTTGTGCCAGCTCATCGACGATCCGGCTACCGCGGCGTGGACACCGGTCGGCATGTCGGTGGTGGCGAACATTCGCCTAGGGCTTGCGGACCTGCTCGCCCGCCCGGCGCCGCATAGCCGGCCGCTACCGGCTCCTCGCGAGGTCGTTGAGCGAGCCGAGCCCACGGCAATCATGTCAGTCGCGTATGCGTTGCAGACGCTTTCCGAGGTCCGCAACGCAGCGGATATCGTGGTCGAGGAGGCCCCAAGCTCGCGCCCCGTCATGCAACGTTATCTGCCGTTCACGCGCAGTCAGACGTTTTACACGATGGCAAGCGGCGGTCTGGGCTACGGCATGCCCGCGGCAGTGGGCGTGGCTCTGGGCAAACCCGGCAGCCGCGTGATCGGCCTCATCGGTGACGGCTCGACCATGTATTCGCCGCAAGCGATCTATAGCGCGGTCCAACTCGATCTCCCTGTCACATTTGTCATTCTGAATAACTCTCGCTACGCCGCCTTGCAGGAGTTTGCGCCCGTATTTGGCTTCTCCGCATCGGACCCGGTACAGGGCACCGACCTCCCTGGGCTGGATTTCGTCTCTCTAGCCAACAGCATGGGTTGCAAAGGGGTTCGAGTGAGCGACGCGCTGTTGCTGAAGTCCGCGCTGGAAGACGCGTTGTCTTCGGGTAAAACGCGCCTTGTAGAAATCGTCGTGGGCTAACAGTGAGTCGGTGGTTCGACAGGCTGAATTTTTAAACATATTCCAGGAGACGGTAATGAATCAGGTACCGATGTTGATCAACGGCGAGCGCACGATGGCGTGCGATGGGGCGACATTCGAGCGCCGTAACCCGCTCGACAACACGGTTGCATCGACGGCACCGGCCGCGACGGTCGCCGATGCACAAGCCGCGGTGCACGCTGCGGCCGCCGCGTTTCCCGCATGGTCGGCGTTGGGGCCCGGCGAGCGACGCGCATTGCTAAGTCGAGCGGCAGATGGACTCGAAGCAAAGGGCGACGCTTTCGCGCTGGCAATGGCAACCGAAACAGGCGCGTCACGCCTGTGGGCGGATTTCAACGTCAAACTTGCAGCGGACGGGTTGCGCGAAGCCGCTGCAATGACCACGCAGATTTCGGGCGAAGTGATTCCGTCGGACGTGCCTGGCAGTCTCGCGCTGGGGGGGCGGCAGGCTGCCGGCGTCGTGCTCGGAATCGCACCGTGGAACGCTCCTGTCATCCTTGGCGTGCGTGCTATCGCGTTGCCGCTGGCGTGCGGCAATACCGTCGTGCTCAAGGGTTCCGAAATTTGCCCTGCGACCCACGGCCTCATCATCGAGGCGTTACAGGACGCCGGACTGCCACGCGGCGTCGTGAACTTCGTCACGAATGCGCCGGCAAATGCGGGCGATATTGTCGAGGCGATGATTGCCGAGCCGGCGGTCAGACGTGTGAACTTCACGGGTTCGACGCGCATCGGCCGCATCGTCGCTGCACAGTGCGCGAAATATCTGAAGCCTTCAGTACTTGAACTCGGCGGAAAGGCTCCGTTTCTGGTTCTTCACGATGCCGATATCGAAGCTGCAGTTCAAGGCGCAGCATTCGGGGCTTTCGCCAATTCCGGCCAGATCTGCATGTCCACCGAACGCATCGTCGTCGACACGAAGATCGCCGATGAATTCGTCGCGCGACTGGCCGAAAAGGCGAAGAGCCTGCCGCTCGGCGATCCGAGAAAGGGCCCGGCCGTACTTGGCTCCGTTGTAGACATGGCAACCGTCAGGCGATGCAACGACCTGATCGACGACGCGCTGGCGAAGGGCGCGACGTTAGTGTGCGGAGGAAAGTCCGAGACCACGCTCATGCCAGCCACGTTGCTCGATCACGTGACGGCGGACATGCGTATCTACCGGGAGGAGTCGTTCGGGCCCGTCAAGGTGATCGTCCGCGTCAATGGAGACGAAGAGGCCGTCGCATGCGCAAATGACAATGAATATGGTTTGTCGTCGGCAGTCTTCAGCCGTGACGTTGCGCGTGCGTTGACGGTAGCGAAGCGTATTGAGTCTGGGCTTTGCCACGTTAATGGGCCGACGGTTCACGACGAGGCGCAAATGCCGTTTGGCGGGATGAAGTCCAGTGGTTTTGGGCATTTCGGCGGCAAAGCCGGGATCGCGGAATTTACCGATTTGCGCTGGATCACCGTGCAAACAACGCCTCGTCACTATCCGTTCTAACGGTTGCTACGGTCGCGAGGCCCCTCTTTCTCACGGTGAAAAGAGACGCGCCTCTGGCTCATGGGCGCGAACAGAATAACAACGATATACCGGTGAGAAACATTCGCTCCGGGAAAGATGAGCGATCAAATTAAGGAGACCGCAATGCCTGTCGTCGATTTTGAGTTGTCACTCTGTCGCACCCAGTTCGAGTCTGACCATCCTGTCAGGGAACAGGTTAACCAGGACTGGGATTCAGACTTCGCTGGTCTGGCTCGGGGGGCGAAATGAACGATCGTAATTCCAGTCTGCCGACCGTAGACATCGGCCGCACCCTTGATGATGGACCATTCTCAACTTTTCAGCGAATGGTCGTCTTTCTCGCCGCGCTTGCGATCGTGATGGATGGATTCGATGGACAACTCATCGGCTTCGCCATTCCCAGCTTGATCAAGGAATGGGGCATCACGCGCAACGCATTTGCGCCCGCCGTTGCTGCCGGCCTCGTCGGCATGGGTATAGGCAGCGCGTTTGCCGGGCTTTTCGCGGACAGGTTCGGTCGGCGCTGGGCAATCATCGGGAGCGTGCTGGTATTTGGCGTGGCGACGAGTTCGATTGCGCTATCGCCGGACGTCATGACCATTGCAATCCTGCGCTTCTTCGCGGGACTGGGTATCGGCGGTGCGCTGCCAAGCTCGACGACCATGACGGCGGAATTTACGCCTGCTCGCCGGCGGACGCTCGCGGTGACCGCAACCATCGTTTGCGTACCGCTGGGGGGCATGCTTGCCGGACTGTTCGCGAGCGTTGTGCTTCCTCACTATGGCTGGCGGGGACTGTTTCTTATTGGAGGCACGCTTCCCGTAGCACTGGCGGTCCTGCTGTTTTTCGTCATGCCGGAGTCGCCGCGTTATCTTGCCCGCCATAACGAACGTTGGAATGAACTGCGTCACCTGCTGACCCGCATGTCCCGCTCGATTCAGTCGGATGCTGTGTTCGCTGATCAGAAGGAGCAGAAGGCGGGACAGCGTCCGGGCTTTCGTGCTCTATTCACGGACGGTCAGGGCCGTGACACGATTGCAATCTGGATCGCTTTCTTCATGAACCTGATCGCGGTCTACAGCGCGTTCAGCTGGCTGCCGACGATGCTTGCTGGCGAGGGTCTCAGCCCTTCGGTGGCAGGTTCAGGTCTTACCGCCTACAACCTGGGCGGCGTCTTCGGTGCACTAGGCTGCGCGGTGGCAATCGGTCGGTTCGGGTCGCGCTGGCCTTTGCTCGTGTGCTGCCTGATGGCATCCGCGAGCGCGCTTTTCCTGCGCGGTCTTGACGTCTCTGCCCACACGACGTTGCTTGTGTTCGGAATTGGTTTGCACGGCCTCTTTGTGAACGCAGTTCAGTCGACCATGTACGCCCTTTGCGCCTACGTCTATCCGACCGAGATACGCGCGACCGGGACCGCATCCGCACTCGCATTCGGGCGGCTCGGAGCGATTCTCAGCGCGTTCGCGGGGGCGTTCGTGATCACGCAGGGAGGAGCGTCGGCGTACCTGGGCATGCTTGGTGGAGCGATGTTGATGGTCTTTATCTGCCTGATGATCGTGCGTCATCACATTCCGCCCGTCAATCGCGCCTGACCTCAGTCCGGAGGGTGGCGTTTGCCACGGGCCTTGCGCAGAGTAGACAACGACTTCATTCATTTGGGATTGAATCAGAGAAAGCACCGGCTAGTGCCTTCTGTTAGATATTTTACGCAAATCATGACTACAGGATTTCCCGGCATTTTCTCCGTCAGCGACTATCGTGACGAAGCCAGACGGCGGTTGCCAAGGATGGTGTTCGACTATCTGGAAGGCGCGGCGGACGATGAATCGGGACTAAGGCATAACCGTTCGGCGTTCGATAAATGGCAGTTATTGCCACGTCGACTGTCGGATGTCAGCACACGAGAGCAGTCCGTGGAGCTTTTAGGCCAGTGCATGCCGTCACCGCTCGTGATCGCACCGACGGGCCTCAATAGCGCATTCTGGCCCAAGGGTGACCTCGCACTTGCACGTGCAGCGGGCAAAGCCGGTATTCCCTTTGCACTATCGACGGCTTCCAACATGTCCATCGAGGAGGTGGCAAAAGGGGCCGACGGAGAACTGTGGTTTCAGCTGTACGTCGTTCATCGCAACCTCGCGAAGAGCCTGGTCAATCGTGCCCGCTCGGCTCGCTATTCGACCTTGATCCTCACCACCGATGTCGCAGTCAACGGCTTCCGCCAACGCGATCTTCGCAATGGCTTTGCCATGCCGTTCAAGGCAAGTGCACGTGCGGCTGTCGACGGACTATTACACCCACGTTGGCTTTGGTCGTATCTCAGGAACGGCATGCCGGAGTTGAAAAATTTCGCTACGGATGATGCATCGGACACGGCCGCCCAGGCAGCGGTTCTTCGCAGACAGATGGATGCGAGCTTCAGTTGGGACGACCTGCGCCGCTTGCGAGACGAATGGCCAGGCAAACTCCTTGTCAAGGGCATCGTGACGGCCGATGATGCCGTGCGGTGCGTCGAACTCGGCGCGGACGGCGTCATCGTTTCAAACCACGGCGGCAGGCAACTCGCCGACCTGCCCGCGACAGCCGACGTGCTGCCGGATATTGTCGAGAGCACCTCGGGAACGACGGTCATTCTCGATAGCGGCATACGGACGGGGGCAGATGTCGTCAAGGGGATCGCGTTGGGGGCAAATGCCGTGATGCTGGGGCGCGCCACCCTATACGGGCTGGCTGCCAGAGGGGAAGTCGGCGTGAGCGACGTCATCGAGATGATCAAGCAGGAAACAGACCGGACGCTCGCCCTCATCGGTTGTCGCTCGGTCAGTGAGCTCGATCGCAGCTACGTATCGAGGCGACCGTCATAGATCATCGGTTGCGCACTGACGCCAGATTCTGGATGCGCAATTCTTCGGGATAGCTGTCCCGCGTATATGCCGTCGGAATCTTGTGCCATGAATACAGTGACTACAACGGATCATTACCATCGCGACGACAGGCTTTCGGCATGGGCGGATCAGGTCCGGGCCAGCTGCGTCCCCATGGTTTTCAGGACCGAGACGGATCAGGGATTTCGTGGCGAGATCTCTAGTGTGAACACGGACGGAGTGTGCGTCTCCCGGATCTCGGCGGTCGATCACGTTGCGGCTCATGAGTGGGACGAAGTTCAGCGCACTGCGGACGACTACCTGCTTGTGTCGATACAGATCGAGGGACGAGGTGCGATCGAGCAGGATGCCCGCACCGCGTTTGTCGCCCCGACTGACATGGTGCCGTCCGGACGGTCAGAAACGCGAGGCTGGATTCTGGCATCAACTGCTACTCGCTTCGCACTTTGAATTCGCCCATCCGACGAAACCGCCGAAAAAAGCGGAACGCATCTACCTGTGCAAACAGCGCTTTTTTGTGCTTGCGAATAACGCTAAGCAAAATTACGTGATACTAACCATTGACAAAGCGCCCGATCGACATCGAGCTGGCTTACGCGATACAGAACTGCCGAACATTGCCCGCAGCGCGCGGCGGCGGTACACGCTGTCACAATGCTCGCAAACGACGGGAGTAGGGAAGGTTTGCATGAGCAGCCGGCAATCAGGACGGCCCGCCACTGCCCCCAGCCACAGCTCGCTGCTGTTGCGCATGGCCCGCCTGAGCAGCGCGCGCGTCGAAGTATGACGTCGTATAGTCGATGAACGCCCGGACCTTCGCCGTCATCAGGCTCCGGTCCCGATATGCGAGCCTGAGTTCGGCGTCCCCGCTCATGAGCTCGAAGTCGGGCAACAGTTGTACCAGCCGGCCATCGTCCAGCTCCTTGCCGACCATCGTCAGCGGCAACACGCCGAGACCAGCACCGCTCATTACCAGTTCCTTGTTCAACGCGGCGTTGTTGGTCGATACGTCGTGTTCGAGTGGCACGGCAATCTGTTCGCCACCGCGCCGGAACCGCAGTTGTGGTTCGCTGATCGAGGCGAGGATTGTCACGAAGCGGAATGCGGCGAGATCGTTGGGCCTTTGCGGCAGCCGGCGCCCCTGCAGATAGCTGGGCGAGCCCACTACGGCGAGGGGCAGGCGGCACAACGAACGGGTGATCGTCAGCTCGCTGGTCAGCATGAACGGCAGCACGATGCCGAGATCGAAGGCTTCCTTGATCAGATCCACTGTCCGTTCCGCGAGCGTCAATTCGAGTTGCACAGCTGGATACCGGGCACGGAACCCAGCGATCAGCGGTGGCAGCTCTATCAGCGCCGCCGTGGTGTGGGCGACGAGCCGCAGTACCCCTGCAGGCTCCCGTGCGCGCTCCCCGGCACCGGCCTCGAGCACGTCCAGTTCAGCAACCACGCGCGAGCAGCCGCCATAAAACTCCTCCCCGGATTCAGTGAGTGCGAGGTGTCGGGTCGTGCGCTGAAAAAGACGCACGCCAAGCCTGGTTTCGAGCCCGGTGATCGCGCGGGAGACGACTGTCTTTGAGATGCCCAATGCATTGGCGGCGTGCGTGAAGCTCTGCATTTCGACGACGGTACAAAAGGTTCGCAGCGTTTCGAGATGGTCCATAAGTGTTCGCAATCCAGAGTGAATCGAAATTCAAAACCATACGGTTCAGTATAGTGAAACATACTGTTGCCGTCAACGTAAATAAACCATGCAGTTCAGTTATGTTAAAGTCCGCACGAGTGAAGATGGAAGATTGATCAGATGTGTCGCCGCCGGCGGCGTCGTCGATTCGATCGTATAAACAAAAGGAGAGCCCGATGAGGGGCAAAACGGAAGCCAAGCGGCAGGCGATTGTTGACGCCGCGTTTGAGGTGTTCAGTGAGGTGGGATTCGAGCACGCGTCGATGTCCGAGATCGCGGCACGGGCAGGCGGTTCGAAAGCCACGCTCTACAGCTACTTCGAGTCAAAGGAAGAGATGTTCACTGAGTTCATGACTGCCGCCGCGGAGGAGGAAGTCGGAGCGGCGTTCGAGCTGCTCAAGACCTCCACGCCGGTTCGCGATGCACTGGCGAGCTTCGGCACGCACTATCTGATTGCGGTGCTGAAACCGCAACTGCTCGCGATACGCCGTCTCGCGCATCGCGAAGGCGGCCGGTCAAAGATCGGCGCCCTGTTTTATGAGCGCGGGCCGAAGCTCGGCTGGCAAACGGTGGCTGTCTTCCTGGAGCAATTGATTGACGCCGGGCAGCTGCGCAACTGTAACGCAGCCATCGCGACAGCGCATCTGCGCACGCTGTATGAGGCTGAGCTGATGGAGCTCTGCCTGTTTGGCGTGCCGGCCGATACCAGCCCCCGCAACATCGCGAAGGTCGTCCAGAGAGCGGTCGACGTGTTCATGGCCGCGTACGGGCCGACGGACGCCGCACAAACCACGCACTGATCATCGATCTGCCGCCCGCATTGTCCGGGCGGCAGATCGGCATCCAGGGCAATCCGGCGGTCAATCCTTATAAAGCGCACTGGCCACATAGCGGCGGCGCAGGTCGCCCAGCAGCGCCGCAAGGATCGCACTGACCGGCAGCGCGAGCAGCACGCCAAAAAAGCCAAAAAGTTCGCCAAATGCAAGCAGGGCGAAGATCACCGCGAGCGGGTGTAGACCGATGCGGTTACCCACGAGTCTGGGAACAAGAAAAGAACTTTCGAGAACCTGCCCAACTCCGTACACGGCTGCGACTGCGCCGATGCCGTACCAGCCGCCAAATTGCAGAAGCGCGGCAAGAAGGGCAAAGGCGAGTCCCAGGGCGAAACCCACGTAGGGGATGAACACCGCGAAGCCGGTGAAGAGTCCGATGGGCAACGCAATATCGAGGCCGGCCAGAGTCAACGCTACCGGGTAGAACACGGCGAGCACGCCCATCACGAGCAACTGGCCGCGCAAGTATTGCGACAACATGTGGTCCATCTCGGTCACGAGTCCCCGGACCTTGCAGACCCAGCGCCGCGGTACAAGACTTTCCATCCGCGCGAATATCTGGTGCCTGTCGTAAAGCTGATAGAAAAGGACAAGCGGCACCAGTATGAGGTTGCTGACAACAGGAAGCACGACGTTGCTGCCTGTACGCACGTACCGCCCGGCGGCGAGTATGACAGTCTGGCCGTTGCCGATCGTGTCGCCCGTCAGCAGGTGGCGGACTGCGGGCAGGTCGAGTGAGTAGCTGACGCCCAGCAGTTCCAGTTTCGGTTGCAGCCACGCGTTCAGGCCGGCGATGAAGACGGGAATGTTCTTCGCGAGCTCGGGTCCTTCCTTGTGGATCACGGCGAACGCAAGCAGCGGCAGCAGGGTCAGGAGTGATGCGAACAGGAGCATCATCAGGAGCACGGCCACCGTACGCGGCACACGCTTGCGCACCAGCCACTCGACGCCTGGCTGCAACATGTACGCGACGAGCGCACCGAGCAGGAATGGCGTGAGAACCGGTCGCAGGATCCATAGAAGAATACCGAGGCCAGAGGCGATGGCGCTCCAGACGAGAGCCTGGCGTTGATAGGAGGTCAGGGGCATGGTTGAGAGTCGTATTCGGGTGACCCGCAACTGACAGCGCAGAAAAGACTGCGGCGTATCGGGCAGGGTCATCAGTGTCGCCATTCAAATGAGCGGGGCGCGCACGCGCGCCCCCCGCGCTCAGTGCGCCTGCGACGTATCGGCCACACGCGTTGGTTTGGGCGCAATCCAGATCGCAAGTGCGCCAATGACAAAGCAGCATGCGATGCTGAAGAAAAGCTGGTTGGTGGCCAGCATCACCGCTTGTGACTCGACCATGTTGCTGATCTGCGCCTGCGCCTGATGTCCGCTCCAGCCGGAGCCCGTCAGCGAGGCCGTGAAGTGGCCGGCCTGGTCGACGAGGCCGGACAGCTCCGCGCGGTTGTACTTGGTCTTGTTCTCCCACAACGTGTTGACGACCGACGTGGCGATCGCTCCGCCGAAGGTCCGGCAGAAGCTCATTAGTCCCGCTGCCGAAGCCGTTTCGGGCTCGTCGACACTGCTTAGGCCGAGGCTCGTCGTCGGGACGAAGAAGAACGGTAGCCCCACGCCTTGCAGCAACAGCGGCAACGCCACCTGCCAGAAGTCCATATCCGAATTCGCATGGGTGCGGAACAGCGTCACCGAGCCAAGCCACATCACGCCGGCAAACACGAGCCAGCGTCCATCGAACTTCGTTGACAGTTTGGCCGCAAGCGGCGCGGAGACGACCGCGAAGATGCCGGTGGTCGCCGTCGCGTAGCCGGCCCACGTGGCCGTGTACCCCATATTGCTCTGCAACCACAGTGGCGTGAGCACGGTGGCGCCGAAGTACGCGCCGAACGCCAGCGTCATGGTGACCACGCTCGCACCAAAGCCACGATGGCGGAACACCCGTAGATCGACGATGGGGTTACGCTCGGTCAGCTCCCAGATGAGGAAAGCCAGGAAGCCAATCACCGCCGTCACCGCCAGTACGCGAATTTCGAGCGAACTGAACCAGTCCTTATCCTTGCCCTCATCGATCATGATCTGCAGCGCCGAGACCCAGATGACCAGTAACACTAGGCCAACAGTATCGATCCGCATCCGTATCTTCTCGGATTCATAGCGCTTGAGCAGCATCCATCCGGCGTATGCGCAGATCAGCGACACCGGCACGTTGATGAAGAAGATGTAGGACCAGTGGTAGTCGTCGCAGATGACACCGCCCAGCACAGGCCCCATCACCGGCGCCAGCAGTGTCGTCATGCTCCACAGGCCGAGCGCAGCGGCCGTCTTCTCCTTCGGGAAGATGCGCAGCAGCAGGGTTTGCGAGAGAGGCATGAGCGGGCCGCCCGCGAGGCCCTGCAGCACACGGAACAGCACCAGCGTAGTGAGCGACGTCGCCATTCCGCACAGTGCCGAACCCAGTCCGAACATGACCAGCGCCGCGATGAACACGCGTACCGTCCCGAAGCGACTCGCGAGCCAGCCGGTCAGCGGAACCGTGATCGCTTCGGCCACCGCATACGACGTGATGACGTACGTGCCCTGGCTCGTCGAGGAGCCGAGTGCACCGGAAATGGTCGCCACGGACACGTTCGCAATGGTGCTGTCCAGCACCGCGACAAAGTTGGCGGCGGCAATCATCACCGCCGCGAGAATCAGCATGGGGCCGGACAGCGGCGGCAATGCGATGTCATTGACCTGACTGGAAGACATGGCGGCGGATCCTTAGTGAGCGGGCGCGTCGTTGCCGCCGCGCGTGTCGACCGTCGCTTCCATCGACAGGTTGATGCCGAGCGGGTGCGCGCGAAGCTCGGCCGGATCGATCCTGACGCGCACCGGCAGGCGCTGCACCACCTTGATCCAGTTGCCGGTCGCGTTCTGCGCGGGAATCATTGCGAACGCCGAGCCTGAGCCGCCGGCCAGGCCCGCGACCTTGCCGTGATAGACGACCTTGCTGCCGTACAGGTCCGACTCCAGTTCCACCGGCTGTCCGATGCGCACCTTGCCGAGCTGCGTCTCCTTGAAATTGGCATCGACGTAGACGGATTCGATCGGCACGACCGACATCAACGCCGCGCCGGTCTGAACGCGCTGCCCCATCTGAACCTGGCGGCTCGCGACGACACCGTCGACCGGCGCGCGCAGCACGGTGCGCTCGAGATCGACGCGTGCCTGATCGCGCTTCGCACGTGCGAGCAGGACCTCTGGATTGGTTTCGACCGTCGTGTCCGCAATCAGCGCCTTGTTCGCCTCGAGCGAGCCGACTGCGGCGTCGCGGCTTGCCTTCGCCTGCAAGGCCGCAGCGCGGGCTGCGTCGAGCGCCGCCCTGGCGGTGGCAAACGCAGCGCGCGCGTTGCTCAGCTCTTCACCGGATACGCTCCCGGTGTGGCTTAGCACTTCGCGGCGCTGCAGGTCGATCGCCGCGCGGTCAAAGTCGGCCTGGGCCGATGCGATCTGCGCGGCCATCCGGGTCTGGTCGGCTGAGCGCGCACTGACCTGCGCGCTCAGTTGCGTATCCGTCGCGACATAGCCGCGAACTTTGCGTTCGGCGCGGCCCACATCGGCCTCAGCCTGCGCGAGTGCAATCTTTGCGTCGGTGTCATCGATGACCACCAATACGTCGCCCTTATGTACCTGCTGTGTATTCACGACCGGAACGCTCCTGACGATCCCGCTCACCGCCGGCGTGATCGACGCGACTTCGGCTGCGGTATAGGCGTTATCGGTCGACACGTGGTGCGACGCGATGAAGTGCCAGTAGCTTGCGTAGGCGAGACCGGCGACGAGAATGGCGCCGCCGAGCAGCGCGAACAGCTTCTTGCGGCTCGAAGGGGGAGCGGGGGCCGCGGCACCGGTATCGGCGGGAGCAGCGGAAGCAGCGGAAGCGGGCGAGTCCGGCATCAGCGACTCGCTGGTTTTGACGAATTGGGTTTCAGACATGATCGGAGTCCTTGAAATCAGCTTTGCTTGTTGGGATGGGTTGCGTCGGTCGCGGCCGGCGTGCTGGCCTGATATCCGCCGCCGAGAGCGCGCACGAGCGCGACATCGAGCGAGAAGGTGCGCGAGCGGATATCGGCGAGCTGGCGCTGTGCCGAGGTCATCGTGTCGGCGGCGTTCAGCACCTCGAGATAACCGGCAAGGCCGGCGCGATAGCGATCGAGCGCGACCTGGTGCGCCTGGGCTGCGTCGTCATAGGCGGCTTGCGTCGCTTGCAGCCGGTCCGCCAGCGCGCGTTTGCTTGCGGCCACGTCGGCCACGTCGTGCAGCGCCTTCGTCAGCGTTTCGTCGTAGTTCGCGACCGCCTCGTCGTAAGTCGCCCGCGCGCCGCGCAGTTCGCCGCGCAAACGTCCGCCATTGAAGATGGGCAGTGTGATCGCCGGACCGAAGTTGCCGGCCAGCGAAGCCGCATTCGTCAGCATGTTCAGGCCAAGCGACTGGAAGCCGATCGACGCGCCGAGCGTGATGTCGGGATAAAACCCGGCTCGCGCGACGTCGATCCGCTTCGCCGCCGCCTCCACGCGCAGGCGGGCAATGACCACGTCCGGGCGGCGGCCAAGCAGGCCGAGTCCAAGGTTGGCGGGCATCTCGGCAGGCTGCGTCAGATCGACGGCCGGCGGTGCGATGCGCAGGCCGCGGTCGGGACCGGCGCCCATCAGCGCGGCGATCTGGTTGCGCTCGAGTGCGATCGACTCATCCAGCGCGAGCAGGTCGGCCTGCGCGCTTTGCTGCTTCGACTCCGCCTGCTTCACACCTGCCTGCGTTTCGAGCCCGTTGGCGAAACGCTCCCGGAACAGCTGTGCGGATTGCGTGCGCACCTGCAGTGCCGCCTGCGCACTGTCGCGTTCGGCGAACAGACGCGCGAGGTCGGCATACGCTGCCGCGATCGACGCCGAGAGAACCATGCGGGCCTGTGCGGCATCGGCGCGTGCGGCGTCGAGCTCCGACGTAGCGGCGGCCAGCGCCGCGCGATTCTTGCCCCAGAAGTCGATTTCGTAGTTGAAATTCAGCTCGGCGCTGCCGTAGGGGCGCCATCCGTGGGGAACGAAATCCGAGGGAATACCGTTGTTGTAGCTCTGTTTTTTCTTCTGGACCGAGCCGTCCGCGTCGATTTCGGGCAGCAGCGCCGCGCCGGCCACCTGCGCCGACGCCTCGGCGTTATGCAGCCGCGCCTGGGCGGCCGCCAGTGTCGGCTCATCCTGGAGCGCTTCTCCGATCAGCGCGTTCAGTTGCGGATCGTTGTAGCCGAGCCACCACTGATCGGTAGGCCACGCTGACGCCGAGCTGCCCTGTTTGCCGCCGACCGCACTGAGACTCTGCGCAGTCTCATAGCTGCTGATGTCTTTCGTGACCGGCTTCTGCGGCATGTCGGGCAGTTGTGCGCAAGCGCTCACCACTATCGCGAACGCGAACGCGACGGCCAGCCTCACCGGTTTCACCTGACTCCGAATGTCCGTGCTCTCTTGCATGATCTCCTGCTCCCTTCGCTCCTTTACGATACCGGGCAGTCTAGTTATGCGGATCTTGCCTGTCAACAGAAATAAACTGTACGGTTCAGATATGATAAGATCACACCATTGGAAGTCGAAGGCCGGTCACGGTGTCGCCGCCGGCCATGTCGTTGATCGGTCTTGCAGAGAGAAGGAGGGCATTGAAAATGAGGGTGAAGACAGAAGAAAAGCGGCAGGCGATCGTCGACGCCGCGTTCCAGGTGTTTTGCGAAGTGGGGTTCGAACGGGCATCCATGTCCGAGATCGCGGCGCGGGCAGGCGGATCAAAAGCCACGCTCTACAGCTATTTCGAGTCCAAGGATCTGATGTTCGCGGACGTCATGATGGCCGCCGCGGAGGAAGCCAAAGTAGCGACGGAGCTACTCAAAACCTCGCTGCCGATTCGCGAGACACTGCTGAGGTTCGGCAAGCACTATCTCGCCGCCACGCTCAAGCCGCAGATACTGGCGGTGCGCCGTCTAGCAAATCACGAAGGCGGCCGCTCGCACGCCGGCGCCCTGTTCTATGACCGCGGGCCGAAGGTCGGCTGGCAAATGGTGGCTGACTTCCTGCAGCAGGCGATTGACGGCGGGCAGCTGCGCAGTTGTAACGCAGACGTCGCGACCGCGCATCTGCGCGGGCTATATGAAGCGGAGTTGCTGGAACTTTGCCTGCTGGGTGTGCCGGCGGATACCAGTTCCCGCAACGTCGCCAAAGTCGTTCAAAGAGCGGTCGACGTGTTTCTGGCCGCCTATGGGCCGACGGACAAAGGTGACGTCGCATAGGCAGGCGCCTCGACGGTCGCGGAACTCGGGAGATCGCAGGCGAGCCGCCACCGTTTCGCCAGGTGGGCGGCTCCGCCCAACCCCCAGTCTATTGCTCGACCAGCCACGGTGTCGCGGCCAGCGAGTTGCGGACGTCATATGGCAAACACCGTCATGCATCGCATGCATGCCGACCGCGACGAACAGGATCGGGGTAGGCGCGACAATCGCCAGTCTCTCAGGTATGGTTGCGGCGCTTGCGCGGCCATACGGGTTATTTCGGAAGCTGGGTCGGTACTTGGGTCGACGCTTGTGTCGGAAGCTGGTTCGGAAGTTGCGGAAGCTGTGGAGGGTGCGGAAGCTGCGGCCCACCCTGTGAAAGCTGCTTCGTGGGGGACTGTCCGGTGGAGGGAAGCTGCTGCGATGGGAATTGCTGCGGCAGATTGCTTTGCGCAAGCACAGATGTGCTGGTAAGGAATGCGAACAGTGCGGCGAAGGTCTTTTTCATTTCAATTTTTCTAGCTGGTTGTCCTGAATTTGATGCGATTGGCAGCCGCAGGCCGTATCAGCGCGCGGCCAGGATTGCCTTGTAACGCCAGGGCGCCGTTGCGGTACTGAAGTCGACGGATCGATTCGACGCTACGTTGTCTGAGGGGCGGGAAGCGGACGAACTATCCACCCCGCCGTAGTTGTTGAACGCCTGCCGTTGGGCTTCTACGCGGGCTAACACCGCCTGAAAGTCCATTGCATGTCGTGTAGCGGCGCTCGTGCGGTCGTGGTAGCCGACCGTTTGACCCTCAACCGCTTTACGCTGAACCGTTTGCGCAGCCGCTGGCTCATACTTTTGGGGAGCATCGCTGTTAGCGAATGCGGCGGTCGAGAAGGACAGGAGTGAGGCGACAACAGGGGCGGGGAGGAAGGTCTTCGACTTTTGCATGATCAGACTCCATATCGAGCGTCGTGCAGGAGACGCGGTGTTTGGGGAACAACGGTCTGGCGAGGCATGAGTGCTGTTTGCCAGTTCGTTGGTGCCAGTTTAGTCAGTTACCGTCTGCTTACAAGCATCCCCCGGAGCAACGGAGAGTTGCCGTCGCTGCAAGCCTCGCAGCCGATTGCCCTGAAGTGCCGCGCGCTTCTATACCGTGTCCGAAGGCACGGACGCTGCGGACCATCTGAATGACACGTACCGTAGTCGCTTCGGCGGTTTCAAACTGGGCGTCACGTCAACGATATCAGCGGATCGAGCGTGGACGCCTCGACAGAGGTTCGTTAATAAGACCGGACGTGAGTACGGGAATAGCGTCCGCTTGTTGTTCTGCTGCCCGCGATTCGCGGTTCACGCAAACCCCGTGTATTGAAGATCTCGCAACTCATAGTTGCGCGCGTCGAATGATGGCGCGCTTTGCTTATACTGCATCCACTCATACACACTTCGCTATTTACGCAGGAATGCTTATGGCACACCAAAACATGTTCCAGGTCGGTTCATCGAACACGGAAGTCATTCATGAAGTCGTTCAGCATGCATTGCGCAGCGCTGCTACGGCCTCCACCACGAATGGGGCTATCGATGTGCTTGGCCAGGCGCTACTCGAGGTCGAGCGCCTAGCCGCGCAGACGAGCGTCCTCACGCATTGACTGCTCAGCGCGTCTGCCGCCGTCCGCGAGCCGGACGGCAACGCAGCGCGCGGCGCATTGCGACCGCCGGTGCAGCGCGCTTGCATTTTTTTAAATCTACGGCGATGTTAATAATCAAATATGATATTGTCATCATATTTAGACCCGTCCACGAAATGGCGTAGACGAGTCGCCCCAACGCCAGCGCACGCTGCATCAACCGCGGAGATGTCACCCATAACTGTTCGACCAAAACCTGAACGATTCGCTGCATCGGTGGCAGGAATGATGCGACGATCGCGCTTCTTTTTCGCCTTGCTGTGCCAGTTCCCGCTCGCTGCGATGGTCTGCGGTTGCTCCACGATCGTGATGCCGACACCTCGGGTCATTGCGATTGTCGTTCCCGCGATGGCTGCACCGGCGATGATGCCGCAGCCCCATCCGAAGGCGCCTCCATTGTGGATTTAGGTCGCCGGGCGACCCGGCGGGCGTTCGCAGATAGGCACCCGCACGCCGGCGACACCGCAAGACCCGTCACGTCAACAGGGTAATGCCAGGATGACTCGCAGCGCCGCTAAAGTTGCGACGCGAATCTGACGGATGCGCCGGCGGGCGACCGCATCATCGCCGGGTCCCCGCGGTTAAGACGGTGTCTTCCGCCGACACTTCGACCCAGCGACGAAAGCCACTCGATCATCTTTGCGGAGATCTTTGCGTGCCGGCTTTGGGCGGCTGTTCGGATTCTTCGGTGCGCTGCTGGCTTTGCCGGTCAGCGCCATCCTCGCATCGTCATTGCGGGAACTGCGCCGCCGCTATCTCGTGAGCGCCCTTTACCAGATCTGACCGGCGGCACGTTCGTCTGATCAGATGTGCGGTGCGATCGCGCCTACCGTCCGATTCTGTATCTTGGCCGTGCGCCCACAGATGCGAAGGGGCGCAAAGCTCGCGCTAGTCGCGCCTTCACGGCAAGGTCTGACCGGCGGGAACGCTGGGCAGGGGACGTCGTGCGATGCGCTCGGCCTCTACACGTGGGAGACCGAACGCCTGCAACACGATGGCGGCGGTTCGCTGCGCAAACTTCTCCTCCTTCGAGCGAAGCGCTTTTCGCGCACGAACTGTGCGCTTCGACGAGAGGGCTAATTGCAGTTCGCCGGCAATTCCCGCGAGCACCGTGCCGATCACGGAGATAACGGACACGAGCCGATCCGCGATCACAAAGCGCCTTTCTGAAATGCCCTTCTCGCTGTCGCGCAGCAGGCGCAGGCCGAGACCCCTGCTGAGCGCGCGCGGCGACAAGCCTTCGCGGATAAGAAGTTGCCCCCAAACCGGCTCGCGGTGGGCCCGCAACAGCGTATGGCGCACTGAGACGGCGATCACTTCCGCCGGATCGGACAACCCCGCGGCGAGGCGATCGAGCGAATTTGCGAATTCCTCGAACAGCCATTCGATCAGCGCCGTGAAGATGCCTTCCTTTGACTCAAAGTGGTTGTAGAAAGAGCCGAACCCGACGTCGGCTGCCGCGGTGATTTCGTTAATGGTCACGGAGCTCAAGCCATTGGCCGCCACCAGTTGCAGCGCAGCGTCCAGCAGGCGGGCGCGCGTCTCGCGGCTGCGACGGGCGCCGCGCGGGAAGCTCCCGTTGACGGCGTCGCGAGATGCGATTGGCGCCTTGAGCGCGCGTGCGCGCCTGGTGCGCGGGTTTAGGGCGTCCGGCATGTCGGCTCCGTAATCTTATTTGTTCGATTTTCAGATTCTAGATTCATATGTCATGGTTGACAAGTCTATCAGTAATGGGTCTAATCTCATTCCGGCCGCCCCGCAACCGGACGTACGCAAAGCTGATTAATGGCGACGGAGCGAAAAAATGCCTTTCCGGTCTCGCCAAGTCTTCGGGCGAAACTGACAGGCTGGCAGATCATTGGGCCTAGGCATAAGCGGGCGCGGCGTCGACCACTGACAGCGTGAGTCGTACCCGGGTGGCGTACCCCGATATGTACGTCTAAAGAAGGACAACTAACGTATCAACAGAGCTGGTTTTGTAGGTCCTCGCTGATAGCAAACTGTGCTTACTGGCACTTCAGGTTTGCACCGCATGAGGAAACTTTCTTACTTGGGTTATTGCCCGTCTTGTGAACATCGTGAAACATTCCGGCCTTATCGCGCAGGCGCCCGCGCGTTGCTTCTTACCTTCCTTCGTCCAATCTCTGCAATGCGCACGCGTGGCGCTTGCGGCCTGCTGCGCGGTCCTGTTCTCGGCATGCCACCCGCGCGAAGCCGCCGCTCCGGAGCCGAAGCCCGTAGTCGCCGTGGCCGTGCACGCTGACGGGCGCACGGTAAGTGCTTCGCTGCCGGCTCAGGTGCAGGCTCGCTACTCCACGGCGCTTTCGTTCAGGGTGGGCGGCAAGATCATCGAACGGCGCCTTCGTCTCGGCGACGTCGTCAAGGCGGGGCAGACCGTTGCGCTCCTCGATCCGACGGATCTGCGCAGTAATCTGGCGAACGCGCGGGCGCAACTCGATGCCGCCGAACACCGGTTTGTCTACGCGACGCAGCAGCTCAATCGGGATCAAGCGCAGGCGCAAGCAAACCTGATTGCACCTGCGCAGCTTGAACAGACGCAGGACGCGTACGCATCCGCTACTGCGCAGCGCGACTCGGCGCTCGCGCAGATGGCGCTCGCGTCGGACAATCTGCGCTATGCGACGCTGACAGCGGACCACGACGGCGTGATTACGTCGGAGGACGCCGACACGGGCCAGAATGTTCAGGCAACCCAATCCATCTATCACCTCGACTGGACAGGCGACGTAGATATCATCTGCGACGCTGCCGAGCAGACGCTTAGCTCGGTGACAGTCGGCAGCATGGCGCGCGTCAGCCTGCCCGCACTACCCGGCAAGCTGTTCGAAGCTCGCGTGCGCGAGGTCTCGCCCAGCGCAGATCCGCAAAGCCGGACATGGCGCATCAAGCTCACCCTGAGCGCGCCCAGCCCTGAAGTGCGCCCCGGCATGACCGCGACCGTTGCGTTCAATGCCGTCGGCAATGCGGCAGCCGCACAGCCGTTCACAATACCTGTGACGGCGCTCTTTCACCAAGGCGAGCACCCCGCAGTCTGGGTGGTGCGTGCCGGCACCGATACGCTCGAGCTGCGCCCTGTGACGGTGCAGCGATATGAGGAGCGCACGGTCTCCATCGCATCGGGCCTCCACGACGGCGACCGAGTCATGGTGCAGGGCGTACACGCCGTGAGCACAGGCCAGCATGTGCAGGTGGTGGCGCCGCTGCATCCGGAGGATTCCCCGTCATGAACTCACGCGACGATGAATCCGTGCGCAAGAGCGCGCCTGTCCCGTCTTCCGGCGAAGACAGATCTGGCGAAAGCGGCTTCAATCTTTCCGCCTGGGCGCTGCGTCATCAGCAGCTCGTGATCTTTCTGATTGGCCTCGCCACGCTTTTCGGCGTGATCGGTTATACGAAACTCGCGCAGTCGGAGGATCCGCCGTTCACCTTCCGCACGATGGTGATCAAGACCTACTGGCCTGGTGCGACTGCGCGCGAAGTGCAGGAACAGATCACTGACCGGATCGGCCGCCAGTTGCAGGCCGCGCCGAACATCGACAACATCAAGAGCTACTCGCGCCCGGGCGAGTCGATGATCTTCTTCGCCATGAAGGACTCGGCCCCCGTCAAGGAAGTGCCGGAAACCTGGTATCAGGTGCGCAAGAAGGTCGGCGACATTGCCGCGACGCTGCCGAAGGGCGCGGTCGGCCCGTTTTTCAACGACGAGTTCGGTGACGTCTACACCAACATCTATGCGCTTGAAGGCGACGGCTTTTCGCCGGCGCAACTGCACGACTACGCTGACAAGCTGCGCACGGTCCTGCTGCGCGTACCCGGGGTGGCGAAGGTCGACTATTTTGGCGACCCCGATCAGCGCATCTTCGTCGAGATATCGAATGCGCAGCTCACGCGGCTTTCGATCACGCCGCAGCAGCTCGCGCAGGCGATCGACGCACAGAATGCCGTGGCGCCCGTCGGCACCATCACGACCGCGGACGACCGCGTGTTCGTGCGGCCGAGCGGCGCGCTCAAGGATGTGCAGGCGCTCTCCGACATGCTCATCACCATCAACAGGCGCACGTTCCGGCTGGGCGACATCGCGAAGGTCACGCGCGGTTACGACGACCCGCCGGCGACCCAGATGCGCGTCGGCGGCCAGGCGGTGCTCGGCATCGGCGTGACGATGCAAAAGGGCGGCGACGTGATCGACCTCGGCAAGGCGCTCGACGCAAAAGCCGCCGAACTGCAGGCCACGCTGCCGGCGGGTCTGAAACTCGCGCCGGTGTCGAGCATGCCGCACGCGGTCAAGCACTCGGTGGACGAGTTCGTGAGATCGGTTGGCGAAGCGGTGGCGATCGTGCTGGTCGTGAGCCTCGTCTCGCTTGGATTGCGCACGGGCATGGTCGTCGTGATCACGATTCCGATCGTGCTGGCGGTGACGGCGCTTTGCATGCACATGTTCAATATCGGGCTTGACAAGGTTTCCCTCGGTACGCTCGTGCTCGCGCTGGGCCTGCTCGTCGACGACGCGATCATCGCCGTCGAAATGATGGCGGTGAAGCTGGAGGAGGGCTGGAGCCGGGCGCGCTCGGCAGCGTTCGCGTATACCAGCACGGCATTCCCGATGCTGACAGGCACGCTCGTCACCGTATGCGGCTTCCTGCCGATTGCGCTGGCTAAATCCAGCACCGGCGAATACACGCGTTCGATCTTCGAAGTGTCGGCCATCGCGCTGATCGTTTCGTGGTTCGCGGCCGTCGTGCTGGTGCCATTGCTGGGTTATTACCTGCTGCCGGAACGCAAGCCTCAACCCGGCGGTGCACACCATGATCCGCATGAAATCGGCAACACCGGCTTCTACCGGCACCTGTCGGGGTGGGTTGCGTGGTGCGTCGAGCGTCGATGGGTCGTGCTCGGCGTCACCGTCGCGCCTTTCGCGATTTCCATGCTGGCCTTCACGCGCGTGCCGCAGCAGTTCTTCCCGAACTCGGAACGGCCGGAACTGCTGGTCGATCTGCGGTTGCCGGAAGGCGCCTCGTTCGAAGCGACGCTCCGTGAAGCGAAGCGCCTCGAAAAGGCGCTCGACGGTAAGGCCGGGATAGACCACTTCGTCGACTTTGTTGGCACGGGCGCGCCGCGCTTTTACCTGACGCTCGACCAGCAGCTTCAGCAGCCGAATTTCGCGCAATTCGTGATTACGGCAAAAAGCGTCGAAAACCGCGAGGAACTGATGCACTGGCTCGACGGCAAACTCGAGAAGGATTTCTCCGGCGTGCGGGCGCGCGTCTCCCGGCTCGAGAATGGTCCGCCGGTCGGCTTCCCGATCAAATTCCGCGTGAGTGGCGACGATATCGCAACCGTGCGATCGATCGCTCAAGACGTGTCGGACAAGGTCCGCGCTGATCCGCGTACGCGCAACGTGCAGTTCGACTGGGACGAGCCGGCGGAGCGCTCGATCTCGTTCGAGATCGACCAGAACCGGGCGCGCCAGCTTGGTGTCAGCTCGGAAGATGTATCGAACTTCCTCGCGATGACGCTGTCGGGCTACACGGTGACGCAGTACCGCGAGCGCGATAAGCTGATCAGTGTCGATCTGCGTGCGCCAAAAACCGAACGCGTCGACCCGGCACAGCTTACGAGCCTCGCAATGCCGACGCCCAACGGCCCAGTGCCGCTCGCCTCGCTCGGGCACGTGCGCAATACGCTCGAGTACGGCGTCATTTGGCAACGTGACCGCCAGCCGACTATCACGGTGCAGGCGGACGTGCGCGGCGACGCGCAGGGCATCGACGTGACCCACGACATCGAACGTGCGCTCGCGGCGCAAACCGCCAGGCTGCCGGTCGGCTATCGCATTCAGGTGGGCGGCGCGGTCGAAGAAAGCGTGAAGGGCCAGACGTCGATTAATGCCGAAATGCCGTTGATGATCATCGCCGTGCTGCTGTTGTTGATGATCCAGCTCAAGAACTTCGCGCGGACCTTCATCGTCGTGCTGACAGCGCCGCTCGGCCTGATCGGCGTCGTGGCCGCGCTGCTGCTGTTCGGCAAGCCCTTCGGCTTCGTCGCGCTGCTGGGCGTGATTGCGATGTTCGGCATCATCATGCGCAACTCCGTGATTCTGGTCGACCAGATCGATCAGGATATCGCGGCAGGGCATGCGCGCTTCGACGCGATTATCGGCGCAACGATAAGGCGTTTCAGGCCGATCATGCTGACGGCTGCGGCCGCCGTGCTCGCCCTCATTCCGCTGCTGCGCTCGGGCTTCTTCGGTCCGATGGCGACCGCACTGATGGGCGGCATCACGATTGCCACGGTACTGACCGTGTTCTTCCTGCCCGCGCTGTACGCGGCGTGCTTCAGGGTCCGGCACGACGAGCGCGGGGTGCAGCCGGTCGTCGCCGAACATGCGGAGAATTGATGATGAGCCTTTCGTATAAGACATCCGTAATGGCGGTGGCTGCGGCCATCGCACTGACGGCCTGCACGTTCGGCCCGAACGGCGCGCCCCCGGCGATGCCTTCGCCCGTGCACTACGGTGCCGAAGCACAACCGGCCAGGACCGTCACCGCGGCCGGCGTCGCGCAGCAGTTCGATGTCGGCGCAGTGGGCGTTCCGCAATGGTGGCGGCTTTACCGGTCGGACGCGCTGAGTGCACTGGTCGAGGAAGGCTTGGGCAACAGCCCCACGCTCGGGGCTGCGCAGCGCACGCTCGCAGCCGCGCAGCAGGAACTGCGCGCCCAGGTCGGCGCATCGACGCTGCCTTCAATCGATGCTGCCGCACAGGTCGATCGCGGGCGTTCACCGGTTGTGCCCGGCCTCGGCCCCAGTGAGGTTCGCTACAACTTTTTTGCCGGACAGTTTCTCGCGTCCTACACGTTCGACCTGTTCGGTGCGACCCGTTCGGCGAACGCGGCCAGCGCCGCTCGCGTAGACGTGCAGGCGTATCAACTGGAGGCGGCGCGGCGCGCGCTCGCGGCAAACATCGTCGGCACGACGATCAGCGTGGCGGCACTCGATCGCCAGATCACGCTCACCGAACGGCTCGTCGCCGTGGCCAGGACGGCCGCGGACGAGGACCAGCAACGCTACGCACTCGGCTCGGTCTCGCGTGTGCAGGCGCTTGGGTCGACGCAGGATGCGGCTTCGGCCGCGGCGAGTCTTCCTGCGTTACGCCAGCAGCGCGCCACGGCAATTCACGCGCTCGCGGTGCTCATGGGCCGCACGCCGGACAACGCGCCGGCGGTTCCCGACCTCGACAGCCTGAGCTTGCCTGAACACGTGCCCGTCGTGGTGCCGTCGGACCTGCTGCGTTCGCGCCCCGACGTTCAGGCAGCCGACGCCGCCGTGAAAGCCGCTGCCGCCGATGTCGGCGCTGCGACCGCGCAGCTCTTTCCGAGCCTGTCGCTGACGGCTTCGATGGGCCGCGGCGGCTTTAGCTGGCCGGCGGTTCTCTCGGGCGCGGGCGGGCTGTGGGCGATCGGTGCGGGACTGTCGCAGCCGATTTTCCATGGCGGCGCGCTGTTCGCGCACCGCAAGGCGTCAATCGATGCTTACGATGCGGCGGTGCTGAACTACAAGTCCACCGTTCTGTCGGCGTTCCAGAATGTCGCGGATTCGCTTGCCGCGCTGGATAACGACGCACAGACACTCGCATCGACTGAAGCAGCGGCACAGGCCGCGCAGGCGGGGTTCGACGATACCGCGTCGCGCCGCCGCATGGGTTCGCTGCCGTCAACAGCGGAGCATGCCAGCGAGCAGCGCTTTCTCAGCGCACAGATCGGCGCCGTGCGCGCGGCAAGCCAGCGCATGACCGATACCGCTGCCCTGTTCCAGTCGATGGGCGAACTGCCGCCAGGCCAGCCGCAAACAGCGTCGACGCAATGATCGCGCGTCGATGAAGCCGCGGAGGGCGGCCTGCCAGTCAGGCCGCTCTTCCTTGACTGTACCGCCGGGTATCGGAGCAGTCGTTTTCAATCCGAAATAACAATGCGCCGACGTACAGGAAGGGGCAAGCCGGACTTCACGTGCATCGAACGCGCCACAACTTCAGGTTGTCCAGTTCCCAGTATGGAATATAAGAAACTGATCGCCTGTCACGAGTGCGATCTGCTGTTTCGCAAGCCTCTGCTGCGGGACGGGCAGGCAGCGAGTTGCTCGCGCTGCCGTGCGAGCCTGAAAGGAGCGCACGGAGCGAGCGTGCCGCTCGACCGGATTGGGGCGATCACCGTCGCAGCTTTGATCACATTCTGTATAGCGCAGGCTTTCCCGGTCATACAACTGCAGACCAACGGTATGACCTCGGAGGCGACGTTACTTGGCGCGGTGTGGGCGTTATGGACGGGCCACATGCGCATCGTCGCAACGATGGTGTTGTGCTCAGCGATCCTGTTTCCGCTGATCGAACTCCTCGCGCTTCTCTATGTGCTTGTTCCGCTGCGCCTTGGCAAGGTAGTACGCCATTTCAATCGAATGCTTCGCGTCGTGCAGCTCATCCGTCCATGGGGCATGATCGAAGTGTTCATGCTCGGCGTGGTCATCACGATCGTGAAAATGGTCAGCATGGCGCAGGTGATCCCTGGGCCAGGACTGTTTGCATTCGGCGCACTCACGTTGATGTTGGCGTTTCTCGGCGCTTTCGACCCGCGCGTGCTGTGGTCAGCGCGGGACGAAATAAAGCTTCGACGACCCACCGAGATCCGCTGGACCAGGGTAAAGCGCCGGTGCGCCTCGCGACGGCTGAGGTTCTTCGGGCTGAAGCCCGCGCCGGCAGCGCTTATGACGGCGCGGCGCGCCGGGCTCGTGGCGTGTCATACCTGTGGACTGGTGCAGAAGCACATTGCGGGGTCGTCGGCCCAGCGCTGCTCCCGGTGCGAATCGATGCTTCACACGCGCCATCCCGATAGCGTGACGCGCACGTCGAGCCTCGTTCTTGCCGCGGCACTCGCCTACATACCCGCGAACCTGTTGCCTATCATGCACGCGTCGTCCCTTGGCCACTCGGAGGACGACACGATCCTCGGCGGTGTGGCGTACTTCTGGACGTCAGGCGACTGGCCGCTCGCCGTCGTCGTGTTCGTCGCCAGCGTCGTCGTGCCGATGCTCAAGCTCGCGATTCTCACGCTGCAGATCGTAGCAGCCCGTCGCAGTCCGGACTGGCAGCCGCTCGAACGCGCGAGGCTGCATCGGCTCGTTGAGTGCGTAGGCCGGTGGTCGATGCTCGACGTCTTCGTTGTCGCACTGACGGTCGCGTTGGTGCACTTCGGTTCGTTTGCCGTTGTCACTGCCGGTCCGGGCGCGTTGGCCTTCGGCGCGGTGGTGATTCTCACCATGCTCGCGTCGCATCAGTTCGATCCGCGGCTGATCTGGGACAACGTGCGCTGCGAGCCAGCGCGTGGTTCACGGCCATGAACGAATTCCTTTAGCGGCTTCCGCAGTCCTCAATAACCTCATATTTTCTACCCACTCCACGATCGATGCATCTTCCCACGCCACCCAGACCTGACATCAAGCCGCGAAAACGCTGGATTCCCTCCCTCATCTGGTTAGTGCCACTCATCTGTGCGCTGATCGGTGTTGCGCTGGTAGTCAAATCCGTCACCGACAAGGGGCCGACGGTGACGGTCACATTCAGCAACGCTGAGGGCATGGAAGCGGGCAAAACGAAGGTCAAATACAAGGACGTGGAGATCGGTTCGGTTCAGTCGGTCGCGCTGTCAAAGGATCTGCAGCATGTCATCGTCTCGATCGATCTGATCAAGCAGGCTGGAAAGTTCGCGAACCGAGGCACGCGCTTCTGGGTGGTTCGTCCGCGCGTGGGCGCTAACGGCATCTCGGGCCTCGGTACGCTGCTGTCCGGCGCGTACATCGGTGTCGACGTCGGGCAGTCTTCGGAAAGCCAAGCCGCGTTCGTCGGGCTCGAAAGTCCGCCTATTGTCACTTCCGGGCAGCGGGGGCATCAGTACACGCTGAGAGGGGAATCTTTGGGCTCCGTCGATATCGGCGCACCGATCTTCTACCATCGCGTCAAGGTAGGCCAGGTGGTCGGCTTCTCGCTCTATCCGCATGGCACCGGCGTCATCGTCAATGTTTTCGTCACTGCCCCGTTTGACCAGTATGTCGGCACCAATACACGGTGGTGGCACGCAAGCGGTGTTGACCTTCGTCTGGATTCGAACGGATTGAAGCTCAATACACAATCTCTGGCGACGGTGGTTGTCGGAGGCCTGGCGTTCCAGTCGCCGCCGGGTCAGGACGCTGGACAAACGGCCGGGGACAAGGCCGTGTTCCGGCTCGCATCGGACGAGTCGGACGCGATGCGCGAGCCCGACGGCGCGCCGCTCAATGTCGTGATGCGGTTCAACCAGTCGCTGCGTGGCCTGTCTGTCGGCGCGCCTGTCGACCTTAGAGGCATCGCGCTGGGGCAGGTGACGGACATCGGTATCGAATACAACGAAAAGGAGAAGAGTTTCAGCATGAAGGTATCGCTGGCGCTGTATCCAGACCGGCTCAGCCGGCGCTCCAACGAAGCGCTACCGGCTCCGAACTCGCAGGGTGGTCATGAGTTGCTGGAACACCTCGTCATGGAGGGAATGCGCGGCCAGTTGCGGACCGGCAATCTGCTGACAGGCCAGCTATTCGTGGCACTCGACATGTTTCCGAAAGCACCTCGGGCGAGTGTCGATGTACATCGCAATCCTATTGAACTGCCAACTGTGCCGAACACCCTTGACGAACTTCAGGTGCAGATAGCCGACATTGCGAGGAAGCTGAATCAGGTGCCGTTCGACAAGATCGGAGCCAACCTTAACGGTGCACTTGAAAACGCCAACAAGCTGTTTGGTCACATGGACACACAGGTCGTTCCACAAGCCCGCGACACGCTAGCGGCGGCGCAGAAAACCTTCAGTACCGCCGAAACGACGCTCCGGCAGACGGCGCCCATGCAGTCGGACGTCCAGGATGCCATGCAGGAACTCACGCGCACCCTGCAATCCCTCAATGCGCTCGCCGATTATCTGGAACGTCATCCCCAGGCGCTCCTGTTCGGGAAGAAAGGAGATCAACGGTGAACCTCATCCAATCCCGCGCGTGGCGCGCGGTCGCCCGTATTGCAACCGTCGTGGCTCTAGCCGCGCTGAGCGCCTGTGCTTCCCCGCCGGCACACTTCTATACCCTCGGCACTGACAGGGAACCGACGCGTGAAAGCGTCACGGTCAGTCCTGCCTTCTGGATCGACATGCGCGTGGCGAAGGTGCCGGTTTCAGTGGCAAGGAGCCAGATCGTCGTACAGGTCGATGCGGCGCGCGTCAGGATTCTGGAAGACGAGCGCTGGGCATCGCCGCTTGCAGACGAGATCCGCAATGCGCTGCTCGCAGCCGCGACTCGGCCGACGGGCCGACCCGACACGTTCCAGTCAGGTCATGCTGAGGACGCTCGCACGTATCAGGTCTCCGTCGACGTGCAGCGTTTTGAGTCGTGGCCGGGCTCACACGCGTTGATTGACGTCACCTGGAGTGTACGCAAGTCGAACGACTCACGAACATTGACCTGCCGCAGCATAGTCAGCCAGCCCGTATCGGCCGGCTACGATGCACTCGTCAACGGCCATCGAGTCGCAGTGAGAAGGATAGGCACTCAAATTGGCGACGCCGTCCGGGAATTTTCGGCGTCGGCGATCGTGTCCACGATTGCGCCCGCGCGCGTGCCTGCCGGCACGGGAGGCTCGGCGTTGTCATGCCCGGCTCTGGCGGGCTGAACCGATGCAGGAATTGGCGCGCCGCGCACAGGAAGGAACATGGAACGAAACCGCCACCGCACCTACGCGGGAACATTCAAGATCGTCGGGACCGAGCCTTGCAACAGCAGCGGGAACGACGATTCCTGCTTGCGTAACGTGGCCAATGACGTGTGCATCGTGCTCTTTGATCGCTGGTGCGAACGCCGCGAGATTACGCCACTCATCTACCTGCTCCATGCGTGGCCGTTTTTGCCGTCGGCGTCTCATCCGGTCCGAGCTCTGTCGCGAGCGCTTAGCGAACTTGCGAAGTGCCACAGCGAAGCTCTCGACGACCAGGAGCGCGAGCTCATTGCTAGTGTCAAGGCTTTAGCCGGTGGATTCTATCGCTAGCGGCCGACCGGACTTGTTCCCCGGTCCGCCACCTTGGCGGCTGATTTCAGGCGGCCAAACCGTCGGAATTAGTGTGACCGGGCCCTCGAACTTAAACGGCTTCAGTCCTCTCGTCGACGGCAGGCAGCGGACGCGCCGCGATCTTCTCCGCTTCTGCCCGCTTGATCCCGAGTGTGTACAACAGCGTGGCCGCTGTACGCTCGGGCAAGTGCTCTCCACTAAACCCAAGTTCCTTGAGTACGTTCGACGCGGGTGCACCGGGAGCGACGAAATTCAGGTCCGCGGCAATCACGGACAGCACGGTGCCCCCCACTGAAAGAAAGCCCATCAGCGGATCTGCAAGCACAAAGCGCTTGGCCGCAATACCGTTGGCGATGTCTCGCAGCAGCCGCTGACCAAGACCGCGGCTCAGCGCGCGCGCTGAAAACCCTTCGCGTATCAGGAAACGTCCCCACACGGGGTCGCGCCGCGCGCGCATCACCGTGTGGCGCACGGAGACGGAAACCACCTCGGCCGGATCGGAAAGGCCACTGGCAACACGGTCCAGCACGTCCGCGAAGTCCTTGAAGACGTTGTCGACAAGCGTCGAGTAAATCTCTTCTTTCGATTCAAAGTGGTTGTAGAACGAACCGAAGCCGACGTCGGCAGCCTCGGTGATCTCGTTGATCGCTACGCCTTCCATGCCTCTCTCAGCCATGAGCCTGAGGGCGGAGTCGAGCAGTCGGGCGCGCGTCTCGCGCTTGCGGCGCGCCCCGCGTGGCTCGCGCTCTTCTGCGACGGGTGTTGGGGACGGTGCGGCAGGGGCTGCGGGCTTTGCTGTCCGGCGATTTGATGGGTTAGGCATTGATGGATCCGATCCTGGGCATGCCCAAGTATAGATTCAAACGTCTACATTGACAAAGTACGCAACCATGATGTTAGTGTCAACGGCAAAAGAGGCTGGTCTAATGAACGACATATGGAGTGACTGTCGAGATGGCAGCCTTCGGCGAGCAACCAGTCGCCCGGCAGCGTCACTGGATCTCGCAATGAATGCAACCTTGCAGTCAAGGCCTGTTATCTGATCGGCGCGGACGGGATCAAGTCGTTTGTGCGACGACTCATTGGTCGGCAGTTCAAAGGCAAGACGTCTGTAGAGGGCTTGACGCGGCTTGAAAGCTTGCGCGTATTTCGCGCCATTGTAGAAGTCAAAAATTTCAGGCGTGCTATTTTGGATGACTATCTATTCGATGACTGTAGACGGAATCCGAAGCTCTGCCGGTCCGGGATTGCGATCTGTGGGTTGCTGGTTCGAAATGCTACCGCTCATATCCCGGACTACGACCGTTCGGGAGATCGACAGCGGTATTTCCGAAGCACGTAGTCGCTTCAGGATTGCAAATAGCAGATCACTTCTCGTGTCGCCGGCGATCCTGGGGCTGGCGACATATCCGGTGGCGGTCAGTGTCATTCCATCAGGCGTCAACTGGCTGAAGATCACCGAAGGCGCGGGGCGGTCGAGAACCGATGGATGATCCAGGTAAGCTTCCAGAAGAACGTCGCGTACCTGCTCTGGGTCGATGTCCAGCGCAAACGTAAGGCTCAGCGTGACAACTCCCTGCGTTTTGTTTCCCATTGTCACGTTCCGCACATTCTGCGAAATCAGGTGTGAATTGGGAACGATTACCGTTGATCTGTCCGCGAGTTGTATTTCGGTTGCACGTACACTGATACGCCGGATGTCGCCTTCAATGCCGGTGATACTGATCATGTCGCCTACTTTGACCGGCCGTTCCGCAAGCAATATTAGTCCGGAGATGAAGTTTTTAACGATCTCCTGCAGACCAAAGCCGATGCCTACTGACAATGCACTGACGATCCACGCCAGGTTATGCCATTTCACACCGAGTACAGAAAAGGTTTGCAGCGCGACGAGGACATAGCCGACATTGGAGAACACCGTTAGCAGCGACGCGCGCATACCTGAACTCATTTGCGTCTTGGGCAGAAACTCGGTGTCGAGCCATTTACGGACGAGCCTGACCAGATACAGACATAATGCGCAGGTAAAGATAGCGCTAAAAATATGGGCGGGAACAATATTGAGCGCGTGTAAGCGCTCGCCGCCGAGCACGCTGAGAATGCTGTCGATCAGGTCTGATGGCGTCGTCCCGAGCCCCCCCGTGAGCAGTGCGATGACTGCAGCCAGTATCAATGCGCTACGAAGAACGCCAGACAGGATCGTTGCCACCTGTGCAAGATGGACTTCTTGCAGTCCGAATAGTTGCCCGACTGCTTTGCCGCTGGCGTGGCATGGCGAAAATACGCTTTCGGAAACATCATGGGCGAGCTTTGTCAGCAGATAAACGCTGCTCAGTACGAGATCGAACCAGACCAGTTCGTAGGTCAGGAACCGCGCAAACGAAACATAGCCACAAAGCAATGCAATCAGAGAAGCGCCGACGGCAAGGCAGACGGCGGCGTGAATAATCCCGGCGAGAGTCGAACGAGCCTCGGGCGATTCTCCTGCAGCGGCAAGCGCACGGCGTACCCGGTTTGCTCGTAAAAGCGACATACCGATGGTTAGCGCGACCACTAACGCAACCACGCCACGAGTAAAGAGGGTAATTTGCAGACTCGTGTCGATTGCGCGGTTGAGTTGCTCGACCGCACCTGAAAATAGCAACAGTGCGGCCAGTATCCATGGGAAAGGACGTAGCGCGCGAGCGACCGGATCTGCGATGGCCGGCAACCGCCATGACGGATGTCGTGTGCTAAGCAATGCCCGGCCGAGAGCAACAACCAACGCGCAGGTCACCACGTGTTTGATGAATTCGCTGGCGAAGCCCTGCAGCGTAGCGGGCACCGCCTGTTGGCGGGTCAACGCGAAATAGAATAGATCAACGACACATATAGTGGTCGCCACGGACGCGAATACGGTCGAGATCGCCATCGCGCTGCGCCGTAACCGGCCTTCCGGGAGGCGGTGCAGGCAGAACCGTTCCGATGCTCTGTCAAGAAGCCGCGTGCCAATCGTTGCGATGGCTAGAGCGAACAGCACAAGCAGCGCGGTTACGACCCGATGCCCTGCTTGCCACGTCGATTGAATCTGCCTTTGGATCTGCCCAGTGAAGTCTCGCAGACGCTGATAATCAGCTGCGTCGGGATGGAACGCGGGTGCCCAGAACGCGGTGCTGACTACGCTGTCGGAACGAAGGGCCAACTGATCCTTTAGATGGTTGTGCAGCAGTCGGGTGATCTGGGCGCTCAGCTTGGCAAGGTTTTCCTTGATGGTTGCCGCTTGCCTGATTTCGGCGTCGAGTTGTAACTGCTCAGCAGCGAGCACATTGCGCTGTTGGGCGACTGCGGGCGTTTCCGCTGCGGATTCGGAAGCGGGTGCGGCTCCGAGTACGTCGAGCTGTGCATGCGTTTTCGCGCGATCAGGCTCCAGCGACGTGGTTATCAGCCTGTCGACGTCTTCGGCGACGTGCCGGCTCAGTGCATCCAGTTCGAACAACTGCGCATCGCTTGTTGCCGTCGAAGCACGCTGCCGTATCTGGTCCTGTCTATTCTGCAGCGCATTGAGCGTTTGCAAAGTGGTGGAACCTCCGCCCATGGAGGGCGAAACATCAGCAGGAGCGTCCAGACTGGAGGGCGGCAGCGCCGCCGCATTCAGAGCGGCGCTGGCCAGGCCGAACATGATGAGCGCGATAAGGCGAAGTATGACGGTGACCACTTGTCGCACGACGTGAAGGTGGCGAAGAGTATGCACTGGCGAGATCTGGCTCATGCGCGCGACACGTATCTGAGCGGAGTTGCATTCGGTCGCGGCCGGGCGGGAAATCGGCTGCCGCACTGACTTGGGAAATTCTCAGCATTTGCCGTCATATGACGATCTCGGAAACAGATGGGATGGTTGCACGTCAGCATTTGGCAGTCTGGATGAGGGGTAGGGCGCGCGAAGCGACTATTTCATTTATGTGGGACATACATCGGTCGCGATGCGGTGTCCGTGTGGACGAGCCAGAAACTGTGGGTCGCGGGTGGTCATCTTGATCGAATGCGGCAGGACCGTTGAAGGTTCCGACTCCGAATATCCATGCTCTCTTGCATGCCCCCGCGCTCCCTTGCCCTCTTTTCCAGTACGAGCAGTCTAGTTATGGGGAGCGCACCTGTCAACAAAAATAAACTGTACGGTTCAGATAATATTCCGGTACGTCGATCGGGGCGACTGGCGCCGTATGGCTGGGACGCTTTGCTGCCCGGCGATTTGTGGCGTCGGGCATGACAGGTCGAGGCGTCCCCACGTCCATGTATAGATGGAATCCCTCTATTGACAAAAGTATCAGCGATGACTTTAATGTCACTAACGACGGCAGAGAGCCAGCGTTACAGACAACATGGCAAACGCCAAACGACAGATGGAGTGACTGTGGAGACAGCAGCAAAGGCGGGTGCCGCGCCGTCAAGCGGCATGGCCAGATTGCCCATCGGGAGCAACGGCTTCGTCTCGCCCAACACGATAGTTGGGAAGACCTCGAAGCCGCATTTCTTCGCGGGCTCGTGCCTGTCGAACGGGCTGCCTCGGTCCGATCGATCGCACGCGACGATCGGCCAGGACACTCCGGCCGCCGATGCAAATCGGCTCGTGCGCCAAAGACTTGCCTTGCAGGTGCAGCCCCGCCGTCTCATCCGCGCGCGAACCCTGGAAGCTGCATACGTCATCCGACCCGTCTGATTTCCCATTGCCATGAAACTGACTACTGCACAGCCGAGCCGTCACCCCAATCCCACGACAAAAGCGTCGGCATTGGCCTATCTGATATTCGACCGACCAGACCTCGATAAAGCCGAGCAATTTCTCATTGATTTCGGGCTACAGACGGTGTCGCTCAGTGAAGACCTCCTCCTGTTGCGAGGAACGGGTGCTTCGCACTTTTGCTATGTCGTCCGGAAGGCACCAAAGTCCCGGTTCGTTGGATTCGGTCTGCAGGTCGATAACAGGGCCGAGCTTGATGCACTTGCAAAACTGCCGGGCGCCTCGGACGTCGAACGGTCTCCCTTGCCCGGCGGCGGCTATCTGGTACGACTGACCGACCCTTCAGGCTTTCGCATTGATGCGATATGGGGCCAATCGCCGGCTTCGACGCTATCCCATCGGTCGCCATTGCCGTTTAATTCCGCCGATGCGGCTGTCCGGATTAACGCGACGCAGCGACCGCCCGAGTGCGCGCCGGAAATCGCCCGGCTCGGACATGTCGTGCTTGAGCTTGTCGACTATCAGGAAACCTGCGCGTGGTACACGCAGCATTTCGGCTTCATCCCCAGCGATGTACAAGTGCTCCCCGATGGCTCGCCCGTCGTCGCGTTCATGCGGCTCGATCTGGGTGACAAGCCGGCCGACCACCATACTCTCGCGCTTGCACAAGGCTTCCTGCCCACCTACAGCCATAGCGCCTACGAAGTCGTCGATGCCGACGCGGTCGGCATGGGGCAGCGCGTCTTGCGCGAAAAGGGCTGGACGCACGCTTGGGGGATCGGTCGCCATATTTTGGGCAGCCAGATATTCGACTACTGGCAGGACCCGTGGGGCGACAAGCACGAACACTATTGCGACGGCGATCTCTTTACGGCGGATGCGCCGGCGGGTGTGCACGCGGTGAGCCGCGAAGCGATGGCGCAATGGGGGCCGACAATGCCGCGCAGTTTTACAAAGCCCAAATTCACGCCTGCGAGCATCGCGGCGCTCTTCAGGAACCTGCGCCGCAGCCCCGACCTGACGCTGAGCAAGCTGCGCTCGCTGGCAAAGATTTTCGCCTGAACCAAACCCTTCAATAGAAACCGGAGATCGATAAATGGCACTTCATGTTCTGCATTACAGTCACTATGGCAGCGCCCAATGGGGCATCGTGGCCAACGGCGCGATTACGCCGATTCCCGGCGAGTTCAACACGACCGCCGAGTTCATCGAGGCGAATCCAGTCGAACGGCTGCTGGTGCTAGGCGGTTCGACGATTCCCGAGTCGGAGGTGGACTGGCTGTCGCCCATTACTGACAACCAGCAGTTCCTTTGCCAGGGCGCGAACTATCGCCAGCATATGATCGAGTCCGGCATGGATCCGGATGTGAAGAAGTTCAACATGATCTTCACGAAGGCGACGAGCTGCATCGTTCCCGCCGACTCATCCGTCGTGAAGCCCAGGGAGGTGCAGTTCCTCGACTACGAGATCGAACTCGGTCTTGTCCTCAAACGCGGCATCAGGGCGCGAAAGACTGTCACCGAAGAGAACTTGCATGAGTACATCGCTGGCGCCGTTATCGTCAACGACTATTCCGCGCGCGACATCCAGATTCCGCAGATGCAGTTCTACAAGGGCAAGAGCTATCGCACGTTCGGCCCTGTCGGCCCTTACCTTTGCCTCCTCGAGAAACACGATATTCCGAAGTTGAAGGAACTCGTGCTGACGCTGACGGTAAACGGAACCGTCCGCCAGAATGACACGACCGCGGGTCTTGTCTATGGACCGGCAGAAACCTTGTCGGAGCTTTCAGGCGTGCATGATCTGCACACTGGCGATCTGCTCGCGACGGGCACGCCGTCCGGCTGTGCATTGAGCATTCCATCGCCCGAAAAGCAACGCGCCGCGGCGCAGCTGCCCGACGCGGAAAAATGGCGTCTTTTCCTGAAGATGCAGGAGGAAAGACCGCAGTACCTGCGAGTGGGAGACGTCGTGGAGGCGCACATCGCCAGCTACGATCGCTCGATCGATCTGGGCGTGCAGCATAACGTCGTTGTGGAACAGGCCGCATGAAAGGCATCGCAAACATGGACGAAGTCCTTGCCATCGAAACGCAGGGACTGCCGGCGGATCTTCCGTCGAGCACTTACGAGATGATCTGCCGGGGCGCGGCGATTAATCCGTCGGCACCCGCACTTTCTTTCTTTGCAACCGCCGACGACCACCGGCACGCAGAGTGCTGGACGTACAGCGAATTCGTGCGCGATGTCACGCGAACCGCGAACATGTTTGCGCGCCTGGGAGTACAGCGCGACTCCGTTATCGCTTACGTTCTGCCGAATCTCCCTGAGACGCACTTTGTGATCTGGGGCGGAGAAGCCGCCGGGATTGTCTGCGCGATCAATCCGCTGCTTGAGAGTGACGCCATCGGCGAACTGCTCAACGCGTCATGCGCGAGCGTGCTCGTCACGCTGGTGCCGCTGCCCGGAACCGACCTCTGGCAGAAGGTGCAGGCAGTGCTGCACAAGCTCCCTTGCCTGCAGCATCTGGTACTCGTGAATCCGGCCGCCCGCATGCCGGGCGAAAAGGCACTTGCGGCCCGGATGCTTCAACGTGGCGAGTGTTCAAATCTGCATGGGCCTGCCGGAGTGCACGGTGCCGTTCCCGCACATGTCGGCATCCACGATTTCAGCACCGCCATTGCGAGGGAATCCGGGGAGGCGCTCAGCAGCACGCGTCGGATGAGCAGCGATGATGTCTCGTCATTCTTCTGCACGGGCGGCACCACTGGACTGCCGAAGATTGCGGTTCGCCGGCACGGCAACGAGGTGGCCAATGCGTGGAACGCGGGTCAATTCTTCGGCGACAGCATTGGGCCAGGGAAAACGATTTTTTGCGGACTGCCGCTTTTCCATGTCAACGCCGTGATGGTGACAGGTCTGCTGGCGTTCTCGCGTGGTGCCCACGTCGTGCTCGGCACACCACAAGGTTACAGGGGCGAGGGCGTTGTAAATCGTTTCTGGGAAATCGTCGAGCATTACCGCATTAACTTCTTCAGCGGTGTCCCGACACTCTACGGATCGCTGCTCGACGTTCCGGTTGGCGAACACGATATCAGTTCACTCGAGTATGGGTTGTGCGGTGCCGCCCCCATGCCGGTGGAATTGCTTCGCACTTTCCAGGATCGTACAAGAATAAGAATCCTCGAAGGCTACGGCCTCACCGAAGGTACCTGCGTTAGCAGCGTGAACCCGCCGGTTGGAGAGCGCAGGGTCGGTTCGATTGGTCTGCGTCTTCCAGGGCAGGCAATGAAAGCCGTAGTGGTCGATGAAGCTGGCCGCTATGTTCGGGATTGCGTTGCGGATGAGGTCGGCCAGCTGGTTATCTCGGGGCCCAACGTGTTCGCTGGCTATACGCGGCCGGAGCAGAACAATGGCATCTGGATGGACGGTGGCGACGGCGGGCGGTGGCTCAATACCGGCGATCTCGGACGCTGCGACCCTGACGGCTACTTCTGGCTCACCGGCCGCAAGAAGGAGCTCATTATCCGGGGCGGACACAACATCGACCCTGCGGCAATCGAGGAACCATTGCATCGCCATCCCTCAGTCCAGATCGCCGCGGCTGTAGGGCGCCCCGATATGCACGCGGGCGAGTTGCCGGTCGCCTATGTCCAACTGAAGCCAGGCACAACCGCAACCGAAGCGGAACTGGCCGAGTTTCTGCGTCACGAGATCAACGAACGCGCCGCGTTGCCGAAGGGGATACGGATCGTGGATGCGATGCCACTGACCGGCGTCGGCAAGATCTTCAAACCAGCGCTTAAACGGCGCGAAACGGTAGACGCCCTGAAGTCGGCGCTCGCGGAAGCTGGCGTCGCGGATGCAACCGTTCGCCTCATTGATGACGCCTCGCGCGGAATGTCGCTCCAGGTCGAACTTGCCGACCCCGCGTTTGAAGCATTGGCGACATCCGCGCTCGGGCGCTTTCCGTTCGCATTTTCGATCGCGGCCGCCGCGAGGCCGTCACGGGCAGAGCAACCGTTGGGAGAGGAAGACTCAGCAGGGGCAGATGCGCATGGCAGCGCAACGTGACACGAGCCGCGACATCACATGGATGGGTGCAGTCACGCACCCGGATTAAAGATTAATCGAGCGTAGGTGCCGCGAAGTCGCGGTACTGACACCCGCCAGTGTTTTGAGATTAGAACACCTAATTGTTGAGGGACGGAGAGGATGAGTATCGGAGCAGAACGGTCTTTGCGTTCGCAGGTCGAAAAGTGGCTTGGGCCGACTTCTTCGACGCCGGTTCGCGTTACTCGATTCAGTCGCGCACGCTCGAATCAGAGACCCTGCGTGCGTATCGAGCTACTGCTACCGGCCGGCCCGCTTGGATTCTTTTTCTTCCGGCACCGCGACGGTACGTGGTGCGCGTTCCCGCCTGAGACGGAACGCCTGGCCATGCACGCTTACCAGGGCGTGGGGTGATCTGAGTACGTGGTATGTGTTTAGCTATACGAAATGATGAAAAAAATCATTCGGGTAGTTCCAGTTGCGACACCGATGATTCATAACAAGTTCGAAACAGAGCAACAGGAGGAGAGACATGCGGAATTACAAACGCGCAATCAGTTCGGTAGGTATGGTGGCCTGCATCTGCTCGGCTGCGCTTATCGGCAATGCCAATGCGCAATCGGCAGGAAGCGTAACGCTTTCGACAGGGTGGCTTCACGTCGCGCCACAGGGAAATGCAACGCCGCTCACAGTAGAAGGCGTCGGCGGCGTTACGGTGAATCAGCAACTTTCCGGCACCGGCGCGCACGCGAGTTCCACGGATACGATGGGAATTACCACCGAATATTACGTCACCGACAACATCGGCGTCGCCACGCTTATTGGATTGCCACTCACAGTGAACTTGGTCGGCGATGGCACGCTCAAGAAGTATGGAACCCTCGGGTCGACGAGACCGATCCCGCCCGCTATCGTCCTTCGATACCACCTGTTTGCAGCCCAGTCGAAATTCCGTCCTTTCGTCGGATTAGGGGTGAACTACACATGGTTCACACAGGTTCGGACAACCAACAGCCAGTTCGTCACGGACAACCTTGGTCCGGGCGGCTCGGCACACGCGTCACTCAGTTCGTCCTGGAATCCGGTATTTGAAATCGGGGCAAATTATGCGATCACAAAACACTGGTCTGTCGGAACCGCTGTCGGTTACGTTCCGCTAAAGACTCACCTTACCCTGGACGGGACGACCGCAACTGGGACGCACATCGTTTCCAGATCGACGCTGCGAATCGATCCCATTAACGTCTTCCTGAACGTCGCCTATACGTTCTAGCGCGTAGAGATCGCCAATGCACGAATCGAGAGATTTGAAACGCTCATCGAAGACATGGACATGATTTTTCGCCACCCGGACCCGGCTGCGGTCCGCGATTTCGCGGTCGATTGCGACATGTTGCTGCAATCGAGCCCGGCGTTGCCGGGTCTCTGACTTACAGCCTGACATGGCCGCGCTCACCCGGGATATTCGCCCGCCCGGGGAAGCGGTCAGTCATGCCGTCATGCCTGCGCTTGCGCAGCAAACGAAGCTTTTCTTTGGATTGAATAATGAAACGACAGGTCCTCAAGACCATTCTGTTTGCCTTGCCCAAGGTTCTTGACCTGACGGCACGCCGCTTTCCCGCTTATCGTGATCGCCTGAAGGAGCGCGATCTCGTGGCCTGGATCGGACTGATGGATGAAAGCGTCGGCCGCGTCATCACATTCAGGAACGGGCGCGTGCGGTCGCGCGCCGGCAAGCATCCGCGGGCCGATGTGCGCATGGCCTTCAAGGATGTCGCCACCGCCCTGAAATTCCTTTCTCCGAACCCTGACCAGGGCGAGATCATCCACGCTGCCAAGAATTACAAGGTGGTGACCGACGGCGAGGACGAACTGCTGGTTTGGCTAATGCAGACCCTGGGCATGATGCGCACCGTCGGCCTGCCGATGGGCACGCCTCTGCGCGATGGCACGCGCCGCTACACCACCTGTACCAACGGCGGTCCTCTGTTCGTCTACGTCAAGGATGGCCGCGTCGTTCGGGTGACTCCCATCGAACTGGACAGCACGGATGCGCCCAGTTATGTGATCGAGGCGCGCGGACGCCGTTTCAGCCCGCCACGGCGTAGCCTGGTAGCACCCCACGCCTTGACGCTCAAGTCACTCGTCTATTCCGACAAGCGCATCCTTCATCCGATGAAGCGGGTCGACTTCGACCCTGACGGCGAGCGCAATCCACAGAACCGGGGCAAATCCGGCTATGTGCGTATCAGCTGGGACGAGGCCCTGGACATTGTCGCCAGGGAAATCAACCGGCAGAAACGCGTTCACGGTCCCGGTTCCATCACCTTCCCGATGTCGTCTCATCACCAGTGGGGCAACGTGGGCTACTACCTCAGCGCACTGACCCGCTTTGCCAACCTGATCGGCTTCACCCGGGTCGCGGCCAATCCGGACAGCTGGGAGGGCTGGTACTGGGGTGCCATGCATCATTTCGGCAACTCGATGCGCGTCGGCGTGCCATCCGGCTACGGTGGAGTGGAGGATTGCCTAGAGGAAGCCGACATGATCGTCTTCTGGTCCTGCGACCCAGAAAGTACCAACGGGGCGTACGCGGGATTCGAGGGCACGCCGCGGCGCCTGTGGGCCAAGGAACTCGGCATTGAGTTCGTTCATATCGACCCGCACTGCAACCCGACCGCGCAATTGCTGGGCGGGCGCTGGATTCCGGTCCGACCACAAACCGATGCCGCGCTCGCCACCGCCATCATGTATGTGTGGGCAGTGGAGGACCTGTACGACAAGGATTACGTTGCCACGCGCACGACCGGATTCGACGAGTGGAGGGCCTATCTTCTCGGCGAATCCGATGGCGTTCCCAAGACTCCCGAGTGGCAGGAGAGCGAGACCGGTGTGCCCGCCAAGGATGTTCGTGCGCTTGCGCGCCGTTGGGGGAACAGGAAGGTCCATCTCGCGGTGGGGATGACCGGCGCGGGATTCGGTGGAGCAGGCCGAGGTGCGACTGGAGCGCAATGGGCGCGGTGCATGATCATGATGATGGCGATGCAGGGCTGGGGTAAGCCGGGGGTCAATTTCGGCTGCCTTGAAGCCGGTGTGCCCCACGACCTCCATTTCTATTTCCCTGGCTACGCGGACGGCGGCATATCCGGCGACCTGGCGTGGACCGCCAATGCGGTGAACAATTACCAGCGCATGCCGCACATTCTGTCCATGAATCCGGTCAAGCAAATGGTCCCGCGGCAGCAACTGCCCGACGCCATTATCAACGGCCATGCGACGGGCTACCTCTGGGACGGCATGTCCCAGGAAGCCCAGTTCGCGCCGTTCAGCTACCCCATGCCCGGCTATTCGCCCATCCACATGATCTACCGCTACGGCGGGTCCGCCTTCAGCACGGTGACGAATTCCGGACGCTGGCCCGAGGCCTACCGGCATCCGAGCATCGAGTTCGTGGTCAACCAGTCGATCTGGATGGAGGGCGAGGCCCAGTTCGCCGACATCATCCTGCCTGCATGTACCGCGCTGGAGCGCTGGGATATCGGCGAATGGGCGAATTCCGGCGGCTATGCCCACCACGGGTTTAGCACGGTCAATCATCGCGTGATGACACTGCAGCACAAGTGCATCGAGCCTTTGGGCGAGTCCCGTTCCGACTACGATATCTTCGCCGCCATCCTGACGCGGTTGGGCCTTGGCGGGGTGTTCACCGAGGGGTGCAGTGAACTGGATTGGGTCAGGCGGGTCTTCGACTCGTCAGATCTGCCCGATCACATTTCGTGGCGCGGGTTCTGCCGCAAGGGCTATTTCGTCGTGCCGCCGGAGAAGCCCGAATTGCGCCACCCGGTGGACATGCGCTGGTTCGCGGAGGGACGGCGCAAGGACCTGCAGGAACCCCATCCGCTGCCGTCCCAGTTTTCGGAAAAATTCGGCATGGGCCTGCAGACGCCGAGCGGCAAGCTGGAGTTCGTGCCCGAGTTGCTGAAGCGGCACACTGCGGACAATCCCGAGCGGCCACCTCTTAACCGGTATATCCCCTCGTGGGAGGGGCTGCGCTCGGACCTCGCTCAGCGTTATCCGTTGCAGTTGATCGCCACTCACAGCCGTTACAGCTTCCATACCCACTGTGACGGCAAGAACTCCTCGGTCAATAGCGTCGAGGACCATCGCGCGCTGATTGGCGGGCACCGCTTCTGGCTGCTGAGGCTTGGTCCGGCCGATGCGGCCATTCGAGGCATTGCCCATCGTGACCTCGTCAAGGTCTACAACGACCGTGGCGCCGTGATCTGCGCGGCCGACGTCTCGGCGCTGGTCACCGCGGGAGTGGTCAAGTCGTACGAGGCAAGTGCCGAATTCAAGCTGATTGAAATCGATGGCGAGCGCGTCGAGATCGGCGGTTGTATGAATATGCTGACCCCCGACCGGCCTCAAACCGCCGGCACGAGCAGCATGAGTCCCAACTCCTGCCTGGTGCAGGTCGAAAAATGGAGAAGTGCCGAGGCGTTCATGCTCGGTCGCGCAGCGTGAGGAACATGGAATGAGCAAGTGGAATCTGGTTATCAAAGTCGGGCGTTGCGAGAACTGCCAGAACTGCGTCATTGCCGAGCGGGACGAGCACGTCGGCAACGACTTCCCAGGTTATGCCGCGCCCGCCGCAGCCGACGCCGACAGCACGGTGCGTATCCTGCGCCGTGTTCAGGGCGATTCGCATATGGTTGAGACCACGTATCTGCCTGTCATGTGCAACCACTGCGACGAAGCACCTTGCATGCGGGTGGGCGGCGACGCCATTCGCAAGCGCGCCGACGGCATCGTCATCATCGACCCGGACAAGGCGCGGGGCCGCAAGGACATCGTGAAGTCCTGCCCGTACAAGGCGATCGTCTGGAATGAAGAACTGCAACTGCCGCAGACGTGGATCTTCGACGCCCATTTGCTCGACCAGGGTTGGCCTCAGCCGCGTTGCCAGCAGTCATGTCCCACCGACGTCTTCGAGACGGTCAAACTCGATGATGCAGCGATGGCAGAAAAGGCCCGGCGCGAGGGACTCAAAGTGTTGCGGCCCAACCTGGGCGCAAAGCCTCGCGTCTGGTATAGCGGCCTCGAGCGCTGGGAAACCTGCTTCATTGGCGGAAGCGTCAGCGCGCGTATCGGTGACGTGGTCGAGTGCGTCACGGATGCGGCGGTGGCGCTGTACGTCGGCAACGAGAAGCTGGCTGAAACTGTCTCGGACGGCTTCGGTGATTTCAGGTTCGGCGGCCTGGTGAAGGGAAGCGGCATCTACCGGGTCGAGATCCGTCATGACCTCGGCAACGCTTCGTGCGAATGCGAACTGGGCGAAAGCGCTTACCTGGGCGAGGTCAGTCTCGTCCAGGCCACTAATTGTGAGACACATATCCGTTATTGACTGAAGCATTTTGAAACGCGTCATCCGGCACACGCGCCCATGGGCGACAACTCGGATGGCGGCCCGACCGGTACGCTATTCCATGAAACGCGAACGCCTGACACATTCACAGCGCAGAGAACGGACTCGAGAGTTCCTGTTCGAGGCTGCGCGGAAGATGTTCATTGAAAAAGGAGTGGCCGCAACAAGCGTGGAGGAAATCGCTGAGGCGGCTGGCTATACGCGCGGCGCGTTCTATTCGAATTTCAGCGGCAAACGGGAACTGCTGATCGAGCTGCTACGACGCGATGACGATAGGGCGCTAGCGAATCTTCAGGGGATCATGAAGGAGGGTGGCACGGCCGAGGAAATGAAGGAGCGCGTCGTCGCGCACTACAGCAGATATTTTCTTGAAAACGATTGCTTTCCCCTTTGGGTCGAGGCCAAGCTACTCGCGGCCCGAGATACCGCGTTTCAGGAGCGCATTAGCGCCTTCCGGCACAACAGGTTCGAACAGATTGGCGCATACGTCGACACGATTTCGGACCGCAATGGTGGACCAATGGTTCTCCCGACCGACGTTCTCACGCTTGGCTTGATGAGCCTGTGCGATGGTGTGCAGTTTTTCAGAATGTGCGATCCGCAATTGATGAGCGACAAGGTGATGCAAACAGTGCTTGCCGCGTTTTTTTCGTGTGCACTGTGGCGGTCTTCGAAAGAAATGGCGCTGGTCGATCATTGCGCGGTCGTGCCCGACTGAGTCCGCGGACGTCCGGGCGCCGTCGTGTGCGCGTACAGGATCCGCGGCCAAGGCCTCGTACGATGAAGTCGAGCGGCAAGCAACGGCGAATTCCCACAAATGTGATTTGCGTTTCAAAAGTGCGAACCCAGCATCCGTCGTAATGCACCAGAGCACATCAACGGCGGATATTTCAACGGCCTCATAGGGAAGGAAACATGGACCCGGTCTCGCATGGAATCATTTTCTGGCTGATCATTGGCGGCATCGCCGGTGCTCTGGCCGGTCGCGTAGTCGACGGCGGCGGCTTCGGCATCGTTGTCGATATCATCGTCGGAATTGTTGGAGCGTTTATCGGAGGATGGCTTGGGGGAGCCCTCGGACTTCATCTGGGCAGTGGCATCATCGGCTCGCTGATAACGGCGTTCATTGGTGCGGTCATCCTGCTCGCTGTTCTGCGACTTTTCAGCCGGGGCCGCACGCGTCCACTCTAGAGCGCTCACTTTTTTATACACTGAGCGCGCCGCTACCGATCGTAAGTGGGCTGGGCCAGAATCAGTCCGGCAGGCGGCCGAGCACCAACGAAAAGGGATGAAGACGCGCCCGACCGCATCTTCATCGCCGAATCAACTCAAGCGAATTTCCGCGCGATATTTCAACTTCGGAACGCCTTGGTGCCGGTCCTCTCTTGTTGGCCCCGCGCCAGTTGTCGCGTCACTTCAAGCAACCGGCTTTAGCTCTTTCCGTTGCGATTCCGCGAACGGGTTGTCGTCACTCACCGGGGGCCGGCTGAACGAGGCCACGCCCTTGGGTTTTTCAGGGTGGCGAGCATCGTCGCACCCTTCATCCGGCTGCCGTTATCGCAGTGCGGCAGCGGACGTCCTGCCGCGCGATCCGCCACACTGGCACGTCGCATCAGCAACGCAGCCAGTTCCGCCGACTCCACATCATGCACTTCGTGACCGACTATCTGCCGCTGCAGCCTGGGTTTTGCTGAGCAAGACCTTCCGGACGGTGCCTCCAAGCCATGCGGTGATCCCGGAGTGGCCGGCAATGACGATAGTCCGGCGAGGTCCGAGGACGATGGCGCCGACGCATAGCGCCAATGGCAGCGTGACGCGCGGTGCTTCCGCCATGCGCAGCAGGATGGCGGCCTCGGCTTCCCTGATGTTAAGGAAGGTCTGCAGAAGTCCTGGCATTGTGTTGCTGCTGAGCTATCCTGGGAAACAGAGCTAATTGGGTGAGGAGCAGTGTGATGACGCAACTTGGTCTTGGTCTGGATCTGTCAACGAAGCGCACGCGCAAGCGGGAATTTCTCGATGAGATGCGACGCGTTGTGCCTTGGTTGAAGCTGATTGCGCTGATCGAGCCGCACTATCCCACGGGCAAAACCGGTCGGCCGCCGTTCCCGATTGCGACGATGCTGCAGATTCATTTCATGCAGCAATGGTTCGGTTTGTCAGACCCTGCTATGGAAGAGGCACTCTATGACGTGCCGCTGTATCGCGAGTTCGCGGGTCTCGACGGCGGGATGGTTCGCTTGCCGGATGAAAGCACGATTCTTCGGTTCCGCCATCTGCTGGAAACGCACGGACTGGCGGTGCAAATGCTGGCGCTGGTCAATGAAATCCTGACGGAGAAAGGCCTGATGCTCAAGGCTGGTTCGGCAGTCGACGCCACCCTGATTGCCGCGCCCAGTTCGACAAAGAATGGCTCCGGCACGCGCGATCCTGAAATGCAATCGACGCAGAAAGGTGGTAACTGGTACTTCGGGATGAAAATGCATATCGGCGTGGACGCCGACTCGGGCCTGGTCCATACGGTCATTGGAACGGCGGCCAATGTTCACGACATCACGGTAGCCCAGGCGTTGCTGCATGGTGAAGAAACGGATGTGTACGCGGACGCCGGATATCTGGGTATCGAAAAGCGATGTGAGGCTGACGCGGTTCGTTGGCATGTTGCAATGCGACCGGCAAAGCGAAGGAAACTGGATCTGAGTGATTCGCTGGACGCGATATACGATCAGATCGAACGCCTGAAGGCGGGTATCCGGGCCAAGGTCGAACACCCGTTTCGCATCCTCAAACGGCAGTTCGGTTACATGAAGACCCGCTATCGTGGTTTGATGAAGAACACCGCCCAGATCACCACGCTGTTTGCTTTGGGCAATCTATGGATGGCACGTAGAGCTTTGCGCAAAGCTTGAAACACCGGGCCAATGAAGGCCATATATCTGGTTGGAGCGCTCCGGTGCGCGGAAAAAACTCCGGCAATCAACTCACCGACAAAAATCTGAACGCCGAGGCCGCGCAGGATGTGAAAGATAACGCTTCAAAAAGCGGGTTGTGCAGACCTTCCTTAACGGTGCGGTTCATTTCAGCGCCTCCTTCAACGTGTCGAGATCGCTCCGGATTTCTCTCTGCAAAAGATGAAGCGAGCGTCCAGGTTTCTGGGCGCGGACGAAGAGCAAAGAAATCACTGAAACCACCAGCCACGTCGCGGCAACGCCCCATACCACCTGGAGAAAGTAAGGCGTACGCCACGCGGTCGCGATGATCGCAATGCACACGAACGACAGTGTGAACAGCCCGGCGACGGCCAGGGCAACCAGTGCGCTCAACTCGCGGACCAGGCGCGTCCTGGTCTCCTCAAGTTCGACCCCGAGCAACTCACCATAGTCGGTGGCTCGCCCGACGCAAAATCTGCCGACGTTTCGCCACTTCGCAACTTTCGAACGCATGGACATTGCGGAACTCCTCTAGGTCGGCTCGTTGTGGAAGCGCCCTGGCGCGCCACCTGATGTAAATGGCCTTACTCCCGATCTCTCCAGTCGCATCGGCTGTTATCGGGCCTCGAGCGATTTGCCGCGCGTAACGCCCCGAGGATGAATCCGACGCCAGCGGCAATTGCCAGCGCCGCGAGCGGCCGCTCCACCGTAGATTCGCGTACGACATCCACAAAGTCGGCATAGAGTTGCTGCGCTTTGCCACTCAATTCGCTTGCCCACATCGGCGTGGATGCGAAGTCCGGCCCGGTTCACACGGTGATCGGTACGGCGGCCAACGTGCATGACATCACCGAAGCCGAAGCCTTGTTGCACGGGAAAGAAACGGATGTGTACGCTGACGCCGGATATCAGGGTATCGAGAAGCGCTGCGAGACTGACGCAGTTCGCTGGCATATCGCGATGAGACCCCGCAAACGCAGACAACTGGATCTGGGTGACCGACTGGACAGGATATACGACGAGATCGAACGCCTGAAGGCAGGCATCCGTGCCAAGGTCGAGCACCCGTTCCGCGTCCTCAAGCGTCAGTTTGGTTACACGAAGACCCGGTATAAGGGATTAATGAAAAACACCGCCCAGATCACAACGTTATTTGCTCTGGGCAATTTGTGGATGGCGCGCTGCGCTTTGCGGAAAGCCTGAATACCAGAACGTTGAGGCCGAAAATCTCAGCAAGCCTGGCTTGGCGTGGTGCACGAGTTGGGCAATCAAAGCCCTAACATGCTCTCAACGTTGACACCACGCTGAAACCGAACGGGAGGCACTTCGAAAATGAATTGTGCAGACCTTCCTTAACTGAAACTTGACATCAGGACAACGGCGGCGATGACTACGCTTTGGCGCGTTTGCGAGCCGTGCGCGACACCGCTTTCTTTCCGGAGAGTTCGCATTGCTGGATCACGCGCTCGAGGTGATCCGGACCGGCCGTGATCGCGCTAAGCAAGGTCATCAATACAAAATCGATCAGCTTTGAGATTGAGACTTTCGTGTCAGCTCGTGGTGCGCGATTCGCCAGGATGAGCGTGGCGAGACCATGTTCCATGCTCCACGCCGCGTGCGTCACCAGCTTCAGATCGGCCTGGGACCAGCCAGTTTCGATTGCCAGTGCCTCGATCGTTTCGGAAAATAAGCCAAAAGACCGGTTACTTTCCTCGATGAGCTCTGGATACGCTTGATGCGCGACGATGCGAGGGCCAATCATCAGGCCGAACAGTCCATTGTGGCGCTGTGCGAACTCAACATACTCCCGCATCATCCGGTACGCTTTGGAAAGCGCCGTATCTTCGCTGTCACGGATCGCAACGCGCAGCGCAGCGAGATCACGATAACCACTCGCCGCGATCGTCGCCAGCAATTCGTCGATACCCGAGAAATGACGCGAGGGCGCGGCTTCCGATACGCCCACCATGCGCGCGAGGTAACGCAGGCTCAAGTCCTGTGCGGATACTTCCATGAGCGCACTGCGCCCCGCTTCGATGAGCGCGTTGCGGAGATTGCCGTGGTGGTAATCCGCATTCTTCGCGATAGGTGACTTGGGACTCACGTGGCCTTCGTTCGTGGAGTAAAACAAGGAATCGATTATATATTCTGCGCGAAGAGGCACGCAGTATTGCTGATCGCGCGCCGACAACCGTAGTCCGCTACGGGCATTCTAGCCGCGTAATGACTCGGTAGGCTGCCGGTGGGCTCGCCACGAGTACCTTGCGCGCCCACGCCGGCATCTTCTCATCACATTGGACATCGAACCGATACATCGTCAATGGACGGTCGCTTCCTGACAATGCGTTGCACGCCGAAAAGAAGCACCACGACGCCGAGTGCCTGGACGCAGGCGATCATAATAAACCCGCTCGCGTAAGTGCCCGTTGCGTCGCGGACATATCCAATCAGAAACGGTGTAACGAAGCCGGCGATGTTGGCGACGGAACTGATCAATGGCACGCCGACCACCATCGACTTGCCGCTGAGAAGACCGACAGACATTTGCCAGAAGAGCGTTATACCGGCTCCCGTTCCCGCGAAACCAAGAACTAGCAGGAAAAACGTCGCGGTCGTACTGCCATGCCATACGAAAACGAGCGCCGAAAGGCTCACAGCAGTAAAGACCGACGCCAGCGCACAGAAGAGCCGGCGACGCTGCGCACTGCCCCCGATGCTGCAGATAAGTACATTGCCCAATGCCCCCAATGCGCAGGCACCAGCGACCGCACGGCCGATCTCTTTGAATCCGCCGAATCCCGCTTCACGCAGTATCGTCGGGGAGAAGAAAAACAGTGCGGCGGTAGCGGCCAGCAGGCTAAAGTAGGCGGCGCTCAAGATCCAGATGGCGGGGTTGAATAACAGAGGGCGTTCGTCTTCGCCGGTATCGCTCATCGTTTCGGCGTTCTGTCGGAGATCGTCCTCGATGAGCGTACGCTGGCGCGCCGAGAGCCACCTGGCGGTGGGGGGCTGGTCGGGAAGGATCATGAACGCAGCGCCGGCCAGTACGACGGTAGGGACCGCCTGAGCGAAGAACATCCATCGCCAGCCTTGAAATCCGGCCAGTCCGCTCATGTGATCGAGTACGAATCCACCCGTTAAGCCAATCGTGACCGTCGAGAAAAGTGACCCTGAGTGGAAGATGCTGAAGTTGCGCGTGCGCCTTTTCCCCGGGAACCACGCATTGAAGTACAGCACGACACCGGGGTAGAAACCTGCCTCGAATACGCCGAGCAGGAACCTCAGCGCATAGAACGTCGGCGCGCTGTTGACGAATGTCATCGCGACACTCGTCAGTCCCCATGCACCGGCAATGCCAGCAAGCACGGCACGTGCTCCCAGCTTCTTTTGCAGCATCGTAGTCGGTATGCCGAACAGCACGTAGCCAACGAAGAAGAGGCCGGCGCCCAGTCCGTAGACCGTTTCGCTGAACCGGAGGTCCACCACCATTTGCAACTTTGCAAAAGCGACGTTCGAACGACCAACCCACGCCAGCATCCATAGGCCAAACAGTATCGGCAGTATTCTCCATTGCGCCGAAGCGTAGGCTTTCCGAAGGAGGGCGTCGTCATCAGACGATGCCTCCTCTTGACGAGCTTCATTGACCACTTCCATTCGGTCCTCCGATGTCTTGTGTCGATACAGGTACTACGACGCATATCGCGGCGATCAAAGCTCGTCCGTCACATTCTGCAACTCACGCGCCTGCGAAAGAACGGTGGCCCCGATCTTCGTTGCGGACGGTACTGGGCCGCCGACCAGAATGCCGGTATCGATTGCATGGCGGATTTCGCTATCGGCCATTCCTGCTTCGCGGAACACCTGCTCGTTATGCTCGCCGCGAAACGCGGGCGCGCTGCGCATGCCAAGCTCGTCATCGGAGAAGTTCCATGGATAGCCGTGTATCAGATACGACCCGCCGCGACGATCCGAAATCTCGTGTACAGCACCCCATTGCTTTGCCCAATCGGTCTCGGCGAGTTCCTTCAGCGTACGAATTTGCCCCATCGCGATCTTGGCCTCGTCGAGTTGCGCATCGAGCGACTTGAGATCGCGGAACGACAGCATCCACGTCTGGATCACCGCGTGCAGCGCCTTGTAGTTCTGCAGGCGGCGCTCAGCGGTACTGAAACGCGGGTCCTGTGCAAGGTCCATACGGCGCATGGCGCGCAAGTAGTTCGGAAACGTGTTGCTGCCGACGATGCTTTGCGCCGCCACGAACTCTTCGCCACCGGGGCCGACGAAATGCGGTCCATCGGCGGCGCCGAGGATGCCCGGTTCGGCGCCCGTATCGACACCCGCGAGATCGAGGTGCGCGCGCTCGTTGATCGACAGCATCACTGCCGCCATGGCCACGTCGATATACTGGCCGCGCCCAGTGACTTCACGCTTGCGCACCGCCGCGAGCACGGCGATGGTCGCCTGCAGGCCCGCATAGACGTCCGCATGCGATAGGGGATCGGTCCATCTGCGGCCCTCGCTTGCACTGTCGAAATGCCGCAACGTGTTGTGCGTGAATCCCGTTTCGGCCTGCACGGTCGGTGCGTAAGCCATGCGCGACGCCCACGGACCGCGCTGGCCATAGCCGGTGATTGATACATAGACCAGCTTTGGATTGCGGCGGGAAAGCGTGTCGTAGTCGAGTCCGAAACCCTTGAGTGTCCCGGCTCGAAAGTTTTCGACGACAATGTCGGCTTCGTCGCACAGGCGTAGCACGAACTCACGCGCGCCCGGCGCGTTTAGATCGATGCTGATATTGCGCTTGCCGCTATTTTGCTGGGCGTAGTAGCCGGACATGCCGTCGCGATTCGGGAACGCGGCACGCGATACGTCGGGCCGAGGCGGCTCGATCTTGATGACGTCAGCACCGAGATCGGCTAGCGTCCGCGCGCACAGCGGGCCGGCCAGCACGCGGGAAAAGTCGACGACCTTGAGTCCTTCGAGCGGTCCGGTCATGTCAGTTTCCTTCGAAAACGGCGGTGCCGGGGCCGGCCTTATCGAAGGCCTCCAGTCCACGCTTGAGATCCTGCGACGCCCAGATTGGCTTTTGCAGTTCGAACATCGCCTCGTCGGCAGCGGCCACGCCTTCGTTGACCGCGACCCGTACTAGCTGCTTGGTGGCTGCATGCGCGACGGTCGGACCGGCCGCCAGTTCCTGCGCGACGGACAACGCTACTTCATCGAGCTTGTCGTCGGGCACGACGAGATTGATCAAGCCCCAGCGTTCGAGCGTCGCCGCGTCGTAACGACGACCGAGCAACGCGAGCTCTTTCGCACGCGCCGGACCGGCACGCATCACCTGACGCTGGATGCCGCCGAGCAGCGGGTGCAAGCCGAGCGCGACCTCGACCGAGCCGATCTTGGCTGATTCGGCGACGACGCTGAAGTCACAGGCGAGCGCCACTTCGAAGCCACCGCCGAGGCAGGTGCCGTTCACCGCGACAACGGTGGGGATCGGAAGGCTTTCGAAGCCACGAAGCACCTCGAGCGGATCCATCAGGGCTTTGCCTTGTTTGGCAATACGCTCCGGAAAGAGCGCCACTTCAGCGCCGGCCGAGAAATGCCGCAGACCGCTGCGCAGCAGGATCGCGCGCGAGCCGCGTTTGACCGCCTCGTCGAATTCATCGAGTAGCGCGCGATACAGCGTCGGGCCCATCAGATTGTGCGGTCGGCGGTTCATCGTAAGGACCGTTACGTGGCCTTTGATTTCTGTCTGAACAATTGCTTCGTCCATTTTTGCTCCGGGTTCTTCAGATTTGTATCTCTCGCATGCCTGTATGTTAACAAGCATAACATTTAATCAAAAAAATAGCGCCGGCATTAACTTGAATAGGTCGCCTCCCAACTCCGGTGGTTGATCAATGTCAATGAGTAAAGGCACAGCTGGCGCCCATCGCGGGCCGAGCCTGTGCAGGAGGGAAGCCAGTGCTCGACCAAAGTACGCAGCGATTTTTGTTCACAAGCCAAAACGTTCTCCGGAAGTCCACAGCGGGGAGCGGACGAGCATTTCAATCATCGAGGCCTGCCACGACGCGCGCGTCTCTTTCGGCGCCGTCTCCCAATACGGCAAGAGCTTCCTGATATGCCTCACTCTGAAATGTAGCGAGCGCCTGATCGAAGCTCGGGAATTCGACCACGACGGTCCGTTCCTTTATGCCAGCCTGAAACGCAACGACTTCGCCGCCTCTCACCAGAAATTTTCCACCCGCTGCTTTCACTACCTGTGTCGCGAGGACGCCGTACGCCGCGAGTTTGCTCGCGTCATGGACCGCCCGATACGCTGCCACCCAATATCCCTTTGCCATTTCGCCTTCCCATATTTGAAGAAGATACACGACAATAGTAACGGCGTTAACATGAATATCAATGAGGGTTTTTCCTGGCCAAAAAAGGTGGTCGTCGAGCGTGTTAACGGTGTTAGCATTTGTCAACGCGATGACTCATTGCCAACTTTTTTGCGGAGAACTTCATGCCGTACACGACGATCAATCCTGCAAGCGGCGAACTGCTCGCCACCTACGACGATATATCCGACGAGTCGCTCGAAGCGAAAGTCGCTGCCGCGCAGCGCGCTTTTGAAACCGACTGGCGTCGTCGTCCGGTCAGCGACCGGGCTCGCATCGTGTCGCGCGCTGCGACGCTGTTGCGCGAGAAGGCCGACGAATATGCGGGTTATCTGACGCTGGAAATGGGCAAGCGAAGGGGCGAGGCGCGCAAGGAAGTGGAGTCGGCGGCGAACATTCTCGACTACTACGCAAAACACGCGCATGCCTATCTGAAACCGCGCGCGCTCGATGAAGCGCCCGGTGCTGCCGTGCATATCGAGCCAATCGGTGTGCTCTTCGGCATCGAGCCGTGGAATTTCCCGTACTACCAGATTGCGCGTGTGGCCGGGCCGCAATTGATGGTCGGCAACGTGCTGCTGCTCAAACATGCGGAAAGCGTCCCGCAATCGGCGTTGGCGTTCGCCCGGCTGTTCGAGAAAGCGGGCGCGCCGGAAGCCAGCGGCGCACGGCGGAGGCACAACTCGCCGGCCGCTATGCCGACGAGATCGTGCCCGTGACGACCACGATGGCCGTGACCGACAAGGAGACGGGCGCCGTCAGCCAGCGTGAGGTCACGGTCTCGGCGGATACCTGCAATCGTCCCGGCACCACCATTGAGGCGCTGGCGAAGCTCGCCCCCGTCAAAGGCCCCGACAAATTCATCACGGCAGGCAACTCGTCGCAGTTTTCAGATGGCGCATCGGCCTGCGTGATGATGGAAGCGAAAGCCGCCGAGCGCGCGAACCTCACTCCGCTCGGCGCATTCCGGGGTCTCGCGGTAGCAGGCTGCGAGCCGGATGAGATGGGCATCGGCCCGGTGCTTGCCGTACCGAAGCTGCTCGCACGCCATGGGCTGACGGTCGGCGATATCGGCCTGTGGGAACTCAACGAAGCATTCGCCTCGCAGGCGGTCTATTGCCAGCAACGCCTGGGCATTCCGTCCGAGCGCCTCAACGTCGACGGCGGCGCGATTTCCATCGGCCATCCGTACGGCATGACGGGCTCGCGTCTCGCGGGTCACGTCCTCATCGAAGGCCGGCGTCGTGGCGTGAAGTACGCGGTCGTCACGATGTGCATTGCGGGCGGCATGGGCGCCGCCGGCCTCTTCGAAGTCTATTGAGAGAAACAGCATATGGATTTGAACTTCACCCCTGAGGAGGAAGCCTTTCGCCAGCAGGTCGTGCGCTTCCTGAACGACAAACTGCCCGCGCGGCTCTCCCGCAAGGTGCGCAACGGCTTGCGCCTCACGCGCGACGACATGGCCGAATGGCACGCGATCCTGAACGAACAGGGCTGGCTCGCGAATCACTGGCCCGAACAATACGGCGGTCCGGGCTGGAACACCGTGCAGAAGTTCATCTTCGAGAACGAGTGCGCGCTGGCGGGCGCGCCGCGCATCGTGCCGTTCGGCGTAAATATGCTGGGGCCCGTGCTCATCAAGTTCGGCGACGAAGCGCAGAAGCGTCACTGGCTGCCGCGCATTCTCGATGGTTCCGACTGGTGGTGCCAAGGTTATTCGGAGCCGGGTTCGGGTTCCGATCTGGCGTCGGTTAAGACGAGCGCGGTGCGCGGCATCGATGACGAAGGCGAGCACTACATCGTCAACGGCCAGAAGACGTGGACGACGCTCGGCCAGCACGCGAACATGATCTTCTGCCTCGTGCGTACGGCGACGGATGTACGCAAGCAGGAGGGCATCAGTTTCTTGCTCGTCGACATGAATTCGCTGGGCATCGAAGTGCGTCCCATCATCACGCTCGAAGGCGAACACGAAATCAACGAAGTGTTCTTCACCGATGTGCGCGTGCCCGCTGCGAATCTGGTCGGCGAGGAGAACCGGGGCTGGACGGTCGCGAAGTATCTGCTGACCTACGAGCGCACCAACATCGCGGGCGTCGGCTTCTCGGTCGCAGCGCTGGCGCGATTGCGCCGCGCGGCGCAGAACGTGACGCGCAACGGCCGTCCGCTCGTCGACGATCCGCTCTTTGCGGCGCGCGTCGCCCGCGTCGAAATCGACCTGGAGAACATGAAGACGACCAACCTGCGCGTGATCGCCGCGGTAGCGGGCGGCGGTGTGCCGGGCGCGGAAAGCTCGATGCTGAAGATTCGCGGCACCGAGATTCGCCAGGAACTGACGTCGCTGATGCGCCGCGCGATGGGGCCGTACGCACAGCCGTTTGTCGAAGAAGCGCTGCACGAAGACCATGACGATGCACCCATTGGCCCCGACGAGGCCGCGAGCGCCGCCGCGTTTTACTTCAACAACCGCAAGCTGTCGATTTTCGGCGGCTCCAATGAAATCCAGAAGAACATCATCTCGAAGATGATCCTGGGACTGTAAGAGGATCGCGATGAATTTCCAGCATACCGAAGACCGCCGCATGCTGGCGGATACGCTGAACCGTTTCGTGAGCGAGCAGTACGGCTTCGCGAAGCGCGACGAACTGGCGCGCAGCGACTCGGGCTTCAGCCGTGAACTGTGGGTTCGCTTTGCGGAACTGGGCGTCGTTGGCGCGCTCTTCGACGAGGCCGACGGTGGCTTCGGCGGACAGGGTTTCGATATTGCCGTTGTCTTCGAGAGCCTGGGACGCGGCCTCGTGGTCGAACCGTTCCTCGGCGCCCTGATGGTCGGGCGCGCGCTGGCCCTGGCTGGCAGCGACGCACAGAAGGCGCTGATTGACGGTTTGATCGAAGGCCACACTGCTGCGGCGCTTGCTCACGACGAACCCGGCTCGCACTACGAACTCGCGAAGGTGACCACGCGCGCCATGCGCAGTTCGAATGGCTGGGTGCTGACGGGCAGGAAGGCTGTCGTCCAGCTGGGCGCCGAGGCCGACTTCTTTCTCGTCTCGGCGCGTACCAGCGGTGCCGCCGACGCCGAAGAGGGCATCTCGCTCTTCGTCGTTCCGCGCGAGACGGAAGGCGTCGCGCTGCGCGGCTACGGAAAGATCGACGGCGGGCGCCCTGCCGAAATCTGCCTCAACGAAGTGTGTCTTCCCGACACGGCATTGCTCGGCGAACGCGATGGGGGCTTCACGACGCTTGAGCACAGCATTGGCGCGGGCGTGCTCGCATTGTGCGCCGAGGCACTCGGCGCGATGGACGTCGCGAAGGAACACACGCTCGAGTACCTGCGCACGCGCAAGCAGTTTGGCGTCGCGATCGGCAGCTTCCAGGCATTGCAGCACCGCATGGCTGATCTGTTGCTGGAGATCGAGCAGGCCCGCTCTGCGGTGATCAATGCGGCCGCCGCGTTTGGCGCGGGCCGGGTAGAGCGCGAACGCGCGCTGTCGGCGGCAAAGTACACGATCGGCCGCGTCGGTGCGCAGGTCGCCGAAGAATCCATCCAGTTGCACGGCGGCATCGGCATGACATGGGAACTGCCGCTTGCCCACTACGCGAAGCGCCTCGTGATGATCGACCATCAACTGGGCGATGAAGACCACCATCTCGAACGCTACATCACCTTGAACCGGAGTGAATCACGATGAACGAACCTATCCTTGCACACCGCGAAGGCGCGGTGCAGGTGCTGTCCTTCAACAATCCGTCTGCGCGCAATGCGCTCACGGCCGAGGTGTACGCGGCGCTTCCGGCTGCCATCGAAGCGGCGCAAAACGATCGCGAAGTCGGCGCTATCGTGCTGACGGGCGTGGGCGGCGCGTTCTGCGCGGGCGGCGACCTGAAACGGCTGGCGCAGCGGCGCCTGGCGACGCCGTCCGAGCGGCGCGCGGGCATCGAAAGTCTGCACAACATGATTCGCTCGCTGCGCGACTGCGGCAAGCCAGTGATCGCAGCGGTCGAAGGCGCGGCAGCCGGCGCGGGGCTCTCGATCGCACTCGCATGCGACATGCTCGTGCCCGCGCGCAACGCGTCGTTCTCCGTGGCCTACGTCAAGGTGGGCCTATCGCCCGACGGCGGGGCGACGGCGTTTCTGTCCGGTGCCGTCTCCCGGCAGCTGATGACGGAGCTGTGTCTGACGGGGCGGCCCGTCACGGGCGAACGCATGCATGCACTCGGCGTCGCGAATCGACTCGCCGAGCCGGGCAGCGCGCTGTCGGAAGCCGTGGCGCTCGCGCAATCGCTCGCGGCGGGACCCGAGCGCGCGATCGCACGGATCAAGAGTCTGTGCCGCCACGCGGGTGGAAACACGGTGGACGCGCAGCTCGACCTCGAAGCCGATTACATGGCGGAATCGCTTGGCGACGATGAATCCGCCGAAGGCATCAACGCCTTTTTCGATAAGCGCGCCGCCGATTTTTCGGCGTTGCGCCGTGCGTCCGAAGTCAGTTCGTGCTAGACGCGGCGCCTTCGTCACTCTTTGTCATTCCGGATCTGTCATGTCGAACCTCGATTCATCCCTGCCGCTTGCCGGTGTTCGCATTCTCGATTTATCCCGCGTGCTGGCGGGGCCGTGGTGCGCGATGGTGCTCGGCGATCTCGGCGCAGAAGTCATCAAGGTCGAGCATCCGAAGCGCGGCGACGACACGCGCGATTGGGGCATCCGCGTCGGCACGACCGAGACGGCTTACTTCAACAGCGTGAACCGCAACAAGCGATCGGTGTGTCTCGATCTGCAAACGGAAGAGGGCCAGCAGATCGCCCGCGAACTGGCACAGCAGTGCGACGTCGTGATCCAGAACTTCAAGTTCGGCGGCGCGGAGAAACTGGGCCTCGGTTATGAGGAACTCAAGGAAGGACGCGAGAACCTCATCTACTGCTCGATCTCCGGCTACGACCGGCGCGGGCCGGAAGCGGCGCGGCCCGGCTACGATCTTGTCATTCAGGGCGAAGCCGGGCTGATGGCGCTCAACGGCGAGGCCCATCAGCCGCCGCTCAAGTTCGGCGTAGCCGCCGTCGATCTGTTCACGGGGATGTACTCCGCACAGGCGGTGCTCGCAGCACTCTTCGAGCGTCAGAAGACGGGCAAGGGACGCCACATTGAAATGGCGCTCTTCGATTGCGGGCTGATGATCACGTCGTACTACGGACTGGAGGCGTTGATCATGGGCGAGGATCCGCCGCGCTACGGCAATTCGCATCCGTCGATCATGCCCTACGGCGTATTCGATGCAGAGGATGGCCCGCTTGTCATTGCGGTCGGCAACAACCGCCAGTACGAGCGATTCTGTCGCGAGGTCATCGAGCGTCCCGATCTCGTCGACGACGACCGTTTTCGCACGAACATTTCCCGCACCACACACCGCGAAGTACTCGCACCCGAACTCCAGCAAGAGATCAGGAAGCGCAAGCGCAAGGTGTTGCTCGAACGTTTGACGCAAGCCTGCATTCCTTGTGGCGAGGTCGCGGGCCTTCACGAAGCGCTCAATTCGACGCGAGCGGAAGAGGCTGGACTCGTGACCACCTACACACATCCCGAAGCAGGCAGCACGCATGTGCTCGCGCCGCCATATCGCTTCGACGGCGCGCGCCTTCCGGTTCGCACAGCCCCGCCGCAACTCGGCGAAGGCACGAACGATGTACTCCAATCGCTGCTCGGGCTGTCCGCCGAACGGCTTTCGCAACTGAAGGCAGAAGGCGTCGTGTGACGCTGGATCACGCGTTATTGCACAAGGACCGTTCAATGAGTCAAACCGCTTTTACGAATGCTGTGACCGAACTGTTCGGCACGCGGCTGCCGATCGTTGCCGGTGGCCTGATGTGGCTCGCCGATGCAGACTATGTCGCCGCCGCCTCGCGTGCCGGCATCATCGGCTTCATCACGGCCGCGAGCTTCCCTGAGCCTGATGCACTGCGGGCCGAGATCCGGCGCTGCCGCGAACTGTGCGAGGGCGGCCCGTTCGGCGTCAACGTGTCGATGCTGCCGAAGCTCGTCCCGGGCGAGAAAACGCGCGAGGTGTTCGAGCTGGTCGTCGACGAAGGCGTGAAGTACGTCGAAACCTCTGGGCGCAATCCTGAGGAGTTCATGCCGCTGCTCAAAGCGGCTCGCGTCAAGGTGCTTCACAAAGTGCCCGCGCTCCGGTTCGCGGTCAAGGCTGCCGCCGTCGGCGTCGATGCCGTGGCGATCGTCGGCGCGGAATGCGGCGGACATCCCGGTCTCGACATGGTGGGCTCGTTCGTCAACGCCGCGTGGGCCGAGAGCCACCTCGACATTCCCTATCTGATCGGCGGCGGCATCGGTCGCGGCTCGCAGCTTGCCGCGGCGCTCGCGATGGGTGCGTCGGGCGTGGTGGTCGGTACGCGCTTCGCCGTGGCCGAAGAGATCTGGGCGCACGACGACTACAAACGCCGTCTGGTGGAAGCCGGACCGACCGATACCGATCTGTGCATGCAGTCCGTGCGCAATACCGTGCGGACGCTGCGCAACGAGACGACGGCGGCCGTGAAGGAACTCGAGGCACAGAACCCGGACATCACGATTGCCGACCTGATGCCGATGGTCGCGGGCAAGATCGGTCGCAACGCTTATGTGACGGGCGACTGGTCGAAGGGATTGCTTTCCGCCGGACAGTCGCTCGCCTTTACCGACCGGATCGAACCGCTTGCTGACATCGTGCTCCGGTTCGAGTGCGACATGCGGCAGGCGATGGGACGGCTGGCGAGCCACTGACGCCGCCAGGCAAGCGGTGCCGACAGAAGCCCGCGGCGCGGTTGCATCGAGCCTCGAGACGCTCAATTCGTTCCGACAACAGACAACAGACAGCAGGCAGGAGACAAACGCATGCAGCAAGCCCATATCGAATCAATCCAGGCGAGCCCCGCGTACCGGCGGCTCATCGCGTCACGCCGCCGATTCAGCTTCACGCTGACCGCGCTGATGATCGCCACGTATTACGGCTTTATCCTGTTCGTCGCGGTGGCGCCGCATCTGCTGGCGCGACCGTTGTATGCGGGCGCGACGACCACGATCGGCGTACTCGTGGGCGTCTGCATCATTGCGGTGGCGATTGCGCTGACCGCCTGGTACGTGTTTCACGCAAACCGCAGCTTCGATCCTTCGATGCGCGCGCTACTCGTCAACGCATCGCAGGAGAGTGAAGCATGAAGCTCGTTCGTTCTTTATTGTGCGCGGGTCTCGCATCGACAGCGGCGCTCGCTCGCGCGTCGGGCATCGAAGCTCCGGTGGCTGACCGCGTCGAACTGAACCCGGTGGCGATCGGCATGTTCCTGCTGTTCGTGCTCGTGACGCTCGGCATCACGCGCTGGGCTTCGCGTAGAACGCGCACGACGCGCGATTTCTATAGCGCGGGCGGCGGTATCTCCGGCTTCCAGAACGGGCTCGCGATCGCCGGGGACTACATGTCGGCGGCGTCGTTCCTGGGCCTTTCCGGCATGGTGTATCTGTTCGGATTCGACGGCCTGATCTATTCGATCGGCTTTCTGGTCGGCTGGCCGTTTGTGATGTTCCTGCTCGCTGAACCCTTGCGCAATCTGGGCAAATATACGTTCGTCGACGTGGTCGCCTACCGCTTCAAGCAGGCGCCGATCCGTCTGTTGACGGCGAGCACATCGCTCGTCGTCGTGGTGTTCTATCTGGTCGTGCAGATGGTCGGCGCGGGCAAGCTGATCCAGTTGCTGTTCGGCTTGCAGTACTGGATGGCGGAAGTGATTGTCGGCGCGCTGATGGTGGTCTACGTGTTCTTCGGCGGCATGACGGCCACCACGTGGGTGCAGATCATCAAAGCCGTGCTGCTGCTATGCGGCGCGACGTTCATGGCCGTTACCGCGCTCGCTCAGTTCGGTTTCAGTCCCGATGAGATGTTCCGGCGCGCCGTCGACGTTCATCCCGGCGCGCTCAGCATCATGGCGCCCGGCAAGCTGCTGAAGGACCCGCTCAACGCGCTGTCGCTCGGCATCGCGCTGATGTTCGGCACGGCGGGGTTCCCGCATATCCTGATGCGTTTTTTCACGGTGCCGAGCGCGAAAGAGGCGCGCAAGTCGGTATTCATCGCAACGGGGTTCATCGGCTACTTCTATCTGCTGACGTTTGTTATCGGCTTCTCCGCGATTGCGTTGCTCGCGCAGCATCCCGAGTTCTTCAAGACGGCGGCAGACGGGCATTTCAATCTCACGCGCGACCTGCTGGGTGGTTCAAACATGGTTGCCGTCAAGCTGGCGCAGGCGGTGGGCGGCAACCTGTTTTACGGGTTCATCGCCGCCGTCACGTTCGCGACGATCCTGGCCGTGGTGGCGGGCCTCACGCTCTCCGGCGCGACCACGGTTTCGCACGATCTGTACGCGTGCTGGCTCGCGCGAGGCAAGCCGAATGAAGCCCATGAAATGCGCATTTCGCGCGCAGCGACGCTGATTTTGAGCGTCGTCGCCATCGGCCTCGGCATTCTCTTCGAGCACGTCAATGTGGCGTTTCTGGTCGGCCTCGTGGCGGCCATCGCGGCGAGCGCGAACTTCCCGGTGCTGGTGTCGTCGATCTTCTGGCGCGGCATGACGACGCGCGGCGCGGTAGTTGGCGGCGCGCTCGGCCTGATATCCGCCGTGCTGCTGACGCTGCTGTCGAAATCGGTGTGGGTCGACGTGCTGCATCACGCGCATACGCCCGTGTTTCTCGACAATCCCGCGCTGGTTTCAGTGCCGCTAGCGTTTGCGGGAATCTGGCTATTTTCGATACTGGATCGCGGTGCTCGCGCGCAGCGGGAGCAGGAAGCGTTTGCGTTGCAGGAGTTCTATGGGCAGACGGGCTTGCTGCCGATAAAGGCCGTCGACCATTGAAGCGCAAGCGATTGCATTCAGGAATCGGTCAGCGCTTCACACAACGTCGAGCGAAATCGCCGCACGGCTGGCGACATGGGGGTTTTCCTGCGATAGAAAAGCCGAACCTTGCTTTCGAGTAATGCCGTTTCGTAGGGCAGGGCCGCGAGATCGCGTCCCGCATAGGTCTGGAGCATCTGTTCGGTCAGCATTGTGATCAGATCGCTGTTGCGCAGCAGCGATGTCAGCAGCGAAATCGACGCGTCGGTTTCGATCAAGGCCTGCGGGGACGCCAGATCGTGGTCCTGGAAGTAGCGATCCACGATCTGGCGCAACCCATGTCCTGGCAGCGGCAGCAACCAATTTGCCGCTTGCAGCAGGCGTGGATCGGCAGGCGTATGCGCGAGCGGATGACCCTGCCGCGCGACGATCCGGTAGCGCTGGCTGCCGATGTCATCGGACTGGAGTTCTTCGTCCGCGACGGTCTGCGGCGTAAAGCAAAGCGCGAGATCGAGTTGCCCGTCCTTCAGTTCGTCGAATAGTAGCGCCGACACCTGCACGGAGAGCCGGAACGAGACGGTGCTCTCGCGAGCCGTATAGCGGGCGAGGATGGGCAGCAGCGCGGATTCCAGCAGGGCGGGCACGACGCCGATGCGAATCTTGCCCGCCGATGCGGACTTTGCCGCTGACATGTCAGCATAGGTTTGCGCGACCGATGCACCGACATCGGCAGCGCGCTCCACCAGCATGCGTCCTGCCGCCGTCAGTTCGACGCCCCGGCCCGTGCGGTCGACGAGGCGGGTGTCGAATTCCGCTTCCAGCCGTTGCAGGATCTTCGACACGTCGGATTGTGTCAGCCCCGTTTTCTGGGCAACTCGATGCAGATTACGCGTTTCAGCGAGCACGGAGAACACGTGCAGGTCTTCGATTCTCATTCTTTCTCCGCCAGCCGTTGTTCGGTCCCACTCTAGCGTAAATCCATTCGCTGGAGCGCCGGTATTCCTCCCGGGAATCAAAGCTCGCCGCGTTTTCCGCGTGGCGCGTCGAACAATGACGACATCATGTTTCGTTCGATTCGAGGAGGCATCTTGTCCGACCTTTCCAATGCGGTGATAACTGGCGTCGAGGCGCCGATGCCAGCGGCGAACCGCTTCGCGATGGTGGCCGTCATGCTCGCCGTTGCGCTGGCGACGCTCGATACCGCGATCGCGAACACGGCGCTGCCCGCGATCGCCGCCGATCTACATACGACGCCGGCCGAATCGGTATGGATCGTCAACGGCTATCAACTCGCGATGGTCGCGACGATACTGCCTTTCGCGGCGCTGGGCGATGTGTTCGGGCACAGGCGCGTCTATATCGGCGGCCTGGCCTTGTTCACGGCCGCATCGCTGGCCTGCGCGGCGGCGCCGACGCTGTCATTGCTCACCGCCGCACGGCTTTTGCAAGGAGTGGGCGGCAGCGCGATCACGAGCGTCAGTATTGCGCTCGTCAGTGCGCTGTATCCGCGACATCGGCTTGGACGCGGCGTGGGGGTCAATGCGCTTGTCGTCGGCGTGTCGGTCGCCGTCGGGCCGACCCTCGCCTCATTGATCCTTTCGACCACATCGTGGTCATGGCTCTTCATGATCAATGTGCCGCTTGGGCTGATTGCACTCGCGTTTGCGGTGCCCGCGCTGCCACATACGGCCAGAGGCGCGCATCCGTTCGATCCCGTCGCGGCCTTGCTGAACGTGATCACCTTTGCATCGCTGATCTTCGCGCTCGGCGAAGGAGGGCAGCGTGCGCCCACGATTCGAGTGCTCGGCGCGCTTGTCATCGCACTGATTTTCGGCGTGTGCCTGATACGGCGCGAGGCCGCGCGACTCGCGCCGATGCTGCCCGTCGATCTGTTCCGGCGGCCTGAGTTCGTGCTGTCGGCCGTAACGGCGGTGTGCGCGTTCGCCGCGCAGGGCTTCGCGTTCGTATCGCTGCCGTTCTACTTCGAAGACGTGCTGCATCGCAGCCAGATTGAGACGGGGTTCCTGATTACGCCCTGGCCCGTTGTCGTTGCGCTTGTCGCGCCCATTGCCGGACGCCTGTCGGATCGCTATCCGGCTGGCGCACTGGGCGCGGCCGGGCTCGCCTGTCTGTGCGTGGGTCTCGTGTCGCTCTCGTTGCTACCCGCACATCCTTGCGCGTACTCGATCGCGATACGGATGGGGATCTGCGGTGTCGGCTTCGGTTTTTTCCAGTCGCCGAACATCAAGGCGTTGATGGCAAGCGCGCCGCACGCGCGCAGCGGCGGCGCCAGCGGTGTCGTCGCGACCTCGCGCCTGATCGGACAGGCCACGGGCGCTGCGCTGGTTGCGTTGTTTTTTGGACTCGACGGACAGCACGGGCCGATACTCGCTCTGCTTGGCGGCGCGATGTTCGCGGGCATTGGCGGCATAGCGAGCGGCTTGCGGTTGATGGCGCACCCGCATCGGGCAGGGAGCGCCGGGGAGTGAAATGGGCATCGCGTGCCACACGCATGGGTGACGTCACCGCCAGGACGGTGGCCGTGTAGGCCACTCGCGTATGCAACACGGCGGACATGAAGTGATCTTCGGCATGAAGTTTTCCGGTGTCTGGTCAATTAGCTGCGATTCCGTGACGTGGGCACTTCAAGAGGCGGGCGGATGCATGTGATTTCCCCAAGCCTGAAGCAGTCCATAGAAAGACGGACTGGGTGGGGGTTCAAGTGGCGGCAACGGTTGCCCTGTCAAGCGCTACTGAACACGCTCGTGGCTCACGCCGGCTATTTCGCGTACTTTGCCAACGAGGAACGGATCGCCGGGTCGTTCATGTTTTTTGGCGTAACGGTGACCACGTCGACAAATATATTGCGGGGCGGCGGATGGCCCTGCAGTGCCTCCACTAGCGACGCCAAGCCGAGGTAACCCATGCGATAAGGGTCCTGCAATATGGCGGCGTATACGATTCCTCTTTTGAGACCTTCCAGGAATTCCGGACGCCAGTCGAACAGCACAAGGCGCGGGCGCTGGCCGACTGCCGCATTTTCAATTACCCGCAGAGCGCCGTAGGCGATGGGTTCGGCCGGCGCGAAAACGGCATCCAGGCGGCCTGGGTACGTGTTTAACACCTCAGCGATCCGTGCTTCGGCATCGCGGGGGCGATACCCGACGTAGGTATCGATCACCACATCCCATCCCTCGCTCCGGGCGACGCTTAAGAATCCGCTTTCTCTCGCGGTAGTCGAACTCACGTTGGGCGCGAGCCGCAGCATCGCCACCTTGGCACCCTTTTTCAAAACCGGTACCAGGCTGAGGGCGGCCTTCCTGCCTGCGCCGAAATTGTCTGTGTATACGGTCGAGATGCCGTCGTAATCGGCGTTATACCGATCGACAAGGATCAGGGGGACAGGGATTGAAACCCGCGTGTCGCTTTTCAATGGTTCCGGTGCAAGTAGCACACCCGCGACTCCTTGCGTCACCATGTAATCGATAATGCGCAACTGGATATTTGATGTATCGAGCGACTCACCGTCGGACGGGCTGCGGGTCAGCAGATCTACATGATGATCACGGGCCGACTGTTGTATCCCCTTGAGCATCGTCTGGTAAAAAACAAGCGACGAGCCCGGTAGGACGACACCGATCGTGGTCGCATGCACGGTCTGCACGATCCCCGCCAACGACCAAAGCAGCATGAATAATCTCAGAGGTCCAAGCATGGTGTGTCCACTGGCAGTGGCCCGGAGCCGACCGCGTAAGCTTGCGGGAGAGCATTGCCGTGTTATGAAGGTTCTTGCCAGCCATGCGAAATCGTTACCTCGGGCCAATTTTCACCAACCTTGCGGAATAATAAGCCGATGTAGCCATCCAACGCGCTTATTTCACTAAGTTTTTTTCCCGGACTGGGACGCATCTTCCTCGGCTTCGAGTGCCGTCACCATCTCGTCCGCGGCCCATTTTAGTTCGGGCACATAGCGGCGCTTCGCTTCCGCAAGCGTTACCGCGCGCGACAGAAAAACTACGTTCAGGCTCGCAAGTACCCGCTCGCGCGAAACGATCGGAACCGCAACGGCGCCGATCTTGTTCTGAGCCGTCCAATCGCCGTGATTCGAACCGAATCCATCAGCGCGCACGCGTCGGACGAGACTGCGAACGAGGGCATCGTTGGAGGCCAGCGCCTTTTGTTCATCGCCGCCGGCACCCGATCGCAGCATATCGAGAATGTCCTCTCGCTCGCCGTCGGGGCACAGCGCGAAATAGGCACGGCCGGAAGCCGTCAGCAGAATGGGCAAGCGTCGGCCGACCATCGACCGATGAAAAGATAGCTGACTAAACCGATGCGTCGTCTCGCGAATGATCATGGCGTCGCCGTCGGGCGTCGTCAGATCGGATGGCCACGCGACTTTCTGGAGCAATCGACCCATGATCGGCGGGGCGATGGTCGCGATGCGTTCATCGTCCGTGAAGCCTTCGCTCAACGAACGGACGTCGAGCGTCAGGCGAAAGCTGTCGTCCGACGTACTCCGTCGAACGAACCCCTCTTCGACCAACGTCTCCAGCAAGCGACGCACTGTCGTGCGGTGCAAGCCAATTGCATCGCTGATCTGCTGGCTCGTGGCGCGACCGCTTTCGATTGAATTCAGTGCGCGCAGGACCTGGAGGCCACGCGCCAGCCCACGAACGTTCGTGTATTTCGTCACCGCTGAAAACATCCTTATAAATCAATTATGTGCATTCTATGCACATTTTCTAGATTTTGTTGAGCGGCTGGGGCGCGCTCCATAGACTGCATCAAAACCAACTATTCAAGGAGACACGTGACGCTGTCACGCATGTTCTCCTGGCTGTGACTGAACCAGACAGTACCGGACGCGCCCACGAACCTCATTCGTCGCGCACCTTAGGAGACAGACATGCATTCCGCCATCGACACGGCGGCCGTCAGCGGCCGTCCCGAGATTGTGTCAACCGACATCGCCATCATCGGCGCCGGACCCGTCGGCCTCATGATCGCCAACTATCTGGGACTGCAGGGCGTACGCGTCGTGCTGATCGAAAAGCTCGACCAGATCATCGACTACCCGCGCGCTATCGGGCTCGACGATGAAGCTCTGCGTGTGTTCCAGTCAGTCGGCCTGGCAGAGGAACTGCTGCCTCATACGACGCCGGACCACTGGATGCGCTTCGTCACGCGCACGGGCCGCTGTTTCGCGTCAATCGAGCCACGCACTGACGAATTCGGCTGGTCGCGCCGCAACGCGTTCATTCAGCCGCTTGCCGATCGCATCCTGTTTCAGGGGCTGCAACGCTTCCCGCACGTACAGGTGCTATTCGGACACACCGTAGCGGGTTTTGCACAGGACGACACCGGCGTGACGATCGACGCGCAGGCTGCGAGTGGCGCGATCAGGTCGATCCGCGCTACCTACATGGTCGGCGCGGACGGCGGCAACAGCTTCGTGCGCCGCGTGCTCGACGTACCGTTCGAAGGACGCACCAAGCCGAATCAGTGGATCGTCGTCGACGTGCGCAACGATCCGATCGGCTCACCCCATGTCTACATGCATTGCGACCCGGCGCGCCCCTATGTGTCGGCGGCGTTGCCGCACGGCATCCGGCGCTTCGAATTTATGGTCATGCCGGGGGAAACGGAAGAAGAACTCTCGAAGCCCGAGAACATGGCGGCGTTGATCCGCAAGGTGGTCGGCAATCCCGAGAAGGTCGATTACATCAGGAAACGCGTGTACACGCATAACGCGCGGCTTGCCAGCACGTTCCGCGTGAAGCGCGTGCTGCTCGCGGGAGACGCCGCACACATCATGCCGGTGTGGCAGGGACAAGGCTACAACAGCGGTATTCGTGATGCGAACAATCTCGGCTGGAAGCTGGCGTTGGTGGTAAAGGGTCTCGCCGGCGACAGCCTGCTAGATACATACACGACCGAGCGGCGCGCGCACGCGCGCTCGATGATCCACTTGTCGGAGGTGGCCGGCGACATCTTCGCGCCAACTAGCAGGCTCGGCACGAAGTTCCGCGACGGCTTCGTCCGGTCGCTCGGCATGCTTCCTTCGTTCAAGCGATATTTCGTCGAGATGCGTTTCAAGCCGATGCCGCGTTATGAATCGGGCGTAGTGATATTGCCCGAACGCGAGCAGCGCGACGGCTTCCTCGCGCGCCTGCTCGACGGTTCCGGTCATACGGCGCTCGGACGGATGCTCGGGCTGATGAGCGAGAAGCGTGAGTCGCTGCTCGGCCGTCTCGTACACGGGCGCGACTCCGCGAGCCAGTCGCCCGTGGGCCGCATGTTCATCCAGCCGCGCGTGCGTTCAGTCGATGGCGCCGTCTTGCGTCTCGACGATGTAATCGGCAATCGTTTCGCGATTATCGGATGGGGTTCGGACCCGAGCTTCGGATTGACGCCGGAGGCACGCGAAACGTGGAAGAGACTCGGCGGTTGCTTCGTGATCGCGAAGCCAGATACGCAGTTGATGTATCGCGAGGACGTGCCGGCAGGCGTGATCGCCGTCGGCGACGTGAGCGGCCGACTGAAGGACTGGTTCACGCGCGTGCCGGAATCGGTCGTGCTGCTGCGCCCGGACCGCTTTGTCGCGGGCATGTGTTCGCCGCAGGAAGTGTCGTGGGGCATCGAAGAACTGGCGGGCAAGCTGGGTTCGCCAACGCTCGCTTTCCCGGATATTCATCCCGCGAATGAAGTTGCAGGCGAAACGGCCATCGCGGTCGAAACGGGAGTCTGACATGCCGATCCTTCTCGAATGCCTGTCTCACACGCCGCTGCACGGTTATCACGATCCCGCGCCCGAGATCGTCGCGGAAGTGGAGCGAGTGCAGCGTGCCGCTCGCGCCCGCGTCGAATCCTTCGATCCAGAACTGGTAATCGCGTTCGCGCCTGATCACTACAACGGCTTCTTCTATGACGTGATGCCGCAGTTTTGCATCGGTATTGCGGCGACGGCCATCGGGGACTTCAACAGTCTTGCCGGCCCGCTTGATGTGCCGGAGGACGTCGCGCTCGCTCTGGCGGAGGCCGCGCTTGCGAGCGAGGTCGATGTGTCCCTGTCGTACCGCATGCAGGTGGATCACGGCTGCGCGCAAGCCCTCGATGTGCTGACCGGTGGACTTGATCGCTACCCGGTTGTACCGGTGTTCATCAACTCGGTAGCATCGCCGATGGCATCGTGCCGCCGCTCGCGCCTGCTCGGCGATGCGATCGGCCGCTTTCTCTCGCGCACAGCCAGGCGCGTGCTCGTGATCGGTTCCGGCGGCATCTCACACGAACCGCCCGTGCCGGAGATCTCCGGTGCGAACGCCGAGGTCGCCGAGCGGCTGATCGCCGGGCGCAATCCGTCTGCCGAATCGCGCGAGGCGCGGCAGGCGCGCACGGTGGCGGCAGCGAAGTCTTTTACCGCCGGCGACAGCCATCTGCATCCACTCAATCCTGAGTGGGACCGCACATTTCTGGATCTGCTCGCCGCCGGCGACCTCACCGCCGTCGATTGCATGACCAACTCGGCGATCACCCGCGACGGCGGCAAGTCCGCTCACGAGATCCGCACCTGGATCGCCGCGTTTGGCGCGCTTGCCGCTTATGGCTCTTATCGGGCGTCGCTCGATTATTACCGGCCTATCCCCGAATGGATCGCGGGCTTCGGCGCGATGCATGCACAACCCGGGACCCAAGGAGACTTTCATGCCCAATGAGCAAACCGTGCTTGCGCTGGCCGCGCGCCTTCGCGATGCCGAATCCGCAAGACAACCCGTCGCACCCGTACGCGATGAGATTCCTGGGGGCGACGATGCGGCGCTCGCGTATGCCGTGCAGCGCGCCCGCGTCGACGCGCGATGCGCGCAAGGCGAACGCGTGGTCGGCCGCAAGATCGGTCTCACGTCGATTGCGGTGCAACGCCAGCTTGGCGTGGACCAGCCGGACTTCGGCACGCTCTTCGCATCGATGGCCTACGGCGACAATGCACCGATGCCGCTCTCGCGCCTGATCCAGCCGAAGGTCGAAGCGGAAATCGCGCTCGTGCTGCAGCGCGACCTCGTGCTTGAGAGGCACACGTTCGCTGACCTGATCGACGCGAGCGCCTACGCGCTTGCCGCAATCGAAGTGGTCGACAGCCGCATCCGCGACTGGGACATCCGCTTCGTGGACACGGTTGCTGACAACGCATCGAGCGCAATGTTCGTGCTCGGTAGCCGTCCCGTACCGCTCGCAGAACTCGATCTCGCAGCCTGCGCGATGACGCTCTCGCAGGACGGCGAGGTGCTTTCTCGCGGCAACGGCTCGGCATGCCTCGGCAATCCTCTAAACGCAGCCGTGTGGCTCGCCGATCGCATGGCGCAACTCGGCACGCCGCTTCGTGCCGGCGACATCGTGCTGACAGGTGCGCTCGGGCCGATGGTGGCTGTCACCGGACCCGCCACGTTCACCGCGCAAATCGACGGACTGGGCAGCGTCCGCGCTACTTTTACCGACCAGGAACTTCCATGACCACCGACAAACTCAAGGCCGCGATCATCGGCTCCGGCAACATCGGCACCGATCTGATGATCAAGATCATGCGCCACAGCAAGTATCTGGAAATCGCCGCGATGGTGGGCATCGACGCGGCATCCGACGGCCTCGCACGCGCCGCGCGTCTCGGCGTCGCGACAACCCATGAAGGCGTTCAGGGATTAGTGCGTATGCCTGTATTCAACGACATCGAATTTGTATTCGATGCGACCTCGGCAAGTGCTCACGTGAAGAACGATGCGTTCCTGCGTGCGCTCAAGCCCGGCATCCGCCTGATCGACCTCACGCCCGCGGCCATCGGCCCGTACTGCGTGCCGGTCGTCAACCTCGATGCGCATGTCGAGAGCCGCAACGTCAACATGGTGACCTGTGGCGGCCAGGCGACCATTCCGATGGTAGCGGCCGTGTCGCGCGTGGCGAGAGTGCACTACGCGGAAATCGTCGCGTCGATCAGCAGCAAGTCGGCAGGGCCGGGCACGCGCGCCAACATTGACGAGTTCACCGAGACCACCTCCAAGGCGATCGAAGCCGTGGGCGGTGCGGCGAAGGGCAAGGCCATCATCGTGCTCAACCCGGCCGAGCCACCGCTCATGATGCGCGACACCGTCTATGTTCTCTCCGAATTCGCGGACCGCGCGAAGATCGAGGCATCCGTTGAGTCCATGGCCGCAGCAGTGCAGGCCTACGTGCCGGGCTATCGCCTCAAGCAGAAGGTGCAGTTCGACGAGATCACCGCTGATGCGCCACTCAACATTCCGGGCCTTGGCCGCTTTAGTGGCTTGAAAACTTCCGTGTTCGTTGAAGTGGAAGGCGCTGCACACTATCTGCCAGCGTACGCCGGCAATCTCGACATCATGACATCGGCCGCGCTAGCCACTGCGGAACGCATGGCGCAATCTCTCGCGAACGCATAAGGGAGCATGAACATGAGCAAGAAACTCTATATCTCCGACGTTACGCTGCGCGATGGCATGCATGCGATCCGTCATCAGTATTCGATCGCGAACGTGCAGGATATCGCCCGCGCACTGGACCGGGCGAAAGTCGACAGCATCGAGGTCGCGCACGGCGACGGTCTGCAAGGATCCAGCTTCAACTATGGCTTCGGTGCGCACAGCGATCTCGAATGGATCGAAGCGGCGGCGGATGTCGTGAGCCACGCAAAAATTGCCACGCTGCTTTTGCCGGGCATTGGCACCATCCACGATCTCAAGGCCGCATACGACGCAGGCGCGCGCATCGTGCGCGTCGCCACCCATTGCACCGAAGCCGATATCTCGAAGCAGCATATCCAATACGCGCGCGAACTCGGCATGGACACCGTCGGCTTCCTGATGATGAGCCACATGACGACGCCCGAGCATCTCGCCGCTGAAGCGAAGAAGATGGAGAGCTACGGCGCGACATGCATCTATGTGGTCGACTCGGGCGGCGCAATGAACATGAACGACATCCGCGCGCGCTTTCGCGCATTCAAGGAGGTGCTCGATCCCGCCACCCAAACGGGCATGCACGCGCATCACAACCTGAGCCTCGGTGTCGCAAATTCGATTGTCGCGGTGGAGGAAGGGTGTGACCGCATCGACGCGAGCCTGGCGGGCATGGGTGCGGGAGCGGGCAACGCGCCGCTCGAAGTCTTCATCGCGGCAGCCGAGCGCCTCGGCTGGAATCATGGCACTGATCTCTACACGCTGCTCGACGCCGCAGACGATCTCGTGCGGCCGTTGCAGGATCGCGCGGTTCGCGTGGATCGCGAGACGCTGGCGCTTGGTTACGCGGGCGTCTATTCGAGCTTCCTGCGCCATTCGGAAGTTGCGGCGAAGAAGTACGGCCTGAAGACTGTCGACATTCTCGTCGAGCTTGGCCGCCGCCGCATGGTGGGCGGGCAGGAGGACATGATCGTCGATGTCGCACTGGACCTGAAGCGCGAACTCGAAGCGCGCGTCTGAACGAACACAGCGCTACCCACGGCACGATCGCCGCCAAGAGCGATGCCGAACCTACATCGGAGACTTTTCATGAACATCTCAGCACCGCGCCGCGTAAACGGCGCCATCACCATCGGACTGTGCCTCGTCGTCGCGCTGCTCGAAGGACTCGATCTTCAATCGACGGGCGTCGCCGCCCCACGCATGGCGCGCGAATTCCACCTCGCTGTCGCGCAGATGGGCTGGGCCTTCAGCGTCGGTGCGCTGGGGCTCCTGCCGGGGGCCGCGATCGGAGGACGCCTCGCCGACCGGATGGGCCGCAAGCGCGTGCTGATGCTGTCGGTTGCGCTCTTCGGCCTCTTCTCCATCGCGACGACGCAGGTCTGGAACTTCGAGAGTCTGCTCGCCGCCCGCTTCATGACAGGTCTCGGGCTCGGCGCCGCGATGCCCAATCTGATCGCCCTCTGTTCCGAGGCCGTGCCGCCGCAGCAACGCAGCACGGCGGTGGGCGCGATGTATTGCGGCATGCCTTTCGGCGCGGCAATCGCTGCGGTCATCGGCATCGTGAGCCCGGGCGATGAAGGATGGCGGCATATCTTCTACGTCGGCGGCATCGGACCGTTGCTGACCCTGCCGTTGCTCGCGCTTTTCCTGAAGGAATCCGCGCAATTCATCGCGACCAGGTCCGACGAAGCTGCGCATCATGAGGCGGCACCGGGGGTCACGCGGGCGCTGTGGAAGGAAGGTCGCGCCGGCACCACGCTCGCGCTGTGGGTCAGCTTTCTTGGCACGCTGATCGTGTTGTACTTCCTGATCAACTGGCTTCCGTCGATGGTGCTAAGCCGGGGACTCACGCGTACGCAGTCGGGCGTCGTGCAGATGATGTTCAACATCGGCGGCGGTATCGGCGCGATCGTCATTGCGGGTCTGATGGACAGAATCGGCCGGCGGCCCACGGTTACCGGTATGTACGTGGGCATAGCCGGGGCGCTGGCAGTGCTCGCCAGCGCGAGCACCGGCGCCACGATGGCGTTCGGCGGGCTGCTGGCGGGTCTCTTCCTCGTCGGCGGGCAATCGGTGCTGTATGCGCTTGCCAGCAGCATCTATCCGACGCAAGTTCGCGGCACGGGCGTGGGCGCCGCCGTCGCTGTGGGCCGCATGGGCTCGATCCTCGGGCCGTTGATCGCGGGCCAGTTGCTCGCCATCGGGCAGAGTGCGTCGGTGCTGGTGGCCGCGAGCATTCCGCTGATCGCGGTGGCGGCCGTCGCGGCGCTGCTCGTAGTGGCCCGGTTTCCGCGCGGGCAGTTCATGGCCGTCGCGCACTAGCGCGCGTGCCTGCTAGACACATGCGCGGGCGCTCGTTACGTAGCGCCTGCTCCCGGTACGAACACAAACGAGGTAACTGAAATGACAGCAGCGACGAAACTTCAAAGCGAAACCGCAACCAGCAAATTCGTGAGCATCGGCGAAGGCGATGCCGAACTGCGCCTGCATTACAACGATACCGGCCTCGGTGATGAGACGGTCGTGATGCTTCACGGGTCGGGCCCAGGCGCGAGCGGATGGGCGAACTTCAACCGCAACGTCGACGCGTTCGTCGATGCCGGCTACCGGGTGATTCTGCTGGACTGCCCAGGCTGGGGCAAGAGCGACTCCGTCGTATGCAGCGGCTCGCGCTCCGATCTGAATGCGCGCATGCTCAAGGGATTGCTGGACGCGATCGGCGTTGAACGCGCGCATATCGTCGGCAATTCGATGGGCGGCCATAGCGCGGTCGCGTTTGCTCTGGCGAATCCCGAGCGGGTCGGCAAGCTGGTGCTTATGGGCGGCGGCACAGGCGGCCCCAGCCAGTTCGTGCCGATGCCCACCGAGGGCATCAAATTGCTGCAGGCGCTCTATCGCGAACCGACCCTCGATAACCTGAAACGGATGCTGAACGTCTTTGTGTTCGACACCACCACGCTGACCGAGGAACTGATGCAGGCACGTCTCGCGAACATGCTGGCGCGGCGCGATCACCTCGAGAACTTCGTGAAGAGCCTCGCTGCGAACCCGAAGCAGTTTCCGGATGCCGGTCATCGTCTTTCTGAGATCGCGGCGCCAGCACTCGTCATCTGGGGTCGTGACGACCGCTTTGTTCCGATGGATGTCGGCTTGCGTCTCGTGTGGGGCCTGCCCAACGCAGACTTTCACGTTTTCGGTCGATGCGGCCACTGGGCGCAGTGGGAGCATGCCGCGAAGTTCAATCAAATGGTGCTTGAGTTCCTCGGGCGGTGAGGAGCTTCACGATGAGGGAGCGTGAAGCCGGTGCAAGATCAAAAGATGAAGCGTCGCCGTGCGGTGACCGTCGGCTTCTCCTCGGAGCCCATTTAAACTCGCTGCACACCCGGCGAAAGTCCGAGGGAACCACAACCCGCTTGAATTCGCCACTCAACTCAATCGCACGCGGGCAGCTTTACTGTCCGCATCGTTGGGCGCGACCTTCTTCATGTCGCTTCCGACCCAACGCTCTTCAGAAGACTTCAGATGCGATCGCATTGCTGCTTGTGCGGCAAGCGGGTCTCCTGCCTGCAGTGCATGCAGGACTCTCTCGTGCTCTTCAACGGCAGCCATCCATGTAGTCGTATTTTCGGCGAGTTCGCTAATCCTCGCCCCGATCGGATCGCGCCTCGCGTCGAACAGATCGGCCACATATCGGCTCAACACCGTGTTGCCCGCCGCTTCCGCGATGATGAGGTGGAATTGCCGGTCTGGTTCCAGCGGAGATTTGCCGGCGGAGGCAAGGCGATGCATGGCATCCACGCTGCGCCGCAACCGGTCCAGAGAGGCGGCTGTGAGTCGCGTGCTGGCGAGCACGACGAGGCTGCCTTCGATTACGGCTCGTGCCTGCATGATTTCCGTCGGGCTTTCGCCTAGTACCGCCAGCGATCCTTCGCTTTCATTTGCGGTTTCGCGCACGTAGACACCCGAACCCATGCGCGTCTCGACGCTGCCGCCGATTTCCAGCGCGATTAGCGCCTCGCGCAGCGACGGGCGCGAAACGCCCAGTTGCTGCGACAACTCGCGCTCAGCCGGCAACCTCGACCCCGGAGGGAAATCTCCCCCGTGGATGAGGCCGCGAATCTGGTCGGCGACTAATTGGTAAAGCCGCTTTGGCTCAGTCTGTTTCATCTTGCTGGCAGAAGGAAAAGTGGCCCGGGCGCCTGGCGGTCAAGTCTATCACGCAAGCTCCAACAGGTTCTCCGCGCATTCGATGGGAAACATAGGGGTTTATTCTAGGTAAGGCCAATCTGCAAAGTATGAAAATTGGCTTGACCAGTTTCGCTTTTTATTCTCTAATCTGCCTCAGATTGGCCTGACCATCACAAGCGCCGCACAAAGAAGGAGACACGCGTGACAGACTTGAGCGCTGAACTGGCCCCGCGCGCGGTGGGCGGCTCCGCTTCGAAGGAACCCCCGGAGCTATTGAAACTCAGTGGGCTGGGCAAGCGGTTCCCCGGTGTGGTTGCACTGGATGACGTGCACTTCGAATTGCGCCGCGGCGAAGTACACGCGATTTGCGGCGAGAACGGCGCGGGCAAGTCGACCCTGATGAAAATCGTCAGCGGCCAATACCAGCCGGATGCCGGCACGATTGTTTTTCGCGGGCTGGAACGGCGGTTCGCGTCCTCACTCGAGGCACAGAAAGCCGGCATTGCGATCATTCACCAGGAACTGAATCTGGTGCCGCACCTTTCCATTGCGGAAAACATCTACCTGGCACGCGAGCCCAAACGCGGACCGTTCATCGATCGCACGCGGCTGAATGGCGACGCCCGGCGGGCGCTCGCCCGCATTGGATTGTCGTTGCCACCCGCCAGGCTGGTGGGGACGCTGTCGATCGCCCAGCAGCAGATGGTTGAAATAGCCAAGGCGCTCTCGCTCGACGCCCAGGTGCTGATCATGGACGAACCCACTTCGTCGCTCACGGAATCCGAAACCATGCACCTGTTCCGGATCATCAAGGAGTTGCGCGAGAGCGGGGTGGGCATTGTCTACATCTCTCATCGTCTCGACGAAATGAAGCAGATTGTCGACCGAGTGACGGTGCTGCGCGACGGGCGCCACATTTCCACCGACGATTTCGCGGCGACCAGCATGGATGAGATCGTTGCGCGGATGGTCGGCCGGGCACTGAACGATGCGTACCCGCCGCGCCGGTCGGTTCCGACGCAGGACGTGCTGCTGCGTGTCGACAATCTGTCGCGCGCACCGGCATTCGGGCCGGTTTCGTTCGAATTGAGGCGTGGGGAGATTCTCGGCTTCGCCGGTTTGATGGGCGCAGGCCGGACCGAAGTGGCGCGGGCGATTTTTGGTGCCGACCAGCCGGACGGCGGCGAGATTCATATCGGCAGCGAGCGTGTCTCGATCCGCTCGCCTATCGATGCGATCCGCCACGGTATCGCGTATCTGTCGGAAGACCGCAAGAGCGACGGCCTCGCGCTGAAGATGCCGGTCGCGACCAACATCACGCTGGCCAATATCGAAGCGGTGTCGGGGCGCGCGGGCTTCATCCGCTTTGCCGACGAAGCGGCCATCGCACGGCGCTATGTCGAAACGCTCGGCATCCGCACGCCGACGGTCCATCAGCTCACGCGCAACCTGTCCGGCGGCAATCAGCAGAAGGTTGTCATCGGCAAATGGCTGTTTCGCGAATCGAAGATTCTGTTTTTCGACGAACCCACACGCGGGATCGATGTCGGCGCGAAATACGCGATCTACACGCTGATGGATCAGCTCGCTGCGCAGGGCATCGGCGTCGTGCTGATCAGTTCGGAATTGCCCGAGATTCTCGGCATGTCCGATCGTATCGCGGTATTCCACGAAGGCCGGATCGCCGGAGTTCTGGAGACGCGTCACACCAATCAGGAAGAAATCATGCACTTCGCATCGGGACGAAACCATGCTTGAAATAACATCTGACCAGACCGCTAGCGTCGACAGCAGCGCGAAACTCCGCCGTCGCGACCTGATCCAGAAATTTGCCGCGCTCGGCAGTCTGATCATGCTGGTGGTCGTCTTTTCATCGACCAGTTCGGCGTTCTTCTCGGTGGAAAACGGCATGACGGTCGCGTTGCAGGTGACGTCGATTGCCTATCTCGGCGTGGCGGCAACCTGCGTGATCATTACGGGCGGAATCGACCTGTCCGTGGGTTCCGTACTCGCGCTGTCAGGTGTGGTCGCCGCGTTGCTGGTCAAGGCTGGCGTGCCGATTCCTCTCGGCATGCTCGGCGGCGTCGTGGTGGGCGGCCTGTGCGGACTCGTCAATGGCCTGTGCGTGACGCGTATGGGTCTGCCGCCGTTTATCGCCACGCTCGGCATGATGCTGGTCGCGCGTGGTCTCGCACTTCAGATCACTGGCGCGCGCCCGGTTTCGGGACTTGGTGACGCATTCGGCGAACTCGGAAATGGCGCGCTGTTCCGCATCTCGCATATCGGGGCGGACGGGTTCCCCGATACGGTATTTCCGGGCATTCCCTATCCCGTGATCATCATGGTCGTGCTGGCGGTGGCCGTGTCGATCATGCTGACGCGCACCTCGCTTGGCCGACACATCTACGCAGTCGGATCGAATGCCGAAGCCGCGCGGCTCTCCGGCGTCAATGTCCGACGCGTCACCTTATTTACCTATGTGCTGTCCGGCGTGCTCGCCGGTCTGACGGGTTGCGTGCTGATGTCGCGTCTCGTCACGGCGCAACCAAACGAAGGCGTCATGTACGAGCTCGATGCGATCGCCAGCGCCGTGATTGGTGGGACGTCCCTGATGGGCGGTGTCGGCACGATCTCGGGTACGGCCATTGGTGCGTTCGTCATCGGCGTGCTGCGCAATGGCCTGAACATGAACGGCGTATCGAGTTTCGTCCAGCAAATCATTATCGGCCTGGTCATTCTCGGCACGGTCTGGATCGATCAGGTTAGAAACCGTAGATAAAGCACATCGAATGATGCCATTCGAGAAGTCCAACAAAGCAGTGCAATCACCAACCCAAGGAGTGAGACATGAAAAAGAAATATCTGGCATGGGCCGCCGCGCTTTTGACCGCAGTGGCGGCGCACGCGAATGCGGCGGGCGGAGAGATCGCCGTTATCGTCAAGACGGCCAACTCGAATTACTGGCAAAACGTGCAAAAGGGTGCAGCGGATGGCATGAAGGGGCTGAACGGCTACACGATGACGTTTCAGGGACCGGCGACCGAGTCAGCGGTGGCCGACGAGGTCAATATGGTCGAGAACGCGGTGAACCGGCATGTTGCGGCGATCGTGCTCGCGCCGTCCGATCCGGATGCACTGGTCCCGGCAATGAAGAAGGCTTGGGAGGCAAAAATTCCGGTTGTCCTGATCGACTCGCTCGTGTCCGATTCCGGCAAGCAGTATTACCAGTCGTTTCTCTCGACCGATAACGCCAAGGCCGGCGAGATGTGCGCCAAAGCAATGATCGACCGTGTCGGACAGACAGGGAAGGTCGCTGTGATGTCGTACGTTGCCGGCGCGGGTTCCGAGATTGGCCGCGTGGGCGGGTTCCGGAAGTATCTCGCGGAACACTCGAAGCTGCAGATTGTCGGACCGTTCTATTCGCAGTCGCAGATGGCGACCGCGCTCAATCAGACGACCGACGTGCTGTCGGCCAATCCGGATCTGAAGGGCATCTTCGGTGCGAATGAACCGACTGCCGTAGGAGTGGGACGCGCGTTGGCGCAGTCCGGGAAAGCCGGCAAGATCGTCGCGATCGGCTTTGACGGCAACCAGGACCTGCAGGGCTTCGTCAAGGACGGAACCATCCAGGCCATCGCTGTTCAGGGTTCCTATCAAATGGGCTACAAAGGCGTCAAAACGGCGGTGGAAGTCATCGAACACAAGCCGGTTACCAAGCAACTGGATACCGGTGTCGTGATGGTCGACAAGAACAACATCGATCAGCCGGCTGCGAAGAACGTCTTGTATTGAAGCGCGGCGCGGACGATGCCCGACGGCGTTGTCCGCGCTTGAGGACTGCGCCGTTCAGGACGCGCGGTAAAGCGTTGAACATCGAGAAACGAATCCCTGAAGGCGGAATCTTTGATGAAAGCAGGTGACCTGCGTGATCTGTCGCGTGGCGGTGTGCAACTGAGCGCACTCGGCATGGGTTGTTCGCAACTTGGCGGCCTCTATCGCACCATGCCGCCGCAACAGGCGCGCGCACTAATGGACGAAGCGTGGTCGCTTGGTCTGCGCTATTTCGACACTGCGCCGTTCTACGGGTACACGCTTTCCGAGCGCCGCGTTGGCGACGCGTTGTCAGCGCGTCCACGCGACGAGTTCGTGCTGAGTACGAAAGTGGGCAGGCTTCTTCGTCCGGACCCGACTGTTCAATGCGGCGACGACGGGTGGGCCGAGCCGCTTTCTTTCCGGCCGCATTACGACTACAGCTTCGATGGCGTCATGAGGTCGTTCGAAGACAGCCAGCAGCGTCTCGGCTTTCCGCAGATCGATCTACTGTATGTGCATGACGTCGGTCGAATGACACATGGAGACGCGAACGTCGAATTCTGGAGGCAGCTGACCACGGGAGGGGGCTTTCGCGCACTCGACGCGCTACGAAGTGCAGGGCAGGTCAAAGCCTTCGGTCTTGGCGTGAATGAATGGCAGGTTGCGCATGAAGCCATGCAGGAGATACAGATCGATGTGACGTTGCTCGCGGGCCGTTACACGCTCCTCGAGCAAGATTGCCTGTCGCCGTTTCTCGACGATTGCGTACGGCATGGGAATTCGATCGTGGCCGGCGGTGTGTTCAATTCCGGCGTGCTGGCGGGTAATGGCAAGTTCAATTACGGGGACGCCCCCGCCGCTGTCGTGTCACGCGTTCACCGGCTGGCTGCGGTTTGCCGCGAATTCGAGGTCCCGTTACCCGCTGCGGCACTGCAGTTTCCGCTTGCGCATCCCGCGGTTGTGTCGTGCGTGGTGGGCGCGCGCAGTGTCGAACAACTCCGGCAGAACGTCGCGTGGTTCGAGCAGACGCTGCCGGCCGGGTTGTGGCAGGAGCTGAAGTCGGACGGTCTGATTGCGGACGCCGCACCTGTGCCCGGGGGGAGCCTGTGAGCCTGCGTATCGACGCACATCACCACTTCTGGCACCTCGCGGCGCGTGTGGGACATTGGCCGCCTGCCAGTCTTGGAGCGATCTATCGAGACTTCGAGCCGGCCGATTTTGAACCGCTGCTTGAACGATGCGGCATCGGCGGAACCGTGCTGGTCCAGTCCTTGCCTGACAGCGACGACACCAGCTTCCTGCTCGAACTGGCGGAGCGCCATTCTTTTATTCGCGCAGTGGTGGGATGGGTCGACCTGAAAGCGCCGGACGCGCCGCAACAGATCGATGACTTGGCCCGCCACCCGAAGTTGAAAGCGCTGCGGCCGATGTTGCAGGATCTTCCAGACGACAACTGGATTGACGACCCGGTATTGCGACCGGCAATTACCGCGATGCTCGCCAATGACCTTGCATTTGATGCGCTGGTTGTTCCGCGTCAACTCCCCGGTTTGGTCGCGTTCGCGAAGCGTTACCCCGGCCTGCGGATCGTTATAGATCATGCAGCCAAGCCGCTGATCGCTACCGGGCAACTGGAACCGTGGCGAACCGACATGGCCGATCTGGCCAGACTCGAAAATGTGCATTGCAAGCTGTCCGGCTTATGGACGGAAGCGCCGCCAGAAATCGGCGTTGCCGCTTTCGAGCCCTATGTGGAGACGCTATTCCGACTGTTCGGCCCGCGTCGTCTTCTGTGGGGAAGTGACTGGCCTGTCCAGCGGCTCGCCACACATTTCGGTGACTACGCCGGCTGGCTTGCCGCCTGTGACGATTACTGCGATCGATATGCGAGTGAAGAGGACAAAGGCGCCGTATTCGGCGGCAACGCTTATCGCTTCTACCGGCTCGAAGAATAGGGAGAGTGTGATGCAACGCATGGGAATGGTGATCGGTATCGATCCGCGGCATATCGACGAATACAAACGCTTGCATGCGCAGGTCTGGCCGACGGTGCTCAATCGCCTGAAACGCTCGAATGTCACCCGCTACTCGATATTCCTGCGGGAGCCCGAGAACCTGTTGTTCGGCTACTGGGAATACGTCGGGTCCGACTATGAAAGCGATATGGCGGAGATTGCGAACGACCCGGAAACGCAACGCTGGTGGAGCCTGTGCGGCCCGTGCCAGAAACCGTTGCCGAGTCGTGCGCCGTCGGAACACTGGGCACGGATGGAAGAGGTTTTTTACGTCGAATAGGCATGGTCCCGACACTGCACTCGGGTGATCTCGCCATAGAGAATCAAATTAACCGGGCCCGCATCGAAACCGCATCATGGCGTCGCGGGCTCTGTATCTGAAAAGGGAAACCTCATGCTCACTGTTATTTGTGAAACGCCCGGAGTACTACGCGCCGGGACGCGCTCAATGCCATCGCGCGAGCGCGGCGAAGTGCTGCTACGAGTGCGGCGCGTCGGCGTATGCGGCACTGACCTGCACATCTTTACCGGCAACCAGCCATTTCTCTCCTACCCGCGCGTGATGGGACACGAACTGTCGGGCACGGTCGAAGAATCCGATGCGGATTCCGGCCTGGTCGCCGGCGACCCGATTTACGTGATGCCCTACTTGTCATGCGGCCAGTGCATTGCCTGCAGGAATGGAAAAACGAATTGCTGCGTGAACATTCAGGTATTGGGCGTGCATCGGGATGGCGCATTGACGGAGTATCTGAGTTTGCCGCGTCAGTTCGTTCACAAGGCTGAAGGAATCACGCTCGATCAGGCGGCAATGATCGAGTTTCTCGCCATTGGCGCGCATGCGGTTCGTCGCGCCGACGTTCACGCAGGGCAGCGCGTGCTGGTGGTCGGGGCAGGTCCGATCGGAATGGCCGCGATGATCTTCGCACGTCTGCGCGGGGCCACGGTGACGGCACTCGATACACGGCTCGATCGTCTGAACTTCTGCGCCGGGAAAATCGAAGTGGCGGCTACCGTGCAAATCGGTGATACCGATGTGGACGAGCTGACGAGACTCACCGACGGTGAATTCTTCGATGTGGTCTTCGATGCGACGGGCAACCCGGCTGCCATGGAGCGTGGCTTCGAGTTTATTGCGCACGGCGGAAAATACGTGCTGATTTCCGTGGTGAGAGACAAGATCACTTTCTCCGATCCGGAGTTCCACAAGCGCGAAGCCACCCTGATCGGAAGCCGGAATGCGACCGCGGAAGATTTCGAAACGGTGCTCAGGGCCATGCGCGCCGGCCAGGTGCCCGATGCGGCACTCAACACACACCGGATGAAACTTGCCGATGTCCCAGCGGAATTTTCGAAACTGCTCGAACCTTCCGCTGGCGTGGTGAAAGCCATCATTGAATGCTGACGAAGGCGCAGATCGGATATAAGCCATGAGCCAGCCAATTCTGCAGTTCGGCACCAGCCGCTTTCTCCAGGCGCATGTCGACCTGTTCGTTTCGGAAGCGCTGACGCGCGGCGCCGCGCTCGGTGGCATTACGGTCGTGCAGACCACCGGCAGCGAGTCCAGTCAGAAGCGTATTGCAGCGCTGGCAGAGGGCAGGCCTTATCAGGTAAGGATTCGAGGTATGCGGCGCGGCGTGCCGGTGGACGAGATGTTGTGCGCCAACGCGGTGCACGCGGCATGGCACGTCGGGACGCATTGGGCACAAGTGCGAGATGCCGTAGCAGAACATGTCGAAGTGATTGTCTCCAATACGGGAGATCGGGGATTCCAGCTCGATGACCGGGACACCGCGGCCCTCGTGACTCACCCGGAGTGCGTGCCACATAGCTTTCCGGCCAAGCTGCTGGTGTTGCTTCATGGCCGTTGGGAACGCAACCCCGATGCGCCGCTCTCCCTTTTTCCATGCGAACTCGTGGTCAATAACGGCGATACGCTGCGCGAACTTGTTGTGACGCTCGCGACAAACTGGCGGATGCCGGAACTGTTTATTACCTACCTGCGAACGCACTGCATATGGGCCAATTCGCTCGTCGATCGCATCGTTTCACAGGCGATCGAACCAGTAGGCGCGGTTGCCGAACCGTATGCGCTGTGGGCGATTGAGCAGCAGCCGGGGTTGGTTCTGCCTTGCACACACGAGAACATCGTTTTGACAGACGATCTGCAGCGCTTCGAGCGTCTGAAGTTGTTCCTGCTTAATCTCGGTCACAGCTATCTGGCCGAGCGCTGGCTGGAGGACCGCAGGCCGGCTGACGAGACCGTCTATCAGGCAATGAACAACCCGATCTTGCGCGCGGACCTGGAAACTGTCTGGTCGGAAGATGTACTCCCGACATTTGCGGCGTTGGGTCAGCACGAGCAGGCTCTGGCCTATCTCGTCGAGTTACGTGATCGCCTGCTCAATCCCTTTCTTGAGCATCGGATCGCGGACATCGCTCAGAATCACACAGAAAAAATGCAGCGGCGTTTTCTGCCACTTGTGCAACTTGCCGACACACTCGGCGTGAAGCCCGGACCGCTGCGTATACGCGCGATGCTGGAGCGCGTCGCATCGGTTTAGAACTGTTTCGGGAAAGTCATGAACACGGAATCGGATTCTTTTATTCTTCTGCGCGAACAGGACAATGTCGCGGTCGCGCGCCATGCAGTACCGGATGGGGTCGAGGTGAATCTCGGGGCGGCCACATTGCGCACCCGCGCGTCGATTCCGTCTGGCCATAAAGTGGCTGTGCGCCGCATTGAAAAGGGCGCTGCCATTCTGAAGTACGGGCGAGTCATCGGTATCGCCATGCATCATATTGAAGCGGGGGAGCATGTTCATACCCATAACGTCGGCATGAGCGAGGTTGGGAACGAACTCGCCAGCGGTACCGCTTACGAAGCGACTGAAGTGAACGGGCGGCCGGCAACGTTTCAGGGATATGTGCGAGCCAATGGAGACGTCGGTACACGAAACTTTATCGGCGTGATCGCGAGCGTAAATTGCTCGGCAACCGTATGCCGGCATATCGCCGACGCTTTTAAGGACGATGCGCTCAAGGCGTTTCCCTCAGTCGACGGAGTCGTGGCTATCACACATGGCAGCGGCTGTGGCATGGCCGGGTCTGGCGAGGGGATCGAATTGCTGCGCCGTACCTTGCGCGGGTACGCGAACAATCCCAACTTCGCAGGCGTGGTGCTGATCGGGCTCGGTTGCGAAGTGAATCAGATCGCGCCGCTGGTCGATACGCTGGCCGCCAGACCGGACGGTTTGATCGCCACGCTGACGATTCAGGAAGAAGGCGGAACGCGTGAAACCATTAAAAAGGGCATAGAGATAGTCGGCGACATGCTGACGCTCGCCGATCGCGCAAACCGCAGTACCGTGTCGGCCGCGCACCTGAAAGTCGGGCTGCAGTGCGGCGGTTCGGATGGGTACTCGGGGATCAGCGCCAATCCGGCATTGGGTTGCGCCGTTGATCTTCTGGTGCGCAATGGAGGAACGGCGATACTGTCCGAAACACCGGAGATATATGGCGCGGAACACCTGCTGACGTCGCGTGCGGCTTCGCCGCGGGTGGCGGACAGGCTATTGGAAAAGCTGCGCTGGTGGGAAGCGTATACGCGCGCCCATCACGGCGACATGAACAACAATCCCTCGCCGGGTAACAAGGCCGGAGGGATTACGACCATTCTGGAAAAATCACTGGGTGCGGTCGCCAAGGGCGGGAGTACGGGTTTGATGGAGGTGTATGAATACGCCGAAGCCGTCACGCAGCACGGACTCGTTTTCATGGACACCCCCGGCTATGACCCGGTATCGGCGACGGGGCAGGTCGCGGGCGGCGCGAACCTGATCTGTTTCACCACGGGCCGTGGGTCAGTGTACGGGTGCAAACCGACGCCCTCGCTGAAGCTCGCGACGAACACCCGGATGTTCGAGCAGATGAGCATGGATATGGATTTCAACTGTGGAACGATCCTTGATGGAACGCTTGGTATTGCTCAGGCTGGAGCCCAGATATTCCAGTTGATGCTGGACACGGCGTCAGGAAGAAAAACCTGCAGCGAACAGCACGGCATGGGAGACAGTGAGTTTGTTCCGTGGCAACTCGGCGCTGTCATGTGAAAGCAGGCGAGTCCCCCGAGGCGTGAAGGACATTTTACGGTTCCAGGATCGCTTCGATCAGTCGAACTTGGCCAGGTCCTGGAAAATAAGCTGAGCCCACGTGCTGCCCCGTGCCTGGACCAGCAGGCCGCCCTCGCCAATCTTCCCCAGCTCGATCGGGGCGAAGCCGAGCTTGTCGACAAGTGCGGCCACCGAGGCGCTGGCCGCGTCATCGTCGCTGGAGACGAACACGACCCGCCGGCCTCCCTGCGGCGTCTTCGCGCCTTCGGCCAGGACGCTCGCCGGTAGGTGGTTGAAGGCCTTCACCACCTTCGCCCCCGGGAACGACTTCGCAAGGGCGGCCGTCGACGGCAGCCCGCCCAGTTCTTCCGGGGGAACGCCGAATGCGTTGGTTGCGTCGATGACCACCTTCCCCTGCCAGTTCTCGGCGGTCCGTCCGATTTCGCTATGCGTGGCGAAGGGGACGGCCAGGATGACGACGTCGGCCTTGACCGCGTCATCGACACGCCGGGGGACGACAGACGGGCCGATCTGCGCCGCGAGCGCGTCAAGCGATCGCCTGCCTGCCACGATGACTTCGAGGCCCGTATGGGCGAACGCCTGAGCGATGGCCGTGCCGATCTTGCCAAGCCCGATGATTGCGTAGCTCATTGAAATCTCCTGTGCATATCGAAAGGCCTTGCTGCCGACCGTAGCTGTCAGACCTGGGCGATGCCACCATCGACCATCAAATCCGCGCCCGTCATGTACGAACTCTGGTCGGATGCGAGGAAGAGCGCCGCGTTGGCAAGCTCGTCAGCCCGAGCGAGTCGACCGAGCGGGATCATGCTCTGGTACATGTTGACCAGATCCTCGCGTGCCATCGATTGAGTGTCGAGAATCGGAGTGTCCGTTGCACCAGGGCTGAGCAGATTGACGCGAATGCCGCGGTCCTTAAACTCCGCAGCCCAGGTGCGGGCATAGGAGCGCAACGCGGCCTTGGTCGCCGCGTAGGCGGTGTGGCCAGGAATGCCCATGACGTGCATGCCCGACGAGACCAGAATGATCGATCCGCCTCCTGTCATGAGCGGCAGCAGCTTCTGCACCAGGAAGACGGGACCGCGGGCCATGAGGTTGAACGCCTTGTCGAAGTGCTCAGGCGTGAGAGTGTCGACCGAAGCTTGCTCCGTAAAGCCCGCATTCGACACGATGATATCGACGACACCCTTTTTGTCCCTGACTGCCGCTGCGACCCGGTTGAGGTCATCAAGGTTCGCGGCGTCAGCCTGGATGGCGGTGACGTTGCGCCCGATCAGTTCGGCCGCCTCGTCGAGTTGTGCCTGCCGACGGCCGAAGATAAAGACGTGAGCGCCTTCGGCAACAAACCGCTGGGCGATCGCTAAACCGATACCGGTGGTGCCGCCGCTAATGACTGCAATCTTGCCTGCGAGAGTGGACATTGGGACTTTCTGCCTGTTCGTGAATGACAGGTACATGGTAATTACCATCGCCGGGAATGATAATCCGCAAATTTCCCATAAGATCTATTCTTCGACGGAATGGATCAAATGAGAGGAATGCCATGGACAGGTTTCACGAATTGAGCGCTTTCATCGCCGTTGTTGAGGCCGGCGGTTTTTCCGCCGCGGCGCGTAGAACCGGCGAGTCACAGTCCGCGATCAGCAAGGCGATCGGCGCGCTGGAAAAACGCCTCGGCGTGATGCTACTCAATCGAAGCACGCGCAGCGTGACGCTGACGGACCAGGGCCAGAGATATTACGACCGGACCAAACCCCTTGTTGATGAAATGGATGAAGCCGACAGCGAACTGACCAGCAGCGTGCTTAATGCGTCCGGTCTGATCCGGATCGCCGTATCCGCTACTTTCGGCCGCCTTCACGTCCTTCCACTCATACCGGAGTTGTTGTCACTCAATCCCGGCCTTCAGGTCGATCTTGTTCTTTCGGACTTCGTACGAGATATGGTGGAAGATCGGATCGATCTGGCGATCCGGGTGGGCGCCGTCGACGATCTCGATGCGGTTGTCAGGCGCGTGGCTAGCACCCCGCTTGTATGCGTCGGCTCCCGCAGGTACTTCGAGCAACACGGAATACCGAAGACTCCCGCCGAGCTCGTCGATCACAATTGCCTTTTATATGGCGGCCTGACGGAGTCGGCGAATTGGCCGTTTGTAGGCCCGGAAGGTCGATTCAGTGTGTCCGTGCGCGGAAATCTTTCGTCCAACAGTGTCGAAACGATCCGCACTGGCGTTCTGGCCGGTGTCGGTATTGGCCTGTTCGCCAAGGTGTCTCTTGCCGATGAACTCCGACATCCGGACGTGATCACGGTTCTCGACGAATTCATAAGTGAGGTCAGAGACGTCAGTCTCATCTGGCCGAAACGTCGCTTTGTACCGGCACGCGTGCGTCGCGCGACGGACTTTTTTGCTTTGGCACTCCCACAGCGCATGTAGGAAAACGGCATCATTCGGCGCTCGAGGCGTCGCTCAGAGAGGCTCATTCACATTCGTCTCGGCGCGGGTGCGGTCAGGCAAGGACGGTTGCCAGGTGCGCCGTGCACACATCCAATGGCATCTTCGGGCAGCAATCGGTCGAGGTTCTGCGGTTCTCCGGACCGGCAATAAGATTGCCGGCGCCGCGGCGATCAAACCTGTCACCCGCGACGCCGTTTCCGTACCAGCCCGACCGCTCGTCGTGGCGCTCGTCCCTTTAGCTCGGAAACCGCCGGCACAGTCAAAAGACCGTCGCTGACTGCACCTAACAAGAGATGGCGGAACCGGTCGATATCATGTCCTTTGATTGTCTCAGGACGCGGCGTTGATCAACTGCTCGCTTTTCGCCCAAAGCAAGCTGGCCTTCTCAACGTCGAGCAGATACGCTCGCGAGCCGTCGGCAAACGGGTTGGCAGTGTCGTTGATCGGGGCGACCGCGCAGTCTTCGAGGTAACGTCCGCCGACCTCGGCTTTGTCCGCCACGACTGCGGCCCATACCGAAGTCGCCGCCGCCTGCGGAATTTCCTTTAGCTCGGGCGGGGGCAGACCTGCTTCGGCGCGCGCCTTGCCGACGGTCTCGAATAGACCCTTCAGGTCTTCCTGAGAGAAATGGCGCGGGAGATCAGTGAGACTGTTGCCTGGCATCACCGAGGTCGCTCGAACGCCGCGATCGCGATGTCGCCGGTCAAATTCGACTGCGAATAGAGCGTTGGCTGTCTTTGATCGGCCGTAGGCGACAAACGGGTCATAGGTCTGTTGCTCGAAGTTCGGATCGTTCAGGTCGACATCGGCGACGCGGTGCGCTTGCGACGACAACACGACCAAACGCCCGTTATCGACGAGCAGCCGCTCGATCCGGGTGACCAAAGCAAAATGACCAAGATGATTGGTCCCGAACTGAAGTTCGAAGCCATCGACCGTCCGCCCAAACGGCGTTGCCATGATACCGGCGTTGGCGATGATGGCATTGAACTGCCTGCCGTCAGCCAGCAGCTTGTCAGCGCAGGCGCGAACGCTCTGCAGCGAGGCAAGATCAAGTTCGATCAGTTCGAGGCTGCCGCCGGCCCGCGACGCAGCGTCACGGACGGAAGCAACAGCCCGTTCAGCTTTGGCGAGGTCCCGGACGGCACCGACCACGCTGGCGCCATGCGCAACCAGTGAGCGGGCGGTTTCGAGCCCGATGCCCGATGATGCACCTGTGACGAGAAACCGCTTTGCCCTGAGATCGACGCCAGAGAGCACCTCGTCGGCGGTCGACTTTGCACCAAATTTTTCGGTCATTTCTTTTCCTTGGGTTTCATGTTTACTAAGGACTCTGATCTTCTTCTGCCTGATCCTGACGTACCGACGAGCGCGTTCCGCTGTACAGGATCAGCACGTTGAAAGATCAAATGGGTGCCCCGACCAGCAACTGAGAAGCTGGACAGGGCGGGTCAGAAAGGTGGGCGCAGGCTCGCACGTGCCGGCCCGAACCCGTCAGATACTCAGGCCGCCCGCCACGCTGATTACCTCGCCCGTGTCGGCTTTGTCGGCCGACGCGACGTAGCTGATCGCCAGGTCTGCCCCTAGCTCGGCGAATGCTTCCGCCGTATGGGCACCGAGCCAGCGCGACCCGCCCGTAATGAGGGTGACTTTGCCATTCAATGATTTCTGCACGAAAGGGCCTCATGTGGTAACTCGATGCCAACGCCCTCGAACGTCGGGCGAATTGCATAACATTCATTACGATAACGAACGTTACGTTATTGGGCGCGAGGCTGTCAAGCGGTCCGTCGTTGAAACGTCGATTGATGTCTGGTCAAGATGAGACGTCGCGCCGTCGCGAGATCGTCAACGGAAGTTGTGGGGCCACGAATCAGTCCGTTCAATTACCCAGCGAAATTTGCCGAGACGGCTGCCGTGCTCGGTCCGGCGCTTTGCGATCACCGTTAAGCCGTCTGACGATGCCCTGCACGAGAGGACTCCTCGGTAGGTGATTGGACCTATCCCTGCGGATGGTGGTGAATCGTAACGTATGTTACGATAACGTCCGGTATGGTTTCGGGAAGATCGCTGGTCAATCCCGACCGTTATGAGAAGAGCGAGGCAAGGTGAGTTATGGGACGTCACCGCGAGTTCGATGTGGATCACGCGCTGGATGCGGCACTTGGCGTGTTCTGGAGCAAGGGCTACGAGGGCGCGTCGTACGCCGATCTGACGCAGGCCACGGGTGTCCAACGCCCTGCGCTTTACTCGGCGTTCGGCAACAAGGAGGACTTGTTCCGTCGAGCGCTTGAGCGTTATTACGAGCACTACCTAGGTTTTTTCAAGGCGGCGCTGGAGCGGCCGACCTCGCGAGAAGTGGCAACATGCATTCTGAAGGGCACGGCCGAACTCAATACGCGTTATCCGGATCGCAAAGGGTGTCTGGGCGTCCACGGTGCGCTCGCGGTCTCGAACGATTCGGAAGCCGTCCGCCGCGCGGTCATCGAGGCGCGGGCGGACGGAGAAGCATCGCTGCGCGAGCGGCTCGAACGGGCGCAGCTTGAAGGGGACTTGCCGGAGACTGCCAACTGTGCCGCGCTAGCGGCGTATGTGTGCGCCGTCGCCCACGGCATGGCTGTTCAGGCGAAGGCCGGCTTCAGTCGTGCCATGCTTGAGGCTGTTGCCGAGCAGGCGCTCTCGATGTGGCCTGCCGGCGCGCGTAGTGCCCGAAAACGCAAATCATCTTCTGCCACCTGACTTCCTTCGACACGATGCCACGACGCACGAAGGCGAGACTAATGACGCATGCGTTGTTCACGTCGCGAACGTTGTGAATAGTCGTGCAGGTTCGGCAAGAGCGGGGCGGCCTCGCAGGCCTTCGTTTCCAACTTGATCTCTCCGCGCGCGGTCGATACAGACGCGACACACACGGCGGCGGCCTGCCACATCGGCGGGCCTTCACGGAACAAAACCGCGGGAATGTCAGAAGCGATGGGTCATGCCGATGGCGACAAGCGTTTGAGATGCATCAGGCTCCGTCACTGAAATACCCGGCCAGCTCATCGTCGAACTGCCATTGTTCTTGATGTAGCCCGCCCGCGCGTAAAAGCTGGTCCGCTTCGACACATTGTGGTCGACGCCCACCTGGAAGCCGACTGCATTGTCGTGCACGCCGCGCACGTCGCGCTCGACAACTGCGAGTTGGACTTCGTCGGCGTCCGTGGCCTGGATCGTCGCACCTAACTCGCCGTAGCTCAGAGCGTGTCCTGCGCCGAGGAGCGCCGCCATCGACCCAGGCGCAGCATCTTTGGGGCGCGCATACGAGTAGTTAAACTGAAGTTTCACTATGCCGATCTGATACGCCAGTGCGCCGCTAAAATGCTCAGTCCCGAGCAGGTTAAGCGAGCGCGGCAGACCCGCAATGGTCTCCACGCCGGAATGCTGGTTCAGGTAAGCCACGGCTGCGTAAAGGCCGGCGCCTTGCCAGGTCAGCGCGACATCGATCATATTCCCCGATGTGGTCGGGATTGGCTGTGTAGCCGTCGCTGCGAAACCATACATGGCATAAAGCTTCGCGCCTGCAACGTTGGGCGACTGATAGAAAATCGTATTGCTGATCCGTCCCGGCGCATACTGAACCGCGAGCGTACGACGGTCGGAGGCCGCGGCGAGATCGGCCGCCGAAAGCGGCGAGAGTACTTCGTTGCCACGGAACGGGTCGGTTGGATAAACGGCCCAGAAGCTCGGCTGATACTGACGACCGAAGCTAAGCGTGCCGTACTTGTCTTGCTGCAGCCCTATCCATGCCTGGCGATAGAAAAGGGTGGTCGTATCGGCGAAGGATGCACCGTTGTTGATGTTGAAACCGCTTTCCAGGTCGAACACGGCTTTCAACCCGCCGCCCAGATCCTCCTTGCCTCTGAAGCCGACCATCGAACCCGTTGAGCCGCCGCTTCGCTGGGAAACCGAACTCGCTCCCCCCTTGTTCAGGTACTGGAAGAACGTGTCTGCCACCCCGTACAACGTCACACTCGACTGCGCGGCGGCGCTACCCGCCGCAAGTGCCACGCTGGTGGCGAAAATGCCCTTGCTAATAAAACGCATGCATGTCTCCTCTATGTTTATGCCGCATCGACAGACGCGGGTAAGGCAAAATCAGGTGGGCTTCTCTTGATTGTTGAAGCCGGTCACTTCATTTCAAAATCACCGCATCTCAATTTATTAGAAGGAATCCTTAGCAAAATGGGCGCTCGTTGTCTGATGAAGGCCGGGTGCTGCACCATCGAATTAACGCGGATTACGATTGGAAGCGGAAAGGGACATTTGGATCACGGCGCGCCGCGCGCCGTGACGATTAACGCGTTCCACACTCGATATCGAAGGTGGTGGCGTTCAGATAGGCGTTCTCGACAATATGCTGGACGAGGCCCGCAAATTCTTCGGGTTTGCCCATGCGTTGCGGAAACAACAGCTTGCCGACGATCGTCTCGGACACCTTCGGCGGCATGCCTGCCGACATACCCGACTCGAACAGGCCCGGTGCGATCGACAGCACGCGAATGCCGTGCTCGGCAAGATCGCGCGCAACCGGAATCGTCATGCCGATCACGCCGGCCTTGCTTGCGCTGTAGGCCGCCTGTCCCATCTGACCTTGACGCGCGGCGCCCGATGCGGTGTTGATGATTACGCCGCGTTCGCCGTTTTCTTCGGGCTCATTCGCTGTCATCGCGAGCGCCGCATGACGCAGCACGTTGAAGGTGCCGGTGAGGTTCACCGACAGCACACGGTGCCACAGATCGGACGGGAAAAGCTGTCCTTTGGAGATCGTCTTGGACGGCCCGAGAATGCCTGCGCAATTGACCGCGACGTGCACGGTTCCGTACGTGCGCACGACCGTAGCGATACCTTCCTTGACGCTTTCTTCATTCGCCACGTCGACCGCGACGCCCTTGATATCGGGCCCGAGCGCTTCTCCGAGCTTCGCGCCGTCGAGATCGAAGCCCACCACCTTGGCGCCCGCTGCCGCAAGCACCTTGCAGGTGGCGAGGCCGAGGCCAGATGCCGCCCCAGTGACGACTGCAACCTTGTTCTGCAGATTCATGTTCTTGCCCTGTTCCTGGTTTGATGTCTAAGAATGAAGCGATCAAGTGCGGACGTCACACCGCGCGCCACTGACCTGCCCAGTACCTGCCGCGAATCTCACGTTTGAGCACCTTGCCGACCGCGCTGCGTGGCAGGTCTTCCCAGAACTCGAAACTCTTCGGCGTTTTCACGCTGCCGAGCTCGCGTTTGCATAGCTCGGCGAGTTGTTCCGTGCCGACATGTTCGCCGTTCTTCAACTGGACAATGGCCTTGACCGCCTCGCCCCATTTCTCATCCGGCACGCCGATTACCGCGCAATCGAGAACAGCGGGGTGCGAGTTGATGACCGCCTCGATTTCGCCCGGAAAGACGTTGAAGCCCCCGCTGACGATCATGTCCTTCTTGCGATCGACCACGGTGATGAACCCGCGCTTATCCTTGATACCGATGTCGGACGTGTGATGCCAGCCGAACTGTGACACTTGTGCCGTTTCCTCGGGATTCTTGTAGTAGCCGAGCATGACAGTCGTGGAGCGCACGACGATTTCCCCCTTTTCTCCGGGGCCGACGATGTTGCCGGCGTCGTCCATGATTTCGACACACGCAAACTGCGCCGCCTTTCCCGCGGATTGCAGCGCGACTTCATCGAAGGTGCCATCAGTCAGCAGATAGTCGGACGGCCGTTTGACGACTACGGGAAAGCCGCACTCGCTCTGCCCATAGACTTCGTAGATCACCGGCCCGAGGCGGCGGACAGCTTCCTTCATTTTTTCCGGGGCAATGGGCGCTGCGCCGACGGCGAGGCAGCGTAGCGACGAAAGATCGGCGCCCGCCATCGCAGGATCGCTCAATAGTGCGTAGACGACCGTTGGCGGCAGGAACAAATGCGTGATACGTTCTTCAGCGATCGTGCGCAGTACCACCTTGGGGTCGAACGAGGGCAACACGACAGTGCAGCCATTGCGGATCGCGGCGGCCAGCGTAAGCATGCACGCGGCGTGCGTGAGCGGCGCCACAGCCAGCACGCGCGAGTCCCGATCAATGTTCAGTTCGGAGAAAACCGCAATCAGCCCCATTTCGAGCGAGCGATTGTCGTGCAGCGCACCTTTCGAGGGTCCCGTCGTTCCGCCGGTCGGCTGCAGCAGCGCATGTTGATTGGGGTTTTCCGGCGGCGCGACGAACGGGTCACGATGATTCGGCATCCAGCTGTCGAGCGACTCGCCATGTTCCGATGGCTGGTCAATACAGATGAACCTGCAACCAGCCGCGAGGCCGGCTTTCAGCGCAGGCACGATGTGGGCGTATGCGCTGTGAAAGAAAACCAGCTCGCAATCGGCGAACGACAGCACGGCCGCATTGGTTTCCACCGTATTGCGTGTATGGACCGACACCCAGGCCATGTCCGCGCGGTTGATCGCCAACTGCAGCAGGCTGATCCGGTAGTCGTTCGGTGCGTAGATCGCCGCATGTGCGCCGGGCCTCAGCGAAGGGTCGAGCGTGAGCGCGTGCGCGGCGGCATGGACGAACTTCTGTGCCTCGGCGAACGTGATGCGCGTCGTTCCGTCGACGAATGCCTCGCGGTCCGGATGCCGGGACACAGCCGAATCGAAGTAATCAGCAAGGTGCATATCAGTCTCCTTGAGTCGACGTAGCCGTGCTCGGCGGCTACCTTTTCATTCATGATAGGCGGCGGCTGCGGGTTCTTGCCCGCCGCCAGCTCAGCGGCCTGAAGGAGGCCGCTGCGGTGCGCTCGCCCGTGATGCGCTAGCGCGCCAGAATCGTGATGCAGGCCACCGCTTCCTCGATTCCATACAGGCCGCCGCCATTTTCCGCGACCGCGATCCGCGCGTTATCGACCTGACGCGGGCCGGCTTCGCCGCGCAGTTGCGTGACGAGCTCATGCACCTGTCCGAGGCCCGTCGCGCCCACCGGGTGTCCTTTTGATTCCAGACCGCCGGACGGGTTGACCGGGATCCGGCCGCCGATTGACGTTTCGCCGCGCTCGGAGATCGGGCCGCCGTCGCCGAAGTCGCAGAAACCGAGATTCTCGATCTGTACGATCTCACCCATTGCGGTCGCGTCATGCACTTCCGCCACCGACACGTCCTTCGGACCGATGCCGGCCAGCTCGTAGGCGCGCCGCGAAGCCTGCACGGTGACGTGCTGCTCGATGTCGTCGGGCGAGCGGTCCGTGCCGCTCTGGACCACCGAAGCCAGCACGCGGACCGCGCGCTTCGGATCGATGTTCAGACGCTTGAGCGCGTCGGCGGTGCACAGGATGGCAGCAGCAGCACCGTCGGATACCGGCGAGCACATCGGTAGCGTGAACGGGTACGTAATGGGCGGCGCGGCCAGCACTTCTTCCACGGTGTAAGCGACCCGGTATTGCGACAGTGGGTTGTGTACCGAATGACGGTGGTTCTTCGCCGACACGGCGGCGATCTGGCGCTGCGTGGTGCCGAAGCGTTTCATGTGCGCGCGGGAGAATGCCGCGTAGACGTCCATGAACACGCTATAGGGCTTCGGCGACGTCGATCCTGCCGGAATCTCGACGCCTTCGCCAATGCGCAACAACTCCGCGTGAATTTCTTTGGCTCGCGAAACGTCGAGTGCGCTATCGAATACGGAGAACATGCGCTCACGGTCTTCCGAAAACATTTTTTCGGCGCCCACAGCCAGCGCAACGTCGCCGGCGCCCGAGCGCAGATGGTTGACCGCCAGCACGAATGCACTGCTGCCGCTCGCGCATGCATTCTCGACATTCACGACCGGAATGCCGCCGATGCCCATGTCGCGCAGCGCGATTTCGCCACGAATCATGTGCTGGCCGTCCATATGACCTTGCGATGCATTGCCGTAGAACGCCGCTTCCAGAGCCCTCTTTTCGATGCCCGCGTCCTTGAGCGCCCCTTGGGTGGCGTTGCGTACCAACGATTTAATGCTCTGGTCGAGTAGCCTGCCGAACGGCGTCATGCCGACGCCAACCACATAGATATCTTTCATTTCAATTCCCATGCTGTTTGAGGATAGGCACATCCAATGAATCAAATTCTACTTGGGAGTAAAAATATAGTCGATAAGGTAGAAGTCCATGTTTACCCGGCTGCCCGTGCGTTGACGGCTTGCGTGAGCAACTCGGCGTCATGCTCGCCGACGGCGGGCACCCCGCGCGTAGGTCCGGGATGTACGCCGCCGAATACGAGTGGCTGCGCTACGTGCCAGGCGCGACGGCCGCCGCGTTCGTCGACCTCGCGGAACATGCCGCGGGCGCGAAAGTGCGGGTCATTCACGACTTCGTCGAGACTGTTCACCGGCCCCCAGGGCACGCCTGCCAGATCGAGCAGCGGCGCCCATTGAGCGCGCGGCTTGCGGCGCAGCGCTTCGGCAATGCGGGCGCGAAGTTCAGCTTCGCGCGGTGCGCGCTCCGCGTTTGTCACGTGCGCGATATCGGTGAGGCCGAGAAGCTCGCATAGCGGAGCCCAGAACCAGTCTTCGTGCGCGATCGACAGCGTCAGCAAAAGCTCGTCCTCGCAGCGGAACACGCCGTAAGCAGGCTGGGCATTGATTTCAGCCATGCCGAGGCGTCCGCCGTTCATCGCCGGCGAAAGAAACACGCTCATCCACGATACGAGGCCGTCGGTCATCGACACGTCGACGTACTGGCCGAGGCCGGTGCGGGTACGCTCGAGCAGGGCGGCAAGACAGCCAGTGACGGCGAACATCGCCGCGGAGAGGTCGCCGATTGCAAGTTCAGGCGGCGTTTCGATCTGGCCGCTGGCAGCCTGGCGGTGCAACAGGCCTGCGATTGCCTGATAAGACAGATCGTGCGCGGGGCGGTCGCGATACGGGCCGTTCTGGCCGAAACCCGAGATCGACAGATAGACGATGCGCGGATTGAGCTTCGCGACATCGTCGTAGCCGAAGCCGAGGCGGGCCATCGTGCCGGGACGGAAACCTTCCATCAACACGTCCGCGGAAGCGATCAGTTCGCGCAGTGCTGCGCGTCCCGCGTCGGTTTTCAGATCGACGCCGACCGAGCGTTTGCCGCGGTTGAGTGCGGCGTGAAAGTCGGGCAACTGTCGGGCCGGGTCGCCAGCCGGCGGCCGCTCGACCACGATCACGTCGGCGCCCAGATCGGCCATCACGAGCGTGGCGAACGGGCCGGGATACTGTTCAGCAAGGCTGAGGATGCGTACACCCTCCAAAGGCAAACTCATAGGTGTCTCCTGTCATGCAAGATGTTTGGTACTGCGATCCAGCGGGTCGCGTGAAGACTGTGCATGCGCCGCGCTGTCGTCGCGCGTGTCGCGCTGTTGAGGCGCTATATTGGCATAGTTTCTACCGATGAGTTAGTATTGATACGCGATATTAAAATCAAGCCCGGACATCCAGCGCCGGGCAAGCGAACCGAGACTCTTTCAGGAGGAAGACACCATGCAGGAATTGCCCGTTATCGCCGAGGTACGGCACGGAGCGATGTGGATCACACTGAATCGCCCCGCAGCGATGAATGCGATTACGCCCGATGTGGTTCGGGGAATCGAACAGGCGCTCGACGAAGCCGCGAAACGGGACGACGCGCGTGTGGTCGTGTTGACCGGCGCGGGCCGCGCGTTTTGCGCCGGCGCTGATCTGAAATTTGTACGTGGCGAGCGCGATGGCGACCAGCCGGGCGCAAGCCGCTTCCTCGACGCGCTGCTCGCGCTGCTGAACCGTCTCGAACGTTTCCCCCGGCCGGTGATTGCCGCCGTGAACGGCATGGCGCTCGCGGGCGGCCTTGAACTGGTGCTGTGCTGCGACCTTGTGATCGCGGCGAGGTCGGCCCGCTTTGGCGACGCGCATGCCAATTACGGTTTGCTGCCCGGCGGCGGCGGCTCGGTTCGCCTGCCGCGCAAGATCGGCGTGACGCGTGCGAAATATCTGATGTACACGGGCGAATTCGTCTCAGCCGGGTCGATGGAGTCGGCGGGACTTGTCAATCAGGTCGTCGAGGACGCGCAGCTTGGCGAGGCGGTTGACGCGCTTGTGAAGACGATAGCCGCGAAGAGTCCGCTCGGCTTGAGCCGGATGAAGGCGCTTGTGAATGACGGTATCGAGCAGCCCGCCGAGGTGGCGCTGCGCCAGGAACTGCTGATGACCGCGCTCCACGAACACAGCGACGACATCCGCGAGGGACTTGCCGCGTTCCAGGAAAAACGTGCGCCTCAGTTCACCGGCCGCTGATTCGCCCCGGTGGCCGCTTGCGCGCGCGTGAGCGGCCACCTGTACTTACTTGATGGAGACCAGATCGGTCACGGAAGTCGATTCGACTCACTACAAGGTGGTGCCGAATCCGCTGGGACGTTATGCGCTAAACCGCCAGTCGCGTGTGCAGCCCAACGCGGACGGCTCTGTCACGCTCGCGTTCGGTCCTGTGCGTCCTGACAGTGTCCCTGAATCGAACTGGTTGCCCACGCAGCCTGGTACGAACTACAACCTGACGTTCCGGCTATATGGCCCGGTGGCTGGCGCGGCGGCGGAACAGTATTTCCCGCCCCCGCTAGTCGGGCAGCGTTGAGTCGACTTTCGGAGGAATCATTCATGCGCAAACTGCTTTCGAGTTCATTCCAGTTGTTCGCGGCATTCGCGTTTGCACTGCTTGCGTTGGGCGGGTGCGAAACCGGCCGCGTGCCGGTTGTTACGCAAGCCGCAGGGGCCGGCCCCGCAGCGGCGAGCGGCGCGGTCCGCACGGACGAAGCGCCTGTTATACCGGCCTCGCTCATGACCGAGGCTTATGCGCGCATGGTCGCGCGCAATACCTACTTCTGGGCGTGGCCGATGGTCAACGCCTACAACCGCCGTCTTGCATTCACCCGCGCGCCGGCGCCTGGCCTCGTCGGCGGGATCATGCCGATTGCCCCGCTCAACCGTCTTGCGATGCTGACCGGTTACGTGGACCCCGCAGAGCGGCTGGTCGCGTGCCCGAATCAGGACGTTGTGTACGGCGCGGGCGTCGCGGCGCTCGACGAGAGCCCGGTCGTGATCCAGGTTCCGGATTTCGGCAAGCGTTTCTGGGTCTATCAGATTGTCGATCTGCGCACCGATAGCGTCGCCAACCTCGGGTCGATGTACGGCACGGAACCGGGCTTCTATCTGCTGGCGGGCCCGGACTGGCACGGCGCGGTGCCGGAGGGCATCGCGCAGGTGATTCGCTCGGGCACCCGCACGGCATTTGTCGTGCCGCGCGTTTTTCAGACCGACACGCCGCAGGACAACGCGGCCATCCAGCCGTTGCTGAACCGCATCGACATGTATCCGCTGGCGATGTTTGACGGCGTGTTCAAACAGCACGACTGGAAAAAGTTGCCGGCGTTTCCGATGCCGGCTCACGAGGGTGCCAGTCCCGGCGAAGCGCGTTGGGTGTTTCCGGAACGCTTCTTCGACGGCTTGCCTGCGGTACTGGCCGACGCCCCACCCATGCCGGGTGAGGAGGCGCGCTACTCGGAAGCGCTCGCGGTGATCGCGGCTGCGCGGCGCAATCCGTCGCTGAAGGCCGCAATGATCGACGAAGCGGCGCGTGCGGACAAGGATCTCGTCGACCCCTTGCTTCAGTTCCGCAACTTCGGCATACCACTCGCACATCACTGGACGACGCAGCGCAACGGCGGGCGCTTCGGCACTGATTATTTGACCCGGACCGCTGTTGCGCGCTCCAATATATTCGTCAACAAGCCGGAAGAGGCGACGTACTTCTATCTGGACCTCGATGCAGCCGGCGAGCGGCTCAATGCGCACAACCGTTATGCGATCACGTTCGCGAAGGGACAGTGGCCGCCGGTGCAGGGCTTCTGGTCGCTGACGCTGTATGACGCATATCACTTCTTCGTGCCGAACCCGCTTGACCGTTATGCAATCGGTACGCGCAATACGGATCTCAGGCCGAACCCGGATGGCTCGCTGACCGTGTACATCCAGTCCGAGCCGCCTGCCGATCCGGCACAACGGGCGAACTGGCTGCCAGCGCCACGCGACGGGGATTTTTCTTTGATGATGCGAGCATATTGGCCAGCAGCGGCGATCACGGCGGGCAATTGGACTCCGCCTGCCGCGCAGCGGATTCAGTGAGCGTGTACGCATCGTGTCGAGGGAAGGCGCGACGCGCATACAACGGCTCACTGCCGGGACATGCATGCACGCGATTCAGCGCGTGCACGTCTCTTGGCGGCGTTCGGAACGTCTAGGCTGCTTCGGTGGTGGTCTTGCGCGGACGCGGGCGGGCCTTCGCGGATCCAGCCGCGAGCCCGCGTGACATGAAGTTGACGAACACCTCTGCGATCGCCTCCGGGCCGTAGCCGCCCTCCGGATTGAACCAGTTCGGAATCCAGTTGATCGAGCCCATCAGCCAGGCCACGGCCAGCTTCGGCTCGCAAGGCGCGACGGAACCGTCTTCGATGCCCTCCTGGATATATTCCCTGATACGCAGATCGAAAGCACGGCGGCGCTTGCGGACGATTTCCTGGTGCTCCGGCAGCATGTCGTCGAGCGTGGACACGAACGCGTGCGAAATGAAATCCTCTGTCACCAGTACCACAAACCGGCCGATGGTCCGTTCGAGCTTGTCAAGCCCGGTCTTGCCATGCTGACCTTCCTCCAGGGCGACGTCACCCATGTCGAGCGCGAGTTTCTGCGTTTCGAACAGTAGTTCGCGCTTGCCCTTCACGTAGTAGTACAGCGCTGCCTTGGTGACGTTTAGCGCCTCGGCCACTTCGTCGAGCGACGTGTTGTGAAACCCCTTCGCCTTGAATGCCCGGCCGGCCTCGCGGATTAAAGCGGTTTTCTTCAGCTTTTGCAGGTCTTCGCGCGAAGGCAGCGCGTCTTTCCACCGCGCGGAAGACTCTTTCGATTTTCGGGTGCCAGTAGATTTGCGCGCAGTCGAGGTCATGGTCAAGATGCCGTCATTTGTTAAATGAATCTTACCATGCGGTCGAACCGGCGGTGATGACGCTGGAACTCAACTGGAAATGCACTGCGAAGCACCGTACTGTCACCTGCCAGGGCCCGGCCGAAAGAGCAGGAGAGTTTTCAGGTTGACAATGTGACGACGAAGAATAACAATTTACTCATGAGTAGAAAAAATAATCCCCCGCGTAAATAAGCAGCGTGCCACCAGGCGGTTGCGACGTTGCGGAGCGAGAATTCAGAACGGCGATCGACGCACCCGGAATAAGGAGACACCCATGGCAGACAAATCCACAGCATTTCTCACTGAGCAACAGATCATGATTCGCGACTCGGCGCGCCGCATCGCCGCGGAGGTGATCGCACCGACCGCCGCGGAGCGGGACCGCACGTCCGCGTGGCCGCACGCCGAACTGAAGCAGTTGGCCGAGCTTGGCTTTCTCGGCATGCTGGTGCCGGAAGAGTACGGTGGGGTGGGGGCGGGCGTCGTCGAATTTTGCCTTGCCCAGTACGAGTTCGCCGGCGCCGATGCGGGGCTCGCCACGATTTTGCACGTGCATAACTTCACGGCGCTGTGCATCTCGATCCACGGCACTGAGGAGCAAAAGCGTCGCTATCTGCCGGCCATGGCGCGGGGCGAGTCGATCGGCGCGTTCCTGCTGAGCGAGCCGCAAGCCGGTTCCGACACCGCCGCACTGCGCGCCACGGGCCGCCGCGACGGCGACCACTACATTCTCGACGGAGCGAAGCAGTTCATCTCGAACGGCAGCGAAGCGGGCGTTGCGATCGCCTTCGTGTTGACCGACAAGGACGCGGGCAAGCGCGGCGCGAGTACTTTTATCATTGACCCGAAACAGCCGGGCTACACCGTCACTCGCATCGAGAGCAAGCTTGGCCAGCACACGGCGCATACGGCCGCGATTTCACTCGAAGGCTACCGCGTGCCGTGCGAGAACCTGCTGCGCGCCGAAGGCGAAGGCTATCGCCTCGTCATGTCCGGTTTGTCGGACGGGCGCATCGGCATCGCGTTTATCGCGGCCGGCGTCGCACGCGCTGCGCTCGACGCCGCTGTCGCCTATGCAAAGGATCGCGAAGCCTATGGCCGCCCGATCGCGGAACTGCAGGGTGTGAGTTTCGATCTCGCCGATATGGCCGCGCAGGTCGAGATCGCCTATCAGTACGCGCTGCATGCCGCGCGTCTGTGCGGGGAAGGTATCGAATGTTCGAAGGAGGCATCGATCGCCAAGCTGTTCGCGAGCGAGATTGCTGAAAAGGTTTGCTCGGACGCGATCCAGATTCATGGCGGCTACGGCTATCTGACAGACTTCCCAGTCGAGCGCTATAGCCGCGATGTGCGTGTCTGCAAGATCTACGAAGGCACGAGCCATGTCCAGAAGTTGATCATCGCGCGCAGCCTGATGTGAAACCGGCGCCGAGCCGCATAAAGTACGCCGCTAGCGTTAGACCCGATTGGCATAGTTGTGTCGATTGGGGTCTTTTCCAATGTAATCCGGGCCAAGCGCAATCGTCGCGTTTGGCCTTCGCTTCTAACATCCAGTTCACACAACAAGCGCTATAACGCCAGAAAAAGTGACGGAGACATGATGTACGCAACCCGGTCTTTGCATCGCGCGGTGCAGCAATATCCCGAGCGGATCGCCACGCGCTTGGCGGGGCGCGCGCGATGTTTCCGCGAGTTCGTCCATCGCGTGGCGCAACTCACCGGCGCGCTACAGCAACTGGGTATGCAGGAAGGCGATCGCGTCGCCATGAATTTCCTTTCAACCGATTTATCGCGGAGCACACCATGAGTCGAGACGTGTACGTAGCCGGCATCGGCATGATTCCGTTCACCAAGCCGGGTGCGAACGAACCTTATCCGCAGATGGCCGCCCGGGCCACAAACGCCGCGCTGGCCGATGCAGGCATCGGCTATGCGCAGGTGCAGCAGTGCTATGTGGGCTACGTGTACGGCGATTCAACCGCAGGTCAGCGCGCGCTCTACAACGTGGGCATGACCGGCGTGCCGGTCATCAACGTGAACAACAACTGTTCGACTGGCTCGACGGCGCTTTATCTCGCACGTCAGGCGGTGGCGAGCGGCGCTGCGGAATGCGTGCTCGCGCTCGGCTTCGAGCAGATGAATCCCGGCGCGCTCGGCACGATCTTCAAGGACCGTCCGTCGCCGTTCGACCATTTCGACGCGATTTCCGAGGATCTCGTCGGTGCGTCAGACGTGCCGCCGGCCTTGCGCTATTTCGGCGGTGCGGGACTTGCGCACATGAAACAGTACGGCACGAAGCTCTCGACGTTCGCGAAAATCCGCGCCAAGGCAAGCCGTCACGCGGCTAATAATCCGCTCGCAGTATTCCGCAACGTTGTCACCGAAGACGAGGTAATGGCCTCGCCGATGCTGTGGGAAGGGGTGATGACGCGTCTGATGGCATGCCCGCCGACCAGTGGCGCTGCCGCGGCGATTGTCTGCTCGGAACAGTTCGCGCAGAAGCATGGCCTGAACCGCAAGGTGAAGATCGCCGCGCAGGCAATGACCACCGATTTCGCCGCCACCTTCGAGAACCGCGACATGCGCCTGATCGCAGGTGCCGGCATGACGCAGGCGGCGGCGCGCCAGGTGTACGAGCAGGCGGGTATCGGCCCACAGGACATTGACGTGGTCGAACTTCACGACTGTTTTGCGCACAACGAGCTGCTCACTTACGAGGCGCTCGGTCTGTGCGCTGAGGGCGAGGCGGAAAAGTTCGTCGTCGATGGCGACAACACGTATGGCGGCAAGTTCGTGACCAACCCGTCGGGCGGGCTGCTGTCGAAGGGGCACCCGCTCGGCGCTACCGGCATTGCGCAATGCGTGGAGCTGGTCCAGCAGCTGCGCGGCACGGCCGAGGCGCGCCAGGTGCCCAACGCGAGGCTCGGGTTGCAACACAACGTCGGGCTGGGCGGCGCGTGCGTCGTGACCTTGTACGAGCGCGTCTGAGCGCGCGCTGCCGCTTCGAACAATCTCATCTTGATTCCTCAACAGGAGTAACGTCCGATGGACTTTCGACCGGACACGGGCCTCGACGCCTTTCGCCAGCAGGTCCGCGCGTTCCTGCGTGAGAACTTGCCGGCCGAGCTGGCCGGCTCGCAGCACGGCGTGCGTTCGCCGCGCGCCGATCTGGTGCGCTGGCAGCGCATTCTCAACCAGCACGGTTGGGGCGCGCCCTACTGGGCGGCGGACCATGGCGGTACCGGCTGGACCGCGCAACAGCGCCTGGTTTTCGACGAGGAGTGCGCGGCGGCGGGCGCACCGACCCAGGACGTGTTCGGCCAGCGCCTGCTTGGCCCCGTGCTGAATCACTTCGGCACGGCGGCGCAGAAAGCTGAACATTTGCCGTCAATCTTCAACGGCGACCGTCTGTGGTGCCAGGGATTTTCCGAGCCTGACTCCGGTTCCGATCTCGCCTCGCTGCGCATGCAGGCCGTACGCGAAGGCGACCACTACGTCGTGAACGGGCAGAAGATCTGGACCAGCTACGCGCATCAGGCGGACTGGATCTTCATGCTGGTGCGCACGGACGCGTCCGTGAAAAAGCAGGCGGGCATCAGCTTCCTGCTCGCCGATATGAAAACGCCGGGTATCACCGTGCGCCCCATTCTGACGATCGACGGCTGTCATCACCTGAACGAGACGTTCTTCGACAACGTGCGTGTGCCGGTGGTCAACTGTGTCGGAGGCGAGGGCGCGGGCTGGGCCGTCACGAAGTTTCTGCTCAACAACGAGCATGCGGCGACGGCCGATCTGCCGACGCTCGTACGCTTTCGGCGGCAATTGCGTAAGCTCGCCACCACGCTGGTGGTGGACGGCAAGCCGCTGATTGAGCGGCCTGAATTCGCGCAACGGCTCGCGCGTCTCGAAGCCGAATTGCAAGCCATTGGCATGCTGGTGCAGCGCGTCGCGGCAATGGAGGAAGACCATAGTCCTGGCGCTCACGTCCTGGGCTCGATGCTCAAGATTCGCGGCACCGAACTCCAGCAGCGCATGAGCGAGTTTCTGGTCGAGTCACTGGGCCACTACGGGGCATATGCCTACGCAGAAGCTGACGCGCATGGCGGATCCGGTGCGACGCACGACGCATTGCCGATGCCTGCACCGGGCTTAGGGCCCGGTATTGCCAGCGAAATGTTTTTTCGACGTGCGTCGACGATTTACGGCGGCACGAGCGAGGTTCAGCGCGGAATCATTGCCAAGCTGATGTTTCAACTCTGACGCGACAGATCACCATGAACTTCCAGTTGAATTCGGAGCAGCAGATGCTGCAGGACAGCGTACGTCGCTACATCGCGCGTGCGTGTGCATTCGACAGACGCACCGCGCAGGTCAAGGCGGGCTGCGATCATCACGCGCGGAACTGGTCCTCGTTCGCCGAGAACGGCTGGCTTGCCGCGGCGTTGCCGGAAGAGTACGGCGGCCTGGGCGGATCGTTGCTCGACACCGTGTTGATCGCGCAGGAGCTGGGTCGGGGGCTGGTGGTCGATCCTTTCGTTGGCTGCGCGGTGCTTGCGGTGCAGACCTTCGTGGCGGCAGCCACGCCCGCACAGATGGATGTGCTCTTGCCGCGCATCGCCGAGGGCACGTGTCGTATCGCGCTCGCGTACCAGGAGGCTTCGTCGCGCGGCAATCCGGCGGTAGTCGAGACGCTCGCGGCTCGCGATGCAAACGGCTTCCGGCTCCACGGACAGAAGACGGCCGTGCTGGGTGCGCCCGGCGCAGATCAGTTCATCGTATCGGCGCGCATCGGGGGCAACGGTGCAAGCGGCGACCACCCGGCGCTCTTCCTCGTCGACGCGACGACGCAAGGCGTGACAGTGCGCCCGGTGCCGCTGCACGACGGAAGCTGGGCCGCGCAGTTGCAACTCGACGGCGTGCAGGTCGGCCAGCAAGCGGTGCTGGGCGATCCGGGGTGTGGTCTGAGCGCGCTTCGCCACGGCCTGGCTCACGGAACCGCCGCGCTGTGCGCGGAGCTCGTGGGCTCGATGGAAGCAGCGGTCGTCGCAACGGCGGAGTTTCTGAGGGTACGCAAGCAATTCGGCGTACCGATTGGCAGTTTTCAGGCGTTGCAGCACCGGATGGCCGACATGGCCGCCGAGATGGAGCTTGCACGCTCAATGCTGTATGTGCTGCTGGCATCGCTCGAAAACGACGATGAAGCGACGCGTCAGCACACGGTATCGGCGGCCAAGGCGCTGATCGGCCGGACGGCGAAGCAGGTATGCGGTCAGGCAATTCAGTTGCACGGCGGGATCGGCATGACCGAGGAATACACGATTGGCCACTATTTCAAACGCGCTGTCGTTGGCGACCTTCTGTACGGGACCAGCGACCAGCACGACGCATATTGCGCGGCCTCGCTGCGCGATGCGTTGAGTTTGTCCACGGAAAACGCATGAAACATTACGAAAGCATCGAAGCGCTCAAGCCGCTTGTCGGGGAATCGATCGGCATAAGCGACTGGCTCGTCATCGATCAGCACCGCATCAATCTGTTCGCGGACTCGACCGGCGATCACCAGTGGATCCACGTCGATGTCGAGCGCGCGCGCAGCGGTCCATTCGGCATGCCGATCGCGCACGGCCTCCTGACGCTGAGCCTGCTGCCCGCATTCCTCGCGACCGCGTTCGAGGTACGGGGCATCGGTTCGGCGCTCAACTATGGCCTCAATAAGGTGCGCTTTGCGGCACCGGTTCCCGTGAACTCGCGCTTGCGCGCACAGTTCAGGCTTGTCGAATGGGACCCGCTGGGAACCACCGGCGCGCAAATCAAGCTCGAAATGATTGTTGAAATCGACGGGCAGAGCAAGCCCGCGTGTGTGGCCGAATCCATCGTGCGCTTCTTCTACTGACCCGCGCGGCTTGTACTTAAGGAGAGGGAGATAAAATGAGCATTCGCTTCGACGGCAGAGTCGCCGTTGTCACAGGAGCAGGTGCGGGCCTTGGGCGGCAACACGCACTCGCTCTTGCCGCGCGCGGGGCAGCAGTGGTGGTTAACGATTTCGGCGCAAATCGGGATGGTACCGGCGGTTCATCGTCGGCGGCGCAAGCAGTCGTGGATGAGATCCGCGCCACGGGTGGCAGCGCGATCGCGCACGGTGCCGACGTTGCCGACTATACGCAGGTCGCCGACATGGTTGCGCAGGCGATGGCCACGTTCGGCCGCGTCGATATCTTGATCAACAATGCGGGCATTCTGCGCGACAAGAGCTTCGCGAAGGTGGATCTGGCGGAGTTCAAGACAGTGCTCGACGTGCATCTGATGGGCTCGGTGCATTGTACGAAAGCAGTGTGGGACATCATGCGCGAGCAAAAGTACGGCCGTATCGTCATGACGACGTCCGCCGCAGGGCTCTATGGAAACTTCGGCCAGGCGAACTACGGCGCCGCCAAAATGGCGCTGGTCGGGCTGATGAACGTGCTTCATCAGGAAGGCGTGAGGAGCAACATCAGGGTCAACACGATCGCGCCGATCGCGGCAACCCGCATGACCGAGGCATTGTTGGCCGCCGACGCGCTCGACGCCATTCGCCCCGAGCGCGTCACGCCCGGCGTGCTGTTCCTGTGCAGCGGCGACGCGCCTTCCAGGGTCGTGCTATCCGCGGGCGGGGGCTCGTTTTCAGTTGCGACAGTCATGGAGACCGCGCCTTGCCATCTGCGCGATGAGGAACTGACGCCGGAGACCATCGCTCGCCGCTTCGGCGAAATTGCCGACTGGAGCAGTGCGCGCGCGTATAGCGAAGCGGGCGAAGAGGTGCAGCGGTTCATCAATAGCGCAGTGGAAGCGTTGCGCGGATGAAAGTTTGATGTATCCGGGTGCCGTGGATGGCGCGCAAGGGGCGCTCGGCAGATGCCAAGCAGCAAGGCCGTGCCCAACGCGTCGCGATGAAGGCCAAGAATCAGTTCTGTTCCACTTGTCACCATTTCCTGCACGAGAAATGCGTCCGCAGATGCGCCGGTTGCGGTTTCAACCTCGTCGCGCATGCGGTTCAGGCGCGCTCCGATACTGTCAGTGGCCACACCGACGGCTACGCCGTCGACATCACTCTTGTGTGTGATCTTGTTAGACAGCAGCTGAGCACGACCTTGCCACCCAGCTCGCGAGCAGCAGTCTCTCCGTCATTTGCGTTCGTGACGATACGTTCGTGCGCCACTGACACGCCGAAGCGCGCAAACAGCTTTTTCGCCTGCGCTTCGTTAAGTGATCCGGCGGGTAGATCGCTAACGTCGGCTTCTGCTTCGGCGTGTTGTTCGTCCGAACTCACGGCACGTTGCATGTACTCGCGATGCTGCCCCATTGCAGCTAGCGCGCTCGTTACGCTCTCTCGGGCGACGGGAAAGCGGGCACTGTCTGCTCGTTGAGCATGCGCGTGGTCTCCGGCGCGTGGGGACTCACAAACGCCATTACAGGTCTGTCGCTGCCGGGCAGCGAATCGCGAATCGCGCAGGCCATCAGGTCGGGCACCGCATGATCGCCGGTCTGGAGTGCTCGCAGCTTTGCAGCGGTCGCCTCGTCAGGAGGTCGGGTCTCGAAGTTGCCATACCGAGACTATCGGTAACGAGCGTGCCGGCGCCGCTAGCCGAGGTCAAAATCGCCACCCGTCGTCCAGCAAGCTTGCGGTGCGCAGCGAGTGCATGAGGAATATCGAGCAGATCGGAAAACGTTGGCCTGACGCCTTACGTTCTTGCGATAAGCAGTATTGATCCCAGGTGTAATAGATCACGGCCATCCATGGTTTGCCGGCGAGACATAAGGCGTTGCCGAGCCGCGTAGAAGACGTGCGTAGAGTACGGATTGCGTACGCTGCATTCCCACCGCCATCCGAAGACCGACGGTGTCCACGAAACGCCCGGACGTCTAACGCATTCATCGTCGCCCACCTGCGCCGATTGCAATGTGTCAGGCGGTAACCGTTAGAATTGCTGCTTTAGCTAGGAATACGCCAATGTCTTTTGCCTCGCTTGGCCTGATCGATCCTTTGCTGCGTAATGTGCAGGACCTCAATTACCAGACACCTACGCCGGTGCAGGCCAAGGCGATTCCTGCTGTGCTCAGTGGCAAGGACGTCATGGCCGCGGCACAGACCGGCACGGGCAAAACGGCGGGTTTTGCGCTGCCGCTGTTGCAACGGCTGGTGCAGCACGGCCCGGCGGTGTCCAGCAACCGCGCACGTGTTCTGGTGCTGGTGCCCACGCGTGAATTGGCCGAACAGGTGCTGCAAAGCTTTATCGATTACGGCAAAGGTCTCGACTTACGATTTCTGGCCGCCTACGGCGGCGTGAGTATCAACCCGCAGATGATGAAGTTGCGCAAAGGCGTGGATGTGCTCGTTGCCACGCCGGGCCGTTTGCTGGATCTCCATCGCCAGAACGCAGTGCAGTTCGATCAGGTACAAACGCTGGTGCTGGATGAAGCTGACCGCATGCTCGATCTGGGATTTGCGCGCGAACTCAACGCCGTCTTTGCTGCCTTGCCTGCCGAGCGCCAGACCCTGCTGTTCTCCGCCACGTTTACGGACGATATCCGCGCCATGGCGGCGGGCATTCTGCGCGGCCCGGTCAATATCAGCGTCAGCCCGCCCAACGTCACGGCCAGCAGGATCAAGCAGTGGGTGGTGCCGGTGGATAAGAAGAACAAGCCGGACCTCTTCATGCACCTTGTGGCTGAGAACAAGTGGCAGCACGCGCTGGTGTTTGTCAAAACCCGCAACGGCGTGGAATACCTCGCGGCCATGCTGGATGAAGCGGGCTATGCGGTGGACACCATCCACGGCGACAAACCGCAACCCGCGCGCCTGCGTGCGCTGGAGCGCTTCAAGACGCGCGAAGTCCATATGCTGGTAGCCACCGATGTGGCGGCGCGCGGGCTGGATATCGACGACCTGCCGCTGGTGATCAACGTCGATCTGCCGATCGTGGCGCAAGACTATGTGCACCGTATTGGCCGTACCGGCCGCGCGGGTGCCAGCGGCGTGGCGGTGTCCCTTGTCTGCGCCGATGAAGCGCCGCAACTGGCCGCGATCGAAGCGCTGATCCGGCAGACGCTGCGCCGTGAAGAAGAGCCGGGTTTCGAAGCCGAACACCGCGTGCCGCAAACTAGCGCGACAGGCGAGATCATCAAGAAACCCAAGAAGCCTAAGAAGCCGAAAGTGCCGCAAGCTGCGCCGGGCGCCGCGCAGGTGCCCAGCAAAAAATCGCGCCCGCAAAGTGGCGAAAACAAACGCAAGCCGGCGGCGCAGGGCGCTGTGGCCGCGGGTAAAGGTACAAGCTCGTCCCGCGGTCACTCATTCGGCGTGCCAAAGCCACGCGGCAAATCCGCCAGCAAGCCGGTTGCGGGGTCACGCAAGCCGGCTGCCAGATCCGCGGGTGGCCGCGGCAAACGCTAAGCCTGTTTACACCGCGACGGTATCTGCCACTTCCTTGAAGTCTTCGATCTGGTCGAAGTTCATGTATTGGTAGATATTGTCGCCGCTGGCGGTCAGCACGCCCATGTCGGCCATGTATTCCTCTTTGGTCGGAATCTTGCCCAGACGCGAGCAGATTGCCGCCAGTTCGGCCGAGCCGAGGTACACGTTCGTGTTCTTGCCCAGACGATTCGGGAAGTTACGGGTCGACGTGGACATGACCGTCGCGCCTTCGCGCACCTGTGCCTGGTTGCCCATGCACAGCGAGCAGCCCGGCATTTCGGTGCGCGCACCGGCCGTGCCGAACACGCCGTAGTGGCCTTCCTCGGTCAGTTGCTTCTGATCCATCCTGGTGGGCGGCGCGACCCACAGCTTGACCGGAATGTCGCGCTTGCCTTCCAGCAGCTTCGACGCGGCACGGAAGTGACCGATATTGGTCATGCACGAGCCGATGAACACTTCGTCGATCTTCGCACCGGCCACGTCGGACAGCGTCTTCACGTCGTCCGGGTCGTTCGGGCAGGCGACGATCGGCTCGTGGATATCGGCGAGGTCGATCTCGATCACGGCTGCGTACTCGGCGTCCGCGTCCGGCGACAGCAGTTGCGGATCGGCGAGCCATGCTTCCATTGCCTTGATGCGGCGCTGCAGGCTGCGCGGGTCCTGATAACCCTGCGCGATCATCCACTTGAGCAGCGTGACGTTGCTGTTCAGATACTCGATGATCGGTTCCTTGTTCAGGTGCACCGTGCAGCCGGCAGCCGAACGCTCGGCCGATGCGTCCGACAGTTCGAACGCCTGCTCGACCTTCAGATCGGGCAGACCTTCGATTTCGAGCACGCGGCCCGAAAAAATGTTCTTCTTGCCTTGCTTGGCGACCGTCAGCGTGCCTTGCTTGATCGCGTACAGCGGGATCGCGTTGACGAGGTCGCGCAGGGTGACGCCCGGCTGTATTTTGCCCTTGAAGCGAACCAGCACGGATTCCGGCATGTCCAGCGGCATCGTGCCGGTGGCTGCGGCGAACGCGACCAGACCCGAACCCGCCGGGAAGCTGATGCCGATCGGGAAGCGCGTGTGCGAGTCGCCGCCGGTACCGACGGTGTCGGGCAGCAGCATACGGTTCAGCCACGAGTGGATCACGCCGTCGCCGGGACGCAGCGCGATGCCGCCACGGTTGCTGATGAAGTCCGGCAGAGTGCGGTGCGTCTTCACGTCCACCGACTTCGGATAAGCGGCGGTGTGGCAGAACGACTGCATGACGAGGTCGGCGGAGAAGCCGAGGCACGCCAGGTCTTTCAGTTCGTCGCGGGTCATCGGGCCGGTGGTGTCCTGCGAGCCGACCGAGGTCATCTTCGGTTCGCAGTAGGTGCCCGGGCGCACGCCCTGGCCTTCCGGCAGGCCGCACGCACGGCCGACCATCTTCTGCGCGAGCGAGAAACCCTTGCCGCTGTCGGCCGGCTGCTGCGGCAGGCGGAACAGGGTGGACGGAGCGAGGCCGAGCGCTTCGCGCGCCTTGGCGGTCAGGCCACGGCCGATGATGAGGGGAATACGGCCACCCGCGCGCACTTCGTCGAACAGCACGTCGGACTTGACCTGGAATTCGGCGATTACCGCGCCGTTCTTCAGCGCTTTGCCTTCGTAGGGACGCAGTTCGACCACGTCACCCATTTCCATTTGCGACACGTCGAGTTCGATCGGCAACGCGCCCGCATCTTCCATGGTGTTGTAGAAGATCGGGGCGATCTTGCCGCCGAGGCATACGCCGCCGAAGCGCTTGTTCGGGATGAAGGGGATGTCTTCGCCCGTGAACCACAGCACCGAGTTGGTGGCCGACTTGCGCGAGGAGCCGGTGCCGACCACGTCGCCGACGTAGGCGACCAGATGGCCTTTCTCTTTCAGCGCCTGGATGAACTTGATCGGGCCGCGCTTGCCGTCTTCTTCCGGCGTGATGCCGGGACGCGCGTTTTTCAGCATTGCCAGCGCATGCAGCGGGATGTCCGGGCGGGTGGTGGCGTCCGGCGCCGGCGAGAGGTCGTCCGTGTTGGTTTCGCCCGTCACCTTGAAGACGGTGATGGTCAGGCTTTGCGGCACTTCCGGACGGCTCGTGAACCATTCGGCGTCGGCCCAGCTTTGCATCACGGCCTTCGCGTTGGTGTTGCCCTGGTCGGCCAGTTCCTTGACGTCGTGGAACGCGTCGAACATCAGCAGGGTTTTCTTCAGCGCGTCGGCGGCAACGGTGCCGACTTCCGCGTCCGACAGCAGTTCGATCAGCGGCTGGATGTTGTAGCCACCCAGCATGGTGCCGAGCAGTTCCGTGGCGCGAGCGCGCGAGATCAGCGCGCAGGCGGTCTCACCCTTGGCGACGGCAGCGAGGAAGCCGGCCTTCACGCGGGCGGCTTCGTCGACGCCGGCGGGCACGCGGTTGGTGATCAGGTCGAGCAGGGTTTGCTCTTCGCCTGCGGGCGGGTTGATGAGGAGTTCAACCAGTTCGGCCGTCTGCTGGGCGGTCAGCGGCAGTGGCGGAATGCCGAGCGTGGCGCGTGCGGCTGCGTGAGCGCGAAAGTTTTCAAGCATGAAAGAACCTGCTGATGTTGGCGTTTCAGGGGATCGCTTCCGGCCCGCCATGGCTGTGCCGGATAGCGTTTGGGTGCAATTTTAAAGGGATGGCCGCTTGAGGTCAATTGTCTTATATCTTATATAAGAGTGGCCGTCGAAGAACTGGTTTTGGAAGGCCGAGAGACGCCGGCTCAACGGTGGCGTCCCTTGAAACCCGGATGAACACTGCGCACGGGCGGCTCGTGAGCCGCCCCGCCGTGCCGCGCAAGTCACCGGAATAGCATCCCTCGAATCCGACCCGATCAGCGGAACCTGCCACGCATTTGCCGCCTTCCTTGCCGAAGCGCTGGACGATCTCCATGCGCTGCGTGAAGCCGATTAGCTTTACCATGCATTGCCGTCCGACATTTTTCGCGGCCTGCTGTCCGTCAGCATGCGGCCCACGCGTCATTGTGATGGCGGCCCGATGCAGTTCACCCGCCTCAACCCATGACGGAGGCTCCTATGCAATACCTGTTGATGATCTATTCGGAAGAAAACGGCTGGAACCAGATGAGCGACAGCGAGCGGCAGCAAGGCGTCGCCGCATATCACGCGTACACCGAATCGTTGAAAAAAGCGGACGTTCTGGTCGGCGCCAACCGGCTGCAGCACACGAACACAGCGACCACGGTGCGGCTCGTCGACGGCAAGCCGCAGGTGCTTGACGGACCGTTCTCCGATTCGAAGGAGCAGTTGGCCGGCTACTACCTGATCGATGTGCCCAACCTGGACGCGGCGATCGCGTGGGCGTCGCGTTGCCCCGGCGCGGCGCACGGCCTCATGGAGGTGCGCCCGGTCTGGACCGCTCCGTACGATGCGCCTTCCGTTGCATGAGTCAGTATGGCTGCGGCCGTGAGCGCTGACGGCGCGGCGCGTGCGATCGCCGAGGCGGTCGCGCGTCGCAGCTACGGCAAGCTCGTCGCGCTGCTGGCAATGCGCACGCGCGACGTCGCCGCGGCCGAGGACGCGCTGGCCGACGCGTTTGCGGCCGCGCTCGCCGACTGGCCGGAGCGCGGCTGCCCCGCGAATCCCGAAGCGTGGCTGATGACGGTCGCGCGGCGCCGGGCAATCGACGGCGCGCGGCATCGCCGCGTCGGCGACGAAGTGACGAACCAGCTCACGATCCTCGCCGACGAGATCGACGAGCGTGAAGCAGCCGCGTTGCCCGACCGGCGGCTTGCGCTGCTGTTCGCATGCACGCACCCGGCGCTAGAGGCCGCGATTCGCACGCCGCTAATGCTGCAAGTCGTGCTGGGGCTCGAAGCGAAGACGATTGCCTCCGCGTTCCTGATGTCGCCGGCCGCGATGAGCAAGCGCCTCGTGCGGGCGAAGAACAAGATCCGCGCGGCGGGCATTCCGTTCAGCGTACCCGAGCGCGAGGAGTTGCCTGGCCGGCTTGCCGCGGTGCTGGAAGCGGTCTATGCGGCGTATGCGGAAGGGTGGACCGACCCGCTCGGCCGCGATACAGAGAGGCGCGATCTCACCGGCGAGGCGTTGTTCCTTGCACACCTGCTCGTCGAACTGTTGCCCGAGGAGCCGGAGACGCTGGGTCTGCTCGCGCTCATGCTGTATGCGCAGGCGCGTTGCGACGCGCGACGCAATGCGGCCGGCGACTATGTGCCGCTGTCGGCTCAGAATCCGGCGACATGGAACGCGCCCATGATCGATGCAGCCGACGCACTGTTACTGCGCGCGAGCGCATTCAACGCAATCGGACGCTTTCAGCTGGAAGCCGCGCTGCAGTCGGCGCACGTGCACCGCAGCCGAACGCATCGTTCGAACTGGGATGAGATCGTGCAGCTCTACGATGCGCTGTTCGCGATTGCAGCCTCGCCGGTGGTCGCGGTGAACCGCGCGCTCGCGCTGGCGGAACGCGACGGCCCGCTGGCGGCGCTCGACGCGCTCGAGCCGTACGCAGACGATCCGCGCCTGGCCGACTACCAGCCGTACTGGGCCGCGCGCGCCGATCTGCTCACGCGTGCCGGCGCGACGGCTGAAGCGCTCGGCGCGTACGATCTCGCGATCGGACTCGAGCGCGATCCGTCCGTGCGCCGATTTCTGCAGCGCAAGCGCGCCGAGGTGTCATCGGCGGGAAGTTAGAAAAATCGCCCCGGCTTCTCGCTCAACGCTGCTGCTGCACGGCCAACAGCGGATTGACGACCTTCGGCGCCGCTGCCTTCTGATGCAGATCCTTGATGAACGCCTCGCTCAGCGCAATGACCTTTGCCGACGCTCGCGGATCGAAGAGCGCGTGATCGAGCTCATCGAGAACGACCGCCTTGACATGCGAAAAGCGCGACAGCTTCTTCCCGCGCTTACCGAAATGCGCATTGAGCTGATCCATTCCTTCGTCGCTTGAACCGTAGACGAAGAGCGTCCGCACGCCTTTGCGTTCGAGCGTGTGAACGACGCCGTGCGGGTGCGTCAGCGTATCGGCTTCGGCCGCGCCGGTACGGTGGCCGGCTGCGTCCAGCCGATGCGAATGCAGACGCGCGAGCAGAGTTGCTGCGACGGCCTGCGCGATGGGCCTGAACTTGCGCTTTCCGCTCAGGACGAGCCACCATTTGGACGGCTTGAATATCGCGGGCCCGACACGCTTCAGCGAGTTACGCTGCAACTCCTCCAGTTCAGCCATCGACATGTGCGGGGGTATGTAAAAACGCACGATATTGACCGCGATGACGGCCGTGAGAGCCGGCTCCACGAGCGCCGCGCGCAAGGCGCTGTAGGCGCCCGAGCAGATCCCGAAGGAGATGACCGTTTGATAGCCCTTGCGCTTGAGCCAGGCGGCGGCTGTCGCGACATCCTCGATGGTCGTGGATGCGTGGATCTTCGGCACCAGATCGAGTGGTCCTTGTGGCGTACGCGGAGGACTGTCGCCGATGCCGCGCGCGTCGATGCGCATGGATGGAATGCCGCGCCGGGCCATTTCCCGCGCGATTCGAACCGAAAGCCGGCTGTCGCCATGATGCACGCTGCCGGCAGTATTGGTGATCAGCATGACGGGCCCGTACGCGATCCTGCCGCGCGGTTCGCACAGCATGCCGAACAGGCCGTTGGCGCCGAAGATGACCGGGCGCTCGCGGGCTTCGGGCGTTTCGATGATCGCTTCGTCGTCGAGGGATACGCTCGGCCGTGCGCCTCTGTTCACCTGGTTGTGGACGCGCGTTCCCGGGGCGCCGTCCACGATCCATTTGACGACCTCGTCGAACGCGCGAGCCGGCACAGTCGACGACTTCGTCTCATCCATATATTCAAGGTAGCCTTCCAGCACGCCCGTTTCGACCGCGACGCCGCGTCCGCGCAGCGTCGAACACAGCGTGGCGCTGGCGCGGGCGCGCGCATCGAGCACGAGCGCGCGCGTGAGAACCGCGGAGTGCATGTCCATCGCCTTCGAGAGATCGAGCGCGTCCAGTTCACTGCAAAGCCTGTCGCTGTAAACCTGTCCCAGCACGTTGAACGGCTTGTCGCGCTGCGTTGCGCGCAAGGACGGGGCGAGATTGTCGAGCCAGACCTTGCGCAGCGCCGCCAGTTCGCGCAGATAGGTGCGCCCGCGTGCGACGGGCGCGAGCAGCACGAGCGAGTCGGCCGCGCATGCTCGCGACGCCAGCGCAGCGAGGGTTGCGCCGAGACGCAAGCCGCAGAGCGTCACGCTGGTCACGCCGGTTTGTTCCTTCAGGCGCTTGACGGCCGCGACGATATCGGACACGAAGGCTTCAAGGTGATGGGCATTGCCGTCGACGCCCGCGGAGTCTCCCGTTGCCAGATAGTCGAAGCGCAGTGTGGGAATACCGTACGCGGACAGTTCTTCGGCGAGATATCGGATGCCCTTGTGGCACCACGGCTCCTCATGACCGAACGGGCTGCAGAGCACCACGCCATGCGTGCCTTCTCCAGCATGAAGCCATCCAAAGCGTCCACCGAATGCGATCGGTTTCATGGCTAGCCTCGATCGGTCTGGTTGTTGTCGCCGACTGGGGCCGGGTTGCAAAAAGCGGGCGTTGCAAGGTCTTTTGCAACTGCACCGCGCAATGTTCTTGTCTCGTAGTGCATCAGTGTGAGCCTCTTTTTGTTTTGAGCGTTTTGGTCGATTGGATCGCTCTTTAGAGGCCGCTTCGGTGCGCTAAACAACATTGCACGAGGCAGAGAATGAATTTGATCTGAACAACGTTTGCCCTTTAACAAACGTTCACTGATTGCGCGTATTTTTTAAAAAAGTCGATTAAGGACTTACCCGTAGCTGTTACGTTTTAAAGTAATTTCACGCGCACTGTGCGAATTCGCACATAGCGCTGGCGATTGCCGAAGTAATTTATTTTCGGGGAAAATCGTTCTGCAGACAAAACCGGGGCATAAAGCGGAATGAGACTGTTCGCCAGTACTCGTCCGACAAAATAAAAATACGCTAAATGCGTTGTTTGATACGTGACACGGGTAAATCGATTTATCGGACGAGTAGGCGAGCGACGTTCAAACACGCTGCGCGCGCAGGTGTCCGACGCGCGCCGGAAACCGCCAATGCAGCTCGATTCGGCCTCCGCGTCGTGCACTGGTGCGTGAAAGCACGCATAATGCGAATTCTCCGGGTTTAGTTCCTTTCGGATAAATTACTCATATATTTATTTATATTTAATCAGACAATAAAAAAATGTGTCGTTCTTGATACGTTTTTCTCGTCATACGTTTAGAAAAATTTACCATTCAGCAGACAAAAGTATCGGTACGGAAGTCATTGAAAAGATGGAGGTTCAGGGAATTTGTTCCGGATCTTGTAAAAAGTATGATGATATGATGTACATATTGTAACAAGTGTGACGTAGGACTGACTTTGTTAATCTGATACGATTATTAAGAGATGGTAATAATTTACCTTCTAGCTATTACTGTGCATCTCATCGGCCGCTTCAGCGCCATCGAAATGCAAGTCTGGCGAACCCTTCCGGAAGATCTGCTTTACCAATCCTGAAGTTCTCTTTGCTTTAAGCGGAGATCTCTTCGGGTATTCGCTTGCGCCCGCGCGTATTCGCATGCCGATTACGCGGGGTAACTCGTACTTAAGCGTTCGGGCTTTGCGCCCGTTATCTCGCTTAATTTCCCTATTAACGCCTGTATGGTTGCGGTCGTTCGCCTGGGCTTTGGCTTTTGATCGCGCCGGCATAGTTGGAAAGACTTGAATGATTAAGAATACACCAGCGGCAAGCCTCCCCGTTTCCAATACTGAACTCACGGTCCGTCGTAAATTTCTGACGTCGTTGTTGGCCGGCGGCGGCGCGTTCGTGCTCGCCGCATGCGGCGGTGGTGGCGATGCCGCTAGTCCCGACGCGGTCGCGGACCGATACCGACGCGGCGGCGGCGCATCGAACCCGAGCGGCGCCAGTTCGTCGAGCGGAGCGAGCGCGCCGGCAACGGCAAGCTCGCCGGCGGCGGCAAGCTCCCCCGCTGGCGCGAGCTCGCCGACGAGCACCCAGGGCGTTCTTCTCGACACGTCGTTCGGCGTAAAAGGCGATGGGACCACCAACGATCGCGTCGCACTCCAGCGCGCAATCGACGGCTCCATTGGACAGATTTTGCTGATTACCGGCAAGAGCCGGATCGATGTGGCCGGCCTCGACCTGCGCACCAATAGCCACGTGCGCTTTGCAAGCGGCGCTTCGATCAAACTGCTGGCGCACAATACCGATACGTATGAAATCCTGCGTTTGGCGGATGTGGATAATGTCACGCTTGAAAGCCCGTATCTCGACGGCAGCAAGGAATTGAATTCGGCGAAGTCGGGCGAATGGGGAATGGGGATCTCGATTAACGGCGCGACGAATTGCACCATTACGTCTCCGACCACGATCAATTGCTGGGGCGACGGCATTTATATCAACAACAGCGATAAAAAGAGCAACGGCTACAGCACGAACATCACGGTCAATTCGCACCACGCGACCGGATGCCGACGCCAGGGCGTATCGATTATCAGCGGCAGCGGCATCACGTTTAATAGTCCGCTTTGGGAAAATATCGGCGGAACGGCTCCCGGCGCCGGTCTCGATATCGAACCGAATGACAATAGCGCCGTGTTTCAAAACATCCGCATCGTCAGCCCGACGACGAATAACTGCGCCGGCGGCGGGATTAACGTTTATTTTGGCTTCTTCCCGGGTCCGGTCAACAAGACGGTCAGCATCAGCATTACCGGCCATACGGATACGGGCAGTCCCGGCGGTTCATTCAACGTGCAGGGCCTGCAATTGAATGGCTACGTCGTGAATGGATCGATTACCAGCGCCAATCCGGTCTGGAAGAAAACCGGGCTGAGCCTGGAAGACTGGGACAAGGGTGGCCCGACGGTGACGGTTACAAACGCGCGCATCGGCTGATGCAAGCGTTCTTCCGGTGGTGCGATGCCGCAACGGATCGTGCCCCGGCTGCCTGACGAGCAGGTTGGGCCGGCCTGGTGCCGGCCCAAGCGGTATTTTCAGGCTGCTGCGAAACCCGTTCGCGGTGACGCGAACTGTCCAGGACCGAGACCCTCCATCAACTGGGCTTGAATCGACACTGCTTGTCTCGGCCGGGTGACCTTCCCTTTTTTCGGGCTATATGGCGCGTCGAAGTTTCGTGACTCGTCGAGGATGAGGGGAAGTTAAGGAAGAGTCGCGAAGCGATACAAACCGTCCAAAGCCCCTGATTCGACGTCTTCCGGAATGGGATTAAGCGACTGTGCCCGAACGTGAATCAGCATGTCCGACACGAGTAAGCTGAAACGTGCGACGCAATTCAAATCCCAGACGCTCGTACAACCCGATCGCGGCGGTGTTGTTGCTGAACACGTGGAGAAACGGCGTGTCCCCCCGTTGCTCGATCTCTCTTCGCAAGACTTTGATGAGCCGCCCCGCAAGGCCACGTCCTCGATAGTCTTCATCTACGCAAACAGCGCTGATCTCAACGTATCCGTCAACGCGCATCCGTTCGCCGGCCATTGCGATAAGACGCCCCTGCTCGCGAATTCCAACGTAGTTGCCCATTTCGCCCGTTCGCTTGCCGAAAGGACCGGGTTTGGTCTTCTGGGCGAGCTCAAGCATATCTTTCCCGTCCGCGTCACCCAGTCGAATTACGTCGTGGTCGTCCGCGCTCGCTGCTGTGCGATGCCGCGCGATCATTTGATGGATCACGCCCGCGTGCGTGATCTGAAGCCCGTCTAGCGGACCGATCGATTCGTCGGATCGCAGCACGGCGGCCTGCTCGTGAGGCAGCAAAAGCTGAAGCAGCGCCTGATATGCCGCGGGCGTCTCAGATGCCAGAGCAGCGAAGGGCGCCACATCGAGGTGGTATCGACGGGCAAGGGCATTGCCATATCCCAGGTGCGCCTGCTTCGTGGTGAGGGCCGCCCAGATCGGACGGTCGAGGTCAGCGTCTATCGAACCGCTCATGCTTTCTCCTTTGCAAGCGCGACTGTGTGCCGGCGGCTTGACTGAATGATCCGCCAGCGCGTCACGCTGGCCGTATTGCTGTGCAGTCTAGACGCCCGACAGGCGCGAGGCTATAGTCGCAAATGACATTAATAGATCTATTTGCGACATGAAAGTGGTCATCTTCGCACTGGACGGCCTGTTCGATACCGGGCTCACGGTCCTGCTGGATACCTTTGCGACTGCCAACGAGCTGGCCGTGGCCCAAGGCTTCGCCGCACCGCCTTTCGATGTCAGAGTCGTTGGCGTGCGCAAACGCATTCGGACCGCGCATGGCTTGTCGACCGCGGTCGAACCCGCGAGCACCGTTAGCCGTCCCGATTGGGTGGTGGTGCCTGCGCCGAATGTCAGACAGCCTGAGCGCCTGATCGAGGCGCTGAGCCGTCCAGACGTGCGCGATACGATGGCGTACCTTCGCAGCTGGCATGCCGACGGCGTCGGCGTCGCGGCTGCCTGTATCGGGACTTTCCTGCTGGCCGAAGCCGGACTTCTGGATAACCGCGAGGCGACAACCACGTGGTCGCTCGCGCCTTTCTTCCGCCAACGCTATCCGGCTGTCAAGCTGGACGATTCGCGCATGGTCGTCGCCTCACAACGCGTGGTGACGGCGGGTTCCGCGATCGGTCATCTCGACCTTGCGCTCTGGCTGCTGCGTCAGGCAAGCCCCGAACTGGCGACGCTGGTTGCCCGGTTCATGCTCATAGACAAGCGTTCTTCCCAGTCCGAATACATCATTCCGGATCACCTCGCTCACGCCGATCCGCTGGTCGCGCGATTCGAGCGATGGGCTCGCGACAATCTTTCGGCAGGGTTTTCGCTTCAGGCGGCAGCGGCAGCGTTGTCGATCGGACCGCGCACTTTGCAGCGCCGTACCGAGGCCGTGCTCGGTAAGTCGCCACTGGCCTTCTTTCAGGATTTGCGAATCGAGCGGGCGCAGAACCTCGTCTCAATCGGCTATGACCTCGAGAGAATTGCGAGCGAGGTGGGTTACGCCGACTCGGCGACGTTGCGGACTTTGCTGCGCCGGAGGCTCGGCCGCGGGGTGCGGGAACTTCGCGCCGAAATGCGCTAGCGTTCCGACAACGGTTCGCCGAACCATCGCGACTTGAACGGAATAGCCGTGGTCAACCGGTTTCGTTTCGGTATAGTTGCCAACGCGCTCTCAACGCGAACGAAGTCACATCGCCACTCTCTTCGGATGGAGTGCGCCGTCACTTGCTCAAAGCAAAGATTTCCCTTGGGCCAGAATCTTGTCGCAGACCTGTTTCGTGATCTGCTCCTTCAGACCGCCGCCACTCAGGTCCACCTGCTTACCGTCGCCACTGTTCAGGATGCCTTTGGCGCCGTCAGTGTACCCGCTGTCGCTCGACGATGAACCGCCCGGCAGCTTGCTCATGAGCCCATCTTTGATCGACGACGCGCTGCCACCGAGATAGTTGTTCTTGATACAAAATTCAAGCACGCCCGCGACATTGCCCGTGCTGCCGGACGTTAGCGACTGCAACGACAACCCACTGCCTAAACCGCCAAGGCTGTCGAGTCCACCAGCGGCGGCGCCGTTTCCACTCTGATTGAGAAGGTTGCCGAGTTGGGCGTGGGCGGTTGGGAAATAGAGCAATGTAGCGACCAGGAGCCCGTTGGCCCAGGTGCGACGGTTGCATGCGATCATGGAAGCCCTCTTGCCGTGGAGTGAAGGTAGTCTTCACTATAGTGCCTCACGGACTTAAACAAAGAACGAGGTCATGGACGATTCGAACAGGCCCCGCGCGCTGCATGTGCCAACGCCAGCGCCAATTTCGCCCCGACCTCGGCATTGTGTTTGATGAGCGCGATGTTTGTCGTCAGGCTGCGCCCATTCGTCAATGCCTTGATGCGAGCCAGCAGGAAGGGCGTCACGGCTTTACCGGTGATACCTTTCACCGCGGCCTCCGCGAGCGCCTGCTGGGTCAGCGCGTCGATCTCCTCGGACTTCATCGCTGCCGCTTCCGGCACTGGCGTGCTCAACACCACGCCGCCCACGAGACCCAAGTCCCACTTGGTGCGGATGAAGCGTGCCTGCTGCGCCGCATCGTCCAGCCTGAAGTCCGCGCGAAAACCGCTGTCGCGCGTGTAAAACGCGGCGAAATTGTCCTGCTCGCAACTGAGCACCGGCACGCCGTGCGTTTCCAGGTATTCCAACGTGAGTCCGATGTCGAGAATGGACTTCGCGCCCGCGCAGACCACCGCCACCGAAGTCTTCGCCAGTTCCTGCAGATCGGCCGAAATGTCGAAACTTTCCGGCGCGCCCCGGTGCACGCCGCCAATGCCTCCGGTCACGAAGACCTCGATGCCGGCCAAGGCGGCGCATATCATCGTGCCGGCTACCGTGGTGGCGCCAAGGCCGCCGCCGGCCAGCACGGCCGGCAGATCGCGGCGGCTGACCTTGTGTACCTGGTCCGAGCGCCCGAGCAGTTCCACTTCGTCGTTCGAAAGGCCGATGCGGATTCGCCCGTCGATCAACGCGATAGTCGCGGGCTCGGCACCCAGCCCGCGGATCACGGCCTCCACTTCGCGCGCAGTGCGAACGTTCTCCGGATAGGGCATGCCGTGAGCGATGATGGTCGATTCCAGCGCGACGAGCGGGCGGCCGGCAGCCTGTGCAGCGGCCACAGGTCCGCTGAAACTCAACCACGAGTGAGCAAGGTTCGTCATCGTCACGATCTTCCCGGCGGTATATTTCGTTTAAGTATGCAGCAAGAGGCGGCTGCAAGGTTCACTCGTTGCAGCGCGATGGCGCTTATCATTAGAGAAGTGTCTGGCCGCCCTTGCTGGAAGCGTTTGTTGAAGCACGGCGGTGCGCCGTGCAACGGTACTCCTGATGAAAAAGGACAGACGCTTGATGTACTGAACGTGTTGGATGGTCGATGTCGGGTCCCGGAGGTGCCATGTCACCGCTACACGCAACCAATCTGCTCCAGTCGAACGAAGGTGCCCGTCTTCATGGTCCCGAACTCGACCGCTGGCGCCGCTGGGGGCCTTATCTGAGCGAGCGGCAATGGGGCACCGTTCGCGAAGACTACAGCGAACACGGCACCGCATGGGACTACTTTCCGCACGATCATGCGCGCAGCCGCATGTACCGCTGGGGCGAGGACGGCATTGCCGGATTCGGCAACGACCCACTCGACTGGTGCGTATCGCTCGCGCTCTGGAATGGGCACGATCCGATCATCAAGGAACGGCTCTTTGGGTTGGCGAATGAGGAGGGCAATCACGGCGAGGACGTGAAGGAGCTTTACTTCTATCTCGACGGCACGCCGACGCATTCGTACATGAAGATGCTGTACAAGTATCCTCATGACGCGTACCCGTACCAGGACCTCATCGACGAAAATCTGCGGCGCGGCGCGGACCAGCCCGAATATGAAATCCTCGATACGGGCGTGTTCGACGACAACCGATACTTCGACGTTTGCGTGGAGTATGCGAAGCACACCCCTGACGATATCGTGATGCGGGTGACCGTCGAAAACCGCGCGGATCAGCGCGCGGCGCTTCATCTACTGCCGCAATTCTGGGCGCGCAACAGATGGGCCTGGTCGGGTAAGCCCGGCAAGCCGTCGCTTACGCTGGAGTCGAATAGAGAGGACGGCACGCGTGTCGTCGCGCGCCACCCCGCACTCGCAACGATGATCGTGACGGCGTCTGCGCAACAGCCGATCGAGTGGCTCTTCTGCGAAAACGAAACGAATGTGCGCCGGATTTTCGGCGTCGATGGAGCAGGGCCGTTCAAGGACGGCTTCAATGACTACCTCGTTGACGGCGACGAGCACGCAATCCGGCGCGACAAGGGCACTCGTGCCGCCGCGCATGTGGCCCTGCAGTTTGCGCCACATGAGTGCTCGGTGCTGTACCTGCGCTGGCGTCCCGAAGCGGCTGCGGACGTCGCGCATCTCGACATGCCAGCGCTTTTCACGCGCCGGCAAGAGGAAGCCGACGAATTCTACGCGGCGCTTCAGCACGACATCGCCGACGCCGATGCGCGGCTCGTGCAGCGCCAGGCGCTCGCCGGCATGCTGTGGTCGAAGCAGTACTACCAGTTCGACGTAACGCGTTGGCACGACGGCGACCCTGGCCAACCGGCGCCACCGAGAGCTCGCAGGAACGGCCGCAATGCGGACTGGCGGCACATGTGCAATGGCGACATCGTGTCGATGCCCGACAAGTGGGAGTACCCGTGGTACGCGTCGTGGGATCTCGCCTTTCATGCGGTCGCGTTCGCCATGATCGATCCCGACTTCGCGAAGAAGCAATTGCTGCTGCTCGTGAAGGAGCGCTATATGCATCCGAATGGACAATTACCCGCCTACGAGTGGGCGTTCGGCGACGCCAATCCACCGGTGCATGCGTGGGCCACATGGCGCGTGTATGAACTCGACCGCGAGGTGACGGGCGTCGGCGATCACGCGTTTCTTGAAGTCATGTTCCACAAGCTCCTGCTCAATTTCTCGTGGTGGGTCAACCGCAAGGACGCCGATGATCACAATATCTTTCAGGGCGGCTTTCTTGGGCTCGACAACGTGGGCATCTTCGACCGGTCTTCGCCGCTGCCCACCGGCGGGCGCATCGATCAGGCGGATGGCACGGCATGGATGGCCTCGTACGCACTCGACCTGATGCAGATCGGCCTCGAACTCGCAATGACGAACAGCGCGTACGTTGAAATTGCGGTGAAGTTCTTCGAGCACTTTTTGTATATCGCGGAAGCGGTCAGTTGCAGCGAAGGGTGCAAAACGGGGCTATGGGACGGACAGGACGAGTTCTTCTACGACGTACTTCACCTTCCAAACGGAACCCGTGTGCCAATGCGCATTCGTTCGATTGTCGGACTGATTCCGATGTTCGCCGTTCACGTGTTAGAGGATCGCGTGTACGGTCATCTGCCGGGATTGCGCGAACGGCTAGCCTGGTTTCTCGATCATCGACCAAATCTGGCTAAGCTGGTGTCGCGCTGGACCGAACCCGGTAAGGGCAATACCACGCTGCTGTCCTTATTGCGCGGACACCGTATGACAACACTGCTGCGCCGCGCGCTCGACGAAAACGAATTTCTCTCCGAGCACGGCGTGCGAGCGCTGTCGCTCGTGCATCGCGATACACCTTATGTCTTCGACCATGACGGCGTGAATGTCCGCATTCAATATCAACCGGCCGAATCGGACTCGCGCGTTTTCGGCGGCAATTCGAACTGGCGCGGGCCGGTCTGGATTCCTGTCAACTACCTGCTGATCGAATCGCTATATGAGTTCCACTGCTACTACGGCGATGAATTCCGCATCGACTATCCGACAGGATCGGGCAAGCGTTGTTCGCTGGGCGAGATTGCCGACGACCTTGCGCGGCGCGTCACCACGCTCTTTCTTAAAGATGCACGAGGTGTGCGGCCCGTGATGGCTGCTTATCCGATGCTGCAGGCCGACCCGCGTTCGCAGGATCTCATCCTGTTTCATGAGTACTTTCACGGTGACAACGGACGTGGCGTCGGCGCTTCGCACCAGACCGGCTGGAGCGGGCTCGTCGCGCTGCTGCTTCAGCCGCGCATGATGAAGCTGTCGCATGTGGCGGCCGATGTTGCGTCGGCGGATGCGGCGGTGGGAGAAGATGCGGCGTCGGCTGCGGCGCGGTAACTATTCGTAGCCGAGCTTGTGACTCAGAATGGGCGCGAAAAAGAGCGCAACCGCTGAGCCCGCCGCCTTACCTTCGAGTTCCGCGGCCGCAGCCGCGGCTCGCATTCCGTACGAGTGCGCGAACAGATCAAATAACTGGGGTACGCAGTAAAGTACTGCAATCGCAATGCAATAAGATTGCACGACGGATATGCGCCAACCCTTCTCGACGGCGACAGCGGCGCAGACAATGCGCAGAATGGCGAACAATACGAGCGCACCCACGGCTGCCTGTTCTCGGACCAGATACTCTGGAATAAACTCGCCCATAACTTCCTGTGCGCCCGCTGCGTTAAACCGCCTTAAATGAAAACCGTCCGTTCGAAGTTTGCGGTCGAATGGTCGACTGCCTTGGGACAATCGTTCTTCGACATGGAGAGACGGCGCGACAGGTTTTGATATTACCGATGCCGCGCTAGCGGCACGAAAGCGCGGCTGAATGAACCATAGTCTTGGCCGATATCGTCAAGATTCACCGGCCGCCGGACGAATGCCCATTCCTTCGGTCGCAAAACCTGCGGAGGTGTTGGACGTATCCGCGGCAGATCAGTCTGTCAGCCTGCGGCCACTGGCGAGCGCGCAAGCAGATATTCCTCGAAATCGGCGGCCACTTCCGGGTGACGCAAGGCAAACGCGACGGTTGCCTTCAGATAACCCAGCTTGCTGCCGCAGTCGAAACGCGTGCCGTGATACTTGTACGCCAGCACCTGTTCGTCGGCGAGCAGCGACTGAATCGCGTCCGTGAGCTGCAATTCGCCACCTGCGCCCGGCTTCAACGCACGCAGATGGTCGAAGATGCGCGGCTTCAGCACATAGCGGCCGACCACGCCGAGATTCGACGGCGCCACGCTCGGCTCCGGCTTTTCGACGATGCCCGACATCTTGATGATCGAGTCTTCCCACTTCTTGCCGTCGACGATACCGTACGACTTCGTCTCCAGGGCCGGGATCTCTTCGACGCCGATCACCGAGCTGTGATAGTGGTCGAACACCTCGATCATCTGCGTCATGACGGGCGGCGTGCCGTACAGCAAGTCGTCCGCGAGAATGACGGCGAACGGGTTGTCGCCCACCAGCTTTTCGGCGCACATCACCGCGTGGCCCAGGCCCAGCGCTTCCGGCTGACGCACGTAGAAACAGTCCACATGGCTCGGCTTGATGCTGCGCACGAGTTCCAGCAGCTTGTCCTTGCCGCGCGCCTCGAGTTCGGCCTCGATTTCATATGACTTATCGAAGTGGTCCTCGATCGCGCGCTTGCTGCGGCCCGTGACGAAGATCATTTCGGTGATGCCGGCCGCCATTGCCTCTTCGACCGCGTACTGGATCAGCGGCTTGTCGACAATCGGAAGCATCTCTTTCGGGCTCGCCTTCGTGGCGGGAAGGAACCGGGTGCCGAGACCCGCCACCGGAAATATGGCCTTGGTAACTTTGAGCATGAGTTGTCCGGGGTGTTCGCGATACAGACGTTAGAGAGTAGCCGGCCTTCCAAGACGGGCCAAAGCGAAGCTGACCAGGCAGAGTTTGCGTAGTGTCGGATAGATCGACTCGGGTGGTCGAGCGTAACCATAGAGGCGAAAACCGGCTATGGATGCGAGATGGCGGAAGAAGCGCCGCTTTTGGCTAAAGCGGATACGTGAAGGCCTGGCGGGGAGCACCACGGCGCAGGGCGTATAGCGCGTGGATCCATGGCATCGATGACAGCGGCGAGGTTCTGTTGCGATCCAGTCCGCGCATAACGATGCTAGAAATAGTCTCTTCGCGGAAAGTTGGGGAGGAACGGGCGGCCAACGGAATTGCGACGCGCTTTACCGGAGGAGCTTAGCCGAGACGTACGCTCAGGATTGCTCCGCGGGAGACGGTGCCCTGCCCAAGCGGTAATCGGTGGGTGTCGTCGCAAGATACTTCCTGAATAACTTGGCCAACTGACCGCCGCTGCCAATGCCACAACGTCGTGCAATCTTATCGACAGGCAAGCGCGACTCGACGAGCATCCGGCAACTCATGTTAAGACGAGCGCGAAGCAGATAGTCGGAGGGGGTCATCCCGATCTCGCTCTTGAAGCGGCGCAGGAAGTTGCGCTCGCTCATCGCGGCCACCTTCGCGGCCGCGTCGATAGAAACGGGCCGGTCGACGTTTGCCTCCAACCAGCGCGCCGACGTCATGATCTTTTCACTGACTTTGGGCGCTCCGCTGCGGGAAATGGACGTGTCCCAAGGCACATCCTGCTGAGGGGCAACCGATTCAGCGACATGACGCGCCACTTCCAGTCCCATATCCTCTTCCACGATACGCAGTGCTGTGGCGACCTCGGTCGGGGCTTCGCTCAGTGCTCGTGCCTGATAGTAGTCGCCCGTTTCAATCTCGCCATATAAGAGGGCACAGTAGCGGCTGGGAAGCTTTGCTGCTTCCAGTAACAGCCTGCCCTCGGCGATCGGATGAACGATCTCGCTGAACGGATGCCTGCGGCGCAGCCAATTGCTAAGGCGTTCGTCGCGGCACGCATGCGGTACACCCGCGCCGCCTGCAATGAACAGCAGATGTCTGTCATTCCTGACCTGATGCGACTCGACGCTTTCAGTCCAGACGAACACCGAAGACGAGCTTGCGATGCGGCCGCCTGCCGCCGACAGCAAAGAGACGTCGTAACGCGCGCGATGTAATTGCTGTGATGCGCTGAACGCATTCGCTTTCTGGAAAATCTCGATGATTGCCGCGACTTTTGGCAGCGCAAACCCGTTAAATAACGCTATGTCGACGTGAGTCATCTCACGCGTCTGTGTTCTCACGGCACTTTGCCGCGAACAGCGCGGCAGAGTATGTACCAGCTCCATTTGTTTTCCCCCGGAATGTTTTAGCCTTCGAAGCCCCGCCCTGGACTCTGTGTTTTTCTTATCTTTTGCATGCTAACCATCAATTTTAGCGTAATTATTACATGTCCGATTTGGCCAACACATTGGCTGTTCACGACCCGGCTGCAGAAATTCCGTTTTAGCGGAGAGAATCCGTTGTCCGATACATCTGTAATCCATTTGGACGGGATTTATGCGTATATGCATAAATTTGCCGTGAAATGAGACGGAGTGTATAGCGCATTTATAGATATGGGTTATGCGAGAACGCGATATAAAACGAATTGCCAGAACGGTGGTCACCGCTCCGCTCAACTTTTACGGGGATGTCACTCGATCCGATCTTTTTCAAGGTAGGGCTTTCCTGGGTAATTTGCGGTAAAAACTCGGGCTATCATGGGGTTGCCACTGCCAGTTCACCCGCCTGAAAACCGGATCCAAGCAGAATTTTTCGGCGGTTTGCCATTTTCTCGACGCGCAGGGCTAAATAAGTCCTGAACGTAGCCGATAACGCGTTCATGCGTATAGAAGAAATTCAGACAATCGTTAGTGCCGCTTCCGAGACGGCCGATTCCATCGTCGGCGCGCGTGAGTGGACTACGGCCGAAGACGCGAGTGCTATGCGCGATCTGATCTTCTGGGATATGCTTGCCAAGCAATTGCCCGATATAAGCGTTGCCGATCTGCTGGCCATTCTTAAATAGCACCGTGCGAGGCTCGTTCAAGGTGAGGCAACACTTCGCATCGCACGGATCCTATTGTTTCCGCTCCACTCAATTCATGTACCACTTGTCGACGTATCGGGTAAATGCGTAGATCGTGTCCGCTTTCAGCACAACGTCTTTAGACGAACGCGTCACGATGCCCGATCCGTGAACGATCGTCACATTCGGATTCCCCAGTACGCGAATCGTTTGACCATCGGCGGCGCCGGAAAAATACGAGATGTCCGTGGGCGTCATGTAGTTATCAAGCACAACGAGACCTGAGCCGGTGACGTTGACGATCCGCGTCCCAGCCGGGGGCTTAATGGTGAGCGGCGCGCCTGACACGCTCGACCCTTCATGGTTCTGCACCAGGAACAATCCAGCCTGATTAAAGCTTCCCGCGCAGGCGAAGTATTGATTGCGCGCATCCGGATCGGATTCGCTGACGTAGTCCTCGAAACCATACTTCTGAAGACGCTCTTTTCGACCCTCGGAGCGGCATGAGGTCAGCACGTTCGAGCGCGACTTCGACGACATGTAGAAGCCGCTGTAGATGCCGACCTCGGCGGAACTATTGTTGTAGCCGAAGCATGTGCTCCATATGGCGCTGCCATCCACATAGAAGCCGTGGCCGATATTGGAGTCGCCACGGCATTGCGAAATGCGGTGCTGTGATCCTCGCAACGGTGCGATGTAGATACCGCGTTCGGCATCCTCGCCAATGCAATTCGACAGGAAGTTGTTTGCCCCGCCCACGACAATTCCGCACAGAAGAAGGTCCGGCGTGACCAGGCCGCGACCCGCGATCAGAGAAGGGTTGGCTTCGATGCGGTTGAGGAAATCGTCGGTACCGAACGTTTCGATGCATCCGGAAATTCGGTCGCGCTGGCGATTGAGCAAGACATTCGTCGTTAGAATATCCTCAAACACGACACCAAACCCTGCGAGGTGCTGAAAGCCCTGATCGGCGAAATTGTTGGCGGTGCAACGTCGTATAGCCGCCCATTTGACCAGTTGAAAGCGCACCCCGCCACCGGGGAAATTGGCGCCGCGTCCTTCGAAATTAATGCCGCTGATGCCGATTCCGCGTACGAGTGTCGCCGGCGTATCGACCACGAAGCCGTGGTCTGCCTGTACCAGCGTTACGCCGGAAATGTGGCCCGGAAGATAGCCGAACATCGTGCTACTCGATACGAGCGACACGCCGTTCTTCAAAATGACATTGCAGCGATAACGCCCGGCCGGAAAGCGAACCACACCGCCGCCACGTGCTTCGAGCAGGTCGATCGCAGACTGGATCGCCGCGCTGTCGTCGGTGCGGCCATCGCCCTTTGCACCAAATCGTTTGGGATTGATGTCGGCGTCGTTCAACTCTTCGGCCACCGTCCGGACGATACTCGTCGGCGCGGCCGCCTTGAATGCGATTGATTGAGCGTTGCTTGCTCCAGACGGCGTGTCCTTCGATAACCCCGTATCTACGGATGAAGCGTCCCGTTTCGTTTGCCCGTTGACGGCCGCCGCTGCGCTGAGAATCGTGCCTGCGAGGGCACCCTTGATTGCCTGTCGTCGGTTAGTCACGGTATGACTCTCTGTCGTCAATCATTTATTGCGCGCAACGGCGTTGCTCACGAGTTCCCTGACCAGAACAGTTGGGAAGACTAATGCGTCGTGTGCATAGCGGCGCAACAGACGCCGGGGCTCGGTGACGATCCGGTGCAGCCATTCGAGGCCAGTCCTGCGCATCCAGACCGGCGCGCGCACCTTCTCGCCCGCAATGAAGTCGATCGTCGCGCCTGCGCAGATCGCCACCTTTGCGCTGATGCGCGCCCTGTTTTCATGCACCCATAGCTCCTGCTTGGGCGCACCGAGTCCAACGATCAACAGATCTGGCTCAGCTGCGGCGATTTCGTCGAGAATGCGATCGCACTCGGACGGCAACGTCTCGAATCCGAAAGGAGGGCAGTACGTACCGACTACCAGAACGTTCAACCAGCGTTGCGTAATGATCTGCGCGGCGCGCTCCGCTACACCTGGGCCGGCGCCTAGCAGAAACACGCGCATGGGCTGATTCATTGATCGCGCCTGGTGAAGGATACTGGGTACGAGATCGCTGCCGGGCACCGCCTCCTTTAATGCGCGACCCATCATCCGCGATGCGAGCACCAGCGGCTTACCGTCTGCCAGTATCATCGAAGCGTCTGCATACGCAGCCTGGAATGCCAGCGAGTTTCGAAGTTTGACGATATGGTCCACATTCGGCGTGACCACGTAACGACATCTTGTGCGCGGCGATTCAAGCCACCGTGCCAACGTCTTTGCGGCCGTATCCATTGAGATGGCGTCTATCTCTATCCCGAACATCGTGCATTTGGTGGTCATTTAACAGGCCTCAGGTCGATAAGACGTGACGAAGCGCTCTGACAGGATTTATTTCTGCCAGAGAATTTGGATAACTAAGTAAATAAGAATCTTGTCGAATCTGCCTTGTATCGGCCCGATGCACCCAAGATCGCGCGGTGAGATCCGCTGGCCCGCCTCTATAGAAGCAAGGGCGAGCAGCGCTTAAACGCTATGCGGTGCCGGTTCTGCCATAGCGATCCTCAAGCCGAACGATGTCATCCTCGCCGAGATACGCTCCGGATTGAACTTCGATCAGCTCGAGTGGGATCTTTCCCGGATTGAACAGTCGGTGCGATACCCCAACGGGAATATAGGTAGACTGGTTTTCGGTGAACAAGTCTTCGCGGTCGCCGTTCGTAACCAACGCCGTGCCCTTGACCACGATCCAATGCTCGGCTCGATGATGGTGCAGTTGAAGACTCAATTGAGCACCGGGATTGACAACGATCCGTTTGACCTGGAAGCGCTCGCCCTGGTCGATGGATTCATACGAGCCCCACGGGCGCGTCACGCGCCGATGGGTAACGGATTCGCGCCGTCCGGTTGCGTTGAGGCTGTCGACGATAGTCTTCACGTTTTTGGCCAGATCGCGATGCGCGACGAGCACAGCGTCTGCCGTTTCGACGATTACCAGGTCGCTGACGCCAATTGCCGCGACCATGCGGTGTTCAGCGCGGATATAGGAATTCGATACGGAATCTTGCAGCACGTCGCCTATAAGCGCATTGCGCTGCTCGTCTTGCGGCGCAATCTCATGCAGTGCGGACCACGATCCAATATCGCTCCAGCCAAGATCGTCCACAGAGATAACCGCCGCGCGATCGGTACGCTCAAGAACTGCGTAGTCCACCGAGATGCTGGGACATTCGGTGAAGGCATCTTTGCCGAGCCTGAAAAATTGCAGGTCAGGACGTGCATCTTTGTATGCTTGGTCCGCGAGACGGGCAACGTCTGGCTCGTATCGTTTCAGTTCGTCCAGGTAGACGGCCGCGCCAAACAGGAAAATCCCGCTGTTCCACAGGTAATCGCGACTAGCCAGCAACTCGGCAGCGAGCGCGGCGTCAGGTTTCTCGACGAAGGCGCTGACGTTGTATGCCTCGTGCTCCATGTCCGCCAACGACTCACCCTTGCGGATGTATCCAAACCCGGTGTGCGGCGCAGTCGGCACCACTCCAAATGTGACGAGCCGCCCATCGCGCGCCAGAGCTATGCCGGTTTCGACGGCACTGTGAAACGCGTCTACGTTTTGAATGACGTGATCGGACGGCAGTACCAGCAACAGTGCCTTGGGATCATCCTGGACAGCGAAATGTGCCGCGGCCGCAATCGCCGCTGCGGTGTTTCTCGAAACTGGCTCAAGAATGATCGCAGAGACGTCGAGAGCAATTTCCTTTAATTGATCGGCAAGCTGAAAGCGGTATTCGGCATTTGAAACCAGAACCGGTGGCTTGGTGTTGTCGAGGGCATTGACGCGTTTGAGCGTAGTCTGCAACAGCGAGTGCTCGCCCGCCAGCGTAAGGAACTGTTTTGGTTGACCGCCACGAGACATCGGCCACAACCGCGTTCCACTGCCGCCACATAGAACAACTGGGAAAATGCTCATGTGCTTCTATCCTGTGTGCCTCGTTCGGAGTGACTCTACTGAGCAACCTATGTGTTGTGCGTCGACTGTCTTTATTCGACATACTTTTGGCAGATCCGGGTAACCCACTACAACCGCTTTGAAAACGGTCTTCGTGAGACATGTCGGACCTATTGCCGGCCGGCTACCGACGGATAGTCTCGATAGGCGAGAAGCATGAAGATGAAGATAGACAGACCGAGTGGTTCGATCATCAGCAAGCCGGCGAAAACGGCAAAAACAAGTGGCGCCATAGATCCGAAATCCCTACGCACCCGGAGCCAGAGAACCCAGCAATAGATCACGGTGACAGGTACGCCGTATTTGTAGATCATGCCGGTAATCGAGTTCGATATGCCGGCGTCGTTCTCCTTGATGTACCCATACTCGTCCAGTGCAAGTGCGTTGTAGGCGTCGAGATCGCCGCTTGGACGGCCGAGCAGCAAGCTGTCAGCTGCGGCGCGCGCCCCGAGTGTCATGTCGTTGATTCGCACGGTGATACTCGAGTCGCCTTGCAGCGAACGGCCGAAGAGGGTCGAGAAGGCGTCGTCGATCGCGCCAGGGGCGGCCAGCACAAGTGCCACCACAATGCCCAACATGACGGCTGCGAGATTTGCGAGCCGCGGCTGGCGCTGATGCACGTAGCAATAGGCAGCGAATGGCATCAATACCGACAAGGCTCCCATGGATTGAGTGGAGAGAGCAGCCAGAATAAATACCCAGTTGGGTCGTTTCTTGTACTTCAGACAGTTGTATGCAAAGGCCATCGTCAGCATGACGCCGTACACACCGGCTTCCCAAAAGATGCCCTGATTGCGATAGTGATTAAAGCGCTGCAGATCGGTCGAGCGGACGTAGAGAAGACCGAAGACCGTGCTGTATTCGTCATCGATATGGCGTGCGATGCCGGGGGCCACGTACGCGAGCGGATAAAGGACCAGCGAGATGATCGCCATGTAATACATTACATCGACGAAAAGCTCGCGGAAGTCGCGGCGTGTCCGTTTGAAATAGATGCACGCGACGCCCGCGATTAGCGCTTTTAGAATGACGAAAAGTTCCTTGTCGTCGATCTGAAAATCCTGCGCGTAGCTGGCAACGAAGATCGCGATAACCAGAATCCCGTAGCTTCCACGGATTGCTCGAGGAAAACGTACGGATACCAGGAAGCTGCAAAATAGAACGACGACGATTGCGGCGATCATCGCGGAATTACCAACGCGAACCACAACGATCCAACCGCCGCTGACAAGCAGGATTGCGGTCAGCAGTAACGAGGCGCGGATTTCGCGCCGGAAGAGGGCACTAAGCATGATTGATTTCGGTTGTGACACTAGCGGGACAGGCGTTACGCGCAGAAGGCCCGCCCTTTAACCATTCCATATGATCCGGATGCCAGTGGCGAACCACGCGGGCAGGTGCGCCGACGGCGACGCAGAAATCGGGGATGTCGCTCGTGACGACGGCGTTAGCGCCGATCACACAGTTGCGGCCGATTCTGGCTCCGAGTATTACGACGTTCTCGCCAATCCACGAGCCATCCCCGATGCTGACCGGGCGGCGCTGAATCAGATTTTGTGACTTGACCGGTTTGTGGATGTCTTCGTATCCGTGAATATAGTCGGCGACATAGACCCGGTCGGCGATCAGTACGTCGCATCCGATTTCGATCGACTGGGTGACGATAATATGTGCGCTGTTGCCGATGTATACGCGGTCGCGGATCTCAAGTCTGGGTTGCACGGAGAACGCGTGAATCGTCTCGATCCATGCGAAGTTGTTAATGAAGACGTCTGTGCCGATCGCAATGTTGTCCGATCCGTCGATCCGGATTGGCCTGAGAATGCGGGAACGTGCCCCGAACCGCGCGAAGAAAAATGGATAAACGATGCTCTGAAGTGACGTCCTAAGACGATTCCGGATCTTGAAGAAGATACCTATGTTCACGTGTCTATTCCGTTTGTGTGCGTTTGGCGTGGGGCTTCAGGAGGGTGGTGATCTCACGTCGGTAGAACGACAGCGACGGATAGACGCAGATACCCAGAACCTTCCACGCCACAAATCCCTCTACGAGTTTTTCGCCCGCCAGTGCAAGAGCGGTAGCGAGTGCCGCGCCGGTCCCGCCAAGCGCCGGCACGAGAACCGCGGCAAGGGCAATGCACGCCAGGGTCGCTATTACCATCGCATTACGGATGACTCTCTCCAGTCCGTGAACGACCAGTAAGGGACGTATTGAACCGCTTGCGACCACGGCGAGTTGTCCCGCGCTCAAAAATAGAAGGGGGCCGTAACCCGCCCCAAAGTCATTGCCGAATAGTCGCAGCAGGTGGTGGCCCGATATGACCAGGACGACGAAAAGACCCGACACCAGGATCAGCAGTGCAGCCGATACTCGTTGAACAATCCACTCGATATCGTGCTTGCTGGCGGTGCCACGCATCATCGAAAGTTTTGGCCCCACTAGCGCGTCGATGGGTGGGATCAGGAAGCCCGAAAGCGTTAGCGCAACGCGTTGTGCGACCGAATAACCGCCCACGTCGGAAGGAGAAGAGTGAATGCCCAGCGCAAAAACCGCGATCCAGAGCAGCGCCATCTGGCAGGTGTTGCCGATCAGCAGCGGCAGTGCTGGCCGCAGTAATTGGACATTCCATACCGGGCCGATCGGACTGGTGAGACCACCGGCGCTGCGCATGAACCTGCTGAAGGGAATGTACGCAATAGCGAGGTTGACGGTTGATGCGCCAACGAAGATATACGCCGCCGTCACCGCGTTCGACGGCGGCATGCGGAATAGTGAAAGGAACGAGAGGAGCGGTACCCAAAGGCTGAACACGGCAATGCTTCTTTCCGGCTTGCCGATGATCTGCAGAAACGGTACGTGCATCATCGCGATCGAAGTCGGTAATAACGCTACCGCGAACCACACCAATACGGAGACAAGTTCCTGCTTATGAAAGACATACAGCGCCAGGGGTTTCGATAGAAGAATGACCGTCAGCGTGAGGGCGAGACTCGCGACAGCGGCGAGGAGCATGGTTTGGCGGTACAAGCTTCGTAGCTGTGTCCACTGACGATCGCGTACCATCGGACCGCCCTCGCGAATCACGATCTGTTCGAGGCCGAGCCGGCAGAATGTCGACAGCACCGACAGAAACCCCAGGCCAATCATGTAGAGACCCGTCTGCGACGCGCCGAGATAACGGCCGAGAAAGATCACGAACGAAAAATTCGTCACTGCGCCCGAGAGTCTGAAGACGAAACTCGACGCAATACGTTTGGCAATGCTCGGCGACGGCGGAAGTCCGGCTGCTGTCATAACTGTTTATCGAGTCTCAACGCGGAGCGACTCGATTACGCGCGCAGCGATACCGCGCGTATAGCCGAGATCGACGTCGGTAAAGTGGCCGGGGAAGAAGTACCGGTCGACCAGCGCGCCAAGCAACATGTTCGGCGCGGGATTCGACCTGTCAGTGGGGTGTTCGATCAGATGTCCGAGTTCGGCTGGCGTACGTGCCGGCAGAATTCCGTTGAGATGATCGTAAAACGATTCGCCGAGCACGATGACTCTGTGGCCGGCCGCGAAGGCATCAAGCCCCGTCAACGAGTTGACCGTGACCGTTATACATGTCCGGGCAATATCCTCGGGAAGCGACCGGCCGCTGAGTTCGATTCTCTCCAGGCGTTCCACCAGCGCATAGAATGCCGCGCTGTATTTGCGGCGGTACAGCGGATGTTCACGGACGACGACCTTCCAGTCCGGTGGGATACCCGACATGACGAACTCGATCAATCCAGCGTCACTGAGCTGAAGTGGATTGTGATAGATGTTGTTCGCGTCTTCGGGCACCTGCATTGCGAGCAGGAGCGTCTTTCGCCGGTCGGACACGGTGCCCGATTGGCGCACCAATGTCTTGTAACGCGCAGACGGGCACTTCTCCAGACGATACGGTCGGAGATCGGGAGGCAGCAACCCGGTGAGCCGCGACTGCGCAACGACAAGCTTGTCGACCATCGAGTACAGGCGATTGTTCCATCTCGGACGCTGACCAGGTACGACCAGCTCAGGACCCGTCGCAGGAAGATCGGCAAGAGCCGTACGGAACGAACAATTCGCGTTGACTCCCTCGCGATCCAGTAGCGTGGTGCGATACGGTCCCTGCTCGAAAAACCACGTCGTCGCACGCGAATCGGCCAGGGTGCGCATCAACACCTCGGCGGGCAAACGTGTGTCGCCACTCAGGATGGCTACGTCCGGATCGAACTGCTCGATCACCGATCGGCTCACGTCGAGCATTTTCCGTGCGTGGCGGTCAAGCACTTCCCGTTGCGGATCGGTCATGCCCGGATCGGACGAGTGGAAGCGGATCAGAGCCGAAATGACGTCAGGGTCGGTCGAACGGTCATTGGCGCTCTTCAGGAATGCCCTCCACGACAGCGCCTTGGTCGCACGCCCATGCAACCGGAAGTACGCCCACGCACTTGGGAAAACCGCCAGGTGGAGAAATTCGACGTTGGGATCCAACTGCTTCCATGCATCCTCTATCGCGCAGAAGAAGCGCGCCATTGGATGGTAGTAAACCAGCGTGACAACTTTAGTTTTCATAGTGTGTGAGAGAGCCAGGCGCCGGCCGGATACGATGTCGAACGTGGTTATGCGACGGCTCGCTTCATCAGGAGCGCGTCGCGTAATGCGCGAAGTTCGATCTTGTGACGTGCCGCCGCATGAAAAACGGTCAACACGATTGCCGACGCGGCGACAGCCAGATTGCGTGTTTTCAATCCGCAATAAAGCCAGTTGCGCGTCAAGTAATAACGTGAAAAATCTGAGCGGCTGCCGCCCGTCGAAGAGCTGATCTTGTGCTGAAGATGAATGGTCGGCGTGTAATACATCTTGATTCCGGCCTTTTTCAGTTCGAGGCAGAAGATCGTGTCGTCGTAGTAGACGAAGAGCTCCTCCCACATCCGGATTCCCGACTCTTTTAACGGACGCGACCTGACGATGAGCGAGCAGGTTGGCGCGTAGTCAACCGGATACAACAGATTTTTGGTCAGTCGATCGGGTTTGTTATGGCCGAAATGACGGCAACCGCCTTTGAGGTAGCTCAGTTTGCCACCGGCATACCACGGCTTGCCGGGCGTGTCATAGTAAAAGCTCTTTGGCGCGAGCGCGTCGACGTGCGGATTGGCATTCAGAATATCCACTTGCTGCTGGAGGAAATCGGCGTCGACTTCAATGTCGTTATTCAGGAAGAGGACATGCGTGAAGCTCTCATCCGGAAGAAAGAAGTCCAGTCCCTGGTTGTTCGCCGTGGCCACACCCAGGTTCGATTTGTTGCGAATGAATGTGAACGGAACCTTTAGGTCTGCGCGAATTGCCGCTTCGCACGCCCGGTTTTCGACGTCGTTCTCGATACAGAGGACATGAAAATCCGTGAATCGTTGAGCGTTCATGCTCGCAATAAAACCTGCGATCACCGGGTCCGATTTGAAAAGCACGGTCACAATGCCAATTTTCATCACGAATTTCCTTGAAGAGTGAGGGCGCTTAGTTCAACAGCCCGCGACTGCGCATCTCGGCGACCGACTGGTCGTAGCCTGCATCAGAGATGGTTTGTTCCTCGACCCACTTGCAGAAATGCATCGCGCCTTCTGCAAACGACACCTTCGGTTCGAAGTCGAGCTCCTTGCGAATCTTTTTCAAATCCGCATAGTTATGGCGGATGTCGCCGAGACGGAAATTGCCCGTGATGTTGAGCGCGCCGGTGGCGCCGTAGAAGCGCTTCAGCGTTTGCGCGACCTGAAGCACGCTCGTTGCCTTACCGGATCCGACGTTGTAGGCGACACCAGCTTTATTCGTTGCATCGAGCGCGAGCACAATGGATTCGACGATGTCGTCGATATAGACGAAGTCGCGGCTCTCGAGGCCGTCTTCGAAAATGTTGACGTCTTTGCCCTGAAGCAGCAGCGTGGAGAAGATGGAGAGAATGCCGGTGTACGGGTTACGCAGCGACTGGCCCGGTCCGTACACGTTCTGAAAGCGGAGTGCGATCGCGCCGATATCGAGCGTCTCGCAGACAGTCAGAACCAGTTGTTCCTGAAACAGTTTCGTGATGCCGTAGACAGAGCTGGGATGCGTCTTGGAGGTCTCGTCGGTTGGGACCAGTTCGAGACGTTCGCCGGTTTCCGGGCAAAGGCAATCATACAGTCCGAGACGCATGTCAGAGGCTTTCCGCGTGCCCGGATATACATAGCCCGCGTGACCGCGGTATTTGCCTTCGCCATAGATCGAACGGGACGACGCCACGATGAGCCGGCGGACGGTGCCATGCCCGGCGTCGCGCGCTTCGGCGAGTAAATCGAGCATTAGCGACGTGCCGCGGACGTTGGTCTCCACATAGTGGTCGATCTGGTACATGGATTGACCGGTACCCGTTTCCGCAGCCAGGTGAATGACGGCTTCCTGACCTTCCAGTGCGGCTTGCCAGTCTTCACGGCGACGCACGTCGCCTTTGATGAAGCGCACGGATTCAGGCAACGACTTGAACAGCGGAGATTCATCCGGATTAGTCCCGTGAATCTGCGGAGAAAGGTTGTCCAGTACCGTAACAGTGTCGCCGAGGCGGTTAAGCGTACGCGCGAGTGCACTGCCGATAAAGCCGGCACCGCCGGTGATCAGGATATTCATGCGAGCTCGAAGATTGAGATAAAGGTCAAAAAAAGGGCTGCTTTTACTGTGAATCGCAGCGCTGAACCGGGGACGCGAGACACGGATCTGGCGACTGGCAAATCCCGAATGCGTGCAGGTCGAAAGTAACGGGTGCCGTCAATACGCTTGGGCGCCGCTGAAACCATGGATAAAGGTTTTCAGAACGATCTTGAGATCGAGACCGAACGTCCAGTTCTCGATGTAATAGAGATCGAACGCGATTCGTCCTTGCATCTTTTCGATCTTGTCGGTTTCGCCGCGATAGCCGTTGATTTGCGCCCAGCCCGTAATGCCAGGTTTGATCCTGTAGCGAAACATGTAGCCGTTCACGAGATCTTTGTAGAGCTCGTCGTGCTGCAACGCATGCGGGCGTGGACCGACTACGGACATGTCGCCTTTGAGGACGTTGATGAACTGCGGCAACTCGTCGAGACTGGTCTTGCGTAGCAGCGCACCTATCGGCGTCACACGAGGATCGCGCCGTTTGGCCTGAGTCAACTGGCCGGCATCTTCGGAATGGACCACCATCGTCCGGAACTTGTAGATCTGGAATTCGTTGCCGTTCGCGCCCTTGCGCCATTGGCGGAAGAAAACCGGACCGGGAGAGGACAACTTCACGAGAATTCCGATGACGAGCATCAGCGGCAACAAACAGAGCAGCGCAAGAGCCGCGAATGTGCGGTCGAAAATCTGTTTGGGTACAAAACGTGGATCTGCTGACGGTGAGGCCAATAGATTGATTGCGGATAGCCCGACGACCTCGGAGACCGAGTGGTTAAAAAGGGAAATGTCACGCACGTTTGGAATGAAGCGGACGTTAACGAAGTCATGCCGGAATGCGTTCAATACGGCGTGTACGCGCGCTTCTTCCCGCAGCGGCAGAACGAGCCAGATTTCCTTGATGCTTCGGGTGCGCACCGCATCGGCAAGTCCGTCGAGAGAAGCGATCACTGGAAGTCCGCCGGCATACGTGGAGGCCTGCGGATCCTCGTCGAAGACACATTCCGGAGAGAAACCCGACTGGGCGTTCTTACGCAAGCGATCGATCAACATAAGGCTGAGCGGATTCGCACCGACGATCGCGACCGGTTGGACATTGATGCCGCGTCGCCATAGCTGTTTCGACAATTGATATTGCGCGATCCGCAAGGCGACGAGCAGCGCAAGCGACGTGATGAGCCACGTCCCGCACCAGAGCCGCGACAGCGTGTGTGCCTGATGTGTCGTGAAGACCAGTACGAGTCCCAGGACGAAGACGGCCACCCAGCCGATCGTAACGAGCGTCACCATCTCCAGCGGATTCCGTCCTCGCCAGGATTGATAGATACCCAACGTGGGAAATAGCAGAGCGGTCATCGCCGTGTTGAAGGCGACGAGAAGCAGCGTGGAGTTACTCCACGCAGTGAAGTCTTCGAAACGGAATACATACGCAATCTCGGCGCCCGCCAATACGAGACACGCATCAAGCAACGCGAAGAGAAATTCAGGTGCGCGAGTACCGGGATGAAACTCAAGCGGTTTGACTGATTGCATTTTCATTCCCCTAGCGATTTGTTTGCAGGCGCTAACCGGTTTTGCGTCGCATCATAACCACGAGGTTGGCGACGACAATTCCGATGACGGAAAACGGCAATGAATCGTCCGAATCGACTCAACGTGCTCATGCATGGCGTTTCGACATCGGCCGGAAGCCGCGCGGCGCCTCGATCTCCGATTCAGTCATATTGGGTAAAAAGTCCGGGGACCCAGCCTCGAAGTCGCCCGGCGCCACCCGGGACTTTCCGTATTTCGCCAAATGCATGCCGTTTTCGGTCAACGCGATTCGCCGCGTCGCAGCATCGGTAATATCCGATCCCGGTAAGACAAGCCGTCAAGAAAGCGACGGCAGACTGTGCGATGCGGTCTAACAGCCGTAAAGCGCGACTGACATTCAAGGGCCCTCGAATAGTTCACGGGTCTTCGCTTTTGCAGTCGGTCATTTCGAAGTCTGCAGATCCATACTGCCCTAGCACACTGCCAATGAGAAATCGCTTTGCATTACTTATTCAACGCTTGTCCTTGTGTTCGGTGCTTGCACTTGGCGCTTGCGCATTTGCGCCAGGGATGAGTTTCGATCCCCATAAGCCGATCGATCCCGAGGATCCTTCTTCAGTGCCGGTGATCACGCCGATTACGTTCAAGCTGATCGAGCAGGAATCGTCAACTCGCAAGGCGGCCATTGCGGCAGACACCAGCTATGCGTCGTTGATCGCGCCACCGGCGCCCTATCGGATCGGAGCGCAGGACGTGCTGTCCATCATCGTTTGGGATCACCCGGAACTGGTGATGCCTAACCTCAGTTACGCGATCGGCACGGACTCGGGCGCTTCTCCGGCTACCGTCGGCATGACGGCGCAGAGTCTGCCTGGTTTTGTCGTCAGCAAGGACGGATACGTCCAGTTTCCCTATGTCAGGAAGATCAAGGCCAGTGGGCTGACTGAGCTGCAATTGCAGCAACAATTGATCGATCACCTGAAGCAGAACCTCAACGATCCGCAGGTGACGGTGCGGGTCATTGGATACCGCAGTCAGAAAGCCTATATCGACGGCGAAGTGCGCCAGCCGGGCGTCAAGCAGATCACCGATGTCCCGATGACGCTGGCCGAGATGCTGAATCAGGCAAACGGCGTCGCGGCAACCGGCGACCTGAGCAGAATCGAACTGACCCGCGGCGGCATCACGCATCGGATCAATCTTCCTGAAATGCTGAAGCGTGGGCTCAATCCGAAGGACATTGCGATCCGTGACCAGGACGCGATCCGGGTCCCGCCTTTAGTCGAACATCGGGTCGTGGTCTCGGGCGAAGTCGTGAAACCGGGGCCTGTCGTGTTCAAGACGAACGGTCACCTGACGCTAAGCGATGCGCTGGGCGACGCGGGTGGTGTCAGCCAGTTGACCGGCGATGCGGGTGAAATCTATGTGGTGCGCGCGAAATCGGACGATGGGCTTCCGAAGATATTCCATCTCGACAGCAAGTCGCCGACCGGAATGGTGCTTGCCGCTGGATTTGAAATGAAGCCGGATGACGTCGTGTATGTGGACGCGCCAGGCGTGATCAGGTGGTACCGCGTCGTGACCCCTCTGGTGGGCAGTGCGACGGGTGCGTACTACCTGCAACGAACCGCATCGGGTAACTGAACATGGTCCAATCGGTTCTCGTGGTCTGTATCGGCAACATCTGCCGAAGTCCAATGGCGGTCGGCCTTTTACGCGCACGGCTGCGCCATGTTCGGGTCGAATCCGCGGGACTGGGCGCGCTCATCGGCCACCCTGCCGACCGGATTGCGCGTGAGTTGATGCGCGAGCGCGACATTGTGATCGACGATCACCGCGCCCGGCCGCTCTCAGCGTCTCTGTGTGCGCAGTCGGATGTGATCTTCGTGATGGACGCAAAACAGAAGCAGAGCGTGGTCGATCGTTATCCGACCACGCGTGGAAAGGTATTTCGGCTGGGCGAATTCATTGATCAGGATATTTTCGACCCTTACGGAGGCGAGCGTTCGGATTTTCAAGCGTGCCTCACGTTGATTGACCGCGCGATCGAAGACTGGGTCGAGCGACTCAAAATTGTGGCTTAACCGAGCGGGCGTTTTTCCCCTCGCTACCTTGGCACCTATTTGATGACGCAAACTAAATTGCCTCCCACGGGGGCACCCGATAGCGAAGAAGAACTGGACTTCGTGACGATCCTCGACGTGCTGATAGAAAGCCGTTGGCTGATCGGCATTGTGGTCGCCTTCTTCGTCGTGGCCGGCACGCTCTACGCGTTTCTGAGCAATCCGGTCTATGAAGCCGATCTGCTCATACAGGTCGAAGACAGCCCGGAAAGCTCGGCGGAAAAAGGCCTGCTGGGCGATGTTTCGTCGTTGTTCGACGTGAAGTCGACGGCTGCTGCAGAAAGTCAGATTCTGGCATCACGCCTTGTCGTTACGCGTGCGGTCGACAATCTCAAACTGTTTATCGACGCACAGCCGCGCTACTTTCCATTGATCGGAAACTGGATAGCCCGCCGCAATCAGGAGCTTTCCACGCCTGGCCTATTCGGCATGGGCGGCTATGCATGGGGAAATGAGCGTATCGACGTGGCGCAGTTCGACGTACCGACATCGCTCGAGGACGACAAATTCCGCTTGACCGTCATTGACGCGACACACTACCGGCTGACCGGCGACGATCTCCCTGAACCGTTTGTCGGTCAGGTTGGACGGGTCGAGTCAGTACCGTCGTGCTGTGGAAAGATCCTTCTCTGGGTGAAATCCATTCGAGGCAAGCCGGATACGCAGTTTGTCCTTAGACGCCACTCGCGAATGAAGAGCATCACCGACTTGCAAAACAACCTCGACGTTCAAGAGAAGGTGAAGCAATCGGGCGTATTGATCGCGAGTCTGCTTGATACCGACCCAGTGCGCGTAGCGGCGGAGTTGAACGCGGTGGGCGATCAGTACATCCGGCAGAACGTCGAACGAAAGTCTGCTGAAGCGGCGCAGTCTCTGGAGTTTCTGAACTCGCAATTACCGGTGATCAAGCGGCGTCTCGACGAAGCCCAGCAACGCTATACGGCGGCACGCAACAAACTTGGCAGCGTGGACCTGACCGAGGAAGCGAAGGTGGTATTGCAGCAGTCCGTCGATGCGAAGACCAAGCTGCTCGAACTCGAGGAGCAACGCCAGGGACTCGCAGCACGATTCAATGGACACCATCCGGCGATCCGGACGATCGACTCGCAGATTGCGACGTTGCGTCAATACAGCGACGCGGCAACCTCCAGAATCAAGCAACTGCCCGACGTGCAGCAGCAGATTGTTCAGTTGCAACTCGACGTTCAGGTCAATACCGATCTCTACACGTCGTTGCTGAACAACTTTCAGCAATTGCAGCTCGTCAAGGCGGGCAAGACGGGGAATGTGCGGCTTGTCGACACGGCAGCGATTCCTGAGAAGCCGGTCAAGCCGAAAAAGTTGATCGTCCTCGCGGGATCGTTGGTCGTCGGCCTGTTTGCAGGCGCGGTGCTTGCCTTTGTGCGCAACATGCTGTTCCGCGGCATCAGCGATCCGACCGAGTTGGAGCGCCGCACGGGGCTTCATGTGTACGCGACGATCCCGTTGAGTAAGCGTCAACAGGAGCTGAGCAAGACGTCGAGCGCAAAGAAAGCGGGTACACACGTTCTCGCCGCCGATTCGCCGAGCGATCCGGCTATCGAGAGCTTACGTAGTCTGAGAACTGCGTTGCAGTTTGCCATGGTCAACGCGCGAAACAACGTCGTACTGTTGACAGGGTCGGCGCCGGCCGTCGGTAAGTCGTTCGTGTCGGTGAATTTTGCGGCGGTGCTGGCGGCGGGAGGCAAGAGAGTGCTGCTGATCGACGGTGACTTGCGCAAAGGGCATTTGCATCAGTCGTTCGGATTCGAACGCGGTGGCGGATTTTCAGAATTGGTGTCGGGTCTCTCGACATTCGAGCAGGTCGTGCGGCGCGATCTGATTCCGCGGCTGGACTTTGTTTCGACTGGAACACTGCCGCGAAATCCCGCAGAGTTGTTGCTAGGTGACCGGGTGACGCCTTGCATCCAGGACCTGTCGAAGATGTACGACATCGTGCTGATTGACACGGCGCCTGCACTCGCAGCCGCCGACGCCGGAATTCTCGCGCCGAACGCCGGCACTGTGTTCCTGGTCGCCCGGGCGGCGGTGACGAAAGCGGGCGAGATCGGAGAGTCGGTCAAGCGGCTCGCCCAAAACGGGGTTGAGGCAAACGGCGTACTCTTTAACGGGCTGAATCTGTCGCACGCGCGGTATGGCTACGGCTCCAAATATGGCTCATATCGCTATGCAGCCTATGAATACGGTGGCGAGACGCGTAGCTAACGTCAGCGCGTGCAGTGCATGAGACCCAAAGACTGAAGATCGCCGGGCTCGGATATCTCTGAGCAGGGCGATTCAGGTCAACCGTTCTAACTCTTTCTGGCGTGGACGTGTGCGATGAAGATAAACGATCGTGCGGTAGAAATCACAGGTGCGGTAACGGTCTCGAACCGTCTGCCGTTCGTATTGTTCGGCGGCATCAACGTTCTCGAAGACCTCGACTCGACGCTGTATGCGTGCCGCCACTATGTCGAGACAACGGCGAAGTTGAACATTCCATTCGTCTTCAAGGCTTCGTTCGACAAGGCAAATCGTTCGTCGATCCATTCTTACCGTGGAGTCGGAATGGATGAAGGTTTGAGTATCTTTGCGGCTGTCAAACGTGAGTTCGGCGTGCCGGTCATTACCGATGTCCACGAAGTCGAGCAGGCCGCGCGTGTCGCGGAGGTGGTGGACGTGCTCCAGGTGCCGGCATTTCTCGCGCGGCAGACCGACCTCGTCGTAGCTATTGCGAAAACGGGCCGCGTAGTCAACATCAAGAAGCCGCAATTCATGAGCCCGACGCAGGTCGCTCACATTGTCGGCAAGTGCCGTGAAGTCGGTAACGACAACGTCATTCTGTGCGAGCGCGGCAGTTCGTTCGGCTACGACAATCTGGTGGTCGATATGCTTGGCTTCCGGCAGATGATCGAAGCGTCGGATGGCGCGCCGGCGATCTTTGACGTGACGCATAGCCTGCAATATCGCGATCCTGGCGGCGCCGCTTCAGGTGGCCGGCGCCGCCAGGTCGTCGAACTCGCACGTGCCGGTCTGGCAGTTGGTCTTGGCGGTCTCTTTCTGGAAGCACATCCAGATCCCGACCACGCGCGCTGTGATGGTCCGAGCGCGCTTCCGCTTGCCGTGCTCGAACCGTTTCTCCAGCAAATGAAGGACCTTGACGATCTGGTCAAGAGCTTCCCGGCGCTGGATATTCAATGAGCGGGCCACGAAAGTATCGGGGAAAAATCCGCCTTGTTCTATTCGATGTGGACGGCGTGCTGACGGACGGCTCGCTGCATTTCAATGGCGAAGGTGAACACCTGAAGTCTTTCAGCGTACGCGACGGCGTGGCGATCGGACTGCTGCGGGAATACGGAATTGCGACCGGCGTATTGTCCGGTCGATCGAGTGCGCCGCTTACGCGCCGGGCGAAAGAACTCGGTTTCGACCTGGTGGTGACCGGCAGCCACGACAAGTTGTCCGCGTACGAGGCGATCAAGCTGGAGCGGGGCTTGCAGGACGAGGAGATCGTCTACGTCGGCGACGACGTGATTGATTTGCCGGTGATGTTGCGCGCCGGCCGCGCGTTCGCCCCCGGCGATGCACACGTGCTTGTATTGCGGCACGCGGATCATGTCACGCGCGCACGTGGCGGCCACGGCGTCGCTCGTGAAGTCGCAGAGAACGTGTTGTTGGCCGACGGGATGACGCTCGACGAGATGTATCAATCGTTTTTGACTGGGGAGGTGCGCAGTGCGATCGTCCAGTAGCCTTGCTTCGATCCACGTGGTGATTCCAGCTCGCTTTGGGTCGACTCGGCTGCCCGGCAAGCCACTGATCGATCTGGCGGGCGAACCGATGATCGTGCGTGTGTATGGAGCCGTTCGAGCGGCATTGCCCGAGACGGTGGATATCGTGGTGGCCACAGACGACGAGCGGATTGTCGACAGTCTGGAGGCATACCGGATTCCGGTCCGGATGACCGACCCCGAACATGAGTCCGGAACTGATCGGTGCGCGCAAGTTGCGCGTGAATCGGGCTGGAATCCAGACGATCTCGTCGTCAATGTGCAGGGCGATGAACCACTCGTTCCACAGCCGTTGCTTGCGTCTTTCGTGCAATTCTGCGCGAATGCGCAGGCTCTCGACATGGCGACTGTCGCGGTCCCTTTGACCCAAGTGTCCCATTTGACTGATCCAAACGTCGTCAAACTCGTGGTCGACGCCCAAGGGCAGGCAATCGTGTTTTCACGTTCGGCGGTTCCGTTTTGCCGCGATCTTCCGCAGGACGACTGGCCGTTGGCCGCGTACTTGCGTCATGTCGGTATCTACGCTTATCGATGCTCCACGCTCTACCGATTGACGGAGACACCTTCATGCGAACTCGAAGAACTCGAGAAGCTGGAACAGATGCGTGCGATCTGGCTGGGTATGCCGATTCGCGTATTCGAATGGCCTGAGGCTCCGCCGCCGGGTGTCGATACAAACGAGGATGTGGCGCGAGTAAGGGAAATACTGTTTGTGAACGCTTCGGGGAGATCATGACGGCTCACGATTACATCTCGTCGGCGAAACGGGTTTTCGCTTTGGAGTCCAGTGCCGTTGCCGCGCTCGCGTCGGCCTTGGACGACGACTATACGCAGGCGATAGCACGTATTCTCGAAACGCGCGGCCGTGTGATCGTGTGCGGCATGGGCAAGTCTGGAATCATCGGCAAGAAGATCGCGGCAACTTTCGCGAGCACCGGCACGCCGGCGTTTTTCATGCATCCCGGCGAGGCCTACCACGGTGACCTTGGAATGGTCACCAGTGACGACGTGTTTCTCGCGATTTCAAATTCGGGCGAAACTCACGAGGTTGTGCAGCTGCTCCCATTTCTGCGAAACAATCACAACTTCGTGATCGCAATGACGGGCAATCGTGAGTCGACGCTTGCTCGCGCGGGGCATTGCCATCTGGATATCGGTGTCGAGAAAGAAGCCTGTCCGCTTCAACTGGCGCCGACCGCTTCGACGACTGCGACGCTGGCAATGGGCGATGCGCTCGCCGTGACGTTAATGGAGGCGCGCGATTTCAAACCGGAGGGATTCGCGCGTTTTCATCCTGGAGGATCGCTTGGGCGGCGCTTGCTGAGCACCGTGGGTGACGAGATGGTGCGCGACAAGCTTCCGTTCGTCGGACCCGATGCGAAGGTTATGGAGATCGTCAGCGAGATGACGCGCGGCAGTCTTGGGATTGCAATCGTTCGAGACGAAACAGGTTGGGGCCTGATTACCGACGGTGACGTTCGCCGTTTGATCGAGCTCCACGGACCCCATGCGTTCGAAAAATGCGCGCGAGACTTCATGTCGAGAGAGCCCACGATGGTGTCACCCGCCACGCGCGTGCAGGACGCATTGGCATTGCTGGACGAACGGCGGATTACTTCGTTACTGGTATTGGAACACCAGCACATTGTCGGTGTTTTCAAGAAGTAAAGGTGCATGCTTGGTGCGTTTCGCACGGTGGCTAGCGTCATTTCAGACAAATCCATGGCACAGGTAGCCAGCGATCGTTGTCGACAGCACGCTGTGAGTAATATCGGCGGTGAGAATAGGTGACACGCCAGCGCTGGCCGCGGAAACAGGAACATGCACCCGTACACAAACCGCACAAGAGCTAAAGGAGCATTCTCCGAGAGCGCCGCGGCGCCTTCCATGGAATCGGAAGTGAAGATTGCGATAGTCGTATTCGCCGGGTTCTCTATCAAAGAGGTCGACGCGCTGGCGGATATCTTTAATCGCGCTCACGGCGACGGTATCGGGGAGGAAAGATCGCCGTCGCCTGGCCTGATATTCAAGGTGTCGTTACTGTCGATTGGAGGTGGCTATGTGGATGACTCGCTTTCAATCCGGATCTGGACAGAGGCGATTGAGCCGCGGTTATCGGAGAAATTCGACGGTGTGTTCGTAGTCGGTGCGGAGTGCAGGGTGGGTGCGGCTGAAGATCCTGAAGTGTTGCGCGTCGTGTCGACCTTGGTGGCGCGAGCCGATATCGTCGTGTGGGATAGCGATAGCTCGTTGCATCGATTCGTGATGGCTTCGCCGAGTACCGCGCGGCGCGGACGACAGTTGAGCAGCGCTCGCACGCGCTCGAGACTGGCGTTGTCTATGACAGAAGCAGGGGTATCGTTTGTTGCAGCGTTGGCGGCGACCAGCACGCATGCGCGAAAACAGATCGAATCGCAGATTCTGCTTTATCTCACGTCGTCGCGTAATGCTGTGAGAAAACATGCGAGTCCTCGGGCGTCGACTAGCAGTCCCGATGCGCAAACCGTCGGCGCATCATCGATGGAATGGACGACATCGATCAAAGCGGCGGCAAATTGGCTGCGAGAGAACTATATGCACCCGATCTCGATTGCGCACGCAGCCGAGGTCGCGAATATGAGCGAGCGGACCTTTTTGCGTCGTTTCAGGGCGGAGGTGTCGATCACGCCCTCGGAGTATTTGCTTGAGATTCGATTGGGTGTCGTATGCAGCCTGCTCCAGCGAACCAGTTTGCCGATCGATACGATCGCGCGACGTTGCGGAATGGGAAGTGGCGAGCGGCTTGCAAAAATATTCAGACGTCGACTCTCTCTCACGCCGAGCGAGTTTCGTGATGCGAATCGGCAGGGATCGAATTCGGCGACTGACGCGATCGATCCGAATGAGTCAGTGTGAGCGATCCACGCGGGTAACTGGCGAATGTCGGAATGCGCCAACGATATGGCCGATGGAAAAATAGTCGCGCCTCTACGATTCACAGTGTAAGAGCCGTCATCTAAGAGAACTTCAAATGATCTTCGTCACGGGTGGCGCCGGCTTTATCGGCGCAAATTTTGTCATCGACTGGCTTGCTCAACACGATGAGCCGATACTCAATATCGACAAGTTGACGTATGCCGGCAATTACGGCACGTTGCGAGCGCTGCACGACGATCCTCGTCACGTGTTCGTGTGTCGCGATATCGGCGATCGCGCAGCCATGAGTGCGATCTTTGAAGAATATCGACCGCGTGCCGTGGTGCACTTTGCAGCAGAGAGTCACGTCGATCGCTCGATCGACCGTCCGCGCGAGTTTATCGATGCAAATGTGACGGGCACCGGTGAACTGCTCGATGTCGCGCGGCTGTATTGGGAGCGCCTGAACGGTACGGACCGTAATGTGTTTCGCTTCCTGCATGTGTCGACAGATGAAGTGTACGGTTCGCTGTCGGCCAACGATGCCGCATTCAAGGAAACGACACCGTACGCGCCGAACAGTCCCTATGCGGCATCGAAGGCGAGTTCGGACCATCTCGTCCGCGCGTACCACCACACCTATGGATTGCCTACGCTGACCACGAACTGTTCGAATAACTACGGGCCTTACCAGTTTCCGGAGAAACTGATTCCGTTGATGATCCAACGTGCACTGAGCGGCGACGCACTGCCGGTATACGGCGACGGCGGCAATGTGCGTGACTGGCTGTATGTTGGCGACCATTGTGAGGCGATCCGCACAGTGCTCGCCCGTGGCATACCGGGGGAGACATATAACATCGGCGGCGATAACGAAAAAACCAACGTCGAAGTCGTTCATTTCATCTGCGATCTTCTCGACGGGATAAAGCCACGCGGGAGCGGCAGTTATCGCCAGCAGATCGCTTTCGTCTCGGACCGCAAGGGACACGATCGGCGTTACGCGATCAATGCAACGAAGCTGCGTCGCGAACTCGGCTGGCTGCCGCGCGAGACGTTTGAGAGCGGGTTGTCGACGACGGTGCAGTGGTACGTTGAAAACGACGCGTGGCTCGAGGAAATCCGCTCCGGCGCCTATCGGCGCTGGAACCCCGAAAGCGTACTCAAGAGAGCTTGAACGATGGACTCGAACCGTAAGGGCATTATTCTCGCCGGCGGGTCTGGTACGCGGCTGTACCCGATCACGCGCGTTATCTCCAAGCAGATGCTGCCGATCTACGACAAGCCGATGATTTACTATCCGCTGTCCACGCTGATGATGTCGGGCATTCGCGAGGTCCTGCTGATCTCGACGCCGGACGACACGCCGCGCTTCGCGGCGATGTTCGGCGACGGCAGCCAGTGGGGTATGCAGATCACGTACGCTGTGCAGCCGTCACCGGACGGGCTCGCTCAGGCATTCATACTCGGCCGCGAGTTTATCGGTGGGAAACCGTCCGCGCTGATTCTGGGCGACAACATTTTCTATGGCGCGGACCTGGGCGCGCATCTGAGCAATGCGCATTTGAGAACCAAAGGCGCGACTGTCTTCGGATATCACGTGCACGACCCGCAACGCTACGGCGTGGTGGAGATCAACGCTCGGGGTAAGGTTCTGAGTATCGAAGAAAAGCCCCAGAAACCGCGTTCCAATTTTGCCGTTACGGGTCTTTATTTCTATGACGGCGACGTCTGCGACATTGCTGCGAATATCGAGCCATCCGCACGCGGCGAGCTGGAAATCACTGACGTGAATCGGCGCTACCTGGAGCGCGAAGCGCTTCATCTGGAAACGCTGGGTAGAGGCTTTGCCTGGTTCGATACCGGCACGCACGAATCGCTGATCAATGCGGCGACGTTTATCGCGACGCTACAACAGAGACAGGGCTTGCTGGTTGCAAGTCCGGAGGAAGTCGCATTCCGGCGTGGCTGGATTGATGCCGAGCAACTGGCCCGCCTTGCGGCGCCTTTGCAAAAGACTGACTACGGCCGATATCTGTCATCTCTCATTCCGACTATCCACACATGACCATTCAAGTTCGACATACCGCAATTCCTGACGTGAAGGTCATCGAGCCCCAAGTGTTTGGAGATTCACGCGGTGCTTTCATCGAGACGTTCAATCAGGTTGAGTTCGAAGAGAAAGTGGCGCGCGGCTATACGTTCGTGCAAGACAATCATTCGATTTCAGCGCAAGGCGTTCTGCGAGGTCTCCACTACCAGATCCAGCATCCACAGGGCAAGCTGGTTCGGGTGGTAGTGGGTGAGGTATTCGACGTCGCTGTCGATCTGCGGCGCTGGTCATCCACGTTCGGGCGGTGGGTCGGTGTGCGGCTGTCGGCTTCGAACCGGCGGCAGCTATGGATTCCGCCGGGCTTTGCACACGGGTTCGTCGTATTGTCGGACGTTGCTGAGTTCCTTTATAAAGCGACTGCATTCTGGCATCCGGAACACGAACGTACGTTGCGTTGGGACGATCCGGACATCGCCGTCGAATGGGAACTGAACGGTGTTCCGTTCGTTTCGTCGAAAGATGCCGCCGGTAGCCGCTTCAACGAGGCTGAGGTTTACTGATGAGAATCGCGGTCACAGGCGTGCAAGGACAACTCGGCTGGGAGCTCGCGCGCTCGCTTTCGCCGCTGGGTGAGGTAGTTCGTTGGGATCGGGAAGTCGCGGATCTCAGCAAGCCGGCGCTGCTTGACGGGTTGATGAGGTTTTACCGCCCGGACGTCGTTGTCAACGCCGCGGCCTATACGGCGGTTGATAAGGCGGAAGACGATTGCGTGACGGCACGGCTTGTCAATACCGAATCGGTCGACGTAATGGCCCGCGCGGCAAAAAGTGCGGGCGCATTGTTTGTTCATTTTTCGACGGATTACGTATTTGACGGAAAGTCGGCGGAGCCTTATACGGAAGATAGCGAGACTGCGCCGCTGAATGTGTACGGTGCGACCAAGCGCGATGGGGAGCTCGCAATTATCGCGTCCGAATGCGATCATCTGATCTTCCGCACCTCCTGGGTCTACGCGACACGCGGGGCAAACTTCATGCTGACGATGCTTCGGCTCGCCGCAGAACGTGAAGCGCTCAAGATCGTCGATGATCAGCTCGGCACACCGACGCCCGCAAGAATGCTTGCCAACGTCACTGCCCACGCTATTTCACAAGCGATGCGCGAGCGTCAGGAAGCACGCTTTCAAAGCGGACTTTTTCATTTGACTTCGCGAGGCGTGACCAGCTGGCACGGCTATGCTTCTGCGATCATCGACTATGCGCGCAATCTCGCGCCGTCAGGCCGGGTACGCGTCACGCACATCGAGCCTGTACCGAGCGAGGCGTTTCCGACACGTGCGGCACGTCCGCGCAATTCGGCTCTCAACAACGACCGCTTCGACGAGCGATTCGGCCTTGTGCGGCCCCATTGGTGGGATGCGCTTGCTCAGACGCTAGACGAGCGATTCGAGCGCACCGCTTGAAGATTCCAGAGTTCTCAGGGCTCTGGAAAGAGACCGTGGATTTACCGCCGGCGTGCGTTAGGACGCACTGCGCGAACCTTGTTTGCTGATTCGATACTCCGTCGGCGTGGTAAGCAGGTGCTTGCGAAACAGCTTGGCGAGCCGTCCACCGCTGCCAATGCCGCATCGACGCGCGATCTTGTCCACGGGCAAGCTCGTTTTAGCGAGAAGGCGGCAGCTCATGTCGAGTCGCACATAGAGCAGGTATTCCGACGGCGTTACACCCATTTCGCTCTTGAAGCGCCGCAGGAAATTCCGTTCGCTCATCGCCGCGATCTGCGCGGCATCGTCGATGGATATCGGACGAGCGCCATTGGCCTCGAGCCATTGCGCGGACGCCTGGATCTTGTCGCTGATATGCGATGCCGTTTTGCTACGCAAGATGGCACTGAACTGCGTTTCGCCCTGAGGTGCAACCCAGTCGGCGACCTGCCGCGCAACCTCGGGGCCAAGATCGTCGCCAACGATGCGCAACGCGGTTCGCAGCGGGCTGGGCGAGTCGACGAGAGGTCGCGACGGGAATGCGCCCCGTGCGTAACTGTCGTTCTCCATGCGAGCGCCGTAGGCGTTCGAGAAACCAGCCGCTTCGAGCATCAGGCGTCCTTCCGCGATGGCATGGACCATGCCGCTTCTCGGAAACGCCTGCTGAAGCCACACGATCAGACGATCGTCACGGAACGCGTTCGTTGCGCCGGTGCCGCCGGCAATGAAAAGCGCGCGGAAGTTATCGTCGTGCCCGCGCGATTCGACACTGTCGGTCCACACGAACACCGAGGAAGAACTGGCAATACGCCCGCCGGATGCCGACAACAGCGAGACCTCATAGCGCGTTCGACGGGGCTCGCCGGTGTCACTCAGGGCATTCGCCGACTGGAATATCTCGATGATGGAAGCCACATCGGGCAGTGCGAATCCATTGAACAATGCAATGCCGATATGAATGGCGCCGGTGCTCTGCGGCAAAGCGGGTGCTTGAAGTGCATTCTTATGCTTCACGTTGCAAAGAAACTCCATCGTACTTTCCCGGAAATGAGTGACTTGCCGGCCGTCTCTAAGCCGCTCTTAATTGTTTGATCGAATGCTACATAACGTTGTTGCACTGCATTAATGACTGGCCGAATTTGCCAAGGTGTTGGCAAGAATTGGCAAGTCACGGGGTGTTTCGGGAGAAACAGATTTATCCGTCGGATAAGAGGTGGGTTTAATTTGAAACGTGGGTAAGTCTTGAGAGGGAATGAAATGCGGCTCTATTGAACGGGCTGCAATGGAGTATCGAGCAAAGAATCAGGATGCCCTCATCCTTGAGTGGAATTTGAATATCGAGTGTGAGCCTGATAGGGCGAGCGATTAACGAAAAAGTTAACTTATCGTAGATATATAGTGATCCTATGTGACCGTATGAGATAGCGTGAACGTAACGGTCAATGCGCCCGCTTTGTCGTACTCGAAGAGTCGAGACTTCACTTTAAGAACATCGTCGAATCCCAGTTCATCGACCTTCATGACGACATTGTCGCCAACAAGGGGAAGATGACATGCGAAACCTTTTCCAGCAGTACGGTACGTACCAAAACCACCCGTGTACTCGTACACGTAAGTCACTTTGTCATCCATGCGCGCTCCGTTGGGAGGTTTCGTATGAATCAAGGACGCGGATGCATGTGCCTCGCGAGAAGCCCGGCGCATAGTGGCACACGCGACTCCACCCTGATATGACGGGGAAAAAAAAAGAACCTGCCGCCCCAAGGAGCGGCAGGCTGGAAAAATCGAGGGGTTGGGGGTTGACCAAGAGAGGCGCCCCTCGAAAGGCCGACGCCAAGTGTATTCGTTCGAAGCGGACTCAAGACGCGAGCGGCGGATTGCGTCACGCTGTTGACTGAACATGACATGGAAGGCGCTCAACGCGGCATGTTCTTTCAAGTGCCGCTGGGTTGTGTCCTACGCTTCGACTTGACTTGCGTAGTCGGCTTCGATCAGATCGCCTGGATCGAACTCGCGCAGTTGATCCGGTAGCGGTGCTTTGGGCTTCTGCAGTGCCACGTGGTTGCGCGTTCGATAGTCCGTTGGCGTGGTCTCCAGATATTTCCTGAACAGCTTCGACAACTGTCCGCCACTGCCGATACCGCAGTGGCGCGCGATCTTGTCAACAGGCAGGCGCGATTCAATCAGCATCCGGCAACTCATATTCAGGCGCGCGCGAAGCAGATAGTCCGAGGGCGTCATGCCGATCTCGCTCTTGAAGCGGCGCAGAAAGTTGCGCTCGCTCATCGCTGCGACCTGGGCCGCGTCGTCGATCGAGATGGGCCGGGCGACGTTTGCTTCCAGCCAGCGCGCCGACGCGAGGATCTTCTCGCTGATCTGAGGCGTCACGTCAAGTGTGACCGACGAGCTGAAGGGCGTCTTGGGTTGCGGCGCGATCGACTCGGCAACCCGCCGCGCAAGATCGGCACCGAGATCCTCTTCGACGATACGCAACGCGGTCGATACAGCGCCCGGCGCTTCCGTCAACCGCGCCCGATGCAACCCGGATGCGTCGTTGTCTCCATAGAGAAGCGGGCAGTACCGGCTGGGCAGCCCGGCGGCCTGAAGCAGCAGTTGGCCTTCCGCGATCGGATGCACGATCTCGCTGAACGGATGCCTGCGGCGAAGCCACTCGCTCAATCGCTCGTCGCGGCATGCCTGCTGCACGCCGGCGCCGCCTGCGATGAACAACAAGTGCGGCTCATTGGTGCCCCGATGCGACTGGACGTCGTCGGTCCAGACAAAGACCGATGATGAACTGGCGATGCGTCCGCCCGCGGCGGAAAGCAGCGAGACGTCGTAACGTGCGCGGCCGGATCGCGGTGCGGCGACCAGCGAATTGGCTCGCTGAAAAATCTCGATGAGTGCGGCGACCGTAGGCAATGCGAATCCGTTGAACAGCGCGATGTCGATGCGAGTCAGATCGTTCTTTTGCATCGGCACGGCACTGTGCCGCGAACTGCGCGGCAGAGTATGTACCAAATCCATTTATTTTCCCCCGGAAATATGTGTTCTACAGAGACTTCTCCCCAAGACTCCGTCTTTTTTCTTATTAGATCATGCTATACGTGTAATTCTCTTGGCAGTATTTCATGGCTGAATTAACCAACACATTGGCTGTTGCGGAGTTGAGTGGCAAGATGGCGAACAGCCTTGCTGAGCGCCTGATTCGTTCCGTAATGGGTAAGATTGAGAAATGATTATCGTAGTTCGCAACAGACAGGGGCGGCATGCAAAGTGCATCCATTTATCGATTCATCTCGTCGATATGATAATTCTGCTCTATAAAAGTGCATAGTCCATTAGCGGCGAAATATTTTTTGGTGAATGCATGTCGGGTTGATCAAAGGTGGTGCATTTGCGGCGCCGCGGGTGTCGCCGGCGAGCGTCATGGCCGATGTCGGGAATACCTGTGTCTCAGGTAGGTCGTCAGGCGGCTCCAACCATGTGCTCGTTTCGGACTTAAGTTTTCCAATAAACGCCGCAAAACGGTGCGGCGCGGCGGAAGAGGTAGAATTTCGCCCGACGCTCAGGATGCGCGAAGTACAAGTGTGTGCTCACATGCACCGCGGTTCACCTGAGTCGCAGAGCGGCCGTCTTGTCCCGCCTCCTCGGGCACAGCGGACGCTTGAACTCCGTGATGCGCCATGTTCAGTCAGGTCACCGCTGGCATCGTCCCGTGCGGGGGGCAGTGATTAAACTTTTTTGGCAAACGATTGCGCATGAGGCTAAATAAGCTCGTTATGCGACCGTTAACGGGTTCATGCAGAAACAAGATATTCAGACCATCGTATCCGCAGCTCGCGAAACGGCTGATTCGATCGTCGGTGCGCGCGAATGGAAGACGGCGGAAGATGCGAGCGCAATGCACGACGTGATCTTCTGGGACATGGTTGCGAAGCGCTTGCCCGACACAAACCTCGCCGATCTGCTGTCAATGTTGGACTAGACGGCCTAGTCGACACTGTTCATCTTGCCGCGCGGCATGCCAGCACACGTGCAATGGCGGGCGCGTTCAACCTCCGTCAATCGACGTCCCAGGCTTCAACACGGCTACTGATCCCCAACCCCAAGCAGGGAAAAGATCTTGACGACTGTTCCTTGCTTCGGTTGACGCTTGCCCTGTTGTTGTATAAAGACTTGCATCGCGCGTGTCATCTCTTGAACCGAAAGCTTGCGATAGGCGCAGATGTTGTAGGTGACGCCGTGCTGCGAGTCTTTGATGAAGTTATCTACGTTCGGTAGCTGCATGCTTGCCTCGAAAGCGTCACGCGGTTTTCCCACTGGAACGGTACTCGTCTTCGACTCACGGGTTACGACAGCAGCCGCCGTCGCGGATGAAGCTGCAGCCGCATGCAGCGGCCTGATCCTCCCGGCTCACGAGCGGCTATTGCCTGAATTTGAAGCGGTCCACAAAAAAAAGAGCCTGCCGCCCGAGGGAGCGGCAGGCTGAAAGATCGAGGGGTGGGGTTCGCTTGAGAGAAGCGCCCCCTCGAAAGACCGAAGCCAAGTCTAGTCGCTCGAAGGAGGCTACGGACGCGCGCGGCGGATGAGGTCACGTTCTTGACGGAACAGGACATGAAAAAGGGCTCACGCAGGCAGAAGGACACGCCGCCGAACGCCACCGCGCAGATCCGCACCGACGGCACCATCGGCGCTGCAGCCCTCCCCACCACCCAACATTCCCATTGCCAACACACCAGACGCGACTTTTTTCATGAATCGCGGTGGACGCGTTAATGTACCAGCGCCGCGAGGCCGCGTATCTGGTGTCCCAGATACTCGCGTGCCATGGCGCAAAAGGTACTTCTACCCACCGCGTTAATTTATTCATGGATTCTTTATGCTTATCAAAGACGTAGCCGTCAGCTTGCCCTCCAGGATCGTTACGAACGAGGAAGTGATCGATATGATTCGATTCCATTCCAGGGACTACGAGGGTGATATCGACCGGGGGATGCGCACCATCAAGACCTTGCTCGACAGAAGCGGACTGGTCAACCGGCGCTGGTGTGAAAGCCACGAGTCGCCTATCGATCATGTCGCCATGGCGACGCGCAAGGCGCTATCGGAAACGTATCTGAAGCCGGAACACATCGAGCTGTTTATTTATGTCGGTATCGGACGAGGCTTCCTCGAGCCCGGCAACAGCCACATGATGGCCAGCACGCTCGGCTTCGTGAACGCCGAGTGTTTCGATGTGGTCGACGCATGCATGAGTTGGACCCGGGCCATGGCGATCATCGACAGCCTTTTCAAGTCGGGTCAGTACAGAAACGCTATGATTGTGAATGCCGAGTTCAATATGCTTGCGGGCGGCCCACTCTATCCGGGGAATTTCGCGTTGAAGAGCCAGGCTCAAATCGAATATACGTTGCCGTCGTTCACGATTGGCGAGGCGGCGACCGCGACGTTGCTCGTCGCCAAAGAGCCGGATAATTTCACCTTCGCGTTTCGCGCGAAGCCGGCAGTGTCGGACCTGTGCACTATTCCAATTCCCGGCTATGAAGGGTATTGCCATCCGACCGAGCGGATCGGCAAGAACGGCGATATGCGTTTCACGTCATTCGGCCATGAGCTTCACAAAAATTCGGACGAGTTGTCCGCGGTATTGACTAAACTGCCAGTTCCCAAGAAGGACATCGACATCGTCTTCACCCATGCATCCTCCAAGGCGGCGTGGCAGGGTTATGGTGCCAAGGTAGGGATCGACGACAAGATGTATCACATCTATCCGGAGACGGGAAACCTCGTTTCGGCGTCGATTCCGGCTGCCATTTCACTGGCAAAAGACGGCGGGCGGTTGAAGAGAGGCGACAGAGTGCTGTGCTGGGTCGGCAGCGCCGGCATGTCGTTCAACGTCAGCAGCTTCAAATTCTGAGGCTGGGCAAGTCAAGATAAAGCACGACATGAGAGCCATTTCAGGGAGCATCCGTTATCTCAACCGACTGGTTTATGAATCGGCCAAGGTGTCGGACTACAGCGTGCTGGCTGTTGGCGTAATCGGTGCGATCGGGCATCCGCTGTACTGGCTGTGGTGGACGTATATCGATCCTCAACCCAACGAAAGCCTGCCGATGCGCGTTATCGGTACGGCGGCCTGTACGCTGCTGCTATTGCACCGTTTCTGGCCCGCTTCGGTCGCGCGCTTCCTGCCGTGGTATTACTTCGTAACGGTAGCCTATTCGCTACCGTTCTTTTTCACTTACTACCTGATTGCCGGTCACTATTCGATGCTTTGGTCGATGGCCGAGCTCGGCATGGTGTTTTTCCTGATCGCCATTTTTCCGTCGGTCGTTGCGTTAGCACTCAATCTGATGCTGGGCATTGGTCTTGCCGTCTTGTGCGCCAGGATCGTCATTCCGCAATCCCTGCACGTGGACGGTCAGCTATTTCTCTACACGTATCTGCCGGTTTTTACGTTCGGTATTTTCGCCGGCCTTACGTTCAGTTACAGCAATCTGAAAGGCATCGTCGCGCAGGCAAAGAATGTGGCGTTCCGTGCGCTCGCCGGTTCGATCGCTCATGAAATGCGCAATCCTCTCAGCCAGTTGAGGCACGTGCTGGATCGCATGGAAGAGGCGCTGCCCGCAGTGACGGATGTCAGCCCGACGCCGGCCATGTCGCACGACAGGGCGGCATTGCTTTACCGGCACCTTGCCCATGGCCAATTGTCGATCGATCGGGGGCTGCGCATCATCGCGATGACACTCGATGAAGTCAGCGCGAAACCCATCCGCGCGGATCATTTCACCTATCTGAGCGCGGCGGCCACCACGCGTAAAGCGCTGGACGAATACGGCTTCGGCGATCAGAAGGAGCGCGCCAAGGTCCGGCTCGTGGTGCTGGACGACTTCATCTTCAAGGTCGACGAAACCGTCTATCTGTTCACGCTGTTCAATCTGATCAAGAACGCGCTGCATCACATTGCGGCGCATCCATTGGCGACACTCACGCTGACGATCGACCGCCAGACGGTGCTGGTTCATGACACCGGCCCGGGCATCGCGCCCGACCTCCTGCCTCATCTTTTCGAGCCTTTCCGCACCGCGGGTAATTCGGCGGGTACGGGGCTCGGCCTTGCCTATTGCCAGCGCGCAATGCGTGCATTCGGCGGCACGATCGCCTGCCGCTCCGAAGTCGGCAAATTTACGCAGTTCACGCTGCACTTCCCGGCAGTCTCCAGCCGCGAAGTGGCCGAGCATGAGCAGAAGGTTTTCGAGCGCGCCATGCCATTTTTTGACGGCAAACGCGTTCTCGTCGTGGACGACGATGCCGCTCAGCGGACGCGAAGCCGCCGCGCGTTGTCGAAGGTCGGCGCGCAGGTAAGCGAGGCGGAAAACGGCGAGGCGGCTTTGAGGGTGCTTCAACAGTCGGCGCCGCACGACCTCGTGCTGATTGACATCAATATGCCGCTCATGGACGGCTACACCACGGCCGAAAAGATTCGTGCCGATCATCAACATCCGAACTGGAATGTTCTGATCGCCGCCTTCACGGCCGAGCCGGGCAATGTGACGCGGGTGCTCGCCCGCCGCGCCGGCATGGACGATCTGATCAGCAAATCCGCCAGCGCGGTGGAACTGATCGCGACGCTTCAAAAGCTTTTCGAAAGCGGCGATCGGCACGTTCAGAGCCACCCGTTCGACGGTTTCGCCGGCAAAACGATTCTGGTCGCGGACGACGACACCTATAGCAGGCGGATCGCCAAAGGTTATCTGGAGCGATGCGGCGCGCGCGTCGTCGAGGCCGACCATGGGCCGGACGTGCTGGCGAGGCTGGAGGAGAGCGACGCCGTCGATGCCATCGTGATGGACATGAACATGCCGGGCATGGGCGGCGTGGAAACGACCGCGTCGATCCGTGCTCGTGCCGACGCGTATGCCCGGCTTCCCATCGTTGCATTGACCGGCCAGTCCGATATGAAAGCCGTGCAGGCATGCCTGGCCGCAGGCATGAACGAGGTCATGGTCAAGCCCGTGCAGATCGGCGCGCTCTATGCGTCTCTTGCAAGACAGTTTGCCCAGCAACGTGCGTCGCAAGGGCCGGGCAAACCAGAACCGGCACAGACGCCCGCCGTGCAAGCCGCCAGGCCGGCGCCGATCAGGGAAGGCTCGCTGCTCGACGAGAAACACCTCGAAGAACTGGTGGCGCTCGATTTGCTGGACCAGACGTTCCTCAACGGCATCGAACAGATTCGCTCGACTGTGGCGCAGCTTGCCGCCAGCGTGGCGGCCCGCGACCTCGAATCGACGCACGGCGCCTTGCACGTCCTGCTCGGCATCAGCGGCAACATCGGCGCGAAGGCGCTGCATCAGTTCGTGCGGCAGATCTATCCGCGCGTGGTGGAAGGCGAATGGCCCGCGGAAGCCGACTGGCTGGCGCAAATCTGCTCGCTGAGCGATCATTCGGCCCCCGCGTTGCGGACCTACTTCACTTCAGCCAAAGCGCGCGGCGAGAACGGGGACTCAATGGGCGACTAATCGACGTTAGCGCCGGTCGGCGACGGCGGCGCTTATCCGCCTCGCGACGTGCCGCTCAGCATGCTCCTCGACTCCCAACGTTCCTCCTTCGCCGGCCTTTCCTCCGCCCGGCAACGCCCAATTCCCTTGGCGCAAAAGCACCACAAGTCAATTGACCGATTCAATCACAAAAGTGATCGAATCGAAAAAATCGCTTGCAACCGACCGTTCCGATCACTATATTGATCGAAACGGTCGTTTTCCTTGAGCGAAGCAATCACTTCCGAGGGAAGCCGACCGTCTCAACGTGGCCCGAGCGCCACGGCGTGCCATCAAGAAAAATCACGGAGACACCATTGAAAAAGCGTTCCTTTCGGGTTCTGGCCACTTTGGGCGTGCTTGGCGCCGCCACAACCGGCGCGCACGCGCAAAGCAGCGTCACGTTGTATGGATTGATCGACACCGCACTCGTTTACACGAACAACCAGAAAGGTCACTCGAACATTCAGATGTCGAGCGGCACGTTGTCCGGCAGCCGCTGGGGTTTGCGCGGCCAGGAGGATCTGGGCGGCGGCTTGGGCGCATTGTTCGTGCTCGAAAACGGTTTCAGCAGCACGACGGGCACGCTCGGCCAGAACGGCCGTGAGTTCGGCCGCGCGGCTTATGTGGGCTTGAGCGGCGGCTTCGGCAAGGTGACGGCGGGCCGGCAGAACGATACTTCGGCGGACTTCATCGGCACGCTGACGGCCGCCAATCAGTGGGCGGGCGGTCTCGGCGCCCATCCGGGGAATACGGACAATCTTTACGTGAACGCGCGGATCAGCAACAGCGTGAAGTTCATCAGCAACGACTACGCGGGCTTTCGCTTCAGCGGTTTGTACAGCTTCGGCGGCACGGCAGGCGACTTCGCCAACAATCGCGTGTGGGGGCTCGGCGCCACCTACGCAAACGGCCCGTTCGTGGTCGCGGCGTCGTATATGAACGCCACCACACCGAACACGGGACTTTTCGACGGCACGGCGGGCGCGGCGGCGATTTCGCCCAACAACACGCCGATCTATTCGGGCTATGCGTCGGCGCGCACGCTGCAGATAGCGGCGGTGGGCGGCGCATACACATTCGGCGCGGCGACTTTCGGCCTGATCTATTCGAACTCGAAGTTCAAGGATCTGGGCTCGGGCGCGGCCTCGGCACCGGTCGCGCGTTTTGTCGGCGAGACTGCGACGTTCGACAACGTCGAAGCAAATTTCCGCTACCAGCTGACGCCGGCCACGCTGCTCGGCGTGGCTTACAACTACACCCGCACGCATGGCGCGGGCGACGCGCACTATAACCAGGTGAACGCGGGCGCCGACTACTTTCTGTCCAAGCGCACCGACGTTTATCTGAGCACCGGCTGGCAAGGCGCGAGCGGCATCGATTCGACGGGCCGCGCGGCCACGGCGGCGTTGTGGCCGATCACGGCGTCGAGCACCTCGCATCAGTTCGTCGCGGCACTCGGTTTGCGTCACAAGTTTTGAGCGTTTCGCGCAATTTGATCTAAACAGGAAGGTGTTGAAACCTTCCGTCGTGGAAGTGGAGTCGAGCATGACAGTCTTGTTCAAAGGGATCATTCCCGCACTCATCACGCCGATGACGGCAACCGAAGAGGTGGACGAAGCGGGCTTGCGCACGCTGATCGAGCGCCTGATCGAGTCCGGCGTGCATGCGCTGTTCGTGCTCGGCACCAACGGCGAATTCATCGCCTTGAATGAAGCGGAAAAGTTGCGCATCGCCAGGATCGCGGTCGATCAGGCGCGCTCGCGTGTGCCGGTGATTGCCGGAACGGGCGCGTACGCCACGCGCGACGTGATCGAACTGAACAGCAAGATGCTCGACGTGGGCGTGGATGCGGTGTCGGTGATCACGCCGTACTTCAACGGCGCAACCCAGCAGGAACTGTTCACGCACTACGAGCGGATCGCGCGCGCCACCACGCTGCCGGTGATGCTCTATACGATCCCCGCGAAGGCCGGCATCACGCTGAACGTGGACACGGTGCGGCGCCTCGCGGAGATTCCGAACATTCGCGGCATCAAGGACAGCGGCGGCGACTTCGATCGTTTGCTGCAGTTGATCAATCTGCGCAGCGACGACTTCGCCGTTTTCACCGGCACGGATTCGATGATCCTCTGGACACTGATCGCGGGCGGCGACGGCGCGGTGGCCGCGACCACCAACGCGGTGCCCGACGTAGTCACGTCGATATGGAAGCACTTTCAGGCCGGCGACATCGCGGCCGCGCGCAGGGCGCAGGAGTCGTTGCGCGCGCTGCGCGACGCCTTCGCGCTCGGCACCATGCCGGTCGTGCTGAAGACCGCCGCGCAAATGCTCGGCATGCCGGCGGGTCCGGCGCGCGCGCCCGCGCAGCCGCTCGACGCGAACGCTCGCGCCCGGCTCGAACAGGCGCTCTCGATTTATCGCGAGACGCGCTAAAGCGCGCCCGTTCTTCCGTCCGTACCTCATTCACTGCCCCAAGAGACATCGCCATGACCACGACCTATCACTTCCAGACTGTCAAGCACATCGTGCATGGCGCGCACAGCCTCGATCTGCTCGCCGATAAGCTCGCGCTGCTCGACGCGCCGGTCAAACGCATCGCGCTGATCACCCAGCCGGCGATGGAAGAACTCGGCGTGATCGACCGCGTGATCGCGAGTCTTGCAGCCAAAGACATTGAAGTGCTGATCGTGCGCGACGTCGAACCGGAGCCGACCATCGGCAACGTGGAAAGCGTCTTCAGCGAACAGATCGCGCCCTTCGCGCCGCACGCGATTCTGTCGATCGGCGGCGGCAGCGTGCTCGACGCAGCCAAGCTGTTCGCCGTGCGTCTGACCAACGAACAGCCGTTGCGTGAATGGCTCGGCATCGATCTGATCGCGAAGCCGGGCGTGCCGCTAATTCTCGTGCCGACCACAGCGGGCACGGGTTCGGAAGTGACGCCGAACGCGATCGTCACGCTACCCGACGAAGAGCTGAAGGTCGGCATTGTGAGCCGCCATCTGTTGCCGCAACTCGTCATTCTCGACGCGGCGCTCACGCTGAAATTGCCCAAGGCGATCACGGCCGCCACCGGCATGGACGCTTTCGTTCACTCGCTCGAATCGTATATCTCGACCAAGGCCAACCCGATCAGCGACATGTTCGCGATGGAGTCGATGCGGCTGATCGGCGCGAACATCATCGAAGCGTACCAGCATGGCGAGTCGATCAAGGCGCGCGAAGCGATGATGCTCGGTTCGATGTACGGCGGCCTGGCGCTGACGGCGGCCGGCACAGCCGCGGTCCATGCGCTCGCGTATCCGCTCGGCGGCATGTTCAACATCACGCACGGCGTGGCGAACGCGATGCTGTTGCCGCATGTGATGGCGTTCAACATGGATGCCTGCGCAGGCCGGCTCGCCGACGTGGCGCGCGCGCTGTCGCTGGCCACGTCCGCCGACGATGACCTGGCGGCCGCCACGAAACTGATCGAGCGCATCGATCAATGGACCGCGGCCGTGGACATCCCGCAGGATCTGCGCAAGTTCGGCGTGAGCGAGGACGATCTCGACGCGCTCGCCGTCGCGGCGGCGAAAGTCAAACGGCTGCTCGGCAACAACCCGAAGCCGCTGTCCCTCGACGACATGAAGGCGATCTATCGCCGCCTGCTGCCATGAACCGCACGCGTGAGCCGCGCCTGCTCATCATCGGCGACGATTTGTCCGGCACGGCCGATTGCGCCGTGACGGGCGCGCGCCTGGGTTTGCGCAGTGTCGTCATGCTCGACGCACGCATGCCTAAGTTGACGGGCGAGGGCGGTGAGGCCGACGTCACGCGAGGCATCGACGTTCTCGCGGTCGATGCCGACTCGCGCCGGCTCGGCGCGGAAACGGCGGCGCAAGTGAACGTGAAGGTCTGGCGTGAACTCGCTCATGCGGACACACGGCTCTACAAGAAGATCGATTCGACGCTGCGCGGCAACGTCGCAGCCGAAGTCGCGGCGCTGATTCCGTTGGCGGGCATGGCCATCGTGGCGCCGGCATTTCCCGCAGCGGGACGCACCACGCGTGACGGCCGTCAATGGCTGAACGGCGTACCGGTGGAGCAGACGGAAGTCTGGCGCAACGAGGGCATTGCCGGCGAGGCCGCCATTGCGTCGATGCTCGCGCAATACGATGTGCGTACTGACACCTTGTCGCTCGCGGAGGTGCGTTCGGATCAGGCCGCGTTGACGGCAAAGCTTGACGCGATGCGGCAGGGCGGCATTCAAGCAGTGGTATGCGACAGCGAAACGGACGACGACCTGCGGCGCATCGCGCACGCTTCTGCGTCGCTGCGTAGCGTGTTCTGGGTCGGCTCGGCCGGTCTCGCTCGCGATCTGATGCAGGCTCTGAATCCCGGTGACGTGACGACCGCCAGCGAGGCCGGCGTTGCCGCTCGCGAGCCGAACAAACCCGTGCTGGCCGTGGTCGGCAGCATGTCGAGCGTCTCGCATGCGCAGGTCGCGCGACTCAGGACGGAAGCGGGCGAGGCGCTCGCGTCGTTCGAAATCGACCCGTCGACGTTGCGTAGCATCCAGCCAGCGCATGCGCAGTTCACCAGCGAGGTGAGCGCGGCGCTGCAGCGAGGGCTACATGTCGTCGTGTCGCTGAGCCAGACGGATCGCACCAGCGTGGCCGACGGTCTGCTGTTCTGCCAGCGCCTCGCCGCGCTGCTGGTTCCCGCATTGCAGTACGCCGGCAGCGTGATCGCCACCGGCGGAGAAACGGCCCGCGCGCTGCTGTCCGTGGCGGGTATTGGCGAATTACGCGTCGTCGAAGAAATCGAGAGCGGTGTGCCGCTGCTGCACGCCGTTCACAACGGGCGCCGTCTTAACGTCGTCACCAAAGCGGGCGGCTTCGGCCATCCGGATACGCTCAATCTGGCCTGGCGAAAACTCGCCGGCGTCCAACCCAATGCCCGGCCGTGCGCGGCCATCATCAAAGGACTGACCACAATGACCTATCGTCCAGTTATCGGCATCACCATGGGCGATGCTGCCGGCGTCGGCCCGGAAATCGTCATGAAGGCGCTGGCGCACGCCTCGGTCTACGAGCAATGTCGTCCGCTCGTGATCGGCGACGCCGCGCGTCTGCGCGACGCGGGCCAGCGCGCGGGCGTCTCGCTCGAAGTGCGCTCGATTGCAAGCCCCGCGGATGCCGGCTTCGAATGCGGCGTGGTGGATTGCATCGACCTCGGCTTGATTCCCGCCGACATGCCATACGGCAAGCTCTCCGCCGTCGCGGGCGACGCCGCGTATCAGTACATCGCGCGCACCGTGAAATTGACTTCCGCCGGCGAACTCGACGCGATCTGCACCGCGCCGCTGAACAAGGAAGCGCTGCACGCCGGCGGCCACATTTTCCCGGGCCACACCGAAATGCTCGCGCATCTCACAGGCATCGACGAAGTATCGATGATGCTCGTCGCGCCGAAGCTGCGCGTGATTCACGTCACGACCCACATCGGCCTGCTCGACGCGATTCGCCGCATCGAACCGGGTCTCGTGCAACGGACCATCGAGCGCGCGCATGAAACGCTGGTGCGCGCGGGCATCGACAATCCGCGCATCGGCGTGTGCGGGATCAATCCGCATGCGGGCGAGAACGGCCTGTTCGGCTACGGCGAGGAAGAGGAAAAGATCATTCCGGCCGTCAAGGTATTGCAGGCGCGCGGCTGGGATGTTGAAGGCCCGTTGCCCGCGGACACGCTGTTCTTCCGGGCCGGCCGCGGCGACTTCGACGTGGTGGTCGCGATGTACCACGACCAGGGGCACGGCCCGGTGAAGGTGATGGGGCTGGAGGCCGGTGTCAACGTGACGGTCGGGCTGCCGGTGATCCGCACCTCGGTCGATCACGGCACCGCGTTCGATATCGCCGGCAAGGGTATCGCCGACGAAGGCAGCATGCTCGAGGCGCTGAAGCAGGCGCTCGATCTGGCCACGCGGCGTTCCGAGCTGGAAGCCTGAGAGCCGTTAGTGAACGGGCATCCCGTTACGACGGGACGCGGATAACGGCTGCGGGGACGGCGGACACACGCCGCGCAACCGGATGATTCGATGCGTATGCATCGGCAAAAGTACATTGGAGACACCATGGCAACTTTCAGCTACTGGGACACCGCGATCATCATCGGCATGGTCGTGGTCTACATACTTCTGACCAGCTGGTTCAGCGTGAAGCTGCGCAGCCGCAATTCCGAGCAGTTCATGGTGGCGTCGCGCTCCATGCCGGTCGTGGTCGTCGCGGTCCTGCTCATGTCCGAGTTCATCGGCGCGAAGTCGACCGTGGGGACCTCGCAGGAAGCGTTCAGCGCCGGTATCGCGGCTTCGTGGTCGGTGATCGCCGCGTCGATCGGCTTTCTGTTCTTTGGCCTGTTCATGGCCAAACGTCTCTACAATTCGGGTGAATTCACGATCTCCGGTTTCATTGCCATGAAGTACGGCAAGCGAGCCAAGCTCGTGGTTTCGGCGATCATGATCTATGCGCTTTTTCTCGTGAACGTGGGCAACTACGTGAGCGGAGCGGCCGCGATCTCGACAGTGATGCGGATCAATCTGCCGACCGCGGCGGTGATCACCGCCATCGTCAGCACGATCTACTTCGCGTGGGGCGGTCTGAAGAGCGTGGCGTATCTGACCATCGTGCACAGCGCGGTCAAGCTGATCGGCATTGCGATTCTGGTGGTAGTGGCGTGGCGCTTGACCGGCGGCATCAAGCCGATGATGGCGAACATGCCCGAGCACTATTTCACCTGGAACGGATCACTCAGCAACGGCACGATCGGCGCGTGGATTATTGGCACGGCGGGCGCGATCTTCTCCACCCAGTTCATCATTCAGGCGATCTCCGCCACGCGCTCAGCCGCGGCGGCGCGCAGTGCGTCCTTGCTCGCAGCGGTGCTGTGCGTGCCGATTTCGCTCGCGCTCGGCTTTCTCGGCGTCGCCGCGAAGTATCTGTTTCCGGGGATCAAGAGCCTGTACGCGTTGCCGGTCTTCCTGCAACACATGAACCCGCTGCTGGCCGGTGTGGTGACGACGTCGCTCGTTGCGTCGATCTTCGTGAGCGTGTGCACGGTGGCGCTCGCCATCGCCTCGCTGATCGTCAAAGACTTCTACGTGCCGCGCTATCATCCGACGCCGGAAGTCGAACTGCGCATGACGCGCTGGATTTCGCTGGCAGTCGGACTTGCTCCGCTCGTATTCGTCCTGTTCGTGCCGCAGATTCTCGCGCTGTCGTTCTTCACGCGCGCGTTGCGATTGACGGTGTCCGTGGTGGCGCTGATCGGTATCTATCTGCCGTTTTTCAATAGCAGCCGCGGAGCCATGGCCGCGCTGATCGTGTCCGCGCTGGCCACGACCGTCTGGTATCTGCTCGGCAATCCGCTCGGTATCGACAACATGTACGTGTCGCTGGTCACGCCGGCCGTCGTCATCGTGTTGGAGAAGCTGTTGTTTCCGGCGGGCTCCAAGCCGGTCGGCGCGAGCGGCGAGCGTCTCGCGCATCGTGAATCACATTGACGTGCCGTAATCAGGAGAACACCGGATGTCTTCCATCCTCGCAGAAACTCCCAACGCGGCGACATGGGACAACCATGTGCGCGTGACCTATGCGGACGCGCAGCGCCGCGACGCCTATCTGCCTTCGTCCTGCGTGCAGAACCACGCGGCGAATCTGCATGCGTTGCCGAACGGCGACCTGTTGTGCGTCTGGTTCGGCGGCACGCAAGAGGGCATTCCCGATGTCTCGGTCTATATGTCGCGGCTGCGTACCGGCAGCGGCGTGTGGAGCGAGCCGCAAAAGCTGTCGGACGATCCGACGCGCTCGGAACAGAACCCCGTGCTGTTCACCGCGCCCGACGGGCGGCTCTGGCTCACCTATACCGCGCAGTTGTCGGGACACCAGAACACCGCGATCGTGCGCCGCCGTATCTCGTCCGATGGCGGTCTCACGTGGGGGCCGATCGAAACGCTGTTCGACCGGCCGGGCACTTTCGTGCGCCAGCCGATCGTCGTGCTGCCCGACGGCGCATGGCTGTGTCCGGTGTTCCTGTGCCGCACGGAACCCGGCGAGCGCTGGGTCGGCAACAACGACATCAGCGCGGTGCTGATTTCGGAAGACGAAGGCCGCTCGTGGCGCGAATACGAGGTGCCCGAGAGCGTGGGCTGCGTGCACATGAATGTGCAGCTGCTGGCCGACGGTTCGCTGCTCGCGCTGTTTCGCAGCCGCTGGGCGGATTCGATCTACGCGAGCCGCTCGAAAGACGGCCGCACGTGGAGTGTGCCGCAAGCGACCGATTTGCCGAACAACAATTCGTCGATCCAGTTCGTTGCGCTGAAGAACGGCCACCTCGCGCTGGTGTTCAACGAAAGCGATGCGTCGCACAGCACCGAACGGCGTGCGTCGCTATACGACGACATCGAGGATTCCGAAGACAGCGGCGCGCTGCGCGACCAAAGCGCGTCGACGCGCGGCACGGCCGTGTGGGGCGTGCCGCGCTCGCCGATGTCGCTGGCGATCTCCGAGGACGGCGGCCACACTTGGACGCGCCGGCGCGCGCTGGAAATCGGCGACGGCTATTGCATGACGAACAACTCGGCGGAGCAGCGCAACCGCGAGTATTCGTATCCGTCGATCGTGCAATCGGCCGACGGCGCATTGCATATCGCTTTCACGTACTTCCGCCAGCGCATCAAATACGTATGCGTCGACGAAGCGTGGGTGCGCGGCTGACACGTTAGCGCGGGAGCTGGATCGGAGCGAACCGCAAGGGACCACGGCGTGCGATGGAAATTCGCTACACTAGGCGCACTTATTGGCGCGCCTCTTGCGCGCCGTCGCTAAACCGGTTCCTCCGATCCAAGATCATGAAAGTTGCGAAACGCCGCGAGGCGATGCTTCACGCTGTGCTGGGCGGGATGACAGATGTCGGGACGTTGTGCGAGCACTTCGGCATGTCCGAGGCAACGGTGCGGCGCGATCTGCGGGCGCTCGCGGAAGGCCGCCAGATCCTGCGCACCTACGGCGGCGCGGCCGCGGTCAGCGCGCATGAACCCGAGGCCTCGCTCGACGAACGCAGCGAAAGCTTTCGCGAGCAGAAAGATGCGATTGCACGCGCCGCGCTCGCGCATGTGCAGGAAGACGACACGCTGTTTCTCGATGGCGGCACCACCACCGCGGCGCTCGCGCGTCAGTTGATCGGACAGCGCTCGGTGCATGTGGTGACGAACAACCTGCTGGTGGTCGGCGCGCTGGCGTCGAGCAAGGTGCGCGTGACGCTGGTGGGCGGCGACATCCGTTCTTCGAGCATGAGTACGCTCGGGCCGCTCGCGCAACTGGCATTGAGCCGCCTCACGTTCGACAAGGCGTTTCTCGGCGCTGACGGCGTAACGGCGGCGCGTGGCTTGTGCGAGGCAACGGCGGAGCAGGCGTATCTGAAGGAATGCGTGATTCGTCAGGCCGCGAGCGTGTTCGTGCTGGTGACAGCCGACAAACTCGGGCGCGCCAGCCAGCAGCACTGGACGCCCCTCGAACGCGAGTGGACGTTGATTACCGACGACGCGGCCGAGCCGCATGAACTGGCCTTGTTCGACGAACGAGGTGAGGTGACGGTGGAGACGGTAGCGGTTCGATAAGCGTTTCCGGCGTCTCCTCTTTACGGATAGCCAAGGGGAGTGAAGTGGAAACGACGACACAGGTGAAGCAGCGGCATGCCGTGGTGACAGGCGCCTCGTCGGGTATCGGCCTGGCGATCACTCGACGTTTGTTGAACGAAGGGTGGCGCGTTACCGGCTTGTGCCGCAGGCCGGCGACGCAAGCCGCTGAACATCTGACCATCGTTCCCGTCGACGTGACGGACTTCGCGGCGCTCGCGCCGGTTGTCGAATCGATCGGCGCATGCGATGCGTTCGTGCATGCCGCCGGCTTCATGAGAACAGCGCCGCTCGGCGAACTCTCCGCCGACGACGGCGCCGCGATGTGGCGCATCCACGTCGATTCGGCCGCATTTCTCGCCAACGCCTTGCTGCCGAATATGCCTGCGGGTGGCCGTATCGTGTTGATCGGCAGCCGGACCGCGAACGGCGCGCCTACGCGCAGCCAATATGCGGCCACCAAAGCGGCGCTAGTCGGCATGGCCCGCTCCTGGGCGGCTGAACTTGCGCCGCGCGGCATCACGGTCAACGTGGTCGCTCCCGGCGCGACCGATACACCCTTGCTGCGCGATCCCGCGCGCGCGGGCACTCCGCCGAAAATGCCGCCGCTCGGCCGCTTCGTTCAACCGTCGGAAGTGGCCGGTTTGACCGCGTTCCTGCTCGGGCCGGAGGGTGGGTCGATTACCGGTCAACAGATCGTGATGTGCGGCGGCGCGTCTCTTTGAATGCGTCGGCGCCGCGGTCTTCCTGGCGAGCAACGCGTCGAACTTCGTCAATGGCCACGTTCTTTACGTGAACGACGGCGTGACCGTCACGCTGTAATCCGTCGATGAGGCATCGCGCCGCGAGACTATCTCGCGGCCGGTCCGGTCGATTGCCTGAGCTGAAACAACGCATGCACCTCGTGCCCGTGCAGCGGACGCTTGCCGTCGAGCGTGTCGAGCAGATACTGCGCGGCAAGCCGCCCGATCTCGTAGGTGTCGACGCGCATGGTGGTCAGCGCGGGGCGGATTTCCTGCGCCATTTCCAGATCGTCGAATCCGGTGACGGACAATTCGCCCGGAATCGCAATGCCCAGTTCCTCGGCCTCGCGCAACACGCCCAGCGCGATAGCGTCGTTGCCGCAGACGATCGCGGTGGGACGCTCGCCCGACGCGTGCCAGATCGTGCGCAGACTGCGCCGCCCGAATCCCATCGTCGATTCGCCTTCAAACATATGCTCCGGCCGCACCGCGAGGCCGTGACGTTCGAGGGTCGCGCGAATGCCCGCGACGCGTGCCTGCACGCGGTCGTTGTCGCGCGTCGGCTGGATGCACACCGCGAATGCGCGGTGCCCGAGGCCGATCAGATGTTCGGTGATCTCCTCATAGGCCGCATGATTGTCGAAGCCGATGCAGGTGTGGGGACTGTCCTTGCGATACGCGTACGTCACCGCATACGGCACGCGGTAGAGCCGCAACGCATCGAACAGTTCGGGCGGATGAGCCTCGCCCACCACGGCCATCGCTTCCACGCCACGCGCCAGCATCGCGCGCACTTGCGTGAGCGCCTGCGCGGGGTCGTAATTCGAGCAGCCGAGCACCAGCGTGATGCCGCGCGCCGCGAACGCCGCCTGCATGCCGCTCACTTGTGAGGCGAACACGCGATCATCCAAAGTCGGGATGATGATGCCGGCAATGTGGCTGCGCGTGGAGGCGAGCGCGCGGCCCGCCGCATTCGGAAACCAGTTGAGTGTGAGCGCGGCATGCTCGACGCGCTCACGCACGTTCGCGGAGACCTTGTCCGGCTCGTTGTAGACCCGCGAGACGGTCGCGGTGGAGACGCCCGCAAGCTTGGCCACATCGGAAAGCACGCTGCGGCCCGTGCTGCGGCGAGCGCGGTTCGTCTGGGTGCGGGCGGCGGCCGGCGGGTCGAGAGAGTCGGGCATCAGGTTGGTGAGCGCAGAGTAAATCGGGGAAGGCCTGCCATCTTACCGCCGTGGACACGCGCGAAGGCTTCAGCGGTTCTACCTGTGATCCGGAAATGCTCCCCCCGTCCAACGGCTAGCGAACCGAGTGGTTCGCACCGAGTGCCGCGATACGGCCGCGAAAATGCTCGGTGCCGGCGACGATCTTGTCGAGCACCGCGTCGAGGGCCCAGAAGCGTTCGCGCACGTCGTAGTCGATCACGCGGCAGCGAATGGAGTCGAACGTGCCGATCCGTTGGTGGTAGATCTTCGCGAGAGCCGGATAGCCGAGCGATTCGGAGACGGCGGCGAGCACGAGAAACGTAGCCAGCTCTTCTGCCAGAACCGGGTCTTGCGCCGCATCGTTGCGCAGCCACTTGTACAGATCCGGATGGAAGTTCGTGAACACGCCGTTGAAACCGGCGGAGCCCGCCTTCATCGCGTCCCACGCGATGGCCGCATTGGCGTTCAGGATTTTCAGCGGCGAGCCTTCGGCGAGCGCGACGCGCCGTTTGACCGTGGCGAGATCGCAGCTCACGTCTTTCAGCATGATGAAGCGGCCGGTGTCGATGCACAGCTTCAGTTCGTCATCGGAGAGAAGACGGCGGTAGGGCGCGGGGCATTCGTACAAACCGAGCGGAATGTCGGACGGCAGGCGCGCGAGCAGTTGCCGGAGGTTCGCCGCGAACGTCTGCGTGCCCTGCTGCTTCGGATCGAGCCGGTTCGTCACCAGCACGATGCCTTGTGCGCCTGTGCTTGCCGCGACGTTGAGTTCCTCGGCCTGCGCGTCGGGGTCGTCGCTGATATGGCCGGAGACCACGACCGGGATGCGGCCCGCCACCTTGTCGACGACGAAGCGTCCCAGCGCGCCCCGTTCGGCGAGCGTCAGGAACTGCATTTCACTCGACTGCGCGACGGCAAAGAGCGCATCCGATCCATGCGCGATATACCACTCGATCAGACGTTCGAGTCCGGCGTAATCGATGGCGCCGGCGTCGTCGAACGGCGTCAGCATCACCGGCACGATGCCTTCGATCGACGTGGCGAATTGCTTGGAAGTGGTCATGCTCGTGATCTCCCGGAAAGGGTTCGTTTAGTCGGGGCGGCGCGCGCGTTTTACGCGGGCGCTCGCACGGGTTCGGTTGGGGCGGACGGGTCTTCGATCGGCTTGCGCACCAGCAGGAGGTAGCTCATCGCGCCGATAAACGCGATGCCCGCGGCCGTTAGCAGCGCGGGGACGAACGACCAGCTCTGCGCGATATAGCCCGTCAGGATCGGGGCGAGGGCGCCGCCCAGAAAACCGCCGAAGTTCTGAATCGCGCCGAGCGAGCCGACGCGGTTCGGCGGCGCGGCGGCGGTGGCGAGCGCCCATGAACTGGCGGATGCGGCATTCGCCAGAAAGATCACCACCGAGATGCACACGATCGCGATCGTGTTGCTCTCGACGAGCGCCGCCGGAATCGTGAACGCGACCATGCCGAGCATGGCGATCACCACCGCATTGCGGCGGCTCGCAACCGGGCTCGTGCTGCGGCTCGTGATGAGATCGGAAAACCAGCCGGCCGTCAGCGAACCCAAAAAACCGCAGAAGAACGGTATCGATGCCGCGACGCCCGTGTGCATCAGGCTCATGTGGCGTTCCATCGTCAGATAGCCGGGCAGCCACGTGAGGTACACCCAGTTCAGGTACACCGAGCCGAAGAAGCCGATCAGCATGCCCCACGTGGTGCCGTGCGAAAACAGCGAGCGCCATTCAGCGAAGGTGACCGTGGGTGCCGGCTTGCGGTCCGCTTCGTCGCCTTCGAGATAGTGCCGCTCGGCTTCGGTCATGGTCGCCTTGACGGGGTCGCGGTACACCGCGAGCCACACGAGCGCCACGACGAGGCCGACCACGCCCGTCACGATGAAGGCCCAGCGCCAGTGAAACTGCACGACGAGAACCGACAGGCACAGCGGCGCGAGCGCCGTGCCGAGCGGCGACGCCGAGTTGAAAATGCCGGTCGGTTTGCCGCGCGCACGCAGCGGAAACCAGTTGCTGACCACCCGGGCCGCCGACGGAAACTGCGGCGCTTCGCCGATGCCCAGCACGATCCGCGCGAGGATGAACCAGCCGAAGGTGGAGACGAATCCGCCCGCCGCCTGCGCGAGCGACCACACGATCAGGCCGATGCCGAGCAGCTTGCGCGGCCCGATGCGGTCGACGAGACCGCCCACCGGCAACTGGAAGAGCGCGTAGCTCCACGAGAATGCGGAAAGCAGCAGCCCCATTTCTCCGAGCGACAGCCCGAGGTCGTGACGGATCAGCGGATTGGCGACCGCGAGCGTGCCGCGGTCCAGATAGTTGACGATGCCGCTCACCATCAGCAATGTGAGCGCCACGATCTGGGCGCGGCGGATTCGCGGTGGCGCCTGCTCGAGGCTCGGTGTTGCGCTCATGATCGTTGTCTCCGTTTCATGTCTTCGGCGGGTGTGAGCAAGCCGCGCTGATGCGATGTCAGGCGGCCGGAATGTGCGCGTCTACGTCGGCGCGCGTTGGATCGGGGTCCGCGCGCTTTTGCGCATTGCGCTGAGCGCGGCGTCAACGTAGGTGAAGGCGAATGCTTCGTTACCCACCTATGTTAGCGCTTACATTAAGCTGCGCCTTTACGCGAATCACGGGATTTTGCTAGCGACTTCGCTTCACATGTCTAAATGATAGCGCTTACATTTTGTGCCTTTCTTCGAAGAGATTGCAAGCGATAGCGATGCGTTGAAGGGTAAACCCCGGCGATTGGCCGAAGAATGCCACGTTGCTGAAAGTGAAGAGGCGGCTGATCGCTCCTTCGCCTGGCGCCAGACCGAATATTTCGCCGGCGCATTCCGGGCTATGCTTATCGAGTAAGTTGTCTGCCCTGCCCGCGATATAGGCGGACGTGGCCGGTTATCGACGACAACACGCAACCACTGACCCGACACGCGCGCAATTCAATGAAAGAGATCAGCGGTGACCCACGCAAGGCGCCGGCAGCCGCGACCCGGCAGGATGATGGGCGCCTCGAGCTCCCCGCGGCCGAGCCAGATGCGCTCATGCACCTGAAGAGCTACGCGCTCAACCTGGTCAGCGATGCTGCCTATCTGATCGACCAGCATGCATGCTTCATCTACGTCAATGAGGAGGCCTGCCGCATGCTCGGATACAGTCAGGCGCAGTTGCTGCGGATGCGCGTGATGGATATCGATCCCGAGTGGAACTTTGAACGGTGGCTCGACGTCTGGAAAGATCTGCGCGAGAACGGCTCGATGATGATCGAGTCGATGCAGCGCCGCCAGGACGGCACGACGTTGCCGGTCGAGATCAGCGCGAGCCATTTCGAGTACGAAGGCCAACCGTATAACCTCGCGCTCGTGCGCGATATCACCGAGCGCAGGCGCACCGAGCAGCTCCTGATCGCGCAACTGGAACTCGAGGCGCAATTCCGCCGCCTCGCGGAAAGCACGCCCGATATCATTTGCCGGTATGACCTCGACTGTCGGCTGGTTTATGCCAACTCCGGACTTGCCGCGATACTGCGCCGTCCCCTGCACGAAATGCTCGGTGCGACGCCGACCGAACACACCGCCGATCCCCAGTTCGTCGCCTATCAGAATGCGCTGGCGGCCACGCTGGCAACAGGCGCGGAACGCACGCACGAACTCACGTTGCGCGACGGCGCGAATGACGTGAGCTATCACCACGTCCGCATTCTCGCGGAGCGCGGGCTGCACGACGAGATCACTAGCGTGCTGGCGCTGGGGCGCGACATCACCGAACGCAAGAAGGCGGAAGAGCGCTTGCATGCGAGCGGGCAGGCATTCCGGGCGCTGGTGGAGCATTCGCCGGACTATATCGCGCGCTATGACCGCGACTGCCGGCGCGTGTACGCCAATCCAGCACTGAGCGCGATCTTGCCGCCGACGACCGACGAAGCCACCGGCACGGGAAGCGTGGACGAGTCGCCAGTGGTCGATGTGCCACGGTATCGGGACCGGCTGCGGAGCGTTGTCGAGACCGGCACGTAGCGCATGGACGAAGTGCGGTTCCGCAACGCCAACGGCGAGGTGCGATGGGGGCACATGCGGATGGTGCCGGAGTTTGCCGCCGACGGCCAGGTCGCCACCGTGCTTGCCATATGCCGCGACATCGACGAACTCAAGCGCAGTGAGCAACTGTTTCGTACGCTGACCGAAAACGCGCCGGAGATGATCGTTCGCTACGACCGCAACTGTCGCTATAGCTACGTCAATCCGAGGTTCGAACAGGTCAACGGGATTCGCGCAGCGGACGCCATCGATAAAGCGCCTGCCGAGCTATCGGACAGTGTGATGCCCGAGTTGCGGATGATCACCGCCACGCTGGAGCAGGTGATGGCAAGCGGCATCGGCGCGAAGGTGGATCTCACGTCGGAGAAGAACGGCAAGCCAGTGGGCTGGCACGTCAGCGCGGTGCCCGAGCACGGCGCTAACGGCGACATACGCGGTGCGCTGACGATCTGGACCGACATCACCGAGCGGATGGAGGCCGAACTTCGTTTGCGCGAATCGTATGCGCTGTTGCAGGAGTTGACGTCGTTACGCGAAACCGCGCGTGAGGAAGAGCGCAAGCGCATTGCCCGCGAGATGCACGACGAACTGGGACAGCAGTTGACGGCGCTGCGGCTTGGTGTATCGGCCATGCGAATCGAGTTCGCGCAAGACGATCCGGCGCTGGCCGGGCGTTTCCGGGACCTGCTGGCGCTCGCCGACGACACCATGCAGGTGGTTCGCAATGTGGTCGCATCGCTGCGTCCCGCCGCAATCGATGCCGGCATCGTCGCAGCGCTGGAGTGGCTGGCTGCCGAATTCTCGCGTGACGGCCGGGTGGCCTGCCATCTACGGATTCCTGACGATAGTCTGGTCCTCGACGAGGCGCGGGCAATCGCACTGTTTCGCATCGTGCAGGAGGCGCTCACGAATGTCGCGCGTCATGCCGCGGCGACCCAGGTCATGATTTCGCTCGAACGGACCGGACGCTGCTGGGTCCTCGAAATAATCGACGACGGCTGCGGCTTCGATTCGATGGCGGCGCGGATGAAGTCGTTCGGGCTGGTGGGCATGAGAGAACGCGTATTGATGTTGGGCGGCGAGATTTCGGTGCTCAGCGCGCCGGGCAGCGGCACGTCGATCACCGTGTGCATACCGGCCGACGACGCTTCATAGCAGTCGAGAACCTGATCGAACCTTAAGACGACTTCCGCAAACCGGCGACAATCGCGTTGATCTGCAGGTCGAAGCTTTCGAACCATACGCGCGCCACTTCCAGTTGCGCGTCGACGTCCTGAAAGTGGGACTGATGCACTTCGACGGCGCGCTCGGCTGCGGCGATTGCTTCAGGAGTCGTCTGCGAGCGAAACGCAAGCGCGGCGAGCGACTCGATCTCGCCGCGGTTGCTTCGACTTTGATGCATGAGTTCGGTCAGCAGCGCCTTCAACATCTGCAACTGATCGTGCCAGTCGCTTTCCGCGCGATACAGCGCCGCGATGAGCGGACCTGCATCGTCCGCGAGTGAGATGTTGGCCGCGGTGGACGTGCCCTGCCGCACGTGATCCAGCACCGCGAGGCAGCCCTCGGCGCGCTCGACCAGTTGCTGCGCTTTGTCATGCGCTTCGGCCATGCGCGTCTTGAGCGCCGTGGCGCGATCGCAAAGCCGCGCCTGTAGGACGAACGTGTGCGGCTTCACCTGTCAATGTCCATGTGTAGGATTCGTGAGTGGCGATGAATGACCCCGGCTGCAATTGCAAGGACGTCGCGTCGGGGGATTCGCGCCGCCTTTCCATGTATACGGCGACGCCCGAAGCAGCTTGATGTCAGGATTTCCTGATTTTTGGCCCTGGCATTTGTTTTTGCCAACGGAAGAAAGCCGCCGCCGGCGACATCAGCGCATCCAGTATTCGTCTGGAATCCTCCGGTCGGCTTCGGAAAGGAAGGGGTTGTCGAGCGTGAAGGTCAACCGGGACGCGATATTTCCGCGGGCGAGCGCATCCTGAATGTAATGATGAGAGTTGAACAGCCTCATGTACGCGCCATTGCGATACGCGGCGACGAGCCCCGCTTCGATGGTCTGTGCCAGTGCTTCATGGCCCGCTGCAACATAGAAAATGAAATCCGATCGATACTTCAGCAGCAGCCGGTTCTCGACCACGAGATCGGGCTCCAGGTGCTGGCGTCCTTCCAGTTCGGTAAATGCTTCCACTAAGCCGCGTGGGAAAAAGTCGACGCGGCCGCCCTGGGTCATCTCGAACATCGTGTCATAGGTCGAGGTCTGGACGTTCAGGCCGGCAGCTCTCAGGATTTTCGTATCGATCCAGCCAAGTCCCTGACCACACATGAACGCTTTGAGATCGGAGAAGCGCTCGACCTGGTCGAAATCGGCTTGCCGATCCTTCCGGATGATGAACACCCGGTGGCCGATCAGACCACGGTGTATCGGAATCCGCACGACGTTGCGGCCGCGCTCGGCCTGCGCCTCCATGCTCGTCCAGTGCAGATTGATCATATTGTCGGGGCCGGCCAGTTCGGCAAGCGCGCGGCCGCGTTCCATTTCGATGTCGGCCGATCGCAACGTGTACGAGGCGTTGGCCGTTTTCATGGCGAGATCGAGCACGGCGAGCGCAAACGCGGCTTGCACGTCGCGGGTAGGCCGAATGCGGGGATAGACGATGTCGAAGTGGACGGGCGGGTCGGCCGGGGCGGCGCGTGCCCGAAGCGTGCTGCCCGCCGCACTTAGCGCGGCCAGAACAAAGCGCCTGCGATGCATGAATGGATGGTTTCTCGAATCAGCCGTGACGCGCTCAAACAGGCGCTTGTCCGCACAGGTTCTTGCCTGACTGGTGTTTCATCGTGCCACGTCCTGCCTGTGCTGACAAATCGTGTAATCCCTTTGTCAGGCAGCGCGATGCGATCTGAAACAGGTCGATGCAAGGCGCCCAGGCGCGCGAACGCTCATGCACGGCCATTCAGGATTTCCTGACGGCATATTCAGCGGATCGGAAGTGCATTTTTCCGCGCTTCCTGACTGTGTGACACTTTCGGCCTCCCTAGGATGGTCTATCGAAATCGTCTATCTCAGTGGATCCGTTATGAACGGTCATTCGGAAAGCCGCGAAGTCGCGGTTGAATTCCTCAACGCCGGCTGCGAGCGCCTGTTCGACATCTGGTGTGAAAGCAGAAGCGTGATACCGCTCAGCTATCTGTTGCACTGCTGGCCTTTGCCGGATTGGGGGCACGCGTCCGTGAAAAAATTGTCGGACGGATTGCGCGAACTCAGGATGTCGAACCCCGGCGCCCTTGGCGGCCGCGTGCGGCCGATCCTCGGCGAGCTGACGTCATGCATCGATGAGATTCTGCTGTATCCGCGAATCTGCTTGCCGCCGGCGATCGACGATATGCCGCCTGTCGAATCGAACATGTACGTCATGTAGATTCACGTCAGCTCGATCGGAACGCGTTTCTCCCGGAAACACCACCGGCGCAGACCGGCAAATGAGAGTAACTGGCTGGCTGGGGCAGGCGAACGTCAAATCGCCACCTGCCGATGCGGCGGCCAACAGATCTGGGCCGCGCAGCGCGCAACGAGTGCAGAATAGACGAAACAAGAACCGTAGCACTCGCGGGGATGTATGAAGCACAACCTGTTCGACGCATGGTGGAGTTTGATCGGCAGCTTCAGGAGTAGCCTCGTCTCGCGGCTTCTCGTGACTGTGCTGCTGGTCAGTTCCGTCGTCACCGTGTTGTTGACCGGGTTGCAGCTTTACAGCGACTACTACCGGGGCGTGGAGCAGATTGAAAATCGCCTTGTGGACATTGATCGCAGCAGTCGCGACAGTCTCGCGGAAGCGCTCTGGCGTCTGGATGGTTCGCAGCTGCAATTGGAGTTGAACGGCATTCTGCGTCTCCCGGACATTCGTGCCGTGGAAATTCGTGAGGCGGGCAAAGAGGGGCAATCTCCTTATCTGAGCGCGGGCCATCGCTCGGCCGGTCGGGTCATCGCCCGCGAATTCCCGCTCTACTACAGCGTGCAAGGCAAGCAGCGCGAGATCGGCAAGCTCTACGTCGAGGCCACGCTGCTCGACCTTTACCATGAACTGACGCGTACCGCGGTGATGATCCTGGTCACTCAGGCCGCCAACACCTTTCTCGTCTCGCTGTTTATCGTCTACATTCTGTCCCGTCTCGTGATGCGGCATGTCGCGGCCATCGCGCGCATGGTGGAAAACTACGATTTTCGTGAACCGCCCCGGCCGTTCAGTCTCCAGCGGCGCAAACGGCGCGAGCCGGACGAACTGGATCGCGTGGCGGCTGCATTTAACGCGATGGGCGCGCGGTTGTATTGCGCCTATCGTGACGAGCAGGACACGGCGGCTGAACGCGAAGCACGCAATCTGGCCGAAGCGGCCAACCGGGCCAAAGGCGAATTTCTCGCGAATATGAGCCATGAGTTGAGGACGCCGCTGAACGGCATTCTCGGCTATGCCCAGATCCTCGAACGCGATGACACGCTGAGCGAGCGGCAGCGCGAACGCGCTGCGTCCATTCGCCATAGTGGCGAACATCTGCTGACATTGATTGAAGACACGCTCGATTTCGCGAGGATCGAAGCGGGCAAGCTGCGTGTCGAAATCGGCGACGTGCCGCTGGCGGGGTTTGTCGATGTCATTCGCGACATCATCGGCGTGAAAGCGGAGCAGAAGCGCCTCGACTTCATTTGCGACATCAGCGCAGAGGCGCCTGCCGGTGTGCGTGCCGATGAGCGGCGCCTGCGGCAGGTCATGCTCAACCTGCTTGCCAACGCCGTGAAGTTCACCGATTCAGGGTGCGTCAGCCTGCATATATCGAGGTCCGAGCCGAACCGTGTTCGTTTCGAAGTGCGCGACACGGGGATCGGCATTGGTCGCGATCAGCTGAATGCGATTTTCGAGCCGTTCGAGCAACTGGGCGCTGCCGAGCGGCGAGCCGGCGGGGCGGGGCTTGGCCTCGCCATCAGCCGCGAATTCGTGCGGGCGATGGGTGGCGAGATCGAGGTGGAGAGCCAGATCGGGCAGGGCAGTACGTTCCGCTTCGAACTGCCGGCAGCGAACGTGGCACCCGTGTTGCGCAAGACGGCGGAGCCGGCGCCGCTCTCGTTCAGCGCGACGGGCTATGAAGGGCCGCGCAGGAAGGTGCTGGTGGTCGACGACGTCGAGATCAACCGCGCGATCATCGTGGATCTGCTGGGCCGTCTCGGCTTCGATACCGTCGAGGCGGAAAACGGCCGCGAGGCGCTGGAGGTGGCGCAGCGCGAACGACCCGCGCTGGTTCTCACGGACATCGTGATGCCCGGGATGAACGGATTCGATCTGACACGCAACCTGCGCCAATCGCAGGAGTTCGCCAATGTCCCCATCGTTGCCATGTCCGCCAGCCCGTCCGGGGTCAATCGGGTGATGAGCATTGAAGCGGGCGTCAACGCCTTCCTGTCCAAACCGGTCGACCTCGAAGCGCTGCTGGCACAAATTGCCACTTTGCTCGGACTGACGTGGAGCCATGCGTCGCTGCCGTCGTCCGCTCGCGCGGCGACGCCCGAAATCAGTCTTGCGGCCGTGCCTCAGCAACAGATGGAAGAACTGCATCACCTTGCCCGCCTTGGCGATATGCATGAAATTATCGTCTGGGCCGAGAGCGTGGCGGCGGGCGATTCACGTTATCGCTCGTTCACGGCGCAACTCTGCGCGCTCGCTCGCGACTACCAGTCGAAAGCCATCCTTAATCTGGTCGAGCGGCATCTGAACGTCGAGCCCAGGCCATGAACGAACTCAATACGGAGGCCGGCGAACGGCCGACCATTCTGATCGCGGACGACACGCCGGCGAATTTCGGCGTGGTCGTGGAGAGCCTGACGGACCGCGGCTTTCGGGTACTCGTCGCGCTAGATGGCGAAGAGGCGCTCGAACGCGCGCTGTTTTCTCAACCCGACCTGATCCTGCTCGACGTGAAGATGCCCGGCATCGACGGTTTCGAGACCTGCCGGCGGCTCAAGGCGGATCCGCGCACGCGCGACATCGCGGTGATTTTCATGACCTCGTTGACCGGCGCGGAAGACATGGTCGAGGGGTTCTCGGCCGGCGGCGTCGATTACGTGGCCAAGCCTGTGCGCGTCAACGAAATGATGGCGCGCATCGAAACCCATCTCGCCTTGCGCGTGATGCACCGGCAGCTCATCGCGCAGAACCGCCTGCTTCTGAACGAGATAGCGGTGCGCCAGCAGGCCGAGACGGAACTGTCGAGCGCGCGCGATGCGCTGGAACAGCAGGTCGAGCAGCGCACGCGGCAACTCGCGGAGTCGAACGCGCGGCTGTCCGCCCAGATCGAAGAGCGCCGCCGTGCGGAAGCGAAATTGCAGGCGAGCGAAGCGCGCTTTCGCACGATTGTCGAAACCAGCCCGATCCCGCTGTGCATCACGTCGATGCCCGAAGGCGTCATCCTGTACGTGAATGAGCCACTGCGAGAACTGTTCGGTCTCGATAACGGCATGCGCACGCTGACCAATATCGTCGACTTCTATATGGACCCCGTCGATCGTGACCGGCTCGTCTCGCATCTGCGCACGGAGGGCAGTTTCAACAACAGCGAAGTCCACATGCGGCGCGTGGACGGCTCGCCGTTCTGGGCCATGGCGACCGCGCGCGTGGCGACTTTCGGCGATACTCCGGCGATCTACGTGGGCCTCAACGACATCACGTCGCGCAAACGTATCGAGCAGGAGCTGTTCGAATCGCGCAACCAGTTGCGCGAGTTGTCCGCGTATATGGAGGCGATTCGCGAGGAAGAGCGCAAGCGCATCGCCATGGAGATTCACGATGAACTCGGCCAGTTGCTGACCGCGTTGAAGATGGATGTCTCGCTGCTGAAAATGCGCCTCGGCCAGGATCCGGACGCGATGCGCAAAGCCGAGGACATGCGCGAACTCGTCGAAAGGACCATCTGGATGGTCCGCAATGTCGCGAACCATCTGCGGCCGGTGGCGCTGAACTTCGGGGTCGTGTCGGCATTGGAGTGGCTCGTGGAGGACTTCATCCGGCGCCATGGCATTCCTTGCCAGTTGCATATCAACGGAGGCGAACCGGTGCTGCCGGAGACGTGCGCCACAGCGGTATTTCGCATCGTTCAGGCTTCGCTGACCAACGTCGGGCGCCACGCGCATGCAACGCGGGCCGACGTCACGCTGACCAGCACGGCGTCGGCACTCAAACTTCACGTAAGCGACGACGGCTGCGGTTTCGATCCCGACATGGCGCGAACAGGGTATTCCTACGGATTGCTCGGCATGCAGGAGCGCGCGCGTCTGATCGGCGGCGCGATGACCATCGACAGTGCGCCGGGCATGGGCACCGCTATTTCCATTTACATTCCGCATACAGGCGGGGCAGAAAATGATCGACGTCCTGATTGCTGACGACCACGCCGTGGTGCGTGGCGGCCTGAAACAGATTATCGCGACGACCTCGGATATCGTCGTCGCCGCCGAAGCCGCGCAAGGTTCGGAAGTACTCGACCGGCTGCGCGCGAGGCGCTTCGATCTCGTGCTGCTGGACATGACGATGCCTGGCATCAGCGGAGTCGATCTGATCCGCCGCGTACGCCTCGAGCAGCCGCCCTTGCCGATCCTCGTGCTCAGTATCCATAACGAGGCGCAGGTCGTGTCGCGCGCGCTGCGCGCCGGCGCGACCGGTTATGTGACGAAAGACAGCGATCCGGACGTGCTGCTCGCGGCGATCCGTAAACTGGCCGGAGGCGGGCGATTCATCGACCCGAAACTGGTCGACGCCATGGTCTTCGAAACGCATTCCGGCGACGCGCCACCGCACGAGGTGTTGTCCGACCGTGAATTTCAGGTATTACGGATGCTGGCGGCCGGTCAAAGCATCAACGAGATCGCCGAATCGTGTTCGCTCAGCGCCAAGACTATCAGCACCCACAAGATGCGTCTGATGCAAAAGCTTGGCCTGAACAACAACGCCGAGCTGATCCGGTATGCGATCAGGCACGGTCTGGTGACGGAGTGACAGAGGCTTTAGGGATATCCTGAGGCGAGAAGCAGCATTTCCCGAATCAACAATCCGGCGCTGCTGACTGAAGAATCCTCGCCGTTGTCCCACGATTGTCAAATGGGAACCTGAAGTGCGGGGGCAGATGTGGATGCGACAAAAAGCTCACTACGCGGACTGCGCGACAAATTATTGGCAACGGCGGGTACGCTACCCGTTCGTGTGCTTACGCTGCATGGTTCGCCGGACGGTCGGATTTGCCGGGTATGCGTCGAAATCAGGCGTCCGGACGGTCCGATCCTGCTGTTCTTCTTCCGGCACGACGATGGTACCTGGCACGTATTTCCGCCGGCAAAGGATCTGTGCAGAATGAGCTTCGAACCGCTCGCCAGTTGACGTGAACAAGGCCGCACAAAGGAGTTTATCGATGAACGCAGACAACCTGGGGACGCTGTCGGGCCACGAAACCAAATTGCGCGCGTGGCTGAGCGACTGGTACGACCACGCATTCGCGACCGGCTTCATCCAGCCGCCTTTCATACTCGACGACGCGACCGCTTTGAGGCTGGAAGGTTATTTCGACGTGGGCCTGACACCCGCGGAGGGCGTCAACGCGATCTTCGGCGTGGTGCATTGACGCAGCGGACGCGCCGGGGCATCCGCCGCGTCGATGCGTCGCTCACCCCGCGCGCGTTTTTTGCTGCCGGACGTCGCTGTCCAGTTCGGCGGCGTTGCCGTCTTCACCGCTTTCCTCGTCGATCCACCGCCAGGCCCATTCGAGCGCGTATTGCTGTGCCGTCTCGCAATTCTTGAAGCTCGGCCCGATCAGCCCTGAGCGCGCAACTCGCCGATCGTCGCGCACGATCTCGGTCCATCCGCGGAAACGGGCGTTCGCCAGCCGATCGGCGGCAATGTAGATGACGTAACCGCGCGGGTCGGATTCGGTTCGGCCTTTCGACGCGAGGCCCATCCATGGCGCCGCGACTCGATGAATGGCAGGGAGGTGTGTCACCGGCGCGCGGGGTTCGACGCGCTCGGGCATGGCATGCTCGGAGTTGGCGGGGTGCGGGAGATCGCGCGCAAGATCCTTGAAAATATCCGCCGTTTGGGACGACTGCCATGTCTCGCGCGATGTCTGCCACGACGCCTGGTCTCTCCAGAACACCCGCCGAAAACCTTCGTCTCGAGTCTGGCGGTCGATGCCGCGCGTCACGGCGTTGCGGCGTTCCAGTGTCAGTTGCGGACCGCACCGGAACTTGCGGCCGCTGCTCGAAAGGATCCGGTACATCTGCGCAAGGGCGCCGCTCGAACGCCACGCCTCGAAGCGGTGCCGGCACGTCGGCACCGACGGATAGTGGCTTGGCAACGTGGACCAGGGATCGCCGGTTGTGAGTACCCACAGCACGGCATTCGCCACCGCGCGAACCGCTGCGCGTGGCCGGCCGCGCTGCCGGTGTATAAGCGGGGGATCGGCCAGGACGGGCGCGAGCAGCAGCCACTCTTCGTCACTGATTTCGTTGAAATGCACGCTGTCCTCCCCCTACTCATTGCATTGCGCGGGCCCGGCTGTCGCCGTTCGCGCTACCAGCCGCTTGTCACCGACGTTGGCAGGGAGGAAAGGATCAGCAGATCGTCTACACAATCCGATAGCTCGCAGACTTCCTGAAAGGCGGCGTCGTTGGAATCGTGCAGATGTTGCCGTCTGAGCTCACGCAACGCGGTTCCGAGACGCCGGAGGGTGTCGGGGTCGCCGTTCGTCATCGGCCAGCCCTTTAGCAGATACGCTAGCGGTACGACGCTTCTGGTTTCGCACCACCGGTCGAAGAGGCGCAAGCACATCGCGTTGACGTGCTCGATCGAATTTTCTCTTTCAGACAGATACGGAACCATGGCAGCACTCGGACGAAGGACGATCGGCGTGCGTTCATCGTATGCGGCCAGTTTTCGCAGTGCTGTCAGGAGATCAAGAAAATGAGGGGGGCCGATGCTGAACTTCGGGTCAGGAAATCCTTAACCGGCTCGGTCTGCGTCTGCCGATGACCGGCTATATCGACGCAAAGAGCGGACGCGCCCGCACTACTGCAGTTTCCAGAGCATCGCCGATATCGTGCCTTCGTCCTGAAACACTGCGAGCACGTCGCTGATGCCCGAAATAGGAACGTTGTTCACCGTCAGTACGAACGCGATCCGGTGGCCGCTTTTCGCATCGATATAGCCGGCGAGGGATTGTCCTCTCAGGAACGGCAGCGATGGCGTGTTTGGGTTCTCCGTGACGTAAGTGCCGGTCTTCGCGTGCACCTGGCCTTTCGCCCCTGCAAGCGTCGCATCGGATTCGAAGGCGGTGATGGTGGCCAGCGATCCGTCCACGCCCAGCACCGGCAACGCGTCGAAAAAGGGCGAAAAGACCTGCGTCGTGCTCATGCCTCTGAGCATGGCGATGACCGCCGTGCCGCTCGCCGTCGAGTCGCCGCCGCCACTGCCGTCGATGAAGTGGTACTCGCTCGACGGTATCTTGAACGTGTTCGAGAGTTGGACCTGTTCCGCCGCTAGCGCGCCGGTCAGCGTCGTCGAACCGTCGCGTGCGAGACCGAACAGCATGAGGCTGGTGTCGGCACCGATGTTATAGCTGACCTTCATGACGTATCTGACGTATTGCTCATACGGTTGCGAAATGAGTTGCGCAACCTGCGTCGCGCTCGAATACGAGCCTCGCACGGGCAGCAACTGAACCGGATTGGCGGCGACGGGCGTCGCCGAAACCGTGACACCCGCGCGCGCCAGCGCTTCGATGAACACGGTGCGAGCGTAATTGGAAGGCTGGGTCACGCGGAACGTGCGGATCAGCGGGTAGGCGTTCGTCAGTGGCGGCGTGAAACCCGCCGGCACGTTGCCGGTTATGTTGCCGATACAACCTGGTGAGCCGATGCACAACGGCAGTTCCGGTGCGAGTTCAATGTCCAGTTGCGAGGCCGCGCTGCCCGTCGCTAGCGTGGATTGCACGCTGAACGCGGCTGTTTTGGGCCGCCAGTCGAACGGAGCGGCCGAGCCTTCGGCGCTCTGGTTCAGGGTGACGTCGACCACATCGTCATTGACGAAGATCGGCCGCACGTCGAATTCGCCGCGAAAGTCGAAGGGCTCGAAAAGCCGGTCGTCGATCACGACATCGCCATTGATCGTTTTGATGCCCGCCGCCGCCACCTGCGCCGCGAGGGAATTGAAGCCGGCGAGCGGATCGGGCGTGGCGAGTATGGCGTTGCCCAGCGAGTTGGCCTCGTTGTGATCGAAGTTCGTGATGGCGATCGTGCCGTCCGGGTTGGCTCGGCCGCCCATCGTCAGGTCGCCGCTTGCCAGCAGGATCAGATTGCCGGTGAGGGTGCCGCCCGCATCGAGCGTGCCCTGCCGGTAGACCGGCGTGACGAACTGGTGCCGCGCGCCCAGTTGATTCAGTGCTGAGCCGACCGAAAAGAGCTTGCGCACTGAGCCGATCAACATCTGGGCGCTGGAATTCAGGTCGTAGATCACGTGGCCCGAGTCAAGATCGACCACCTGCATCGACCAGGTCGCGTTCTTGTAGACCGGTTTTTGCATCACCTGCATGATCGAATCGGGAACCGTCGGACTCGAACTGAGCGAATCGCCGCACGACACCAGCAGAGCGGCGCCCGCGATTGCGGCCCACCGCTTCCACTGTCGATCCATTGTCGGGCTCATGGCATGTCTCCGGCGTTGGCTGGACTTGACCGCACTTGACTGTTCGTTAAGCGGCTCGACTCGCAGCGTATTCGGGTTCGGCGCTTGCGAGCGGGGCGCGGCTATTCGATAAGCTCCAGGAGCAAAGCCGGCGGGTCGCCGGTTCGGGTATTAATGCGTCGCCGACCGCATCGCCCGATATTCGCGCCGCACGATATCCATCAGTTCTTCCACCGACGTGCTGGCTGCCTCGCGCTGATAAGTCACCCGTCCGCGTTGCATGAGCATCACACGGTCCGCGATGTCGAGCGTCTGCGCGTAGTTGTGCATGATCATGACGATAGACAGGCCGCCTTTCGCCTTGAGCCGAAGGATCAGGTCGATGATGAGTCCCGCCTCGCGGGCGCCCATCGCGGCCAGCGGTTCGTCGAGCAACAGAATCTTTGCGTTCGAATTGACTGCGCGTGCGACCGCGATAGCTTGCCGCTGGCCGCCCGAAAGCTGCTCGACCGGCAGATCGACCGAGGGCACGTGCACGCCGATTTCTTCAAGACACTCCGCGGCGCGCTCGCGCATGGCGCGATTGTCCAACAGCCGAAATGGCCCTCGGCGGATGATCTCCCGATTCAGGAACATGTTGTGATAGATGCTCAGAGAATTGGCGAGCGCCAGATCCTGATACACACATTCAATGCCGAGTGAACGGGCGTGATCGACCGAGCGCAGCAGCGTTTCCTCGCCGCCGACAAAAAGCTTGCCGCTCGTCTGCTGATGAAAGCCTGTCAGAATCTTGATCAGTGTCGATTTGCCCGCGCCGTTGTCGCCGAGCACGCCAAGAATCTCGCCCTGTTTCAGCGTGAGCGAAACGCCATCGAGCGCGGTGACCGCGCCGAAACGTTTGACGATGTCTTCGCCGCGCAGCGCCTCCAGCACTTCGGACATTACAACTCCCCCTTGCGCGCGAGACGAACCACGTGGATGTTGAAGATCATGGCGCCGAGAATCGCCGCGCCGAGAATCATGTTGAAGGTGAAGGCGTTGATGCCGATCAGCGTGAAGCCGTCGTTGAGAATGCCGAGCACCGCCGCGCCGATCAGTCCGCCGATGATCGTGCCCGATCCGCCGGCGAGGGGCGTGCCGCCGATCACGGCAGCGGCGACGGCGAGAAACATGATCTGGTTGCCGCCTGCTTGCGGATCGATCGACGTGATGCGGAACCCCTCCAGGATCCCGGTCAGTCCGGCGAGCAGCGCCGCAAGAATGAAGTTGCCGAGCTTCAGGCGTCTGACCTGGATCCCCGCCTCGCTCGCGCCTAGCGGATTCGCGCCCGACGCGATCGTGTGCAAACCCCAGCGGGTGTGGCGCAGCAGCACGTGCATGAAGGCCGCAATGGCGAGCGTCCAGATGATTTCGCTGTAGCCCCATTCGCCCATGAATGCCGCGAACGCTGAATTTTCCGGTGGCGAAACCGGCGTGCCTCGCGAGATGGTCAGCGTGAGGCCGTTCACGAAGAACAAGGTGCCGAGCGTCGTCACGAACGATGGGATGCGCAGGTACACCGTCACCGCGCCATTGATCAGCCCGACGATGGCCGCGGCCACCAGGCCGGTGAGCATGCCGAGCCACGGCGGCAAGCCCGCCTCGATGGCGAAATGCATGATGAAAGGCGCAAACGCGAAGACCATCCCGGCAGAGAGATCGATCTCTCCGCCGATCATCAGCATGATTTCGCCAAAGGCAATGATCGCCACTGGCGCGATGAATTGCGAGAGATTCTGCAGACTCGCGCCGGTCAGCAGAAAGTCATGATTGACTGTCTCGAAGTAGATGCAGAGGATGAGCGCCACCGCGAAGATGCGGATCTCGCTGGAACGCCCGAGCGCGCCGGACCAGCGCCTCGGACGTTTGGCGGCTTGCTGGGCGTCCGTCACGGAAGACGTCACCCTTTGATCGCACCCGTGCGTGGCACGATCTGGGGTTTCGTGCTCTTGCCTTCATAGCGCGTCGATGTGTTCAGGTACGGATCGACCGTGCCCTTGGTGACGAACTTCAGGCCCGTGTTGACGTTGGCCGGCCCGACGAGGCCGCCGGAGGCGAGGAAGGTAAACGCCTCGACCACGGTATAGAAACCTTGCACGTACGGCTGCTGGTCGATGGTGAAGTCGAGGAAGCCGTCGTGAATCAGATCGACCGTGCGCGGCAGCAGATCGAAGCCGCCGCCGTGCACGCCCTTGGACGGCAGGTTGGATTCCTTCATGACTTCGGCGACGCCCTGGGTGCTTCCCGCGTCCACCGCGAACATGCCTTTGAGATCCTGGTGGCCGAGAAAGAAGGATTTGATCTTCGAGAGTTCTTCGTTGACGGTCGCGCCGGTGGCGATGGTCTGCACGTCGATCTTCTTGCCCGATTTCTTGATTGCAGCCGCCGCGCCATCGAGCCGGGGCTGAATGTTGAGTTGGCCGGGGGTGGCGATAAAGAGCGCGACGAGGCCGCTGTCGATGAGGCTCACGATCCGCTCGCCCATCTGATAGCCGGACAGATAAAGATCCTGGCCGATGTACGCAAGGCGCGGATTGGTGGAACCCGAAGGCGCGTCGGCGTTATAGGCGAACACGGGAATGCCGGCGTCGAGCGCGGCCTGGATGGGTTTGTCGAACGCCTTGGGGTCGACGATCGGTACTGCGATCGCATCGGCTTTCGCGGCAATCGCCGCGTTGACCGCATTCACCATTTCGCCGATGTCGGCATTGGCCGAGCCGGTCCATTGATAGTCCATGCCGAGCAAGGCAGTCGCGTCCTGAATGCCGTATTGCGTGGGCACGAAGAAGGGATTCGTCGTGACATGGTTGACGAACACGATCTTCCAACGTTTGTGTGCCGGAAACGAGCCGCCTTCCGCCGCCTGGGCCGACGAGATCATTCCACTCATGCCGCCCATTCCACCCATTAGCGCCAGTGCCGCGGTCAGGCCTGCGCCCTGCAGCAATCCACGACGCGTCCCCTGTACTTCGTCCTTGTCTTCCTTCGATTGCGCCATCTCAGTCTCCCGTCTCTCAGTTGTAGAACGTTTCACTGGTTGTAACGGCGCAAGCAGAAAAAACTCCGGCAAGACAGGTGCCGGAGCTGGGCATCGCTCCTTTCGGAAAGCCCACGTGCACGCGCGTACGCATGACTACCCCACGAAAATGCTATATCACGCACTTTTGGCTACTAATCGATGTATACCCTTAACTCGTTTGAATATGAATGACTGGCGTGCAACGCGCGGCTTTTTTTGTGCACGATACACCGATTTAATAGTATTACTACCGAGTTGATGCCTGAAAGAAGACGGATGAGAAGAACGGGAAGCGTTCGCTCCATACTGCCCGACGGTTCAGGGTTGCTGCAGACCAATTATTGGGATTCGCGACGCATATCGCGCTTTTCTGAAAGCTTGCAGAACGCATGAAGTGCGGCGTACCGGAAGTCGCCGGGTTCGCGGTCGAATTCCCGATGTTTTCCAAAAGCGGGTCGCACTTGCGTCCCGCAACGACGTTCTCGCTGACCCGCCTGGTCGATGACAAACACGGTTACTTCGTATGCGAATATTATATATTTCGCATGCGAATATGTTGATGGACTCAAATGTGCCCTGCGTGCCTACGGATCACTGGCAGCAACGAAACGGCTCATGCGGGACACCGAGCGGCTGACAGTCCAGATGGATCGAGAAAGTCACATTCATGGGGCGGCTTGCCGCCGTGGAGGCAAAAGAAGCATTCCTGGCGTTTGCTCAGAAACGCCGGCCGGACTTCACCAGGATTCCACGCTGATGGGAGCGGCGAACACTGCCGGGCAACACGGCGACACGCTGCTGCCGCCGTCCTCAGGTGTCGCCTTACGCCGTTTCCTCGTCGACATCGGGGAACTTGTCCTGCAAACTCGTCAGCCAGCGCGCAACCACGTCGATCTCGGCCTCCGTAAATCCTTCCGTCAGCCTGACATTCAGCTCAGCGAGGCCCGACTTCGATCGCTTGAGTGCGGTGCGTCCTGCCGCCGTTAGCCAAAGTCGCGATGCGCGCCCATCGAGTTCGTCCGAATGGCGTTCCAGGAGACCGGCCCGCTCCGCTCTGTCGACCAGCCCGCTCATTCCCGGTGCCTTGAGATCGAGCGCCGCAGCCGCCTCGCTCGTGAGTGCACCGTCGTTTTTCCCGAGAAAGAAAAGCAGCCCCGCCTGCGCCGCAGTGACTCCACCTGCGGCGGTCCGAGTTTGCGACCACCGATGCAGGCGCTTTTGGCCCACGTTGAGCAGATACACGAGCCGATGATCCATGTTTCAACCTCACCTGTTGCGCTCCGGCGGACGGCGCTTTTGTTGCTGTAATTTAGTTCGTGCGCGAACTTTTATCCTAGCATGAGTCCTATCGGACGACGGGCGACAGTTAATCCTGACGCCGAGCGCGTCAGCGGCCGCCGGCTGCTTCCGGCTGTTCTACGTTTTGTCGCGCGGCGCAGTTTCGCCGGTGGTGGCAAGTGCAACGAGCATCTGCCAAAATCTCCGGAACAAGATTAAGAATGGAGGCAGCTTGCGCACCGTCGAATACCGCTTTTCCACCATCTGGCGCATCGATGCGCCAGTGCAGGAAGTGTGGGCGGCAATCCAGGACTCGGCGCGCTGGCCCGAATGGTGGCATAACGTCGAGCGCGTGGACCAACTGGAGGCGGGTTCGGATCAAGGCGTGGGCGTCGTTCAACGCTACACGTGGAAAGGCCGGTTGCCCTACCGCCTCGTGTTCGATATGCGGGTGACGCGCGTCGACCCGTTGGTCGCGCTGGAGGGGGAGGCCAGTGGCGACGTCGAAGGCGCAGGCCGGTGGAGCTTTTCGACCGACGGGCGCAACCTGACCGTGGTCCGCTATGACTGGTGCGTGCACACGAAACGCGCGTGGATGAATGCGTTGGCGCCGTTGCTGCGACCGGTTTTCCAATGGAATCACGACGTGGTGATGCGCGAAGGCGGCGCGGCGCTAGCGCGGCGGCTTGACGCGCGGCTCCTTGAGATCGAGCAGGGATAAAACTCGACCCGGGCAGGGCAGGGTTCAATCAGTGCATTTGCGAATCCGCAAGTTGTACGATGCAGTCTGCCGTTCAAGAGCCGCACGCGCAATCGCAGCCGCGGTTCTTCCCGGGTCACACGTTGCGAACATGGCTGCGGCGGCGGTTGGAGAAGAGAGTACTTAAGCTGCGGGCGTCGGGAATCGCTGCGGCCGCGACAGGTTCGCCGGCAATGGGAGAAACCATGTTCGACAATGCGCTGCGAATCGAAAGCGGACCAACCTGGCATCAGTTCCACGTCTACACCGACAGCGAGCTTGTCGCGATACTGCTCGTCGTGGCGCTGCTGGTCGCGATTTTGCTGGCCAGCACGATCTGCTACTACGTGACGCGTACGATCATGCTGTTGATCGTCAGCCGCCTCGCGCGCCAGGAACGGCACAAGTGGCTGCGAGCCGCCGAGCGCCACAAGGTCTTTCATCGGCTCGCGCCGCTCGTGCCCGCCGCCATCGTCTACGCGGCCGGCCCGCTGCTTTCCGGCATCACGTTCCCGATGATCGCGGCACTCGGGCATCCGCTGTCGGTGCTGGCGGCCTGCTACATGGTGTACACGCTGCTGCGCGCCGCGCTGGCGTTCCTCGACAGCGTCAGCGAGCGCTACAGCCACTTCCCGTCCTCGAGCGAGCGGCCGATCAAGAGCTTCCTGCAGATCGCCACCATCGTGTTCTACGTGATCGCGCTGATCGCCGTGATTTCGGTGTTGCTCGAGCGTTCGCCCGCTTACTTCCTAACGGGCCTCAGCGCGATGACGGCGCTCCTCATCATCATCTTCCGGGAGACGCTGCTCGGCTTCGTCGCCAGCATCCAGCTCGCCGCCTACGACATGCTGCGGGTGGGCGACTGGATCGAAGTGCCCGGCTTCGTCGCCGACGGCACGGTGATCGACATTGCGCTGAACACGATCAAGGTGCGGAACTTCGACAACTCGATCGTCATGGTGCCGAGCTACGTTTTGCTGACGAACGGTGTGAAGAACTGGCGTGGCATGACCGAGTCCGGCTGCAGGCGCGTCAAGCATTCGATTCATTTCGACGCCGACACGGTCCGCTTTCCCGACGAGGCGCTGCTCGCCCGGCTGCACAGCGATATCGACCCGCCGCTCGCGGCATTCGCGCCCGGCGGCGGGCAGCGCCGCACGAACCTCGGGCTGTATCGCCTCTATCTGGGTGCGCATTTTCGCGCTCATCCGGCGATCCGCCACGACATGCCCGTTGTGATTCGCCAGGTGCAGTCCAGCCAGCCCGTTGTCGCGCTGGAGATTTTTCTCTACGTCGACGAAACCAGCTGGGAACCGTACGAAAACCTGCAATCGGACATGCTGGACCACGCTTATGGGCTCGTGCCACTGTTCGGCCTGCGCTGCTGGCAGCAGGAACGCCGGGCATCCCGGCAGCCCTAGCTGGCACTCGTTCTGCCCGGCATCTACACTTATTCCATAGCTTGGCTGATGATGCCAACGACTGCACTGAACGGGCGACGCAGGTATGCCCGCGCCTCTCCACTGATAAGAATAATCGACAGCGATCCCGCTTGGACAGGAGACACCGACATGAACGGCTATCAGGTCACTTTCTTTACTCAACAGGATCGCCGCCATCGCGGCAAGCCGCTGGCCGACTGGCTCGTCCATCTTGCGGGCGAACTTGGCCTGCGCGGCGCGACCGTGATACCAGGCTGCGAAGGAATCGGCCACCATCACCGCATTCACTCCACACATTTCTTCGAGCTGGCGGACCAGCCTTTGTCCGTCGTGATGGCGGTGACGAGCGACGAAGCCGACCGGTTATTCGACCGGCTGCGCGCCGATGGCGTGCATCTGTTCTACGTGAAGACGGCCGTCGAGTTCGGCGTTATCGGCGATGACAGCGGCAACGCTACGAAGTCCTAGCCTACGATTTCGTGCTCACACTGCGTGAGGTTCGACGTGCCCAACTCGTCGCCAACCGGCAAGCGTCGGCCAGGCGCCGCGTTCAGTAAGCGTCCATACGCGCCGCAAAACCGCCGGCCTCCTTCGCTTTTGCTTCGGGCTCGCCGAGATAGGGACGGTCTGGGCGAATCCAGTGCGCCGCGATTGGCCCGAGCCCGGAACTCGCCGCGACGCTCAAGCTCGCGCGCGGCGCACGGCTTGCCACCGCCGACAATCTTCGGCTGCATGATGACGTGCCTGTCATGCTCGATCGTTTGTGGTTTCGGCTCGACGTGTTCCCGACGCTCGGAAGCCGAGATGTTCAAGGCACGGCGCGTTCCATTTACGGCTTTTACCAGGAACATTTTGGAATCTCAGTCGTGCGCGTGGTGGAAGATCTGGGCGGCGCAGCCGCCGACGAAGAAGTGGCGCGCGCGCTGAATATCGAAGTCGGCGCGCCGGTGCTGCGCATCGAACGCACGGCCTTCACGTTCAAAGACCAGCCGGTCGAGTTTCGCGTGCGCTTTGTCGATTCGAGCCGTTGTTCTTATCGGTACGTGCGCGGCTTGCAGGATTGAGCCGCGTGCGGCCGCCGCGACGTCTGCCTCGCGCATGAAAACGCTGCGCTTCATCAAACTCGGTCCCGTGCGTCTGGCGCCAAGCACGGGACCGGCGCGGCATATCGCTTATTTGCCGAAGTACGGGGTGCAGAAGCTGGCCGGACCGATACAGGTCGATTGCATCGCCGTATGCGCCGGTCCGCCGGACGACGTGCCGTTCGCCGGCACACCGCCGTAGCTCTGCGTTTGCTCATGCGTGGATTGCGCGGCGACTTTTGCTTCGGCGGCCTGGATGTCGGCCGGATAGCTGGCGTCGTCGGAACGCGCCGGGCTGTAGCCGGCCCGCTCCAACTGCACGAGATCGCTGCGGACCTCGGCGCGTGTCACCGGCCCGTTGGATTGCGCGAAGCTGAGCACCGGCGCGGACAGGGCGGCGGCAGCGAGGGCGAGGCAAACAATAGTTTTCTTCATGATTCAGACTCCGAAATAAATACGAGGGTTGATCGAGGGAAATTCGTTGAATAGCAGCAGCTCATTCGATGCTACTGGTATTGCGCGGGTCTTTCTTCTCTGAGCGTCTGGAAACCATATTGCGCTTGCGCACCTGACGCGATCCCCACCGGTTCATTACGAAATTGAAATGTTGGGCCTGCCCCCTTCAGGGGTCGGGTGCGCAAAGCGGTCGGCGGCGCAGGCGTTGCCTCATGCATTAATGCATGGCAAGCGTGCGTATTTGTAAGTTTTCAGACCTGTTTGCATGGGTCACTATTCGCTCCATCTGCTTTTCCTTTCACCGGTATTTGCAAGGAACGTTGACCATGACAATGCAAGCCCTCGTTCTCTCCCAGTACAACGGATCGCTGGAACTCACCACCGTGGCTCGCCCTGAACCGTCGCCCGGCCAGGTGCGGGTGCGTATCGCGGCGGCCGGTCTCAATCCGCTCGACACGAAAATCCGCGCAGGCGGCGCCGCTCATGCAAAACATCCGCTGCCGCTGGTGCTCGGCATCGACATGGCCGGCGTGGTCGAGGCGGTGGGTGCGGGCGTGACGCGTTTCAAAGCGGGCGATGAGGTCTACGGCATGACAGGCGGTGTCGGCGGCATTCAAGGTTCGCTCGCGCAATATGCCGCGGTCGACGCGGATCTGCTCGCGCTGAAGCCCGCCAATCTGTCGATGCGCGAAGCCGCCTCTTTGCCGCTCGTGTTCATCACCGCCTACATGGGACTCGTGGATCGCGCGAAGCTTCAGGCCGGGCAGCCCGTGCTCGTGCAAGGAGGCGCGGGTGGCGTGGGCCACGTTTCGGTGCAACTCGCGCGGGCGCTGGGAGCACGGGTGTTCGCGACGGCGAGCGCACGCGATCAGGACGAACTCATGCGCCTCGGCGCCACGCCGATCGATTACGCCGCGCAGAACGTCGAGCAATATGTCGCGCGGCATACGGGCGGGGCGGGATTCGAGGTGGTTGCCGACACGGTGGGCGGCGCGACGCTCGATGCATCGTTCGCGGCGGTCAAGCATTTCGGCCATGTCGTCAGCGCGCTCGGTTGGGGCACCCACGCACTCGCACCGCTGTCGTTTCGCGAGGCGACGTACTCGGGCGTATTCACCCTGCATGCGCTGCTGAGCGGCGGGAACCGGGCGCATCACGGCGAGATGCTGCGCGAGGCGACGCGCCTTGTCGAAGCGGGTCAATTGACGCCGCGACTCGATCCGCGCCGCTTCGATCTTCGCTCGGCGGAACAAGGGTACGACGCAATCACCGATCGCAGCGCGCGGGGCAAGATCGTCGTCGATATCGAGTGACGCTGGCCGCGCGGGGCGGCAATCGTGAGTGAATTCAGCGGCGGCCAGACGTCAATTACGTGTTGGCGAGTTTGTCGACGACAACGTCGATCAACGCCCGCAACCGCCCCAGCCGCCGAAGGTCGCGATGGTAGCCGAGCCACACTTCGCGGCCCGGCGGCGTTTCGCCGAGGTCGATGCGCCGCAGTCCCGGCGTGTTGTCGCCAAGCGCGCACGGCAGCACCGCGAAGCCGCCGCCCTCGGCACACATGCGCGCCTGGACGCCGCGATTGTTGCTGGCGTACGCGACTCGCGCATTCGGCAGCATGCGGCGAATCCATGTCACGTCGGGCAAGGCCTCGAAGGCGCTGTCCATCGTAATGAGCGATTGCCCCGCGCCATCGCCGGCCTGCGGCGCCACCAGATCGGCGTGCCCGTACAGCGCGTAGTTCAGATCCATGACCTTTCGCTGGATCACGTCGGGTTCGTCGAACGGCGTGATGCGAAACACGAGATCCGCTTCACGGCGTGAAAGACTGTAGCGTCGCGAATCGGTGATTAACTCGATCGAGAGCTGCGGATGCCGTGAGAGAAACCCGGCGAACACGGGGGTGAGCACATGAATGCCGAACCAGTCCGAGGACGACACGCGCAGCGACCCCGTCAACTGCTGCGTGGTCCCCGCGAGCGAACGTGTGAACGCGAGCGCTTCTTCCTCCATTCGCTCCGCGAAACTTAACACCGCGGTGCCTTCGTCGGTCAGTACGAAGCCGTCGGCGGTACGCTGGAACAGGGCCTGGCCGACCGCGCTTTCGAGCGCACGCAGCCGGCGACCCATGGTGGGCTGGGTTTGTCCCAGTTGACGCGCGGCGGCGCCGAGTGTGCCGCAACGGGCGATCGCGAGAAACACGCGGACATCGCCCCAATCCATTGTCATTTCGTTCATAGCAGGATGTGCTCGTGCGACAGGCGGCCTTATCGTACCGAACTTCGCGGTTTGGCGTCGGGCCGAAGCCGAGGACTGCGTCCGCGACCATCAATATGCTGACATTCCTGGCTTATCGGACATCAATGTCCGCGATCGTGCGGACGCGTCTGGACAGTCTCAACGCTCTCAAGGCCTTTTCCCGCGCCGCGTAGTTGTGCAGTTTTTTCACGGATGCCGGCCAGCAATTCGGCTTGTCTTCAGCCGCGGTTGGTAAAGCGGTGACACGGCTCGAGAAAATCGACGAATTGACCTTGGGCGTAGCCGGTTCGAACTGCTATCTTGAGTGAGTGTCGCCGGCACTGTCGGCGAGCGAGCGCCGCGTATGCGCTGGAAATTCTGCTCAGAGGTGCATGATGGTCGAAGTTACCTGGCTTGTCGTGGCTGACGGAGGTCGCGCGCGTGTTTTCCAGACGCCTGGGCTTAAGCTCGACTTGCAGGAGGTCGAAGTTCTCGTCAACGACGAATACACCGGTACGGCGCTGACTGAGAAAGACCGCGAGAAATTTGCAAAGCGGGTTGCCGCCTATCTGGAAGAAGGGCGGCTCCGTCAACTCTACAATCGGCTGCGGCTCGCCATGGAGGCGAAATTCCTCGGCATGGTGCGTTCGAATCTGAGCGAGGAAGCGCGTCGAATGATATTCGAGCAGATCAGCGAAGATCTGGTGTCGCTCAGTAAACAGGAAATCGAGGCGCGTCTGCGTAAGTAGAGAGCGGCTGCGCAAAGATTTCACTGAGCCTGCAAGCGTGTTGCAGGGCCGGCTTTGCAGCGTTCAGGTTTGCCGCGTTCAGGAACTGATGTCTGGCCCGTGCGATTTTTCCTCTGCATCGCGGAACCAGTCTTCCGCGCGAGACCGGGCGCTGACCCAGGAGTGCGGTTGCGGCGTCTCGAACTCACGATCGATGAACCGGCGGCCCCATTCGACCGCGTCTCTGATCGCTTCTTCTTTGGTCAGCCACTCGGGCTGAACGGTCATCGGGCGAATATCGACCACTTTACCCGCGCTATTTTTCAGGCTCACGCTCGCGATCCAGGCGCCGAACTTATTGGTCTCGGGGCGCACGACCATCTCGAACTCACCGTATAACACAGTGGATGCTGGCATCGTTTTCTCCTTAGCCTGCGTGTCGTTGCTAGCGCCATCATGCCGTAATCCCGGTAGCATGACCATGGTGGTCGCAAGCTGGCGCGCACGAAACCTCGCACTCGTATGAAGAAATCGTACGTTTAACTCACTTCTGCCAGGGGAGTCGCTATGGCACAAGAATTTTCATATAGACGTTTTCAGTTCTCCGCGACGATCTCGCCTCTGCAAACAAATCGGGGGATCGTTACGGTCGATGTCACGACCTCGGACGCCGAGCGCATCGCCGACCTCGGCACGCAGCGTTTCCTGCACGTGGAAAGATGGGTGGAAAGAAACGAGCCTGCTTTTCTTCAGGTTGTGATCGACGAATGCAAGGTTACCGTCGACCATTACGCGGACAACGTCGACGACAGTTGACGGCGCTGTCCCAACGTTCAGCGGGCCAATCATACAGAGGGAGAACACTATGTCGAACCAACAGAGCGGCTTGAGTGACGAGTTCATCGCGCAGCAGCGCAAGCGCCTGGAGGCGCTGCGCCGGGAATTGCTGGGCGGCGAAGCAGAAACGATCGCAGACGATCGAACGGCTCGGGAGGAGCACGGCGACGAGGCCGAGGAGTACGAGGACGCGGCGCAGGGAATGGCGCAGAATGAAATCAATCAGTCGCTGCACGACGTGAACGACCAGCGCATTGCGGATATTGGGCGGGCGCTGCAGAAAATCGACGACGGCACTTACGGCCTCTCCGACGAAAGCGGCCAGCCAATCCCGAAAGAGCGGCTCGAGGTCATGCCAGAAGCGATTCTCACCGTGGCGGAGCAGAGCCGCCGCGAGGCCCGCAAGTAGTGACGACCAGACGAATTAGAGCGCGTCGTCTCGCCGCACGATAGCGTCGGCATGTCGGCCCATGCGCCCCATCGGAAAAACCAATGTCCCCTTACTCACAATCCACTCATAGAATTCAAGGGCGGCTTATTTAGGTTCGTTATGCCAATCATGCGGCGACCAGACGCGTAGTGAGAGAGCGCAAGCGCATGCCGGTTGACGCAAGCCGCTCGTGCATCGCTATCTGTTCGAAAGCGACGCCCATTTTGAACGCTGAACAGCGGAGCATCGGCCTCGCGCATAACCATAACGAAAGGCCGGCGACAGGTTCCGAGCGTTCTCCCTTCACTTGAACGCATCCTAAAATTTTTAACAACATCGGATGCCTTAACTCAGAAAGGTGATTTTACGATGCCCGCCCTTTGCGAAATCTGTAACGCCCGTCCCGCCGTCGCCCGTGTGACCGTTGTGCAGAACGGCGAGCGGAAAACTTTATCGATTTGCGATTACGACTACCGTCAATTAATGCGCCACCAGAGCATGGCGAACCCGTTCGACTCGCTATTGGGAGGCGGTGGTCTGTCACGCTTCTTCGGCGGGATGGGCGGCGCGCACGAGGAAGACGACGATAACGAGAGTCTCTCCGCGGAGGTGCCGCGCGAATCGGTCGACGCAACCGACGCCTTCAGCGAACAGACGCTCGAGTTGTTGCAGCGTGCGGCAGAGAAAGCGCACGAACTCCAGCGAAGCGAGCTTGACACCGAACATCTGCTGTATGTACTGGCGGACAACGATGTCGGCACTGCGCTGCTCAAGGAACTCAAGCTCTCGCCGCAGGACATCAAGGCTTATATCGATCAGCACGCGCAGAAGGGCACCGCGAATCCCGATGCGTCGATCGAGAAAATGACCATCTCGCCGCGCCTGAAGAAAGTGTTCCAGTACGGGTTTCAGGCATCGCGCGATCTGGGTCATTCGTATGTCGGCCCGGAACATCTGCTGATCGGACTTGCGGCGGTGCCGGACAGTATCGCGGGCACGCTGCTGAAGAAGTATGGTGTGACACCGGAAGGGCTGCGGCAGAAAGTGGTGAAGGTGGTCGGCAAAGGCGCCGAGGACGGCCGCGTCGATGCACCGACCGGCACGCCCACACTCGACAAGTTCGGGCGTGACCTCACGGCGCTCGCGCGCCAGGGCAAGCTCGACCCGGTGCTGGGCCGCGCGCAGGAAATCGAAAGCACGATCGAGGTGCTCGCGCGGCGCAGGAAGAACAATCCGGTGTTGATCGGCGAGCCCGGCGTCGGCAAGACCGCCATTGTCGAAGGTCTGGCGCAGCGCATCGTCAACGACGAGGTCCCCGAAAATCTGCGCGGCAAGCGGCTCGTCGAGGTCAATATCAATTCGATGGTGGCCGGTGCGAAGTATCGCGGCGAGTTCGAGGAACGCGCAAAAACGCTGATCGACGAAGTGACGGCAAAGAAAGACGAACTGGTTCTGTTCATCGACGAGTTGCACATGATCGTGGGCGCCGGCCAGGGCGGCGGCGAGGGCGGTCTCGACATCGCGAACGTGCTCAAACCGGCGCTGGCTCGCGGCGAACTCAGTCTGATCGGCGCGACGACGCTCAACGAATACCAGAAGTACATTGAAAAAGACGCCGCGCTGGAGCGGCGCTTTCAGCCGGTGCTGGTGCCCGAGCCGACCGTCGAGCAGACCATCGTCATCCTGCGCGGTCTGCGCGACAAGCTCGAGGCGCATCATCAGGTGACCTTCGCGGACGATGCGTTTGTCGCGGCCGCTGAAATGTCGGACCGTTACATCACGTCGCGCTTTCTGCCCGACAAAGCCATCGACCTGATCGACCAGGCCGCCGCGCGCGTACGGATCGGTGCGACTTCGCGTCCGGCGGACATCCAGGAACTCGAAGCCGAGATGTCTCAACTCAAGCGCGAGCAGGATTACGCGTCCTCGCGAAAGCGCTATGACGAGGCGAAGAAGTTCGAGGAACGTATCGGCGAAAAGCAGACGACACTCGATGAGCAGATGGAGGCATGGCAGCGCAAGACCGGTTCGGAAACGCTTGAAGTCACCGTGGCGGCCATCGCCGAAGTGGTGTCGCGTCAAACCGGCATTCCGGTCACGGACCTGACACAGGAAGAGCGCCAGAAGCTGCTGGACATGGAAAACAAACTGCGTGAGCGCGTGGTCGGTCAGGACGACGCGGTGCTTGCCGTGAGCGACGCCGTGCGCCTGTCGCGTGCCGGACTCGGCCAGGCAAACCGGCCTATCGCGACTTTCCTCTTCCTCGGACCGACCGGCGTCGGCAAGACCGAACTCGCGAAGGCGCTGGCCGAAACGGTGTTCGGCGATGAACAGTCGGTCATTCGTATCGACATGTCCGAGTATATGGAGCGTCACGCGGTGGCACGCCTGATCGGCGCGCCGCCGGGGTATGTCGGCTATGACGAGGGTGGCCAGCTGACGGAGCGGGTCCGGCGGCGGCCGTATAGCGTGATTCTGCTCGACGAGATCGAGAAGGCACACGCGGACGTGAGCAATGTATTGCTCCAGGTGTTCGACGACGGCCGTCTGACTGACGGCAAGGGCCGCGTGGTGGACTTCAGCAATACGATCATCATCGCGACCAGCAATCTCGGCGCACATATCATCATGGATAACCTCGAGAAGCCCGAGGCGGACCAGCTGCCGGAAAAGGAGCTTCGCGAGGAGTTGATGGATGTGCTCAAGGGCCACTTCCGTCCGGAGTTTCTGAACCGCATCGACGAGGTGATCGTCTTTCACGGACTTTCTCGCGAGAATATCCGCTCGATCGTGCGGATCCAGCTCGAGCGGGTCACGCGCACCGCGGCGGCCCAGGACATCACACTCAAGATCGACGAGTCGGTTGTCGACCATCTGGCCGAGGCCGGCTACCGGCCGGAGTTCGGCGCCCGCGAGCTGAAGCGCCAGATTCGCCAGGAACTGGAAACGCGGCTTGCCAAGGAGATTCTCGGCGGCAAACTGAAATCGGGCGACAATGTCGAGGTCAGCTATGACAAGGACAGCGGCGAAGTGAAGTTCGTTCGCGGCGAGGCGACGCCGCCCAAGGCGAAACGCGCTAATAGCCGGACAAAGAAGAAGTCGTCCGACGAAGTCGGCAGCACGGAGTCCACGGAGGGCGCCAGTTCCTGACGGCGTGGCGTGGGCAACGGGCAAGGACACGCAGCGAGCGTGTCGGCGGTGTGGCGGGTATTATCCGGAAGCGGACCTGATGATGCCTCCCGAACTCTTCTACCAGGAAAGAGACGGGAGGCGCGCGGTTCGCCGGCTGAGTGATGTCTCTCAGCTTCGCGAGGCGTTCATCTTTGCGCAAGTGCCGGTACAACCTGGAGCCGCCGTTCAATCATGGAAATCTTCGATGCCTTCCACCTCGCCAGGCTTCAGTTCGCATTCACGGTTTCATTTCACATCATTTTCCCCGCAATCAGCATAGGCATGGCCAGCTTCCTCGCCGTGCTGGAAGGGCGTTGGTTGCTGACCGGCGACGCGGTCTACAAGGACATGTTTCTATTCTGGTCGAAGATCTTTGCGGTCGGCTTCGGCATGGGCGTGGTCTCGGGCGTGGTGATGGCCTACGAGTTCGGCACCAACTGGAGTGGCTTTTCCACCATTGCCGGCAACATCACAGGACCGCTCCTGACTTATGAAGTGTTGACGGCGTTCTTTCTCGAGGCGGGTTTTCTGGGTGTCATGCTGTTCGGCTGGCAGCGTGTGAGTCCGCGCGCGCACTTCTTCGCCACGCTGATGGTGGCGCTCGGCACGTTGATGTCCACCTTCTGGATTCTCGCGTCGAATAGCTTTATGCAAACGCCGCAAGGATTCGCCATGATGAACGGCCGGATTGTACCGGTCGACTGGCTGAAGGTGATTTTCAATCCGTCGTTCCCCTACCGGCTCGCGCATATGACCATCGCCGCGTTCATTGTGGCCGGCTTTATCGTCGCGGCGTGCGGGGCGTGGCACCTGTTGCATGGCCGGCGCGACGGACCCGTCAAGCGCAGCTTTTCGATGGCGTTGTGGATTCTGCTTTTGCTTACGCCGGTGCAGATTTTTGTCGGCGATGCGCACGGCCTCAATACGCGCCAATATCAGCCGGCCAAAATCGCCGCAATTGAAGGCCTGTGGGAAACCGAGAAAGGCGGCACGGCGCTCAATCTGGTCGGTTTTCCCGACATGAATGCGGAAGTGACGCGCTATGCGCTGCAAATCCCGCATTTGGGCAGTCTCATTCTGACCCATAGCTGGGATGGAGAAATCCGCGGGCTCAAGACGTTTCCCGCCAGAGACCGCCCGTATTCGCCAATCATCTTCTGGACCTTCCGGATCATGGCGGGCCTCGGCATGCTGATGCTGTTGGCCGCTTTGCTCGGGTTGCTGCTCAGGGTGCGAGGCCGGCTCTATGAGACGCGCTGGTATCAGATTTTCGTGCTGTGCATGGGGCCGTCGGGAATCGTCGCGCTGTTGGCCGGGTGGGTGACGACGGAAGTCGGCCGCCAACCCTGGACGGTCTATGGTGTTCTGCGAACCGAAGACTCACTCTCGCCGATCAGTGCCCAGCAAGCGGGCGTGTCATTGCTGATCTTCGTGCTGGTGTACTTCCTGGTATTCGGTATGGGGGTCTACTACATGCTCAAGATGATGAAGCGCGGACCAGAGGAACAGGTCGACGCCCGTCGGTCCGTTAAACATCCGGTGTTGCGCAATCGTCCGCTGGACGCACTGGAACGGGAGTGAGGCCATGCAAATCGATCTTCCGGTCGTGTGGGCTGCGATCATCGGCCTCGGCGTTTTCATCTACGTGATGCTGGACGGCTTCGATCTCGGCATCGGCCTGCTGTTTCCGTTTTTCGAGGAGAAAGGCGATCGGCAAGTCATGCTCAACACCATCGCGCCGGTCTGGGACGGCAACGAAACGTTCCTCGTGCTCGGCGGCGCGGGGCTATACGGGGCGTTCCCGGTCGTCTATTCGACGCTGCTGCCGGCAAACTATCTGCCGCTGATTCTGATGGTCGTGGGGCTGATCTTTCGCGGCGCGGCCTTTGAATTGCGCGCGAAGGCCACGCGGACCCAGCATGCGTGGGATCTCGCCTTCATTGCCGGGTCGGCTCTCGCGGGCCTTTGCCAGGGCATCGTGCTGGGGTCGCTGCTGCAAGGCATCAAGATCGTCGATGACCGTTTCGCCGGCGACCCGTTCGACTGGCTGTCGCCGTTCAGCCTGTTCTGCGGCATCGGCGTGCTCTTCACCTATGCGACGCTCGGCTGCGGCTGGCTAATCCTCAAGACCGAAGGCGAACTGCAGCACAAGATGCGCGAGGTGATGCGGCCGCTGCTGGCCGTGCTGCTGGGGATCATCTTCGTGGTGAGTCTGTGGACCGTGATCGGATTGCCGGCGGTCGAGCATCGCTGGTTCGGAAGCGGCTATCTCGGCTGGTTCATGCCGGTGCCGATTCTTGTTCTGGCCTGCGTGTGGGGCATTTTTCGATCGCTTCGCCTGCAGCATGAAGCGATGCCGTTCCTGCTCACGCTTGCGCTGTGCTTTCTCGGATACAGCGGCTTGCTGATCAGCATCTGGCCGAACATCGTGCCGCCTTCGCTGACGATCTGGGAAGCCTCGTCGAGTCATTCGAGCCAGCTCTTCACGCTGGTCGGCACGGTGATCGTGCTGCCGGTCATCCTCGTCTACAACGCCATGCAGTACCGCGTGTTCCGCGGCAAGGTGCGGGAAGGGGATGCCGGCTACCACTGACACCGGCGCCGCCGGTCGCGGATGAAACGGCCCTTGCGTGCCTGAGCCCGCAAGAACCCGCGCTTATTCAGCGAGCGTCAGCGACACGGAGGCTTCGCTCGTCAACATCAGGAATGTCAGCGTTTCGCGCAGATAGAGGCGCACGACCGATTCGGTGTGGCTGAGATAGCCGATCGACAGGTCTTCACCGAGGTGCAACTCGAAGTCGCCGCCTCGCGTGGAGAGCACGCTTCCGCCGCTCAGCGCGGGCGCCCAGACGATGTCGCCGTTCACGATCCGCTTGATGTGCTCGATCACCGGATAGCCCTGGTCGCGTGCCTCGCTGAGCGCCGTGTAGGCGTCGGCGCCGAGCAGCACGGAATAAGGCCCGTCCACGCCGGCGAGCCGCAACGCCTCCAGTGCATTGCCGATCGCGTGCGGATAATCGCCGATGTCGGCGGACAGCGCGAGCGGCGCGTTCGACGAGCCTTCGCGAATCCCGCCGATTCCCGCTGCCTCGTATCCGTCGAAGATCGCGCGATCTTCCGCATAGGCGAGTTCTTTCGCTGCGTCTTTCGCGGGTTGCCAGTCGGCGTCGTTCGCGCCGCGCAGCACGCTGTCGATCGCCTCGCGCTGCAACTCGAACGGCACGGTGAACTCGACCACGCGCTTGACCTCCGCGAGCCTGGCCACGACGCCTTGTTGAGGCGCGGCAATCGCGGTCTGATGCCCCGTGCCGATACCGGACAGCTCGGTTCCACCCGGACCCTTGACGTCGACCACGCGACGGCCCGCTACGCTGCGTTTGAAGGTGCGCGCCACTTCGTTTTCAATCTGCGACCAGGCGGCACTGGAAATGGGGGCGAGCTCGCGATGCAGGTTATTCATGTTGGGAGATTCCCTTGAGAGAGCCAATATTCAGCGAGCCGTCGTGGCGCGGCTCGGCGGTCGAAGAGGGTTCGGGTTGTGTTTCGATGGCGGCCGTGACGCTCGGCGGGTCGCGGTCCGCGAGTTCTTCGAGCAAGGTGGCCGACGGCACGAAGAACAGGCCTCCGGTGACGGCGCGGCTATAGTCGAGCAGCCGGTCGTAGTTGCCCGGCGGCCGCCCGATGAACATGTTCTCCAGCATCTGCTCGATCGGCGCGGGCGATCGTGCGTAGCCGATAAAGTAGGTGCCGAATTCGGCCGCGCCCAGGCGGCCGAATGGCATGTTGTCGCGCAAGATCTTCACTTCCTTGCCGTTCTCGGTGATCGTGGTCAGCGAGCTGTGCGACGAAGACGGTTTGACCGCTGCGTCGAGTTCGACGTCGGACAATTTCTTGCGGCCGATAATGCGCTCCTGAGTCTCGACCGAAAGCGCATTCCATCCGTCCATGTCGTGCAGGTACTTTTGCACGAGGACATAGCTGCCGCCTTCGAACCCGGGGTCTTCGGTGATCAGCGTGTATTCATCGGCGGCGCGGCCTGTCGGGTTCTCGGTGCCGTCGACGAAACCCACCATGTCGCGCATATCGAAGTAGCGAAATCCGTGAACTTCATCGACCACGGTGACCGCGTCGCCGAGCGCGCCGAGCAACTGCGTGGCGAGTTCGAAACAGAGATCCATGTGATCGGCGCGGATGTGCAGCAGGAAATCGCCCGGTGTCCCCAACGCGCGACGCTCGCCCTCGCCGATGTCGCGGAATGGATGCAGGAGGGCGGGCCGCGGCGCGCCAAACAGCCTGTCCCACGCGTCGGAGCCGAACGAGCAGACGCACGACAGATTGCCGGCCGGCACACGCTTGCCGACCGCGCGCACGAGGGCGGCAATGTCGCCGCACCATTCGCGCACCTTGGCCTCCTGATCACGGTCGTTCGCGACGGTCGCGACAATGAAGATCGCGCTGCGGGAGACTTCATTACAGATTGCTTGCGGTTCCGGGATTTCGTTGGGCATCGGCTTGATTGTTTAGAGACCGTTACGGGTTCCTACAGCAGTAGAACCCACGTCGTTGCGCCTGCGTGTTTCATGCCGGAGGCGGGCGCGAGTTTCGTTTGAATGATTGAAGCAGGTTAGCTGTTGCGGTCACCGCGACGCCGCACGCATGCATGCCGCTTTGGCTTGTCGCAGGAAGGGCGCAACATGCGTGACATGGTTGACGTCCATCACGCTCACAGATGTTATACCGGGCAGATAATTTGTGGGTACTGGGTGCCAGTTTCGGGACGCGCTATGGCGCGGCGGATTGGCAAAAAACGGCCGCATTCATTCGCATGCAAATGGAGGGCGGGCTGACGTTGAATGCCGTGAAGCCGCCCGGAATGATTCGGTCTACCATGGCGACTTGCACCCTCAGGAGCAGCAGATCATGACCTCAGGTACCGATGAAGCGGTGGCGCGAGAAGCGGTTGAAGGATTCTATCGAGCGTTCGAGCAGAAAAGCGTCGAGTTATTGGCGAAGGTTGTCACCCCTGACTGGCAGTACATCCCGGAGCCTCGCGGCGCCGCCCCCGGGCCCGGTCAAATGGTTCAGGTGTTCCACGACATAGCGACCGCGCTGCCGGACTTGAAAGTCGAAATTCTCGATTTGCTGGTGCATGGCAACCGGATAGGGGTTCGCGCGGAGATCAGCGGCACGCAAACGGGCAAGCTGCTCGGCATCGACGCGAGTTCGAAGCATGTGAAATTCGCGATTCATTCTTTCCATCAGATGCGCGGAAATCTGATCGAGAAAACCTGGCACCTCGAAGATTGGCTATCGCTATTTCGACAGCTTGGCCAGTTGCCAAAAATGCTCGACCGGCATTGAGGTGGAAACAACGAATCAATGCTGATAATGCATGGCCGCGGCGATCAGAAGCCGGAACGGCAGCGCGAGCAGCACTGCGCCGGCAACGCCGAGCAGCCACAGTCCAATGAACCATAAGAGGCGTGTGCTGAAGGTCGTCTTGCGATCAGAGCTTGTCTGTGACACGCTGTCCCCCGTCATCGGCTCGTCCATTCACGTGGCAATCATAGCCTGTTGCGCGCGGCAGGATTGCGACAGGTGCTGGTGTGCGATGTCGAATCGGAGCCCGGAAACAAACAACCGGATCGAGACTCATGAACGAGAAGCGAAATGCGGCGCCCGACAGCACCGCTGCGCGTGTCGCCTTGTGGCGCGCGCTGCATGTCGAGGCGGACCCGCCGCCGCATGTGCTGGAAGACACAGTGGGCCTCAAGTTGCTGGCTCCAGGCGACGACTGGCGCGGACGCGGAGACATGGACCCGCAGTTCACGCGTCCGTTTCGCGCTTCGATCGTGGCTCGTGCGCGCTTCATCGAAGATCTGGTCGTGGAACAGGCCGGGCGCGGGCTGAGTCAGTACGTGATCCTCGGCGCGGGGCTCGACAGCTTCGCGCAGCGCAGGCCGGAGATCGCGTCCCGCCTCAAGGTGTTCGAGATCGACCCGCCAGGTCCTCAGGCATGGAAGCGCCAGCGGCTGAATGAACTCGGCTACGGCGTGCCGGATTGGCTGCGCTTCGTGCCGGTCGATTTCGAAGCGGGCCGGAACTGGCGGGACGAGTTGACGGCTGCCGGCTTCGATGACAGCAAGCCGGCGATCGTGGTCTCCACGGGCGTCAGTATGTATCTCACACTGCAAGCGAACATGGCCACGCTGCGCGAGGTCGCGGCTCTCGCGCCGGGATCGACGCTTGCCATGACCTTCCTGCTCCCGCTGCATCTGGCGGACCCCGAGGTACGTCCGGGGCTCGAGATGGCGGAGAAGGGCGCGCGAGCAAGCGGGACACCTTTCATCAGCTTCTTCACTCCACCGGAGATGCTGGCGCTGGCCCATGAAGCCGGCTTTGGCGAAGCGATACACGTCCCGGCGGCCGATCTGACGCAGCGCTACTTCTCCGGCAGGACCGACGGTCTGCGCCCGCCGAACAATGCGGAGGATCTGCTCGTGGCGAGCACCTGGCCGCCGTGAGCCCATTGCCCCTTTCCAGATCGAATACCACACGTGATTGACGCGCATGTGACCAGACGCTCATTGCCGCCCAAAATCATGCATAGGGAAAATATCTATTCTGTCAAAGCTGGCCCTCGCGTACTTTCAAATTCTGCTGAATCCCAAATATCGAGCACCAACGCGGCGGAGCCGCTTCCTGTCCTTCAACAGGATCGGCGGATCGACGCGAGTGGTGCCGTGACATTCATATTCGAGCGCGCGGGACATCGTTAAAGCCTGGCGCGACTGTGGTTCTTGACCCACGCACTCTCAGGGAAACGATGACCACCGGACCTCGTAAAAGCGGTTTTCCAGCGCTTGGCGCCCTCACTTGGGGCTCCCATCTGTGTCACTTCTACGAATCGCGGAGCGAATTGCTCAGCGTCACCGCGGACTTCCTGCATGCGGGACTCGCCAATCGCGAAGCGGCCGTGTGGATCGCGCCCGCGCTGCTGGGACCCGACAAAGCCCGCTATATGCTCACGCGAACCGCGCCCGCACTCGCGGAATATATCGATGCAGGCCAATTGCAGATTCTCGACGGCGCGCAGATTTACGCCTCGCCTAAAACGGGCTTCAACGGCGGTGCCACCGTGGGCTTATGGTCGAAGGCGATCAACGACGCGCTGGGGCGAGGCTTCGAAGGATTGCGAGTGGCCGGCGACGCCGTCTGCAACGAAACCACCGACTGGGTTGCGCTGCTCGACTATGAAGCCTCGCTGAAGGAGAAGCTTGCTGCGCGGCCGATCATCGGTTTGTGCACGTACTGCGTGCAGAAGCTTCGCACTGCGCAGGCACGGGAGATCGAGCGTCTGCACGATGCGAAGATCGAGCGGCCGCGCGTCGAGGCTTCCGGGCATGCGCGCGAGCGGGCTGGCGGGCGGAGTGTGCAACGTGCCGAGCACGTCGTCACTGTTGCCGGGCGTAGCGATGAATCGGAACAGGCTTCGAGCGGCGCAACGATAGGCCACGAAATCCGCAATGCGATCACGCCGCTCGGACTGCTCGCGCGTTTGTTGAACACCCAGTACGGCCACGACGAACAGTTGACGCGATACGCCCTTCTACTCTCACGGCAGGCAAGCGTGCTCGGTCAACTGGCCCAGCAATTGATGGCGCCGGACGATGCCGGGTTCGCCGGTTCTGTTGATCCGGCGCTGGGCGCGTTGGCATGTACGTCGCGCGAAAGAGCGGTGGTGAATCGCGCGCCGGTCGATGTCGGCGATCTGCTCGCGCATTGTGTGCAGGTAGCCGAAGCGGGCGCGCCAGATCACGCGCCGATTCAGGTGACGGCCGGCGACGCACCGCTGCGGGTGCAAGGCGACTTCGGCGAGTTGACCCAGGTGTTCGTCAATCTGCTGATCAACGCGCTCAAATATTCGGCGGCTGCGGATGCGATCAAGGTGACGGCGTCCCGCGCCGGGCGTTACTGCTATATCAGCGTGAGCGACGAAGGGGCCGGCATCGCGCCGGGCGAGCTTGCAAGCATCTTCAAGCCCTACGCGCGCGGGCTTGCGGGCCACGCCTTGGGCACCAGGGGGCATGGACTCGGATTGGCGGTGGTGCGCGATATCGTCGCGAGCCATGGTGGCACCGTCGAAGCGTTTTCCGGGGGACTGGGCCGCGGCTCGGAGTTCGTGGTACGCCTGCCGCTGGCAAAGCTAGTCGCGCCAATCGCGGCGATCGCGCCCGCAGCGCACGAATGCGAAGCGGTTTGCGCCGCGCCGGTCACGCAAGGTATTGCCGTATAGCGAACGCGATGGCTTAACGCGTCGTCAGGCCATGCATGTGCGGTTGCGGCCGAGTCGCCTCAGGCCGCGGGCCGCAAGAAACGCCGGTGCGGTCACCACCAGCGCGGCGAACGCCTGGAGGGCAATGTTAAGGCTTGCCTGCAGGAGGCAAGGCTCAACCGCGACAGCCCGCTTAAACCTCGACGATCATTCGACCCGACACCAACGACCGGTTTCCGGGCACACCATGGCGGGTTCGCCATTCACGCACACTTGCTCTTTATCCGCGTGCAAAGAGGTTGAAGAGGCAATGTCGAAGGCAACGTTCAGCGTCTGCGCCACGTGCACGTCTTCGATGGGAAGCTCCCACGTCAGGAAGATTTGCGTGCAATCCTGATCCGCAGCGAAGTCGGCAGCATTGAATCCGCTGCTGCCGCGCCGGATCACCCCATGTGGCTGGCCGGTGTCGAATATCAAGGCCGTGCCGCGAGTCAGGGGAATGCGATGACCCGTGGCGGGGAAATGCACATCCAGCCCTTTGTCTTCGCTGAGAAACAGATTGCAAAAGGCCGCACCGCCATATTGCGCGCCGTCATGGTGATATCTCGCGCCACGGCAGGCCATGAGCGCGATGTCGCTGACGGCGAGCACGCCGGGCAAGCCGAGCGCAGCCGTCCATTCGGACGCTGCTCGCACGCAGCGCGTATAGTCCGGCCAGCGCACTTGCGTTCGCGCCAACGGCATGACCTCGACGTCACCGGGCTCGAGGACCATGCGCGACGACGTCTCCCTGTCCCAATCCGCAAGCACACGAGCGGGGAGCGGTGGCACGTCGAGCATGCCTGACAGCACGATGTCACTGACGCTTCGACTGCGAATGGCATCGCCACTCGAGAAATAGGAAGTCAGCAGGTCTCGCTTCGACGCTGTAGAAGATTGGCTCATCCGCAGCATTGTAAGTTACCGCCCCGCTTTGAATTGCGTTCGCACTGGCGCTTGAGGTATGCGATGTCGCGTTTCATCAGCGGCGACCCGGTGGCGATGGTCTCTTGGCCCAACAGAAAACCTCAGTTGATCGCGGAGACACAAAGCATTGCGCAGGCGATCCAATGCTTGACTGACCCATCGCGAGACCGGAGTCGCGCTGATGATTCTCACCGGTCAATCGACCAGGAACATGGCGAGACAGCCGAGTGCATTACCCGCCACGGCCAAGGTTCACCGGCGCAATCTCTACAGGAAACTGAGCATTTCCTCCCATGCAACACCCTTTCTGCTCATCATGGACGAGGACTTAGAGGCGGGCTGGAGCCTTAACGTCGCCCCGTTCTTTGTATCGCAATGTATCCGCACCGTAGCAAGGTACATAACGTTTCATCAACGGGCATTGCCGACATAAGCCAGATACGTCCACGGGGTCTAATGCTTCCAAGCCAGCCGAACTGGCCTTGCTAACCAGAACGCAAACGGGCGTTTGCGTGGAAGACATTTTCTCGAGGTGAAAGTCATGAAAGTCATTCAATCGCTTATCGTCGCCGCTGCCGTTGCTCTGCCGGCTTTGTCGTTCGCACAATCGAATCAGCCGCTCACCCGGGCGCAGGTTCGCGCGGAACTCGTGCAGTTGGAGAAGGCCGGTTACAACCCCGCGAGCGATGAGACGCAATACCCCAGGAATATCCTGGCTGCCGAAGCTCGCGTGAGTGCGCAAAACGGACCGACGGCATCGTCATACGGCTCGGCGACGGCTGGCAGCTCGGCATCGGGCTCGCGTGCGTCGGACTCAGAAGTGATCGGTCTCGGCGCGATCTACGCGAAGCCGTAACTTAAACTCGGCTTCGAGGGCGGGCGCTTCTGTCGACCACGCCTCGCGATGTTTCGTTTCAACCATTCGGTGCGTCGCGCGGGCGCACCGTTCAATTCAGCGCTGTCGCACATAAGGAGAATTAGCCATGTCTGACCAGATCAACACCCGGCGGCGTCGTCTGCTCGGGACGGCGGTTGCGGGCCTCAGCCTGATGGAACTGGGACTAAGCGGGCTTGCCAACGCACAGTCCAATAGCACGAAGGCGGGAGCGAGCGCCGCCTCGTTCGACACCGTCAAGCAGATCAACGCGGGCACGCTCAGCATGGGATACGCCGAGGCGGGCCCGCAGAACGGGCCGGTTGTGATCCTGCTGCACGGCTGGCCGTACGATATCCATGCCTTTGCCGAAGTCACGCCGTTGCTGGCAGCGGCCGGCTATCGCGTCATCGTGCCGTATCTGCGCGGCTATGGCACGACGCGGTTCCTGTCCGCGGATACGCCGCGCAACGGCCAGCAGGCGGTGGTGGCGGTCGACATCATCGCGCTGATGGATGCGTTGAAGATCGACAAGGCGATTTTCGGCGGCTTCGACTGGGGCGCGCGCACGGTGAATATCATCGCCGCGCTGTGGCCGGAACGATGCAAGGCGATGGTCTCGGTGAGCGGTTATCTGATCGGCAGCCAGGAGGCGAACCGCACGCCGTTGCCGCCGAAAGCAGAACTGGCCTGGTGGTATCAGTTCTACTTCGCGACGGAGCGCGGCGCGGCGGGTTACGACACGAATCGCCACGAGTTCAACAAGCTGATCTGGCATACGGCATCGCCGAAATGGAATTTCGACGATGCAACGTACGAGCGCTCGGCACAATCGTTCAGCAACCCTGATCATGTCGCGGTGGTGATTCACAACTATCGCTGGCGTCTGGGACTGGTGAGGGGCGAGCCGCAATACGACGATCTGGAGAAGCGCCTGGCCGCGGCGCCGACGATCGCCGTGCCGACCATCACGATGGAAGGCGACGCGAACGGCGCGCCGCATCCGGACCCGGCGGCGTACGCGAAGAAGTTCACCGGCAAGTACGCGCATCGGAACATCGGCGGCGGCGTAGGACACAATCTGCCGCAGGAAGCGCCCAAAGCATTTGCCGATGCCGTGATCGACGTCGCACGTTTCTAGCATTGCGCGCGCGGACGGCTATCGCAAAGCGTGCGCACGCAGCCAATGCATTGGCTAGCCGCGTTGCTCCGCCGCTCCAGGTTTGCCCTCGCGACCTTTACCGCTTCGCCGGTCTTCGTCACGATCATCGCGATTGTCGACGAACGGCGAATCGGTGTCGCTGCCGCCGGCGCGCAGCACAGCGCGCGCTTCTTCAGCCAGCTTTTCGTAGTGTCGTCGAAAGCGCGTCAAGTCCTTTTCCTCGAGTTCTTCCAGATCGAGCAGGGCGTTGTGAGCCCCTCCCAGTGCGCGGATCAACTCGTCGAGCTTGATCTGCATCGCGGCGGTGTCGCGGTTCTGGGTGTTCTGGATCAGGAAGACCATCAGGAACGTAACGATCGTGGTCGACGTGTTGATCACGAGTTGCCACGTATCGCTGTAGTGAAAGAGCGGGCCGGTGAGGGCCCAGACGATCACCATGGCGACGGCCAGGACAAAGGTGAGCGGCCTGCCGGTCATCGTGGAAAGGAAGCTTGCGAACTTCGAAAACCATTTGCCGCTCATCATGACCTCCGGGGGGCGGTTTGACGTGAGGCATCATCGCACAGGCGCGACCCCGCCCACGGGCATGGCTCGAAGCACGTCAGCGGCCCGCCGATTTACCCCCACACGTTCGATTCAGGATGCTGTTCGAGGTAATCCGACAGCGCCCTCAGCGCGCTGAGTGTCCGGCACCCGATCCGTGTTGATTCGCAGGAAGAGGGAATTGGCGTTCATGGGCGCCCGATCCCGTGCACGCGGCCAAAATACTCCCGACGTTTATTGCTGATACCAATTGAAGCCCACTGGTATTGCCGCCGCATTGAATGGCGCGGCGCTGCGGATAAATGGTTGTAAATCCGCATCACATTGATTCTTTTCTCCGCTGCGAAGACGGTCACATGCGCATGCATTTGACCGTCTATCGCACATCTGCTCACGCATTTCATAGCGCGACCAAGCCGCTTATCGACAGTGTTCTCCACGTTGCTTCCCACACGTCGGCGCATGCGCCGAGGCGGCGCCTATTCCGCTGATCTTTCAGCCATCGCCGCCACGCGATTCCTCAGCCAGAACCGCGCCATCAGCCAAGGGTAATTACCTACAAAAGAGTGCGCCAGGTGCAGATTTAACAAAGTTAGAATGTTTCATCTAATGCTGCATCGCAAAACGATTCGAGCGGCTTGGGGCAATTCGAGGGTCAACAATCTGCTTGCATCCCGCTGGTTTCGCATGTCTCTTGTCTGAGCAATGTGAACGTCTTAACGAAGGAGTCCAGAGTGTATTTTTCGACGCCAGAACAATTCATCTCCCTGCAAAGTGCCAATGTTGCCGTCGCCTTTTCGTTTGCGCAGCAAACATTCCAGTATTTTGAAGAGCTGGCTAAGTTGAACCTGCAGGCAGCCAGGGCCACGCTTGCGGAGAGCGAGCAGGCATGGCAGATGGCGATATCGGGTAAGACGCCGGTCGAGCTGTTTGTTCATCAGGCCAGCAACGCCAAGCCCGTCGCAGAGAAAGTACTGTCTTATAACAGTCACATGTTTGAAATCGCGAATGACGCACAAGCCGAGTTTCTGAAGATTTTCGAAGACCAGTTCGCACAATCCAACACGAAAATGCAGACGGCGTTCAACGACTTCGCGCGCAATGCGCCCGCAGGTTCCGAACTCGCGGTCACTGCGTTCAAGTCGGCGGTTTCCAGCGCGGGCGCTGCCTACGACACGATGCGCAAAGCCACTGCGCAAGCCATTGCCATGGCGCAAGCCAGTCAGTTGACGGTGCCTGCTCAGGCGCGGGCCAAATAAAGCCAGTCAGTCAACAGCAATGCTCACGCAGCCTGGCGCAAATGCGCCGGGGGCTGTTGTTTCGCTTTCCTCCAAGCAGACGGATCGGCCGATTCGGAAACGAAATGGGTATCGCATTGCTTGCCAACCCGTTTGAAGGGCGGTCCAAAGGCGCTTGATAAAGTAAGCCGGGAATGTAATGGGAAGTCACGCTTCTTATAGGAACGATCTTTCGCATATTGAAACGATAGTCACAACGCTAGAGAGATTGCTTTCAAAAGGTGATTCGATGGCCGACACGTCGGTCGTCAATGAACCGAATTATTGGCGTCAACGTATCGAGACAATACTGAACCAGCGCGAAATATCGAAGGTCGAGCGCGAGCATGCCGACGCCTTGCTCAGACGCTTGAGCGGAATCATCAAGATGCCTTAATAAGGTGGGAGAATCGGCAAACATCGAAAAGCCGCGAGCAACGCGGATCAGTCAATATAAAAGGACACGACATGACCAGTGAATCTTCTGAGAGCGGATTGCAGGTACTGACATCGCACACCCCGGGCCGTCATCGACTCGTGGTGCGCGCGGCACTTCACGGTATGCGCATTGCCGCAATCTGGCAGGTGCTATTTCCATTCTCCCGCAACGTCGAGACAGTCGCTGTCACGACGCTTCCGGGCAGCGGTTTTGAAGAGGTCACGATCGCGCTGGCTCAAGCGCAACGCGAGTTGGTGGACGCCATGATCGCGCGCTTCAAGAGCATGTCCTGGGTGACGAGCGCAACGCTTTGCTAAAGGCGTGACTTCAACGCGCCCGGCCGTTGCATGCAAATAGCCGGCTCCGGCTATTTGCACGTCAACCGCAACCCGCGCTTTATTCGAGAGCGGAAGCCGGACCAAAGAACTCATACCGGCTCTGCGACTCCGGCACGCCAATCGCCTTCAAATGCTTCTTGATGGCCTTCATGAACGCGATCGGTCCGAGGAAATAGACGTCGACGTCACGCGTCCTGGGCAGCCACGCGTCGAGATGCTTTTCGTCCAGATAGCCGATGCCGTGCGCGTCGGCATCTTCCGCGCGGCGCTGCTCATAGCAATAAAAACGTTTCAACTTCGGATGGCGCGCGGCCAGCTGGTCGACCACGTCGCGGAACGCATGCACGCCGCCGTGACGCGCCGAGTGAATGAAGTGCACGGGGCGATCGGTTTTCAGTGCGGCTTGCAGCATGGCGAGTGTGGGCGTGATGCCCACCCCGCCGCTGATCAGCACCAGCGGCTTGTCGCTGTCTTCGAGCTTGAAATCCCCCGCCGGCGCGAACAGTTCCACGGTATCGTTTTCATTGACGTGCGTGTGCAAATGGTTCGACACCTTGCCATTCGGTTCGCGCTTCACGCTGATCCGGTATTCCTCGCCGTTCGACATGGCCGAGAGCGAGTAATTACGCCGCACTTCCTCGCCGTCGATCACGAGCCGCACGCCGATATATTGCCCTGGCTGAAACGCGAGCAGCTCGCCGTTGTCGTTGGGACGCAGATAGAACGACGTGATCTCGTCGCTTTCCCTCACCTTACCAGCGACGCGAAAGAGCCGCGTGCCGCGCCAGCCGCCCGGCGCCGCTTCGCGCTCGGCGTACATTTTCTCTTCGAGGCCGCTCAGCAGATCGGCGAGTTGCTGATAGGCGGCGGCCCACGCTTCGATGACCGCGTCGGTGGCGATCTCCGCGCCGAGCACTTCGCGGATAGATCTGAGCAGGCACTGTCCAACGATCGGATAATGCTCCGGCAGGATATTCAGCGCGACGTGCTTGTTGATGATCTGCGAGACCAGCCCGCCCAACTGTTCGAGTTGATCGATGTGACGTGCGTACATCAGCACGCCGTTGGCCAGTGCGCGCTGCTGCGCGCCGCTCGCCTGATTGGCGAGATTGAACATGGGACGCACTTCGGGATGTTCGCTGATCAGCATGTCGTAGAAGTGCGTGGTCAGCGCCTCGCCCCCGCTTTCGAGAAGAGGAACGGTGGCTTTGACGATGGCGCGGTGTTCGGCGGAAAGCATGGGAAGTCCTGGTAGTTGGTGGATATCCAGTCGTGCTTCGACTGATGTGGTGATGTATCCATGTTTCGTGCCAGGTATAAAATGTAATCAAATCAACGATCTGAATTTAATGATGGTCAATTCTACCTTAGTCGAAAAGACTCCTGATGGAGTCAATCTGACTGCGAAAGCACTGCTGGACGTCCTGACACCGCTGATCCAGGATCTGTCGCGCGAACTGTCCGACCGCGAACGCTACCGCCGTCTGCTGAGCAGCCTGCGCGCGCTGTTTCCCGGCGACGCGGCCGCTCTATTGCGTCTGGAGGGCGACACGCTGGTGCCGCTCGCCATCGACGGATTGAGCAGCGATACGCTCGGACGCCGCTTTCGTGTAAGCGACCACCCGCGCTTCGAGCAGCTGTTGTCGCGGCCGGAGCCGACTCGCTTCGCCGCCGACTCCGATCTGCCGGATCCCTACGACGGCCTCGTGCAAGGCGTGGCCGGGCATCTCGAAGTGCATGACTGCCTCGGCTGTCCGCTGTTCGTGCGCGGCAGGCCGTGGGGTTTGCTCACGCTCGACGCGCTCGACCCGGCGCGCTTCGACAGTATTGACATGGCGTCGCTGCGGGCGTTTCTGGGCCTGGCCGCCGCTACCGTGAGCGTCGTCGAACGGATCGACACACTTGCGCGCAGCAGCGAGGAAGAGCGGGCGCGTGCTGAAGCCTACCGGCAGGCGAGCAGCCAGAGCCGGCGCGAGATGGTCGGTAGCAGCGACGCGCACACGCATCTGATGAAGGAAATCGAGGTGGTCGCCGGTAGCGATCTGACTGTGCTGATCACCGGTGAGACCGGCGTGGGCAAGGAACTCGTGGCCAACGCGATCCACGCGCTCTCGGCGCGGGCGAACAAGCCGCTGATCAGCCTGAACTGCGCCGCGCTGCCGGATACACTCGTCGAGAGCGAACTGTTCGGGCACGTGCGGGGCGCGTTCTCCGGCGCATCGTCGGACCGGCGCGGCAAATTCGAACTGGCCGACGGCGGCACGATTTTTCTCGACGAAGTGGGTGAGCTGCCGCTACTTGTGCAAGCCAAGCTGTTGCGGGTTTTGCAGAACGGCCAGTTGCAGCGCATCGGCTCGGACCACGAGCACAAGGTCGACGTGCGGCTGATCGCCGCAACGAATCGCGATCTGGCTGAAGAGGTTCGCGCCGGGCGGTTTCGCGCGGACTTCTACCATCGGCTCAGCGTTTATCCGTTACGCGTGCCGCCGTTGCGCGAGCGCGGCCGCGACGTGTTGTTGCTGGCGGGGTTTTTTCTCGAAGAGAATCGCTCGCGGCTCGGTCTTTTGAGTCTGCGTCTGGCGACGGATGCGCAAGCCATGCTGCTGCGTTATCCGTGGCCGGGGAACGTGCGTGAGTTGGAGCACCTGATCGGCCGAAGCGCGCTCAAGGCGCTGGCCGCAAATCGTGAGCGTCGCCGGATTCTGACGTTGACGGCCGCCGACTTTGCGCTGGCCGCCGCACCGGAAGAAGACGGGGTCCAGAAAGCGCAGGCCGAAACAACTGAGACCGGATCGAAGGATTTTCGCAGCGCGGTCACCGAGTTCGAGCGGAACACCGTTGTCGACGCGTTGGCGCGTCACAATCAGAATTGGGCGGCGGTCGCACGCGAGCTTGGTCTTGACCGCGCGAATCTGAACCGGTTGGCTAAACGGCTCGGCCTTAAATGAAGACGATCTCCATGGGATAAAAGGTAAGGCAGACGACAGCCGCGCAGCACTGCGCCGCTCGGATTCATGCTGCGGCGGCGACCGGGTCGTTGCGACCTGTGGTGATGATGGGCTGCCGCGCCGCTTTTGCCGTACGACTATTCCGATGAGAACGTTCGAACGATTCGCAGGTGTTCTCACGTGCGAATCGGAATCACTGCTTGAAGTTACTCCGCGATCGAAAAGCGCGCCGGGCGCTTTTGCGGTGCCTGGGTTGGACGCTCCACGCGCGACGTGGCGCCGCGAATAAAGAGGATTGCGCAAAAGGCCACCATGGCCCAGATGCAGAAAATTACCGTCAGAGCGCTCATGTCAATTTTCAGAGGGTGAGACTGCGATGGGTGCTGTTCGGCCGGCGGGCCGGTCAATGCGTCGTATGCGGGCCGCTGCCGTCGAACAGAAGCTCGTCGATCAGGCGCGTGGCCAGTTGCAGTTGCTGTTCGAGCGAGGCGCGCGTCGCCTCCGCGCCTGCCGCGTCGCCGCGCGCAACGGCGTCGTAGGTCTGCGTCGCGAGGCACAGCACGCTCTCCGACGCGAGGTGCAACCCCCGCATTGTTGCGGCGTCGGCGCCCGGCACCGGACTGGTCCATTCAGGCGTCGAAGCAGCCGGCAGGCCGATTTCGAACTCGTTATCTTTATCGTGGCGGGTAGACATCGTGGGCTCCTTGCGCAATGGGTACGCCAAGTGTGCGCCGGCGGGGCAGGTTCCAATCGGCCGAACAGAAGCCTGTTTTTTAGTCAATCTGCGATGATCGGAAAACCGACGTATTCCGCTGAAGAATAGGCCTTGTCGGCGCCGCCGTCCAGCGGCCGCCGCGCTTTCGCGCGCGGGCCGAATAGCCGCGCGGCGCGACCGTCGCTAGCGGGCGTCCTGCTGCAGATATTTGTGGGCGAACGCGATGGCCATGCTGCCCTCGCCGACTGCGGAAGCAACGCGTTTGACCGGGCTCAGGCGCACGTCGCCGCAGGCAAACACGCCGGGCACGCTCGATTCGAGCAGGTAGGGATCCCGGTTATGAGACCAGCGTCCGGCCTTGACGACGTCGTCGCCGGTGAGCACGTAGCCGCGCGCATCGCGGGCGATTTCTTCGGGTAACCAGCCGGTCTGCGCGTCGGCGCCGATGAACACGAACAATGCCCCGCAATCTTGCCGGCGCGCTTCCTCGCTCGACGCATCGCGCACGTCGATCGCCGTCAGATGGGTATCGCCGTACGCGCCCACGACTTCCGCCCGCAGTCGCACGGCCACGTTCGACTTGCCGCGCAGCTGCTCGATCAGATAGCGCGACATGCTCTTTTCGAGCGAATCGCCGCGCAGAACGAGCGTCACCATGCGTGCATGATTGGCAAAGTACAACGCGGCCTGGCCGGCCGAATTGCCGCCGCCGATCAGATACACGTCGAGGCCATGCGTCGCGTTCGCTTCGCTGCGCGACGCGCCGTAGTAAATACCCTTACCGATAAACCGGTCGAAGCCTTCCATCGACAAACGCCGCCACGTGACACCCGTCGCAAGAATGATGGTGCGCGTCCGGATGATGTCGCCACCGTCGAGGTGAACGCTACGCGCCTGCACATCGATCCGGTCGACTGACCGAGTCACCAGAATCTCCGCGCCGAGCCGCCTTGCCTGCTGCAGTGCGCGGCTCGCGAGTTCGTCCCCGGAGACGCCGTTAGGAAAGCCCAGATAGTTCTCTATACGCGAGGAGGTGCCGGCCTGGCCGCCGGGCGCTTCGCGCTCCAGTACGATAGTACGCAAGCCTTCCGATGCGCCGTAGACCGCCGCGGCAAGACCGGCCGGGCCGCCGCCGATGATCATCGTGTCGTATTCGGCGAGACGGGGCTGCGTTTGCAGACCGAGCAGTCCGGCAAGCTCGCGGGTCTCGGGCCGGTTCAGCACCGTGCCGTCGACCAGTCGCAGCGACGGATACTCTTCTTCCGCCGGACAGGTTCCGGGCCAACGCCTGGGCAGTTCGGGCGCGTCCGGCGTCATCCAGTCGTAGCTGATCTGGTTGCGCGCGAGGAAATGCCGCAGCGCCGTACAGGCATCGTCCCAGCGGCTGCCGACCATGGTGACGCGCGCCTTGGGCGGTTCAGCGGAAAGCCCCTGCAAGCCGCCGATGCGTTCGCGCGCGAGCGCGCCCATCTTGAGCGCCACAGCGGGCGATGCGGCCGCCAGTTCGTAATAACGCTGAGCGTCTACGCGCATGACGCGGGACGGCTCCGCCGCACGGTACGCGCCGGGAAACGGCGAACTCAGCGCAAGCGGCACTTCGCCGAAGATCGTGCCGGGCAAACGCCAGCCTAGCGTGCGCTCGATACCGTCGAACGTCTTGATCACTTCCATCTTGCCGGTGAGCACGACGTACAGTGCGCGTTCGCCGCCTTCATGTACCGCGAACTCCCCGGCGGACAGATGGAGGTCCGCGGACGTGTGCGCGAGATGGTCGAGTTCATCGTCGGAGAGGGTGGCGAAGAGCGGTACTGACCGGATGTCGTCGGTTGTCAGCATGGCTGGGTCCAGACAGGCAGGTGGAGGAGGGACGGTCTGCGGGAGTCCGAACCAGTATAGGCCGTTCGCCCGGCGACTTCATGCTTCGAGTCTGCGACGAAGCGAACGCGGCATCGCGCTCAAACGTTCGGCGATTGGGCCAATTGCGGCGAGTTGCGGTGTTCGAAATGCACGCGACAGCCATGCTGCCGTGTAGTTGGGGAGCTGCCTGTCGATCGAAGCCACGCGGTCATTCAATTAGTTCGGACTGCAGTATTACTGCGTTCCGCCTGGAGCCGGTGCCTGAGAAGCCGGACCGATTCGTGCGGATTGTCTTACCAGTTCCTGCGTCATCGCGGCGGCGACGGGGTTCGACCCGCGGTGGTCCTGGCTGGCCGGTGCGGTCTGCGTCGGCGGCGGCATTGGCAGCGACGGATCGGGTTTGGACGATTCCCTGACGAGTTGTTCCGTCATGGCAGCCGCCACGGCATTCGAACCATGCCGGGTCAGATCGCTTCGCGCGCGTGCAATCGGCTGCACGGTGTTCGCCTTCGCAGCGACAGACTCGCGCGCTTCTGCCGATGCAGGCGCGCGACCCGGCGGTTTATGTCGCGATGCCTGTGGCTGCGCGCCGTTGAGGGCAGGCCCCGCTTTGGGCGACAACGGTGCGCCCGCGATCTCTCCCGTGCTGTTCGCGGACGGCGAAGTGGCAACCACGTTGCCCGCGGTCACATGCGTGCCGTCCACGCGCGGACTAACTGGCGCCGTGGCGACGGAACTGGCCGTCAGCGCGTCCGGCGCCACTTCGGAGCGATTGCTTTTAGGGAGAAGCTGGTAAGCGATGAAGCCCACGTCCACCAGCACCAGCGCGACGACCAACGCCTTGCCTGTATTCGTCATATCCAACACCGAACCATTCGAGTGAGGTGATCGAATCATGATAATCGACCGCCAAAAAACATTTGGCGCGGCGTTTTGCAATGCGATTTATGCGGTTTTCTCCGTGCGTTTTGACACCGTTCTGACACCGCTCGACGGCCGGTCCGTCACTATCAGCTGCCCGCCGCCTCTGCGCGTTTCGTTGAGAAGTCCCCGCGCCGTGTCGAGTGAGCCGCGCGCCTTGAGCAGTACCCAAACAGGCGTGTTCACGGCATTGGGGTTTTGCCGGGTTATAACGTGACGTCATGGGCACTCAAACAATTCCGGCGTTGTGGCGAATAAATAGACTCACTATATTGGGCTCAACGATGCATGACATCGACGATATGTTCGCTCAACCGTTTCGAGGACCCCGTCGTGATCAAGAAGCCCATGTTGCGCCCGCTTGCCGCTGTTCTGATCCTCGGCGTCGCGAATCTCGCGCCCGCGTGTTTGACGCCCGCGTTTGCCGCCGCCGGCAAGATCACCTTTGTCTCGCAAGGCGGGACCTATCAGGAAGCGCAGACCAAGGCGATTCTCGACCCGGCTGCGAAGCTGCTTAACATCACGGTGAACCAGGACAGCATTCCGGACGCGTGGCCGCAGATCAAAGCCCAGGCCGCGACCGGCAAGCCGATCTGGGACGTGGTCGACACGCCGACCTCCAACTGCCTGCGCGGCGGCAAGGAAGGTCTGCTGGAAAAGCTCGACTTCTCGAAGATTCCGAATGGGGCGGCCATGCCGGAGAAATACCGCACGCCGTACTCGGTCGCGTACGAGTTCTATTCGACGGTGATCGGCTACAACAAGAAGTCGTTGAAAAAAGTGCCGCAGAGCTGGGCCGATTTCTGGAACGTGAAGGCATTCCCCGGCACGCGCGCATTGCGCAACGATCCGCAGACCGTGCTCGAAGCCGCGCTGCTCGCCGACGGTGTGCCGCGTGACAAGCTCTATCCGCTCGACGTCGACCGCGCGTTCAAAAAGCTGCAGCAGATCAAGCCGGACGTGACCGTCTGGTGGACCTCGGGCGGCCAGTCGGCGCAATTGCTGCACGACGGCGAAGTGGACATGACGATGATCTGGAACGGCCGCGCAAGCGCGGTGCGCAAGGACAACCCCGATGTCGACTTCACCTTCAACGACGGCATTCTGCAGGACACGCAACTCTGCGTGCTGAAGAATGCGCCGAACCTGCCTGAGGCGATCAAGTTCATCAACGCCGCGGTGTCGCCGGAATTGCAAGCCAACTTGCCACTTTATATCGACTACGGCCCGGGCAATCCGGCTGCATTCAAGACGGGCAAGATCGACGCGAAGCGCGCAAGCGAATTGCCGAGCTCGCCGGAGAATGCGTCGAAGCAGGCATTGATGTCGGAGGAATGGTGGGCGTCGGATGCCGGCGTCCAGGCGAAGGCGCGCTGGCTCAAGTTCATGCAGTAAGCGGCATCATCTTGCGCGCGCCAGTCGAGGCCGTTGAACACGAACGCGCCGAATTGCGCGCGCAACGCTGAGCGCTTGTCGCGCGTCCCGCACGGCTCATCGTCTGCGCATTCATTGAACGTGATCGACTATCTGATTCTCGGCGGCGGCTCGGCCGGCTGCGTGCTCGCCGCGCGCCTGTCGGAAGATGCCGGCAAGACCGTCGGCCTCGTCGAGGCCGGCCGCAATATCTCGCGAACGGATATGCCCGAGGCAGTGCGCAGCCGCTATCCCGGCCGCGCCTATCTCGACACCGCGAACATCTGGCAGCGACTGAAGGCATGCATGAGCGCCTCGGCCGCGCCGCGCCGTTACGAACAGGCGCGCCTGCTCGGCGGCGGTTCGGCGATCAATGCGCTGATGGCGAATCGCGGCGCGCCGGCCGACTACGACGAGTGGCACGCGCTCGGCGCGCACGGCTGGAACTGGAGCGCCTGCCTGCCGTACTTCCGCAAGCTCGAAACCGATTGCGACTTCGACGGTGCGCTACATGGCAAGAGCGGACCGGTTCGTATCCAGCGCGCGCCGTGGGCGCGTATCTCGCCATTCGTGCGCGCGGTGCTCGCCACGCTCGACGCACGCGGCCACCCGCGGCGTGACGACCAGAACGGCGAGTGGCAGGACGGCACGTTCATTGGATCGATCGCGGTGAGCGCAGCCGGCGAACGCATCCCGACCTCGGTCTGCTATCTCGACGACGCCGTGCGCGCTCGACCGAATCTCACGATCCGCACGCACACGCTCGTCGAGCGCATCCTGTTCGACGGCAAGCTCGTGATCGGCGCGCGCGTGATCAGCCAGGACGGCCGCAACGAAACGTTGCGCGCCAAACATGTGATCGTCTGTTCGGGCGCGATTCACAGCCCCGCGCTGCTGATGCGAAGCGGCATCGGCCCGGCAGCCGAGCTCGCCGCGCTCGGTATCGAGGTGGTGGCGGATCGAGGCGGTGTCGGCGGCAATCTGATGGAGCATCCGTCGATTGCCGTGTCGGCGTTTCTGCCGCGCGCTTCCCGCACCTTATATCCGAACGAGCATCACGAGCAGGCGATCGTGCGTTTCTCGTCGGGGGTGAGCGGGGCAGTGCCCGGAGACATGCACGGTGCGATCCTGTCGCGCTCGGGTTGGCATTCGGTCGGCCGCCGGCTCGGCACGATCTTCTTCTGGGTGAACAAGTCGTACTCGCGCGGCCGCGTGAGTCTCGCGTCGGCTGATCCGAAAGACGAACCCATCGTCGATTTCAACATGCTCGCCGACGCGCGCGATCTCGAACGGCTGAAGCTCGCGCTGCGCTTCGGCGCGCGCACACTCGCCGATCCGATGATGGCGAAGCACCGCGCGACGCTGCTGCCTTCGAGCTATTCGCCGCGTGTCGCGAGCGTGGCCGTGCCGGGCGCGTGGAACGCATTGCAACGCGGCATGCTGAGCCTGCTGCTGGACATTGCCGGACCGTTGCGCGCGTGGCTGGTGCGCAGCGTGGTCACACAAGGCGTGACGCTAAACGATTTGCTCGCCGACGATCATGCGTTGACGCGCTTCGTGACGCGTTCCGTGGGCGGCACCTGGCATCCGTCCGGAACCTGCCGCATGGGCGCGGCCGACGATCCGCTCGCTGTCTGCGACGCGCGCGGCGCGGTGTATGGCGTCAGCGGCCTCTCGGTGTGCGACGCGTCGCTGATGCCGTCCATACCGTGCGCGAACACGAATGTGCCGACCATCATGATCGCGGAGCGGATTGCGGACATGTTGCGCGGGCGTATGTGAATGTAATGCCGGGCCGCCGCGTTGCAACGCGACGGCCCGGCAAGTATCAAGCGATGAACGGTCCAATCGGCGCCCGGCGCGCTCAGTCGCCGAATCCAACAATACCTTTCACTTCAAGAAACGCCTCAAGTCCCCATTCGGCGTATTCGCGTCCATTGCCCGACTGCTTATATCCGCCGAACGGCGAGCCCGCATCCCACGACGGATAGTTCAGATACACGCTGCCCGCACGAAGCCTGAACGCCACGCGCCGCGCGCGCTCCAGATCGGCGGATTGAACATAGGCCGCGAGGCCGAAGGGACTGTCGTTCGCGATCTCAATCGCTTCTTCCTCATCACGATACGGCATGATCGCGAGCACCGGGCCGAAGATCTCTTCGCGCGCGATCGTCATGGAAGGGCGCACAGCCGCGAAGACCGTCGGTTGCACGTAATAGCCGCGTTCCAGACCCGGCGGACGCCCGAGGCCACCGGCCACGACTTGCGCGCCTTCGTCGATGCCGGCCGCAATCAGCCGCTCCACACGCTCGAATTGGACGCTGCTGACCACCGGACCCATGGTCGTGCGCTCGTGATCGGCGGGGCCGACGCGTTGCGCCTGCGCCGCGCGCCGCGCGATCTCCACTGCTTCGTCATGGCGCGCCGCGGGCACGAGCATGCGCGTCGGCGCATTGCACGACTGGCCGCTGTTGTTGAAGCACGAGTTGACGCCGGCCGTCACAGCCGCTTCGAAATCGACGTCGTCCAGCAGAATGTTCGCGGACTTGCCGCCCAGTTCCTGATGCACGCGCTTCACAGTCGGCGCCGCGAGCTTCGCGATCTCGACGCCCGCGCGTGTCGAACCGGTGAACGACACCATATCGACATCGGGATGTGCCGCGAGCGCCGCGCCGACAGTCGGCCCGTCGCCGTTGACGAGATTGAACACGCCCGGCGGCACGCCTGCCGCGTCGAGTATCTCCGCGAACAGCAACGCATTGAGGGGCGTGACTTCGCTGGGCTTGAGCACCATCGTGCATCCGGCCGCAATGGCGGGCGCGGCCTTGCAGACGATCTGGTTGATCGGCCAGTTCCATGGCGTGATCAGCGCGACCACGCCGACCGGTTCGTGATTGACGAGCGTCGTGCCCTTCCTGCGCTGCCACGCGAACGTCTCGCATGTGCGAATCAGTTCTTCGAGATGCCGCCGCCCGATGCCCGCTTGCCACGCACGCGCCATCGCGCGCGGTGCGCCGAGTTCGCGCGAGATCGTGTCGCCCATTTCGTCCTGACGTTCGAGAAATACTTCGAGAATGCGGCGGATCAATGCGAGGCGTTCGGCCGGCGTGGTCTGCGAGAACGACACGAACGCGCGCTTCGCGGCGGCTACCGCGCGATCCACGTCAGCGGGCGTGCCCATCGCCACTTCGGCGATGGCTTGCTCGGTGCAGGGATCGACGACGGCACGGCGTGCGTCGGTGGAGGGCTCGACCCACGCGCCATCGATATAAAACTTCAGTGCGTTGAGCATGTAGTCACGTTTCTTCAGAGAGAGGTTAGGCGCGCGCCGCGTTGGAGCGGCGGCTCACCACGACGATCATTACGAGGCACAGCGTCAGCGCGGTCAGCATCGTGCTGATCGCGGCGATGGTCGGATCGATCTCGTCGCGCAGCGCCACGAACATGCGGCGCGTGAGCGTCTGGTTCGAACCGCCCGACACGAACAGCGCGACCACCGTTTCGTCGAGCGCCTGAATGAACACGAACACCGCGCCGGAAATGACGCTTGCCTTGATCTGCGGCAGCGTCACCGTCATGAAACTGCGAAAGCGATTCATGCCGAGACTGCGCGCGACCATCTCTTGCGTGCGGTCGAAAGTGCGCAGATCGGCGCCGACCGAAATCAGCACATACGGCAGCCCGAGCATTGTATCGGCGAGAATCAGGCCGCCGAGCGTATTGACGTAGCCGGCCTGAGAGTACACGAAGAACACGCCGACCGCGACGATGATGATCGGCACCATCAACGGCAGCATCAGCAGGGTGCGCAGATAGCGCATGATCCAGTGCGTGCCGTTCTGGATCGCGTAGGCGGCGGCCACGCCGAGCGGCGTGGCGATCAGCGCGGCGCAGATCGAAGCACTCAGCGTGGTGCGCGCCGCGTCGATCCATGCGGGATTGTCGAAGAACGAGTGATACCAGCGCAGCGAGTAGGCGGGCGGCGGGAAGGTCATGAAGCGCGTGTCGGAGAACGACAGCGGCACCACGATCAGCACCGGCACCATCAGGAACAGCAGAATCAGCACGACGCTCGCGCCGAGGACGATCCGTCCGAACGGGAGTTTGTTCATTTCGCGCCCAAGGTCTTGTCGAGTGGCACCACGCGGCTCGCGGCATAGAAAATCGCGAACACGCAGATCAGCAGCACAACGCTTACCGCACTCGCCGCGCCCCAACTGTTGTAGATCTCGACGTTGCGGCTCACCACCATCGACACCATGATCGACTTGCCGCCGCCCATCAGTTCAGGCGTGATGTAGAAGCCGAGGCACAGCACGAACACGAGCGTGACGCCGGCGAACACGCCGCTCAGCGACAGCGGCAGGAACACGCGCAGGAATACGTGCAGCGGCGAGCCGCCGAGACTCGCACCGGCTTGCGAAAGATTCGACGGGATTTTCTGCATCGCCGAATAAAGCGGCAGCACCATGAACGGCAGCAGGATATGCACCATCGCGATGACCGTGCCGAACTGGTTGTAGGCAAGCTGCACTGGCCGGTCGACGAGTCCCGAGGCGATCAGCGCCTTGTTCACCAGCCCCGTGCGCTGCAACAGCACGAGCCACGCATAGGTGCGCACGAGTACGCTGGTCCAGAACGGCAGAATCACCATGCCGAGCACAAGCGCGCTCAGCTTCGGCGGCAGCGAGGCGGCGAAGTACGCCACCGGATAGCCGAGCAGCAGCGTGATGACGGTCACGATAATGCTCAGCTTGAACGTCAACAGAAACGTATCGAGGTAAGCGCCGGTCAACATGCGCCGGTAGTTTTCGAGCGTGAAGCCGTCGTGATAGATGGACTGCCACGACAGCCACGCGAGCGGCACGACCAGCAGCACCACGATCACGAGGAGCGCCGGGGTCATCAGGAGAAGCATCGTGCGGTCCTCGCGGCGCTGATAGCGCGCGGCGGGATCGGACTCGGTGGCCTGCATCAAGGTGGTTCCCTGGAGCATCCGTTTGGCGGTTGTCATCATGCACCTACGGCGTCGAGAAACTGATACCACGCCGCGACGAGTCTCACACCCGGCGCGCGCAGCGAATGGAAGGGCACCGGCCGCAGACCGGGCGCGCCGAGCAGTGAAAGCTCGGGCGTTTCGCCGAGCGCGAGCGCGGCGGCATGCTGGCCGAGCAGGCTCGCCATCGCGACGCCTGCCCCGTTATACCCCAGACAAAAGGTCGTGGCGTCGTCGCTGCGTCCCACATGCGGCAGCGAATTGAACGTCATGCCCACATAACCCGACCAGCGATATTCCACGCGCAGGTCTGCGAGATCGGGAAAGAGCGCGACCATGGCGCGCTGCAGCGCGTCGAAGCCGGTTGTTTGCCCTTCCTTGCCGAACGCGTCGCGTCCGCCGAACAGCATGCGGCCGTCCACTTTGCGGAACCACTTCATCATGCGCCGCGTTTCGGTGTAGCTGCGGCGCTCGACCATCAGGCGCGCGTCGAGGTCGGCGGGAAGGCGTTCGGTGGCGATCATCGCGCTGCGAAACGGTACGAGTTCGCGCTGATACGGTGCGGTGGCCTCGGTGAGATCCGAATACGCATTGGTCGCGACGATGACCTGCTTCGCGCGCACCGTGCCGCCGGGTGTGCGCAGCGTCACGCGCGGCTCGCCGGGCGCGCGTTGCATGTGCTGCACCGGTGTCGATTCGTAGATCGGCACGCCGCGCAGCGTGAGGCCGCTCGCGAGTCCGCGCACGTATTCGAGCGGCAGAATGGTGCCGGCGTCCGCGCTCAGCACGCCGCCGACAAAGCCCTTGGAACCCGTCTCGCGTTCGATGTCGGCACGCGATTGCGCGGTCATGGAGGTATCGCCGAGATTCGTGCGAACCCAGTCGGCTTCAGCGCGGATCGCGGTGAGCGCGGTGTCCGTGTGCGCGCAGCGCAGGCTGCCGGTGTGTTCGAAGCGGGCACCCGCCAACTGGAATTCATCGACCAGCGTCTCGACGACCCGCACGCCGTCGTGCGCGAGACGATGCATGCGCTTCGCGGTTTCGAGGCCGTGCAGCTTGTCGATGGTGGGAAACGACAGTCGGAACTTCGACGACACCACGCCGCCATTGCGCCCGCTCGCGCCCCAGCCCACCGGATTCGCATCGAGCACCACGCAGTCGACGCCGCGCTTTTGCAGCGTATACGCCGCGGCGAGCCCCGAGTAGCCCGCACCGATCACGGCGACCTCGACGTCGAGATCGTGCGTGAGGGGTACGCCGGTGCTGACCGCCGCAGCGGCGCCAGGCGATGCCGTCAGGAGCGCGCGCCAGAGCGAATCAGGCGCGGGCGTGGGAGGTGTCATCGGCGCGAGCATCGGCTCAGGCGGCGAGGCGTGCTTCGGCTTCGACAGCGTCCGCGAGCGCGCCCAGCGTCGCGAACTTGAAGGTCGGCGTGGTCACCGCTTCTGGCACGGGCGTGGCGCCGAAGCCCTTCACGTTCTGACGGCGCTCGATCCAGCAGGTCGCATAGCCGAGTTTCGTGGCGATGCCGATGTCGTGATACTGGCTCTGCGCGGTGTGCAGGATTTCGCCGAATTTGTAGCCGAACGCCGCCTGACGGCCGCGGTTGTACGCGAAGAATTGCGGGTCGGGCTTGGCCACGCCGGTTTCATCGCAGCAGACGGTGTCGTCGAACGGATCGCCGAGCGTGTGCGCGTAGGCCGAGAGTGCCACGCGGTCCGCGTTGGTCATCGCGACCAGGCGGAAGTGCTTGCGCAGACGCTTGAGCGCCGCGACCGAATCCGCGAACGCCGGCCATTCGAGCACGTCGCGCTGGAAGGCGGCGGCCGATTGTGCGTCGTCAGGCAGACCGAGTTCTTTCGCGAGCGACAGATAGACATTCGCCATTTCGTGGCTCGAACGGCCCGGATAAGCCGCACGGCCGCGCATGTACGGCTCGAAAATCTGGTCGTCGGTCAGGTCCTTCGCTTTCGGGCCGCCAATGCGCCTAACGGAGGCGAGCACGCCGCGCTCGAAGTCGATGAGTGTGCCGACGACGTCGAACGTCAGGACCTTGAAATCGGTGAGCTTCATGAAATCATCCTTTTGCAATGTGCGGTGAAACGGAGAGGGAGTGCCCCATGCGTGGGCGGAGAAAATCAGGCGGGCACGACGATCGTGTCCTGCGGGTCGAGCGTGACGCTCATCTGCGCGCCCGGCTCGGGAATACGGCGGCGCGCGTCGTGGCCGCCGGGTTGCCTGAGGCTGATCGCGGTGCCGTCGGCGAGCGCGGCGAACACGCGCAGACTTTCGCCCTGATACAGCACCTCGGTGACGCGGCACGATAGACGGTTCACGCCGCCGTTGCCATCGCCGCCGCCGTCGATCACGAGTTTTTCGGTCTGCACCGCGAGCAGCAGTTTGTTGCCATGCGGCAGCGGATGCGCGGTGCGCAGAACGGTATCGCCGAGACGCACGGCGTCGTCGCCGGCGCGCGTCACGTCGAGCAGCGTCGCCTCGCCGATGAAGCTCGCCACGAAGGCATCGCACGGGCGGTCGTAGAGCCGTTCAGGAGTGTCGATCTGCACCAGCCGGCCGTTCTTCAGTACGGCCACGCGGTCGCTCATGGTGAGCGCTTCGCGCTGGTCATGCGTCACATAGACGATCGTCGCGCCGAGCTTGCGATGCAGCCGCCGTAGTTCGATCTGCATGGTTTCGCGCAGTTGCTTGTCGAGCGCGGAGAGCGGCTCGTCCATCAGGATCAGTTGCGGCTCGAACACCATCGCGCGGGCGAGCGCCACGCGCTGCCGCTGGCCGCCGGAAAGCTGACCGATGCCGCGGCTTTCGTAGCCGGAGAGTTCGACCATCGCCAGCGCGTCGGCGACTTTCTTCGCCCACGTGCCTTTCGGCTGACGGCGCGCGCGCAACGGAAACGCGACGTTCTCGCCGACGCTCATATGCGGAAACAGCGCGTAGTTCTGAAACACGATGCCGATGTCGCGTTTATGCGGCGGCGCAAATGTAATGTCGCGTTCGCCGACCCAGACCGCGCCCGAACTCGGCTGCACGAAGCCGCCGAGAATGCCGAGCAGGGTGGTCTTGCCCGAGCCTGAAGGGCCGAGCAGCGAGACGAATTCGCCGGGGGCGATGTCGAGTGAAACGTCGTCGAGGGCCACCACCTGGCCATAACGTTTCGCTGCCGATCGGATCGAAACACCTGTTTTCGCTCGTGCGTCCATTGCGTCATGTCTCGCTGTAGAAGCCTGCGTTAGGGAAAATATAGGCTTCGCCTTTTTTGGCGGCAATTCCCAAATTGTTGGAGAAGGCATAACATCAGATCATGCCTAATCTCCGCAAAAAACTGCCGAGCGCCAATGCGCTGTTCGTGTTCGAAGCCGCCGCGCGCTGCGGCAACTTCACGCGCGCGGCGCAGGAGCTATATGTGAGCCAGCCCGCGGTGAGCCGCATGCTCGCGCGCATGGAGGACCATCTCGGCGTGCGGCTGTTCGAGCGCGTGCGCGGCGGCATCGAGTTGACCGAGAACGGCAAGATTCTGTATCGGAAGATCTCCGAGGGCTTCAATGGCATTGAAGGCGCGATCCGCGAGATCGAGGCGCGCGCCACCGGCGTGGAGTCGGTCACGCTGTCGGTGTCCACGGCCTTCACCACGCACTGGCTGATGCCGCGCATGAACCGGCTGAATCAGGCGTTCCCCCATGTCGACTTGCGGTTCCAGTTGATCTCGGGGCGCATCGGCGGGCCGCTCGTCGACGTGGATCTGGGCATGCGCTTTCGGCGCGAGGACGAAATCGGCGAGAACAGCGTGCTGGTCATGCCGGAGACGCTGCTGCCGGTGTGCAACCGGCGCTACGACGAGATCGCGGCCACCGAGGCGGGGCGCGCGCACGGCGACACGGTGATCGTGATGGACGACGGCGAGCGCGGCTGGCATGAGCGCTTTGAAGCGTTCGCGGCACACGGCCGGCACGCCGCGAGCATGTTGAGTTTCAACGACTACGCGATCGTCGTGCAGGCCGCGTTGCTCGGCCAGGGCGTGGCGCTCGGCTGGTTGAACGTGGTGTCGCACTGGCTGCTGGAAGGCGCGCTTCAGCCGGCCGAACAGGAACTGATCGTCACCAACCGGCGCTGCTGTCTGGTGTGGCCGGAGAGCCGCCCGCTGCGGCCCGCCGCGGCGGACGTGCGCGACTGGATCATCGAGGAAACGCGCGCGGACGTGCGCGCGGTCGATCGGGCGTATCCGAAGTTGGGTTTGCGCCGTTCGCTGGCCGACGCAGGATTGGCGATCGGGTAAGGGCGCGGGCACCCATCGACCCTTCCGGCGCAGTGCAATGCTGCCGCCGTTGTCTCAAGGCTGGTTCCAGACGTCATTATTCGGTCACGAACCTCACGCAGTATTACCGGCGGCCTTCAATCGGCCGACGGCCCGCGGGCCGGCCCGCCTTCAACGTTTTTCGCACATCCACACGGACAAAAGCGCCCACGCACGACGCCGCGCGCCCGATCCGTCGACAAACAAGCCTTCCAATCAAGGAGACACCGTGTCCCGTTCAAGAATCTTTGCTCTGACGGCGATCGCTTCGTCGCTTTTCTTCGCAACGGCCGCGCATGCCGGCATCGATCTCATCGCGGTCGGCCAGCTCAGCGGCCTCGCCAGCGACTTATCGAAGGAAACCGCGGCGCCGCTGGAGAACGGCGTGGCGGGCAATCTGCTCGGTGGTCTCGGTTCAGGCATCGCTTACGCGGGATGCCATACGTTCGTCGCCGTACCGGACCGCGGCCCGAATGCGGTGTCGTACAACCCGGCGATCGACGACACCGCTTCGTATATCAACCGTTTTCAGACTTTGCGCCTGCGCCTGAAACCCGGCGCGAGCGGTGCGTCGCTTCCGTACACGATGACGCCGACCCTGCTCGCCACGACGCTGCTCCGCACCGACGACAGGCTGGTCTACGGCACAGGCGCTGCCGCGGGCGTGCCCAACGGCGCGCCCGCGCTCAACCGCCGCAACCACACCAACTACTTCACCGGCCGCTCCGACAACTTCGATCCGACACGCCTGTCGACGAACGACCGCGACGCGCGCTTCGATCCCGAAAGCGTGCGCGTGAGCAACGACGGCGACAGCGTCTTCATCTCGGACGAGTACGGCCCTTACGTGTATCGTTTCGACCGCCGCAGTGGCCGCCGGATCGACACGTACAAGCTGCCGGATGCGTTCGCGGTTGCCACACTGAGCCCGATCGGCAACGACGAAATCTCGGAGAACATCTCGGGCCGTGTCGCCAACAAGGGCATGGAAGGTCTCGCGATCTCGCCGGACGGCAAGACGCTGTTCGGCGCGATGCAAAGCCCGCTGATCCAGGATGGCGGCACGAAAGGCGCGTACACGCGCATCGTCAGGATCGACGTGCGCACCGGCAAGACGACCCAGTTCGCGTATCCGCTGACGAACATCGGCACGGCAGCTAAACCCAAATATCCGACCATTAGCGACGTGGTGGCCGTCAACGATCACGAATTGCTGATGGATGAGCGGGACGGCCAGGGCCTGGGCGATAACTCGACGGCCGTGTTCAAGAAGGTGTTCCATATCGACCTGAACGGCGCTCAGGACGTGAGCAACGCAAGCGGCGAGGGCGGCCTTGCGCCGTATGCGGTGCAAAAGACGCTGTTTGTGGACCTGGTCGCCGCGCTCACCGCCCACGGCTACAACGCGAACGATATTCCGGCGAAGCTGGAAGGTCTGGCATTCGGTCCCGATGTCGTGGTGGGCGGTGTGAAGAAGCACACGCTGTTCGTTGCCAACGACAACGACTTCATAGGCACGGTTACCGATACCAACCACCCGGCCGGTATCGCGAACCCGAATCAGTTTTTCGCCTTCGCGTGGGACCCGAGCGACTTGCCCGGTTACGTTGCGCAAAAATTGCCTGGCGTGGATGACGATCATCGCGGCGACCACCGCCGCGACCACGGCGAGTCGGACCGCATGTGCGGCTTCGATCGCGACGACGATCATTGAAGTGCCGACGCGCGTCTCGTAGTTTCCGACGCGCATTGAGGCAGCAGAAGGGCGGCGCTGGCCTGTGCCGGCGCCGCTCCATCAAGCTAGGCTTCGGCGCCTTGCGCCACGATCAGATCCAGCGAGCCCGCCAGAATTGATCTGGCTGTTTGAGGGTCGTCGACAGCACGCGCCAGCGTCACCGCGCCGACGATGGTCGCGACAATGCCGAGCGCCAGGCTTTCGCTATCGCCGGCCAACGTCTGCGCGATGCGCGACGCCAGCTTGTGCACGTATTGCGTCAAACTCTCGCGAACCGCCGGCGCCGCGTGCCGCGCTTCGCCGGCAAGCGAGCACAACGCGCAGCCGTTGCCCGGATCCTTGATGTGTTTCTCGCTGAGAAACATTTCGGCGATCACGCGCAGCGGTTCTTTCTTCGCCGAGCCGTTCGCATTTGCCGCCGCGACAGTGGCGGCGATCCGTTTCTCGCTCAGCGCGACGGCATACTCCAGCGCCTCGACGATCAACGCGTCACGCGACTCGAAGTGACCGTAAAACGCGCCATGCGTGAGACCGGCGCGCCGCATGCAGTCCGCCACGCCGAGCGCCTCGATGCCATCTTCCCGAATCTGCCGCGCCGCTGTTTCCAGCACACGCTGCCGGCTTTCTGCTTTTTGCGCCTGCGAGTAGCCCATCTCCATCACCCCTCTTGACAATCTGCATGATGAGCATAATACTGAAAATGTGCATGATGATCAACATGCAGAATGTTGGATGAGGGCATCTTTCGCGGATGTCCGCACGCGGCGGCGTTTGTTGGCCGCTTAACCGTTACAGGCGTCGCACGGCCGTGACTATCGGCGCGTTCGCGGCGCAATCAAGGAGAGAGATGATGCGTTTCTCAGGAAAGACAGCGTTGATTACCGGTGGGAATAGCGGCATTGGTTTCGTCACGGCGAAGCTGCTGATTGCCGAAGGCGCGAAGGTGGTGGTCACCGGCCGCGACGGTGCGAAGCTGGATCAGGCCGTGTCCGAACTCGGCGACAACGCGCTCGGCGTGCGGGCGAATCTGGATAACGAAGCGGACATCGACGCGTTGTTCGAACAGATCAAGAGCAAATTCGGCTCGCTGGACATCGTGTTCGCGAATGCCGGCATCTCGGGTCCGACGCCGCTCGGCGGCACGACGGCCGCGGCGTTCGAGGCCATTCTGCGCACCAATCTGACGGCGGTCTTTCTGACGGTGCAAGCCGCATTGCCGCTGATGAGCGCGGGTGGCGCGGTCGTATTGAACGGCTCGGTGATGCGTGAACTCGGCTCGCCTGGTTCGTCGGCGTATTCGGCCACCAAGGCGGGCATCACGGGTATGGCGAAGGTCTTCGCGTCGGAACTGGTGCAGCGTGGTATTCGCGTGAATACAGTGATCCCGGGCGGCACGCGTACGCCGATCTGGACGCGTGGCGCGCGCGAGGGCGCGACGCTCGACGGCACCGAACAGGCGCTCGCGCCACGTGTTCCGATGGCGCGCCTCGCCGCTCCGGAAGAAGTCGCCGCGGCCGTGTTGTTCCTTGCTTCCACCGACGCGTCGGGAATGACCGGCGCGGAAATCGTCGTGGATGGCGGCACGATCGGGGCACCGTGGGGCGCGCCGATTTTCCGTCAGGCGTAAGCGGCATTCAAGGCAGGCAGCCGCGTCGCTCGACATGCAGGCGGCGCGGCTAGCAAGCTCAATACGCTCCGCTCACCAGATTCATCGGCGTATCGTTGACGAAGCTCTCGATGTTATCCATCAACTGATTCGCCAGACTCTGCTGCGCTTCATCCGACGCCCACGCCACATGCGGCGTCAGAATCACATTCGGCCGGCCGGCGGCGCGCAACAGTGGGTTATCGTCGGCGGGCGGCTCGCCCGCGGTCACGTCGAAACCGGCGCCGCTGATCAGCCCTTCGTCGAGCGCCTGCACGAGCGCGGCTTCATCCACGAGTCCGCCGCGCGCCGTGTTGATGATCAACGGCCGGCGCTTCATCGCGCGAAAATCGGGCATGGCGAGCATATTGCGCGTTTGCGGCGTGAGCGGACTGTGCACGGTGATGATGTCGCTCGTCGCGAGCACGTCGTCCCACGGCGTGTATAGCGGGCCGAGACCTTCGCGTCCTTTGTGCGCGGCGAACATCGGCTGCATGCCGAAGGCTTTGGCGAGTTCCGCTACACGCTGCCCCAGCACCCCTTCGCCGATGATGCCAAGCCGCGCGCCGGCCAGATCGTGAATCGCGTGTGTGAAGAAACAGAACTGTCCGGACTTCTGCCACTCGCCAGCGAGCACGTCGTCGCGATAGGCGACCAGATTGCGCCGCAGCGCGAGGATCAGCGCGAACGTATGCTCGGGCACCGTGTTGATCGCGTAGCCGCGAATATTGCTCACCGCAATGCCGAGCCGCTGAGCCGCCGCTTTGTCGACGCAATCCGTGCCGGTCGCGGCCACCGCAACGAGCTTCAGTTGCGGCAACTGCTCCAACACTTCCCCCGTCAGCGCCACCTTGTTGGTAATCGCAATCGACGCGCCGGCCAGACGCTCGATCACTTGCTCCGGCGTGGTGCGCTCGTGCTCGATCAACTGATGCTCGAAGCGCGGCTCGCGCAGCACGATTTGTGGCGCAAGGGTCGAGCGGTCCAGAAAAACGATCTTATGCATGGTCATGTCCCCGATGATTTACAGATGCCGCTTCGCTTCAGCGACGATATGCTGCGCAGTGATGCCGTAGTGCTCGTACAGCGTCTCCGCCGAAGCGGAAGCGCCGAAACCGGTCATGCCGACAAAGCCGCCGCGCTCACCAAGATAGCGGTCCCAACCAAACCGCAACGCCGCTTCCACGCCGACTCGCACGGTGCCCGCGCCAAGCACGGCTGCGCGATAGGCGCCGTCCTGTTCGTCGAAAATCTCCCAGCACGGCATGGACACCACGGCCGTCGCGATGCCTTCGTCCTGCAACTGGCGGCGCGCCTGCACGGCCAATGCGACTTCAGAACCGGTTGCCAATAGCGTCACGACGCGCGCGCCGCCCTCAGCCTCTTCGAGTACATAGGCGCCACGTTGCGACAACGGCTCGGCGCTATGTTCCCGGCGCACCAACGGTAGCGCCTGGCGGGCGAACACCAGCGTGCTCGGCCCGCGCCGATGTTCGAGCGCGAGCGCCCAGCACTCGGCGGCTTCGACGGCATCGGCGGGACGCAGCACGCGCATGTTCGGCATCGCGCGCAGCGAGGCGAGAATTTCGACGGGTTGATGCGTCGGTCCATTTTTGCCGACGCCGATCGAATCGTGACTGAACACGTAGTGCACCGGCAGGCCCATCAGCGCCGCCATGCGCATGGCCGGACGCTGATAGTCGGAGAACGCCAGATAGGTGACGCTGGTCGCGATCACGCCGCCATGCGCGGCCATGCCGTTGGCCATCGAGCCCATCACATGTTCGCGCACGCCGCAGTGGACGTAGGCGCCGCTGCGGTCCTCGGCCGTAAAGGCATGCAGCTGACGCTTGTGGCCGGTGGGCGCTTCGAGATCGGCGCAGCCCACCATGCGTTCCGGCAGCAGCGGCGCGAGCAGATCGCTGATCTCGCCCGACACGGTGATGCCGGGCTGCGGCTCGTCGCGCTCCACGGCGCGTTTGCGGTAGTCGGCCAGCACGTCGCGCCAGCCGTGCGGCAGGTGGCCTGACTGGACCCGTTCGAACTCGTCCCGCTGCGCGGCGGGCAACGCGGCGAGACGTTCGTGCCATGCGTAGTACTGCGGGTCGCTACGCCGTCCTGCCGCGCGCCACTCTCCGAGAATCTCCGCGGGTATCTCGAATGGAGCGTGCGGCCAGCCGAGTGCGTCGCGGGCCGCGTCGGCGTCCGCCTGGAACAGCTTGCCGCTGTGACCGCCGCGCTGTCCTTGCAGACGCGCAATGCCGCGGCCGATCACGGTCTTGCACGCGATCATCGAAGGCCGCGGGTCGGCGCGGGCGATAGTCAATGCCGCCGACACCGCTTCGAGATCGTGTCCGTCGACCTCGATGACATGCCAGCCGCCGACGCGAAAGCGCGCGCAGACGTCCTCGCTGATCGAGAGGGAAGTGCTGCCGTCGTCGGTAATCCGGTTGTCGTCCCAGCAGAGGATCAGCTTGCCGAGTTGCAAATGGCCGGCCAGCGAAATCATCTCCTGGCCGACGCCTTCCTGCAGACAACCATCGCCGACGAATGCATACGTGTAGTGGTCGACAAGGCCGCTGCCGAATTTTGCCGCGAGATACGCTTCGGCGATCGCCATGCCGAACGCGTTGGCGATGCCCTGGCCGAGCGGACCGGTGGTGGCCTCGATACCGTGCGCGGGTTCGTACTCGGGATGCCCCGCGCAGTGCGAGCCGAGTTCGCGGAAAGACTTGATCTGTTCCAGCCCGATCGCGTCATATCCGGTCAGATACAACAGCGAATACAGCAGCAATGAGCCGTGGCCGTTGGAGAGGACGAAGCGGTCGCGGTCGGGCCAGGTCGGATCAGCCGGATTGAATTTCAGGTGGCGCGTGAACAGCGCGGTCGCGATTTCCGCCATGCCGAGCGGCACGCCCTGATGGCCTTCGCCGGCGCGCAGAATCGCATCGATGGAAAGGAAGCGGATCGCGTCGGCTAACGGCAAGGGCGCGGTTTGCGCAACCTGGACCTGCGGCGTGATCGAAGCAGGCGAAGCATTCAATGCGGCAGACGGGGCTTCGGTGGTGGACATGGCAAAAGGCTCCTCTACGCCGCTGCTTCACGGGCAGCGGCGGCAGTCAGACAAATTGAATCAATCGATTGGCGTGGCCCAAAGAAGCGGGCGGAAGAACATCGCGCGAAGCCTTGCGGTTTTGGCCTCGCGCTTCAGGAGATCAAAGGCTCAATGCAGGAAGCCCGTCGAAATCCACGGCACGGCGGCCACGATGATCAGCCCGGCCATCAACGCGGCGATGTAGCCGAGAATCGGCTTCATGCCTTCGTCCGGATGGATGCGGCTCACTGCGCAAGCCGAGTAGTAGCCCACGCCGAACGGCGGCGCGAACAGGCCCACGCCCATCGAGAGGATCACGACCATTGCGTAATGCACATCGTGGATATGCATGGCCCGCGCGATCGGAAACATCAGCGGACCGAACAGCACGATGGCCGGAATGCCTTCGAGCACGCTGCCGAGAATCACGAACATGCAGATCGATGCCGCCATGAACATCGCCGCGCCGCCCGGCAAAGCGCCCAGCGTCTGCGCGAGTTGGCCCGAGAAGCCGGATTGCGTCAAAGCCCACGCCATCGCGGTGGCCGCGCCGATGATCAGCAAGATCGCGCCGGACAGCGTGGCCGTATCGATCAGCATCGGCTTGAGCCGCTTCCACTCGAAGCGGCGATAGATCAGCAAGCCGGCCAGCACCGCATACGCAATGCCGATGGTGGAGACTTCGGTCGCCGTCGCGATGCCTTCGACCACCGCCGCGCGAATCACGAACGGCAGCGCGAGCGCCGGAAACGCGATCACCAGCTTGCGCAGAATCTCGCTGCGCGTCGCGCGCTTGACGCTCGACATGTCCTCGCGCCGATAGCGCCATTGCACGACGATGCACAGCGTGATCGCCAGTACGATGCCCGGCAGCATGCCGCCGGTGAAGAGCGCGGAGATCGACACACCGGTCACCGAGCCGAGCGTGATCAGCACGAGGCTCGGCGGAATCGTCTCGGTCTGCGCGCCGGTCGCGGCGAGCAGCGCGACCAGGTCGCCGGGTTTCGCGCCGCGCGCTTTCATCTCCGGGAACAGGACCGGCGCGACTGCGGCCATGTCGGCGGCCTTCGATCCTGAGATACCGGAGACGAGATACATCGCGCCGACCAGCACGTACGAAAGACCGCCGCGCACGTGACCCAGCAGGCTCGCGAGAAACGCGATCATCGCCGCTGCCATGCCGGTCATCTCGATCAACTGGCCGAGGAACACGAAAAGCGGCACGGACAGCAGGATCAGATGCGACATGCCTTCGTCCATGCGGCCGACCACCACCGGCATTGGCGTGTTCGTGGTCAGCGCGAGATAACCGAAGGTGGCGAGACCGAACGAGAACGCGATAGGCACGCCGCTCAGCACGCCGAGCGCCACGAGGCCGACAAAGAAAATGAGCAGGTTGATATTGCCAAGATCGCGCAACACCGGTCCGAGCGCGATAAAAATGCCGACCAGCGCGCCGACCGTCGCGACCGCGCCCAGCACGAGACGCCAGTTGCCCATGCGCGCGAGGCGCACTACGGCGACCAGCAGCATCAGTGCGGAACCGATCGGCAAGGCGGCGGCGCGCCACGAATTCGACAGTTCGAGCGCGGGCGTGGTGATGAACGACTCGTCCTGCGCGAAGCTGATGGCCGGCCCGATCACCATCGCGAGAAACGCGATCGGCGCGGCGATCGCCACGACGTCGAGAAACGCGCGCACGCCCGGCGGCGCCATGCCGACCAGCGCCGTCATCCGCATATGCTCGCCGCGCCGCAAGGCGATCACGGCGCCGAGCATGGCGAGCCAGAGGAACAGCATGGAGGCCAGTTCGTCGGACCAGACGAGCGGCGCGTGCAGGATATAGCGGCTCGTCACGCCGGCCAGCAGCACGACGATTTCCGCCAGCACGAGCAAGGCAGCGGGAATCTCCACCAGATGCCCGAGCGCTGAATCGAGCGCACAGGCGAAGCGGTGCTGCCGCTCGTGTGAGTAAGAGATCGAGATCATCGCATCACCCCAGTTTTCCGACCGACTTCTCCAGCAGACCCCAGGCTTCATCGCCGTATTTGCTCTTCCAGTCGTGGTAGAAGCTCGTCTTGGCCAGTGCGGCGCGGAACGACTCACGATCCACGTCGATGAAAGTAATGCCCTTGGTTTTCAGATCGTCGCGCAGGGAACCGCTCAGCTTCGCGATGTCCGCGCGCTGCAGCATCGCGGCCTTTTCGAATTCGCGTGTGACGATCGTGCGCATGTCCGCCGGCAGTCGCTCCCACGCGGCGCGGTTGCCGAGAATCCAGTAACCGTCCCACACGTGCGAAGTGAGGCTGATGTACTTCTGCACTTCATAGAGCTTGGCCGTGGCGATGATCGGCAGCGGATTTTCCTGGCCTTCCACCACACCGGTCTGCAAGGCCGAATAGAGTTCATTGAAGTTGATCGGCGCGGGGCCCGCGTCGAGCGCCTTGAACAGCGAAGTCAGCATCGGCGCTTGCGGCACGCGGATCTTGAAGCCTTTCAGATCGGCCGGCGCACGCAGCGCGCGCGTGGACGAGCTGATCTGCCGGAAGCCGTTGTCCCACACCTTGCTGACCGAAACGAGTCCGGACTTGCCGATCTGCCCGCGAATGTAATTGCCTAGGTCGCCGTCCATGGCTTTCCACACCGCGTCGTAGTCCTTGAACGCGAAGCCGGTATTGACGATGCCCGCGGCCGGCGTGAGCGTGGCGAGAATCGACGAGGCCTGGTTGAAAAACTCCACACCGCCGTTGCGCACTTGTGAGAGGAGGTCGGTGTCGGAGCCGAGCTGGTTCTGCGGAAACAGCTTGATGTCGAGGCGGCCGTTGGTCGCTTCGCGAATGTGATTGATCGCCTCCTGAGCGCGGATATTGACCGGATGCGTCGGGTCCTGGCCGGTGGCGAGTTTGTACGAGAACTCGGGCGCCGCCATGGCGCGCCGCGAGACGCTCCACAACGGCACGGCTGCGGACAAGGTCGCGCCGGCTTTCAGAAAGGTGCGGCGGCTGATGCCCTGCGGGGCGTTCGAACGGGTAGTCATGGTGTCTTCCTCCAATGTGGCGTGTCGTTATGTTTTCTGGGGTCGCGAGCGCGGGGGCTGCACGTGTCGCGCGCCGCGTCCGTTTGTTCTCTACTACGAGGTCTCCATCGAGGCCGCCGGCCTCCCGCCGCGCAGCCTGTCCTGCTGGACGAATCGGCGTTGAATCAGCCGTGAATCAGCATGCCGCCGTTCACGTCGATCACCGCGCCGGTGATATACGACGACAGGTCCGACGCGAGGAACAGGAACGCGCCGGCCACATCGTCGGGTACGCCGAGGCGATTCAGCGGAATGCCCGAAAGAATTTCGACGCGTTTGTCGTCGCTAATCTTGCCGGCGTTGATGTCGGTCTGGATCAGGCCTGGCGTCACGCAGTTCACGCGAATGCCGTCGTTGCCGAGTTCGCGCGCCATCGCTTTCGCCAGACCGAGCACGCCGGCCTTGGCCGCCGAATAATGCGGGCCGCCGAGAATGCCGCCGCCGCGCTGCGCCGATACCGACGACATGCAGCCGATCGAACCGCTCTTCTGCTTCTTCATTTGCGGCACGACCGCTTGCGACAGATACAGCACGCCACGCAGGTTGACGTCGAGAATGCGGTCCCAGCTTTCCGGGTCGATGTCGAGGAATTTGGCCGCCTGGGTGATGCCGGCGTTATTGATCAGGATATCGATCGAACCGAAATCGGCGACGGTGCGCTCGACGGCGGCCTGGCATGCGCCACGGTCGGTGACATTGCACACATAGCCGCGATGCTCCGGCCCGATCGACGCCGCAGCCTCTATAGCGGCGTTTTCGTCGAGATCGAAAATGGCGATGCGCGCGCCATGAGCGGCAAACTTGCGTGCGGTCGCCATGCCGATGCCGCGCGGCGACGCGCCGCCGGAAATAACGGCGACCTTGCCGTCGAGAAGACGTGACTCTGACATGTTGCGGATCTCCTGAATGTGATGTTTATGGTTTGCTACTGTCTTTGCTATCGGTGACTACACTTGCTTGTACTGATGAAATCGACGCCTAGCGCAGCCAGCCTTTGATCGTGTCGCACATCGCTTCGGTCGAAATGCCGTAGCGGTCGTGCAGCGTCGGCAGCGCGCCGGCGTCGAGGAAAGCGTCGGGCAGGCCGATCTGACGGAAGGGCGGGGTGACGCCGTTGGTGAGCAGCACGGTGGCGACCGCCTCGCCGAGGCCGCCGATCACGGTATGGTTCTCCGCGACGATCACGAGGCGCCCCGGACGGCGCGCTTCGCGCAGCAGTGTGACGGCATCGAGCGGCTTGATGGTCGGCACGTGCAGCACGCCCACGTCGATGCGGTCGGCGGCGAGCGCCGTGGCCGTTTCGAGCGCGCGCATCGTCATGATCCCCGACGAGATGATCAGCACTTCGGCGCCGTCGCGCAGCAGCTTCGCCTTGCCGAGTTCGAACTGATAGTCGTATTCGTCGAGCACGACCGGCACGTTGCCGCGCAAAAGCCGCGCGTACACCGGGCCGCGATGGTCGGCAATGGCCGGCACCATCTGCTCGATTTCGAGTGCGTCGCACGGGTCGATCACCGTGAGGTTCGGCATCGCGCGGAACAGAGCGAGGTCTTCTGCCGCCTGGTGACTTGGACCGTAGCCGGTCGTGAGGCCGGGCAGCGCGCACACCAGCTTGACGTCGAGGTTGTCCTCGGCGATCGCCTGATGAATGAAGTCGTACGCGCGGCGCGCGGCGAACACCGCATACGTGGTGACGAACGGCTGCGCGCCTTCGTGCGCCATGCCGGCGGCTGCGCCCATCAACAGTTGTTCGGCCATGCCCATCTGATAGAAACGCTCGGGAAATTCCTTCGCGAATAGATGCAGGTCGGTGTATTTGCCGAGGTCGGCGGTCATGCCGACCACTTCGGGCCGGTTGCGCGCCAGCTCCACCAGCGCGTGGCCGAACGGAGCGGAGCGGGTGATCTGGCCTTCGCCGGCGATCGAGGCGATCATCGCCGAAGTCTTCAGACGCGGTTTCGGTGCGGCGGCGCTCATACGGTTCTCCCGGCTTCGAGCGCCTGCAGCGCGAGTTGCCACTCGTGCGCATCGACGCGGATAAAGTGGTTCTTCTCGCGTGCTTCGAGGAACGGCACGCCGCAACCCATGCGCGTATCGCAGACGATGATGCGCGGCTGCGCTTCGGGATGCGCGCGCGCTGCATCGAACGCGGCGACCACAGCCGCGAGATCGTTGCCGTCCACACGCTGCACGAACCAGCCGAACGCGAGCAGCTTGTCGACCAGCGGCTCGAATGCCATGACCGCCGAAGATGGCCCGTCGGCCTGCTGGTTGTTGACATCGACCATTGCGATCAGGTTGTCGAGCTTCCAGTGCGCGGCGGACATCAGGCCTTCCCACACCGCGCCTTCGTCGAGTTCGCCGTCCGAAAACAGCGTGTAGACGGTGGCGTCCGAACCCTTGCGCTTCAGACCCAGGCAGCGGCCGACCGCGATCGTCAGCCCCTGGCCGAGCGAGCCGCCGGACATCTCCATGCCGGGCGTGTAGCTCGCCATGCCGGACATCGGCAGGCGGCTGTCGTCGCTGCCGTAGGTCTCCAGTTCTTCGTCGGCGATGATGCCGGCTTCGATCAGCGCCGCGTACAGCGCGATCGCGTAGTGGCCGTTGGAAAGCAGAAAGCGGTCGCGGCCTTCCCAGTCGGGATCGTCGGCGCGATAACGCATGGCGCGGAAATAGGCGACCGCCAGCACGTCGGCAATGTCGAGCGCCTGGCCGATATAGCCTTGCCCTTGCACCTCTCCCATGCGCAGCGCGTTGCGGCGGATCTGGTAGGCGTGCTCCGCGAGCTGGGGGTACGGTGCGGGTTCTCTGGGATTCACTGTCTCGTCTCCTGTTTTGCGTGGGCTGCATTCCATGCCGCAGCCAGTGATGACAAGCGTAATCGGACACCAGATATCGCTCAAACGAATTAAGATGGCCGATAGATGAATTGAATTCACGTGGATGCTGCCATGCACAATCGCGTTACGCTCAAGTCGATACAAGCCTTCGAAGCAGCCGCCCGGCTCTCGTCGTTCGCGCTCGCAGCAGAAGAACTGTTCGTGACGCCCTCGGCGGTTAGCCATCAAATCAAGCTGCTCGAAGAGCAATTGAGCATTCGTCTGTTCCATCGGCTGCATCGCACGGTGCTGTTGACGGACTCGGGAAGGCAATACGCAGAGGAAATCAGCTCGGCATTCGCGCGCATCGACGCGGCTACGCGCGAGATCGGCCGCGTGGCGAAGAGCGACATCCTCACGATTCACTGCACGCCGAGTTTCGCGACCCAATGGCTGATGCCGCGCATCGCGCGTTTCAGCGCGGCGCATACCGATATCGACGTGCGTTTGAATGCGTCATCGGAAGCGGCGGACCTGATTTCGGAAGCGGTCGATATCGACATCCGCTATGGTCCGCGCAAGCTGCAACCGGCCGGCACGCTGGTGCTGGAATTGCCGCCGGAGACGATCGTGCCGCTATGCGCGCCCGCGCTGATGAGCGGCGACTATCCGCTGCGTAGCGTCGCGGACTTGCAGCACCATCCGTTGATTCATAGCGAGGGCTGCCTGGTCGGCTGGCGGGACTGGATGCGTTTGCATCGTAAGACGCGGATCGATATTGGACGCGGGCCGCGTTTCGACCGCTCGTTCATGGCGTTGAGCGCGGCGGTGGATGGACTGGGTGTGTGTCTGGAGAGTCTGCTGCTTGCGCAGCGCGAGTTGGAAACCGGGCGACTGGTCGCGCCGTTCGGCGTGGATGGCCTGAACGTGCATGGCTACACGCTGAATCTGTTGAAGTCGCGTGCGGATTTGCCGAAGCTGCGCAACTTTCAGGACTGGTTGTTTGCTGAACTGCAGCGGTGAGGTGCGCGCCGCCGTCGCGCAACTCAACAGCAGGTAGCGCGCCTAGCCGACGCGTTCGATGGAATCGCTAAACCGATGCGCTTCATGCCGCGGCATTTCGAACACTGCTGGTTGCAGTGTCTTGCCGTGACGTGAGCGCAGCGCCCTGATCATCGTGAACAGCGAGCGCACATCGGCGGCGCTGGCCGACGCGTCGAAATACGGCGCGATCTGTTCCAGCACTTCGATCGCTTCGTCACTCCGGCCTTGGTCGCGCAGCAGTGCCGCCATGGCCAGCGACGCGCGCAGCTCCCACATTCTCGCGCCCTGCGCGCGGGACATTTCGAGTGCCGTCGCGAAACAGGTGAGCGCGTGAGTGAGCCTGTCGCTGAATTCTTCGCCGGCACCGGCTTGCACACCGGCTTCAGCGTGCGCGGCGATCCCGAGCACACGCCAGATTTCCGGCACAAACATCAGTTCACCGTGATGCTGGCAAAACGCCAGCGCGTCGTTCAGACGGCTGGTCGCTTCGCGAGTGCGTCCCACGCTCACGAGCGCCTCCGCATGCACGACGACAAACAACGTAACGAGGCGCCTGAAGCCGCGCGCAATCAACGCATCGAGCGATGCGGCCAGGATCGGCAGCGCCGGCGCCACCTGTCCGTCGAGGATGTCGCGGTAAGCGCTCAGGCAGCCGCAATACTCCACCCACGCGTCGAAGCGATGCAGCGCTGCCTGCGAGCGCATGATCTCCAGGTACGCCCCGGCGCGGCTCAGATCGCCTGACAGCAGCGCGAGCGGCGCGGCCACGGCGCCGAGCATGTGCGTGAGCGATGGCTCCATCGTTTCCGGGCGAACCCGGCTCACGAGCGTATCGACCAGCGTCATGGCCTCACCAGGCTGGCCCTGAAGCCAGGCGATCCGCGCGAGCGTCCCATTGCAATAGACGAGCGGATCGACGGCGAACGCGCTGTCCCGCTGCGACTCGCCCTCAAGTTGCGCAAAGCGTTCGCGCGCGCCCAGCAGTCTCCGTTTGGCCTCCGCGTGCTGCCCGAGACAATGCTGCGATATGGCCACTGCCTGGTCGCCCAGAACGGCTTGCCATGCATTGCTTTCGTCTTCGGCGAGACGCTGCAATTGCCGCGCGAACTTCATCGATTCGTGGATGTTGCTGCTGGAGAGCATCATGTTCCATAGGCCCCACAGCGCGCGCGCCTGAAACGCGCGGTCGCCGCTCGCGATCGCCAGCGCGAAGACATCGCGCCACAGTTCGGCCGAACGCGCCACGCACCCGTGAACCGACGGCAAGGCCGTCGCCAACGCCGCGCGCAGCCGCATCTCGCAGGCGGCGCCCACCGTGCCGACCGGAAGCTGGTCGAGTACGCCGACCGCCCGTTCGGCGCGTGCGCAGGCCTCCGCGATCATGCCGCCGTCGAGTAGCGCATCGGCGAGGTTGGACGCGAGATCGACGCCGAGACACACATCGCCTTCGGGGGAGAAGGCCCAGTCGAACGCGCTGCGCGCGTCGTCGAATGAGTGGTGGAGAATCGTGGCGCGCACGGCGTCGCGCGGCACGGCCGGCGCCGTGCGCAACTGAAAGCAGGTGGACAGATAGCGCGCGTGGCGCGAAGCGAACGCCGGGCGCTCGCCTTCGGACTGCAGTTTTTCCAACGCGTAGGCTCGCGTCGATTCGGGCAGCCGGTACTTGGCGACCGGCCCGTCGAACTCGACGTTGGCGAGCGATTTGGCCAGCAGTTCGCTGATCCCGCTGATCGCGTTCGCGATCGTCAACGTGGAATCGCACACGACCGCGCACATGGCCTCGAACGTGAACACGCCGCCGAACACTGCGATCCGCCGGAAGAGAGACTGCGCGTCTTCGTCGAGTAATGCGAAGCTCCAGTCGAAGGTGGCGCGCAAGGTCTGATGGCGCGGCAGCGCGGTGCGGTAGCCGCCCGCGAGAATCGCCATGCGATCGTCCAGCCGCCGATGCACGCCTTCCACGCCGAGCGCCGCGACGCGCGCCGCCGCCAGTTCGATCGCGAGTGGAATGCCGTCCAGCCGGCGGCAAATCTCGCCGACCAGCCGCAATTCGGCGCTCTCGGCCCCCACCTTGTACTGCAATGAGTTGGCGCGCAGCAGAAACAGATTCACGGCCGACTGTTGCAGGATCTCCGCATCGGTGCAATGCAAGCGCGGTACGTCCAGGGGATCCACGCGAAATACGGTTTCGGGCATGATGCGCAGCGGTTCACGGCTCGTCACGAGCACACGCAGCGAATCGCTTTCCGCTGTCAATGCTTCCACGATTTCGGCCACGAAACCAATCACATGCTCGGCATTGTCGAGCACCAGTAGCCGATGCCTGTGCGCGAGCGCCGCGGCGAGTTGCGTGACGGTGGGCGTCGCGCCTTCCGTGAGCAGTCCGCAGCCTTCCGCAATGGCGCCGAGTACGCCGTCATACGTGGTCAGCGTGGCCAGTTCGACGAAGCAGGTTGGCTCGGCGAAATTCTCTTCGGCTTGACGCGCGGCTTCGATCGCGAGACTGGTTTTGCCGATGCCGCCCGCGCCCACCAGCGTCAGCACGTGCGCGTCGTGCAGCATCGCGCGGAGTTGTTCGACTGCCGCGTCGCGGCCCACGAGGCGGCTTTTGGGCGAAGGCAAAGGACGCCCGGCGCAAACCTGATCGGCGGGCCGCACAGGGGCCGGCTTTTGCCGATGCACAAGCTGATAGCCGCGGCCGGGCACGGTGAGAATCAGATGCCGGTCCGCGCCGAGAATTTTGCGCAACGCTGACAGATGCACCTGGATGTTGTTCTCCTCCACCACGGTGTTCGGCCAGACCGCATTCATCAATTCGTCTTTCGTGACGAGACGGCCGGCGGCGGACACGATGACGGCGAGAATGTCGAAGGCGCGTGAGCCGAGATGCAGCGCTTCGCCGTCTCGCCGCACGATGCGCATTTCCAGATCGATTTGAAAGCGGCCTAGTTCAATCATGTCGTTTTCAAGTCCCGGGACAATGAGCGTGAGAGGGCGATGTGCCGCTCGGTGGTCAGTGAGCGCCTTGCATGTCCTTGCTGCGGCGGCGCAGGCTCGAACAGCCATCGTCGATGGGCTCGAAAGTACCTTGGCAAATCACGCGCGTCTTGTCGGTTAGTGCGATGCTTTGTAGGAAAGTCTAACGGTGCGTGCGAATACCGTTCGTTCGTTGCAAAAGCGGCATGGTTCGCGAGGCGGTAGGCGCCGTCAGCGGCGTGTGTTCGACGTCCGGCCGCTCAGCCGGCGGCCTGTCTGCGCCATGTGCCGGGCGGCGTGCCGACCAGTTGCGAGAAGGTCCGCGTGAAATGGCTCTGGTCGGAGAAGCCGCATGCAATGGCGATTTGGGAAAGGGAATAGTCCGAATTTCTCAGGAGATCGCGAGCCCGGTCGATGCGCCGTTCGAGCAGCCATTGATGCGGCGTGCGATGCGTGGTTTCGCGAAAGGCGCGAATGAAGTAGCTGCGCGAGAGGTTGCACGCGTTGGCGATTTCTTCGATCGACACGTTGCCTTGCGACTTGGCGAGCAACATGTCTTTGGCGCGCGTTTCCTGCAAGCTCGAAAGGCGCCGGGTCTTGCTGAAGGACGAGCACGCCGTGTCGCCGTATCGATCGAGCAGATGTGTGCCGATAGCGAGACCTAACTGTTCGACAAAGAGCGGGCTTGCGTCGCTCTTGCGATCCAGCGTGAGCGAGAGGATCTGCGCGAAGTGGCCGAGCGTTGGATCGTGGCGACCGGCGAGCGTGGCGAGGCGCGGCACGTTTGAACCGTTGCGCTCATAACAGGCGTTCGCGATGAAAGCACGCGACAGTTCGATCAGCACGAAATCGAATCCGCGTTGCAGATCGGCCTGGTAGTCGTCCGCGAAGTCGCGGATATAGACGCTATCCTGGCCGAAGTCGTGGGTCGTCCAACGGTGCGCCGAATAAATGCGCCGCCGGTGGCCAGGCTTGAGCGACACGCCGATCAGGAAGCCGCGATCGGAACCGTGCATGGCGACCGCGCTTGGTTTGTCGTCCGCGGTGGACTTGCGATAAAACTTGAACTCGCCCGTGTCGAGTTCGAGGTCCCGGCCGAGCTGGTTCGAGAGGCATCCAAGCGAGTCTTTGGATCGTGCGGCCGGGGCGGTGGTGGCGGTCAGTGTGGCGTTCAACATGATGGGGCACCTCGATCGTCGCGCAGCGGTCGCACTGCTTTTAGCAATTTACCTGAAAATTAAAAAATGTAAGCAAGCGGGATTATGGCTTAATCGGCGCGGAAGGTGATAGTGCGGAGTTAAATGGTCGGTGCTTTAATAACAGGCAGAAGGACATATTTGATGCGAACGCGTGGGCTCTGGAGCGTTCAGGCGTGGTGTCGCGCCTTATCGTTGGCGCAGCCGGTTTTATTTTTTTCAGCTTGCCGAAATGATTTATTTTTGCGCTGACATATAGGCGTAACAGATATCGATGGCGTAGGGCGACAGAGTGAGTGCGACTGCCGCCGCAGTTGTGCGACTGAGCGACAAGGTTGGTATGACTGGACTACATTGTCTGGTAGCGTGAGCATCTACTGCGCCGAGGCCGAGTCGGACAGAAGTCGGCCAATATTGGCCGCTCGTCGTTGCCGAGATGCGGACACTCGAACGTCTCCTTCGCTCGGACATCGGCCATCTGTGGATGAGCCGCGCGTGGGCCAAGGTCGCTACGCCGCAGCGACTTCAGTAGCCGGCGGCGGGTTCCCCCGGGCGCTCCTGCGCAGAATATCAGCAGGTACCCCATACGTGCGGACGAACGCGCGGCGCATCCGTTCCCGATCCGCGAAACCCGTTTCCTGTGCCACGACGTTGATAGTGTGGCGGCCTTGCTCAATCATGAACCTGGCTGCTTCCAGACGAAGCTGTTCGACAGCTTTGGCAGGCGACTGACCCGTCTCGGCCACGAATGCGCGGCTGAACTGGCGAGGGCTGAGGTTCGCTACTTCCGCAAGCTCTTCGATGGTGAGGGGATTGCGCAGGTTGCGGCGAATGTGCGCGAGGACCAGTTCGATCCGATCCGATTTGGGTGTCATGTCCAGCAGTGCGGAGTGCTGCAGCTGACCACCCAGTCGACGCTGATTCATGACAAGCAGTCTGGCAACCATTTTTGCGACATCGGGGCCGAGGTCGCTGTCGAGCAACGCCAGGGCGAGGTCGATGCCCGCTGTCATTCCCGCCGAAGTCCAGAACGGACCATCGTTGACAAATATCCGATCTTCTTCTGTGCGGACATTCGGGAAGCGTGCCCTGAATTCGGACGCGTGAGCCCAATGCATGGTTGCGCGTCTGCCATCCAGTAGTCCTGCCTCGGCGAGGACAAACGCGCCGCTGCAGATCGAGCTTATCCGTCTGGATGCCTTCGCTGCCTCTTTGACGAACGCAACCACAGGTGCGTCGGAAGATGGCATTTTCATTTCAGTGATCGAGCCCACGATGACGGTGTCGAATGCCGGCTCGCCAAACGCCTCGGTTTCCAATGTCATGCCACCCGAAGATACAACAGGACCACCGCGTTCAGACAGGAGATGGACCTCGTAGCACGGGCCTCTCGGCGGCATGTTCGCGATCTCGAACACCGTCAGAGCCGCGAGGCTCATCATCTGAAATCTTCTCGGCACTATAAAGCCAATCCGGTGCATATCTGATCCTGCCGTTCGCAGTATGAACATGGTCTGAATGAGCGCCGTCTGGGTTGAATTCCCCAATAGCAGACTGATGAATCTAAGTAGTGAGCTTACTGCTCCACGGCGACGGATGTCATGAATGGTGGCAACAACGACATGGATCGTAATGGCCCGCGACGTTAAGGTACAAGCACTTCTGTTATCCGCATCGCAGCCAGCGAAAGGAACATCATCATGTCGAAAATCATCCGTGCCGCAGCCGTCCAGATCGCGCCTGTCCTCTATAGCCGGGAAGGTACTGTCGATAAAGTCGTCAGAAAAATTCTGGAGCTCGGCAAGCAGGGCGTCCAGTTCGCGACGTTCCCCGAGACTGTCGTTCCCTATTATCCGTACTTCTCATTCATCGAATCGCCATTCGCCATGGGTGCCGAGCATTACAAGCTGCTCGAGCAGGCGGTGACTGTCCCGTCCGACACGACTCGCGCAATCGGCGAGGCGGCACGCCAGGCTGGAATGGTGGTGTCGATTGGCGTCAATGAACGCGACGGCGGCACGATCTACAACACGCAACTCCTGTTCGATGCCGATGGCACGCTCGTGCAGCGGCGCCGGAAGCTCTCGCCGACTTATCACGAGCGAATGGTCTGGGGAATGGGCGATGGCTCAGGCCTGCGTGCAATCGATACCGCCGTGGGCCGCGTTGGCCAGCTGGCCTGCTGGGAGCACTACAACCCGCTTGCACGCTACGCGCTGATGGCCGATGGCGAGGAAATCCATTCGGCCATGTATCCTGGTTCGTTCGCAGGTGATCTTTTCTCGGAGCAGATTTCCGTAAACATCCGCCAGCACGCGCTGGAGGCCGGGGCCTTCGTGGTCAACGCGACTGCGTGGCTGACTCCCGAACAACAACAGCAGATTCTGCAAGATACCAACACAAACCAGATTGGCCCAATCTCCAGCGGCTGTTTCACTGCAATCATTTCGCCGGAGGGAGAGTACATGGGCGGCGAACCGCTGCGTGAAGGGGAAGGCGAGATCATTGCGGATCTGGATTTCTGGCAGATCGACAAGCGCAAACGCATGATGGACTCGCGCGGTCATTACAGCCGTCCAGACGTGCTCGGGCTGGTGATCGACCGCACGCCGAAGACACACGTGATCGAGCGAGCGTTACTCGCGCCGGGTGAAGAGCCAGCCACGCCTTTGGAAGCACTCGCGTGAGCCACACGTGGAGTCGCGCGATTTCGATGCAACCGACAAATGGAATTCAACCGGGCAATTCTGCCCCAAACGCGCAGGAGTAAAGAAAATGGACTTTAACGACGTCATGCTGGAGCGCAACGCCGACTTCGCTAACACCGCGTTCGCACCCGAACTCAAGATGATGCCATCGACGGGAACGGTCGTCGTCGGCTGCGTCGATCCTCGCGTCGATCCCGCCAACGTGCTGGGCTTGAAGCAGGGCGAAGCGGCCGTGATCCGTAACGTCGGTGGCCGCATCAACAATTCGCTGCTTGAAACGCTGGCCGTGCTGAGTGTCGTCGCCAAAGCAGCGGGACGCCCCGACGGTGCGCGCAATCTCGTCCTGCTCCAGCATACCGATTGCGGGATCATCGGCTGCCATAAGCATGCACCTGCGTTGCTCGCGAAGCATCTTGGTGTAGATATGGCCGGGCTCGATGATCTCGCAATCACGCAGCCGTACGAGGCAGTGGCTCTCGACGTCGCCGCACTCAGGGCGAACAAAGAGCTCCCGGATAGCCTGATCGTGTCGGGTCTGGTCTATGACGTCAAAACCGGCCACATCAAAACTGTCGTTCCTGCCGCACCTTTGCGCGAGTCGACAGTTTGACGAATCCACGGGATGCGAGAGCTGGTAAATCCCAGAGTCTGTCCTGAATACCTACCGCTGTCCCATATGTCGACGAGTGAAGAGCTCAGCGTGCCTCTTCCCTCCAACCTGGAGTATGAGATGAAGCATGATCTGTATCTGGTTACGGGCGCCACAGGCGCCACGGGCGGCGCCGCGATTGACGAACTGCTATCGAAGGGCGCGCGCGTGCGAGCCCTGGTCCATCGCGACGACGAGCGCGCCTCCGCACTGCGGGCAAAAGACATTGAAGTCGTTGTTGGCGATCTGCTGGACAGTCATGCTGTTCAAGCGGCGCTGCGAGACGTGACTGGTGCGTACTTCGTCTACCCGATCATGCAAGCGCAACTCGTCGATGCGACCGCCTATTTTGCGAACGCCGCAAAGCTCGCAGGCGTTTGCTCGATTGTCAACATGTCGCAGATTTCCGCGAGCGCCCATGCGCGCAGCCAGGCCTCGCTCGCGCACTGGTATGGCGAGCGTGTGTTCGATTGGGCCGGCGTTCCGGTCACGCATTTGCGGCCGACATTGTTTATGGAATGGCTGACCTACGGGTTTCAGCTCTCGCAAATCGCGAATCATGACTTGCTGCGCGTGCCTGCCGCTGATGGTCGTCACGCGCCGATCGCCGCCGCCGACCAAGGGCGGGTGATTGCATGCATCCTGTTAGATCCCGAGTCTCATGCGGGCAAGACATACCCATTATTCGGTGCCGAAGAACTGAATCACGAGCAGGTGGCCAAGATAGTTGGCGACGCGCTCGGCCGCCCCGTGCGCTACGAGCCGGAAAGCCTCGATTCATTTGAGGCGCGCCTTGAGCAAATCGGCTTATCGGCACATTTCATCCAGCACATTACGTCGGTGTATCGCGGTTACCAGGCGGGCGAATTCGCCGGCGCGAACGACATCGTCGAACAGCTTACCGGTCGAAAGCCGATTTCAGTGCGCGATTATGTCATCGAGAACCGCCGAATTTTTCAACCGACAACGCAACGCTAGACCTCGAGGGACGTGCTGATTGACGACACCTCTTGCGCTGACTGCTCGCTCAGATCTAAACGTCAAGTGCAACTCAGGTCGAGCGATGATACGGCTATCGGGCAGATACGCGCTGTGAGCAGCCGTTCAGACTGCGTAGGATTGAAGGGCGGCTGTGGGTCGCGTGCGGCCGATCGCCGTCAGGCAGGGGGCGGCCAAGCGCGATCTGTCGGCATTTATGCTCCGAAGTAAACGAGTTCGGGCGTCCGGCGCTGAAGATCCGCGACCGAGAGCGTTATGCGCTCGCCTGTTGCAGATGCTGCTTCATATTGTTGCACGGTACTTAGAATTCGTCGTTTGTTCAACTCGAACGCGAGTCGCACCTGTTGGACGGTTTCATTGCGAGCGCCAAGCTCTTCACTAACGACTTCAAACGGCAGCGCGAAAGCGCAGTATCCCCAGCCGAACCCATAGGCGGAAAACCACACCGCCGAGTCGGCGCAAAGAATGGGGGCAGTCATGGCAGTATGTAGCTGATCCATCGCATTCACCTGCGTCGACGATAGGTTGACATCAAAGTGTGGCACAGGGACCTTACAAACGCGGGGTTCTGTCGACGCGACGTTACCACTCCGCCGAGATGATTGTCCTGTAGCGGAGGTGTGATTGCGAAGCGGGACTGATTCGAACGGGTCATGTCCTGCGGATCCCCAACAGGCAGGACCCGGCCATGAAGCGTCGTTCCCTCATGCCGTCGCTCAGACGTTCCGGCGTCTGTTCCACTCAGGAGCAGGTCGTTCAATTCGCCGCCGCGACGGGATCGCTCCCGTGACTACCAGAATCAGATAGCCGCACCGCACACCGTTCCGCCACCGCGAACGAGACGTGGCGGCGGAACCGGTTACGGCGACTGCACCTGTACGGGGGCACCTGGCTTACCCGACGCTTGCGGGGCGACAACGAGGTAGCGGCGCTTGTCAGCGGCATGGCCCATTCCTGGTGTGACCAGTTGGCGAATCTGCCCGAGAGCGTTGACGATCGCCGAGCCGGCCGGATTGGACATGAAATTCGCGAGCACTTGCAGGTCACCCGTGCCGTCGGGGTTATCGGCAAGACCTAGAACATAGGGTTGCTTCGGTTGAAGACCAGTGACAGCGGCCTGGAGAACCTGCACCAGGCCCTGGTCGAACAACGCGACAGTCGTAGGTGCATGGGTGACGTCCGCCATCTTGCCCGCGCCTGCCGGCACCAGTGCAAGGTGGACGCTCTGACCAGCGAGTCCCAACGTCTGCAGATTCTGCGTACCATCACCTTCCGGCACCGCATTCGGCACATAGGTGACGGCCTGCGGCGCCTGGCCAATGGGCACAGTCGCGATGACCTTGTTGCTCAGTGTGTCGATCGCAGCCATCGCGTCGGCGTTCTCCAGCCCGACATAGATGCGGCTGCCGTCGCCCGACGGCCAGAGCCCGTGCGGCAAGTTGCCGACAGGTATCGTCGCGACCTGCGAAAAGTTGTCAGTTCGAAACACCTTGATCACATTCAAGCCCCCAACGGAGACGTACGCGAACGTGCCCTTGTCGTTATGTACGATGTTCACGTGATTCGTGATTGGGCCTGTGTCGAGCGTCCTGATCAGCGCGAATGGCGGCCTTGCATCGAACACCTGGACCCTGCCGGTGTCCTTGAGCGTGAACCAGACCTGCTTGCCGTCAGGCGTCGCCGCCAGGTCGGGACAAAAAGGGCTGGCCTGCTGGACCGTGCCGACGATCTTGTGGTCGGCCACGGACACCACCTCGATCTCCGGGTTGAAGGACGAGCAGACATAACCGTATTTCCCGTCCGGCGAGAATATCTGCATTCCGGGGCCAGCCGGGACAGTAATGCGTGTTTTCTCCTCATACGTTTTTCCGTCAAGTACCGCGACGTAGTTTTCACCACGCACGGTCACCCAGACCTCCTTTCCGTCGGGCGTGAAGAAAGCCTCGTGAGGCGAGCGGCCAACGTAGGTGACATGCTTGACGGCGTTAGTCTGCGTGTCGATGAATGAAACCGAGTTCGATCCGATCGAGACAACCGCAATCGTGTGATGGTCCGGCGAGAAACCCATGCCGTGCACAAGTAATTGACCTTTATACAACGGACTGAAATTGCCCGGCGAGGGATCGCCGAGCCGAATCAGGCCGAGCAGCGTAGTGTCGGCCGGGTCGATCACCGACACTGTGTTCGAAAACTGCTCAGCGGCGTAAACGCGGTCGTGATGGCTTACGGGAATGTCAGGATCGGACTGCGATCCAGGGGCCTGCCCAGCGCACGCGAGCTGAGTCGCCACCAGCATGGCTGCAGACAACGCGATGGTGATTCTTGATTGGCGTTTCATTGCTGGTCCTCCTGCATAGGGTTTGGCGTGTTCATTTGCATGCCGTGGTCGGACGGCCGGTGAACAGGTGCGACAGGCATAGACGCCGGCTTTTGCTGGTCCGGGGCGGCGGCAGGTGGCGGCAATGGCTGCCCGAGTGCGACGCGCATGGCGACAATTTCCTGTTGTTGCTCGACGACGATCTCTTGCGCGATGCGGCGTAACTGTTCGTTGTGACCGTAACGCAGTTCGGCCTGCGCCATGTCGATGGCACCTTGATGGTGAGGCACCATCATTGCGACAAAATCGCGATCAACGTTGCCTGTCGGTCTCGTCGACATGCCGTCCATCATCCTTGTCATGGCGGTATTGTTCTCCGCCAGGAAGGGGGTTTCGTTGGACGTACCGTCGGTCTGTAAGCCGGCAGTGAAGGCAGGTGAGTCGCAAAGCGCCGAGATCGCCAGAACAATGACGACGCTCAGGATCGTCAGCGCGGTACGGGGGCTTGGGGTACGCACGATGGTTCTCCCGTTGTTATAAACAGGTGTCTCATTGGAGTGAACCTGTCAGATGCGGAGTTATTCCGTATCTCACACAGATTTCGCGCAGATGAGGGTTTGCGGCCCGATTGGGCGCCGCGGCATAGCCTGCCGAGTGCCGTCAAATCGCGTCAAGGTCATCAGTTCGTAAAGGAATGGTAGTGCGCGAGGAGGACGATCTGAAGATGACATCGCGTGGCCCACACAGGCTGTGAACCGGAGCGAAGCAAGGTCCGAAGATCATCAGCCGCGGCCCTTGATGCCGCACCGTTCCCGACAGCCGATACGGGTCGAGAGCCGAAGTTCGACGCCGTTGGCGGTGCGGCTTGCGACTAACTTCCGGGTTCGGCCAAACCGCGTCGGGCCCGACAAGGGGAAGTTAGCGAAAGGCAACGGTGCTGCGGGCAACCTGGAATCCGAAGGAAGCCGGAAGTGAAGCGCTGGTCCGACGAACAGAATCTCGAAACCCTGATTACCCCTCCGGGCTCGTCAGGCGGCGACGACCGTCACCGCATCGCCGACCGAACAGACGCCGTCGCTCAGCACCTCAAGATAAATGCCGAGATCGGCATGGCCGAAATGCTGCATGATCGCTTTCGGCAGATTGGCGTCGCGTGTGGCGGTCTCGGGATTGACGTTGATGGCGGCACAGCGCCGCGTCGGTAGGGCCCCGCGAAAGCGTACCCCGCCAATCTCGACTTCCCGACCGAGCCAGTTGAGCTCCGCCCAGGCAGGCACGCCGTCGAGATAGATGTTGGCGCGAAAGCGCAGGGGGTGCACGGAAGTCCCGGTCGCCTCCTCAAGCGCCCGCACGGAGGCCAGGTTGATCACCGAGATCGCTTTCATCATGACTGGCGAGACCACGCCGACATCCGTGAATTTGTGGCCTGCGGCCGAGACGAGGCGGGGGCGGCCTTCAGTCGCTTCGCCCAGATAAGCCGCCATGAAATCCTCGATCGCCTCGCGGCCCGCAGCACTCGTCGTCGCCGCCTCAAGCACAAGCTCACCGCGATAGCGAATGGTTAGCGTGCCGGTCTCTGGATCCAGCCGCGTCGCCAGCGCGGCAAGCTTTTCATTCTTGCGCAGCATCAGGAAATGGCCCTTGTCGAGCGGCTCGGGGGCTTCCGGATCGAAACGCGTCGTGCCGAGCGCCAGCGCGAATGCGCGGTCGAAGGACAGTCCTTGCCCGTGGCTGACGGCCATTTTCGTCAAGGGCTCGGGAGAGAGACCCTTGATTGGATAGCGGTAGAGATTGATAATTTTCGCCATTATTCCTGTCCCATCACTGATTTTCGCCATTAGTCCCGCAGTGCTTAACATAGCACCTGGTGAGGGTGACAAGCCACCAGGAACCGGGGTTGGATCGACAAGCGGCTCGCTCGATATGCGCAGAACAGTCCTTTGTGAGCATGGACAGGCGGGGACACAAATCGGTGACGTCTAGTTGCGTTCGAGCGGCGGGGCAGAACGGTCGCTCTGGAGCGCAGTGGCGGCATTCGCAGAAACTAACTGGGGACGGGAAGGCGCCGGCTTCCGCCGAGCGTCGTCGGACAGAACCCGGCCGATGCTGTTGAAAAAGTCGTTGACGTCTCCCGCGTTGAATCCATGGAGTTTCGAATGGAGGGCGATCGCCGGAACCGCCCATCGAGTTGCCTCATCCACAGTACCGAACGCAACGGCATTTAGCGCGGATCTTTGAGATCGAGTCCGGACCCGGCGTCGTTCGCTTTGCTGCGGCGGAAGTTTCGGCGGGAGTATGGGCGTTCTATCAGATCGTCGCCCAATCAGTGCTGCATCGGTCTGCCGCGGTGCTGCCCCGTGTCGGCCAGGAACCGTCATTCGCCCGCACCGTCGCTGGGACACTCAGACGTCGTCTCAACTCAGGAAGCGGCCATTCAATTAAAGATAGTGAACGTTGCTTGATCGGCCGTAGCTGACGTTTGTCTGACGCGGGCACAGCGGCCGCTGCAGGACGACGAGCGGCCGAACGTCTCCACAGACCCAGATGGCACAGCCGCGCATCGTGGCTGGAGAACTTGCGGTGTCGCTCATGGCTAGTCTCCTGTGATAGCGCTGTGGCGCGGACGGTCGTGACGCTGGGGCGGGACGTTCAGGTATCTGAGACTAAGGAAAGCATAACAAATCACCGCAGCGGTAATACCAAACAGGATGTAACCGGTTCTGGGTAATAGCAGGGCAAACCCGATCAACACGAATACGATCAGGGTGTTGACGACCAGTTGGCGCCGCAACGCGGGACGCTCCATGAAATAGCCGTACTGCTTGCCAATGAAAAAGCAGACCGCGCCGATGACCGACAGCACCCGGAAGTCGGATACCACTATGTCGTCCAGGATCGCGTGCCGGATCAGGCTGGCCAGGATCGACAGGCCGATGAAAACGAAAAAATGCGAGTACAGGACCGAATGGCCGGTCGCGAGCTTCTGTTTGGTCAGCAGGTGAAAACTGTCAAAGTAGACCCACCAGATGCTCGATATCGTCACGAAGCCGGTGGCGGCGGTCACCAGCCTCTCCACAGTCCAGCTGATATTGGCCAGTCCCGTCGACAGGCTGATAACGGACTCTCCCAGCATGATGAGCGTGAGCAGACCTACACGCTCGATCAGGTGTTCGGTATGCGCTGGGATGCCTTGGAGACGACGCGGCAAAAAAAAGATGAACACAATCAGATCGAACAGTATTCCAAGGTAAAACACGACATATCGCTGTGGCGCCGGGAACAGGATCGAAGCGAGGCCGATGGTGGTGCCAGCGACGATTACCCAGCCAACTGCCGTTGTGAGTGCCTCGCTTTCCTTATGCCGGTATTTGGACACGAAATACATCATGGCGACGATGTATTTCGAACCGGCGTAGCAGACGATGATAACGTCAAAGCTGGCCAGGAATCGTTGGTCGATCAAGCCTGAGATGATAATCAGCAGGAACATGATGAACAGGGTTGCCACCCGATGCTTCCGGTCATCGGCATCGAACCGATTGGCATACATCGTGTGGCTGGCCCAAATCCACCACAAAGGTATGAAAATCAGGACGTATTGCCAGAACTGGAGTGGGTCAAGATGACCATCGTGCGTGTGGCTCAAGATATGCGTTACGTCACCGATCGCTACCACAAAAATCAGGTCGAAGAACAACTCGAGCCAGGTGGCGCGGCGATTGGCCTCGAAATACTTTATGTTGTGCATATCGCCTCATTGTCGTGCTTGCGCCGGGCGCGTCCGCGGGTTGTGTCGCGATAAGAGTGGCAGGACGAGGCGGCTCGTAGATTATCTAGGATTGCCTACATAATGATCGAATAGTGGGCGCTGACAAGTTCATCGACTACCGCCAGGGCGACGTACTTGTCGAGATCATGCGCCTGACCAAGGGCCGCGGGGGCGATGAATGCCTGGTTTAGGGAGGACAAAATTTTCCGAGCGGCGAAGTGACGCTCCAGGCCAGCTTCGTGACGCCTTTAATCGTCCACTATGGACGGCGCTACCCTGCTGTATGGGCGCATGAGCTTTCGCCGTTCTACGATGGCCTTGCTCGCATGAAATCGCACGCCCATTGGCAGAGGAACGTTCTCGGCGGCTGGGCGCTCGGCACAGGTGTTGGCTACCTGACGACGACATGGGAGACGCCGGTATCTGTCATGATACATCCTCACGGTTTGGCCATCGTATTGCGGATGCGGGAGATCTGCGCGTCCGGTTCGCTGAGCGGGATGTGGAAACGGGTCTAAGGCGACGGTTACTCGGGCACGCCAGACGAAAGGGGCGGCAACAGACAAACCGAACCTACCGCTACCGCGCCACATCTCGACTTTACCGAAACTGTGAGTTCGCGAATGCAGGAAACGGCCCTCTGCTGCGCGACGCTTTTAATGGCGGCAACCCGACACATCGCCGACGTGCAAGGAAGCCTCGTCGAAGGTCCGCAAGGGCGAGAACTTGCCGGCCGAGACGGCTGCTCGAATGGCGGTTCCACTTCTGGAAGCCGTAGTGCGGGCATCGGGTCGAAGGGCAGTTGAGGATCGATGACAGCCGATCGAATCCGCGAGATGCAACTCTGGCGCGAAAGTAAGGCAGTCGCACTAACTTTGTCGCACCGCCGCGCATATGCGGCGCGGCTACCCGTAGGCCTTTGATTACACCTGTGCTCCGTCGCGATAACCATGGCGCCATGCGAATGCGGCATGGAAATTCTGAACCCGCATTCGGCGGGGAGTATGAACGCAAAGCAAAAACGCCGACAACCTATCTTGGACAAGCTAATTCGAGCCGGCAAACAACGCGGCGCGGCGCCCGACGAAGTGAATCCGCCAGGCTGCCGCGCCGCGTCTACAACGTATTCAACTTGCGCCGTGCGACTGCATCCACAACCGGCACTCCGGCCGTTATCAGCTTTGCAGAAACTCGAGCAGATCGGCGTTGACCTTGGCCGCTTCAGTCGTGCACATGCCGTGCGGTGCGCCAGGATAAACCTTCAGCGTGGCGTTTTTCACCAGCTTCGCCGACAGGCGGGCCGAGTCGTCGATCGGCACGATCTGGTCGTCGTCGCCGTGCAGGATCAGCGTGGGCACGTCGATCTTCTTCAGGTCCTCGGTGTAGTCCACTTCGGAGAATTGTTTGACGCATTCATACTGGCCATGGATCGAACCAAGCATGCCTTCGCGCCAGAACTCGTCGATCGTGCCTTGCGAGACTTCGGCATTGGGCCGGTTGAAGCCGTAGAACGGCACGGCAAGGTCCTTATAGAACTGCGAACGGTTCGACGCCACGTTCGCGCGAATGCCGTCGAACACCGACATCGGCAGGCCGTCCGGATTGCCTTCGGTCTTGAGCATGAGCGGCGGAACGGCGCCGATCAACACGGCCTTCGCCACCCGCGCGGTGCCGTGGCGGCCGATGTAGTGGGCCACCTCGCCGCCCCCCGTCGAATGGCCGACGAGCGTCGCGTCCTTCAGATCGAGCGCATCGATGACCGCGGCCAGGTCGTCGGCGTAGGTGTCCATGTCGTTGCCGTGCGACGGCTGATCCGAGCGGCCGTGGCCGCGCCGGTCGTGAGCGATGACGCGATAGCCCTTCTGCACCAGGGACAGCATTTGCGCGTCCCACGCATCGGCGTCGAGCGGCCAGCCGTGCGAGAAGACAACGGGCTTGCCGGTGCCCCAGTCCTTGAAGAAGATTCGCGTGCCGTCTTTCGTGGTTACCGTGTTCATCGTGTGACGCTCTCCATGCTGTGAGTGGGATGCATTGCCTGCTTGTGCGTTGCCGCTGCCGCCCGTTGTGGCGGCCATCGCAGTTTTCAATCGTACGGTGCGAGCCGCTGTAGAGAACTTCAGATTGCTTAATTCTTCTGAATGCGCTTGCTTGCGCCGATCTACCCGCGCGCGCCGACACCATCTTGCGACACCTCGCACTGGCGCTTGCAGGAATGCAATCAACTCCACATCGTCATCATTTTTAAGAACGATTAAGGACTTCCACAAGGACTCCGCGAAGCCCCGTCGATAGACTCGGCTCCAGTTTTCCTCGCTGTTCAAGCGAGCACGGCACGTCTCTCAGACATGCTTTGTCCATTCAATACGGAGCCCGTAATGCCTAAAGAACTCTTGACCCCTGATTCATGTGCGGTTGCCCTGATCGACTACCAGCCGCAGATGTTCTTCGGAACGACGTCGCATGAGCGGACCACTATCCTGCACAACGTCCAGGCAATCGCGAAGGCCTCGAAGCTCTTCAAGGTCCCGACGATCCTGACCACGGTGGCCGCCAAGTCGTTCAGCGGCGACATGGTGCCGGAAGTGCAGTCGGTTTTCCCGGAGTACACGCCGATCGACCGTACGTCGATGAACTCGTGGGAAGACGTGAATTTCCGCAAGACTATCGAGGCGACCGGCCGCAAGAAGATCGTGCTCGCCGGCCTGTGGACGGAGGTATGCGTATCGTTCCCGACCATCCAGATGATCAATGAAGGGTACGAAATCTACGTGCCGACCGACGCGTGCGGCGACATCACCACGGAAGCGCACGAACGCGCGGTGCAACGCATCATCCAGGCCGGCGCGGTGCCGATGACCTCGTTCCAGTACATGTTCGAACTGCAACGTGACTGGGGACGCAGCGAAACGTACGAAGGCTGCATGGACATCCTGAAGGCGCACAGCGCCTATGGCATCGGCGTCCGATACGCCAAGTCGATTCTCGGCGAGCACGCGAGCGAAGCGGGCTAACCGGCTGACTCAGCGCACCGGCGCGGCATGACGCCGGCCGGAGCGTATGGATGCCGCGCCGTTCAACGACCGTGGGCCGGCATGTCCACCAGGCTCATGCCGGCCGCGGCATCCGTTCGAGTGCTCGTTAGAAGGCGCGCCGGCCGTGCGCCTCCAGGCTTCCCAGTTTCCCGATTTCCGGGCTTGCCCGGAAATAGCTCCGTGCGTGGCCGGCGGAGCGCTCTCCCATGAGGACCGCCATGACTTCCACACCTTCCGCGCCGACGCCGGCCGAGGTCGTCTTTTTCAACGGCAAGATCGCCACGCAGGACGACAAGCGCTCTTTCGCCGATGCGCTCGCCGTGGCGAACGGCCGTATCGTCGCCGCGGGTTCGCGCGATGCCGTGATGCGGCACGCCAACGACGCGACACGCCACATCGATCTGAAAGGCCGTACGGTCATTCCGGGGCTGAACGACTCGCACCTGCACATCATTCGCGGCGGCCTGAATTTCAACATGGAGCTGCGCTGGGACGGCGTGCCGTCGCTCGCCGACGCGCTCGACATGTTGCGCAAGCAGGTGGCCCGCACGCCGGCGCCGCAGTGGGTGCGCGTGGTGGGCGGCTGGAACGAATTCCAGTTCGCCGAGCGCCGTGGACCGACGCTCGAAGAAATCAATGCGATTGCGCCGGATACGCCGGTGTTCATCCTGCATCTGTACGACAGCGCGCTACTGAATGCAGCGGCATTGCGCGCGGTCGGCTATACGAAAGACACGCCTAATCCTCCCGGCGGCGAGATTCAGCGCGACAAGCGCGGCAATCCGACGGGCATGCTGATCGCGCGGCCAAACGCCGGACTTCTATACGCGACGCTCGCGAAAGGCCCGAAGCTCGCGCCCGAGGATCAGCGCAATTCCACGCGCCATTTCATGCGCGAACTAAACCGCCTCGGCGTGACGAGCGCGATCGACGCGGGCGGCGGTTATCAGGCCTATCCCGACGACTATGCCGTCATCATGGACATGGCGAAGCACAGCGAACTGACCGTGCGGATCGCCTACAACCTGTTCACGCAGAACGCCAGGAAGGAAATCGAAGACTTCGCCAAGTGGGTGAAGATGACCCAACCCGGCGAGGGCGACGACTTCCTGCGTGTGAACGGCGCGGGCGAAATGCTGGTGTTTTCCGCTGCGGACTTCGAAGACTTTCTGGAGCCGCGCCCGGATCTGCCCGACTCGCTCGAAGACGAACTCGAAGCCGTCGTCAAGCTGCTGGTGGCGAACCGCTGGCCGTTCCGGCTGCATGCGACTTATAACGAGTCGATCGAACGCTTCCTGAATGTGTTCGAACGCGTCAACGCCGAAATTCCGTTCAACGGACTGCGCTGGTTCTTCGACCACTGCGAGACCATCACGCAGAAAAACATCGAGCGCGTGCGGGCGCTCGGCGGCGGTATTGCGATCCAGCACCGCATGGCGTATCAGGGCGAGTACTTCATTCATCAATACGGCGAAGAGGCGGTGAAGCGCACGCCGCCGATCCGCCACATGCTCGACGCCGGCCTGCCGGTCGGCGCGGGCACGGACGCGACGCGCGTCGCGAGTTTCAATCCGTTCGTCTCGCTGTACTGGATGGTGTCGGGCAAGACGGTGGGCGGCACGCAGATGTATTCGGCCGAGAACAGGCTCGATCGCATGGAAGCCCTGCGCCGCTATACGGTGGGCAGCGCCTGGTTCTCGAACGAGGAAGAGCGCAAGGGTGCGCTGGTGCCCGGCCAGTTCGCGGACTTCGCGGTGCTCAGCGAAGACTTCTTCACCGTCGACGCGAGCCGCATCAAGTTCCTCACCTCGAACATGACGGTGGTGGGCGGCAAGGTCGTCTATGCGGACGACGAGTTCGCGCCGCTCGCGCCGCCTGATCTACCGGTCAGTCCGTCGTGGTCGCCGGTCGCGGAGTTCGGCGGCTACAGCCGTTATAAACCGACGGCGGTGGCGTGCGTGGACGGTTGCGTCAATCTGTGCGGCGTGCATGCCCACGCGCACGGCTGGGCGTGGCGCAAGAACGTGCCGGTCAGCGATTCGAACGGCTTCTGGGGCGCGCTGGGTTGTAGCTGTTTCGCGTTCTGACCTTCACCGCTTGATGCCACGAGGCCAGCGAGAACCTTTATGCCGACCCTGAACGATGGTGTGCTGTATGGGCTAGGCATTCTGGTTCTCGATTTCCTCGCCTGGCGTTTCATGACCCGTAAAACAGACAAGGGACGTCTCGCACTGCGCGCGCTGATGTTCGGCTTGTCGACCTATGTGCTGTTCAGTTACGGCATGAATCCGCTGCGCGCGGCGCCGTGGCCGGACGAGCCGGTGCGTCATCTGCTCGCGCAATTGCTGGAGGTGGTGTGGTGGCTGCAAGGCGCGCGGCTCGTGACGATCGTGCTGGATCGCACCGTGCTGCCGGAGACCTGGCACAAGGAGCGTCTGTTTCAGGACGTGTTCGGCGCACTGGTGTTTCTGGCGGCCGCGGTCGGCGCGATTGCCTTCGTGCTGGAACTACCGGTGCGCGGCCTGCTCGCGACCTCGGGCGCGCTCGCGATCGTGCTCGGTCTCGCGATTCAGAGCACGCTCAACGACGTGTTTTCGGGCGTGGTGCTCAACGCCACGGGGCCGTTCTCGATCGGCGACTGGGTGACGATCGGCGAAGTGGAAGGCAAGGTGGTGGAAACCAACTGGCGCGCGACCAGCCTGCTCAACGGGCAGGGCAACATCGTCGTGATTCCCAACAGCGTGGCGGCGCGCACCAATATCGTCAATGCCAACCAGCCTTCGCATACGCACGGCATCAGCGTGCTGCTGCCGGTCAAGCCTTCGGTGCGGCCCGCCACCGTGTTGCAGGCGCTCGCCAACGTGGCGGCAAGCTCGGAGAACGTGCTTGCCGAGCCGAAGCCGGTAGTCAGCGTGCGGCGTGCGACCAACGACGCGATCGAGTACGAGATCGTCTGCTATGTCGATTCGCTGAGCAGGAAGATCGACGTGCGCAACGAGCTATTCGATCTCGCGCACCGGCATCTGTCATCGCGCGGTGTGGTGCTGCATCCGCTGTCCGTGGTCGAGCCCGCGAACGAGGCCGCGGATGAAAAGCAGCGCCTGCTGCGCAGCGTGCTCATTTTCCAGACGCTCGACGACAACGGCATCGCGGAGTTGGCCGCGCAGCTGACGCGCCATGAGTTCGACGTCGGCGAAACCATCTACAGCGCGGCCGACGAAAGCAGCCACGCGTTGCACATTCTGGCGAGCGGCGTGGCGAAAGTCACCGTGTCGAAGGACAGCGGCGAGCTGGAGTTGCGCCGTCTCGCGCCGGGCGACTCGATCGGCCAGTCGGGCATCCTGGCCGGCGTCAAGACCGGCGTGATCGTTCATGCGCTGACGCGAGTCACCGTTTTCCAGCTCGACAAGGCCGCGTTGACGCCGATTCTCGCGCGTCGCCCCGAAGTGGGACGCGAGATGTGCCGGCTGCTGTCCGAACACCATGAAACCGAGAAGCTGATGCTGGCGTCGCCGAACGACGCCGATTCAAACTCCGGCGGTCTGCTGCAATGGATTCGCGATGGGGTCCGGCGCATCCATGACCTCACGCTGTGAACGCAGTGCGAGCCGTGCCGCGTCGATTAAGTCTTTTTAAGGATTCGCCAAAGTCTTTATGAGGTTAATTCGCTACGCTGCATTGAACAGTCTGTCGGCGAGGCGCGCCCGCAAGCGAATGTCGGATAGGGAGGAGGAGACGTGAAGAAGACCATCGCGGGAGTCGACATTCCCGACAGTCCGTTGGCGCGGGCCGCAACCGATCGGATCCGCGCCACGGAGTCGAGCCTGATGTTTCATCACGCGCTCAGGGCGTATCTGTTCGGCGTGTTGACCGGCGTGCGCGACAAGCTGACGTTCGACACGGAGTTGCTGTACGTAAGCGCGTTGTTTCACAACGTCGGGTTGAATGTGCGGCATCAGCGGTCCCCCTGTCGCTATGAAGTGGACAGCGCGAACGAGGCGCGCGACTTCATGCTCCAGTACGGCGTTGCCGCCGGCGCGATCGGCGAGGTCTGGGCGGCGATCGCGCTGCACACCACGCCGGGCATTCCGGAGCATTTGTCGCCGCTCGTCGCGCTGGTGAGCGCGGGCGTGCAGATGGACATTCGCGGCGCCCGCTATGGCGAGTTCACCGCGCAGCAGCGCGACGAGATCGTGCAGGCCTGTCCGCGCGAAGCCGGCTTCAAGAAGCAGATCATCGAAGCGTACGCCCGCGGCATGGAGCATCGTCCCGAGACGACGTTCGGCACCGTGAATGCCGACGTGCTCGACCGGTGGGATCCGAACTATCGCCGGCTGAATTTCTGCGGGCTGGTGCTGGGTTCGGAGTGGGCGAATTGACGACGCGGTTCGCCGCAAGTGTGCATACAAAGGAAATCAGCATGGGCTACATCATTTCATTGGGAGTCGGCTTCGGCGTTGGACTTCTTTACTGGCTGCTCAAGGTGCAGTCGCCGGCGCCGCCGCTGATCGCGCTTGCCGGCCTGCTCGGCATGGTGCTGGGCGAGCACGCGATACCGGTCGTCAAGGCGCAGTTTTTCGCGCAGACGACCACGGTTCAGGTCGCCGAGCGGCAGCCGGGCAGCCCGGCGCAAAAGCCGGCCACGCCCGGCGCGACAAAAGAGGGCGGCTGATCCTGCCAGCCGCCTATTCAGATATTGCTAACACGATCGGGTAATCACATGTTCACATCGCTTCAACGCTTTCGTCCCATTGCGGCTTTCTGCGCAGCCTTGCTGATCGGCCTCGCGCCGGTCTCTTCCGCGTTCGCCGATAACGGGCCGCCGGAAGTCTCGAGCGGCAAGACCGCGCTCGCGGCGCGCATGCCCGACGTCTCGGTCGGCGCGCAGTACGACACGACCCATGTGTACGTCGCCTCAGCGGATCTCGACGCGTTCGTCACCAGCTTTCTCGCCACGTTCGGCGGCAAGGCGTCGCCGCGCGCGGTGTTCACGGTCACGCCGACGCCGAGCAAGACCGCGTCGCAATACGTGCAGACGCCGGCCGGCATGCTGTCGGTGTTCGGCTTCGAAACGCCGATTCCCTATCCGTTCGGCAATGAACGCACCGGCTATCTGGTCACCAATATCGACCAGGCGGTGAAGGCGGCGCGCGCGGCGGGCGCCGACGTGCTGGTCGACAGCTTCGACGATCCGATCGGCAAGGACGCGATCATTCAATGGCCGGGCGGCCTGACGATGCAGCTCTATTGGCACACCAAGGCGCCGAACTACGCGCCGTTGCACAGCGTGCCGGATAACCGCGTGTATGTGTCGCGTTATGAAGCCAACAACTTCGTGCGTCGCTGGGTGCATTTTTCGCATGGCAAGGTGGTGTCGGATAACCCGCGCGCGGATGCCGGCGTGATTGGCCGTCCCGGCGAGACGATTCGCGAGATCCGCATCAATTCGGGTTTCGGCCGCATGGTGGTGTTCGTCACGGACGGCAAGCTGCCGTTCCCGTTCGGACGTGAAACGACTGGCTATGCCGTCGACGATCTGGCGCAGACGCTCGAGCGCGCGCAAGCGGCCGGCGCGAAGGTGGTATCGCAGCCGTACAGCAGCGAAGCCGGCAAGAGCGCGGTGCTCGAATTCCCGGGCGGGTATATCGCCGAAGTGCACGATGGCCAGTAAAGCAGGCCTCATGCGGACCTTGCGAACCTCGCAGACCTTGCAAGCGTTGCAGCCGCGCGAGCGCTCGCGCCGGCGCCTGGCGCTGCGCGCGGCCCGCGCGCTGTTGATCAGCACGGGGCTGGCGGCCGCGCTGCCGGCGTCGGCGGCGGACACCGCGCTCGGCGGTGCGGACGATACCAGCACGACCAGTACGGCGAGCACAACGGCAACGGCAACGGCGGCAGGCACTTCATGCGCGCGGCCCGCTGTCATGTTCAACCGCTGGCAGGAAAACTGGTCGGCACTCGCCAATCCGTGCGTGCCGAAGAAGCCCTTCGACTCGCTGAAATACATTCCGCTGTTCGGCAATCCCGACGCGTATATCTCGCTCGGCATGGTGCTGCGCGAGCGGCTCGAAATGAACGACGCGCCGCTCTTCGGCCTCGGTTCGGGCCGCGACGACACGTATGTGCTGCAACGTCTCGAAGTTCACGCGGATGTGCGCCTCGGCCCGCACGTGCAGATCTTCACGCAGTTCGAGGACGCGCGGCCTTTCGGCAAGGACAACGTCTCGCCGGTCGACAAGAATCCGCTCGACCTGCGCCAGGCGTTCGTCGCCATCACCGAGCCGCTCGGACCCGGCACCTTCAAGTTCCGCGTCGGCCGCCAGGAGATGGCGTTCGACTTGCAGCGGTTCATTTCCGTGCGTGACGGCCCGAACGTGCGCCAGGCCTTCGACGCCATCTGGGCCGACTATGAAACCGGCCCGTGGCGCTGGATCGCGTATGCGACGCAGCCGGTGCAGTACCGCGACAACTCGGATTTCGACGACGTTTCCAATCGCGACCTGACCTTCAGCGGCGTGCGGGTCGAGCGTAAGGCAGTCGGTCCGGGCGATCTGTCCGCCTATTACTCGCGCTACAACCGCAGCAACGCGCGCTTTCTCGACGCTACCGGCAACGAGCATCGCGACGTGTTCGACGCGCGTTACGCCGGCTCGGTCAATCACATCGACTGGGACGCGGAGGCGATGTATCAGTCGGGCCATGTCGGCAACAAGACGATCGGTGCGTGGGCGGTGGGCACGCTCGCCGGCTACACGCTGGCTTCGCTGCCGTGGACGCCGCGTTTCGGTCTGCAGATCGATGCGGCCTCGGGCGACACGCATCCCGGAGATGGCCGCATCGGCACCTTCAATCCGCTCTTTCCGAACGGCTACTACTTCGCGCTCGCCGGTTATACCGGCTACTCGAACGTGATTCACGTCAAGCCGTCGCTGATCGTCAAACCGAACAGCAAGCTCTCGCTGCTCGCGGGCGTGGGGCTGCAATGGCGCGAGACCACCGCCGACGCTGTATATCAGCAAGGCTCGGCAGTCGTGCCCGGAACGGCGGGACACGGCAGCCGCTGGACCGGTTTCTATACGCAACTGCGCGCCGACTATGCGGTCACCGCGAATCTCGCCGCTGCGGTCGAAGCCGTGCATTTTCAGGTCGGACCGTCGCTGCGCGAGCTGGGTGCGCGCAATTCCGACTATGTAGGCGCCGAACTCAAGTTCGGCTGGTAACGCCGTATCGGCACCACGTCGTCAGCGAGGCGTGTCAGAAGAGGTTATTTTTTATGAGCACGCCTGATCTACAGGTCGAAGCGGCGGCGACGTCCGAACTCGAGTTTCCGTATTCGTCGCTGGAATACCGGCAGCACCAGATGTTCCCGCGGCTTTCACCGGCGGAGATTCAAAGCCTTCGGCGTTTCGCCACGCCGATGTCGTTCAAGGCCGGCGAACTGATCTTCGAAACCGGCAAGATCGCGCTCGGCCTGTTCGTGCTGTTGCGCGGCCGCGTGCGCATTTATTCACGCGACAGCTTCGGACGCTCGACGCTCGTCACGGAACATGAAGACGGCCACTTCATGGCGGAGATGGCGCAACTCTCCGGCAAGCCCGCGTTGATCGACGGCGTGGCGTTGACCGACGCCGAGACGCTCGTGATCGAGCCGGACCGGCTGCGGGCGCTGATCGTCGCCGACGCGCAACTCGGCGAACACATCATGCGTGCGCTGATCCTGCGGCGGCTCGGGCTGATCGAGCAGGGGCTGGGGCCGATCATCGTCGGCAATGGAAACGATGACCGGCTCATCAGGCTGCAAGGCTTTCTGCGCCGCAACGCCTATCCCGCGATGGTGATCGACGCGCGCACCGATCCCGAAGCCATCACGCTGCTGGGCGGCATGACCACCGGCCCCGGCGATTTTCCGCTGGTGTTCTGCCCGAACGGCAACGTGCTGCGTGCGCCCGACGAAGTGCAGCTCGCGTCGTGCCTCGGACTCGTGCCGACCTTCGAGCAATCGCATGTGTACGACGTCGCGATCGTCGGCGCGGGGCCGGCCGGACTCGCGGCGTCCGTGTATGCCGCGACGGAAGGACTGTCGGTTGCGGTGTTCGATCAGAGAGCGCCGGGCGGGCAGGCCGGCGCGAGTTCGCGCATCGAAAACTATCTCGGTTTTCCCACCGGCATTTCCGGGCAGGCGCTCGCCGCGCGCGCGTTCCAGCAGGCGCTGAAGTTCGGCGCGCATCTGGCGATTCCCGGCAAGGTCGTCGAGGTGTGCCGCAACAAAGGCATGTTCCTGCTCACGCTGCTCGACGGCCAGCGCATCAACGCGCGCACGGTCGTGGTGGCGAGCGGCGCCGCGTACCGCAAGCCGGCGGTGACGGGTTTCGAGCGCTTCGAAGGACGTGGCACGTACTACTGGGCGTCGACGATCGAAGCGAAGCTGGTGAAAGGCCAGGACATCGTGCTGATGGGCGGCGGCAATTCCGCCGGTCAGGCGGTGGTATTCCTCGCCAACTTCGCGCGCAGCATTCGCGTGCTGATTCGCGGCAATGACCTCAACGCGAGCATGTCGAAGTATCTGATCGACCGGATCGGCTCCTTGCCGAACGTGACGCTTTGCACCGGTTGCACACTGCGCGCGCTCGAAGGTGACGAAGCCGGACTCACGCATCTGCATGTGCGGCACGAACAGGATGGCGAGGACGAAGTGGTGGCATCGCGCCATCTGTTTCTGTTTATCGGCGCGGACCCGAAGACGGATTGGCTCGACATGAGCGGCGTGGAGTTGGATAACCGCGGTTTCGTCGTCACCGGTTTTGCGCGCAGCGAGCATGGATTCTCGCAAGCCAGTGCGCGATATCCGCTGGAAACCAGCGTGCCGGGCATGTTCGCGGTGGGCGACGTGCGCTCGGAGTCCGCGAAACGGGCGGCCGCCGCTGTGGGCGACGGCGCAGCGGTCGTCGCGCAGATTCATGCGTATCTGAGCCAGCTCGCGACGGTGACTACTCAGGATGATTAATAAAAATTAGCGAGTGCACCTGGCAAGTGGCCGCTATGCTTTTCAGCATATTCACGATGAACACCAGGGATCGAATCATGAAGTGGATACGGCGCAAATGGACGATGCATGCAAACATGTGGTGCGCGTTCGTATTGAGTCTGGCGGCGAGCATGGTAAGCGATTCCGCGTTCGCCGCCGCGCCTCAGGTGAAAACGCAGGGACCAGGCTTCTACCGGATCATGCTCGGCGGCTTTGAAGTGACCGCACTGCTCGACGGCACGCATCCGTTTCCAATCGATACAGTCGTGAAGGACGTGTCGAAAGCCGAAATCGCTCGCGATCTCCAGCGCGATTTTTTGCAGGCGCCGGTGCAAGGTTCCATCAACGCGTTTCTGGTCAACACCGGTTCGAAGCTGATCCTGATCGATTCCGGCGCGGGCGTGCTGTACGGCGACTGCTGCGGCAAGCTGCCCGACAATTTGCGCGCGGCCGGCTATCAGCCCGAGCAGATCGACGAAGTGCTGCTGACGCATCTGCATAAGGACCATGTCGGCGGCATCGTGTCGAACGGCCAGATGGCATTTCCGAACGCGATTGTGCGAGTGAGCCAGGTTGAAGCCGACTACTGGCTGAACCCATCCAACAAGTCGAAAGCGCCCGCTTTTCTCAGTACCTTCTTCGACGCGGCCAGCGCCTCTGTCGCGCCTTACGTCGCGGCCGGACGCTTCAAGCCGTTCAGTGGCGATGCCGAACTCGAAACGGGCATTCGCGCGGTCGCCTTGCCCGGCCATACGCCGGGTCACACCGGCTATCTGGTGGAGAGCGAATCGCAGGATTTGCTGGTGTGGGGTGACATTATCCACGTCGCGTCGATCCAGTTACAGGACCCGGCGGCTTCGGTCGAATACGACACCAGCGCGGCGGACGCGCAGCGCTCGCGCCGCTCGTCGTTCGAACTCGCGGCCAGCAAACGCTATCTGATCGGCGCAGCGCATGTCGCCTTTCCGGGCCTAGGGCACATCAGAAAGAACGGCCGCAAATACGACTGGGTGCCGGTCAACTACGAGGCCGCACCCGGCCGGTGACATCAGTGCTGATCGGTTCCACCCGCACACACTTCGGGAGCAGCATCATGCATATCGAAACCCCCTTGGCGCAACGCACGGATACGGTTCAGTACGAGACGCGCGTTCGTCGTGGAGCGTGCTGTCAGGTCAGCGAGAACGCGCCGGCGATGCCGGACGACCGGCGCGCGCCGGTATGGGATCACGTGATCAACCGGCTGTTGGCGGGCTATTGCAACGAGACCGAAGGTGAAGCCTATCTCAAGCCGCGGGCTAAACGCGTCGCCGGCGCGGCGGACACGCCGTCGCGTCATATCCAGATCGAAATACTCGAGCGTCTGTCGGACACATCGATCGCCGTGCTGTGGCGGGACGCGACACGCTGTCAATACGTCGACCAGGTGTGGATCTGCTGCCGCGCCCGCATCAAGGGACGCTGCGCACTGAGCGGCGCGACGATTCGCCGTGACGACGCAATCTACAAGCCGAGAATACGCAGCGCGGTTCCCGCCAATGCCGACGCCATGATTCTGGCTTCCGTCATTGCCTGCATGGCATCCACTGTCATGATGGGCGATTCGCGCTAGCGCGCCACGGCGGGCACGCGGTCCGTCATCGGCAGCCGCTTGCTGAGTACAAAAAATTTGAACGATAGGTTCAGTTTTTTCCGCGCATGCGTATTCGCGGTTGGTCTAGACTTCGGGGACATAACGCTGAGTGATCGATGCTCAGTGTTTCCTCTTCCCGCAGCGTCTTGGATACTCAGGCAATGATCCGCATTGGCCCGCTTCAGGTGGACCTCGCCAGCCGGGAACTGTTTCTCGACGGCCAGCCTGTGCGCATCGGCAGCCGTGCATTCGACATCCTGGCCGTGCTGATCGGCGCGAACGGCGCGCTGGTGTCGAAGAGCGCCATGCTCGAGCAGGTCTGGCCGGACACTATCGTTGAAGAGAACAATCTTCAGGTGCATATGTCCGCCCTGCGCAAGGTGCTGGGCGAGAGCCGGAACCTCATACAGACCGTGTCGGGAAGAGGCTACCGGCTGGTGTCGCGAGACGCATCCGCGGAACAGGCGGGCAATGCCGCTCGCGATAACGCGCCCGACGCCGCTGAAGACATCGCATCCCTTCGCGGTACTCTCAACAATCTGCCGGCCAATAGCTTGCCGCTGATCGGGCGGGACCAGGCAATCAACGACATTGCACAGGCGCTCGCTTCAACGCGTCACGTGACGCTCGTCGGCTCGGGCGGAATCGGCAAGACGCGCCTGGCCATCGAGATCGCACGCAGCTTACTGGCGCACTTTCCCGAAGGTGTGTATCTCGTGCCGCTTGCGTGCACCGTGGACGCGAACAGCGTGCTCGCCATGTTCGCCACTAGCGTCGGCGTGAGCGCCGCGAGTGGCCCGCTTACGCTGGCCCGCATCAGCAAGGAACTCGGCGAACGGCGCGTGCTGTTCGTGCTGGACAACTGCGAGCACGTGCTCGGTCCCGCAGCCGAACTCGCCGAAGCGCTCGTGAACGTGAGTCCAGCCATGCGGATTCTCGCGACCAGCCGCGAACCTCTGCGTGTCGTGGACGAACATCTGTACTGGGTGGCATCACTCGACGTGCCCGCCCGCGACGCCGAGAGCCAGTGTGTGTTGCAACACAGTGCCGTCCAGTTGTTCCTGTCACGCGCCCGCGCGATCGACGCGCGTTTTTCGTCCGACGACAGAAGCATCCATTTGACCGGCACCGTATGCCGCCGCCTCGACGGCATTCCGCTGGCTATCGAACTGGCGGCGGCGCGCGCCGCGATCCTCGGTATCGAGACGCTTGCCGATCATCTCGACGACCGCTTCAACATGCTGACGGGCGGCAATCGCACGGCGTTGCCGCGCCACCAGACCTTGAAGGCGACACTCGACTGGAGCCACGCGTTGCTCGACGACGCGGAGCGCACGACGTTGCGCCGGCTCGGCGTTTTCGTCAACAGCTTCACGATCGACTCGGCGATCGCTCTCGTAAGCGACGAAGGCTTGCGCGAATCCGACGTGATCGCGGCGCTATCCGGGCTCGTCGAAAAATCGCTGGTGGTGATGCAGGCCGAGCGCGGCAAGGCGAGGTATCGGCTGCTGGAAACCACGCGTGCCTACGCGATGCAAAAGCTCGACGACAACGGCGAACGGCGTCTCATCACGCTCGCTCACGCACGCTATTTTTCCAACCTGCTCGAACGTGATCCGTCGAGCGACGCCTCCAAGGGAGCGCGTGAAGCGGACGCCGCGGGCGCCGAACGGCACGGCTGGCATCACCGCATGCGCGAGCAACTCGACGATTTGCGAGCCGCGCTGGGCTGGGCGCTATCGCCCAAAGGCGACGCCGCGCTGGGTGAAACGCTGGCGGTGAAGTTCGTGTCGCTGCTGTATGAGCTTTCGCTGGTCGACGAATGCTGCGTGTGGACGCGGCGCGCGCTCGACGCTGTGGACGCGACGTATCAGGGCTCGCGCTCGCCGCGCCATTTGCGCGTGCGCATGCAACTGCTGGCTGCGCTCGGTGCGGCGCTTGTCTACGTCAATGGACCGGATCGCGAAACGCTCGGCATCTGGGCCGAAGTGCTCGCGCTCGCGATTGCACTCGGTGATCAGACCTTCGAAGCACGCGCGTTGTGGGGCATGTGGAACGCGAGCCAGTCGTCTGGCGAGGCGCGCAACGCGCTGGCGTTCGCGCAGCGCTTCGCCTTGCTCGCCGCCGAGACGGGCAATACCGCCAACGGGATTCTCGCTCATCGCCTGCTCGGCATTGCCTCGCACTATGCGGGCGATCAGCACCAGGCGCGCGCCTCGCTCGATCAGCTCTTGCAGCATGCCGGCCGTCTGCAACATCGGCTGCCGCTCGGGCAATCCATCGATCAGGGCGTGGTCGGCCGTGCGACGTTTGCTCGCGTGCTCGGCTTGCAGGGCGCGCGCGATCAGTCGCTCAGGGTCGCCGAGGCATGCGTTGCCGAAGCGTGCCGGCAGGAGCAGGCTATCGTCACGTGTTATGTGCTGGTCGAAGCGGAAATTCCGCTGGCGCTGCTGGCGGGCGATCGTAAACGGGCGGCTCAGGCGATAGCGCTATTGCAGGACGTGTCGACGCGCGGCGGGCTGCGTGTGGCGCATGCATGCTGCCGCTGTTTCGACGAATACCTGCATTCGCTGGATGACAGCAGCGCGCAGCGTGTGCACAGCTTCCGCGCCGCGTTGGACGATCTCGACGCGCTCGGCTACGCCGCGCCACGCGCCATGCTCGTCGCGCAATACGGCCTTGCGCTCGGCCGTGCCGGACAGCTCGAGGAAGGCATCGCCGCCGTGGCGGCTGCGCTCGCGCGGGGCGACGAAACCGGCGACCAGTGGTATGCGGCCGAACTCAGACGCGTGCACGCCGAACTAGTGCTGATGGAAGACGGCTTTGGCCAGTCGCCGTTCGGCGCTGCGGCGACGCAGGCGCAGGCGAGTTTGAGCGCGGCGGTCGAAGAATCGTCGGTACAGGGTTGCGGCACGTTGCAACTGCGGGCCGCGACCAGCCTCGCGCGGCTTTGGCATGCGCAAGGCCGGAGCGCGGAGGCGGTGCAACTGCTGAAGTCCGCTTGCGCGAGACTGACGGAGGGTCGCGATTGGGACGACTTCAAGGCGGCTAAAACATTACTGCGTGTAGCGACTGAAGCGTGCGCGCCGGCCGCTATTGCAACAGGAATCGATACGCGGATGCACCCGCATGCGGATGCCAGTGCGGCGTCGTTCGACGACCCGCCACCGGACGAGATCAGCGAAGCCTGCTAGTCATCGAACCTCACCCGTGCAGCATGCGTTGTTGCACTACGTCGTCGATCAGGTCCGGCCGGTTCAACTGATCGACCCACCATTGCAGCGCGTTGCCGCTCTCGTTGTCGCGCCACGCCAGATAGAAGTGCGTGACGTCGCGCATGCCGATCACTTCCTTTTGCACCAGCTCGCCCTGCCTTAGCGCGTCGACGGCGAGGCACTCCGGGATCGTGCCCGCTGCGAGGCCCCTGATCTGTGCGGCGAGCTTGGCTTCGAGCGTCGGCACCGTGAGCACTTCCTGATTGACTGCAAGCGCGATCGTGCGCGGCGCGAGTTTGCGCGACGTATCGCCGATCGCGACCGCGCGATGGCGCGCGACGGTGTCCATCGTGAGCGGTCCGGGTATCGACGCCAACGGATGATCCGGCGCCACCACGAACACATGTTTCAGCGAGCCGATCGGTTTCGCGATCAGATTGGGGATGGGCGGCGGATCGCCGGCCGCGCCGACGATCAGATCCGCGCGACGAGTGAGCAGCGCGTCCCACGAGCCGCCCAACACTTCTTTCGACAGATGCAGCTTCGTTTCCAGCTTCAGCTTGTAAAACTCGCTGACGTGATGCCAGAGCAGGTCGAACGGAATGATCTCGTCGACGGCGATGTGCAGATCGGATTCCCAGCCGTGCTCAATTCGCTTCGCCTTGAATTCGAGCGCTTCGGCCGCTTCCAGCAGACGCCGGCCTTCCTCCACGACCACGCGTCCCGCGTGCGTCAGCGTGGCACGCCGGCCAGTGCGGTCGAACAGCTTGACGCCGAGATCGAGTTCGAGTTTCTGAACCAGATAACTGAGCGACGACGGCACTTTGTGAAGCGTTTCGGCGGCGTTCGCAAACGTGCCGGTTCGATCGATTGCATCGAGTACCTGCAGGACTTCAAAAGATAGATTCATGGAGGAAAGCCGGGGCGGTTGGGTGCGTTCAGCGAGATGGTTCAGAATACTGGAATTCGCGGGAAATGGGCCTTGTCCGGAGCGCTTTCGGCAGAGGCTGTTCCATATCTGCCGACATGAGTTTGCCAGGTCAGCCCCCACAGGGCATTTTTAACCAAGACGGCCGCCCGCGGGACTGGGTATCCTAGGCGTATTCAGTTAATTTCCGCGAGGACATCAAGGTGCCGCATTATCTTTGCCATGAGCAGCCGGATCTGCTGGACTTTGAAACGGCGGTGATCGCCGCGCGGCCCGGTGCGGTCGTGCTGGGCCGTTCCGCCTTGCATCCGGGCGGCGGCGGCCAGGTGTCGGACGCCGCCACGCTGACGCACGCGCAGGGCGCGGTGCGCATTACCGGCGTCGTGGCGGAAGGCGATGTGCTCTGGCATCTGCTTGACGCACCGCTCGAACTGGACGGCAACGTGCACGTGGCCATCGACGCGGCGCGCCGCGCCGCGGTCGCGCAACTCCATACCGTCACGCATATTCTCAACGCGCTGGTGTACCAGCGCTTTGCCGGCGCGCTCGTGACCGGCGCGCAGATCAACGCCGACGGCACCGCGCGCATGGACTTCGATCTGCCCGAAGCGGACAACGACGCGCTGCGTCTGCTGGAAGAACCCGTCAACGAGGTGATCCGCAGCGCAATGGAGGTGCGCACCTATTACGTCGGCGCCGACGAAGCAAAGGCAACGCAAGGTCTGATCCGCAGCCTCTCGGTGGCGCCGCCGCCGACGCCGGACGGCACGGTGCGCATCGTCGAGATCGGCGATCTGGACCGGCAGGCATGCGGCGGCACTCACCTGACCAATACCGCGCAGTCGCGGCCCATTCGCATCGCGAAGATAGAGAACAAGGGCCGTCGTAATCGCCGGGTCAGAATCGAACTGGTTTGAAGAACAGGGGGCGCGAGCTATGGAGACTTCGGATAAAAGCGAGCCGGAAGTGGTCTGCTGGCGCGACGGCGCGCTCGACGGCGCATGTCTCGCGAGCGCCCGTTACGGCAATCACAAGTTCGACCGGCATCTGCATGACGAACTCGTCATCGTCATGACCGAAACCGGCGCGGGCCAATGTCACACGCGCGCGGGCAGCGAGGTTGCCGGCCCCGGCAGCGTGCTGGTCTTCGGGCCAGGCGAATACCATAGCGGTGAGGTCTGGGAGGGGCGCGAATGGATTTATCGCGCGATCTACCTGGACATGGAAGGGCTCGGCGCGCTCAGCGCAGTCTTCTCTCCCGACGCGCGCGCCGACAGACCGCTGCTGATTCCGCCGGGGCTGTATCAGGATCCGCACCTCGCGGGCCTGCTGGTCAAGGCGCATGCGAGCCTGGACGAACAGCGCGCTGTCTCGCTGATGGAGCGTCAGGCGAACTGGTGGGCTGCGATGGGGATGCTGGTCGGGCGCTATGGGCGCTCGCCTGAGGAGGTGGGAGAACCCCGGCGGGAGGCGCGCAAGATGGAGCAGGTACGCGAGTACGTCGCCGCCAATTACGAGCGCGATATTTCGGTCGATGAACTGGCGGAACTGGTGGGGCTGAGCCGCTACTACCTCACGCGCGCTTTCTGCAAGGAATTCGGGCTGCCGCCGCACGCCTACGCGACCCAGGTTAGGTTGCTGGCGGCGAAACGGATGCTTGCCTCAGGGCAGAGCGCGGCGACGGCTGCGGCGGCCGTGGGCTTCTACGATCAAAGCCATCTCAACCGGCTGTTCAAGCGGGCTTATGGGATCACGCCCGGGGCGTATGCGGCGTTGAAGCCGGGGCATTAGGCGGCGTGCGTTCGCGTTGCCGCTATCACGCCGGCAAAGGCACATCCTCGATCAACTCGGCCTTCACCGCACGAATCCTGCGGTCCACGAAATACCCGCCGCCTTCCACGTAACGCAGATAAAGCCGCCCGCACAGCGAGCATTGCCACACGGCGCAGCGGTTATACGGAAAGTAGCGCGGTGCGATAGGCGCATCCACCGCCCAGTATGTCGTCTTGCCCGGCAGATACTCGCTGAACGTCGGCTCCGGATCGCCCTCCGGCATCAAGGTGCCGATTTCCTCGAACTGCGTTTCATCGAGCGATAAAGGCTGCGATTGCCAGCCGTCGAGCGGCGTTTTCGTGCACGTGCAGGGCGCGATGGCGCGCGTCTGCGCGGCGCGCGCGAGTTCGAGGAGTGTTGCAGCGTTCAGATATTGCGCCATGGGGCTCACGGTCAGTTGTTCATCATCCGTTCCCGGTGCGGAACGACCCACGAACGGTCGAACTTGCCTTCGGCAATCGACTTCAGCGCCGCCGTTTCCTTCGCGTGCTGGCGGCGCGCGCCTTCGATCACCGCTGCCACGTCGGCGGGTGTGATCGCGAGCAGGCCGTCTTCGTCGCCGACAATGATATCGCCAGGATGCACCACCGTGCCGCCGACCGTGACCGGCACGTTGATTTCGCCCGGTCCGTTCTTGTACGGCCCGCGATGCGTCACGCCGCGCGCATAGACGGGAAACTCGCGCTGTCGCAGCGAACCGACGTCACGGATCGCGCCATCGATCACGAGGCCTTGCACGCCGAGACTTTCCGCGAAGCTCGCCATGATCTCGCCCATCAGCGCCTGCGTGAGGTCGCCCGCACCGTCGATCACCAGCACGTCGCCGGGCCGGCAAAAGTCGAACGCGCGATGTATCGCGAGGTTGTCGCCCGGCCGTGTGTGGACCGTGACTGCAGTGCCGGCCATCGGGCGCGGCTGGTGATAAGGCCGCAAGCCCACCATGCCGCTCGCGCGCGCCATGTTGTCGCTCAGCAGCGAGACGGCCAGTTCACGAAGTGTTTCGAGCGTGGCCGCGTCGGCCTGAGGCGCGGAGTCGTATTCGCGCCATCCGATTGGATTCATACCGTTGCCCCTTGAGTTACTTGCGCAGCGAGTTGTAGATCGAGTTGACGCGAGAGCCGCGGATAGACACGGCGCGCGTTGTCTTCGTAGATACGCTGACGGTCCGCGTCGCTGAGCCATTCGATGGCGTCGATATAGCGGCGCGTATCGTCGTAATAGTGGCCGGTCTCCGGATCGATACCCTGCACCGCGCCGATGGTCTCCGACGCGAACAGAATGTTCTCCACCGGAATGACCTTGGCGAGCAGTTCGGCGCCGGGCTGGTGATAGACGCAGGTATCGAAGAACACGTTCTTCAGCAGATATTCGCTGAGCAGCGGACGCTTCATGTCCTGCGCGAGTCCGCGATAACGTCCCCAGTGATAGGGCACCGCACCGCCGCCATGAGGGATGATGAAGCGCAGCGTGGGAAAGTCGGCGAACAGATCGCCCTGCAGCAACTGCATGAACGCCGACGTATCGCCGTTGATGTAATGCGCGCCCGTCGCATGGAAATTCGGATTGCAGGACGACGAGACGTGGATCATCGCCGGCACGTCGAGCTCCACCATCGCTTCATAGAGCGGATACCAGGAGCGGTCCGTGAGCGGCAAGCCGGACCAGTGGCCGCCGGACGGATCCGGGTTCAGATTGCAGCCGATAAAGCCGAGTTCTTCGACACAGCGCCGCAATTCGCCGATGCAGTTCGCGGGCGCGACGCCAGGCGCTTGCGGCAACTGGCATACGCCGACGAAATTGCGCGGAAACAGCTCACACACGCGATGCACGAGGTCGTTGCATTCGATCGACCAGAGCGCGTTGGCTTCGGCCGTGGCGAGGTGATGACCCATGCCGGCGGCACGCGGCGAGAAAATCGTGAGGTCGGTCCCGCGTTCGCGCTGAATCCGCAACTGGCCACCCTCGATGCTCTCGCGAATCTCGTCGTCGGTGATGACGGGCCGCGGTGGCGTCGTGCCGCCGTCCTTCAGCGCGGCGATCTGCTGCGCGCGCCAGGCTTCATGCTGGCGCGGTGAGGTCGTGTAATGACCGTGACAATCGATGATCATGGTGTGCAAATCCTGTAAGTTGTCCTTGCGCACGCAGGTAATGCGTGCGCAGATTCAGTCCGCTGTTTTGTCAGGCGTTATGTGTTGCCGCTCGGCCTTTCAGGCGCGCGGCGCGGCGTCGCCGGTGGCGAGCGAGTTCGCTTCGTCTTCAACCGGCGCGACCCGCATGACTAGCGCGATGATCGTCGCGACAATCAGAAAGGCCGCGATCGTCAGCAAGGCCAGCTTGAAGTTGCCGGTCGCATTGCGCACGAGGCCGATGCTCCACGGGCCGACCAGCCCGCCGAACTGCGCGATGGTGTTGATCAGCGCGATCGTCGCCGCGCCTGCTGCGCCGGTTCTGAAGGAGGACGCGAGGCTCCAGAACAGCGGGTTGCCTGCATAGATGAACAAACCGGTGACGCACAGCAGCACATAAGCGATCACGGGGTTTGGTGCGTACGCGCTGCCGGCAATGGCCAGCGCGCTCATGCCGTACACGAAGGCGAGGTGCTTCTTGCGGTCGCCGGTGCGGTCGGAACTGCGGCTGATCAGGAAGGTGCCCAACACGCCGAGCAAGGGCGGCGCAGCCGACAGAAAGCCGACTTCGAGATTGCTCAGATGGCCAAGACTCTTGACGATCTGCGGCAGCCAGAGGAAGAGGCCATAAATACCGACCAGCGCGCAACCGAATAGACACGCCAGGCTCCACACGCGGATGTCGCCCGCCACACGCAGCAAGGGAAAATGCGCGTTGCCGCCTACGGCTTGACGCTCGGCGGCGAGCGTCGACTCGAGCCAGCGCTTTTCGTCGTCGGACAGCCAGTCGGCGTCGGCGGGGCGTTCGGTCATGATGCGCAGCGTCAACAGGCCGAGCAGCATGGCCGGCACGCCCTCGAGGATGAACATCCACTGCCAGCCCTGCAAACCGAGAATGCCGTTCGCGTAGGTCATCAACGCGGTCGAAATCGGGCCGCCCAGCACCGCCGAAAACGAACCGGCGATGATGTAACCTCCAACCGCCCGCGCACGGTAACGCACCGGAAACCATTTCGTCAGATAGACCGCGACGCCCGGCAGAAAGCCCGCTTCCATCACGCCGAGCAGAAACCGCAGCGCGTAGAAGCTCGAATCGTTGAACACGAAAGCCGTGGCCGCGGCGACCGCGCCCCACGTCAGAAGAATGCGGGCAATCCAGCGGCGTGCGCCGACGCGATGCAGCAATAGATTGCTCGGCACTTCCAGCAGCATGTAGCCGACGAAGAAGATGCTGCCCGCGAAGCCGAACACGGCCGGACTGAAACCGAGCTGCTTGTTCATGTCCAGCGCGGCGAAACCGATATTGATCCGGTCGAGATAGTTGAAGAACATCATCGCGAAGAGCAGGGGCATGAGGCGCCCGTAGACTTTTCGCATGGTTACGGCTTCGTTGATCGCGGTCATCCTGTCTCCTACCTTGCGGCGATAGCCTTAGCCAACGCTGCGTTCTAATCATGTGTGAGGTCAATGATAAGAACGTGCGGACAGGGAGTCCAAGACCGCTTGCTTATTCTTCTATAGCTTTTTGCTTATAGTGCACTGGTTTTGAGCGGTGCGGGAAGGCAAGCCAGAAACGCCCGCAGGTGGGGCGAAGCGTCGTCGGTGCGGAAGGTGGCGGCAAGCGTGGAGCGGTACGACGAGCCCGGTCCGGTAAGGTGACGGTAAACCACATCGGTGCGTCCGAGCCGCGCCACGGATTCGCCGATAAACGTCACGCCCAGGCCTGCCGCAACCAGGGCAATCGCGGTCTGGATTTCATAAGCCTCGTGCGCGACGAGCGGGGTGATGCCCGCATCGCGATAGAGCGATTGCACCGAGCGCTTGAACTGCGCATTCTGATGCTTCGGGTACAGAATCAGCGGCGTGTCGGCGAGATCGGCGATGCTCACCTTCTTTTGCGCTGCAAGCGGATGACTGGGGTCGAGCGCGGCCACGACGCGCTCGCGCAGCAGCGTATACGAGGTGCAGCCTTCAACCGTCAGCGGCTGCCGGCCGATGCCGATGTGAATGCGCATGTCGCGCAGCGCATCGGTCTGTTCTTCGGTGAGCATTTCGAAGAGTTTGAGTTCGACCTGCGGATACGCCTTGTGAAACGCGTTCAGCGCGGGCGGCAAGACGCTGTACATCGACGAACGCGTGAAGCCCACACTCAGCCAGCCGCGCCGGCCCACGCCGATTTCCTGCGCGACGAGCGTCACCTGTTCCAGCGAGCCGAGAATCTGACGCGCCTCGTTGCACAGATAGTGGCCCGCTTCGGTGAGACTCAACGGACGTCGTGCGCGATCCACCAGTTGCGTGCCGAGCCGTTCTTCGAGTGAACGGATCTGCTGGCTCAGCGCGGGCTGCGCGATATGCAGGCGCTCGGCGGCGCGGCTGAAATTGAGTTCCTCCGCGAGAATCACGAAGCATTGCAGGGCTCTGATGTTCATAGCGGTTTTCCCATTCGTGTCTTACCGCTATCAGGCGATTGATGGAACATGCCGTAAATCTCATCGAGCAACCACGCAATGCCCGGATCCGCCGAAAATTGCGAGTGCGAGTGGACCTGGATTTCGATGGGCGGCAGCGCGAACGGCAACGGCAAAATGCGAAAGGCTTTGTTGCGATTGAAGCGCTGCGCGATACTTCGCGGAAAGATCACGGCGAGGTCGGTATGCTGAACGATCTCCGGCGCCACCACGAAATGCGGCAGGCGCAGCACGATATCACGGCGCAGATTCAATTCTTCGAGCCACTGTTCGACCATCCGGTGGCCGGTCGCATTGGTGCTGGCGTAGACGTAGCGCAGGCTCGCGAGGTCCTCCTTGGTCGGCTTCTGTTTGCGTAGCGGATGGCCCGCCCGCACCACGCAAACATGTTCGTCGACGAACAGCGTCCTGCTTACACATCCTGGATCGAGACCAGGCACGTAGCCGAGCGCCAGATCGATCTTGCCGCTGCGCATGGCCGAACTCACCGAATCGACAGAGACGTTCGCGATCTCCAGGCGAATGCCGCGCGCGCTGCGGTCGAGCATCGAAAGAAGCGGCGGCAGGAAATAGAACTCCGACATATCCGACATGGACACGCGAAACACGCGCTGCGCCGTGGCGGGATCGAATTTGGCGATTTGCTGGACCGCGTCGTTGATGATGCCGAGCGCTTGAGTCAACGGCGCGTGCAGGCGCAACGCGGCGTCGGTGGGCACCATGCCGGTGGGCGTGCGAACGAACAGTGGGTCGTCGAATAAAACGCGCAGCCGGCGCAACGCGTGGCTGACCGCCGGTTGTGTGAGTCCGAGACGCTCGCCCGCGGCGGTCAGGCTGCGCAGATCGGAGATGGCCAGGAATACGCGCAGCAGGTTCAAATCCGTAATGCCGGGGTGCGACTTGGTCATGACGTTCGGATCGCGGCGAGGGCGGGCGTTTATTTGGGTTTCAGATTACCGTAAATGCTACGCATAGGGAAATGCAGCGTCGCGCCGCTGTAGGGCGGAAAAGCGTTGAAATCCTGCTTCATGCTGGCGCGTATCGGCGAGGCCAGCGCGTCCGCTAGCGACGCGGAATCGTCGAAGACGACTTTGTTGCGTTGCATGGCCATGGCGCGCTCGACGTCGAGACCCGAGCGGTAATCGAGCCGCGTGTAGATTTCGAGCTCGCGAATGCCGGGCAATTGCGCCATCAGCGGTGGATGATGCGCGAGGTAATGCGAGAGCCACGCGTTGAAGTCCTGTGCTTCGCCTTCGTAGCTGACGAGGTAGGTGCAGCGTTCGGCGCGTGCGTCAAGATCGCCTGGATCCGGGGTGGTGAATTGCCTGACCGCCATGGCTTGCTGCACAAAGGTGAGACCCGTGCTCGCAGATTCCTTTGCGACGTCGTGAATTGCACCCTTAGGTTGCAGCGCTTGTTCAAGCAGTTCGAGGTCGTCGAAATACCATTGCAGCACGCAGCGAGGTCGCGCGGATGCGTCGGACTTCGACAAAGGATCGCAGTCGTCCGATGCCGCGGGCACGTGGATCACGTAACGGCGTAATCCCTCTACATTTCGCGGTGTTAGCTCGAAACGCGGTGCACATGCAGGCGTACCGTGGCCAAGGAGAAAGAAGCAGACTTCCACGCTCACCTCGCGCCCGGCGCTGCAGCCAGGTGCGCCGCCGCTTGCGGCCGTGTCAGCCGATGAAACTCGCGGCCGAAATAGATGAGCCCGTCGCCGTCCGAGCGCAACGCGATGTGCCGAATCTGCGCGAACATGACCGAGTGCGAGCCGACCGTCTTGATGTCGACGATCTCGCCTTCGAGACTGGCGATCGCATCCGCGAGCACCGGCGCCTGCAAAGCGCCGCTGGTCCACGCATGGCGTCCGAAACGCTCGTCCATCGAGCACGCTGTCATGCCGGCGAAATCACGGGCCACTTCCTGGCACTCGGCGGCAAGCACGTTGATACACACGCTGCGGTTGCGATGCAGTACGTCATGCACACAGCTGGCCTGATTGATACACACGAGCATGGTGGGCGGTGCGTCCGTCACCGAGCACACCGCGCTTGCAGTAATGCCGCAGCGGCCGCCCGGCCCGTCCGTGGTGACGATGTTGACGGCGGCCGGCAGGCACGCCATCGCATCGCGGAAACGCTTTCTGGTGTCTTCGATCGTCACGATGTTTTCCTTTTGCATTGGCCTGAGTCGGGACGCGCCGCGTTAGGGAAAGGGCGTGACCGGCGGCACGCCGGCGAACAGCGCGCCGGATGCGTCATACGTGCCTTCGCCGAGAAACGCATGCTGTGTCACGACGATCGAATCGCGCACGAGGCGCTGCAAACGGTTCTCGCGATAGATCGCTGCGATACCCGCCATCTGATACGCCTGCATCACCACTTCCGCGCCGATCTGCGCGGCGTGCGTCGCGCTGAGGCGCAACAGATTGGCCTGCTCCTGGGAAACGGGATCGCCATCGATGATCGTCCGCCACGCGGCCTCGGCGGATTCGTAGAAGAACGCGCGGGTGCTGCGCCAGTTGGCCTCCGCTTTCGCGAGGCCTGAGCGGTAGTAGCCACGGTCGGCGAGACGCGGCGCGCCGGTGGTGGTTTTGGTCGAACCGGACATGTCCGTCAGCAGGTCGAGCGCCGCGCGCGCGAGGCCGATGTTGACGGCGGCGTGCACCTGCGCCTGATATGCGACAGCGGGATAGCGGTAAAGCGGTTCGTCGATCAGCGCCGCGCCGCCGCGCACGAAGGTCCATTGCGTATCGACGAATTTCTCGCGCAGCCGCAAATCGTGGCTGCCGGTTCCCTGCATGCCGACCACGTTCCAGTTCTCGACGATCTCCACTTCATGCGCGGGGAACACGGCCGTGAACGGCTTGCCCGCGCCCGCATCGCCGGAATTGGCGGGCGTGCCGCCGATGCCGACGCCGATCCAGTCGGCGCCCTTGCAGCCGCTCGCGAAGCGCCATTGACCGCTGACCACGAAGCCGCCCGGCGCTTTCGTCGCGGGTTGCAGCGGATAGAGTCCGCCCGAGAAAACCTGGTCGGGGCCGGTAGCATAAATCTGCTGCTGCGTTTCAATCGGCAAAGCGGCGAGGTAGGTATTCGCCGAGCCGAACGCCGCGACCCACGCGGCGGAGCCGTCGGCGCTCGCGATGCGTTCGAGCATCCGCAGGAATTGCGCCGGCGGCAGCGCGTCGCCGCCGAAGCGCTGCGGCGTGCTCGCGCGAAAGATGCCGGCGCGCTTCATCTTCGCGATCATGTCGCGCGGCACATGCGAGAGATGATCGAACTCGTCGCGGCGGCGTTCGATCTCACCGATCAGCGCGTCGAGTGTGAGCGGGCCGGTGTAGTCGGGATACGGATCCGCGTGATCGGTCGCGCGCGGTTCGTAGGCGTAAGTCGAAAGAGTGCTCATCTGAAGGCTTTGCATGATGACGGCTTCGAAAGAAAGTGAATGGGTGCGGAAGAAGCGCGCTTAGACGCTTTCGTGCCCGGCGTGCTCTTTGGCTTTCGCCTGAAGCCGTAGCGCTTTGGGAAAGGTTTCCGGAGCGAGACAGGTCGCGAGCACCGTGATCAAGCCGAGCACGACGAGATAAATCGCCACCGGCGCGGCGCTGCGGTAATGCGCGAGCAGCGCGGTCGCCACCATCGGCGAAAGCCCGCCGCCGAGTACCGACGAAATCTCGCGGCCAATGCCGAGCCCCGAGAAGCGCAAATGAACGGGCAGCAATTCGCTGATGAAAGCGGGCTGCGCGCCTTCCAGAATGCCGAGCGTGATGCTGTTGGCGAGCACGAGCGCCGCGACGACTTTCCACAGCACGCCGGAGCCGAGCAACGTGAAATACGGATAGGCGACCAGCACCATCGCCACGGCGCCGGCGAGATAAACCGGCTTGCGGCCGACGCGGTCCGTGAGACGGCCCATCAACAGGGACACGGGAATCATCAGCAGCATCGACACGGTCAGGCCGCCTAGCACCCAACTCGATTTGAGGCCGATGAACTGGCCGTACGCAATCGAGAACGCGAAGAAGATGTACGACGCCGCGCCTTCACCGAAGCGCAGGCCGAACACGGTCAGCACCTGACGCGGACATTGGCGCAGTACTTCGACGATCGGCATGCGGGCGTCGCGGCGCGTCGCCTTGACTGCGGCGAACTCCGCGCTTTCGTCGACGGAGCGGCGCATCCACAGACCGAGCGCGACCAGCACGGCGCTGCAGAGGAACGGCACGCGCCAGCCCCAGCTGTGGAAGTCGGCGGGCGAGAGCGTTTGCACGAGCAGAAACGCGGCGGTGGACAGCACGAAGCCGAACGCCGCGCCGCACGGACTCCAGGCGGCGAGCGCGCCACGCTGCGAGGCGGGCGCGCTTTCGTGAATCAGCAGGATGCTGCCGCTCCATTCGCCGCCGGCGGCGAGGCCTTGCAGAATGCGCAACAGCACCAGCAACACGGGCGCCGCGAGGCCGATCTGTTGATAGGTCGGCAGCAGACCCATGCAGACGGTGGCCGTGCCCATGACGAGCAGCGTCAGCATCATGACCGTCTTGCGGCCGTAGCGATCGCCGATATGGCCGCACAACACGCCGCCGATAGGCCGCGCGATAAAGCCCACCGTAAAGCCGCCGAATGCGGCGATCGTACCCGTCAACGGATCGCTGCCGACCGGAAAGAACAGCTTGCCGAACACGAGCGCGGCAGCGGTGCCATAAAGAAAGAAGTCATACCATTCGAGGACCTGCCCGAGCACGGCGGTCGTCACTGCGCGACGAACCTTGCTGGTGGGCCGGATTGCGGGCAGAGGTGTCAGAGCGGCTGTCGCGTCAGAATTCATGGCGGGTCATGGCAGGTGGAGGGTCACGATGTGGAGGGTCGCGCGTTCTTGTCATGGTGTTCGGCAGGAGCGGCGAGACGAGCCCGGCAGGCATGGTCGAACAATATGACCGCGGAAATAGGCGGTCAAATTCAGGCCAAAAATGGCCGTCATGAATCGTGTGCATGACGGTTACGGTATTTCGCGCGAGGGGTGTTGCGGCGAGAGGGGGCTGCGTTCTGTTGAGAGGCGAACGCGTCGGGTCTGGCGAAGTACTGGATTTATTGCGGGCAAAATGAGAACTGCCGCCTCGGCGCAGCGCTTCTCACAACTGGGAAGCGATGGCGTTCGGCGGCAGGGTGTTCAGGTGTTCAGGCTCTAGCGGGAGGGCGGCCCGTCAATCCAGCCCGCCTTGGCACATGTACTTGATCGACATGTAATCGTCGAGCCCATACTTCGACCCTTCGCGGCCATAGCCCGATTCCTTTACGCCGCCGAACGGCGCCGCTTCGCTCGACACCGCGCCTTCATTGATGCCGATCACGCCCGCTTCGAGTTGCGCGGCCACGCGGTTGATGCGCCGCACGTCCTGCGTATAGAAGTAGGCGGCGAGGCCGAACGGCGTGTCGTTGGAGAGACGGATCGCTTCGGCTTCGTCGTCGAAACGGAATAGCGGCGCGACCGGGCCGAAGGTCTCTTCGCAGCAGACGAGCATGTCATCCCGCGCGTCCGTCAGCACGGTCGGCGCGTAGTAGTTCGGGCCGAGTTCGGTCAGGCGCTTGCCGCCCACCAGCACCTTCGCGCCGTGTTTGACGGCGTCTTCCACGTGACGGGCAATCTTCTGGATCGCGCGCTCGTTGATCATCGGACCGATTTGCGCTTGCGGGTCGGTTGCAGGCGCAACTTTCAGCGCGCCGACGCGTTTCGCGAGCAGATCGGCGAAACGCTCATAGACGCCGGCTTGCACATACACGCGGTTCGGACACACGCAGGTCTGGCCGCCATTGCGGAACTTCGCCGCCATCAGGCCGGTAACGGCCGCGTCGAGATCGGCGTCGTCGAATACGATGAAGGGCGCGTTGCCGCCCAATTCCAGCGAGAGCTTTTTCAGCGTGCCCGCGGATTCGCGCGCGAGATGCTTGCCCACCGGCGTCGAACCGGTGAAGGTGATCTTGCGTACCCGTGCGTCGGCGAGCCAGTCGGCAACGGCGGCAATGCCCTGTTCACGCGACGCCGACAGCATGTTCAGCACGCCGTCCGGCAAACCGGCTTCCTGAGCGAGGGCGGCGAGGGCGAGCGCGGTGAGCGGCGTGTCTTCGGCGGGTTTGGCGACCACGGTGCAACCCGCCGCGAGCGCGGGCGCGATCTTGCGGGCGATCATGGCCAGCGGGAAATTCCACGGCGTGATCGCCGCGACCACGCCGACCGGTTCCTTCACCGCGCTCATGCGCTTGCCGCGCTGCTGCTGCGGAATCAGATCGCCATAGATGCGGGTCGCTTCGTCGGCGAACCAGGCCACGTACGACGCGCCATAGGCAACTTCGCCGCGGGCCTCCGCGAGCGGCTTGCCCTGTTCCATCGACATCAGCTTCGCGAGGTCGTCGGTATTGGCGACGATCAGCGCATGCCAGCGGCGCAGAATCTCGGCGCGCTCGCGTGGCAGCCTGTCGCGCCAGGCGGGGAACGTGCGGGCTGCGGCGTTGGTGGCGGCACGCGCGTCAGCGGCGCCGCTGTCGGCGACTTCGACGATCGTCTCGCCGGTGGCCGGGTTGGTGACGGCAAAGCGGGCGCCGTCGGCGGCGCCGGTCCATGCTCCGTCGATCAGGTTCTGCGAGCGAATCAGTTCATTGCGTGTCAATGCGAAAGACATTCGGTTGCTCCTTCAGGTTGCCCTTGACGTAGCGAGGCACGCGGCCGCGTACGCGCGTCGATTGATGGATCGATGCTACGCCTCTACCGCAATCGATGAAATTGCCAATCGAGGCGCCGGTGGTGCGCATGCGGTTTTTTTGCGGCAATCACAGCATTTTCTGCTGATTCATGCCGGCACGTTCAAGAACGGCCGATGCCTGCGCGTGGAAGGTCGCCTGAACCGGCTGGTCGTTCGACAGAACCGATCGGCAATGAGCGGGGTTCAGCGCATTGTCACGGCAACGCGCTGACGTAGCAGGGCGCTGCGCAAACGCCAGAGGCAGTGCAGGCGCTATTGCGTCGGCGTCTGCGCCTTACGGTTCGCGCAATCCGACGTGAACGCCATGCTGGCCTGATCCGGCGTCATGCGCGGCGCGTCCGGGCTGTAGATCTTCTCGATGATGGCGCTGACCGCTTGCCGGTCAGCCGCATCGTTGTAGTACCTGGCCGCCTGCTCGAGCGCTTGCGCCTTGGTCTTTTTGTGCGCGCGCCAGGAGGCGACCTGTCCGGCGATATCGCCGATCGCGAAGCATTGATCGCTGACGGTTTGCGCAACGGCTTGAACGGCCGGCTGCGCGAGGCACGCCGCAAGCAGCGCGGATACGACTACGCGTTTCATTCCCTGAATCCTGTGGTAGATGGGCACGGGTCAACAAGCGCGTAGTTTATCGGGAAAGTCACGAACCCTTCACTGTCAGGGACAACAGCTTTATGCCGAATCCGGCCTCAGAATCGCGTGCAACTGGCCGTTCAGCCTCGGGCGAGCTAATCGACTCATGATTTGAGTCGATTAGGTACGCATTCGACTCACCCGCTCAATGCCCGAACGACTCCGCCTTCGGCGCACCCACGTTCGCCACATGCGGCCGCGCCGCCTGCTTGATCAGCAACGCCACGCACGAAATCAGACCCGCCACCGCGATCATCGCGAAGATGCCCGCGAACGAAAAGTGGCGACGCGTCAGTTCGGCCACGAGGAACGAGCCGGCAATCCCGCCGAAGCGCCCAATGCCGAGCATCCACGCCACGCCGGTGCCGCGGCCTTCGGTCGGGTAGAACGCGGCGGCGAGCGCGGGCATCGACGATTGCGCGGTATTCATCAGCACGCCCGCGACGAACACGATGAACACCAGCGCGCCCACATTGCCCACTGCCTGACCGATGAAGTACACGCTCACGGCCGTCAACGCATAACAGGCCGCGATGATCCGGTTCGCGTTGAAGCGGTCCATCAGCACGCCGCACAGCACGGCGCCCACGCCGCCAAGCGGGAACAGCGCGGAAATCAGTGTCGCGCGTTGCGGCGTGAGTCCGGCGTCCTTCAGCAGGATCGGCATCCAGTTGATCGACGCGTAGAAGATCACGAGACCCATGAAATAGGTGATCCACAGCATCACCGAACCGATGATGTACGAGCGCGACAGCACTACCGCCGCACCCTTGCCGCCGGTTTGCGGCGCCGTTTCGGTCATGACGAAGCTGCCCGCGTGCGCCGCTTCGCCCGAAATGCGCGCGAGCGCCGCGCGAATCCGCTCAACCGGCTTGTTATTGGCCACCATGTAGCGCACCGATTCCGGCATCTTGATCGCCAGCACGATCAGAAGCAGAAGCGGCGTGATGCCGCCGAGCAGCAGCACGCTGCGCCAGCCGAAATGCGGAATCATCCACGCCGCGAGGAACCCGCCGAACGCGGCGCCGAGCGGGAAGCCGCAGAACATCAGGTTGATCACCGTCGCGCGGCGGCGGTCCGGGCAGTATTCGCCCATCATCGTCACGGCGTTCGGCATGGCCGCGCCGAGACCGACGCCGGTGATGAAGCGCAGTGTCGTCAGTTGTTCGATGCTGGTCGAGAAGGCGGAGCCGAGGCACGCCACGCCGAACAGCAGCACGGAGCCGAGCAGCAGGGAGCGTCGCCCGAGCCGGTCGGACAGCGGTCCCGAGCCGAGCGCGCCGCAGGCGAGGCCGAACAGCGCCGCGCTCAGCACGGGCGCGAGCGCCGGTCTGGTGATGCCCCATTCAGCGATCAACGAAGGCGCAATGAAGCCAATCGCCGCCGTGTCGAAACCGTCCAGCAGGACGATGATGAAACACATGGAGAACACGAGCCATTGGAACGGCGAAAAGGGATGTTCGTTGATAAATGCTTGAACGTTCACAGCCGTGCTGCGGTTCATGATGGTCTCCTCACTGCCGGATAAGCAAAGGCTCGCGGGAACGAGCCTTTTCTTTTTATACGATCGGACGCCGTTTTAGAAGCCGTGCGACGCCCATGCCGCGGTGGACCGATTACGCCGCAGGGACGCCAGGTAATAGCCGCAACGCGTAAATGTTCATAATAAGAACGTAGATTCTATGTGCGAACGAAGCTGAATTGTAAGTAGGACGACAACATGGGAGCAACGCGGGATTACCCGACGCTGTCGCGGACGCGCATGGGAAAGCGGGGAGCGCTGGGAGGCGGCGCGACAGAGCCGAATGGTCGAGGCGCGCGCGGGGAGGAGGGGCAAGAGAGAGGGTGGAGCGCCGGCCTTAGCGGTTTGGCGCGGTGCAGGCCGCCGCTCGGTGCAACTTATGACGCGACGTTCAGAAGATGACGTAGACCTTGCGCATCGTCTCTTCGACTTCCCAGAGCCCTTCTGTATTAGCTTCGAAAAAGAGCGTATCGCCGCTCTGAAAGTGAATGGTCTCTTCGTTGTCAGGCGTAAAGCGTCCGCGTCCCGCAATGAAGTGCATCACCTCGGCCTGCTTGACCGAGCGGCGATAGGTGCCGGCGGTGCATTCGAAGATGCCGGTATCGACGGCTTCGCTGCCCTTGATAACGCGTTGCACGCCCGACACCTGAATTGGCGTCGTACCGGGCAATCCCACCTTGCCCCAGTCTTCGAGATTCTGCAGATTCACGCTTTGCTTGAGTTGCTGTACCTTCATCTTCACGTTACCTTTTGAGTGTGCACGGGCCGCTTTATTGGCCGCTGGCTTGAGTGTTCGTCACGGTCTGCTCGATCTTGCCTAACCGGACGACGGTCACGCCGGGCCGCAGTTGCCGCAGCGAAGGCATGACGAGCATGCAGTTGTCGTAGGGTGTGGTGACCGGCTCGCCGTTGGACCAGCCGATCACGGCGCCGGCCTCGGCGAAGATCTCGAGACCCGTGTACGGCGCCGCAAAACGAAAATCCATGCTGGTGGCCACCACCGGCTGCGTCACGCGGACGATGTGCTGTACCGGCGGCAGCGGAGCGAGCCAACCTTCCGGCAGATCCGCTTCGTCGATCACGCCGGCGAGCAACAGGAAGCGCGCGGTGGTGTCGCGCGCGACCGCAACCGCGCTCTGTTCCCAATGCTGCCCGCATTCGATCAGCAGCGCGTTCTTCGGGCTGGCCGAGTCGCCGAAACCTTCGTAGTCGCGCATGCGGCGGCCTTCCGGATGGCCTTCGTCGCAGATCACGGTGGCCGGCGTGCCGAGCCGCACGGCGAGATCGATGCCTTTTTGCAGCGGCCCCGCCACGATCAGCGGCTTGCTCTTCTCGTGCATGGAATGCAGATCGAGCAGGGCGTCGACAGCGTCGATCACCGGCCGCATCGCGCGCGCGCGTTCCAGTTCACTGGACGTGCGCGAGGTGTCGTCGAGCATCGCGGCGGTCCACACGCGGTTGAAGTCCTGATCGACGAAGCGGGCCGCATCCGGCTGCGCGGGATCGAAACTCCGATAAGCGTCGACGTTGGCGAACGCCAGCGTGAGACGCCCGCGCCGCGGCCGCAACTCACGGCGCAGCAATTCGTCGACGACGATCGCGCCGCACACTTCATTGCCGTGCGTCAGCGCGTTGATCATGACATGCGGACCCGGCGCGCCCGAATCGAACGTATGCACGTAAGCGATGCCGGACGCCGATTGTTCGTGCGCCGAGATATCGGGGAATTCGACTTCAATGGGGTAGGCTTCCATGCTCATGCGAGTTGTCCTGGCAGAAAGTGAACGAAAGACTCAGGCGAGTTTTGCCGCAATCGCCTGGCCGACTTCGGTGGTGTTCGCCTTGCCGCCGAGGTCGCCGGTATGCGGGCCTTCCACCAGCGTTGCTTCGATGGCGGCGAGGATCGCGTCGTGCGCCTCGCGCTCCTTGCCCTCGTGGTTGCCAAGGAAGTCGAGCATCATCGCGGCCGACCAGATCATCGCGATCGGATTGGCAATGTTCTTGCCGGCGATGTCCGGCGCCGATCCGTGCACGGGTTCGAACAGCGACGGAAATTTGCGGTCCGGATTCAGATTGCCCGACGGCGCGAGACCGATCGTGCCGGTGCACGCAGGGCCGAGGTCCGACAGGATGTCGCCGAACAGATTGGTGGCCACCACCACGTCGAAGCGATCCGGGCTCAGCACGAAGCGCGCACACAGAATGTCGATGTGCCGCTTGTCCCACGTCACGTCCGGATACTGCGCCGCGATGCCGGCCGCAACCTTGTCCCACCACGGCATGCTGATCGCGATGCCGTTGCTCTTGGTAGCCACGGTGATCTTCTTGCGCTCGCGCCGTTGCGCGAGATCGAATGCGAACTTCAGCACGCGCTCGCTGCCGTGCCGCGTGAAGACGGATTCCTGCAGCACGAATTCGCGCTCCGTGCCTTCGAACATCACGCCGCCCACCGACGAGTACTCGCCCTCGGTGTTTTCACGCACGATCCAGAAGTCGATGTCGCCCGCCTTGCGGCCGGCGAGCGGCGAAGGCACGCCGGCAAAGAGGCGCGCCGGGCGCAGATTGATGTACTGGTCGAATTCGCGGCGGAACTTGAGCAGCGATCCCCACAGGGAGATATGGTCGGGCACGGTGTCGGGCCAGCCGACCGCGCCGAACAGGATCGCGTCGGCCGATTGCAGTTGCGCTTTCCAGTCGTCCGGCATCATCTTGCCGTGCTTCGCGTAGTACTCGCAGCTCGCCCATTCAATGTGCTGATACTCCAGCTCGATGCCGAAGCGCGTTTTCACCGCCTCCAGCACGCGGACGGCTTCCGGCATGACTTCAACGCCAATGCCGTCGCCGGGAATGACTGCGATCCGATATTTCTTCGACATGTTGTGCTCCTCCGCTTGGGTCTGTTGGGGCTTCTGGACGATTCGATAACGGCTATTTTATTCCTGCTGTTTCAGACTAAAATAGTCGCTTTAGTTAAGTCACTGTGCACGATTCGTGTACAAACTCAGGTGCGAGCAATCGACCCATGACCGCCGTCCCCTCACCCGATCTCGGCGATTTGCGCGTGTTTTGCGAAGTGGCGCGCAAGTCCAGTTTCAGCGCGGCGGCGGAGGCCTTGTCGGTGTCCGCGGCGTATGTCAGCAAACGCATCAACGTGCTCGAGACTACGCTCGGTACGCGTTTATTGCACCGTTCCACGCGCCGCGTCGCGATCACCGAAGCCGGTGAGCGCGTCTACACGTGGGCCGAAAAGATTCTCGACGATGTCGATCAGCTCGTGGAAGACGTCTCCACCACGCGCCGCATTCCCGGCGGCAAGCTGCGCATTTCCAGCAGCTTCGGCTTTGGCCGGCGTTTCGTTGCGCCCGCGCTCGCGCGTTTCTCCGAGCGCTATCCGCAACTGAGCGTGCGGCTCGATCTGTTCGACCGCCTCGTCGATGTCGGCGGCGAGGGCTTCGACCTGGACGTGCGGATCGGCGACGAGATCGCGCCGCATCTGATCGCGCGGCGGCTCGCGTCGAATCATCGCGTGTTGTGCGCGTCGCCCGATTACATCGCGCGGCATGGCGCGCCGCGCCAGCTTGCCGAGCTGTCCTCGCATGCCTGTCTCGCGATCAAGGAGCGCGACCATCCGTTCGGTCTGTGGCGTTTGACGGTGCGCGGCGAAACCGTGTCGATCAAGGTCACGGGACCGTTGTCGACCAATCACGGCGAAGTGGCGGTGGAGTGGGCGCTGGCCGGACGCGGCATCGTGCTGCGGTCCATGTGGGACGTGCGGCCGCTGCTCGAAAGCGGCCAGTTGCGGCAGGTGTTGCCCGAGGTCACGCAGCCGGCGAACCTGTGGGCGGTGTATCCGGCGCGCCTCGCCCAGTCGGCGAAGGTGCGCGTTTGCGTGGACTTTCTGAGCGAGGAATTCGCGCAAGGCAATACGCCGGGAGACGATGCGGCCGGCGCGAACATGGCCGGCATTGCCGAACGTTGAATACTGCAGACTGAACGACGGCAAGATCCGGCCGGTCACAACAAAGCAATGCCTAGTGATGATTCTGCGAGAACAGCGTTTCGAGCGGGTAATGGCTCTTCACGAAGGGCGACTTGATGATCACGTAGCTGAAATACTTCTCGATGCCGATATCGCGTTCCAGCAGTCCTTCCACGATGCTCTGGTAGTGGCTCACGCTGCGCGTGACGAACTTCAGCAGATAGTCATAACCGCCGCTTGCCAGATGGCACTCGACAATCTCGTCGACGTCGCGAATCGCATTCACGAACTTGATGAAGTCTTCCCGCCGATGATCGGCGAGCGTGACTTCGGTGAACACGATCTGCACGTCGCCGAGCTTTTCGAGCTGGATCTGCGCGCCGTAGCCGATGATGTAGCCGGCTTTCTCCAGACGCTTGACCCGGATCAGGCAAGGACTGGGCGACAAGCCGACCGCGTCGGCAAGCTCGACGTTGGTTATGCGGCCTTTCTTCTGCAACTGGGAAAGTATGCGCAGGTCAATCCGGTCTAGCTTGCAGTCGCTGCTCATCGTAACGTTGTCGCTCCGGCGATCGTGGTGGGGGCTGGGATGGCCCTCTACTCTAGCATGCAGTGGCATGAGTTTTGACCTTCAACGCGGCGCGCACATCGGCTTGTGCGAGAACGTCGTCGAGGGTCTTTTCGAGCCGTTCGAACATCAGATCGAACTCGGCCTCGGTGTAGGAAAGCGCCGGTGCGAAGCCGAGGATGTTGTCGCCGAACGCACGGAAAATCAGGCGGTTTTCATACGCGGCGGCGGCGATCCGTTCGGACAGTTTCAACGCCGGGTCGAAGCCCGCCTTGCTGTCCTTGTCGGTGACAAGTTCGAGCGCGCCCAGCAGGCCACGATGCCGCGAGTCGCCCACCAGCGGATGCGCGAGCAGTGCATCGAGGCCGCGCGCGAAACGCGGCGCGCGCGCCACGCCGTTCGCGAGCAGGCCGCCTTCGTGATAGAGGCGCAGCACTTCGAGGCCGATCGCCGCGCTCACCGGATGGGCCGAATATGTATGGCCGTGGCCGACCACGGCTTCGGCGTCGCCGTCCGCGATGCCCTGATAGATTTCGTCCGACATCAGCACGGCGCCCATCGGCGCGTAGCCCGCCGTCAGGCCTTTGGCGACCGTCATCAGATCCGGTTCGACGTCTTCGCCCTGGCAGGCAAACAGCGGACCCGTGCGACCGAAACCGGTGATGACTTCATCGGCGACGAACAGAATGCCCAGCTTACGGCAACTTTCACGCATGGTCTTGAGCCAGCCGACCGGCGGTACGATCACGCCACCCGAACCCTGGATCGGTTCGCAGAAGAACGCGGCGACGTTGTCGGCGCCAAGCTCGGCCACCTTTGCTTCGAGCGCTGCGACCGAGGCGGCGATCAGCGCGGCGTCGTCGGCGAAATCGCTGCGGTAGGCGTACGGCGACGGCAGATGATGCTGGTTCGGCAGCGGCAGATCGAAGTTGCGATGGAACGCGGGCAGAGCGGTAAGACCGGCACCGGTCGTCGACGAGCCGTGATAGCCGCGTTGCAGCGCGATGATGTGCTTCTTCGACGGCCGCCCCGTGGCGTTGAAGTAATGCGTGATGAAGCGCAGCGCCGAATCGACCGCGTCGGACCCGCCGAGTGTGAAGTACACGTGTTGCAGCGACGCGGGCGACACTTCGACCAGCTTTTGCGCGAGTTCGATGGCCGGTTCCGAGCCGAAATGGAAATAGCCGGTCGCGTAGGGCAGTTTCTGCATCTGCGCGGCAGCGGCGTCGACAATGCTCTGCTGGCCGTAACCCACGTTCACGCACCAGAGTCCGGAAAACGCGTCGAGCAGTTCGTTGCCGGCCGCGTCGCGCAGAAACGCGCCGCTGGCGGATTCGAGGACGGTGACGCCGCGTGCTTCGTGCGCGCGGTAGTTGATGACCGGGTGAATCAGATGCTTGCGGTCGGCTTCGATGAGCGATTGAATCGGCATGATGGGTATCTCGTCGCGGGAAGGGGCTGTTGACCGTTCCATACTACTGATCAGCGGCGATCGCCCGCTTACCTAAACAATTGCCTGAAAAGCTCGCACGACGCGTTTTGATGCACCGTCTTGGCATTTTCTGCTGCGGACGCTGAAAAGCACCACCGCGCGGGCGTTTCAGGCGGTACTGCCCTCAATAGCCTTGCGCGCGGTCGATCTGACCGACCATCGGCATGCCTTCGCGATGGCGGCGCAGATTCTCCAGCACGACTTCAACGGCGGTTTCGGGCCGCGTCGCGCTGGCGATATGCGGCGTGATGCGCACGCGTGGATGTGTCCACAACGCATGACCGGCGGGCAACGGCTCGGGATCGGTCACGTCGAGAATGGCGTTGTGCAACTGGCCGCTCTCGAGCGCCGCCAGCAGATCCTGCTGATTCAGATGCGGACCGCGACCGGTTTGAATCAGCGACGCGCCGCGCGGCAGCTTCGCGAACAACGCCGCGTCGAGCAGCCCGCGCGTGGCGGGCGTGAGCGGCAGCAGGCAGATCAGGATATCGGTGCGCGCGAGAAACGCATCCAGTGCGTCTTCGCCCGCATAACAGGTCACGCCTTCTATCTCGCGGCCCGAACGGCTCCATCCCGCACAGTCGAAGCCGAACAGCCGCAGCCGCTCCAGCACGGCCGTGCCCAACACACCCAGGCCGAGCACGCCGACGCGGCGTTGGCTTGCCGGTTTGAGCGGCAACTCGCGCCAGACTTGCTGCTGTTGCTGAAGGCCGTAGTCGAACAGATCGCGATGAATCGTCAGCACGGCCTGCGTGACGTACTCGACCATGCCTTCGACGATTCCCGGCTCGATCATGCGCACCACGGGCACATGCTCCGGCACGCCCGACAGATCGAACTGATCGATTCCCGCGCCGACGGAGAACACGACCTCCAGATTGGGGAAGGTGCGCGTGGGATCTTCGGGCGGCTGCCAGGCGGCGAGATAACGGATGGCGGCCGGGTCGCCGAGATCGGGCCAGATATGGAACGGCAGCTCAGGCGCTTTCTGCGCGAAGAGTTTCGCCCACTGCGCGCCGCGCGCCGGATCGGCTTTATAGAGGAAGGCCATGTCGGTCAGAAGATTGCCTGGTTGATGATGCCGTATTGCAGGTAATGCGAGTCCTGGCCGGCGCTCGCGGGCTCGCCCGGCGTGGCGTTGCGGACCATTCTGACGACCGTGTCCACGCGCGGCAAGCCCAACTCTTCCAGCCACTCCGTGAGACCGCTATCGCTGGGCGTATCGACGCGGACGAACACGCCCTCGTTCAGCGCGAGCCAGTGGCTGATGAGCGCCTTGGCGCGGCTCGAATCCTCCGAGGCGGCCGCGACCACCGGACCGATCGCAAAGCCGCGGCCGAAGCGGCGGAACAGCGCGAAGCCGATCAGTTCGCCATCGCGGTCGAGCGCGATGCCATCGGCGGTGTCAAGCAGCGCGGGCAAGACTTCGCCGCGATCCAGACCGCTGGCCCGCGACGCCAGTTCGACCAGGCGCGCCGTATCGCTCGAACCGAGCGGGCGCAAACGCTCGCCCGGCGGCAGCGATACGAGCGGTGGCTGAAACGCCGCGCCCTGATGCTGGTCGAGCGTGCCCGCGGCACGAAAGCCGAGCTTTTCATAAAGCGGCTGGCCGGCGGTGGTGGCGTGCAGGAACGTAACCCGGCCGTCCAGTTCTTCCAGCACCAGTTCCATCAGCTTTCTGCCGATGCCGCGCCCCTGGCTTTGCGGCGACACGATCACCATGCCGAGCGAGGCGCGCTGCGCGCCGTATTTCCAGCATAGGGCCGTGCCGATCACGCCGCTCGCGTCTTCCGCGACGAAACCCACGCCCAGCTGGAGGACGAATCTCCAGTCGTCCGCGCGATGCGGCCATTTGAGTTCGACCGTCAACGCGTGCGCGGCGGGAATGTCGTCGAGGGTGAAGCGTCTATAGGTAATCGAATCGGACACGCCGTACTCCCTGATTGACTGAAGGCTTACGCCGTCACTGTGTCATCCGGTGCGCGGTGTGACTAGGACGATCTTTTTATCGAGGCCCACGGACAGGGCCGCATCGAAATTCGATGCAAAACGCCAGGTCTGGGTGCGCATTACAGGTAACTTCTGCTGCGAGGCGAATTTTGTCGGCGATATATGTCAGGCCCGCGGCTCTACGATTTTGTCATGGCGCAAGCATTCACGAAACGCACCGCGCGGACCACTGGTTAATCACCCAGGAGACCTTGCTCATGGACAGCTTCAATCCGGACGACGTCGAGCGAAGTCTTGTCGAACCGCTGTCCGAGCGCATCGGCGAGACCTTCGCCGGGTTGAAGCCGGGCGCGACGCTGCGCTACGGCGGCGGCAGGAATCCCGGCCGCCACGCTTACCAGGCCAGCCTGCGGTTCGAAAGCGTGCTGATCGAGCTGCGCGCCCGAACGCGCGATGCACGCCTCGCGCACCGGCCGCAAATCCAGGCGGGATAAGGCTTTCCGCCCGAACGCCGCATTCTGTGCTGTCAGCGGCGTTAAAACGCAATGTTTGTGTCACCAGCAGCGCACTAATCAGGAACATCTATGTTTTTGCGCTGATTAAATCTTTAACAGGAATTGAGGTTTAGTCGACCGGCTTGCGCGCTTTGACGCGTTGCTCCGGTCTCACGCAAAGCGGTTTCCGCCAATGAACTCCGACAGCGGGTTCACCATCACGATAGGACTGCACCATGATCGAATTCGAACCGAAATACATCACCTTCGACTGCTACGGCACGCTGACGAAATTCCACATGGCCGACATGACGCGCGAGCAGTACGGCCACTTGCTGAGCGGTGAAGACCTCGAAAAGCTCGTCGCGTTCTACGCGGGCTATCGTCGCGATGAAGTGCTCGGTGCATGGAAGCCGTATCGCGACGTGGTGGTCAATGCGCTGCGCCGCGCGTGCAAGCGCGTGAACGTCGAATTCAACGAAGCGGGTGCGCAGAGCATCTATGAAGCCGTGCCGACCTGGGGCCCGCATCCGGACGTGCCGGAAGGCGTCGCTCGTCTGGCGAAGAAGTACAAGCTGGTGATTCTCTCGAACGCTTCGAACGACCAGATCCAGAGCAACGTCGACAAGCTCGGCGCGCCGTTCCACAAGGTGTTCACCGCCCAGCAGGCGCAGTCGTACAAGCCGCGCATGCAAGGCTTCGAATACATGTTCGACCAGCTCAACTGCAATCCGGAAGACGTGTTGCACGTATCGTCGAGCCTGCGCTACGACCTGATGACCGCGCACGACATGGGCATCAAGCACAAGGTATTCGTCAACCGCGGCCACGAACCGTCCACGCCTTATTACCAGTACTACGAGGTCCAGGACATTCCGCATCTGGCTTCGGAACTCGGCCTGTAAGCGCCGGTTTTTCACGTTCATTGCCCATCTCAAGGACAGACCGGATGAAGCTCGATTCCTACTGGCTCGACACCGCGCCGCCCCTGCTTTCGGCGTGCGAGGGTCCGGTCGACGGCCAGACCGACGTGGTGGTGATCGGCGGCGGCTTCACCGGCCTGTCGGCGGCGCAGGCGCTGGGCAAGCGCGGCGCCGCGGTGACCGTGCTCGACGCCGGCCGTATCGGCGGCGGCGCGTCCGGGCGCAACGGCGGGCAGGTCAATACCGGTGTCGCGCAGGACTTCGTCGCGCTGGTCGCGCAACTCGGTGTGGAGCGCGCGAGTGCCTGCTACCGTGCGTTTTCAGATGCGGTCGATACGGTCGAGCGGCTGATCCGCGAGGAAAACATCGACTGCAACTACATCGCGACCGGCAAGTTGAAACTGGCCTCCAAGCCGCATCACCTCGCGCATCTTGAGAAGACCGCGGAAGCGATTCGCCGTGAAGTCGATACGGATATCGAACTAATCGACCGCAGCCGTATTCGCAGCGAAATCCAGTCCGACAGTTTTCACGGCGGGCTGCTGCAACGCCACGGCGGCCAGATGCACATGGGCAAGTTCGCGGTCGGTCTCGCCGAGGCGGCGGTGCGGCGCGGCGCAAAGCTGTACGAGAACGCGGCGGTCACCGCCATCGTGAAAGACGGCAGTGGCTTTCGGATCACCACGGCGCGCGGCGAAGTGCGCGCAAGGCAGGTGCTGATCGCGACAGGTCCGTCGCGGCACGGCCCGTTCGGCTGGTATCGGCGTCGCCTCGCGCCGATCGGTTCGTTCATCGTCGTGACCGAACCCTTGTCGCCCGAGTTGCTGGCGCAAGTGTTCCCCAACCGGCGCGCGTACACGACCACGCGTTTGATGCACAACTATTTCCGCGTGACGCCGGACTCGCGTCTGCTGTTCGGTGGCCGCGCGCGCTTCACGGCGTCCGAACGCCCGTCCGATGCAAAGAGCGGACGCATCCTGCAGGAAGGCCTCGCCGCGATGTTCCCGATGCTCGCAAGCGCGCGCATCGACTATTGCTGGGGCGGTCTGGTGGACATGAGCGCCGACCGTCTGCCGCACGCCGGGCAGCACGACGGCATCTATTTTTCGATGGGCTATAGCGGCCACGGCACGCAGATGTCGACGCACATGGGCCAGGTGATGGCCGACGTGATGGACGGCCACGAGGACCAGAACCCGTGGCGCGAGTCGGAGTGGCCCGCGATTCCCGGGCATACCGGCAAGCCCTGGTTTCTGCCGCTGGTGGGCACGTATTACCGTATCAAAGACATTTTCTACTGATGGTTTCGTTGTTGGATTGACACTTGCACCCGGAAGTTAAAAAAACGCAGCCACGCCTGCTCAACCCCATAGCTCTACCTCGCGGAGAAGTTCGATGAATAAGGAAAACTCGCAACATGGCGCTCTTGGTCTCGGCACCGAGTTGGAGCGGTTGACCGCCAAAGGTGCATCGCGGCGCGGCGTGCTGCGCGCGATGGCCGCAGCCGGGATGATGTCGGTGACAGGCGCCGGCCTTCTGACCGCGAGCGGCGAGGCGCTGGCGCAAGCCAAGCCGAAGCAGGGCGGCAAGATCCGCGTGGCGACACAGTCCGCCTCCGCGGCCGATACGCTCGACCCCGCGAAGGGCGCGCTCGGCACCGACTACGTGCGCGGCTTCATGTTTTACAACTGCCTGACCGAACTCGACTCGCATCTCGGCGCGAAGATGTCGCTGGCGACCTCGCTCGATACGAAAGACGCCACCGTGTGGGTCGTCAAGCTGCGCAATGGCGTGCAGTTCCACGACGGCAAAGCCCTCGCGCCGGCCGACGTGGTCTATTCGATCATGCGCCACAAGGATCCGGCCACCGCTTCGAAAGCGAAGACGCTGGCCGATCAGATCAAGGAAGTGAAGGCCACCGGCCCGAACGAAGTGACGATCACGCTGGAAGGTCCGAATGCCGATTTGCCGGTGATCCTCGCCACCTCGCATTTCCAGATCATCAAGGACGGCACCAAGGATTTCAAAACGGCGATCGGCACCGGCCCGTTCAAGGTCAAGGAATTTTCGCCGGGCGTGCGCACGGTCGGCGTGAAGAACGAGAAGTACTGGAAGCCGGGCATGCCGCACCTCGACGAAATCGAGCTGATCGGCATTGGCGACGAGTCGGCGCGCGTGAACGCGCTGCTTTCCGGCGACGTGCAGCTGATCAACGCGGTGAGCCCGCGTTCGACCACGCAGATCAAGGGTGCGGGCGGCTTCTCGGTGCTGGAGACGAAGAGCGGCGTGTACACTGACCTGATCGTGCGCGACGAAGGCGGCATTACCGGCAACGACGATTTCCGTCGCGGCATGATGTACCTGCAGGACCGCGAGCAGATGCGCCGCGCGATCTTCCAGGGTTACGGGACCATCGGCAACGATCAGCCTATCGATCCGACCAACAAGTACTACCTGGCCGGCTTGCCGCAACGCGCCTTCGATCCGGACAAAGCGAAGTTCCATTTCCAGAAAGCCAAGGTGGGCAGCGCGCCGATCCAGATTTTCGCGTCGCCCGCGGCGGAAGGCTCGGTTGAAATGGCAATGTTCCTTCAGCAGGTCGCGCCGCAAGCCGGTCTGAATCTGCAGGTGTCGCGCGTACCGGCCGACGGTTACTGGTCGAACCACTGGATGAAGCATCCGTTGGGTTTCGGCAATATCAACGCCCGGCCAAGCGCCGACGTGATCTTCACGCAGTTCTTCAAGTCGGACGCACCGTGGAACGAGGCTAACTGGAAGAGTCCGAAATTCGACCAGTTGCTGCTGCAGGCACGCGGCGAACCGGACGACGCCAAGCGCAAGCAGTTGTACGGCGATATGCAGGTGCTGGTACATGACACGGGCGGCGTCGGCATTCCGATGTTCCAGAGTTCGCTCGACGCGTACACGAACAAGCTCAAGGGCCTCGGTTCCATTCCTCTCGCCGGATTGATGGGCTACATGTTCGCGGAAAACGTCTGGCTCGAAGCCTGAGCTCGACTCAGGGCACGCCCTGCAACACGCGCGCCGCCTCATCGGCGGTGCGCGGCTTCAACCGCAATGGAGGCGATTCTCGATGAAAGCACATGCGCAACGTCTCATCGCCGCGCGCCTTGGCCTCGCGCTGCTTACGCTGCTGCTGGTGTCGGCAGTCGTGTTCGCGATCACCGGGCTGCTGCCCGGCGACGCGGCCCAGCAGGCGCTCGGCCAGGCGGCAACCCCCGAAGCCGTGGCCGCGCTGCGGCATCAGTTCGGCCTCGACCAGCCCGCGCTGCAACGCTACTTCGTGTGGCTCCTTCACGTGGTGAGCGGCAACTTCGGCACGTCGTTGTCGAACAATCTGCCCGTCAGTCAACTGATCGCGACGCGCCTGCCGAACTCGCTGGTGCTCGCCGGACTGACGGCGGTGGTGTCCGTGCCGGTGGCGCTGTTGATCGGCATTTCGTCGGCGATGTTCCGTGGCTCGCTGCTCGACCGCACGCTCAATGTGCTGACGCTCTCCACGGTCGCCGTGCCGGAATTCCTGATCGCGACGATCGCCGTGCTGATCTTCGCCGTCAAGCTGCGCTGGCTGCCGGCCCTGTCGTATCTGTCGGAAGTGCATTCGTTCGGCGCGCTGCTGCGCATCTACGCGATGCCGGTAATGACGCTGTGCTGCGTGCTCGTGGCGCAGATGGCGCGCATGACGCGCGCCGCGGTGCTCGACCAGCTCAATTCGTCGTATGTGGAAATGGCCTTGCTCAAGGGCGCCTCGCCGGTGCGCGTGGTGTGGCGGCATGTGTTGCCGAACACCGTCGGGCCGATTGCCAACGCCGTGGCGCTGAGTCTGTCGTATCTGTTCGGCGGCGTGGTGATCGTCGAATCGATCTTCAACTATCCGGGCCTTGCGAGCCTGATGGTCGACGCGGTCACCAACCGCGACATGCCGCTCGTGCAAGGTTGCGTCATGGTGTTCTGCGCGGCGTATCTCGCGCTCGTGCTGATCGCTGACCTGTGTCAAATCGTATCCAACCCGAGGCTGCGTCGATGATGAGCCAACCTACCAATCCCCACCATGTTCCTCACGCCGGCACCGAACTGTACGACGTGCGCCGCGATGAAGTGGTCGTCGAGCCCGCGCCTGTCGAAGTCGCGCCGCTGAAACACGGCGTGTTCAAACGCTTGGTGCACCGCTTCTCGGTACTCGGCCTGATCGGTCTCTTGATGGTCGCGTTCTGGCTGCTGGTCGCGTTCATCGGACCGCTGGTCGCGCCGTACAAAGGCGGTGCGCTGACCTCGACGGAAATTTTCGGCCGTTACAGCGCGGCGTACCCACTTGGCACCGACTACCTCGGCCGCGACATGCTGAGCCGGATTCTCTACGGCGCGCGCTATACCGTCGGCCTCGCGCTCGCGGCCGCCGTGCTCGCCAGCGTGATCGGCACATTCTTCGGCCTGCTCGCGGCGGTCTCGGGCCGCGTGGTCGATGAAGTTCTGAGCCGCCTGTTCGACGCGCTGATTTCGATTCCGAGCAAGGTGCTCGCGCTCGTCGTGATCGCCGCGTTTGGGTCGTCGATTCCGATGTTGACGACGGTCGCCGCGGCCGCCTACATTCCCGGCGCGTTCCGCATTTCGCGCTCGCTCGCGGTGAACGTGATGAGCCTCGAATACGTGCAGGTGGCCCGCGCTCGCGGCGAAGGCATCTTCTATATCGCGCGGGTCGAAGTGCTGCCCAACATGATTCATCCGATGCTCGCCGATTTCGGCCTGCGTTTCGTGTTCATCGTGCTGCTGCTGAGCGGGTTGAGCTTTCTCGGCCTCGGCGTGCAGCCGCCGAACGCCGATTGGGGTTCGCTCGTGCGCGAGAACATCGGCGGCTTGTCGGAAGGCGCGCCCGCCGTGCTGATGCCGGCCGTCGCGATCGCGACGCTGACCATCGGCATGAATCTGCTGATCGACAACTTGCGGCGTCGCAACCGCAAGCAGGGAGGTGCGTGATGGCTGAGCGGGACATGATCGAAGTAAAGGGCCTGAGAGTCGTCGCGGGTGCCGCACCGGGGCCGGTGACGGAGATCGTCAAGGGCGTCGATTTCTCGGTGAAGAAGGGCGAAGTGCTCGCGCTGATCGGCGAGTCCGGTTCGGGCAAGACCACCATCGCGCTGTCGCTGCTCGGCTATGCGCGCGCGGGCTGCGAGATCAGCGGCGGGTCGGTGCGCATCGGCGAGCTCGAGGTATTGTCGCTCGATGCGAAGGGACGCCGCGCGTTGCGCGCGCGCACTGTCGCGTACGTCGCGCAGAGCGCGTCGGCGGGCTTCAATCCGGCGCGCACGATCATGGATCAGGTCATCGAGCCGGCGCTGCTGCATCGTCTGATGACGAAAGAAGCCGCACGCGCCAAAGCGATCGGACTATTCCGCTCGCTCGCGCTGCCCGCGCCGGAAACGATCGGCGCGCGCTATCCGCATCAGGTATCCGGCGGTCAGTTGCAGCGCTTGATGGCAGCGATGGCATTGATCACCGATCCGGCCGTCGTCGTGTTCGATGAGCCGACCACCGCGCTCGACGTCACCACCCAGATCGAAGTACTTGCGGCGTTCAAAAAGGTGATTCGCGAACTCGGCACCACGGCCGTGTACGTGTCTCACGATCTGGCGGTGGTCGCGCAGATGGCCGACCGCATCGTCGTGTTGAACGGCGGCGCGGTGAAGGAGAACGGCGCGGTCGCGCAAGTGCTCGACGCGCCTGTGGATGCGTACACGCGTCAATTGCTGGCCGCGACGCGGCGTCCGGAAGCCGTGCTGACGTTGCCGCCAAATCTCGGCAAACACGTGCCGCCGCTACTGGAGATTCGCGGGCTGTCGGCGGGCTATGGACGGATCGACCGGCAAGGCGTGCCTGCCGTGCGCGTGCTCGACGACGTCAGTCTGTCGATTCCACGCGGCAGCACGCTCGGCGTGATCGGCGAATCCGGCTCCGGCAAGACCACGCTCGCGCGCGTGGTGGCGGGGCTGGTCGACCGCGGGCGCGGCGAGGTGCTGTTCAACGGCGAGCCGTTGCACGCACAAATCTCCCGCCGTACGCCGGAGCAGTATCGGCAGATCCAGATCGTGTTTCAGAACGCCGATACGGCGCTCAATCCGAGCCATTCGATTGCCGATATTCTGGGGCGGCCGCTGGCGTTCTATCACCATCTGCGTGGCTCGGCCGCAAAAAAACGCATGCTGGAGTTGCTCGATCTGGTGAAGCTGCCGGCTTCGATCGCCAAGCGTACGCCTGCCGGACTCTCCGGGGGCCAGAAGCAGCGCGTGAATCTGGCACGTGCGCTCGCCGCCAATCCAGCCTTGATTCTGTGCGACGAAGTGACCTCCGCGCTCGACACGGTGGTCGGCGCGGCGATTCTCGATCTGCTCGCCGAATTGCGGCGCGAACTGGGCGTGTCGTACATGTTCATCAGCCACGATATCTCGACGGTGCGCGCGATCTGCGACGAAGTGATCGTGCTGTACGCAGGGCATCGCGTGGAAGCAGGGCAGCGCGAGGTGCTGGCGGCGCCGCCGTATCACCCGTACACGGGCCTGCTGGTCGATTCGGTGCCGGCCTTGAAACCCGGCTGGCTCGACGCGCGCCGCGACATTGTCGCGACCGCCTTGCCGGCGATGGGCGAGAGCGCGGACATTGCCGAGTTGTGCTCGTTCCGCGCGCGCTGTCCGGTGCGTATCGACGGCAAGTGCAACGTAACGCCGCCTTCGTTGAAGAAACTGCCTTCGGGCGCGGAGATTCTGTGCCACCATCCGGCCGCCGAATTGAACCGCCTGCAGACCGTGGAGGCGACCGCGGCATGAGCGGACGATTTGTACGCGTCGCGGAAACGGGCCGCAAGACCTTTCCGATCACGGTGGACGGCGTCGTGCGCGAGGCCGCCGAAGGCGACACGCTGATGGTCGCACTGCTCACCGGCACGCGTACGTTGCGCGACTCCGAATTCGGCGACGGCCGCCGCGCCGGTTTCTGTCTGATGGGCGCCTGCCAGGACTGCTGGGTGTGGACCGCGCAAGGCGAGCGCGTGCGCGCATGCAGCACGCCGGCACTGCCCGGCATGTCGATCGTCACGAAGCTGGCGGAAGCCGGGGAGGGTGTATGGCCCCGCGCGTAGTCATCGTCGGCGCCGGCCCGGCGGGTGTGCGCGCGGCGCAGGCGCTAGTCGAAGCGGGGCTGCGGCCCATGGTGATCGATGAAGGGCGGCGCGACGGCGGGCAGATTTATCGGCGTCAGCCGGAAGGGTTTTCGCGCAGCTACGAGACGCTCTACGGCACCGAGGCCGAGCGAGCCACGTCGCTGCATCAGAGCTTCGATGCGTTGAAAAGCAGGATCGACTATCTGGCGGAAACGCTGGTCTGGAACATTTCGCCGAACACGGTGCATCTGGTGAGCGGCACGCGGTATCACGAGCTTGCGTTCGACGCGCTGATCGTTTGCAGCGGTGCGACGGATCGGCTGATGCCGGTCAAGGGCTGGCATCAGGCCGGCACTTATAGCCTCGGCGGCGCGCAGGTCGCGTTGAAGTCGCAAGGCTGCGTGATCGGCTCGCGCATCGTGATGATGGGCAGCGGTCCGCTGTTGTACCTCGTGGCCGCGCAGTACGTGAAAGCGGGCGCGCAGGTTGCCGCGGTGCTCGACACTTCGACGTTCAGACAGCGCGTTGCCGCGTTGCCGCGTCTGCTGGCGATTCCCGCCGCGCTCAGAAAAGGCATTGCATTGATGCGCGTGCTGGCTGACGCGCGCGTGCCGGTTCATCGCGGCGTAGTGCCGCTCGAAATCAAAGGCTCGGCGCAAGACGGCGTGAGCGCCGTCGAGGTGACATTGCCCGGTGGCAAGCGCCTCGAATTCAAGTGCGATGCCGTCGCGCTCGGTTATCACCTGCGGCCCGAGACGCAACTCGCGGACCTTGCCGGCTGTCGCTTTCTGTTCGACGAGACCGCTCAGCAGTGGCTGCCGCAAATCGACTCCGATGGCCGCAGCAGCATCAAAGGCGTCTATCTGGCCGGCGACGGCGCGCGAGTGCGCGGCGCGGACGCAGCGGAACGCTCGGGCCGTCTCGCGGCGCTGGCCGCCTTGCAGGATCACGGCCTGCCGGTCGACGGCGTGGAGCACTTGCGCGCCGAACTCGCGCGCTTTACGCGTTTTGCCGCGGGCTTGCGTGAAGCGTTTCCGTGGCCGGCGAAATTCGCCGCGTCGCTGCCGGACGAAACGATTGTCTGCCGCTGCGAAACGATCACGGCAGGCGAGTTGCGTCGCGTGGTGCGCGCGACCGGCGCTAAAGAGGCCAATCGCGCGAAGGCGTTTTCGCGCGTCGGCATGGGGCGTTGCCAGGGGCGCTATTGCGGCCACGCGGGCGCGGAAATCATTGCGGCTGCGGCGTGCGTGCCGCTGTCTTCAGTGGGACGGCTGCGCGGCCAGGCGCCGGTCAAACCGCTGCCGGTGGCGTTGACCGAAGCAGTGAGCGACGAGGTGATCGAATGAGCGCGACGACCGCGAACGAAGCCGATGTGATCGTGATTGGCGGCGGCATCGTGGGAACGACGACAGCGTTCTTCCTGCGCCAGCGCAACCGTTCGGTGATTCTGCTCGAACGCGGACTCACCGGCCAGCAGGCGAGCGGTGTGAACTTCGGCGGCGTTCGCCGTCAGGGCCGTGCGTTGTCGCAACTGGCGATGGCGAACCGCGCGCTGCGTACCTGGCAACGTTCCACGGAACTGCTCGGCGAGGACATCGAGTTTCTGCCGTCGGGTCATACGCGTGTGTGCTACCACCAGAAGGACGTGGAGAATTTCGACCAGTACGCGATCGACGCCCGCGCCTACGGTCTCGAACTCGAAGTGCTGCACGGCGAAGCGCTGTTCAGGCGCTTTCCGTTTCTCGGCCGCGAGGTGCTGGCGGCTTCGATCTCTCCGCTCGACGGCCACGCCAATCCACGCCTCGCCGCGCCCGCGTTCGGCCGCGCGGCGGCCCGGCTGGGCGCGCGGGTGATCGAGGACACGGAGATCGTGTGCGTCGAAAAAGACGGTAGCCGGTTTCGCGTGGAAAGCGCGCGCGGCGACGTGTATTGGGCGGCGCAACTCGTGATCTGCGCCGGCGCGTGGGCGTGCCGGCTGACCGAACAGTTCGGCGAATCCGCGCCGCTCACCGCGCGCGGACCGCAAATGTGCGTGACGGAGCCGGTGCCGTACGTGTTCAAGTCGTCGATGGGCGTGTTCACGTCGATCAAGGAAGAAAGCATTTATTTTCGCCAGATTCCGCGCGGCAACATCATCGTCGGTGGAGGTCCTGCCGGTCCCGCCGACGCCGTGACGAGCCGCGCTTCCGTGTTGCCGATCAACACCGTGCGGCAACTCGCGCAAATGCGCCGGCTCGTGCCCGCGTTGGCGCCGCTGCATGTGATTCGCGTGTGGAGCGGCGTGGAAAGCTATCTGCCCGACAGCGAGCCGGTGATCGGTCCGAGCGGTCAGGTCGACGGTTTGTTCTACGCGTTCGGCTTCAGCGGGTCGGGGTTTCAGATCGGCCCGGGCGTAGGCGAAACGCTGGCGGAACTCGTCGATACGGGCAGCACGGCGATTCCTCTCGACGCCTTCTCCATCCAGCGTTTCACGAAACAACCGGCGGCCCGCTCGACCATCGTGACGTCATGAAACAGTCCATCAGCCTCAATGCGGCCCGTGCTTTCATCGAAGCTCATTTCGACGAACCGGTGACGCTCGCCCAACTCGCCGCGCTGTCCGCGCTCAGCGTGTCGCGTTTCGCCACGGTGTTCCGGCAGCAATACGGCTCATCGCCATACCGCTATTTGTGCGGGTTGCGGATCCAGCGCGCGCAGACGCTGCTGCTCGAAGGCGTGCCGGGATCGGTGGTGGCGACGGAGGTCGGTTTCTTCGACCAAAGCCACTTCGGCCGACATTTCAAGCGATGCTGCGGCATGACGCCCAGCATGTTCATCGCGCGGGCCGCGGCCAATGCGGCGCGGCACGGTGGGGCGAGCGCAGCGAATGGCGCTGGCGGTTTGAGCGGCGCTAGCGGCTTGAATAATTTGAGCGGCACGCCTACTGCGTCGCGCTCAGCTTCCGCCATAACGTCGTCTTGCTGATGCCGAGCGCCTCGCAGACCGCGTCGCGATCGCCGTCGTGCGCGGCGAGCGCGGCGCGGATTTCGTCGGCTTCCACGTGACGGCTGCGTTCGCGCAGGGTCAGCGCGGCTTTTTTCGTGCGCGCGTGCGGCTCGATTATTTCAGGCGCGACCGTGCGCAGCATGTCGCGGGTGAGAACCGGTTCGGCGGTGTGTTCGGACATCGCGCCCACGTCCGCATCGGCTTCGGCATTTGCATCGGCGAGTTCGACCGCGATCCGTTCGATCACGTTCTGCAATTCACGCACGTTGCCCGGCCACGCGTAGCGCTTGAGCGGCTCCGCGAGCGCGGCAAGCAGGCGCCCGGCGGCGGCCGCGTCCGGTATGCGCGCCGCGAGCCTCGGCTCGCGCGCGGCGGCTTGCAATAGCAGTTCGACGGCGAGCGGCAGCAGATCGGTCGGCCGCTCGCGCAGCGGCGGCAGCGCGATGCTCAAAATGTTGAGCCGGTAGTACAGGTCCGCGCGAAAGCTGCCCGCTTCGATGCCCTCGGTCAACGCGCGATGCGTTGCCGCGACCACGCGAATATCCACCCGCGTCGGCTCCGTCGAACCGAGCCGCACCACTTCACGCTCTTGCAGTACGCGCAGAAGCCGACTTTGCAGCGACAGCGGCATTTCGCCGATTTCATCGAGAAACAGCGTGCCACGGTGCGCCACTTCGATCAGCCCCGCCTTGCCGCCCTTGCGCGCGCCGGTGAACGCGCCTTCTTCGTAACCGAACAGTTCGCTCTCCAGCAGCGCCTCCGGAAACGCGCCGCAATTGATCGCGACGAAGGCGAAGTCGCGTCGCGCGCTCAACTGATGCATGCTCTGCGCGACCATCTCCTTGCCCGTGCCGCTTTCGCCGAGAATCAACGCAGTGGCGTCCGAGCGCGCGTAGCGCCGCACGAGCGCGCGCACGCGTTCGATCGATTCGGACGCGCCGACGATATCGTCGAGCCGGTAACGCGCGCTGAACTGCTGCACGCGTTGGCGCGAGCGCAAGGTCCGGTCGAGCCGTTCGACCGCGCGCGATTCCTGAAACGTCAGCACCGTGCCCGCCGCCGCGCCGCTGCTCGCCAGCGGCCCGCGATGCACGACATAGCTCACGCCACGCACCGTGCACAAGGTGTCGCCGTCGGCGTCCGGCAGGCTGCCCGCGAGATCGGGCGCGAGTTCGAGCAGCACGCGGCCCACGGCCTTCGCCGCGTCGAGGCCGAGCACGGCGGCAAGGCGCTGGTTCATCGCTTCGACGCGGCCTTGCGCGTCGAGCGCGACGACGCCGTCGCGCAGATGCTGCAGCAGATTGTCGAGCCGTTGACGCCGGACCGTTTCGCGCCGCGTGGCTTGCGCGACTTCGAGCGCGGTGTCGAAGGCCGCGCGCACCGACGCGCGCGAATACAGAAACACCGCGCCCATGCCGGCATTCGCCGCGAGATCGGTGACCATGCCAGGGCCGACCACCACGTCGATGCCGCGATCGCGCAGATCGAGCACGACGCTCTCCGCGTCCTGCGCTGATTGATACGAGGCGAACGTGACGTCGAGCGCGTAGGCGGCGACGAAGCGGCGCACTTCGTCAGGCGTGTTGCCGTGCGTGACGAGCGCGACCTTCGCGCCGTCGCGTCGCGCCCGCGCAAGCGCATGCATCACGTCGAAGCCGGTCGGGCTGATCAGCACGACCGGCACCGACACGCGCGTCTTCAGATACGCGCCGTTCGAGCCGCCGGCAATGACCACATCCGGACGACCCGCGCCCGCGGCGTCGATCTCGCGCACGGCGTCTTCGAAACCGTGCGAGACGATGCGCAAATCCGCGCGTTCCACGTATTCGCCGGCGATATCGAAGAACAGATCGCGTAGTCGGCTGATACTCACGGCCCAGATGCGGGGGCGCTGGGCGGGTTCGAAGAGAGGTGTGTTCAAGGCAGGGCGGCTCGCGGCGAGGCGGGTGAAGTGCGTCTATTATGCGCGCATCCGTTTCTGATTTGAAATCAGCATTTCAGTTGTGAAATCGAATGCCGGTGGAGGCGATCGCGTGTCTCTTATGAAATCAGGCACTTAGCCCGCGTCGATGCGGCTGGCCCGTTCTTTGCCTTTCAGGCTGCGTTCAACAGCATCCCCCATGCATCAGGAGACGAACTCATGAGCGAAGCAGACAACAGCACGCCCAACGCGGGCGCATTCAAGCCGAAGAAATCCGTCGCCCTATCCGGCGTGACAGCGGGCAACACTGCCCTCTGCACGGTCGGCAAGACCGGCAACGACCTGCATTACCGCGGCTACGACATTCTCGATATCGCGAGCGCCTGCGAATTCGAAGAAATCGCCTACCTGCTGGTGCACGACAAGCTGCCGACCCAGGCCGAACTGACCGCGTACAAAACGAAACTGAAGGCGCTGCGCGGGCTGCCCGCCAACGTCAAGGCCGCGCTCGAATGGATCCCGGCCGCCGCGCATCCGATGGACGTGATGCGCACCGGCGTGTCGGTGCTCGGCACCGTGCTGCCGGAGAAAGACGATCACAACCTGCCGGGCGCGCGCGACATCGCCGACAAGCTGATGGCCTCGCTCGGTTCGATGCTGCTCTACTGGTATCACTACTCGCACAACGGCAAGCGCATTGAAGTGGAAACCGACGACGATTCGATCGGCGGCCACTTCCTGCATCTGCTGCACGGCGTGGAGCCGTCAAAGGCTTGGGTCGACGCGATGCATGTGTCGCTCAACCTGTACGCCGAACACGAATTCAATGCGTCGACGTTCACAGGCCGCGTGATCGCGGGCACGGGCTCGGATATCTATTCGGCTATCACCGGCGCAATCGGTGCGCTGCGCGGACCGAAGCACGGTGGCGCCAATGAAGTCGCGTTCGAAATCCAGTCGCGCTACCAGACGCCGGACGAAGCCGAAGCCGACATCAGAAAGCGCGTCGAGAACAAGGAAGTGGTGATCGGTTTCGGCCACCCGGTGTACACGATCTCCGATCCGCGCAACAAGGTCATCAAGGAAATCGCCAAAAAGCTCTCGAAGGAAGCCGGCAACAGCAAGCTGTTCAATATCGCCGAGCGGCTGGAGTCGGTGATGTGGGAGGCGAAGAAGATGTTCCCGAATCTGGACTGGTTCAGCGCGGTCTCGTATCACATGATGGGCGTGCCCACGGCCATGTTCACGCCGCTCTTCGTGATCGCGCGCACGGCCGGCTGGAGCGCGCACATCATCGAGCAGCGTGTCGACAACAAGATCATCCGTCCGAGCGCGAATTACACCGGACCCGACGACCTGCCGTTCGTGCCGCTCGCCAAGCGTGTTTGAGGTCGCTTTGAAGCCGCCTTATTGGCGTCTTCATCGCGGTCGATCGCGTGAGCGCATAACCGCACGCTAGTAAGCGTTTCTCCTCCATTGCGTCTAAAGAGCGCGGCGCAATGAAGTTGGGCCTTGGCTTTCTGAAACCCCGAGCCAAGGCCGTTTTTTGCGGCGCGTTTGCGCGGCCGCCTGCAAACCCGATCGGCATGTTGCCGCGCGCTAAACTGCACATACTGCCTGACGGGCACGCCAGGGAAACGCCATAAAAAAGGGGCCGCCGATCGTGATCGGCCGCCGCCATCGTCCCCGGATCATTACTGTCTTGTCCCCTACGCCATGAATACTGCAAACCGCAAACGCCTTCCCGGCACCCAGCTCGATTTCTTCGACACGCGCGCCGCGGTCGACGCGATCCAGCCCGGCGCTTATGACAAGCTGCCGTACACGTCGCGCGTGCTGGCCGAAAACCTCGTGCGCCGTTGCGATCCGGTCACGTTGACCGCGTCGCTCAAGCAGATCATCGAACGCAAGCGCGAGCTGGATTTTCCGTGGTTCCCGGCGCGCGTGGTGTGTCATGACATTCTCGGCCAGACGGCGCTCGTCGACCTTGCCGGCCTGCGCGATGCGATTGCCGCGCAAGGCGGCGATCCGGCGCTGGTCAATCCGGTGGTGCCGACTCAACTCGTGGTGGATCATTCGCTGGCCGTCGAGTGCGGCGGTTTCGATCCGGACGCGTTCGCGAAGAACCGCGCGATCGAAGATCGCCGCAACGAAGACCGCTTCGATTTCATCAACTGGACCAAGCGTGCGTTCAGGAATGTCGACGTGATTCCGCCGGGCAACGGCATCCTGCATCAGATCAACCTGGAGCGCATGAGCCCGGTCGTGCAGGTGAAAGACGGCGTGGCGTTTCCGGATACGCTGGTCGGCACCGACTCGCATACGCCGATGGTCGACGCGCTCGGCGTGATCGCGATCGGCGTGGGCGGGCTCGAAGCGGAAAGCGTGATGCTGGGCCGCGCGTCGTATTTGCGCCTGCCCGATATCGTCGGCGTGGAACTGACGGGCAAGCCGGCCGAAGGCATCACGGCGACCGACGTGGTGCTCTCGTTGACCGAATTCCTGCGCAAGGAAAAGGTGGTCGGCGCGTACCTCGAGTTCTACGGCGCGGGCACGGCCAATCTGACGCTCGGCGACCGCGCGACGATCGCCAACATGGCGCCCGAATTCGGCGCCACGGCCGCGATGTTCTCGATCGACGAACAGACCATCAAGTATCTGAAGCTCACCGGCCGTGACGACGAACTCGTGAAGCTGGTGGAAACCTATGCGAAGGAAACCGGCCTGTGGGCAGACAGCCTCGTTAATGCCGAATACGAACGCGTGCTGAAGTTCGACCTGTCGACCGTGGTGCGCACGCTCGCCGGTCCGTCGAATCCGCATCGCCGTTTGCCGGTGTCGGAACTGGCGGCGCGCGGCATCAGCGGCAAGGTGGAGAACGAACCGGGTTTGATGCCGGATGGCGCGGTGATCATCGCCGCGATCACGAGCTGTACGAACACCAACAACCCACGCAACATGATCGCCGCGGGTTTGCTCGCGCGCAACGCGAACCGGCGCGGACTGACTCGCAAGCCGTGGGCGAAGACCTCGCTCGCGCCGGGCTCGAAGGCGGTCACGCTGTATCTGGAAGAGGCCGGGCTGTTGCCGGAACTGGAGCAACTGGGCTTCGGCGTGGTCGCGTATGCGTGCACATCGTGCAATGGCATGTCGGGTGCGCTGGATCCGGCGATCCAGAAGGAGATCGTCGAGCGCGACCTGTATGCGACCGCCGTGTTGTCGGGCAACCGCAACTTCGACGGCCGTATTCATCCGTACGCGAAGCAGGCGTTTCTCGCTTCGCCGCCGCTGGTGGTGGCGTATGCGATTGCGGGCACGATCCGTTTCGACATCGAGAAAGACGTGCTCGGTATCGACGCCGACGGCCACGCCGTCACGCTGAAAGACATCTGGCCGTCGGACGCGGAGATCGACGCGATCGTCGCGTCGAGCGTGAAGCCCGAGCAATTCCGCAAGGTGTATGAACCGATGTTCGCGGTTTCCGTCGATACAGGCGAGAAAGCCAATCCGCTCTACGACTGGCGCCCGATGAGCACCTACATTCGCCGTCCGCCGTATTGGGAAGGCGCGCTTGCCGGTGAGCGCACCTTGAAAGGCATGCGTCCGCTCGCCGTGCTCGGCGACAACATCACGACCGATCACCTGTCGCCGTCCAACGCGATTCTGGCGGATAGCGCCTCGGGCGAATATCTGGCGAAGATGGGCTTGCCGGAAGAGGACTTCAATTCCTACGCGACGCACCGTGGCGATCACCTGACGGCGCAGCGCGCCACCTTCGCGAACCCGACGCTGAAGAACGAGATGGTGCTTGAAGACGGCAAGGTGAAAGCCGGATCGCTCGCGCGCATCGAACCCGAGGGCAAGGTCACGCGCATGTGGGAAGCAATCGAAACCTACATGGAACGCAAGCAGCCGCTGATCGTGATTGCCGGTGCCGATTATGGCCAGGGTTCGTCGCGTGACTGGGCGGCGAAGGGCGTGCGTCTGGCCGGCGCGGAAGCAATCGTCGCCGAAGGGTTCGAGCGCATTCACCGCACGAATCTGGTGGGCATGGGTGTGCTGCCGCTGGAGTTCAAGCCCGGTGTGAACCGGCTTACGCTGGCAATCGACGGCACGGAGACGTTCGATGTGGTCGGCGAGCGCAAGCCGGGCGCGGACCTCACGCTGGTGATTCATCGCAGGAACGGCGAGCAGGTCGAGGTGCCGGTGACGTGCCGGCTCGACACTGCCGAAGAGGTTTCCATTTACGAAGCCGGCGGTGTGCTGCAACGCTTTGCGCAGGACTTTCTCGAGTCGTCGAAGAAGGCGGCTTGAGATGGCTGGTTTTTCGGATCGCTTCGCCTGAAGCGGCGGACGCTACAACGCGGGACAGGGTGACACGGCACGCTATGCCATGTCACCCGCCCACATCAGGACACGATTTTCATGGCCTACCAACCCCAGATCAAGATTCCAGCCACCTACATGCGCGGCGGCACCAGCAAGGGTGTGTTTTTCCGCCTGCAAGATTTGCCCGAAGCGGCCCAGGTGCCCGGCGCCGCGCGTGACGCGCTGCTGATGCGTGTGATCGGCAGCCCCGATCCGTATGGCAAGCAGATCGACGGCATGGGCGGCGCGACATCGAGCACCAGCAAGACGGTGATCATTGCCAAAAGCAGCCGGCCCGATCACGACGTGGATTACCTGTTCGGGCAGGTGTCGATCGATAAGGCGTTCATCGACTGGACCGGCAATTGCGGCAATCTCTCCGCCGCGGTCGGGCCGTTCGCGATCAGCGCGGGTCTCGTCGACCCGAGCCGCATTCCGCGCGACGGCATGGCTGTCGTGCGCATCTGGCAGGCGAATATCGGCAAGACGATCATCGGACACGTGCCGATGACCGATGGCGCCGTGCAGGAAACCGGCGCTTTCGAACTCGACGGCGTGACCTTTCCGGCCGCGGAAGTGCAGCTCGAATTCATGGATCCGGCTGCGGAAGAAGAGGGCGCGGGCGGCTCGATGTTCCCCACCGGCAACCTGGTGGACGATCTGGAAGTGCCAGGCGTGGGCACGCTGAAGGCGACCATGATCAACGCGGGCATTCCGACCATCTTCGTCGATGCGGAATCGATCGGCTACAAGGGCACGGAGTTGCAGGACGCGATCAACAGCGACGCCAAGGCACTCGCGATGTTCGAGACGATCCGCGCGCATGGGGCGTTGCGCATGGGGCTCATCAAGAACCTCGACGAGATCGCCACGCGCCAGCATACTCCGAAGGTCGCGTTCGTCGCGAAACCGGCTGCGTATGTGGCGTCGAGCGGCAAGCAGATTGACGCGGGCGATGTCGATCTGCTGGTGCGGGCGATGTCCATGGGCAAGCTGCATCACGCCATGATGGGCACCGCAGCCGTAGCGATCGGCACGGCGGCGGCGATTTCCGGCACGCTGGTGAATCTCGCGGCGGGCGGCGGCGCCAGAGAATCGGTGCGCTTCGGTCATCCATCGGGCACGTTGCGGGTCGGCGCCGAGGCGAGCGAGCGCGGCGGCGAGTGGGCCGTCACCAAGGCCATCATGAGCCGCAGCGCGCGGGTGCTGATGGAAGGCTGGGTGCGGGTGCCGCAGGAGCGCTGAGCGAACGTCCGGCTTCGTCCGCAACGGACGAAGCCGGGAAAAAACGGGTTTTGATGCAACGGCAAAGCCTAAGACATCAGCCCGAAGCTGGCGAGAACGAACCGAAGGCCGAAGAAACAAACTGACGAAAACAGCGGCAGGCCGAGAGCTAGCGACATACACCGCAAGCCGACGGCGCTGGCCTGTGGCCATCGATCGAAAAAGTAGACAGCCGCGCCGGCCAGTACGCGGCCGACCCCGTTCATTGCCGCACCATCACGATCTCGAGATACTCGCTGGGCAGTACGAGCGTCCCGTCGCCGGACTGGTTGCGGCTTTCCATCAGCGTCATCAGATCGAGCTGGAAGGCCGTTTGCCGTTCGCCGTCCATTGCGGCGAATGCCTTGTTCATCGGGCCGTAGTAGGTCCGAAAGACCTCGAGCCAATGCGCTGGCGAGTGGTATCGGAACATGAATTCGCGGCTCGTCACGGCGACACTGCGCACACTGCCATGAAAGAGCTCGTCGAGCCGCGCCCGGGTGCCCCACAGCGCCGGCGACTTGAGACCAGGCGGCGGAGGCAGATATTTGCCGATCGTCTTGAACACCTGGCCGACGAAGCTATCCGGCGTCCAGTTCGCGAGGCCGATCTTGCCGCCGGGTTTGCATACGCGCGCCAGCTCGCCGGCCGCTTTTTCCTGATTGGGCGTGAACATGACGCCGAAGGTCGACATGACGGCATCGAACGAGGCGTCCGCGTAGGGCAGCGCTTCGGCGTCGGCTTCGCGGAACTGCACCGCTGTCAGACCTTCCGCTTGCGCGCGAGCTTTTCCCGCGTCGAGCAGCGAGGCCACATAGTCGGTCGAGGTGACGTCGCACCAGCGGCGCGCGGCGGCGAGCGTGCCGTTGCCGTTTCCCGCCGCGACATCGAGCACGCGGCTGCCGGCGCGCAAGTCGAGTGCTTCGCATAGGTTTTCTCCGACGATCTGTAGCGTTGTGCCGACCACGGCGTAATTGCCCGTTTCCCACGCGGCGTGCTGGCGCGCTTTGGCGTCAGCGAATTCGGAAGTTTGTGATGAAGAAGATTGGACTTCAGACATGAGATGCTCCAGAGAAAAAGTTGTGCGATGCACGCTAGTGTTATTGCGCCAAGGTTTTTAAATTCATGTGGTGCCTCCTTAATTTTGGTTAAGTGTTCTATTCATTCAAGATTCCTTAGCATTGTTGTAAGGGATTCGCATGGATGCTAGTATCGGTGCGACTGTTAAATCGGTGAATGACCGGGCGTCCAGATCTTTTGCGCAGGACGCCGAAGTTCGTGGACAACGATGGACGCTCTTTCTGACGTGCTCCGCCTGGTTCGCCTTGGTGGCGCCGTGTATTTAAATGGCGACTTCACCGCACCCTGGTGTTTGTACGGCCAGGCTGACGCGGCGTTGTGCGGCAGCTTCCTTCCTCCGGCCGAACGTATCGTTTCCTACCATCTGATCACCGAGGGAGGCTGCTGGGCTTCTCTGCCTGACGAGCCTGACTCCGCTATTTACGTGGCTGCCGGCGAACTGCTTGTCGTGCCGCAAGGCGAAGCGCATCTGCTCGGCAGTTCGCTCGACATCACGCCCGGACCCACTGGCGAACTGCTCGAGAATCAGTTGCGCAATGCTCCGGGACAGTTAATGGCGCTTCGCTACGGCGGGGGTGGAGACCGCACGCGTCTGGTGTGCGGCTTTCTCGCGTGCGACGACACGTTGAGCAATCCGGTGCTGTCCGCACTGCCTCGCATCTTCAAGGTCGACATGCGCAATGACCCACAGTCCGCGTGGCTCGAATCGTCGTTACGGTTCGCGGCGGCTGAGGCAGCGGAATGGCGAGTGGGCAGTGCGATTGTTCTTGCGCGGCTATCGGAGCTGCTCTTCGTGGAGGCAGTGCGACGCTGCATCGACGCGCTGCCGTCCGATCGGAAGGGCTGGCTCGCCGGCGTGGGAGACCGGTTCGTCGGTCGTGCGCTTGCGTTGATGCATGCGCAGCCGGCACACGGCTGGACGGTCGATGAACTCGCGCGCAAAGCGGGCTTGTCCCGCTCCGCGCTGGCGCAGCGATTCACGCAGTTGCTCGGTCAGCCACCTATGCAGTATCTCGCGCATTGGCGTTTGCAGATTGCCGCGCAGGAGTTGCGTGTTGGGACGAAGTCGCTGGCGGCGGTGGCGGATCAGGTGGGATATGAGTCGGAGGCGGCGTTCAATCGGGCTTTCAAGCGCGAGTTCGGAATGCCGCCGGCCGGGTGGCGGAGGAGCCGGGGCGAGACGGCGGCGACTTCCGCGGGCTCTGCCGGCGCGGCGGCCGCCGCCATGGACGGATCGTTCGACGATCGAGGCGCCTAGAGCGCCAGCCGCGCGAGCGAGTGCGCTGTCCTCACTTCACCCCATGCTTCGCCTGCCAGTTCTTCATGAACGCGATTTCATCATGCTGCGCCTTGATGATGTTTCTGGCCAGCCGCTTCAACTCTGGGTCCTTGCCGTACTTCAACTCGACCTGCGCCATTTCGATCGCCCCTTGATGATGCGGAATCATGTGCGCGACGAAGTCCTTGTCGGCGTTGCCCGTATAGTCGGCGCTCATGTCGCGCATCATTTTGTCGTCGGCGGCCTTGAAGGCTTGCGTCGCGTCGCCGGTGCCAGCATCCGCCGACTTCGACATGTCCATGCCAGGCATGGCAGCCGGTTGCTGGGCGTGGACGGACGCGGTCGCGACAGCAAATGCAAAGCCGCTGAACAGGCAAAGGGCACGAATGGCGTGAAGTTTTTTCATTGTGAATGTCCGTTGGGAAAGGGTGTCCGTCAGGCTCGCGGCGACGGATGAAAACCCGCCGCCTCGATGGCCTCGATGAGTTGTCCGGCCGCCAGCGTCGACGTAACCTTGACGATTTTAACGGGGACATCGACTTCGAGCCTCGCCGCGGGGTCGAGACTCGTGACTGCATGCTTGATGGCGTTGGCGCACCCGCCGCAGGACATATCCGGGACGTCGAATTCCATTTCCTACCTCCAATGAGAAGTCATGACTCCAGCGTGGACCTTCCCACGGCGGTAAGGTCAAGCAGGTTTTCGTCGCTGGTTGAAATCGTATTGGCGCACGCAAAGCCATCATGCGCGGCATCGTTTCAGCCTTACGATTTTGCAAATCTGCATGCTAGACTCCGTACCCATGTCTTACTGGCGCAAACTCTTCATCGTCGTGCTGCTCGTGCTGAGCCTACCGGTTCAGTCGTTCGCGGCCGTCTCCATGAAATGCGGGTCCTCGCATTCCGTGGGCGATGCGGCACCGGCGCGCCAGGCGGCAACCGGTGCAATGACCCATCATCACGACCATGCCGCGATGCTGGCCGAACAAGCCGACCACGCCGACAATAACGCCGGGGCTCATCTTCAGCATCACAGTCCCGTGGGCGGCGAGCATCATGCGCACGCATGCTCCACTTGCGCGTCCTGCTGTTTCGGCGGCGCGCTGCCCGTTACGCCGCTTGCGTCCTTGTCCGCCAACGCGGCTTATTTCGCTGTTCCCCTGCCTCCCGCTGTGCGCGTCGCGTCGTTTCTGACCGGCGGCGTCGAACGGCCTCCTCGCATCTCTCTCGTCTAGTTCTTTCGCAGCCTCACGCTGCGTTGTTCCCGTTGTTTCATTCCGACCCGATGGACGGCCGTGTGCCGTGCGTCGTGGCCGTACTTGACGAGACGATTCATGCGAACGTTCGTTGTGGCGCTCGGCGCGGCGGCATGTCTGCCGGCGCTTGCGCACGCTATATCCCTACTCCCTGACCCGGCCGATGCGGCTGCATCCGTGCCGGCGCTCGATACGCCGTCGGTCCTGGCCGACTATCGGCCGTACCGTGAGCAGCAGGTGGCGAGCTGGCCAGCGCTCAACCGGGCGGTGACGCAGCCAGCGGGCCGCTCTGGAGCGAGCCATGGCTCGCTCCATTCGGGCATCGCTGAGGCCGAAGAAGACGCTCACAGTTCTCATCGTGAAGGGGCGGCGAAATGAGGCCGTGCCTGTTTCCTGCCACCCGCACAGTGGCCATGTCCATCGCGGTGACGTTACTCGCGGGCTGCACGACGTTTTCGAAGGACGGCGGTTTCAGCACCGTGGCGAGCGTTGCATCCGAGCGACTCGGTAAAGACGCCGTCCTGATCAAGACCGAGGACGACCGGAATGCCGTCGCCCAACGCACACAGGAACTGCTGTCCGCGCCGCTCGGCATGGACGAGGTTGTCCAGATCGCGCTTCTGAACAACCGCGGTTTGCAGGCTTCGTACGGCGAACTGGGTATCGCCGAGGCGGACCTCGTTCAGGCGGGACGCTTGCCGAATCCCGGCTTCTCGTTTAGCCGCACGCGCGGTAGCGACGACCTCAGTATCAGCCGCACGTTCACGCTCGGCATGTTGCGCGTGTTGACGATGCCGTTGACGACGCGCATCGAAAGCCGTCGCTTCGAACAGGCCCGCTTGCAAGCCGCCAACGCCATGCTCGAAGTCGCCGCCGATGCACGGCGCGCCTACATCCGGGCGGTCGCTGCGAAGCAGTCGGCCGCCTACGCGGAGCAGGTGAAGGACTCGGCCGAGGCCAGCACCGAACTCGCATGGCGCATGCAGCATGCCGGCAACTTCAGCCGACTCGATTACGCGCGCGAGCAGGCCTTCTACGCCGATGCAATGGCGCAAGTGGCACGAGCGCGGCAGCAGTCGGCGTCTGCGCGAGAAAAGCTCACTCGCGTGATGGGCCTGTGGGGTTCGCGAGCGCAATACGCATTGCCCGAGCGTCTGCCGGATCTGCCTGCCACACGCCCCGAGTTGCACGATCTGGAAACCTTTGCGATGCAAAACAGGCTCGATATTCAGGCCGCGAAACTGCAAACGGAAAGCGTCGCGAGTTCATTGGGATTGAGCAAGGCGACGCGTTTCATCAACGTGCTGGATGTCGGCTATCAAAACAATTTCACGACTTCCGACGGACGCGAGCAGGGCTATGAAATCAGTGTGGAGATTCCGCTATTCGACTGGGGCAGCGCCAAAGTGGCGCGCGCTGAAGCGATCTATATGCAGTCGGCGAATCGCCTCGCCGGGACCGCCATCAACGCGCGTTCCGAAGTGCGCGAAGCGTATTCAACCTACGTGTCCGGCTACGCCCTCGCGAAGCACTATCGCGACGAAGTCGTGCCGATCCGCAAAACCATCTCCGACGAACTGCTGCTCCGCTATAACGGCATGCTCGCGAGCGTGTTCGAACTGCTCGCCGATTCGCGCGACCAGGTCGGCGCGGTGAATAGCGCTATCGACGCACTGAAGGACTACTGGCTAGCGCAGACCGATTTGCAACAGGCGGTCGGCGGCCGTTTGCCGATGACCGCGCTCGCGGCGTCGTCCACCCAATCCGAAGAATCCAAAGGTCAATGACATGGTGTCTCGTCGACATTTTATGAGCAGCTCGGGCGCCGCTTTGCTGGGAGCCGCACTGGTGAGCAAGGCCGGCGCCGCGTCGCTCCCCGAAGCACCGTCGATGGCCACGTCCTCCATGCAGCCGCCGCGCGCGCCGTCGAACGGCCGGCCGTACGCGCCGGTTGCCACACTCAACGGATGGTCGCTGCCATGGCGCATGAAGAACGGCTGGAAGGAGTTTCATCTGATTGCCGAACCGGTGGTGCGCGAGTTGGCGCCGGGCATGAGCGCGCACCTCTGGGGCTACAACGGTCAGGCGCCGGGGCCGACCATTGAGGCGGTGGAAGGCGACAAGGTGCGCATCTTCGTGACCAACCGCTTGCCGGAGCACACCACGGTCCACTGGCACGGCATGTCGCTGCCCTGCGGCATGGACGGCGTGGGCGGACTCACGCAGCCGCACATTCCGCCGGGCAAGACCTTCGTCTATGAATTCCAGCTTGAGAGGCACGGCACCTTCATGTATCACCCGCACGCCGACGAGATGGTGCAGATGGCGATGGGCATGATGGGCGCGTTTGTCGTCCATCCGAAAGATCCGGGCGTGATGCAGGTCGACCGCGACTTCGTGTTCATCATGTCTGCCTACGACATCGACCCGGGCAGCTTCACGCCGCGTGTCAACGAGATGACCGACTTCAACATGTGGACATGGAATGCGCGCGTGTTTCCTGGCATCGACTCATTGCCGGTGCGCATGGGCGATCGCGTGCGGATCCGCGTCGGCAATCTGACCATGACCAATCACCCGATTCATCTGCACGGCTACCACTTCGAAGTGGTGGGCACGGACGGCGGCTGGATTCCGCCGTCCGCGCGCTGGCCCGAAGTGACCGCCGATGTCGCGGTCGGGCAGATGCGCGCTATCGAGTTCACCGCGAATCGTCCCGGCGACTGGGCATTTCATTGCCACAAGTCTCATCACACGATGAACGCGATGGGGCATAAGGTTCCGAACATGATAGGTGTGCCGCAGCAAGACCTTGCCAAACGCATTAACCGGCTGGTGCCCGACTACATGGCGATGGGCAGCACGGGGGGCTCGATGGGCGCGATGGAGATGCCGCTACCCGACAACACACTGCCGATGATGACCGGCACGGGCCCATTCGGCGCGCTCGAAATGGGCGGCATGTTTGCGGTAGTGAAAGTGCGCGAAGGGTTGGGTCGCAACGACTACCGCGACCCGGGCTGGTTCAGGCATCCGAAGGGAACGGTGGCTTATGAATATACCGGCGAGTTGCCGGATGGTTGACGTCGACGGTCGCGAGCTGGCCGTGTGGATCGTATTTAACGTGGGAGCGTGTGAGATGAAGAATCGGTTGGCTTCAATGGCGATGGGTTGCATGGTGATGATTTCCGCGTCGGCGTACGCGGCGGGCGAGGCGAGTGAGTCGCAAATGAGTGCGAGCGCCGATGCGCAAACGGCGATGTCGCATGGCGAAGTCAGGAAAGTGGACGCGGCGGCCGGCAAGCTGACCATCAAGCATGGGCCGCTGGAAAACCTCGGCATGGATGCCATGACGATGGTATTCAAGGTCAAGGACCCGGCAATCCTCGCGCAGGTCAAGCCGGGCGACACGATCGACTTCATCGCCGACGAGGTGGCCGGAGTGCTGACGGTGGTGAAACTGGAGAAGCGGTAGCGCGCTTCGCGTGAGGGGCGTTTCGGAGCGCTCCTACAGACTGCCCGATGAGCGGTAAGGATAATCCGCGCACACAGTGTCGCGCGGCAGGCAGCATCGCCCGCGACACGACACCATCTTTCGTATTGCGCCGAACATGCCGACCCATCCCGCTTTGCCATCCGAAGAAACCCTTGATGTCTGGTTCAATCAGGCCGAGCAGGCGCGCCTCGCAGGCGAGTTCGACATGGCCCGAACACTCCTCGACCGGGTCATCGGGCAAGACCCCCGACATGCGGACGCGCTGCATACGCATGGGCTGGTTGCGCTCGCATCGAATCAGCTCGAGTCGGCGCAAAGCTGGGTCGAGCGGGCGCTCGAAGTGCGCCCGCACCCGGCGTATTACGGCACCTTATGTATTATCCAGATCAAACTGCGTGCGTATGCAAGCGCTTTGCAAACGGCCGAATGCGGGCTCGCGCTCGAACCGGCGTCACTGCCGCTCTGTTTCTTCATGGCGGTAATCCTGCAAGTGCTCGGACGTTCCGAAGATGCCGCGGTGGTCTACCGTCGCTTGCTCGAACTCCGGCCGGACCATCCACAAGCGCTTGCTAATCTCGGTGTGGTCCTCAAGGATCTCGGCTCGCTGAGTGAAGCCGAACGGCATCTCACGCAAGCCATCGCGCTCGCGCCGTCTCACCTCGGCGCGCGTGCCAGCCTCGGTCAGGTCCTGTTGGCCGCCGGCCGTTATGAAGAGGCCTGGCCGTATTTCGAAGACCGTTGGGCCAATTTCGTGGATGCTGACGGGCGCCCCGTATCGGCGCGCCCGGCGCTGCCCCTGCCCCAATGGAAGGGCGAGCGCCTGGACATCCTGAGCGCCAGCCAGGGAACGCCCGCATACGGCGCGCGTCTGCTTGTCATCCCGGAGCAGGGCCATGGCGACAGCCTGCAGTTCGTGCGTTATCTGCCGATGGCGCTGGAACGTTTTGCGCGCGTCGGCTACATATGCCCGCCATCGCTGCGGCGCTTGTACGAAGAATCTTTCGCGCATTTGCCAGGCCTCGTGATGCTCGACGACGGCTTATCCGACCTGAGCGATTGGGACTGGCATTGTCCTTTGATGTCGCTGCCGATGGCGTTCGGCACGCGGCTCGACAACATTCCCGCCGGCACCTATCTGCATGCGGATGCCGCTCGCTCCGCTTCATGGCGCGCGCGGCTTGCCATGTTGCCCGATGCCGGCTTGCCGCGCGTCGGCCTGGTGTGGGCAGGCGGTCATTCAGGTCTGACGGAAGACAGGGCGCGCAGCTTGACCCCAGCGCAGATCGCGCCATTGCTCGCGTTGCCCGATGTGCGCTGGATCAGCCTGCAAAAGACGGATGACCCCGCGAAGCGCGCCGACGCAACATGCAACGCGCGTTTGACGGACTGGATGGACGACGTGACGGACTTCGCCGATACCGCCGCGCTGATCGACAACCTCGATCTGGTGATTTGCGTCGACACTTCGGTTGCACACCTGGCCGCGGCAATGGGCAAGCCGGTGTGGCTGCTCAACCGCTTCGCCGGTTGCTGGCGCTGGTTGCGCGATCGCGACGATAGCCCCTGGTACGCCAGCGTGCGGCTGTTCACGCAGTCGCAACGCGGCGACTGGGACGGCGTGCTCGAACGCGTCGCCGATGCTTTGCGCCGCTCGACCGGGTGCAAGTTATAGGAAGTCTTACCGATCCTTTGTGCGTTAGCTCACGAAGACGGGCGGAACTTACTCGCCGCGCGCCTCGCAGATGTTATGCTCGGGCGTCGTGAACTTCTTCATGCAGAGACGCGTGCGAAATTAAAAATACCTAGATTCCATTAGGAGCCGGGCATGCTAAGAAAAGTAGTCGATCGGGCGAAACAGATCCGACGCAGTGAGGGGTTCAAGCATTCCGTTGCCACACCGCGTCGCATCTCGCTTCATGCCACACAGCGATTGAACAGGGGAATCTTTGCCATTGAAATTCAGGAGAACTCTGGTTTCTTCTCCGTGATGCAGATGGTCCTGTTTATTCTGATGTATTGCGACGAGAAGTCTCTGACGCCGTGCATCAGCGCACGCGGCGGTCTCTACGGAGACGCTGAGGGAACCATCGACTGGTTCTCTTCCTTCTTTGAGTCCGTGAATGGCAAGGCCGCGGCATCGCTTGCGCACAAGGTGAGAAAATCGACGGTTCGCGACCTGGTCCAGTTAGGGTTTCGTCAACGCTATGAGACTCAGCTTCAGCTCAAGAGCGCCAGCGAACTATTCTTCGCACATTACCGCCCAGCCGCCCATATCGTCGATGAAGTCGATGCGATCTGCAGCAAGCTAGAGATCGGCGCGTCCACGCTTGGTGCGCATTTCAGAGGCACGGACAAATCGCTGGAAGCCATCCCGGTTTCATGGAGCGATTTCTGCCGCCAAATAGAAACGACACTTGCTGAAAACCCGCACTTGAGCAACGTTTTCGTTTCAAGCGACGAACAGGCGTTTCTCGACTACTTCGCCGTGTGGCCGTTTTCCAGGCCGGTCAAAGTGGCGCCCGCGAAACTCCTCGCGTACGGCAATACGCCCATTCATTTCAGCGGTTATCCGGGACTCGAAATCGGCCGCGAAGCGCTGGTCTCCAGTCTGCTGTTGTCCCGTTGCGGGTATCTGGTGAAGACGCCGTCGTATCTGTCGGCATGGTCCAGAATATTCAATCCGTCGCTGCCGGTGAAACTCGTGTCGCCGCCGCGGCCAGACGCATTCTGGTTTCCCGACAGCCGGCTATGGCTCGAACAGGTGGCGCAGGACAAGGCGGCCTGAACGCGGACGGTGTCGGGTGCGTTGGCCGTATCGCAGTCTTGACACGGGTACGAAGAGTGGCGCGCATATAATAAAAGGCCGCCTGACGGTTTTGCCGGAACGATTCGTTCGAATCCGGCAATCCGTCAGATACACCGTGACTGCAAAGAGGCCTTCAGCATGTACATTGCCATGAACCGCTTCAAAGTGACGCCCGGATCCGAAGCTGCTTTCGAACATCTGTGGACCACGCGCGATACGCATCTGAAAGAGGTGCCGGGGTTCGTGGAATTTCATCTGCTGAAGGGTCCGCAGAAGGACGATCACGTTCTCTATTCCAGCCATACGATCTGGAAGGACTACGCGTCCTTCGAGGCGTGGACGCAATCCGAGGCCTTTCGCGCCGCGCATCGCAACGCGGGCGGCGACAATCGCGTGCTCTATCTCGGGCATCCGGAATTCGAAGGCTTCGAAGTCATTCAAACCGTCAAATGAATGCATGACGTTCGCGACGCGCCCCGTGTCATTCACGGGCGTCGTGAAGGGACTCCCCCGTTGATAATGCGCTTTCAGCGAGCGTTTCGCCGGCGTCAGCCGGTGCGCGCCTCGACTACGCGCTGAGCAGGCTTGCGGTATTCTTTTGCGAGCATTTCGCCGCGACGCGTCGCGCGCCGGCGCAACTCACAGAGGAACGAAAACATGAAAGCCGTCAAAATCGGTTCGCCCGCTACTGTCGCCAATCTCCAGGTCGTCGACATCGCCGATCCCGGTCAGCCCGCGGCGGGCCAGATTCGCGTGCGCATTCAAGCGAACTCCTTGAACTTTCACGACTATGGCGTGGTGAGCGGCAATCTGCCTGCTGAAGCAGGGCGGATTCCGATGGCGGACGGGGCGGGCGTCGTCGAGGCAGTTGGCGCGGGCGTGTCGGAATTCAAAGCGGGCGATCACGTGGTGTCGTGCTTCTTTCCGTTCTGGGAAAACGGGCCGCCTGCCATCGCCGATTTCACGACCACACCCGGCGACGGCGTCGACGGCTATGCACGCGAAGCCGTCGTGCTGCCGAGCCACTACTTCACGCATGCGCCGCGCGGCTATAGCCACGCCGAGTCCGCAACGTTGACTACAGCGGGGCTGACGGCATGGCGCGCGCTCGTCGTGGATGGCCAGTTGAAGGCCGGCAACACGGTGCTCGTGCTCGGCACCGGCGGCGTGTCGATTTTCGCCTTGCAGATCGCTAAAGCGATGGGCGCTTCGGTGATCGCGACGTCTTCATCGGACGCGAAGCTAGAGAGGCTTCGCGAACTCGGAGCCGACCACACGATCAACTATCGCGAGAACCCGGAATGGGGCAAGCAGGTCCGCTCGCTGACCGGTGGCCGCGGTGTCGATCATGTGATCGAAGTCGGCGGGCCGGGCACTTTGCCGCAGTCGATCACCGCGTGCCGGATAGGTGGCCATATCGCGCTGATCGGCGTGTTGACCGGAAGGGCAGGGCCGGTGCCGACCGCGGCGCTGATGGCGCGGCAGCAGCGCCTGCAAGGCTTGATCGTCGGCAGCCGTCAGGATCAGCGCGACATGATCCGCGCGCTTGAAGTGACCGGCATCAAGCCGGTGATCGACAGCACGTTCGAACTGGAGAAACTCGGCGAGGCGTTTGCGCACGAGGAATCCGGCGCTCACTTCGGGAAGATTTGCGTGGCGGTGTAAGGACCGTTAGCGTGTGCGAGTGAATGCCGACGTGTGCCGGTTTCGCTCGCGTTGTCCATATCGCCGCAAGGGCTACAAACGGTATGCAGGGCATGCAAGCGTGTCAGGCGCGCTTTCCCAAGTCGGCGAAGTTGACGCTGTGCGCTTCGCACGCACACGTAAAGACCTCGTCGTAGCTCGAGAAAAACACCGTGCGTGTTTGTGCCAGGGTCTTGAACAGATCAACCAGCACGGCGCGGGCGGCGGCGTCGAGTCCGCCGACGGGTTCATCTGCGATCAGCACCTGGGTGTCGCCGAGCACGGCCGACGTCAGGAAAAACTTCTTGCGCGTACCGAACGACATCTGCTCGAAGCGTTTGTCGAAATGCGGCGTGAGACCGAAGCGGTCCGCGAGCGTCAACGCGCCGGCGGTGACAGCGGTGTTTCGCGCCGATGCCACCGTGTTCAGATACTCGCGACCGGTCTGATCCGAACAAGGCATGCAGTCTTCGGGCACGTAGGAGAGCACGGATTGCGCGACCCGCGGCGCACTGCGCAGCGAATGGCCGCCGAGCCACACCTCTCCGCTATCGGGTTCGATTGTGCCCGCGAGGATGCCGAGCAACGTCGACTTGCCGCTGCCGGATTCGTCGTTCAACGCGACGCATCCTGATGCTGTGTCGTAATGCAGTGCCTCAAAGATGGGGCGTTCGCCGTAGCGTTTGCTGAGGTTTTCGAATCGAAGCATGGTTGGAGCGTGAATCAGGAGACGACTGGCCGCGTTGAATCGCGTGGCAGATGTCTTCTACAGGTTGGCGTCGCGCAAGTGTAGCAGCGTGAGCCGTGGACGCTGTCGCGTCCGAAGCTTCGCTTACCGATCGGCATCCAGCAAAAACGCCACCATCCGGTCGCACACGCGGGCGAACATTTGCGTGCCCGTCACGGTCGGGCATCCACGCGCGCGGGCGGCTTCGATCAACGGCGTAAGCGGCGGCTTCGTCACCACATCGCCGACGAATGTCGTGGCCGGCAAACGCGATACGTCGATGGGCAGCGGGTCGTCCGCGCGCATGCCGAGCGGCGATGCATTGACGACCACGTCATAGGCATTGGCATCCACGGAAGCGGCCGCACCGCGCACTTCACCCGGGCCGAGCGCGTTCAACCGGCCGATCAGCGACGCCGTGCGTTCGGCATCGTTATCGCGCACCTCGAGCGACGCCACACCGCCTTGCACCAGCGCATGTCCAATCGCGGAGCCCGGGCCGCCCGCACCGACCAGCAGCGCACGTTTGCCGCGCAGATCGCAACCCGCATCGACGAGCGCCGCCACGAAACCGGTGCCGTCGAACATGCCGCCGTGCCAGATGCCGTCCGCCGTGCGGCGCAAAGTGTTGACCGCGCCGAGAAAGCTCGCCTGCTCGGTGAGCGAGCCGCAGTACCTGATGGCGCTGAACTTGTGGGGCACGGTAATGATCACGCCGTCGACATTGCGCATGGGCGTCACGCCCGCAAAAAATGCGGGCAGATCGGCGGGCGCGACGTGCGCGGGCACCACCACCGCATCGCGTCCGGCCGCGCGCAAAGCGATGGTCACGCCGGACGGCGAACGGACCTGCGCGATCGGATCGCCGACGATGAAAACCACTCGCGTGGCGCCGCTGAGGCCTTCATCCAGCGAGGTGGAAAAAGAAGAGGCGTCGGATTGTGTCATGTTGTGTGTCTCCAGAGTGTTGCCTGGCTTTCGTCATGCCGCGATGCCGGGCGATCTGGCTTGAGTATGTACTGCGCGAACGGTCCGTGGACCGGTTCCCCCGAGAAAACCGCTTCCTCCTGACATCAGTACGCGCAGCGTCATTCCTCCATGAATGCAGAAATATCTTGCGCTTCGCGTTTGTGGAATGGTATGAGTTCGCCGTATTTCAAGCGCAGTCTGCGCGTGGCGACGGTCGCGGCCGTGGTGCAGCGGTCGAGCCGAAGCGTGAGGGACGGCCGCGCGCCGCTTGAGCCTCTGGCTGCGTTGCTTACTGGCGGCGCGCGCCAGTTTGTGCGAGACCCAAGGCCCGGACCCGTAAAAGTGCAGCGTGATACCTCGCCGTTAAGTCGAACAGGCAACTCGCGTTTCTTCCATAACCTTCCTGAATACCTCGACACATGCGTCGACAGTCACTCATGCACACTGCTGCCGGCAAAGCGGTCCCGCTGTCCCGCGCCGAACTCAGGCGTATCGTCGCCGCCATCGTAATCGGCAATGGTTTCGTCGCTTACGACTTCACCGTCTACAGCTTTTCGGCCGTCGTGATCGGCAATCTGTTCTTTCCGTCGCACAATCCGGCGTCGTCGCTATTGCTGTCGCTCGCCACCTTCGGCGCGGGTTTCGTGATGCGCCCGCTCGGCGCGCTCATGATCGGCCATATTGCCGACAGCCGCGGCCGTAAAGCCGGGCTCACCGTATCGCTCGCCTTGATGACGCTCGGCACGTGGCTGATCGCCTGCCTGCCGGGCTATGCGTCGATCGGCCCGGCGGCGACGGTGCTGATGGTGCTCGCGCGCCTGACGCAAGGGCTCGCGGCGGGCGGCGAGATCGGCCCGGCGTCGGCCTCGCTGATGGAATCGGCCGGCTATCGACACCGCTGTTTCATGGTGAGCTGGCGCGGCGCCAGTCAGGGCGCGGCCGCTTTCGCCGCCGCGCTGGTCGGGGCGGGCACCACGGCGCTTTTGTCGCCCGCCGCCATGCACGAATGGGGCTGGCGGATTCCGTTCGTGCTGGGCGGCCTGATCGGCCCGGTCGGCTGGTATCTGCGCCGCCGCATGCCGGCGGCCGCGCCGCGGGAGCGCACCCGGCTCAGTCCGCGGCGGCTGTTCGCGGAGCATACGCGCCCGCTCGTTTGCGGCATTCTGATGATGGCCGCGCCTTCGGTAAGCATCTATATCACCGTGTTCTACATGCCGGCCTATCTGGTGCGTACCTTGCACCGGCCGCCGACCATCAGTCTGTTGACGGCGTGCCTTTCGGGCGTCGTGATTCTGCTCGTGACGCCGCTCATCGCGCGCGCGGCCGACCGGCTCGCGAGCCGCAAGCCGCTGCAGTACGCGTCGCTTCTCGCGTCGCTGGCGGCGGCATGGCCCGCGTTCTGGGCGCTGACACACGGTGCGGGCGATCTCGCGGCGCTCGTCATCATCACGGCTTACGTGGCGCTCGCTGTGAACAATGCCGGCGCCGCCTCGGTGCTGATGATGGAAGCATTCCCCGCTCACCGGCGCGCGGCCGGACTGTCGGTGATCTACAGTTTTGGCGTGGTGCTGTTCGGCGGATTTTCGCCGTTTCTGGTGACGTGGCTCATCAGCCGGACAGGCGATCCGATGATCCCGGCCTGGTATCTGATGGGCGCCGCGGCGCTAACGCTGATCGCGCTGAGGGCGTTCCCGGAAGCGTTCCCAGAGGCGGACGCGTGCGCTGCAAGCGCGTCGAAGTCGCCTGCCTGACGCGCTAGGCCGCGTCGCGCAACTGCTGCAGGACGAAGGCACGGGCGCGCATGTCCTGCGGGCTCATGTCGAAGGCGCGGCGAAACGCGCGGGTGAAGTCCGACGCGCTCTGAAAGCCGAGTCCAAATGCAATTTCCGCGACCTGCAGATGCGGATAACGGACTAGTTCGTCCGCCGCCTCGCGCAGACGTCGATTGCGGATATAGGCGCCGAGACCGCCTTCGTGCTCGAACCAGCGATAGATCGTCGCGCGCTTGAGTTGCAGCGCCTGAACCACGCTGGTCGGCGTGAGGTCGCCCTGGTGCAGATTGGCCTCGATATAGCGGCGTACCCGGCCCATCACCGCGGCCTGCAGCGCGGCGCGGCCGGCGCCGCTCAGGCGCGCCTCCTTGCGAAACGCGGCCATCAGCAACTGCGTGCCCGCCTGCAACGCATGGATGGCGCTGGCCGGATCGAGCCGCGCAATGTCGCGGGCGAGCGCCGTCATGTGATCCAGCACGACGCCGGTCAACGGCGAGCCTTGCTGGACGATGCGGCCGTGAATCGACGCGCCGTCGCGCAATGCCTCGTCCACCACCGCGGCCGGTACGAACAGGCTCAGAAGGCGGCAGTCCGGGCGTTCGGCGCGAAACGGCTGGTTCAGATCGAACGCGACAATGCCTGCCACCGAGTCCGGCGCGCTGCGCTTTTTGTGCATGCCGGTGACGTGGCCGATTTCCCCTTCCACGAAGAGCTGAAACACGTAGTCGCGCCGCGAATCGGTGGATACGCGGGCTACCGAGCGCTCCAGCAGCATGGAATCGGTGCGGCAGTCGGTAAAAACCATGCCGCCGACCGCGTATAAATCGATTTCGCCGCGAAACCCCCCGGCAATCTGCGCTTTCGACGGCGGCGCGTCGACCACATGCCCCACGCGACGGCGCCAGGCGAGGAATTGTTCGTCGGGCGCCAGTCCATGCGTGCTGAAACGGCTCGTCGACGTGGCGGAGCGCGAATTGGCCGCGGCGGCCGCGGCCACATGGTGCGGCGAAGTTCGCTGGTTCATTAATCGGTTGCTGCAAGCGGGAAATGTGTTTCGGCGGGGCTGCGGCGCGCGTACGGGATTTCACGCGCCGCCGTCCGAATGTGAGACGGACGGTCAAGCCTAACAAAAAACCTGCATTAATGTTGCGTGATTAGATGCAGATCGTTTTCGCGGACGGCGTGGCAGGGAGTCGACCGCCGCTGCAACGGGAATCGAAACTGCGCGCAGATATAGCGCCGCGCCGAGGAGAACCAGATCGATGCAGGCCGGTATCGCTAACAAAAGCTAATAAAAACAGCAGAACCTGAGAGAGCAAGTGGCGACGATGCGAACGGGCCCGAAGAGGCCCGTCGCACCTCCCCAGCACTGACTGTCAATGCACACCCGCGGCGCGGACCCGCGCCGCTGCGTCCGCCGCCTCGTTCATGAGCCGGTGGATAACTTCCGCCGCCGACGCGCATCGCTCGACCAGCGCCGACGATTCCCCCGCGAACAAGGCCATTTTTTCCAGATTGCCCACCGTGTCGCGTAGCGGGGAGACCGTGCTGAATTTGTAGATCGGTCCCTGGTCGTCGTGTGCGATTTCTTCGCGCGGCAACACATGCGGACGATTGCCGAACAGATTGCCGCCGGCCTCGCGCGTCACGCTGTTGGCCAGCACGCGCACCGGCGAGCCGGGCGGCCAGTTGATCGCGTAGATGTCGGTATGCACGGTGTCGCCCGCTCGGGCGTCGACGATCCGTTGCTTGTGATAGTCGTGCGCGAAAGATTCATGCGTGGCGACGAATAGCGTGCCGCAGTGAATGCCCGCCGCGCCGAGCGCGAGCGCGGCAACCAGGCCGCCACCCGTAGCGAAGCCACCGGAGGCCACCACCGGCACGCGCAAACGCTGCGTGAGTTCCGGCAGCAGCGCCATGATGCCGATGCGCCCGCGCACGTGGCCGCCGGCTTCCACGCCTTGCGCGATGATTGCGTCCACGCCGGCCTGCTGCGCGGCGAGCGCTTCGTCGAGCGAGCCGACCTGCCAGAGGACGAGCGCGCCGGCATCTTTAGCCCGTTTCACCACATCAGGCATGACGTCCCAGAAGAAGCACATGGCCGGCACCTGCGCCGCCCGGCACACGTCGAGTTGCGCATCGAGCAGCGCGGGCTCCGTCCGGAAAGGAATGAGGTTGACGCCGAACGGCCGGTTCGTCGTCGCGCGCACGGCGGCGATTTCGCACTCGATCACTTCCGGCGCTTCCCCAACCATGCCGAGCAGACCGAAGCCGCCGGCTTCAGAAACGGCCACCGCTAACTCCGCGCGCGCCGGGCCGCCCATACCAGCCGAAATGACGGGATGCCGACAACCGAGCAAACGGGTCAGCGCTGTATCGAATACCGGCGTGTTGTCGTGCATGGCAGTCCCCCATCGTGTGGCGTCGCGGTGATGCACAGGATTGTGCAGCTCGCCGCGGCGAACCTGCATCCACGGCGGTCTTTTTAGAGTAGATGCAGATGAACGCGGCGGCAGGGGGCATTTTTCGTCGGAGGATAAGCGCGCATGGACAAGACTATATTCAGTAATTCTGACCGCTTTAAATAGGGAGCGGTTAATAGTAGATATGCGGAATACGCAATGAATTTAGCGCTGATAAACTGTGCGCCGGAGCAGTCTCACAGCGGGCTGAACACAGCGCTCGCTCCCCAAAATACGGCGGCTCGAAAGCGCCGGATAGACGGTAGAACTAGGCCTTTTCTGCGATTTGGAAGAAGCGGCGGCACGGCATACTGGCCGTGGACACGTCGTTAAAAAGGGACGTATGGTTGGCTGTCCTGTCTTCCGGTCTTGCATGGTGTCGCATCAGTCGATTCCCCTCCGCCAACCTCTGCCCACCTGAACTTTGACAAGTATCGGGGCTCGCTTTGGGCCCGTTTTTGGAAGTGACTCATGAAGCCGCGAAACAATTCGCTTGGTAAAAGACGCACGCGCAAGATCGCCGCCTCGGTGGTGGCGGCGCTTATCGCAGTGCTGCTCGCCTTCGGCGTGTGGCATTACCAGCAGCGAGCGGCACAGGTCGCGCCTGCGTTGACCGGCGTCGCGAGCCAGATGCGCCACGATTCCTCGGCATGGACGCACGAAGAGAAAGACGCCTCGCAAATGCTGCGCGATATTCACGACGCCAAGGTTGCCGCGATCGGCGTGAGTCCCAACGCGATTCTGATCTCGAAGCGCGACGGCACGAAATACTTCGTCACCGACCACAACGCGACGTTCTCGCACGCGCTGCTGCTCGGCGAGCCGAAGACGGACGAAGCCGCCGCCTATCAACTCGTCTGGCTTCCCGATGCGGATATTCAAACCGGCGGCGCGCGCTGGGTGCAGGCGTTCGATCAGGTGCGCGACGCCATCAGCGTGCTGCTGCCGTTACTGCTGGTCGGCGGCATGGTGTGGTTCATGCGCCGCGAAATGCGCGGCGGCGCGACGCTGCTCGCGAGGGCGCCCGCACTGCGTTTCGACGACGTGATCGGCGCGGGCGAAGCGAAGGCGGCGCTCGCGGACATTCGCGGTTATCTCTCCGACCCGAAGCAGTTCACGTCGATGGGCGTGCGCGCACCGTGCGGCATTCTGATGGTGGGCGGCCCCGGCGTCGGCAAGACGCGGCTTGCGCAGGCGTTGGCCGGCGAGTGCGGCGCGAACTTCATCTCGATCACGGGCAGCTATTTCAGCGCGAAGTATTACGGCGTCGGCATCCAGAAGGTCAAGCATCTGTTCGAACTGGCGCGCAAGAATGCGCCCACGGTGATCTTCATCGACGAAGCCGACGGGCTCGCCAAGCGCACGGATACGGGCAGCGGTCCAGTCGAAGCCGAGAGCAACCGCATCATCAATCAGCTGCTGGCGGAAATGGATGGCTTCGCTTCGAACGAAGGCGTGATTATCGTCGCGGCGACCAATCACCCCGACAATCTGGACGAGGCATTGCGCCGGCCGGGCCGCTTCGATCGCACCGTGCAGGTCCGTTTGCCCGATCGCGAAGACCGCGCGAAGATTTTCCGTTTCTACGCGGAGAAGCTGAAGTCGAAAGCCGCCGACATCGACTACGATCAACTGGCGCGCCTCACCACGGGCCTGTCGCCGGCAACGGTCGCGATGGTGGTGAATCAGGCGGGGCTCGTCGCGCGTAAGGCGGGCGACACCGAAATCACCTCGAAGCATTTCATGGAAGCGATCAAGATCGCGCGGATCGGCGACGTGAGCGGCGCCGAGCGCGCGCTAAGCGAAGACGAACGGACGCGTATCGCCGTGCACGAAGCGGGGCATGGCCTCGTCGCCGCGCTGCTGGGCACGGGGGTGCTGGAAGAGGTCACGATTTTGCCGCGCGGCGGTGCGCTTGGCGTCGCGCTGATCACGAAAGCGCAAGACAAGCATCTGTATCGCGAGACCGAGATCCGCAACGAAATCCAGGTGTTGCTCGGCGGCCGCAACGCGGAAATTCTGACGTTCTCCGAAGCATCGAGCGGTGCCGCTTCGGATTTGCAGGAAGCGTCGCGCATCAGCCTCGACATGGTGTCGAAATTCGGTTTCAACAGCGACGGCGATCTGTTCAGCCTGGCGGCGCTGCCGTCGCAGTACGCGGGTCTGCAAATGAAAAGCGCCATCGAGCATGCGAATGTGCTGCTCAAGGAATTGAACCAACTGTGTTACGGCTTGCTGCATGCGTACGAGCCGGTGCTGCGCGCGATTGCGGACGAATTGCTCGAGCAGGAGACCGTGCCCGGAGAAACCGTGTACCGGTTGATCAGGGAACACAAGAGCGCACTGAAGATCGTTCACGAGCCGGAAGCGGCTTGAACGGTTGATCGACTGTTTGCCCCGATCACAATCAATGGGCGGCGCCAGTTAATGGCGCCGCTTTTTTATTGGCTGGCACTAGCTACGCGAAATCCGATGGTCCGGGCTCCGGAACGCCCGGAGGCGTTTCGGTATCGCCAAGTGCCGCGCCATCGGCTTCGTTAGCGGGCGGCAGCGTCTCGCCTTTTTTCGGCAGTGGTTGATCGAGACCCGGTTCGACCGGCGTGGGGATTGCGTCGCCGATCGGCTTGGAAACCTCGGTGGGCGGTCTGCCGGGATCTTCCTCGGGCTGGCGCGCGGGCTCGTGCTCTTGCTCGTTCGGGGAATTGTCCATGGTTGCCACGACGGGCTCTCCGGTTGATTGGGGTACACCGTTGTGCAGCAATGCGCGTACCACGGCCCATTTCGAACGCGAGCTAATGGTGCCCCCAACTGCGCCGCTTGCAAGTGAGCGTAAGTCGCGCCTGGATCAGGCTGCGTCGGATGCGGTGCTGTCGTTCCTCGACGAATGCTCCGTCCGCTCACGACGCGAGGGCGACGCCGCCGACGCAGGCCGCGTCTTCAAACGAAGGATCGGCGCTTCGATCAGCCGCCATGACAGCATCGCCATCGCAAGCGAGATCACAAACGACCCAGCGATGCCCACGACGTGCGCCCACACGGGCACCGTGCCGCCAAAGAGCGCCGCGGCGTGATGGTTGCGCGTCAGGTCCGGGATCAGATTGTGATAGAGGTAAAAGCCATAGCTGATTCGCCCGAAGCTCACCAGCCAGCCCGTTTCGAGCAGGCCGATCACGAAGGCGTTGCGGCAGCAGGCAATCGAGCACACCAGCGCCGCGATGCACATACCGTACGAAGCACTGACCATGGTGAACAGCAGTGGACTGTCCACCTCGCTCCATCTCGGTTCGGTCGCGCAGAAGCCCACCAGCGCGAGACTCAGCGCGAAGAGTGTCACGCCGTGCCCGAGCCAGCCTCGCAAGCGGCTCGCTTGTCCCGCGATCATCAAGCCGCCAATGCCACCCAACGCCAGCAACCAGAAGTTCGTCAGCGGATGCGTGTAAATGGTGATTTCCTGCCAATGCGCCGCGCGCATGGCGAGCAGCGAACCCAGCCCGGCCACGACGATCGCGACACACACCGCGCGATGCCGGCGCGTGGCAAGCAGCAGCAGGAGCGGTGCGAACACGAGATAAAACTGTTCTTCGATTGCGAGGCTCCACAAATGCGAGTAGCGCCCCGGCCAATAGTGCAGCACCGAGCCGATCCAGATATTCGACAGATAGGCGAAATGAAACGGCATGCCGCTCGCCAGTTCGGGACTTGCCATGCCGAATGCCATCAGCACGCACATCACCACCAGCATCAGGTAGTAGATCGGAAAAATGCGCAGGGTCCGGCGAAACAGAAAGCGCTTCAATTCGGCGCCGAATCGGCTCGCGCCGCTTTCAATGCGTGCGCGTTGCGCAGCAAGAATGCCGATGATCAGAAAACCGCTCAGCGCAAAAAAGATCCATACACCGAGATGGCCGATCTCGCCGATGTCGCCGAACAGGCGGTGCTGAAAAAATACCATCAGGACTGCGATCGCACGCAATCCGTCGAAGCCGGCAATTCTGTTGTTCATGTGGTCGTCTTCCATTGCGAAGGCGGCGCGCGCGGCGCAGCCGTTCTGGGCGGTAGTGGAAGGACCGGCGCGCATCGGTGACGCTCGGGTCGGCCGTGGCGAGTTGAAGGCGTCGCAATGACGCTCGGCGAGCCGGCCGATCGCGGATCGGCCGCCCGCGTGTCCGGTCCACATGAGTGGCCGCCGTCGAACGGTGGCGTCGCGCGAATCGCGCGAGGTCCGACGGGCGTGCATGAAACCATCCTACGATGAAAAAAAGCGAAAAAAATCGCGCATCGCATCCAGCGATTTATTTTCCGCGCCGATTACCGATCCCCCGCTCGACGCCGAATTAAAGCCGCAAATCTTGCCGCGAATTGAAGACGCGATGACTCAGTATTACCGCATGCCGACAACCGAATTTCAAATCGCCGCCACGTGATCCGAAATTAGAGGCGGGTTGTCAGCGCGCGGCGCTCATCCGCGCAGCCTCGCTGGGAACGTTTTATTGTCATGGTGTTTCTACGAAAAACGACGCGCGGCAGGCGTGCGTCCCTCCTGCGAGAACCTGAATGGAAACCCGTCGCGGCCGCCCCGGTGGAAGTCCTCCTGGAGGGCGTTCGATCGAAGTGGACTTCTTCCGCGGCGTCGTGCTGATCGTCATCGTGCTGGACCACATTCCCGGCAGCACGCTGTCGCATCTGATGCTGCATGCCTACGCGTTGTGCGATTCGGCGGAAGTGTTCGTGTTTCTTGGCGGCTATGCATCGGCGGCGGCGTACACGGCGGTGCTCGCGGGCCGCGGCGAGAACGCGGCGAAGATGCGCTTCATGCGGCGCTGCTGGGAAATCTACCGTGCCTATCTGTTGACGGCGGTCTTGACTCTGCTGTCCGGCGCCGTTCTCGCAACGCTGAATCTGAACCGTCCCATGGTGGAGCTCACCGGCTGGCCGCCTTTTGCGGTTCAGCCGCTGCGCGACGCTTTCGATATCATGCTGCTGCGGCGCCAGCCTTATCTGTCGAGCGTATTGCCCATGTACGTGGTCTTCGCGCTCAGCGTGCCGTTCGCGGTGCCGCTGGCGCGGCGTTCGCCGCTCATGGCGGTGAGCCTGAGCTTGCTGATCTGGGCGCTGGCCCGGCCGTTGGCCGCATTATTCAGCATTGACGATGTGGCCGCCTGGGCTTTTAATCCGTTTGCATGGCAACTGATGTTCGTACTCGGGATTCTCTGCCGGGTGCAGCCCATCAGCGAGCGCTTTCACGCAACCCGTACCGCGCGCTGGTTCACGCGAGTCGCGGTGGTCGCAGTGCTGGCGTTCGCTATCGTCAAACTCTTCGTGCTGACGCAACCTTTGCCCGGCGCGTTTAAACAGAATCTGTCTCCTGACCGCGTGATCAACTTCATCGTCATTGCCTGGCTCGCGGCACAGCTCGTGCGTCTGGGCAGCATCGCGTGGCTCGCGCGGCGGCTGCCTGCCGTGGTGACCGTCGGCCGCACGGGGCTCGTGTGTTTCGTTGCGGGCACACTCGTTTCGCTGATCGTCGATACGGCGACGCCGCATATGTTTCATGGCTTTCGCGGCGTGCTGATCGGTCTGGGCGGCGATCTCGTCGCTATCGGCGCCGTGCTGATGATCGCGCGCGGCTGGAACGGCTGGAAAGGGCAGAAGTCGGCTGCGGTCGCCAATGGCGCGGGTTACGGATGAGGTCGCGTCGGCGCTGTGCGCGTGTCGCGCGAAATTCGCGCGCGGTCATCCACGTTGTCGGCGCGATGTTGTGGCTTGCCGCTCAGCCGGCGCTCGCCGCGCTCGCGGAAGCGCCGCTCGCCATGCGCTGTGCGGAATTGGCGGGCGCCGTCCTGCAACCCGAACTGATTGCGTTGCCCACTGCCGGCGTGCAGATCGAAAGCGCGGCGATGGTGAGCGCGACCGCGCCAGGCAACCAGCAAGGCGGCGAGTACTGCCGTATCACCGGCCGCATCAAAGGGTTCAGCGCCACGACGCCGGATATCCGTTTTGACCTGAATTTGCCGCGCCGCTGGAACGGCCGCGCGTTGCAGATCGGTGGCGGCGGTTATAACGGCGTGGTGGTGAGCGGCACCGGCGTGATGCCGTTTTCGCCGAACCGCGCGCCGCTCGCGCAAGGCTATGCAACTTTCGGCGACGACTCGGGGCATGTCGGCGATTCGTCGGTGGCGGTGTTCGGCCTCGTCGACGAGGCGGTCACCAACTTCGGCTTTGCGCATCTGAAGAAAACACACGATGCCGCGCTTGCGCTGATTGTCCGCGCATACGGCCGGCCGCCGCAACGCATGTATTTCGCCGGCGGTTCGACCGGCGGCCGCGAAGGCTACACCGTGATGCAGCGCTATCCCGACGATTACGACGGCGTGATCGCGAATTCGCCCGCGCTCAATTTCACTGGCGTGCGTCTGCTGGGCGTGAAACTCGGCCAGGCGGAATACGGCACGCCCGGCGGCTTCATTCCACCGATGCTGCTCGAACACGTCTATCAACGCACGCTCGCCGCGTGCGACCGGCTCGACGGCGCGGCGGACGGCATTGTCAGCGACGTCGCCGCATGCCGTGAGCGCGAGGCGGAGATCATCGATTCGTTGCGCTGCAGCGGACGCACGCCTTCGCACGATGAATGCCTCACCAACACGCAGCTCTCCACCTTGCTCGTGATGCGCGACGGGCTCTCGTTGCCCTACCGTTTGGCGTGGGATGTCGACGGCTATCGCGGCTACAACATTTTTCAGGGCACGCATCTGACCGGCCTGCTCGGCCTCGCGCATCAGCCGGAGCGCTTGCCGGTGCCGACGTTTTTTGCCAACGGCTACCTGTTCGCGCAAGGCGACGGCTATATCCGCTACTTCGTCGCGCGCGACGCCGGCTTCGACTCGCTCAGGTTCGACCCGCAACGCCCCGGCAAATATCGCGCGCAACTGGTCGCGCTGTCGCAGACCATCGGCGCGATGAACCCCGATCTCACGCGCTATATCGCGCGCGGCGGCAAGCTCATCACGCTGCAAGGCCTCGCCGACGAAGTCATCAGCCCGAACCAGACCATCGCATACTACGACAGGCTGGTGGCCCGGTTCGGCATCGACCAGGTCAATAGTTTCATGCGCTTGTACATGGTGCCGGGATTCCAGCACGGCAGCGGCGTGTTCATCCCATCGGTCGATCTGCTGGGCGCGCTCGACAACTGGGTGACGCGCGGGGCATCGCCCGAGACGCTGACGGCAACCGATATCGCGGCGGCGACCAATGGGCGCTCACGTCCGCTGTGCCGGTATCCGCTGTTTCCGCGCTATGCCGGCAGAGGCAATGTGAATTCCGCCAACAGTTTCGTTTGCGCGGAGCCGTGAGCGGCAGTTATTGAAAAAATGCCTCGCAAGGGGAATGACTCGCGTGCGTGATCCGAGCCCCCGGTGGATGAACGCGTGATCGGCGCTTCAAAAAAGAGGGCGGCGACGCTTTACATCAGCGCCGCCGCCCCGTTCGAAACTGAACCGGTCAATCCAACGACAGTCTGTTTTACTGGCCGTTCTGCGTCGTGCCGCCGGCACCGTTGTTCATGCCATTACCGGTCCCGTTGCTCATGCCTTTGTTCGTGCCTTTGTTCATGCCATTGCTCATGCCGTTGTTCGGGCGGTTCATCGACGGGCTATTGGGTGTCGCCCCAGTGCCGGTGCCCGTGCCGCCACCGGTGCCGGTCACACCCGGCGAGCCGTAGCCGGACTCGCTCGGGCTTTTCATCGACCCGGCGCCCGTGCCCGGTGTGGCAGTCCCACCCGCGCCGCCGGTCGTGCCGCCGCCCGCACCCACGCCGGTGCCGCCACCACCCGCACCGCCGCCGACCCCTCCCGCGCCGCCGCCTGCCTGCGCATAAGCGCCGCCCGACAATGCCATCACGAGTGCCGAAGCGAAAATCGTCCTGGTAATGCGTTTCATGGTTCACCTCCATAGAGTCGGTCTAATGTCACGCAAGCGCCTGTAACTTGCATGCATGGACTGCCGCAAGCGGTGTGCCTCGCTCGAGCGCGTTTTGCTCGGACAGGCGCCGCGGCGGCACTGCCTGCAATCGAGCAGGAGGCGTTCCCGGCGTCGCGCGACCAAACCGATTTGGAAACCGAACTATTTTGCACTGCAGCGAAGCCGGTCAATTTGCGCCTTTTGCCGTGCCGGTGCGGCGCGCTTCCATCCCTGCCTCGACCCCGCGCGCTTCCGGCGCACTGCCGCGATGCGCTGCACGCTTTCCCACTTTCCTTTACATTGCGGGTGCGATGCTGCTTTAGCATCGCTCCCTCTAATCAAACAACGGTGTCTGCCATCGTCGATTCCATGCAGCCAATCGTCTCAGTCACGAACCTGTCGAAAACCTATGCCACCGGTTTTCATGCACTTAAAAACATCAATCTGGCGATCAACCGCGGGGAAATCTTCGCTTTGCTCGGGCCAAACGGGGCGGGCAAAACGACCCTTATCAGCATCATTTGCGGCATTGTCAACGCCAGCGCCGGCAGCGTGACGGTGGACGGCCGCGACATCGCAACCGACTATCGCGGTGCGCGCTCGCTGATCGGCCTCGTGCCGCAGGAGTTGACCACCGACTCCTTCGAAACCGTCTGGGCGACCGTCTCGTTCAGCCGCGGGCTGTTCGGCAAGCCGAAAAATCCGGCCTACGTCGAAAAGGTGTTGCGCGACCTCTCGCTATGGGAAAAGCGCAATAGCAAGATCATCACGCTCTCGGGCGGCATGAAACGGCGCGTGCTGATCGCCAAGGCGCTCTCGCACGAGCCGCGCGTGCTGTTCCTCGACGAGCCGACCGCGGGCGTGGACGTAGAACTGCGTCGCGACATGTGGAAGCTGGTGCGCTCGCTCGCCGAGAGCGGCGTGACGATCATCCTGACCACGCACTATATCGACGAGGCCGAGGAAATGGCCGACCGCATCGGCGTGATCAGTGCGGGTGAAATCATGCTGGTCGAAGAGAAAACGGAGTTGATGCGCAAGCTCGGCAAGAAGCAGTTGACGCTGCAACTGGAGAGTCCGCTCGAGCAAGTGCCGGCCTCGCTCGCCGGTTACGGGCTCGACGTCGCGAAGGGCGGCAACGAGCTGATCTACACCTACGAAGGCGAGGGCGGGCGCACCGACATCATCGCGCTGCTCAAGGCGCTCGACGACGCCGGCATCCGCTTCAAGGACCTGCACACGACCCAAAGTTCGCTCGAAGACATCTTCGTCAGTCTGCTCCGAGGTAATCAATGAATATCTACGCGATTCGCGCCATCTACAAGTTCGAGATGGCGCGCACCTGGCGCACGCTGATGCAGAGCATCATCGCGCCGGTGATTTCGACTTCGCTGTACTTCGTCGTGTTCGGCGCGGCGATCGGTTCGCGCATCAAGGAAGTAGACGGGATCAGTTATGGCGCCTTCATCGTGCCGGGCTTGATCATGCTGTCGCTGCTGTCGCAAAGCATTTCGAACGCTTCGTTCGGGATTTACTTTCCGCGCTTTACCGGCACCATTTACGAGTTGTTGTCGGCGCCGGTGTCGTATCTAGAAATCGTCGTGAGCTACGTGGGTGCGGCGGCCACCAAATCGATTCTACTCGGGCTGATCATTCTCGCGACTGCGGGCTTGTTCGTGCCGCTGCAAGTGCAGCATCCGTTCTGGATGATCCTGTTTCTCGTGCTCACGGCGGTGACGTTCAGTTTGCTCGGTTTCATTATCGGCATCTGGGCGGATAGCTTCGAGAAGCTGCAACTCGTGCCGCTTCTGATCATCACGCCGCTGACTTTTCTTGGCGGCAGTTTCTATGCGGTCAATATGCTGCCGCCGTTCTGGAAGGTCGTGACGCTGTTCAATCCGATCGTCTATCTGGTCAGCGGATTTCGCTGGAGCTTCTATGGTCTCGCCGATGTGAATGTCGAGGTGAGTCTCGGCATGACCGCACTGTTTCTGGCCGTGTTTTTGTTGATCGTCGCGTGGATCTTCAAGACGGGTTATCGGCTCAAGACCTGAGGCAGGCATAAGCGCGCGCATGCCGGCGTCAGGCCGGCAAGCGCGGTGCGATCGCAACCGGCTTTTCGAGTGTCCGGCACGCGTTTGCGTGCCGGCTCTGAGCTTTGCCAGCCTCTACGTCACATAAGCCTGCGCGACATTGATCAACTGCACGCGGTTGCGCACGTTGAACAACTGGCGCAGACGGCGCAAGTGGTAATCGACGTTATGCGGCGACAGCCCGAGGAAGTAGGCAATCTCCTTGTCTCGCTGACCCTGCACGACCGCCTTCAGCACCGCATGCTGCAATTCGCTCAGCGTCACGCGTTGCTGCTGCGCGGGCGCGATGCCGATCACGCTCTTCGCGTGCGTCCAGATAAATTCGTGAATCGTGTGCGCGAACATCAACGTTTCGGCCACGATCGACTCGGTCATCCAGCGCGGATTGCCGATCTCGGAGTTGAAGCACAGGCTCGCGCTCAGTTCCGGCTCGGGCAGCGGCATCTGCGTGAGAATGCCGCTTTTGCGCCCGGTCGCTTCCAGCATGTCGATCAGCCCGCCGAGCCGTTCGCTGCGCATTTGCGCACGCGGCAGGTCGGCGCGCATGTCGGCCGTGTTCCAGAGAAACGGCATGCCGGTGGGCGAGGCGAGGGCCACGCGCGGGTCGAGCTCGAAATAACGCTCGCGAAAATAACGCGTGAGCCAGTTCTGCGACTCGTAGCTGGTCAGCACGAACATCGTCTTGTGATGCGCCGACGTGCGCGTGGCTGTATAGCTGAACGAGTCGAAGCCCAGTTGCCTGATGCGCCGCCGCACGAATTCGATGCGGTCCTGCGCGCTGCCAAAGCGCACCAGCGGACTGATGACGGGTGCGGCGCGCCGCGCGGCGGGCGAGGGCGTGCCGATTTCCTCCTCGGTGAAGAGCGTGAGAAAGCCTGCGGGCGCCACGCCTGTTGCGGTGCGGTTGGGTGCCCTGGATGCTTCAGCCGCGTGGGCTGATTTCTCGAGTTGCCGCGTGCCGGCCGGGTAAGCCGGTTGGGCGGCAACCGCCGAGTTGTATGCTGCCGACGCGTGCCCGGTTTCACCTTGCGGCGAACCGGTCAACCAGTGCGGCAGCGTATCGCATTCGTGTTCCATGAAACGGTAGCTCCGGCGTTCGAAACGCGTGAAAGACGACAACCTGAATGATTAGCTATTTCCAGAAATTGCGGTAGCCGGTTCCTTGCTATCATTTTTGAGTTCTTGCTGCGATAGAGAATCGGCAACGCGGGCATGGCAGGGTTCACTCTTCATTTGGCACCTCCCTGGGAATGGACGTGATGGTACGAATTCCAAAACTCACAACGACGCTCGCCTACGACCGTTACATGGCGGGCCAGAAACTGGTGTCGAGCGTGGATCGCCCGTGGCGGCACCTGGTGCTGCGCTCGTATCTCGAACCGGCCGAGCAGGAGCTGCTGGAAGCGCCCGGCTTGCAGGACCTCACGCTGATGACGCTCGCGAGCGGCGCCGAGCATCTCGAACGCAACCTGGACGGCCGCTGGGAAAGCGCCGATCTGCATATGGGCGACGTCTGGTTCGTGCCGCCCGCGCCGATCTCCTGGCGCTGGCGTTCGATCAGCGATGCGCCGCTGTCGACCGTCCATTTGCACCTCGAGCGCAGCCTGGTCGATAGCGTCGCCGAGCAGATGGAACTGGGCGGCTCCCGTGAGCTGTCCCTCGGCGACGCGATGCAGTTTCGCGATCCGCTGATCGCCGCAATGCTTTCTGCATTGCATCGCGCCGCCGCCGATGCGTCCGACTCGCGTCTGTATGTCGATGCGCTGGTCCACGCGCTAGCCGCGCATCTGTTGCAGCACTATGCGCGCGGCCGTCCCGCGGCCGCCGCAACGCCGGCTCGCCCGGAGCGCCTCGTGCCGCGCCGGGTCCGCCGTGTAACCGATTACATTCACGCCAATCTCGACGGTGATCTGGCGATCAGCGAACTGGCTGCGCAGGCGGGACTAAGCAGTTTCCATTTTGCGCGGGTGTTTCGCCGCGAGACCGGTGAGACGCCGCATCAATATGTATCGCGCTTGCGGCTCGAGGAAGCCGCGCGGCTGTTGCGCGCCACCGGTCAGACCGTTCTTCAGATTGCGATCGCGGTTGGTTTCGAGAATGCCAGTCATTTCTCCGTGCAGTTCAAGCGTGGCTACGGCGTAACGCCGCTCGCTTACCGGCTACGCGGCTGAAGTACGGATTGCGCGGCTGGAAGTGGCCGGCTGGTCAGCGCGGCAATGCGGGAACGCAGTGGACGATTCGAGTCAGCCTGACGAGGGCGCCTCGCCCGTCGCCGCTTTCGCCGCCGGGCAGTGCCGCCGCCGAGGCTCCGACGGCGAACGGGTTGGGTCGCCGGAAGATTCAGCCGATCAGCCGCCTTCGGGGAGTCACGCACATCGCGCAGTGTGCTGTGCATTGCGCAGCTTGCAAACTACGAACTTTCGTGGCGGCGAGGTGGTTGGACCTGGCATGCATGTGCCGGTGTGGCTTGCCGGGCATAATTCGCTCAAAACATTGGCACCGGGCCAACTGGACTGACCAGTCGGACAGCAACTGTATCTGTCGAAGCCTTGCATCGGACGACAGAATCATGTGCCCGTGGCTTGGCTCCTCGCCCTGCGTCAACCGCTCCGACCGACCGTTCCCTTTCACCTTCACACTGGAAACCTGGCGATGACCCGACTCCGAATCACCTCCTGCGGCCATGTCTTTACCGCCGAAACCCATCCGGACGCACCGCAAACCGTGGCCGCGTTCCTGAAGCTCCTGCCGTACCGGCAGAAGCTCATTCACGTGCGCTGGAGCGGCGAAGGATGCTGGGTGCCGCTCGGCGACTTCAAGCTCGAAAACGACGGCAACGCGGTCGGCTTCGAGAACCATACGAGCCATCCGTCGGTCGGCGATATCCTGTTTTATCCCGGCGGCTACAGCGAAACCGAGATCATTCTCGCGTACGGTTCGTGCTGCTTCGCGAGCAAGATGGGGCAGCTCGCGGGCAATCACTTCCTGACGATCGTCGAAGGCAAGGAGAAGCTGCGCGAGCTCGGCACCAAAGTGCTGTGGGAAGGCGCGCAGGACGTGCTGTTCGAAAAGATCTGAAGCGGCGGCGCAGTTTCGCGCAAGGGGATGGCCTCTGGGTGGCAACCTCCCGGACTTCCTTCTTTGGGACGAGCCGGGCGGACACGTCCTAACCCTGGTTAATTTTTGTTCCATAAATCGCGCATACTGGAGGCGCCCGGGCGGCTTGCGCAGCGCTCACCATTGCCTCCTGAGCGCGGTTTGCAGTCCATGCGGTCGCGTTAAGTATGTCCCGAAGGTAGTCTCGCTGGGACGGCGCGGAACACCTATTTTCGCCGCCATGCGGCGCCAGGTCTCCCACATGACAGACTCGCACGTACTGCCGCTCACCGCTTTCGCCAAACAGTTGCGCCTGCAACAGGTCGAACTGACCGAGCGCTGGATGAAGGCTGTCTTTCATGACGCAGAATTGACCGAATCTGACCGGCTGACCTACGAACAACTGGCCGATCACATCCCGAATATCCTCGACGAAATCTGCAGCGTGCTGGAGAGCCAGGATCTCGACCACGTAGAGAGCGCGATCGAACGCGACGCGCGCCTGCACGGCAAATTGCGCTGGAAGCAAGGCTACCGGATCGACGAACTGGTGCGCGAGCTCGATCTGTTCAGGCAGATGCTGACCGGCGCGATCGTCGAATTCAGCGAAGCGCGGCCGTATTTCACGCGGCGTCACGAGGAGCGGGCGCGGCACTTCATCGACGAAGCCGTGAGCTTTGTCACGCTGACGTCGATTCGCGAGGTCGTCAACGAACGCGACCGCAAGATCGACGACTATACCGAGCGCCTCGAGCGCGCCAATCACGAGCTGACGCTCAAGCAACGGCTGGTCGGCGACCTGTACGAGTCGCGCATGCAGATCACGCGCAGCGTCGTGCACGATCTGCGCAACTTTCTCAATGTGTTTTCGATGGCGCTGCAACTGATCGGCCGCGCGCCGGCCAAAATCGAGACCGCGCTCGCGCTGGCGAACCGTCAGGCGGCCGATATGAAAACGCTGGTCGACGAACTGGTCGAATACTCGGTGGTGCTCGGCGACGACAGTCCGCTCGTGCTGGAAAGCTTCGCACTGCGCGAGCTGTTCGACGAACTGGTGATCTCCTGCGAAAGCACGATCGAAGCGAAAGGGCTGCAGCTTCAGACCGCCTTCGACGGCGCGCTGGACGTGGTCGTCTCCAACCGTCTCAAACTCAAACAGGTCGCGCTGAACCTGTTGACCAACGCGGCCAAATACACCAAGGCGGGCGAGGTCGAATTGAGCATGACGGCGATGGAAAACGATCGCTGGCGTCTGCGCGTATCGGATACGGGCGTGGGCATCGGCGCGTCGGACCGCGAGCGCGTGTTCAAGGAGTTCGAGCGCGCCACGGACGAGGACATTCCGGGCGCGGGCCTGGGCCTCGCGATCGTCAAGGAACTGTGCCGGGTGCTGCAGGGCGAGATTCGCTTCGACTCGCACGAAGGCGAGGGGACGATCTTCGAGATCAGTTTTCCGATGCGTCTGGAGGCCGCGGGTGGCTGATAGATCTGCCTGGGAATAGCGTCACCCGCTCTATCAGTTCACGCTTCTTCACGTGTTGTTCTCCCGTATGACTTCCGTTTGACTGCCGAGGGTAGACCCGTTGCGGTCGATTTTCGTCCCGTTTGAGAACTTCGAACGGAATTAGCGCTGCCTCGTGCGCTGATTCGGAATAGTCAAAATTTCTTCTTAGAAGTGCCTAGAAATAATGAGCGCGATATAAGACGTTTGGCATTTTTGGTCTTAAACGCGTTATGCCGTTTTTCCAATATAAGCTAAAAAATCGCTTTACACGGTATATTTGTGCTCGGCGACTTTGTGGTCGTGACCAGGTAGTCACGCTGTCTTAAGTTTCTATTGGATCGCGTTAAATAATTAGGATGACATAGTAAAAATCCTGGTGCTTTGGATCTTCTATAAAAGATTGGGAGGAATGTTGAACAAGTCTTATGAGACCGTATGGAATAGCACGACCCGCACATACGCGGCGGGGTCCGAGGTGACGAAAGGCCGTGGTGGGCGAGGGGTTGCGGGCTATAGCGCACTGCTAGCCGTCGGCACCAGTCTGTTTGGGACGTTAGTGATGGCTTTGCCAGCGAAAGCGGCCGGGGAGTCGCCCAACCCACTCATGAATGCGCCTGTCGAATGGGATGTCGCCGATCCGGCGACTGTCGGCCAAACGCCCGAGTCCAACGTGAACCGTTCAAAAACGCTAACGCTTGCAACTGCTGCGCTGGCTGATCCCGTACCCGTCACTCAATTCATTGCCGTCAGTCAGTTCACGACACCCGCTTTGACGACGTCCGCGTCGGGAGGCGAGAACGCAATGGCGATCGGCGTCGGCGCGATGGCCATCGACAATAACGCACTCGCCGTTGGCACCAGTTCGGGCGCGGCGCGCGTCAATACGACCGCCGTCGGCGCGGGAGCCGCTGCGTTGGCACCGAATGCGACGGTGGTGGGCGCTGGTGCGACAAGCAACAATTTTGCAGAGAACGGTGTTGCAATCGGCTATAACGCAGCCGTTCAGAACGTCAACGCATTGGCGATCGGGACGAGCGTCCAGACGAACGCGGCGAACTCGATCGCGGCGGGTAGCGGCGCCTTTATCGCGGAGGCCGCCACGAAGGCAATCGCGTTTGGTTCCGGCGCGACGGCCACGGCAGCGGGATCGGTTGCGTTGGGTGCGGATTCCTCCGCGGACCGGGCGAATACCGTCTCAGTCGGCAGCGCCACGCTGCAACGGCAGATCGCCAATGTCGCGGCCGGCACCCAGGGCAGCGATGCCACTAACGTCTCGCAGTTGAAGGGGATGGCGGGCGTGCTGGGAGGCGGGACCGACGTTGCCGCAGACGGAACGATTGCGAAGCCCGTCTATAAGGTCGGTGGGAGGATATACAACGATGTCGGCTCGGCGCTCGCAGCCGTCGTCACGACCACCACCCAGGCCAGCGCCGATTCCGTTCAGTACGATTCGAGTTCTCACGATACCGTCACGCTAGGCAGCAGTAGCGCGCCGGTCCGGCTCACCAACGTGCGCGCCGCGAATCTTGCCGCCGGCAGTTCGGACGCCGTCAATGGCGCGCAACTGTTCGCCACCAATCAGGCAGTCGCGCAGAACACCGGCAGCATCACGAACCTCGATCAGCGCGTCACGGATAACACGACGAACATTAGCAACCTCGATCGACGGGTCACGGATAACACGACGAACATCAGCAACCTCGATCAGCGTGTCACGGATAACACGACGAATATCAGCAACCTCGATCAGCGCACCACGGACAACACCACGAATATCAGCAAACTCGATCAGCGCACCACGACGATCGAAGGCGACGTGAGCAACATCACGAATCAGATCAGCAATGGCGAGATCGGGCTGGTTCAGCAGGATCACACCTCGCGTAATCTCACGGTGGCGAAAGACACGAACGGCGCTCGCGTCGATTTCACCGGCACCGGCGGCGCGCGCGAGTTGACGGGCATTGCGGCCGGCACCACGGATGCCTCCGCGGTCAGTCTCGGCCAGCTCAGACCGATGGTGGCCGCGCTGGGCGGCGGCGCACAGATCAACGCCGACGGTTCGCTGACCGGCCCCAGCTATCACATGCAGGGCGGCACGCAAACCACCGTCGGCAACGCGCTCGACTCGCTCGACACCGGCCTCAACACCTTGCAGCAAAGCATGCAGAGCGGCGGCATTGGGATGGTCACGCAGGATCCCGTGTCGCGCGTCATCAACGTCGGTGCGATCACGGACGGCAAGCTGATCGACATGGCCGGCACGGCGGGCAACCGTGTCGTCACAGGCGTGGCAGCCGGCACGGTGGGTCCGGCCAGCAGCAACGCGGTCAATGGCTCGCAACTGTACGCGCAGGCGGCGAGCACGGCGGTGGCGCTCGGCGGCGGGGCGACCGTCAACGCGGACGGTTCGGTCTCGGCGCCGTCGTATAGCGTGGGCGGCACGGTCGTGAACAATGTCGGCGGCGCGATCACCAACCTGGACGGGCGCGTGACGCAGAACAGCAGCGATATCGCCGGTCTGCAAAGCACCGTCGGCAACCTTGGCGGCGCGGTTGCGAATGCGGTGCAGTACGACAGTTCGGCGCATGACCGAATCACGCTCGGCGGCGCGGCGGCCAATGCGCCGAAAGTCCAACTGACGAATCTGCAGGACGGCACGCTATCGGCCACCAGTACCGACGCGGTGACAGGAGCGCAACTCTGGACCACCAACCAGACTGTCAGCACGCTTAGCCAGCAGATCAACGTGGTGCGGAACAACCAGACCAGCGGCACGCCCTATGTTGCCGTCAATAGTTCGGGTAACGCTGCGCAGGCAATCGGCAACGGTTCTGTGGCGATCGGCGGTGGCGCCAAAGCATCGGCGCCGAATTCGGTCGCAATCGGCGAGGGCTCGGTGGCCGATGTGACCAACACGGTGTCGGTAGGCTCGTCCGGCAGCGAGCGCCGTATTACCAACGTCGCGGCGGGGCAGGGGCCGACCGACGCCGTCAACATGCAGCAGTTCCAGGGCGGTTTGAGCGACATGGCGCGCAGCGCGTACTCCGGAACGGCATCGGCGCTGGCGCTGACCTCGATCCCCGAAGTCGATGCCACGAAGAACCTCGCAATCGGCGTCGGAACGGCTGGTTACAAAGGCTATCAGGCGGTGGCGGTGGGTCTTTCGGCGCGCGTCACACAGAGTTTGAAGGTGAAACTCGGCGCGGGCATCAGTTCCGCCACCACTGCGGTCACTGCCGGGGCGGCGTATCAGTGGTAGCGGGGCGGCGGGAAATCGGCGTGCTTGAAACGCGCCGCTAGACAGTCAGCGAGTGACACTCGCTGCAGATGCACCCCGCACGTCCGAGCGCGCGGGGTGCCGAACGACACATTTACTTGAAGAGCTTCATCGCCTGCGAGAGCGTATTGACCACGCCCCATGCCAGCGGCAGCGTCACATACAGCCAGAAGACGGCGAGTTTGACCTTGCTGGTCTGATTCATTGTTTGAATGGTCGACATGCGAGTCTCCTTAAGCGCCTTTGGCGAGTTGTGCGTCGGTCATGTGGTGCTTGTCGTCCACACGCTTGATCAGCAGGTTGCAGACGAAGCCCACTACCAGCAGCACGGCCATGATGTGAACGGTCATCGTGTACGCGTCCGCCTTGGCGACGCCTTGCGCGACTTCATAAGCGCGAATGTAGTTCACCAGCACCGGACCGGCGACGCCCGCCGCGGCCCACGCCGTCAGCAGACGCCCATGAATGCCGCCGACGAACGCCGTGCCGAACATGTCGGCGAGATAAGCCGGCACGGTCGAAAAGCCGCCGCCGTACATCGTCAGGATCACGCAGTAGGCGAGCACGAAAAGGGCGATGTGGCCCGACGCCGCGAAACCCGGCACGAGGTAGTACAGCACCGCGCCGAGCGCGAAGAAGATGAAGTACGTGTTCTTACGGCCGATCCAGTCCGACGCCGACGCCCACACGAAACGGCCGCCCATATTGAAGAGCGACAGCAGGCCGACGAAACCGGCCGCCGCGGCTGCCGACACCGTGTCCTTGAAGCTCTCCTGAATCATCACCGAGGCCTGGCCGAGAATGCCGATGCCGGCCGTCACGTTCAGGAACAGCACGAGCCAGATCAGATAGAACTGCGGCGTCTTCAACGCCTGATCGATATGCACGTGATTGCGCGAGATCATCTTGTTCTGATTCGTGGCGCCCGGCGTCCAGCCGGCCGGCTTCCAGTCCGCCGGCGGCACGCGGATCGCGAGTGCGCCGATCGTCATCGAGATGAAATACGCAATGCCGAGCACGACGAACGTTTCGGCCACGCCGATGCTGGTCGCGCTGCGGAAGTGATTCATCAACGCCACGGACAACGGCGCGGCGATCATCGCGCCACCGCCGAAGCCCATGATCGCCATGCCGGTCGCCATACCGCGGCGATCCGGGAACCAGCGGATCAGCGTGGACACCGGCGACACGTAGCCGAGGCCGAGCCCGATTCCGCCGATCACGCCGTAGCCGAGATAGAGCAGCACGATCTGATGCAGATATACGCCGAGCGCGGAAACCAGGAATCCACCGCCGAAGCAGCATGCGGCGGTAAACATCGTGCGACGCGGGCCGACGCGTTCGAGCCACTTGCCCGCGAAGGCCGCCGACAAACCGAGGAACACGATCGCCAGCGAGAAGATCCAGCCGAGCGAGGTCAGCGACCAGTCGTCAGCAGTCGATTGCGTGATGCCGATGACTTTTGTCAACGGACCGTTGAACACGGAAAAGGCGTACGCCTGGCCGATGCAGAGGTGAACGGCAAGGGCCGCGGGCGGAACCATCCAGCGCGAAAAGCCTGGCTTCGCGACGGTGGCCTGCTTGGAAAAGAAGGGGGCGGAGCCTGAATTCCCGCTCGGCTCGGTGATGCTGCTCATGGTCGGTCTCCCGGTGACGAATTAGTTGTTATCGGCCTTGCACAAGAATGCTTTAGGTCTTGTGGCGTAAAAATTGCGGTTTTCGATGCCGCCAATATATGTATTTTCATTGCATATGGCGTGCTCGGATTCGCGACGAAATCAACTTCGTCGAACGATAGGGGGCGATTAAGCCCTTGGCAATATGAGATGCAAATACATATGGCGTTTGCCTGATGAAACACGACCGTAATCTGTCGAATCGCGGCCTGATGGTGGCGTTGTCCGGAATAAGCTACCGGATTCTCACGGGACGGCAGCCGGACTTCGGCATCTTTTGCCACGTCGGCCCGCTTGGCCGAACACCCCGGAGCGGCCCGTGCTACCGTGAGCAGATAATCCTAAAAACAACAGCGACTGATATACTACATACGGAATATTGATTTTTGCGGCATTGCAGCATATGATTGAGTTATTCCTTCACTCAATCATTCGGAGTTACAAATGGAAGTTGTTCCTCTCTCGCTGTTTGCCATTGCTGTTGTCGGTTTAGGCTCTGCCGCCACTGTGCTGTTGACCCGCTGGATTCCGCAGCCGGTCGCGCAGCTTGCAGCGCAACATGGCCGCTTCGTCGGCTTGGGCGAGCAACGCGTGGCAGTAGCAAGACCGTATCGTGCGCATGTTCAACAAGAGGCGATGAATGTCGTCAGAACTTCAAACTGAAGCAGTGGCCACACCGTTGACGTTGTCATTGCAGCCGATCGGCGCGAGCGCGAGCTTGCGCGATCAGGCGTATGCGATGCTCCGCCAGGCCATTGCCGACGCGGACATCTATCAGAACCGTGACGAAATCCGTCTCGACGAGCGGGTGCTGAGCGAGTCGCTCGGCGTTAGCCGCACGCCGGTGCGCGAGGCCATGACGCTGCTCGAACAGGAAGGTTTTCTGCGCATGGTGCCGCGCCGCGGCATCTATATCGTGCGCAAGAGCAAGCGTGAAATCGTCGAGATGATCCAGATGTGGGCCGCGCTCGAAAGCATGGCGGCGCGTCTTGCCACGCTGCACGCCACGGACGAGGAGATCGCCCGTCTGCGCCACATGTTCGACAACTTCCGCGACGCGACGCCGGCTGAACACATCGCCGAGTATTCGGACGCCAATATTGCGTTTCACCAGGCGATTGTCGAGTTGTCCAAGTCGCAGATCATTCTCGACACGATCAAGAACATCTTCATCCACGTGCGCGCGATTCGCCGCATGACCATTTCGCAGAGCGACCGCGCATCGCGCTCGATCGTCGATCATCTGCGCATTATCGAAGCGCTGGAGAAGCGCGATACCGAACTGGCCGAGCGTCTCACCCGTCAGCATTCGCTGGATCTGGCGGCGTTCGTCGAGGCGAATTGCGATTTTCTGGACTGACGCGGCGGCCTCGCGAGGCGCCGTTTGATGGATGTAGGACAGGAAAGGCCCGCGGCGCAGCCACCGCGGGCCTTTTTTATTTGTGTCGAACGCAGGCGGCGCGTGGCTTCCCGGCCAATGCGGGATAAACCTCGCTTGACGGTCTGAAAAATATGGTATGTGATATATCAAAAGATGCGGACCGCAAGCCGATGCCGATGCCGGTGTCTCGCTCGCATCAAGCGACAGCGCCAACGTTTTTTGCCGCGAAGACAAGCCGCATACATAGTCAGCGCCGCGGAGAACGCACCGAAATTGCCAGGAAGTTACAAGTAGACGCCCTTTCAACAACTACGTTGCTCAGGACCAGAGTAAGGCGCTGATGCGCAAGCCTTGGTCGACACAGGAGACAGGACATGAGCAAAGCACTCGACGGTGTGCGCATTCTCGACTTCACGCATGTGCAATCCGGGCCTACCTGCACGCAACTGCTTGCATGGTTCGGCGCGGATGTCATCAAGGTGGAGCGGGCGGGCGCGGGCGATATCACGCGCGAGCAGCTGCGCGATATTCCCGATGTGGACAGCCTCTACTTTACGATGCTTAACCACAACAAACGCTCCGTCACGATCGATACGAAGAATCCTGAAGGCAAGCAGGTGCTCGAGGCGCTGATCCAGAAATGCGACGTGCTGGTCGAGAACTTCGCGCCAGGCGCGCTGGACCGCATGGGCTTCACGTGGGAGCGGATTCAGGAACTGAATCCGCGCATGATCGTCGCGTCGGTAAAAGGCTTCGGTCCTGGGCCGTACGAGGACTGCAAGGTCTACGAGAACGTCGCGCAATGCGCGGGCGGCGCGGCCTCGACCACCGGCTTCGACGACGGCCCGCCGGTCGTGACGGGCGCGCAGATCGGCGACAGCGGCACCGGCTTGCATCTGGCGCTCGGTATCGTCACGGCGCTTTATCAGCGCACACACAGCGGACGCGGTCAGCGCGTACTCGCCGCGATGCAGGACGGCGTGCTCAACCTGTGCCGCGTGAAACTGCGCGACCAGCAGCGGCTCGAACGTACCGGCGTGATGAAAGAGTATCCGCAGTATCCGAACGGAGAGTTCGGCGAAGCGGTGCCGCGTGCGGGCAATGCGTCGGGCGGCGGTCAGCCGGGCTGGATCCTGAAGTGCAAGGGCTGGGAGACCGACCCGAACGCGTATATCTACTTCATCACGCAGGCGCCGGTTTGGGCGAAGATCTGCAATGTGATCGGCAAGGAAGAGTGGGCCACGGATCCCAACTATGCAACGCCCGCCGCGCGTCTGCCGCATCTTAAGGATATCTTCGCCGAGATCGAACGCTGGACCATGACGAAGACCAAGTTCGAGGCCATGCAGATTCTGAACAAGTACGACATTCCGTGCGGACCGATTCTGTCGATGAAGGAAATCGCCGAAGAACCGTCGTTGCGCAAAACCGGCACGATTGTCGAAGTGGATCATCCGACTCGCGGCAAGTATCTGACGGTTGGCAATCCTATCAAACTGTCCGACAGCCCGACCGAGGTCACGCGCTCACCGTTGCTGGGTGAACATACCGACGAAGTCATGGCCGAACTCGGCTATTCGCCCGAGCAGGTCAGTGCGCTGCGCACCGCCGGCGCGATCTAGGCCCGATCCACGTAAACAGGGAGCGACGTATGGATACATGGATGCGGTTCATGTCGAGCGACGGCGGCGTCGTGTTCGGCCGTGTGGAGGGTGGCTATCTGCACGAGTATGAAGGTCTGGAGCACCCGGTGCCGACTGGCGCGGTGCTGTCGACGCGCGCACTGACGCCGCTCGCGCCGTGCGCGCCCGGCAAGATCGTCGCGCTGTGGAACAACTTTCACGCGCTGGCGGCGAAGCTCGACAAACCGGTGCCGGCGCACCCGCTTTTCTTGTTGAAGCCCGCGGGTTCGGTGATCGGTTCAGGTGAGCCGATCAGGCGGCCGCTCAGCTATGCCGGCAAGATCGCCTATGAAGGCGAGCTCGGCATTGTGATCGGACGGCGCTGCCGCGATGCGAGTGTCGAAGAGGCGGCCGAAGCGATTTTCGGCTACACGCTCGTGAATGACGTCACCGCGGCCGATCTGTTGAACGAGAATCCGCACTTTCCGCAATGGTGCCGGGCGAAGGGCTTCGATACGTTCTGCTGTGTCGGCCCGGCGATCGTCTCCGGTTTCGACTGGCAGCAGGCACATCTCATCACAATGCTCGATGGCGTGGAGCGGCAGAACTATCCGCTCGCCGACATGGTTTTCTCGCCCGCCGAGCAGGTGAGTCTGATCTCGCAGGATCTCACGCTCGAGCCGGGCGATGTGATCGCGTGCGGCACGTCGGTCGGCGTCGGTTCGATCAAGGATGGCGCGACAGTAACGGTCACGGTCGACGGGATCGGCACGCTGAGCAACACCTTGAGCGCCGTGCGCGCGGGCGCCGCCGCAGGCGCGGAGCCGGCCGTGGCAGGCGCTGTCTGAACGCTTGACCGATTGCGCGATCCGTTGGGATCGCGCCCATGCATTCCGGTACGAAGGAGCACGCATGCCGCTAGCGTATGACAGTACCGTCTGGTGTTCGCTGGCCCTGGTGTTTGCTTCGGTGTTGGCCGTTGCGCTTGCCGCTGTCGGGCAACTGCCGCTCGAACGGCGACCGAAGCGCCGTCCTGACTGGCATGCGGGCGCATTGGCCGCCGCGCTCGCCGGTCTTTTCGCAGCCGGCATAGGCGCGAGCGACGGCGTGGTCGGCGCAGCCGTGGCGGGCGCGGTGCTCGGCGCGTGGCTGGTGCGTCGGCGCAACTTGACGCGGCGCCCGCGCCTCGTTGCGCTGTTGGCCAGCAGTATGGGGCTCGCTGTGATGTCGGGCGGCTTCGCGCGTTATCTGTCGTCGGCGGCGCAGGCGAATGTCGAGCGCGTCGAGCTCTGTGTCGCCGTGTTCATCGGCGCACTGATCTTCGCCACGTCGGCCATCGCGTTCTGCAAACTGCGCGGCGCACTGCAACTCAGCGTGGTGGCGCGTCCGGGGCACGGCATCGTCAACCTGTTTGCGCTGTTACTATGCGGCTGGCTTGGCTACGGATTCGTGACCGAACCGGCGCAGCCATTCGGACTCGCCGCGCTCCTCGCGATGAGCGCGCTGGCTTGTGCGATGGGCGTACATTTGATGCTCAGCCGCGAGTACTCCGACAGCCACGAGCATGGTCACGATTCGAGCACACTCGCCTTTGCCGCGCGCTGTCATAGCCTGACGATGGGCAAGCATGGGCTGTTCGCACGAATCGAATGGCGCGGCGGGGAAGAGCAGAGCTGGATGCTGCGCGACATAACGACATACTGCGTACGCACGGCGGCCTACCCGTATCGTCGAAACGGCAGCAATGGTGTGAGTGCCCAGGTGCGGCAACGTGCGTGCGACCGCCGCCGGCCGGCTCGCGCTGCGACACGGCGAATGCCATGAATGCTCACACCTTCAGGTGGGCGGGTGTGTCGCGTCGCGGCACCGTGATCCCGCGAACACCCTCACTCGGCCGCCGACGCGAACTCGCTGAAGTACTGCGCCTTCTTGTGCAGAATCATTTGAGCGAGAAAGTCGGCGTCGTACGCGCTATGCAAATGGGCGTGAAAGCGCTCGATGTAGGCAGTGATCTGCGCCGCCTCGCTATTGAATTCCCTGAGGACGTCGAGGGTGGCGCGGTCCCAGCGGAAGCGCAGGCCGAGGTCGCTGAAGGCGGCGTTGTACGCGCTCAGGTGGGCGTCGTCGGGATGGTTCGCGGCAACACGGGCAGTGTGTGCGCTGGGATGAGACTCAACCAAAGCGTGATTCATGACCGGACTCCTGGGCAGACGAGTGATGGAACTCGCTTGCAGCATAGAAGTCCTGATGAATCTGCAATAGTTAAAGTTTCATTGGATCTTCATAGCCTACTGCTTATACACGCTCAATTCCTTGACGCGCGTGATCTTCTCGATCAGATTCGCGCCTTCCTCCATCAGGAAGCGTTTGAAGGCGACTGCCACCGGCGGCAGTCGCTTGTTCTTTCGATGCACCACGTACCAGTTGAGCATGACCGGAAAGCTCTCGACATCGAGTACGACAAGGTGACCGAGCTGCAATTCGAGGCTGATGGTATGCGCGGACAGAAAGGCGATACCCATGCCCGCGATCACGGCCTGCTTGATCGTTTCGGTGCTTTTGATCTCCATGGCGATCTTGAGGTTGGCAAGCCGCCCGGCGAAGCCTTCTTCCATCGAATTCCACGTGTCCGAGCCACGCTCACGCACGATAAACGCTTCGTTCGCCAACTGGCTGAACTTGATGTTGCGCTTATTGGCGAGCGGATGCGTGGGCGCCGCCACGATCACATACGGGTGCGGCGCAAACGGCTCGTTGGTCGCGTCGGTCTCGTGGGGCGGACGCACCATCACCGCCAGATCGGTCTGGTTGGTAGCGAGTTGATGCAGCAGTTCCTCGCGATTGTGCACGGCGAGGTTGAGCACGACGCCCGAGTAACGGCGCGTGAATTCAGCCAGCAGCCGCGGAAAGAAGTAGTCGCCGGCACTGATCACCGCGACATTCAGCTTGCCGCCGGAGACGCCTTTGAGCTGACTCATCGCTTCGTCGACTTCGTGGAACTGCTGGATGATCGCGCGGCTGTAGTGAAGCATTTCGGTGCCGGCCGGCGTCAGATAGATTTTTTTGCCGAGTTGTTCGAACAGCGGCAGCCCTGCGTGTTCTTCGAGTTGCCGGACCTGAGTGGAAACGGCCGGCTGGGTGAGGTGCAATTCCTCGGCGGCGCGCGAGAAGCTCAGATGGCGCGCCACCGTTTCGAAAACCTTCAGTTGCCGCAGAGTCGCATTCCGCATCGTCATGACCGATGTATAAGCAAATGTGAATCAACATAATAACAAACTTTAATTATTAGTAATTCAGCAATGACCCTAGCATGGCTCTGTATAAGAAAGCGGAATTGCCGCCGGAGCGCGTGGCGAAAAACTCGGGTTAACGCTTGGATGCGAGCCCTGATGGGCGAAACAACCGGCGCCTCGCGGTTAAAGGCATTAATTGATCGGAATAAAGAAATTCCCACAAAGAGATGATTTAAGTCGATCTATTTTTAAAGCAGCGAATTAAAGACGCAAATATCAGATATTCCCGAAGAGCGCGGCTTTTTCGGGTCATAACATAAGGTGGGACGCATACAGTACGGCGCGTTGCAGGGCGATTTCCTGCGGGACGCCAGCCGGCTGCACCAGACAAATAGTGGAGACAAAGCGAATGGACGATATCAGTCAGCAGACTACGAGCCGCGCATTTTGGGGCAACCGTTGGTGGCAACTCGTCATCGGCATGGTGTGCATGGCTCTGGTGGCCAATCTTCAATACGCGTGGACGTTGTTCGTCACGCCGATGAACGCGCGGCATCACTGGGGCGAAGCGTCCATTCAACTTGCGTTCGCGATTTTCATTCTCACTGAAACGTGGCTCGTGCCGCTCGAAGGCTGGCTCGTCGACAGGTTCGGACCGCGGCCCGTAGTCGCGGGCGGCGCGATTTGCGCGGGCGTTGCGTGGGTGATGAACTCGTACATCACGACCCTGCCGATGCTGTACGTCTCCGCGGTCATCGCCGGTATCGGTGCGGGCGGCGTGTACGGCACGTGCGTGGGCAACGCGTTGAAATGGTTTCCCGACAAGCGCGGACTCGCAGCGGGTCTCACCGCTGCGGGCTTCGGCGCGGGCGCTGCGGTGACGGTGATTCCAATTGCCAACATGATCACGCGTTCGGGTTATGAGCATACGTTCTTCTTCTTCGGAATCCTGCAAGGCGGGTGCATTCTGGCGCTTGCGCTGCTGTTGAAGAAGCCGAACTTGCGCTCGCAAGCCGCACCGAAGAGGAAGTTCGCCGTGTCGAAGGTCGATTTCACCCCGGGGCAGATGATCAAGACGCCGGTGTTCTGGGTGATCTACGTGTCGTTCGTCGCCGTGGCCGCGGGCGGTTTGATGGCGACCGCGCAGATCGGTCCGATCGCGAAAGACTGGGGTCTCGCACGCATCCCGATGACGCTCTTCGGCATGACCTTGCCGCTGCTGACCGCCACGCTTTCCATCGACAACGTCTGCAACGGTTTTACGCGTCCGCTGTGCGGCTTCATCTCCGACAAACTCGGCCGTGAAAACACGATGTTCGTGATCTTTATTGGCGAAGGCCTGGCGTTGCTCGGTCTGATGCAATACGGCACTAACCCGTACGCGTTCATGACGTTCGCCGCATTGATCTTCCTGTTCTGGGGCGAAATCTTCTCGATCTTCCCGGCGATCTGTGCCGATACCTTCGGCAGCAAATATGCCGCGGCCAACGCCGGCACCTTGTACACCGCCAAGGGTACGGCTTCGTTGCTGGTACCGATCGCGTCGGTGTTGTCGGCGACGGGCGGATGGAATCTCGTGTTCATCGTCTCCGCCGTCGTGACGATCGTCGCGGGCATTTCCGCGAAGTTCATACTCGCGCCGATGCGCTCGCGCTGGATCGAAACGCACAATGAGCCGCAAGGTGTGCTGGCCGTTGCCGGCAACGGCAAGGCTTCGCGCTTGAGCCATTGGCCTGAGCAGACAGGAGAATAGGTGAATGGCCCACACCCGGCAGTGACGTCATGAATGTTTCGTTGCAGCAACTCAAGGTATTTGTCGCCGTCGCGCGTGAGCGGAGTTTTACGCGCGCGGCGCGTGAGTTCGACTTGACACAGTCGGCGGTGAGTCGTTGCGTGCGCGAACTCGAAGAAGCCGTGGAATTAAAGCTGTTCGACCGTACCACGCGCCAGGTCGAACTGACGCACGCAGGGGCGAGCCTCGAGCGAAGAATTGGCCGCCTGCTCGATGAAATTGAACTCACGCTGCGCGAAGAGCGGGCGGCTTACGACGGTCACACCGGCGTGGTGGTGCTCGCCAGCAATCCGGTGTTGTCGTCGAGTTGGGTGGCGCAGGGACTCGCGCGCTGCGCGGCGGCTTTTCCTGAGCTAGCTGTCTCCGTCAGGGATCAGCCTCAAAGCGGCGTGCTCGCGAGCGTCGAACAGGGCGAGGTGGACTTCGGTGTGGTCTCGATGGCCGAGCCGCTTGCCGGCGACCTGTTGCACGCGCAACTGGTTTTCACGACACCGCTCCATGCGGTGATGCCGCCTGCGCATCCGCTTGCGCGCCACGCGAGTGTTGCATGGAGCGAGTTGCACGAATGGGCGCTCATCACGCTGAACGCAGACACAGGTGTGCGTGGGGCGCTCGAACTCGCCTTCAACGCGAACGGCGTTAAACGACGGCCGGTGCAGGAACTCGGACATGTCGCGGCGGTGCTGCGCATGGTTGAGCTCGGCCTCGGCGTCGGCATATTGCCAATCGACACGCATTGGCCAGCAATAGGCGCCTCATTGGTCAGCCGGCCACTCGCACCCGCGATGAATCTGGCGACACTGCTCGTGCATCGCCGCAACCGTTCCCTCCGACCCAACGCCGCAGCAGCCTGGGCGCAATTCTCCACTCCTTCACAGACCACCGACGTGTCGCCGTCCGCTTCGCAGATGCAGACGAAGCCGACCGTTGCGCGCGACGGCGCCGTCCTCCACGAGCCCTAGCGTCTTTCAATCGAAGCGGCTCGCACGCACTCAGCCCACGCAACATCCAAGCAAGGAGCTTCATGATGGAAACTGAAACCGACCTCAGGCGCCATGATCTGCTGATCGACGGCAAGCGCTTGCCGCCCGGCACCGGCGAATATTCCGTCGACATCAACCCCGCCACCGAAGAGCCGATCGCGCTGGTTGCGCAAGGCAGCGCCGCCGACGTGGACACCGCCGTGCGCGCCGCGCGCGCTGCGTTGAAAGTATGGAACGGTATTCGGACCGCTGAGCGGGCCCGCATTCTGATGCGCCTCGCCGGCCTGATGCGCGCGAATCTCGAGGAACTCGCCGCGCTCGAAAGCCTCGACGCCGGCAAACCGATCGCGGCGGTGATGCGCCAGGATATTCCGGCCGCGATCGATACGCTCGAATACTACGCAGGCTGGTGCGACAAGATCAACGGTCAGGTCGTGCCTGTGCGCCCCGATGCGTTGACTTACACGTTGCGTGAACCGGTCGGTGTGGTCGCCGCGATCGTGCCGTGGAATTTCCCGCTGATGATCGGCATGTGGAAGATCGCGCCGGCGCTCGCGTGCGGTTGCACGCTGATCGTCAAGCCCGCGGAGATTACGCCGCTGACCGCGCTGCGCATCGGCGAACTCGCGCTTGAAGCGGGTGTGCCGCCGGGCGTGCTGAATATCGTCACGGGCAAAGGGCGGGTGGTCGGCGACGCACTGGTCGCGCATCCCGGCGTCGACAAGGTGACGTTTACGGGCTCGCCCTCGGTGGGGCGCGGTATTCTGCAAGGCGCCGCCGGCAATTTCAAGCGCGTCACGCTAGAGCTCGGCGGCAAATCGGCCAACCTGATTTTCCCGGATGCCAATCTCGACAACGCGGTGCGCGCCGCGGCGTCGGGCATCTTCTTCAATACCGGCCAGGTGTGTTCGGCGGGGTCGCGCATTCTCGCCCATCGCGATGTGTACGACGAAGTGGTCGAGCGCCTCGCCGCGCGCGCGAAGTCGATCAAGGTCGGCGATCCGTCGTCGCGCGAAACGTCGATGGGGCCGCTCATCTCCGCCGCGCAGATGAAGACGGTGCTGGGCTACGTCGAAACGGGTCGTTCAGAGGGCGCGTCGCTCGTCACGGGTGGCGCGCGCGTGGGCGAGCGCGGCTTCTTTGTCGAGCCGACTGTGTTTGCCAACGTCGAGCATGAAATGCGCATTTCGCAGGAGGAAATATTTGGGCCTGTGGCGAGCGTGATTCGCTTCAACGACGAAGCCGACGCGATCAGGATCGCAAACGGCACGCTGTATAGCCTCGCGGCGGGCGTGTGGAGCGCGGACATCGGCCGGGTGCATCGGGTTGCACGGGATCTGAGGGCGGGGACCGTGTGGATCAACACATACGGATATACCGATGTGCGCCTGCCGTGGGGAGGATCAGGCGACTCGGGGTTTGGCCGCGAACACGGTGACGTCGCGATCGAGAACTTCACCGAGCCCAAGGCTGTGTGGCTCGCTATCGATCAGTAGCGTAAAAAAAGGATCGAACGCGTTATGGCGTTCGATCCTTTTATGTTTGCCTTTGCCGATAGGCGGGAGAGCGAACGAATTTCTGATCGCGCGCTCTCTATCGAGTCTCAATCTCCTTGCAACGCCATCCGTTCACGCAGTTTAATGAGCGCCAGCACGACATCGATAGTCGGCGTCGGCTCGGCGACGAGGCGGCCCATTTCTTGCACGACGGTCAACAGCGGATCGATCTCCATCGGGCGGCGATTCTCCAGATCGACCAGCGTCGATGTCTTGTGGGCGCCGACCGCGCCCGCGCCATCAATACGCTTTTCCACGTCGACGCGAAAGTGCACGCCGAATTGATCCGCAATGCGCTTGGCCTCCAGCATCATCGTGCGCGATACCGCGCGTGTGCCTGGGTCGCTGGTGAGCACGTCGAGCGTGGCGTGCGTCAATGCGCTGATCGGGTTGAAGCACAGGTTGCCCCATAGCTTGAGCCAGATTTCGTCGCGGATATTGTCGCGGATCGGCGCCTCGAAACCCGCTGCCTGCATGATCTCGTGCAACTGTTGAATGCGCGGCGTGCGTTCTCCGCTCGGCTCGCCGATCGGGAATTTCTTGCCGTACACGTGCTTGATGACGCCGGGTTCGACGATTTCGGCAGCCGGGTAGAGCACGCAGCCGATTGCCCGTTCGGGGCCGAGCTTGGTCCATTGACTGCCGTCCGGGTCGACGCTGGTGAGACGCGTGCCGGCGAAGCGTCCGCCGTGCTGATAGAAGTACCAATACGGAATGCCGTTGACGCCCGTGACGATGGCCGTGTGCTTGCCGAGTAGCGGCTGCATTGCATCGACTACGCCGGGCAGCGAATGCGCCTTGAGCGTAATGATCACGAAGTCCTGCACGCCGAGTTCGCGCGGGTCGGACGTGCAGCGCACCGGTGCGCTGAACGTCTCGCCGTCCATGATCAGACGCGCACCGTGCTCGCGCATTGCCGCGAGATGCGGACCGCGCGCGACGAAACTCACATCCGCACCGGCGCGTGCGAGTTGCACACCCATCAAGCCGCCGATTGCTCCCGCTCCGAAGACACAGATCTTCATGATGCCGCTCCTCTGACGATGAATAGTCGCTTGCCCGATGCCGTGTCTTGCCGTGCACGGTTGCAGGTCATTGTTCGAGCATACGGGGGCGGGACGATTGCGGATAGTTAAAGTTTGTGGAGAGGTGCATTAGGGATCGGTTATGGGTGGCGCGGCACCCGAAAAAACGTAGGACAGGACCGGACCGAATCGGAAGGCAAGGGGAGATGGCGGACGAATGCCGCGAACGATTCGGAAATCTCTTAAGCCTCTCCAATCTTCGTGGGCGCAGAATGCGGCCTCTATGAGAAGTTGCGCATGCACGTGGCATCGCGAAAGAAATTTTGAGAGTGGTGCCATGAAGTCAAAGCTTGATGTGAGTTATCCCGTTGTGTTCTTGCGTGTGACGTCTGTGCGGGAGTCGCGCGGTGTCGGATCGGCGGCTCCGCGCTAGGCCCGGTCTCATGCACACGGTGATTCGTAAAACCGCTGGCCGGGATTTGGCGGAGATGGAAAGCGTGCTGGCGCGCCTGCTAGATGCGACGTTGATCGCGTTGTCGGCGGCGCTCGCCTCGCTGCTGTTCATGCCTCGCTCAGGGTATTCGATTCTCGAAGGCGCCTTCGTCGCTCTCGATATTGCGTTCGCTGTTTTGCTGCTGCCCTGGTTCGGCGTGTATGGCTCATGGCGTGGCCGCTCGAAATGGCGGCTGAGCGTCAAACTGGTGCTCGGCTGGATCGCCGTGCAAGCCTGCGGGCTCGCGATGTTGTTCCTGCTTCATCGCGCTGCGTCGGTGTCCCGGCTTTGGTGCGTGAGTTGGACCGTGATCGCCGCTGCGGCGCTGGTCGCTTCGCGGTGGGTGGTGCATGCGGTACTCGGCCGGATGAGACGTGGCGGCCGGAATCTGCGAATGGTTGCTGTGGTTGGCGCCGGCGCGCATCGCGACGCTGTGATCGCCAACATCATGAGTTCACCGGATGCGGGCTTCCGGGCGGTTGCCACGTTCAACACGCGACAGGATAGTGAGTCCGGGTTTGACGGCTTGCCGTCGTTCGAGCGGCTGCGCGAATTCGCGGACTGGGTGCGCCGTGAACAGATCGAAGAGGTGTGGATCGCACTGCCGATGTCCGAAGAAGACACCGTGCTGAAGGTACTCGACGAATTCAGTGGTGACCTTGTTAATTTGCGCTTCATTCCTGATGTGCGCAGTCTTGCGATGTTCGATCGAAACGTGGTCGACCTGATCGGCGCGCCGGCGATCAATCTGATGGCCTCGCCGATGACACCGTACGCGCTGGTTCAGAAAGCGGCTTTCGACCGGTTGTTCGCGAGTGTGGCGCTGCTGGCTTTGTTGCCGGTGATGTTGTCGATTGCGGTTGCCGTCAAGGCGACTTCGAAGGGACCGGTGTTGTTTACCCAGCGGCGTAAGGGTGCGGACGGACGCGTCTTTCGCATTTACAAGTTTCGTTCGATGCGCGAGCACTCGGCGCAGCCAGGTGTGGTTCTGCAGGCCACGCGAGGAGACACGCGGGTGACTCGTGTCGGCGCGTTCTTACGTCGCACGAGCCTTGATGAGTTGCCGCAGTTTCTGAATGTGTTGCGTGGGGAAATGTCGGTGGTTGGGCCGCGGCCGCATGCGATCGAACACGATGATCAGTATCGGGGAATTGTCGATGGGTATATCCATCGCTACCGGATTAAGCCTGGTATTACCGGGTGGGCGCAGGTGAATGGCTTTCGCGGTGAGACGGATCGGGTCGAGAAGATGCAGGCGCGAGTTGAGCACGATTTGTATTACTTGCGGAACTGGTCGTTTGGGTTGGATATGCGGATTGTGCTGGCGACGGTGGTGAGAGGGTTGTTGCATCGGAATGCGTATTGAAATGCGGTTTCGCGATGTGACGCCGGCGAGTTTTTGTGAGGCAATACTCTGCATAGAAAGGCAGAGATCGCCACGAGTTATGGATTACATCTGCCCGATGTTGGGTGGCGAGAGCGTTGCCTCGGCACGCTGGTTTGAATAGGTTGAACACGATGTTAGCGGTATTTCTGGCCAGACCCGCCTTCAGGCTTGGGGTCGTGATGACGGCGGTAAGTTTGTTGGCGAGTGCGTGCTCGGTGGCGCCGGGGATGAGGATGGACACGTCTCAGCCGCAGGATCACTCGGGTACGTATGCCACTTTTGGCACGGCTGGGGAAGCCGGCATTGGTGCGCCGGGCGAAAAGGCGAGTGCAACGAGTGGTACGCCAGACATCGCGATAACGGAACTCGACGCTGCGCTGATTTCGCAGCTCGCACAAAGCCGCAAACAGCGGCAGCTTGAAGTTTCGCAATTACTCTCTGGAGCGCCCCAGGCCTACACGGTCGGTTCCGGTGACGTGCTGCAGATCGTCGTTTGGGATCATCCGGAATTCGCTGCGGCACTCGGCTCTTCGCAAACCCAATCGTCGGCGAGGCCGGGAGATCCGCTTGCGGGATTTGTCGTCGACCAGAACGGTGCACTCACATTTCCCTATGCGGGAACGCTGCATGTTGCGGGCCTGCGCGCCGAAGAGATTCAGCAGCGGCTAAGCAGTGCGCTTGCCAGGTACTTCGTCAAGCCGCAGGTGACAGTGCGGATGGCTTCCTACCGCGCGCATGAAGTTTACGTCGACGGGGAAGTGCATAGCCCGGGCGTGCTGGCGGTCAACGATGTGCCAATGACGCTTTACGAAGCTGTCAGCCGCGCCGGTGGGTTCAGTGAGGCGGCCGATCAGAGCGACCTCGTTCTGGTGCGCGGTGATCGCTCTTATCGCGTGAATCTGACGCAAATGCTCGCTCAGGGATTGAGCCCGTCGCGCCTCTTTCTGCAGGCGGGTGATCTGCTGCGTGTCGTTTCGCGCGATGAGAACGACGTGTATGTGATGGGTGAAGTCAACAAACCGGTTTCGGCGATTCCACGCCGAACGGGTCGCATGACGTTGGCCGATGCACTTTCGCAGGCCGGCAGTGTGAACGCTTCGACCGCCGATGCCGCGCAGATGTTCGTGATCCGCGGCTCACTGACCGGGACGCCGCAGGTGTTTCACCTCGACGCGCATTCACCGGTCGCGATGCTGCTTGCGAAGGATTTCGAATTGCAACCGAAGGACGTGGTGTACGTGGATGGTAGCGGTCTTGTTCGCTTCAATCGCGTGTTGAGTCTGTTGATGCCGTTGATTAACACGGGTCTGACAGCGGGAGTCATTGCGAAATGACCGGGGTTTTGATGGTGTGTGAGGGGAACGTTTGCCGCAGTCCGGTTGCGCGGGCCGTTCTTGAACGGGCGCTGCCTGCTGTCTCAGTGAGTTCCGCGGGTACGCGAGCCCTCGTTGGCAGGCACGCGGATCCACTCGCGGTTCAGGTTGCATGCCAGCGCGGCGTGGACATCAGCGGTCATGTAGCCGAGGCGCTTAGCAACGAACACGTGCGCGCGGCGGATGTCGTGCTGGCCATGACGAATTCCCAGCGCACGTTGATTCTCGATCGTTTTCCTTCTGCAAGAGGAAAGGTCTTTCGTCTGGGCGAACATGAGCAGCTCGATATTGTGGATCCTTATCAACGGCATCGTGTCATTTTTGAACTGGCCTTCGCGCAAATCGAGCACAGCGTACTGAAATGGTGCGACGACATTATCAGACTGACGCACTAAATCATGAAATTACTTGATCGGGAACGCTCGGCCGACACGCTGGGCGAAAAGGAAATAACGCTATCCGAAGTTTTCGCATTGCTGAGCGAGAATCGGCTCTTGATCGTGTTGACCACGGCGGTAATGCTGTTTCTCGGCATTACCTATGCTTTTTTCGGCACGCCTCTGTACAAAGCCGATGTAATGATTCAGGTCGACAGCGACCCCGGCAGCGATACGCTCAACGACAAGCTAGGCGACCTCGCGTCGCTGTTCCAGAGCAAGGCCTCGACCGACGCGGAAATCGAACTGATCCGTTCGCGAATGGTGGTCGAAGAAGCTGTCCGGAGTTTGCATCTCGATGTCAATGCCACGCCGCATCGATTTCCGCTGATCGGCGCGCTGATTGCACGGCAGGCTCCCGCCGGCAGTCCGGCGAGTCCCTTCCTCGGAATGAGCAGTTTCGCCTGGGGCGGAGAGGCTTTGGGCGTGACCCAATTCGACGTCCCAGCTGCGCTCTACGATCAGCGTTTCAAATTGATGGTCGGCGCGGATCAGGGGTTCGAACTGCGCGATGCGGATGGGCATATGGTGCTACGCGGCCGCGTGGGCATCGCGGAGCAGGGCGTCACCCGTTTCGGGCCGGTGCAGTTGAGAGTGGACCGCATGGTCGCGCGCGCTGGCACGTCGTTCAATCTGTCGAGGGCCTCGACGCAACTGACGACAGCGGATCTGCGGACCGCACTCGACATTAGCGAGAAGGCCAAACAGTCGGGTATCGTCGCCGTCTCGCTCGAAGGCGGGGATGCTGCAAGGATCGCCGCAACCGTGAATCGCGTGGCGAGCATTTATGTTCAGCGAAATGTAGACCGGAAGTCCGCGCAAGCACAGCAGATGCTGCAGTTCCTCGCCGACCAGCTTCCCCAACTGCGCGCGGATCTGGACGAGGCCGAGGCCAAATATAACGCGTTTCGCGCGCAGAACGGCACTGTTGATCTGGAAGCAGAGGGCAAGCTTCTGCTGCAATCAATCGTCGATAGCAAAACCAAACTGGTCGAGTTGCAGCAGCAACGCTCCGCGCTCGCGCAGCGTTACACGGCGGAACATCCATCCGTGCAGGCGATCGACGCCCAGATCGGTGAGTTGCAGGAACAGCAACGCTCGTTCAACGAGAAAGTCGCCGCTTTGCCGAGCACGCAGCAACAGGCGCTGCGCCTCATGCGCGACGTGCGGGTCGACACCGACCTTTACACCAAGCTGCTGGATAGCACGCAGCAGTTGCGTGTGCTGAAGGCGGGGCAACTCGGCAACGTCCACACGGTCGACTACGCAGAGGTGGCCGAAAAACCGGTCAAACCGAAGAAAGCGCTGGTGATCGCGCTGTCGGGCCTGATCGGTGTACTGCTCGGATGCGCTATCGCATTCGTGCGTAGTACCTTGAATCGCGGACTCGAGACGCCGTCGGAAATCGAAGGCGCGGTCGGCGTGCCGGTGTACGCGATCGTGTCTCGAAGCGCGCGGCAGCGGACGTTGCATCCGTCGGCTCGCGGCGGCCGCTCGGAATTGAACGTGCTCGCGGCGGCGCAACCCGATGACGTGGCAGTGGAAGGCATCCGTAGCTTGAGAACGGCGTTGCAGTTCGGTTTGCTCAATTCGCACAACAACATCGTGATGTTGACGGGGCCACGGCCCGACGTCGGTAAGTCGTTTCTCTCGGTGAATCTGGCAGCGGTGCTATCGGCTGGCGGCAAACGCGTGTTGTTAGTCGACTCGGACATGCGCCGAGGCGACGTGCACAGATACTTTTCGCTCCCGAGCAAACCCGGCTTGTCAGACGTGATCGGCGGAGTCGAGCCGTCAAGCGCGGTGCACTACCAGGTCCTGCCCAACCTCGACGTACTAATGAGTGGCAGCGTTGCATCGAGTCCGGCCGAAATGCTCATGAGTGAGTCATTCGGCAAATTGTTAGCACAGTTCAGTAAACAGTACGACGTGGTCATCGTTGATTCGCCGCCGGTATTGGCCGTTACCGACCCGGTACTGATCGGCAAGCACGCGGGCCTGACGTTGCTCGTCGTTCGTCACGGACGGCACTCTGCGGCCGAGCTCCAGGAGAGCGTGCGTCAGCTTAGCAACGGCGGCCATACCGTCGACGGCGTTCTGCTGAACGACGTTCCGCAGCGGGCCAGTGCGTACGGCGCGTTCTCCGAATACGGGGCCGAAAAATCCGCATAGACGGATTGCAGCATCTAGTCACGGCGCCACGCGGCGTCTTCCACGATAGTCGTGTCGCGGCGCTTCCAGGTGCGCGACCAGTCAACCACTCGCCAATGAACAAGAGGATTCTGCTTACCTTCGGAACCCGTCCTGAGGCCATCAAGATGGCGCCTCTCGTGAGGCAACTCAAGAACGCCGAGGGAATTGACTGCTTCGTCTGCGTAACCGGCCAGCATCGCGAGATGCTCGATCAGGTATTGAACCTGTTCCAGATCCGTCCTCATTTCGACTTGAATGTGATGAAGCGGAACTAGGATCTCTATGACGTGACGAGTTCCATCCTGCTCGGCATGCGGGATGTGCTGAAGGACTGCCGCCCGGACCTGATGCTGGTGCATGGCGATACGTCCACAACCTTCTCCGCCAGCCTCGCGGCGTTTTACCCGCGCGTGCCCGTCGGCCATGTGGAAGCGGGCCTGCGAACGGGTGAGCTTCTGTCTCCGTGGCCGGAGGAGGCGAATCGTCGGCTGACCAGCGTGCTTGCCGCGATGCACTTCGCGCCGACCGAGCGCGCCCGACAGAATTTGCTAGCGGAGAACGTGCCGGACGAACGCATCGTGGTGACGGGCAATACGGTGATCGACGCGCTCCTGCACGTGCGGCAGCAACTGGCAAGCGATACGCGGCTACGCGACGAAGCGCAGCGACACCTCCCGTTGCTGACGCCAGGGCGGCGCCTGATTCTGGTGACGGGACACCGGCGCGAGAGTTTCGGCGGCGGTTTCGAGCGTATCTGCACGGCGCTGGCTCGGATCGCGAATTCGTATCCCGACGTGGACATCGTGTACCCGGTTCACCTCAACCCGGATGTACGCGAGCCGGTGAACCGGATTCTCCGCGGCATTGCCAATGTTCATCTGATCGAACCGCTCGACTATTTGACGTTCGTTTGTCTGATGGACCGTGCCTATCTGATCCTGACCGACTCCGGTGGGACTCAGGAAGAGGCACCTTCGCTCGGCAAGCCGGTGCTGGTGATGCGCGAAACCACCGAGCGTCAGGAGGCCGTCGACGCGGGCGTAGTGAAACTGGTCGGCACCGACGTGCAGAAAATCATCCAGACCGTATCGCAGCTGCTGTGCGACGAAACCGTCTACCAGGCGATGAGCGTACGCGGCAACCCCTATGGCGACGGCCATGCTTGCGCTCGCATTGCGAGCGCGCTACTTGAAAAACGTTTCGGTCCGGCTCTGGCGGTCTGAGCGAACATACCCTGCTTACGGATATAGAAAAGAAATGGATTTTGAAACTGTTTCGGTGGTCGGCCTCGGCTACATTGGGCTTCCTACTGCAGCCGTGTTTGCGGCACGCCGCAAACGTGTCATTGGCGTGGACGTCAGTCAGCATGCGGTCGACACCATCAACCGTGGCGCCATTCATATTGTCGAGCCCGAGCTCGATATGCTGGTGCACGCGGCAGTCACGCAAGGCTATCTGCGCGCGACCATCACGCCGGAGCCTGCGGACGCGTTTCTGATCGCTGTGCCGACGCCTTTCTCCGACGGCTACAAGCCGGACCTCCGCTTCATCGAAGCAGCGAGCCAGGCGATCGCGCCGGTGCTCAAGAAGGGCGACCTTGTCGTCCTCGAATCGACTTCACCGGTTGGGACAACTGAGCAGATGGCAGCTTGGATGGCACAACTCCGTCCCGATCTCTCCTTCCCGCAAGAGGCGGGCGAGCAGTCGGACATCCGCATCGCTCATTGTCCTGAACGCGTGCTGCCTGGCCACGTGATTCGCGAGCTGGTCGAGAACGACCGCGTAATCGGCGGCATGACGCCGCGCTGTAGCGAGCTGGCGCGTGAGCTCTATCAAAGCTTCGTGCAAGGCGACTGTATCCTGACGGATGCCCGCACTGCCGAGATGTGCAAGCTGACGGAGAACTCATTCCGCGACGTCAACATTGCCTTTGCGAACGAACTTTCGATCATCTGCGACAAGCTCGATATCAACGTATGGGAGTTGATCCGTCTTGCGAACCGCCATCCGCGGGTGAGCATCCTGCAGCCGGGGCCGGGAGTGGGGGGCCACTGCATCGCCGTCGATCCGTGGTTCATCGTGGACTCTGCGCCGGACGAGGCGCGCCTGATCCGCACCGCGCGAACGGTCAACGACGCAAAGCCGGGCTATGTAATAGAGCGCGTGGAACGCGCGGCGCGGCGCTTCAAGGATCCGGTGATTGCGTGTCTCGGGCTGGCGTTCAAAGCGAATATTGACGATCTGCGCGAAAGCCCGGCCGTCGAAATCGCCGACGAACTAGCGGAGCGATTCGCCGGCCAGGTGGTCGTCGTCGAACCGAATGTGAGAACGTTGCCGGCATCGCTCGATGGCAAGGTTCGCCTCTGTGAATTGAACGAAGCGCTGCTGGAGGCGGACATTATTGTCATTCTGGTCGACCATGCGCAGTTTCGGCGTGTGGATCCCGTCCGCTTTCAGGCGAAGGTGGTGATCGACACGCGTGGGGTGCTGGCGCATGCGTGATCGCGCGCGCCGCTCGTCGGCCCCCAATTGGAGCCGTTCGTGAGTGATCGGGGAACTACGGGCAGCATGCCGATGCTGAAGACGCCGCGTATGCGCACGAACTTCGTGGCGATGATGGTCTGGCAGATCGGTAACTATCTCGTGCCGCTTGCGTCCTTTCCCTATCTGACGCGGGTGCTTGCGGCGGCGCATTTTGGCATGCTCGGCTATGCGACGGCGATTGCCACATACGGCATGCTCGTGACCGAATGGGGATTTTTTCTCAGCGGTCCCAAAGCGGTGGTCGAGCGCCGGGGGCATCCGGAGCGGCTGAACGAACTTGTATGGTCGACGATGGCCGCGAAAGCGTGTCTGTGTGTGATCGCGTTTGCCGTGCTGCTGGTCGTTGCGCACTTCGATCGCAAGTTGGCTTCGGTGTTTCCCGTGGTGCTCGCAGCCTGGCCGATGGTCATCGGCAATGTCTTTACATTGAACTGGCTATTGCAAGGGCTGGAGCGTTTCTCAGTCTTTGCGACAGTAGCATTGGCTGGCCGCTTTGCGGCTTTACCGCTGACCTTCGTCTTCGTGCGTCACAGCGACGATGTCGCTTTCGCAGCCGGAATCCAGGCAGGGGCGGCGGTTTTTACCGGCGTCTTCTCGCTGGTTGCGGCACGGCGCCTGGACGTGTTGCGACGCCCTTCCGTTTCGGTGCGCTCGGTCATGCAGCGCATCAAGGAAAGTGCCGACATGTTCGTCTCCTCGGCGTCCGTAAGTCTTTTCGGCGTGACGAACGCGGTCATCCTCGCTTCAATGACCACGCCCTATCAGGTGGGTATCTATACGGCCGCCGACAAGCTCAAGACCGTGGCCAACATGGTACCCGCTCAAATCAACACGGTTTGCTATCCGCGTATCACTTCGTTGTTCGGTGCGCAGCCCAGGTCCGCCGCCCGGCTGACGGTATTTGGCGCGCTCGCCACCGTGTTGGCCACGCTTGGCGGACTGGTCTTTGTCGGCCGCGTTTCGGCACCGCTCACTACGTTGGTATTGGGCGGCGGCTACGCAGGTGCCGCGTCGCTCCTGAATATGCTTTGCCTTGCGACCGTCTTCGGCAATCTGGCTTATTTCCTCGGATTGCAAGTACTGGTGCCGTTCGGCAACGCTCGTATCCGGTCGTTGTTGATGCTGGCAGCAGGTGTGCTGAACGTCGGATTGGCGATCGTTCTGACGCCGCGCTTCGGCGCCCAAGGGGCGGCGATATCGCTGCTTGTCGCAGAAGCGGTGTTGCTGGTCGTCTACGTGTCGATGATCTTGAGCAAGCCGGCTTTGCGCCACCACTTTACGCAATTGTTGAATCGATGATGGAAAGTCTGGCACCCATTCACGTCATATCTCTGCCTCGCTCGGGACGCCGCGACGCGATCGCAGCATTGTTGTCCGACCGTGGCGTCGAGTTTCATATCGAGGACGCGGTCGACGGGCGTTTGCTCACGCATAGCGAACTGACTGCCGTCTACGACGACGCCGCGGCTCGCTGCCGCTACGGACGTTCACTGACTAGTGCGGAGGTGGCGTGCTTCATGAGCCACCGGTCAGTGTGGCGAAAGGTCGTGGACACCGGCCGCGCCGCCGTGATTCTCGAAGACGACGCGATTCTCGAACCGGCTTTTTTTGAACGTGTGTTGCATGCCGACGAGTCCGAGTTGTCGGCTGTCGCCGACATTGTGCTGCTGGGGCGATCGAAGCTGCGTCGCGCCGCGTCGTCGTGGACCTACTTTTATGAACCGCTCAGGTGGCGCGCGAACGTTGGTGGATTGCGGGTCGGCTTTCCGTTCAAACAATGGACATCTGGGTCTGTGGGCTACTGGATATCCGCGCAGGCTGCTCGGCAGGCGCTTACCTACAGTGAAGGCCCACTCGGAGCATTGCTCGACGACTGGCCGTGGCATCGGGACGAGGGCGGCGCTCGCGTCGCGGAATTGCGCCCCTATGCTGTGTGGGAAGACTTCGAGCGGCTATCGAGCAGTATCGAGCAGGAACGTAAGGCGCGTATAAAGCCGCGTGCGTCGTTGCACATCGCAGCGCTCTGGCCTCTTCGTCTCCTGCGCACCGCGGTTCGCTGGAGCCTGGTTGCATTGCAGCGGCTTTCATCTGGGAGCGATGTGGTGAGAGCACGTCATGAGTAAAACCGCAGTTGCGAGGCGGATGAGCGATTCGACAGCGCAGAAGTCGGCGCGTCAGTGTTCAACCTCAATCACCTGGGCGATATTCGCCGGCGGTCTCGCGCTGTCGCCTTTTGCGGATTTCCTGTCGGTCAGGGCCGCGCATGGATTCGACGCTGCGGGTGGGAACGCTCGTTACTCGCTGCTCGTGCGCGGAACCATGGTAGCCGGACTGCTGTTGCTTCTATTGGCGAGTGGACGGATCCGGCTGTCGAGTTGGCGCACGGCGCTTCTGGCGATGGTGGCGATCACCGCCTCGGCCGCGACATATGCGTTTGGCGATATGTCGAGTGCGGAGTTCGCGCAGCAGGCGGTTTTCGTCCTGAAGGTGTTCTCCTTCTTTGTTTGTCTCGCGGTCCTATCGGGAATGAGCGACAGGCAGCTTGAGAAACTCGAACCAATCATACGGCTCACGCTATTGGCATATGCGGCGGCGATCGTGGCTGGCGCGGTATTTTCGATCGACCTGTTTCGCAGCTACTGGGCCGATACGCAGATCCGGTCTGGCTACAAAGGTATCGTGTACGCGCAGAACGAAGCGTCCGCACTCATGATCGTGGGCCTGGCTTATGGACTGATGAGGGTGTTGAAATTCGGCTGGTCGGCATGGAACGGCGTACTGGTAGGAAGCATCGTGCTGGCTTCGTGCCTTGTCGGTACGAAAGCCGCAATGGCCGGAACCGTTGCGATGATCTGCTCGTACTTCTATTGCCGGCATAACGTGCCGCAAGCCACCGTGCGTGCGTTGGCCCTTCTTGGGCTGCTGGCCGGCTTGGCGGCGGCTGCCTATCTGTCATTGCCGGGCGTGCAAAGCGCCGTCGAACTCAGCTTTCAATATTTCATGTATCAGCATGACCACGTGAACAGTGGTGGGGCACTCACGATGGTCTTGTCCGGGCGGGATGTCAAGTTTTCCAACGTGTGGGACGAAGTCGCGAAGGATGGCTATCTTCCACTGCTCACCGGTGGCTATCCGGTGGTGCGATATCTGGTCGAAATTGACGTGCCCGATCTTGTGTTGGCAATGGGATTACCCGTTTGTGTCTTTTACCTGTGGGACATAAAGAAGGCGTTTGTCTGCGGTGAAGGTGGGGCTGAGTCGCGCTTTGGCAAGTGGTTCTTTGTCGTTCTCATGGCGACCGCGTGCACGGCGGGGCACATCCTCGTCTCAGCAATTGTGAGTCCGTATCTGGCCATGATCGCCGTGCTTATCAAGCGTGCTGCGGACAATCGCGCTCTTATAGAAGGGGCACACGATGAGTAAGCGCGGAAGCAAAGAGTCGCAAGCAGCTCACGACGCACCGCCGTTACGCGTACTGCACGTGGGGCCGGGACAAGGTCAGCGAGGCGGCATTGCGTCCGTTCTCGCGGAACTTGCTGCACAACGTGCGAGTTTCCAGCGCGCGGGTGTAGCGGTAGCCATCTTCGAAACGCATGGTTTCCAGAGCGCGAAATCGCTGTTGTGCTTTCCGCTGTTCGATATTCCGCGCTTTCTATTCGCGCTGTTCATGGGTACCGACCTGATTCATTTCCATGTGTCGGTTCGCGGATCGTTCTATCGAAAGTTCACGCTGTATCTTCTCGCACGGCTTTTGCGTAAGAAAACGATTTTTCATCTTCATGCGGGTAACTTCCAGAATTTCTACGCCGGCGGTGGGTCGCTGACTCGCAAGGCGGTGTGTGGCTTCGTGCGCGGAGCGGACGCCGCGGTGGCTGTTTCTTCGGCAGTCGCGGCAGGACTTCGAGGCGGTCAAGGCATTGCGAGAAATCTTTATGTGATCGGCAACACGGCATATAGCGCCGAAGCGGCGGTAGCTGCGGCTTTGCGCGAGGCTCCCGACGCGAAGGCCGCAGACAAGAATCCATATATCGCGTTTGCAGGCAGATTCACAGAGGGCAAGGGGCTCGACGAATTGCTGCGTGCGGCGGCGCTGCTCAAACGGCAAGGCCTGACGATACAACTGAGACTGGCCGGAGCCGGCAATACGGATAGATGGACGCGCGCAGCGATCGAATATGGCGTGCGCGACCAGGTCAGCTTTGTCGGGTGGCTGCAGGGTGACGCCAAGCTCGCATTCTATCGCGATGCCGCATTGTTTTGCATGCCGAGCCATTTCGAAGCATTCGGGATTTCCACGCTCGAGGCAATGTTTATCGGTCGACCTGTAGTCGGCACGCGCATTGGCGGTTTTCTGGACCTGGTGGAGGAGGGCGTGACTGGTTATCTTGTCCCATGCGGGGACGTGGCCGAGCTCGCGGAAAGAATCCGGCGCCTCGTGGAAAGTCCCGAACTCGCGCACACGATGGGGCGGCATGGCGTCGCAAGAGCCTTGAGTCGCTATTCCGTCGAGGCAGTCGTCAGGCAGTATGTTCACTGCTATAGAAATGTGAGCGAATCCAAAGGAGGTTGAGTGATATGAAGTGTAGCCCGATACGTCGCTGGACGCTGACTTGCATTTTAGGAACCCTATCTAGTATTGCCGTCGCGCAAGATACGAACGTTAGCTGGACCGATCCACAAATGACTGCGCTCGCGAGCACGTACGACAAGCTGTTCTCGACAGAGTGGAGCGGCGGTATTGATGCGGGCATCGGCGTGCAGGCGAATCCGGGTGATATCGCGGTGGTCGATGATCCAGTAATAGCCGGACGAAAAGCCGTACGTGTTCACATGAGCCGAGCCGAAGACTTTTCAAAGATCGCGAACGGTGTTCCCCGAGCAGAGCTGATTTTTCCCAAGGCGGTGAACTTTGCGCAGGGACCTGACTATCTGCTGAGGTGGAGTACGTTCATACCCGCCGGATTCGCCTTCGATAACAAACAGGCGGTCATTGTTACTCAGGTGCACCAGGGCGAACGGACGGGCGGTCCGACAATCGCTTTGAGTCTGCAGGGCAATCGGTATGCCATCTCCGAGCGCGGCGGGGCGAATACTTCGACTGTTTCCGCGGGCAAATGGCTGTGCTGCGCCGACGCGGACCGGGGCAAGTGGGTGAACTGGTCGCTGCGCTACATCGCCGACGATTCCGGTCACCATGCTTCGACTCAATTGTGGAAAGACGGGCATTCAGTGTTTGCATCGCAGGGAATACCGAATGCCTATCCCGGTGTTCAGGATGCCTACCTGAAGATGGGGCTGTACAAGTCGGGGTGGAAGAGTTCTGCTTCCGACGTCAGCGACATTACCTTGTTCTTTGGATCGGTTTCCGTATCGAAGAAATGAAGGCCCATCTGCGGCGAGCGATTCGCGGGCGGATGCGAACGAACATAGAGAATAGTTGGTATGAAGCGTATTGAAGTATTCGGATGTCCAATGGACGCGGCGACAATGGATGAAACGGTCGCCAGGATTTCAACTCGCATTGCTGCGAGGCAGTTCACTCAGCACGTTGCGGTCAATGTCGCAAAGCTTGTGCACATGCAGGCAGACGCGGAACTTGCGAGGTCGGTCCGTTGCTGCGACATGATCAGCATTGATGGAATGGGCGTCGTGTGGGCTGCCCGGGTGCTGGGTCATGCCGTACCGGAACGCGTCGCGGGTGTCGATCTATTCGACAAGCTGCTAGCGGAAGCGGCGAGACTAAAGTTTCCCGTCTATCTGCTAGGAGCAACCGACGAAGTCGTGGAACGCGTGGCCGTGCTATGCGCAGACACGTATCCCGGTCTAAGAATCGCGGGCTGCCACCACGGTTATTTCGGCGACGATCACCAACCCGTGGTCGACCGGATCCGCGAGTCCGGTGCACGGTTGCTGTTCGTAGCCATCACATCACCCACCAAAGAAAATTTTATTAACCGCTGGCGAGAATCGCTCGGCGTCGACTTCGTGATGGGCGTTGGCGGGACCTTCGACGTGGTAGCCGGGAAAGTCAGCCGTGCGCCTCGCTGGATGCAAACGGCAGGTTTGGAGTGGTTCTTTCGTGTTCTGCAAGAACCGCGTCGTATGTGGCGCCGCTATCTGGTCACGAACAGCAAGTTCGCGCTTATGTTGGGTAAGGCGCTGTTCGTTCCACGTTAGCAGGGACGGCCGACCGCACCGGCTGTATAAGAAGGAAGTTCTTCATGTTGTACATCTATCGCATCGCGCATTTGCTTCATCGATTGCGCGTGCCCTTTCTGCCATGGGCGCTGAAGGTTTTTAACCGAGTGGTGTTTTCCGTATCGCTGCCGCCGTCGGTGACAGTTGGGCGCAACGTGGTTTTCGGTTATCAGGGGCTTGGTATCGTCGTGCACCGGCAAGCCGTGCTCGGTGACAATATTGTGATCTCGCCGAACGTTGTGATTGGGGGCCGTGGCCAGCCCGGTGCGCCCGTGATCGGCGACAACGTTTTGATCGGCGCGGGCGCGTGCATACTGGGGCCGGTGACGATTGGGCGCAACGTGAAGATCGGTGCAAATGCCGTGGTCACGTTCGATGTGCCGCCAGACGTAACCGTAGTGGGCGTGCCCGCGCGAATCGTCCAGCCGCGGCGAAGCGTCTGAAGGACCTATCCGTAATTTCGTGGGCGGGGCATATCATGAGGGATCAAGGTCATGGATATGCCGATGAAAAAGAAACGCACCGTCGCGTCTCAGGCAGCGGCCCGCGGGCCGCTGCCTGAACTGCCTGAAGCGCTGCTGGATGAACTGGTGAAGGGTCCGATGACGCCCGCCGAGGTTCAGGACCTGATGCTGGCGTTCAACAAGGCGCTCATCGAGCGCGCGATGGGCGCCGAAATGAACATGCATCTGGGCTACCGGCCCGGCCAGCCCAAGCCTGCGGAGCAGACCAATGAACGCAACGGCGCCAGCGGCAAGACAGTCATCACCGAGCGTGGCCCGGTGCGGGTCGATCTGCCGCGCGACCGTGAAGGCAGCTTCGAGCCGATCCTGATTCCCAAACACGAGCGCCGTTTCACGGGCTTCGACGAACGCATCATTGCCATGTACGCACGCGGCATGAGCGTGCGCGAGATCCAGGCGTTTCTGGCCGAAAGCTATGGCACCGAGGTCTCGCCCGACTTCATCAGTTCGGTCACCGATGAGGTGATGGCCGAAACGCTTGCCTGGCAAAGCCGTCCACTTGAGCCGATGTACCCGGTGGTGTTCTTCGACGCGCTGCGCGTGAAGATCCGTGGTGACGGTGTGGTGAGCAATAAGGCGGTGTATCTGGCGCTGGGCATTCAGGCCGACGGCCAGCGCGACGTGCTCGGCCTGTGGATCGAGCAGACCGAAGGTGCGAAGTTCTGGCTGAAGGTGTTCAATGAACTGAAGACCCGGGGCTGCCAGGACATCCTGATCGCGGTGGTCGACGGCCTGAAGGGGCTGGCCGAGGCGATCGGCACGGCGTACCCGCGCACGGCCGTGCAGACCTGCATCGTGCACCTGATCCGCAACAGCCTGGAATACGCCAGTTACAAGGACCGCAAAGGCGTCGCCGCAGCGCTGCGTCCGGTCTATGCCGCCGCGAACGAACAGGCCGCGCAGCAGGCCCTGGAGGCCTTTGCCGAAGGGCCATGGGGCGCGAAGTATCCGACCATCGTGCAGTCGTGGCGACGGGCGTGGGAGAACGTCACACCGTTCTTCGTGTTTCCGCCCGACATACGCCGTGTCGTCTACACCACGAATGCCATTGAGAGCCTGAACATGCAACTACGCAAGATCATCAAGACCCGCGGCCACTTCCCCAACGACGAGGCCGCCATCAAGCTATTGTGGCTGGCATTGCGCAACGTGCTGGCGAAGTCTGTACGGGCGGCATTCGACTGGTCCTCCGCCATGAACCAGTTCGCTATTCTGTTTGGAGAGCGTTTTACCAACGCACGCGGGTAACTCCGCTAACCGCCTCGCACACAAAAATGCGGACAGGCTCCGTCTGAATTTCGGAGTCCCTCACCCCCGCCTCACCATCAAAAACCCCACCCCAATCGCCGCCAGAAAACCCCCGCAGCACCGATTAAACCACCGCCTTACTCCCGCACGCACTAACCACTTCCCGAGATACATTCCCGCCCACGAATACAGCGCGATAGCGAACCACTCCAACACCAGAAAACTCGCTCCTAGCACTGCAAACTGCGGCAACATCGGCTTGGCAATATCGACAAACTGCGGCAAGAACGCGGTGAACACCAGAATAGCCTTCGGATTTCCGGCAGCGACGAGGAACTCTCTGCGTGCGACCCGCGTAAGCGAGGCATCTTCCTGCGGCGTCGTGTCGATGGTGGGCGCATCGCTGCGCCACAATTGAATGGCCAACCAGATCAGATAACCAGCGCCCGCCAGTTTGATCGCGAGGAAGAACCACTCCGACGCGTGCAACACGACGGCGAGACCGGTTGCGGCGAGCGCGAGCATCACCACGAATGCAACCAGACGCCCCGTGCCGCCGACAAACGCGGTCATGAATCCATGACGCGCCGCCACGTTGATGGACAGCAGATTATTAGGCCCGGGCGCGAGATTGATCGCGAAGCAGGCGGGCAGAAAGAACAGCCAGGCGGTGATGGACATGACGGCTCGCACGTAGAAAGGACGCAGTTGCGACGGGCCGCTCGCAAGACGGCGCGCGCGACACCCTTGTGCGATTGTAGCGAAGCTGGTGAGGCCGATGTCGAGGGTGCGCTTAATTCACCGCTTTGACAAACCCCGGATCGTCGATCAATGCGTCGACGCTCAGCTTGACCGTGTCTTCAATGGCGATGGTGCTGCTGGTGAACTTCGGCGACTTCTGCTTGACCGTCTTGGTGGTTGAGAACACAACCTTCTGGGTTGCGGCGTCGGTCACCACGTAGCGCATTTTCAATGTCCAGAACGCTGGCGAGCGCGTGTCGTCCACCGTGAATTTCTCGATGCTGCCGCTGAGGACCCGCTTGCCCCCGTCGAGATGAAAACCGGCGATCCGCAGGCTCTTTACAATGCCATTGCGCACGGTTTCATTAATGTCGTTTTTGAGCACGATGCCCGTCATCGCCGTGTTTTCGATGCGGTTCGGCGAAACCTGTCCGTCGCGAGCGGGCACGTAGGCGAAGTCACTTGCGGGCGCGACGCTGAGCCAGCCGGTCGGATGCGCCACCGCGCGTGCCGAGGTATTCAGGCCGAACCACGACCACGAGCAGGCGGACAGCATCAACGGCAGCGCGAGCGTGCCGCATCCCTTGAGCACGGTCGAGGTCAACGGTGAACGCGTGGCATCGAGCGACTGCGGCACAGACGCGCTCCGATGCGGCAACTCAGGCGCTATGCTGGAAAAAGCGGCGGTCGAGGTCAGAGGAGTTACCCTATTAAATTGAGTCGTTCCGGGGAATAAACAACATGGTAACAGCGGCTTGCACTCTGGCATCTCTTAATCGGGGCGCGCTCGGCCTCCTTTAAGGACGAGGCACACCGCGCCGTCAGAAGAAGCCGGCTTTTCCCTGAGTCATATCCACCAACGCTCGCTGCGCATCATCCACCGCGTTGATAGGCAAACGGATCGTCATTTTCACCAGCATCGCGTAGGCGCTGTCCACGAGCGCGTAGCCTTCGGCGTCGATCCATCGACGCACTTTCGCCTCGTCGGCGTAACTGACCTCGACGGTCAGCGAAACCTGCGCAATACGCTCGACACGCGGCGCATCCAGCAGCGCCGAAGCGATCGCATCGGTATACGCACGCACGAGACCGCCTGCGCCGAGCTTCACGCCGCCGTAGTAGCGCACGACGGCGGCCAGCACGCCGTCCAGGTCGTGATGTCGCAGCACTTCGAGAATCGGCCGGCCGGCGGTGCCGGAGGGCTCGCCGTCGTCGGACATGCCGGACTGGCCGCCAGCCAGCAGCGCCCAGCAGACATGCGTCGCGGCAGGATGCTCGTCGCGCAGGCGCCGCAATTCGGCCATCGCGGCGTCGCGGTCGGCAACCGGTATCGCGTACGCAATAAATCGGCTTTTGCGTATCTCGAGTTCCGCGCTCAACGCCGCGGGCAGGGTGTAAGTGGGCAAGGCAAGGAGTTCGTTAGATAAAAAATACGGGCCGCACGCGGCGTCGCGCCTGCCATGGTAACGGATCAGCCTCCACTGACGGACTATCTCGGAGACGACTCTGCAAGACTCGCGAGCCCGTTTGCGGCGTGCATTGTGCCGGCCGCTCGCGGCGCGTTTGTTGTGTAAGTGATAGCAATGCACCGGACGGCAGGCACGGCGCGCGCGTATCAGAAATCACCCGTTCGTCTACAATCTTCCGCTGAACACGCGCCTGTTCGCTGCAACCAGCGCGACACCAGGGAGACGACATGCTTGATCTATCCACGCTAGGGACTTTCGTTGCCGTTGTACTCGGGCTCTTTCTGATTCCCGGTCCGGCTGTGCTGCTGGTGTTGACGCGCACCGTGCATGGCGGCCGCAAGGCCGGCATTCTCACCGGCCTCGGTATTGCGGTTGGCGATTTCATTCATACGCTGGGCGCATCGGTCGGCCTGTCGGCGCTGCTAATGACTTCGGCGCTGGCCTTCAACGCGGTTAAGTTCGTCGGCGCCGCCTACCTGGTGTATCTGGGCGTTCGCGCATTGCGCGAAAAACAGGCAAGCGCTCATATGCCGGCCGTCGCGCCGGTGTCGGCCTCGAAAGCCTTCTTTCAGGCCATTCCCGCCGAAGTATTGAATCCCAAGACCGCGCTGTTTTTTCTCGCGTTTCTGCCGCAGTTCGTTCGTCCCGAACACGGTTCCACATTTCTGCAGTTCACCACGCTCGGGCTGATTTTTGTCGGCATGAGCGCGCTCTATACGACGTTGATCGTGTTGACAATTCGTCCGCTGGGCAAATTCGTCAAGCGTCTGACGTGGCTGACGCGCTGGCAGAACAAGATCATCGGCGTGCTGTTCATTTCGCTCGGCCTGCGCGTGGCCACGCAAACGCGCTGATCGAACGGCGCGGCTTCGCTTAACCGCCGCGGCAGCGAGGTCGCGTTTGCGCTAGATATTGCGGCGCTGTCGCCTGAGACGGCCTTCGCGCGCGTAGTCCATCTGGCCTTCGGTGCGAACCGCAAGCCTTTCCTGTTCGGCGCGGCTCATTTGCCGCGTGTCGTCGATCTCGCCGACCCGGAGCACTTCCTGGGCGATCCTGATACGCAGTGTCATCAACGGTTCGCCACGCTCGACCAGCGTGCGGTCCGCGGCGCGCGCCTGCTGGACGCCGCCGTCGATCAGATTGCGCAATTCCAGCAGCGTGAGCCGCTGCCGCTGGATTTCGAGGATGAGCCGCTGGACGGCCTGCTCGTCGCGCGTGCGCCACCAGGCGCGCAGTTCGGCGAGCGTGGGAGGTTCAAAGGGTGGAAGGCGCATTGCTCATAAGAAAAGTACTGTATATATGTACAGTATATCCCGTCTTTTTACGGAAACGCGTAGCGCGCGTACCTAGGTTTACCGTTGCTGCGGAAGAGGGTGCGAATCGCTCAGGACAGCGCGAGCATGATTGACGTGGAAACCACGATGATGAAAAGACACGCGGCGGTGAGAATGTCGTAGGGGTACTTCATCATGTTATGAGCATCTGACGTAGCGGTGTGAAGGGCCATCATAGGGACACGCGCTCTGTCGGACTGTTAAGCTTTGCAAGACATAAGCGCGGTTGGGTTACGTATGACTGGAGGGCAAAGATGAACGAGTCAGCAACGCGCGTGCCCACGCAAGTACCGGAAATCGATTTCTGGTTCGACTTCGGCAGCAACTACAGCTACCTCAGCGTCATGCGCATTGAAGCGGAGGCCGCAGCGCGAGGCGTGCGGATTCGCTGGCGTCCGTTCCTGCTGGGGCCGGTGTTTCGCGATCTCGGTTTCGACAATTCGCCGTTCGTGCTTCAGAAGGAAAAGGGTGCGTATGTGTGGAAGGACATGGAACGGCAATGCCGCAAATACGGCATCGCCCTAAAGCGTCCCTCCACGTTTCCGCGCGCCGCGCTTCTTGCGATGCGCGTGGCGCTGCTCGGCGCGCAGCGCGAATGGATCGCCGCCTATTGCCGCAAGATCATGCAACTGAACTTCGCGCATGACCGCGATATCGGTTCGACGGAAGTGGTGAGCGAAGCGCTCGATGAACTGGGTTTGCCGGCGGCGGAGATCATCGCCGAAGCGCAAAGCGACGCGAACAAACTACGCTTGCGTGAACAAACCGCGGCGGCCGCGGCTCGTGGCATTTTTGGCGCGCCGACGTTTTTTGTCGGCGATGAAATGTTCTGGGGCAACGACCGGCTGGAGGATGCGTTGGACCACTGCGCATCGATCGCCGCGCGCGGCTAGAGCGTCGAATGCGTCGATTGCGCGGCGCGTGATCGGCGCGCTGCTGGGTTATTCGTTGCCGTCCTGGCAAAAACGGCGGCCCGGCACGTGCGAGACAACAGCTTGAGCGATCTCGAGCGGCGTGCTCTCGGCGGGCACCACGCGGTGGCTTGATTCGGGCGTGTGCTTCATGGTCCATTCGACGAGCCGGTATGAGCGACCCCAAGGATGCTGCAGCGGGTCCGAGACCTTGCATGAGTGAATCTGGCTGACCCAGTCGTTGCCGGGCATGGCGCGCAGATGCTCGAATACCGTGTCTTCAACCATGGTCTGACTCCTTCTTCGCGGGCCTGCAGCCCATCTTCTGGCGCGTCGTCGACACCCCGGGGAAAAAGCGCCGCCGGTGCTCTGGCGGCTTCAACAGGGGATGTTGTGCCTCATGGTTGCAGCAAAGAATTAAGCCAGACTTAAGAAGGCAAAAAGCGGATCGCGTAAAAGCGTAGTCGCGCGATCGGACCCTCAAGACCCGGCAAGATCCGCCGTTATTACAGCGATTGGGGTCGCCAACCCCGCTTCGCCTTCGGGGCCGCCCCAGATAACGTGACGAACCTTGCCCAAACGCCGCTTTCCGAGCGCCTTCGTTCGCTCGTCGATACCGTGCAGCACAACGAGCGCACGTTGCGGCGCTTTCAGAACGTCGAACTGCGTTTGATCGGTGCTCAGGATTTCGCATCGTTTCTCGACACGCTGTTCACTCAATTGCCGCGGGAATTTTCGCTGGCGGGCGTGACGCTCTGGCTCGACGACCGCGCGCCCATGCTGCGCGAACTGCTCGAGCCGGCCGCCTTGCGCGCACTCGATCAGTCGAAGCTGCTGGTCTCGCGCGAAGGTGGCCTTGCCGCGCAAGGTTTGTGCGAAGCGGGCCGGCCGTGGCTCGGCAAGCTGCACGGCATGGGCGATTCGGCGCGGCGTGCATTCTTCGGCGACGGCGCGGTCCCCGCGAGCGCAATCGTTTTGCCGCTTGCCGTGGGCGATGCCGCGAGCGGCTATCTCTGTCTCGGCAGCGACGACCCGGCGCGTTTCGCCGAAGGCATGGCCACCGACATTCTGGAGCGCTTCGCGAGCATCGTGACAGCGAGCCTCGACAACGTCGCGCATCGCGAGCGGCTCAAGCAACTGGGCATGACCGATTCATTGACGGGCCTCGCCAATCGCCGCTATTTCGACGAGCGGATGCGCGAGGAGATCATGCGCGCCTGTCGCTACGGCGTGCCGGTGGCGTGTCTGTTCATCGATATCGACAGTTTCAAGCGCATCAACGACACCTATGGCCACCAGACCGGCGACCGCGCGCTGGCGGCTGTGGCGGCCTGTGTACGGCAACAGGTGCGCCTCGGCGATACCGTGGCGCGTTATGGCGGCGAAGAATTCACCGCGCTGCTGCAAGGCGACCGGGCCGACGCGCTTACCGTCGCCGAGCGTGTGCGGCTGGCGGTCGAACGGCTGGCTTTGCAGGACGATCATGGCGAGCGCATCGTCCTGACGGTGTCGATCGGTGTGGCGGCGCGCACGATCAGCGGCACGCCGACCGACGCGGCCAAACTGGGCGGCGCGATGATAGAAGATGCCGATCGCGCGATGTATCAGGCCAAACGCAACGGCCGCAATCGCATCGAGGCGCTGGCAGCAGCGGGCGATGCGCAGATGACACGTTGATCTGAGGCGCTGACGCTCGCGCCTCGCTCCCCGCATGCCGCCCGAAGCTCTCGTTCAAGTACCCGGCGCGTCCGGCGGCACACCCAGCAACTGCAGCGCTCCGCCCGTCACGCCGCTGAACACCGGGCCGGCCACCGTCCCGCCATAAAACGCCTTGCCCGCCGGATCGTCGATCATCACCGCAACGATCAGCCGCGGGTCGCTCATCGGCGCCATGCCGACGAACAGCGCGCGATAGCGGTTTTTCGCGTAAGTCGCGCCGACCTGTTTGCGCGCCGTGCCGGTCTTGCCGCCGATCCGGTAGCCCTCCACGGTCGCCGCGCGGCCTGTGCCACCCACACCGGTTGCCATTTCCAGCATCGAGCGGATGGCGCGCGCGGTGGCCGGCGTCGTGACCGCGTGGCCCTTGTCGCCGGATGGCGCGGCCGCCCCCGTTCCGTTGCGCAACAGACTTACGCGATGCATGGTGCCGTCGCCGGCATAGGCCGTGTACACCTGCGCCATTTGCAGCAGCGAGGTGGACAGCCCGTAGCCATATGCCATGGTCGCCTGTTCGATCGGACGCCAGCGTTTGTACGGACGCACCTTGCCGGATGCCACGCCCGGAAACGTCAGTTCCGGGCGCAAACCGAGCCCGTATTCCTGGTACTTGGTCCAGATCTTTTCGGCCGGCAGATTCAACGCGAGCTTGGCGAGCGCGATGTTGCTCGACTTCTGCACGGCTTCGGCAACGGTCATCACGCCGTGATTCGAGGTGTCGTGGATCACGGCCGGCCCGATCTTGTACCAGCCGGGCGCCGTGTCGATCACACTCTGCGGCCGCACCTTGCCCTCGTCGATCGAGAGCGCGACGACCACAGGCTTGATCGTCGAACCCGGCTCGAAGGTATCGACCACCGCGCGGTTACGTAACTGGCGGCCGGTCAGGCGGGCGCGGTCGTTCGGATCGAAGCTCGGGTAGTTGGCGAGCGCGAGGATCTCGCCGTTGCGCGCGTCGAGCACCACCACGCTGCCGGCTTCGGCGTGATGTTTGGCAATCGCTTCCTTGAGTTGCGCATAAGCGAGCTGCTGGATCCGCCGGTCGATCGTCAGGTGGATGGTGTCGCCGTTCTGCGCGGGCACGAGCGGCCGCGTCTCGGACACCACGCGCCCCAGCCGGTCGCGGATCACTTCGCGCTGGCCGGGCACGCCAAGCAGCCGTTCGTTGGCGGCGAGTTCGACGCCTTCCTGGCCGTTGTCCTCGATATCCGTGAAGCCGACCACGTGCGCCGCCGATTCGCCTTCAGGATAAAAGCGCTTCGAATCGGCGATCTGCGTGATGCCCGCGAGGCCCAATTTCGACAGATGTCCGGCGGTCTCGGCATCCACCTGACGCTTGAGCAGCACGAAGGTCTTGTCGCCGTTCAGACGCCGGCGCAGTTCCGCGAGCGGCAGATCGAGCAGCTTCGAGAGCGGCGCGACAGCCGCTTCGTCGATCAGCTTGGGCGAAGCCCAGATCTCGTACGTTGCGAGGCTGACGGCGAGCATCGAGCCGTTGCGGTCGACGATCCGCCCGCGCGTCGCGTCGAGTTCGATGGTGCGCTGATAGCGCTTTTGCCCTTGATCGACGTAGAAGTCCTGGTTCACCACCTGCACCCAGAACGCGCGTCCCGCGAGCGAGGCGAACGCGCCGAACACCAGCAGGACGATGAATTTCGAACGCCACATCGGCAGGCGCGCGGCCAGCAGCGGGTGCTTCGCGACGGGCGCGTAGGGATCGTGCGACTGCGATTTCTTCTTCTGGATCATTGGATGCGCATAACGAACAGCTCGATTAACTTGCGCCGCCTGAATCGGCGGCAGTGAATACCTTGAGTTGCCAGCGGAAACGCGCGGCTGGCATGCGCATCGCGAAACCGCTTGCTAGCACCACGAGCGACACCGGTTCCGGCGCCACGCCGCAGGCTTGCAAAGCCACATACACGACGCCGGCGTCGGGCGCGATGCTCGCGTACAACTCCTGACGCAAAACACCAGCGGCATCTGGTTGCGCAGTACGTCGCGCGGCATGCCGCAGCACACGCCGATGATCGCGCCGGCCAGCACGACAATGGCGGGGCTTGCGGCCTGCGCGGCGGCCACGTCGCAGCCGATCGCGTCGACCGTGACGAAGAGCCTTTGCCAGTTGCGCAGCCACCTCGCGCACGCCGCGGCTATCGACGCCGCTCCGATTGTAATGAGAACGTAATCTGTATGCGAGATCCACGCAAGAGGATAGTGACCGAGCCGAACGTCGCGCACCGTGCCGCCGCCGAGCGCGGTGACAGTGCCGACGAGGCGCAAACCGACGCTAGACCGGGGCGCGCGCGGCCATAAAAAAACCGCGCGGACTTGAAAAATCCGCGCGGCTGTTTCGTTCGATTAATGCGTCGACTCCGACGCGGCGTGTTAAAGAGGCGCTCCCTGCCTGTCGAGCGCCTTCTTTTTTTGCTGCTCCTGCTGTTTCCGCTGCTCGTGTCAGGCGGTGCAAAAAACGCTCAGGCCGGCAGCGCGAAGCTCGAAATCGCTTCGCGCAGCACACCCACCTGATCCTTCAAGGAATGCGCCGCAGCGGCGGCCTCTTCGACCAGCGCCGCGTTCTGCTGCGTGACCTGATCCATTTCGCCGACCGCGCGATTGACCTGCTCGATGCCCGCGCTCTGTTCGCGCGAGGCGTTGCTGATCTCCTCGAGAATCTCGTTCACGCGGCGCACCGATTGCACGATCTCGCCCATCGTCGACCCGGCGTTGGCGACCAGCGACGCGCCGGATTCCACGGTAGTCGTCGACGTTTCAATCAACGCCTTGATTTCCTTCGCCGCCGTGGCCGAACGTTGCGCGAGGCTGCGCACTTCGGCGGCGACCACCGCGAAGCCGCGTCCCTGTTCGCCCGCGCGGGCCGCTTCGACGGCGGCGTTGAGCGCCAGGATGTTGGTCTGGAAAGCGATGCCGTCGATCACGCCGATGATGTCGCCGATCTGCCGCGAGCTGGTGGTGATCTCGCCCATCGTGCGCACCACGTCGTCGACCACGCGGCTGCCGCGCGTGGCGACGTCCGCGGCCTGGCCGGCGAGATGCGCGGCCTGCAGCGCGCTGTCCGCGTTCTGCTTCACGTTGACCGTCATCTGGTCCATGCTCGACGCCGTCTCGACGAGCGCGGCGGCCTGTTCTTCCGTGCGCTGCGACAGGTCCGTGTTGCCGGCGGCGATTTCGGTCGCGCCGATATTGATGTTCTCCGTGCCGAGACGCACGCGCGACACCGTTTCGACGAGACCGGCCTGCATCGTCTGAAGCGCGTGCAACAGGCTGCCGGTGTTGTCCGACTGAACCGGCACGCGCGTGGCCAGATCGCCGCGCGCCATCAACCGCGCGTGTTCGACGGCCACTTCGAGGTCGCCGCCGAGCATGCGGCGAATACTGCGCAGCACCAGCAACATGACGACGGTGGCGATCGCGCCGAGCGCGACGGTAATGACGAGCCAGCGCAGCAGATTCGCGTAGAACGCGCGTTGCACGTCGTCCATGTACATGCCAGTGACGATATACCAGTCCCACGGCGCGAAGTGCCGCGAGAAGCTGGTCTTGGCCACGGGTTTGTCGCTGCCCGGCTTGGCCCACAGGTAGTCGACGAAGCCGCCGCCGTCGCGATTGCCCGCGTTGACGATATCGACGAACAGATGGTTGCCCGCCGGATCGGTGAATTGCGTCAGGTCCTTGCCGACCATCTGCGGCTTGAACGGATGCATCAGCATGACGGGCTGCGAATTGTTGACGGAGATGTAGCCGTCCGTGCCGTAACGCATCGCCTTGAGGGAATCGAGCGCCTGCTTTCTGGCTTCCTCGTCCGTGATGGTGTGCTGCTGCGCGAGCGTGTAGTAGCGCTCGACGATGTGGTTGGCCTGGTCGATCAGCGATTTCAACTGATCGCGGCGGTCGGCGATCATGGAGGCACGGTTTTGCCATGCGCCGAAGCCGCCGATCAGGATCAGGCCGATCCAGAGGACGGCGATCATCGAGGTCAGTTTTTTATTCAGGGTCATAGCGGTTTCTGCTTTCGCACAGTGGTCGGTCAGGGATTGGATTCGCTTGCGGCGAGTGGCTTGTCGCTGACTGTGTTTACGGCGCGGCGACAGAAGCTGCGCAGGGCAGGGGAAACCCGCTGTCAGGTATTTTTATTCGTCTGACTAAAAGGACTTTTTATCATCGCGAGGGCGGCTTTATGCTGCATTGCACTGGCTGATTTATTCGATGCCGACTCAATCGGGTTTCCCACTATTGCGGGTGGGAAAATGGCAGTGTTGGCGAATCGATAATAAGAGTTAAAACCTTCCGTAAATAAAATACGGATACTAAAACCTCGGTATCGCCACAACCGCGTGATGACAAAAACGAACGGACACGCCGCCCATCGAAGCGTGGTCGTGCGGTTGCGGCAGAATTCCACAAAACGCCAATAAAATCCAAGCAACTTCTCGCATTTGCGGATTGCAAAAAACGACACATTTTTCCACTTATCCGCAAATGAAGAAAACCGCAGTCACGGAAAAGACGAATAAATAAAAATTCCGCTATAGTCGCCGTTTTCCAGACGCCAGCCGGGCAATAGAAGAGCATTGATAAGCCCGCCACCAGGAGTACATAAAATGAACGCCCGCGAACCCGCTTTCGTGTCTGTTTCCCGTAGCGCGCGCCTGCGCCAGATGCTCGTCAGCAACGAACTCGAATTCATGATGGAGGCTCATAACGGCCTGTCCGCCCGCATTGTTCGCGAAGCCGGCTTCAAGGCCATCTGGGGTTCGGGCCTCGCGATCTCCGCGCAATACGGCGTGCGCGACAACAACGAAGCAAGCTGGACGCAAGTGGTCGACACGCTCGAATTCATGGCCGACGCCAGCGATCTGCCGATCCTGCTCGACGGCGATACCGGCTACGGCAACTTCAACAACGTGCGCCGCCTGGTGCGCAAGCTCGAACAGCGCGGCATTGCCGGCGTGTGTATCGAAGACAAGCAGTTCCCCAAGACCAACAGCTTCATCAACGGCGAAGCGCAGCCGCTCGCCGATATGGACGAGTTCTGCGGCAAGATCAAAGCGGGTAAAGACTCGCAGTCCGATGAGAATTTTTCGATCGTCGCGCGGGTTGAAGCGTTGATCGCCGGTTGGGGTATGGACGAAGCGCTGCGTCGCGCGGAAGCGTATCGCCAGGCCGGCGCGGACGCGATCCTGATTCACAGCAAGCTGTCGCGTCCCGACGAAATTCTCGAATTCGCGCGCGAATGGGCCGGCCGCGGGCCGGTCGTGATCGTGCCGACCAAGTACTACAGCACGCCGACCGAAGTGTTCCGCGAAGCCGGCATCAGCACGGTGATCTGGGCGAACCATCTGATTCGCGCGGCGACGTCGGCCATGCAGGCCGTCGCCAAGGAAATCCATTCGAGCGAAACGCTCGTCAATGTGGAAGACAGCATTGCCGCCGTCAACGAAATTTTCCGCCTGCAAGACGCCGACGAATACTCGGAAGCCGAGGATCGCTACCTGTCGAGCGGCCGTGCCGCCGGTTCCGCGGTCGTGCTCGCGGCGAGCCGCGGCAAGGGCCTCGAAGCCGTGACCGAAGACCGTCCGAAGGTGATGCTGCCGATCGCCGGCAAGCCGCTGTTGCGCTGGCTCGTCGATGCGTTCAAGAAGCAGGGCGTGAACGACATTACCGTGGTCGGCGGTTATCGCGCCGATGCGATCGACACGGCGGGCATCAAGCTCGTCGTCAATGAACAGCACGCGCAAACCGGCGAACTCGCGTCGCTCGCGTGTGCGGTCGATAAACTCGCGGGCGACACGGTGGTCTCGTACGGCGATCTGCTGTTCCGCAGCTATATCCTGCGTGATCTCGTGGAGAGCGAAGCGGCGTTCAGCGTGGTGGTCGATTCGTCATTGACCGACGCCGAAAATGCCAGTGTGCGCGATTTCGCGTGGTGTTCGGCCGCCGACGACCGCGGTTTGTTCGGCAACAAGGTCGTGCTGCGTCACGTTTCGAGCGGGCAGGATGCATCCTCGGCGATCGCGTCGCAAATACCGCATGGCCGCTGGGTCGGTTTGCTGAATGTGCGCGGTGAAGGCCGTGAGCGTTTGCAGGCGGTGATGAGCCAGTTGCAGGCGCGCGCGGATTTCGCGTCGCTCGACATGCCGGCGTTGCTGAACGCGCTGATCGAAGCGGGTGAATCGATCGAAGTGCAATACGTGCACGGCCACTGGCGCGGCGTGAACGACCTGGAAGACTTCCGCCGTGCGGGCGATTTCGCGCATGCGCAGGCGCCGTTCGCGGCCGCGGTTGGCGCAGCCGGCAAAGATGCGACGGACGCAGCGAGCGGAGCCGCGCAATGATCGAGGCAGCACAGTTCGTCGAGGCGGCGCGCGAGCGCGGCTTCGACTGGTATGCGGGCGTGCCGTGCTCGTATCTGACGCCGTTCATCAACTACGTGTTGCAGGACGAATCGTTGCATTACGTGTCGGCGGCCAATGAAGGCGACGCCGTCGCGTTGATCGCGGGCGTCACGCTCGGCGCGCAAAACGGCCGGCGCGGCATCACCATGATGCAGAACTCCGGGCTCGGCAACGCCGTGAGCCCGTTGACCTCGCTCACGTGGACCTTCCGTCTGCCGCAATTGCTGATCGTCACGTGGCGCGGCCAGCCCGGTGTCGCCGACGAACCGCAGCACGCGCTGATGGGTCCGGTCACACCCGCGATGCTCGAGACGATGGAGATTCCCTGGGAAACCTTCCCGACGGAAGCCGACGCAAACGGCCCGGCGCTCGATCGCGCCATCGCGCATATGGATGAAACCGGCCGCCCGTACGCGCTTGTGATGCAGAAGGGCAGCGTGGCGCCGTACGAATTGAAGGACAGCGGTGCGAGCGAGCGCCGCGTGCCTGTCACGCCGCAATCGCGGTTCACGAATGTGGCGGCGAGCGAACTGCCTTCGCGTCACGACGCGCTGAACAAGGTGATCGCGCACACGCCGCTCGAATCGACGGTGGTGCTCGCGTCGACCGGCTTTTGCGGGCGCGAGCTCTATGCGATCGACGATCGTGCGAACCAGTTGTACATGGTCGGCTCGATGGGTTGCGTGACGCCGTTCGCGCTGGGTCTTGCGTTGTCGCGTCCCGACCTGCACGTGGTCGCGCTCGACGGCGACGGCGCCGCGCTGATGCGCATGGGCGCATTCGCCACCATCGGCGCGTACGGCCCGTCGAATCTCACGCACGTGCTGCTCGATAACGGCGCGCACGATTCGACCGGCGGCCAGGCCACGGTCTCGCCGCAAGTTTCGTTTGCGGGCGTGGCGGCGGCGTGCGGTTATGCGTCGGCGGTCGAAAGCGACGACGTGAATGTGCTCGACGACCTGTTCGAAGCCGCGCCGCTCGACGGCCCGCGCTTCGTGCGTCTGGCCATTCGTCGCGGCACACCCGACGGGCTGCCGCGTCCCACCATCACGCCGCCCGATGTGAAGACGCGTCTGATGCGCCACATCGGCGCCGCTTGAAGTCAACCTCGAGTCAAACTCGATTCAATGTCAGGGAACGCTCATGCTGCTGCTTAATCCCGGCCCGGTGACGCTCACCGAACGCGTTCGCAACAGCCTGTTGCAGACGGATCTGTGCCATCGCGAAAGCGAGTTTTTCGATTTGCAGGAAGAGGCCCGCACGCGCCTCGTCGATCTCTACGGTCTCGACGCGCGCGAATGGCAGGCGGTGCTGATGACAGGCTCCGGCACGGCGGCCGTCGAAAGCATGACTGCCGCGCTGGTGCCGCAGAACGGCAAACTGCTCGTGGTGGAAAACGGCGTGTACGGCGAGCGTATTTCGCAGATCGCGGCGCAATACGGCATCGCGCACGAATCGCTGAAGCACGACTGGATGCAGGCGCCCGATCTCGCCAGGATCGGCGAACGTCTCGATGCGGACAAGGCGTTCACGCACGTCGCCGTGATCCATCATGAAACCACCACGGGCCGTCTGAACGATCTGGTTGCGCTCGGCGCATTGTGCCGCGAACGCGGACTGCGTCTGCTGGTGGACGGCGTGAGCAGCTTCGGCGCGGAGACGATCGATTTCGCCGACACCAGTCTCGACGCGGTCGCCGCCACGGCGAACAAATGTCTGCATGGCGTGCCGGGCGCCTCGTTCGTGCTGGTGCGCCGCGCGGCGCTCGCGCAGGCGGCGAGCCGCACGTATTACCTGGATCTCGGCCGTCTCGCGAAGTTGCAGGATCAGCGCAACACGCCGTTCACACCGTCGGTGCATGCGTACTATGCACTGGTCGAAGCGTTGCGCGAACTCGCCGACGAAGGCGGCTGGCGCGCGCGTCACGCGCGCTATGCGGCGCTGGCTGAACAGGCGCGGGCGGGCCTCGCCGAGCGCGGCATCGGCAGCGTGCTGCCGCCGGAAGAGTCGTCGGTGGTGCTGCGCGCGTACCGTTTGCCGCAAGGCGTCGCGTATCCGCACCTGCACGACGCGCTGAAGGCGCGCGGCTTCGTCATCTATGCAGGGCAAGGCGGCTTGTCGGCCGAACTGTTCCGCATCTCGACGATGGGCAACATTCACGCGGCCGACATCGACCGTCTGTTGCAAGGCTTTACCGAACTGATGCGCTGATTCGCGCTTGCGGTGGCTGGCCGCGCAACGCGGTCACACCGGGTCTTTGTCCGGCGGCCCATCGGGCCGCTGCGGCTCCTCTGTGTGATGGCCAGGCGACGGCGGCACCAGCGGATCGGCTTCCGGGTCGCGGTTCGGATCGGCGTTGGGGTCGGGAATCGGACTGGTATGCATGTCGTAGCTCATGGCAGCACCTTTGAGTGGAGAAGAAGCCGGTGCGGCGAGGGCGTCGAACTCTCGCCGGCCGTTCTCTTCAAGCGTAGGCCTTTCCGGCGCGCCGCGTCTGCTACTTTTTCACGCGACGACCCACGCTGAGCTGCCAGTAGCGCTCGGTCGCGAAGATGTCGTCGTAATTGCCTGCGCCAAACGCGCGCAACTGGCTCTCATAAGCATAGACCGCCTCGCGTTTGAGTTGTGCGCGGCGCTGCGCGTCGATGGTGTGGCCGGCGCTTGGACTGGCCGGCGTCGCGACGATGCCGCGCTGCGCGAGATCGGCGAGCCGCGCCTGCACCACGCCGGGCGTGCGCCGGTGAATCGCTTCCTCGTAGCCGAACCAGGTTAGATGCGACAGGCGCGGCAGGATTTCACAGCAGGCTTCGAACACTCGCACGTGATCGTCGTGATATAGGCCGAGCGGCATCAGCAAGGTGTTGGCGGTGGTGCGGTAGATGGTTTCTTCGAGCGCCGCCGCCATTTTGCTGATCGACGGCGAGTCCGAATACTGGCTGTCGCGAAATGGCATGCGCAGCGGAATCGCGTCGAGCACTTCGAGTGCGCGGTTGTCTTCCAGCGTGCGTTCGTGGATGGCCTGATGGGCGTCCGTGAAGCCTGACTTTTCATCCCATTCGGTGTGCATCGGCTGCTCGGGCGGCGCGGCGAATACCGTGCAGACGGCGGCGTCGGGATGGGCGGCGAGCAATGCGCCGCAACTGAAGACGGCGTCGTCGAAATGGGGCGAGACAATGAAAAGGCGCGGGCTGGTTTCGCTCATGGGGCGTGTGATGGGTTCGCGACGCGCGGGCCGGGAACGAAACGGGTAGAGGCTCAAGTGTCGCGCCGGTGCTTGGGAAAATGCGGCGTCACATCAGCTTAGGCGGAATCGTTGCGGCTTGCGCGGCGGGTTTGTGATCCGCAAGGCGCGTGCCTGAGGGCTCGACGGGTGGTGGGTGAATCCCGGAACGTCCCTTTTGGCTACGCGTGTGCCGCCATCCGCACGACTTTCCGTTCCTGTTAATCGCTCACATATGATCGCTATATGTTTAGAAAAGATCATCTGTGAGCGATTAAGTCGATTTTCTTGACCCAGGAACAATGCGCGCGGACAATAGGAAACCCATATCCTGAATTACCGCTCATATGGAAACCACAAAGCCACATAAGCGCTCACATGTGAGCGTTAAAAGAAAAAGAGATCCGATCCCTCTGCCGGTCGTGCGTGCCTTGAAGAAACTCGGAGCCGACCTTGCGCTGGCGCGCCGTCGACGCCGGTTGACCCAGGCGTCAATGGCCGAGCGCATTCAGACGTCCGTCGCTACGCTGCGTCGCATGGAACACGGCGACGAACGTATCTCTATCGGCACGATCGCGCAGGCGTTTCTCGTTCTGGGTGAGTTGGACAAAATCGACGGACTAATGGATTCCGCTGGCGACACCATCGGGCTGACCTTAATGAACCAGCAACTGCCGCAGCGGGTTCGCAATAAACGTGTCACGCCAGAATCGGGGGCGCTATGAAGCGGCCTGTGTCGCAGCAGATCGTCCGGGTGGCGCTTGGGCAAGCGGCGCTTCCCGTTGGCGCCCTGACTTTCAACAAGGACGGCGCACGCGAAAACTCAAGCTTTGCTTATCACGAAGCGTGGCTGCAATCCACCGGCCGGTTCGAGATTTCGCCCGATTTGCAGCTGGTTTACGGTCAGCAGTTTCGTAAGGCGCCCAGCAGGGACGATTCGATTTTTCACTTCGCATTTGCGGATACCGAGCCCGACGGATGGGGATGCCGGGTGATCGCGCGTGACCACGCGAGGCGTCGCAAGTCGGCGCAGGAGAAGGGACTGGAGGTGCCGCGCGCCGGGCTCACGGAGATGGACTACCTGCTGGGCGTCGACGATATGAGCCGGATCGGTGCGTTGCGATTCGTGGATGAAGCGGGCAACTATTTGCGCAGCATTGAAGACGGAGGGCGTGGCACGCCGCCCTTGCTCGAATTGGGTCATTTGATCGGCGCCACTCGCGCGGTCGAGATGAACAGGGAAACCGCAGCCGACCTGAAGTATTTGCGCGGGCGCGGGACGTCGCTTGGCGGTATGCGCCCCAAGTGCACGATTCTCGATGAGGACGGGCAACTGGCCATCGGCAAATTTCCCAGCGTCAACGACGACCGCAGTGTCACGCGTGGGGAAGTGCTCGCTCTTCATCTGGCCGCGGCCGCCGGCATTACGGTGGCGCAGTCGCGCATTGTCATGTCGGAAGACATCCCGGTTGCGCTCGTGCGCCGCTTTGATCGTGTCGCGAACGGCGGCCGGATCCCGTACCTCTCGGCTGGCTCCATGCTGCAAGCGTCACGGCAGGAAGAGCACGCCTACACCCAGATAGCTGATTGCATCATCGCGCGTTGCGTGGACCCGAAGCGCGACCTCGAGGAGTTGTGGCGGCGACTCGTGTTCAATCTGCTGATTACCAATGTCGACGACCATGTGCAGAACCACGGTTTCCTGCACGTCGAGCATGGGCAGTGGCGGCTCGCGCCGGCGTTCGACATCAACCCTTTCCCGGATAAGGACCCCGAGCTGAAGTTATGGCTCAATGAAGACTACGGGCCGGTCGACTCGATCGAGGCGGTGATGAATGAAGCGCCTTACTTCAGGCTCTCTGCCGACGAGGCGAAACGCATTCTCAATGAAGTTCGCAACGCGGTCAGAGACTGGAAACGTGTCGCGAAGTCGGCGCCGGTCGGCATGACTGACGACGACCTCGATGCCTTCCAGCCCGCGTTCGAAAACGAGCAGGTCAAGGTGGCAACGGCTCTGCAATGATTTGGATGCGCAGAGGCATACGATAGTCAATCAATGAAGTAGACGCGTGCGTGAGCAGCACAAACCCAAGGGTAAAAAAAGCTACGCCTCTGCCGCCGCCAACGCCGCCGCGTGACTGAACGCCGTCACCATGCCCGCGACGATATCCTCGCGCAGCCGGCTGTCGGCCATTTTCAGCGCATAAGACGGATGCCACGTCGGCACGATCAGCCGGCCGCCGTGATCGATGGTCTGCCCCAGATATTCCGACAGATTGACGTGCGCGCCGGTCAACGCCTTCAGCGCCGTCGCGCCGAGTGTCACAACCACGCGCGGCGCGATCTGCGCGAGTTCGTGGTCCAGCCAGTACTGGCAAGCCTCGACCTCGCGTCGCGCGGGCGTTCGGTGGACGCGCTGCTGCTCCAGCGTTTCCCATTTGTAATGCTTGACGGCATAGGTCAGAAAGAGCGCCCCGCGATCGAGGCCGGCGCGCGCAAGCACCGTGTCGAGCAGTTGACCGGCGAGGCCCATGAAGGGCACGCCATGCTGGTTCTCATGCTCGCCGGGTTGTTCGCCGACCACCATGAGCGCGGCGTGAGCCGGGCCGGCGCCCGCGACGGCCTGCTTTGCGTTGCGCCACAACGCGCAGCGCCGGCAGGTGGCTAGCGGGCCGGTGGGCTCGCGCAAGGGTGGTGTCACCGCCGAATATTCGAGCGGCGGCATCTCCGGAACGGTGACGGTGCCGCTCTGCGCGCCGAGACGGCTGCGCTTGCGCGCGAGTTGCGCGGGCAGCGGCGGACCAGCGGGCGGCGTTCTCCAGTAACGCAGTGGCATGGGCGCCGACGCGCCATTGAATACGTTGGCGTAGTAGGCGAGCCAAAGCGCCTCGGTGGGTTCGCTGGTCGTGGCTTCGCCGGCCATGGCGGCGGGCGGCAATGTCGGCGTGGTCGGGCCGTTCGGCTGGCTCGGTGGTAATGCTGGCGTGGCTGGCTCGTTCAACTGGCCGACCGGCAAAGCGTGCGTGACGTGTCCGTTTTCTTCCGTTGCCGGCCGGCTGATTTGCAGCAACATGCCGTTCCAGAACGCAGCGCCCTGCGGCGTCGCCAGCATCCACGTGGAATCGCCCATGCGCTCGGCAAAACGCTCGGCGGCCTGCGCCAGCAAATCATGATGCGGCTCGTACCAACCGACGAATTCCGGCGGCCCCATGGACGGATCGCGTCGCCTGAACAGGGTGAGCGCCACCAGATCGCCGGTTTCGTGCTCGACCGACTGGATGCGCTGATCGAGCAGCGCGCCGTCGGCGTCTTGCGGATCGAGCACGTGGCGTTCGCCGTGTGTCCAACGCCACAGGATGCGATAGAGCAGGGACCAGCGGTCCGGCGCGTAAACGCACGCCGCCGTTTTCAGCCAGGCGAGCAGTTCGCGAGGAATGGCGGGCGTAGGGGCGGCCGGAGCGGTGGCGGAACCTTGTTGAGCGCTTGCGTTGCCGTTATGCGAGCCGGCCGGATCACACGAATCGCGTTCAACCCACTCGATTCGCTCCGGTTCGACGCCTTGCCGTAACAGTTCCCGCGCCGCATGGCGCCAGGCGGCAAAAGACGGTTCGATAGAAATACGTTTCATGCGGACGCGCCGCGGCTGTGCGTGACTAAACGCATTAAACCGCGTGGGTTGAAATACTGTATGGATATACAGTATGCGCCTGAATGCCGGTCCAGATCAAGCGTGTCAGCAGTCGCGGCCGATTGCGCCGACGATAGTGTGTCTACCGGTAACGCCCAGCTGTACCAAGCGCACAACTACAGCTTGCGCAAGTCCTCAGGCGTATCGACGTCGCGCAAGATACCCGCATCGTCCACATCAAGGCGCGTCACCTGCTGCGACATGAAGAGGGATCTCGCGCCCATATCGCCGTCGAGCGCCAGCAGCGCGTCGCGATGCTCGATGCCGAAGCCGACCGGATGCCCGCGCTGTCCCTGGTAAAACGGCGCGACCAGCGAAGCGCCGCCGTCCAGGGCGCGCGCCACGGCTTCGATCGTGGTAGTGGCGATGCGCGGCATGTCCGCAAGCGCGACGATCCAGCCTTCGGCCTCCGCGCTTGCCCCGACACCGGCGGCGAGGCTTGCGCCCATGCCGCGCTCGGCGTCCGCCGCGAACACGACGTCGCAGCCGGCGTCGTTGAGCAGCCGCGCGAGCGCGTCCGAACCTGGCCGCACCACGGCCACCACCTGCGTCACGACCCGCAGCAGCCGATGCGCGGCTTCATGCGCCACCAGCGTGCCATCGGGCATGCGTGCCAGCAGTTTACTGTGGAGGCCTTCCGGGTCGAAGCGCGAGCCGAAACCGGCGGCGAGCAACACGCCAGTGGCGAGCGAAGCGTAGGCCATGGGCGGGCACCGGTAGAAGGAATGAGGTCGATTGTGCGATGCAACGCGGCCACAGGCAAGCGCGAATATCAATGCGCGGCGCTCGCCGCCCCGATTTCCGCCGCGACCGCAACAGCGCGCCCATCAAACCTGCATCGCGCCCATGACCTTATCGAGCGTGACGGGCAAATCGCGCACGCGCACGCCGGTGGCGTGATACACCGCGTTCGCAATTGCCGCCGGTACGCCCGTAATGCCGATCTCGCCGATTCCTCGTACCCCGAGCGAGTTGATATACGGATCCGGCCGGTCGATAAAGGTAATGTCGAGCGAGCCGATATCGGCATTCACAGGCACGTGATATTCGGCGAGATTTGCATTGGTGAAGCGGCCATAGCGCGTATCGAGCGAGGTCTCTTCCTGTAGCGCCGCCCCAATGCCCCACACGATGCCGCCCATCAACTGGCTGCGCGCCGTCTTCAGGTTGAGCACGCGACCCACGTCGTACACGCCGACCACGCGTGCCACGCGGATCGTGCCGAGATCGGCATCGACGTGCACCTCCGCGAACACCGCGCCGAACGAGTGGAACGAGTACTTCTGCTTTTCGTCGCCCGGCTTGACGGTCGCACTCGCCTCGATCGGCTTGCCGCCCGAGCGCGCGATGATCGCCGCCGCCGGATCGCGCTTGCCCGGTTGCGAGCGGCTCATCACCCAGCCGTTTTCCACGGTGATGTCGTCGAGCGCGATGCCGTGCACGGGCGAAGCCTGATCGGCAAGCGCGAGCGCGATCAACTGGCTGCGCGCCTGGCTCGCCGCGTCGCGCACGGCCGGCGATACGCTCGCGGCCGACTGCGATCCGCCCGACACCGGCGCTCTGGGCAGCGACGAATCGCCGAGCGCGAAGTGGATGTTCTCCGGCGCGAAGCCGAGTGCGTCGGCGGCCACCTGGGTCATCACGGTGTAGGTGCCGGTGCCGATATCCTGCGTACCGGAGGCGACCATCGCGGTGCCGTCCGGCAAGATCCGCGCAAGGGCGCTGGCTTCGCTGCGATTGGCCGGATAGGTCGCGCTCGCCATGCCCATGCCGATCAGCGTGCTGCCGTTGCGCATCGAGCGAGGCGCCGGCGAGCGGCGCGACCAGCCGAATTTCTCCGCGCCGGTCAGATAGCACTCGCGCAATGATTTGCCCGACCACGGCTTGTTTTCCTGCGGATCGGCCTCGGCGTAATTCTTGATGCGCAGCGCGAGCGGGTCCATCTTCAAGGCCGCCGCGAGTTCGTCCATGGCCGATTCGAGCGCGAACGAACCGGTCGTCTCACCCGGCGCGCGCATGAAGGTCGGCGTGCCGAGATTGAGCGGCACGATGCGGTGCGTGGTCACCTGGTTCGGCACCGCGTACAGCATGCGTGTGACCATGCAGCAGGTCTCGGTCCAGTCTTCGATCACAGAGGTGTTCGAGATGCTGTCGTGGCGCATCGCGGTCAGCGTGCCGTCGTGGCGCGCGGCGAGCACGAAATGCTGTTCTGTGCGCGGCCGCGCGCCGACCGGCCCGAACATCTGCGGCCGTTCGAGTACGAGCCGCACGGGGCGCCCGGTTTGTTTCGCCGCCATCGCGCACAAGGACACATGCGACCACGACGAGCCCTTGCAACCGAAGCCGCCGCCCACGAATGGCGAAATCACGCGCACATCGGCGGGCGAAACGCCGAGCGTTCTGGCGATTGCCTGCGCCGCGCTGCTGACGCCTTGTGTCGAATCGTAGAGCGTGAGTTGCGGACCGTCCCAACGCGCCATGGTGGCGTGCGGCTCCATCGGGTTGTGATGTTCGATCGGCGTGGTGTACGTCGCGTCCACGCGTACCGCACCGCTTTGCAGGCCGTCGTCGAAGCTGCCGCGTCGCGTGTCGGTTTGCCGGCCTTGCGGCTTGTCCGGCGCGTGCGCGTTTGGCTTGGCCTGCGCGAAGTCCAGCGTCGCTGCGCCGCTCTGATACGTGATGCGCAATTGATGCGCGGCGTCGGTGGCGTGTTCAAGCGTGTCGGCCACCACCACGGCGACCGGTTCGTTGCTGTAGTGAATCTGATTGTCCTGCAGCAGCGAAAGGCGGCGTCCCGCGGGCGGCGCCAATGCGGCCTTGCCGCCGTTCGGCAGACGCGGCGCGTTCTGATACGTCATCACGAGCAGCACGCCGGGCAGTGACTGCGCGCGGCTCGCATCGATCGATGCAATGGTGCCGCGCGCGATCGTGCTGGTGACGAGCACCGCATGTGCGAGACGCGCTTCGGGAAATTCGGCGGCGTAACGGGCTTCGCCGGTGACCTTGAGCAGGCCGTCGATCCGGTCGACGGGTTGGCCGATGAGATTCATGCGACACCTCCCGCGTGCCCGGCGGCCTGGTTCACGGCGCGCACGATCGCACGCTGCGCGAGCTCCACCTTGAAGCGATTCTCGCGCTGCGGCCGCGCTTCGCGCAATGCGGCCGAGGCGGCGTTATTCAGCGTTGCCTGCGTGAGCGGCTGGCCGTTGAGCATCTGTTCCGCGACACTCGTGCGCCACGGTTTGTGCGCGACGCCGCCCAACGCGATGCGCGCGGTCTTCACGCGAACGCCGTCCATCTGCAAGGCGGCGGCGACCGAGATCAGCGCGAATGCGTAACTGGCGCGGTCACGCACTTTCAGATAATGCGAGTTCGCGCTGAAGAGCGGCGGCGGAAGATCGACGGCGGTAATCAATTCGCCCGGCTGCAACGTGGTGTCGACATCGGGCCGGTCGCCGGGAAGCCGGTGAAAGTCGGCGAACGCAATGGTTCGCTCGCCGGCCGGGCCGCTCACGCGCACCACGGCATCGAGCGCGGCAAGCGCCACGCTCATATCCGACGGATTCACCGCGATGCATTGCGGACTCGCGCCGAGAATCGCATGGGTGCGATTGTGGCCGTCGAGCGCCGCGCAGCCGCTGCCCGGCATGCGCTTGTTGCACTGCGTGAAGGCCGTGTCGTAGAAGTAGCCGCAACGCGTGCGTTGCAGCAGATTGCCGCCGACGGTCGCCATATTGCGTAATTGCGACGACGCGCCCGCCAGAAATGCTTGCGAGAGCAACGGGTATTGCTCGCGCACCAGCGCGTGGTTGGCGGCATCGCTGTTGCGCACCAGCGCGCCGAGCCGGATGCCGCCGTCCGGCAGTGTGGTGACCGTATCGAGTCCGCCGATATGCGTGATATCGATTAGCCGCATCGGCCGCGCTACGCCGCCCTTCATCAGATCGAGCAGATTCGTGCCCCCGCCGATGAACACCGCCCCCGGCTGCTGCGCTGCCCGCACTGCGCCGGCGACATCGCCGGCGCGTTCGTATGAGATCGCATCCATGCTGTCGCTCCCTCAGGCGTTAGGGGTGTTGGTGCCGTTGTTCTGGCCGCCACCTTCATGCACCGCGCGTACGGCGGCCACGATATTCGCGTAGGCACCGCAGCGGCAAATGTTGCCGCTCATGCGTTCGCGGATTTCGTCGTCGGAGAGTTGGGCGGGGCGGCTGCGGACATCGGCCGTGACGGTGCTGGCGGTGCCGTTGCGGAATTCGTTCAGAAGGGCGGTCGCGGAACACAACTGCCCGGGCGTACAGTAACCGCATTGAAAGGCATCGTGTTCAATGAAGGCGCGCTGCATCGGACTCAATGCGCCGTTGGCGGCAAGCCCTTCGACCGTCGTGATGGTCTCGCCTTCATGCATCACCGCGAGAGTCAAGCAGGAGTTGATACGGCGGCCATTGGCGAGCACCGTGCATGCACCGCACTGTCCGCGATCGCAGCCCTTCTTTGTGCCCATCAAACCCGCGTATTCCCTTAATGCATCGAGCAAGGTCACGCGCGGCTCGAGTTGCAGCGTGTATGCGCGCCCATTCACGGTCAGCGTGACCGGACGCGGTGGCACCGCTTGCTGAACCTGAGCCGGCGGCGCGGTCGGGGTTTGGGTCTGCGCGCGCAGATGCGGCGCCGCGCCCACCGTGGCGGCAGCGGCAGCAGATTGAAGAAAGCGGCGGCGTGAAGGTTGTGTTGGGATGGCGGCTTGGACGTCGCCCGGATCCTGACTTTCGTTATGCGAAGACATGACGTCTATTGACTCCATTGAAAGGTCAATGCAGGCTAGCGATGCGTCGGTATCCGAAGCGTCGCGATCCATTGGACAGTACGCGGCAATTTCGGTGCCGTTGCATTCACAACGGTATTAGCAAATATCGGAGACGAAAAACGTGAAGTCCAATCTCAGAGTCGAGCCCACGCAACGACCGGTCCCGGTTGTGCCAACCCTGGCGATCATGTTGGCGGTGGCAGTCGTGCTGACTGCATGCCACAGCGGCGGTAGCGAAAGTAGCCCGCCACCGCAAGCCAATACGCTGCCCAGCTTTATCACCACCGCATCGGTCAAGAGCCAATCCTACGACGGCAATACCGACGACCTGCTCACCGCGGGCCTCGGCAAAACCGGCCTCGGATCGACTGCCGCGCCGGCCATTGCCAACGCTGCGCAACCTACCGCCGCCGAACTCCGCCGCCTCGCCATCTGGTCGAACTATCGCGCGCTCGTCGACATGACGGCGAACGGCGGCTACGGACGCTTCTGGGGGCCGAATGTCGATCTGAACGGCAACGACACGCTCGGCGAAGGCAAGATCGCCGGCAAGGAATATCTCGCTTACGCCGACGACGGCAGCGGCACGCAGAACGTCACCATGCTGGTGCAGATTCCAGCGAGCTTTAATCCTGATCAGCCGTGCATAGTCACGGCGACGTCATCTGGTTCGCGCGGCGTGTACGGCGCGATTTCCGCCGCCGGCGAGTGGGGGCTCAAGCGAGGTTGCGCGGTGGCGTACACCGACAAAGGCAGTGGCAACGGTGCGCACGAACTGTCGTCCAATCGGGTCACATTGATCGACGGCACCTTGCAGGATGCCACCGCCGCGGGCAAGGCCAGCCTCTTCACGGCCAACCTGGGCAACACCGATCTCGCAACTTTCAACAGCCAGTTTCCGAATCGCTACGCGTTCAAGCATGCGCACTCGCAGCAGAATCCCGAGAAGGATTGGGGCAACGATACGTTGGAGGCGATCCAGTTCGCGTATTGGGCGCTCAACGATTCGTATGGTGCGCTCAACGGTTCGACCCGTACCGTGCGTTACGCGGGCGGTAGCATCACGACGATTGCGGCTTCGGTGAGCAATGGCGGCGGCGCGTCGCTCGCGGCGGCGGAACAGGACACGTCCGGTTGGATCACCGCGGTTGTCGTCGGCGAACCGCAGATCAATTTGCGCTTGCCCGCGCAGGTGTCGGTGGCTCAGGGCGGCGTGCCCGTCGGTGCATTCGGCAAGCCGCTCGCCGACTACATGACGCTCGCCAACCAGTTGCAACCGTGCGCGGCGCTCGCGCCCGCCGCGGCCGGCGCACCGTATCTGACGGCACTGCCGCTCGCCACGACCACGGCGATTCGCACCGCCCGCTGCGCATCGCTCGCTAGCGCCGGCGTGATCGCGGGTGGGGACGTGACGACCCAGGCGATCAACGCGCTGGCGCTGCTGCATCAAAACGGCTATCAGACCGACTCCGATCTGCTGCAAGCGCCGATGTGGGACTCGCAAGCGGTGCCGGCTGTTGCAGTGACTTACGCAAATGCGTACGCGAAAGCGAGTGTCACCGCCAACCTTTGCGATTTCAGCTTCGGCACGACGAGCGCGACGGGAACAGCCGGCGTGACACCGGCCGTGTCACCGATGCTGACGGTGTTCGGCAATGGCAACGGGGTGCCGCCGACCAACGGCATCAACCTCGTCTTCAACTCGGGCGGCGGAGCGGCGGACCACCGGCTGGCGACCCCCGACGGCAGTTACTCGGGCGCCTCCTGCCTGCGTACGCTGTGGACGAACGGCACGCTGGCCAACAGCGTCGAGGCCATTCGCGTGAACGCGAATCTGCATGGCAAGCCTGCCATCATCGTGCAGGGCCGCGCGGATGCGTTGGTGCCGATCAACCATGCGTCGCGGCCGTATCTCGGCCTGAATCAATTGAGCGAAGGCGGGGCGAGCAAGCTCTCGTTCTACGAAGTGACGAACGCCCAGCATTTCGATGCGTTCCTCGGCGTGGCGGGGTTCGACTCGCGCTTCGTGCCGCTGCATTACTACAATCTTCAGGCGCTCAATCTGATGTGGAGTCATCTGAAGAGCGGTACGCCGCTGCCGCCGTCGCAGGTGATTCACACGGTGCCCCGTGGCGGCACGGCCGGCGCCGCCCCCGCGCTGACCACGGCCAATCTGCCGGCGATCGCGGCGAGTCCGGGCATCAATGCGATCACCGTGACCAACGGCGCCGTGAACGTGCCGAACTGACTCGCGCCGACTGCACGCGCGGCCTCACAACGACGGCAATCACGCGCGCGAGGTCGGCGCGTGCGATTGCCGTCGTGCTGTGAAGACAACTGCCCGGGTATAAGCGATGCTACGGCAGATGCAGTGAAGCGCGTTCAAAGGAGAGCGAATGCAGTTCGACTACCGGCATTTTCATATCGATTGCCGCGCCCGCCATGACGACGGCCTCTACTACGCGAGAGCGAAGATCACTCGCGCGCCGCGCAAAAACGAGCACGTCCAGTCGCACGATTCCGGCGACATCGACGCCTTTTCGGACCAGGCGGATGCCATTTCATGCGCGAGGTCATGGGCGATCGAGTGGTGCGACGCAGCGGCGCAATAGCACGCATTGCAGGGAGGACATGCCGTGGCCAGGCTTCGAATCGCGACCTTCAACATCAACGGGATCCGCTCGCGCCTGCCGGCGCTTCTGCAGTGGCTCGAGCGCGAGGCGCCCGACATCGTCTGTTTTCAGGAACTCAAAGCGGTGGACAGCGCGTTTCCCGTGGAGCAACTGCGCGACGCGGGCTACGGCGCGATCTGGCAAGGGCAAAGCGCATGGAACGGCGTGGCGATTCTGTCGAAAGGCGAAGCGCCGCTGGAGAGCCGCCGTGGCCTGCCCGGTTTCGAGGACGACACGCACAGCCGCTATCTCGAAGCCGCAGTGGGCGGCGTGCTGGTGGCGTGCCTCTACCTACCGAACGGCAATCCGCAACCGGGCCCCAAGTTCGACTATAAGCTGGCGTGGTTCGACCATTTCATCAGGCACGCGGCGAAGCTGTACAAAAGCGCTCATCCGGTCGTGCTGGCTGGCGACTTCAACGTGGTGCCCACCGACGAAGACATCTACAACCCGCGCTCCTGGCTGAAGGACGCGCTGCTGCAACCTGAGAGCCGCGAGCGTTACCAGCGGCTGCTCGCGCAAGGCTGGACCGACGCGCTGCGAACGCGTTTCGGCGACGAGCGGGTCTACACCTTCTGGGACTATTTCCGCCGGCATTGGGACACGAACTCCGGCTTGCGCATCGACCATCTGCTGCTGAGCGCCGACCTCGCGCCGCGCATGCGCGATGCGGGCGTCGATCGCTGGGTGCGGGGCGAGCCGCACGCGAGCGATCATGCGCCTACGTGGGTGGAATTGGAGATGGGCGCGGGGCGTCGCAAAAAAGGCGACGCGTAAAACGGTGCAAAACCGGCGCTGTACAAACGGCGGTATACGAACGCGGAACGGGCGATCGCCTGAAGCAGATCGCCCCGTGGTCAACCCCGTCAAAAATCAACGGCGATAGTCGCGTCCCGCCGCACCGTGCGCCCACAGCGCGCCGGCCACAAAACCGGCGAGCGCCACCACCGCGATCGCGGTGAACGGGCTTTCCGCCGTGGTCTCACGCACGAGACTCGTCGTGCTCGCGGCCAGTTGCTGGGCTTTGCCGCTGAGCTCTTTCGCCTTGCCGGCCAGTTGCGTGCCGGTATCGCCCAGCACGTCGCCGACGGCGCCCTGTACCTTGCCCGCGACTTCCTTGACCGTGCCTTCCGCTGAATTGGCTGCCGAATTGGTGTCCATACGGTTTTGCTCCCATTGTCAAATTTACGTGTGAGCCATTGCGATCGCAACGCTGTCACACCAAGGTCTCACGTACGCCGCGCCGGAAAGCGCGACTTACGTTCACCAGACAGGGCGCAAGAAGCGCGCCCGAGCGAAAAAGGCAAACAGGCGGCGCCGGACGGGCGCTCAGTGGCGCCGCCGGGAATTGATCCCCACGAAGATGGCCATCAGCATCAGGAAGCCGCCGAACAGCAGCGCCGAATTCACCGCCGCGTGCGTGAACCCGAGCCTGTCGACATTGATGAACGGATAAGGGTAGAAATCGGACAAACGCCCGCGCCAGAATGTCACGCCGAGGTAGGTCAGCGGATACACCAGCCACCACAGACAATGCCGCAGCTTGAGATGAAAGCGCGGCACGAACAGCACCCAGTAAAGCGCGGAGAGCATGGGCAAGACGCTGTGGAGCGATTCGTTGAGCAGCATCCGCAATGCCGTGGGCGTCCAGTAACCGCGCAACAGCAGGTTGTAGGCGATCCCCACGAATGCCATGTACACCACCACGGCGGTGACGACGGTAGGCTGCCGGAAAAAGCGCGCGGGCGCCGATCTGTGCCTACGCAAGGCCACACAGGTAAAACAGATCGCGCAGGCGAGCGCCGTGAGATTGGTGAGGTAACTGCTCATGCGGGCGAGGCCGTCGAGCACGGTGAGCCCGCGGGCGAGCGTGCGATCGATCGTGACCTCGGCTTGCGCGACGATCGAAATCCACGCAATGAGGGCGATGATCGCGGCGAGTGTCACCGACGACACACTGGGCGTATGCAGCGGAAGTTCGGGCTCCCGTTGCTCGGAAAGGGCGGGGCGCATGGGTTCGATTTTATACACACAGGTGCTGATCAATGTGCGTTATCGAGCGCACCCGCCAAATCTATCGGACGCGCGGCCGGAAAATGCTACGGCGTGCTATGCGAACCGGTCACGGGCTGCAAGCGTGCGACCACTGCGGGGATGGCTGAACTTGCCGGCGTGGCTTCGTCGATCGCGGTGCGTCCGCCGTCGTGAAAGAAGGCGAGTTCCGCGGCCTTGTTCAACACCAGAATGCTGATGCGCCGGTTGGTCGGTTCGTCGGCGACATGGTTGTTCAGCGGCAATACGTCGGCCAGTCCGCGCACCTGCAGCAGCTTTTCGCCATGCATGCCGCCGGCGACCAGCGCGCGGCGCGCGGCGTTCGCGCGTTCCGACGACAGCTCCCAGTTCGAATAACCTTCCGGGCCCGCGGTGTATGGCACCGCATCGGTATGGCCGGCGATCGAAACGCGGTTGTCGACGTCGTTCAGCGCTGCGCCGATCTGCGTGAGGATCGTCACCGCATACGGCTGAAGCTTCGAACTGCCGGAAGGGAACATCGGCCGGTTCTGCGAATCGACGATCTCGATACGCAATCCTTCGTTCGTGATCGAGATGCGGATCTGATCTTTGAACGCCTTCAAAGTGGGGCTTTGCTCGATCAAGGCGGTGAGCTTCGCCTTCAGTTGCTCGAGACGCGCCGCATCGGACGGCGTCACCGACGGCGTGGCCGCGGAGGGCGGCGTCGGTTCGGCCTGGCTTTTCCTGCCGACTGCAGGCGTCGTATCGGAGATGTCGCGGCCGCCGCCTTGCACCACGCTCGGACGCGCGGCGGCTGTGCCTTCATTGCCACCGAGCAGGCTCGACAGCGGCGTGTTGAAATAATCCTCGATACCCTGCTTGTCAAACTTCGACGTGGAGCCGAGCAGCCACATCAGCAGGAAGAACGCCATCATCGCGGTGACAAAATCGGCGTAGGCGATCTTCCATGCGCCGCCGTGATTGCCGCCATGGTCGGCGGCTTTTTTCGAACGGCGCACGATCACCGGCGCCGGCGCCCGCTCCTCCTGCGAGGCGCGCGATCTTCTTTCGCTCATCATGCCGCTCCGCGTCAGGCCGACTTCGGCATCTTGGTGGCGCGCACGGCGTCGTCGAGTTCCTGGAAGCTCGGACGGTCGGCGGTGAACAGCACCTTGCGGCCGAACTCGACTGCGATCGGCGGCGCATAGCCGGAGAGCGACGCGAGCAGCACCGCCTTCACGCACTGGTACGGCTTGGCTTCGGCGCGGCCCTTTGCGTTGAGCAGATCGGCCATGGGGCCGATGAAGCCATATGCGAGCAGAATGCCGAGGAATGTGCCGACCAGCGCGCCGGCGATCATCTCGCCGAGCACGGCGGGCGGTGCGCCCACCGAACCCATGGTGTGAACGACGCCCATGACCGCGGCGACGATGCCGAAGGCGGGCAGGCCATCGGCCATCTTCTGAATCGCGTTGGCCGCGACCGATGCTTCCGCGTGATGCGTGGCCAGTTCCTCATCCATCAGGTCCTGCACTTCGAGCACGTTCACATTACCGCCGGACATCATGCGCAGATAATCGACAATGAAGTCGAGCAGATGATGATCTTCCAGCACGTGCGAATACTTCTGGAAAATCACGCTTTCTTCCGGCGCACCGACCTCGGCTTCGAGCGACATCATGCCCTCTTTGCGCGCCTTCTGAAGCAGTTCATAAAGCAGCGCGATCAGCTCCAGATATTTTTCCTTGGTGTAGCCGCCACCTTTGAAACATGACGGAATCGCCTTGATGGTTTTGCGCAGCGTGGAAGTCGGATTGCTCACGACAAACGCGCCGATTGCCGCACCAAAAATACACAGTAATTCGAAGGGCTGAAGCAGCGCCGGCAAGTGCCCGCCCACGCCGATAAAGCTACCGATCACAGAACCGATCACCAGAAGCCACCCGATTGCAACAAACATACTCTCTCCGATTATCTTGCGCGGCGCATGCTCGATCAGAGCAGGTCCTGTTTCGAGGACTTTTCTGGTGCGTCACAAAAGTTTTTGCATGTATGGGTAAACGGCTGAATTCGCCGTTGCTGAAGTGCTCGTCCGCGTGAAACGCCGAAAATTCACTAATCAGTTAGTTTTCGAAAAAGCGCCGGTAAATTTGTCCGCGTTTCGCGATCGTTGCCATTGCAACCTGTATTGGCCGATCCCGGTATAACCCGAGTCACTATGCCCCGCTGATGCAAAGAGGATACGTAACCTTTATACCGACCGGTCTGCTAGCATGACGTGCAATTTGCATCGCCGGCCACTCATGTGCGAGCCTTGCCGCGTAACCGTGCCCCGCCGATCACGAACACCGGCAGCGCCAGCGACTCAACCGGAGAGGAATCCCCTTTGCGAGCCTCGACATCTGCTGCTCAACGTTGGCTGGGTCACAAGGCCGCCGCCTGCCTCACGGGCGCCGGTCTGCTGTTCATTCCCGCGCTCAGTGACGCCCAGGAATTTTCGCTATTCGGCGGCGGATCGCGCGCGAGCAGTATCAACACCTATACGTGGGCCTTCAACTATCAGGAAGGCCTCGGGCAATATTTCGCCGCGAGCTTCACCTGGCTCAACGAAGGACATATTCCCAACCATCACCGCGACGGCCAGATGGTCCAGTTGTGGGCGCGCATTCCCGTGGGCAGTCCGCAATTCGTGCTGCAAGCCGGTGTCGGCCCCTATCGCTATTTCGATACGACCACCGCGGAGCAGGGCGGCAGCTATTCCAACACGCACGGCTGGGGTGTGGTGTACAGCGTCCGCGCCGCGTACTACGCGTCGAACCGGTGGATTACGCAGCTTCAGTTGAATCGCGTGCACGTTCAGCGCGGACCGGATTCGAGCGGCGTGATGTTCGGCGTCGGCTATCAGCTCGACGCGCCGGGCTCGCCTGGTCCGCGCGACTGGGCGAGCGGCAGCGCGCACAAGGTCACCAATAACGAAGTAGCGGTGTATCTCGGCAAAACCATCGTCAACTCGACCAGTTCGCCGACTGCGCTGGGCGGCGCAGTCGAGTACCGGCGCGGCCTCGCGAAGTATCTCGACGTGACAGTCGGCTATCTTCACGAAGGCAGCAGCAAGGTGGCGCGGCGCGATGGCCTGACGAGCCAGTTGTGGGCCACGCGCGCGTTTCTCGACGACAAGTTTTCGCTGGCGGTCGGCCTCGGCGCTTACTATGCGATCAACGAGAACGAAAACAGCGCGACCCCCGGGCCGGGCGCCGGCAAGTTCTCCGGCCTCGTCACGATTGCGGGCTCCTATCGGCTGACCGGGCACTGGAACGCGCGGCTCGAATGGAACCGCGTCGTGACCCGTTATGATCGCGATTCGGATGTGATTTTTGGCGGTCTGGGCTATCGTTGGTGAGGGCTCATGCGTCAGTCGCCGGATGTCGTCGTGCCAGCAGAAGCAGTCTCTCGAACCGCTAGTCAAGAACCGGAAAAACGGAGAACAGCATGAAAGCCAGCACCATCGCCGAACGGGAGGCCCGGGGCCGCGCCGCTCGCGAGCATTCGAAACGTTCGAGCCATAAGGCGGTAGGCGAACTGCGTCGCAACCCGATCGAGTTGCTCAGGCAAAGCAGCGAGGATCGCGTGCACAACCTCGTGCCGCTGCGCTATGGACGCATGGCCGCCTCGCCTTTCACGTTTTTTCGCGGCACCGCGCTTCTGCAGGCGCACGACCTTAGCCAGGTGCGTGACTCCGGTCTGACCATGCCAATCTGCGGCGACGGCCATCTGATGAATTTCGGCGGTTTCGCTACGCCGGAGCGGCAACTCATCTTCGATCTGAACGACTTCGACGAGGTATCGGTCGGACCGTTCGAGTGGGACCTCAAGCGTTTGACCGCGAGCCTCGTCGTCGCCGCGCGTCATATGCGTTTGAGTCGGGGCGCGGCGGAAAATCTCGTGATGACGGCGGTCACCGAATACCGCGATCGCATGTCGCAGTATGCGCAATGCGGCGCGCTCGAACTCTGGTACGACCGCATCACCTTCGACCGCATGGCGGAAACCGCGCTGACGCCGGAAGCCCGCCGCGCCGTGCGGCGCGGCATGGAAAAAGCCGCGAGCCGGACGCACGAAAATCTGCTCGAGAAAATGGCGGAGCGCGACGGCGAACGCTGGACGATTCGCGACGCGCCGCCGGCGCTGTTCCATGTGCTCGGTGCGAACACGCTGTTCACCGAGGAAGAAACCGAAGCGTACAGAACCGGGAACTCGCGCAAGATGCTCGAACGCATGTGGGCCGAGTACCTGAAGACGATGTCGCATGACCGGCGCGAACTGCTCAGTCATTTCACCGTGCAGGATATCGTGTTCAAGGTGGTGGGCGTGGGTAGCGTCGGCACGCGCTGCATGGTGGTGCTGTTGGCCGATCACATGGGTAAGCCGCTGTTCCTGCAAATGAAGGAGGCGCGGCCTTCGGTGATCGCGCGGTTCTACAAGTCGCCAGCCCACAAGCACGAGGGCGAGCGCGTCGTGCAGGGACAGCGCATGCTGCAGGCCGCGAGCGATATCTTTCTCGGTTGGGCGACGGGGCCGCTCGGGCGGCATTTCTATTTCCGGCAGCTACGCGATATGAAGCTCTCGGCGAACATCGAGCTGTTCGATATCGAACTGCTGGGAGGCTATGCGCGGCTATGCGGCTGGATCATGGCGCGCGCGCATGCCAAGGCGAGCGGGCAGGCGATTGAAGTCAGCGCGTATATCGGCCGTGGCGACCAGTTCGCGGAAGCGCTCACCGGCTATGCGGCCGCCTACGCGGACCAGGTGGAGCGCGATTACGACGTGTTCCTGAAAGCGTGCCGCAGCGGCCAGCTCGAGGCGCGCACCGACGAAGACATGGCGGCGGATTTTCGCATGTAGCGGCGATGATCGCGCTGCGCTGCGCGATGAACTGCGTGCAAGCCGCGTAACCTGCAACGCGCATGAGCCGAGTGGCCTGCGCCCATATGCGTTACCGCGCTTCAGTCGTTCACGCGCGCGTCGCGCAGCGTGACGAAACGCAGATGCCGTTGCCGCGCCGCGTCGATCACACGCGGCAGCACGGCGAGGATCAACGGCGTGCCTTCAGCGGTGAGGGCGGCGTTGCCGTCGTGCAGCAGCAGAATGTCGCGTGGCGCGAGGCCATCGAGCAGCCGTCGCGTAACCACCCGCGGATCGCGCTCACGGGTGTCGTAGCCGCGCCGCGTCCATGCCGCGAGTCGCAGATCGAGCTTGCGCAAGACCGGTTCGAGAAAGATGTTGCGCAAGCCGGCCGGCGCGCGGAAGAACATCGGCCGTTCGCCGCTCAAGGCTTCGAGCGTGCGTTGTGCCGCATCGATTTCGCGCGTGAGGGCGCCCGGCAACGTCACGGAAAACGTGTGGACGTGAACCTGCGAATGGTTTTCAAGCGCATGGCCACGGGCGACGATCTCGCGTGCGAGTTCCGGGTAACGCTGCGCCTTCGCGCCGATGCAGAAGAACGTGGCATGCACGCCGAAGGCGTCGAGCAGGTCCAGCACGTGCGGCGTGACGGCCGGATCGGGACCGTCGTCGATGGTCAGTGCGATCGCGTCGGCGTTGCGTGCATGGGCCGGCAGGCGGGTCCAGTTCGGACCGAGCAGCGAGGTGCGCGGCAACAGGCCCGCTACCGTGAAAATGGCATGATTCACAAAAATCGCGGCGAGCCACCAGGGCCATGCGGCGGGCGCGATCAGCCATCCCGCCAGCACGATGACATGCCATGCGGCGGTGGCGGTGAGCATCGCGGGATAACCGGTTTGCGGCCAGCGGCGTGACGGCACGTCGTGGACGCCATGCGGCGGCGTGGAGAGTTCTTTCATAAAGCGTGCTTCCTGTCTTCCTTCCTCCTTCCTGGGAAGGCGCTGAATCGCGCGCGCGGCGCGCAACGGCAAACGATACCATTGATGCGTATACCGACGCGCCCGTCGACAGGAACGGCAAATAATGAAAGCGCGCCGAAAGACGCCGTACCCCGCGACGGGCGGTTCGCGTGCAGACTGTCTGCACTCAGCATCCACTGACTACGAGGAGACGTGACGTGACGGATACGGGAATCAAGAAGGTCGCGCTGGTGACGGGCGCGGGCAGCGGGATCGGCCGCGCGTGTGCGCTCAAGCTGCTGGAGCACGGTTATAGCGTCGTGCTGGCCGGCCGCCGTCAGGCGCCGCTCGACGCCGTCGTTCGAGAAGCGCAGCAACTCGGCGGCGACGCGCTCGCGGTGGCGTGCGACGTCACTAGCGCCGATGGCGTCGCCGCGTTGTTCGAGACGATCCGCACGCGCCGCGGCCGGCTCGACGTGCTGTTCAACAACGCGGGCCGCAACGGCTCGCCCGTCGATATCGACGAACTCGAGATCGACGAGTGGCGCTCAATAGTCGATACCAACCTGACCGGCGTGTTCCTGTGCACGCGCGCGGCCTTCGGTCTGATGAAAACGCAGAATCCGCGCGGCGGACGCATCATCAATAACGGTTCCATCTCGGCGCATGCACCGCGGCCGAACAGCATCGCCTATACCGCGACCAAGCACGCTATCACCGGGCTCACGAAAGCGGTGTCGCTCGACGGCCGCAAATACGACATCGTGTGCGGTCAGATCGACATCGGCAACGCGGCGACGGAAATGGCCGAGCGCATGGCGCGCGGCGTGCCACAGGCGAACGGCGAGATCGCGGTCGAGCCGCTGATGGACGTTCAGCACGTCGCGGACGCGGTGCTGCACATGGCCGAACTGCCGCTCTCGACGAACGTGCAATTCATGACGATCATGGCGAGCAAGATGCCGTTCGTCGGCCGGGGCTGACGGCTTCGCACGAGCAGCAAGCGGCGCGGGATCAACTTATACTGTCCGCTTCCCGCCTTGATGGAACGCAACTTGCCGTGCCCCGAGCCACACCGAAGGACGACCCGCAGCCTGTGCCGCCCGTGCAGCCCGATCTCGACGACTGTTGTCATAGCGGCTGCAATCCATGTGTGTTCGATCTCTACGACGAAGCGCTGGAACGTTATCGAAGCGCGCTCATTGAGTGGCAAGCGCGGCAAGCCCAGCGCAAGCCCGAACCGCGAAGCGGCAAGCCGCGTTCGCACCGCTGAGCGGCACATGGGACGTTGCCTCGGGACCGCCACCGCACTTCACCACGCCCCGTCATGACCGACCTTCAGTCCGCACCTCTCGAACCCCTGAACGACTCGCACACGCTGGACGACCTGCATCGCTTCGTGCAGCGTTATCCGCGGCTGTTCGTGTTGACCGGCGCGGGCATCAGCACCGACTCCGGCATTCCCGGCTATCGCGACGACAACGGCGAATGGAAACGCTCGCCGCCCATCACGGTGCAGGAGTTTCTCGGCACGCTCGCCATGCGCCAGCGTTATTGGGCGCGCAGCATGGTCGGCTGGCCGGTGGTCGCACACGCGCAGCCCAACGCCGCGCATACCGCGCTGGCCCGGCTCGAAGCGGCCGGCCATGTGCCGACGCTGGTAACGCAGAATGTCGACGGCCTGCATCAGCGGGCGGGCAGCCGCGAGGTGATCGAACTGCATGGCGGCATAGACGGTGTGACGTGCCTGGACTGCGGCATGCAGCACTCGCGCGCGTCGATCCAGCAGACGCTTGAAGCGGACAATCCCGCGCTCGTCGACGTGACCGCCGAAACCGCCGCCGATGGCGACGCGCATCTCGAATGGCACGATCTCGGAGGGTTCCGCATTCCGTCCTGTTCGAATTGCGGCGGCTTGCTCAAGCCCGCCGTGGTGTTCTTTGGCGAAAGCGTGCCTAAGGAGCGCGTGGAGGCGGCCTCGCGCGCGCTCGACACGGCGGACGCCGTGCTGGTGGTCGGCTCGTCGCTGATGGTTTATTCCGGCTATCGCTTTTGCGTGTGGGCGCAAAAGCAAGGCAAGCCGGTCGTCGCCATCAACCTGGGACGCACGCGCGCCGATCCATTGTTGTCGTTGAAAATCACCGCGCCGTGCGCGCAGACGTTGACTGCACTGGCCGGCCGGCTGGCGCTATGATCGCGAACTCGCCGAACTCGTGCGTGTGACCCTGTACTGAGACTGAAACTGAAACTGAAGCAGAACCGAAGCTGAACATGACCGATTTCCAACCGGCGCTGCGGCAACATTCGCCATCCGCTGAACGCAACCGCGAACCCATCCTCGCGGTGTTGCGCGCCGTGCTGCCGGCCAACGGCCGCGTGCTCGAAATCGCGAGCGGCACCGGCCAGCACGCGATCTGGTTCGCCCGCGCGATGCCCGGACTCGACTGGCAACCGAGCGACGCCGATGCCGACGCGCGTGCTTCGATCGGCGCGTGGGTCGCGCACGAAGGGCTCACGAACGTGCGCGCGGCGCTCGCGCTCGACGTGCATCAGCCGGACTGGGGCGTGGACACGCTCGACGCCGTGGTCTGCATCAATATGATTCACATCTCGCCGTGGAGCGCGGCGCAGGCGCTGTTCGCGGGTGCGGGCCGCCGTCTCGTCGACGGCGGTGTGCTGTACCTGTACGGCCCATACAAACGCGGCGGAGCGCATACTTCTCCGAGCAACGATGCCTTCGATCGGCAGTTGCGCAGCCGCGATCCCGAATGGGGCGTACGCGACATGGAGGAGGTCGTGGCGTTGGGCGCGTCGGTCGGACTGGTGTGCGATGAGCCGATCGCGATGCCCGCCAACAATTTCAGTCTGGTGTTCAGGAAACGCGCGGACGCGACGCGAGTCTGACGCGCGTCAAACGCGATTGAACGCGGTCAAGCGCGGGTCCACCGCAGATTCGACGCGGTGGAAAACGCTGCCCGTTGTCCACCAACGAGCGGCAAGCTGGCATTTCTTTTATTCTTTCACCCTCGACGTCCCGCCGACGTTTTTTCCGGCGCGGCGTCACGACATTTTTTGGACTCTGGAGAATTCACATGGGCAAACAGGCAATCGGCGTGGTGGGGCTAGCGGTCATGGGCCGCAATCTGGCGCTCAACATCGAGAGCCGCGGCCACGCGGTGTCGGTGTACAACCGTAGCCGCGAGAAAACCGACGAACTCATCGCCGAATATCCGGACAAGAAGCTGGTGCCGGCTTTCACGCTGGAAGAATTCGTGGAGTCGCTGGAAAAACCGCGCCGCATTCTGCTGATGGTCAAGGCAGGTGAAGGCACCGACGCCACGATCAATCAGTTGAAGCCGCTGCTGGACAAGGGCGACATCCTGATCGACGGCGGCAACACGCATTTCACCGACACCATCCGCCGCAATCAGGACCTCGCGAAGTCCGGGCTGCACTTCATCGGCACGGGCGTGTCGGGCGGCGAGGAAGGCGCGCTGAAGGGTCCGTCCATCATGCCGGGCGGCCAGCGCGACGCGTACGATCTGGTGGCGCCGATCCTCACCGAGATCGCCGCGAAGGCGCCGGACGGCGAACCGTGCGTCGCCTACATGGGACCGGACGGCGCGGGCCACTTCGTGAAGATGGTGCACAACGGCATCGAGTACGGCGACATGCAGCTGATCGCGGAAAGCTACGCGGTGCTCAAACAGGTGGTGGGTCTGTCGAACGAAGAACTCGGCAAGGTCTATACCGAGTGGAATCAGGGCGAGCTCGACAGCTATCTGATCGAAATCACCTCGAAGATTTTCAGCAAGAAAGACGACGAGACCGGCAAGGACCTGGTCGACGTGATTCTCGATCGCGCCGCGCAGAAGGGCACCGGCAAGTGGACTAGCCAGAACGCGCTCGACCTCGGCGCGCCGCTGCCGCTGATCACGGAAGCCGTGTTCGCGCGCGTGCTGTCCTCGCTGAAAACCCAGCGCGTGGCCGCGAGCAAAGTGCTGGAGGGCCCGGCGGCCAAGCCGCTCGGCGCCGAGCGCGACGCCTTCATCGAATCGGTACGCCGCGCGCTGTACTTCAGCAAGGTCATTTCGTACGCGCAGGGCTTCGCGCAGCTACGCGCAGCGTCGGAAGAGTACAAGTGGGATCTGGATTACGGCACGATCGCCAAGATTTTCCGCGCCGGCTGTATCATCCGCGCCCGCTTCCTGCAAAAGATCACGGACGCTTATACGAAGGACAAGGCGATCGCCAATCTGCTGCTCGATCCGTATTTCCGCGACATCGCCAAAAATTACCAGGCAGCCTTGCGCGAGGTCGTGGTGGCCGCGGTCAACGCGGGCGTGCCGGTGCCGGCTTTCGCGTCGGCGATTGCGTATTTCGATGCGTATCGTTCGGAGCGTTTGCCGGCGAACCTGGTGCAGGCGCAGCGCGACTTCTTCGGCGCGCATACGTTCGAGCGCATCGACAAGCCGGGCAGCTTCCACGCGAACTGGAGCTGAGCGTTTGAATCGCGGCCGGTCGCGCCCTTGGAGCAGGGCGCGACCGGCCGCAAACACGCTGCAAATGCAAGATGATGAATTATTGCTGAAAGCCAGGACCAAGACAGGCCTCCCAGGCCAGCGGTCCGCTACTGTTGCTAAATTCGAAATAGAGTTTCATTGTTTTAGGGGTTTCCCCTAAGTGTCGACCTTCTTAAACTTCTACTTAAGCGCTACGGAATACAAACCGCGGCGAATTAAAAACAAGTTCTGGAGGTTTACATCATGAAGGCTCTTATCTCTGCAGTCGTAGTCGCCGCCGCTCTGGCCGCTCCTGTCGCTTCCTTTGCTCAATCGAATCAGCCGGTTACGCGCGCTCAAGTTCGCGCTGAACTGGTTCAACTCGAAAAGGCCGGTTACAACCCGGTCGGCGATCAGATCAACTACCCGGCTAACATCCAGGCAGCGCAAGCACGCGTCGATGCGCAAAACGGCACCGCTCAGGCTGTGAACAGCGGCTATGGCGCACCGATCGCCGGCAGCTCGCAAGCGGGCCGTCCGGTGAGCAGCAACGACCGTAATTCGGTCTACTTCGGCAACTAATCTGCGCTGAAGCTGATGGAAGCGCCGCCTGATCGCAAGGCGGCAAGCAAATGGAAACGCCGTCCGGATTGCCGGGCGGCGTTTGTCGTTTACGGCGCGGCCAGGGCGCCGGTGTTCGACGCGATGCCGGTGCGCGCTCGTCGGCGCGCGGTGCTCATCGATTCGGCAAATGTGGGATCGCTTCGTTGCTCGTCAGATTGAGCTGGTGAATCTGCCGATGCGCCTTGTTCAGATGAGCCTGCGCGGCCACGCGCTGCGCTTCCAGTTGCGATACTTCCTTGCGTACCTGGTGCTGGCGGGCCGTCACCGCCTGCTCGTGCGTGCCGCGCCTTTGCAGATCGCTGCGCAGCCGTTCGGCCTGAGCCTCGGAGCGCGCGATCATGCGCGCCAACTGTTCGTTCTGCGCCTCCAGTTGGGCGCGCCGGGTTTCGCCGTCCGCGAGCCGCGTCGCCTGTTCCTCGAAATGATGAAAAGCGGTTTCCGCGGCGTCGAGATCGGCGGCCTTCAGCGCGCGCCACAGCAAGCCGTCCTCATAGAGCGCGACGTAGTACGCCAGTTCCTTCGCGTGGAACAGCAGGCTGACCGAATAGTCGAAACTGCGGAAGACGCGAAACGGCGCCAGCGCTTCCTCTTCCGCGAGCCATTCCACTTCGGCGATGTCGGCGATCTGCACGCCGCGCACGCCGACCTGCGCCGGCACCACCGGCACGGGCCGCAAGGCGCTTACCGGACGAACCGGCCGCGGCAACGCGGGACCGGCCGGTGAGCCGTCGGACGCCGCCGCCAAGGTTGCGTGCTCGCTGCTGTCGGGTGAGGCGGGATCGGAGGCACTCTCTCGCGCGTTCTGCACGAGATGTGATGGGCCTGCCAGTACGTTGCGGCGGTTCAGGAGACTTTTCACGGCGGTCCTCCGGTTGAGTCGCCCGAAATCTGCAGACGGCACCGGCGGTGAAGCTGCCGGTGAATCAGCCAGGCCGAGCGGTGAGCAAAACGTGGCGGACCGGCGACGCCGCTGAATGGACGCCGAAGGTGCGCGGTGCGGCGGATGCACCCGGATGCAATCCGCCAGCGCGGCTCTAGTGCAGCGTGCGATGCCGGCGGCTTATTTCATCGAATAATGCGCGGCTGGGTTCGAGGGCGAGCAGCCAGGATTCGTCGTAGCCGCTCAGGTTGTCGAGCGCCTCGCGCAACCGCTCGATCGCCACTGCCGGAATCTCGACGCTCGCCTCCACGCCGCTCGACAATCCCGCGATACTGGCCAACTGGACGAGGGCGTCGGCGGCCTCGGCCACGTCGGCGGCGAAAACCAGGTGTGTGTTTAGCAACTCGACCAGCCCGGGCGACGCCGCGACATCGTCGACGTGGAGTTGTACGGCCAGAAAGGTGGCTTTGTTCATTCTCAACTCCCTCGCAGAATTCAAACGTTTTACTTTCGGCGCGTCGGGGCAGCAAGAACGAGTATAGGCGAGCGCCCCGCGGATTCAATGCTCACACAAATCGCGGCACCGTCCGCTGGCGTAAGCCTGCCGTCCAGCGCACCTATAATGGGGCCAGCCGGAAACCCGTCTGCGCCAGTTCCGGCGGCCCGCCGTGCCCGATGCATCGAACGCCATGCCGGCGCCGTTTTTTCCAACTGCCTCGTGACCATGAAGATCATTCGCAGCAAGAATTTCATCGCGGCGCGCCCTTGGGGAGCGCTCGATATCGCCAACATGCGCGGCATCACGACGCGCCTGCATTGGACCGATCACCCGTACAAATGGCATGTCAACGACGGCGAAGAAGTGTTCGCCGTGCTCGATGGCCGCGTCGAGATGCGTTATCGCGAAGGCGGCGTCGAACAGTCGGCCATTCTGGAGACGGGCGACGTGTTCTACGCATCGGTCGGCACCGAACATGTGGCGCATCCTATCGGTGTCGCGCGCATTCTGGTGGTCGAGGCAGAAGGCAGCGTCTGAATTCTGGCGGCCGCCCGGTGCCATGCCAGCGCGGTTCTCACCGCGCGCGGCGGCATAATGGATAAGCGCCGCCGCGCCCGCGAGAGGAGCGGCATGGCAAATGCTTGGGCATCGATTGAATCTGATTGATCGAAAAAATGTCGAGGAAAATCAAATGACAAGATCATGGCAATTGACGGGGACCCGGTTGCTGGCAGCGGCCGCGCTCGGCTTGATATTCAGCGGCTGTACGACCATGCCGTGGGAGAGCACGCCGTTTTACAGCACTACACCTTCCCGCCCGACCACGCTCAGCACGGTGCCGGTTCCCGCCGGTTTCTACCGGGTCAATCCGGGCGACACCATCGACGGCATTGCGTCGGCGTATGGCCACAAGCCGCAGGAGATCGCGGCGTGGAATGGCCTCCCGGTCAACGCCGCCGTCACACCGGGGCAAGTGCTGCGGGTGTCTCCGCCGATGGCCTCGGGCAGCGTCGTGACGCCGCCGGTCGCCGTCGCGCCGAGCGGTTCCGCCACGCCCGGCGCGCCGATGGCAGCCGCCGGACCGCAGCAGGGCGTATTGCAATGGCCGGTGCGTGGGCCGGTGCTGAGAGCCTTCGCGCCCGGTAAATCGAACGGCATCGTGATCGGCGGGCGGGCCGGCGATCCGGTCAAGGCGGCCGCCACCGGCCGCGTGGTGTATGCCGGCACGGGTATCGAGGCGTACGGACCGCTCATCATCATCAAGCACGACGACTCGCTGATCACCGCCTACGGACAGAACAGCACACTGCTCGTGAAGGAAGGCGATGCAGTTGCACAAGGGCAAACCATCGGCGAAGTCGGAGTGGACAGCCGCGGGGTGGCGTCGATCCAGTTCGAGGTCCGCCAGAACGGCCAGCCGGTCGATCCGCTCGCATGGCTACCCAAGTCGGGCGGGTGATGCTTCTTTCCAGCGCGATTTCAGCGTAGCGTTAATTGAATATACTGTGCGACTAACCGCCGCCGCCGTGGCGCCCGTCGATAGCGACGGTTCGCCACGGCGAGCGGCTGCTACAGGCTGTCATTCACAGACGCACAGGGACACACATGATCGATTTGCGCAGCGATACCGTAACCCGTCCGACTCCGGCGATGCTCGCGGCCATGTCGGCCGCCGAAGTCGGCGACGATGTCTGGGGCGACGACCCCACCGTGTTGCGTTTGCAGGCCACCTTGGCCGAACGCACCGGCAAGGAAGCAGGCCTGTTCTTCCCCAGCGGCACGCAAAGCAATCTGGCGGCGTTGATGGCGCATTGCGCGCGCGGCGACGAATACATCGTGGGCCAGTTGGCGCATACCTATAAATATGAAGGCGGCGGCGCGGCGGTGCTCGGCAGCATCCAGCCGCAACCGCTCGAAAATGCGGCGGACGGCTCGATCCCGCTGGAGAAGATCGCTGCGGCGATCAAGCCCATCGACAACCATTTCGCGCGCACGCGGTTGCTGGCGCTGGAAAACACCATCGGCGGGAAGGTGCTGCCGGCGGGGTATGTCGCCGAGGCGGTGCAGCTTGCGCGTCAGCACGGCCTGTCCGCTCACCTCGACGGCGCGCGCGTTTATAACGCGGCAGTGGCGTCGGATAAACCGGTCGCGGCGTTGTGCGAGCCGTTCGATTCGGTCTCGGTCTGTTTTTCGAAGGGACTGGGCGCGCCGGTCGGCTCGGTGCTGGTCGGCAGCCGCGCACTGATCGACGTGGCGCACCGCTGGCGCAAGGTGCTGGGCGGCGGCATGCGGCAGGCCGGCGTGCTGGCGGCGGCGTGTCTGTACGCGCTGGATCACAACGTCGAACGCCTCGCCGACGATCACGCGCACGCCGCGCATCTTGCAGCGGGTCTGGAGGCGATCGATCAGGTCAAGGTGCAGTCGGTCGCGACCAATATGGTGTTCGCGCAGTTTCCGCAGCAGCACTGCGCACCGCTCGAAGCGTGGCTCAAGGAGCGCGGCATTCTCACGCAGATGCTGTATGCGTCCCGATTCGTGACGCATAAGGATGTGTCGCGCGGGGATGTCGATACGTTTATCGCAGCAGTGAAGGCGTATTTCGCGGCGCGGTAAAGCCGAATAAAGCCGAACGCCACCCGGCTGCGAGCAACACTGCAAAGCAAAGCAGCAGAACGAAGCTGCAACCCAGCAAACTACAGCGGACGCACTGTCACTCCAGCGCGCCCGCTTTTTTCATTTCATCGACGCCTTCGCATGCACGCCTGACCGATGCGACGGCGCGAGCAACCTGAGCCCGCTCGCGAGGCTCGCCGCTCCCGCAAAGAAAGCGCCGGTGCCCAGCGCCAGCGTCGGCCCATGCCGCCCGGCAATCCCAAAGCTCAACGCGACCAGCGCCGCGCCGGTGGTTTGCCCAAGCAGCCGCGCGGTCGCGACGATGCCGCTCGCGCCGCCGCTGCGCTCCGGCGGCGCGCTCGCCATCAACGCCTTCAGATTCGGCGACTGGAAAAACCCGAAGCCCGCGCCGCAGATCGCCATGCGAATGCCGATGTCGAGCACGTGCGGATGCACGGGCAGAAGCGCCAGCGAAGCCATGCCCGCCGACATCACCGCGAGACCGATCGCGCCGAGCAGTCCTGGCGGATAGCGGTCGGACAGGTTGCCCGCCAGCGGCGCGGCCAGCGCGACCACCACGGGCCACGGCGTCATCAGAAAGCCGGTTTCGACCTGGCTGCGATGCAGCACGTCTTCGAAGTAGAACGGCAGCGAGACGAACGCCAGCCCTTGCGCGGCGAACGAACACACGGCCGTCACCGCCGACAACGCGAACACCGGCCGCTTGAACAGATCGACGGGCAGCATTGGCGCAGGGTGGCCCGCTTCGCGGCGGATCAGCAAGAAGCCGAACACCAGCGCAATCGCCGCCGCGCTCACTACCAGTTGCGTCGACGCGCGCTGGGCCGCCTCGCCGAGCGCGAAGATCAGCGCGGCGAAGGTGATGACGTTCAGAAGCGCCGCGACCGGATCGAAGTTGTGCTTGCCGCGCTCGGTGTGCGGCAGCGCCGGCCAGGCGAAGCCCAAGGCCAGCAGGCCGAGCGGCACATTGACCGCGAACAGCCACGGCCACGCGGCAACCGACAGGATCAGCGACGCCACCGTTGGTCCGACCGCGAACGACACGCCGACGATCAGCGCGTTGGTGCCGAGACCGCGTCCGAGCCGGTGCGGCGGATACAGATAGCGGATCAGTGCGGTGTTGACGCTCATGATCGCGCTCGCGCCGAGGCCTTGCAGCACGCGCGCGGCAGCCAGCAGCGGCAGCGTCGAGGCGAGCGAGCACGCCAGCGACGCGAGTGTGAAAAGCGCAATCCCGCCGATATAAATTCGCCGATGCCCGACGATATCGCCGAGCGCGGCGAGCGGCAGCAGCGTCGCGACCATCGCCAGCTGATACGCATTGATGATCCACACCGACGCCGCCGGCGCAGCATGCAGGTCGGCGGCGATGGCCGGCAGCGCGGTGTTGGCGATGGCGGTGTCGAGCGTGGCGAGCGCGACGGCGAGCATGATCGCGGCCATCGCGCGGCGGTTGGCCGCGGACATGGGGACGTCCGCGGGAAAAGGCGGGGCAGGGTGGACGGCGCTGGGTTTGTCGGACAAGGCGGTGACTCGACGGGTTGAGCATGCCTGCGTGCAGCCGGACGAGTCGAGGCGCGCGGCGCGCGAGTGGCAGAGGTTGCGGGACGTCAGACGCGCGTGACCCGAATGCAGCGTTCGAGGCATTTCAGGCAGCCGCGCGGCGAATGTAGTGATTGTTACAGAGACGCAGAAATCGTGCTGGGACTCGGGCGAGGCAGGGCGCCGATTACGCCTTTACGGATGCAACTAACGGTCAAGCCCGCCGGGCGTCTGCGAACTACTGCGCGCCCGTGGCGTCACACGCCATTCCGGCATAACCCGCTTGCAGGCGAGGTGCTCCGATTTGACCACGCGTCGAGCCACCCACTCTTTCATCCGCGCGTCACGCGGCGAAAAAATAATGGCGTGGCCTTTCACTCAATGCGCATTGGGCGTTTCGCAATCGTTTGCCAGTTTTGCGGAACCGATGCACGCGCGCAGTGCCACACACACGTGGCTTGCACCTCGCGCGTGCGAAAAAGCGGCGCGCCGGCTGATGTCGGCGGGCATGGCATGTGCATAACCAGGCGCTCGCGCCCGCCGGTGTCCGGTGGTCGTAAAATGACCTACTCTGTTTCTTAACCCGCCTGACCGGCTCGCGCCTCCCGCCCGTCATCTGTGCGGTTCGCGTATGTCGCGTCTTTTTTTCCCCGGAGGCTTCGATGACAGCCGTCGATCTGGAATTCGACCAGCTCAACAGTACCGTCGACGCGCTACGGCGCTCAATTTCCAATCGCATGATGTATGGCGTCGGCAAGGACGCCGTCACCGCGCATCCGCATGACTGGCTGCACGCCGCGGCGCTCGCCGTGCGCGACCGGCTGGTCGCGCGCTGGATGAAAACCACGCGCCTGCAATACGAACAGGACGTGAAACGCGTCTACTACCTGTCGATGGAGTTCCTGATCGGCCGGACCTTTACGAACGCCTTGCTCGCCCTCGGCATCCACGACCAGATGAAGGAAGCGCTGGCGAGCCTGGGCGTGGATATGGATGCGCTGATCGATATCGAGCCGGACGCAGCGCTCGGCAACGGCGGCCTCGGCCGGCTCGCGGCATGCTTTCTCGATTCGATGGCGACGCTCGGCATTCCGGGCTTCGGCTATGGCATCCGATATGAATACGGCATGTTCCGTCAGCAGATCGTCAACGGCGAGCAGGTCGAAGCGCCGGACTACTGGCTGCGCGCGGGCAATCCGTGGGAGTTTCCGCGGCCCGAAGTCACGTACATGGTTCACTTCGGCGGCCGCACGGTGCAGCGCGGCGAACACGTGGAATGGATCGACACCCAGCACGTGAACGCCACCGCGTACGACACCGTCATTCCAGGTTACGCGACCGACGCGACCAACACGCTGCGCCTATGGTCGGCGCGCGCCGCCGAGGAGCTCGATCTCGGCGCGTTCAATCGCGGCGACTACCGCAATGCGGTCGACACGAAGAACATGTCGGAGAACGTCTCGCGCCTGCTGTACCCGGACGACTCGACGCCGGCCGGCCGCGAACTGCGCTTGCGGCAGGAATACTTTTTCGTCTCGGCGACCATGCAGGATCTGATTCGCCGCTATCAGCGCACGCACAGCACGTTCGGGCGCTTCTCCGAAAAGGTGGCGGTGCATCTGAACGATACGCACCCCGTGCTGGCAATTCCCGAGCTGATGCGTTTGCTGGTGGACGTCCACCATCTGCAGTGGGACAAGGCGTGGAAGCATGTGACGCAGATCTTCTCGTACACGAACCACACGCTGATGCCCGAGGCGCTCGAAACGTGGGACGTCGAGTTGCTCGCGCGGCTGTTGCCGCGCCATCTCGAGATCATCTTCGAGATCAACGCGCAGTTTCTCAAGCACGTGAGCGAGCAATCAGGGCATGACGCCGAGATGATCCGCCGCATTTCGCTCGTCGACGAATACGGGCAGCGCCGTGTGCGGATGGCGTATCTGGCGATCGTTGCGAGCCACAAGGTGAACGGCGTGTCGAAGCTGCACTCGCAGTTGATGACGCGCGATATCTTCGCCGACTTCGCAAGCATCTATCCGGACCGCTTCACCAATGTCACCAACGGCATCACGCCGCGCCGCTGGCTCGCGCAGGCGAGCCCGTCGCTGTCCTCGCTGATCGATCAGCAGATCGGCAAACACTGGCGCAGCAATCTGTTTGAACTGGAGCAGTTGCGCAACCTGCGCACGGATAGCGGCTTTATCGAAGCCTTCCGTGAAGCAAAGCGGCAGAACAAACTGCGGCTCGTGCACCGTCTCGCGCATCACACGAAACTGCATTTCGATCCGGACGCGCTGTTCGATCTGCAGGTCAAGCGCATTCACGAATACAAGCGGCAATTGCTTAACATTCTGCATGTGATCGTGCGCTACAACCAGATTCGCGCGAATCCCGAACTCGACTGGGTGCCGCGCGTGGTGATGTTCGCCGGCAAGGCCGCGTCCGCGTATCGGATGGCGAAGACCATCATCAAACTGATCGGCGACGTCAGCGAAAAGGTCAATCACGATCCGCTGGTCGGCGACCGTCTGAAAGTGGTGTTCGTGCCGAACTACGGCGTGAGCGTGGCGGAGCTGATTATTCCGGCCGCCGATCTGTCGGAGCAGATTTCGATGGCCGGCACGGAAGCTTCGGGCACCGGCAACATGAAACTCGCGCTCAACGGCGCGTTGACGATCGGCACGATGGACGGCGCGAATATCGAAATCTGCGACGCGGTGGGCCGCGAGAACATTTTCATCTTCGGCCATACCGCGGATGAGGTGGACAGCCTGCGCGCCACCGGCTACCGGCCGCGGCAAATCTACGAAGACAACGCGGAACTGCGCACGGCGCTCGACCAGATTCGCACGGGCTTCTTCTCGCCGGACGATCCGCTGCGCTTCTCGGATATTTTCCATACGCTGGTCGATTGGGGCGATCACTACATGGTGCTCGCCGATTTCGCCGCGTTCGCCAAGGCTCAGGACGAAGTGGACGCGCGCTTCGTCGACAAACGCGCATGGACGGAAAGCGCCATCGAGAATGTGGCGGGCATGGGGCAGTTTTCGTCGGATCGCACGATCGGCGAATATGCACGCAACATCTGGCATGTGAATCCGCTGAATATCGAATAGCGGACGGTTGCTTCGTCTCAGCTCGACGTGGACGTGAAAAGGCCGTGCGATTCACCAGCAATCGCACGGCCTTTTCATTGACCGATGCCGCAACTGATACCGCAGCGGTTATTGCCCGAACTGCTCGATCTCGCTCGCGGCGCGCAGGCCCAGCTGGCCGTGCGGGAAGTCGAACAGCACGTCGATATTCTGCATGCCCATCAGGCCGATCACGATGCGATCGGCGCCCGGTTTCGCCTTGACGATCGTCACTTGCGCGCCTTCATAGCGATGCACCCATTTGCCTGTGCCGAGCGCCGCGTTGTAGTTGCCTTGATTAAGCACCTTGCCGACTTCGTCGTCGCCGGTCCAGTTCGGCGCCTTGTCCATTTCAACGCGGATCATGTCGGTGCTGGCCGTGGCGAACACCAGCGGGGCGCAAAAGGTCATCTTGTCGCCGACGTTGACGCAGCCTCTCGGCCATTGCGCCGAGCCATCTTGCAGGACGGTCATCGGCACCATCGTGTAGTCCTTCGTGAGCGCGCTCGACGGACTCAGCACCAGGTAAGGTTTCGCAAAGTTCGAGTGCACCAGATAGCGCTGGCCGATGTTGCCGGGCAACGCGCGCAGCGGTTGCGTGCAGCAGGTGTCGTCCGGTTGCGCAGCGCCGATGCCGAACAGCCCCGAGAATGCCCAGCCGAATTCACCGGTGTAGCCATCCATGCCCACGCAACGCCGGGCGTTGGGCTGGCAGTTCACCAGTTCGACGGCTTGCGCGTCGATTTGCGCCGGCTTCGTGCCCGCCAGGCTCATCGGCAGTCTGACGGCCGCGCCGGAGACTTGCGCGCCGTTCGCCAACGGCAGCGAACTCAGCGGGCCGGCGTTCGGATAGTCCGTGCCCGGAAGGACCGACTTCAGCACGCGCACGCCTTGCGTGCCGGTATCCAGTGCGACATATACCGCCTTGCTGTCGAGCTGGATCGGCAGGCCGAGGCGCGCGTGACCGGTGTCGACATGCTCCACTTGCAGCGGAATCAGCAGGCCGTCCTGGCCGCCGTTGATCAGGGAGGCAGCCGGCGCGGGCGGCGTGGGCGTGGGGAAGGTCACGGCGCAGCCGCTCATTACGAGCGCACCGGTCACGACAAGCGCGGCCGCGCTGAGACGACGCCGGCTGAGGCGCGAATGCCGGCGCGCGGCATCGAGAAACGACAGGAACATAGGTCACACGCTTTGCAAGAGGGCGGGTCCCTGACGAAGGCGAGGCATTGCAAGCGGCGAGGCGGGCAGCGCGAACAGCAATCGCGCTGGATTGGCCGCGGCGTGATCGATAAAACCGGGTCGCTTGCAAACCTGCGGGAGGGAACACGCGATAACAGGAGCGGCGACTCTACATGGCCGCTCGGGTGCGATTGCAAAGATGTGTCAAGGTGCGGGCGCGGCCGGCAACCGGCCCGTGCAAGTGTCGATCTGCATCAATAGTCGCGCGGGGCGCGTGCCGTGCTATCGCACTCGATAGCGGCGAATAGCCGCGTGGCGCGGCATCAAACCTTCGGTGCGGCGGCTGTGGCCTTCGCTTCGTTCACGGCCACGCCGACGCGTTCGACAAAATCGCGATCGACGCTCGACAGCGCTTCACGCTCGCCATTCGCCGTCTGCACCATCAGACGATGCGTGATGTCCTGGCTCAGCCAGGTGAGCCAGCCGACCACAGCCAGCATCGTGCCGCACACCATGCCTACGGGCGAGCGCAATATCGCGCCGGCAATAACGCCGGCCAGTCCAAGCAGCGAAATCGCGATCGGCAAGACCTTGTTCTTCGGCACGGTGACAACGCGCACATCCACGATTTCGCGCAGCGGAAAGACCTGGCCGGCGGATGAGAGTGCGTTGCGCGTGACCGACACGCCACGATCATTGAAGGGTGTTTCCATCGAGTCGAATGCAAGCGGTGGCAAAGCGCGCAGCGTACCAGAACTTTCGCCATCCGATGTCACAGCGCCTTCTGCCGGCCGAGCCGTGCGGTGCCGGTGAGCATCGACCCGCGCGGCGGATATCAGCGTTATGTCATCGCGATCCGATGTGCTTCGCCAAGCTCGATCAAACTCCGATGTGCTTCGCCAAGCTCAATCAAACGCCTTGTCGTTTGGCGCTGCGTACAACCGCGAGCCATGACGTCGTCCACCGGTTTCTTGAACTCCGTCATCCTTGCGAAGCATGAAGCCATACGCTTCGGATGACTGAGGGGTTCCAACAATCACCAAACCGGCGGGTTTGGCCATCAGCAGCCCGTGCTTCATAGCCATGCCACCCTTGGCGGTGGGAACCCGTCTTTGCGCACTTGCGCGACTGGTTGGATACATATGTCATGCGCCGATGTGCAAAGCATCCGGCAGGGAGGAACGTTAACTGCTACCTCTCTCGACGCAGTCGAACAGCGGTACGAGCGAACACACCCTCACGATATACACATAGACCCAGGAGACGACGAAATGAACACTCGGCCCCCGAATCCGCCTGATTTTGCGCGCCGGAAAATTCTCGCCGCGCTGGCAAGTTCTATCGCATTGTCGGCATGTGGCGGGCGCGGCGGCGGCTCCGGGTCAGACGGGTCGACCCCGCCTGCGATCGGAACGATCCCGCCGGATCGCGCCAATCTTCCGCGTCCTCCTCTGCCTGATCCGTCGACTTCCGGCATCGACCATATCGTGCTGGTCACGATGGAAAACCGTTCCTTCGATCATTTGCTGGGATGGGTGCCGAACGCCGAAGGCGCACAGGCAGGCCGCACGTTCACCGATGCGTTCGGCACGGCGCGTGCGTCGTTCGCGCTCACCGCCAATGCGGCCTATGGCTTCCAGGGTTGCGCGTATGCGGACCCGAATCACGCGTACGAAGCCGGGCGCGTCCACCTCGCAAACGGCGCGATGAACGGCTTTCTGCTGACGCCGGCCACCAGCCTCACGCCCGGCGACTTGCTGCCGGTCGGCTATTTCCAGTCCGCGGATCTGGAGTTTTACCAAGGGGCCACCACGCAGTACACGGTGTGCGACTATTACATGAGCGGCATTCTCGCCGACACTTACCCGAACCGGGTCTACCTGCATAGCGGTGAAACGGACCGTCTGAGCGACACGCTCGACGTCTCGTCGCTGCCGACCATCTGGGACCGGCTGGACGCGAAGAACATCTCGTCGACGTATTACTTCCACGACGTGCCGTTCACGGCGCTTTACGGCACCCGCTATGTCGGACGTTCCAAGCTGTTCGCCGATTTCCTCACCGATGCCGCCGCGGGCACGCTGCCGTCGTTCTGCATGGTCGATCCGAGTTTCGGCGGCGAATCGCAGGGGACCTCGAACGACGATCATCCGCATGCGGACGTGCGCAATGGCCAGGTGCTGTTGGGGCAGATCTACGACGCGCTGCGCACGAGCCCGAACTGGAGCAAGACGCTCGTGATCATCGTCTACGACGAGTGGGGCGGCTTCATGGAACATGTCGCGCCGCCTGTCAGGCCGGTATCGGCCGCGGAAAGCGCGTTGGGCAACGACGGGCGGCTCGGGTTTCGCGTACCGTGCGTGCTGCTCGGACCGCGCGTACGCGCGAACAGTGTGTCGCGTTACCCGTTCGATCCCAGTTCGATCCACCAACTGCTTGCCTGGCGCTTTGGACTCGATCCACTCGGCGCGCGGGGCAGTGATCCGGCAACGGTCAACCTCGCGTATGCGTTGGATCTGGCGGACGCACCGCGCACCGACGTGCCGGCCATTGCCGTCACGCCGGGTGTCTACGGCGCGGCGTGCACGGCGTCGGCGGCCACTGGCGCCTCGACCGCGACCGGCATCGGACAGCTGGACAAAAGTCAGGTCACGCCGCAAAGCGCCGTCCCCAATACGGCAGTCAGCGCGGTGGGCGGCCGCTTTGCGGAGCTGAGAACGCAGGCGGACGCGCTCGGCTTCCCGCGTCCGTAGCAAGCAGGGCCATTGCCCAAAAGAAAAAACGCCCCGCGGGGCGTTTTTCCAGAACCTCGATCCAGCAGCGAACTCACGTTCCCCGCTGCGAGAGACTCGCTTTAGAACTTGTGACGGATACCGACGCGGAACGCCAACTGGTTATCCGAACCCGTGCCCGACGTGCTGAAGTAGCTCGTGCTCGAACCGATCTGCGCCTGCACATCGCCAGTTGCCGCGTTGTGGCCCGAAGCGATCTGGTAGATACCCAGCGCGTACACGTCGGTACGCTTGCTCAGCGCGTAGTCGACGCTCAGGTCCGCCTGGTTCCAGTGGCCCTTGTTCGCGTTGCTCAGGTGCATGTACGTGTAGCCCGCGCCTGCCGTCAGAGCCGGCGTGAACGCGTACTTCGCGCCTGCTTCATAGGCGGCGAACGTCGTCGTGCCGCCCGTGATCGGCTCGAAACGCGTGTTCGTGTACAACGCCCACAACGTGGCTGCCGCGATCGTGTAACGGCCGCCGACACCGAACGTGCGCAGATCGCGCACGGTGCCCGTCGTCACGTTGGCCATCGCCGTCGAGAACGCCGGCGTCGATTGCGAGGGGAAGCGGATGTCCGTGTAAGCCGCGCCGACGCCGAACGGGCCGTTTGCGTAGTTCACGCCGAAGCTATAAGCGCGCGACGAACCCGCGGTCGTGCCGACCGTCGGCGAGCCGGCGAACGCGCCAGCCTGGTTCGAGAAGCCGTACATCGCGCCGAAGGTCAGGCCCGCGAAATTCGCGCTGCTGAACTTGACTGCGTTGTTGATACGGCTCGACGTCAGCTGGTCGACGTCGTTGATGTGATAAGCGTAGTTACCCGCGACGGTCTGGCCGCCGGTCGAGTAGTTGCCGCCCAGGTAGTCGGTCGAAAACGAGTACTGGCGACCGAACGTCAGCGAGCCGATGTTGTTTTGCGACAGACCGACATAAGCCTGACGGCCGAACAGCGCGCCGCCCTGGCCGAGCGTGCCGTTGCCGCTGTTAAAGCCGTTTTCCAACACGAACAGCGCCTTCAGGCCGCCACCCAGATCTTCCGTGCCGCGCAAGCCCCAACGGCTGCCTTGGGCCACGCCGTCGTCGTACTTGAAGAGGTTGTCGTGACCCGTTGCGGTCTTCGAGTTGTTCACGTAGCTGATACCGGCATCGATCACGCCATACAGCGTGACGCTGCTTTGCGCGTGGGCGGCGGTGGCGAAGACGGCGAGAGTAGCGGCGGTCAATAGTTTCTTGTTCAAGACTTTCTCCGATTAAAAATTAAGCGATCGCGACGCCGAACTCTTTGGTCAGGTCGTGCGATGGCCCGCAATTTAAGGGAACGCAGAGTAAGGTATGTGACAGCATGGTTATTTTTGAAATCTGTCGTGCCTGCGCGACACTCACATGGCGCTGCCGGCGCAAATCGCGCAGGGCATGCGCATATAAGCTTTTTCCGGATCGGGCATAAGCGTGTGAAAAACGATTGGTTTCGGACGCCGCGTCCGCATGCGACGATGCGCGCCTATCGACAAATCGCCCGTGGGGAAACGCATGCAACGCCGCACAATCATCCAGAAGCTGCTCGCTATCGCCGCCGTCTCGCTGACGGCCACGTTCGCGCACGCGGACGACAAACAACTCAAGATCGGCACGATGAGCGGTCCGGACGCGCAAATCTGGACGGTCGTGACAAAAGTGGCGGCGCGCGAAGGCTTGAACGTCAAGGTCATCGAATTCAACGATTACATTCAGCCGAACGCCGCGCTGGACGCGGGCGACCTCGACGCCAACGGTTTTCAGCACCAGCCGTTTCTCGACAGCCAGATCAAGCAACGCGGTTACAAGATCGTCAATGTCGGCCTGACCTATGTGTCGCCGATGGGCTTCTATTCGAAGAAACTCAAGTCGCTCAAGGACTTGCCGGAAGGCGCGAAGGTCGGCATTCAGAACGATCCGTCGAACGGCAACCGCGCGTTGCTGCTTTTGCAGAAGTACGGCGTGATCAAGTTGAAGGCGGGCGTCGGCACGAACGGCGTCAACGCGACGCCGCTGGATATCGCTGAGAATCCGAAGAAGATCAAGCTGGTCGAACTCGACGCCGCGCAACTGCCGCGCGCGCTCGGCGATCTCGACGCGGCGTCGATCAATACCGACTATGCGGTCAAGGCCGGCCTGCAGCCGACCAAAGACGCGATCGCGATCGAGGACCTCAAGGGCCCGTACGCGAATCTGATCGCGGTGCGCGAGCAGGACCGCAATCAGCCGTGGGTGAAGAAGCTGGTGGCGGCGTACGAGTCGGACGAAGTGCGCAAGTACATCGATACGCAATTCAAAGGGGCCATCATTCCTGCCTTCTGATCCGGGTTTCGACAACCGACGCGCCCAATGCAAATCGCCCGCTTGAATAGCGGGCGATTTGCTTTTCGGTTCAGGCACTTACGGAGGCGACGGGCAACGAGGCGGCACCGCCCGAAGAGTTAGTTGCTCAACAGCGAGCCGCTGCGGAACGCCTTCGCGCCGGCGATGCGCGCGAACTCCAGCCCGGCCGTCGCAAAGCGCGTCAGATGCCGTGCGTACAGCACGCCGGCCACCGTGCTTTTCAGCGTGACGACTTGCTCTGTCAGCGGATCGACGATATCGGCGATCTCATGGCCGACGTCGACCCAGGTGCCCACTTCGCAGCGATACACCAGCACGCCGCTGATCGGCGCGACGATCGGCTCGGCGCCGGCGAGCGGCGTGGCGGCGAATTCGAGCGGCGGCAGCGGCGCGGCCGTGCCGTCGATCACGCCACGCGAGGTCAGATATTCGATGATCGCCTGGGCATCGTGCTCGGCGTACTCATACGACACCTCGCGCTGACCGCGCAGTTCGATCGTGACCGAGATCGAGCCGTTCGGAATCGGGAAGCGGTCGCCGAAACGGCCGCGCAGATCCGACCAGCAGAAGCTGTGGATTTCATCGAACGGGTTGCCCACCGAATTGAGCGCGAGCAGCGACGCTTTGGCGTCCAGATAGCAGGCGAGCGGCTCGACTTCGGGCCACAGATCGGGGTTCGTGTAGAGGTGCATCGCGGCTTCCCAATCGCAATGCAGGTCGAGCACCACATCTGCGTCGTACGAGAGCTTTTGCAGTGCGAGGCGCTGCGATTCGAGTTCGGTGGCCGGCTTCTGCGCATCGAGCGCCTCGCGCATGGCGGTGCGGATGGCGGTGCGGTTGGCCTCGAGACTGTCGCTCAGGCGCGACTCGATCACCGGCTGCACTAGCGCCGACAGATCGTGGAAATTGCGGTTGAAGTTCTGCGCGGTGTTGGTTTCGAAGCGTCCGGTCAGATGGCCGAGAAAGTGTTGATTCAGGCCGATTGGGTTGGCTACCGGCACGATCACGACTTCGCCGCGAATCTTGCCGGCTGCTTCCAGCGCGGCCAGCTTGCGGCGCAGCGCCCACGACACCAGCATGCCGGGCAACTCGTCGGCATGCAGCGACGACTGGATATAGATCTTCTGCCCGCCGCCAGGACCGTAGTGGAAACTCGTGAGGTTGCGGGCGGTGCCGAGCGTCGGGGCAATCAGCGGATGGGTTTGGGTTTGCATGGTTTTCAAATCCGCGGCCAAGTGGGGCGCGCCGCGCTATCTCGTTGATAACAGTGGGGAATTTGCTTCGCGGCCGGTCAATGGCGGGCCGGTGGGCGGCGCCTCGCGGGCGCCTCGATCGCACGATCTTAGCCGATATGACGCAGTGTGGGGTTTTATGCGGCGCCGCAAACGAAACGGGCTCCGCCTGTGGCGGAGCCCGTTTCTGCCAACCGGCATGCGCGCGCTCAGACGCGCATGGCCAACTTAGCCGCCGTACACGTCGAAGTCGAAGTACTTCTTCTCGAGCTTCTTGTACGTACCGTCCTTGATGATGTCGGCGATCGCCTTGTCGACCTTCGCCTTCAGATCCGTGTCTTCCTTGCGCATGCCGATGCCTGCGCCGTTGCCGAGGATCTTCGGATCGTCGAGGTTCTTGCCGACGAATTCGAAGCCGGCGCCGCGCGGCGTCTTCAGGAAGCCGATTTCAGCTTGCACCGCGTCTTGCAGCGCTGCGTCCAGACGGCCCGACAGCAAGTCGGCATAGACCTGGTCCTGGTTCTGATACGGCACGACCTTCGCGCCCTTCGCTTCCCAGTACGTCTTCGCGTAGGTTTCCTGGATCGTGCCTTGCTCCACGCCAACCGTCTTGCCCTTGAGCGAGTCGGCCGTCGGCAGGATGCCCGAACCCTTCTTCGCCACGAGGCGCGTCGGCGTGTTGAACAGCTTGTTCGAGAAGGCGATCTGCTCGGCGCGTTGCGGCGTCATGGACATCGACGACAGCACGCCGTCGAACTTCTTCGCCTTCAGGGCCGGGATCATGCCGTCGAAATCGTTTTCCACCCACACGCACTTGGCCTTCATGCGCGCGCAGATTTCATTGCCGAGGTCGATATCGAAGCCAACGAGCTTGCCGTCCGCGCCCTTCGACTCGAACGGGGGATAGCTGGCGTCAACGCCGAAACGCACGGTCGACCAATCTTTAGCGTGTGCGCCAATCGAGACGGTAGCAAGCAGAGCAACCGTCAAAGCCGCTAGCAGTTTTTTCACTGTTTAACTCCTCGGTGTAGTTCAAATTCGCCCGCATGCGATTGTGCCGCTGCGGGGCACCCGGCGCGACTCACGACCGGGCTTGGGTTGAAGCTGCCAGCCGGGGCGGCCAGCAGCGCGCGCCAAGCTTATCAGTTCAAAAAGATTGGGTAGCTAGTGAAACACCGGATGGCGCATGAGGATAGCTTTTAGTGCTTGAATGTGGTGGAGATTCGAAAGCGGCTGCGGTGCGTATTGCATGGGAATGGGTGGAATAAGCTGCGCGCCTCGGATTTGTAATCGCCCGGTAATGAAGTTGGCTAATTGCGTCTGCCGATCGCGTCTGTCCGACTCATGTCCGACTCATGTGCGACTCATGTGCGACTCAAGCGCGACTCAAGCGCGACTCAAGCGCGACTCAAGCACGCCTCAAGCACGCCTCAAGCACGCCTCAAGGCGCCCGAGTGCCGGTGGACTACAACGCGGCCGGTTACTCTGTTTACTCTTTGCCGAGCGCTTCCGCGCGCGCTGCGCCGACCTCGCCGCACCATAGCTCGCCTTTGGTCATCATCTGCGCTTCATGCGCGGACATGCCTGCGCAGGTGCCGCGCATGTCCTGCGTCTCGCGCTCGGCGCGCGCGAGCGCGGTCCGGTTCATTTCGCCCTGCAGCCAACTGCCGAAGCACGCGATCGAACCGGCCGCGACGGCCACCCACATCCACTCTATTTTGCTCAGGCGCATGATCTGTTTCTTGTCCGTCTCTTCGATTGCCCAGGAGACAGGCCGCGTGGCATCCGGCGACGCTGCGGTCTGCCATCTGTCGCCGCCGGCGGCGTGGGGCAAGAGATCGTTTATCGGCATCGGCGCGGGTCTTCTTTAGAAGCGCCGCTGGCAACTTCCGAATGCCATGATCAATCGACGGACTGTCGCGCGGCATTACAGCGCGCGGTTCACGTGTTCGCGCGTTTCAATCTATCAATGGCGAGTTAAAGTTTGCGCAAAACTTGCCGTCAAATGCAGATGAGCGGGTCTGCTGCATCGCATCCGACTGGCAATTTTTTTCGACTGTGGCTGAGCCAAAAACCAAAAATGGTTTTCTTAGCGCTATTATCGATGCTCCTCGCGCTCAGCCACATGCAGCATCGAGCGTCTCTGTCTGAAGAAAGTCACCGGGCAACCTGTCCGCGGATCGAGTCCGCGTGTTTGCGCTCGTCAGAAAGGCCTTCTGCTAAACGGTGTTGGTTATGCACATGATGTTGACGGCAGATGCAAAGCGCTGTTTTAAACGATTCTTCCATTCGCGAATCGCTGCTGCCGTGGCGCGCCCACGTTTGTTGTTTTGTGGCGTTTGTCGGGGATTTTTAACATATTTGATCGGCACGCTTATCGGCATGGGCCTTTTCTCGGCGTCGCCGGTTAAAGCCGACGAGAAGATTTTGCGCGTGCTGGCTTGGCCCGGCTATGCAGACGCCGACGTCGTCAAGAATTTCGAGGCGCGCTACCAAGCCAAAGTGGAAGTGACGCTGGTCGATTCCGACGAGGCGCTGTGGGCCCAGATGCACGCCAGAAATGCGCCGCCTTTCGACGTGCTCGCCGCCAATACAGCGGAAATCCAGCGCTACACGCAAGCGAATCTGCTGGCGCCGCTCGATCTCGCGAGCGTGCCAAACACCAAACGACAACTGCCGCGCTTCCAGGCGCTTGCCTCGATCGGCGGCATCACGTCGGGCGGCAAGGCATACGCGATTCCGTTTACGTATTCGTCGATGGGCCTGATCTACGACCGCAAGCAGGTCGCCGTGGCGCCGCGCTCCATGCGCGAATTGTGGAATCCGCGCTATCGCGGCAAGGTGCTCGACTTCAATAGCGCGCAGCACAATTTCTCGTTCACGGCGCTGGCGCTCGGCTATCCGCATCCTTTTCAACTCGATGCCGCGCAAATGCGCGCGATTGCTCACAAGCTCGTCGATCTACGCCGCAATCTGCTGACCTATTACACGTTGCCCGAGGAGGCGACCGCGTTTTTCATCCAGCATAAGGTCGCGCTGATGTTCGGCAACTACGGCACCCAGCAGGTCGAATTGCTGCGCCGTGCCGGCGCCGATGTCGGCTACGTGATTCCCGACGAAGGTGCGCTCGCGTGGCTGGATTGCTGGTCGATGACGCGCGCGGCGGCCGATCGGCCGCTGGCGCTCGCGTGGATCAACTACATGCTCGAACCGGAGGTCAGCGCGTTGCTCACGCAACGCCAGGGACTCGCCAACACGTTGACGGCGCCCGCGGAAAACACCGATAACGCGCGCATTGTGTGGATCGGCCCGGTGGAAGATATCCAGCGGCGCGAGGACCTGTGGGCCCGAATCGTGTCCGGGGACCGGTCGGAGCGTTTTTGATGATGCGGCCTGGGCTGACCTTCAAATTATCCGTGCTGCTCGCGTGCATCGGCGTGCTCGCGTCCGGCGCGACCGGCTATTACGCGTATCGCGCAAACCGCACGATGCTCGTGAACGAAGCCGAGCGCAGCCTGCTCATGTCGACGGAACTGCTCGGCCAGCGCTTTTCCACCTCGATCGACGATGTCGCCGCCGACGCGCTCGTGCTCGCGAGCATGCCGTCCACGGCGGAGCTCGCGCAGACCGACGACGGTGCCGGCCCGAGCGCGGCACGCGAACGGCTGGCGCAGGTGTATTCCAGTTTCATGGTGCATCACCCCGAGTACCTGCAAGTCCGGCTGATTTCGCGTCAGCACTATGGGCTCGAACTGGTTCGCTTCGACCGCGACGCCGACGGCCTCGTGCGCGTCGAAGGGGACAAACTGCAGGAGAAAGGCCAGTTCGCGTATGTGTTCGACACGCTGGCGTTTTCGCCGGGCCGCATCTACACCTCGCCGATTCTGGTCAACCATGAATACGGCTCGCATGCCGCTGAGGGCAAGCCGACCTTGCGGCTCGGCACGCCGGTGTCGAACGGTAACGGCACGGTGGTGGGCGTGGTCGTGATCGACATCGATCTGGCGGGTTTGTTCAAGCGCGTGCAAAGCGATTTGCCGAGCGACTATCAGGTCTATCTGGCCAACGAGTGGGGCGATTTCCTCGTCAATCCGGACGCCTCGAAAACCTTCGGCTTCGATCGCGGCCGGCGCGTGCTGATGCAGGACAGTTTCTCCGTCACCAAGCCGCTTTTCGAACAGACGCAAAGCGAGGCGCTGGTCAACGGTCTTGCGCGGCCACACCAGGCTGCAGGCCAGGTGCTCGCTTTCGTGCGCAGGCCGTTCGGCGATCTGGAGGGCAACCGCTTCATCGTGCTCGGTCTCGCCAAACCGCTCGAAGACGTGTTGTCCGGCGCGAATCTGCTCGGCGACAGAATCGTGCGCATGGTGCTGATTTTCAGTGTGCTGGCGCTGTTCCTCGCGGTTCTGTTCGCGCGCGCGCTGACCAAGCCGCTGCATAGTCTCGCGTACGCGGCGACGCATCTGTTCGCCGAGCACGCGATGGAAACGCTGCCGCTCAAACGCACCGACGAGATCGGCGTGCTGGCGCGCTGCTTCGACCGGCTGCGCCGCGAAATCAAGGCGCAGATGGACGCGCTGCACACCAAGCAACGAGAACTCGTACATCTCGCCACGCACGACGTGCTGACCGGACTGCCGAACCGCGTGCTGTTCATGGAGAAGCTCGAAAACTCGATCGACGAAGCGACGCGGCGCGAGGAAGGACTGGCGGTGCTGTTCGTCGACCTGGACCGCTTCAAGCAGATCAACGATCAATTCGGCCACGCCGTTGGCGACAAGGTGCTGGTCGCGGTGGCGCGCCGCCTGAAGCAGGTGCTCTGCTCCGCGGATGTGGTGGCGCGTCTGGGCGGCGACGAGTTCATCGTGTTGATCGAAGGGCCGCGTTCTGCGGAGGCGGCGCCCGCCATTGCCTCGCGCATCATGGCGGCGTTGAACGAGGAACTCCAGGTGGACGGGCAAGGCATGACCGTGGGCGCGAGCATCGGCATCAGCCAGTTCCCGGACGACAGCGGCACAGCCGAGGAACTGCTGCTCAACGCGGATGCGGCAATGTACGCGGCCAAATCCGGCGGACGCTGCGGCTATATGCGTTACCACGATGTGCTCGACATGCGCCGCCGCGAACAGTTCGAGCAGGCGCAGGCGGACGTTGGCGCGACGCAAGGGCACGAGGCCGAGCCGACGGCGTGATCTGGCTGAACACGCGGGCTGCCGGCCTGGATTGGCGACGCTTCTGACGGGCGTCGCTGTGGCCGTCTGCATCGCTTGCTGCGGGTAAGCGACTTTGCTCTCAGCTTTCCGTGTTCTTTCCAACTGCTTTCTATCTCTGTCGCCGGCTTCTCTCTTCCCTCCAAAACCGCGAGGCAAGTTTGCCTCGATCCTCGCTTTGCCGAGCGCCGAAGCAATCGTTTGCGCCGATCTTGAGGCAAGTCTTTTTGATTTTCAGCGAAGCGTTTCCGCCATATCAACTTTGCCGCGAGCCTGCCGAAAACTCCGATATAGCAACGAATCTGAAGGGAGACTTCCGTGAAGCGACAGATAGGGTTATTGGCTGCCGTTTTCGCGGTCGCCGGATGCGCGCAGATGCCTGGGCCGACTGCGGCACATCCGGACAAGGCGCCGAACGAGGTGATCAGCTTCGATATTCCGCCCGATGCGCTCGGTGCGCGCGATCCGCAACTCGCCGCCGTGCTCGCCAAGGCGGGCGCGCTGGCTGCCGCGCAGCCACAGTCCACGGTCGTGCTCGTGACCGCGCTGGGACAGGACTTCGCGTATCTGAATCAGGCGGTGTGGAAGGGCGTGCCGGCACAGCGCACCGCGCGCGTGAACTTCGAGAACCGCACCGCCGGGTTGGGTCAGCCGTATAGCGTGTCCATCAGGACGGTTCAGTGAAGGAGGGCACCGTGACGGTTCGCATCGTTTTTCTCGCGCTGGCCATGCTGCTTAGCGCGCCGGCCTTCGCCGGTCAGCCGGGCGCCGATCCGCAATCCGGCGGCGCAATCCCGGCCGCATTTCCGGCTGCGGCGGACAAGGTGTATCCACCGTTGCCGTCGCTCGCGATGCTGCCGCCGCCGGGCGCGGGCGACGACACGTTGCCGCTCAAGCCGGCGACGCATCGCAAGAAGCAGCATGCGGCGGCGCCCACGCAAGAGCGCAGAAGTCCGCCGACGCCGGTGGTGCGCATCGTCGTATCCGACGCCTCGCATGCCTATCTCGACTCCGTGCAGCGCCAGATCGAACAGGCGTTGGCGAAGTAATCCGGCGGCGCTGCGGCGCTCGCCTCTTTATCGCTGACAAGCGGAAGGATGCATCATGTCCCTGAAGATCCTCCTGACCGCACTCGCCTGCCTGTCAGTGTGCGGCGCCGCGCAAGCGGCCGACGACTGTTTCAACGAAGCCGCGGCTTATCAAGGCGTCAACCCGTGGGTGCTGCGAGCGCTGGCGTGGTATGAATCGAAGGGTGACGCGAGCGCGATACGGCAAAACGTCAACGGTTCGATCGACGTGGGTCAGTTGCAGATCAATTCGATTCACTTCGACGATCTCGCGCGCGAAGGCGTGCCGCATCGCGCGCTGATCGATCCGTGCGTGAACGTGTACGTGGCGGCCTGGCTGCTGAAACAGAAGATGGTCAAGCACGGCAATACGTGGCGCGCGATCGGCGCTTACCACTCCGAAACGCCGAAACAGCGCGATGCGTATGCGCGTGGAATTCAGAAGGTACTGGTGGCGTGGGGGCAGTTGCCGTCCACACCCTGAGGCTGTTCGCGAGGCGTGAGGCACACGCCCGGCGAACAGCAAAAGACCCTTGCAACAAGGTCTTTTCGCAAACTTCAAACTTCAAACTTCAAACGATCCGTGCCCCGCCGCGAAACGTTGCGCGCGGCACCGGCAACTTGTCGAGCATCGTCACGCGCACGAAGTCCGCGCGCAACCCCGCTTCGATCGCGCCGCGGTCGTGCAAGCCGGCGGTGCGCGCCGGTTCGGCGGAGACCGTTTGCATCGCGCGCGGCAAGCTCCAGCCGGCTTTGTCGACCAGTTCGAACACAGCGGTCATCAGGCTCGACGGCACGTAATCCGACGACAGGATATCGAGCAAGCCGGCCTTCGCCAGTTCGAGCGCCGACACGTTGCCCGAATGCGAGCCGCCGCGCACGATGTTCGGCGCGCCCATGATGGTCGAGATGCCGTGCTCGCGCGCGGCCTGGGCGGCGATGCGGGTGGTCGGGAATTCGGCGAGCACGATGCCTTCCTGCCTGGCCTGTTCGACGTGCTCGATCAGCGTGTCGTCGTGGCTCGCCACCGGAATGCCGAGCCGGTTGCAGCGCGCGACGATCTCGCGGCGGTGCGCATCGGCGTAACGCGCCTGTTCGACCGACAGTTCGGCCAGCGCCGTCTCGACGTGTTCGTCGCTCAGCTTGCCGTTGCGTTCCTGGAAGCGGCGCCATTGCTCGCGGTCGTGCCATTGGCGCTGCCCCGGCGTGTGATCCATCACCGAGGCGAGCCGCAGCAGTGGATGCGCGCACAATGAATCGAACACTTCCACCACGTCGGCGGTGGCGATTTCGCAGCGCAGATGCAGGAAGTGTTCGGCGCGCAACAGCTTGCGCTCGGAAAACCGCGTGAGCGACGCGGCGCATTGCGTCTGCAGATCGCGGCCCCGCAATCCCACGTTCGTACGCGAGCCGATGGCGAGCGCGTCGAACACGGTGGTGATGCCGGCCGCGGCCACCTGCGCGTCGTGGATCACGAAGGCGGCATCGGTGTTCCATTGCACGCCCGGACGCGGCGCGAGATGCTTCTCCAGATTGTCCGTGTGCAGTTCGATCAGGCCGGGCAACAGATAGTCGCCGTCCCAATCTTCGGCTTCGCGCGCACTGGTCGTGCCGCGTTCGACGTCGCGAATCACGCCGTCTTCGACGCGTAGCACGCCGGTGAATACTTCGTCTCGCGTCACGATGCGAGCGTTCCTGATCAACATCGACTTGCTCCGTAGTCAGTCAGACTTGAGTGTGGCTGTATGGGTGTTTTTTGCATCGATGCCGCATGCGTCAGTGTAGTGCTGTTTCGCGCGGCGCTTGCGCCGCTTCATGCGATCCGCGTCAGTGACGCAGCGGCGGCTGCAGTTCCAGGCGGCGCGTGGCCACCTTGCTGCGCGTATCTTCGTCGTGGAAAATGCCGACGATCGCCGCGCCGCGCTCGCGTGCCTCGACGATCAGATCGGCGACCACGTCGCGGTTTTCCGCATCGAGCGAAGCCGTCGGTTCGTCGAGCAACAGTAGCGGGTGCTCCGCGATCAAACCGCGCGCGATATTCACGCGCTGCTGCTCGCCGCCGGAGAACGTGGCGGGCGCAAGCGACCACAGCCGCTCCGGCACATTCAATCTGGTTAGCAGCGCGGCCGCACGCGCGCGCGCTTTGTCCTCCGGCACGCCGCGCGAGAGCAGCGGTTCGGCGACTAGCGTGAGTGTCGGCACGCGCGGAATCACGCGCAAGAACTGGCTCACATAACCGACCACGCCACGGCGCAGACGCAACACGTCGTGCGGCTCGGCGCCGGTGATCGACACGGGCTGGCCGTCATTCGCCGCATCGCGAACCACGATTGAGCCGCTGCTCGCCAGGTAATTGCCGTACAGACAGCGCAGCAGCGTGCTCTTGCCGGCGCCAGACGGCCCGACCAGCACCACGCACTCGCCGCGCTCGACATCGAGCGAGACGCCCGCGAGCGCTTCGATCCGCACACCGCCCTGGCCATGCAACGTAAACGTCTTGCCGATGCCGACCGCGCGCAGCATCAGCGCGGCATTGTCGATGAACGCGTGCTCGCCGGCGCGCGCTTCACTGCTTGTTTCAATGGATCGCATTGTGAGCCTCAAACCGGCAGAACCGAGGAAACCAGCGTTTGCGTGTACGGGTGCTGCGGATCGTCCAGCACCTGATCGGTCAGGCCCGCCTCGACGACTTCGCCGCCCTGCATCACCACCAACCGATGCGCGAGCAGGCGCGCGACGCCGATATCATGCGTGACGATCAGCACCGACAGATGCAGCGTGGACGTCAGCGTGCGCAGCAGATCGAGCAGACGCGCCTGCACCGACACGTCGAGACCGGCCGTGGGTTCGTCCATGAAGACAAGCCGCGGACTGGTGACGAGATTGCGCGCGATCTGCAAACGCTGCTGCATGCCGCCTGAAAACGCTGCGGGAAATTCGTCGATGCGAGAAGCGTCGAGTTCGACTCGCTCCATCCACTGCGTAGCCGCGTAACGGATATCGCCATAGTGACGCGCGCCGACCGCCATCAGCGGCTCGCCGATATTCGCGCCGGCCGAGACGCCGCTGCGCAGTCCGTCGCGCGGATTCTGCTGGACGAAGCCCCACTCCGTGCGCATCAGCAAGCGGCGGCGCGGCTCGGACAACGCGAGCAGATCGAGCTTGTCGCCATGCGTGGCCGTGTAGTGAAGCGAGCCGCTATCGGCGGAGGTTTTCAGCGCGAGCGTATTGAGCAGTGTGGTCTTGCCCGAGCCAGATTCACCGACGATGCACAGCACCTCGCCCGGATACAGATCGAAGCTGACGTTTCTGCAGCCGTTGCGGCCGCCGTATTGTCTGGTGAGCGAGCGGGCGCTCAGGAGCGGCGTCATGCGGGCTCTCCCTTGCGTGCTTCGCGCGACGGCAGATCGAGATCGGCGTCGCCGCGCCGTTCGTGACAGTAGTCGCTATCGGAGCAGACGAACATGCGCTTGCCGGCGTCGTCCACGATCATTTCGTCGAGAAAGCTTTCCGTCGATCCGCACAGCGCGCACGCGTGCTGCCATTTCTGCACTTCGAACGGATGATCGTCGAAGTCGAGACTGCGCACGGGCGTGTACGGTGGAATCGCGTGAATGCGCCGCTCGCGGCCGGCGCCGAACAATTGCAGCGCGGGGTTCATATGCATCTTCGGATTGTCGAACTTCGGAATCGGTGACGGCGAAGCGAGGTAGCGATGGTTGACGATCACCGGGTAGTCGTACGTGGTCGCGATGCTGCCGTGATGCACGATGTCTTCATAGAGCTTCACGCTGATCAGGCCGTAATCGGCGAGTGCATGCAGCTTCTTGCATTCGGCGACGCGTGGCTCGAGGCGAAAGAGCGGCTCGGGCATCGGCACCTGATAGACGAGAATCTGCTTGTCGGTGAGCGGAGCTTCTGGAATGCGGTGACGCGTCTGGATGATCGTCGCGTCGACGGTGCGGCGCGTGGTCGCCACGCCGGTAGTGCGTGCGAAGAAGCGGCGGATGTTGACCGCGTTGGTGGTTTCGTCGGAGCCCTGATCGATCACCTTCAGCGTGTCCTGTTTGCCGATGATCGCCGCGGTGACCTGAATGCCGCCCGTGCCCCAGCCGAACGGCAGCGGCATTTCACGCGAGGCGAACGGCACCTGATAACCCGGCACGGCCACGGCCTTGAGCAAGGCGCGGCGCAGCATGCGTTTGGTCTGTTCGTCGAGGTACGCGAAGTTGTAGCCGTCGGCGGCGCTGTCGTATGACGCCGTGGGCGCGGTGACGAAAGATGTGTCGGGCGCGTTCATGCTGCCTGCTCCTGCTGACCGCTGGGTTGATCCGTGCCTTCTTGCTGGCTCTGCATGGCGTGCTTCGCGCGCAAACGGCGCACGAGTTCCAGTTCCGATTGAAAGTCGACGTAATGCGGCAGCTTCAGATGCTGCACGAAACCGGACGCTTCGACGTTGTCGCTATGCGAGAGCATGAATTCGATATCCTGCGTCGGCGAGCCAAGCGTTTCTCCGAGTTCTTCAGCGCGCAACGCGCGGTCGACCAGCGCCATCGCCATCGCCTTGCGCTCCGAGTGGCCGAACGCGAGACCGTAGCCTTGTGTGAACGTCGGCGGCACCTCGCCGCTACCGGCGAACTGGTTGATCATCTGGCATTCGGTAATGTCGATGTCGCCGATTTCGACCGTTTCGCCTAGCTCGTCGAGCTGCATTTCCACGGCGACCGTGCCGAAGCGGATCTCGCCCGCGAACGGATGCGAATTCGCGTAGCCGCGTTGCGTCGCATAACCCATCGCAAGCAGAAAGCCTTCGTCGCCGCGTGCGAGATTTTGCAGGCGTGTAGCGCGGCTTGCGGGAAAGGCGAGCGGCTCACGCGACAGGTCGCCGGGTTCCGGCGCGTTCGGCGTGGGACGTTCCTGTTCGATCAAGCCTTCCTTGTCGAGCAGGCTGACGACGCGCGGCATGGGTTCTGTTTGCACTGCTGCGGCTTGATTCGGCGACGACGACGCTGCGTTGACAGCCGTATCGCCTTCGACCAGCAACGCGAAATCCAGCAGACGTTGCGTGTAATCGTAAGTCGCGCCGAGCAGCTGGCCGCCGGGCACGTCCTTGAAGGTCGCCGAAATGCGGCGCTCGGTTTGCATCGCTTCGGTATCGATCGGCCGCGTGTAGCCGAAGCGCGGCAGTGTGGTGCGATACGCACGCAACAGGAAGATCGCTTCGACCAGATCGCCGGCGGCCTGCTTGATAGCGAGCGCGGCGAGTTCTTCGTCGTAGACCGAGCCTTCAGTCATCACGCGCGCCACCGCGAGGCGCAGTTGTTCGCGAATCTGCGCGACGCTGAGTTCGGCCAGCCGCGTGTCGCTGCGGCGTGCCTTGTCGAGCAGACGCCACGACGCTTCGATCGCGCGTTCTCCACCCTTGACGGCAACGTACATCAGTTCACCTTCGCTTCAGTTGTGCGCGGCAGGCCGATCAGACGCGCGCCGCAGACGAGATAACAGTCCACGCCACAAGGAAACAGCGGCGCGAGGGCGGCGCGTTCGCGCCAGAAACGCTCGGGCAGGCCGACCGGCTCGATCGTGGCCACGTGCTGGATGCCGGGGCCGCTCAGCACGACCGGGACGCCGCCCGTCAGCGCTTCGACACGAATCAGCAGCGTGACCGATTGCTCGGGCGATTCCGCCGCGCCGAGCGCGAAGCAGTCCAACGGCGGCAACGCGCCGGCATCGTGGATATAAGCGAATGCGGCGTGTCCCGGTTCGTCGACGAGCGGCGCGCCGGTATGAAAGCGCAGCGCCGAGGCCAAGGCCGTATCGGGTTGCGCAAGCCATACGGGCGTCGCGTAGTCGCACAGCGCGAGCAGTGCCGCGAAGGCGGCAAGTTCGGCGCGCGTGGCCCGCACTTCGGGCAGCACGTTCTCGACTACACCGACCGTGCCTGGCCGCGACAGCGCGTCGAGCAGGGTGCGGAACACCGCCTGGGTGTCATGCACCGGGTCGGCGAAACCCGGCGTCAAAGTAGACAATGCAATCTGTGAGTTTTCCATCAGTCGCCCCGGTCCATCGTGAAGAATTCGACACGCGTGGCCGCGGCGTCCTGTTGCCGCCCGGCGCGTTTCACGGCCACCTGCGCGGCAAACGGCTCGATCAGTTGCTTATGCAAGACGGCGTGATGCTCCGGCATTTGCAGGAGCGCGTCTGCTAGCGCAGCCAGTTCGGCGCGCCGGCGGTCACGGCCGAGATGACATGCCACGCCGACGGCGGTGGCCGCGTCGCCCGGCGCACGCAGACGCAAGGTGGCGCGCGTGACCGTCGCTTCGCCGAGATTGAACGGATCGCCGCTGCCGCCGACGCGCCCACGCACCATTGCGAGGCCGATCTCGGGCGGGCGCAGCCAGTCATACGTGGGAGTGGGGATGTCCCGCAGTGCGCGTTCGAGCGCGGCTTCGAGATCGGCGCGCGGCGTGCGCGCCAGCACGGCCATCCATGCGCGCCGGACAGCCGATGGCGGAGCGGAGGAAGGCGAGGCGGAGGTGGCACTCATCGAAATTCCTGTTGATCCAGCGAGTAGACATTTGACCATCTATTCATCTAAACGTCTAGACGTTTAGGGGTATGCTTGTCGAGCCGTGTAGCGCATGAAGGCCGTTTCATATTTCCATCACGGCTTGCGCACTACAATGCACGTCATAGCGAATATTTGAACCTAGGGGAATGACAGCACCATGACATCGAACGACAACGCGACGCCGGGCACGATGCTCGAACGCGGCGCGGGCGTTGCCGTCTGGCGGCAGATCGAGCAGATCCTGGCGGCGGAAATCGCCGCCAGCGGCTTTGGCGAAGAAGGGCGCCTGCCGAGCGAGGGCGAACTGGCCAAACGCTTCGACGTGAACCGGCATACCGTGCGCCGGGCCATGCTGGGTCTTGCCGCATTGGGCCTCGTCAGCGTCGAGCAGGGGCGCGGCACCTTCGTGCAACCGGGCGCCATCGACTATACGATTGGCCGCCGCACGCGGTTTACAGAAAACTTGCGCCAGCAGCATCACGCGGCGGCGGGCACGATGTTGTCGGCCGCGCGCGTGAAGGCCGAGCCGAGCGTCGCGAAGGCCTTGAGTCTGCGGGCCGGTGCATCGGTCTACCGGATCGAATCGCTGCATGAATCCGACGGCGTGCCGCTCACGTTCGCGCGCAACTGGTATCCCGCGGCGCGTTTCGCTGACCTGCCGCAAGTGCTGGAGCGCACCGGCGGCATTACCAAGGCCATGGCGGAATTCGGCGTGAACGATTATTTGCGCAAGTGGAGCCGCATCGGCAGTGTGCTGCCCGAACCGGAGGTGGCGCGGCGGTTGAATATCAACCGTCAGCAACCGGTGCTGTGGGTCGAGAACGTCGATGTCGATCTGCAAGGCACGCCCGTCAAATACGGCTTCACGCACTTCGCCGCGGATCGCGTGCAACTGCTGGTGGAGCACGACCTATGAGCGGCGGTGAATGGAGCGCCGAGGCTCGTTTTGCCGTGTATTACGCGCCCTCGCGCGAATCGGCGTGGTGGCGAGCCGGGTCGGAATGGCTCGCGCGCGACGCGGAAAGCGGCGAGCGGTGCGAGGCGCCGCAACCTTCGGATCTCGCACGTCCACTCGTCGAACTGACCGAAGCACCGCGCCGCTACGGCTGGCACGGCACACTGGTCGCGCCGTTTCGACTCGCCGACGGCCTGACGCAGGCACATGTATTGCAAGCCACGCGTGAGTGGGCACGGACGCAAAGCGCATTTGCATTGCCGGTGGAAGCCGCGACGCTCGGCGACTTTGTTGCGTTGCGGCCCGCCGATGCGCAAGGTGAGGCCGGCATCCGCGCCGTGGCCGCGAGCGCGTTGCAAACGCTCGGCAGGTTGCGCGCGCCGCAGTCCGCCGCCGATCTGGCGCGGCGTCTGGCGGCCCCGTTGAGCGAACGGCAACGTGCGTTGCTGATCGAATGGGGTTATCCATACGTGTTCGACGAATTCCGTTTTCATATGACGCTCTCCAGTTCACTCGCCGATGCCGAGGAGCGCGCCACGCTGGTCGCATGGTGGCGAGCGCGAACGCCCGCGCTCGGACCGCTGCTGGTCGATCAGGCGGCGCTCTTCGTCGAACCGGCGCCTGGTGAACCGTTCGTGTTGTGGCAGCGCGTGCCGTTTCAGACCGGCGAGGTGAAATAACAATGACAGGTCGCTTGATCTACGTAATGGGACCGTCCGGCGCGGGCAAGGATTCGTTGCTGGAATTCGCGCGCAAGCACCTGATGGGCGAGCCGATTCTGTTCGCGCATCGCTACATCACGCGGCCGAGCGGCAACGGCGAGGCGCATGTGGCATTGAGCGTGGAAGAGTTCGCGGCGCGTTCCGTGCTCGGCCTGTTCGCGCTCGAATGGTCGAGCCATTCGCTGCGTTATGGCATCGGTGTCGAACTCGATGCGTGGCTTGCACGCGGCTGCACGGTGGTCGTCAATGGCTCACGGCAGCATTTGCAGCATGTGCTGGCGCGCTATCCGCATACGGAAGTGGTGCACGTGGACGCCGCGCCGCACATTCTCGAAGCCCGCCTCGGCGCGCGGGCGCGTGAGTCGGCGGAACAGGTCGCAGCGCGGCTCGCGCGCCGCGCGCCGTTCTCGTTGCCGGACGGCGTGCGCTGCACCACGATCGATAATTCCGGCGCGCTCGACGAAGCCGGACATGAGTTGATTGCGTTTTTAAAGGCGGAAGCCGACGTTCAGTAAGCCGTACTATCCTGCTGCCGCCATACTTTCCCGTGTCGCATCCTGCAGACACGACACGAACTGCCGCACGGCCGGCGTCGGCAGCAGGCCGCGCCGCGAAATGATGCTGAGATCGTAGTTCGGCAGCGCCTCTTCGATCTGCGCGACGCGAATGCCGAGCGGCGCGACCATTTGCGCAAGCGGCCGCGTGAAGCAGCCGATCACGTCGGTTTGCGACACCAGTCCTAGAGTCACCGCGAACGACGACGGCGCACGGACCAGCCGCTTCGGCACGGGCAAGCCGTGCGCGGCGAACATCGCCATCATCACGCTGTGCGGGAAGTGATCGGCACCCACGGTCACGATCCACTCCGCGTCGAGCAACTCATGCAGGCGCGTCACATTGGCCAGCGGGTGCCCGGCGCGCATGGCGACGACGAACTGCGTCGAGTAGAGCGGCGCCTGCACCAGATCGCTGTCCAGCGCCTGCACGTGATGGATCGCCGCGATATCCAGCGCGCCGTTGCGCAAACGCGCGACGGCGTCCGGGATCGTCACTTCCTCTAGATGCAGATTGACCCGCGGCATCGCGAGGCGAAACTTCGAGACCGCGTGCGGCAGCGCCGTGAGCGCGATCGACGGCATGGTGCCCACGCTGACCTTGCCGGCCAGTTCTCCCTTGACCTGTTCGACCGCTTCGACCGTACGCCGCATGTCGCCGAGCAACTGCTCGGCGCGCGGCAGCAGCGCGAGCCCGCATGCCGTCAATTCGATGCCGCGTACGCTGCGCACCATCAGCTCGGCATTCAACGCGCTCTCAAGCTCGCGGATCGTATGCGTGACGGCCGGTTGCGTCACGCCGAGCTCGCGCGCTGCGGCGCGCAGACTGCGGTGATGGGCGGCGGCGACGAACGCTTGCAACTGCTGCGGTTTCATTGGGGTAATCCCGTATATAACGCTTGTTAATCGGGGTGAAAAAAACAGCATCTTATTCGAACAAAACGGCGTGGCTATAGTGCTCGCCTGTTTGCCGCGTTTTGATGCGGCCATGAATCCATGGAGCCTAGAGATGAGCGAAGCCGCGCGTTTCACCGAAGTGTCCGACCTGGCGCCCGCCGCCGAGAGCCTGCGCGAGATTCGCCATCACATTCACCATCATCCGGAACTGGCCTACGAGGAACACCAGACGAGCGCGCTGGTCGCCGGCAAGCTCGAGCAATGGGGCTGGCAGGTCACGCGCGGCGTCGGCCAGACGGGCGTGGTGGGCACGCTGAAAGTAGGCGACGGCAAGCGCAGTATCGGCATTCGCGCCGACATGGACGCGCTGCCGATCATCGAGCAGACCGGCCTGCCGTATGCGAGCGGCACGCACGGCAAGATGCACGCATGCGGCCACGACGGCCACACGACGATGCTGCTCGGCGCCGCGCAACGCCTCGCGGCTACACGCAATTTTTCGGGCACGGTGCATCTGTACTTTCAACCGGCCGAGGAGAGCGGCATCGACAGCGGTGCGCTGAAGATGATCAACGACGGCCTGTTCGAGCGCTTTCCCTGCGACGCCGTGTTCGGCGTGCACAACCATCCTGGCGAAGAACCGGGCGTGCTGTTGTTCCGTAAAGGGCCGTTCATGTCGGCGGGCGACAAGGCGATCATCACGATCGAAGGCGTCGGCGGCCACGCGGCGCGTCCGCACCTCACGGTCGATCCGGTCGTGGTGGCGGCGAGCATCGTGATGGCGTTGCAGACGATTGTCGCGCGCAACGTCGATCCGTCGCAGCCGGCGGTGGTGACGGTCGGCTCGATGCATGCGGGCACCGCGAACAATGTGATTTCGAGCAGCGCGAAGCTGGAACTGAGCGTGCGTTCGTTCAGTCCCGAGGTGCGCGCGCTGCTGAAGAAGCGCATTACCGAACTCGCTGAATCGCAGGCCGCGAGCTACGGCGGCAAGGCGATCGTGGAATATATCGAAGGTTATCCGGTGGTCGTCAATTCGGATGCCGAAACGGATTTCGCGGTGGAGGTGGCGCGCGAACTGGTCGGCGACGACAAGGTGGTCGCGCAGACCGAGATACTCATGGGCAGCGAAGATTTTGCCTTCATGCTGCAGAAGCGGCCGGGCACCTTCCTGCGCATCGGCAACGGCGCGGGGGAAGACGGCTGCATGGTGCACAACCCGCACTACGACTTCAACGACCACAATCTGCCGGTCGGCGCGGCGTTCTGGACACGGCTGGTGGAGCGCTATCTGGGCCAGTGATCCGGCGCGGCGAGCCGCGCCCTAGTCAAGCCTTACAACCATAACAACGAGGAAGACCACGCGATGAGTACCACGACCGATGCGAGCCATGCCGCGGCGGCGAGCCGGACCAACAGCCGAGGCGCGATCGCTGCCGCCGTGATCGGCAACTGGCTCGAGTTCTTCGACTTCACCGTGTACGGTTTTTTTGCCGTGATCATCGGCAAGCTGTATTTCCCGTCGGCGGATCCGACCACGTCGTTGCTGTTGTCGGTGGCGACCTTCGCGGCGGGCTTCATCACGCGGCCGCTCGGTAGCGTGATGCTCGGCGTGTACGCGGACCGCAAGGGCCGCAAAGCCGCGCTCAATCTGACCATCATGCTGATGGCGGTGAGCACCGGCCTGATCGCAATCGCGCCGACCTATGCGCAGATCGGTTTGGCGGCTCCTTTGCTGATCGTGCTCGCGCGTCTCGTGCAAGGCTTCTCGCAAGGCGGAGAGTTCGGCGCGGCCACCTCCACGCTGCTTGAACAGGGCGGCGGCACGCGGCGCGGTTTTCGCGCAAGCTGGCAACTGGCGACGCAGGGAGGCGCGGCGTTAATGGGCTCGGGCATCGCGGCGGCGCTGTCCGGCGCGTTGCCGAAAGACTCGCTGGAAAGCTGGGGTTGGCGCATTCCGTTCCTGCTCGGCGTGCTGATCGCGCCGGTCGGCATGTATCTGCGCCGCCGTCTCGCCGACGACGCGGCCAGCGCGCACAGCCATGCGATTGAACGCGGCGTGCTGCGCGAACTCTTCACCAGCCATGTGCGCCCGCTCATCCTGATCACGCTGACGGTGATGGGCGGCACGGTCTCGACCTACATCCTGACCTTCTACATGCCGACCTACGCGATCCACACGCTCGGCCTGCCGATGTCGCTGTCGATGCTGGTCGGCGTCGCCTCGGGTTTCGTGATGCTGATTACGTGTCCGCTATTCGGCATGCTGTCGGATCGCATCGGCAGCCGCAAGCGACCGATCCTGTTCGGACGCGGCGTGCTGGTGCTGCTGCTGTTTCCGGCCTTCATGCTGATCAACCGCTTTCCTCAGTTGCCCGTCATCATGTCGCTGACCGCGCTGATGCTGCTGTTTTATTCGATGGGCTCGGCGTCGGAATTTGCCTTGATGTGCGAGTCGTTTCCGCGGCGCGTGCGCGCCACCGGCATTTCGATCGCGTATGCGTTGAGCGTGTGCGTGTTCGGCGGGACCGCGCAGCTTGTCGCCACGTGGCTGATCAAGCTGACCGGCAGCAAGCTGGCGCCGGCCGGTTATGTGGCGGCGTGCGTCGTGGTGTCGCTGATCGCGGTCTCGATGCTGAAGGAAACCGCGGACAAGCCGATCGATTGATTGAACAGGGCGTTGCCATCGCGCGGAGCCCCGCGTTCGAGATTACCCGCGCCGCGCCACCATCTCCGAGACGGTTTGCGCGGCCTGCTGCAACGGTTCCAGAAACGCCTTCACCATCTGCTTGCCGGAATTGCGCTGCGCATTGCCGCTGATATTCATCGCGGCGATCACGCGTCCCTGGCGATTGCGGATCGGCGCGGACAGCGAAATCAAACCGCCTTCCAGTTCCTGATCGACGATCGCCCAGCCCTGGCGGCGCACCTGCGCGATCAGCTTCTTCAACTCTTCCTTGTCGGTGACCGTGCGCGGCGTGTGGGCGTAGAGCGGCGTCGAGCCCAGCGTCGCGTCGAGCGCTTCGTCGTCGAGCGAGGCCAGCAGCACGCGGCCCATCGACGTGCAATAGGCCGGCAAGCGGCTGCCGATCGACAGGTTGATCGTCATGATCTTGTGGGTCGGCACGCGCAGCACATAGACAATCTCGGTGCGATCGAGCACGGCCGCCGAGACGCTCTCGTGAACCTGCGCGGACAGTTGTTCCATTACCGGTTCGGCGAGGTTCCAGAACGGCATGGAGGTCAGATACGCGAAGCCGAGGTCGAGGATCTTCGGCGTGAGGCGGAACAGGCGGCCTTCGGCCTCCACATAACCGAGCGTCTGCAGGGTCAGCAAAATGCGGCGCGCGCCGGCGCGCGTGAGACCGGTGGCGGCGGCGACGTCGGTGAGCGTCTGTTCGGGGCGCGTGGCGTCGAACGCACGGATCACCGCGAGGCCGCGCGCGAACGACTGCACATACGAATCGCCCGGTTTGTCCGGGGCCGGTTCGGCGCTGACGGGAACGGCGGAAGACGGCGGCAGGGCTTTGCTCATGGACCTTGAAGATGCGTTCGAGGAACTGCGGACCCGCGCCGCGCTTGAATTCCCCGCGCGGCGCGCTAAAGGCGTGACGATAGCTTAAGCCTTCTGTTTCGCCAACTTTGCCGCCTGATGGACAAAAATCCCAGGGTTTGCATGGATGCAGCCCGCATCTAAAATTTGTATGATGACCCGATAACATGATCAATCGAGGCATCGATGTTCGAGAAGATTCCTGCGAGAGCGTTGAGCGACACGGTCGCGCAACAGCTGCTCAAGCAGATCGACAAAGGCACTTTCGAGCGCGGCGGCAAGCTGCCGACCGAGGCCGTGCTGGCGCAGCAGTTCGGCGTGAGCCGCACGGTGATCCGCGAGGCGATCTCGCGGCTGAAGAACGAAGGCGTGGTCGAGCCGCGCCAGGGCAGCGGCGTGTTCGTCGCCGCGCACGGCACGGTGCGGCCGCTGCGGATCGACTATGCGGAAGCGGTCGAGCCGGGCTCAGTGGTGCAGATTCTCGCGCTGCGGCGGGCCATCGAGGCGGAAGTCGCGTCGGAAGCCGCGATGCGCCGCAGCGACGCCGACATGATGTCGATCGATGCGGCGCTCGCGAAGATCGACGAGGCCGTGGCCGAAGGCGAGGACGGCGTGGCTGAAGACGTCGCGTTCCATCGCGCGATTGCGGCGGCTACCGGCAATCCGTATTTCCTCAAAACCCTCACGTTCCTGAATCAGTACCTTGAGGCCGGCACGGTCGTCACGCGCCGCAACGAAGCGTTGCGCGAGGACTTTTCACGTCAGGTGCGCGAAGAGCATGCGGCGATCGCCGCCGCGATTCGCGCGGGCGATCCGATGGCGGCGCGCAATGCGGCGCGAACGCATATGTACAACGCGGCACGGCGTCTCGCGGAAGCGGGGATCTGCTGAGCTTTGCTGCCGAGCTTGAAACGCCCAGTGTTCCGCGCGAGCGTCCAACGAATTCATAGAGGTCAAACATGTCCAGAAATGTCGGTGTCATCGGTCTTGGCGCAATGGGCCTGGGTGTCGCGCGCTCGTTGTTGCGCGCGGGTCTGCGGGTCCATGCGTGCGATCTGCGCAGCGAGGTGCTGAATGCGTTCGTCGCGGAAGGCGGCGTGGGTTGCGCAACGCCCGCCGAACTCGGCGCGCAGTGCGAGGTGGTCGTCACGCTGGTCGTGAATGCCGCGCAAACCGAAGCCGTGCTGTTCGGCGAGCAGGGCGCGGTTGCGGCGATGAAACCGGGCGGGGTGGTGATCGCCAGCGCGACCGTGGCGCCGGACTTCGCGATCGAACTCGGCAAGCGGATCGAGGCGGCCGGTTTGCAGATGCTCGACGCACCGGTCTCCGGCGGCGCGGCGCGCGCAGCCTCCGGCGAGATGACCATGATGACGTCCGGTCCCGCTGCGGCCTACGCTGCATGCGAGGACGTGCTGGCCGCGATGGCGGGGAAGGTGTATCGCCTCGGCTCAGCACACGGCGCCGGGTCGAAGGTGAAGATCATCAATCAACTATTGGCCGGCGTGCATATCGCGGTGGCCGCCGAGGCGATGGCGCTCGGCTTGCGCGAGGGCGTCGATCCGGATGCGCTGTACGAAGTGATTACGCACAGCGCGGGCAATTCGTGGATGTTCGAGAACCGCGTGCCGCACATTTTGAACGGCGACTACACGCCGCTCTCGGCCGTCGATATTTTCGTCAAGGATCTCGGCCTCGTGCTCGATACCGCACGCCGCTCGAAATTCCCGTTGCCGCTGTCGGCGGCGGCGCATCAGATGTTCATGATGGCGTCTACGGCCGGTCACGGCGGCGAGGACGATTCCGCGGTGATCAAGATTTTCCCGGGCATCGACGTGCCGGCGGCGAAGTGAGGAGGTCAGCGTCATGACGGCTACAACCAAACGCGCGCTGCTCGGCTGCATTGCCGACGACTTCACCGGCGCCACCGATCTCGCCAACATGCTGGTGCGCGGCGGCATGCGCACGGTACAGACCATCGGCGTGCCCGCATCGAATGAAACGGTGGAGGCCGACGCGCTGGTGGTCGCGCTGAAATCGCGCACGATTCCCGCCGCCGATGCGGTCGCGCAATCGCTCGCTGCGCTCGACTGGTTGCGCGCACAAGGTTGCCGGCAGTTCTTTTTCAAATACTGCTCGACTTTCGATTCGACGGACGCGGGCAATATCGGCCCGGTCACGGATGCGTTGCTCGACGCATTGTCCGGCGACGGTAGCGTTGGCGCGTTCACGATCGCCTGTCCGGCATTTCCCGAGAACGGCCGCACGATCTTTCGCGGCCATCTGTTCGTCGGCGACACGTTGCTCAACGCGTCGGGCATGGAGAACCATCCGCTCACGCCGATGCGCGATGCGAACCTCGTGAGCGTGCTGCAGCGGCAGACGCAGTCGAAAGTCGGGCTCGTACGTTATGACGCGGTGGCGCAAGGCGTGTCGGCCGTGCGCGACGCTTTCGACAGGTTGCGTAACGAAGGCGTGCGCATGGCGATTGCCGATGCGGTGTCCGATGCCGACCTCTACGTACTTGGCGAAGCGTGCGCTGATCTCACGTTGATCACAGGCGGCTCAGGTATCGCGCTGGGCTTGCCGGCCAACTTTCGCCGCGCGGGTTTGCTGAACGAGCAGGGCGATGCCGCGCAGTTGCCTCAGGTGAACGGATTGTCGGCGGTGCTGGCGGGCAGCGCGTCCAAAGCGACCAACGCGCAGGTCGCGCAATGGCGCGCGACACGGCCCGCGTTCCGTGTCGATCCGCTCGCGGCTGCGCGCGGCGAGAACGTCGTCGAGCAGGCGCTGGCTTTCGCCCAGCCGTACCTCGACAAAGCCGAGCCCATGCTGATCTATGCCACCGCCACACCCGACGAAGTCAAGGCGGTACAACGTCAGCTCGGCGTGAATGAAGCAGGGCATCTGGTTGAAAACACGTTGGCGTCGATCGCGCGCGGTCTGCGCGAACGCGGCGTGCGCAAGTTCGTGGTGGCGGGCGGCGAGACCTCGGGCGCAGTGGTGCAGGCGCTCGACGTGCACACGCTGCGCATCGGCGCGCAGATCGATCCCGGCGTGCCGGCCACCGCCACGACCGGCGCCGAACCGCTCGCGCTCGCTCTGAAATCCGGCAACTTCGGCACGACCGACTTCTTCGAAAAAGCACTGCGTCATCTGAACGGAGCCGCGCAATGACCGGCGCACCCGCACTCCACACCACGGACGAAGCACGCGTTCGCGAGGAAATCTGCGTAACCGGCGCGAGTCTTTATCAACGCGGCTACACGGTCGGCACCGCCGGTAACATTAGCGCGCGGCTCGACGACGGCTGGCTGATCACGCCGACCGATGCCTGTCTAGGCCGGCTCGACCCCGCCGATATCGCCAAAGTCGATCTCGACGGCAACGCGGTGTCCGGCGGCCGGCCCTCGAAAACGCTGGCCTTGCATCGCGGCATCTACGCGCGCAACGGCGCGGCGCGCGGCATCGCCCACACGCATTCGACACATCTGGTCGCGCTGACTCTAGCGGGCGTCTGGCGCGAGACCGACGTGCTGCCGCCCATCACGCCGTACTACGTGATGAAAGTGGGCCACGTCCCCCTGATTCGTTACAGGCGGCCCGGCGATCCGCAAGTCGCTGAACAGATCGCCGCGCTGGCCGACAGCGTTCGCGCGGTGCTGCTCGAACGTCTGGGTCCGGTGGTGTGGGAGCGTTCCGTGGCGCAAGCCGCGTATGCGCTGGAAGAACTCGAAGAGACCGCGCGTTTATGGTTGATGACGAATCCGCGGCCCGCACCGCTCGACGAAGCCGCACTCGAAGAACTGCGCACCGTATTCGGCGCTAGCTGGTAGTCACAGCCGACAAAACACAGCCAGGTCACGTTGCGCTCCACATGACGCATCGGGCCATCCACTGAAGGAGACAATGCATGAGTTCGTATCAGACCACCTCGAGCCAGCCGATTGCAGCAGCGGCCACGGGACAACCCGGCGCCGCTGAAGTCGAGCGCACCTATAAGAAAGTATTCTGGCGCATCGTACCGTTTCTGATGCTCTGCTATGTGGTCGCCTATCTGGACCGCGTAAATGTCGGCTTTGCCAAATTGCAGATGTCGCAAGACCTGGCATTCAGCGAAACGGTGTTCGGTCTTGGCGCGGGCGTGTTCTTCATCGGCTATTTTCTGTTCGAGTTGCCGAGCAACATTCTGATGCACAAGCTCGGCGCGCGCATCTGGATCGCGCGGATCATGATTACCTGGGGCGTGCTCTCGGCCGTGTTCGTGTTCGTGAAGACGCCGATGCAGTTCTACATCTTGCGCTTTCTTCTCGGCCTCGCCGAAGCCGGTTTCTATCCCGGCGTGATCCTGTACCTGACCTACTGGTTCCCGTCGCATCGGCGCGCGAAGATCATTGCGGTGTTCATGTCGGCGATTCCGGTGTCGGGCATCTTCGGCAACCCGCTGTCCGGCTGGATCATGCAGACGTTCCACAACAGCTCGGGGTTCGCAGGCTGGCAATGGATGTTTCTGATCGAAGCGATCCCCGCCATTGCGATCGGCATCGCCACGATCCTGTATCTCGACAACGGCATCGCGACCGCGAAGTGGCTGAGCGAACGCGAAAAGCGCCTGCTCACCGATGAAATCGCCGCCGCGCAGCCGAAGGAAAAGGCCCAGGCGCACTCGCTCGGCGCGGTGTTCCGCGATCCGCGCACGTGGTGGATGTCGCTGATCTATTTCGCGTTCGTCACTGGGCAGTATGGCCTGACGTTCTGGATGCCGACGCTCGTCAAATCGACGGGTGTGACCGGCGCGTTCAATATCGGCCTGCTGAGCGCGATTCCGTTCCTGTGCGCAATCGTCGTGATGAATCTGATGGGGCACAGTGCCGACAAGCGCCGTGAGCGCCGCTGGCATCTGATCGTGCCGGCGCTGTTCGGTGCGATCGGCTTCACGGTCGCGGCTTCGTTCGCGGACAACACGGTGGTGTCGATCGCATTTCTTTCGCTCGCCGCTGCCGGCGTGCTGACCTGCGCGCCGCTCTTCTGGTCGCTGCCTACCGCGTTCATGTCGGGTGCGACCGCCGCGGCCGGTATCGCGATCATCAATTCGATCGGCAATCTCGCGGGATTCGCGAGCCCGTACATGATCGGCTATCTGAAGGATCTCACGCATAGCACGCAAACCGGCATGTATGTGCTGGCGGGCATGCTCGTGATCGGCGCGATCGCCACGTGGTTCACGCCGGCCAAACTGGTCAACCGATAGATCGACACGCTCGCGCGGCATGCGTTGCTGCCGCGCGCCGCATCAACGTTTTCAAGGAGTCGCTGCCATGCCTCGCTTCGCCGCCAATCTCTCGATGATGTACAACGAGCACGCTTTCCTCGACCGTTTCGCCGCCGCAGCGCAAGACGGCTTCGAAGCGGTCGAGTTTCTGTTCCCGTACGATTTCCCCGCCAACGAGATCAAGACGCGCCTCGGCGCGAGCGGTCTGACGCAAGCGCTTTTCAATGCGCCGCCCGGCGATTGGGCCGACGGTGAACGTGGGATTGCTTCGCTGCCGGGCCGCGAAGATGAATTTCGCCGCGGTATCGATACCGCGCTCGACTACGCGCGCGTGCTCGGCAATCGCAAACTGCATGTGATGGCCGGCCTGATCGGCGCGGATCAGCCCCGCGCAAAACATCGCGAGGTATACCTGAGCAATCTCGCGCACGCCGCCAAGGCGGCGCAGGCCGAGGGCATCACCGTCGTGATCGAGCCGATCAATACGCGCGACATGCCGGGCTTCTTTCTGACCCGTCAGGACGAAGCGCAAGCGATCTGCGCGGAAGTCGGCGCTGAAAATCTCAAGGTGCAATTCGACTGCTACCACTGCCAGATCGTCGAAGGCGACCTCGCGGTGAAACTCAAGCGCGATATGGCCGGCATCGGCCACATTCAGATCGCCGGCGTGCCCGAGCGTCATGAGCCCGATACGGGCGAACTGAACTACCCGTACCTGCTCGAACTGATCGACTCGCTCGGCTACGACGGTTATATCGGCTGCGAATACCGGCCGCGCGCGGGCACGTCGGCCGGCCTCGGCTGGCTCAAACCGTATCTGAACGCGACCCGCTAACAAGGACGAACACATCATGAAAGTACTCATTACCGGCGGGGCGGGCTTTCTCGGCCAGCGTCTCGGGCGCGAACTGCTTGCGCGGGGTTCCCTGAAAGACGCGCAAGGCACGCCGCAGGCGATCACCGAACTGGTGCTGCTCGACGTCGTGCAAGCCAACGATTTCGGCGATAAGCGCGTGCGCGCGGAAGTGGGCGACATCGCCGAGCGCAGCGTGCTCGAGCGCGTGATCGACGCGCAGACCTCGGCGATCTTCCATCTGGCCGCGGTCGTGAGCGGCCAGGCCGAAGCGGATTTCGATCTCGGCATGCGCATCAATCTGGATGCGTCGCGGCTGCTGCTCGAAGTTTGCCGGCAACGTGGCCACCGGCCGCGCGTGCTATTCACGAGTTCCGTCGCGGTGTACGGCGGCGAGTTGCCCGAGGTCGTGCAGAACGACACCGCGCTGAATCCGCAGTCGTCGTATGGCGCGCAGAAGGCGATCGCGGAGTTGCTGCTCAACGATTACGCGCGGCGCGGATTCGTCGACGGCCGCGTGGTGCGGCTGCCCACCATCAGCGTGCGGCCGGGCAAGCCGAATGCGGCGGCGTCGTCGTTCGCGAGCGGCATCATTCGCGAGCCGTTGAACGGCGAGGCGGCGGTGTGCCCGGTCGCGGGCTCGACGCGCCTGTGGCTGCTGTCGCCGCGCAAGGCGATCGAGAGCCTGATCGCCGGACTCGAACTCGATTCCGCCGCGCTCGGTAACCAGCGCGTGTTGAATTTACCGGGTATTTCGGTGAGCGTCGACGAGATGGTCGCCGCGCTGCGCGAGGTCGCGGGCGACGCGACTGCCGCGCGGATCGTGTTCGAGCCGGATGCGCGCGTCGAAAAAATCGTGGGTAGCTGGCCGGGACGGTGGGATACGTCGCGTGCCGAAGGGCTGGGGTTGAGCGGCGAGCGCAATTTTGCCGATGTGATCCGCAGCTATATCGAGGACGAGCATATCCAGCTCCGCTAGACACACGCGCCACGCAGTCTTCAGCCCCGTGCCGGCGCCTGGAAAACAGGCCGCCGGCAGGGCGCACGATTCGTCTGATCCTTCGAAAAAACGCACGCGGCCTGCACGTATTCCCTGGTGCGGGCCTGGCCGTGCTTGACATGGTTTCGGCCGCGCGCCTATTATCGTGTCTAGTTGTTCGATATATGACCGTCTGTTCGTATCAAGAACATATTGCGACATTCTCGAGCCCACCGTTCATCATCCTGCGCTAAGCTGAATTGACGCCGCCGCTGCCCGGCAGCCGCTTTCCGTCGCGTCCGGTTCGCGCCGGGCCTGAGTTCCGGCCGCGGCGCAGCGCACGCAGCACATCAACTGGAGACATCACATGACCGAAGCATTCCTGTGCGACGCGATTCGCACCCCCATCGGCCGCTATGCGGGTTCGCTGTCGTCGGTACGCGCCGACGATCTGGGCGCCGTGCCGCTCAAGGCGCTGATGGAGCGCAACAAGGACGTCGACTGGAACGCAATCGACGACGTGATCTACGGCTGTGCAAACCAGGCCGGCGAGGACAACCGCAACGTCGCGCGCATGTCGCTGTTGCTGGCGGGCTTGCCGCAGGGCGTGCCGGGCACGACGGTGAACCGCTTGTGCGGTTCGGGCATGGACGCGGTCGGCATCGCGGCGCGCGCCATCAAATCCGGCGAGGCCGCGTTGATGGTGGCGGGCGGCGTGGAAAGCATGAGTCGCGCGCCGTTCGTGATGGGCAAGGCGCCCACCGCGTTCTCGCGCCAGGCCGAAATCCATGACACGACCATCGGCTGGCGTTTCGTCAATCCGCTGATGAAGAAACTGTACGGCGTCGATTCGATGCCGGAAACGGGCGAGAACGTCGCCACGGATTACAACATCAGCCGCGCCGATCAGGACGCTTTCGCGGTGCGCAGCCAGCAGAAAGCGGCGCGCGCGCAACGCGACGGCACGCTCGCGCAGGAAATCGTCGGCGTGACGATCGCGCAGAAGAAGGGCGACCCGATCACGGTGCTGCAAGATGAGCATCCGCGTGAGACGAGCCTCGAAACCCTCGCCAAGCTCAAGGGCGTAGTGCGTCCGGACGGCACCGTTACGGCAGGCAACGCGTCGGGCGTGAACGACGGCGCGGCGGCCCTGCTGCTCGCGAATGAAGAGACCGCGAAGCGCTTCGGCTTGACGCCGCGCGCTCGCGTGCTGGGTATCGCCACGGCCGGCGTCGCGCCGCGCGTGATGGGGATCGGCCCGGCGCCCGCCACGCAGAAACTGCTGGCGCGTCTGAACATGACCATCGATCAATTCGACGTGATCGAACTGAACGAGGCGTTCGCTTCGCAAGGCATCGCGGTGCTGCGCGCACTCGGCGTGGCCGACGACGACGCCCGCGTCAATCCGAACGGCGGCGCGATCGCACTGGGCCATCCGCTCGGCATGAGCGGCGCGCGTCTCGTGACCACGGCGATGTATCAGCTGCATCGCACGCAAGGCCGTTTTGCGCTGTGTACGATGTGTATCGGCGTCGGCCAGGGCATTGCGATCGCGATCGAGCGGGTGTGATCGTTCAGCGGCTTAGTCCGCGTCACGGTTGAAGCTGCTGGATGAAACAGCCTCGTCGCTCGCGCGACGAGGCTGTTTCTTTTGGTGCTCAACGCGCATGGGGCGCATATCGAATCAGCATCGAATCCGATCTAATGACACGCGCGATAATGCTTGAATATCCAGAAAAATATTGATTGCCGATTCGGCAACCATGCAGTATCCGCTTAATGCTGGGTGCATTTAAAACCTGTCGTTCATTTTGAATGGCGGTGGCAATCTCGCGTCGTTGTCGTCTGGCAGGACGCCGCTGCGACGCCGTGTCGCGGCACACTTCAGAGCTGCGTGCATTTATTTGAAAATCACAATTCAATCAATTGCAGGCCGTTGTAAGGCATGTAAAATCATTTGCGCCGTACCTTTTGAAAACTATCATCCTGAAGACACACAGGCACTCATGGAGTTATCAATCGGCATCTCGCGGTTTCAGATCGCCGTCACGCTGCATCAAACAATTTCTCGAGGAGCATGCATATGAAGGCAACGACCATTGGAGCAGCGTTGGTGTTCGCGGCGTTGGCCGCAGCCCAGCCGGCCCGGGCGCAAGATGCCATGGCCAGTGCCGCGCAAGGCGTCGTCAGTGCGGTGGAGCCGGTGCATGTGCGGGCGCAGATCGTCGGTATCGATCCAGGCACACGTACGCTCACGCTCAAGGGGTCGGGTGGCAACGTGGTGGTCGTGCTCGTGAGCCAGCAGGTGGAGGGTTTCGACAACCTGAAAGTGGGTGATCAGGTGGACGTGCTCTACAAGAATGCGCTGCTCGTGAAGGCCGAGAAGGTCACCGGCAAGGACAAGGGCATTCGCGCGCGTGTCGACACACAGGTGTATGCCCCGGCTTCGGGCGGCTTCGAATCGGCGCGCCAGATCGAAGTGCTCGCCACCGTGCAGAAGATCGATCGCAAGAAGCGGCTGGTCACGCTGCGCGGCGCTTATCAGACGCAAACCCTCGTAGCCGGTCCGGACGTCGATCTGAAAGACGTCAAGGTCGGCGATACGATTCACGCGGTATTCGTTTCAGCGGCGGCTGTGCAGGTGACGCCGAAGTAAGCATATAAACAGTCTTGCGCCATCGCGCGTTCATGCAAAAGAGCGTGCGAGCAAACACCCCTCGTTTGCAGGGGTGTTTGTGTCTTTCCCGGGCGTGTGATGCCTCGCGGAGCCGCGCCGTCACGCGCTCGGCTAACGTGGCGCAGGCGGTCCCAGACTCAACCACGCGAGTCGTCCCAGCCAGCGTCTGAGCAGACCGCCTCGCGCCGGCAACGCGTAGCTCAACGATACGCGCGCGACGCATTCGCCATCGGTACTCAGCCACACACGCTCGCCGCGTTGGAGTTGGAATGTGTGGCCCGGATCGAGCCAATGATCGTAAGGTGAACTGACGCGTGTGAGCCAGAGGCGCGCGCCCTGCACGGCGAGCGTGCTATCGGCTTCCACACGCCAGGTCAGCGTCGCGCCTGGCATCACTGAAAAATGCAGCACCAGCCTCGGCAGACGCTCGTCCTGCCGATACGCCAGCAGACTCGAGTCATCTTCCATGCACTGCGGGCTTGCCTGATCCATCTCGTTCTCCGTCATCAAGCCGGCTGACGGAGGCGCCCACAAAACAAAAGGCCCCTTCCGTTACCGGCGGGGCCTTGGGGATGTGTTACGCAGATTCAGACTGCTAACGCGCACGTACTCCCAATGGCCAGCCGATGATGGCTCGCTTCGGGTGTGTAATCGCATTCGCGATGGAGATGTGCGTCAACATGAGATCGAGTGTGCCGTTTTGCCGCGGGTCTTGTCAATCGAAAAGATCGCACTCCATGCAAACGGGCATGTGAAATGGAATACGAAAACGCGTAGTGGCAATGGCGACTCACGCGTTTTTCGCGTGGCGGCGCATCACACTGACAAGCAGCGTTTCAACGTCGATGCGGCGCGACGATGCCCAACGACGCAATACGCCGATACAAAGTGGCGCGCGACATGCCGAGCGCTTGCGCCGCTGCGTTCGGCCGCCATTGATGGCGGGTGAGTGCGTCGATAATGCGCGCACGCTCCTCGCGCGGATCCTGCCGCGCGTCCCGTCGCCGGCTGTCATGCGGATCGATCCGCAATAACGCCGGTTTGTGCACGGCCTCGGGCGCGAGCAATGCCGCTATATCCGGCGCGACATGGCGCAATTCCACGCGTGCGCTGTCGCAGATCGCGCACGCGTACCGCATCACGTTGCGCAACTGGCGAATGTTGCCCGGCCATGCGAACCCTGCAAGACGTTCGGCGAATTGTGGATCCAGCGTGAGCACGTGGCCGGCCATTTGCGCTTCTTCGTCGAAGACCGCGTCGATCACGTCGCGGATATCCGCGCGCTCGCGCAGCGGCGGCATCGGCAAACATGCGCCGCTCAGCCGGTAATACAGGTCTTCGCGGAATGTGCCGGCCGCGACCATCTGCGCGAGATCGCGGTGCGTGGCGCAAATCACGTCGATATCCACGCGCACGGGCGCATCGCCGCCGAGCGGCGTCACTTCGCCTTCAGCCAGCACGCGCAGCAGACGCGTTTGCAGATCGAGCGGCATGTCGCCGATTTCATCGAGAAACAGCGTACCTGTGTGTGCCTGTGCAATCTTGCCGCGCGCGCCGCGACTGCGTGCGCCGGTGAAGGCGCCGGGCGCGTACCCGAATAATTCGCTTTCGATCAGGGATTCGGGAATCGCGCCGCAATTGACCGCGATAAACGGCCTCGCACGCCGCGCGCCCGAATCGTGCACCGCATGCGCGAACACTTCCTTGCCGACGCCGGTCTCGCCGAGAATCAGAATCGGCAGACGCTTGCCCATCACGCGCAACGCCACGGCCGCGTTGTGCGCGATCTGCGGCTCCGCGCTGTGCAGAAAACGCCCGAGCGCACCCAGTTGCAGATCGTCTTGCGACGCGCTTTGCGACGACCGTGCGGCGCTGCCGTTCATCGTGGGCGCCGAGCGCGAGACCCGCCTGAGCGGCGCGCGAATCCGCGCATACAGGGTCGTTCCGGTCGCGCGCAGACGCAAGCCGATAATCGCATCCGTGCGCGCGACGTCGTGCAGATGCGAGCCCGACGTGTCGAATACGTCGTCGATGTGGCGCGGACCGTTGAGCGCCGGAATGCACTCGCGCGCCTTGCGATTGGCGGCGACGAGATTGCCGCATTCGTCGAAGGCGATCAGTACTTCGGGCTGCGCCTCGACGAAGTTGCGGCTCGAATGGCCGAACAGAACCCAGTGCTGGCTGGTTTGATTGAGGAAGTAACCGTCTTCTATCAGACCGGCGCTTTGCCGCACGAGTTGGAACACGAGCCGCTGACTGTCGCGGTTATCCGGCGACTGCACGGCGGAGGCATCGAGCACGCCGATCATCTCGCCGGTCGGCGCGAAGATCGGCGCCGCGCTGCAGGTGAGCGTGGTAAACGCAGCGCGGAAATGATCGGTCTTGTGCACGATGATCGGCGCAAGATCGGTCAGCACATTCGCCACGCCGCAGGTGCCTTCCTCGCGCTCGGACCAGCACGAACCGATATACAGCCCTGCATGCTTGAAATCGCTGCGGCGTTCGCGGTCGATCCGGTAATCGATGGTGACGCCGTGCGCGTCGGTGAGCATCACGCAATAGTCGGCGACGCGAATCATGTCGTGCAGACGTGACAGACATTGCCCGGACGCACGCAGAAAGTCCTCTTCCTTGCCCTGCACTTCGCGCAATTCGGCGGACGTCAGCACGCGCGGTCCGATCACGGCGCCAGGGTCGAGCCGGTACTGTTCGAACGAACGCTGCCACGACGAGACGAGCCGCGGAGAATCGGCAGGCGCGGGCAGGCGTCCTTCAATGGCGCCACGCACGCGGTCGATGTGCTGGGTCTGCGAGAGGTAAGGCATGGTCGGCTCCAGGCGAGCGACACACAGTGAGATCAGGGCTTCTTGTATCACATCCCGCTTGATGAATCACACTGCAATGCAGCACGCGAGACGCGTGAGACGTTTGTCTCAGTCTCAGGTGAGACGTGGAGCCTTGCCGCGCGGATCGAGGCGGGTGAAGGGTTTGCGCTGCGTGTTCGGTTTCGTCGTGCCGGTTGCGAACGTCGCAAGCGATCGGCTTGAGACGCGCGCGACGCTGCATCGCGCGGCGGTGGTTCGATGTCTCGCCTGCATGGCAATGCGCAGAGCCCTTTAAACACGGCACTTTCGTGTGGCGGCGCGATTTTTCAGCAAATTGGCACACCCTTTGCAGTGTCCTGCGCATGACAAAGCGCCGCCGTTCGACGACGGCGTAGAAAGGAGACAAGCACAGTGCCATCGCCCATCACCGTCGGCGTGATCGCGAACCCGGCGTCGGGTCGCGACATTCGTCGTCTTACTTCCTACGCGTCGGTGTTCCCGACCTCCGAAAAAGCCAACATGGTGGTGCGCCTGCTGGCCGGGCTAGGTGTGCTCGGCGTGACCCGCGTGCTGTGTTTGCGCGACCGGACTGGCGTGGCGGCGCTGCTGCTGCGCGCGCTCGACACGCACGACGCCGTCGCCGCGCAACAGCGCTGGCCCGAGGTCGAGTTCATCGAGCAGCCGATCACCGACAGCGTCGCCGATACCCACGCCGGGGTCGTCGCGATGCTGAAGGCGGGTGTCGAACTGATCGCCGTACTGGGCGGTGACGGTACGCATCGCGCGGTCGCCGCACATTGCGGGAGAGTGCCGCTGCTGACCTTGTCCACCGGCACCAACAACGCCTTTCCGGATTTGCGCGAAGCGACCGTGGCCGGCCTTGCGGGCGCGCTTGTCGCGTCGGGTGCGGTGCCGCCGGACGTGGCGCTGATGCGCAACAAGCGGCTCGTGGTGCGCTGCACGGCTGGGCCGAATCTCGGCCGCGAGGAGATCGCGCTGGTCGACGTCTGCGTGAGCCGCCAGCGCTTTGTCGGCGCGCGGGCCGTGTCCGATCCGGCCGATATCGAAGAACTCTTTCTCACGTTTGCCTCGCCGGACGGCATCGGCCTTTCGTCGATCGGCGGAGCGTGGGCGCCCGTGGAGCGCACCGCGTCGCACGGTTTGCATCTGCGCTTTGCCGCGCCCGGCGAATCCGGTGTGCCGCTGGCGGCGCCGATTGCGCCGGGCCGCGTGGAGCGCGTGCTGATGCGCACGTGCGAACGCGTCGAAGTCGGCGTGTGGCGGCCGCTCGACACCGAGCACGGCACGCTCGCTTTCGACGGTGAGCGCGAAATCGAACTGGAGCGCGGCGACCGCTATGAGATCGCGCTGGACTGGGACGGGCCGTTGACGGTCGATGTCGAACGCACGCTGCGTTTCGCGGCGTCACGTCAACTGGTGCGGGAAGTGGCGAACGTGGTTGCGCATCAAAAGTAGGTTGTAGGCAGGCAGTGCATTCATTCCAAGGAGACACACCATGTCGGTTTCAACTGAGTTGAGCAAGGAAGATCTACTGAAGGCGTATCGCATGATGCGCACGATCCGCGAGTTCGAGGAGCGTCTGCACGTGGAATTCGCGACCGGCGAGATTCCCGGCTTCGTGCATCTGTACGCGGGCGAAGAGGCGTCCGCCGTCGGCACGATGCTGCATCTGAACGACGCCGATTATGTGGCGACCACGCACCGCGGTCATGGCCATTGCATCGCCAAGGGCGTGGACGTGCACGGCATGATGGCCGAGATCTACGGCCGCAAGACCGGCGTGTGCCACGGCAAAGGCGGCTCGATGCATATCGCCGACCTGTCGAAAGGGATGTTGGGCGCGAACGGTATCGTCGGCGCGGGCGGGCCGTTGATTTGCGGCGCGGCGCTGGCGGCGAAGTACAAGAAGTCGGGCGGCGTGGGCGTGTGCTTTTTCGGCGACGGTGCTTCGAATCAGGGCGTGATTTTCGAATCGTTGAATCTGGCTTCGGTATGGCGGCTGCCGGCGATTTTCGTGGCGGAGAACAACGGCTATGCGGAAGCGACATCGTCGACGTGGTCGGTGGCAACCGACAACATCGCGGATCGCGCGAGCGGCTTTGGCATGCCGGGCGTGATCGTCGACGGCTTTGATTTCTTTGCGGTGCATGAAGCGCTCGGTGAAGCGATCGAACGCGCGCGTCAGGGCGGCGGGCCGACGCTCGTCGAAGTGAAATTCTCACGCTATTTCGGCCATTTCGAAGGCGACGCGCAAACTTATCGCGCGCCCGGCGAAGTTCAGAAACTGCGCGACGAGAAGGATTGCCTGAAGCGTTTCGAAGAGCGCGTGGTGCGCGCCGAAATGCTGAGCGCGGATCAGTTGCGTGGCGTGGATACCGAGGTCAAGCGTCTGATCGACAGTGCGGTGACCGAAGCCAAGGCTGCGCCGCTGCCGACTGCTGAAGATTTGTTGAGCGACGTCTACGTGTCTTATCCGTAACGCACGGCATTGCACATCTAAACGATTCTGGAGACAGACATGGCACGCAAGATCACATTCTCTCAGGCAATCAACGAAGCCCTGAGTCAGGAAATGGCCCGCGATGAAACCGTCATCGTGATGGGCGAGGACAACGCGGGCGGCGCCGGCTCGCCTGGTGAACAGGACGCGTGGGGCGGCGTTCTCGGCGTCACGAAGGGACTCTTTCACAAATATCCGGGCCGCGTGCTGGACACGCCGCTTTCCGAGGGCGGCTATGTCGGCGCGGCGGTCGGCGCGGCGGCCTGCGGCATGCGGCCGGTCGCGGAGCTGATGTTCATCGATTTCATGGGCGTGTGTTTCGACCAGATCTTCAACCAGGCCGCCAAGTTCCGCTACATGTTCGGCGGCAAGGCGGTGACGCCGGTCGTGATTCGCGCAATGCAGGGCGCGGGCTTGCGCGCGGCGGCCCAGCATTCGCAGATGCTGACTTCGTTGTTCACGCACATTCCCGGACTGAAAGTGGTCTGCCCGTCGACGCCGTATGACGCGAAGGGTCTGCTGATTCAGGCGATCCGCGACAACGATCCGGTGATTTTCTGCGAGCACAAGTTGCTATATGGCCGCGAGGGCGAGGTGCCCGAAGAGTCGTATGCGATTCCATTCGGCGAAGCGAACGTGGTGCGCGACGGCGACGACGCCACGATCGTCACCTACGGACGCATGGTGCATTACGCCACCGAAGCCGCTGAAAAGCTCGCGAAGGACGGCATCCAGGTGGAGGTGATCGACTTGCGGACAACCTCGCCGCTCGACGAAGAAACGATCCTGGAGAGCGCGAACCGCACCGGACGCGTGGTCGTGGTCGACGAAGCGAATCCGCGCTGCTCGATCGCCACCGACATTTCCGCGCTGATCGCGCAGCGTGCGTTCCACTCGCTCAAGGCGCCGATCGAAATGGTGACCGCGCCGCATACGCCCACGCCGTTTGCCGGCGTGCTCGAAGACATGTATATCCCGTCGGCTGCGCAGATCGCCGAGGCCGTACTGAAAGTGAGGGCTTGAGCGATGCCGATCCATATGATCACGATGCCCAAATGGGGCTTGTCGATGGAGCAGGGACAGGTCAACGGTTGGCTTAAGGCCATCGGCGACAAGGTAGTGAAGGGTGACGAGATTCTGGACGTGGAAACGAACAAGATTTCGTCGGGCGTCGAGTGTGCGTTCGAGGGCATCTTGCGCCGGCGGATCGCGCAGGAGGGCGACACGCTGCCTATCGGCGCATTGCTGGCCGTGGTGGCGGACGCCGAAACGCCGGACGCGCAGATCGACGCCGAGGTCGAAGCATTTCAGCGCGACTTCGTGCCGGCCACATCGGCGGATGGCGACAGTGGACCGCAACCGGAGAAAGCGCAGATCGGCGGGCGCACGGTGCGCTATCTGAAACTCGGCGAGGGCGGCACGCCCGCGCTGCTGATTCACGGTTTTTGGCGGCGATCTGAACAACTGGTTGTTCAATCACGCCGACCTCGCCGCGCATCGGGCGGTGTGGGCGCTGGATCTGCCGGGTCACGGCGAATCCGGCAAGGCGCTCGAGACCGGCAGTGCCGACGAGTTCGCGGACAGCGTGATCGCCTTCATGGATGATCGCGGCATCGACAAGGTGCAGTTGATCGGTCACTCCATGGGCGCACTGGTCGCCATGACCGTTGCGGCAAAGGCGCCGGGACGTGTGGCGTCGCTGGCGTTGATTTCGGCCGCGGGACTGGGCACGGAAATCAACGGCGACTACATCACCGGTTTCACTGAAGGCAGCAATCGCAATGCGCTCAAGCCGCAATTGGCCAAACTCTTCGCCGACCCGGGTCTCGTGACGCGTCAACTGGTGGAGGACATCGTCAAGTACAAGCGGCTCGAAGGCGTGCCCGAAGCGTTGCGCAAGATATCGGCGTCGGCCTTCGACGGCAACGCGCAGCGCACGAGCTATCGGGACCGGCTCGCGGAACTCGCGCCGCGCAGTCTCGTGATCTGGGGCACCGGCGATCAGATCATCCCGGCCGCGCATGCGCAGGGCCTGCCGGGCGACATCCGGGTTCACGTGCTCGAAGGCAAAGGGCATATGGTGCAGATGGAAGCGGCGTCCGAAGTGAATCGTCTGCTCAACGATTTTCTGGGGCGCTGAAATGGACGCCGCATTGCATGGCGACAGCGTCACCGCGCTCGGTCAGCACGGCAAGCGCAGCGCTGACAAGCTCGCGCGGATTCCGGTGAAGATCGTGCCGGCCACGGACGGCGAGGTCTTGCCGAAGCCGCCGTGGCTGCGCGCGAAGCCGATGATGAGCGAGACGGTCGCCGGCATTGCGGCGATCCTGCGCGAGCACCGGTTGCATTCGGTCTGCGAGGAGGCCATGTGTCCGAACATCGGCGAATGTTTTGCGCGGCGCACCGCGACGTTCATGATCATGGGGGGTATCTGCACGCGGCGCTGTGCGTTCTGCGACGTCGCACACGGGCGCCCCGCGCCGCTGGACGAAGCGGAGCCCGAGCGGCTCGCCGATGCCGTGGCGGCGCTCGGCCTGCGCTATGTCGTGGTGACGTCGGTGGATCGCGATGATCTGCGCGACGGCGGCGCGGCGCATTTTGCGCGCTGCGTCGCATTGCTGCGCGAGCGCGTGCCGGGCATTCGGGTCGAAGTGCTGACACCGGATTTTCGCGGACGTGTCGAGCGAGCGTTGCTGGCGTTTTCAGACGCGTGGCCCGATGTGTTCAATCACAACCTGGAGACGGTGCCTGCCTTGTATCGCGCCGCGCGTGCGGGCTCGGACTATCAGGGCTCGCTGCAACTGCTCGCGCGCGTCAAGCAGGCGAACGCGACGATGCTGACCAAATCAGGCTTGATGGCCGGATTGGGGGAATCCGACGAAGAACTGCTCGACGCGATGCGCGATCTGCGCGCGCATCACGCGGACATCCTGACGATCGGGCAATATCTCGCGCCGTCGCGTTTTCATATGCCGGTGCGCCGGTACGTGACGCCGCAACAGTTCGACGCCTGGCGCGAGGCCGGATTGGCGATGGGCTTTCGCGAAGTCGTGGCGGGGCCGCTGGTGCGCTCGTCGTATCAGGCCGACCAGATTGCCGATATCGCCATGGCGCGCGCAACGCAATGATATGAAGAAGGGGGGTCACCCTCGCTTCGTCGCGGACGACAAGCGAGGAGCGGCAACTTCGTTGTTTCTAAAAGCAGGCGCGGTCCGCCGTTTCGCCTGCAACAATCTATGTCGAAATATGTCACGCGGCGCGGAAAACGCCCGCAAACCCTTGTCGCACAGGCTTTGCTCGTGGTGAAACAGGGTGACATATCTTCCCGGTCGATTATGTCGGCGTGTCCTTCTATAGTCCGTTTCGTCGCCACGCAGCAGTGACAGAAGTGGCCCGAATCCCAGAAGGACATATCGTGAAAAATCGTTCGTTCGTCGTCCCGGCCACCGCCGCTGCATCTGTCTGTGCTTCCGCCTCCTTGACGATCCCTTCATCCGCTCGCGGCGCACTGCGCAAGCTCGTGCTCTCCGCCACGGTCGCCGTGCTCGCGCTCGGCAGCGCATCGGCATTCGCCTGGTCGCAACACGGCACGGCCTACACGTCGCGCGGCACCTATAACGGCGCGCGCTACGGCTCGTGCGGCGGTGGCAGCTGCTCGCATGCGGGCGGCGTGGCCGGCCCTTACGGCGGTCTCGCGACCAACACCGGCACGGTGACGCGCAACGCGCCGGGCCAGTTCTCGAATTCGGGCACCGCGACGGGACGCTACGGCAACTCCGTCCAGCATGCAGGCGATACCAATTGCGCCGGCGGCACATGCTCGCACACCGGCACGCTTACCGGACCCGACGGCAAGACGGCGACCACGTCCGGCGATGTCACGAAGAACGGCCCGGGACAGTATTCGTCGTCGGGGTCGGTGACGGGCTCGAACGGCAACACGGTCAACCATTCGGCGTCGACGAACTGCGCCGGCTCGACATGCTCGCGTTCGGGCACCGTGACGGGTTCGGATGGCGGCACCGTCAATCACTCGGGTTCGGCCACGCGTGTCGCACCGGGCGTCGTGACGACCTCGACGAGCGTGACGGGTACGCACGGCAACACGGTGACGTCGAGTGGAACGGTGGTGGCCACGACGGGTGTCGTCGCGACGGGCGGCACGACGGTGGTAGTGGCGCCGAAGCCGGTCGTGGTCGCTCCGCCGGTTGTGTATGTGCCGCCGCCTCCGGTCGTGGTGACGCCTGCACCGGTGGTGGTTGCGCCGCCGCCTCCGGTTGTGGTGACGCCTGCTCCTGTCGTGGTTGCGCCGAAGCCGGTTGTCGTGACGCCTGCACCAGTGGTGGTCGCGCCGCCCGTTGCTTATGTGCGCCCGCCGGTCGTCTACGCACCGCCGCCCCCGCCGCATGCTGTGTATGTCGCGCCGCGCGTCGTCTATGTCGCGCCGGCGCCGCGTCCGGTCGTGTGGGTGCCGGGCCACTGGATCGGGCGTGTCTGGGTGCCGGCGCACTGGTCCTGATGGGGGCTGCCATGCGAGTCAAATCCCGGGAGACAGTTGCGGCGCGCCGAGCGTCGCTCAAGGATTCACCGGCACGGCGGTTCTATAAAGCAGGCGCGTTGGCAGCGGTTGTCGTGGCCGCGGGAGCGGCGCTTGCGATGAGCCGCCTCGCCGTGCCGGTGGATACACGTGGAGCGAGTGAACCGTCGCAAGAATGCTCCGCTCGCTACGCCGCGTTGCTCGATCTTGCGGAATTGGCGAGACGCGATGGCAAATCATCGGAGGTGGTCGTGCGAGGGCTGAGCGACAGAGGCGGCGCGATGAGCGAATGTTTGTCGATGGGCGGTGCCAGGGCGGATTAGCGTTGTGATTGCCGCTCACGTCGCTTGCGTCGCTCACGGCACCTACAGCACTCGCGCTACGCCACTCACGCCACCAAAACGATTGCTAAACGCACTCACTAATCAGTGCGGCATTGTCCGATCAGCTCGATTGATTTTCCGGGCGAACCAGATTGCGCTCCAGAAATACCGCGCCGGCAATTGGATTGAAGACGTAAGCGGGAATCCGTGCGAAACCCAGCGATGCGTAAAGATCGAGCGCCGCCTGCATGGTGGGAAGCGAGTCGAGACAAATGCGGTGATATCCCGCGTCTCTCGCGATATCGCAAATCCGCGTTGCCAATTGCCTGCCGGCCCGCAGACCGCGTCCCGATGGACGGACATAGAGCCGCTTCATTTCGCACGTGGTGTCGTCGAGAGGCCGCATGGCGACGCAGCCAATCAGTTCTTCCCGGTTGTACGCGAGAAGCACCCGGCCGCTTGGTGCGGCGAATTTGCCGGGCAAGCCGGCGAGCTCAGATTCGAAGTTCTGGAAGCCGAGATCGATGTCCAGGCTTCCGGCATATTCGCGGAAGATGGCCCGGACCGTTTCCAGTTGCTGCGGGAATTCGGCAGTGGCGATCTCGATCATGGGTGTTCGTTGGCCGCGCGGTTCTATTGCGGTTCCACCAGCACCAGCGGGAAGCGTATCTCGAACCGGGTGCCCACCCCCTCGCGCGAGACAAAGTCGATCTGCCCGTTCAACACGCGGCACAATTCCTTGACGATAGCGAGACCGAGGCCCGTGCCGGGGATCTCGTCGCCCGCGGCGCGCTCGAATTCGCCGAACACGCGCTCCGCATCCGATGGCGCGATACCCACGCCAGTATCCGCGACGCGAATCGACCAATGCTCCGCACCGGCCATCGCGAAGCTCAATTCGATTTGCCCCGACTTCGTGTATTTGATTGCGTTGGAGAGCAGATTGACGGCAATCTGTTTGAGCTTGAGACGATTGGAAATGACGGCGGTCAAAGCGGGATCGCACACCGCGCGCAACGTGAGTCCTTTTGCTTCGGTCGAAGGACGCGACGAGGCGACGAGTTCATCGAATAGCTCGCGCGGTTCGACCGGTTCGAGTGCGAGCGGGGCGCCGTCGCCGAGCACCACGGAGTACTCGACCATCTGCTCGACGAGCTCTTTCATGTCGGTGGCCTGACGGTTCGCCAGCGTCAACGCCATTTCGGCTTTTGCCGGCGCGCGCGCGATCAATTGCAACGCCATGGAAAACGCGTTCAGAAAGTTGCGCAGATCGTGCACCACGCTGCGTGTGATCTGCATGCGCGACTCGTACAGGTCGCTCACCAGCCGCTGCTTCAGCACCAGCTCGTGATTGGCGCGCTCGAGCTGGCCGGTGTACTCGTCGATCTTGCGGTCCCGTTCACTCACGACCTCCTTGATCGACGTGAGCGTAACCATGCTGAACGTCTCGGCGATCAGGCGGCGCGCCCGGCTCTCATGGCGGCGCGTGAAGGTGCTGTCGAGACCGGCGAATTCTTCGAGCGCCCCGGCCAGCACCTGATGGAAAAGATCGAGTTCGCGCACCAGTTCCTCGATGCGATAGCCCTGGCGCCAGCGCACCTTGCCATGCTTTCTCGCATCGCGCTCGATGGCTGTCTCGACCCGTTCGAGATCTTCGACATCGAGCGCCACGCACAGTCCTTCGAGAATTTCCGGCAGATGATCGGCGAGTTGCTGGTAAGTGAGTTTGTCCGCTTCGACGAGATCGGTGTCGCCGAAGACGGCATTCATCCATTGCTCGGTCAGTCGGGTCCGCTCCGCGCGGACGAAGTCGGCAAAATTGCGCAAAGGGCTAACGCGTGTATCGGTCATGATGGCGCAGTGGGATGAAGTTTCTACAAGTGACAAAAGGCTGGCAGCATTCGGACGCGTCCGACCGGACGCGCATGTTGTGTCCGGCAGGCCGATACTCCGGGCCGCCGTGACCGATAGGCCGGGCCGGCAAGCGTTCCGCCATCACGGGCTCCGAAAACGTGGTGACAACCGAATATTCTCATCATTATCGGTGTAAGTGCGGATAGTGGAACACCTCTTGCGGGCTGTCGGGAGGTAACAACAACGTCCAGCCGGACGTTCAACCCGGCGGCCCCCGATGCACTCAATCTTGCTGGTGGACGACGAGCCGGAAATCCTCGCGGCGTGGCGCCTGATACTCGAGAACGAAGGCTACGAAGTTGCTTGCGCGAGCAACGGCGTGGAGGCGGTCGCGCGCGTCGCGGCCCACGTGCCCGCCTTGATCATCACGGACTGGATGATGCCGCTCATGGACGGCGCCGAATTGTGCCGTCGGCTGAAAGGGATGCCGGCGCTCGCCAACGTTCCGATTATCGTGCATACCGCCGTTCCGCCTAACGAAAGTGCGGGCAAGAACTGGGATATCTGTCTGAGAAAGCCGGTGGGCGCGACGCTTTTTCTGACGACGGTCGCGCAGCTGTGCAAACCGCAGCCCTGACTACTGATGGACTCGCGGTGCAATGGGCGATTTCTTCCGAAACGCGCGTGCCGTTTCTTGGGCTGGTCGGCAATATTGCCCTGCATATTCCGCGTCGCTGCATCAGTCAGAATTGATCACCTTCAAAAAATCGACGAATGCGCGCAACGGCGCCGGCAAATGACGACGCCCCGGATAGTAAAGGAACGGGCCTGAAAAACGCTGCCACCACGGCTCCAGAATCGGCTCCAGTGCGCCACTGTCGAGATGCGGGCGCATCATGTCTTCAAACAGGTGAACGACACCCACGCCGGCGATGGCCGCGCTGACGGCGAGATCGATCGCCGCGCCCGGCCGCACCAGCAGCGGCCCCGACGGATTCAGCTGCAGCACTTCGCCGTCGCGCTCGAAATACCAGATCGGCATGGCGCCGCCGGCGAACTGACCGCGCAGGCAGGCGTGCGAAAGCAACTCGCTGGGATGATCGGGGCGTCCGTGCGTGTCCAGATAGCCCGGCGCCGCCGCCGTGGCGAAGCGTTGCACGCGCGGTCCGATCGGGATCGCGATCATGTCCTGCTCGAGCCGCTCGTCATAGCGAATCCCGGCGTCGCAGCCGATCGACAGCACGTCGACGAAACCATCCTCGACCACGACCTCGACGCGGATGTCGGGATACGTTTTCAGAAACGCGGCGATGATGCCCGGCAAGACGATGCGAGCAGCGCTCGACGGCACGTTGAGCTTCAGCGTGCCGGCCGGCTTGTCCCGGAACACGTTCAGCACGTCCAGCGCCGCTTCCATTTCGCTGAAGAGCGGCGACAGCTTCTCGATGAGCCGCAAGCCGGCCTCGGTTGGCGCCACGCTGCGCGTGGTGCGGTTGAGCAGGCGCAGGCCGAGCTTTGCCTCCAGACGGCGCACGGCGATACTCAAACTCGACGCCGATACGCCGCTGATGCGCGCCGCGTCGCGAAAGCCACCCGCGCGGCTGACTGAGACGAAAGCAGCCAGATCATTTAATTCCATGGCGATTGTGCGAAATTTTTAACAACCCGTACACGTTAGACGGCTTTGTTCAACAGCGCAACCGCGTCCATACTTGCGTTCAACCACTCACCAAGGAGCGCATCATGTCGAATCTCAGCACCACGGACACCTTTCCGCTCGCCGGCCGCCCGGTGCGACGCATGGGCTACGGCGCCATGCAACTGGCCGGCCCCGGCGTTTTCGGGCCGCCGAAGGATCGCGACGCGGCGCTCGCGGTGCTGCGCGAAGCGGTGGCGTCGGGCGTCAACCACATCGATACGAGCGACTTTTACGGGCCGCACATTACCAACCAGTTGATCCGTGAAGCGCTGCATCCTTATCCCGCCGACCTCGTGATCGTCACCAAGGTAGGCGCCGTGCGCGGCAGCGACGGCGCGTGGCTGGCGGCGCTCGAACCCGACGATATCGAGCGCGGCGTGCACGACAATCTGCGCAATCTCGGTCTCGACGCGCTGGAGGTCGTCAACATGCGAAACATGGGCGACATTCACGCGCCCGCCGAAGGGTCGATCGAAAAGCAGGTCACGGCGCTGGCCGAACTGCAACAACGTGGACTCGTGCGCCACATCGGCTTGAGCAACGTGACGGCGACGCAGATCGAGGAGGCGCGTCACATCGCGGAAATCGTCTGCGTGCAGAACCACTACAACCTGGTTCACCGGGAGGACGACGCGCTGATCGACCAACTCGCGGGCAAGGGCATCGCGTATGTGCCGTTTTTTCCGCTGGGCGGGTTCACGCCGATTCAGTCGTCCGCGCTGTCGGAGATTGCACAAACACTCGGCGCGACGCCGATGCAAGTGGCGCTCGCGTGGCTGTTGCAACGGGCACCTAACATTCTGCTGATCCCAGGCACGTCGAGCGTCGGGCATCTGCGTGAAAACCTGCAGGCGTCGCAGTTGAAGTTGTCCGCCGAGGTTTGCGCGGAACTGGACGCGATCGGCGGTGCCACACGGTTCTAGTCGCCGATCACAAAGGAATCCTATGCAGGCGGCGTCATGCTCGGCCTGTTATCCCTGGCGCGACAGAACCAAAGCGAGCCGCCGGGGCTATAACTGCAGTGTTCCGGGCGATTGATGTTCCACCGGGATCAATCGAGTGATCATTTCCGCCAGGGCGCTGGATCGAAGGCTTGTTTCGCGGCTTCCAGAAACACGCGCTGACGGATCGTCAGCCCCTGCCGCGTGGGCGTGAGGGCGATGACCGGTGCGGGCAGCGACGTCACGAAACTGGTCCAGGTTCGTGTTTATATCGTCGATATCGAGTATTAGGCGACGTTCAATGAGATCTATGCGCGTTGGGCTGGAGCGGCGAGACCCGCTCGCGCGGTGGTTCCGGTTCCCGCGCTGCATTTCGGTCTGAAGATCGAGGTCGAAGCGGTGGCTTGGGTGTAGCCGGTCCGATCGAATCGGTGCGCCAGCGTTGGAGAGTGCAATGCGTTTCAGTTCTTACTGGCTGGATACGTCCGAGCCATTTGTCGGCAATTCGCCTGATCTGCATGGCGGACGCTGCGACGTCGTCGTCGTGGGCGGCGGGGCCATGGGCAGTATCGGGTCGCTTTGGCGCAGCGTTACTTCGGACCGCGTAATCCGCGTTATCCGTAAAAGCGCCGTGCCCACGCTCCTCGTGGCACGGCGCTTGTTGCAGTGACCGCGCCTTCCGCCCTTCTAAAAGTCAGCGACCTTGCCCCATGCCGAGTGGGCAAATCGGGCAGGCCGATACGGGATAGGGTCGACGATCGGCGTCGCACCGGTGGCCAGATCCGCGATCAGATGTCCAGCGCCGGGCCCGATCCCGAACCCGTGACCGGAGAAGCCCGCAGCCAGGATCAATCCGGGTACGCCCGGCACTTCGCCGATACCCGGCACGCCGTCGGGTGTGCTGTCGACGAAGCCTGCCCACGCATGTGTGATTTTCGCTTTGCCAAGTTCGGGCAGCAGTTCGATGGCGCGGCGATGCGTTTCCCTCACGGTAGGCATATCGGGTTTCGGATCCAGGATGCGTACGCGCTCCATGGGTGTGGGCGCGTCGAGCCGCCACCGCTTGAGCGTCTCATGACCGCCGCGCACGCCTTCCAGTCCGCCCGGAAGAAGGCTGCGCCAACGCTTGGCGAACATGGGCACGAATTGCGGGGCGAATCGCAGGAACTGCGGCGTCACGTCCACGCGCGCCCGTCCGCTGATCGCCAGTGCGTAGCGTCCGTCGTTTCGGCGGGTGATCGATACGCCGGAAGTGAACAACGCGTCCGGCAAGGGATGCTCGACAGGCGAGACGCTAAGGATGGATTGGCGGATCGATGCCTGGGGAAAGCGGATGCCGAGCTGGCGGCAGAATGCGGACGCCCACGCGCCGCCGGCAAGCACGACTGTCCGGGTTTTGATGACTCCGGCTTCCGTGACGACGCCGCAGACTCGGCCGCCCTCCAACTCGATGCCGCGCGCCGCGCAATGTTGCGTCACGCTGCCGCCTAGCTTCATGAGTGCGGTTGCCACGGCGGGCGCGGCTTTCGCGGGGTCGGCCGTGCCGTCACTGGGCGAGAAGACGCCGCCTTTCCAGGCTCGCCCGGTCGCCTTCCCACGCTCGGCGGCTTGCTTGCTATCGAGCAAGTAGGTCGTCACGCCCGCCGTCTTTGCAAAGTCGCCCCAACTCGCCCAACGGGCCAGCTCCGCGTCGTCATTGCTCAGGTACAACAGCCCGCAGCGATGAAAGCCCGTGTCCTCACCGGATTCGACGGCAAATCGTTCCCAAAGATCGAGGCTCTTGCTTGCGATCGGCAATTCACGCTCGTCGCGGTTTTGCTGTCGGCACCAGCCCCAATTGCGGCTCGACTGCTCGGCGCCAATCCTTCCCTTCTCGACCAAGGCGACTGAAACGCCGCGCTGGGCCATGTAATAGGCAGCAAAGACGCCGATGATGCCGCCTCCGATCACGACCACGTCGGCGGCGGCAGGCAGTGTGGGCGAAGTTTGAATGTGAGTCAGCGGAGGGGACATGATCAATTTCGTTCGGCTGGAGCCTGGACAGTTTGCGTAACGTAGAACTTCGCCACGCGTTCGCTGCTTTCCCATCCGATCGACACACCCTGCGGCACGAAGAGCGCGTCGCCGGCGCCGAGGGACAGCACGCTGCCGTCAGGCGCGGCGAATCGCACGCCGCCGGCGAGGAGATGCATGAACTCATTGACGCGATGCGGGCGAACGATCCGATGGTAGGGCGTCGAATCCCACGTACCCGCTTTGTACTGCGCGTCGTCGTCGGTGAACACGTTGTCGCTGCGACATTCGGGAGCCGGGCCCAGTAGTACCTCTGCTGGAAGCGTTGCGGATGGCTTGAAGTCGGCTTGCGCGCGCAACGGGACCAAGCCTGTTTTGGTCGGCATGGTGGAAGCCGCGGAACAGAATACGAAGAGCGCGCGCGACTCCGCCCTGAAGCGAAGCGCAGTACCCTTGCCGATCACCGCGCCCTCTTGCGGGCTCAGCACCAGCGGCGCCATGCCGGGCGCTTCGAGCGTGAGCGAGCCTTCCATTACGACGATGGTTTCGATGTGGGGAAAACTCGCCACGTCGAGCTCGCCGATGAAGCTGACCCGACCCGCGGCCATCGAATCGGGCCCTTCCCACGCGATCTCGCGATGGCGTACGAAGGGATCGTTCTGGCCGAAACCTCCCCTGCGGAAGGCGGTCGAAACAGGCGCACCTTCGGCGCGGTGCAATACGAATGCTGTAGTCACTTCTGCTCCCATGAATTGCGCGGATGATGGTTCGTGCACGCAATTATGCGGCGCGAGCATCTCCGGATGATTAACCCTCCAACAAGCGGACGTTAAATAACGGTTAATGCAGAAACGCTTGTCGAGGGCCTGATGGACTGCCGGCACTTCTGCGCGGGCAACGTGCTCGCATCAGGCCGTTTGCCGATGACCAGACACGTCCGCGTGCCGGTCATCGGCGGTCACAGTGCGGCAAGCACCGTATCCAACTCCGTCAACAGGCGGTCGGCATCGTTAGCGCCAAAGACCAGCGGCGGGCGGATCTTCAGCACACTCGCGTCCGGCCCGGTCGCGGAAATCAGCACGCGCCGCTGGCGCAAGCCGTTGACGATCTTGAGCGCCGTCGCGATGTCGGTGTCCTTCTTCGCGCGATCGCGCACGATCTCGACGCCGAAATACAGGCCCGTGCCGCGCACGTCGCCGATGCATTCGTATTTCCTTGCCAGTGCGTTCAAGCCCTCGAGCAGGATCGCGCCGACCCGCTGCGCGTTGTCGAGCACGTGCTCGTCGCGCAGCACGTCGAGCGTGGCCTGCGCGGCCGCGATCGCGACCGAATTGCCGCCGAAGGTATTGAAGTAGCGCATGTCCTGCCCGAAGCCTGCGACCACCTCCGGGCGCACGACCAGGCCCGCCACCGGATAGCCGTTGCCCATTGGTTTGCCGAGCGTAACGATGTCGGGCACGACGCCATGGCGCTCATGCCCCCACATATGCGTACCGCTGCGCCCGAAGCCGGACTGCACCTCGTCCGCGATGAACAGGCCGCCGGCGCGGCGCACCACCTCGGCTACCGGCGCGAGTACATCGGTCGGGTGGGCGAACACGCCATCCGAGGAGAAGAATGAATCAGCGATGAACGCCGCCAGACCGCCGCCGTGACGGCGAATGTCCTCGATCTGCAACTCAACCTGTCCGGCCATGCGCTGGCCGATCTCCGACGGCGTCATCCTGTACGAGTCGGGAGCGGGCACCGTGCGCACGTAGGGACCCAGCAAGGCCCTGCGGCCCAGCGACGGCGAAAAGCTCGAAGTGAGATGCGAGTTGCCGTGATAGGCCTCGCTGGTCACGATCACGCCGGTCTTGCCGGTGTACTGCATCGCGATGCGCGTAGCCAGGTCGTTGGCCTCGGAGCCGGTGCAGGTGAACATCATCTGACCCGCGCGGATCGACGTGTTGAAGGTCGAGAGCAGGTCCTCGGCGTAGTCGAGGATCGGCTCCTGCATGTAGCGGGTATGCGTGCAGAGCGTCGAGAGCTGGCGGGTGACGGCATCGACGATGCGCGGATTGGCGTGCCCGACGCAGACGACATTGTTGTAGGCATCGAGATAGTCGTTGCCCTGGTCGTCGTACAGATAGACCTTCTCGCCGCGCACGATTTTGACGGGCTCGGCGTAGAACAATCGATACGACGGACTGAGCAGCCGTAAGCGGCGCGCAATGTGCCGTTGCGTGCCGGCGTCGAGGTGATCGAGCGACGACGGATTGAAGCCGTTCGGCATGTCGCCGCGCAGTGCGTCGTGCGGTTTGCCGGTATCGGCGGCCTCGGTTTGGGCGGCCGGCTGCGACGTGCTGGTAGTGTTCATAGGGCGGTCAGAATCGGAGAGGTGAGCGGTGCGATGGAAGAACTAGAGCAAGGCGTTGGAAACAGTCTCAGGGTCGCGCTGCATGAACCAGCGCAAATGCTCCCATCCCGGCCGTGTGAAACGCAGGATGTAGGCTTCGTTTTCCGGGAACAGCATGGCGCGCCATGAAGTCAGCAACGCTCGCGCCGCGACGCGCGCCATCGCCAGGTGCGGGATCAGGAGCAGTTCGTCGCGGCTGAGTTCGGCACGCGCGAGATAGCCGCGCAGCAGGTCGCGCGCGTCGGCGAACAGGTCGTGCGGGCCGTCGGCATCGAAGTTGAGCGGAAACTGGTTCATTACCGCCGTGGCGACGTCGATCGCTACCGCGGTGTGCACGGTGTCGCCGAAGTCGATGATTCCGCTGACGAAGTTCCGGCCGCCCGGGTTGGCGACGATGTTCGAGCGGTTGAAGTCGTTGTGTACGACTTGCGCGGGACAGTGCCGCAGGGCCGGCTCGATCGCGGCGAAGCGTGCGAACGCCTCCCTGATGAAGGCGCGATGCGAAGGATCGGCGATATGTGTTTGCAGCCCCGTCAGACTCGCCAGATGCTTGACGTCCCAGGCGAGTACGCGGTGCTGATGCGGATGGCGGAAACCGGCCATGGCCGCTTGCAGTCGCGCCAGCATCTCTCCGATCCCATAATGATCGACCGCGCTCCCGCGCAACGCGTCCAGCGGCATGCCTTCGAGGTAGCTGTAGAGCCTCGCCGTGCGATACGGCTGCGGGGGCGACGCCACGGGTACGACGAATTGCCCGTCGATACCCGGCAGCACGCGCGGCACCGGCAAGTCGGGCGCGACGGCGGCAACATGGCGCATCGCGGCGACCTGCAAGTCGAGTTCTTCGGGCGTCTCGCCGGGGTTTGAGATTTTCAGTACGTAGCGCGCGCCGTCGCTTGCGTCGATGCGGAACGTGTCGTCCTTCTCGGTCGCAAACCGTGTAGCCGCGCCGTCGATGCCGTACACACGGCGCGTGATCGCGAGCGCATCGAATGTATTCAAGCGTGGGAAGCTGACCGACAGGCCGCTCTCCAACAGGGTATCGAGCGCAACGGCGGACGTTGTGCATAAGCTTGCGGAAGGGCTGGGCGTGAACATGGGCAATGCGGCGCGAGAAGGTGGACTGCAGTGGAGCAGGACGTTTCCGACGTGCTGTCGACCTGGGGACAGACGTCAGATCGGTCGTGCGATGCGAATCCCCGGCCGCCGTCGAACACGTCGGCCAAGGAGGCGCAAATCGCTTACAGGCCAAGCTGCTCGGCCAGTTCGACGATGCTCCTGACGGCCGTATAACCGTATTCCGGCGCTTCCGGTTCATGGCCGCGCAGCACGTGCGCCTTGTGCACGATGCCGAGATCGTGCGCCGTCATCAGGTCGTAGCGCGGGCTCGACGAGACGTGCAGGATTTCGTGAGGCTGCACGTCGAGCTTCCTGAACATGTATTCGAAGCCTTGCATACGCGGCTTGTAGGCCTGGGCATCTTCGGCCGTGATGACGGCGTGAAAGGGAGCCCCGAGCTTTTCGATGTTGCTCGCGATCTGCGCGTTGTCCGCGTTGGTCAGGCCCACCAGCCTGTATTTCTTCGCGAGGCGCGAGAGACCTTCCGGGACGTCCGGATGCGGGCCCCACGTCGGCACTGCCAGGTAGAACTTTTCGGCCTCGCTTTCGGCGAACGGCACGCCCGTGCGTTCGCAGGCGCGGCGCACGGCGTTCAGGACGACCTGGCGGTAGGGTTTCCAGGCGCCGAGCACTTCGTCGCGCCGATAGGCGGCGAACAGCTTGACGAAGTTTTCCAGCGCGTCGCCGTGGAGGCGGTTCCCGTAGATTTCGCGCGCCGTGTCGGCCATGCGAAAGTTGACGAGGGTGCCGTAGCAGTCGAACGTGATGAATTTTGGCTCGAAGTCGATCATGTCTTCAGTCTCGATGAGTGACGAATCCCAAGGGACTCTTGAATGAAGGGCTTGCCGCACACCAGTTCAGGCAAGCACCGATGGAAATGTCGATAGATGAAATTTAAACGGGAATGACTTCGCTACTAAACCGAATTAAGGACGGAAAAAAACAGGTTTTTACCCGTTGTTGATGGGATTCACGGCAGTTCCTGCGGCGAGGTGTGACGCGATGCAAAATCAGGAGCAAATAGCAGGATCGTCTTATCGTCGGGAGTGCGTGCCGGGCTACTATTGAGCCCGTGGAGTACGCCGAGGCGCTCGTATGGAGGCGCCTGACGGAAAGGAGGCAGGGCGGGGATGAAAACGGATTGCACACTCGACCGGCTGGACTTGCGCATTCTCGCCGAGTTGCAAATGCGCGGCCGCATGACCAACGTGGAACTGTCCGACGCTGTTGGACTGTCGCCCAGCCCATGCCTGACGCGTGTCAAACGGCTCGAGACGGCGGGCTACATCGCGGGTTACGGCGCGCTGTTGAAGATCGAGAAGCTCGGCGATGTCCAGATCGTGTTCGCCAAGATCACACTCGCGGATCATCGCCGCGAGGACTTCGTGCGTTTTATCGACGCCATTCGCGACATCGACGAGATCCTGGAGTGCCATCACGCGACGGGCGGCTACGACTATCTGCTCAAGTTCGTGACGCGCGACATCGCGCACTACCACAGCGTGATCGAGGGGCTGCTCGAGCGCGACATCGGGATCCAGACGTACTTCAGCTACGTGATCGTCGAATCGCCCATTGTCAGGAAGCGCGGTCGTCTCGAGGCGCTCTTTACTGCGAAGTGAGGCTGTCGCCGCCCATCATGCGGTCACGCCCTCGATTTTGAAGATCGTAGCGATCTGGGCGGACAGGCCGCAGCGGGTCGCGATCGCACGCTCGCTCGCGAAGCCAAGCTGACGAGACCGTATGTTTCGCTGAAATTTGGTTGTAAGTCGCCATTGCTAGAGTCGTCGACAGAATTTTGCCGCCGTATGCCGGACAGTTTTCTTCGGACTTCTGGAAAGGGAAGCGCGACAAACCATGAATAAAGCTCGTACGTTCTGGCTCATTCTGACGCTGCTCTTTACGGCGCCTGCGTGGGCGTTTCAGTCGCGGGTCGTCGTCATTCCGAGCGCGGCCATGCATAAGTCGCTCGAAGCGACGGTCGTGCTGCCCGATCAATATGCGCGCGGCAAGGCGGCCGACCGCTTTCCGGTCGTCTATCTGCTGCACGGCTCGGGCGGCGACTACACCGACTGGACCACGAATTCGCAGATCGGCAAGCTGGCCGACCGCTATCACGTGATCCTCGTGATGCCCGACGGCGGCCACGAAAGCTGGTATATCGACAGCCCGGTCGATCCTCACAGCCGTTACGAAACCTATATGGGCACCGAGGTAGTGGGTTACGTCGACGCGCATTTCCGCACGATCGCGACACGTCAGGCGCGCGCCATTACCGGCTTGAGCATGGGCGGCTTCGGCGCCTTGCATATCGCGCTGCACCGGCCGGACGAATTCGGCGCCGCGGGCAGCATCAGCGGCGCGGTGGACCCGCGTGGCTGCGAGGATGAGCCCGGCATCGACCAGGTTTTTGGCGATCCGATGCGGCACGCGGACTTCTGGAACAACGAGGCGATCGTCGAGAACGCGCGCAGTTTCGGCAACGCGCATATCGCGCTCACGATCGACTGCGGAGTCAACGACTCGCTGGTGCAATCGAACCGCACGCTGCATGAGCGCCTGGTCGAACTCGGCGTGCCGCACGACTACGCGGAGCGGCCCGGCGGCCACACCTGGAAGTACTGGGCCAATGCGGTGCAGTATCAGGTGCTGTTTTTCGCCGGGGCATTCAAACGCAACGGGGCCATGGCGGCAAGCGCCGCGGCTTGATGAGACTGTGCCTGGTGTGCGGCGGAACGGTTAAAAAAGCCGCCCACTGATCCATCAATCGATGCCGTGAAACACCGCATCGTCCGGGCCGAGATAGGCGGGCGGGCGCCATGCCGCATCGCGCATGGAATGCTGGACCAGTTTCTCGACGCCCAGCAGTACCGCGAAAATCGCCATCCGCACCGGAATGCCGTTGTCGGTTTGCCGGAAAATTGCCAGCCGTGAATCGTGATTCAGGTCGACGCTCAGATCGTTCGCGCCCGGCCGGCTGTCGCGCGGCAGCGGGTGCATGATCAGCGTATCGGCGCCGCATACGCTGTCCACCAGCGCCTGGTTGATCTGGAAATCCGGCGTGTAGCCTTCGAACGATTCGTCGGTGAAGCGCTCTTTCTGAATGCGCGTGGCGTACACGACGTCGGCGCCGCGCAGCCCGGTGGTCAGATCGGTGGTCTGTTCGATCACGTGATCGTTACGCGAGATCTGCTCGATGATGTAGCTCGGCATTTCGAGCATGGGCGGCGAGATCAGCGTGAACTTGATGCCGCGGTACAGCGCCAGCAGCTTGACCAGCGAGTGCACGGTGCGCCCGTATTTGAGGTCGCCGACCAGCGCGATATGCGCGCCGTCGACGATCTTGCCGAGGCGCGAGAACTCGCGCTGGATCGTGTACAGGTCGAGCAGCGCCTGGCTCGGGTGCTCGCCCGGACCGTCGCCGCCGTTGATGACCGGCACGTTGGTGGCGCGCGCGAATTCGGCCACCGAGCCTTGCTCCGGATGGCGGATCACCAGCGCGTCCACGTAGCCGCTCATCACGCGGCTGGTGTCGTAGATCGACTCGCCCTTGGCCATCGACGAAAACGTGAAACCGGTGGTGTCGCAAACGGAGCCGCCCAGCCGGCAGAATGCCGCGCCGAAGCTCACGCGGGTGCGCGTGCTCGCCTCGAAGAACAGATTGCCGAGCACCGCGCCTTCCAGCACGCGGGAGATTTTGCGGCGGCGGGCGATCGGCTGCATGATGTCGGCCACGCGAAACAGCGCTTCCACCGAGTCGCGCGAGAACTGATCCACCGAGAGCAGTTGCGGCTTGCCCTCGAAAAGCATCTGGCTGGCGAGCGATTGCGCGTCTACGCTTTGCGTATATTTCTCGCCCGGCTCGCCGTGCACCACGATTTCCGACACGAAGCGCTCGACGATCTCCGGCATGGCCCGCGATTCCTGCGAGTCGTCCGGCAGCAGCCACGTGTCGAGCGCCCGGCGCGACACGCCGATGCGGCTCGCGAATGTGTCGCGCGTCATGTTCAGGCGACGCATCGCATCGCGTAGGAAGGCTTGTTGCGGGACGCTCATGGGGCACCTGTCGGAAGAGGGAATGGCGGGCTGATGTACGCGGTGCGTATATTAGTTTTCCTGCGGCAGATGTCAAGCAATTTCGAGATGCACTTTGCCAGGCTGCGTCGGCCGCGGTTACACTGCGTCTCATGCATTCCGGCCCCACGCTCAGACTCCGCCCGTCGACCTCCGCACGTCTCGCTCTCGCGAGCGTAGTTGCCGCACGCGCGTCGGGTTCGAACGCCGGCGCCAAAGCCAAAAAACAGCCGCTCATCTGACCGGAGCTTGCTGTTCCGTCAGATGTGCGACGGAACAGCCGGTCAACGCCCGCCTGGGCACTTTCCTGTCTTTCCTCCCTCGCACCGCCTGACGGAATCGATACGGTCGTCATCGAGGTAAAGACATGTCTATTTTTTCGGGTATCTGGATTCCGCTCATCACGCCGTTCGCCGACGGCGCCGTCGATCACGCCGCGTTGCGCGCGCTGGTGCGGCGCTATACCGGCGCGGGCATCGCCGGACTGGTTGCGCTCGGCACGACCGGCGAACCGGCCGCGCTCGACGCCGTCGAACAGGACGCCGTGCTGGCGACGATTCTCGACGAAGCGCAGTCCGCCGCCCATCTGGCGCGGGATGGGCGTGCGCTGCCCGTGGTGGCCGGCGTGTCCGGCAATCACACGGCGCGCATGCGCGAGCGCATCGAGCAACTGAACGCGCTGCCGGTCGCCGGCGTGCTGATGGCCGCGCCGTATTACATCCGGCCTTCGCAGGCGGGCATCGTCGCGCACTTCATGGCGCTGGCCGATGCCAGCGAGAAGCCGGTCGTCCTGTACGACATTCCGTCTCGAACGGGAGTGCGGCTCGAACTCGACACGCTGTTCGCGCTCGCGGCGCATCCGCGGATTCAGGCGGTGAAGGATTGCGCCGGTTCGCCGGACACCACGCTCGCGCTGATCCGCGACGCTCGCTTGCAGGTGCTTGCCGGCGAGGACATCAATATTTTCAGTACCTTGTGCCTGGGCGGCAGCGGAGCGATCGCGGCGTCCGCGCATCTGCGGCCCGAGCGCTTCGTCGAGATGTATCGCGCGCTCGCGGCGGGGCGGCTCGCCGAGGGCCGGCACATTTTTCACGCGCTCGTGCCGTTGATCCAGGCGCTGTTCGCCGAGCCGAATCCCGCTCCGGTCAAGGCCTTGCTGGCTGCGCAAGGCCTGATACGCGACGAACTGCGCATGCCGATGACGCGCGCCAGCGGTGCGCTGGTCGAGCGGCTCGAAGCCCTGATTGAACGGGAGTGGAGCGAGTCGCGGGAGACCGGAGTATCGGTTTGACGGGGGCGTTCATGGCGAAACGGGGGGGCATGAAGTGCCCGGCATCCACGCCGCGCGCGGCACATCGTCCTGGCGTCCTGTATTTGAGATGATGCTTCGTGCTGCCAGGGGATAATCGGCGCCCTCAGTCATTATCGCGGCCGGCGCGTAGCCGGTCGATGCCGTATGCAGTTAGCCCCGTTCACTGATCTACTGTCCCGTTTGCAATCGCCCGCCACGCGTCGCACGGCCGGCGCGCCTTGTGCGTTGCCGGTTTCGGGCCGGCGTCGTGGCGCGTACAGGTGGGCGCGCGCCGCGGGCCCGGCACGCGCGAGGAGCCGCTGATGGCTTCCGTGTTTCGCGCCGGCAGCCAGCTTTCCAGCGGCTCGGTCGGCTTCGTCACACGCCGTACCGCGCTGACGCTCGCCGTGAGCGCGGCCGGCGGCGCGGCCGTGCTGGCGCTTGCCGCGGGCTTCGCGATCGGCGCTCACTGGTTCGCGCGCAACGGTTCCGGCGATCAGGCGTCGGTCCGCGTCGAGCACGACTATGCAATCGACCAGCTTGGCAAGCTGAACGCGTCGGTGGCGCAGATCGAACCGCGCATCGCGCGACTCACGGCGCAGGTCGGCGACTTGCGCGATTTCGAAGCACGCCTGAACACGCCTCGGCCCGCGCCGCGCGCATCAGCGGCGCCCGTCGCACCGGCTGCGGCGTCCGCGGCGTCCGAAGCCGACAGCTCCGCCACCGACAGCGAAGGCGAGGGCGGCCCGGCCTTGCCGCCGCGTCGCTGTAGCGACCTCACGCCGTCGCTGGGCCGCCATGCGGATGCCGGGCGCACGGGCGAGCATCTGGATTGCCTTGCCGCGACCCTCTCGGCGCTCGAACAGCAGACCGCCGATCACGCTCTCGCCTACGCCGCCTTTCCGGGCCGCATGCCCGCCGACGGCGCGCGCTTCGGGTCGCCGTTCGGCAATCGCACCGATCCGTTCACGCATCGGTTGAGCTTTCATCCCGGGCTCGATCTGGTCGCTAAAACCGGCACGCCGATTCTGGCGGCGGCGGGCGGCCGCGTGGTCTTCGCCGGCGAGAAATCGGGCTATGGCAACGCGGTCGAAATCGATCACGGCAACGGGCTGATGACTCGCTACGGCCATGCGTCGCGAATCGTCGTGCATGTCGGCGATCTGGTGCTGCCGCGGCAATACATCGCCGATGTCGGCTCGACCGGCCGTTCCACCGGCCCGCATCTGCATTTCGAAGTCCTCGTCGACGGCGCGCCGGTCAACCCGGTGGCTTACCTCGCGCTGTTTGCGCCCGCGGCTCATGGTTAAACGGCACTCTCCGCGCGACGCGCGCAGTCTCACCCATCGCGCCTACACGCTTCGGCCCACGCGCTCGGTGGTGTTTCGCATGACGGTGTGGGCCGTGGTGTGCGTGCTGTGCGCATGCGCGGGCGCGGCGGCGCTCACGGCCTGGCACGCGAGGCGCGCCGGCATGCCGCCTGAGCAATGCACCCCCGCGCCCGTCGACGAAGCAACGAAGCAGACCGAGCTGGCCCGCACGCGGCTCGCGCTGGAGCAAGAGACGGCGGCGCGCGCCGCGGTGCAGAAGGCGGCGGACAGCGCCGCAGCCGAGGTCGCGCGGCTCAGCGCGGAATTGCAGTTTCTGCGAGGCCAGAGCAAGCGGCGTTCTCCCGCAACCACCGCCGCGCCGCGCAGCTAACCGCGCGAACCAGGCGAACCGCAAGCTGCAAACCGAAAAGCACGCAAAGCAGCCGCCCCCAGGCTCGTCGCCACGCCCAACATCACGCGACGACCCGTTTCATTTCGAGGAAATTGTTATGTTCAAGAAGAAAAGCACCGGCATCCAGCAAACCAAGCTCGCCACCCTGATCGCTCACGACGTGCGAATCACCGGCGACCTGCAGTTCAGCGACGGCCTGCGCATGGACGGCCACGTGACGGGCAACGTCAGCGGCGAGCCGGGCGGCCAGACGCTGCTGGTCCTGAGCGATCGCGGCTCGATCGAAGGCAACGTGCACGGCTACGACGTCGTGGTCAACGGCAGGATCGTCGGCGACGTGATTGCCGATCACTTCGTCGAGTTGCAGAGCAATGCGCATGTGACCGGCAACATCTACTACCAGCAGTTGCGGATGGATTGCGGCGCGGCGGTGGACGGCAAGCTCACCAAACGCGACGCGGCGCAAGCGGCGCAGGGGGCGACGCCGCATCTGGTGTCGGTGGCCGACAGCGCCTTCGACGAGCGCAAGGCCGGCTAGGCGTCACAGCGCCCACCCGGCGAATCAGATCGATCCCGGCAGCGGCTGGCGCGGCGCCGGCGTGTCGTGGCCGAGCGGGGCGCCGGGTACGGGGCGCCCAGTGCGCTCCGCACGCAATTCCCGGTTCGCGGCGAGCCGTTCCATGGCGACTCGTTCGAGCGTGGCGAGCATGTCCCGCTCGACGATCTGCAGTTTGAAAGCCAGCACGATCAGGCCGCTCGCCAGCAGCAGATCGCCCGCGAACACCACGGCGTACAGCGCCGACGTGGTCTGCGGATTGCCGAGCAGCAGCGATAGATTGGTGCGGTCGAGCAGCACGAGCACGAGCGGCACGATGGTGTTGAGCGTAACGATCGTGCCGCCGATCATCGCGATCAGACGGGCCGGCCCGAGGTGCGGACGGCGCCGGCGGCACACTTCATACAGCGTGGCGGCGCGAACCGGCAGAAAAAACAGTGCGAGCAGGACCGCGCGCAACACGGTCGGCACTTTGAAAATCAGCGCGCCGGCATAGAGCATGCAGAACACGGCCGTGACAGCCAGACCGGCGCGCCACGGCGCTATCGCGCCGAACAGCTCGCGTGTGCCGGCCCAGATCAGCATGCGGCTTTGCAGCGCGAGCGTCGCGGTGGCGATCAGCAGCACGTCGTGACGCCAGGTGAGATGCAGGGTGAAGCAGGCGGACGACGCGGCGAGCAGATAGAACCCGACGGCCCAGAAGCGGAACGCGCTCACGCGTGCGAACATGCGCGACAGCGCGGTCGTGAGCAAGGCGCAGCACAAAAACGTGGTCAACCACAGCGAAGTAAACGTCGCTACATCGAATTTCATGAAGTCTCCACACCTGACCTGCGTGTTATTTTTTGCTCGTGAAACGAAGTCCAGCGCCGGCCGCGCCGTGCGCTTCAGGTGATCGTCAGGTTCATGCGGCCACCATTCTGTCCCGCAGCAGGTTGCCAAAGTCGTCGGCGTTGAGCGGCTTGCCGAGCAGGAAGCCCTGCATCTCGTCGCACCTCATCGTCTTGAGCATGTGGAGTTGCGATTCAGTTTCCACACCCTCGGCCACCACATCCATATCCAGCGAGTGCGCAAGCGCGATGATCGCCGACACGATCGCGCTGCCCTCTGGGCCGTGCGCGTCGAGGCCATTGGTGAAGAAGCGATCGATCTTCAGTTGCTTGACGCGAAAACGCTGCAGGTATGCAAGGCTCGAATAGCCGGTGCCGAAATCGTCGATCGCGATCTCGAAGCCGCTCGCCTGGAATTCGCGGATCATTTCGATGGTCTTGGGCGCGTCCTGCATGGCCACGGTTTCGGTGATCTCGAACATGATCTGCTCGCAGGCCACGCCTTCGGCGTTGACGATTTCAAGCATGCTCGCCACGAGGTTCGGCTGCAGCAACTGGCGCGGCGACAGGTTGATCGCTACTTTCATCGACGGCAGGCCTTGCGAGAGCCATTGGCGAATCTGCCGGCAGGTTTCGCGCACGACCCAGTAGCCGATCTGAACGATTTGCCCTGAGCGCTCGGCGATCGGAATGAACTCGAGCGGCGTCAACGTGCCGAGTTGCGGGTGATGCAGGCGGATCAGCGCTTCGGCGCCCGCCAGCGAGTTGCCGCTGCCTTCGAACTTGGGCTGGAAGTGCAGCGAAAAATGACCGGCGGCGAGCGCGTCGTGCAAAGCGTTCTGAATTTGCAGCGTGCGCGTGGCGGCCTCGTTCATGCGGCGTTCGAAGAATCGATAGGTGCTGCGGCCCGCGCGTTTGGCCTCGTACATGGCCGCGTCGGCGTGCTTCAACAGCACTTCGACGGTGTCGCCGTCGTGTGGATAGAGGGCGATGCCGATGCTCGGCATGACCTGCAGCGGCTGCGAGTCGGTCCACACGCCAACGCGCATGCGTTCGAGCACGCCTTCCGCGAGCGCGCCGGCATCCTCGCGCGAGCCGAGGTTTTCGGCCAGCACCACGAATTCGTCGCCGCCCAGCCGCGCGACGGTGTCGGTCTCGCGGACGCACTGCAGCAGGCGCTGCGCGAACGCCGTCAGAACCTGGTCGCCGGCCGAGTGGCCGAGCGAATCGTTGATGGTCTTGAAGCCGTCGAGGTCCATGAAGAGGATCGCGAACAGCGTGCGCTGCCGCCGCGCGCCGAGGATCGCACGTTCGATGCGCTCGGTCAGCGTGCTGCGGTTGGGCAGTCCTGTCAGGGTGTCGAGCGTGGCGAGCCGCACGATCTGACCGTTGAGCCTGGACACGGCACCGGTCAGAAGGGCGTTGCGCGCATCGAAGCGCGACAGCATCAACGTAACGATCAGTACGGCAAAGGTAAGCAGGATCACCGAAGTCGCGAGCCAGGTGGCGTTCACGCCTTGGGCTGCGCCGCAGATGGCGCCCGGCAGGAAGTCGGCGGCGGCCATGCCGGCGTAATGCATGCCGCTGATTGCCACGCCCATCACCAGCGCCGCAGCCACACGCTTGCGCACGACGTGGCGCGCGTCGTCGTTGCTGAGCGCGCGGGCCATCCACAGCGCGGCGGTCGACGCGCCGATCGCGATCGCGAGCGAACCGGCGAACCACCCCGGCCGATAGCGGATGCCAGGCGCCATCTGCAAGGCCGCCATGCCGGTGTAGTGCATGCCGGCGATCCCTAAGCCCATCAGCACGCCGCCCGCCAGCAGGCGGCCCACCGTGAGCCGTTCGTGGGTCGTGAGGCACAGGGCGAGATAGGAAGCGCCGATCGCGAGCGCGAGCGACGTGGCGGTCGTCGCCAGGTCGTAGCCGAGCGGAATCGGCAGCGAGAAGGCGAGCATGGCGATGAAGTGCATCGACCAGATGCCGCAGCCGAGCGATGCAGCGCCGCCCAGCCGCCAGACGCGCCGAAGCCGCGCCGATGCCAGCAGGAAAATGCGGCCGGTCAGGTCGAGCGCCGTGTACGACGCCAGCGTCGCAACGGCGAACGAGATGGTGACCAGCCAAAAATTATATGAGCTCTGCATGTTCAGTCCAACCGCGAAGGGGAAGCGGCTGAACTTGTTATCGACAGCCCGAGGCTTTTATTTAATCGATTCTCAATAAGTCAGCCATTGGCTTTGGCCACCTCGCCGGCGGACGCCGTTTGCGTCAGGGCGAAGCCTTCGTCGAGCCAGCCGGTGATGCCGCCGCTCATGAGCTTGACGGGCCGCCCCAACTGGGCGAGGCGCAGCGCGCCGCGCGCAGCGCCGTTGCAATGCGGCCCCGCGCAGTACGTGACGAAGAGCGTCTGCGGCGGATAGTCAGCGAGCCTGGAGGCCACGATCTTGCCGTGCGGCAGATTGAGCGCGCCCGGCACATGGCCCTGCGCGAACAGCGCGGGGCCGCGCACGTCGAGCAGCACAAAGCCGGGCGCGCCGCTCGCGAGCGCGCCGTGGACATCGGCGCAATCGGTTTCGAATTGCAGCGTGGCCTGAAAGTGAGCTTGCGCGGCGGCGCTGTCGGCGGCGGGAATTTGGGTAACGGCGTTCAGGGTCGGCATGGTGACGTGAGTTTCCGATAGGAGTAGTAGGTGTGTGGGTTGCCTGGGATCGCGGTTCAGACGCCTTCATTGTGGCGCCGCGCGCCATGAGGGATAAGTGGCGGAATCGTCAATATCCGGTAACATCACGCCATGCACAATCATCTCGTCGTTACGCTCGCTTACGACCGGCTCTGCACCTTCGAGTTCGGCTGCGTGACCGAACTGTTCGCGCTCGAGCGTCCTGAACTCGGCGTGGACTGGTATCGCTTCGCGGTCTGCGCAAGCGAGCCGGGGCCGATCCGGGCGGCGGGCGGCATCACGCTTGCCGCGCCTTATACGCTCAAATTGCTGGAGCGTGCCGACACCATCGTCATTCCCGGGTGGCGCGATGCCGACGAAGTGCCGCCCGAACCGCTCCTGAAGAAAATCCGCGCCGCCTACGCGCGCGGCGCGCGCCTCTGTTCGATCTGCTCCGGCGTGTTCGTACTCGCGGCTGCGGGCGTGCTCGACGGTAAGACCGTCACGACTCACTGGCGCTATGCCGACAAATTGCAGCAGCGCTATCCACACTTGCATGTACAGCCGGACGCGCTGTATGTCGACGAAGGGCAGATCATCACGTCGGCGGGTTCGGCGGCGGGGCTCGACATGCTGCTGCATCTGGTGCGGCGCGATCACGGCAGCGCGGTGGCGAACCGGGTCGCGCAGCGGCTCGTGGTGCCGCCGCATCGCGAGGGCGGCCAGGCGCAGTTCGTGCCGCGCCCCATGCCGCAGGACGACAGCGGCCGTCTGTCCAGACTGATGGACTGGGTGCGCACTCATCCTGCTTTGCCGCATACGTTGCGCTCGCTCGCCGAGCGGGCGGCAATGAGCCCGCGCACACTGCAGCGGCAGTTTCACGATGCCACCGGCATGGCGCCTTATGAATGGCTGGTGCGCGAACGCGTGGCCATCGCGCGCGAACTGCTCGAGGCGCAGGCGCCGCTGCCGATGGCGCGCATCGCGGAACTGGCGGGCTTCGGTTCCGAGGAATCGTTGCGGCGGCACTTCCGGCGCATTGCGTTGACGAGTCCGGGTGCGTACCGCAAGAAGTTCGGTGCGCGGGAAACGGCTTAGCGTTCAGATGCGCGCGACGCGCAAGCGCTGTCGAAGGTGAATGCCAAAACCAGGTGTTTGCGGAGCGCGGTGTGGTCTACTGTCGAACAGTCGGTTGCCGCGCCGCACGGTCTACGCCGTCGGTCCTCGCAATGCACGCCATGCTCGCATTCAAAGGAAATTCATGTTCGATATTGCCAGGACGATCGCCAGCTTTAACGCCGGTCGTGATCCCGAACGGCTCGCGATGAAATACAAAGCCATGCGCACGTCGCCGTTCGTGTTTTTGCGCGGCACGTGTCACCTGTTTTACGAACGCCTGCCCCAAGCCAAGGTGTTCGATGACGCGCCGCCGGTGTGGATCTGCGGTGACATGCATCTGGAAAATTTCGGCAGCTACAAGGGCGACAACCGGCTGATCTACTTCGACAATAACGACTTCGACGAAGCCTGCCTCGCGCCGAACCTTTACGAGCTGGTGCGCCTGTTGACGAGCGTGCTGGTGGGCGCGAGCGATCTCAAGCTGAGCCGCGCGCAGGCGCTGGCGCTGTGCCAGGTCGCGCTGGAAAAGTATGGCGCGGCGCTGGCGAACGGCAAATCACGCTGGATCGAAGCGGAAACCGCGATCGGTATGGTGCGCGATCTGTTCGTCGCGCTTGCCAGCCGCACGCGGGTGGCGCATCTGGACCGGCGCACGGTGCTCAAGGGCAAGACCCGCACGCTGAAAGTCGACGGCAAGAAAGCGCTGGCGGTCAGCGACACGCAGCGTGCCGCCGTCACGCAGTTCATGCAGAAGTTCGCCGCGGGCGAGCCCAATCCCGACTTCTTCCGCATTCTCGACGTGGCGCGCCGGATTGCCGGCACGGGGAGCCTGGGCGTGGATCGTTACGTGATTCTCGTCGAAGGCAAAGGCTCGCCGGATGGCAACTATCTGATCGATCTGAAAGAGGCGCTGCCTTCTTCCGTGACGCCGCACGTCGGCACGCCGCAGCCGGCGTGGCAGACGGAAGCGCAACGCGTCGTCGAAATCCAGCGGCGCAATCAGGCGGTCTCGCAGGCGTTCCTCCATGCGGTCGAATTCAATCAGCGCTCGTATGTGCTGCGCAGCTTGCAGCCTTCCGAAGATCGCGTGGCCCTGAGCGACTGGGACGGCAAGCTGCCGCGTCTCGAAGAGGTGGTCGGCAGCATGGCCGAGTTGAGCGCGTGGGCGCATCTGCGCAGCGGCGGGCGGCAGAAGTCGTCGATCGCCGACGATCTGATCGCGTTCGGCAATCGCCGGGACTGGCAGTTGCCGTTGGTGGAAAGCGCGACGCAGTGCGAGGCGCAGGTGGTGGCGGACTGGAAAACCTACTGCGAAGCGTATGACAGCGGCGCGTTCAACCTGGCCGCACAGCCGTGAGATTGCGTCGCGCAGGTCGCGTGTGAGATTGCGCCCGCCACGCTTGCAACAGATTCGCGCTACCGCTGACAAAGGCTCTTGCAATGCCCGGCGCATCGCCGCGCCGGGCATGCCAGCCATCGCTCCAGACAAACCCTGATTGCTGCGTCGAATCCGCCGCTGCTATCGTTCGCGGGTGTTGTGGAAGCGCTTCCACCCCAGGTCCCGGGGATGGGCGTTCCGGCTTCCACCGTACCCGGTTCAACGACCTCAGCGAGGAATCCGTGGCAAATGACACATCCGCTGTATCCGACGTTCTCTCTCCCCATTCGTCATCACTCGCCGATCCATTCACGCCGCCCGCGGACTCGTCGCTGTGGCGCAAGAATTTCCTGCTGGGCGCGGCCACCGCGTCGTATCAGATCGAAGGCGCTGTGAACGAAGACGGCCGCCTGCCGTCCATCTGGGACACGTTCTCGGCGAAGCCCGGCAAAGTGCTGGCCGGCGACACCGGCGCGGTGGCCTGCGATCACTATCATCGCTGGGAAGCCGACATCGACCTGCTGGTCGGCCTCGGCCTCGAAGCCTACCGGCTCTCGATCGCCTGGCCGCGCGTGATGGACGCGGCCGGCGCGCCGAACCGCAAAGGTATCGACTTCTACCAACGCCTGTTGGCGCGGCTGAAAGAGAAGGGCATCACGACCTTCGTCACGCTGTATCACTGGGACTTGCCGCAGCACCTGGAAGATCGCGGCGGCTGGCTCAATCGCGATACCGCCTACCGTTTCGCCGATTACGCCGACCTGATGAGCCGCGAACTGACCGGCAGCGTCGATGCGTGGATGACGCTCAACGAGCCGTGGTGCTCGGCCTATCTCGGCTACGGCAACGGCCACCACGCGCCGGGACTCGCCGACGCGCGCTACGCCACGCAGGCCATGCATCATCTGCTGCTGGCGCACGGTCTCGCGGCGCCGGTGTTGCGTGCCAACGATCCAGCGGCGCAAGTCGGCATCGTCGCCAACGTCGGACGCGGCACGGCCAACAGCGAGAGCGCCGCCGACCAGCGTGCGGCGCATCTGTTCGAAGTCCAGCACAACGCGTGGATTCTCGATCCGCTGCTCAAGGGCAGCTACCCGCAGGACTTGTTCGAGTTGTGGCCGGGCACCGAGCCGCTGGTGCTCGCCGGCGACATGCAAACCATCGCCGCGCCGCTGGACTTCCTCGGCATCAACTATTATTTCCGCACGAACGTCGCGAGCGACGGCGCGCACGGCTTCAGGGATGTGCCGCTCGATGGCGTGGAGCGCACGCAGATGGGTTGGGAGGTGTATCCGGACGGCCTGCGCGATCTGTTGACGGGATTCAAGGCCACCTACGCGAACCTGCCGCCGGTCTACATCACCGAAAACGGCATGGCCTCGGACGACAAGGTGATCGACGCTCAGGTCGAGGACAGCCAGCGTATCTCGTTCCTCAAACGCCATCTTGCCGCGGTCGATCAGGCGATCAAGGCCGGCGTGGAGATTCGCGGCTATTTTCTCTGGTCGCTGATGGACAACTTCGAGTGGGCCTTCGGCTACGAGCGTCGCTTTGGTATCGTGCATGTCGATTACGCTACCCAGAAACGCACGATCAAACGCAGCGCGGAGCTGGTGTCGAAATTCCTGAAGGAGCGCAAGGCACGCACGGAATAGCAGGTGAAAGCTGGTTTGTATGTCGACTTGAAACACGGGTGCCAAGGCTTGGCGCAAGTTGGTTGCATGATCGAGAGGAGACGGAATGAACAGCAAAAAACTGGTCTTGCGAGGCGTGGTTGCGGCACTGGCGTTGTATGGCGTCGTTGCGCAGGCGGAGCCTTTGAAGGCCAACGTGATTCACTGGTGGACCTCGGGCGGCGAGTCGGCCGCGATCCGCCAGTTTGCCGATGCGTATAACAAGGCCGGCGGCCAGTGGGTCGACAACGCGGTGGCCGGCGCCGATCAGGCGCGCTCCACGGCGATCAACCGGATCGTCGGCGGCGACCCACCCACGGCTGCGCAGTTCAATACGTCCAGGCAGTTTCACGACCTGATCGACCAGGGCCTGCTGAACAATGTCGACGACGTCGCCGCGAAAGAGAACTGGAACGGCGTGTTCCCGCAATCGATTCTCGACAGCATCAAGGTGAAGGGACATTACTACGCCGCGCCGGTCGATATCCATATGCCCGCCTGGTTCTTCTACTCGAAGCCGGTGTTCCAGAAAGCGGGCATTGCAGGCGAGCCGAAAAGCTATGACGAGTTCATCGCCGATCTCGGCAAGCTGAAAACCGCGGGTGTGATTCCGCTCGCGCTCGGCGGCCAGCCCTGGCAGGAGAAAATCACCTTCGACGCGGTGCTGGCGGACGTGGGCGGTGCCGATCTCTACATGAAGGTGTACCGCGATCGCGACATGAACGCCGTGAAGTCGGACGCGTTCAAGAAAGTGCTGGCGTCGTTCAAGCGCCTGCACGATTTCGTCGACCCGGGTTCGCCCGGCCGCAACTGGAACGATGCCACGGCGCTCGTTATTTCCGGCAAAGCGGGCGTGCAGATCATGGGCGATTGGGCCAAGGGCGAGTTCTCGGCGGCCAATCAGAGCGCGGGCAAGGACTTCGGCTGCTTCCCGGGTTTCGGTCCGCATTCGCCGTATCTGGTCGCGGGCGACGTATTCGTGTTCCCGAAAACGGACAATCCCACCACGATCAAAGCGCAGAATCTGCTTGCCACGGTGATGACCTCGCCGGCCGCGCAAGTGGCATTCAGCGCGAAGAAAGGCTCGATTCCGATTCGTCCCGACGTGGACGCCGGCAGCCTCGACATCTGCGCGAAGGAGGGCATTGCGATCATGAAGGACAAGTCGCGTCAGTTGCCGAATCCGGAAATGCTGCTCTCGCCTGACACGCAGGGCGCGTTGATCGACGTCGTCACCAACTTCTGGAACAAGAACCAGTCCGTCGACGACGCGCAGAAAGCGTTCGCCAGCGCGTTGAAGAGCTAGGTGCGCGGCATGCACGCGCTCAAGCTGCCGGCCGGCGGGTCGTCCAAGGCTCGCCAGGCGCGGCTCAAAAAGCCGCTCAAGAAGCGTTTTCCGTTCGCGGCATGGCTGGCGCTGCTGCCGATGGTCCTGACCGTCGTGTTCGCCTATCTGGGCACGATGGTCTGGACCGCACGCGTGTCGCTCAGCAATTCGCGCACGTTTCCTTCCGGCGATTTCGCGGGCTTCACGCAATACGCGCGTCTCTTCAATAACGACCGCTGGCTGCTGTCGTTGCAGAACATCGTGATCTACGGCGCGTGTTTCATCGTGGCGTGCATGGTGATCGGTTTGCTGCTGGCGATTTTCATCGATCAGCGTGTGGTCGCCGAAGGCGCGTTGCGTACGGTGTTTCTGTATCCGTATGCGATGTCGTTCGTGGCGACGGGGCTCGTCTGGCAGTGGATCCTGAACCCTGAACTGGGCGCGCAAGCCGTGCTGCACAAGCTCGGTTTCGCGCACGCGCGCTTCGACTGGATCGTCGATCAGGACTGGGTGATTTACACCATCGTGATTGCGACGGTGTGGCAGGCCTCGGGTCTCGTGATGGCGCTATTGCTCGCGGGCCTGCGCGGCATCGACGACGAGTTGTGGAAAGCCGCGCGCATCGACGGCATTCCGCGCTGGCGCGTCTACGTGAGCATCGTCGTGCCGATGCTAGGACCGTCGATCTCCACTGCCTTCGTGCTGCTGTTCGTGATGGTCGTGAAACTCTACGACGCCGTGGTCGCGATGACGCAAGGCGGCCCCGGCACGGCGAGTGAAGTGCCGGCGAAGTTCATCATGGACTATCTGTTCGGCCGCGCCAATATCGGGCTTGCGTCGGCGGCGTCGATCGTGTTGCTGGCCACTGTGCTGGCGATTCTCGCGCCGTTCTTCTATGCCCGCAGCCGCGCCGCCCTGCGCAAGGAGGTGTGATGAACACGCTCAGTCCGCCGTTGAAAAGCGGCACGCCTCGCCGCGCGCAGCCACGCCGCCGCCGCTCGGCGTTCACCCCGGCGCGGCTCGGCGTCTACGCGTTTCTGCTCACGGCGGCGCTGTTCTTCCTGCTGCCGCTTTACGTGATGCTCGTCACTTCGGTCAAGCCGATGAGCGAGATCCGCCTCGGCAATCTGCTGGCATTTCCCGCGCATTTCACGCTCAGCGCGTGGAGCGCCGCGTGGCAGTCCGCCTGCACCGGGCTCGATTGCAACGGCATTCAGGTCGGTTTCTGGAACTCGGTGCGCATTGTCGTGCCGAGCACGATTCTCTCGATCGCGATCGGCGCGGTGAACGGCTACGCGCTGTCGTTCTGGCGGCCGCGCGGCGCCGGCCTGCTGTTCGGCGTGCTGCTGATGGGCGCGTTCATTCCCGTGCAGGTGATGGTGTATCCGCTCGTGCGCGTGCTGGCGAGCGTGCATCTGTTCAGTTCGTTGCCGGGCATCGTGGTGATTCACACCATCTTCGGCATGCCGGTCATGACGCTGCTGTTCCGCAACTACTACGTGTCGATTCCGCAGGAGCTATTCAAGGCGGCGCGCATCGACGGCGGCGGCTTCTGGCGCATCTTCCTGCAACTGATGCTGCCCATGTCCACGCCGATCATCGTGGTGGCGGTCATCATGCAGGTCACGGGCATCTGGAACGACTTCATTCTCGGCCTCGTGTTCGCCGGCACCAAAAATCTGCCGATGACGGTGCAACTGAACAACATCATCAATACGACGACCGGCGAACGCCTCTATAACGTCAATATGGCGGCGACCATTCTGACTTCCATGGTGCCGCTCGCGGTGTACTTCGTTTCGGGCCGCTGGTTCGTGCGCGGCATTGCATCCGGCGCCGTCAAGGGATAGGGCGATGACAAACGTGGCTAATATGGCAAACGCGGCGGACATGGCGGGCGTGGCGAGCAGTCCCGATGCGGCGGATGCCGCCGGCCTCACGAATCCGGCCAACGTCGCCGTGCGCAATCTGACGATTCAACTCGGCGCGAACACGGTGATCGAGAATCTGCATCTCGACGTGCGGGCCGGCGAATTCGTCGTGCTGCTCGGACCGTCCGGCTGCGGCAAATCCACCTTGCTGCACAGCATTGCCGGCTTGATCGACGTGACCGATGGCAGCATCGAGATTGCCGGCGAAGACATGACCTGGGCCGACCCGAAAGACCGGCGCATCGCGCTGGTGTTCCAGTCGTACGCGCTGTATCCGACCATGAGCGTGGAGCGCAACCTGTCGTTTGCGCTGCGCATCAACGGCACGCCGAAGGCGGAGATTGCGCGGCGCGTGGCGCGCGCCTCGGACATGCTGCAACTCGGACCGCTGCTCAAGCGCAAACCGGCGCAACTGTCAGGCGGCCAACGGCAGCGGGTGGCCATCGGCCGGGCGATCGTGCGCGAAGCCGACGTGTTCCTGTTCGACGAGCCGCTCTCGAATCTCGACGCCAAATTGCGCACCGAACTGCGCCGTGAACTCAAGCAACTGCACCAGCGCCTGGGCGCGACGATGATCTACGTCACGCACGATCAGGTCGAGGCAATGACGCTCGCCACCCGCATGGCGGTGATGCGCGGTGGCGTCATCCAGCAGTTCGGCACGCCCGCCGAAGTCTACGCGCGCCCCGACAACCTGTTCGTCGCGACGTTTCTGGGCACGCCCGCGATGAACCTGCTCAAGGGCACGCTCGAAACGCACGACGGCGCGCTCCACTTCTGCACGGAACGTTGGCGGCTCGACGTGTCGTCTTACCCGTTCAAGACTGTGCCCGCGATCGGCCTGCCGTGCGTGCTCGGCGTGCGGGCCGAAGACGTGCGGCTGGCCGAAGGCGCGAGCGAACATGCAAAAGTTTCGCTGGTGGAGCCGATGGGCAACCACCGCGTCATCTGGCTCGACTATCATGGAGTGCAGGTCGCATCGATCGACCAGACGAAGACGCCGGTGGCGATAGGGGAAACCGCGGCGTTTTCGTTCGACAGTACCCATGTCTCTCTGTTCGACGAAGCGGGCGGCGCGCGTTTGTAGCGCCGGCACGCGGCGTCGCTGACAATACAACATGCTTGACGGAGATCCGCGTGGCAACACTCAAAGATGTCGCGGCACTGGCCGGCGTGGGCATGTCGACCGCCTCGCGTGCCATTTCAGGTAAGGGACCCATCTCAGCCGATGCCGCCGCGCGCGTGAAGGCGGCCATCGAACAGTTGAACTTTCGTCCGTCTTCCATCGGCCGGGCCATGGCCACGCAGTCGCTCGGCATGGTCGGCATTTTCGTGCCGACGTTCTTCGGTTCCTACTACGGCACGATCCTCAAACAGACCGACGAGGAACTGCGCGCGGTGCGCCGTCACGTGGTGGTGGCGACCGGCTGCGGAGAAGTCTCGCCGCGCGAGCAGGCCATCGAGGCGGTGCGCTTTCTGATCGGCCGCGATTGCGACGGCGTGGTGGTGATCAGCCACGATCTGCACGACGAAGACCTGATCATGCTGCACAAGATGCACCCGAAAATGGTGTTTCTGAACCGCGCGTTCGACCAGTTGCCGGAGGCGTCGTTTTGCGCCGACCACCACCGGGGCGGCGAATTGGCGGCGCGCACGCTGCTCGATCACGGGCATCGCGAGATTGCTGTGATTTCCGGGCCTTTCACTTCTTCGGACAACCAGATGCGTCTGGAGGGCTTTTTCGCCGAGCTGGCGCGCGAGGGCATTGCACGCGACGACGTCACGCTGATCGAATCGGACTTTTCACCGGAAGGCGGCTACGCCGCCGCGCAAAAGCTGCTCGGCACGAAGCGCCGTTTCACCGGTCTGTTCTGCGCGAACGATACGATGGCGGTGAGTGCGCTGGCCTGTTTTCACCAGGCGGGGATCTCGGTGCCCCGTGAAGTCTCGGTGATCGGTTACGACGACGATTATTCGGCCGCGTATGCCGCGCCCGGACTTACCTCGGTGCATATTCCGACCGCGGAACTGACGCAGAACGCCGTGCGCTGGCTGGTCAATCAGTGCTACCGGACTACGTGGGAGATTTTCCGCGAGTTTCCGGTGAGCGTGACGATGCGGGAGTCGGTGGGACCGGCGCAGGGGGCGATGCAGGCGGCGCGGTTGAGCAGTACGTCGTAGCTGCTTCTCGTGAGGCGGCGAGGCGGGAAGCGCTGACCTCGCTGCCCGGCCGCCCGTGAAGGTTCAGGTGCCGCTGCGCAGCGACTGCTCGTAGCGCAGGCGCGCTTCTTCATCGAGCCGCGTATCTTCGAGTTCCTGAAGCACGGCTTCCAGATCGATCGGCGTGGTATCGAGGGCGACGCGGCCGGTCAGCGCCGCGTCGACATGCAATGCGCCCGCTTCGTAGAGCGACCAGATTTCCTTGCCGTAACTAGTCTCCAGTAACGCCGGCGCGAAGCGGCCGAAATACGTGGCGAGGTTGTTGACGTCGCGCTCGAGCATGGCGGGCGCTTCGAGATTGCCGGCGGCATCCACGGCCTGCGGCAGGTCGATGATGACCGGGCCGTCGGCGGCAAGCAGGATGTTGTACTCGGACAGGTCGCCGTGAATCATGCCGGCGCACAGCATGCGCACCACCTCGTTCACCAGCCGCGCATGCAGTTCGAGCGCGCGCTCTTCCGTCATCTCGACATCGTTCAGACGCGGCGCGACGTTGCCGTCGGCGTCGGTCACCAACTCCATCAGCAATATGCCGTCGGTGCAGATAAAAGGCTGCGGCACGCGCACGCCCGCGTTCGCGAGTTGGAACAGCGCGTCGACTTCGGCGTTCTGCCAGGCCTGTTCCTGCACTTCGCGGCCATAGCGGCTGCCTTTTTCCATCGCGCGTTGCTGGCGGCTGTTCTTGACCTTGCGGCCTTCGCGGTAGGACGCAGCCTGGCGGAAGCTGCGCTGTTTGGCGTCCTTGTAAACTTTCGCGCAGCGCGTGGCGTCGCCGCTGCGTACCACGTAGACGGTGGCTTCCTTGCCGCTCATCAACTGGGAGATGACTTCGTCGATCAGGCCTTCTTCGACGAGCGGGAGTAGACGTTTCGGGGTTTTCATGCGACCGCCGAAGAGCGGTGGTCGGCGCGGCGGCGATAAGCGGCCGGCTGCGAGGGCAGGTGATGCGGGATTCGGGTCATGCGGGATTATACGGGGAGACTGCCTCGAGCATAAAAAGCGGCCGTGAAACGGCTGCGGACTCGCGCGAGTTTGTTGTAATCGCCGACACAGTCATTTGCTGTTTTCCCCCATTCAGTTCGCATGCCCATCGCGTAAACTCGCAGGAACAAGACGTTACGGGGTGCGAGATGTTGGCCGTGTTCTTCATTACCTGTCCGATCTGCATTGCCGCGTTGTTCGGTTTCGCGCGGTACGTGCATCCGGTGATGGGACGATTCAAGCGGTAAGTCAGGCAGCGGGATGTTGTCCGCAGCGCCAATCGGGCGCGTGTTGCGTGTTCTCTTTCTTTAGCCGATCTCGCTACAGGTCTTGCCTTTGAGTGCCGAGTCGCGGCACGATGCGCGATAACCTGGATTAGGGCGGTATCGCGTATGCGAGATTTTCTGGCGACTATCACGGCACGCCCCGCCGTGCTGAAGGGCGTCCTTCCTCTGAACCGCGCCGCGGCGGCGCGCGATGCGTTGGCCGGCGTGCAGCTTGCGTCGATGGATATTCCGCAAGTGCTCGGCTACGCGCGTATTGCCGGCATGCCAGCTGTGACGGGCTTGTACACGGTCTTTCTGCCGCTGATCGCCTTTGCGTTTTTCGGCGCCTCGCGGCATCTGGTCGTCGCCGCGGACTCCGCGACCGCCACCATCTTCGCAAGCCGGCTTGCCACCATGGCGCCGCCCTCCAGCGCTGAATACGCCGCGCTCGCCGCGATGGTCGCCTTGCTGACCGCTGCCTTGCTGTTCATCGCGCGGATTTTCAAACTGGGCTTTCTCGCCGATTTTCTGTCGCGCACCGTGCTGGTCGGCTTCCTTGCAGGCGTTGGCGTGCAGGTCGGCATTGCGATGCTCGGCGACATGCTCGGCTTGCCCGGACACGCCGCGCGCAGCGTCGATCAGCTCATGCTGGTGGTGCGCGAAGTTAGCCAGGTCCATCGGCCGACGCTCGCCATTTCGCTGCTGGTGGTCGTCGCCATTCTGACGTGCAAACGCTTTCTGCCACGCGTGCCGGTGCCGTTGATCGCCGTCGTGGCGGGTATTGCGGCGAGCGATATGTATCGCTTTCCGGCCCACGGCATTGCCGTGCTCGGCCCGGTGGCGGGCGGCTTGCCACCGCTGCGCGTACCGTCGGTGACGTGGCAGCAGATGCTCGATCTGCTGCCCGTGGCGGCGTCCTGCTTCGTGATGATCGTCGCGCAGAGCGCCGCCGCGAGCCGCGTATTCGCCGAGCGTCACCACGAAGCCGTCGATACCAACGCCGACTTGCTCGGCATCGCCGCGGCCAACGCGGCGGCGGCGTTTTCAGGCGCTTTCGTGGTGAACGGCAGTCCGACGCAAACCGCCATGGCCGACCTGGCCGGCACGCGCAGCCAGTTTGCGCAGTTGGTCTTCGCGGCCGTGGTGGTGGCGGTGCTGCTGTTTTTCAGCCGCTTTTTGCAGTATCTGCCGCACTGCATTCTCGCCAGCATCGTGTTTACGATCGCCATCGGCCTGATCAATCTGAAAACCTTGTTCGCGATTCGCCGGGAGAGCCCTGGCGAATTCGCGCTGGCCGTGTTCACCGCGGCGGCCGTGGTGCTGATTGGCGTCGAGCACGGCATTCTGGTGGCGGTGGCGCTCTCGCTGCTGCGGCACGTGCGCCACAGCTACCGTCCGCATACGATGATTCTCGCCCCCGGTGACGACGACGTCTGGGTGCCGGTGCCCGCCGTGCCCGGCGTCCAGACCGCGCCGGGCCTGATCGTCTACCGCTTCGGCGCCGATCTGTTTTACGCGAACGACCACTTTTTCGTCGACGATACCCGGCGCCTGATCGACCTTGCCCCGAGCAAGGTGCGCTGTTTCGTGATCGACGCAAGCGCGATCACCGACATCGACTATTCGGCCTCACGCTCGGTCGGCGAGTTGTGCCAGACATTGAAAAGCCAGGGCATCGAGGTATTGTTCGCGCGCGTGAACCCCTACTTGCGGTCGGACATGGACCGGCACGGCATCACGCCGATCGTCGAAGAAGGTCGCATTTTCAACACATTGCACGAAGCGCTGCGCACGGCCGGTGTGGAGAAGCCCGACCGGCATGTGAAAGAGGCCACGTAAGCGCGGGATTGCGCGAGGGCAGCGCAATGCGCAGCTTCTGGTGTGGCGGCTATTCGTCAGCGAAGAAATAGCCGATGAAGAAACACACGCCCGCGATAACAGCACCCAGCACAGCCACCGTATAAGCGAGCGCCGTGCCGTGCCACAGCCCGTCGAACCACTGATGAAGCTGCGCCATCAGCACCGCCGCATTGCCGCCAATACGCTGCAATTCGATCTGATAGCGCGGATCGGCCACGCTGTACATGGAGACGGCGCTGTCCGGCGGCGGCGTGGTCGCATAGATGATCACGGCCAGAACCACGCCGGCCACGAATGCCGTGATGCCCGCGAGGTAGAGCCGCTTGCGCCATGGCGAGCGCTGCGCTGCCGGATTCACTTCGTTACCGCCGCTCATCGTATTCGTCTATCCGCTTCAATTGTCACGGCGACAGTATCGCAGAGCGGCGGGCGTCTCCCGACGCGCTCAGGTTTTCGAAGTCAGCAGCTTGATGCCGGCAATGCCGAACATGATGGCGAGCGAGCCGTCCAGCCAGCGCCGGATCGACGCGTAGATGCGCCGTGCGGAAGCGGTCGAAAACAGCACCGCATAGCTGCTGAACACCGACACGCCGATGCACATGCAGCCGAACACCACCGGCGCGGTATGCGAGGTGCCGCCGGCCGGCGACATGGCCAGCGAGACGATCGAGAGCCACACCAGAATCGCTTTCGGATTGGTGAGATGCAGCAGCAGGCCGCGCAGATAGAGACGCTTGAGTGGTTCGCTGTCACGCGCCGCGCCCGTGGGCAATGCCTTGGGACGAAACGCGGAGCGCGCGGATTTGAAGCCGAGCCACAACAGATACAGACCGCCGGCAATCTTGATCGCCACCAGACATTCCGAATAAGTGGCGAGTACGGCCGACAAACCCAGTGACGCCAGCAGCGCCCAGAAGTACGAACCCGACACCACGCCGAGCGCGAAGGTGAGCGCGGAACGGCGGCCCGCGCTCATCGCCAGCGACATGATCGCGAGATTACTGGGCCCGGGGCTCGCCGTACCGACGAAGTAGGCGCTGTAGGCGATCAGGACATCGGCGGTGAGGAAGCTGCTGGTGATCATGGGCTGGACCTTGGCGGCGGGCAGGGCGTGCGGCTCGCAGCGCACACGGGTAAGGAGCGCGAGTCGTCGCGCGAACGCAAATTTTGCGCGTGGGCGGAAGAATCTCACAGATACAGTTCGTTGCTCCAGCAACAGCACAATCGCGTGGACGCGGCGGCTTGGGCTCACGCACCGGCTGCCATGCCGATGCAATCCGCGAGCGCGCCGGCCACCGCCTGGCGACTATGCCGCGGACGCTGCACGAGGCCGATTTCCCGCTGAAACGTCGCCTCGCCGAGTTCGAGCGCGACGACGCCGGCCGGCCATTTGCCGAGTCCCGCGCTATTCGGAAGCAGCGCCACGCCGATGCCGCGCGCGACCAGTTGCACGATGCCTTGCAACTCGTCCAGCTCGATCACGTCGCGCACATTGACCCGCGAGCGCCGCAGAAACCGGTCGACCAGCCTGCCGCCGAACGAACTGCGGTCGTAGCGGATAAACGGTTCGCTGCGCAGCAGTTCGCGCCAGGACCGCGCCGCGCCCTTGCCGCGCACGAGCGCCTTGGACACGAGCAGCACGAACGGCTCGGTGACGAGCGTGCGCCATTCGAGTTCGGACGGCAGCGCGAACGGCGGTTTGATGATGACGGCCAGGTCCAGTTCGCCGGAATCGACTTGCCCCAGCAAGCCCAGCGACACGCCGGGCACGACCCGAATGCGCCAGCCGGGACGGTCGTCGCGAAAGCGCGCGAGTGCGTCGGCGAGAAACGACACTTGGGCGGACGCAATGGCGCCCACCCGCAGCATGCCGCTTTCCGCCGCAACCGCGCCACGTTCGGAAAGCCGCGCGTAGAGCGTCATCATTTCCTCGGCGAGCGTGAGCGTTTCGCGGCCGGCGTCGTTGAGTGTGGCGGAGCGGCCGGTGCGGTCGAAGAGCGCGAAGCCGAGTTCTTCTTCGAGCCGTTGCATTTGCGCGCTCACGGCGGATTGCGTCAGGCCGATGCGCGCGCCGGCACCCGAAAACGTGCCGTACTGGCTGACGGCGATGAAAGTCTTGAGTTCGCTTAGCATTTTTTATTGATCGAATTTGGTGTTAGTCAGATCAAATATATATCGTTTTTCAACATTTTTAGTCATGGTTAAACTTTGCTTCACGCGTGAGGTTTTCAAAAGGCCTGCACGTTCAACCCCATTCCAATCAGCGAGTTCCCCATCATGAGCGTTGCCGATACCGTCTTGCCGCCGTTCCATCTGGCGTTCCCTGTTCATAGCCTTGCCGCCGCGCGCGAGTTTTATGGCGAACTGCTGGGCTGCCCTGAAGGGCGCAGCTCGGACGCGTGGGTCGATTTCAATTTCTATGGCCATCAGATCGTCGCGCATCTCGCGCCGGAGGAAATCGGTCATCGTCATACCAGCAAGGTCGACGGCGACGCCGTGCCGGTCCGCCACTTCGGTGCGGTGCTCTCGATGGCGCAATGGCAGGCCGCCGCGGACAAGCTGCAAGCGGCCGGCATCGACTTCATCATCGAGCCGCATGTGCGTTTCAAGGGTGAAGTCGGCGAACAGGCGACCATGTTCTTCCTCGACCCGTCGGGCAATGCGCTGGAATTCAAGGCGTTCGCGGATATGTCGGCGCTGTTTGCGAAGTAACGCCGGTAGCGGCGCGGCAAAGGGTCGAGGATCGACCAGGCTCTGAATGCGCGTGAAGTATTTGCTTCGCGCAAACCAGTCTGTGCGATGTTTCGCGACGCGCTCGCGTGACATCGCATTGAAGCGGCACCCCAATTCCGGCTATCTTCTCTTATCAAACGTTTGCTTGCCGGCAAACTCCACACAGTTCAAGCACCGTTTTTCCTTACGTTAGCCTTCCTGACAATTCCGCCATTTTGGCGCCATGCAGGTGTTGGTGCTAGCGATCTAGCATAAGCGCTGATTCACCATCCCTTACCTGCATTCATTCGGGCGCGTTTCATGTGGATCGTCAACGTTGCGCTTAAGCGGCCCTACACGTTCATCGTGATGGCCATTCTGATCTTGCTGGCGACACCGTACGTGCTGTTCACCACGCCGGTCGACGTGCTGCCGGAAATCAATATTCCGGTGGTCAGTATCATCTGGACCTACACGGGCTTGTCGGCCCAGGACATGGCCAACCGCATCACCTCGGTCAACGAGCGCAGTCTGACCACCACGGTCAACGACATCGAGCACATCGAATCGCAATCGCTCGCGGGCATCACGATCCTGAAGGTGTTCCTGCAGCCGAACGCGAACATTCAGACTGCGATCGCGCAAACGGTGGCCGTCGAACAGGCGCAGCTCAAGCAGATGCCGCCGGGCGCCACGCCGCCGCTCGTGATCAGCTATTCGGCTTCCAGCATTCCGGTGATCCAGCTCGGCCTGTCGAGCCCGAAACTCTCCGAGCAGGCGCTCAACGATACGGCGCTGAACTTTCTGCGCCCGCAACTCGTGACGATTCCCGGCGCGGCCGTGCCGTATCCGTATGGCGGCAAGTCGCGGCTGATCTCGGTCGACCTGAACACGCGCGCGCTGCTTGCCAAAGGCCTGACGCCTTCCGATGTGGTTAGCGCGTTCAACGCGCAAAACCTGATCTTGCCGACCGGCACGGCGAAGATCGGACCGAAGGAATACACCATCAACATGAACGGCTCGCCCAGCACGCTGGAAGGGCTCAACGATATTCCAGTGCGCACGCTCAACGGCGCGACCACGTATCTGCGTGAAGTTGCGCATGTGCGCGACGGTTTCTCGCCGCAGACCAATATCGTGCGGCAGGACGGGCATCGCGGCGTGCTGATGTCGGTGCTCAAGAACGGCAGCGCGTCGACGCTCTCCATCGTGAATACGCTGAAAGGGCTGCTGCCGAACGCACAAGCGGCATTGCCGCCCGATCTGAAAATCACTGCATTGTTCGATCAGTCGGTGTTCGTGAAAGCGGCGGTGCAGGGCGTGGTGCGCGAGGCGCTGGTCGCCGCCGCGCTGACCGCCGCGATGATCCTGTTGTTCCTCGGCAACTGGCGCAGCACCTGCATTATCGCGATCTCGATTCCACTGTCGATCCTGTCCTCGCTGATCGCGCTGCATGCGCTCGGGCAGACCATCAACATCATGACGCTCGGCGGTCTCGCGCTGGCGGTGGGGATCCTGGTGGACGATGCCACGGTGACGATCGAGAACATCGAACGGCATCTGCATATGGGCACGAATCTGCACGACGCGATTCTCGACGGCGCGGGCGAAATAGCGATTCCGGCGCTGGTGTCCACGCTCTGTATCTGTATCGTGTTCGTGCCGATGTTCTTCCTGACCGGCGTGGCGCGTTATCTGTTCGTGCCGCTCGCCGAAGCCGTGGTGTTCGCCATGCTGGCGTCGTACATTCTCTCGCGTACGCTGGTGCCGACCCTCGCGATGCTGCTGATGGGGCACGCGCACAAGCCGAAGCAGGGTGCGAAGCCGAATTTGTTCATGCGCCTCTATCACCGCTTCGATCGTGGTTTCGAGCGCATGCGCGCCGGCTACATCATGATTCTGAGCAGCTTGCTGGTGCGTCGCGGCATGTTCGGCAGCGTGTTCCTCGGCTTTTGCGTCGTCTCGATGGGCCTGATTTTCGTGCTCGGCGAAGACTTCTTCCCGAGCGTGGACGCCGGCGACATTCGCCTGCATATGCGTGCGCCGACCGGCACGCGCATCGAGGAAACCGCGCGTCTCGCCGACGAAGTCGAAAAGGTGATCCGCGAAGTCGTGCCGCGGAAAGAACTCGGCACGATTCTCGACAACCTCGGTTTGCCCTATAGCGGCATCAACCTTTCGTATAGCAATGCGGGCACGATCGGCACGCTCGACGGCGAGATCCAGGTGGCGCTCAATGAAGATCACAAGCCCACGCAAATCTACATGGACAAACTGCGCGCGATTCTGCCGCAGCGCTTTCCGGGCGTCGAGTTTTTCTTCCAGCCGGCCGACATCGTCACACAGATTCTCAACTTCGGTTTGCCTGCTGCCGTTGACGTGCAGATTTCCGGCGCGAATCAGGAGGGCAACTTCGACGTTGCGCGCAAACTGCTGAAACAGGTGCGCATGATTCCCGGCACCGTGGACACGCACATCCAGCAGAAACTGGATGAACCGGCGATCAATCTTCAGATGGACCGCACGCGGCTTCAGCAACTCAATCTGAGCGCGAGCAATGTGGCGCAAAACGTGCTCATTTCCTTGTCGGGCAGTTCGCAAACATCGCCGGGTTTCTGGTTCAACAACCGCAACGGCGTGGAATACAACGTCGCGGTGCAAACGCCGCAGTACCAGGTGTCGTCGATCGACGAACTGTTGCGCACGCCGGTCTCCGGTTCGGCCAACGGCCCGACGCAACTGCTCGGCAACCTGGTGCGGGTCGCACCGCAGACGCAGTTCGCCGAAGTCACGCACTACAACATCAGGCCGGTGATCGATCTGTATGTGAGCGTCGAGAAGCGCGACCTGGGCAGTGTGGCGAATCAGGTCGACAAGCTGGTGGACAACGTGCGCGCGTCGCTGCCGCGCGGCAGTCAGATTACGGTGCGCGGCCAGGTGCAGACCATGCGCAGTTCGTTCTTCGGTCTGGGACTTGGCGTAGCGATGGCGATCGTGCTGGTGTACCTGCTGATCGTCGTGAACTTCCAGTCGTGGGTCGATCCGCTGATCATCGTCAGCGCGTTGCCCGCGGCGCTGGCGGGCATTGTGTGGATGCTGTTCCTGACCGGCACGCACCTGAGCGTGCCGGCCTTGACCGGCGCGATCATGACCATGGGCGTGGCTACCGCCAACAGTATTCTGATGGTGTCGTTCGCGCGCCAGCGTCTGTCCGCCGGCGGACCGCCGCTGACAGCCGCGCTCGAAGCCGGCGCAAGCCGGATCAGGCCGGTACTGATGACGGCCTTCGCGATGATTATCGGCATGATTCCGATGGCGCTCGGCCTGGGCGAAGGCGCCGAGCAGAATGCGCCGCTCGGCCGCGCGGTGATCGGCGGCTTGCTGTTCGCCACTGTGTCCACACTGTTTTTCGTGCCGCTGGTGTTCGCTGCGATTCACTCCCGCCTCGCGCGCCGCCACCGCGGCGACGATGACCATGGCGGCGCGAATCACACGGGTTCCCACGACGACGGCCCCGCGCCCGAGCACGGCGGCGCTGGCAAGCCCGCGTAAAGTTAAATGACGGCTGACTGATATGGCTGACTGAGATGGCTGACTGAGATGACCGAAAAAACTCATGCATCGCTAGCGATTCCTGCGCGAGAGACGGAAGGCGGCCACGCCTTGCCACCGCGCCATCAAGAATGGAAGCGCGCCAAAATCGCCGTGTGGATCGTGCTGGCGCTGCTGGCCGTCGGGGCCTTGCGCACCGTGATCGCCAACGTCATGCAAAACCGTTCGGTGGCGGAGACCACGAAGCAGAACGCTACGCAGTATGTGAACGTGGTGAGCCCGACCCAGACCGAAGGCGGCGGCGATACCTTGCTGCCGGGCACGCTGCGCGGCTACGTCGAATCGCCGATCTTTGCGCGCTCCACTGGTTATCTGCTGCACTGGTACGCCGATATCGGCGCGCGAGTGAAGCAGGGCCAGTTGCTCGCCGATCTGGATACGCCGGAAATCGATCAGGAACTCGCGCAGGCTTTGGCGCAGCGCCAGCAAACCAGTTCGAGCCTCGGCCTCGCGAAGAGCTCACTGGACCGCTGGCAGCAATTGCGTCAGCGCGATGCGGTTTCGCAACAGGAACTCGACGAACGGCAGAGCACTTATACGCAAGACGTCGCCAATCTCGCCGCCGCCGACGCCAACGTCAAGCGCCTGCAGCAGCTCGAATCGTTCAAGCGGATCGTCGCGCCGTTCGCGGGCGTGGTCACGCAACGCAATGTGGATGTCGGCGACCTGATCGACGCGGGCAGCGGCACGAGCCGCGCGCTCTTCGCGCTCGCGCAGTCGGACCCGCTGCGCGTTTATGTGCAATTGCCGCAGGCGTACGCGCAAAACGTGTCGGCGGGACAGAAGGTGGTGGTGACGCAGGCCGAGCTGCCGGGCCAGCAATTCCACGGAACGATCACGCACATTTCCGGTGCGATCGACGTGCCCACCCGTTCGCTGCAGGTCGAAGTGACCTTGCCGAATCCGGACGACAAGCTGCGCCCCGGCGCGTATGTTCAGGTCGCGGTGCCGACTTTAGCGCATGCGCGATTGACGGTGCCGGGCAATGCTTTGCTGTTTCGTGCCGAAGGCCCGCGCGTCGCGGTGGTCGATGCAAAGGGCAACGTGCAGTTGCACAAGATCGTGATCGCGCAGGATCTCGGACAGTCGCTTGAAATCGAAAGCGGCATCGAGGCGAACGACAAGATCATCATCAACCCGAGCGATTCGATCGCGGACGGCGATCACGTGCAGATCCAGCAGCCGCTAACCAACGGCAAGGGAGCGTCGTGAAGCACGTGGCCACATGCCGTGCGCTGACGACGCTGGCGGGCGCGGCGCTGCTGGTCGCGTGCACGGTCGGGCCGAATTACGAAAGGCCGCAGGCCGAGGTGCCGCCCAGCTGGCAAACCGATTCGTACTGGCGCGTGGCCGTGCCGTCTCATGCACCGATTTCGCCGGACTGGTGGAGCGCGTTCAGCGATCCGACGCTCGCCACGCTGGAAACGCAGGCGCTCGCGCAGAATCAGACGCTGGTCGCGGCCAGCGCACACTACGAGCAGGCCCGGGCGACGCTCGCGAATAACCGCGCCCAGCAAATTCCCGAAGTCGATTTCGCGGCGCAGGGATCGCGCTTCCGGATTTCGCAGAACCGTCCACAGACGAATTACGGCACGCCCACGACGTCGACGGTGCAAAACAATGTGCAGCTCGGCCCCACGATCAGCTACGACACCGATCTATTCGGCCGGATACGTCGCGAAGTGGAAGGCGCGGCGGCTTCCGCGCAGCAATCGGCGGACGATCTGGCCAACGCGCGGCTCGTGCTCACCACCGATCTCGCCAGCGACTATTTCTCGCTGCGTGAACTCGACGCCGAGATCGACGTACTGAATCGGTCGGTGAAACTGCAGCAGAAGGCGCTCGACTACGTCACCACGGAACATGATCTCGGTTCGGTGTCCGGGCTCGACGTGCTGCAACAGAAGTCGCTGCTCGACTCGACGCGCGTGCAGGCGCAACTGCTGCTGAATCAGCGGGCGCAGTTCGAACATGCGATTGCTGCTCTGGTCGGCGTGCCCGCGCCGCAGTTTTCGATCGAGCCCAAGGTGCTCGCGGTTCAGGTTCCGTCGATTCCGCTCGGCGTGCCCAGCGACGTGTTGCAGCGACGGCCGGATGTCGCCTCGGCGGAGCGCGCGATGGCCGCGGCGAACGCGCAGATCGGCGTCGCCAGGGCGGCGTTCTTCCCGAGTCTCACGCTGGCGCCGAGCATCGGTTGGGAAAGCACGCAGTTCGCCAGTCTGCTGAGCGCGCCGACGCTGATGTGGACGCTCGGCGCGGCAGTCAGCCAGGTGCTGTTCGACGGCGGCCGCCGCGCGGCCAACGTGAAGTTCGCGAGCGAAGGCTACAAGGCCACCGAGGCGAACTACCGCCAGACCGTGCTCACCGCGTTCCAGCAGGTGCAGGACGGCATCACCGGACTGTCCGTGCTGGACGGCGCGGCGAAGCAGTCGAGCGAGGCCGTCACCGATGCGCAGCATCTGCTGGCGCTCGCCAACGACCGCTATTCGGGCGGCCTCGTCGCGTACCTCGACGTGATCACCGCCCAGCAGTCGCTGCTCACCAGCGAGCGCCAGGACGTGCAGATTCACGGCCAGCAGATGACGCTGTCGGTCTCGCTCGTGAAGGCGCTCGGCGGCGGCTGGGACGTCGGCACGGACATGTCGAATACGCCCGCGGGCACGCAGCCCAGCGACACGAAGGAGGCGATGGCTCCCGCGCGGTGAGCTGGCGGATCATGAAGCAGCAGGGCAGCAGCAGGGGCAGCAGCGGGAGCGCGCGGCGGTGCGCAAGACGATTGCAAGGCGTTTCGTATAATGCACATACAAGGGGACGCGCATGAAATTGCTGATTGTTGAAGACGAGCACAAGGTGGTGGACTACCTGCGCTCCGGTTTGACAGAGCAGGGGTGGGTCGTCGACGTCGCGCTCGACGGCGAGGAAGGCATGCATCTGGCCACCGAATTCGATTACGACGTGATCGTCCTCGACGTGATGCTGCCCAAACGCGACGGCTTCAGCGTGCTGAAGGCGCTGCGTATGCGCAAGTCCACGCCGGTCATCATGCTCACCGCGCGCGATCACGTGAACGACCGCGTGCGCGGCCTGCGCGAAGGCGCCGACGACTACCTCACCAAACCCTTTTCGTTTCTCGAACTTGTCGAGCGGCTTCATGCGCTCGCGCGCCGCACGCGTTCGCAGGAGTCGACGCTGATTTCCGTCGGCGATCTGTTCGTCGATCTGATCGGCCGGCGCGCGACGCGCGACGGCGTGCGCCTCGATCTCACCGCCAAGGAATTCCAGCTGCTCAGCGTGCTGGCGCGCCGGCAAGGCGACATTCTGTCGAAGACGGCGATTACCGAACTCGTCTGGGACGTCAACTTCGACAGCCATACCAACGTGGTCGAGACCGCGATCAAACGATTGCGCGCCAAGCTCGACGGCCCATTCCCCTCCAAACTGCTGCACACTGTGCGCGGCATGGGGTACGTGCTCGAAGTGCGTGAAGAGGCGGAGCAGCCATGAACAGGTCGATTGCCCGGCGCCTTGCGTTGATGTTCGCGTTGGTCGCGCTGTTCGTCTTCACGCTGGTCGGCACGGGGCTCTTTCTGGTGCTGCGCACGCAGCTCGAACACCATCTGCGGGAGTCGCTCGACGACCGCACGCAGATTGCGCGCATCATCGTGTATCACGCCGTGACGCCGGAGAAGTGGCGCATGGCGCGCGAAAAGCTTACCGACATGACGCCGCGCGACGGCAGCACGGTATATGCGGTGTCGAGCACCGATCCGTATTTCCATTACGGCACGCCGGTCGGCGGCTCGGTGGTCACGAGCTGGGCCGGCGGCTATTCACGCGTGACGCCGGCGGGCGGCGGCCAGGACATGCTGAGCTCCACGGTGACAATTCCGGCTTACGGCGCGCGTCCGGCGGTGCAGTTGCAGGTGGCCGCGAGCTATTCGCCCAATGTGCGCACCATGCGCGTGTTCGGCTCGGCGCTCGCCGCGCTGTCGGCGCTCGGCAGTCTTGGCGTGTTGCTGCTTAGCTATTCGGTCACGCGGCTCGGTCTCGCGCCGCTCACGCGTCTCACGCGCGACGCTTCCGCCGTGAGTCCGAATAACCGCTCGCAGCGTCTGAATACGGCCTCGCTGCCGCTCGAACTGAACGACCTGGCCAACTCCTTCAATGGTGCATTAGAGCGGCTCGACGGCGCGTATGGACGCCTGGAATCGTTCAATGCGGATGTGGCCCACGAACTGCGCACGCCGGTGACGATTCTGATTGGCCAGACGGAAGTCGCGTTGACACGCAATCGCTCGGTCGACGATTTGCGCCACACGTTGCAATCGAATCTCGAAGAATACGAGCGCATGCGGGCGATCATCAACGACATGCTGTTTCTGGCCCGCGCCGATCAGGGCGAGCGCGCAACGGGTCTCGTCGACGTGTCGCTGGCCGCGGAAGTCGCGCATACGCTGGAGTTTCTGGAGATACCGCTCGAAGAAGCGCGGGTACGGGCACACTTGCGCGGCGACGCCCTGGCGCGCGTGAACCGCTCGCTGTTCGGCCGCGCCTGCACGAATCTGCTGATGAACGCTATCCAGCATTGCGAGCCGGACGCCGAGATCAGCGTGACGATCGTAAGTGACGAGAGTCAGGTGCGCGTGGCGGTGGCCAATCCCGGTGAGCCGATCTCGCCGGATGTGCTTGAACATCTGTTCGACCGCTTCTACCGCGCGGAAGTCTCACGCACGAATAGCCGCGAAAATCACGGCCTCGGGCTCGCGATCGTGAAGGCGATCGCGGAGATGCATCGCGGTAGCGTGTCGGCGCAAAGCGCGCACGGCATCAACACCTTTGTGTTTTCGGTCGCGGCGGTTTCGCCGACGGAAGCCGGCGTGCCGGCGGCGCGCTCGAATCCGGGTGCGGCTGCTGACGGAACCGGTTATCCGCCACTGGTGAAGAGCAAGTCAGCCTGAATCGCCAGACACCGCAGCGGCGTTCGAAGGTCATCTCGCGGCTCGTCGAGATACATTCGCCCGGCAAGCCGACACATGGACTAGAAATCCAGCGTGAATTGAGCCGGCGCGTCGCTCTCTGTCGCTCCCGCGCGTTGGAGGCCGCCTGCCTTCACGCCCAGCAACCTGATGGATTTAGCCAGTTCGACCCGTTTCAGACATTGGGTGGCCGCGTGGCGCAGTGCCTTGGCGTCCGCAACCGGCTCCTGGAGTGTGACGTCACGCGTCACTGTCTGAAAGTCGTTGAAGCGGAGCTTGATCCCGATCCTGCGCGCGAGATAGCCTTTACGCTGCAAGTCCGACGCCACCTGTTCGCATAAACGGGTAAATGCAGTACCGAGTTCCCGCCTGTGTCGTACGGCGTGCAGGTCCTGCTCGAAGGTGGTCTCGCGGCTCATCGAGACAGGCTCGCTATAAGTGACCACTGGTCTGTCATCGAGCCCATGGGAAACTCTGCGAAGCCATGCGCCATAGCTCCGTCCGAACTGTTCGATTAGCCATTGCTCGCTGCATGCGGCAATGTCACCGATGGTCGTTATCCCTAGAGACGTCAGCTTGGCGTTAGCCTTCGGCCCGATACCGTTGATTTTTGCGGCAGCCATCGGCCAGATCCTGGCTTGCAGATCCTCACGCCGCAGAATGGTGATGCCGTCTGGCTTCTGGATGTCCGAACATAGTTTTGCCAGAAGCTTATTAGGCGCAATGCCAACCGAACATGTGAGATTGGTCGCCTCGAAGACGGCCGATTTCAGCTTCCGTGCAATTTCCTCCGATTCGTCGTTCAGGAGCGATAGATCGGCGTAGACCTCGTCGATGCCCACGTCCTCGACTGTCGGACTCACGGACCGGATTGCGTCCTTGAACAGTCGTGAGTACGTTCGATAGAGATCAAAGTTCACTGGAAGGAGAATGGCATCCGGCGCCAGCCGCGCTGCCTGCATGGTGGGCATCCCGGAATGAACTCCGAACGCTCGTGCTTCGTAGGTTGCGGTCGTCAGGACGCCTCTGCCCGTATAGTCGCGTAAGCGCGCGAATTCACGTGTCCCGTCCGGATTCGTTCGGGGCGCGTCCGAACGACGGCCGGCAACCACCATGGCTTGGCCTCGCAGTTCCGGATACTGCGAAAGTTCACAGGACGCAAAGAATGCGTCCATGTCAATATGGGCTATGCGCCTGTCATCTGGCATGCCTTTATACTCAAAAATAGCGTTCACGGTCTGGCTTGGCCAATAGGGCGCTTATCTGGACCCCAGTCATGAACGTCGATATAGCGAGAAGTCGCGTTCCGCGGCGCAAATACCTAGACTGTACATTCATACAGTGTTTTTGTCAGGTCGTAGGGCCTCGCGAACTGTCTGGCGCGTCGATCCGGGTGGCGGAATGCTTTTCGCCTCAGCCATAGATCGCTTTCGTTAGAATCTGTTTTCGATCCTTATATTTCTAAAACCGGAGACCAACGTGCCAGGCTTACTTCCCGATGTCGACCCCGAGGGCCTCCTCGAATATTCAGTCGTCTACACCGACCGATCCATCAATCACATGTCGCAACTCTTCCAGGGAGTCATGCGCGATATTTCCGATTCGCTGAAGAAGGTCTACAACGCGACGTCGGCCGTGGTCGTCCCGGGCAGCGGGACATTCGGCATGGAAGCCGTTGCCCGGCAGTTCGCAACGAACATGAAGTGTCTGGTCATCCGCAATGGCTGGTTCAGTTATCGCTGGACGCAGATTTTCGACATGGGCGGCATTCCGTCTGAATCGATCGTGCTGAAGGCGCGCCCGGTCGAACAAGGGAGGCAGGCGGCCTACGCACCGCCGCCGATCGAAGACGTGGTCGCTGCGATCAAGGAAAACAAGCCGGATCTGGTGTTTGCGCCGCATGTCGAGACCGCCTCCGGGATCATGCTGCCGGATGCTTATTTGCGGGCGGTGGCCGACGCGGTGCATGCCGTCGGCGGCATGTTCGTACTGGATTGCATTGCCTCCGGCACGGTCTGGGTCGACATGAAGGCGAGCGGCGTCGACGTTCTGATCAGCGCGCCGCAAAAGGGATGGAGCGCGTCACCGTGCTGCGGGCTGGTCATGCTGAGCCCGCTTGCCCGCGAAAGAATCGACGGAACGACAAGCACCAGTTTCGCTTGCGATCTTCGCAAATGGCTGCAGATCATGGAAGCCTACGAGAACGGCGGGTTCGCATACCACGCAACGATGCCCACGGACGGTCTCGCGATCTTGCGGGACGTCATGAAGGAGACCGAGACATACGGCTTCGATAAAGTGAGAGCGGAGCAGCTTGACCTCGGCAAGCGCGTTCGCGCACTCCTTGCGGACAACGGATTCAGAAGCGTGGCGGCCGAAGGCTTCGAGGCTCCGGGCGTGGTTGTCAGTTACACGGACGATGATGGAATTCGATCCGGCAAGAAGTTCGCGGATGCGGGGTTGCAGGTCGCGGCCGGGGTTCCGCTGCAATGTGACGAGCCTCAGGATTTTAAGACCTTCCGCATTGGGTTATTTGGCCTGGACAAACTGCGTGACGTTGACGGTGCGGTGGAGAGGCTTGCGAAGGCGCTGGATCGTATTAACCTGCGCCCGCGTTTTACGGACTCGCAGAATGACGCGGCAGGCGCACCGTAAATACCGTCTCGGCCTCGTCCGAGCGGGCGCTGATATCGCCGCGGTGAGCGCGGGCGATTTCCTGGGCAATGTAGAGTCCAAGTCCCAGGCTATCCTGGGCGCCAGGCCCGCCTTCCTCACCCGGACCGCGCTCAAGAGGCTCGAAGATACGGTGCAGCGCTGACGGCGGTATTGCCTGGCCTTGATTTACCACCTCAATCGACACGTCCTCACCGTTCCCGGCCACCAGCACCTTCACAGCGGCGCTCGGCTCTCCGTACTTGAACGCATTTCCGACAAGGTTGCCCAGCATCTGCTGGATGCGCCGACCGTCGCACGTGGCTCGGGTATCGCCGGCGATCTCAAGCTCGACCTTCCGGCCCGCGTGCGCGGCGCACAACTGGTCCAATTCGTCGGCCACCAGCGTGCCAAGATCGACCGGCGCCTGCGTCACGCGGATGCCCAGTCCGAGCTTGGTCCGGCTGAAGTCCAGCATGTCATCCAGAAGCGCCTGCATGCGGGCGCCGCTTCGGATCAACCGGGCTGCTGCGGTGGATACTTCTTGGCCGTCGTTCAGTCTCGCGAGGTGGTGCGCGGTGACCTGGATGGTCTGCAGCGGGCTTCGCATATCGTGACCCAGCATACCCAGCAGCAGGTTACGGCTCTGGTCGACCTGGTTCGTGAAAAAACTCACCGACTCGCTTAGGGCCTGGTCGATGGCTTCGTTAAACCGGATCACGTCGTCGAGTTCATCTGTCGGCGGGCCGCCGCTATCCAGCCATAACCTGAGCACCGCGGCGCGCAGGGCGCGATACTCGGCAGTCAGCTGATTGATATCGAAGCCCCCACGGGCACGGAGCACCGCGTGCGTCTGGGCAGCTGTTTCCGGCGCATCGATCACCGGCGACACGCGGCCGTGCGACTTCGCGAGTTGCGCCTGCCTGGTCTGTGGCGTCGACAGGTCTTTCGCAATCGCCTCCAGGATCTGCTGCGCATGGTCCCGTAGTTCTCGCGAGGTCATGCCTTGGGCGGCGGGCAGCAATGTTGCGGCAAAAGATTCCCACTCGGCGAGAATTGCCTCCATTTCTTTCGAAATGAACTGAGCCAGTCGCATGTTTGTTCCGAAAGCGGCAACTTCGTGGCGGGCCGGTGGCCCGAATTCTGATCATCGTATCCGAACCGTCGCCCATTTGGTGCAGTGATCGGCTTCCCGCCGCGCCGGGTTCGATAATTGCTACCGTATCTAGACTAAAGTGCGCCCGCATCTATTGTTGCCGGGCACCCGACGGGCAGATCCACCGCACGTCTCATCCAAAAAATGACTTCCATGACCCCGCAATCCGATGCCTTCAGCTCTGTGTGGCTCCGGCTTTGGGCCGAATCCACCCAGGACTACTCCATCTTCGCCCTTTCGCCGGAAGGCACGGTGCTCACGTGGAACCCGGGCGGCGAATCCATTCAAGGCTATCGCCCCGACGAGATTATTGGCCGGTCGTTTGCCCTTTTTTACCCCGAGGCCGAGCGTGCCGCGGGCGCGCCCGAGGCCGCGCTGCGCGCCGCCACCGAGGGCGGGCGTTACATCGCGGAGGGCTGGCGCGTGCGCAAGGATGGCACGTCGTTCTGGGCGAACGTCGTCATGACACCGCTGCGCGACAGCAGCGGCAAGCTCATCGGGTTTGGCAAGGTGGTCCGCGACGTCAGCGACAAGAAGGCCGCTCACGACGCGGTGCTCGAGAGCGAGCGCAGCTTCCGGCTGCTGGTCCAGGGCGTTACCGACTATGCCATCTTCATGCTCTCGCCCGACGGGCACATCACCAGTTGGAACGCGGGGGCGCGCAGGATCAAGGGCTACACCGAGAAGGAGATCATCGGCTCGCATTTTTCCCGGTTCTACACCCCTGAGGATGTCGCGGCGGGCGTCCCCTTCCGGGGCCTGGGCACGGCCCGGCGGGAGGGACGTTTCGAGGCCGAGGGGTGGCGCGTGCGCAGCGACGGAAGCCGTTTCTTCGCGCATGTCGTGATAGACGCCATTCATGAAAACGGTGAGCTGGTCGGATTTGCAAAAATCACACGCGACATCACCGAGCGACGGCGCGCCAGCGAGCAACTCGAGCAAACGCAGAAAGCCCTGTTCCAGGCACAGAAGATGGAAGCCCTGGGCAAACTGACGGGCGGCGTGGCGCACGACTTCAACAACGTTCTCCAGGTCATGCGCGGCAATCTCGAACTGCTCGAGAGCCGGCACGGCCGCGACGGCTGGAGCGCCGAGCGGCTGGGCAACGCGCTCGACGCGGTCGATCGCGGCGCGAAGCTCGCGTCGCAACTGCTGGCCTTCGGTCGCCAGCAGCCTCTTGAGCCCGTCGTCATCAACCCCGCGCGTCAACTGCAGGCGCTGGACGACCTCTTGCGGCGCGTATTGGGCGAGCGGGTCGAGATCGAGTCCGTCGTGGCCGGCGGCCTGTGGAATACCATCGCCGATCCCCATCAGCTTGAAAACGTAATCCTGAATCTGGCCATCAATGCGCGCGACGCGATGCCGGACGGCGGCAAGCTCACGCTTGAACTCGCCAACGCGACGCTCGACGACGAGTACGTCTCAGCGCTTACCGACGTCTCAGCGGGGCAGTATGTGATGCTGGCTGTCACGGACACGGGGACCGGCATGAGCCGGGAAGTGATTGAGCGTGCTTTCGACCCGTTCTTCAGCACGAAACCGGAGGGCCGCGGCACAGGCCTCGGCCTGAGCATGGCCTACGGCTTCGTCAAGCAGAGTGGCGGCCATATCCGCCTCTATAGCGAGCTCGGTGAGGGAACGACCGTCAGGATCTATCTGCCGCGCTCAAGCGGTACGGCGGTTGAGACCAGGCGTAGCACCGGGGGTGTCCTCAAGCACGGCAGCGAGACGATCCTGGTCGTGGAGGACGATCTGAAGGTCCAGGCGACCGTCGTTGAACTTCTCAGCGGTCTTGGTTATGCGGTACTCAAGGCCAACGACGCCGAGCAGGCACTGAGCGTCGTGGCGAGCGGCGTGCATATCGATCTGCTGTTTACCGACGTGGTGATGCCCGGCGCGCTGCGCAGTCCGGAAATGGCCAGAAGGGCGGTCCAGATGCTGCCTGGATTGAAGGTGCTTTTCACGTCGGGTTATACGCAGAACGCGATCGTGCATGGTGGCCGGCTCGATCCTGGCGTGGAACTGCTGAGCAAGCCGTACAGCCGTCAGCAACTCGCCTCCAAGGTCCGACAGGTGCTTGGTAAAAGCGATAGCGAAACGACCGGAGCGGGCACGGCCGATACGCGTCGAGGCGAGGAGGTCGGGCCGGGCGGAAACGGCGAGGGCCTGCGCATCCTGGTCGTGGAAGACGACGTTGCATCGCTGGACGCAACCTGCGAACTGCTGATGCTGATCGGGATGCGTCCGCAGCGCGCAGAAAGCGCGGCGGCCGCGCTGAATGCGCTGGAAGCGGACGACTACGACGTCCTGTTCACGGATGTCATCATGCCGGACATGTCGGGCACCGAGCTCGCGCGACGCGCGGCTGCCGCCCGCCCGGCACTCCGGATCATTTTCGCTTCCGGAAACGTTGTTCCGGCGCACGAGAGGTTCGACTTCGAATGGTCGGCGCTGCGCAAACCTTTCACGCTTGACCAGTTGCGCGCCGCCTTGCCGCCGGCCCACAGCTCACGGGCGAAGCGGCGCGCCGGCGATGGACAGGCGCGGACACGGGACAATTGAAAGCACAGGCTCCGTGGCGCGGCCCGGTCGCCAGGCGATAACTGGTGTTTTGTGGCGCAGCGCGAATTGCCGTCGATGCCCGTCGAACTGTGCGTGAGGCCGCTACGTAAAGAACCGTGCGGCCCCTCTTTTTCCCGGCGAACAGTGCGATCACGCTGTCGCCCTCGCGTCCGTCCACAAGACGAAGTTCCGATCAGCCTCGATGACGGCTCCTGCCGGCGCCCGGGCTACCCGATATCAATCGTGCGGCCCACGGACCGCAGCGGCTCCGATTTCGGCACGGTCAACGTGAGCACACCGTTGTCGAACTTTGCCAGCGCATGATCGGGATCGGCGTTCTCCGGCATCGGGATCGTACGCACGAAGCTGCCATGGGCGCGCTCGAGCCGGTAGCATCCGTCTTCCTCGCTGCGCACATCCTGCTTTTTCTCGCCGCGCAACACGAACGCCCCATCCTCGACGGTGACGGTCAGATCCTCCCGCTGCATTCCGGGCAGTTCGACGGTCACGCGCAGCACTTTTCCTTCGTCGACCACGTCGATGCGCGGCTGGAAGCGCGATGAACTGAAGTCCCCAAACCATCGTTCCAGCGCGCCGCGGCCCGCGAAGGGGTCGTGAAAAAACTCCTCGACGACACGCCACGGCTCGCGCGTGAACAATCCCGGCAGGTCGGGCCAGGAGGCGCGCCACGGGTCGGTGGCCGGCTGGCTTTCCGGGCTGTCCGCATCGGACTTGCGCCCTGCGCGTCGAAGGAATTTAAAAGGATTCCACTTCTTCAGATCCGTGTTCATCGTAGTTTCCTCCGGTAGTTTTCTCCTTAAGGTCAGTCTGGCAGGAGAGCCGGATGCCGGTCATCCGGCGCGAACAGTGGCGTGAGCGTTGATGTTTCCGGTTGCCTGTGCGCGGCCGTCGACACTCCTCGTTCGCGCGGCGAGCGGGTCGTCTCGCAGCAGCCGGCGTAGCGGCATTGCCGGCGCGCTGCCAATACATTCACTCCGGCGTCCTGACCTCACAGTGGAAGGTGGTGGCGGCCTGGTGGCCGCCACCGGGTTCTCTCCTATGGTTGTCGCCTGTCTGCCGGGTTCAGGCCGTGCGCACTTCGATCCGCCGCGGCCGGGCTTCGTCGCGGCGCGGTATCCTCAGCGTCAACACCCCGTCCTTCAGGTTGGCGTCGATTTTCGTCGGGTCGAAGTCAACCCCAAGAGCGAACGCCCGCGCGAAGTGAGGCTGGCGGATTTCCGCGTGGTGCAGGCGCAACTCCGTCGGCGTGGGTACGACTGCCTCTGCCTCGATGTACAGGTTGCCGTCGTGCACCTTCACATCGAGCCGGTCCTTTGTCACGCCGGGCAAATCCGCCCACAAAGTGACACCCTGACTATCCTCGAAGATGTCCACGGGCGGCGTTAGCGTGATCCGGCGTTGTGACGGGTCGTCTGCGCGCCGCTCGACCGCCTTTTCGTCGTTGTTGGCAAGTTCTGTGGTGTCGTTCATGATGTCCTCCTCAGTTCTGTGACCGGTTTCATTGAACGGTGATGGCCCGCGGCTTTGATGTTTCCCGCTTGCCGATACTCACGGTCAGGCAGCCATTGGTGTACTGCGCCGTGACCTTGTCGGGGTCCGCGTGCTGCGGCAGTTCAATGACGCGCCGGAATGCGCCGGCGAAGCGCTCCTGCGCATAGGTACGGGTGTCGTCGCCGGCCGCTTCCGGCTGTGGGGTCAGGCGCTCGCCGCTGATGGTCAGCAGTCCCTTGTCGATCGACACATCGAGATTCGCCGGATCGACGCCCGGCGCGAATACGACGATCTCGATCGAGTCGTCGGTCGAGCCGATGTTGACCTGCGGGAACGCGCCGGAGCGCCCGGAACGGATGCTGGACGGGAAGCCGCCAAACAGGCTCGCCATCTGCCGTTGCAGACGGTCTAGCTCGCTGGAAAGATCGGTCCCGAAGTAGAGATCGCTCATGGTCATTTCCTCCTTCAAGCCAGCAGGAAGACGAACCGGTCTACGCGCTCCAGTCCGTCTGCCGTGCTGCGGGCAAACAAATAGAAACACGCAGCGCGCCGGACTACTGGCGCGACTGCCTCAGCGGAATTCAAGATAGAAATCCCGTGCGGAAATTTCAAGAGGGTATCGCCACTTTTTATCCTTGAATTTGGGCGGCCGCATCCCTACCTCCAGGACACCCCTGACGAACCATGCGAGGACACCATGGAATTCGAATACGACTGGCTGACACTGGGACGGCACCGGATCCGGCTGCGCTCAACCAAAGGCTTTCCGACCGAGACGATGCGCACCGCGGTCGAAGTCATCCGGCTGGCAATCGACAACAATATGAGCGCCCGTGCGCGCCTGGTTGAAGTGGTATTCCACCGGGAATCCGCTTACGAAGTCGCTGTCGGCACCACGTTTGCCGACGACCGCTTTTGCGCGCCGCAACTGGAAGCGGCGATCGCGACAGTCCTGGGTCTGCAACCCGCGCAGATCAATATTCTGGTGACTGTAGTGACGCAGGAGGAGGTCGATCTGCACTTCGGTGTCTACGAGAGAATGCTGGCCGAAAAGCTTGGCGTGGTGCCGCCGATCCAGTGATCGCCCGGTAGAACGACGGCAAGGAGCGCGGGTGTCGGGATGGCTGCTGCGGCGGCATCGACGCTACAAAACGTAAAGCCAGGCGAGCAAGGTGAGGACTGAAAAGAGCGTAGACATCGAGATCACGGCACCCACTACGTTCTTTTCGACGTCGTATTCGACCGCGAGCACATACGCACTCTTGGCTGTGGGCACGGCAGCGCACACGACGGCGGCAATGGTCGCGGTCCGATCGAGTCCCGCCGCAAGGCAAAGGCCATAGACCACGAGCGGCATGATGGCCAGCTTGAGGGCCGTCAGCAACGCATACAAACCCAGCCGCTCGCGCAGTTCGGCGATGGTCAGTTCGAGTCCGATTGCGAACAGCGCGCATGGCGTCAACGCTTCGCCGAGTATGGTGAGAAACGACACGGCCGGTCCGTACAGCTTCAGACCGAGGATCGACGCAAGCAGTCCGAAGATTGTCGCGAGAATGACGGGATTGGTCGCGATCTGCCGCAACAGCGCACCCGTGCGTATGTTGCGCGACGTATCGTATCGCCCGATTTCGAGCAGCAGAACCAGTATCGGAAACATGACGGCGCCGACGAAGACGGTCGCGATCGCCGCCGCGAGTACGCCCGGTTGGCCAAAGAGCGACTTCAATATGGGAAGTGCGACGAATCCGGTGTTGGTCATCGACACGGCTGCAGCCAGTATTCCGCTCTTCGCGACGCCCGCGCTCCACGCCGTTCGCACGAACATCATGACCGCCACGAAGCAGATCATGGAGCCGCCGCCGAACGCGGCCAGAAAGCGCCAGTCAAGGAGCGAGTGAAGCGACTCGTCGGCGATCGTCAGGAAGACCAGCGCGGGCATCGCCACGTAGTAGGCGAAGCGCATCAGCGGCGCGGCCAGCGCGCGCGGCATGTAGCCCGAGGCGCCGGCAACCCACCCCGTTAGAATGATGGCGAAGATCGGAAGTATTGTGCCGGCGAGATGCATCGCGATCTCCTGTAGCGATGGGACCTGGGCGCATCAACGCTCATCCCTGGCCGGACGTCATTATCGGAGAAAACGTGGTGCGACGGGCAACGCAGTGCTAGCCGCAAGCCGACAACCGGTCATTGACGGTGGCGCGATCCGCCCGCGACCGGCTTCTCGACATGCACGCGGCGACCGCCGCCGGTTCTTCTATTGCGCCGTTTGCTGGCGCTGGTATTCGTTCTTTTTCATCTGCAGATACTCTTGCCGGCTCACCTCGTGCAATTGGCGCGGGTACTGCTCTGTCGCATCGAACCATGTCGCAAAGCGCTGCTCGACGCGTTTGTCGGCGGGCAGGGAAAGCGAGCCCAGGTACGCGTCGATGGCAAGGTAATAGCGCATCGTATTGCGCTCGACGAGGCCGCGCACACCGCCCACGTAATCGCCGTTCGACGCCTGCGTAAAGCCCACTTTTGCGCTGCCGATGGTCGCGAGATAGGTCTTCATCGCGATGCGTCCCGCCATGCCGAATCCGTACGAATACGTGAGATGCAGGAACGTGCGCCCTTTGCCGATATCGACGGCTTCCAGCACGATGCGATAGTCCCTGGTGCTGAGCGGTCCTTCCGCGGCGCTCAGATCGACCTGGAAGTAGTCGGGATTGGTCGCGACCGAACGGTAGTTGAGTTGCACACGCGAGGTGTCGCCGAGTTCCTGTTCCGTCTTCTTCCCGACGTTCATGCTGATGGTCGCGCCGTTGCTGCCTGAAGTGGCACGACAGTACTTCGTGTTCAGATGCAGGATCAGCACTTCGCACCAGGTCGCGGGGCCTCGCTGCGGGTCGTTGAAGGCGCTGTTGACGGTCGCGAACGGATAATCGACTACGGCGTAGATATCGCCCTTCAACGCGTTCTGCGCTTCCTGCGAATCAAGATGGATTGGACGATGGAACACGTTCGACTTCAGCTGTGGCGCTAGCGTGTCGTACTCGCCCCTCAGCGTGGCGGCGTTGTCGTCGGCCCATGTGAGGCCGCCGGGCCAGAGACCCGACAGCGTGAGCACGACGAGTGCGAGCCGTTTGGTGATTCGCATGATCCGCTGGATGTTCATGACAACACGCTCCTGCCAGTTGGATGAATGTGCGCTTCGGGCAGCGCGGCCGCTCGCCGCCACAATGCGACCTGCCGTATGAATGTTACAGCCGAAGCGGAATCGAAGGTCGCTTCGATCTATGATCTCGCGGCCGAGCAGAAGCGATGAGTAGCACGCATGCCTGAAGGCAACTGGCCGGTCTCATTTTTTTTCGCAGACTCTGTTTTGCGCACGTGCGTTGGCGTCTGCGCGAACAGATCGATCACCACCCGCGCGCAGCCGGCGACTACCTTCGTCCTGCTGGACGCGTGCGTGCCAAAGCAGCCCGCAACCGTAAGGGTTGCAGGCGAGTTCATTGCCATGTCCCAAGGTTGCTCAGAACCGGTAACTCACCCCGATCTGCAGCACCGGATAGAGCTTGTAACGCTCCACATGGTCGGTGATCTTGCGCTCCTGTTCGTCGATGTTCGATTGCGGCGTGAACATCGAATAGATGGCCGGCACGTTGTAGGAGACACGCGGGCGGCCATATGCCACACCCAGGTCGACCGTCATGCCGAAGCCTTTCGAGACCGGCTTGTGGCCGTAACCGATGCCGAGGTAAGGCATCACGCGCGGCAGCGTGACCGTCGCCGAGGGCGCGGCGCCCACGGCCGGCACGAAGTCGTCGCCGATCTTGTAGTTGCCTTGTGCGTTCGGCACGGCATGCGCGCTCAGTTCGTCGTCGTTGATGAGCGCGCCGGCCGTCACGCGAAAGCCGCTGGAGCTGAACGGGAACAGATCGAGATACAGGCCGCCTTGCAACAGCTTGAGGTGGCCGTCGTACTCGTTGCCGTTGGCGTTGACCGAGTGCGACAGATCGAATCCTTCGATTTCCGCGTGCACGCCCGCCCATGAATTCAGCGGCAAGGCGGCGCCGACACCCGCGCCGAGCGTGCCGCCATGCACATACATTTCCTGCGCCTGCGCCGCTCCCACCATCGCCGTCGCCCACGTCGCGACCACAGCTGCATTTATTACCCGTTTCACCGCACCGTCTCCCGACAAGGATCATTTCCGTGGGGCGACTGTACGGTTTAACCATGCGGTTCAAAGGAACGAATAGCGGGCAGTTATGGCAGTTCCTCGCGCTCAAGTTTTGTGGTTTGAAGAAAACGGAATTTATGACCTGTAAATCCTGCCGAACGAACGACTGAATCGCAAGCGGTGTGCGGAATAGCCCTGTTTTAAGGGCATATTCGGTGAATCGAACAGAATGCCGCGCTTTGATAATGACTCTCGCAGATGACCCGTTTGCCACGCACACGGTACTCGAGAAATGGGTCTATTCGTCTGAGAAAAGGAGCGCGTTTGCGCTTCGTCTTGCGTGTGTCGTGATGGTGTGCGCGACCGGCCTTCTGGATCTGGAGCAGTTATGTTTTCGTCTCAAACGTCACGATCGTTCGGCGCAGCAGTGGTTGTTGCCGCAGCGGTTCTACTCAGCGCGTGCGGCGGCTCGGGCGGCGGTAGCGCCGGTAGCGGCAGCAACGTGCTGAAATTGTCTTCGGCGGTGCAAAGCGAGCACGTCGCGCGTTATGCCGGCGCATTCGGCATGCTGTCGGGGCCGGGCGTCGCGGTAATCTATACCTCGGTGGTGCAGTCGCTGGTGAGCGATGTCACAGCCGGGACGCCCAATAGCACGACCGCTTGCCCGGCTGGCGGGTCGATCAACGTGGCGACACAGAACGCGGGCGCGAGCGGCCTGCAAGGCGGTGAAAGCGCGGCCGTCAGCTTCAATCAATGCGTCGGACAGCTGAAGGCGCCCGGCGTATCGAACAGCGCCTCGATTACCGGCACGGTGAGCGTGCAGGTTCAGAGTTCGCAGGGCGTGGTCGGCAGCGCGTCGAGCAACTGGTCGTACACCGCCGTTGAAACGGCCAACGCGTTGACGCTGGTTTCCGCGAACAGCACGACCGTGGTGAACGGCACGGTCAACTTCACCATGAGCTACGACGCGAAGACGGGCGTCACCACCACCACCGCGAGCGCGCCGAGCGTGACGCTCAGCCGTTCGCAGCCGGCGGGCTCGGGCAACATCAGCGGCACCATCACGATTACGTCGCTGAATTACTCGCGCGTGCATGGCACCGATCCGGTCACGGACCTGCTCACTACCAGCGGCAGTATCAGCGTGAACGTGGCCGACGCGGTGATCGCCTTCAATGTCGCGACGCCGGCGCCGGTCACGATCAGCGGCGGCAACGTGCATGCCGGTGTGATCCAGCTCTCGACGAGCGATACCGTCGAGACCATCACGCCGAAAGATGCGTCGACGGTCGGCATCACCGTGACGTCGAATGGGCAGACGGGGACCTACACGGAAAGCGTGGACACGTTCCGCGCGCTGATCAGCGGCTAGCGGAGCAACGAGCGGAAGTGGAGAGTAGGGATGGGTTGCGGCAACGTGACGGTCGAAAGACCGGTTGCCGCAACCGCGAAACGCAAGCCTGACAGGCAGGCGCTTACTGCTTGATGCCTTCGGCCTGAATGTGCAGCGTGGTCTGCATCTTGAAGCCGTAGGTCTTGCCGAAGTCGACGCCGAAGTCATCGCGATTGAACGTCGCGGTCGATTCCGTGCCGCACACTTCACGCTTGAGCATCGGGTTCACGAAGCACTTGAACGACTCGATCTTCAGATTGACGGGCTTCGTGATGCCGTGCATGGTCAGCGTGCCGATTACTTCCACGGGCTTGTCGCCGTCGAAACGGATCTGCGTGCCCTTGTAGGTGGCGCTCGGGTACTTGGCGGCGTCGAAGAACTTGTCCGTGACCAGTTCCGCGTCGAGCTTGTCATTGCCGATATCCACCGAACTCATGTCGATCGTCACGTCGACCGTGCCGGTCTTCGCGGCGCGATCCAGCACCACGGTGCCGCTGCTTTTCTTAAACTTGCCGCGCCAGATCGACACGCCACCGAAGTGGTCGGTTTCAAAGCTCGGGTAGGTGTGCGTCGGGTCGAGCTGATAGGTATCGGCTGCCATGACGTTGAACGACAATGCGGCGGCCAGCGCGCCTGCGGCGAGCGAAAGTTGTTTCTTCAAGGTGTTCTCCAGGTTTCAGATTGGGTTGCGACGCTTCGTATCGAGTTATTTCTTCGAAGCGACGATGTGAAATTTGATGACGACTTCGTCAGCGACCACCGACGTGTCTTTCCATTCGCCGGTACCGACGTCGAATTGCGAGCGCTTGATCGGCAACGCGCCGTCGAAGGTCTGCGTAGTGCCCTGGCTGGCGATGGTGACCGGCACCACGACGGTTTGCGACTTGCCCTTGATGGTGAGCTTGCTGGTGATCTTGTACTGGTTGCCGCCCGCCGGCGCGATCGCGCTGGAGACGAAGGTCGCGGCCGGGAAGGTGGCGCTGTCGAACCATTCCTTGCCTTGGGCCTGCTTGTTGTAGTCGTCGGCGCCGAGGTCGTAGCTGCCGGTGTCGATCGACACATTGGCGCTGCCGGCTGTCGGCCTGGCCGGATCGAAATTCAGTTGCGCCGAGAACTTCCTGAACTTGCCGTCGACGGGCACGTTCATCTGTTTCGTGGTGGCGATCACGCTGCTTTTGCTCGTATCGACATCGGCATGCGCGAGGCTTGCGCCGAAGAGCGAGAAGGCCGCGATGCCGGCGAGCGTTACGCGTTGAACGGAGTGGTAAAGGGTTGTTTTCATGGTGGTACGCATCCTATCGAACTCGTGTGCGCTAATTGCACACGGCTGGGAATTAGATTGCCAACAAGCCGTAGCCAATCGCTGGCTGTTATTTGAGGAAGGGAATCATTCGGGCCAGCAATCCGTCGCGGTCGACGAACTGATGCTTGAGCGCCGCCGCCACATGCATCGCCACCAGTGCCAGCAACGTGTAATTGAGCAGCACGTGGACGGTGCGCAGGCTCGCCTTGAGCGCCTGATCCGGGCCGATGATGGTCGGCAGCGGCACGATGCCGAGATACACCACCTGAATGCCGGCGGCGGAACTGTAGAAGTAGCCGGACAGCGGAATCGCCAGCATCAGCACGTACAGCACGCCGTGCACCAGGTGGGCTGCGGCCTTCTGCCATGCGGGCGTGGCGCTGTCGAGCGCCGGTGCGCGGTGGGTGGCGCGCCACAGCACACGCGCCACGGCGAGCACGAATACCGTCACGCCGATCCACTTGTGCCAGGAGAAATACCTCAGCTTGGTGGGCGTGAAGCCGGGAATATCGGTCATGATCCAGCCGATATAGAAGCCGCTGATGATCAACGCCGCGATCAGCCAATGCAAGGCAATGGCGGCGCCGTGGTAGCGGTCTGAACGGACAGGGCTGGAATTCATACTTTGACGTTCTGGGGTTATCGGGTATTGCAGGTGAGTGCGAATAGTAGGGAGGCCAATGGAAGCTGAATAGCCGGGGAGAAGGGAACAGATTGTTGTAGCCGTGACGCTAATGTCGCCGGAATAAAACGGTGCGGCGGCTGCAAAGGGCCGGGAGGTCGTCCGCTGTGTTAATTTGCCGGCTGAACCGCGAGGAGAGTTGAGACCGATGAACAGGCTTGAAAATAACAACATCGCGCTGGGCGCGGATTTTCTGCGGCACGAGACTACACCTGTGGCATCTGCCGCGGCCGGGGTGGAAGGCTACATGGAGCACGACGCGGCTGTCTACCGCACGTTGCTCGAATCGACCAAAGCGATTCCGTGGAAGATCGATTGGGCGACCATGGAGTTCGCCTATGTCGGCCCGCAGATCGAAGCCCTGCTGGGCTGGGCGCCTTCGAGCTGGAAAACCGTGCAGGATTGGGCCGCCCGCATGCATCCCGAGGACCGCGAGAAAGTGGTCGAATTCTGCGTCGCGCAATCGCAGGCGGGCACCGATCACGAAGCGGACTATCGCGCGTTGACGAGCCGGGGCGAATACGTGTGGCTGCGCGACGTGGTGCATGTGGTGCGCGACGCGCGCGGCAACGTGGAGTCGCTGGTCGGTTTCATGTTCGATATCAGCGAGCGCAAGAAGACCGAAGAGAAGCTGGCCGCGTTGCAGCGGGAACTCGAGGCGCTGTCGTTCAAGGACAGCCTGACGGGCGTCGGCAATCGCCGCGCGTTCGACGCAAGTCTGCAGCGCGAATGGAGCGCGGCTTTGCGTCATGCGGCGCCGCTCTCGCTGGTCATGGTCGATATCGACTTCTTCAAGTCGTACAACGATTACTACGGCCACGTGCAGGGCGACGAGTGCCTCAGGCGGATCGCCAGCGTGCTGAGCGACGCGGTTCGGCCGGGCGACTTTGTCGGCCGCTTCGGCGGGGAAGAGTTCGTGCTGATCCTGCCGAACACCGGCGCCGACGCCGCCCGCCAGGTGGCCGAGCGTTGCCGCGACCGCATTGCAACCGAACAGATCCCGCATGAGCGCTCGCCGTTCCGGCAGACCATCACCGCCAGCTTCGGCGTCGGCACCACGATTCCCGCCGCGGCGGCCGATCCGGTGGCCTTCGTCAATCTGGTGGACACGCAGCTGTATCACGCGAAGGACAACGGCCGAGATTGCATCGCAGCGGTCAACCGAGTGGGATGAACCGCGTGGGATGAAGCGCGCGCCGGCGCTGCCATGGGCGCGCAACTTGCTATATCAGCGCCTGCATCCGCCGTCTCATCGGCACGTTCGCCCGGCCAGGCCGGATATCGCGCTCGCGCGTCATCAATGATTCAAGGCTCACTTCGTGAATTCCGTTTTCCTCTCCTGGGGTATCGCCGCCGCCGCCACGGCGGGCGTCATCACCCGGCCGTTCAAATGGCCCGAAGCCGTGTGGGCCGTGGCCGGCGCACTGCTGCTGGTCTCGCTCGGGCTATTGCCGGTCCATCTGGCGCTCGAGGCGATCGGCAAGGGCACCGACGTCTATCTGTTCCTCTTCGGCATGATGCTGCTGTCGGAAGTGGGGCGCCGTGAAGGCCTGTTCGACTGGGTTGCTGTGCTCGCGGTCAATCATGCTCAGGGTTCGCCGCGCAAACTCTTCCTGCTCGTCTATCTGGTCGGCGTGGTGATCACCGCGTTTCTTTCGAACGACGCCACCGCCGTCGTCCTTACGCCGGCCGTGTTCGCCGCCGCCAAAAAGGCGAAGACGCATCCGCTGCCTTTGCTGTTCGTCTGCGCGTTCATCGCCAATGCGGCGAGTTTCGTGCTGCCGATCTCGAATCCCGCCAACATCGTGCTGTACGGCAACCACACGCCCGCGCTCGGCGCCTGGCTGATGCGCTTCACGCTGCCGTCGCTGCTGTCGATCGTCGCGACCTACGTGATGCTGCGCTGGACCCAGCGCGACGCGCTCGCCGGCACCTGCGAGGCCAATCTCGATCCGGTCGAGCTGTCGTCCAGCGGCCGCGTGGCGCTCGCTGGCATCGCGGTGACGGCCGCCGTGCTGCTGACTGTCTCCGCATTCGACGTTCCGCTCGGCATGCCGACCGCGATACTCGGCGCGCTGACCGCGCTGATCGTGCTGATTCTGGAGCGCAAATCGCCGCTGCCGATGATCCGCGAAATCTCGTGGAGCGTGCTGCCGCTGGTCGCCGCGCTATTCGTGCTCGTCGAAATGCTCGATCACACCGGGGTGATCACGGCGGCGGCGCAACTCACGCAGCGCGCCGCGCAGCAGCACGAACTGGCCACGGCGGGCTGGGCGGGCGCCGTCATCGCGATCGGCAGCAATCTGATGAACAACTTGCCGGCAGGCCTGATCGCCAGCTCGACCGTGATGCAGGCGCACAGTCCCGAGCGTGTGATCGACGCGCTGCTGATCGGCGTCGACCTCGGGCCGAACCTGTCCATCACCGGTTCGCTGGCGACGATTCTCTGGCTCAACGCGATTCGCCGCGAAGGCGAAGACGTGAGCTTCATGAAGTTTTTGAAGGTGGGCGCGCTGGTGATGCTGCCGGCGCTTGTGCTGGCGCTCGGCGCGCGAATCCTGACGGGTTGACGGAGCGGCATCCCGTTTCGAGGGCGGCGGCCGGTCCCGGCCGCCGCGTTACGACCGCGTGCCGGTGGGACGCAACGGCGGTTCGGCGAACGACGCTTCGTGCGCTTCAGTCAGCGAGCGCAGCGTCGCCTCCAGCCGCGCGATGCGCGCGCGCTGGATCGGCATCAACATCGGTCTGGGCAGATTTCGCAGGCGACTGTGCCAGTAGGACAGCGGAATGCGATCGTTGGCGGAGATCATCTCGAATACACGTTCGAGGTGGGCGATCTCCCTGTCGAGTTCCTGGTAGTTCATCTGATGTATCCGCAAAGGGCGGTGGCCTGCCCGAAATTTGCCCGCAGGCCGCTTGAGAGTCCCAAGGTTGGACGGACGTGTCCAACGAATGGACATGCGCCCGGTCATAGCGAACAGTGAGCAAGCGATGTTCCACATCGTCTGGAACGGAGTTGTGCTGCGTTCGGCCTTCCTCTATAACCGCCAGACGCACCGCTTTATTCCAAGGGCACATTCACGGTTTTGCAGCACGGATTCGCGCTCACGTCACGCCGCCGGACGGTGCCCAAGACAACGGGAATCCACCAGGCATTGCGGGCGGCAGCATGTCCTATGCTGATTCCACAGCCTGGGTTGTAACTGGCACATTCACTGGTGACGCGCCACGCGCGCCTAACGCGGCATCATCATGAGGGGCTGGGCGTAGGTCACCGCGGGGGCGGGTACGACCGCATAGTTGGTCGGCGCGGGGACGACGACGGTGGTGTACAGGGGGATGGGCTTCGGCGCCGTCACGGCGGCCGCGACCGGAACCGCCACGGGCAGGGGCACTGGCGGCGGCGCCACCACGTACACGGGATTCACCGGCACGGAGTAGTAGACCGGGCGCGGCGGCGGGGCGTAGACCACGGCGGCGGGCAGATAGACGACCACGCGGGCGAACGCCGTCGACGAACAGGCGAGGCCGATGGCGGTGACAGTTGAGGCGCAGACGAGACGGATAGTCAATTGGTACTCCTGATGCGTTGAGCAGCGCGAGGCGTCTTCGGGTGAAGAAGCGGGCTGGCTGATTCCGGTGACGTGAAAACTTAGCCGTTGCGGCGAGGCGCTGATGGCGCCGGCAGACGAAAGATACGCAAAGCGCCGTCAAAACGGCATCGCAAACTCATTTCATTCCATGTCACGCGGCGGCGGCGCTGCGGCATGGGTACGGGTAATGGGAGCGCATGCTGCATTGCGGTGCGGGCTCGTGGCCGTGTTCGTGGCGGCTCAAGGGGATGCCTTAAAAGCCGTGACATAAATCGACATGATTCTGAAGTTGCCTCGCGACGGCGCTTCCCCAAGAATTCGGCCTGTCATCGAAACGGATCGCGGCAAACGGCAGGCGACGCCCGGTGGCTCAATCGAAGGAGTCAGTCATGAAGAAGTTGATCGCTATGGTGTTGCTGTGCTGCGCATCCACCGTTACGTTCGCTCAAGCCGCACCGCAAGGCGGCAATCCGCAGCGCATGGAGCGTATGGTGCAGCAGCTGCAATCGCGCTTTGCGAACGCCAATACCACGCACGATGGCAAGCTCACCAAAGATCAGGCCGCCGCCGGCATGCCGATGGTCGCCAAGCACTTCGACGAGATCGATACGCAGAAGGCGGGCTACATCACGCTGCCGCAGATCGAGGCATTCATGCAGGAACGCGGGGCAGCGCACTGAGCCCCGCGGGCATCGGCGGGACCATGGGGCCGTGGCGCGGCGCGGTCTGCCGCCGGCGCACGAGCCGTCCCGCCGAACCGTCGGCCGTCCTCCGAACCAATAACAACGTGCGATGAAACCTGCCACGTCCCGCTATCTGCGTATTGCCGGCGCGTCGATCGTCGTATCGATCAGCGCGGCGCTGAGCGGTTGCGTGAGCGTCGGCCCGGATTTCAAGCAACCGCAAGCGACGCTTGAAAACCAGTGGCTCGAAAGTCTGCCCGGTGAGGCGAAAGCCACACCTGCCGCACAGGCGGCCTGGTGGACCGCCTTCAACGATCCCGTGCTCACCGCGCTGGAGCAGCGCGCGTATGAGCGCAACCTGTCGCTGCAAGTGGCCGGCCTGCATATCTTCAAGGCGCGCGCGCAGCTCGCGACCAGTGCGGAGAATCTGCTGCCGCAGTCTGGCAGCGTGTCGGTGGGTGCCGAACATATCAACACGAGCGGCGTCGGCCCGATTCCGCCGGCCCATCTGTGGGCCGAGCATTTGCACGTGAATGCCGGCTGGGAGATCGACTTCTGGGGCAAATACCGCCGCCAGATCGAATCGGACCGCGCGCAACTGCGCGTGTCGGAAGCCGCGTATGACAACGCGCTGGTGTCGCTGTTCGGCGACGTCGCCAATGCCTACATCGATCTGCGTGCGCTCGAACAACGCATCGTCGTCGCGCAGCAGAATCTGAAGTCGGTCCAGCAGAGTCTCACGCTGACCCAGGCGCGCTACAAACATGGTGCGTCGAGCCAGCTAGATGTCGAGCAGGCCGCCACGCTGGTGGCGGAAACCGAGGCGCAGATTCCGCCGCTCATCAAGGCGCGCGCGCAGGACCGCGACACGCTGGCCGTGCTGCTCGCCGATCCGCCCGACGCCGTCGACGCGCAGCTCAAAGGCAGCAGCGCGATTCCCGTGCCGCCCACGCAGATCGATGTCGGCATTCCCGCCGATCTGCTGCGGCGCCGGCCCGACGTGCGCCAGGCCGCGCTCAACGCGGCGGCGCAATCGGCGCTGATCGGCGCGGCCAAGGCGAAGCTGTATCCGTCCTTGTCGTTGACGGGCCTGTTTGGGCTGTCGTCGGGCGAACAGCATGGCATTGGACTGACGCAGTGGGGCGGCAAAACCATCGGCCTCTTTTCCGCGGGCATCACGCTGCCGATCTTCGATCGCGGTCAATTGAAAAACGCCGTGCGGATTCAGGACGCGACCTTTCAGGAGGCCGTGCTCGACTATCAGAACACAGTGCTGCAGGCGCAGAAAGAAGTGGAAGATGCGATTGCCGGACTGCGCACCACGCTCGACGCGCTGGCCGCGTCGGCGCGCGCGTCGGACGCCTCGCAGCGTGCGCTGCGGCTCGCCAACGCGCAGTATCGCTCGGGCTCGGTTACTTACGACACGGTGCTCGACGCGTCGCGCTCGGCATTGCGTGACGGCGATTCGCTCGCGCAGAACCAGGGGCTCGCGGCGATCGCCGCGGTGGCGCTGTATCGCGCGCTCGGCGGAGGTTGGGAAGTGGCGCAAGGGCAGCAGGTGGTGAGCGAACAGATTGCCGAGCAGATGGCGCGGCGCACGGATTGGGGCCGCCTGTTGAACCCGCCCGCGAATTCCGCGTTGGCGCGCGCGAGCGGAGGCGAGCCCGAGAATGGGAAATAACGAAATGGCAGAAAACGGTCTGATAGCCAGACGGGTGGCGGTGGGGATATGCATCGTGCTCGCCATGGCGCTGGCCGCCTGCCGCGACGGCAACGCGCCGGCCGCCCACACTGCGCCCGTGCCGCAAGTGAGCGTGATGCGCCCGCAGCCGCGCGAGGTGCGTGAACAGCTCGATCTGAGCGGCACGGTCGCGCCTTCGGCCACCGTCACGCTGGTGGCGCGCGTGCAGGGCGTGCTGAAGGAAATCGGCTTCAGCGACGGCGCCAACGTCAAGCAAGGGCAGTTGCTGTTCCGCATCGAGCCGGACACGTACCGCGCGCAGCTCACTTACGATCAGGCCGAACTCGTCAACGCCGAACAGGAATTGACCCGCCAGAAGCAGCTCACTGCCGATAACGCGACCTCGGAGTCGTCGTTGCAGAAAGCGCAGACCACGCGCGACCAGGCGCTCGCCAAACGCGATATGTCGCGCATCAATCTCGGCTACACGGAAATTCGCGCGCCGTTCGCGGGACGCATCGGCGCGCGGTCGTTCGACGTCGGCAATCTGGTGGGCGCGTCCGATTCCACCAAGCTCGCCACACTGGATCGCATCCAGCCGGTGTACGTGAACTTCACGCTGAACGAACGCGACGCGAACCGCATCGGCCTGTTCACCAAACCGCCGCACACGGTGCGGGTGAACGTGCTCGGCGCGCCGGCGGGCAAGGGCGAGGACGCCGCGCTGGAATTCGTGGATACGCGGGTCGACGCCAATAGTGGCACGCTCAGACTGCGTGCCGACATCGAGAACAAAGACGCGCATCTGATTCCCGGCATGTCGGTCGAGGTGCATATTCCCGCCGGCGCGCCGCAAAATGTCTTGCTGGTGCCCGACACTGCATTGCTGCGCGAACAGGCCGGCGCTTTCGTGCTGATCGTGAACAGCGCGAGCGTGATCGAGAAACGCGCGGTGGTGACGGGCGGACTGTTCGGCTCGCTGCGCGCGATCACGTCGGGCCTGAACGCAGGCGATCAGGTCGTGACGGGCGGCGCGCTAGCGGTGGCGCAGGGCACCAGGGTGCAAGTGGTGGCCGCGGACACGCAAGGCCAGTCATGATCCGCTTCTTCGTCGAGCGGCCGGTCTTCGCCAATGTCATCGCGCTGATCGTGATGCTGCTTGGCGCCGTCGCGCTGATCAATCTGCCGATCGCGCAATATCCGCCCATCACGCCGCCTACTGTGCAAGTGGTGGCGCGCTTTCCCGGCGCCAGCGCCGCGACGCTGATCGACCGTGTGGCGCTGCCGATCGAAACCCAGGTCAACGGCGTGGAAAACGCGCTGTACATGCAGTCGACCAGCACCAACGACGGCACCTATACGCTCACCGTCACCTTCGCCGTCGGTACGGATGTCGACAAGGCGCAGGTGCTGGTGCAGAACCGCGTCTCGGCGGCGACCGCGCAACTGCCGCAGGCGGTGCAGCAGCAGGGCGTGACGGTGCGCAAGCGTTCGACCGCGATCCTGCAACTCTACACGCTGCAATCGCCGGATCCGAAATACGATTCGCTGTTTCTGAGCAACTACGCGGTGATCTATCTGCGCGACACGCTCGCGCGTTTGCCGGGCGTGGGCGACGTGACCGTGTTCGGCACGGGGCAATACAGCATGCGCGTATGGCTCGATCCGCAGAAGCTGAGCGAACGCAATCTGACCGCCGCCGATGTGATGAACGCGATCCAGAGCCAGAGCAGGGAAGTGAGCGCGGGCCAACTCGGTTCCGAGCCGAACTCGGGCGGCCAGGCGTTCCAGCTCACGGTGACGATGCACGGCGCGCTCTCCGATCCGCGCGAATTCGACGACATCATCGTCAAGGCCGATCCGGATAGTGGCGGCCATTTCGTGCGGATTCGCGATGTGGGGCGTACCGAACTCGGCTCGTCGAGTTACGGACAGTTCTTCAATCTCGACGGCAAGCCGGCCGCGGGCATCGCCATTTATCAGTTGCCCGAAGCGAATGCGCTGGAAGTCGGTAATGCCGTGAAGGCGACCATGGCGCGCCTCGCGAAAGACATGCCGAAAGGCGTTAGTTATCAGCTGCCGTTCGATACGACCACCTTCGTGCGGCAATCGGTGATCGACGTGTACAAGACGCTGTTCGAAGCGGCCTTGCTGGTGCTCGCGGTGATCCTGCTGTTTTTGCAGAACTGGCGCGCGATGCTGGTGCCGGCCACGACGATTCCGGTGACCATCATCGGCACGTTCGGTGCAATCTATATGCTTGGCTTCTCGATCAACCTGCTGACCCTGTTCGCGATCGTGCTGGCCATCGGCATCGTGGTGGACGACGCGATCGTGGTGGTCGAAGGCATCACGCAGCATATCGAACAGGGCAAGACGCCGAAGCAGGCCGCCATCGACGCGATGCATGAATTGCTTGGGCCGATCATCGGCATCACGCTGGTGCTGGTCTCGGTATTTTTGCCGTCGGCGTTTCTCGGCGGCGTGACCGGGCAGATGTACCGTCAATTTGCTCTGGTGGTCGTCGCCACCACTGTGATCAGCGCGATCAACGCGGTGACGCTCAAACCGGTGCAAAGCGTGCGCTGGCTGCGGCATGCGCGGCCCGGCAAACCGAATATCGTGTATCGCGTGTTCGACAAGGGTTACGCTCGCGTCGAAAAGGGCTACGTGCGGGTCGTGTCGTGGTTCGTCGCGCGCTGCGGGCTTGCGCTGGTGATCGCGCTGGTACTCGGCGCGGGCTCCGCTTTCCTGTTGACGCGCATACCTACCAGTTTCATTCCGCTGGAAGATCAGGGCTACGTGCTAATCGCCGCGCAACTCGCCGACGCCGCTTCGCTCGGACGCACGCGCGAGGCGAGCACGCAGATCGAGAAACGCATCGGCGCGATTCCGGGCGTGAGCCATGTGGTGTCGATTGGCGGCATCTCCCCGCTGGACAACAACGCCTCGCTACCGAATTCCGCGCTGATCTACGTGACGCTCGACGACTGGAGCAAGCGCGGCAAAGGCGAAGACCTGCGCTCGCTCTATTTGCGCATGAATAGCGAGCTGGCGAAGCTGTCCGACATCCGCTCCGTGGTGATCGTGCCGCCGCCGATTCAGGGCCTCGGCAACAGCGGCGGCGTGCAGATGCAGGTCATGCTGAACGACGGCTCGCAAAACTATCAGCGCTTGCAGGACGCGACCGACGCGTTGATCGCCGGCGTCTCGAAACGGCCTGAATTGCAGCGTGTGTTCAGCCCGTTCCGTGCGTCCGTGCCGACCGTCGAACTCACGCTCGATCGCGCCAAGGCGGAGTCGCTGCAAGTGCCGGTCGGCAATGTGTTCGATCTGCTGCAGGACTATGTCGGCTCGAGCTACGTGAACCAGTTCACCACCTTCAACCATACGTTCCCGGTGTTCGTGCAGGCCGACGGCGCATTCCGCCGCGAAACCGACGACATTCGCCGCTTGCAGATCCGCAGCAACAGCGGCCACATGGTCGAACTCGGCACCTTCATCGACGCGCGCACGAGCGTCGGCCCGGCGGTGGCGACGCTGTACAACCTCGCTCCGGCGGCGGCCATCAACGGCAATCCGGCGGCGGGCTACAGCACGGGCGACGCGATCAAAGCCTTCGAGCAGGAAGCTGCGCGTATTCTGCCGGCGGGCATTGGCTATGAGTGGACCGCGATGTCGTATCAGGAGAAACTGGTCGGCAATTCGGCGTACTGGGTGTTCGCCGTGGGTGTGCTGCTGGTGTTTTGCGTGCTGGCCGCGCAATACGAAAGCTGGCTGTTGCCCATCGCCGTGGTTCTGGCGGTGCCGCTGGCCCTGCTCGGCACGGCGGGCACACTCGCCGCGCTCGGCACCGCCAACAACCTGTACACGCAGATCGGTCTCGTGCTGCTGATCGCGCTGTCGGCGAAGAACGCGATTCTGATCGTCGAATTCGCGCGGCATCTGCGCGCGCAGGGCGTCGCCATAACCGAGGCGGCGATCGAAGCCGCGCGCCTGCGGTTCCGGCCGATCATGATGACCTCGTTCGCATTTATTCTCGGCGTGGTGCCGCTCGTGATCGCCACCGGCGCCAGTGCGAGCGCGCGCCGCTCGCTCGGGATTGCGGTATTTTCTGGGATGCTCGCTTCCACCTGCATTGCCGTGTTGTTCATTCCGTCGTTTTATGTGCTGTTGCAGCGCTTGAGCGAACGGGATGCGGCACGGAAAGCGACGCCGCCCGACGCCTAGCCTGAATCGAGGAGCCTTCGCATGGATCGCCCCGCCAAAATCATCGTGCTCGACGATGAAGTCGAATTGCGCAATATGCTGCAGCGCTTTCTGCGCGGCCACGGCTTCGACGTGCGCGTCGCCGAGGATGGCAAACGCCTCGACCGTTACCTGGAGCGCGAGCCCTTCGATCTGCTGGTGCTCGATCTGATGATCGGCGAAGAGGATGGCCTCGCTATTTGCGCCCGTTTGCGCGAGCAGGGGCAGACCTTGCCGATCCTGATGCTGACCGCGAAGGGCGATCCGCTCGACCGGGTGGTCGGCCTCGAAACCGGCGCCGACGACTACCTCGCCAAACCGTTCCTGCCGCGTGAACTGGTGGCGCGTATCAACGCGCTGCTGCGGCGCCAGAAGATCGCCTCGGGCGAGGTCACCGTGACGTCGCAAAGCGTAAGCTTCGGCGACTTCTCGCTCGATATCGTCAAGCAGCAACTGTCGCGCGCGGGCGAGTTGCTGGAGATTCACTCCGCGCAGATGCTGCTGCTGGTCGCGCTGGCGTCGTCGCCGAACCGGCCGGTGAGCCGCGACAATCTGCTGGCGCGCGCGCGCGGCCGCGAGCACGATGCGCTCGATCGCAGCATCGACGTGCAGGTGCTGCGGCTGCGGCAGATCGTCGAGGACGATCCGTCCAAGCCGCGCTTCATCAAGACCGTGTGGGGTGTCGGCTACATGCTGGTCGCGGACGTCGACTCATGACACGCTCGCTGCTGCAAAGCTTGCTGCCCAGAACGCTGCTGGCGCGCAATATCGCGCTGCTGATCGCGCTCGTGATGCTGAGCCAGGTGTGCGCGCTCGGCGTGTTGCTGCACTATGTGCAGCGGCCGCGCGTCGAGCGTGCGGCGGCGGTATTCGCCACTTATGTGACGACGCTCGACAATCTGCTCGCGGCCACGCCGCCCGCGGCGCGTCGAGACTTGAGCGCGCGCCTCGACGCGCGCGCCCAGGCACCGGACGAAGCCGCCACCGCGCCGCCGCCGAATCTCATGCGCGCGTACCGCACCTATCAGCGCAACGTGTTTCTCGAGAGCTTGCGCGCGCATCTGCCCGCCGACATGCCGGCGCGCTGGCAAACGCTGGGCGGCCAGCGACTGTGGATCCGCATGCACGCGCCGGCCGATGCACCGCAAGCGCCGTACTGGATCGCGCTGCCCGTTCCCGAAGACGCGCAGGGCAACGGACTCGACGCCGCCATCGTGCTGACGCTCGGACTCGGCGCGCTGGCGGCGCTGACCGGCTACCTGATCCAGCGCCACCTCAACCGGCCGCTCCAGGAGTTGACGCGCGCGGCGCGCCGCGTAAGCGCCGGTGAAACGCCCGCGCCATTGCCGACCGACGGCCCGACCGAAATCGCCACGGTGAGCGGCGCGTTCAATCAGATGACGCAGGCGTTGCAGCAAGCCGAGGCGACGCGCGCGCTGATGCTCGCGGGCATCTCGCACGACATCCGCACGCCCTTGACCAAGCTGCGTCTCTCGATGGCCATGGCCATGCCTAGCGGCAGCGACAGCGGCTTCGTGGTCGCCGCTGAATCGTATCTGGATCAGATCGAAACGATCTTGCAGCAGTTCATGGACTACGCGGGCAGCGGCGAGCGCGAGCAGCCGGAGCCTGGCGATCTCAATGCGCTGATCGAACGGCTGGCGGGGGATTTCGCGGGGCTGGGGCACGAGTTCGAGCTATCCCTTGCGTCGCTGCCCGCTGTGCCGTACCGCCCGATCAGCATGATGCGGCTGCTGATGAACCTGATGCAGAACGCGATCGTGTACGGCGGAAGCGGACTCGCGGTGCGAAGCTGGGCCGCGCGCGACGCGGTGTACGTTGCGGTCGGCGACCGCGGCAAAGGTCTTTCAGCGCAGGAGTTGGAGCAACTGAAGGCGCCGTTCCAGCGCGGCCGCAATGCGCGGACGCACAGCGGCGGCACCGGGTTGGGACTGGCGATCGTCGAGCGAATCGCGCGTCTGCACAGCGGCAGTCTGGAGTTTCATGCGCGCGAAGGTGGCGGGCTGGAGGTGTGGGTGGTGCTGCCGCTTGGCGCCGCGACACGCTAGACGTGGCAGCTTTCAAACGGCGTGCGCCCGAAGTGGCCGTCGTTCACTTCCGGTCGAACCACGCATCCAGCCCGACCCGGAACGCCACGCCCGCGATCACCGGCACGGTCAGCATGAGGATGATGCCGAAGTTCGGAATCTCGTCGCCGTACGTAATCGGACCGTAAAGCACGACGGTCGCCACGATCGCGAAGACCACGACGCCCACGGCCACCATCAGAAGATTGCGCGCGGCGATCGGCATGACCTTGCGCGGGGCCTTATGCGGTGGGGCGCTCGCAGCGGGGACTTTGTCGGGTTGGACGGGCATGATGGTTCTCGTGACGAAAAGACAGGCTGCGTGAGGAGCAACAGTGAAACGGACTCCACCAAAGGCGTGCGATGGGCATCATACCAGGGCGCGCGCGTGCCGCGCATTTCACGCCGCGACCACTCATGTTGCGCCACGATGGCCGGCACGAGTGCGGCGATCGCGCTGAACCGTAATCCTGTTGATGCGGGAACACGCCTGACATCAATATAAGCCGCATTGGCGGCAACAGGATAAAAAGCGCGATGCCGATGGCCGGATTGCACGCGCAGATTGTCGGTCGCGTGAAAATGCGCTGTGCGGCGGTTGCGCCCGCGGGTTCATCGGATTGGAAGTTAAAGCGCGGGTGCTCGCCAGTTGGCGTCGAGTCTTCAGCTGCACAAGGTCATGCGGCGACAGTTCTGGTTGGACGTCCTCCGTAAGCGCGGACACGGTGTCTGAATTAACGCGCCGGACAATTGCTTTCGAACAGCGCTGCCGACGCTTATGGATCTCATTCGGCGACGTCCTTTGTGGAGTCGTCGCCGACGGCTGGTCCTCAAGCGAACCGACATGACCACTACTGTTGGCCGGCGGCCGGCGACACGACGCTTGGGGTAGCCAGTGTGTTGTTCGTCTTAGGAGCGCTGGTGCCGGAGGTCGAAGTGCTGTTCCCGCTCGGCAGGCCGGAGTTCGGCGCCTGCCGGGTGGCCATGCCGCTAGCGGAGTTGGTGCCGCTTGGCGCGCCGTAGCCACCTGCTGCGCCGTTCATCTGGTTCGTCTGGTTCGCCGGGCTAGCGGTGCTGCCTGACGTACCCGCGCCGCTGGAGCCTCCCGCTGTTTGCGCGAAAACGCCGCCCGACAGGGCGAGTGCGGCGACGGCCGCGATTAAGGTGCTGGTTGCCTTATTCATGATTCGTCCTCCTTGGTTGGACTGGAATAAAGACGCAGACGATCGCCGCCTGCTTGATCACGAATTGAGCACTTAACGTGCCGCGTACTTTGCTTCGTAGCGGGCGCATTTTTTCGGCACCTGGCAGATTCGTCGTCGGGTTGCCGGCCGTTCGACTTCAACGCCCGCCCGCAACGGGAAACGCCGGGTGGTCGCGTCCCGTGCGCGGTTGAATGTCACCAGAGCGCGATAACTCGCGGCTATGGCGACATGACTGCGTTAGCGCAAAGGCAATGGAAGAAATTCTAGTGGACCTGATTTCGTAAGGCTGTCGTCGGATCGGTTCATAGCGGATTGCTCCAGGATGGTCATTAGAGTTCTCGCACTGCGCGGCCCCTGATCGTCGAAACAATCAATCTATACACCGACACCACTTACCGGCGACCTGGAGCCCCCGCGATGTGCGTTGTCGCATCCAGATTGCAACGGCCGGTGCCGCCCCGCGTTATCGGCCGCGTGCAGTTCAACGCTCCGCCTCGCTTTATGCCTGCCAGGAATGACTGTTATCGACGGCTCCTGCCTTCTTCGAGCGGGCGCGGACCTTCATGATTTGCTCACCGTCAACCCACAGGAGCAAAACGATGAGCAACTTCCAAACCTACACGACCGATAACGCACCGGCCGCCTCGAAGACCAGCCTCGAAGATACGAAGCGCGCCTTTGGCTTCGTTCCCAACCTGCAGGCGCTTATGGCGGAATCGCCCGCGTTGCTGGCCGGTTACTCGGCGCTGTGGGACCTGTTCTCGAAAAGCACGCTTACGCCGCACGAACAGCAAGTCGTCTACCTGACCTCGAACTTCGAGAATAACTGCCACTACTGCATGGCCGGTCACAGCACGCTGGCGAAGATGATCAAGATGGACGCTGGCGTGATCGCCGCGCTGCGCGCCGGCACGCCTTTACCGGATGCAAAGCTCGAAGCGCTGCATCATTTCACGACGCTCGTGGTGCGCGAGCGGGGCTTCGTCCCGGACGCCGATGTCGACGCGTTTCTCGCCGCCGGCTACACCCGTCAGAACGTCCTCGAAGTGATTCTGGGCGTGGCGACCAAGGTGATGAGCAACTACACCAACCACATCGTCCATACCGAACTCGACGGCTTCATGGCAGGCAACGAGTGGACCAAACCGGTCGCTGTCGCAGCCTAAGCCCCAGCCGACTTCGGGAGCCCTCGCGGCTAATCCCATATGGACGCTGACCGAGAAACCGACATATTCACGTTCGACGGGCTGGCGCTCGGAGGCATCACCGCGGCCGAAGTGGCCCGCATTGCAGCAGCGCAGAACGCAGCCTGAATCCACTGGCTCGTTCGTCCTCAATTCCACGATTCCTTTTGATGGAGAACACTCATGTCACTGCAGGACAAACTCGACGCATTCCGGGCCGACTTCAAGGCAGGCAAGCCGCCGTTCAACGCACCGCCCGAGATTCATCCGGTGATGGAACGCGCCACCGCAGCGCTGATTGCGAGCGGGCAGGCGGGCCGCGCGATCAAGGCCGGCGACCGCGCGCCGCATTTCAATCTGAAAGATCAGGATGGCAACGACGTGTCTTCCGCTGCGTTGCTGGTGAAGGGCCCGCTGGTGGTGACGTTCTATCGCGGCGTCTGGTGCCCGTACTGCAATATCGAATTGCAGGCGATCAACGAAGTGCTGCCGGCGATTCAGGCCTACGGCGCGAACGTCGTGGCGATCTCGCCGCAAACGCCGGTCAATAGTCGCAAGTCGGTGCGCACCAACGAACTCGGTTTTCCGGTGCTGAGCGACGCAAACGGCCAGACGGGCGCCGACTTCGGATTGCGCTTCGCGTTGCCCGACTATCTCGTCGAGTTGTACCGGAACCTCAAAAACGACTTGCCTGCGTTCAATAACGACCCGAGCTGGACTTTGCCAATGCCCGCGCGCTATGTCATCGGACAGGATGGCATCGTGCTGTATTCGGAGGTCAACCCGGATTACACGCGTCGCCCGGATCCGTCGGACATGTTTCCGGTGCTGGAAAAAGCGGCGGCCAACGCCTGAGGCTGACCGCTCGACGCTTGGAGATCCGTCACGCCGCGCCGGAGAACCCGTCGCGGCTTTTCAATTCCCGCCGTTCGTAAAGGATATTTGATGACACAGCGTACATTTCTTGTCACCGGCGCGACCAGGGGACCGGTCTCGCATTGACAGAACGGCTGATTGCCGACGGCCATCACGTAGGGGGCCTCGCGCGCGAAGCAAGCGATTTTCCCGGCGAACTGGTCCGCGTCGATCTGGCTGGTGTCCGACGCGCCGCTTTCATGACCGGTCAGACGCTCTACGTCGACGGAGGCGCGTCAATCGGCAGGCTCGCTTTCTGAGAGCGTGCCGCCGTTGGTGCTGCCGGCGGCACTGAGTACCTCTTCCACGAAGGCGACGAACGCTCGCGCCTTCGCACTCACCAGGCGTCCGGCCGGGAAGACCGCCCACAGGTCGATAGAGGGCAATTCCCAGTCGGTCAGTACCGCCTGAACCGTGCCATCGGCAAGTTCCGGCGAGAACATCCATTCCGACGCGATCGCCAGGCCCAGTCCACCAAGCAGCGTTGTACGCATGCCTTCGGCGGCGCTCACGCTCACGCGGCCGGACACGACCACCGCCACTTCCTTGCCATGCTGGCTGAACGCCCACGACTCGCCGCCGCCTCGCAACGAATACACGATCACCTGATGCTGGCTGAGGTCCGCAGGCGTTTTCGGCACGCCCGCTTCGGCGAAATACGCAGGCGTTCCGACCACCCGCCTGCGGCTTTGCGCAATGCGGCGCGCAGTCATCGTCGAATCGTCGAGCGATCCCATGCGCAGCGCAACGTCCACGCCTTTTTCGAGCAGATCGATGGTGCGATCGTCCAGCACGATATCGATCTGGAGGTTCGGGTGCCGGTCCAGAAAAGTCTTGAGCGCGGGGAGGATGTGCAGGCGCGCGAAGGTCACGGCGGCACTGACGCGAAGCACGCCGGAGAGCCCCGTAGACGCGTCGCGCGCAACATGTTCTGCAAGGTCCACTTCTTCGATTGCGCGCCGCGCGTGCTCGTAGAAGCGCTGACCTGCATCGGTGGGCGTCAGTCCGCGTGTCGAGCGCAACAGGAGTCGCACGCCGAGTCGCTCTTCGAGTTGCGCGATCGACTTCGACACGGCCGGTTGCCCGAGTTTGAGCCGCTTTGCGGCCGCCGAGAACGAACCCGCCTCCACCACACTCACATAGGTTTCCATTGCCGCCATCCGGTCCATGCCGCTGCTTCTCCTTGAAGGACCGTGAAGTCCGTGTCGTGGCTGAGATGTTTTCAGGCGGAAGTCTATCGCGTCAGAACCAGGTCGATGTGATTGCGGGTGTCGAGCAGGCTCTGTAATCCGCATCGCAATCGCCATCCACGGAAACGGTTCGCAGAATTAAACGAAACGGCTCCGCCGCAGGCGATCCTGGTTGTCTCGCCGAGAAGCACGGCAAGCTGCTCTCGCAAGACCCGCTGCGCCGGGCGCGCACGTTTGAACAACTGTTCGTACTTGCTTGAGTTCCGAGCCCGGCGTTCGGTGAGGCGGAAGGCGACCCAGTTGATCCGGTGGCCTCGTATCGTAGGGCGCCAATTCCAGATAACTTCCGATATTGCGAATTACCACGCGACCAAGTTGACGCAAAAAATGTGAGACATATCAAAAAATTGTCCTATGTTTAGAAACTGTGGATGTTTGAACCGCGTTTTAAACGCCATATCGTTAGCCGGTCATTTATACGTTATCAGTTGCGGGCATTGGATCAGTCGGTCAATACGACTTGGAAGCCTGTGACAATCGCATAACGTTCATTGATTGCCGATTCACGCGGACATAGCCCAAAAGCTTGCTTCAGGCCAGCGACGCTGCAGACTACTGAATACGTAGCTGGCAGTTAATTAATCCATCGAGTTTTCTGGATCAGTAAGAGGGCGGGCAGGCCACTCTCAAAGGCCATTGAGCGTCCGCTCTTCCTAATTACCGGAGGTGGGCATGTCCCAATCGGATGATGCGGCAAAGCCTGGAGCACGCAGGGCGTTCCTGAAAAACGTGGCGGTTGTCGGCGTAGCAACTGGATTTTCCGGGGCAGTTGGCGAAACGCTTGCGCAAGCCGGGTCGACAAACTCAACCAGTGCGGCCTCAAAGCCCGCGTCGCCCTCGACCATTGCATTGAACAAGCAATACGCCGATTTTCTTTCTTTCGCTGACGCCCAGGATTTTGAAGACGCAAAGCGCGGTCTCATCGCCACGCTCCCCGAGCCGGTCATCATCAAGGGGCAAGGCGAATTTCCGGCTTGGGACCTTCAGCAGTTCGCGTTTGTACACGGCGGCGCGGAAAACAACGCTCCATCAACGGTCAATCCGAGCCTCTGGCGCAACGCCAAGCTGAACATGAATCACGGGCTTTACACGGTGGTCGATGGCATCTGGCAGGTGCGCGGCTACGACCTTTCCGTGATGAGCATTATTCGGGGAGATCACGGCTATATCGTCGTCGATCCTTTCATTACGACCGAAGTAGCTTCGACGGTGTGGAAGCAACTCGTCATTCCGCATCTTGGCGACAAGCCGATCACTCACGTCATCTACACGCACAGCCATGTCGATCACTATGGCGGTGTGCGAGGCCTCGTCAGTGACGACGATCTGAAATCGGGCAAGGTGCAGATCGTGGCGCCGGTTGGTTTCACTGAGGCTGCCGTCGGCGAGAACATCATCGCCGGCAATGCGATGGGGCGTCGCGCCAGCTACATGTATGGCTCACTGCTACCGCGCAGCCCGACGGGGATTGTCGATGGTGGTCTGGGTAAGACGACTTCGGTCGGTACTATCACGCTGGCCGTGCCCTCCATGTTTGCAGAAAAGACCGGCCAGAAACTGACGCTCGACGGCGTGGACATTGAGGTTCTGATGGCGCCGGAATCGGAGGCGCCTTCAGAGTTCATGTTTTATCTGCCGAAGTTCAAGGCGTTCTGCGCGGCGGAAGATGCCACTCACACGCTGCACAATCTGTACACGTTACGAGGCGCAAAGGTTCGTGATGGGCTGCTCTGGTCCAAGTATCTGCAAACTGCGCTCGATCTGCATGGCGACGATATGCAGGTCCTCTTTGCCTCACATTATTGGCCTACCTGGGGCAACGACCGGATCAATGCTTTCCTGCGTGCGCAACGCGCCATGTATCGCTATCTGCATGACCAGGTCATGCGCATGGCCAACACGGGCCAGACGCCGCTCGAGATTGGCGAGGCAGTTCGTCTACCGGACAGCCTTGCGAAGCATTGGTATTGCCGGAGCTACTACGGCACGGTCTATCACGACGCCGTCGCGCAGTACAACCTGCGCCTTGGATTCTTTGACGGCGTGCCCGCAAATCTGCACCGCTTGCAGCCGACCGACAGCGGTAAGCGGTATGTCGAGTACATGGGTGGAGCGGCTGCCGTTCTGCGAAGGGCGCACGATTCGTTTAATCAGGGCGAATACCGATGGGTGGCGGAAGTCGTCAACCACGTGGTGTTCGCGGAACCGCAAAACACCGCTGCCAAACAGCTGCTGGCGGACGCTTATGAACAGCTTGGCTACCAGTCGGAGTCTGCGCCCTGGCGCAACTTCTATCTGACGGGAGCCATGGAATTGCGCAACGGCGTCAGGAAGGGACAGGCGCCCGCGCCACAGAGCCCGGATACCATTCAGGCCATGCCGCTCGACATGTTCCTCGACTACCTTGGTATCCGGCTGAATGGTGAGCGAGCGAACGGGAAGACGGCGTCGTTCAATCTCGTACTGACCGATACGAAGGAAAACTGCGTGCTGGGCGTCGAGAACAGCGCGTTGCACTATTCGAAAGACAGAACCTCGAAATCAGCGGACGCAACGGTCACCATGACGCGCGCGGACCTCAACAGCATCATGATGGGACAAACCAATATGCAGAAGCTGGTGATGGCGGGCAGCGCCAAAATCGACGGCAATAGCCAGAAGCTTGGCGAGTTCGTGTCCTGGCTCGACAACTTCGATTTCTGGTTCAACATCGTCACGCCTTGAGGTGAAACCATGTGCGCGATCTGCAACTTCAAGATTGATTTCGGCGTTGGTCATCCTCTTGCGCTGACCGTCGCGGTAGCGACCCGCAAGGCGATTGACTCGGGGATTGTCGAGCCGATCGACACCACGGGGGGCGCGCTCTCCGCGGCGCGCATGCGCATGTCCGCCGTCGAAGCGTTGAACCTGCTTCAGGCACGCATCGAAGCGGCTCACAGTGAAGACGCGCTTCTGGCGCTCCCGGACTTCTATGTGCTGCTCATTGAAAATGACACGTGGGGTTTCTTTCATGCGACCACGAACGGCTTCGACCCGGACGTTGTCCCCGAAATGCCTGACGTGACGACCACCGATGAAGCGAAACGCAGCAACATCGTCATCATGTCCGAGGCCGGCCTGCGAGCGTGGCTGGAACAACGCTTCGATATTGAACTGGCTTTGCGCGAATCGCTGTTCATGATCGACGCGCCTGGCAGTTCGACCGGGTCCCTAACGCAGATGCTCGCGATTGCCGAGCCGGCCGTCACCGATGATTGCTGAGGCGTGTTGAGCGTGCGGATAGGTCAGGGCGGCTGGCGAGGAGCGCATCATGGGTACGCTGACGGGCAAGATCAAGCATGAATTCATGAAAGCGCTTCCGCCGACGATCTTCTTTTTCATCATCCTTCACATTGTCGCGATTGTCAGGGCACACAGCACGTGAAAAGGGAGCGCCTGGCCGTCGCTGCAAAAGCCGGACCTATCCAAACGCATGGTCAACTGATATTGCTCCAATGCCGCAATCCGCGTGTGTATTTCAAGTACCTGCAGCGGATTGCCGGCGCGGCATGTTAGCGCCTCGGGCTCATTCGCGCGGTGACGCGGAAGCCTCATCCACGAACCGCCAAGGTGGCCACAATCAGAGCCGAGAAGACCAGCGCCGGGGCGAGATGCCCGAACGGCTCCCGGTTTCGTAGCAACGTAAAGAGCGCGCCGATCATGACCGCTCCGGCCAGCGTTAGGCCCAAGACTCTGGTTTGCTGCCAGGGAAGAAGTGCCGCACTCAGCAGTTCGAGCGCGCCGCAGAGCAACTGAAACCACGCCGGGTAACCCCAGCGTGCGAAGTCGCGTTTCGCCGCGCCGCGTCGTGAGAGATTGATCACCCCAGCAATCGCGAATAGAACCGCCACGATCGTCGCGAGAATCGATTCGAAAGACAAGCTGTTCCACGCCATCGTCATGCTCCGTTGCTTTGCTGAAAGTGCGCTTGTGAAGAGAGGTCCGCAATCAGGCCGGGGCCGTGGGGTTCCCACGCCAGCACTCGCCGCGCGTGCTGGCCGCTGATCTTCTGGTCGAGCGCCAATGCGTCAGCGAACGGTCCAAGCGATTGGCGGGCCTCGGCGAGCCGCCAGAGTTTGACGCGATCGGCGCCGACCGACGTCCTGATTGCTTCACCCGTATCGGCAACAGCAACGGCATCTTCCGTGACCACGTTGAAGATCTGTCCGGCGACTCGCACGTCCCCGCTTGCCGCCTGCTCGACCGCGCTGAGGTAAGCCGTGGCGAGATCATCGACGTAAACGGCGGGCCAGTGATTGCGACCATCGCCAACGATCCTCACACTGCCGGTCTCACGGGCCATGCCCGCAAGCATGCCAAAGACGCCGCCGCCGTAGCCGTGCACCATCGCCGGTCTGAGAATCGCTGCGGCGATCGAGCGGTTCGCCGCCAGCGCCAGCACCTGTTGCTCCACTGCGGGCCGCCAGGCAATGAGCGGTGTCGGGTTCAGCGCCGATGCTTCAGTCGCGGGCCCTCCCTCCGTATTGCCGTAGACCCAGGTGCCCGACGTATAGACAAATACCGCGCCCGGATGCATATGCGAAAGCATCGCTACCGCCGCAGCCTCATCAACAGCAGCGGCGGAAGCATCGTTGGTCGACGCGGCGTGCACCACGCCATCGGCGGCACCGGCAGCCGCCGCGAAAGACTGCGGCTCACGCAGGTCGCCCGCATGCAGTTTCACACCGAGACGCGCCAGCGCGCTGGCGGCCGATGACCTGTCCTGGCGCACCAGCGCGGTCACCTGGTGGCCGAGGCTGATTGCCTTGCGTGCGACCGCTTGCCCGATGTAGCCCGTACCACCCGTAATGAACAGTTCCAAAGCGCTCTCCTTGATGATCGCCTGTGAAATCGATAAATCAGATGAACGAGACTTGTCGGTCTCGTTTTGACAAAGGTAAACGAGACTACCCAGTCTTGTCAACCGCTCGATGATCTGCTATCTATGCCGTATGAACGCTTTCTCTCCCCCTGACCTGAGCCCGCTGCAACGCCGCAAGCGGTCCGCGATCCTCGACGGCGCGAAAGCCGTTTTTTTAAGCCAGGGTTTTGGTCTCGCCACGATGGACGACGTCGCGGCGACCGCAGGCGTCGGCAAACAGACGGTCTACCGCCACTTCAAGTCGAAGGAGGCACTCTTCGTCGGTCTGGTGAGCTCGATGTGCGCTGAGATCGGCGGACTTCTTGTGGGCGCTCTGCACGAGCAATCCGATGGATCGCCTGAAGTCGAGTTGCACGAGTTGGGATGGCTGCTCGCACGAAGCCTTATCGCGCCGGATTACCTGCGGCTTTACCGGGCGATCGTCGCTGAGGCCGAGCGTCTTCCGGAACTCGGTCAGGTGTTCTACGAAAATGGTGCAAAGGTCGTGCGTGCGTTCGCCGCAAGAATTCTGCGGAAGAGATTTGATGAGCCGACTGCTGCATTGCGGGCAGCAACGTTCGTTCAGTTGGTGCTGGGCGACGCGTATCTGGAACTGTCAATTGGCTACAGGGTGCCCGATGTTGACGCGCGCTTTGCGCTGCAGATTGACGAGGCGGTGGCGGCTGCGCTTCGTTGAAGGTACTGATTTTTTTGTCTGTTTACACGGCGAACTGAGGGGTTGCGTTGGATCGAACGGCTGAATTCGCCATGAGAGGTTGTCAAACGGCGACAGTTGATGCGCCCCGCTAACCGCTGGGGCTTTCAACCACGCATTGTCAAATGAAGCATGGTGTAGTGTTCGTAATGACCAACCCCGTTCTTCACGATCGGGTCTTCCGATGTCAGCGCGGAAATATCTTGATCATCGGCGATCTGGTAGAGCGATACGCCGTAGCCACCAGCGTCATCAATCACGGGCCCATGAGCGACGATCAGCCCTTTATCGAGGAGCTCGTTCAGTGCCTCATCCATTCCTTTTCACCGGCAGACATCGTCGCGAGGAAATCCGCACGCGGCGGAATAAATTTGCAAAGATAATATTTCATCGTTAAATTCCTCTCATTTAGCAAATTGACTGTCATTCCCAAATTCACGACGACTGCGGTTTTTCCAACTGATTTTCTTTCGTCGGGTAGTGTGTCGCGTAACTGAAGGATTGATGAGCGCTGGTAGCTTCATTTCGCGGCTGTTACGCTCTTCAGTATTGAACCTTCGAACATTTTTGGTGCGTAGTTTTGAAGGAAAGGAATCGTGCCTGTCATTTTTCCGACAGGATTACTGAATTTCGGTTCACCGGCGTTAATCAGCCGAGTAATGGTATTGATAACCGTATCGGGTGCTTCCGCTTCGTCTATGCCTTTTTGCGTCGCGGCTGTCACCTGCTTCCGGTATGTGTTGTAGTCCGTGATACTGCCGCTGCCCGCGGAGACAGCATTCTGGCTAAGGTTGGTTTTGAACCAGACCGGCTCCACCATGCTAACTTTTATGTTGAACTGATTCAGTTCGAAACGTAACGACTTGAAGAAACCCTGAACCGCGTGCTTGGAAGCAGTGTAATACGACAGGTTCGGGGGGCCGATCAGACCTACGATGGAACTGACAGTGATAATCTGCCCCTGCTTCTGGGCCCGGAACTTTGGTAGCAAGGCATTTGTCACCTTGACCGTGCCCCAGAAGTTGGTCTCAAACTGTTGCCTCCCCAATTCGATTGGCGTTTCTTCCGCGATGCCTGTGACCATGTAACCTGCATTATTAACCAGTACGTCCAGCTGTCTATCTTCGTGCAGCTCGCACGGCTCGCTACGCGCAGCCACTTGCGACCGTTGCGGGCAGGTTGGCCCGTGCCGCCGGGATCGGAGTCGGACCTCCGTGCATGCGAGGCGTATTTCGGCGTACCGGTCGACTGCACCGCATTGGCCACGCTTGTTTTTGCTGCGGAAGACGTTGAACGTCCCTTCCTGACCGAGAACCACAAGATGTGGTCATATTTCGAGCCCGCTCTGCGTATGCGACTGGCGGAACTGGACCGCACTGCCAGCATGGCGGAACGCCTGCGCGGCGTGCTACTCGAGGCGTTGCCGGCTGGTGAACTGACGATGGATGTCGTCTGCCGCAAACTCGGTGTCAGCACTCGGACCCTGCAGCGCAAGTTGAAGACTGAAGGTACCAGTTTCCAGGAGACGCTGGACGTCCTGCGCGAGTCGCTCGCAAAACACTACCTGACGAATTCGTCGATGTCCGGCGCAGAGATCTCATTTCTGCTGGGTTTTGACGATCCCAACTCGTTTGCGCGGGCATTTCAGGCGTGGACGGGGAAGACGCCACAGGTGGCGCGTTTGGCGCTCAGGAAAACCGACTCATGAATCGCTTCGCAACCAGTACTCAGGGTTTGGCAGTGGCTTCTGTCCCCCGCCACCGTCACACCTGACCAGCTACCCGTGTTGCATCGACGGGTTCAATCCGCAGCGCGAAACGGACAGCGTGAGAGGGTCGATTGCCGCTATCAGAGCCGGAAGGAGCCTTCGCCCCCTGATCCGACTTCGCCACTGTGTATCCGCCCAAAGCAGAACTGTTGGCGATCCACACGTCGAGCTTAAAGCCCCTTCTGGGCGGAACGGCGACAGATGCGGCCGGCGCGAGACGTTATTTGATACCTGCCGTCGCTACAGGAGTGTGAATGTCTCCGTGCGTGCCGGCGGGCGACGAATAAATCCGATGGAGGAAACCGCGGAGTGCTCCGCTGTGACCGGAACTCGCCGGTAACAGAGTCACTCCGTCGTTGCCGACGTGTCGCTACCGTCATTGCGCGCGGGTTCGCCCGCGGTCGCCGACGGGCTCATTGACGCCAGAATCGCGTCGCGGCAAACCGCCAGGATTTCGTCGGCCAGTGGCGAATCGTCCGGGCAGGCGCGCGACATGACAATGGCACCGACGGCGTGCGCCAGTATGTCGAGGGACCGGGCTCGCGCCTGGCCCGCATCCGCATCGCCCGACGCAGTGCCCTCGGGGCTCAGCGCAGCCAGCAGGCTCTCAATACCAGCCGCGAACGTGGCACGGACTGCTTCCGGTTGACGCGCGGCATCCCCGCCCAGTGCGGCCATCGTGCAACCGGTCGCGCGGGTGTCGCGGTGCTCGCGAGAAAGGTAGTACCGCACAAACTCAGGCGCCTCCACACCAGCGCTCAGCGCCACGGTCTGCGCGATGCCGCAGGCCGCCGATTCCGCCATCAGGTCGGCCTTGGAGCGGAACTGTTTGTAAAAGCCGCCGTGGGTGAAGCCGGCGGCGCCCATCAGATCGGCAACGCCAACCCCATCATAGCCGCGCTCCCGAAACAGTTTCGACGCCGTCTCGACGACGTGGTCCCGGTTGGCCTGCGCCTGTGCCTTGGTGATCTTCATTTCCTGACCACTGTGAGTGCATATCTGCGAAGGTTCCATTATACATTGATGTCGGTCATCATCAAAACCTTGACACATTAGATTATGATCGTCATCATTGCGTCCATTCCCAATCCTGGAAGCCGACGCAACATGACCGACAAGACGCTTTTCGAGCCCTACGCCCTTGGCCGCCTGACACTCGCCAACCGCTTTGTCATGGCTCCGCTGACCCGCAACCGCGCAGGCGCGGGGCTGGTGCCCAGCGAACTGGCCGCGACCTACTATGCCCAGCGCGCCTCGGCCGGCCTCATCATCACGGAGGCCACCCAGGTGTCAGCTCAGGCTCAGGGCTATCAGGACACTCCTGGCCTGTACACGTCCGAGCAGATCGCCGGCTGGCGCAAGGTCACCCAGGCTGTGCATGCCATGGGTGGACGCATCTTCGCGCAGCTCTGGCACGTCGGCCGTGTTTCGCACGTCGATGTCCAGCCTGGGGGCGCTGCGCCGGTCGGCCCTTCGGCCATTCGCGCGGAGACGAAAACCTTCGTCAACAACGGATTTGTCGACGTGTCCCAGCCCCGTGCGCTGGCGCTTGTCGAGTTGCCGGGCATCGTGAATGATTTCCGCCTGGCTGCGGCCAACGCTATCGCGGCCGGCTTCGACGGCGTAGAAATCCACGGTGCCAACGGCTATCTGCTGGAGCAGTTCATCAAGGACGGGGCCAACCGGCGCACTGACGCCTACGGCGGCTCAATCGAGAACCGTGCGCGTCTGTTGCTGGAAGTCGTTGCTGCAGTGGTGGAAGAAATTGGTGCCGATCGCGCCGGCGTGCGCATCTCGCCTGTGTCGCCGGCAAACGGTATCTCGAGCAGCGATCCCCAGCCGCAGTACGACTACATCGCCGGGCAACTCAGCGCGCTGGGAATCGTCTACCTGCACGTGGTCGAGGGCGCGACCGGCGGCCCGCGCGATGTCGCACCGTTCGACTACGACGCGCTGCGCCGTCGGTTCAGGCAAACCTACCTGGCCAACAACGGCTACGACCTGGAACTCGCTACTGCCAGGCTCAACGAGGGTAAAGCAGACCTGTTCGCCTTCGGCCGTGCATTCATCAGCAACCCCGATCTGGTCGAACGCCTGAAGACCGGCGCACCGCTGGCGCAGCCCGACTTCGCCACGCTCTATGGTGGCGGCGCTGCGGGCTACACCGACTACCCGTCCATCATCGCCTGAGGCGAGCGCAGCTTGCGTCCACCATCCGAACCTCTCTTGCAAAGGAATTAACTCATGACCACGCTTCCCACAGTTCTCATCACGGGCGCCTCCTCTGGTATCGGCGCCACGTACGCCGAGCGCTTCGCCGGCCGCGGCCACAACCTCGTGCTGGTTGCACGCGACAAGGCGCGCCTCGATGCTCTCGCCGCACGCCTGCGTGAGGAAAGCGATGTGGCCGTCGACGTGCTGCAGGCCGACCTGACCCGGCCTGAGGATCTGGCCGCGGTCGAGACTCGCCTGCGCGACGACGCTCGCATAGGCATCCTGATTAACAACGCCGGCGTGGGCCAGGCCGGTAGCTTCGTGCAGCAGACTGCTGAGGGCATCGAACGCCTGATCACGCTCAACACCACGGCGCTGACACGGCTCGCTGCCGCGGTCGCTCCGCGCTTCGTGCAGTCGGGTACCGGCGCGATCGTCAACATCGGCTCGGTGGTGGGTCTCGCGCCCGAGTTCGGCATGTCGATTTACGGCGCCACCAAGGCCTTTGTGTTGTTCCTGTCGCAGGGATTAAACCTCGAGTTGTCGCCCAGCGGCGTCTACGTGCAGGCGGTGCTCCCGGCGGCGACCCGCACGGAGATCTGGGGGCGCGCCGGCATCGACGTCAATACGCTTCCCGAGGTGATGGAGGTCGGCGAACTGGTTGATGCGGCACTGGTCGGCTTTGATCGCCGGGAACTCGTCACCATCCCGCCGCTGCACGTGGCCGGGCGCTGGGACGCGCTGGATGGCGCGCGTCAAGGGCTCCTGTCGGACATTCGGCAGGCGCACGCGGCCGATCGCTATCGGTCAGAAGCGTGACCCCTGCGGCTTCTGTCATACCCCAAGCCACCAATGCCTTATCGTGCGGCTAGAAGCGTGAGCACGTCTGGCCGCCGACGTGGACCCCGGAAAGCTCGCACACGCACCCGGGTGGTCGCCGTGGCCGAAGTGCCTGGCCTTGCAGATGCGGTGCTCCAGGGCTAGGTGGGCGGCCGCACTATCGTGGACGTCAACGCGTGAAGGCCGCCCCTCAAGGAATCGATGATGATCAGTTTCAACCCAGATAGCCAATCGGCAACATCCTATGTCCACGCACAGAACGACGAGATCAAGGCGGGGGGAACCACTTTCGCTTACCGCGAACTAGGCCCGCACGGGGGCATCCCGCTGATGCTGCTGAACCATTGGGGCGCGGTGCTGGATAATTTCGACCCACGCATCGTCGATGGCTTGGCCCGCAAGCATCGAGTGATTGCGATCGACTACCGGGGAATCGGTTCTTCCGGTGGCATTGCGCCCGTGAGCGTGGACGAGATGGCGCACGACACCATCGCGTTGATCCGCGCGATGGGTTTCGATCAGGTTGATCTGCTCGGCTTTTCGCTCGGCGGCTTCGTGGCGCAGGACGTGGCGCTCAAGGCGCCGGATCTGGTGCGCAGGCTCATCCTCACAGGCACAGGACCCGCGGGCGGCCAGGGAATCGATCGCGTGGGGGCTACGTCCTGGCCGCTGATGCTCAAGGGTCTGGTGACGATGCGCGATCCCAAGACCTATCTGTTCTTCACCGCGACCACCAACGGCCGACAGGCAGCAAGCGCTTTTCTGAAGAGGCTCAAGGAACGCAAGGCCGGGCGCGACAGGGGGCCGACACCCCGCGCGTTGCTTCGCCAACTCAAGGCGATCAAGGCGTGGGGCCAGCAGGCGGCGCAAGACCTTACCCGCCTGCGTATGCCTGTCCTGATCGCCAACGGAGACAACGACATCATGGTGCCCACCGCATTGAGCTCTGACATGGCCCGCCGCATTCCCAACGCGCAGCTCGTCATTTACCAGGACGCCGGGCACGGCGGCATCTTTCAGTATCACACCGACTTCGTGATCAAAGCACTGGAGTTTCTGGCGCGATGAATCCTTCGCGGTCGGCGACAGGTACCCAACACTGAATCTAGAACACCATGAAAGCACTCACCTTCAAACGCTATGGCAAGTCGCCCGAGATCGGGTTCGCCGAAGTGCCTCGCCCCACGCTAAAGCCTGATGAACTGTTGGTCCAGGTCCACGCGGCGGGGTTGAATCCAATCGACAACATGATTCCGGCAGGGACGTTCAAGCCCGTCCTTAAATTCGAATTGCCGGCTACGCTCGGCAGCGATATTTCTGGTGTGGTGACCGAGGTCGGCAGCAGTGTGACGCGTTTCAAACCGGGTGATGCCGTCTTTGCCAGCCTCTTCGATCTCGGTAGGGGCTCGATCGCCGAATTCGCGGCGGTGCCGGAGCGCGTTGCGGCGTCGAAACCGGTCAACCTGGACTTCGTGCAGGCTGCCGCCGTTCCGATGGTCGGGCTTACCTCCTGGCAGGCGTTGAAGGAGCGCGCTAATATCCGAGCCGGCCAGAAGGTGTTCATTCCTGCCGGATCCGGCGGTATCGGCACGTTTGCGATCCAGTTGGCAAAGCACTTCGGCGCCAGGGTCGGAACGACCACCAGTACGGGCAACGTCCAACTGGTAACCAGTCTGGGCGCCGACGAGATCGTCGACTACAAAAAGCAGGAATTCGAAAAAGTGCTGCGCGGCTACGACGTAGTGCTTGGCACGATCAGAGGGGATGTGATTGAAAAATCCATAGGCATCCTCAAACCGGGGAGCAAGATTGTGTCTCTCATCGGGCCGCTGGACGCGGCGTTCGCCCGTGCTCGCAGGCTGAACTTTATCCTGAGGTTGATATTCGGGCTAATGAGCCGCAAGATCATGCGGCTTGCGAAAACGCGGGATGTGGCGTATTCATTTCTCTTCGTACGTCCCGATGGAAACCAGCTCGCCGAAATTGGCGAACTCCTCAAGTCGGAACAGGTTCGTCCAGTAATTGACAAGGTGTTTCCGTTTGACCAGGCGAAGGAAGCGCTTGAATATCTGGCCCAGGGACGCGCCAGGGGCAAGGTCGTTGTGAGAATCAAGTGAGCTGCCAACGGTTGACGGCTGACTGTGCAGGTTCTTGCCCGAGCTTTTGAAGAGGCGGAGCCGCGACCAGGTCCAGACTCAAGAGAGAACCGGATGGCCTCCCAGGGAGCGGAGCCGACTCCCGAATGTCTTAGCAAGAAAGTGAGCGAATGCCGCTTATTGGCCGATCGCTGACTTGCAACGTCACGGCGCGATGGCGTCGGAACCGAGGATCCCCATCAACACCCTCGCATTACGCTGCCCCTGATCCTCGAAGCAGTTATTGAAAATCACATGCGTGCGTCCGGCCCGCGTCGCGATCGCACGAATCGGCACGGCGAGTTCCGTCAACTCCGCTTCGTCATAGTCATAATCAAACCGATCCGCCGCGCTCGCAGTGCCGGTCGCGCTCCAAGTCTGCGTATTGCGTCCGTGCAGACGCACCATCGCGAGTTCGGGATTCGTCACGTCCCACACCGTATGCACGCGGTTGGTCACGTCCGGCGGCGCGTCGACGATCACATGCACAATGCCGCGCTCGCGCAGGAATTCGAGCGACCAGGCTGCATGCTCTTCATCGAACCACGACTGATTGCGAAACTCAGCCGCCATCATGTAGCCCGCCATCCGCGCCCGGCATTCCTCCACCAGCGCGAGGCCGTCCGGCGCGCGCGTGATCCACGGCGCGAACTGGAACAGCACGGCGCCGAGTCGCCCGCTCACGCGCAGCGGTTCGAGCGCTTCCAGATAGCGCCGCCACAGTTCATCGCGGATATCGTCCGGCATGTCGCGGTAGTACACGTTCTTCTTGCGCGGACCGGTGATGCCTTCCGGCAGCGCCATCGCAATGTCTCGCGGCAACGCATCGGGCGAAGTCTGATGCCCGGTGAACAGACGAAACGCCTTGAAGTTGAACGTGAAGCCTTCAGGCGTGCGCTCGAACCACAATTGCGCATTGCTTGCCGAAGGCATCGCGTAGTAGGCCGAATCCACTTCGACCAGCGGGAACTGCGAAGCATAAAAACGCAGACGTGCTTCAGCGCTGCTGCTGCCGCGCGGATAAAAGCGCTTGCACGCAATCAGTGTCTTGTCGGTCCAGCCTGCGGTGCCGCAGCGAATGTCCATCGTGAAGTCGGTCGAATGCGTGGCGCGCGCTGGCTAGGACGCTGCTTCGGTGTGATCGATCCAGTCCGCGAGTTCGCGCCGCAGTTCCGCGATATCGAGCGGTTTGCCGAGCAGCCGTGCGCCTGGAATCGCGTCGCCGATCTGCGCGTTCTTGCCGTAGCCCGACACCAGCAGCACGCGAATACCCGGCTGCTGGCGCAGCATGACGCGTGCAAGACTGTCGCCGGACATGCCGGGCAACGTGAGATCGGTGAAGAGGATGTCGAAGTGTTGCGCGGGCACGAGCGGCAGCGCTTCTTCCGCACTCGCGACCGCAGTGCAATCGAGGCCCAACGCAGTCAGCAGATCGCTGAATGCTTCGCGTGAGTCCATATCGTCTTCGACGAGCAGCACACGTGCCGGCGTGCGAGTCGAGCGCGCCGTCCCCAAAGGCGCCCCCCTTTGGCAGATAGCTTCAACCGCGGGAGCTTGGCTTTCGTGGCCGGATTCCCTGGCGGGGTCGTAAGCAGCAGGCGGCACGCAGGCGGCGATCTGTCCTTCGTCCACGGACACGGGCAACGCCATACCCGCCGCGCTGGCAGCGCCGGCGCGCAACACGCTGCGCACCTTGCGGGCGAGGTCGTCGCGCCGGTACGGTTTCGAGAGCAGCGTGATACCGGCGTCGAGTTTGCCGTGATGGACGATCTCGTCGCGTGTATACCCGGAGGTGAAGAGGGCGGGCACCGCGGGCGAGCGCGCCGCGGCTCGCTGCGCGAGCTCCACGCTCTTGATCTTGCCTGGCATCACCACGTCCGTAAACAGCAGATCGATCGGCACGTCGCTGTCGATGAACTCGATTGCCGCGTCGCCGCTCGACGCGGTCAGCACCTTGTAGCCGAGTTGCGCGAGCATTTCGATGGCGGTCAGTCGTACGTCGGCGTCGTCTTCCACGACCAGAATCGTTTCGCCGCTACCGGTGGGCGCCGTGGTCTCGTCGACGGTTTCCGAGGTTTCGGCCTCGCAGCAGCGCGGGAAAAACAGCGAGACGGTGGTGCCGCGTCCCAGTTCGCTATCGATCAAGGTATGGCCGCCGCTTTGCCTGACGAAGCCGAACACCATGCTCAGACCGAGGCCGGTGCCGTGGCCGTCGGGCTTGGTGGTGAAGAACGGTTCGAACACGCGCTGCAGGACCTCTGGCGGCATGCCGGTGCCCGTATCGGTGACGGAAAACACCACGTATTCGCCCGGCGAGAGCTCCGGTTTGCCGCGGCAGAACGCGGTGTCGAGCACGCGGTTGGCCGCGCGCACGGTGAGCGTGCCGTCGGCCCGCATCGCGTCGCGCGCATTGATCGCGAGATTGAGCAGCGCGTTTTCCAGTTGGTTGCGATCGGCCTGCACATTCCACAAATCGTCGCTCAGGACCGTGTCGATCCGCACCGTTTCGCCGAGCGCGCGGTGCAGCATCTCGCTCATGCCGCTCAGCAGCCGGCGAGGGTTCAGCACGGTCGGCGAGAGCGGCTGACGTCGCGCGAAGGCGAGCAGATACGCGGCCAGTTTCGCGCCGCGTTTGACGGCGTCCGTCGCGGCGGACAGGCGGCGCAAGGTGGCCGGATGATCGCCGGCGTCGGCCGCGAGCATTTGCAGGTTGCCGTTGATCACCTGCAGCACGTTATTGAAGTCGTGCGCGACGCCGCCCGTGAGGCTGCCGATCGCTTCCATCTTCTGCGCCTGGCGCAACTGCTCTTCGGCCAGCGCGCGCGCCGCGACCTCGTCGGCCACGCGCTGTTCCAGCGTCTCGGTCAACTGGCGCAGCGACTGTTCGGCGATCTTGCGCTCGTGGATGTCGATCAGCACGCCGGGAAAGCGTGTCGGTTCGCCGTGCTCGTCGAATTCGCACTGGCCGTTCGCCTGCACCCAGAGATAGTCGCCGTCGGGCCGCCGGATTCGAAACTCAGCGCGAAACGGCTGCCGCGTGCGGATCGCCTCGGCGGTCAGTTCATCGTTGAGCGCCTGGTCGTCCGGATGAAGCATGTGGACGGCGGCGCGGCGCTCGACTCCTTTCGCGGCTTCTTCCTGCTGAAAGGAAAAGGTGCGCGCGAAACGTTCGTCGCCGCTGACCTTGCCCGTGCGCAGATCCAGCATCCAGGTGCCGAGCACCGTGCCGGTATTGAGCGCGAGTTGCAGCCGTTCGTTGGTTTCGTGCAGTTCGCTTTCGGCACGTTGCCGCCAGCGCTCGGTGAGCACGCGCGTGGTGGTCTCGACGACCACTGCCAGCACGCCAGCCGGCGCGCCGCTGTCGTCGGCGACCGGGCTGTAGTAGAGATCGAGCCACACGTCCTCGGGCTTGCCGTCGCGCAGCAGTATTAGTTCCTTGTCGCGATACGACAGCGTGCCGCCCGCGAGACACGTGGCCATGACATGGCGGTTGAAATCGGCAACTTCCGGCCAGCCGTGTTCGACCGGGCAGCCGAGCAGATAGGGATGTCGTCCGCCCGCGAAGATCGCATACGCGTCGTTGTAGATCATGTAGCCGGGCTTGCCCCACAGCAACACGAGCGGCACGGGCGAGGCGAGCAGCAACTGGACGGTCGCCGTGAGACTGCGCGGCCAGTTTTCGATGACGCCGAGCCCGGTGGCCGCCCAGTCGAATGCGCTGATGCGCTGCGCCATCTCCCCGCGCCAGCCGGAGCAGCCGTGGTCTTGTGCCGGAAATGGCATGCTGCGCTCCACAGAGGTCACGTCGATGAAAGTGTCCCACTCTGCCGGCTCGCGTGATGCGTTTGCACCCGCAGCAGGAGGTGGGATGAAGCTTCTGCCGTGTACCGCGTGCCGGTGCATGGCGGGCACCCGGCTGCGACAATTGTAAGCCACAACACCGGGCCGGTGATTCATCGCGCATGCGTTGTGTGGTGGCTCGGTACTTACAGTTCGCATTCAGAAGATAGGCGCGAATCCTGCTGCAGCGAGGCGTTCGCGCGCGCCGATTGGCGCACCGTGGCGTTCAACGCCACGCAGAATTCGAACGTCGATAAACGCGGACCCCATCATGGCGAAGAAAAACATCACACGAAACAAGTTGCCCAAACCGGATGCGCGCCAGGCGCTGTTGATCACGCGCCGCAACGCCAGAATGGCACGCTCGGCGCACGCCTACGTACGCGGCAACACCAGCAAGTTCTACGAATGGCTCGAAGGCATAGAAGGCCACGCCTTGCCGGAAGGCCCGGCCATCTGGATATGCGGAGATTGCCATACCGGCAATCTCGGACCCGTCGCCGATGCACAAGGGCGCGTTGAAATCCAGATTCGCGATCTCGACCAGACCGTGATCGGCAATCCGGCACATGACCTGATCCGCCTCGGCCTCTCGCTGGCGACCGCCGCGCGTGGCTCGGATCTGCCCGGCGTCACCACCGTGCGCATGATGGAAGCGCTCGCGGACGGTTACGAGCGCGCCTTCGACGAAACGGCGGGCGACGCCGACATTCACGCGGAAAAACCCGAAGCGGTGCGGGTGGTGATGAGGGAAGCGGTGCGCCGTTCATGGCGGCATCTCGCGGAGGAGCGTATCGAGGATCTCGATCCGACCATTCCGCTCGGTCCGCGTTTCTGGCCGCTCGCCAAGAGCGAGCGGCGCGAGATCGAGGCGTTGTTCGAGAAAGGCTCGTTGGCGCGCCTCGCCACGGTGATCCGCGGCGCCGGCGATGAAGCCGACGTGGAAGTTCTCGACGCCGCTTACTGGGTGAAGGGCTGCAGTTCGCTCGGCAGATTGCGTTACGCGGTGCTGCTCGACATCGACGGCGCAGCGGTGGAGGGCGACGACCTGTGCCTGATGGATATCAAGGAAGCCGCGCAAGCGGCCGCGCCGCGCTATCCCGGCGCGCGCATGCCGCGCGACAACGCGGAGCGGGTGGTGGAGGGCGCGCGGCATTTGTCGCCGTCGCTCGGCGAGCGGATGCGCGCGGCGCGTCTCGCGGATCGCGCTGTCGTGATTCGTGAATTGTTGCCGCAGGACATGAAGCTGACCATCGAGCAACTGACCCGCGACGAAGCAATGAAGGCCGCGCGCTTTCTGGCGATGGTGGTCGGCAAGGCGCACGCGCGGCAAATGGATAGCGCGGAGCGCAAGGCGTGGCTCACCGAGCTACGCAGAAACCGTTCGAAGACGCTGGATGCGCCGGGCTGGCTGTGGACGGGTATTGTGGAACTGGTGAGCAGCCATGCTGCTGGGTATCTGGAGCATTGCCGGCGGTATGCGACGGAGCGTGGGGGTAGCTGATGTGTTGTGCGCTTGTCTGTGCATTGCGAGCAAAAGTTCATGGGCCGGCTTGCCAATGCGAGGCGCGGCGATTTGCGTCATATGGCGATATCGTTTTTGATCGCATGTCCCCTTGAGATAAAAGCCGGGTGTCGGTCCCACCCGCCCTAATTCGGTCCTTTAGTTTATTCCCCTGTTTGCCGTTGTTGACCGAGCGGCAGTCCATTCGTCATCACGTACCGGCACACCAGTGCTGTCGGTAGTGGTGACGATTTTTTATGCTCGTTTATTTCAGGTCGACGTCGGCTCGTTCTCGGGTCACGTATTGCACTCGAACTGGTCCCTGTTCTGACTGGCGGCCAGTGGAGATGGTCAGCATAACGTGCTGATAGTCGTCCCCCTGCGGCCACACTGATATTTCCTGATGCCAATGCAGATGTTTCCGATAGACCAAAGCACAGCGTTTATTCGATGATTGCAGCATACGCTTAACAGCGGCGGCGACCATGAAAAGCAGGCGCTGCAGGGACAATTGCTTGGACGAGATGGCATATGTCCAAGTAGAAGCGACCACTAATTGTCTCATCGCGAGGAGGGGCATGTTAAAGATATTTCTATTGCTCATGATGCTGGCTTCTAGCGCAATGGCATTCGACGGGAAAGCCGCGGGCGGACAGCTTCGTCACTTTCAGGACTGCGACGTCTGCTCGGAAATGATCGTCCTTCCGTCAGGTCAATACATGATGGGAGCGACCGAGGAAGAATTCCAAGGGCAGAATCAATACCGTTTTATGTATACCGACGAAACGCCGCGCCATGTGGCCGAGGTGAAGTCGTTTGCACTTGCAAAGTTCGATGTAACGAGGAAGCAGTTCGAGGTCTTTGCAAAAGAGACGGGTTTTAGCGGGAAAGGTTGCCAGATATATAACGGGAAAAAATGGGTAGTTGACGCAAATGCCGACTGGAGCAATCCCGGATTCAGACAGACGGATCAGGATCCCGTTGTTTGCGTGTCGTGGCGTGACGCGCAGAAATTCATTTCGTGGTTGAACGCAAAACTTCCGGGGCACAGAGTGACGAAGTATCGCTTGCCCAGCGAGACAGAGTGGGAATACGCGGCCCGCGCTGGTACGAAGACCGCAACCTACTGGGGGAATAACCCGCAGGATACGTGCCGCTATGAGAACACTCGGGACCAGAGCGCACGGGCGCTCGACGCAACTGCACCGGTTGCTGACTGCACAGACGGCTATGCCGGGACGGCTCCTGTAGGTTCGTTCAGGAAAAATCCATGGGGACTCTTCGACATGCTTGGCAATGCTGAGCAATGGATGGAGGATTGCTCGAGCATTGGCTATGTGAATTTTTCTTCAGTACCGATCTCAGAATCTGCGCCTTGCGGAATCAGATCCATGCGGGGGGCGAGCTGGGCGACGATCCCGATCGCAACCCGCGCGGCGGCCCGGAACGGAGTGCCACCCGATCACCGAACTAGCAGCTACGGATTCCGGCTCGCAGCAGATTTATTAAACTGAATGTGGAGAATAAGACGATGTCAGGACTTGTTGTTTCCGAAACTGCTCTGAACGTGACGTCGCTGGTCACCTCGTGGGTTAATTACCTGAATGCGTGCACGCAGTTCAAAAATAATCCCGATTCTGGAGATGCAAAACAGGCTGTTATTGGGAACGCTCAAGCGTTGGCAGGCGCGGTGAAAGCGTTGTCGGGCAACCCTCTTTTATCTGCCGGATTGGGATCAATTGGCGGACTGACAAATATCACGGTTGATGTCCAGTCTTATCAGGACGCGTTGCGAAGGCAGGATGGCGATGGCCAGATGGCAGCATTCACAGCAGTAACAAATGATGCCGCTGGCATCGGCGGTGGCGCAGCCACTGCAATTGCCGCGGCCGCCTCGGGACTTGGCGACAGCGCCTTGGCGACCCAGATGGGCGTCATTGCTTCACGCGCAAATGAATTTGGCGTTGCAGTCGGAATTGCGGGCGTCCTTAACGATATGGGAACTTGGTTTAACACCACCTTCCTGCCGGGTTTCAATAAATGGACCGGCAACGTACCGGCGTCGCAGGACGGCGACATGCTTACACCTATGAACGGTCCGGACGGCAATCCCGCGATCATCATGGCTGGCACCCCGGGCGACACGATTACTTCAACGTCGTTGAGCGGTACTGCATTCCAGTACAGCGAGGTGAATGGCCAAGGCGTCGCGACTAGCACCGTGACGCTCGCAAGAAATGGCACGACGGACGCCGAATACATAAGCGGGCAGGACGTCCATTCTGACACCAACGGGTTTCAGGTGAGCGTGGCGGCAAGTTCAGGCGCGACCCTTAATGGCGCAGGCAATGGGATATCACTCGGCCGGAATGCCCAAGCCAACGTGCATGGCAACAATAACAACGTCACGGCTATGGACGGAGACTCGATTTCGCTAACTGGTTTGCAGAACATCATTAATGCGTCGAACGGCTACATCTACGGGCAGGCTGGTGACACCTTCACGGTGAATGGTTCGGGCAACCTGGTCACTAACGGTGGCAACAGCACAACGTCAGTTCAAGGTGACTCCAATACATTGGCTTATATTGGTGCCGGGAGTGCGGTCACGATCAACGGCCAGAACAATTCAGTGGACGCTTCTGGTATCACGGCTATGGGTGCCACTGGCTCGTCGTTCGGATTGAACGGGTCAAACGACGTTATTTCCAATGGAAATAATAGTGCGACATTCATCAACGGTGACAACGATACCTTGGTGTGGGCTGGTGCGAATAGTTCCATCCGGCTAGTGGGAACAGGCAACACGCTTGACACGTCGAGCAACTACATCTACGGGCAAGACGCTGACAGGTTCACCGTAAATGGCTCAGGTAATGTGATTGCAAACGGCGGCAACAGCACAACGACTGTTAACGGCAGTAATAACGTGCTCGCCTATGGCGGCCCAAACAGTTCCATTTTCGTTCAGGGAACAGACAACACGTTTGATACCTCGGGAAGCTTCATCTACGGCCAGGCGAACGACACGTACACGGTGAACGGTTCGGGCGACTGGCTAACCAACGGCGGCAACAGTACAACGACTGTTAACGGCAATAAGAACCTACTCGCCTACGGCGGCCCAAACAGTTCCATCTTCGCTCAGGGAACAGACAACACGTTTGACACCTCGGGAAGCTTCATCTACGGCCAGGCCAACGACACGTACACGGTGAACGGTTCGGGCGACTGGTTAACCAACGGCGGCAACAGCACAACGACTGTTAAGGAAGGTCTGCACAACCCGCTTTTTGAAGCGTTATCTTTCACATCCTGCGCGGCCTCGGCGTTCAGATTTTTGTCGGTGAGTTGATTGCCGGAGTTTTTTCCGCGCACCGGAGCGCTCCAACCAGATATATGGCCTTCATTGGCCCGGTGTTTCAAGCTTTGCGCAAAGCTCTACGTGCCATCCATAGATTGCCCAAAGCAAACAGCGTGGTGATCTGGGCGGTGTTCTTCATCAAACCACGATAGCGGGTCTTCATGTAACCGAACTGCCGTTTGAGGATGCGAAACGGGTGTTCGACCTTGGCCCGGATACCCGCCTTCAGGCGTTCGATCTGATCGTATATCGCGTCCAGCGAATCACTCAGATCCAGTTTCCTTCGCTTTGCCGGTCGCATTGCAACATGCCAACGAACCGCGTCAGCCTCACATCGCTTTTCGATACCCAGATATCCGGCGTCCGCGTACACATCCGTTTCTTCACCATGCAGCAACGCCTGGGCTACCGTGATGTCGTGAACATTGGCCGCCGTTCCAATGACCGTATGGACCAGGCCCGAGTCGGCGTCCACGCCGATATGCATTTTCATCCCGAAGTACCAGTTACCACCTTTCTGCGTCGATTGCATTTCAGGATCGCGCGTGCCGGAGCCATTCTTTGTCGAACTGGGCGCGGCAATCAGGGTGGCGTCGACTGCCGAACCAGCCTTGAGCATCAGGCCTTTCTCCGTCAGGATTTCATTGACCAGCGCCAGCATTTGCACCGCCAGTCCGTGCGTTTCCAGCAGATGGCGGAACCGAAGAATCGTGCTTTCATCCGGCAAGCGAACCATCCCGCCGTCGAGACCCGCGAACTCGCGATACAGCGGCACGTCATAGAGTGCCTCTTCCATAGCAGGGTCTGACAAACCGAACCATTGCTGCATGAAATGAATCTGCAGCATCGTCGCAATCGGGAACGGCGGCCGACCGGTTTTGCCCGTGGGATAGTGCGGCTCGATCAGCGCAATCAGCTTCAACCAAGGCACAACGCGTCGCATCTCATCGAGAAATTCCCGCTTGCGCGTGCGCTTCGTTGACAGATCCAGACCAAGACCAAGTTGCGTCATCACACTGCTCCTCACCCAATTAGCTCTGTTTCCCAGGATAGCTCAGCAGCAACACAATGCCAGGACTTCTGCAGACCTTCCTTAACGGCAGTAATAACGTGCTCGCCTACGGCGGCCCAAACAGTTCCATCTTCGCTCAGGGAACAGACAACACGTTTGACACCTCGGGAAGCTACGTCTACGGCCAGGGCAACGACACGTTCACTGTTAACGGCTCGGGCGACACGATCACCAATGGTGCGAACAGCATCTCATGGGTCACGGGCAGCAGCGATAACCTCGCATATGTTGGTCAGAATAGCCTGGTCAACATAAGCGGGCAGGGCGAGCATATCAACGGTAATACCGACGTAATCAATTGCGCGGCGGGATTCTCTGGGAACGTTGAAGGTGGTGCGGATCAGATAGGGTTGGCAGGCACCGGAGACTACCTTGGCCTGTTGGGAGGCAGCGGTTATTCGATCAACGCCCAAAATTCGACGATCGGCACATCGGATAACACCAGTTTCATGTTGAACGGCTCGGGAAATTCCCTTGGCCTAGGTGCCCATAATGCCGTCTCTGTGAATGGCAGCGGGAACGCCGTTAACGCCGGTTCCAATTCAGTCATTTTGGACAATGGTGTCAACAATACGATCAACGCGACAAACAGTGTGATCCAGCTTGGCAGCCAGAACATCGGCCAGACGATCTATATCAACGGGAACGGAAACACGATTGACGCGGCTACCTTACTGTCGAAAAACCCTGTCGTACAGGCAGATATCGTGGTTCGGGGCACTGGCAATACGATCATCGCGAGCAATCAGAAGATCGATCTGAATGGCACCACGGGCAATTTTGTGACCGCTAACAACGCCACGTACTATAACAGTCCGAATGCCTTCTCGTACGTATCAGGAGCGTCACTATCCGGCACATATGGCCCACTGAATCCTGCGGCACCTTCCACGCCTGGCGTATTCTTTCCTGAGTATGACCCGAGTGCAGGTGGCACTGGCGGGGCATTCACGAATGGAGGGGTCTGGAACGGAGACCCGGACATTTCGGGCATGCTCCCCATGTACGATTTGCCGCTGGACGATTGCTCCGGCAGTGGCTATAACGCCGATGGCGTCTATAACGTGGTCGTATGCGGGGGTGGCGTTGGCGCTTCAACACCGGCTTTCTTGTCAGCAACGTCTAGCTCAACGGCGACAAGCGCCGCCGCATCAGCAGCTAGGGTCGCAATCGGCGCCGCTGCCCCGGTTTCGCGTCCCGCATCGTTCGACAAGCAGGACAACAACGCGGCTGCTAGCCCGACCGAATCAACGGATGACACCGCTCTCCACGATGCGCTCGCCGCCATGTATCAGGATAGGGGGCAGGCATTTGCGGTGGATACCACGAGTGGCGCTATGACTGCGGATGTTGCCGTACAAAGTCTGATTGCAGCGCTTGCGTCCTTCGGGGCGGATAGCTCGGCGAGTGCGAGCTATACCGCGTCGGCGCAGAACGATCCGCAGATGCTCCTCGCGGCCAGCGCAGCCTGATTGACAGCATCGAAGCCGACAGCACTTCGCAGCGAGGTTCGCGAAGTGCATCCGCGTGCATGATTTCGCTATCCATGAACACTCCTGAGTTTAATCCGCATGCGCCTGCGCGCGATGCCGGTCTTGCTGCACTTGTCATCATCGCACGCTTCCATGGTATCTCTGCAGATAGCGCTCAACTGCGTCACGCGTCCGGGCTGGGCGTCGGCCTGTTCGACGCGGGTACGTTGGTCCTGTCCGCACGGGCGCTTGGCCTGAAAGCTCGAAGTGTACCCCTGCGCCGTGACCGGCTGGCAAGCTCCCCATTACCCGCACTCGTGCTTGACAAGGATGGCCAGCACTTCGTGCTCGCACGTTGCGACGGACAGAGCGCGCTGGTGCTGGAAGGCGATGCCCGTACGCCATCCGTCATGCCGCTAGATACGGTTGCCGGCCGTTCAACGGGGCAGATGATTCTGTTTGCTTCCCGCGCGTCGCTTACCGGAGCGTTGGCGAAGTTCGACTTCTCCTGGTTCATTCCGGCAATCGTGAAGTACCGCTGGCTATTGCTCGAAGTGCTGGGTGTGTCGCTCGTCCTGCAACTGTTCGGACTGGTCTCGCCATTGATGTTCCAGGTGGTAATGGACAAGGTGCTCGTCAACCGCACCTACAGCACGCTGAACGTGGTGTGCGTGGCATTACTGGTGAGTTCGATCTTCGAGGTGCTACTGACGGGACTGCGCAACTATGTGTTCGCGCATACGACGAACCGCATCGACGTCGAGCTCGGTGCGCGCCTGTTCAGGCACCTGGTCGCGCTACCGCTTGCCTACTTTGGCGCGCGCCGGGTAGGTGATACCGTTGCACGTGTCCGGGAGCTGGAGAACATCCGCAACTTCCTGACCGGACAGGCGCTCACGGCGCTGATCGACCTGACGTTCTCATTCATCTTTCTCGCCGTGATGTGCGTGTACAGCGTCTGGCTGACGCTGATCGTCGCGGTTTCGCTGCCGGTTTACGGCGCGATATCGGCGGGTCTGATACCGGTATTGCGCGGCCTTCTGAACGAGAAATTCGCACGTGGCGCCGACAACCAGTCTTTCCTCGTCGAAGCGGTGTCCGGTGTCGAGACAGTCAAGGCGATGGCGGTTGAGCCACAGTTCGTCAAACGATGGGAGACGCAGCTTGCGGCCTATGTGGCCGCAAGCTTTCGCGTCAGCTCACTCGGCAATCTCGGGCAGCAACTGATCCAGCTGGTCGGCAAGTTGGTGACGCTGGGAACGCTTTTCTTCGGCGCAAAACTCGTCATCGGCGGCAAGCTCAGCGTCGGCGAACTGATTGCATTTAATATGATGTCCCAGCGCGTCAGTGCACCAGTGCTGCGGCTGGCGCAACTCTGGCAGGATTTTCAGCAGGTCGGCATCTCGATGAGCCGTCTCGGCGATATCCTGAATACGCGGACCGAATTGCCTCAAAGCCGTCAGGCGCTACCGGCGCTAAAAGGCGAAGTCCGCTTCGAGAACATTCGCTTCCGGTACCGTGTCGACGGTCCGCCAATTATCGATGATGTTTCGCTGGACATCGGGGCGGGTCAGATCATTGGCGTCGTAGGCCGCTCGGGATCCGGCAAGAGCACGTTGGCAAAACTTCTGCAACGCCTCTACATCCCTGAACAGGGAACGGTCCGTATCGACGGGATCGACCTGGCACTCGCCGATCCCGCCTGGCTACGACGCCAGATTGGCGTGGTGCTGCAGGAAAATCTGCTCTTCAATCGTTCGATCCGCGAGAACATCGCGCTGACTGATCCCGGCGCACCGCTGGCATCCATCATCAACGCAGCGAAATTGGCGGGCGCGCACGGCTTCATTAGCGAATTGTCCGAAGCCTACGACACGATCGTCGGCGAGCACGGTTCGAACCTTTCGGGCGGCCAGCGGCAACGCCTCGCGATTGCGCGCGCGCTTCTCACCAATCCCCGGATTCTGGTTTTCGACGAAGCGACCAGTGCGCTGGATTTCGAAACCGAGCGCGTGATCCAGAACAACATGAAGGCGATGTGTGCGGGACGCACCGTCATCATCATCGCTCACCGTTTGACGGCCGTGCGGCACGCCGACCAGATCGTCGCAATGGACCGCGGCCGGATTGTGGAGCGCGGGCGCCACACGGAGCTGCTCCAGCTTGGCGGCTATTACGCCAACTTGATTTCGCTGCAGGGCGGCCAGTCATGACACTACTGCGCTTACAGGCGATAAAGGACCTGGGTGCCCGCTATGCGGCTGTGTGGCATGGCGCTTGGGATAGTCGCCACCTGTCAGATTCACCGCGACGTGAGCCTTATGAACTTGCGTTTCTGCCCGCACAGCTTGAGCTGGTTGATACGCCCGTGCATCCTGCGCCGCGCTGGGCGATGCGGAGCATGGTGGCGCTTACCGTGCTGATCCTGTTGATAGGTACTGTCGGCAGACTGGATATCGTGGTGTCGGCGAAGGGCAAGTTTGTTCCCAATGCGCGCGTCAAGGTTATACAGCCGGCGATGACAGGTGTGGTCCGCGAGATTCTGGTGCATGACGGACAACAGGTCGCGGCGGGCCAATTGTTGGTCAAGCTCGACACGGCACAGGCTGCGGCGGATGCCGACAAGGCCGTCTCCTCGAAGCTCGACGCGGAGCTGGCTGTCGAGCGGGGGGCCGCACTGCTTGCCGCCCAGCGTGACCGTCGTGCGCCTGCGGTCGCGTCCGTCGAAGGTGCGCCGCAGGATCGCATGCAGCAGGCGCAACGCCAGGCGGAGGGCGCGTACCGTGAATATCAGGACGCCGTCGACAGCGCGCAAGCCGAATTGCTCAAACAGGAAGCGGGGCTCGACAGCACTCGTCAGGAGATCGCCAAGCTGCAGGCTACCGCGCCGCTCGCGCGTGAGCAGGCGAACGACTACCGCGCGCTTGCAGGCGAGAAATACGTGGCCAGAAGTGATTACCTCGAGAAGGAGGCGACCGCACTCGGACAGGAGCACGAACTGGCGGCGCAGCAAAGTCATGCTCGCGAACTGGCGGCCGGCATCGCCGAACAGCGCGCGCAGATTGGACAGGCCGCCTCGAAATTTCGACATGACCGGCTCGACGAAATGGAACGGGCCACGCAGCAGGTTACCCAGAGCCGTGATGATGCGACCAAGGCAGAGACCCGCCAGGCATTGCTCAGCCTCACTGCACCGGTGTCGGGGACGATTCAACAACTCGCGACATATACGCCCGGTGGCGTGGTGACGACCGCGCAATCATTGATGGAGATCGTCCCGGCAGACACGCTGGAGGTGGAGGCACAACTGGAGAACCGTGACGTCGGCTTCGTCGAAGTCGGCCAGACAGCCGCGGTCAAGGTCGAAGCATTTCCTTACACGCGCTACGGCTTCATCAATGGCACCGTGGTGTCCGTCTCAAACGATGCGGTGCAGGACCGGAAGTCCGGCCTAACGTTTCCGGTGCGTATCCGGCTGTCGACGAACCGGCTGCATGTCGAGAACCGGTGGATCACGCTTACTCCCGGTATGGCGGTGACCGCAGACATCAAGACCGGGAAACGCAGCGTCGCGGGCTACTTCCTCGGACCGCTGATGGAAAGTGCGCAGGAGAGCATGCGTGAGCGCTAAACCGATCATCGCGGCGGCCCTGGCTGTGTGGCTCACGATATCCCCCGAGGCGCGCGCCTTCGATGTGCTACGCACTGAAAGTGCGATCCCGGCGACGCCCGCGGACGCCATTGTGCCGGATGCGGGAGGCTGCCTTTTTGCGCCACCAGGCAATCCGTTGCTACTAGGCGAAGCGGTTGAACGGGCATTGTGCAATAACCCGAAAACGCGTGAGGCGTGGGCCGATGTCAAGGCACAGGCGGCGGGTCTCGGTATTGCGCGTTCGGCTTACCTGCCGACGGTAGCGGGCACCGCTCAACTAATGCGCGACGATTCGGTGACGAATGTGGCCGGCCATCCGTCACTTAGCTCCGCGAGCACCGCCAACCTCAATTCCGAAAGCATTTCGCTGAACTGGACACTTTACGATTTCGGTGCACGTTCGGCTTCGGTCACGAACGCATCGGCGTTGCTCGCGGCGGCCCACTCGATGCAGGATGCGACGCTACAGACTCTTTTCGTCACGGTCGCAAAGGACTATTACGCCGCACAGGCGGCGGCCGGTGCGCTGGCGGCGCTCGATGTCGAGCGCATGGCCGCCGATAGCGCGAAAGTAGCGGCGGCGCGTGTCGACAGGGGTATCGCTCCGATCTCCGACGCGCTTCAGGCTCAGACTGCATACACCCAGGCGGTCCTGAGCCGCAACAAGGCGCACGGTGCATGGCAAACGGCAGCAGGAGCGCTTGCCGCAGACCTGGCTCTGTCGCCCGATGTGCCGTTGCAACTGCCTCCGGTGACAAACGGCGTAAAACCGGATGCCGCTTTTGCGCAATCGGTCTCTGACTTGATGGACGATGCGCGTCGCACACATCCCACCGTACTGGCTGCCCAGGCGCAGGTCGACGCAGCAGCGGCAAAGGTGGAGCAGACACGCGCGGAGGGCTTGCCCAATCTGAGCCTGGTGTCGAAGTACAGCCGCGACAACCAGCCCGCAAGCCTGGGGCTTGGCGTCGCAGAATTCCCTTCAACAGGCCACGAATGGTATGTCGGCTTGCAACTGACCATTCCGTTTTTTAGCGGCTTCAGCCGTACCTATCAGGTGCGACAGACGCAGGCGCAACTCGAACACCAGCAGGACGCGTTAGATGACGCCCGCCAGCAGGTAGGCCTCGAAGTGTGGAACAGCTATCAGGCGGTGCAGACCTCGATGAATGGTGTGAAGGACAGCACCACGCTATTCGACATTGCGCAGCGCTCGTTCACGGTTGCGCAGCGTCGCTATCAGGCGGGCGTCGGCAATATTCTCGAACTGCTCAATGCGCAAACCGCGCTAGCGAACGCGCAGCAACAACGGATTCAGGCGCTCACCGATTGGCGTGCGAGCCGGCTGCGCCTGGCGGGCAGTTTGGGGCGGCTGGAAACTGGCAGCGTTGTCGACCAGTAGCGGAAAAGATGCGAACTAATCCCTGAACCCTCGCGACCGGCGGTGCGCTCTGCGGCCGCTCTCCCTATCAGCCCGCGTTGCTGAATTCACGACCGTTACAGCACATATCTGCAATACTCAATGAAACATAAGATCGACGCACTCACGTCGTTGCGGTTCTTTGCGGCGGCCCTGATCGTCGTCCTGCACGGAACCCAGGTTTTCGGGCACACCCGATTCACTGATCACTTCGCGATCTTCCAGGCGGTCGGCTTCTTCTATGTTCTGTCGGGGTTTGTCCTCGCGTACAACTATTGGGGCATTCCTCTGTCCCGCGCGGCCCTTTCGAAGTACGCGCTCGCTCGCGCGGCCCGCGTGCTGCCGGTTCACCTGTTCACTGCAGCGCTCGCTTATATGTTTATCGTCGGCGCGCGCGGTTCAGTGCACGCCATGCTCACGAATGTGGTGCTGCTCCAGGCATGGATTCCGGGTTTTGACTATTCGTATTCGTTGAACGGCGTGTCGTGGAGCATCTCGGACGAAGCATTCTTCTATGCCATGCTGCCGCTGTTGCTGCTTGATCTGCGACGCACGGTGCTACGCAAGCTCGCCGGGTTCGCGGCAATCACCGCGTCGATTCTGTATCTGGCGCGCAACGCCCAAGACCCAACACTAACGTGGGCCAACTACGTTTTCCCGCTCACACGCCTCCTCGAGTTTTTCGTGGGTGTCGCTGCGTTCCACCTATATGGCCAGTTCGGCCAGCGAATCAGGCGCCTGTCGATGCGCTCGGCAACGTTGCTTGAGATTGGCGCGGCCATCGCAACGCTCGCCTCGATGCACTTCTGCATGGAAGCGCTATCCCTGCCAGGGGCATACTCGCTGCTGGGCAAAGCCTTTCCGGGATGGTTCGGCAGTTCGGGAAGCTGTCTGATATTCGCCGCACTGATTCTGATTTTGGCTTGCGAGGCGGGAAAGTTGTCGTGGCTGTTGGCTCGACCACCGCTCGTCTATCTCGGCAACATCAGCTTTGCGCTGTACATGATTCATCAGATCATCGTGCGCGTGCTGCTGGAAAACCCTACGCTACTGACCCATGCGCCAACCTGGATAGATTACCTCGGGTATGTCTGCGCTGCCCTGCTCGGCGCGGAAACAATACACCGGTTTGTGGAGAATCCTGCGCGTACCGCAATACTGCATGCCTACAGGCGCTGGGAACATCAAATCAACGCTGGCGCCACACGCTGACCATGCTCGGGGCGGCCATCGTCAACTTGGAGAGGTCACCATGTTGATATTGTTGCATCGGCATGTTCTCGCGTGGGGCCAATCGAAGCGCTTACTGCCCACAGGCATTCGGCGCCGGGAGATGTTCGGCACTTACTTTTGCCGGCGCCGGCACCCTGACTCGAGCCGCCGCCGACATTCACACCCGCATCAATTCGACAACGATAGATACGGCGAAACAAGCGGCGTAGGCGGGAACGGCTGCAAACCGGTCTGCTTGCTGAAGCTATACCGCACATAAACCGCTGCGAGATACTCGCGATATTCATAAGCATTGCCGAGCGAAGCGGTGGCCCCGAACGCCAGTTGCGGCGCGAGTTGATATTCGCCCACTGCGCTGAGCGAATACGACACCCCGGTCTTGCTTTGGCCCGGATACTGTGCGCCGCTCTGCACGCTGGTGCCGACAGTTGCTGCATTACTGATCGCCGCGTTCTGGCGATTGGAACCGTCGTTGAGCGGGAAATAGTTCGACGCATCCTGACGATAATGCTGCACGCCGATCGAGCCCTTCACGTCGTACGTGAACGCGCCATTGCGCCCGGTCCACTCGACCGGCAAGTTCAGGATCACGTACTGTTGCGGGCTGAAATAGCCGCCCTGGCCATAGGTGAAATACGACTGGTTCTTGTCGTATCGCATTAGCGTCGTATTCACGCCGATCGTGAGTGTCTGATCGGCGTCTTTCAGCAGACGCGTATAGATGCCGCCGCCGCCTTTGACGGCAGTATTGCTCAGTACGTTATTGCCGTCGTAATACTGGAACGCCGCATTCACATACAGGCCGCTCGTGCCGTCGTCCCATGCGAGGCTGCCGAGGCCGCCGGTTGAAGTGACGCCGCCCCATTCGAGACCGGAGCCGGAATCCCGCGCGCCGGCATAGGACAGCAGACTGTCGGTCACCGCGCGGCGCGCGACGGCCAGCGAATACGACACCTTGTCGGTGATGCCGCCGTTGTACTTCGCACCGCCCACGATGTTGGTCTCGCGGAACCCGATCGGCGTCACGCCGATGTCGCCGCTGAGGCTGCGGCCCTCGTAGCCGACCGACAAGCCCACGCCGCTAGCCGTCTGGCTGCCGACATTGGCCGCCGAGACCGACGTGCCGTTCGACAGGCCGGCGCCGAAGCGCGCGAGCGTCGAGACATTGTCGGCGGGACTGCCGGCGTCGAGCGTGACAGGCGTCGCCGTGACGACCACGTGGCCGTTGCCCGCCCGGATACGCCCCTGGATCGGCGCTTCGATATCGGTGAGATTGGACAGGCCGTCCTCGCCGGCGCGGTTACGGAACACGATGCCGCCCGAGATGCTGCTCGACTGTTCGCGATTGATCTGCGCGAGTTCTTCCGCGACGCCGAGTGTTTGCGCGTTCGCCACGTTCGGCTGCGCGTAGGTGTTGCCATTGCCGTTCGCGCCGGGTTGCGCCGGATAGTACGGTTGGGCGTAACCGGTGGGAGGCTGCGGAATGTATGGCTGCTGCTGCGCGTAGTAGCCCTGATTCGAGTAAGCCTGCTGCTGCGGCGGTTGAGGTTGATACGGCTGTTGCGCGTAGCCCTGCTGCGGCTGTTGTTGCGGATACGCCTGCTGCGCGTAGTACGGCTGTTGCTGCTGCGGATAACCTTGCTGCTGCCCATAAGGCTGCTGCGAATAGGCAGGCGCATTGCGGCTATTCTTCGGCGCACTCTGCTTCTTGCCGGTCGAGCGCTTCGGACTCGTGCCCTGCGCGCCATACGGTTGCGTTTGCATCGAACCGGCATTGGCCTGCGCTTCGCGCGCGGCCGGCGACATCGGCCAGGGCGTGGCCGCATAGCCATCCGGCGCACCGTATTGCGGCTGCTGCGGATAAGGCGCCTGCTGTTGATAGGCCGGGTTGTACTGCTGCGGGGCCTGCTGAATCGGAGGCATCTGCGCCTGCTGCTGCATCGGCGGCTGTCCTTGCCCCGGATAAGGCTGCAACGGCGCGCCCGACTGGCTTGACCCGTAAGTCTCCTGCCCATACCCGCCGGTATTGAGCGCGGGACGCGGCGCGTTATACGGCAAGGCGGCAGGCGCACCGTTCGGCGCATAAGGCTGCGCGGGCGCCGTATAAGGTGCGACGTAAGGCGCGGGTTGCGTAGGCGGCGGATAGTTCGGCACGGTTTGTGTCGGCAAGGAAGACTGCGAATACGGAAGCGCTGAGCGCGCGGCGTTGTAGCCACCGGCGAGCGCGGCGTTGTCGGCGTCGGTTGGCGTGACCGTGGCGGTTTTGCCTTCGAAAGGATTGGTGCCCGGGAGCGGCGTCGCGCCAATCCGGCGCATCGCCGCTTCCCAGCCGCGCGGCACGTTGCTCGCCGGACTGCGCGGCGCGTTGGCCATCAGCGGCGTGTTGGCGGCGACCAGCGAGCGTTGCAGATAAGTCGACGCGAGCGACAGCTTGCCTTCCGCGCGATACATGCGGCCGACGGTGGCGAGCACGCCAGGATCGGCAGGCGCCGCGTTCAAGGCCTGTTTAGCGAGTGTTTCGGCGTAACTGAAACTCTTCGCGCCGGTCGCGGCGGAGATCGTCGCCTGTAAAAGGTTCAGGTCGTCGGGCTTGCGTTGCAGCGCGACGCGATAGCTGGCGAGCGCATTGCGATCGTCGCCGGCAGTGGCATAGAGGCGGCCGAGCGCGGCCTGCAGATCGGGATTGTCGGGCATGGCCGCGAGCCACGGCGCGATCACGTCGTAAGCGCTCGCGAGGTCGCCTCGCTGGCGCACCGCGTCGCATTGCTTGATGACGATGCCGAGATTCAGGTTGCCGAAGTCGGTGCGTTGCTGCGGCGTCAACTGCATCGACGCGAGCCGGCGCATCACCATGCCGAGTTCGGCTTCCTGCTGCGTGGCCGACAGAATGCCCGCGTATTCCAGCAACAAATCGGTGTTGCCCGGCGCCGCGTTCATGGCGGCGCGCACGAGTCCGAGCGCGCGGTTGGGATCGCCGGCCTGCTGGTAAGCGGCGGCGATCACGCCGATCAGTTCGGGGCTGTTTCCCGCGACCGGCTCGGCCGCGTGCAGTGTGGCGAGCGCCTGCTGCGTCTGCCCGCTGCGCGCCATCCGCGTGGCGAGGTCGGCTTGCTGATGCACCCATAAGCGGTGCTGCAACGTGGTCATCGCGTCGGTGCGCTGGGCGACCGGAATGCGGTCGAGTTGCGCGAGACCCGCCGACCAGTCCTGCGTTTCCGCCGACAGCAACGCGCTCGCATACAGCGCGTCGGTCATGTCGGGATGCGCGGCGAGCAGGCCGTCCATCATGCTGCGCGCGTTGGCGACCGCGCCCTGGCGCACGTAGATGCGCGCGAGGTCGAGCCGCAGCCACGGGTCGTCGGGCGTATTCAGCAGCGCGTCTTCGAACAGACTGCGCGCGCTGCCCAGATCGCCGCGCGCTTCGGCGGCGCGCGCCTGCGCGGCCTGCGCTTCGCCACGCAGACGGTTGATGCCGCCGGCCTTCGACTGCTGTTCGGTGTTGAGTTGGTTGGCGAACTGCAATGCCTCGTCGCCGCGGCCTTGCGCAGCGAGCGCGCCGACCAGCCCGCGCACCGCGTCCGGGTTGTCGGCCTGACGGCGCAGCGCCATCCGGTAGGCCTGTTCGGCGCCACTCGGGTCGCCGTTCGCGAGCAGCATTTCGCCGAGCAGCACTTGCGCGGTGACGTCGGACGGATTCAGCGCGATCGCGCGTTCGAACAGCGACTTCGCCTTCGCGAATTCGCCGTTGCTGCGCGCGCCGATCGCGTCGCTCGTGTAGGTCCAATAGCTCGCGCTGTCGAGCGCGGTTTTCCAGCGCGCCGGATTGCCGTTGCGCGAGGCGCGTTCCAGATAGTTGCGGGCTTCGGCGAAATGCTCCTGCTTCAGCGCGGCGATGCCCATGCCGCCGAGCGCGTCGGTGTCGTTCGGACTAGTGGCCAGCACCGAGGAAAACTTCGCGCGCGCCGTGGCCACGTCGTTGCGATCGAGCGCGCTGAAACCATCGGCGACGGTGCGGCCGCGTGCGTCGGTTGCGGCATTTTCCTGTGAACGTGCGCGCGCCGCGCTGTCCTGCTGGACCATCGAATCGAAGCGCGCTTTCACGGCGGCGTCGTCAGTCGCGGTTTGCAGATAGGCCTGATAGAGCGGGGCGTCGGACGGCCGCGCGTCGAGCCACAACAGCGCCTGACGCCAGCTTTTTTTCGCCGACGCGCCGACCGTGCTGTCGCCCGCCAGTTTCTGCAGACGCGCAATGCCGTCGCGGCGCGTCACGTCGCGATAGGTCAGATGCTGCGCATAGGCGAGGGCGTAACGCGGGTCGTCGGGGTTGTCGCGCGCAAGCTGTTCGAGGCCGCGGCGCGCCTGATCCCAACCTTGCGGCGTGGCCGAGAGCGCCTGGTAATACTCGAGTTGCAATTCGGGCGTGGCCGGTTTGCCGTTCAGCGCGCGCTGGTATTCCTGCACCGCGCTCGCGCTTTGACCGCTTTGCGCGAGCCGCCGCGCGTCGTTGACGGTCTGGTCGCGCAGGCTCGATTCGCCGAGGCGCCGGCCGAGTTCATCCAGATTCGGATAGTTCGGCGCGACCGCTTTCAGGCGCGCCAGATATTGCTGCGCGCCGGCGCCGTCCTTGCGGTCGGCGAGCACCATGCCCATGCCGAAGAGCGCATCGGGCTGCCTGGGATCGATGCGCAGCACCTTCAGCCACGCCTGCTCGGCGAGGTCGCCGCGCTGATGCGATTGCCAGTACTTGCCCTGATCGATCAACACGTTCAAGGGATCTTTCGACGCCTGCGCCAGCGCATCCGGCGCAGCCGTCGCCACGCAGCAGACGGCCGTGAGGCTGAGCGCGAGGCGCAATGACAACGCGAGGGCGCTCAGTCGCATGCGTTTCTCCAACTCGGCACGAGACGTCCGGCTTCGTCGAAACGATAGCGGCCGTCGATGAAGCCCGTGCCGAACAGACCCAGCACACGATCGTAGTAAACCGGTTCGCGGCCCGGCACGTTGGTGTCGAGCGCCGCGAGATGCGTGCGCGCGAGGCCGAGGCCGCGCTCGTCGCCGAACGCCTTGAAGTACGGCGCGAGCGCAGCCCAGTAGCTGAGCGGTCCTTCGCCGTTGGCCGCGCCGGTGGTCGATGAAACCTTCTCGGGCGGAAAGCCGGTTTGCGCGACGCGCGCGCGCATCCCGCCGAGCGCCGCGAGCCAGGGTTTGGCGAGCGGATCGGCGGGCGAGGCGAGGCCGGCCCACAGATAGACGCGGATCGCGTCGTAGCTGCCGGTGTCGCCGTTTTTCCGATCGACCACGAACTGGCCGTTTTGCCAGGCCGCCCAGTCGGGCGCGAAGCCTTGCGGCGCAGTCGTTTTGATGAACTTGTAGGCGCTGTCGGCGAGCTTTCCCCAAGGTCCGTTCGGCATCTCGTGCGCGAGTGAGCGCAACACCGGCAGCGGCAAATAGCTCGGATTCAGACGCGTCACGCCGCCGCTTTTGAAGCCTTGCGGTCCGGGCAACAGCATCGGTCCAACGCCCGGCAGCGTGGTCATTTCCTGACGCGCAATCTGCGCGGCCAGTGCTTCGCCCAACTGCGTGTAAGCCGCTTCATGCCACAGGCGGCCGGCTTGCAGCAGATCGTAGGCGATCCACAGGTCGGAGTCCGATGCGGAATTCGGATCGAGCACGCCATACGAGCCGTCCGCTTTTCTGCCCCATTGCCACGACGGCAGCCGCATGTTCTGCGCGTCGAACTGATTGCCCGAGAGATTGCTGCGAATCCAGCCGAGCAGCCGGTCGAACGTGGCGCGGTCGTTCGCGACCAGCGCGAAGAAGAGCGCGTACGACTGGCCTTCGGAAGTGGTTTGCTGCGCCGGCGTGGAATAATCGATCACGCGGCCGTCGGCCTGCACGAAGCGTTCGACGAACGTGCGATAGCCGCTCCAATCGCCACAGGCGCCGGGGGCGGCGGTGGTCTGCGCCACTTTGACTAGGCTGGCGAAACTCGCGGACGCGGCCAGCCCGAGCGTCAGCGCCACGCCGATTTTCTTGTTGATTCGAACCCGCATATCAGTCCTATTAGTCCCTCAGGCGGCGCGCGGCGATCGAGCGCAGCGTCCGGTAGAACAGGCCCGCGATGATCAGCGCGGCAAGCACGCCGCCCAGCATCAACAGCAGCGGATGCGACGACAGCGCCCAGCGCAGATACTCCTGCGGCGACAGGTGGCCGACGTAATACGCTTCGCCGTTCGAGGTGATGGTGACCGTGCGGCCGTGGATCACGGCCATCGCACCTTGAATCTGCGGCAGCACGTCCGAGTCGAGCAGCGCCGCGGACAGGTCGGCGTCCGACTGGCCGGCCGCGCTCACCAGCGCCACCGCGCTACGGTTCTTCTGCAGCGGCGATTCGAACCCGGTCAGCAACGCGTCGCCGTTCGAACTCACCAGAGTCAGATCGGCGCGCGCCGGCGTGCGCTCCACGCCGCGTTCGCCGTGCCACCAGTCCTCGAGCTTGAAGACGATGTCGGTGAGCTGGAAGGTGCGCGAGTCGCCGTCGCTGGAGAACGGCATCGACTTGGCCCAGCGCTGCAACAACGGCTGCTTGCCCGGCGCGCCGAAAATCAGCAGGTCCTTGTTGGCGAACTTGTCGGCGTCTTCGGCGGTGCCGACCGTGACGCCCGTCACCGGATAGCCGGTCGAGGTCCCCATGCGGCCCATGGTCAGCAGAAACAGGCTGTAGTCGCTCGAATCGGCGTCGTTCGGCAGGATCGCGGCGGTCTCGGAGAGGTCCGCCATGCGCGTGAACGGGAAGCCGCTATTGGCGAACGCGGCCAGATCCGGCAGCGCCATGTAGTGCGGGAATGAAGAGAGGTCGATGGTCGAGTTCGGATCGATCGCCCCGACCACGTTGTCGAGCAGACGGCCATGACATTCGCCGGTATTCGGAATGTCGTAGTAGAAGTGCAGGCGCACCTGGGCGCGCGGCGTCAGCAGCAGCGGCGGAATGTGCAGCGTGCGACGCGCTTCGGCGGTCTTGTCCGGCAGCACGGTGGCGAAGTAATGGCTCAGCTCGAACACGGAAGCGGATTCGGCGGGAATCGGCAGCGCCTGCACGAAGCCGTTGTTCACGCTCACGTTCAGCGACGAGCGGTCGCGCAGCGGACGCACCGTGTAGCGGTAGCGCAGATCTATCGGCGCGCCCTTGGTGTGCCACATGAACAGATCGGGCGGCACGCGCAGATTCACGCGCACGGCGTCGGCGTCGTAACCGGACACGGTCAGATCGCGCGGATCGGTCAGTTCGCCGAAGCGCACCGGACGATTGGTGGGCAGCCAGTTCGGCGCGTCGTACGGCGCGCGCGGCGCGAGTTCGTTCAGTTGCGTGATGGTCGCGCTTTGGCCCGTCAAGGTGTTCTGGCCGATGCCGAGCGATTTCGCGGCGGTTTTCAGTTCGGCCTCGGTGCGGCCGAGCACGAGCAGCAGTTTGCCGCGCGCCGGCGCTTCGCGATCGACCACCGCGATGGTCGGGCCGGAGATAGCCGGAATGTTGATGCCGGCCGGTCGTTGATCGGAAGTCGCGAACACGACGGCGTTGCCCGACAGCGGCGCATTATCCAGTTGCGCCGGAAACACCGCGCCGCGATAACCGGCGAGCGCGCCGAACCACGACGCCACGATGCCGCCCGCTTCGAGCGTGGCATTGCCCGGCTTTTGCGGGAACACGAACGGCAGCTCGAGACGGCGCACGTCGCGTCGATCGAAGAACGGCGCCGGCAACGCGGCCAGATCCGGCTTGCTGGCGAGCGACGCGTAAGTCAGATCGAGCGAGCTCGCATTGCTGACCGTGGCCCACAGCGACGAGTTGGCCGGGTCTTCGCAACTCGTCGTGTAATGGCCGATCAGCTGCACATTCAGATGGTTGAACTCGGTGATGAAGCGCGGATCGATCGAGACGTCGCGCGCTACCAGCATGCCGGCCTGTTCGTGCGGCACGGGCAGGGTGGCGGCGACTTCGCCGTTCACCAGCACCTTGAGCTGCGAGATAGTCGCCAGCAGCGCGGGCGAGTAGCTATACACCAGATGCAGGACCGCGCCCGTCACCACTTCGTCGCCGCGCACGGAAAACGCCACGCCGTTCTGGCCGTCGGTGCCGCGCAATTGCAGCGGGTCGAGCGCGCCGAGATCGGCGAAGGTCAGCGTCTGACGCCGGCCGCCCGGCACCAGCGTGCCGGGCTCGGCGGTGGTCGGCGTCCTGACGCCCAACGCTTTGACCGATGACGCGGCGAGCGCCGGCGTCGGTGTCGCCAGTTGCGGCTGCGCCAGCGCGTTCGGATCGTAGGGCACGGCCGGACCCGCCGCGTTCGCAGTGCCGGCGCCGGTCGCAGTCGGCACAACCGGCGCAACCGGCTTGCTCTGAACGGAGCTCGCCGCACTCTGCCCGGCGCCCGTCGGGTTTGCACCGCCTGCAACCGCCGCCACGGCTTCAGCCGCCGAGGCGAGCGGCGCGGCCAGCGCCGTCTGCATTGCCAGCCAGCACGCGAGGCCGCGCATCAGCCGTTGCGAGCCGGGGCGTGCCGCGCGATGCATGTTCAATCCGGTCCCACTGCGCTCGTGATTCGAGCGTTCGATGTTGCCCTTCGCCATCCAGTTGCGCATAGATCAGTCTTTCGTTTTTAGCTTCTTGACGTCCATTGGACGGCTTTTCATCGAGCTGCGAAGGTCGGCATAAAGATGCTCGAACAGACCCGCGATACCGCGCGCGCCCACCGTCAGCACATGCGACAGGCCGCGCAGGGGCGTGTCCTGCTGCCGTCCTTCCGCCCAGCCGGTCCAGGCGTCGGCGCGTGCAAAGGTGGTCTTGACGAACTCGTACTCCTGCTCGCGCGTCATCGCGGAGAAGCGCAGGCCCACGCGGCCCGGCGCGGTGAAGCCGACGGTCGCGGGGAACGCATATTCCTCGTCGCCGCGAAACAGCGAGACGGTCACGCGCTCGTGCATCGGCACCTGGATCGCGGCGGGCAGCGCCACGCCCACGCCGCCTTCCGAGTAGTCGATGGTTTGGCAGGCGAGCGTGCGGCCGGTCGAAAACTTCAGCATGACGGGCATCTGCATCGCCACGCGGTGCACCGCGCGAATCTGCTTGCGCTCGCTCGCGGCGGCCACGCTCGCGCCGAGAATCAGCATGTTGTACGTGGTCCATCCGAGGTTGAGGATAGTGGTCTGCACCACGCTGCGCACATGCCAGTTGAAGTAGATGTGCACGACGCCCACGCAGAAGCCGATCAGGTTCAGCAACAGCAGGAACAGGTAGGGCCGCGAGATCGCCCAGTCGAAATAGTTCTTCTCGATCTGGCCGCCCTTGGCCGTCACGTTGAACTTGCCGAGCTTTGGGTTGATGAGCGCGAGCAGCGTCGGTGCGGTGATGTACGAGGCCAGCACCGACTCATAGACTTCCGCCCAGAACGAATGGCGGAACGAGCGCTGCATGCGCGAGTTGGTGATGCTCGCGTGCATCATGTGCGGCAGCGCGTAAATCGCGATCGTGCCGGCGGCGGCTTCGATCACGTGCGCGCCGAAAAACAGATACGACAGCGGCGCGGTGAGAAACACCAGACGCGGGATGCCGTAGAAGAAGTGCATCATCGCATTCAGATAGCACAGGCGCTGGCCAATTTTGAGGCCCTTGCCGGTGAGCGGATTGTCGATGCGGAAAATCTGCGTCATGCCGCGCGCCCAGCGAATCCGCTGGCCGATGTGGCCGGACAGAGATTCCGTGGCCAGCCCCGCGGCTTGCGGAATCGCCAGATACGCGGTGGTGTAGCCGAGACGGTGCAGCTTCAAGGCGGTGTGCGCGTCTTCAGTCACGGTCTCGACCGCGATGCCGCCGATCTCCTCGACCATGGTCCGGCGCAGCAGCGCGCACGAGCCGCAGAAGAAGGTGGCGTTCCACAGATCGTTGCCGTCCTGCACGAGACCGTAGAACAGCTCGCCTTCGTTCGGCACCTTGCGGAAGGTGCCGAGATTGCGTTCGAACGGGTCGGCGGAGAAGAAGTGATGCGGCGTTTGCAGCATGGACAGCAGCTTGTCGCGCAGGAACCAGCCGAGGCCGATCTGCAGGAACGAGCGGGTCGGAATGTGATCGCAGTCGAAGATCGCGAGGTATTCGCCGCTGGTAATCTTCAGCGCTTCGTTGATGTTGCCGGCTTTCGCGTGGCGGTTGTGCGTGCGGATCGTCCAGTTGACGCCGACCTCTTCGCAGAACGCCTTGAACTCGGGGCGGCGGCCGTCGTCGAGCACGTGGATCGAAATCTTTTCGGCCGGATAGTCGAGCGCGAGCGCGGCGTAGATGGTCGGCTTTACCACCGAGAGCGGCTCGTTGTAGGTCGGAATGAACACGTCGACGGTCGGCCATTGGTCGCGCGAGGCGGGCAGCGGCATCGGCGTGCGCTTGAGCGGCCACGCGGTCTGGAAATAGCCGAGCAGCAGCACGATGGTCGAATACACTTCGGCGGAGACCAGCAGCAGGCCCCAGCCGGCATCGAGTGGATGCTCCCAGTAGGTGGTCGCGGTCAGGCGCCAGAACATATAGCGGCCCGACGTCACCACCGAGAGCATGATCATCACCATCGTCGCGTAACGGCCTTGCAGGCGCCGGAACATCAGCGCGGTCACGAAGCAGCAGGTCGCGAACGTCAACTGCTCGTAGAAGGCGAGCGGCACGGTGAACACGAAGTACAGCATCACCAGCGCGAACAGCGTGACGAGCCCGGTGACGATGCGGCTGTTCCAGAAGCGCGCGTCGACGAAGCGATCGAGCCGCGACGACTCGGCGGGCTCGAGGCCCGGCGCTGGAGACGTGCTCATGCGACGTTCCTCGGCGAGACGGCGATCGCGTCGAGCGCCGCCAGCAGCCATGCGCCGCACGACTTGAAATCGGCGGCCGCCTGGCTGAGTGGATCGTAGTGAATCAGCGTGGTGTCGCACGCGAGCGCTTCGCTCACGCCTTCGTCCAGGTGGATCACGCCGGGGAACAGTTTGGTGCCGAGCATCTGGCGCAGCACCTTGAGCACGTCTTTGGTCAGCTGGCGCGACTGGTCGATCTGGTTGACCACATAGCCCTCGCCCCCGAACTCAGCGCGCGGCGCCGCGTAGGCTGCGATCAGCCGCTCCATCTGCGGAATCGCGGCGTACGACGCGGCGTCGGCGAGCACCACGTTCAGCGTGAAGGTGGCCGCCGTCAGGGCCGTGCGGACATACGTGGACGAGCCCGGCGGCGTGTCGATGATCACGATGTCGGACGCGTCGAGGCGCAGGTTCTGCAGCGACTGCGCGAGCCAGCGCGGATCCTGGTCGATGTGCGCTTCGAAGCGGCGGCGGTCGTCTTCGAGCAGCGCGCCGTAGGGCAGCACGGTCACGCCGTCGACGCCGTCGAACATCACGGATTGCCACGGGTCGCCCGTCAGCGTGGCGCGCGACAGACCGTCGATGCTGTCGAGCGGCACGCCGAAGTGCAGACGCAGGGCGTTCTGCGGGTCGAGGTCGAGCGCGATCACACGCCGGCCGGCAGAGGCCAGCACCGATGCCAGATTGGCGGCAAGAGTGGTCTTGCCGACCCCGCCTTTGGCGGACACCACCGCGATGACTTTCATGAGCGACGAGGGCCGTTGATCAGCCACGAGTTGGAGGTGGCGGGCGTGGCGGCGCGCGTCGCGCCGGCCGGTGCTGCGGCCTGAGCGGGGGTGCCGCGCAAACGGTCGAAGACCGACTGCAATGGCGCGGATGCGTCGCTGGCCTTGGCCGGTTGCGGCGGCGCGGATGCGAATGCGGGTTTCGGCGCGAAGAGCTTGCCGAGGATCGAAGCGGGTTGCGACGGCGCAGCGGGTGCGGTGGGTGCGGTGGGTGCAAGAGGCGCGCTCGTGCTCGCATAAGCACGCGCGGGCGCCGGGGTCTGTGCCCAGTTCGGCGCGGCGGCCGCGACCGCTTGCATCACCGGCGGTCGCAACGGAATCGCCGGCGGCACGGAAACCGGTTGCGCGGCGTGAGGCACGGGAGCGAGCGGCGCTGTCCGTGCCGCACTCGCAGCCGAAGCGAACGGAGTTGCAGCCGACGTGCTCTGAACCGGAGCCTGAGGCGCGGTTGGCGCGGCTTGCGCAGCCACCGGCGCGACGGCTTCCACTCGAACAGCGCCAACTGTCACCGGCGGCGTAGCGTCGGTTTTCGATTCGAGTTCGCCGAAGCGCGACGCGCCCTTCGGCCCATTCACCGGCGCTGCCACAGCGACCGGCGGAATATCCCGCCGATGCGAACGCGTGAACAGCGGCGCCTTCGCGCGCGTGACAGAGGCGGCGTCTTTTGGCGTGGTGTCCTGGCGATCGACGGCCACCGGCGCTTCGACCGCCTGCGCCTGAGGCTTGGGCTCGCGATGCTGCCCGATGGCGGGAATCGTCGGCTGCGTCAGATCGAGCGTCACTAATAGCGGCCAACGGGTGCGCGCCGAACGCGCTTCGTTCTCGCGGCCGATTTCCTGGTACGCATTGGCGTCGCCGCCAAAATGATCGAAAAGTTTCTCGATGTCGCTCGATGAGCTCATAGTGCCGCCGTCTTATTCATGCCTACCCTTGCCCCGATCCTGACTTGCGTTCGCGGCCCTGAAACGCCGGTCCTGCCTGTTCTGCCACTTCACGCGCACCGGTCTGGCGCGTTCCTCTACGGCTCATTGCAACTGTGTCCATTCACACACGCGGCCCACCTGGCCAGGCCACGTGTTCATCAAGCGGCGTTCAAACCGGATGACGGCCCAGACGAAATTCGATCGCGGTGTCCTCGCTGTACCCGCTCGTTTGCGCGACCGACAGACCTTGCGCGCCCAGCGCGCTCAACCAGGTCTGATACACGCCTTCGAGAAAGGCCGGCGTCCATGCAAGCGCCGCGCCGCCGAATGCCTGCAACGGCGCGCAGTAGTGGACGATGCGCAGCGACTCGGGTTCGTCCGCCAACTCGACGTAGCCCCAATCCATTTCATGCCAGTGCAGATTCAAGGTCCGTGCGAGTTCGGCGGTGGAGTCGCAGGCGGGCAACGGATGCGCCGCGGCAAACCGGCTGCCGACGCGATGCATCAGCTGACGCAGTTCGTCGCGACCGATCTGCGCTTCGAACTCGGTGGCCAAGGCGGTGAGCATGCCGCGCCACTGCGGCGAGATCTGGCGTTCCAGCAGGTAATCGAGAATGGGGACCATGTTTTGCGGGAAATGGCCGTTGCTTTGAATGCTTAAAAAAATTAGATGCCACGACCGGGTGAAAAGAAGAAGTCTTGCGGGAAATTGCGTATTGCACGCGGCCTAGGTTAATTTTACCGGGCTGTCTAGTCTGTCCACCACACTTCGAAGCAGTCTACTTAAGACATTAACTTTTGGCCACTTTCCATTCGTCTGTTTATACGCGCAATCGATTGCGATGGATGCATTCTGGATTAAGTAATTTTTGCTGCCTGAATTGCCCGCGCGCTGAGCCATCATGGAGGGCCGGTAAGAATGTGTCCGTCATGGCTGTATTAACGGCTCGACTCGCCAGGTGATTTAGCATTTTTGGTTTCGTGATAAATGCAACGTTTCGCGATTGGGAAGCAGTTGTGATCGTCCTCCGGCGGAAATTCTTTCTGAATCTTTCGGAGCCCTTGCACGCCCAATTTTTTTGTCCGAGCCGCTAAGCTTGCGGACTTGCATCAAGGTGCGCACGCAAAAAGAACGGGCGTACGTGGCGAATGCCGACGATGCCGTTTGATTCATTCACTGCAATGCTCAATCCACTCAGTATTCTTCTGGTCACCGTGTTGTCGAGCGCCATGGCGATGGCCGTGCTCGGTTCGTTGTGGCGCGCGGCGATCCCCGGCGTCGGTTACTGGATCTCGGCCAACGCGATCGCGATCGTCGCGTTGCTGGCTTTCGCGTTGCAAGGCCATGGGTCGCGCTGGCTGACCTTCGTGGCGTCCAACGTGTTGCTGGCTGCTTCGCTGCTGCTCGTAGTCGAAGGCTGTTGTCGCTTTCTAGGGCGCCGCGCGCGTCCGTGGCCGGCTTACGTCGGCCTTGTCGCCGTGCTGCTCGGCATCTCGTACTGGACCTTCGCCGCGCCGGACTTCAACGCGCGCGTCGCGCTGGTGTCGGCGTTTCACGCGGCGCTATATGCCGCGCTCGCCGCGCTCATGCTGCGCGGCCGTCCCGCGCACCGGCCGCGCTATAGCTACTATTTCCTCGCGGTGGCAGCAATGCTGCTGTGCGCCGGGCATGCGTCGCGCGGGCTCATGTACGGCTTCGGTCTCATGACGCAAAGCAGCCTGATGCAAGTGTCGCCGTCCAACATCATTTTTCTCGCGCTGGGCATTCTTGCGCCGCCCTGTCTTTCGATCGGCGTGGTGATGCTCGCGCACGACCGCCTCGCCGAGCGGCTCGAACGGCTGGCCAACGTCGACGACCTGACCGGCGCGCTGTCGCGCCGCGCGTTTCTCGCGATCGGCGACGCGCTGCTGAGCGCGTCGCTGCGTAGCCGCTCGCCGGTGGCGCTGGCGATCATCGACATCGACTCGTTCAAGGCCGTCAACGATAACTACGGCCACGCTGCGGGCGACCAGGTGCTGAAACACTTCGCGACCTTCGTCGCCGGCAACCTGCGAGTCGGCGATGTGTTCGGCCGGCTGGGCGGCGAGGAATTCGGCGTGCTGTGCCCGGCCACCAGCGCCGCCGAAGCAGTGAGCCTGCTCGACCGTCTGCGCGGCCGCCTGGCCGCGGCCGCGCCGGATGAGTTGCCGCGTGGGCTGCGGTACACCTTCAGCGTCGGTGTGGATCAGTTTCGGCGCGATGAATCGCTCGCCCAGCTGATGGCGCGCGCGGACGGCGCGTTGTATGCGGCCAAGGCGTCCGGCCGCAATCGCGTGATGGCGGCGTAGAGCGAGCGGAAAGCGGAAAAGGGGAGAGCGCGACAGGAGAAATCTTCGGCCTATTTGTATGGAAGGCATAAATATTTGTCAGACATTTGCCGATATCCATTGGCAGAGTGACCGGAACCAGGCTGATATCTATCAATATGCTTTCCACCGCAACGCAGCACCAGTCCGACGCCGGATTGCGCGATCGCTTCCACGGGCGCTCGCTCGAGCACCAGCGTCCGCTGTCCACCGTGACCATGGCATTCACCGTGGTCGCGTTCCTGTGCTTCGTCGGGGCGCGCAGTCTGGTCGACGGCCCGGCTGCGCCGCTCGCCTACCGGCTCACGTGTGCGCTGCTGCTCGCCTTGCTGGTGCTGGCGATTCCGCGCGCCAAGTCGACGTGGAGTTTCGGCCTGATCGGGGTTGCCTACTCGCAGGTGCTGGTGGCGGGCATGGCGATGAACATCGTCGGCGTGGCGCAACCGTTGCTGTGGACGCTGCCCGCCATGGTCGTGATACCGATCTGCGCCGCGCCGCTATGGCTCACGCCGACGCACTTCGTCACCGGCAGCGTGCTCTTCTATGCCACGGCGTTCGCGCTGCTGTTCGGCGCGCCGCTGACGCATGACGTCGCGACGGTGGTGTGGATGTGGATCGTGGCGATCGGCGTGCCGACTTCCGCAGTGTTTCACTTCGGCTTCTACCGGTTTCGCCGCAGCCACTTTCTGCTGGAAAGCCAGCTCGCGCAACTCGCCGCAACTGACCCGCTGACCGGCCTGCAAAACCGCCGCGCGTTCGTCAAACAGGCCGAACGCCGCCTCGACAGTGTCACGCCGGATACGCGGATCAGCGCGATCTTTCTCGACATCGACAACTTCAAATCCCTGAACGACCGCTTCGGCCATGCGGTCGGCGACCAGGCGCTGTACCAGGTCGCCCAGGTGCTGATGGAAGAGGTCTCCGCGGACGACAGCGTGAGCCGCATCGGCGGCGAGGAATTCGCGCTGCTGCTGGGCGACGGTCTCACGGGCGCGCTTCATGTGGCTGAACGGCTGCGCCAGGCGATCGCCGCGATCGAGCGGCCGGACGGCCGCCTGACCGCGAGCTTCGGCGTGGCCGAGCACCGCAGCGGCGAAAGCATCATGGTGCTGCTCGATCGCGCCGACGAAGCCTTGCTGCGCGCCAAGCATTCCGGCAGAAACCGGGTATGCGCCGAGCGCGCGTTGCCGCGCGAGGCGCTGCAACTGCTGGCCGACGACGGATCCGACGCAGGCGGAACGCTCGTGGGGCGGCACCGTTGGGAGGAGTACTACCTCACGTCGCATTTTCAGCCGCTCTACAGTTTGTCGCATCAGAAGCAGGTGGGCTTCGAGGCCTTGCTGCGCGGCGAGCAGGAGGACGGCACGCTGGTGCTGCCCGCGGTGCTGTTCGCGCCCCGGCCTTCGAGCGACGAAGGCGCGCTCGACCGCGCGAGTCACGTCGTGCATCTGGCCGGCGCACGCCGGTCGCTGCCGGACGACGCGTGGCTCTTCCTCAACATTCTGCCGGCCACGTTCATCGCGGAAGGCTACGCCGATCAGCTGGCGAAAATCGTGCGGGCGGTGGGGCTCGAACCTGAGCGCGTGGTTCTGGAGATTCTCGAATCGCACGGCGGCAGCGTCGACGACATGTCGCGGGCGGCGGCGCTGTACCGCCAGCACGGTTTCCTGATCGCCGTCGACGATTTCGGCGCCGGCCAGTCGAATCTCGACCGGCTGCTCAGGATCCGCCCGGACCTCGTCAAGCTCGACGGCGAACTGATTCGCGCGACGGGTCACGGCACCGAGCAGCCGATTCTGCCGAAACTGGTTTCGTTGCTGCATCTGGCGGGGATGCTGGTGGTCGTCGAAGGCGTGGAGACCACGGAAGAACTGATTCTCGCGGTGGAATCGAATGTGGATTTCGCGCAGGGTTATCTGCTGGGGCGGCCGGCTAAAGAGATCGCGCCGCCGGAGTCGGTGCACCGGCGTATCGATGAGGCTTTCGATGTGATCGCGCAAGGGCGGGCGCATCAGCATGCGTTGTTCGAAACCGAAGTGGAGCCCTACCGGGTTGCCTTGCGGCTCGCTGCCGATGCCTTGCTGGCCGGTGTGGCCATGGACGACGCGTTCGCTCAACTGGCGAGGTTCGAGCGCTGCGTCAGCTGTTTCATTCTCGACGACGCGGGCAGGCAGATCGGGCATGAGGTGCGGGGGCCGGCATGGAGCGCGGACGGGGCCTCGCTGCAACCCGTGGCGAATCCGCGCGATGCGCGCTGGGATCATCGGCCGTATTTTCGTAACGCGGTATTGCTGCCGGGCGCGGCGGTGTCGAGCAATCCTTATCTTTCGCTGGCGAGCGGCAGGCCGTGTATCGCCGTGACGCTGGCGCTGCAGTTCGCCACCGAGCGGTCCGTGATCGGGGTGGAACTCGACTGGTCGGCGCCGGGCTTGCCTTGGCCGGCGGGGGAATAGGGCGTTTCCTTTTTTCCCTTGGCGCGGCCCTGCAGGTTCGCGCTGAACGGGTCGGGTCAGTACCCGCCCTTGGGCGATGCCGCCATCGTCGCAGTCTTTTTATACGACGCCGCCAGATCGGCCGCCGCGCGGCTCAGCAAACCCGTGTCCGTGCCGACCGCCACAAAAGTCGCGCCCGCTTCGAGGTAGTCGGCGGCAATCGCGGGATCGGGCGCGAGCACGCCGGCCGCTTTGCCCGCGCGCAGCACGCTCTGGATGCCGTCGCGAATCGCTTCGCGCACGCTGGCATGACCGGGTTTGCCGAGCAGCCCCATCGACGCGCTGAGGTCCGAAGGACCGAAAAACACACCGTCGACGCCGTCGACCGTCGAGATCGCCGGCAGATTCGCCACGCCTTGCACGGTTTCCACCTGCACCAGCACGCACAACTCGTCCGCGGCCGTGTTCAGGTAATCCGGTATCCGGTTCCAACGCGATGCGCGCGCCAGCGCACTGCCCACGCCGCGAATGCCTTGCGGCGGATAGCGCGTGGCCGCGACCGCGTCGGCGGCCTGCCCGACGGTGTCGATCATCGGCAGCAACAGGGTCTGCGCGCCGATGTCGAGCAATTGCTTGATCAGCGCGCTGTCGCTGCGCACCGGACGCACTACCGGATGCGACGCATATGCGGCCACCGCCTGCAATTGCGCGAGCGTGCTGCGCACGTCGTTGGGCGCATGCTCGTTGTCGATCAGCAGCCAGTCGAAGCCGGCGGTGGCCAGCAACTCGGTCACGTAGGCGTCGGCGAGTGCGGCCCACAGGCCGAATTGCGGTTTGCCTTCGGCAAGCGCGCGCTTGAATGTGTTCTGCGGGAGAGACATGGCGTGTCGGCTCAAATGAGTTCAGATGAAATTCAAACCGATGCCGCCCAGCGGGCCGTAGTCCACGTGGAAGGTGTCGCCTGCTCGCGCGATGATCGGACTGGTGAACGAGCCGCTCAGAATCACGTCGTTCGCGTTGAGCGTTTCATCGTACGGCGCGATTTTGTTGGCCAGCCAGGCCACACCGGTGGCCGGATGATTCAGCACGGCGGCCGCGAGACCGCTTTCTTCGACGGTGCCGTTCTTGTAGAGCAACGCGCCGACCCAGCGCAGGTCGACATCCAGCGGACGCACGGGCCGGCCGCCCAGCACGATGCCTGCGTTCGCCGCGAAGTCGGAGATCGTGTCGTAGACCTTGCGCGGGGCTTTGGTTTCGCGGTCGAACTGTTCGATGCGCGCGTCGATGATTTCCACGGCCGGCGTCACGTAAGCGGTCGCGTCCAGCACATCGAATAGCGTGACCCCCGGACCCTTCAACGGCTTGCTCAACACGAACGCCAGTTCCACTTCAACACGCGGCGCAATGAAGCGGTCCGCACGAATGTCCTGACCGTTTTCGATGAACATGCTGTCAAGCAGCGGCGCGTAGTCGGGTTCGTCGATCTGCGACGAGCGCTGCATCGCCCGCGAGGTGAGGCCGATTTTGCGGCCCTTGATCACGTGGCCTTCGGCGAGCTTGAGCTTGACCCACTCGCGTTGAATCGCATAGCCGTCCTGCACGGTCATCTGCGGATAAGCGGCCGAGAAGTGGCGCAGTTGCGTGCGCGTTTTCTCGGCTTGGTCGAGTTGTGCCGCGAGCTCGCGGATCGTCTGTTCATCTAGCATGATGGATTCTCTCAGTGCCGCTGTTCAGCCTTCAGGCGTGCGTGCAGGTTGTTATGTTTCCACGTTCCGGCTTCGCTGAATTCATTGATCTCCAGCGATAACGCCAGCCCGTGTTGTTCGAATTCCGTGGCGAAGTGCTGCTTGATCAACGCGAATAGCGCGTCGCCGGTGGCCTTTTTTGCCGCTTCGGAGCGGCCCGCGCCGATCTTCAGGTTCGCGTGCAGGAATGCGGCGCCGGCGCGGCCATCGGCGATGCAGTACTGCTCGCACCGCAACGCGCGCACGCGGATGCCGCCAAGCGGATAAATGCGCTGTTCGTTCTCGCGTTGCGCGTCGAGGCACTGCGCGAGGGCCCGGCAAAGTTGGCCGATGCTTTCTTCAGCGGCGAGATTGGCGCTGTATTCGAGAGTCAGATGCGGCACGGTGAACTCCTTGGCTCGTATTCAGGCGGGTAGCGGCGTAACCGGGAAGATCGCGTTGATCTGGCCGGTGCCCGAACTGCCGAAATACGGCGTCACAACTTCCACCTTGCCGTCGTAGCGGTCCCAGCCCAGCGCGCCGAGCAGCATCGCGGTGTCGTGCATGCCGCCTTCGCCCCAGCATTTTTCGTTATAGAGCGGCAGCATTTCGCAGAAGGTTTTCCAGTCACCGGCTTCCCACAACTCGACCACCTTGCGGTCCATCTGTTCGAGAAACGGACTCCACACCTTGTGCATGAACTGCTCGGCCGTGCCGTTGTTGGCGAAGTGGTGGCTGAGCGAGCCGCTCGCCAGAATCGCCACGGTGCCGTCATAACGTTCCTCGATGGCCTTGCGCACCGCGAGGCCGAAGCGCGCGCTGGTGTCGAGGTCGTGCCACATGCACCAGCCCGCTACCGAGACGGTCCTGAAATGCTGATCGCCGTTCATATAACGCATCGGCACCAGCGTGCCGTATTCGAGTTCGAGCGTGGTCTCGCTGTGCGCGCGGCTTTTCACGCCCATCTCATTGGCGACTTCCGCGATCAGATTGCCGAGTTCGACATTGCCCGGATACGCGTACGGCATGTTCTTGATGAAGTGCGGCAGTTCATTGCTCGTATAGACGCCTTCGAACTTCGGCGCGCAATTGATGTGGTATTCGCTGTTCACGAGCCAATGCACGTCGAATACGACGATCGTATCGACGCCGAGTTCACGGCAGCGCCGGCCGATTTCATGATGGCCGTCGATCGCCGGCTGACGGCAGCCTTTATGCGGACCGTCGAGTTCGGACAGATATAACGACGGGACGTGCGTCACTTTTGCTGCCAGCGCGAGTTTGCCCATCGCGGTCTCCTGTTCGGTGTGGCTGCTCCGCGCGGGGCACCAGGCCTTGGCGCACGAAGCGTATTAATGGCTCAAGCGCCCCAGCGCGGAATGTGATGCGAGCCCAGCGAGACGCAAACATTCTTCGGTTCGAGAAACACTTCATAGCTCCACGTGCCGCCTTCGCGGCCCACGCCCGATGCCTTGGTGCCGCCGAACGGCTGGCGCAGATCGCGCACGTTCTGGCTGTTGACGAAGCACATGCCGGCTTCGACGGCGGCGGCGACGCGCAATGCGCGACCCGTGTTCTCGGTCCAGATATAACTCGACAGGCCGTAGGAGATGTCGTTGGCGAGTTTGATCGCGTCGGCTTCGTCGTCGAACGGAATCAGGCAGGCGACCGGGCCGAAAATCTCTTCCTGCGCGATGCGCATGCGATTGTCGACATCGACGAACACGGTGGGCTGCACGAAGTTGCCTTTGCGCATGGCCTCGGGCAACTCAGGCATGTCGAGGCCGCCGCACGCGAGCGTCGCGCTTTCTTTCGAGCCGAGTTCGATATAGCTGCGCACCTTCGCCAGATGGCCCTGACTGATCATGGGGCCGACAATGGTGCTGTCGGACAGCGGATCGCCCACCGTCAAACGCTTCGCACGCTCGATGAAACGCTCGGCAAAGCGCGCGTAAATTGCTCGTTGCACGAGGATGCGCGAGCCCGCCGTGCAGCGTTCGCCGTTGTTCGAGAAGATCATGAAGACGGCGGCGTCGAGCGCGCGTTCGAAATCGGCGTCGTCGAAAATCACGAATGGCGACTTGCCGCCGAGTTCCATCGAAAACTTCTTCAGCCCCGCGGTTTGCACGATGCGGTTGCCGGTCGCCGTCGAGCCCGTGAACGACACGGCATGCACGTCCGGATGCGCGACCAGCGGCTCGCCGGTGTCCTTGCCGAAGCCGTGCACCACGTTCAGCACGCCGGCGGGAATACCGGCTTCGAGCGCGAGCTTGCCAAGCATGGAGGCCGTGAGCGGGGAGAGTTCGCTCATCTTCAATACCGCGGTATTGCCGAACGCGAGACAGGGAGCGACTTTCCATGTGGCCGTCATGAACGGCACGTTCCATGGCGAGATTAGCGCGCATACGCCGACCGGATGGAACAGCGTGTAGTTCAGATGCGTGTCGGTCGGGTACGTATGGCCGTCAACACGCGTGCACATCTCGGCGAAATAGCTGAAGTTGTCGGCGGCGCGCGGCACGAGTTGCTTGCGCGTTTGCGAGATTGTCTGGCCGGTGTCTTTCGTTTCGGTCTCGGAGATTTCCGGCACGTGCTTCGCGATCAGTTCGCCAAGCTTGCGCACCAGTTTCGCGCGTTCCGCGGCGGGCTTGGCGGCCCATGCGGGAAACGCGTCTTTGGCGGCGCGCACGGCGGCGTCGACTTCTTCCGCGCCGCCTCGCGCGACTTCGGCGAGTACCTCTTGCGTGGCCGGATTGACCGTTTCAAAGTAGTCTTTCGCCGCGCTCGCTTTACCGTTGATCAGATGCTCGATTCGCATTGCTGTGTCCTTTTCTGTTTCTCTCGCTGTCGCTCAGGCGCGGTTGAAGTCCGCGTCGCATGCAATCGTGTTGACGAGACGGCCCAGGCCGTCGATTTCGCAGACCACTTCGTCGCCCGCATTGACGTTGACGATGCCTTCGGGCGTGCCGGTCAGGATCACGTCGCCAGGCGCGAGGGTCATGAAGCTGCTCAGGTACTCAATCAGCGCCGGAATGCCGGTGACGAGATCGCGCGTGTTGCCGTGTTGCTGCCGCGTGCCGTTCACGAAGGTGCGCAATTCGAGTTGCGTCACGTCTTCGATGTCGGCGGCGTCGACGAACCAGGGGCCCAGCACCGTGCCGCCGTCGCGATTCTTGACCCGCAGGTTGGGGCGGTAATAGTTTTCCAGGTAGTCGCGGATCGCGTAGTCGTTCGCAATCATGTAACCCGCCACATGCTGCATGGCGTTGTCGCGCTTCACGTTCTTCGCGGTTTGCCCGATCACCACCGCCAGTTCGCACTCGTAGTGCATGAAGGCGACGTCGGCGGGGCGGCGCGTCACGCCGCGATGGCCGACCACCGTGCCCGGCCCCTTGAGAAACACGAGCGGCTCTTCCTGCTTGTTGAACTGCAATTCCTTCGCATGCTCGGCATAGTTCAGGCCGAGCGCGAAGATCGTGCCGACTTCGATCGGCGCGAGCCATACCACTTCATCTTCGCGACGCACGCGGCCATCCGCGAGACGCACGCCGTTGGCGTCGGGATAGGCTTCGTGAATCGCGCCTGCATACGCAACGCGGCCACGCATCATGGCTGTGCTCCTTCTTGTTCTTCTTCGGCGCCGACGAACGACACCGTGAGCGGCGGCATGGCGCCGATCGACAGCGTGGCCGTGTCGCCGATATACGCGACAGGCGAACCGTGCGGCACGCCGAGCGTGATGACGTCGCCCGCGCTGAGCGTCATGAAATCGGTGACGTCCGCGAGCAATTGCGCGACGTTGCGTACCGACGACGCGGTGCTCGCCGTGAATGCGTCCCGTGACCCGAGCTGAACCCGGATCGCCAGATTATCCGGCGTCGCAACATGATGCGATGCAACCACGGCGGGTCCGACGACGCAGAAGCCGTCGCGCGCCCGGAATCGCACCGACGGCCGGTACACGCTCGCATGCGGCACGCTGAGATCGGCGACCAGCGTGTAGCCGGCGATATAGTCGAACGCCTGGGCCACGCTGACCCGTGTTGCAGTGCGGCCGATCACGACGCCGAGCGACGCGCCGACTTCCACCCCCAACGCGTCGTCCGGCACGACCACTCGCGCGCGATGTCCGGCGAGCGTATTGCGCGGCTTCAGATAAAGCACCGGCGCTTGCGGCGGCGCTTTATACGGCGCGGCGTGCACCGCGTCGCCCAGCGCGGCGAGCGCGGCGCAGTCGTTCAGCAAGGTTCCATAGACAGCGCCGCGAACCGGCGCGCGGCAGGCCGTGCCACGAGCGAGCAGCGCGGCCGCGGCGCGCGCATCCACGTCGCGCGGCAGCGCCTCGCCTTCGGGATGCAGCAGATGATCGGCAAGTGCAAACATAAATTAGCTGTCTCTCGGCAAAAACACTAACATGTTAGTAGTATTGCGCTTGATATCATCCATGGTCAATAGCCTGTCGGCTGATCGCGGGTTTTCCCTTAAGCTTCGACGGCTGCTTTTAAATCATCTTCCAACATGTCCGCTTCCGCCTCGACCCGAGTTTTGCACCGCAACCTGCCCATGCTGTTGCTGCGCGCCAGAGAAAAAATGATGGAGCGGTTTCGTCCGCTGATTACCGCGCATGGATTGACCGAACAGCAGTGGCGCGTGATCCGCGCGCTCAACGAGCACGGCCCGATGGAACCACGTCACATCTCCGATATCTGCACGATTTCGAGCCCGAGCATGGCCGGTGTGCTCGCGCGCATGGAGAGCATGGAACTGGTGACCAAGGAGCGGTTCGCCGAAGACCAGCGGCGCGTGTTGGTGTCGCTGACGGACACGAGCGCGGAATTGGTGCGCGTGATTTCGAAGGATCTCGAAGCGCATTACCGCGCGTTGGAGCGCAAGGTGGGGCCGGAGATCGTCGAGCGCGTATATCGCGCGGTGGACGATCTGCTGGCGGGGCTGGAGGAAGAGGAGGAGTGAGGTGGCGGGGCAGCGGCTCAGCGGCTCAGCGGCTCAGCGGCGCGAGTCGGGTGTCGTGGTGTTCGCTGCGTTGTCGTGCATGCGTCGCTCCTTGGACGCGCAAAGCGACGCGGATAGTAGCCCACGTTGGTGGGCGAAATCGTCTTGCGATATGCGACTGCCTTGTGCAGCGGCCGTCGCCGTAGAGCTTGATCGCACCCTCGGCGCTGCGCAATAGAGGTGCCATGCGCTGGCGCCTCCTGTTTCACCAGCCCTGGAAGCGCCGCCACTCCACGCTGTCGCCATCCGGCGCCACCGCGTGATACTCGGGAAACTGCGCGCCGGTAGCGCACGCGTGATTCGGCAGAATGCGCAGCTTCATGCCGATCGGGAAGCGCTGTGTGACATCGTCGTGGGCCTGCGCGCTGTCCGTTGTCGGCGAGAGGATGCCGTGCTCCTGATTGGCGCCGCTGACCACATAGCCGGGCAGCGGCGTGCCGTTCAACAGGCACGGCTGGCCGTAAGCGAAATCGTGCGACTGCTTCGACGTACCGCGATCCCGGCTCATCGCCATCCAGCCCGCGTCGAGAATCGCCCAGCCCTTGTCCGCCTGATGACCGATCACGGTGGCGAGCACGCTGAGCGCGATGTCGTCGAGCGCGCACACGCCGACGTTGTGCATGACCAGATCGAACAGCACGTACACCCCGGCGCGCACTTCCGTGACGCCCTCCAACTGCGTGGCAGCGAGGGCCGTTGGCGTCGAACCGACGCTGACGGCCAGGCAAGCAATGCCGGCTTCGCGCAGCCGCTGCGCGGCGCGCACGCAGCCTGCGCGTTCCTGCTCAGCGAGCGCGGCGAGTGCTTCGGGCGTATCGAGCTCGTAACTCGAGCCGGCATGGGTCATCACACCACCCACCTTCACACCGTTCTCATGCAGAATCCGGCCGACTTCGAGCAGCGTGTCCTGTTCCGGCGTGATGCCGGAACGATGACCGTCCGTATCCACTTCGATCCACACCTCGAAGGTTTCGCCATGCTGATCGCCGAATGCGGCGATGGCCGAGGCGGCGGTCGGATTGTCGACCACGAGCTTCAGATTGCAGCCCTGGCGGCGCAGCGCGAGCGCTCTAGGCAGCTTCGACGGGGCCATGCTGACGGCGTAAAGAATGTCGTCGACGCCGGCGGCGAAGAACGCCTCGGCTTCCTTCAATGTGGACACCGTGATGCCGCGCGCGCCGGCAGCGATCTGCGCGCGGACCACGTCGATGCATTTGGTGGTCTTCACGTGCGGACGAAACGCGACGCCGAGCGTGTTCATACGCCCTTGCATTCGCGCGATGTTCCTTTGCATCCGCGCGATGTCGATCAACGCGGCTGGAGTTTCAATCTGGTCGAGTTTCATGCTTTCACCGGGAAATGGGGTTATGCGTGGTCATGCTGGCTGGTGCCGAAGCGAGCGAGCCACGGAACGAGCGAGTCCAGCGTCGCGGACTGGATATCGGGCGGCTGCGCGCCGGCTACGAGCGGCAGGCCGACGCGGTTGTGCCAATAGGTCCGCATGCCGATGGCGGCGGTGCCGAACATGTCGTAGCTGGAGCCGGCCACGAACGCCGCTTCGTGAGCTTGCACGCCGAGTTTGTCGAGCGCGAGGCGGTAGGGCAGCGGGTCCGGTTTGTACACGCCGGCCTCTTCGGCGGTGACGATCGCATCCCAGCGGACCGGCAAAAGGTGCGCCGCCTGCGTGCCGAGGCGCGTGGAGCAGTTGGTGACGACCGCCAGCTTGCAATGCGGCGCGAGCGTTTGCAGCGCGTCGAGGGCGCCGCTCCACGGCGTGAGCATCGGCCAGTCCGCTTCGAGCGCGAGCGCAGCGGATTCGGGCAGGCCGACCTGGGTGGCGGCTTCGCGCACCAGTTGTTCATACGCAATGTATGAGCCGCAGCCGTAGGTCAGCCGCAGATACGCGGCGCGCCATGTCCGGCCCGCCTGCTCGGAACCGGCCGCGCGATTCCATGAGGTCCACGAATCGAGCAGGGCGGTCAGCAGATCGAACAGGACGGCTTTGGGATAGGCGGCGGGCACGGTGGCAAGAGTCATGATTGATTTGACCAGCAGCGGACGGTGAACTGATTATAAAGTTTCACCGGTGGCGTGACGTTCAAATTGGCTAACTCATAGATTCGGTCAGATTGAATGATCCGTTTTGCGACTGCACCGGAATTGGTTTTGAACATTCATCGCCGCCAGGGCGGCTGCGGCCTGAACCTGCTTTGCAGATACTGCATGAAATGGCGAGTGCGTGCCGGCAGGCCCGCGCGTTGATGCGTAAGCGCCATGACGTCGGCATCCGGCGCTTTCCAGCCGGGTAGCAGACGGACCAACTTGCCCTTCGCGATATCTTCGGCCACGTCCCATTCGGAGCGCAGGATCACGCCGCGTCCTTCGCATGCCCACTGGCGGATCACGTCACCGTCGTTGCAACTCAAATGAGCGGACACCCTCACGCTGCGGCGCGTGCGGCCCTTGCTGAACTGCCACAACGAGACATCTTCGTTGTTCTCGCGCAGCACGATGCAGGGCAGTTTGCTCAATTCGTCCGGAGATTCCGGCGTGCCGATTCGCTTGATCAGCGCGGGCGCCGCGCAGACGAAGCGCGCATTCGGCGCAATCGTGTAGCCGATCAGATTCGACACCGGCAGCTCGCCAATGTGCACGACGATATCGAAGCGATCCATCGTCTCGGTCAGCGGCTTGTCGGAAAGCGTGAGCGCGACGTCGACATCCGGATTCCGCTGCTGGAAATCGGCAATCGCGGGTGCGAGATGCCGCCGCCCAAACCCCAGCGGCGCGTTGATTTTCAGCGTGCCGACGAGTCCGCCGCGGCGCATCTGCAGATCTTCGAACAGCGCGTCGAACTGCTGGACGAGGTCGGCGCCGCGTTCGCACAGCAGCGTGCCTTCGTCCGTGAACTGCAGGCGGCGTGCCGTGCGGTTCACCAGTTGCGCGCCCAGTTTCTTTTCCAGTTGCTGAAGACGCTGCGTGACCGCCGAAGGCGACAGCCCCAGCTTGCGCGCCGCGGCGACCAGGCTGCCGCTTTCGCGCAGCGTCAACAGGAAGCGGATATCGGCCGAATCGTTCATATGAGCGGCGTTTTGGTTCGGAAGACTGGCAGCTTAAAGTGTTTGGACTGGCGTTTCCAGTTCGGGTTGACACGCGCACCGGCGAACGCGGTGACGCTTGCAAGGTAAAGTGATGCTTCTGTCACGCAGGCGGCGCGCGCCGCTAAAGTAGACGCTTGCACCGATTACCTTTCATTAAAGAGAAGTCCACATGCCGTTGTCCTATGGGTCGCCGCATGACCCGTCAAACGATGCAGCGCGGAACAGCGCCTTGAAACAGGCTGTATTTCTGCATACAGGCTGGCGTAGTGCGGGAACATGGGTCTGGTCACGACTGCGCGAACTCGACACCGTGACCGCCTTTTATGAACCGCTCAGCAACGTGCTCGCGGATCTGAGTCTGGCCGATGTGTCCGCGTCGCGCCCCACGCTGACGTCGGGACACCCGCCGCTCGACGCGCCGTATTTCGACGAATATCGCCCGTTTTTGCGCGACGGCGCTCGCGGTGTGGACGGTTACCGCCGGGGGTTCAGCCTCGACCGCTTCGCTCGCGTACCGGACGCGGAATTTCCCGCATTGCAGGCCTATTTACGCAATCTTTGCGAGCGCACCACCGAACAAGGCAGCGTGCCTGTCTTCAAGTTTTGCCGTTCGTCCGGCCGATTGCCGTGGCTCAAACAGGCTTTTCCGCAGGCCATGCATGTGGGTGTGCTGCGAAATCCCGCGTCGCAGTTCGCTTCGGGGTGGCTGCTTGGCCGGCAATGGAGCAATCCGTTTTTCGTGGCCGCACCGTTTCGGGTGCTGGGGTTGAATCAGGCGGACCCGTTAGTCAGGCAGGCTATCGAGATTTGCGGCGTGAGCTTGCCGCCCACCGCGCCCACTTCGGATGACGCTTATGCAATGGCCTGCGAGCAGTATGCGCGCACGGCCGAAGGCAATAATGCGTATCGGGCGTTCGTTGCGTTGTGGATTCTGTGTGCGTTGCGCATGGCGGGCGGCGTCGATCTGCTGATCGACATGGACCGGCTCGGAACATCGCGCGACTATGCGGCGGGTTTGCGCGCGGAGTTCGAAGTGCAGAGCGGATTATCGCCTGACTTCAGCAGCGCACGCGATCTGGTGGACGAGACGCGGCGCGGTGCGGCGCGTATGAGCGGCATCGACGGAAGGGCGATGCGTGCCGTGCATTCCGCCGCGCTCAAATTCCTCAAGGCACAGGGTGCTGCGGACGCCGGCTTTATCGAAGTGATCCGCGAAAAGATGGTGCTGGCCAACGAACTGACCGACGCATGGCGCTGATGGAGCATTCGCCGCGCACGGTGAACGACCCCGAGCGCGGCGAAGAAAGAGCCCCGTTGGTTAAGCGGCCGCCGCCGATACAGCCGCCCGCAACCCCAGCAAATAACTGTCCACACCAAAGCCGCAAATCTGCCCTTTGACGACTTCCGCGAACACGGACACGTGCCGGAATGGTTCGCGCGCGTGGATGTTCGACATGTGGACCTCTACCACCGGCACTGTCAGGATCGCCAGCGCATCGCGAATGCCGTAGCTGTAATGCGTCCACGCGCCGGCGTTGATCATGACGCCGTGCGCATTGTCCGTGAAAGCCTGGTGGATGCGTTCGCACATGGCGGCTTCGCTGTTGGTCTGAAAGCTCTCGACCTGGACGCCTAGTTCCTTGCCCAATGCCTGCAGACTGCTGTCGATTTCGGCCAGCGTCACGGTGCCGTATTGCGCGGGATCGCGCTTGCCGAACATGTTGTGGTTGATGCCGTGAAGCATCACGAAGGTTTTCATGGGATGTCTCTGGAGCAATGGATTCAGTAAAGGCCGGGCGGCATCAGCGCGCCGCCGCGAGCGCGGACCTCGTGTCGACCGCGCAACCGGTATTGGCCGCTTCGACGATCGCCTCGGTAATGCGCAGATTTTGCAGGCCGTCGCGGGCGCTCACGAGCGGTTTGACGTCTTTGCGGATCACGCGCACGAAATGTTCGAGCTGAAGCTTGAGCGGATCGTCGCGAGTCATCTCGGCGACGCCGACCTGAAATGGCTTCCACCACGAACGATCCTCGGCCTTGCCATAGGTTTTCAGCCGCATGGTGGGCACGGCGAGCGAGCCGAAGGTGCCCGCAATGACGTAACAGTCTTCATCCGGATACGTGGGATAAGCCTTGTTTTCCTGCGACGTCTGTTCCCAGCTACGCGCGCTTGCGGCCGTGTCCGACAGCATGAAGCTGCCGAGCGCGCCGCTCGCGAAGCGCAGGTTGATCGCTACTGTGTCTTCGACCGGAAAACCGCGCGTGGCGTGCGACGAAAACGCCTGCACGGCCACGATATCGCCGCACAGCATGCGCAGGTTGTGCACCTCGTGAATCATATTCAGCAGGATCGGACCGCCGCCCGGCTCGCGCCGCCAGGGGGCGTCGGCGTAGTACTCATCCGGTTTGAAGAAGACCGCGCTGCCCATCACCGCGACCAGTTTGCCGAGCCGGCCTTCGTCGATCAGTTGCTTCGCACGGGCCATGATCGGACTGTGCGCGCGATGATGCCCGATCAGCAACGGCACGCCGCGGTGTTCGACTTCGCCGACCAGCGTTTCGGCCTCATCGACCGTGGACGCGATCGGTTTCTCGAGCAGCGTGGGCACGCCGGCCGCGAGACAGATCAGCGCGTGCTCCACATGCAACTGGTTCGGCGTGGCCAGGATCACGCCGTCCGGGCGATCGCGTTCGAGCAGTTCTTCGAGCGTCCGGTAAAGCGGCACGCCGGCCTGGTCGGCGAGCGCCTGTGCCGTCGGCGACGGGTCGACGATCGCCGACAGCGTGCACGTGCCGCTCTGCTGCGCGACAGCCATGTGAGCGCGGCCGATATAGCCCGCGCCGGCCACGGCGATCCGGATGGTGGTCATGGATCGATTCCTTTGAAGTTCGATCGAATTGGCTTACGCGAGGGCTTTTTTGGTTTCTGCCATGGTCTCGGCCCGCATCCGGTCGTAGCTGGCCTTATCGATCGGCACCGCATTGGGTTCGCCCAGATCGCTCAACTTGACGCGGTAGTTCTCGCGTGCGGTCCATGCGGTCACCGCGGCAACGATGGTGATGGCGAACGTGATCGTGCCGATGATGAGCGGCACATTGGTCGATCCGGGCGGCGCGACATAGGCGAACAGCGCGGGCAGCAGGGCGGTGATCGTCGTGCCGATGTTCTGGCCGATGGCCATGGCGGAAACGCGTGAGCGGGTCGGGAACAGTTCCGGATAGAAGCTCGGGAAGATCGCGTTATAGCCTTGATAGATGATGCCCCACATGAGGATCGACATCACGATGGCAAGCGGCACGTTGCGGATGCTGATCGCGTACAGGTAACCGAACGACAGCAGACCCGCGCCGAGCGCGCCGACGACGATGGGCAGGCGCCGCCCGATCCGGTCGGACAGATTGCCCACATAGGGAATGACCAGCACGGCGACGATGTTGCCGATCACCGGAATCCACAGATAGACGCTCTTGGAAAAACCGATGCCGTACGACGCCTGCACCGCATAGGCCGCGCCGAAGATGGTGGCGACGACCGGAATCACGTTCATCAGCGAGCAAAGAATCACGCGCACCATGTCGGGCCAGTTGTAGCGGAAGGCATCGACAATCGGCGACCTGGGTACGTTGCCGCTCGCGTCTTCCTTGGTGAAGGCGGGCGTTTCATGGACTTCGCGGCGAATGATGTAGCCGGCAATCAGCACCACCGCGCTCAGCAGAAACGGGATGCGCCAGCCCCACGAATTGAACGAACTCTCGTCCATGAAGTAGGCGAGCGGCAGGAACACCGCGGCGGCGAGAATCTGGCCCGCCTGCACGCCTTGCAGCGTAAAACTGGCGTAGTAACCGCGCCGCCCGAATGGTGCGTGTTCGAGAATCATCGAACTCGCGCCCGAGATTTCACCGGCCACGGCGAAACCCTGAATCAGGCGCAGCACCACCAGCAGGGTGGGCGCAAGCAGTCCGACGCTGTGATAGGTAGGCAGAAAGGCGACTGCCATCGTCGAGAAGCCCATCAGGAACATGCAGACCAGCAGAACGTTCTTGCGGCCGTGGGTATCGCCCCAGTGCCCGAGCACCACCGCACCGATTGGCCGTGCGACATAACCCACGCCGTAAGTGGCGAGCGAAGCCACGATGGCGATCTTCGGATTGCCCGAGGGAAAGAACAATTGCGGAAAGATCAGGGCCGCCGCCTGGGCGTAGATAAAGAAGTCGTAGTACTCGAGTGCCGAGCCGATCCAGCCGCTGGCGGTTGCTTTGCGAGCCTGCGAGCGGCGCTCGTGGCCGCCCGCCGAGGTAGTCGTTTCCATGTCGTCTCCATAACAGAAATGTTTTTTGATCAGCTTCTACGGCTGATTCATTGGCGTACTGAAAGCAAAACTATGCAAGCCAGGATTTACCTGGACCCGACCGCGCGATCTGCTTTCCGGGCACCTGGAATGTTGCTGTGCAGCGAAGCGGTCTTTCGAATACAGGGTTAACGAGTACCTGGTTGTACCGAGCAATTCATCCCGCCAGCGTCGCTTGCCCGGTGGGCTCGTTAAGGCTAGGGTAATGTGCTTCTGCACGGACACAATGCGGCCAGATGGAAAATCAGAATGCGCTCACAGCCAGCAATGAGTCTTTCCTGCGCGATCTGCAGTTGTTCTGCAACATCGCGCGCCGGGGCAGCTTCGTGGCGGCATCGACGGAAATGGGTTTGTCGCCTTCACATGTCAGCAAGCGTATCGCCATGCTGGAGGCGAGTCTTGGCGTGAAGCTCTTTCAGCGCACCACGCGCCGGGTCAGCGTGACGAGCGACGGTGAGGCCGCTTTGCAGTGGGCGCAGAAAATACTCGACGACGTGCAAGGCATGGCCGATGCGTTCGCCGACCGCCGCACCGAACTGCGCGGCTTGCTGCGCATCAGCACCAGCCTGCGGCTCGGCCGCAAACACGTGTCGCCGATTCTGGCCTTGCTGCGTCAGCGTCATCCGAATCTAGAGATCTGGCTGGAATTGCTGGACCGGCGCGCCGATCTGGTCGGCGAGAACTTCGATATCGACGTTCGCGTGGGCGAAGTGCATGAACCGCACCTGATCGCGCACAAGATGGTGGAGAGCGCGCGGATACTCTGCGCGTCGCCGGAGTATCTGGAACGGCGCGGCGTGCCCCTCGAACTGGCCGAACTGGCCCAGCACGACTGCCTGCTGTTTCGCGGACGCGACGACCGCTTCGGCGTCTGGCGTCTGAGCGGCCCCGACGGCGAAAAGAGCGTGAAGGTGACGGGCACCGTCGCGTCCAATCTCAGCGATATCGTCGTGCAGTGGGCGAGAGACGGCTACGGCGTGGTGATGGTGTCGATCTGGGACGTGGCCGAGAGCCTGCGCGCCGGCGAACTGGTGCGCGTGCTGCCTGATTACATGCAGTCCGCGGACGTGTGGGCGGTGACGGCGGAGCGGCTGTCGTCGTCGGCGAAGATCCAGGTGTGCATCGAATTTCTCCGGGAACAGTTGACGAGCGGGCCGTATGCGCTGGTGACGCGCGGCGTGGGCGGGTTTTGACTGCTTTGCGTCGCCGCCCCGCCAAGGCCTCGATAAAGTTCGCGTCCCAATACAGTTGCCACACAAAAAACAATACAGTGAGGCGCGGTTTTAATTGGCTGTATCGGGAGTATGACCGGCGCCGTCGATACAGTTGGCGGTCTCATGGAGCCTGCCGACGAGCGGATTACCGCTCTGGCGCGAGGCGACGTAGCCTGATTTTTTGCCTATGGCCCGGTGCCGACGCGCCGCGGTTTATCCCGAACACGAGGTAAGGACATGAATGCAGTGAACGAACAAGCGAAGCTGTCGGTGCAGCAGCTGGGCCACTACATCGGCGGCGCGCCGGCCGCGCCGACCAGCGGCCGCTTCAAGGACGTGTTCAATCCCGCCACCGGCAAGGTGAGCGCCTCGGTCGCGCTGGCGTCGGTCGAAGAAGTCGACGCGGCGGTGCAGGCCGCCAAGGCCGCCTTTCCCGCCTGGAGCGAAACGGCACCGATCAAGCGCGCGCGCATTCTGTTCAAGTTCAAGGAGTTGCTGAACCAGCATCACGACGAACTGGCAATGCTGATTACACGCGAACACGGCAAGGTGTTCACGGACGCGCAAGGCGAAGTGGTGCGCGGCATCGAAGTGGTCGAGTTCGCGTGCGGCATTCCGAACCTGCTGAAGACGGATTTCACCGACCAGATCGGCGGCGGCATCGACAACTGGAATCTGCGGCAGGCGCTGGGCGTCGTCGCGGGTATCACGCCGTTCAACTTCCCCGTCATGGTGCCGATGTGGATGTTCCCGGTCGCGCTGGCCTGCGGCAATACATTCGTGCTGAAGCCGTCGGAACGTGATCCGTCGGCGTCGCTGCGTCTCGCCCAATTGCTGAAGGAGGCCGGTCTCCCGGACGGCGTGTTCAACGTGGTCAACGGCGACAAGGTGGCCGTGGATGCGCTGATCGATCACCCGGACGTCGCGGCGCTGTCGTTCGTGGGCTCGACGCCGATCGCCGAATACATTCACACGGAAGCGTCGAAGCGCGGCAAGCGCGTGCAGGCGCTCGGCGGCGCGAAGAATCATCTGGTGGTGATGCCCGACGCCGATCTGGATCAAGCTGTCGATGCATTGATCGGCGCGGCCTATGGTTCGGCCGGCGAGCGGTGCATGGCGATTTCGGTTGCGGTGGCGGTCGGCAACGTGGCCGACAAGCTGATCGAAAAGCTGGTGCCGCGCGTCAAGTCGCTGGTGATCAAGAACGGCGAACATCTCGACGCTGAAATGGGTCCGTTGGTTACCGCTGAACATAAGGCCAAGGTGACGGGTTATATCGCGTCGGGCGAGGCGGAAGGCGCGAAGCTGATCGTCGACGGCCGCGCGCATCCGGTGGCAAGCGAAGAAGGCTTCTTTGTCGGCGGCACGCTGTTCGACCATGTCGGCACGGACATGAAGATCTACAAGGAAGAGATTTTCGGCCCGGTGCTGGCAGTGGTGCGGGTGCCCGATTTCGCGAGCGCCGTGGATCTGATCAACGCGCACGAATTCGGCAACGGCGTGTCGCTGTTCACCTCGGACGGCGGCGTGGCGCGCGCGTTCGGCCGGCAGATTCAGGTGGGCATGGTCGGCATCAACGTGCCGATTCCGGTGCCAATGGCATGGCACTCGTTCGGCGGCTGGAAGCGTTCGCTGTTCGGCGACCATCACGCTTACGGCGAAGAGGGTGTGCGCTTCTACACGCGCTACAAGAGCATCATGCAGCGCTGGCCGGATAGCATCGCCAAGGGTGCTGAATTTACGATGCCGGTGGCGAAGTAACTCGTTCGGCTGGATCATTGCAACGATAAAAAGCCGCGCCCGACAAGAGTCAGGCGCGGCTTTTTCGCATCTGCGCGCGGCAACGGCCTCTTAAACGCCCGCGGACGAATCTTCTTCCGCTTCGCTCAACACAGCGTTTTGCACCGCCGCAGCGGGGCTGACATAGGCGGGCGCCTGTCGCGGATCGTCGACGCTGTAGCGCAGACGTCCCGCTTCGATATACACGCGCAACTGGCGGTATTTCACGAAATAAAGCAAGCCGACGAGCGCCGCCGCGAATCCCGAAGCCGCGCCTACCCCAAGTGCCCAGCGCGGGCCGAAACGGTCCGCGACCCAGCCGACGACCGGCGCGCCGAGCGGCGTACCACCCATTAAAATAGCCAGCAGAATCGCGATCACGCGGCCGCGCATGGCAGGCTCGGTGGTGACCTGTACGAGACTGTTGGTGGACGTCGAGAAGGTCTGCGTGGAGACGCCGATCGCGATGAGCATCAGGCCGAATAACAGGGTGCTCGGCATCAGCGAAGCTAGCGTACAGCCCACCCCGAACATGGCCGCCGCGCTGAGCAGCAGCACCATGCGCGGTTTAGCGCGGCGCGCGGCGAGCAGCGCGCCGGTCACGGAGCCGATCGCCATGGTCGAACTCAGCACGCCGTATTCGCTGGCGCCCGCATGAAACGCCGTGACCGACATCGTCGAAATGAAGATCGGGAAGTTCAGACCGAAGGTGCCGATCAGGAACAGCATCAACAGCGCGGTCACGAGATCGGGACGCTTCCCGACATACTTGAAGCCTTCCACGAAACTGCCGCGCGAGCGCGCCGCGTGCGGTCTCAGATGCAGTTCGTTCAGCCGCAGCATGCGCAGCGACCCGAGCACGGCGACGAAAGACAGCGCGTTGATGAGAAACACCCAGCCGGTGCCGACCGATGCGATCAGCAATCCGGCAACCGCGGGCCCGACCATGCGCGCCATGTTGAACGAAGTGGAGTTCAGTCCGACGGCGTTCGACAGATCCGCTTCGCCGACCAGATCGGACACGAAGGTCTGCCGCACCGGCGAGTCGAACGCGGTGACGCAGCCGAGCAGCCCCGCGAACACATAGACGTGCCATAACTGCACGAGCCCGGTGACGGTGAGAATGCCGAGGCCCAGTGCGCAAGCACCCATGGCCGCCTGGGTGGCGAACAGCAGCTTGCGGCGGTCGAAGTGATCGGCCGCATAACCGGTGAGCGGCAACAGCAGCAGTTGCGGCCCGAACTGCAGCGACATGACGATCCCCACCGAAGTCGCATTGTGCTGGGTGAGTTCCGTGAGGACGAGCCAGTCCTGCGCCGTGCGCTGCATCCACGTGCCGATGTTGGAGACGATCGCGCCGCTCGCCCAGACCCGGTAATTGAAATTGCGCAGCGAACGGAAAGTGCCTGTCACCGGATTGTTTCCCCGTGCGAGGTTAGCCCGGCGCGCGGGCTTCGATAGACGGTCGAACCTGACATCATGCGCGCGAGTGCTCGAGCAACGCGAGCAGTTCCTGCGTCGTGCCGGTCTCGCCGATACGCGGGAAGATGCGCGTGATGCTGTTGGTGTGAGCGTCCGCATGGAGGTCGGTCATGGCGTCGACGACCAGCGTGACGTTGAAGCCGAGTTCGTTGGCGTAGCGCGCGGTGGATTCGACCCCGATGCTGGTTGCCACGCCCACCAGCACCACTTGCGTGACGCCTTGCTCGCGCAGATAGGCTTCGAGATCGGTGTTCGTGAATGCGCCCCAGGTGCGCTTGGTGACCCGATGATCCGACGGCTGCGCGTTGATCTCGGGCACGAGGTCCGCGAAGCCGGCGGGGAAGTCGCCGGATGGGCGTGCCTGTTCCGCGCGGCCCGGCGCACCGCCGGTCACGTTGACGAGCACCACGGGTAGACCATGGCGGCGAAACGCGTCGGCGACGGCAGCCGAGCGCTTGACGACTTCGCCGGTGGGATGCGCGGTGGGCAGCGCAACAATGCCCTGCTGCAAATCGATGACGATCAGTGCGGTTTTTGCGTCGAGCGTGGTGAATGCCATGAGGGGCTCCTGAAAGTTACGAGTCGATGAGGCGTTTGAGTAAGTCCACGCCGGTTGCGAGTTGTCGTTGCTCGGCCGCCGAGAAGCGCGTCAGGATGGTGCGGAACAACCAGTCCTCGCGCGCCGCGCGGCTTGCCTTGATTTTCTTGCGAAAGGCGGGTGTGAGGGAGAGGACCGTCTGCCGTCCGTCATTGGGATCGGGCGCGCCGCTGACCAGTCCGGCAGCCTTCAGAACCGAAAGCGTCTCGCCCATGGACTGCGGACGCATGCCGTGAGCACGCGCGAGCGCGGTGACCGTTGCCGGACCTTCGCGCTCCAGCAAACCGAGGACCTGCACCTGTGAAGGGGTGAAATCGCCCAGATGCGATTCCTCACGCAAACGGCGGCGCAATTTGCCGACCAGCACGCGTAGGTCTTCCGCCATGGCGTGCAGGGCGTCGGTGTCGGGCGGTAGGTCGCTCTTGCTCATGCTTATGCCATGACGAATGTGAAGGTTACCTGCTAAGGTTACCTTCGTATATGGTTGAGGTCAAGGCGAGGGAGGTATTCAAGTCGTCCTTGCTTTGCCCGTTTGTTTAACTATAGTGTTAAATATCAACCATGACGTTTAATAAGGAGGCATCATGAGCGAGCCGCTTCATCGTCCTTCGTTGGGATCCGCGGTGTACTACAAGGACCCCTTTGCCGCGCTCGACTGGCTCGAGCGGGCGTTCGGCTTCGAGCGCCAGTTGGTCGTCATAGACAACGACGGCCAGTTGGGCCACTCGGAAATGCGTTTCGGCGACGGCTACGTGATGATCTGCCGCGAATGGTCGGAAAACGCGGCCAGTCCGGCATCGATTGGCGGCAAGAACACGCAGTCGGTGCACGTGCAATTGCGTGACGGCATCGACGAACATTGCGCCCGCGCGCGCGCCGCGGGCGCGGTAGTCACGCGCGAGCCGGAAGATCAGTTTTACGGCGACCGCGTCTACGCGGTCCGCGATCCGGAGGGGCACGTGTGGAGCTTCGGCCAGACGGTTCGCACCGTGTCGCGTGAGGAAGCCGAGCGCGTCAGCGGCCTGAAGATCGAAGGATGGGTGTAACACACATGGCCCTGCCTGCCGCCGCCTCGCTCGACCGCACATTGGCCGCGCTAGCCGATCCGAACCGGCGTCAGGTGGTCGATCTGCTCAGCCGGCAGCCGATGCGCGCCGGCGAACTCGCGCAAGCCACCGGCCTGTCGCCTCAAGCGATGAGCCGGCACTTGCGCGTGCTGCGCTCGAGCCAACTGATCGAGGAATCGCATGACGGTGTCGACGCGCGTGTGCGGCTTTACGTGTTGCGTTCGACGCCGATGAGCGAACTGAAGGCGTGGCTCGAACAGACCGAGGCCATGTGGACCGGACAGTTGCTGTCGTTCAAGGCGCATCTGGAGGCCGAGAGATGAGTTCGCGCGTGCAGGTGTCGTTGCGCGTGGCTGCCTCGCCGCAACGTGCGTTCGATGTTTTTACGCGCGAGATTGGCGCATGGTGGCGGCCCAATCAGCTGTTTCAGTTCACGCCGCAAAGCGCCGGCGTGTTGTCGTTCGAAGCGGCTGAGCCAGCGGGCGAGCAACGCCGCCTGGTTGAGACGCAGGCGGACGGCAGCGTCTTCGAGATCGGTCGCGTCACGGTTTGGGAGCCGGGCGAGCGTCTCGCCTTCGGCTGGCGTCAGGCCAGCTTCAGCGACGCGCAGCACACGCATGTCGAGGTGCGTTTCGAAGCGGTGGGCGACGAAACGCGGGTGACCGTCGAGCATCGTGGTTGGGATAGCGTGCCTCAGGACCATGTGGCGCGTCACCATTTCCCCGATAGCGTGTTTCTGCTGCGGCACGGCGAATGGTGGCAGGTGTTGCTGGCATCGTTGCGAAGCGCGGTGCAGGCGTCCGGATCGACGGGGTGAGGAGCGCGAAGACGTCCCGGCGAGGAAAGTTTCAGCGCGTGGCGATTGCCGCCGCGACGCCCGCCATCATCGTTGCGCTCGCGCGGTTGGCGATCTTCACGGCGCGCCGGGTGGTGAGCAGCTTGCGCGCACGCGAGGCAAGCAGCGCCCAGCCGAAGTCGACAGTCATCAGCACGATCAGCATGGTGAGCGTGAGTTCGAACCACGCGACGGTGCCGATGCGCGACACGTCGACCATGGTCGGCAACAGCGCGAGGTAAAACATCATGATCTTCGGATTGCCGAGCGTGACGAACAGGCCCGCCATGAACATACGCCACGGCGACTGGCCGCTCGGCAAGTCGCTGCCTTGCACGTCGGCCGGCGCGCGCCACATTTTCCAGGCGAGAAACAGCAGATACGCCACGCCGATGAATTTGAGCACCACGAACACCATGCCGAAGCTGCGCGCGATCACTGCCAGGCCCGCCACCGCGCAGGTGAGCCAAAGCGCCTCGCCGATCCACATGGCGGCGAGAAAGGGCAACACGTCGCGAAAGCCGTTAGTCAGCACGCGTGCGACCAGCGCGGCGACACTCGGTCCCGGCGTGCCGGCCGCGACGATCAGCGCGAGCGCGAAAACGAGCAAGGCAGATAGCGTCATGACGATCTCCACGACCTTCAGTGCGCGCGCAGGCGCCGGTTGACGAAACGCCACACGGCGCTCATGAGCAGCGAGCCGACACCGAGCGCGACGCCCAACAGTACGATCGAACTCATGTGATCGCGCACCAGCGGCACGTTGCCGAACAGATAGCCGGCCGCCACCAGCGACACGATCCACAACGCCGCGCCTGCGGTGACGAACGACACGAAACGCGCGAACGTCATGCGCGAAACGCCTGCGACGAACGGTGCGAAGGTGCGCACCACGGCAATGAACGGCGACAGCAGGAAGGTCAGTCCGCCGCGCGCTTCGTAAAACGCGTGCGCCTTGCGCAGCGCGTTCTTGTCGAGCCAGCGATAGTCGGCGGTATAGACTTTTTCGCCGATCGCCCGCCCGATCGCGTAGTCGACGATGCTGCCGGCCACCGTTGCGGCGAACAGCACGGGAATCACGAGCCAGACATTCAGCGCGCCGGTGGCCGCGAGTCCGCCGCATATGAAAATCAGCGGATCGCCGGGCAGGAAGAACAGCGGCAAGAAACCGATCTCGACGAATACGACGAGAAACAGCATTGCGTAGACGGCGGTGCCGTATTGCACGATCAGGCCGCTCAGGTGTTGGTCGAAGTGCAGGGCGACCTGCAGCACATGCATCAGATCCATTTTGGGTCGGAGGGGAATTTGGATCTTCAGGAGTTTAGTCCCGCGGCGGCGCGCTGACTTGTCTATTTCTCGGAGGTGATGTCAATATCGGGGGGTGTGGTCGAGAATAACGCTCATAACCCTCAGCACGAAACTCCCAAAGCGCCCATGCAACACGCTGCCCGAATCACCTTCCGGCTTGCCGAACTGCGCGATGCCGATGCGATCCGCGCGATCGAATTCGAGGCGGGACAGCGCTTTCTCAGCGTCGATATGGCGGGTATCGCCGATGCGCCGCCGATGGATCTGGAAATCGTCGAGCGCAAGATCGCGGCGCGGGAAATCATCGTTGCCGTTGCTGCCGATGAAACGTGCGCCGGTTTCGTGATGTTCGAGCCGCAACCCACGCGCATCTACGTGCAGGAACTCGATGTGCTCACCTCGCACGCGGGGCAACGTATCGGTGCCGCACTGATCGAGCAGGTCGCGCACATTGCGCGCACGCGACGGCTCACGCAACTGATTCTGTCGACGTTTCGCGAGGTGCCGTGGAACGCGCCGTATTATCGCCGGCTCGGGTTTCGCGATATCGACGAGGCCGACCTCGACGCGGCGTTGATCGCGCGGCGCAATGCGCATATCGCGCGAGGACTGGACGAATCGAAACGGGTGTTCATGCGGCGTGATATTGCGTGACGTGGGACGCGTGGGCCCGGGTGTCGAGCCATAAAAAAACGCGGCGGGTATGACCGGAACATATCGTTCGAGTCTCACCCGCCGCGCGTTTTTCGACACACATGTCACGCATTGGCTGCTTTTCGATTCAGCAGCTTACCTTCGCCAACGCTCCGCCTGGCTTCGGCTTTTTTCAGCCTGTGGCAAGCCTTATTCCACGGTTTCCAGCGTGGGATAGTCGACGTAGCCGGTTTCACCGCGTGCGTAATACGTAGCCGGGTTCGGCTTGTTCAACGGCGCATTAGTCGCAAAGCGACGCACCAGATCCGGATTCGCGATGAACAGTTGACCCCACGCCACGGCGTCCGCTTCGCCCGCGTCGAGCACTTGCTGCGCGGTTTCCTTGGTGAACTTTTCGTTCGCGATGTACGGGCCGCCGAAGGCTTTCTTCAGTTGCGGGCCGAGACGGTCGTCGCCTAGGGCTTCACGTGCGGCGATGAACGCGATCTTGCGCTTGCCGAGTTCGCGAGCCACGTAGCCGAACGTGCCGGCCGGGTCGGAATCGCCCATCGCGTGCGCATCGCGGCGCGGTGCGAGGTGCACGCCGACGCGGTTCGCGCCCCACACGTCGATACATGCGTCGGTGATTTCGAGCAGCAGACGCGCGCGATTTTCGATCGGGCCGCCGTATGCGTCGGTACGCTGGTTGGTGCTGTCCTGCAGGAACTGGTCGAGCAGATAGCCGTTGGCGCCGTGTACTTCGACGCCGTCGAAACCGGCTGCCTTGGCGTTTTCCGCGCCTTTGCGGAAGGCTTCGACCACGCCGGCGATTTCATCGAGTTCGAGCGCGCGCGGCGTCACATAGGGACGCTCCGGGCGCACCAGGCTCACGTTGCCGCGTGCGGCGATCGCGCTCGGCGCGACCGGCAATTCGCCGTTCAGGAACAGCGGGTCCGAAATACGACCCACGTGCCACAACTGCAGAAAGATCTTGCCGCCCGCGGCGTGCACGGCGCTCGTGACGAGTTTCCAGCCTTCGACCTGCTCCTGCGACCAGATGCCCGGCGTCTCGGCATAACCGACGCCTTGCGGCGTGACCGAGGTGGCTTCGCTGATGATCAGGCCGGCGCTCGCGCGTTCAGCGTAGTACTTCGCCATCAGCGCGTTCGGCACGCGGATTTCTTCGGCGCGCTGGCGCGTGAGCGGCGCCATGATGATGCGGTTCGACAGCGTGATGTCGCCAATTTGCAGCGGATCGAAAAGAGTCGGCATACGAGTTCACCTTTGGCCGAGGGCGCGCGGCCCGAGCCGGAAAAAACTGCTTGATGAAAGAAGCGCGGCAATGCAAATCGCGGCGCCTACAGCTTGGTGTTGATGTGCTCGAGGAACGCCTGGATGGCGGCTTCGTTACGTTTGAAGAACACCCATTGACCCACCCGCTTCGACGTGACCAGCCCCGCGCGCTGCAAAGCCGCCAGGTGGGCCGACACGGTGGACTGCGACAAGCCGCACTGTCCCTCGATCTTGCCGGCGCACACGCCGTAATCGAGCGGCAGTTCCTGGTCGCCGAAATGCGCGTATGGCTCGCGCAGCCTGCTGAGAATCTCCCGGCGGACCGGGTTGGCAAGCGCTTTGTGAATCGCGTCGATGTCGAGCGTCATTGGGTAAGTTTCAGGGTCATCAACAACAACGGCAGGCAAGGGCGCCGGTTAGCGCCATTGCGGCTGCATCGCTACAACCCGAATCATATATCGTAATTTAACGATATGCTAGAAGTCACTACTGACAATGGGGGTGATAGGTTTCGGATGCCAGGTTAAAAGTGCGCACTCGGTATAGCAGACATGGCTTTGGCGGAATATTTCAATTCCCCTCGATTTTTGCTGTCGTCGATTGGACCGAAGAAGTGGCTCTGAATTGCTTGGTGCGCCATTTTTGTCGGTAGAAAACCCGTCGTCGGCGAGCGGCGTTATAAGCGTGTCGGCCCGCACGATAATGGTTGCCGATTCGGGCGACCATAGAAAAGGTTGGCGTTTGAGTCAGGCTTGGCATATGTGCCGGTTGTTGACGTGCGCGGTCCAGCAGGGTTCGAAAGCGCGCGGGGCCTATCGGTTTTCCCGTTCACTAGTCGGTTACTGACAGTAGCTCTACGGCATGGGTGTTGCGCCGGACATTTACCGAACGGGAAACTCTTGATATCGAAGAGTCGGAATCGAGGGCGTGTTCGGCGAGCGCATCGATAACGATTCCTCATCCGCCGAATAAGTGTTTGTGGCGAGGAATTGCGACGTCGGGGCCAAACCACACGGCCATGTTCTCCTGAACGGTCAGAAAATTCGCGCTGTTCTGCGTAAATGCACGCTCTACAACGCGCCCAGCGGGATTTTCAGATAACGAGTGCCGTTGTCTTCAGGCTCAGGTAATAAGCCTGCACGAATGTTGACCTGGACAGCGGGAAGAATGAGCGTGGGCATATCGAGCGTCCGGTCACGTTCGGTGCGCATCGCAACGAACGCATCTTCCGAGTTGCCGTCATGCAGATGAATATTGAGCTTGCGCTGTTCCGCCACAGTGGTTTGCCATTGTGGTTGACGCGACTGCGGCGGGTAGTCGTGACACATATAAAGCCGGGTTTCGTCAGGTAGCGAGAGCAGTGTGCGTGCTGAGCGATAAAGCGCATGCGCATTGCCGCCCGGAAAATCGCACCGTGCGCTACCTACGTCCGGCATGAACATCGTGTCGCCGACAAAAACCGCATCTCCGATCTGGTACGCCACATCAGCCGGCGTATGTCCGGGCACGTGTATGGCGTGCGCACTCAGTTCGCCGATCCGGAACGTCTCGCCGGCAGTGAACAGATGATCGAACTGCTGGCCGTCTTCCAGCACGTGCGGCCACAGGTTAAAGACGCGCTTGAATACGCCCTGCACTACGCGAATGCGCTCGCCGATGGCAACCCTTCCTCCCAGCCGGGCCTTCAAGTATTGCGCAGCCGAAAGATGATCCGCGTGGGCATGCGTTTCCAGCAGCCATTCAACACGCAGCCCGCGTACCTGCACAAATTTCACGATTTTGTCTGCCGATTGAGTCGAGGTACGACCGGCCTTCGGGTCGTAGTCGAGCACCGGATCGATCACGGCACACGCAGAGCCATCGCCAGCGTGAACGACATAGGTAACGGTACAGGTAGTCCGATCAAAGAACGCTTCTACCAGTGGCTTCATCGGATGCTCCAGTCAATACATTGAAAAACAATATATATTTTTATATACTGAAGGTCAACCCGATTGTCAGGTGAAAGGACGCCGATCGATGAGCACACCGTTATCTCCTGCCGCGCTCGACGCGCTGCGCCAATCCGCGACGAAATGCTGCGCCCTTCTCAAAGCCATGGCGCAGGAGGATCGTCTGCTGCTGTTGTGCCAACTGATCGAAGGCGAACATAACGTTGGAGAACTGGAAGCGGCTGTCGGTCTTCATCAACCGAGCCTTTCGCAGCATCTCGGCGTGCTGCGCGACGAAGGTCTTGTCAGTACGCGGCGCGAGGGAAAGTACATGTACTACAGTCTCGCGAGCGTCGAAGTCTTAAGCATCATGGAGACGTTGTCGAACCTCTATTGCGGCAAAGTCAAAGGACGCCTGAAATGAGTATCGACCTTGCCCACTTCACGCCGCTTCCCGCGCTCGCCGGCGGCTTGCTGATCGGTCTCGCGGTAACGCTGCTCGTGCTCGGAAACGGCCGTATCGCCGGGATCAGCGGGATTCTTGGCGGTCTGCTCGACAAGACATCCTGTGATCGTGGCTGGCGCGCTGCATTCGTGCTTGGGCTCTTTGCCGCGCCCTGGATATTCAAGCTTTTCACGGCGCTACCGGTCGTCGCGATTGCGTCATCGCCACCTGTGCTCGTTGTGGCCGGTTTGCTCGTTGGCATAGGCACCCGCTATGCGTCCGGTTGCACCAGTGGTCACGGCGTAAGCGGCCTTTCCCGCGGTTCCGTCCGCTCGCTTGCGGCCACCGCGACGTTCATGGCAATGGGCTTTTTGACCGTTTTCGTTATCCGTCATCTGCTGGGGCTTTGACATGCTGATTCTCAACGCGCTGCTGGCCGGTCTGATATTCGCCACGGGACTGATCGTTTCCGGCATGGCCAACCCTGCGAAAGTGCTGGGCTTTCTCGATATCGCGGGCAACTGGGACCCGTCACTGGCGTTCGTCATGGCCGGCGCGATCGCAGTTGGCAGTGTCGGCTTCGCGATTGCACGCGGGCTCAAGCGGAGCCTGTTCAACGCGCCCATGTCGCTTCCTACCGCGACGCGCATTGACCGCCGCCTGCTTGCTGGCAGCGCCATGTTCGGTGCCGGCTGGGGCCTGGCAGGATTCTGCCCGGGACCGGCCCTCGTGAGCGCGGGCAGCGGCGAGTTTAAAGCGATGCTGTTCGTCATCGCCATGCTCGGCGGCATGAAGATTTTCGCTCTGGCCGAGCAACACGCTACCCATATCAACTGACGGTAACCTCGCACACCTTCGCGTATACGGCCGCACGATGAGTTGAACGCGAAACGTTACGGCGGCCGTCTCATATCAGCCCGAATCCGGACGGCCAAGACGCTTGTCTGGGTGGCTGCATCGGCCCGCTGTACGCATTCACGAAAGTCGCCCGAAAGCCGCCGCTGAAGATTTCAACGGCAGCCCTACAGCACCCTCATTGAGTTGGTGCTCTCGGCCATCAAGAGGCGCTCGACGATAGCGAGCGGCCGTCGGATCAGAATGCGGCAGCGGCGACTCGACGCGCGCCCGCTGGCTTCCCGCCACGTCGTTGCGAGGAATATCCGGGCGGGGGGGCGGAGGTCAGAAAAACGTTTACATCCTCCTTCTCGCGGCTTACTTTGACGCGGGAGGATTCAAACCCCTCGAGCGTTTTGTTTTCGTCCGTCTGCGTGTTTTACTTAACGCCTTACCTACTTTGCGCATACCGGGCTGCACCGGTTGAGATTAGTAGCGTGCGCGCGCAGTACGGTCCCTACCCAGCCGACTACAAAACGATCATTGAGAGGTATCGCCAAGCACGGTTTGAGGACACAACTAACGCACTGGTTCAGTACCTCAGCGGCGCAAAAGTCGTGGGGCGGGTTCAGTTTCCATCTGTACTTCGGTTATGTCGTGTGCTTGGCCATAAACGCCAAAGACAGTCCTGGCAGGTCTACAGAAAGCCAGTTACTGGGGTGTCGATCAGAGATCGGCAAGTGATGGCCTATCAGTCTGCAGACCATTCGGCCGACGGCACGGATCTGAGCGTGCGCGACACGTGCAGAAGAGTGATCGGCAGATTCGATACCCCCGCTAACTTGAATTGACAGGGCAAGTTAATCTTACTGTGTCACAAAACTAACAATAGCGATATTGCTTTGTTTGTCCTCATATAATGAGGATACCCAGGCATAGAGCGAGAAGCAATGGACGCACAAATGCGGTTTGAGCAGTACATTGAGCATTTGTCTGGCGGCTTGGGTCATGCGGATCGCCACTCAGGACTGAGGGGCTACTGCACAGGCCTGATGTTGCCGTTGACGCGCAAGAGCGTCGAGCCGATGGCCGCAAGCGTGGATCCGCTTCACGCCAGCGCCCGGCATCAGGCTTTGCACCACTTTGTGGCCAAAGCCGACTGGTCAGACGACGAGCTACTTCTCCGGGTCAGCCAGTGGGTCGTGCCGCGGATGGATTTTTCCGGCGGCGGCTTCTGGATTGTGGACGACACGGGATTTCCAAAGAAGGGCCGCCATTCCGTAGGTGTGGCGCGTCAATACTGCGGGGTGCTGGGGAAACAGGATAATTGCCAGGTCGCGGTCAGTGTGTCACTGGCCTGCGAGCAGGCCAGCATTCCGGTTGCGTGGCAGCTCTATGTGCCGCGTGAATGGGCAGAGGATGATGAGCGGCGCGAGAAAGCCGGCATTCCCGCGCAGATCGGGTTTGAGACGAAGGCGCAGATTGCATTGCGACAGATTGAGGCTCTGCTGGCTGCGGGTGCGCCCCGACATTGCGTACTGGCCGATGCAGGCTATGGAATAGATAACGCCTTCCGGCAACGTCTGGACGATCTGGGCTTGTCTTATGTGGTCGGCATCACATCGGCTCTCGTGGTCTGGCCACCGGGCGTCGAACCATTGCCGCCCAAACCGTATGGCGGCATGGGCCGCCCGCCTGTGGTACCGCGCCGCACACGCGCCCGACAGCCGGTGAACGTGAAGGACCTGGCGCATTCACTGCCTGCTACTGCCTTCACCACGCTCAGTTGGCGGGAGGGGTCGAACGAAACGCTCAGCGGACGTTTCGCCGCGGTGCGCGTGCGTCACGCGGGCGGCAATACCGGCAAGGCGAGATTGCGCCCCGAGCAATGGCTGCTCATCGAGTGGCCCGCCGGCGACGCTGACCCGCTGAAATACTATCTGTCCAACCTGCCGGCTGATACTGCGCTGGAGCAACTCGTGGCGCATGCACACATGCGTTGGCGTATCGAACGTGATTACCAGGATCTGAAGCAGGAGCTGGGGCTGGGACACTACGAAGGCCGGGGATGGCGTGGGTTTCACCACCACGCTGCACTGGCGATCGCGGCCTACGGGTTCCTTCTCTCAGAGCGTCTCGCTACCGGTACCCCGGTCAGCGCCAAAAAAAACTTCGCAGCACGCCAGACACCTGCGGTTCCCGACGATTACATTGCGCGGGGAAGTCCGACGCGCACAGCGCCACACGGCTGACTCGATTGCCACCATCCGCTACGAACTTACGGTGCGACTGGTCGCGGGGCTCGACGCCTGTCCATGCTGCCGAAGGCTGGGAAGACGTCTTTATTTTATGACACAGTAAGATTAAGGAAGGTCTGCAGAAGTCCTGGCATTGTGTTGCTGCTGAGCTATCCTGGGAAACAGAGCTAATTGGGTGAGGAGCAGTGTGATGACGCAACTTGGTCTTGGTCTGGATCTGTCAACGAAGCGCACGCGCAAGCGGGAATTTCTCGATGAGATGCGACGCGTTGTGCCTTGGTTGAAGCTGATTGCGCTGATCGAGCCGCACTATCCCACGGGCAAAACCGGTCGGCCGCCGTTCCCGATTGCGACGATGCTGCAGATTCATTTCATGCAGCAATGGTTCGGTTTGTCAGACCCTGCTATGGAAGAGGCACTCTATGACGTGCCGCTGTATCGCGAGTTCGCGGGTCTCGACGGCGGGATGGTTCGCTTGCCGGATGAAAGCACGATTCTTCGGTTCCGCCATCTGCTGGAAACGCACGGACTGGCGGTGCAAATGCTGGCGCTGGTCAATGAAATCCTGACGGAGAAAGGCCTGATGCTCAAGGCTGGTTCGGCAGTCGACGCCACCCTGATTGCCGCGCCCAGTTCGACAAAGAATGGCTCCGGCACGCGCGATCCTGAAATGCAATCGACGCAGAAAGGTGGTAACTGGTACTTCGGGATGAAAATGCATATCGGCGTGGACGCCGACTCGGGCCTGGTCCATACGGTCATTGGAACGGCGGCCAATGTTCACGACATCACGGTAGCCCAGGCGTTGCTGCATGGTGAAGAAACGGATGTGTACGCGGACGCCGGATATCTGGGTATCGAAAAGCGATGTGAGGCTGACGCGGTTCGTTGGCATGTTGCAATGCGACCGGCAAAGCGAAGGAAACTGGATCTGAGTGATTCGCTGGACGCGATATACGATCAGATCGAACGCCTGAAGGCGGGTATCCGGGCCAAGGTCGAACACCCGTTTCGCATCCTCAAACGGCAGTTCGGTTACATGAAGACCCGCTATCGTGGTTTGATGAAGAACACCGCCCAGATCACCACGCTGTTTGCTTTGGGCAATCTATGGATGGCACGTAGAGCTTTGCGCAAAGCTTGAAACACCGGGCCAATGAAGGCCATATATCTGGTTGGAGCGCTCCGGTGCGCGGAAAAAACTCCGGCAATCAACTCACCGACAAAAATCTGAACGCCGAGGCCGCGCAGGATGTGAAAGATAACGCTTCAAAAAGCGGGTTGTGCAGACCTTCCTTAACTTCGGACTAACGTGGCGTGTCATGGAAGATGCTCGCACATACCCCGCGAATAACTTTCGCTAATTGCGGCACCAATGCGCGGGAGCGCCCACGGCATTGGACGGATTGAAAAGCCTTCAGGCCAAAGCCGAGTGCATGGCGAGAGCGTCCGGGCGAACAGGCCCCAACTCCTCGTTAAGCAATTCGCATGCGGTTGAATCGACTCCAACTTGCTAAGAGCCATATAGATCATGCAAAACGCACATATGCTGCTGCCTGACGCACTCGTAGTGCTCGGCTTCGTGATCGCCTCGCGGGTAGGAGATTTCTGCTCTGAAGCAACGAACCGGCGTCTTACTTACCTCATCGCGCTCGTGTCGTCGACGGCGGCAGGCGTTTGGTTCGCAATCCAATCGTCCGATCCGCACCACTACTATTTTTTCTCACGGATGATCGTGATTGATCCATTCGCCAGCGTGATGAAGGCAACCGTTTCGCTTGGCTTCGCGGTCTCGCTCGTCTATTCGCGCAGATATCTTGAAGATCGCGGCCTGTTTCGCGACCACGTGTTCCTGCTCGGCATGTTCTCGCTGCTCGGCCAGTTGGTCATGATCTCGGGCAACCACTTCCTGATGTTGTACCTCGGTCTTGAACTGATGTCGCTGTCGTTGTACGCAATGGTTGCACTACGCCGCGACGTCGCGCAATCGAGCGAAGCGGCCATGAAGTACTACGTGCTTGGTGCACTGGCCACGGGTTTCCTGCTTTACGGCATCTCGATGCTCTATGGTGCGACCGGCTCGCTCGAACTGAACCAGGTGCTGAAGGCGGTTGCCTCGGGCCACATCGACGACGTCGTGCTGCTGTTCGGTGTGGTCTTCATCGTCGCGGGCGTTGCATTCAAGATGGGCGTGGTGCCGTTCCACATGTGGGTGCCGGACGTCTATCAGGGCGCGCCGACCGCGATGACGCTGTTCGTCGGCGGCGGTCCGAAGGTCGCGGCGTTCGCGTGGGGTCTGCGCTTCCTGGTGATGGGGCTGCTGCCGCTCGCCGTCGGCTGGCAGGAAATGCTGGTGATTCTCGCGACGTTGTCGATGATCGTCGGCAACATCACGGGTATCGTTCAACGCAACGTGAAGCGAATGCTCGCCTACTCGACGATCTCGAACATGGGCTTCGTGCTACTTGGCCTGCTGTCCGGCGTGGTGGACGGCAACGCGGGTTCGGCGGCAAGCGCCTACGGCTCGGCGATGTTCTACAGCATCATCTATCTGGTGACGACACTCGGCTCGTTCGGCGTGTTGATGCTGCTTGCGCGCCGCAATTTCGAAGCTGATACGCTCGACGACTTCAAGGGTCTCAACCAGCGCAGCCCGGTGTCTGCATTCGTGATGATGGTGATGATGTTCTCGCTCGCCGGCATACCACCGACAGTCGGCTTCTACGCGAAGCTCGCCGTGCTCGAAGCGACGATGAACGCGGGCCTCACGTGGCTCGCGGTGCTGGCCGTGGTGACGTCGCTGTTCGGCGCGTTCTACTACTTGCGTATCGTGAAGTTGATGTATTTTGACGACCCGCAAGACACATCGCCGATCTTGGCCGGCGCCGGTAACCGCACGCTGCTCGCGCTGAACGGTGTGGCCGTGCTGGTGCTGGGTATTGTGCCGGGTCCGCTGATGACGGTCTGCCTGCAGGCAATCACGCATACGCTGCCGCTCTGACGTCGGCGGCGGGCTGGTTCATCTTGCTGTTGCGGGCGGTCGGCGTCAACCGGACGCTCCTGACAACGTCAAGTGGAGGCATTCGAGACCACGCAGTCCCGCTGTTGCAAAAGATTTCAACAATCTCTCCGCAGCGTTACGGGCGACTGTCGGCAACGCAGTCACTTAAACGCTTGCCCCGAGTCCACCCCGGCAAGAGAGGCCTGACGAGAGAGGGGCAACGATGCCCAAGCAGAACCCAGCGCTTCAACGCACCCAGAAGTCCCCCATGACACCGGGGCGCCGGCGGCTTCTCGTCATTTGCGTAACAGTGCTGCTGGCCGCGCTAGGCTGGGCGCTGGTGACAATGCTCAAACCTGCCATCCAGCGCACGATAGTCATTACCACCGGAGCGGACCAAGGTATCTACCGTAGCTTTGCCGATCGCTATGCCCCCATCCTGAAGCGCGAAGGCATCACGCTCGATATCCGCAGTTCTTCCGGTTCGGTCGAAAACTATCAGCGGCTGACGAATCCGGACAGCGAATACGAAGTGGGTTTTATCCAATCGGGCACCACCAGTCCGAAAGCAACAGACCACCTGCAGACCATCGCCGCCGTCTCATACGAACCGATCTGGGTGTTCTTTCGTGGCGACATTACCGTCAACAGGCTGTCACAACTGCGCGGCAAGAGGATCGCCATAGGCGTTCCCGGCAGCGGCCTGCTTCACGTCTCCCGGGCATTGCTCGGCTATAGCGGCGTCACTGGCGACAACACCACGCTGCTGGAAATGGACGCCACCAAGGCATATGAAGGCCTCGAAACTGGCCAACTGGATGCTGCTTTCTTTATTGGCAGGCCCGACGCTGCGATGCAGAAAAGGCTGCTGAACAGCGATCTGAAGCTGATGAGTTTTGCCCAGGCCGATGCGCTGGTGCAGAAATTCCCGTCCCTGTCGAAAGTTATTTTCCCCCGCGCCTCAACCAGCATCGTCGACGATTTGCCTCGGTCTGATGTCACCCTGCTGGCCGCCACGGCTCTGCTCGTGTCCAAAGATACCCTGCACCCGGCCCTGGTCTACCTGCTGCTGGATGCAGCCAGAACCGTCCACGGCGGTGAAGACTACTTCACGCCGCTGGGCGCGTTCCCCAATCTGACCACTGAGGAATTTCCCATTTCCGACGAAAGCGTGCGCTATTTCAGATCGGGTCGCCCCTTCCTGCAGCGCTACCTTCCATTCTGGCTCGCCAGTCTCATCGAAAGGCGGCTGCTGATCCTGCTCCCCTTCATGGCCCTTGTGCTAGGCCTGCTGCAGGCATTGCCGCGCATGCTGGAGGCGCGGATAAGAAGACGGCTTGTGGTCTGGTATCGCGAAATAAAATCGCTGGAAGACGAAATATGGAGAAACAGACAACCCACCCCAGACCATATTGCGAAATGGCGCGATGAAATCGAGAACATTGATGCGCATGCCAGCCAGATACGTATTCCGTATCGTTATTTTCAGGACGTTTATGCCCTCAAACAGGCGATCGGCGTAGTGCGGAACCGGATTTCCCAGGTCGGTGAGAAGGTGAAGGAATAGCTGGGCCGCGACAATGGATCGGCAGAGACGTTGGTTCAGCGATCGAACCATCGATACCGCAGCGCAAGCAATGCAGCTTTGTAGCCGCCGCCCACGCCCGTCACCAGTCCTTTCGGCAATGTCAGTTTCGCCGACCAGCCGGCCGCAGTCGGCACCGAGACTGTCAGCCGATCACGTAACGCACAGGTCGTCCGACGCCTGGCGTAGTTCCAGATGTCGCATATTGGCGGCGAATCTTCCGCTATCGGACCAAAGTCCAATAGCGCTCGAGCCTCATGGCAAATACCCTGTACAAAGGACATTGTGCCGCCCAGGGAAGAACACCAAACGAAAAGATGTCTATCGCTTACCCGCGCGAGCGGCCTGGCCATATGAGCGAGCCGAAGGCATGGGCGCGTTTGAAGCCCAATGCTGACGCTGGCTTATACAGCGCGTCAGTTTGCCAGAATGGAGCATGAATCATGTGTGACACATGTGAGCCTCTTCTGCCCGGCAACGGTTCGGGCCGTCGGAATTTGCTTAAGTTCACCGGCACTGCGGTCGCGCTCGGGCTTGCCGGCGGCGCCCTCGTTGCGAGTCCCGCGCACGCCGACGCTTTGACCAGGGAGCAGCGCGACAGCATGACGCCAGAGCAGATCATCGAGGCGATGAAGCGAGGTAACGCGCGCTTCCGGCGGGGCGAGAGGAAAGCACGCAATTACCTGAATGAACAGAGGGCGAGTGCCGGCGGACAGTATCCGGCAGCCGTGCTCCTCAGTTGTATCGATTCGCGCGCGCCGGCTGAAGTGATCATGGATCTCGGCATCGGTGATATCTTCAACTGCCGTGTTGCCGGCAATGTTGAAAATAACGACATCCTGGGTAGCATGGAGTTCGCGTGCAAGCTTGCTGGCGCAAAGGTAGTGCTCGTGATGGGTCACACAGCGTGTGGCGCGATCAAGGGAGCCATTGCCAACGCCGAGCTGGGCAATCTGACCGGATTGCTGGACAAGATCAAGCCCGCGGTGCAGGCGACGACCTACAACGGCGATCGCTCCGCGGCGAACTATGATTTCGTGGACGCGGTGGCGCGCAAGAACGTCGAATTGACGTTGGCGAACATTCGTAAGGATAGCCCGGTGCTTGCGGAGCTTGAAGCCAAAGGCACGATCAAGATCGCTGGCGCGATGTATAACCTGAAAACCGGCGCTGTGGAGTTTCTCAGTTGATCTTCATTGATTGCGCACGACGCGGTGCAATAGTGCCATTGAAATTGCGAGGCTGCGGAGAGGTCGCACGAGTTGCGACTCCGGCAACAGGGCCCGGGCATAGATGCCGTTCCGTCTACAAGAGAGATTCGATTGGCAGGATTGAAAGAAACCAGACCCCCAGACGGCGCAGCCAGGTCGTGTTGGGCTCCGTGTCATAGCGCACTTCCATCCCGTTCTCCCGCTTCAACCAGTAGAGTCTCCCGTCGGCATCGAGGCGCGTCAAATAGGCGACTTGTGGTACGAGTGACACGAAGATGGATGCGATCCGGCTCGCAAGCGGCGCGCTGTCTATAACGAAGCCTAACTCGGTATTCAGATGGGCCGACCGCTGATCAAAATTGAATGATCCAACAAAGACGCGGCTGCTGTCCACTACGAAGGTCTTTGCATGCAGGCTCGCCCCCGAGCTGCCGAATATGCCGGCATGCTCCTCACTTTTGTGTTCCACGCCAGGCAATCGTCGCAATTCGTACAGCTCCACCCCCGACTCGAGCAGTTCGACACGACGGGTCATATATCCGGAATGAACCGCTGTCACGTCGGTGGCTTCAAGTGAATTGGTTAGCACGCGCACGGCGACGCCGCGACGAGCGAGCTCGGTGAAATATTTTGTTCCGGCCGCGCCCGGAACGAAATACGGAGACACCAGATCCAGTTCATGCATCGGGTCGCCGAGAATCTCCCGAAACTGATGTACCACGGTTGCCTCAGGCGGCGCCTCGCCCAAAGCTTTCGCCGGGTCGTCGCTGACCATCTGTGCCCTGGCCCATTCCAGTGGTAGCGTGCCGTCAAGCAGTTGCTGCACGATCGGTGCATCACGCAGGGCGTCCAGGTAGGCGGCGGCCGTCGAGTCACTTTCGACCGCTCGAACTTTCCGGTCCAGTTCATCGGGCTTGTCGCTGGCGGCACGATGTACGATAAGGTCGACCGGATACGACGATCCGCTCGCCCAATACCGGTCGAACTCATTTGCGACATCGATTGAAATCGGGCCTACTGCCAGTACATCGAGGTCGGCGAAAACAATGCCATCGGTGGCGCCGAAGTATTCGTCGCCGATATTGCGTCCGCCGACGATTGTTACGGCGCCGTCGGCGGTGAATGACTTGTTGTGCATGCGACGGTTGGCACGGGAAAAATCCGTCAGGAAGCCGATGAACTTCGGCTTGCGGATGACGAACGGATTGAACAACCGGACCTCGATGTTTGGATGCGTCTGAAGCGCGGCCAGCGTGCCATCGAGTGAAGACGATATACCGTAGTCGTCCAGCAGCAGGCGCACGCGTACGCCGCGATCGGCCGCCGCACGCAATGCATCGAGCAGGAGCGTGCCCGTGAGGTCACTTCGCCAGATGTAATATTGGACGTCCAGCGTACGCTCAGCCGTGCGAATTAGCTCCATGCGCGCAGCGAAGGCTGCACGCGGGTCCGCCAGCGGATGAATGCCGGCCAGATCATGGTGAGCAGCAAGCTCATGAGCGGTAGAACGCCCAAGCGTTGTGGCCTGCGCCTCTGCGTTGCTTATTGCCGTCGATGGCGTGCGGCTTTCAAGCGGTGGCAACGCGCAACCGCATAGCGCGGCCGCGCAAACGACATTCAATGAAACGACAATAAGCGACCTTTGGAAGAAGCCGGGTGCAAAGTGTCTCGGCAATGGCATGGCTTAACCGGGCTCTGCGGACAAACAAATGGGACTTCATCTTTTCCTGAGCCGCAAGAGGAATCTGAGCGATTGGAACGCCGGGGAAAGTGTTCGCTCATTCATCTTTTTCACGGAAAACTCCCTTTCACTTCAGGTCCGTACAGGGAAATGCCGTGTCAGACAGGGCCTTGTTTTTGTCACGGGGCAGCTTGCAAGTCGTCATTTCCTTTCTTGAGGCTTTCTTTCACGCGGTCTTGAGGCCCACTTTTACGTTATAGGCCCGTTTGACAATGCTTGCCATGCTCCGCGGGGCGGATCGGCAGTACAACTCGGAACAACTGCCCCTTCTTGCTGACGTGAGAACCAATTTGTCTTAACGCCATTTCGCGTACAGCTTTCCGCTGTAGTGTCGCGAACATCTTTTTTTGCAAGACTCTCGCATTTGAAATCGACAGGCCGATGGCGCGTGGAAAACTCTGCCGCTCCCTGTCCAGATGTGACGGGCTTGTGCAGCAAGTGCATTAAGCGATTCCATACGGTGGCTGCCGGCTTACAAAAAATATGAGAGGCAGCGCCAACGGAGAGTCGCGACCCCGGTAGATAGATTGGGCCGGACGCCGTGACAAGGCCTGAGAATGGCAGAATTTCTGATCGCCAGTCCTTGTGCAGACGGGCCTTCGCGGCTACAACCTGAGTGTGCCCGATACATGGGCCCTTGCTGTATCCATGGTTGTATCAGGGAGAATGCTTATGCTCGATGTCTTGAAGAGCGGGGCAGTTGCAGCCCGATTGGCTACCGGTGACTGGATTGCCATGACACTAACCATCGGAAAGCTGCATGGACGCGCTGTATTGCTTCTGGCGTTGTCGACAGCGGCGGCACTACCCGGTTCGAGTTTTTCGTTCGGTGCGGAGCCGGTGGGCACCAACGTGACTACCCGTGAAATCTGCATACCTAAAGGAACATATCCGACGGCGGGTGGTGGCACGACGGTTTTCTCGCACGAAAAGACCTGCTTTAGCCGTCCCGCGATTGACACCTACGCTTGGGAGAAGAAGAGCGCGCGGATAAAAAAAGGCGCGCCCGACGCCTTCAGCGGATTACGAATCGTGATGTACGATTACCACGACGCGCTTTACCACTGTGCCAAGCGGCGTATGCGGCTGCCTACGCTTGATGAACTGAAGGCACTCTTTGCCTATACGAACGCGCATGGCAGTCCGGGTGGAGGAAGCCATAATGCAATCGTCGCGTCAAAAGACGACTCGCGTTATGAGGGTGGTATCTATGCTTGGGGCGGTTCCAGCCCGTATTGGTCGCATACGCTTGCAGGGAACCGCATGCACAAGGTAGTGAATCTGGCCGACGGCCGGGTGAGCATCCGGCACGATCCGCAACCAAACTACGTATCGTGTGTACGTTAAAGAAATTAGCGCGCTACTTGCAGACGGACTTGCCCCGCGTCGCATGACTGAAGGTCGCAGATGTGCGGAACTGGCGCCGCGCGCCCTCTCGCGGCTGACACGTAACCGTCAAAGTGCAGAACGCTCATACCGCACTTTGCGGCGATTCCGCCAGGGAAGGCTTCGATCCGAAGCTCAGAAGGAGGCACCCGGCAATCCCGGAAAGTAATGAGCCGACGATGACGCCCAGCCGGACAGGAGTGAAGAATTCGGCTCCTTCGAAGGCGAGGGAACCGATGAACAGACTCATCGTGAAGCCGACGCCGCATAATGAGGCGACGCCAGCGAATTGTCGCCAGCTTGCCCCTTCGGGAAGTTTTCCCAGCCCGACAGCGATGAGTGCTGCACCTGCACCATATACACCGACGAGCTTGCCGACAAATAGACCCGCCGCAATACCGAGTGGCAGCGGCGCCGACAGCGCAGCAAGGGTGACGCCGGCAAACGATACGCCGGCGTTTGCAAACGCAAAGACAGGCAGTACCGCGAAGGCAACCCACGGGTGCAGGCCGTGTTCAAGCTGATGCAGGGGAGCTTGTCCTTTGGCGTCCTTCGTCTTCAAGGGTATGGCGAACGCCAGTGCGACACCCGCTAGCGTTGCGTGAACACCGGACTTCAGAACGAATACCCACAGGACGATTCCGGTGAGAATATAGGGCGCAAGGCGCGTAACCCTTTGCCGGTTCAGCGCAATCAGGACCGCGATGGCGCAGGCCGCCAGAGAGAGCATTGCAAGCGAAAGATCAGCGGTATAGAAGAGCGCAATGATAACGATGGCCCCGAGGTCGTCGGCTATCGCAACTGCGGTCAGAAATACTTTCAGCGACATCGGCACCCGGCGGCCGAGGAGGGAAAGGATGCCGAGCGCAAACGCGATGTCAGTTGCCGTCGGAATGGCCCAGCCGCGGAGGTTTGCCGCATCACCGCGGCAAATAAAGAAGAAAATGAATGCCGGCACCACCATGCCGCCAGCGCCGGCGACGACCGGCAGCACTACTTGCGCGGGCGTTGACAGTTCACCCTCGATCACCTCACGTTTCACTTCGAGGCCGACCAGAAGAAAGAAGATGGCCATCAATCCGTCGTTAATCCAGAGCAGTAGTGGCTTTCCGATGTGGAACGACCCGAACCGGATCTCGACCGGAATGTTGAGCAAATGGTCATAGACCTGCCGAAGCGGAGAGTTGCTGAAGATCAAGGCGAGAAGCGCGGCGGCCGCGAGCAACAGGCCGCCGGCCGATTCCATTTTCAGGAAGTCGGAAAGGCCATCGGAAAGCTTGCGAGACGCATTGTGATTCATCGTGTCGGCTCGCGCATCGGCAGTTTCTCGTGAGGGTGAAGCCTGGGATAGAAGCGGGGTCGCGCATGCATGCCCCGGATCGCTGAGATTGCATTCAGATACTGAGTGGGCTCACCTTGGTTCCTGAAAGGGAAACGTCGGCCATCAGCCCCGAGTTGGTCAGCACAATTGCGTCAACAGCGGCGGTTGCCGTCGACGTATCGATTGTGCCGTTTGCGCCTATTTTCACAAGTGCAACTGACGCGTCAGTGCCAACCGACCATCCCTTGGCGCCGCGGAATTTCTGGAGTGCATCTTCCGTCATGAAAAGGAAGATGATCGCCTTGGATTGTGCGCCGGCTGTAAGACCGAACGAACCTGATACCGTACTGTAGTAGCCGACCGTGCGCTCGGCTACCCGCAGCGCACCTTCGCCATACTGTCCACCTACAACGAACCCGACCTGGAGAACTGACGGAAACACCAGCACGCCTTGCGCTTTGGACACGAGCTCGCGCGCGCCCGGCACCGACGCGTAGAGTCGCGATATCGTTCCATCAACGCTTGCGTCAATCGACTGGCGCTTTGAAGCGTCAGTCGCCTCACTCCTGGTCCCACTCGGAGTCGTGGTGCATCCCGCCAGGAGTAGACCGGTGATGCCGGTCGCGGTGTGCAGCAGAAAATTACGTCGTTGCATGTCATCCTCCATTGCAATTCCCGCCGTCGTTTCCTATTGATCGGTTTGATGGCGCTGGTTGAGTCGCCGCGCCTCCCGGGCAGAGGCGTATTGCAGCGCGCTACCGATCGGTCGGTGCTGCGGATGCAGGTCGTCTCTGCCGCGCAATCTGCCCGCAGGCGCTATGGCCTACGAACAGCACGCATGTGAATAGCGTTAAGCCCCGGTCTAGATGTCAGCGTCTGGCGAGTGCGCACCCGCTAAAAAGACGAATGACCTTGCCTCATCTCGGAGCACTTCATACGTTCATTACATGCATTCCCGGTCTTCGTATGCACGGCGTGAAATAGTGCACTACGGGCGGCTGTTGAACAGCGCCACATGAACAGGCTGCGCAGTATGACGTCTCGATCTCGGCGTTCATTGGTCAGACAACATTGAAGCAATTTGAGCGCTGCTATTTCGGCAGCTACGAATACCGGCCAAGGCGTCGCCTCCCGTTTGTCGGCGGCCATGACAGGCCGGCTGCGAGCTTCCGCCTGATGGCATCATGTCATACGGTCCGGATGCCGAGAAAGTGGACTTTGGTCCTAGGTGTATACACGCGTTCGAGGGAAGGTTTCTGGCTAATCCTTTTCGCGACGCAAGGTTGTGGTCTCAGGGATGATCGTGATTTTTCGCCAGCGCTCGACCCTGCTCGCCGCTCGCATTCGACGTGACGGGGCGTGTCGTGCAGATCGCACGTGAAGGAACAGGTCGCGGTGATTCAGGCCCAGATTGCGATGTTTCGCGCGATGGGAGGTGGTTGGCAGATGCCCGGGAGTGTTGCACAGGTAGCGCATCCCCGATGAGTGCAAAAACATCGCTGCTTGCTCTGACGCCCTCCTGGACGAAGTACAGCACGAAACGCGAGCGGGCAGAGCGTCTCACGAAAGAGAGGTGCGGCGGCAGGACGCGCCCCCGCGGAACAGACGAATCCGGCTATCACGCCCGGTTGGCAAGCGGACCTTTTCAACGAACGCTCCGGTCTCGCATCGCGTCCGGATGAGCGGCCGAGAGACGGACTTTAGCCATAAATAGGGAGCAGCAGAAACAACTTGATGACGATCGCGTTGGCGATGTCGATAAAAAATGCGCCCACCATCGGTACAACCAGAAAGGCGAGATGCGATGGGCCGAACCGTTCTGTAATGGCCTGCATGTTGGCGATGGCAGTCGGCGTGGCGCCGAGGCCGAAACCACAGTGTCCGGCGGCCAGCACGGCCGCGTCATAGTTGCGGCCCATCACGCGAAAGGTGATGAAAATCGCGTACATCGCCATTGCGATGGCCTGCATGACCAGAATCGCGAGGAGTGGTAGTGCAAGCGAGGCGAGATCCCATAGGCGTAGGCTCATCAGCGCAATGGCGAGAAAAAGCCCGAGGCTAACATTGCCAAGCAGCGACACCGCGAGCTCGAATGGCTGATATAGACCGCGCACGGCAAGCGCGTTGCGCAGGATGACGCCGATAAACAGGACGCACACGAACGTCGGCAGCTCGAACGCTGTGCCAGCAATCCACGATGCGAGTGCCGAACCAACGGCAAGGCAAACGGCTATGAGCGCAACTGTTTCGATTACGGCCTCTGCCGTGATCGGCCGTACTGCCTTTGGCTGTTCGAAGCCTGCTGTGCCAGCGACATCAGGTTCCGGGCTGAGGGAAAGACTGTACCGGCTGATGAGAAAACGCGCGACCGGTCCACCGATCAATCCGCCGAGGATCAGGCCGAACGTTGCGCAGGCAATCGCAATCTCCGTTGCCGAGGCAAGCCCGTGACGCTCCGCAAAAACCTTCGCCCACGCCGCTCCGGTTCCGTGTCCGCCGGATAGGGTCACCGATGCGCCGAGCAGACCGAGAAGGCGGTCTTGCCCCAACGCCCAGGCCAATCCGATGCCAAGCGCATCCTGCATCACGAGCAGTCCGACCACGACACCGAGAAAGACGATCAACGCACGGCCGCCGGCCTTCAGTCCGGCCAGATCGGCATTAAGGCCGATGGTGGCAAAGAAGGTGAGCATGAGAGGCGCCTGAAGCGTCGTGTCGAACCGCACTTCAATTCGCAAGCTGCTGCGTAACGCAAACACGAGTAACGCGACCAGCAGGCCGCCAACCACCGGTTCGGGGATCGTATAAGTTCGAAGCACACGGATCCGGGCAAGAATCTGGCGACCGAGCAGAAGCACCAGGGCGGCAGCCATCAGCGTTTCCTGCGTGTCGAGCCTGAACATGACCCACCCCCAGTCGGGAGGATGCTCACACGAACCCATACGGTGTGTCGGCGAGTGAACGATTTCACGCAAAGCCCGTCAGGCAACCGGTAATACCCAATAGTGCCGTGCCAACGATCACGCCGAGACGGAGCGGTGTGACATGTTCGCGTCTTCGAAAGTGAGAGCGCCGATAACTTGCCTTTTGATAAAAGCGACTCGTCGCAGTGCAGCGACGCAAGCACACTGGTGGGGAGGAATTGACCTTCTACAAAATGATAATAGGCGGCGCGTGTACCCATTGATACCCATTTTTTGTCGCCGAAGGAGTCGGCATTCAGCCGCCAGGAGTCGCAGTTTGATCAGTCGGCGCGCGGTCATGTCGACGCGGATTGCCGCCATTCGCCAACGCCCTGCTGAGACGAATGCGACGGGGGCAGTTTGCGTTTGCAGGTAACCCAGTATCGCGAAAGAAAGTTCGTTAGCAGGAAAGGGCCGTGGCATCATGGTTGAACGGCTCGGGAAAAGAGCGGGTATCCGGACATCCGGGCGAAAACTGAACAGGGACATGGCTCCCATAGGGTTAGTAGAAGACAGGCGTTCGCTCTGGCTCGGGTACGTTCGATTCTCATTCAATACAAGTCATCAGCGCCGGTTCACGCCGAAGTGTGGACTCCCGCTGCGTGAGACGGTCAGCGTAAGTCTCCGCGTGATGTTTTAGCGGTCTCGGACAAGGTAGGGCCAGCATGAGCGTGTTCAACTGGTTGTTTAGACGCGAACCACCGCCCGGTGAAGCTACCGCGCGAGAGACGCGTGAAGCGCTTGATCGAATCCTCAACCTGGCTCCGCAACTGCGGCTGGTGACGAACCATGCGGCGAGACTGGCACCGGCCATCAGATGTGCGTTGGAATATGTGCGCGATCTGACCGAAGATGTCCCAATCGCGCGCGAGGCGAGCGCCGCGGCGTGGTCATCGGACCCACACATTCACGCGTTCTTTGCGGTGTCGGAGGATGTCACCCGCGCGCTGAGTCGCTCGGCCGAACTGCGTGCGTACTTTGACCGAAATGCACTGGATCGCGAGGCGTTTGTTTTGCTTGGTATGGCAATGACCGAGCGCCGCACCCTGGGCGTCGCGCAGCACGGCGATGCTGTACGTACCGACGTTGAGCGAACGACGGTCAGTTTTGGCGATCATCAGGTGCGCGTGTGCGAACGCAATGAATCGGAGTTGCGTGACGAAATTGTGTTGCGGGTCGTGGAGCAACTCGCGCTTGAAGCGCTCGACCGGATTGCCGCCGATGTATCGCGCCGTGGCCTGCTGGAACAGGAACGTGCGCTGCTGAATACGCGACTCATGCTTCTAGGGCGGCAGGGCAAGGGAATGAATTCACTTCTGGACGGTAACCGGTTGTCGGGTGTCGGAGAGATGGCTGCCTTGCAGGCGCAGCTCGAGGAGAACAACCGCAAACTGGCTGGCCTTGGGCTAAAGACCGACGCACTGGAGCGGGAGATCAGCATGGTATGCGAGATGCTGACGTCGCCCGGTCCTTACATTCAGGTGGAAAAGAGGACGCTGCGTCTTGACCGGACGAACGTGATCGTGGACGACGACCATCAGCGTGAAAGTACCGAGATCCAGGTTCATCTGGCGCGGGTGCCGGGTGCATTGCAGGAATCGCGTGCCTTCTGTCTGGTGCGTTTCGCGCGAAGCGATCTGCATGCGGTCCCACGCATGTCGGACGATGCAAACCGATGGCTTCTGTGACGCTCCAACACGTCATGCCGAACTCGCGACACGGGATGCGGCTGTACCTCGCGTCAGTCTGGAAAAGTCTTGCTGGGCGCCAATGGTTTTGGGCGCGACGATGTCGGCGTCGCCCTGTGGCGACAACGGCCACCGCCACGCTTGTGTCGTTCAAGCTTACGGCGATAGGCCCGGCGTAGTCGCTACAAGAAAGTGATTGCGTCAGTTGGACTGCAAACACCCTCATGCGCCTTATCGTCCAGATCGGGTTCATTGGGACGGGGTAGTTAAAAATGGAAACAGGCACTCGCTTTGTCAGGATATTGGTGCGAGCGTTGCTATTAATCGCCGCATTGTCTTCACTCCTGCTTGCCGTCCGTGCGTACGATTCGCGCACGGGGCCTCCGCTCGAACTCTGGCACACCTATGTACCTGAAGAATTGAGCGCTGGGCAAACCGATGGATCGGACTGGAACGCGTATCTCAGGCACGAAGACAGTCTTTTCGAGCAGGTGCGCCGGGAGGTCACGGACCGTTTGCCAGCATCGGCGCAGGTAATGTCGAATCGGTACTTTAAAAACAGTCCCATCTATCCGCCAGGTTTCGACCACGACTGGAACAGGTCATATGAGATGCTCCCGTCTGGAAAGCCCCTGGGCGCTGTCGTGCTGCTGCACGGTTTGACCGACTCTCCGTATAGTCTTCGGCATATTGCACGCATCTACGTCGCCCATGGGTTTGTTGCAATCGGAATTCGCCTGCCTGGTCACGGCACGGTGCCCGCCGGGCTGACCGATGTCGACTGGGAGACATGGATGGCGGCAACGCGGCTTGCGATGCGTGAAGCCAGACGTCGAGTCGGGCCGAATTGCCCATTAGAGATGGTCGGATTCTCGAATGGTGGTGCGCTCGCGATGAAGTATGCACTGGACAGCCTCGAAGATAGTCGGCTGGACCGGCCAGAACGGATCGTGCTGTTCTCACCGATGATTGGCATTACACGCTATGCGCGTTTTGCCGGTCTCGCGTCACTTCCGGCGCTATTGCCACCATTTGCAAAGGCTGCGTGGCTCGGGATCGTGCCTGAATTCAATCCATTCAAATACAACTCGTTTCCGGTTAATGGTGCAAGGCAATCGCACCGGCTGACAGTGGCATTGCAGGAGGAATTGGCTCGTCTTGCGAGAATAGGACAACTCGAGAAACTTCCGCCGGTATTAACCTTTCAATCCGTTATCGATTCCACGGTAAGCACACGCGCGATCCTGACCGCGTTGTACGCGAATTTCCCATCAAACGGAAGCGAACTGGTACTGTTCGACGTGAACAGGCGGGCAAAGATGGGCCAGATACTTAATCCGGCATCACCACTGGCGCTATCACGCTTGGTACCGCGTTTTCCTGTGGCATACCGGCTCACGGTCATCGCCAATGCTCCGTCGGGCTCCGAGAACATGAAGGAGCGCGTGGTCGAGCCGGGAAGCACTCAATGGCAAACACGTGAGCTTGACCTCGTCTACCCGCCGCAGGTGTTCTCACTGTCACATGTCGCCATTCCTTTTCCACCCGATGATCCGTTGTATGGAACCCGCCAGGACGAGGAATCAGGCACGAAGTATGGCGCAGCACTCGGCACTCTCGTTCCACGCGGGGAGCGCGGAGGGCTGATTGTCAGTCTGGATACGCTCTTTCGGATCGCATCTAATCCATTCTTTCCGTACGTTTTGACGCGACTCGACGCGACGATCGGCGAGCCCGTGCGGCGATCGGGTACGTCCCGTCAGTCGTTCGATCGTTCAACGTCAACTTCGGCTGCGACGACTTCTGCAGATTCGCCGGGCATTCCAATGGACGGGCTGAGCGACGATGCGGTGACCGAGGAGGATCTGTCTGCAGCGACACCTTGACCGTCGCCGGCGCGGATTTGATCGGTAACGGCCGCTGTGTCGTAGAGGAAAACCGGAAGGTGGGCTTGAATCGATAGTTCGCGTACTGCGAGGCTACTGCTCGACGCAAACGTCTTCAGGGGCCGCAACCCTTACCTTATTTCTATCCCGAACGTACGGGGGGCCGGGCGAACCATCTTCGGCGAGGAAGCTTCACTGTCCGTCCTTCTTTATGGCGCCACTAAACCCAGCGGAAAACGCGCTCAATGGTCCCTTGAGTTCGAGGTCTTCGCTCAGTTGATTTCGAAACGCTTCTGCCCGCGTATGCAGGTGTCATTCGGTACGCCAACAGGTGTTTATAGCAATTCAAAGGGACCGTGACAAACTAAGTGCGGCAAGGCAGCAAACCCGACATGCCGAGGGAGAAAGGCGATGAAGAATGCAAAGGTAGGTGCAAGTCCGACAGAGGCAAACAGGCGACATCATTTGGGAAACAGGGAGTACGAGAAAGAGCTCGCTCGCCTTCACGTCGAACTGGTCAAGCTCCAGCAATGGGTCGTTGCGACAGGCGCCAAGATATGTGTGATATTCGAAGGGCGCGACGGTGCGGGAAAGGGCGGTACGATCAAGGCGATTACCGAGCGCGTGAGTCCGCGCATATTTCACGTCGTCGCATTGCCAGCGCCATCCGACCGCGAAAGATCGCAGATGTATATGCAACGTTATCTGCCGCATCTTCCCGGGAGCGGCGAGATCGTCCTGTTCGATCGCAGCTGGTACAACCGAGCCGGGGTGGAACGGGTCATGGGGTTCTGCACCGAAGAACAGGCGAGGATTTTTCTGAAAGACGCGCCATTGGTCGAGCGGGCGGTGACTGATTCCGGCGTCATTTTGCTCAAGTATTGGCTTGAAGTTGGAATGGCAGAGCAGACGCGTCGATTGGAAGCGCGTATTCATGATCAACGGAAAATCTGGAAGCTGTCACCGATGGATCTCGAGTCATACCAGCGGTGGTACGATTACTCCCGCGCACGCGACGAAATGTTCATGGCGACCGACACGGAGTTTGCGCCCTGGTACGTCGTGAAGTCGGATGACAAGAAGCGCGCACGCCTCGATCTCATTAGCCACTTACTAAGCAAGATTCCCTATAAGGAGGTGGCCCGCGACAAGGTCACGTTGCCCAAACGACAGAAGCCCGGAGATTACAAAGAGCCTGACTATCCATTCAGGTTTATCGCGGAGGTTCGCAGGTAACTTTCCGCTACCGACCCTGTCGCAAACGCGGCGTTCGATGAAACGCGTCCAGTAGCTGTGAACCACGCCGAGGCGACAGGCCGGCGCAACTCGCGGGGTGTTCTGCCTTTCGGCAGCGGCGGGGGAGAGATGGTGGTCAGAACCCCGAAGCGGGTACATACTTGGCATGCGGCGCAGCATTGTCTTCCGTCGACGTGATCTCAACACTCGAACGGCTTCCCGCACAGAGGAGAACGGACAAGGAGGTCGCCATGACACCAATCCAGGGACTGTTCGCCGCGGCCTCCGCGGTTCTTCTTTTCCTTTACGGCCTTCAGGGCTTTAGCCGCGAACTGCAGGAAGTCGGGGGCACGGCGCTGCAGTCATGGCTCGAACGTGTGACAGCAAGCCGCTGGCTCGGGTTTCTGGTTGGTGCATTCGCCACAGCGATTGTGCAGTCAAGCAGCGCAATCACAGCGCTTGCGGTCACTCTTGTGGACGCGTCCGTCATTTCCTTCCGCGCCAGTCTTGGGATCCTGCTCGGCAGCAATGTCGGGACCACTGCAACTGCCTGGTTGGTCTCCTTCAAACTCACGGGTATCGGACCGATATTCATCGTACTTGGCGCCTTGATTTCGATGTTGCCGATCCGCGCCAGGTACATCGGAAAAGCTGTTTTCTATTTTGGATTGATCTTCTTCGCGTTGGATCTGATATCCGCGGAACTGAGGCCTCTGCAAAATCGCCCGCAGTTCAAGGAATGGCTGGCACTAGCAGAGGCTCCTTGGGCAGGCGTGCTTGCCGGCTTGCTATTCACTGCGTTGGTCCAGTCAAGCAGCGTCACCACGGGTCTGGCAATTCTCCTCGTCCAGCAGGGGGTGCTACCGCCGCAGGCCGCGATACCGATTGTCATTGGCTCGAACGTCGGCTCGACCTCAACTGCGTTGGTTGCAGGTCTCGGGATGAGTTCCATCGCAAGAGCTACGGCGATTACGAACTTTCTGTTCAATGCGACCGGGGTGCTGTGCTACTTTCCATTCCTGAGATCCTTTTCAAGAGCGATGGTGGATTTAACAACCAACCCGGGGATGGCGGTGGCATGGGCGCATCTGATATTCAATTTTACCGTCGCAATCTGCTTTCTTCTGGCGCTGACGTGGGTTGAACCCTTGCTCAGAAAGTGGCTGGGTGCCGAGGCTCGAAGTGCAAGTTCAGAGCCGGCGTCCTGAGTGGTCGCTATCACCGCCGCGTGAATTTTTGGCTCGGTGAGAGGAAGGCCATCGCTGACAGAGCGGTCGAGCGTCCGTCCATACGCTTTGACTCCGTAAATAGGTGCGACCTTGAGCAAAGTGCGATTCCGGTTAGGACGATCAAGGCAATGCGTCAACTTGCGGACTGCCACCAACAAATGGTTTCAAATCATCGGAGTTCGTCATGGGTAGAGATCGATGCACAGCATTCCTATCTATGTGACATAAGCTTTAGTTGTCGTTCGCAGTGGTTGTAGTAGCTTTTTAGAAATGTCCGGTTCTGGCTCATTAGAAATGTCGGGTTTCCTGCTGCGTGCTGACCGTTGTGGCGCATGTTGCGGCATCACAGCCAGGCCGGAGCCAGACCATGAGCGGACGTGGATTCATCACGATCAGCATGAACCGCCGATCGAGATGACTATGGTATTAACGGCCGGTGTCGAAAGTTGAACAGTCGTCCCGCCAGCGATCAACGAACGTTGGCACTGACCGAATAGCAAGGACCCTGACGGTGCGAAGCGGCGATCAAGACGCCGGACGACAATCAAACTCCCATCAACTCAACGGGAGTCGGTCATGGGAAGCATTCAAAGCCGTGAGCCTTGGAGCAAGGATATGTTGGTCGGTCAGAAGCCGCCGCTGAAGCCGAAAGATGTCTGGGCGATCCGAATTCACCTCCAGAATAGTCACGCTGTCCATGATTTGGCGCTGTCCAATCTTGCGACCGACAGCAAAAGCTGCGAGCCGACGGTATGAAGATACGTGGGCGTCTATGAAACATAGAAGGTTCCGACGGTATCGACGGCGAGGCGGATGTCGTCGCGCCTGATTACGGGACTGCGCAACACTGAACTGACCAGCTCCGCGTCAACCGTCAGATCATCGAGAAACGGGTGACGACCTGGGTCTGTCGGAGAATCATGCTGCGGATAAGCGCTTCGAAGTCGATGGCGCCGGCGCTGCGAGCAGGTTTCTGCATGCCCACGACTATCCTGAGACGAAAATCGACGTCGTCCGGGACGCCATTGCGCTTCACTCGTCTGCTGAGATTGCCGATCGCAGGGAGCCCCGGAAGTCGCGCTTGTCCACTTCGGCGCTCATGTCGAGGTCATGGCGTCTAACGATGCATTTGAGTCGTTGATCTTTCACTGCTCTGAACGGCTCTTGTGGGGCCGTGTGGGACCAACGCGGCGCAAAAACGGGACGAATGCGAAGTGATGCCGGCGAGAGAATCGGTTTCATGGCCGATATCTATGGGCGCAACGAACTGACGCTCCCGCTACGTCGCGCATGAGGCTCTCCCCGGGACAGTGGCGTGCTTCATGTCGGACTGCTGGCCAGAGACGACGCATGATTGACGGCAGTAGCGCTCCATCTAAAACCCGAGCCCGACGCCGACGCCTCCGAAACCACTCCCACCGAAACTGCCCGCCCCGATCCCGATGCCGAAACTGGGGCGCGGCGCATAATAGCCGGGCGGGTCGCCGTAGCCGTAGTAGGGCGGCTGGGCGGCGACGCAACCCGCAATACCGAACGCTAAAGCCAGGATGCCAAGTAGCTTGATCATGACGCGCTCCCTTCCATCAGCAGGACAGGGACATCGCGAGCAAGATTCGGTCCCTCGCTCGCCGTCCCCGAGGCAGCGACATTCCGCGCATGCATCCATGCATGCGTCGGCCAAATAGCCGTCCGATCAAACGTCCAAGTGCGATTCTTTGCATCGAGCCATCGAGCCATCGAGCCATCGAGCCATCGAGCCATCGAGCCATCGAGCCATCGAGCCAACTCGTTTCGACAATGATCGCAGCGCCGACCGAAAGATCGAGATGGGGTGTCCCTGCGATGTCCGCCGTCCGGCTCAGTGCGGCCGGGAGCGGCCGTTGGCCCAAGCTTTTGCGCGGACGCTCGAATGTCGGCTCTGCCCTGGACAACGGACCTTCTTACGCCGATCATGTCGGTCGGATCGTCGGCCTTCTGGATAGGTTTGCACAACGCCACAACGCCGCCTTGCGCTCGGGGAACGATGAACTCAAACGCAAGCTCGAAGCTCTTGCCACAACGGGGAGGCTTCTCCGGTGAACGTCGTGCGGACCCTGCGAGTCACGATTATGGAAAACTTCATTGGTATGTTTTCGATGTTGCTTGTCGGCCGGCGCCCAAGCCCAGCTTCCGCACCGGGCCGGGGAGCCAAGGAAGCAGTAGCGCACTCGCCGAGCGAGGCCTCGCCGCTCAAGCTGCAGTTGGCCGAGGCGTCGTGGGACTCACGCTCCACGAGTGCGCTTTGATGCGCAGCGTGGAGCCTTCCTGCTGGGCAATGAGTAGGAAGTTTCCGCCGATGTCCATGGTCCGCTCATCCGGCCCATTGATATTCCCAGTCCAGGTTCCGGATTCCCAAGCCACATTTCCATCAGATCTGCAAAGCCCTTGCTGGATTTCCAAATGGTTCCAGACGGTCGTTGCCACTTCGGCCCATTCTTCGATCCCCTTTCGGCCGGTCACGGCTTCCTGGCCCGCCGGGACGAGAATGGCGTCTTCGGCAAACAGAGCCACCCAACCGATCGTATCGTGAGAATTGACTGTATCGACGAACCTACCGTTCAACGCGGAAAAAGCCTGTGAGATGTCCATGGTGCTGCCTCCATGAGGCGTGAAGTTGGTGAGACTAAACCAACCGGAATGAGATGTTCGGTACTTCGCGTGACGCCAAGCGTTAATCACAACCAGACCATCGCGCTACGCGCGTGGCGAACCCTAAAAACATCCAAAGGGGCGTGCCCTGCCCAAGCTTAGTGCCACTAGGGCTGGCTGTCGAGTAGCGCGATTGATCGGACTAAAGGAACAGCACTTCTTCGACCTCTCCTGTCATCTATTGCGTGGGTGACGATGGAATTGTCGCGTCGCCCGTACCGCAGAAATCGTCAGTGGGGAGGAAACCGTAAACAGGGTTTGCCGATGGCGTCGCCGATTACTTGACGTTCGCCGTGACGACATGGATGGCCGAAGAAACCCCTTGACGCAAACTCGGCTTGCCGCGCTACGTCATGGTCGGAAGCGCGGCTTTCCCGCGCCTCCGACCATGCAAGACTGGCTCTTTGCGGCCAACACCACTTGACGGACTAACTCAGGGCATGAAGCCGCCATTCAGGTTCTCCTCGGGGACTTAGCTTTAGTTCGATACGGCTATTGCGACTTGAAAATCGGGCTGGGGCCGTCTAGCGTAGTTCGAAGTAGAGAGGAGCCACAGATGATCGTATACAAATTCGGCTATGGAGGCAGCGCAGACTCGCCCGATATCAGTCCGTTCGTCGTCAAGCTCGAAACGTGGTTGCGCATGTCGGACCTGCCGTACGAGACGTGCATCGGCAACCTGGCAAAGATGCCGAAGCACAAACTGCCCGTGGCGTTGATCGATGGAAAACTCGTTCACGGACTTTAACTCAGCGGCAGCTCATCTGCCTTTGGCTGCTTTGTTAAGGAACGAGGTCTCTTGCCGCTACCCGACACGTGACCGCGAATTCTGTCGCGTCTTCAGACCCAGACGCTCAACTGCGCGTCCGGGTTTGCGTCCACAAAACATGAAACCGCTACGTCACGTGCATCTGACGATACACACAACACACTGCATCAGAAGCGGTGCACAACACCCGCACCGACCGCAATCTGGCTGCGCGACGACGCCGGAGTGCTACTGAATCCATCGCCCAGCGATGGTTTCGCGACTATCACCTTGCCGTTACTCCACAAGGTGTCACCGTTCGCGCGCTGAAAGGACTGGACCGCATAGACGCCGGTACGCTTCGACAGAGCGTAGTACTGCGACAACGTGAACTGTTGATACTGCGCGGCGCTCGTGATCCCGTTCGCTTTGGCAGCGCGCGTGTAGCTGTAGCCGGCAGCGAAATCCCACGCGCTGGCGGGCTTGAAATGCAGTACCGCGCCCGCCGTGTTGAAAATCGCGGTATCGCGAAACGTCGAGGCGATGCCGGGGATGTACTGGACGTTCGAGTACGACGCCGACACGTCCCAGGCGGCCGAGAAGCGATAGCCACCCGTCACCGCGACACGCTGCTGCGCCTGCGCGGTCTGGTAGCCGTAGTTGATCGCCGAGACGGCCGTTTGCGCGCCACCGTTTGAAGTCGTCGACGACGCGCCCCAAGCGCCACCGCCCGGCGTCGAGTTGTTCACCCGCTGAGCCGCGGCACCGATCCCGAATGGGCCGTTTTGGTATCGCAATCCTGCGCTCCAGGTCGAGCCCGCGTCAACGCTGCCCGGCACGCCGCCGAACGCGTATGACGCGCTGAACGTGAAGCCGCCCAGTGTCGGCGACTGGTAGACGAGCGAGTTATTGGCGCGGTATATGTTGTCAAGCGAATCGATATCGCCCGGGTGCGCACCGAAATACCCGGTCAGCCAGGTGGTCGGGCTCCAAGGCGCCAGCATGTTGTAGTAGGCCGTGTACTGGCGTCCAGCAGTCAGTGTGCCGTAACGGTCGTTGGTCACGCCAACCCACGATTGCCGAGTGAACATCCCCCCCGTGAACTGCGAAGTGCCATTCGTGCTGTTGAACCCCGCTTCCAGCGTAAAGATAGCCTTGGTACCGCTCCCGAGATCCTCGCTGCCTTTAAGACCGAACCGGCTACCAGCCCACACGCCCGCAGTCATCTTGACGAGAGAATGGCCGCCCGAAGTTGAGCCCAACGAAGTCGCGCTGTTCTGCCATGCGAGGCCGTTGTCGGCAACACCGTACAGCGTCACGCTGCTTTGTGCATGGGCGCCCACGCAGACACCGCCCAGCATGCACGAGGCGACGATGGTCTTTTTTATCATTAGTAATCCTATTTTGTGTTGAGAAAACGAAAAATGTCGCGGCTTCGCCTTCCCCGTTCAGGCGAGCGTGGTCAGCCAGCGCGCCGCGCGGAGGAGCAGGTCGTCTGCCGAATCGAACGTCTCGACGCCCGCCACCTGCGGCGCGTCGCACACCGCGAATACCGGCTTGCCCCATTGCAACCCGAGCGCGATCTCGGACAGTGTGCCTAGCCCGCCGCCCACCGCAACGAGGCACAGCGATGAACGCGCGATCAACGCATTGCGTGTTATGCCGAGCCCGGTCGGCAGTGCGACGCTCAGGTACGGGTTTGCGCCTTCAGCGTCGTCCTCGGGCAGTAGGCCAATCGCTATGCCGTCAGCGCGGAAAGCTCCGCGAGCGGCCGCTTCCATTACGCCACCCTTACCGCCGCCGACGATCGCGATGCGCGCTTTTGCGAGCGCGTGCGCGATCGATTCAGCTGTCCGCAGTTGTTCCTCAGTGGCCGCTCTCGGGCCGATCACGCCAACCGGCATCAGGTGCCGATTCGCGCTGCGCTGACGCTCCGCGAGATCGGCGAGGGCAACCGCGACGAGCCGCTCATGTTCAGTGTTGCCTTGGTCTGACAATCCATTCCCCCATTGCAAGAACGCAGGTGCAAAGCGCTGTCAGTACGATCGACAGTACGGCTGCCTGCGAGAAATCGGTTTGCCCATCGGACAGCTTCAGATACAGCAAAAGCGGCAGAATGTTGATCTGCGTGCCGGCCAGAGCGACGGCGGTACCGTAGGTACCGAGCGCGATCGCTGCGACGAGGCACCAAGCCGCGGCCACCGACGGCCACAGTTCGCGCCAGGCCACGTCGAGCCAGGCGCGCCACGGCCGCGCACCGAGCGTGAGCGCCGCATCGAGCGGCCGCCGGTCGAAGTTGGCAAAGGCCGGATAGAGCATCAGCGCGACGCGCGGGATCAGGTAGTACGCGTAGGCGATCGCCAGGCCCGCGCTGGTATAGATCAGGCCTCCGATCTGCGCCGGATTCGCGCCGAGCTTGGCGAGCAGCATCGTCACGAAGCCGGCGCGGCCGAAGCTCAGGATGAAGCCGTAGGCGATCACCAGGCCCGAGAAGGCGAGCGGCACGCCAAGCACGGCGAGCGAGAGTCGCCGCCTCGCCGGCGACTGCCCGGCCAGCGCGATTGCCAGAACCATGCCGATCGCCGTCGACAGCGTGCCGGTGGCGGCCGCCAGGCCCAGCGAGCGGCCGATCGCATCGGCCACCAGCGGATCACCGAACACGGATGCAAACGCGCGGCCGCCGCCGTCGAAAGCGGCGCCGACCAGAGCCGCGAGCGGCAGCGCGAATGCGATTGCGAACAGCAAGCCGGCCGGCAACGCGCCAAAGCGGCGCAGCAGCCCCGCGTCGCGGGTGGCGAGAGTCGAGCTCCGTGTCATCGCGGGCGTCCCTGGTCGTTACCGGTGATCACTGGATTCACTGCCCGAGCGTAGCCTGCGACCACAGCTGGTCGACCTGCGCCTTCTTCGCGGCGGCCTTGGCCACGTCGAGCGGGTGCACCTGCGGCGCGTTCGGCATCTTGGCAGCGATCTCCGGCGCCAGCGTCAAGCCCGGCACGGCAGGCCGCACATAACCCTGCGCGAACAGCGCTTGCCCCGCATCGCTCATCACAAAGTTGAGCCAGAGTTGGGCTGCCGACGGATTGGGCGCATTCTTGACCAGGCTCATCGCATACGGCGCCGACACGCTGCCATCCTGCGGAATCACCACCTCGGCGGCGTCGCCCATACCGTCCGTGTACTTGGCCTTCAGGCCGTCGTTCTCATAGCCGATCAGGACCGGGATCTCCCCCTTCACGAACTTCGCATAGGGCGTGGTGCCCTCCACGCGCAGGACATTGCCGGCCGTCTTCAGCTTGCCGAAGAAATCCGCGCCCGGCTTCGGATCGTCGACGCTGCCGCCCATCGCGTAGGCGGCGGCGAACACGTCCACCTGCCCCTGGCCGGTTGAGCGCGGGTCAAGATAGACTACTGCGTTCTTGTATTCGGGCTTCAGCAGATCGGACCAGCGCTTCGGCACGTCCTTCACCAGCTTACGGTTGACGAGGAAGGCAACGTTCAGCGAATGCACCGTGAACCAGCGGGCGCCGGGATCGCGGAACACCGGCGGCAGTTTGTCGAAGTTGAGCGGCTTGAACGGCGCGACCACGTCCCTGGCCGTCGCGTCGAGAGCCGAGGCGGCGAAGTAATAGGCCGTGTCGGCCTGCGGGCGGCGGCGCGACTTGTCGAGCGTGACCACGGTGGCGGCCGAACCGATGTCGTTGTAGGTGATCTCGACCTTCGGATAGCGCTTGCGGAATTCGGCGAACAGAGCTTTCCAGTTGGCCCACTCGGGACCCGTGTCAAACGAGGCCAGCATACCTTCGTCGGCAGCCTTCTCATAGAGCGCGTCCTCGCCGGGATAAAGCGGCGCCGGTAGCGCGGCATGGGCCGCGCAGGCGACGAGCGTGCCGAACGCGAGCGCAGTCGCGCGTATGCGTTGAATCAGGGTGGGACCTGCAAACATCGTAGTTCTCCGTAATGCGTGTGGGTGTCCGCCGAGGCGGGCGAGTGTGTGTTGATCAGTCATGCGAACAGGTCCAGCTACGATCCAGCCGATGGTGCGGTGTCGATGAGCGTTCATTCGCGCACCGTGGCCGGCAAAACGCGCAGATGGCACGGATCAATCGCGATGCTGTGCACGGCCACCTCGCGCCCCTCACCAAGAAGGGGCGTGGTGGCGCCGTGCGGGATGAAGTCGTAGCGATGTGTCGAGCCGAAATAACGGACCTCGCCACACGCACCGTGGATGCGGTTTGCACACCCCTGCTCGGGATCAGCTTGCACGTGTTCGGGGCGCAGCAACAGCTCGACGGCGTCGCCCTCGCGCAGCGAGCCGGACGGGGCGCACAGCGTCGTGAAGCCGACATCGATGCGATCAGTCGCGACCACGCGCCCGGGCAGGATCGTCGAATGGCCGATGAAGCGCGCGACACGTGCCGAGACCGGCTGTTCGTAGAGTTCGCGCGGCGTACCGACCTGCAGCAGGCGGCCGCCGTCAACGATCGCGAGCGATCGGCCATGCTGAGCGCTTCGTCCTGATCGTGTGTGACAAGCAGAGTGGTCGCGCCACAGGCGCGTTGCAGTGTGCGGATCTCGTCGCGCAGTTGATGACGAATACCAGCGTCGAGCGCCGCCAGCGGCTCGTCGAGCAGCAGCACGCGCGGCTCGATCACCAGCGCCCGCGCCAGCGCGACGCGCTGCTGCTGGCCACCCGACAGTTGCGAGGGAAGTTGCCCGGCATGACTCGTCAGGCCGACGCGCTCGAGCATTGCGAGCGCCTGGCGGCGCCTCTCGGCCAAGCCGATGCCGCGCATCCTCAGACCGTAGGCGACGTTGTCGGTCACGCTTAGGTGCGGAAATAGCGCGTATTGCTGGAACACCATGCCGACGCCGCGCTTCCAGACCGGCTGCTCAGCCACGTCATGGTCGCCAATCACGATACGACCGGCGTAGCCCGTCAGCAGGCCCGCCGTTAGCCGCAACAGCGTCGACTTGCCCGAGCCGCTCTGGCCGATTACGGCGAGCAGCTCGGCCGGCGCAGCCTTCAACGAGATGTCGGAGATGCCGTGCGAAGCGCCCGGGTAGGTATAGCTGACGGTATCGAATTCGAGACTCATGGCATTACTTCAGTCGTTGCACGGTGGTGATTGAGGCGAGTGTGGCCGCCACGGCGAGCACGAGCAGCACGACGGTTGCCGCGCATGCAAAGCCCGATGCGCCATAGAACGCCTGTAGCAGCAGCACCGGATAGTTGCGATAGCGAAAGCCCGCGATCAGATTCGAAATCTGGAATTCGCCGATAGACAGTGCCGCCACCATCACCAGGCCGGCGAACAGGCTGTGACGTAGGTTCGGCATTACCACGGTCAGGAACTGGCGCGAGGGCGCGGCGCCGAGCGTGGCCGCGCAGGCCTCGAGCGTGGCTAGATCGAGATGGCGCAAGTCGGCGAGTAGCGTCTGCAGCAGGTAGGGCAGCGTCAGCACCGCATGCGCGGCGATCATCAGCCACAGCGTGCCGAGCCAAGGCAGCGTGTCGCCGCCGAATACGGCGATATAGCCGAATCCGAGTGTGAGCGCCGGCACGGCGATCGGCATCAGCATTACGAGCCGGGCGACGAGCCCGCGCCCGGCTCTTGCCCGGTGGTTCAGCGCATAGGCGAGCGGCACACCAAGCACTGCATTCAGCGCGCAGCATGCGAGTGCCACCGTGAGACTTGTCGCGAACGCGCGGCGAAAGCTACGGTCGGCCGCCAGTTCGGCGTACCAATGACCGGTCAGGCCGGTTGGCAGCAGCGTGTTGGTCCAGCTTTGACCCATTGAGCCGATCACCAGCAGCGCGATCGGAAGCAGCAGGTAGAGCGCGAACAGCACCACCACGGCACGTACAAGCATGCGGCCCGGCGATGGCGAACGGTCGCCACGACGAACAGGAACGCCAGCGGCGCTGGCCGCGGCAGCATAGGATGACATCAGCGAATCCGGTGGTGAGCAGAGGAGACAGCGCAAAACCCCGTCTAATCAATGACTTGGAATTGCGATAACGGGTGTCATTGTGCGTTGCCGACATGGCATCGTCATGAAAAAAAAGTACAAAGTCCGCATCGTGCTTTGCGAATCTGGAACATCACGCCATGAAACATCTGTATCCGAACATCGCTGAACTGCATGCGTTCACCAGCTCGGCCAAGCATCTGAATTTTTCGTATGCGGCGCGCGAGCTGGGCCTGACGCCGAGCGCGGTGAGCCGGCAGATCGCGAATCTGGAGGTGCTGTTCGGAATGAAGCTGTTCGTGAGAGAGGGGCGCAACCTGTCCCTGACGCGTGCCGGACAGGTCTATCACGCGCGCGTCACAGGCCCGCTGCGCGAGATCGGCAACGCCTCGCTTGAATTGCTGAGTGTGCGCGAGGACAGCGACCTGCTGACCATCGCCAGCGTGCCGACCTTCACTACCAAGTGGCTAGTGCCGAGGTTAACGTCGTTCCTCACGGCAGCGCCTAACATCACACTGAGCTTCCGGCGCCATCTCGCGCACGGCGATCCGTTCCCACTCGGACTCGATGCAGCGATCCGTTATGGCGACGGCCGCTGGGATGGGGTGAACTGCGATTATCTGGCGGGGCGCACTTTTGTGCCTGTCTGTTCGCCCGAATTCGCAGCGAAGCATACGTTGCGCACGCCGCCTGACCTCGCGGCCGCGCCAAGGCTTGTGCACGAGCAGGCAGAAAGCGTCTGGCTTGTATGGTCTGAAAGACATGAGATCACGCACATGAACGCGTTCTCTGGACCGCGCTTCGAGCAGTACGCAGTGCTGATCCAGGCTGCGCAATCTGGACTCGGCCTTGCGCTCGTACCGGCGTTCCTGATTGGCGCAGCACTCGATGCGGGTACGCTCGTGCAGCCCGTCAATGCACCGGTTGATGTCGACAACCAGGGCCACTTCCTCTGCTACACGCCGGAGCGCCTCGATACGAGCGCGGCGCTGCGCAAGCTGCGCGACTGGATGCTAGAGGAATTCTCGGCGCACGATCCGGCGGCACCAGCTACGAGAACGCCGACTCGACGGGGCGGTTGTTAGGCGCGTGCCAGGCTCCTGAACATTCTTACGTATGCCGCGTCCAGCGCGCCATTCGCAGACAGCGATCGAACATTGGCGTGACTTTGTAGATGCGCATTTCGGAGAAAAATCTGTTGCCATAGTCGGCCATTCGGTCATCCGGATTCTCATAGACGCCGAGGTCACGGATGTAGTACTGGCGGAGCTGAGTTGACAGCTTCCGCGGGCTTGGCGTTTCGCGTATCAATTCACGTTAAAGTGCACGCGAACGTCCTGATGACTTTCGACGGGCCGTCCATTCTCGATTGCCGGGAAGAAACGCCACTGCCCAAGCGTGGCAAGCAGGATCTGATTCAGCCGCGGGTTCTGCGTGGGCTTGACCAGTTCGACATCGAACGTACCGTCTGCATGGACAGCGAAGCGTGCAACGGCAACCGCCTGAAAGGCCTGATCCCGAAGATCGTCGGGGACTTCCGGAAGCGGTTGCGAGAGCAGCCGGGCCTGCTGGCTGACGGTCGCGGGTGAGCCTGCGGCTGAAGATGGCGCGCCGTGGTGCGCGATGTCGTCGCTTGGGGCCGGCGCCGCTTTCGACCCTGGCGTGATGGGCGCATCTTGCCGAGCGGCCGTGGCGCCTTGCTGCGCGTCGGGGGCGGGGTGTGGCAGCGGCAGCACGCGAGGGGCCTGGTGCACGGCGCTGCTACGCGCCACCTGCGGCTGCCGTTGCGCAAGGGGCGCGGCATGGGACGCGGTGACGGCATCACGCCGGACGTTGCCCTGGGGCGTTTCGCTTGTGCGTGGCGCGGGCGGCAGCTCCACGACCTGCAGTTCGATCGCCTGCGGGGGCGCTGCGGGTTGCCCGGAGCCAATGAGCCAGCGCACGTGGGAAAGGAAGAACCACCAGACCATCGCTGCCAGCGTTGCGGCAACGATCACGCGACGCCCATTGCGGTTGCCGTACAGCTGCGATTCTCTACTCACGATGCACAGCAACGAGAAAGTGTTCGGCACCGGCCTTGCGCGCTTCGAGTATGGCTTGCACAACCACGCCATGTGAAGCGCCGTCGTCGGCCGCCACGACAAGATTGCCGTCCTTTCGGAGCAGGTTCGTGACCGCTGCGCGAACTTCATCGAGCCGAACGGGCCGCTGGTTCACAAATATCTGGTTGGCGCGATTCACGGAGAGGGTGAGCGGCTGCTCAACCTGCACCGGCTGCGCCTGTCCCCGCGGCAGGTCGACATGGACCGCGTCGAGCCGCTGCATAGCCAGTGTCGTCAGCATGAACGTGGCCAGCAGAAAGAACATCACGTCGATCATCGGGATGATCTCGATGCGGCCACGTCGCGATATGCGTGCGCGCCGCAGCTTCATGAGACCGCTCCCGCACGTTCGCGCGCGAGGCGCAGGTCGCCAAGGCGCTCGTTCGCGAACGTCTCGATCTCCTCCATGAGCCGGTCCACGCGTCGCGAAAAATAGTTGAACGCAAAAAGCGCAACCAGTGCGATCACGAGACCGATGGCAGTAGCGACCAATGCCTGCGCGACGCCACCCGACACGCCCGAGGGACTGACGACGCCATCACCGCCGATCAGCCGGAACGAATGCATCATGCCGACGATCGTGCCGAGCAATCCGAGCAGCGGCGCGGCGGTGACGATCGTTTCGAGCAGCCACAGACCGCGGCTCATGTCGCGCTCGATCTGCGAAGCGGCTTTTTCGATCTGTCCTTCGATACGCCAGACAGGCGTGCTGTCGTCGTCGAACAGGACGTCCACACGCCGTAAGACATGCTCGCCCGGCAGTGAATGCGCGGCGCCATTGCGCGGCATACGCGCGTAGCGCCAGCAGACGTAAGCCCGGTCGAACGCGATCGCGAGCGCGACGATCGCCAGCAGGCTAAGCGGGTAGATGACCCAGCCGCCGAGCCTCAACGCCTCGGCGACACCTTTCCATTCGTTCATGACTGGCTCCTTCGTGCCGGAATAATCAGAAGTGCTTGGTAAGGCCGGCGTAGATCGCTCGCTGCGGGCCATACTGTGGCGCGCCTACGCCGATGCCGGATCCATCACGCAGCTCGTAGACACGGCCGAAGGCATTGACCAGCACGAGCCGCGCATCGAACCTGCCGATCAGCGGCTCGCTGAAATGCTGGATCACGCCGAGGTTGACCTGCGCATACCATGGCAGGCGCCCGGTGTTCGCAAAGCCGCTGCGAAGGCCGCTACCGACGATAGCATCTGTCGTGAAAGTCGTCTGGCCCAGGGCGTAGCTGCCACCGAACGACGCGGTAATGCGTTGGTCGTGATCGAGGTAGACCAGGTGGTTTGCGATGTAGGCCAGTTCGTCGGCGCCGAAGTTGAATTGCGCCGATTCGATGTTCTTTCCCTGCGCCCGGCTGTATGCGACATTCAGATACGCAGTCACATTGTCCTGGTGGTAGCTCGACGTGAACTCCACGCCGTAGACGCGCCCGTACTGGTAGTTGAACGGCGTGAAGATGAGCGCAGTGCCGAATTGCCCCTCGTCGAGCAGATCGCTGGCGCGCTTGTAATACGCGTCGAGTCCTACGGTCAGTGCAGACGTGAGGCGCTGGGTGACGCCGATGTCAAAGTAATCGGCGCGTTCGGGCTTCACCGGGTCGTTCTGCGAGGTCGGGCTCTGATTGGTCGTACCGTTGAACTTGCTGATCGTCGAATCGGACACGAGTTCGAACGCGGGCGGCGTGAAGTAGCGCGCGTATCCGGCGTGCAGCGTCGTCGCGTTGGTCGGCTGGTACACGAGTCCGACGCGCGGGCTTAGCTGTCCGGCCTGCACATACTCGTCCATGCGGTCGTAACGCAGACCATAGTTGAGTGTCAGCTTCGGCGTGATTTTCCACTCGTCCTGCGCATAGAGGCTGTACAGGTAGCCTGACTTGCTGTTCGCATCCTGAATCGTGAGCGGTTGGTCGGAGGTCTGATTTCCGTTCGCGTCGACGGGAAACACGGCCACGGTGTTGTCGAACACGGCATGTTCCTGCTGGAACAGGAGACCCGCACGCAGCGTGTGGTGATCATTGAGCCGCCAGGTGAAATCGGTCTGGACGCCATTCGCCTGGTTGCTGTGGAAGTCCTCGGAAGCGACGCCGTTGAAAATGAGGTCGCCGACCGGGTCCGGATTGAACTTGGTGCGTGTGTAGCGCGTGAAGAGCGCCACCTGATAGTCGAGCGCGCCACCGTTGGTGCCCTGCAGGGCGACTACCGCGAAGTTGTTCAGTTCCGACTGGGTCTCGTTGAGGTTCGCCGAGTCGAACGTGGACTGGCTGTTCAGCGTGTAGACGGGGGCGAGCCCCGGCGTATTCGGAATCTGGAACTGGTTGCTTGCAGTGCCGAACATCACGGTCACGCGCGTGAGCGGGTTGAGCAGGTACGACATGTAACCGAAACCGTTGCCCTGGCGCGTGTGATCGTGCAGGGGGCTGCCGTCCGAAGTAGGCGCCTCGATGCCGAGATTGTTCTGGCCGAGCGAACCGGCGAAGTAATAGCTGAACGGGCCGCTCGAGCCGAACACGTCGGCGCTCGTCTGGATCGTCTGGTGACTGCCGCCGTATACGTCGATCGTGCCGCCGTTGCCGGCGTCGCCGGACTTGGTGCGGATGTCGACGATGCCCGCCGTGCGATAGCCGTACTGGGCCGGCAGCGCACCCGTCACGAGATTCACCTGATCGATGATCCGCGTGTCGAGCGACTGCCCGAAACCGCTGATCGGTTCGGGAATGATGATGCCGTTGAGTCGGTACTGCAGGTTCGCGTGGTCGCCGCGCACGTGAAGCTGACCGTATGAATCGTTGGCGACACCGGGCGCCTGCAGCAGAACCTGATTGAGCGGCGTGTTCGCCCCTTGTGGCGACGAGTCGATGTCGGCCTGCGTGATGCGGTAGACGCTTGCACCGACCTCGGGCAGCAGACCGTTGCGGGCGCGGTCAAGGCGCTGCACGTTGACGGTGACGTCGAGCGTGGTGTCTTTCTGGAGCACGACGGCGAGCGGCTCGGGCACCTGTCCCGGCGTCACCGTCGCGACGCGGGTGAGGGTGCCGTAGCCCGGGGCCTCCCCCTTGACGGCGTAGGTTCCGGGCGTGATGTGGTCGAGCCGGAAGTGCCCGCTGGCGTCAGCCGTCGTCCGTGCGACGCTTTTGCCGCTGGCGTCCTGAAGCGATATCTGGGCATGGTCGGGCGTGTGGCCCTGGGCGTCGGCCACTGTGCCGGCAAGTGAGGCGTCGCCACCGGCAGCGACTGCGCGGGAGCAAAGCGTACAGGCGAGCAGCAGCATACCGGCCTGCGATAGCGGCGATCGGTTCATTGTCTTGTTGTGGTTCAGGGGTGGACGTGCCTGATGTCAGGCCACGATGCGCCATCGACGACAGGGCGACGTTACGCAGCGGTAGCAATGTTATAACATTGCATTCAAAGTTGGCAATCCCCCGCGTGGCGCCAATCTTGAAACGCGGACAGCCGCGGCCTCAGGGGAACGTTAAGTGCGCACTTTTTGCCTGTCCATAATAGGTGTGGACGCACAAACAGGTCTGCACTTCTCGCGGCAAGTTGAGCGCTGCAGTAGCTCGCCTCAATACGCGAACTTCTGATACGCCTCCGGCGCGCGGGCAACGTCCAGTCGATCCACGCGCGGCATATAGCGTAATAACCGCTTCGCCCGCAGGCTCAGGCGTTCGTCCACGTCGGCCGGCACGTCGATATGAACCTCCGGTCGAAAATACCAGCTCCTGCTGTAGCCGATCACCACCATTGGGCGCGGCTGATCCGTTCTATTCGGCGTACCACGATGCAGAGCGCGAACGTCTCGCACCATGACGTCGCCAAGTTCCATCTGGACCGCCTGCAGACCGACCCGGTTCTCGCGCCACGCCTTCATGGCTTCGTCCGGACGCATGCGATGAGTGCCTAGCGTGGTTTCAAAGGGACCGTTCTCAAGGGAGACGTCGCACAGCGGAAAATTGACCGCCAACTGAAAAGAGGGCATTTCCGGCTGGTCATCGAACAGCGGCGGCGTGTCACGGTGGATGTCCTGGTACGTCGAGCCATTCAGCGGCGTGTCGGTGGCAAGCTGGCACATCACCGGGTCGTCGCCGGCGACCCGCTCGACGATACCGAGAATGGCCGGGTCGCAAAAAATACTTTCGTCGGCGAACACGCCCGCGAACGGCAGGGTGATGTAGTGCCGATTGTCACCGCGCACGGCAGTTGTCCCCGAGGCGACGCGCTCGCGTAGCAGCGGCTCGAATGCCTCGCGCCAGGCCCTTAGCGTTGCCTGAGGAAAATGGCGTTTCAACACAACCATGCCATCGCGGTCGAACGTCGCCGCGTACTCGTCCAGTTCGTCTGAAGAGAGGATGGCCATGCTTGTCTCCTTTTGCAGTTGTAGAGCTTTTATCGAAAGCATTCTGTTGAGCGTGAACCCGCGAACCGGCTGAAGAAGCTGACCGAGGAAGCGTCCGCACTCGAGCCCTTCAAAGCGGTCGCGGCACGCCGCATGCTTGCGTACGCTGCACCACGCATCTATTGGCATCAGTCTACCTATCGAAATGGAGTTTATATGACTACCGAGTCCCCACGCCCAACGCCACCTCGTCAAACCGAGTCCGATCCGACCGCCGCGGACCGCCGATTGAGCGATGAACAGAAGGAGTCGCTGAAGAATGAACCGGCGCCGCCAACGCCGAATAGCGGCGAACCACTGCCCGACCCGAAAGAGGTGGGCGAAGCCGGCTGATAGGGAGGCAGGCTGCGCCGCGAGCCTTTTGCTCGCCCGCATAGATTGCGCACCGAGCGGCCTTTCATTGTGCTCGAAATGGAAGCTTCCCCATGGACGGTTCGATCGACTGTGTCATCGTAGGCGGAGGGCCGGCCGGCTTGACCGCGGCCCTTTATCTTGCGCGCTATCGCCGGACGACGAGAGTCTTTGACGCCGGCGAAAGTCGCGCGCGGCTTATCCCTGTTGCGCGCAATGTGCCGGGCTTTCCATCGGGCATCACCGGTCAGGCCTGGTTGGCCAACCTGCGCGAGCAACTCGCGCCGTACGACGTGACGCCCGAACCTGCCCGCGTGGAGGCCATCGAAGCTGTCAGCGATGGTTTCCGGATCGACTATCGTCCAATGGGAGGCGGCGACGCACAAACCGCGCGCTCGGTACACGCCAGACGTGTGTTGCTCGCCGCGGGCATACGTGACGGATTGCCCTCGGTGCCCAACGCCGATGAACTGACACGCTCCGGCCTGTTTCGTCTCTGTCCGATATGCGACGGTTACGAGACTGAAGGCAAGGTTATAGCGATGTTAGGGCCTGCGAAGTGTGCGCTGTCACATGCCATCTTTATGCGGACATTTTCACGCGACGTGTCCGTGGTCGCTTCCGACCTCGACGCGCTATCGGATGCGGAAGTCGCTTCAGCTGCCGCTTGCGGCGTCAGTTTGATCGCGCTATCGAGACTCGACCCAATTCGGGGCGCTGACCAGGCGGTGCAGATCATCGGCCAGAGCGGGGCTGTTCACCGTTTCGACGCGGTATATCCCGTCATGGGTTGCGATCCACGGACTGACGTATTGGGGCTCGACGTAGCGCGCGATGAGGACGGAATGGTGAGAACCGACAAACATCAGCGTACTAGCATTGAACGGCTCTATGCGGCCGGCGACATCGTCAATACCCTCAATCAGATCAGCGTCGCCTCAGGCGAAGCGGCCATTGCCGCGACGGCGATTCATAAGAGTCTTCCGCACAACGCACTTTGAAGTGCTTACGGAGCGCGCAGATCAGGGCGAAGCAACGCCGCGGCTCTGTGTCCGTCATTTCCGCTGCGCTAGTGAGGAATCGCCGGCAGGCGGCACGCCGCTTGCGCGGCCTCATGCATGGGAAGGCAGCCCGCCTGCCTGAAATACCGTCTTGGAGGTACGTCATGAAACATGGAAACAGGTCGTTCGTTGCTGTGGCTCTTGTTATCGCGTTGTCGTCTGCGGCAAGCGCGCGAGCTGGCGATGGCGCTGCGCGGAGCTCAACATCCGGCGCGGGCGCTGGTTCCGCGCAAGCCTTGGATCAGCAGGACTATGGTTCGCCCGGGGACGCGCGCACCGACGCGGGGGCGCGGACCAGTGCGGGTTCCGGCTCGACTGGTTCTGCGACCACCCGTTCCAACAGCGGGAAGACCAACGGGTTAAATATGGGTACAAAAAGCGGCGCGAACAGCGACGTCAATAGCGGACTTAGCCGTTCGAAACAGAACGGTGGCCAGTAAAGATTGTCGGCGCTGGCGTCAGGAGTTGCGAAGCTAAAGAGCTTGAATGATTCAAAAGCGTTGACAAGCCTGTAGCGCCGTTGACGCGGACCCAGGACGATCGGCCTGTTGCGGTTGCGTCGGCATTCGCGACAGGCCGCGGATATTCTGTTGCTCAGACCTGAAAACGCACTATCGCACAGAGCCAGGAGGCAGCGCGACTCGCGCTAGGGCGGCCATTGGCCCGAGCCGCTCGATCGCTCTCATCTGCGCCGCGTCGCGCACGAAGAGCGATCCGGCGAATCCGAGTGCGTTGATCGATACGCCCTCGACACACTCTTCCGATCTCGGCACGACCAACATCCAACGGCGTGTAACGAGCAGGTTGTAGGGCGCGGATTGATGAAGTTCACCGCCGACTTCGACTGGCGCGATGCCGGCGGCTTCGAGCAGCGCGCGATAGCGGGACAGGAGCGACGGCGCCGCATCCACGGAAATCGCGGCACCGGGTTCGAGGCTCGCGAAAGCGTGCCGGAATGGCAGGCGCGGTACGGTTCGCGCCAGACCATCAAGGAGCGGGGCTGCCAGAATAGACTCGATGGGGACCGACGGTTCAGAATCGCCGAGCGGCAACGGCACCATTTGCAGATGCTTATGCGCCTGGCTCGCGCCCGCAGCAGCGCCTGCATTGTAAAAACCGAGGCCGTCGAACTCGGCCATGCAGGCAATCAGCGACTCGAAGTCGGCCAGGGTGAGGAGCGCGTTTTGCGATTCGAAGTCACGGGTAACAATCAGCAGATGATTGTCGATGACATTGAACTTGTTGAGCAAAGCCAGATGCGTGTCGGAGATATCCGCGACAAAGAGGTCCGGCTCGTAGGGCAGGAATGGATCCGCCGGCGCGTGCTCCCCTTCTTGAAGCTTTGGTGTTTGCCGCCGCTGCTGCTCCTTGCGGATCAGGCTGGAGACCTGCCGCACGACAAAGCGGATGCCGTCGCTTTCGAGCACCGTCTGCGAAGTCTCGATCTGTTGCAGCGCACCGCAGCGTAGTGCGTGCTCCGCCTGGCGCAGCATGGCAGGCCATAGGGTTCCAGGTTCAAGGCGTCGGTTTTCCATGCTTCGTTGCGGAGATTAATTTGCGATTGGGGCAGCGGTGCATCGATTTACCGCGACTTCCAGGTGGGTACTAACCGCCCGCCATCCGATTGGTCAGTGGACAGTTCTGAACTTCGCGTGCCGTCGGCAATATGTAGTCGCGGAACTGCTCGCGCAGTTTCAGCTTGTGTAGCTTTCCGGTTGCAGTGTGCGGCAATTCGCCGACGAAAACGATGTCGTCAGGAATCCACCACTTGGCGACCTTGCCTTCGTAGAACGCACGCAACTCGTGCTGGGTCACATCCATATCGGGGCGCTTGACGACCACCAGCAGCGGCCGCTCCGCCCACAAGGGATGCGCGCAGGCAATGCACGCGGCTTCCGCCACCGCGGGATGGGCGACCGCCACATTCTCGATGTCGATCGAACTGATCCACTCGCAGCCGGACTTGATCAGGTCCTTGCTGCGATCGGTAATGCGCATGAAGCCGTCGCGGTCGATCGTGGCGACGTCGCCGGTCGGAAACCAGCCATCGACGAGCGGCGACGCATCGTGGCGGAAGTAGCGGTCGATCACCCACGGTCCGCGCACATGCAGATCGCCGAACGTGGCGCCGTCCCACGGCAATTCGCGCCCGTCGTCGCCGACGATCTTCATATCGACGCCATAGACCACATGTCCCTGCTTCTCGAGCAGCCTGCGCTGCTCGTCGGGCGGGCGCTGCGTCTGCTCCCAGTTGAGTCTTGCAAGGGTACCGAGCGGCGACATTTCCGTCATGCCCCACCCGTGGATGGCTTCGACGCCGTAGTCGTCCTTGAACATTCTGAGCATGGCGGGCGGGCATGCCGAGCCGCCGATTATCGTGCGCTCCAGCGACGAGAACCGCACGCCCGTTTCACGCACGTAGTTGAGCAGTCCGAGCCACACGGTCGGCACGCCCGCCGAACACGTGACGCGTTCTGCTTCCATCAGATCGTAGAGCGACTTGCCGTCGAGGTCCTTGCCGGGGAACACCAGCTTCGCCCCAGTCAACGGCGCGGCATGCGCAATGCCCCACGCGTTCACATGGAACATCGGCACGACCGGCAACACAGAATCGCGCGCGGACAAGCCCATCGCATCGGGAAGCGATGCGCCGAACGCATGCAGCACCGTGGAGCGATGCGAATACAGCGCGCCTTTCGGATTGCCTGTCGTGCCCGAGGTGTAGCAGAGATTCGATGCGCTTCGCTCGTCGATGAGCGGCCAGTCGAAGTCGCCGTCCTTCGCCATGAGCAACGCTTCGTAGCACGACGCGGCCGTCGACATGCGCGACATATGCGCCTCGTCCGTCATTGCAATCCAGCCGAGCACGTTCGGGCATTGCGGCGCAAGCATGTCGACGAGCGGCGCGAACGTGATGTCGAACAGCACATGACTGTCGTCGGCGTGATTGATGATATAGGCGATCTGCTCGGGAAAAAGCCGCGGATTGATCGTGTGGCAGACGGCGCCGAAGCCCGTCGTGCCGTAGTACGTTTCCAGGTGCCGGTAGCCGTTCCATGCGAGGGTGCCGATCCGGTCGCCCGCTTCGACGCCGAGCGCGATCAGCGACTGCGCGAGTTGCTTCGCGCGCCGCTCGCAGTCGCGATACGTGTACCGATGCACATCGCCCTCGACGCGCTTCGACACGATCTCTGTCGTGCCGAAGTAGCGTGACGCATGCGCCAGCAACGAAGAAACCGTCAGCGGGACGTCCATCATCTGACCATGCAGCGGTGTTGTCATGGCCGCGTCTCCCTCGATCCGTGCTCGAATTGGCTGCTAATGCTCCGATTGGCCCTTGACGCAAACCACGCAGCCAATCCCGCTCAGTGATTCAAGATAGGCTAGCCCCGGACCTGTTGCAAATGGCTAATGGGGAATAGTTGCCGCCAACCGATCCATTTCTGGAAGCATTTATTCCAGCAAGGAAAAACTGTTCTTCAGCGACACGCCGTGCCAAATAGCCACCGCGACTCCTATAGTTCGCTTGAACCACAAGCAGATATTGTCAGTCGACATGCGCCAAAACTTTATGTGTGCACTACTGCCGTTTATCGATCTGTTCACGCGCCATCGCGGCCCGCACGGTGTAACCATGAAACGTTTTAGTCTGACCGCATCGCTATGCATTGCGTCGCTCGTGTCGCCGGCAAGTCAGGCACAAGACCCGCAGCCGTCCGGCTATCACTACACCTTACCGCTCGACGTAGCGCTCGACGCGGCGAAAGAAGCGATTCGCGTGTGCGAAACGAAGCATTACTGGGTGACCGCGACGGTGCTCGATATGGATGGCGCGCCCCAGGTAGTACTGCGCGGAGACAGGAGCACGGTACACACCGCTGAATCGAGTATGCGTAAAGCGTTTACCGTCGTGACACTAGGGCCGGAATTCGGCTTCGACCGGTCGAGCGGCTTTTTCGAATTGATGAAGACGAGTCCATACGCGCCGCAACTCGCGACCGTGCACAACGTCATGGCATTGCCGGGTGCGGTAGCGTTCAAGGTGAATGGAGAGATAGTGGGCGCGCTTGGGATCGGCGGCGCACCCGGCGGCGACAAGGACGAGGTGTGCGCGGCGGCGGGTGTGGCGAAAGTCGCGGACCGCCTGCCGCACTGAGTCTGCTTGCAGTTGCAGCGCGCGCTCAGGCCGCCGCGACTCGCGGATCGAAGTCGAACTCAAGCCGGATGCCGCCCGGTTCGAAAATCATCGTGTGCCGCTTCGGGCCGGCACCCAAGGTTTCTGGTGCAAATTGAACTTCGACGCCGGGCCATTTCGACACCTTCGAGAACACGTCATTGAGCGCTGCTTCACTGCCCACGCGCAGCGCCAGGTGGTGCAGGCCGACGTTCGTTTTGCGGTCGAATTCGACGCGTCCCGCCTGATTCTGGACTTCCCACAGCGTGAGCATCACCTGTCCGTCGGACACGAACGCAGCCGGATAGTCCGGCTTCTCGCCAACTTGCGTCCATCCCAGACAATTGATGAAAAAGTCGCGAGTGAGATTCAGATCGCGAACGGTCAAGCCGATGTGATCGATACCAAGTGTCAGCGGTTTCGCATTCATGTCGAGCCTCCAGGTTGTGACGGTGATGCTACCGCAGAAGCGCAATGTGGATCGGTGGCGCGACCGGATCCCGGTTGATGGAGGCGAGATATTCACTTATGCATTGCGAGCCCCGTTGAAGCACAGACTTCATTCGCCACTTCAGACAATTGAGTTTGTTACAGGCAGGTTCAACATTTATCGAGGTGTTTGCCATGAAATCGATTATCCGTGGAGCCCTTTTTGCCAGCGCGCTTGTGATTCCCGTTGCGTCGTTCGCTCAGTCGACCGAACACACGACACGTGCGCAGGTCCGTGCAGAACTCGTGCAACTGGAGAGCGTGGGATGGCACGTCGGTGACGGCGATACGACGCACTATCCTGATGAAGTCCAGGCCGCCGAGGCGAAGATGGCGGCGCGTGATGCATCGACGAGCAACTACGCCGGCGCATCGATTACGTCCCGAGTGAGCGGAGGCGTGTCGGCTGAAGACTGGAATGCAATGTATAGCCGCTGAGCGTTCAACAGGCTTCGAGCGTTTCCGCGAATTGACCATACGACCATCTATCACGGTGCCGCGGACTCGCTGAACGACTACCAGGTGAATGATCGCAGTCGAAAATGAATCCCGGCGAAAACACGAAGTGCGCACGTGTCTCAACGACTCGCATCCCGCGGCATGGGCGGCATGGGCGGCATGTACAGCCGGCCGGTCACGAACATCACCAGCGCCAGCACGGCAATTCCGGTGAGAATGCCGGATAGCCGCATGAGCGCAGGCAATGGATCGGACGACCAGTGGTGATCCTGGACGAACACCATGATGAAGGCGATGGTGAATTGCCGCCCCACGTAGCTTGCTCCTTCCCGTCCTGTTTGCACGTGGCATCCTGCCCACACGCCGATGGACAGCGCGAGCATGCACAGGATTGCCTGCCCTTGCATCAGAGGGAGGAGCGCCACACCAATCACACCGGCCAGCAGGCAGCCGGCTACGCGTTGCACCATCTTTTCCATGACCGGCTGCCGCGTTCCTTCTGCTGCCAGACCCGGCGGCACGATCAGCACCGCGATCGCCGTAACCATTGCTTGCGCGAAACCCGGCAGATGCAGAACGTACGTCAGCGATGCAAGGATTGTGATGGACAGCGCGGCCTGCAAGCACAACAGCATACGAGTCGAGCGTGCCGATTCCAGTGGCGGCGTCAAATTTTCAGCGGCTGGTACACCGTCGGACTCACCCGCCGCACGAGCGGTTGAAGCCTCCAGTGCCGTCCTGTTCCTTCGATACCACTTCGGCCCGAAATGAAACACGCTCGCCACCAGCAGGCAAGCAAGTGTTCCAACCGCGACCTCGGCGACGCGCAGCACCGCAAACAAGGCGGTCGCCCGGAAGGACGCGAACTTGTGCGCTTCGTACATCACCATCAGGGCCGTCACGCCGCCCAGAACCCAGGCGTAGGTCGCCTTGGACCCGTTGGCCCGATACACCGCGACGGCGCCGATCACCCCCAGCGCGGGCACGAACACCCACGGACGGTCGCCGATCCAGGGCCCGGCGATAGCCCCGAGCGCGGCCCCCATCACCGTGCCGATGATGCGGTGTGCGGCACGCTGCACGGAACCGGAAAAACTCGTTTGCATGACCGCGAAGCCGCTGATTGCGGCCCACCACGTGTCCGATAGGCCCAACGCGTTTGCAAGCGCGACAGAGAGCGCGACCGAGAGCATTGCCTCTGCGGCGAATGTCGCGCGCGCCCGGGAAGCCTTCCAGGCCGCCAGCTCACGCACGAGCCCGAAAATGGCCGTGCGGCAGAGCTGAACAAGGGTGCCGGCGAGCGTCATCTCTCCGCCGCACTCGAAACGAGAGGCCCAGGCACAATGGCGGAAAAGACAGCGTGATCCATGTAAAAGGAGCCTCCATTTATCGCGCGGCTATGACAATGATGTCGAGCCATCCTCGCAGCCATGCGGCAGATTATATGGCCGGTGGCGCGAGAGGCCACGGGTTAAGAAGCGGACGTGCCCTCTACCGAAACTTGCCGAACGGGACGGGCCGCAAGTTGCCACGCGTCGCGCAGCAGTCTCAGGAACTCGGCTTCGCGGTAGCAGTGGCGTTGGTCGGCCATGACCGCTTCGCTGCACAGGTCCATGATGTCGCGACGGAGCCGCCGGTCTTGCACATCAGCCGCGAGCCAGGCGAGCGTCGCGGGATCGACCTGACATACGTCGCTCCAATTCAGATAGCCAGACCGCGTCAGATCTTCGTACAGCGTTTGCACGATCGAAAGCAATCGGTGTCGATCCAACCGCAGGCGCCTTTCCATACCACAGCGGTCAAGCGCGTCGAGTTCAGTGAGGCTGAGGTGTCCATCGATTAACAGGCATGCCGCCAGGATGCGGCCCGCTGCCTCGGGACTGTTGCATTGATAGTGACGCATTTGCTACTCCTTTCCATATCGACAAGAACGGGGCGGCGAAATGAACCCTGAGATAGTCCGGGAGAATCGCCGTGACAATTCAGCTAGCCTTACGCGGGCGCTAGCTGAGGAAAACGGATGATGGGTGTGTCATGTGGCGGATCGGGGGCCATTGGCGGAGGCATTGCGGCGATCGCCCGGCTGACGGCCAGTGTCGACATTGCCGACCGGTTGCAGCGCACCGTGGCTCGGCTGAGAGTCGCCTTGCAGGATCATTTCGATTGCGGCGCGGTCAACTTTTCCCTGTTCAGTAAGCGGCACGCGATCGGCCACGACGATACGGATCCGCTTCGCGATTAACGAGCCGAGCGAAATTTCCAGCCTGCGCATGCATCGCGTGACGTCCACCTGCCCAGCGGTCCATGGTTCGATCAGCGCGTCCCATCCGTGTTCGCTGGCACTCCTGTTTGCGGCCAGCGCCACGGCGTAGCGAACGTCAGGTAAGCGGCACAAGACATCTTCTATCTGTGTCGGACCGATCGTCACTCCGTCGATTTCCGCGACGTCGGATGCGCGGCCGAGAACGTGCAGATCGGCTGCTTCGTCGACGAAGCCGACGTCGCCGGTCAGGCACCAACCATGCTGAAACTTTTGTGCCTCTTCGAGCGGCTGGTGATAGTAACCATCCGCCACGGCGGCCGACTTCACTTCGATGTTTCCGCACTGTCCGGCACCTGCCAGCGTTCCGTCGGCGCGCCGCATACGTACCTCGACGCCGGGTCGAATAGCGCCCGCGCAAAGCAGCAGTTCCGGTTTGGCCTCATAGTTGGATGGCGGCAGAATACTGACGACACCGGTTTCGCTTGCACCGTAGAGATGGGTAAGCACGGGACCCAGACGCGCGATCGCGCGTTCGCGCAGTACCGCGGGCGCTGACCCGCCGATGTGCGCGATGGAGCGCAGCGACGACAGGTCGCGCCGGCCGACGTCCGGGTGGTCCATTGTTTCGAACAGCTGAGGCTCGACGAGCAGCACGTCGGTGATACGTTCCGATTCGATCGTCGCGAGCGTCTCCGCGGGATCGTAGCGACGCTTCAACACGACCGTACCACCGCCGATGAGCGTCATGTCCACCAGCACTTGCGACAGGTACGCGAGCGGGCCATTGATAAGCTGGCGCCGGTCCTTGTCGTTCGCCGCGCAGACCATCGCCGAATACGCCGCGAAGGACCGGCGGCTGCATTTGGGCATACCCGTCGTGCCGCCCGACGAGACGACGACCGCGAGGTCATCGGCGCTCAATGGTTTGCGCAACGGCTGATTCGCGTGCACTTGCGCGAGCTTGTCCAGGCGTGCAGAGGCGGGGCCGACGCCGACGAACAGCACGCGGCTCTCGAGCGCAATGGGTATGTTGTGAAGGGTTTCCGGGAAGGCTACGAGAAGCGTGGGTTGGACGCGGGCTAGCAAGGTTGCGTGCCGCCCGGCGTTCGTTGATGCAGGCACGAACATCGTCGCCGAACCAAGCAGGTTTGCCGCGTAGCGGATCGCAAGCGCGTCCGGACAATTGGGGGCGAGCAGTGCGACCAGCGAGCCCCGGCCGATGCCGAGCACCGCAAGCGCCCGTGCATAGCGAAAGATTGCCGTTCGCAGGGTACTGCCCGTTACGTCATGGTCGAAATAGCGCAGCACCGCCCGATCAGAATGTGTTTCCAGTTGATCGAGCAAGGCGTCGATATACGGCCGAAACGCTGCTTTCTCTTCGTGTTGCATGATTGCTCCGCTTCAGTGATGCATGATTCGATAGGCGAATCAGGCTGTGCTGAGACGGATTGTGCGTTTGCATAATGAGCGGAGAATTAGCGGGTGTGAGTGCGAGTAGTGGGGCGTTAGCCGGGCGCTCGCGCGGCGATCCGCAGGCGCTGGCGGGTACGCTCAATAACCACGTCCTGCGGCTCTCTCGGCCATTTTTCGCAGACACTGATCGAATTTCGCGCCGCTTACCGACGCGTGGAATTTGTCGTGACCGTCAACGACCGCGCTATCGATCCGGTTCAGGAAGGTTTCGATCTGGCATTGCAAATCTATCCGCCGGCGTCGAACCTGCCGGTCTCTGTCGAGAGGCTTCACGATGATCCGCTTAGGGCGCAAGCGGTTTCACACTGGCCCAATGCAGCGGCGCGCCTCCTCGCTCGACAAGACGCCGCGGTCCTTGCGATTTGCGGCGCTGGCCGCGTAGACATCTTTTCGGGCGTGCGTGATGCCGAGCGGTTCGAAGCCGTTGGCCGGGTTGAATGCCATCTGGTTGATGCGCGCTTCGTCGTCGGCGGAAGGCGGTGACGCAATCTCCAGCACGCCGATCGCAATCGGCGGCCCTGCCCATACCACCGATGCATCGTTGACCGGCGTGCTTTCTTCATCCACGAAGAACTGCGCGCAGAGCTGCCACTTGAGCGGACTTTTTTGCAGGCGGTTCAACAGGTCTTCGCGCAGATAGTCGTCGCCGTGACGGTCGCCGTCGGTGCCTGGCGCCGTGGCGTCTTCGGGTTGCAGTGAGTACTTGATGGCTGCGGGACCGAGCTTCACCACCGAGCCCCAGAACCGCTCGGTCGTCAGGCTTTCGACGGAGTGCAACGTCGTTTCCCTGGCCAGGATGGCGACGATACGTGCCGTTTCGGCGGGGCCCAGCGTGCCGTTCAACAGTTCGATCGACGCCCGCTCCAGTGCTCCCAGCGCGCCCCTGGCGATCTGGGCGACGAGGATATCGGCGAAGTCCATGAATTGCACCGCGTTCCGCGCGTGCGAACGGCCGCCCTCGTTGGTCATGAGGAGGTCGGTTTCCATGCCTTCGGCGGTGAAGAACTTGATGGCGACACCGCGAACATCCGCAGCCTGGTCGGAGAAAGGGCAGGGCTGTCCGTTCGAAAAACGGCAGGCGACCCGATAGCAAAGCGAGCGCTCCAGATCGTCCTGCTTCGCGAAAGGACCATGCTTGAGCGCGGTGGGTATCGTTTCGAAGATCCGCAGCGTGCCGAAGGCGCCGAGCGTTTGCTTCTGATGCTGGCCGCGGTCGATGCGTCCGTCCAGATGAGTGGCGCTGCTCGCGGCAATCGTCGCCTGCTGTGCCTTGATTTTCTCGACTAGCAGCGCGATCGCCCGAGCATTGTCGGGTTGGTCGATCCAGCCGGTGCCGCGTTCTGCCATGTCGGGGGAGTCGTTGGCCATGCTCGTGCTCCATCAAGATTCGCTGCGATGGGAATGCGTCCAGGCCCGCGCCGCGCTGCATTGGCAGACTTGCTGCTGCTGGCGCGCATGGATGTGCACTACATCGTAGACTACGGCGCAATCGAACGCATCATGGCTTGAGCAGCCGGTGCGTGATCACGGCGATCGCGTGGATTACGGCGGCCGCACGAACGGCGTTTCACCCGATTAGTGCACGCCCGATGGGTTCGGCGGCGGCAATGCCGGATCGAGCTTGGCGGACTCTCTGACGAGTTGTTCCGTCATCGCGGCTCCTACCGCGTTCGAGCCGCGACGAGGCTGGTCGTCGTGTGCAACCGGCTCAGGCGGTGGGAGCGCCGGATCGAGCTTGGCCGATTCCTTGACGAGTTCGTCCGTTGCCGAGGTCGAGCGCGAAGTCGAGTCGCGGCGGTGCAGACCGTCACGGCTGCGGGCGGGTTGCACAACGGTGGCTGCTTTTGAATCGGTGCCGGCAAGCACAGTGGCCACGGCGGGCGTTTGGACCGTTTGGGGATGCGGTTGTGCCGGTTGCTGCGGCAATTGCGCGGCGTGTTCAGTTGACCGTTCGGGGGCGGACGCGGACGTGATGTGTCCCTGCACGGATTGAGCGGGGCTCGGCGCGGGAGCGCGAGTGGCGATATCGGAGCTCGCGGCAGGCGGCGGCGTGCCGATTGCGTGGTCCGCTGTCACATGTAACGTGCCGGCCTGCACTTTGTCCGAAGCTAGCGCCGCGGAGCCGTCCGAAACGGCTGCGGGATCGCGGGTCGCCGGATCACTTTTTGGGGACAGTAGGTAAACGGCGAATCCGACCTCTGCCAGCACCAGACCGACTACCAACGCTTTTCCGATCTTCCTCATAATTAACCAACGGTGCTCAGAGCGATGCGAGCGCACATGATAACCAACCGGCCGCTGACGGTTTGTAACGAGAGGTATGCGGAAGTAACCAGAATACCCGGCGCGGAGCGTGCTAGATTGAACTTACTGCGCCATCAACGGAGCTGTTGCCATGGACACTCATTCGATTCTGGGCATGATCCACGCCGAAGAGGCACTACTGGTCTCCGTCGTGCGGTCGTTGCCACCGGACGTGCGGCGCACGGTCGCCAACGATTTCCACGAGCAGGCTCAACTCGCCGAGACGTCGCATCTGAATCCCACCACCGATCGCGAAGCGAGCGACGCGTTCAAGGCTCACATCAGACGGCTGTCGAATATGCTTGCTTCGCTATCCTGAGATAGTCGTTGCGCGCTGAACCGGGCTTTGTCGCGGCGTCGCCAGCGCGGCATCGGATCGCCGGCGCGGCGGCGAAAGAAAACGACCAGCGTCCCAAGCTAACGGATCGGCGAGTCAGGGCTAGGGCGGCGCGCTCTGTTGCCCCATCCTGCGCGGATCGCTCAGTTCGCTATCGGACCAGCCGCCTCCCAGGTCGCCGATCAACGACGCCGCATCGAGCAAGCGTGTTTGTTGCACGTTCAATGCGGTTTGCTGAAGATTCAGTTGAGTGGCTTGCGCAGTCGCCACCGTCGTAAAGTCCACCGTGCCGGCCTGATATTCGTTGCGCGCAATCTCGGTGCCGCGCGTTGCGTCGCGGACGGCGCGTTCCAGCACCTCGGATTGCTGCGCGAGGATGCGCAAGCCGGCAAGATCGTTCTCCACACCCTGGAACGCCGCCAAAACGGTGCCGCGATAATTGGCCACGGCCGCTTCATACGACGCCTTTGCCGCATCGACCTGCGCACTGCGCTGCCCGCCGTCGAACAGCGTCTCGCTCGCCTGGCCACCCAACGACCACACGTAGTTGCTGATATGCAGCAGGCCGGCCAACGGCGACTGCGTGAAGCCGTCCAGCGCCGACAGCGAGATCGTCGGGTAATACGCGGCGACGGCCACACCGATTGCGGCGTTCTGCGCCGCCATCTGACGCTCGGCGGCGGCAATGTCGGGCCGGCGTTGCAACAGGGTGGACGGCACGCTGACCGGAATGAACGGCAGCGTCGGCAGCATGGTGTTCGGAGGTATGTCCAACTCTTCGGGGTTCTTGCCGACCAGCACCGCGATCGCATGCACATTCTGGGCGCGCGCGACGCCCAGCGCGATCAGACTCGATTGCGCCGACTCCAGTTGTGTCTGCGCGCTCACCAGGTCTGACGGCGGCACGGTGCCGGCCTTGTCCTGCTCGGCGACGACGCGTAACGATTGCTGGAACGCGTCGACGGTGTGAGTGAGCAGGTCGATATTCGCGTCCGTCACGCGCAGATCGATGATCGCGTTTGCCAGCGCGATCTGCTCGGAGAGCGTGGCGTTCGCGAGCGTCGCCTGGGTCGCTTGCGCGGTGGCGGCGCTCTGCTCGATATTGCGGCGCACGAGACCCCACAGGTCGGGCGCCCAGCTGGCGTTGGCTTCGAGCGAGCCGGCGTTGTTGATGCGCTGAAAACTGCTGGCCCCGCCCAGGCCGCCAAGTGAGCCGCTACTGAAGTTGCCGGTCGACGAACGTGCGCGGGTCGCCGATCCCGTCACGCCGATCGTCGGAAACAGCGCGCTGCGTGCGAGCCGCACTTCGGCCAGTGCCTGCTGGTAATTCGCATAGTCCTGGCGCACGGTCTGGTTCGACACCGACACGAGCGGCTCGAATTCATCCATGAGCGGGTCGTTAAAGCCCGTCCACCAGGCGCCCTTCGGAAACTCGGCGGCGGGCTGCGCTTCGGTCCAGCCAGGCAGTTCTTTCCACGTGGCGGGCGTCGCGACGGGCGGGCGATGATAGTCGGGGCCGACCGTGCAGCCGGCTGTCAACACCGTCGACAGCACAGTCGACAACGCAGTCGAAAACACCAGTGTCGCGCCGGCCAGTCGGGTGGGGGAGATCGTCTTCATCATGAACTCGTATCCGGTGCTTCGCCGCGGCGATTCCACGGCAGGCGCGCTGACCATCTGGCGAGTCGCGCGCGCAGCCGGTCGAGGTACAGATAAATCACCGGCGTCGTGTACAACGTAAAAACCTGGCTGACGAGCAGGCCGCCCATGACCGTCACGCCGAGCGGCTGGCGCAGCGACGCGCCCTGGCCGATGCCGATCGCGAGCGGCACGGCGCCCAGTACGGCGGCGGCGGTCGTCATCATGATCGGACGCAAGCGCACTACCGCGGCCTCGTGAATCGCATCGCGCGCGTTCATGCCTTCGTGGCGCTGCAACTGGATCGCGACATCGACCATCATGATGCCGTTCTTCTTGACGATGCCGATCAGCAGAATGATGCCGATCATCGCGATCACAGAAAAGGGCGTGCCGAAGATCAGCAAGGCCAGCGTTGCGCCAATGCCCGCCGACGGCAGCGTCGAGAGAATCGTGAGCGGGTGCACCGTGTTCTCGTACAGCACGCCGAGCACGAGATAGACCACCACCAGCGCGGCGAGAATCAGCAGCGGCACCGCGCCCATCGACTGCCCATAAGCTTGCGCGGCGCCCGCGAACGCGCCATGCACCGACGCCGGCATGCCGATGTCGCGCTCGGCCTGCGCAATGATCTGACCGGCTTCGCTCAGCGATCCGCCTGCCGGCAGATTGAACGAGATGGTGCCGGCCACAAGTCCGCTCTGGTGGTTCACCTGCGTCGCGGTGTGGCTGTTCGAGAAGGTCATCAGCGCGGCGAGCGGCACCATGGTTTCGGCCGCCGTGCTGTCGGCGCTGCCGCTGGAATTGCCGCCCTTGCTGTTCGAAATGCTGTTGGTCTGCTGATTCGCTTCGGCATCGGCATTCAGCGAATTAGTGTTCGCGCTGGTGCTCGACGCGCTGCTGACAGCCGCCGGCTGCTGCACGGCTTTAACGGTGGCGCGCGACATCTGCGTCTGCTGCGTGCCGTTCGCGTTGCCGGCGGCGGTGCTCAGGTAGATCTGATTGAGGGCTTGCGGATATTGCCAATAGGCCGGCGCGACTTCCATCACGACAAAGTACTGATTCAGCGCGTTGTAAATGGTCGACACGGTGCGCTGGCCGAACGCGTCGTACAGCACGTTGTCGATCTGGTTCGGCTGAAAGCCATAACGCGCGGCGGTCGCGCGGCTGAAATTCACATAGGTTTGCAAGCCGTTCTGTTGCAGATCCGAGTTCACGTCCTCCATCTTGCTGCGGTATTTGCCGAGTTCGGTCACGAGTTTCGGCACCCATGTGAAGAGTGCGTTTGCATCGTCGCTGGTGAGCGTGTACTGGTATTCGGCCGCGGCCTGGCGTCCGCCGATCTGCAGATCCTGCTGCGCCTGCAGGAAAAGCCGCGCGCCCGAGACGGCGTTGAGTTTCGGCCGCAAGCGGTTGACTACTTCAGTCGCCGATAGATGGCGTTCGGCGAGCGGTTTGAGTTCGATGAATACGTTCGCGGTATTCAGCGCGCGTCCGCCGGTGAAGCCTGCGACCGAGGCTACCGCGGGGTCCTGCTTCACGATCGACTGCAATTGCGCGAGCTTCTTTTCCATGGCGCCGAACGAGACGCTTTGGTCGGCAATGATCTGTCCGATCAGAATGCCGGTGTCCTGCTCTGGAAAGAACGTCCCGGATAGGAGCCGTGCAAGAAACACGTTGGCCACGAGCAGACCGATCAGCAGCAGGACGACCGCGAGCGCGTGATCGAGCGCCGTTGCGAGCGAACGGGAATAGGCCTGTTTGAAGCGCTCGAACTGCGCCTCGATCCAGCGTGCCCAGCGTGCCTTTGAATGCATCGCGCGTTCGTGGCTGAGCAGGTAGGCGCACATGACCGGCGTGACGGTCAGCGAAATGATCAGCGACAAAATGATCGCGATTGATAGCGTGACCGCGAACTCGTGAAACAGCAGGCCGACAATGCCGGGCATCAGCAGGATCGGCAGGAACACGGCGATCAGCGAGAGGCTCATCGAGATCACGGTGAAGCCGACCTCGGCGCTGCCGCGCAGCGCGGCTTCTTTCGGCTCGAGGCCGGCTTCGAGATGACGCACGATATTTTCCAGCACCACGACCGCGTCGTCGACCACGAAGCCGGTGCCGATGGTCAGCGCCATCAGCGAGAGATTGTCGATGCTATAGCCGAGCAGATACATCGGTCCGAAGGCGCCGACGATCGAGAGCGGCAGCGCGACCGCCGGAATCAGCGTGGCGCGCGGCGACAGTAGGAACACGAAGACCACGCCCACCACCAGCAGCACTGCGATGAACAGCGTGCGCTCGGTATCGGCCACCGAGGAGTTCACCGACTCCGAGCGGTCGATGGCGACGTTCACATGAATCGCGCTCGGCAACGCGGCTTCGATGATCGGCAGACGTGCGCGGATTTGCCCGACTGTCTGCACGACGTTGCTGCCCGGCGTCGGATAAACGATCACGAGCACTGCCGACTTGCCGTTGTAGAGTCCGGCATTGCGAATGTTTTCATTCGAATCGCGCACCTGGGCGACGTCGCGCAATAGCACGGGTGCGCCGTCGCGATAGGCGATCACCACGTCGCGATATGGCGCGGCCTTGCTGATCTGGTCGTTCGATGTCACCACGTAGCGCTGTTCGCCCTGATCGACATGGCCTTTCGCGCTGTTCGCGTTCGCCGCACCGATCGCCGCGCGGACGTCTTCGAGGCCGATGCCGTAGCTGTTCAGCTTGCCCGGCTCCAGTTCGACGCGCACCGAGGGCAACGCGCCGCCGCCGAGCGTGATCTGGCCGACGCCGGTGACTGGCGACAACTGCTGCTGGATCACCGAATCGGCGGAGTCGTAGAGCTGGGCTTTGGTCAGCGTGTCGGAGGTCAACGCGAGCACCATGATCGGCGCGCCGGCCGGGTTGTACTGGCGGTACGTCGGGTTGCTGCGCAGCGTGGTCGGCAGATCGGCGCGGGCGGCCTGAATGGCGGCCTGCACGTCGCGCGCCGCGCCGTTGATATCGCGGTTCAGGCCGAATACGACGATGATCAGCGACGAACCCACGTAACTGATCGAGGTGAGCTGGTTGACGTCGGCGATGGTGGCGAGACGCCGCTCCAGCGGTGCGGCAACCGTTGCCGCCATGATTTCCGGACTCGCGCCCGCCATGTTCGCCTGCAACGCGATCACCGGAAAGGCGATGTTCGGCAGCGGCGCGACCGGCAGGCGGAAATAGGCAAGCGCGCCGGATATCAGGATCGCGAACGCCAGCAGGGCGGTCGCGACCGGGCGCCGGATGAAGAGCGCCGAGATGTTCACGGCGCGTTCTCCGGCGGCGCGGCGGTGCCGTCATTCGCGGCGCGGCGGCGGTTCTTCACGCGCTGCGCGAGGCGATCGAAGAACAGATAGATCACTGGCGTCGTGAACAGCGTCAGCACCTGGCTGAGCGTGAGCCCGCCGATGATCGCAAGACCCAGCGGCCGGCGCAGTTCCGAACCGGTGCCGGTGCCGAGCAGCATCGGCAGCGCGCCGAGCATGGCGGCGAGCGTGGTCATCAGGATCGGCCGGAAGCGCAGCAGCGACGCTTCGAAGATCGCTTCGCGCGGCGGCTTGCCGTGCACGCGTTCCGCTTCGAGCGCGAAGTCGACCATCATGATCGCGTTCTTCTTGACGATGCCGATCAGGAGCACGATGCCGATGATGCCGATCACGTCGAGATCGCTGCCCGCGATCATCAACGCAAGCAAAGCGCCGATGCCGGCCGAGGGCAGCGTCGAGAGAATCGTCACCGGGTGAATGTAGCTTTCGTACAGCACGCCGAGCACGATATACACCGCGACCAGCGCGGCGATCAGCAGATACACCTCGCTGGAAAGCGAATCCTCGAACGCCTGGGCTGCGCCCTGGAACGAGGTCGTGATGGAAGGTGGCAGATCCACCGCTTTCTCGGCGTCGCGGATCTGCGCCACGGCGGCGCTGAGCGACGCGTCCTGCGCGAGGTTGAACGAGATCGTGACGGAAGGGAACTGCGCGAGGTGGCTGATCAACAACGGCGATTGTGTGATGCTGATCTTGGCGATGCCCGACAGCGGCACCTGCCCGGTGCTGCTCGTTTGACTCGGCAAATACAGATTGCCGATCGACTGCACCGTGGGAATCGTCTCGGGCTTCGCCACCAGAATCACGCGGTACTGATCGGACTGCTGGAAGATGGTCGAGACGATGCGTTGGCCGAGCGCATCGTACAGCGCGTTGTCGATCGTAGCCGCCGTGATGCCGTAGCGCGCGGCAAGCTGGCGGTTCACTTCGACGTTTACGCTCAGGCCGTTGGTGTTCAGATTGCTGGTGACGTCCGTGATCGCGGCAATCTGTTTCATGCGCGCGATCAGCGCGGGCACGTATTGATTGAAAGCCTGCTGGTTCGGCCCGCGCAGCACGAAGTTGTACTGGTTGCGCGAGATCGAGGTGTCGAGCGTCAGGTCCTGTTCGGGCTGCAGATAGAGGCGAATGCCGGGCACGTCGGCGACTTCCTGCTGGATGCGGCGGCCGATCTCCTCGGCGGTGATCGAGCGGTCGTCGCCCGGGCGCAGATTGATCAGGAAGCGGCCGTTGTTCAGCGTCGGATTGGTGCCGTCGATGCCGACATACGAGGTCAGCGACACTACATCGGGATCTTTCAGAATCGCGTCGGCGAGGGCGCTTTGACGCCGGACCATGGCAGTGTACGACACCGAGTTGTCGGCCACGCTGATGCCCTGAATCACGCCGACGTCCTGCACCGGGAACAGTCCTTTCGGAATCACGATGTACAGAATTGCGGTGAGAGCGACCGTAATCAGCGCGACCACCAGCGTCAGCAACTGGTGATCGAGCACCCAGACGAGGCCGCGCTCGTACGCGCCGAGCGTCTTGTCGAATAGCCCTTCGCTGATACGCTCGAAGCGGCTCGGATGGCGTTGCGCCTGCGCGCGCAACAGACGCGCGCAGAGCATCGGCACGACGGTCAGCGAGACCACTGCGGAGATCACGATCGTCACCGCGAGCGTGATCGCGAATTCGCTGAAGAGCCGGCCGATCACGCCGCCCATGAACAGCAGCGGAATCAGCACGGCGATCAGCGAGACCGTCAGCGAGAGGATCGTGAAGCCGATCTGGCCGGCGCCTTCGAGCGCGGCTTCGAGCGGCGTCTTGCCTTCCTCCAGATAGCGCACGATGTTCTCGATCATCACGATCGAGTCGTCCACGACGAAACCGGTCGCGATGATCAGCGCCATCAGCGAGAGGTTGTCGATCGAATAGTTGAGCTGATACATCACGGCGAGCGTGCCGATCAGCGAGACCGGCACGGAGATGCTCGGAATGATCGTGGCGGGCACGTTGCGCAGGAACACGAAAATCACCAGCACGACCAGCACGACGGCGAGCACCAGTTCGAACGCGGCGTCCGAGACCGACGAGCGGATCACGCCCGTGGTGTTGGCGACCACCGTGACTTGCAGGCCGGCGGGCAGTGTCGATTCGAGCGCCGGCAATTGCTTCATGATCTGGTTGACGGTGGCGATCACGTTCGCGCCCGGCTGACGCTGCACGTTCAGCACGATGGCCGGCGTGCGGTTGTACCACGCGCCGCGTTCCACATCCTGGGCGGCCTGGCTCACGCGCGCGACGTCGCGCAAATACACCGGCGCGCCGTTCTGATACGCGATCACCGTGGCCAGATAATCTTGCGGGTCGACGATCTGATCGTTCGCGTTGATCGTGTAGTCGAGTTCCGGGCCGTCGAAATTGCCTTTCGGCTGGCTGACGTTGACGTTCGCGAGCAGCGTGCGCAGATCGTCGAGATTCAGGCCATAGGCGGCGAGCTTTTGCGGGTCCGCTTCGACGCGCACGGCCGGCACATTGCCGCCGGCGGTTGTGACGAGGCCGACGCCGGGCACCTCGGAGATCTTGGTGGCGAGGCGATTGTTGGCGGTGTCCTGCAACTGCGTCAACGACATGGACTTCGACGTGACCGCGAGCGTGAGGATCGGCTGATCAGCCGGATTGACCTTGGCGTAGGTCGGCGGCGCGGGCAGGCCGGCCGGCAGGAAGCTGTTGGCGGCGTTGATCGCCTGCTGCACGTTCTGTTCGGCGATGTCGAGATTCAGCGAGAGATCGAATTGCAGCGTGATCACCGACGCGCCTTCCGAACTGTACGACACCATCTGCTGCAAGCCCGGAATCTCGCCGAGCTGGACTTCGAGCGGCGCGGTGACGGTGGTCGCCATCACATTCGGACTCGCGCCGGGGTAGAAGGTCTGGACCTGGATGGTCGGATAGTCGACCGCCGGCAGCGACGAGACCGGCAGGAAGCGCACCGCGACCAGGCCGACGAGCACGAGCGCGACCATCAGCAGCGACGTCGCCACGGGCCTCAGGATGAACAGACGGGAGAAGTTCATCGACGGGGTGGCGTGCTATGAAGCCGTGGATGCCGCATTGGCCGCGGACGCAGAGGCCGGCGGTGCGGCCGGCGTGGCCGCCGGCGCACCTGCGGCACCCGAGCCCGGCCGCGCCGCCGACGCCTTGATCTTCAAGCCGTCGCTCAAGCGGTCCATGCCGTCGGTGACGACCACGTTGCCGGCGGCGAGCCCCGTTGTGATCACCGTATGCTGACCGTCGCTGGGTCCCAGCGTGACCTTGCGCACCGATACGGTGTTGTCGGCGTTGACCAGATACACGTAGTCGCCGGGCGCGCCGCTCTGCACCGCGGGCGTCGGCACCAGCACCGCGTTCTGCAGCGTGTCGACCAGCAGTTTGACGTTGACGAATTCGTTGGGGAAGAGCGCCTCGTCGTCGTTGGGGACGGTTGCGCGCAACGTGACGGTGCCGGTCGCGGTCGCCATCTGGTTGTTGATCGCGTACAGCGTGCCGGTCGCTATCTGCCGCGAATTGTCGCTGCTGAGCACGGCGACGGGTAACTGCGCGCCGGCGTTGACGCGTTGCAGCACCTTATCGAGCGCGGTTTGCGGAACCGTGAACTGGACGGTGGTCGGCTTCATCGTGGTGATGACCGCAATGCCCGGTTGACTCGACGCGGTCACGTAGTTGCCCGGGTCGACGAGCCGCAGCCCCACCCGGCCTGACACCGGCGCAGTGATGTGGCAGTAGATCAGGTCGAGATCGAACTGGGCGATGTTGGCTTCGTCGGCCTTGACGGCCGCCTCGTCCTGCAGGACGAGAAACTTCTGGTCCGCATAGGTCTGCTCGGCGATCGACTTACGCTCGTTGAGTTGGGTAAAGCGCGCGAGATCGGCGCGCGCCTGGGCGAGCGCCGCCTTGTCCTTGGCAAGTTGCGCCTCGGCCTGACGCTTGCTGATTTCATACTGGCGCGGGTCGATCTGCGCGAGGAATTGGCCTTTCTGCACGTCCTGGCCTTCGCGATAGCCGACGGCGGTCAGGTAGCCGCTCAGTTGCGGCAGCACGGTCACGGTGGCAACGGGCGTCACGGTGCCCAGTTCGCTCAGCGTCTCCGGCATCGGTCCCGTGGTGGCTGCGGCGACCGTTACGACCTGGGGCGCCACGCCGGGCTTGGCCGGCTTCGAGCGCAACACATGAAACACCACCAGGGCGATCAGCGCCAGCACCACGATTGCGAACACGATGCGGCCACGCCGCGGACGCTTGACCTGGATCGTCGACGCTTCGCTCATAACGGTCTCCCGCCGGATGCGTGGCACCCGGCGAACGCCGTCGATGGACGGTCCGGCCAATGGCTGTCGAAGAGCGTCATACGAACTCCCAGGATGGGCATCGCCGGTGCCGGCGACAGGAATCCACACAATCACGCCCAGAGTCTATCTGAGTGTGGAGCTAATTCTCGCGACACCACCTTGACGGGCGTTTCGATTTGTTACGGTCGGCCGGACCGTGGCGCCGTGCCGTCTACCCCGGCGCGAGCGTGGCCATACGAAAAAAAGTAGCAACGACGCGGACCGTGACGGGAGAACCAGCGAGGCATACGCGCAGCCGAGGTGTAACCGCGTAACTCGACGCAACAGAACCGTAGCCCGAATGTCGGGCTCGCTCGCTAGCATGAGGGCCTTGTCCAGTCTCGACCGACGAGGTGCCCGATGCTGAGCCATCATGAACTCGCGACACTGCTGCGTCTCGCTGACACCGGGCGGCGTCCGGAAGCCATCGATCCCGATGTGCTCGCGCTGAGCCGGTACGAGCTGATCGAAATCGACCGGCGCGAGGAGGGCGTGATGGTGGGCGGCACGTCGACGCTGCGGCTGACGAACCGGGGCCGTGAACTCGTGCGCCGTCTGGTCGGCGGGGGCGGCGGCGTGTGAAAGAACGATCTTGCGGCGTCACCGGCGTTTCGATCACATGAGATCGGAGCGCGGCGCCGGCGTGCGTCTGATCTGCCGGGCCAGCGTGTCGCGATAGATGCCCGGCACGGCGGCCAGCTCGGCCGGCGTGCCTTGCTGAACGACGCGGCCGCGGTTGAGCACCACGATCCGGTCGAACGACTGCAGGGTCGACAGCCGGTGAGCGATCGCGATGACGGTGCGATGCTGCATGAGCCGTTCGAGCGCGGCCTGAATGGCGATCTCCGATGCGGTGTCGAGCGCCGAGGTCGCTTCGTCGAGCAGCAGGATGGGCGAGTCTTTCAGAATGGCGCGGGCAATCGCGATGCGCTGCCGCTGTCCGCCGGAGAGTTTGGTGCCGCGATCGCCCGCAATGGTGTTGAGCCCTTCGGGCATCGCGTTGATGAAATCGAGGCAGTAGGCGTCCTCGCACGCGCGGCGCACGTCGGCCTCGGTGGCGTCGGGGCAACCGTAGCGGATGTTGTCCAGCAGCGAGCGGTGAAACAGCGACGCGTCCTGCGGCACGACCGAGATGGCGCCCTGCAAGCTTTGCAACGTGACATGCGCGATGTCCTGGCCTGAAATGCGCACGCACCCGGAGACCGGTTCGTAGAAGTGCTGAAGGAGCGCGAGGATGGTCGATTTGCCCGCCCCCGACGGGCCGATCAGACCGACGCGCTCGCCTGCGCCGATATGCAGGTTCAGACCGCTCACCACCGGGCGGCGGCCGGGATACGCGAAGGTCACGTTTTCGAAGTCCACGGTGGGCTGCCGAACTTCCAGCGGCGCCGCTCTGGTGGGTTCGGGCATGGCGTGCGGGATCAGCAATGTTTCGGACGCTTCGCCGAGCCGGGCGACATGCTGGGTCAGGTCGACGAACGCCACGGCGATGTCGCGCGAACCATGCAGGATCGAGAAACCGAGCGAGCCGACCAGAACCACGTCGCCAGTGGTCGCACGGCCGACGCTCCACAGCCACACGGTCCAGCCGAGCACGCACGCCGACAGGACGGAAGTGGCGAGCGCGTGCAGCAGGCGCAGCTTTTCGAGGTAAAGCACGCTGCTTTTGCGGGCGTCGCTTTCGACCGCGAGCAGTTCGTCGAAGCGGCGCCGTTCCATCACCACGGCGCAGAAGGCGCGCACGAGACCCATATTGCCGATCACGTCGACGAGTTCGCCGTCGACCGAGGCGGCCCGCGCGGCGAACGCCTCGTGCCGGGCCGTGCCTTTGCGCGCCAGCAGGAACAGGCAGAACGTCAGCACGGCGGACATGGCGACCAGCGTCAGGCTCATGGGAATGCTGACCGCGCCGACCATGACGATCGCCCCGACCACGGTCAGGCTCGGCGGCAAGGCCGTCCACGCCACGGTGTTTTCGATCACGTACACCGCGTTGGCCGTCGCCGAAATCCGGCTGGACAGAACGCCGGGTTGCTTGTCGGCGAAGAAGGTGGGGGCGTGCACCGTGAGATAGTCGAACATCTCGCGCCGGATATCGCCCGTCACGGCCACGAACGTGCGCGCCGAGACCCAACCCGCGATGCGCCAGAACAGATTGTCGGCGAGGATCAGCGCGACCAGCACGGCAAACGCGTGAATCACGTGTTGCGGGTGGGCGCGGCCGTTCGGCAACGCGTCGATCAGATTGCGGATCCCATATTGTGATGCCAGCGCGCAGCCGACCGCCGCCACGACACTCGCCAGCAGCACGGTGTGCGTCAGCTTGCGGCGCGCCACGTAGCGCCAGATCAGCCGGATGGGCCGCCCGGCGTAGCGCGACAGCACGCGGGATTGCCGCCGCCTGCGCACGCGTCCGGCCCGGCCGGCATCGCCATCGTTGGACAGTTCCATGGCACCGCACGGGTTCGAAGGGTTCCGGCATCCATGCTGTGCGGTCCCGCGGCGCAGGCGACAGTGGATCAGTCCGGCTCTGTCGGTACGCAAGCAACGTGCCGTTGTGCGCGGCGAGCCGGTCTGGTTTGCGCTGATGCATATCGGATAAGGCTGTGCGGTGATTCCCCATTTTTCGCGAGACGCGATACCCTATACTTCCAAACGCCAAAACGATCCGGTGCTTGCCGCGCGGCAAGCCATTTTTATCATCCGTAACGTGGGTTTCGTTCAATGTCGACCCGCCGCCATCCGCTGGGAATGCGATGAGTGACCCTATGCAGCCGCCGTTTTCCGTTCTCTTCGTCGACGACGACGAGATGTCGCGCAATCACTTCGCGCGCGCGATGAGCGCCGATTACAAAGTGTATGTCGCCCAAGGCGCCGACGAGGCGATAACGGTGCTCGGCAAGCACGCCTCGGAGATTGCCGTGCTGGTGACGGACTTCCGCATGCCGGGCCGCGACGGCGACGATCTGCTGCGCCAGGTGGCGCGCGAGTATCCGCAAATCGTGCGCATTCTCGTGACCGCTTATGCCGACAAGGACATGCTGCTGCAAACGGTCAATACCGGCGACGTGTTCCGCATTATCGAAAAGCCGCTGCGAACGGACATGGTGCGCGAGGTGCTGCAACTCGCAACCGCGCGCTACACGGAACGCGAAACGCGTCAGCAGCGGCTGCTCGCCATGGACGAGACGCTCGCCTTCCTCGCCCACGAACTGAACACGCCATTGGCGACGATCTCGCTGTTCGCGCGCTCCGTCGAGAATGACGTGGCCGAGCAATACGATCCGGAGCGTCAGCGGGAGATCGGCCTCGCCGCGAAGTCGATGTTGAACAATGCGCAGTATTGCCTGACGCTGATCTCGTCGTTCTGGGCGACGGTGCACAAGAGCGGTGGCCAGAAGTCCGCCTCGGGCGGCGGTACGCGCGCCATCAGGGCGACGCGTCTGATCGCCACGCTGCTCGACACCTATCCGTTCGTCGCGTCGCAGCGCGATTGGGTCAAGGTCGACGTGGAAGGGGATTTTATCGTGCATGCCATGCCCAATTGCGTGGCGCTCGTGCTGTCTTCGCTGTTGTCCAACGCGCTGCGCGCGCTCGACGGCAGCAGCGCGCCTGCGTTGCGGCTCGAAGTGGTGGCGTTCCCTGAGCCGGAGATTCGCATTCGCGACAACGGCCCGGGAATCGCGCCGGAGGTCAAGGCGCGTCTGCTGCAGGATCCGGTCACCACGTACGCCGGCGCCGGCGGCCACGGCATGGGAATGATCTTTTGCAACCGCATCATGCAATCGTTCGGCGGATGCCTGCGAGTCGATTCGACGGTCGGCGCGGGGACGACGGTGACGATGGGTTTTCCAGGGTTCAATAGCCGCCTGCACGCCGCTGATGACGAGGAGCCGTCCGCTAGTCAGGCGGCTTTGCGGTGAACTGGATGGCCCGCATGGCAACCTGCGTCACTCCTGATCGCTGAAATAATCCCGATGCTCACGGCCAGCCTTGGCCGTGGCGAAATACGTCTGCAGCGCATCGGTCGAACGCTCGCTCAGGATATCGATTCGCGCGAGCCAATCGGGTTCCACCGGCCATTCGCCTTGCACCACGCGCGGATAGATTTGCCGCGCGAACTGATGCAGCGCTCGCGCGCCGAGATTGCCGCTCACGCCGAGCAGGATGTGCAACACGCCGTGCGTCGATTCGAGGTCGCCGGCCGCGACACTTGTCGCAAGCCGTGCCACCAGCTGGCGGATCTGCTCGATGCCTTTGAGGAACGATTCGTCGAGCAGATCGAGCGAGGCCAGTTCTTCGAGGTGTTTCTCGTCGAGCAATTCGCTGTCCGTCACGATCGGCAGATTGCCGGCCGGCGTGGCCGCCGTCGTCGACGAGAGTTCGGTTTGCGCCGGCGCGTTCGAGTCACGTTGCCGGGCAAGCTGTCGCGCGAGGCACGCGTAGAGCGAACCGGCTTGCACCGGTTTGATCATGACTTCGTTCATGCCCACGGCGAGACAGGTCTGCACGGCCTTGAGATCGGACTGGCTGGTCAGCGCGATGATCGGCACGGTGGCATACGAATCGGCACGGGCGCGAATCGACGCGGTCGTCTCCAGGCCGCCCATGCCCGGCATATTCATATCCATGACGATGGCGTCGATCACGCCGTCCGCCTGCAGATGCGCGAGCACGGCCTGCCCATGCTCGGCCTCGACGACGCTTGCGCCGCATCGCTCCAGATAGGCTTTGGCCACCAGCCGGCTGTAGGTGTCGTCGTCCGCGACAAGGATCGATTTGCCGGAGAACGCGTCGGATTGCTGGCTCAGAGGGTGGCGGTTGCCGTTTTCGAGAAGCGCCTGCAGCGTCGTGATCAATTCGAGCACGCTGCAGGACTTGCTGATGATTCCGTCCATGCCGGCGCGCCGCGCGAGCACGCGCACCACGCTTCCGGGCTCGGCCGTATAGGCGGCAATCAGGACATTCCAGCTTGGATAGTCATGAGCGGCGCGAATTTTTTCGGCGACCGTATAGCCGTCCAGAACCGGCATGTTGATGTCCATCAACACGAGGTCGTAAGGGGCCGACTCGCGGAGCACGGTCAATGCAACCGCGCCGTTTTCCGCTTCGCTCACGCATGCGCCCACTTTCGACAACGCACGACAGGCGCGCGCGCGCTGACCGGCGTCGTCGTCCACGACCAGCATGCGCCTGTCTTTGAAGACGGGCGTGGCGCATTCAAATATGTGCCGCTCGTGGTCCACGATTTCGCTCTTTGGCACGACGGGAAATTGCAGCGTGAATTCCGTGAACCTGCCGACTTCCGAGCGGCAACTGATACTGCCGCCGAAGGCGCGCATGGCGCGCTGGCAATAGGCGAGCCCGAGCCCCGTGCCGCCCGAAGTCTCCGCGGTACGGAACGGCTCGAACAGATGCGATACCATCGCGGGCGCAATGCCGGGACCGGTGTCGCGAACCATGACCGACTGCTGCTCGATGGTCAGGGTAAGCGTGGCCGCCGGATGCGTGGCGATGTGATAGAGCGCGTTCTTGATCAGATTGAACAGCGTGAACAGATAGACGGTTTCGTCGACCTTGAAGGTGAAGTCCTCCCGCACCACGAGCCTGACCTTGTCGCGTTCCTTTTCGTCGGCAAAGCCGTATTCTTCCAGTGCCTTACGCGTGGTGCTCGCCGCGCTCAGATAAGCGAGGTAGTCCGGACGAATCGGTTTGGCGCTGACTTCGTCCAGCGTCATGGCAATGATGCGCAGGCCGCGCTCGATCGACAACTGCCCTTGCGCGAGATGACGATACAGTCCGGCGGTATTTCCATTCCTATCGTGTCGATCGTGCGGGTCGTGCACGAGCGCGAGCGGGCGCTCGTGTCCCATGGTTGCGGGCAGCGCTTCTTCCACGCGATCCAGCACGTAGCGCAACTGGCTCAGAGGATTGCGCATTTCATGCGCGATCGAACCGGCGAGCGCCTGCAGCGCACGGTTCTTTTCAACGAAGATGCGTCCTTTACTGATCGCATGACTAAACGCCATGCTGCACAGGACGACGACCGGCAGCAAGGCGAGATTCGACTGATCGGCGGCGGTCACGACAATCGGCACCGGCGAACTGAGCAGCGCGGCGAGCGACCCGGAGAACACGCCAATGCCGATGCAGCCCATCAGCAAAAGCGGATTGTCGATGCACAACGCCATGATGAAGATCATCATGACCTCGGTCATCATCCACATGGTGGAGAATGAATTTCTGATCGCGAGGAATGTGCAAACGAATGGCAGGACGTAGATCAGGCAGCAATGCCAATAGATCAGCAGGTAATGATTGAACCGCTTCGGCCAGCGCGCCTGAAAAATCAACGGAATGCAGACTAGCGCCGCACTCAGTCGAAGGGAAAGATTGTCGTAAGGCTGCGGCAGGACATAAGTCCAGACTACGTAGTAGATCGGGTGGCACAGGAGGCCCAGTGCGCCGCCCCATCGTATTGCAAACCGGCTTCGTTCCAGCACGTCCCGCATGCTCTCGCGCGGCATGACCATCAGGCCTCCAGTGACATTTACGAGCCCATCAATTCTTGCTTGCCGCGAAGTTGCGCAGCCGCCGGCTCGATCGGCGAACCGTCCTTTCCGTGGAAAGGGCCGACCGCGAAACCGTACTTCTTCAGCAGGCTGTGCGTGTACGAGACGGACCACACGGGCGGGCTGCCGATGATGAAGTCGGACGCAATGCCTTCCTGCCAGGCGGAGTAGCCTTCGGCGAAACAGGTATAGCAGTCGCGCGTAGTCGGCAGCCGGAACGGGAACGCGGTGTTGAGTCCGGCCGGCCCACGGGCGAAGCACTCAATATATAGCGTATGTCCGCGTGACGCGAGTTCGGCCTCGACGCTCGCGGCCCGCGGGTGGGAGTCGTCGATCCAGAACTGCGCGCGCTTGAGATCGGCCGCGGTGAGGTAGGGCACGCTGGTGCTGCTCGCCAGGATCGCGCCGTCGAAGTCCGGCAGTGGGGTGTCTGGACTGAAGGTGTGCACGGAGACGCGCGTTTTACCGAGCAGGTCCGATGCCATCAACTCCCTGGCTTGCTCGGTGAGCAGATTCACCTTGTCCGGCAGATCGATCAGAACAAGCTCGCGCGGTGCATCTTTGTAGAGCGCGTATTTGGCCACCGTCGTGCCGAGCCGGCCGGCCGCGCCGAATAGAGCAAGCTTGGTGTTGCCGAATTCGAGGTCGAGTTCATTGCAGCAGTGCATGGCCCAGTCTTTCAGCATCGCGGCGGTGGCGGCGTGGCCGGTGGTGATATGCGGCGGTTTGATGTCGCGCGGCAGGGCTCCGTAGTTGCACGCATAAGGCGTGGAGGCGCCCATCGCCACCATGTTCAGGCCGGCCTGTCTTGCCAGCTCCAGGGCCGGGAAAAATTGCGTCTCGCGAAATCGCTTGATGCCGCGCGGGCTGCCAAGCCACATTTCGAGCGGCACGGGACAGGCGATATTGGCGCCGATGATCTGCGATCCCGAATAGATGGGTGAGGCAATGAAAGGCCTGGTGTTCCAAAGCTCCTCTTCGAATGACGCATTTCGATGCTTCACATTGTGAAACGAAAAGGAAAGGGTTTCCCAGTCGGTCGCGTGAAAGAGAAACCCGACGCCGCCTTGACCGGCCGGCAGGTTATCCCGGATCTCGTCCGGGGGGATGGTGTGCTTAAGTTTTAAGGCGCCCGTTTGAAGTTGACGACCCCCGATTTGCCCGTCGGAATAAGTCTGTATTTCGGTCTGTATTTCGTGGTGAACAGAAGTTTTCATTTGTTTTTCCCTTTGATTGAAACTCGCGTTGGACGATCAGCGCGACAAAGTCGACTGGCGTGTTGGATGGTCGACCCTTCAACTCTAGAGAAAACTGATGCGGTGTGCGCGTCTGTTGCTTCGCATTGCCGAGAATGGGCATCTGCGGCGATCGGGTCCGGTAGATTTTTCCAACGAGAAGATGCGATGGCCAAACGGGCCGGAGAAGCTGGAATCTTTCCGTTGGAAAATTTTGGGCGGCCGTATGAACGAGTGGCGTCACTGCCTTCGGCGCATCGCCAGAGCATGCGAGCCAGCCGGTCCGCACTTCGTGGACACGTTTGAGCGACGCGCCCATGAAAGCGTGGGCGGCAAGACGTGCTTCACATCCTCCCTTCATGCGGCGTGCTGGCTCCATACCAGCGTACCGGATCCGCATGCGTTTCGACCACGTTGATGCGGTGCTCCAGATCGACCAGATCGGCCGACGACGCGAGATAGGCGTCGCGTTCGTGGTCGTCGGTGGTGATCAGCAAGGCGCTCAGTTTCTTCGCAAGCTCAGTGAACATGATTTTCTCCAGTCCGTGTTGCGACGAGCGTTGCGATCCGGCTGTGGGAGCTGGCGTTGCCCGTCGATGGAATAGAGCTTAGGCGCGAAGAATGAGCCGGAAATGAGCGCGTGAAACCGGCGAACCGCAGTTCGGCCTTGGGTGAATTTTGGACTGGAATGCGTGCGGCGCCGGCCGAGGCTGGGGGATTTATTCGGCGCTGCTGGGCGGGCGCGACGTTGCGATAAACGTGTTGATCGCGGCGGCCAGCGCGTGCGGATATTGATACATCATCGCGTGGCCCGCCGAACGCACCACGAGCAGTTGCGCATGCGGAATCTGTTCGGCGAGCGCTTCCGAGTTCTGCTTCGGCAAGACCTGATCGTCGGCGCCCGTCAGGATCAGGGTGGCGAGCCGGACGTTTTTCAGCGCCGCAGCGGCGGCCTCGTCACCGGCCCAATCGTGCAGCAACGCGGACTGCCCCTCGGTCACGGTCGCGGACATGGCGGGTGGCTGATAGCCGGCCGGCTGGAACATATTCCGACGGAAGCACCGCTGCGCTGCATCCACGGCGTTGGGCGGAAACAGGACCCGCATGACGTCCATGAAGGTGGTGCCCGCTTTGCCTGACAGGGTGGCTTCGACCTCCGGCGTCACCGGCACGCCGAGCGATCCCGGCGCGGGCGCGCTCATGAGGACGATGCGCCGCACGGCGAGCGGCGCATCGAGCGCGAGTTGCTGGGCAATGGCGCCGCCCATCGACCAGCCGACGAAGGTGACGTCGGAGAGTCGCAGCGTGTCGATCAGCGCAGCCGCGTCGAGCGTCATGTCCCGCATCGTAAAGCTCGATGCCGCCGGTTCGGAGCGGCCGATGCCGCGGTTGTCGAAGACAATGACTTCGTGCCGTTTGGCGAGATCGGTCAGAAAGGCCGCGTCCCATTCCGCGACCGTCGCGCGAAAGCCGGTTTGCAGCACGATCGGCGTGCCGTGGCCGAAACGGTAGTACGCGATGTCGCCGTTCACCGTATGCGCGATCTGCTCGCGAATCGACGGTTTGCGGTCCGGGCGATCGGCAACGACAGGGCAGGCCTTCTCGTTCGCGTAGTGGACGGTTTTCGCTTCGACGAGCGCGGGCTGCGTGGCGCCGAATAGCGCGACCAGCGACGTTGCGGCGACGAGCGCACGTACGCGCCTCATGACGCCGGGCCCTTGCCGGCTTCGCCGAGCATCACGGTCCAGCCGAGCCCGCGGACATTGCGAATCACCGAGAGGCCGAATTTCTTGCGCACCGAATGAATCAGCACGTCCACCGCGTTGCTTTCGACCTCTTTGCCCCAGCCGTACAAACGGTCCTCGAGCTGCTCGCGCGACAGGATCGTGCCGGGGCGTTCGAGAAACGCGAGCATCAACGCGAATTCGCGTGCGGACAACACGGTCGTTGCGCCGTTGCAGGTCAGCGTGCGCTTGTCGAGATCGAGGCTCAGCGATTCGTCGCCGAGACGCGACGAAGCGTAGCCCGCTTTGCGCCGCAGCACCGCACGGATGCGGGCGAGCAGTTCGGGGACGTCGAAAGGTTTGAGCAGGTAGTCGTCGGCGCCGACATCGAGACCCTGTACGCGCGAATCGAGATCATCACGGGCGGTCAGGATCAGCACCGGGACCGCGTTGCCGGCCGCGCGCGACGACTTCAGCAAGTCGATGCCGCTCATGCCGGGCAAGCCCAGATCGAGCAGCACGACGGTGTATTCGGCATTGGCCATCGCGTCGCGCCCGGCGACGCCGTCTCTCACCCAGTCGACGCTATAGTCGGCGTCCTTGAGTGCACGCAGCAGACTTTGACCAATCTGCAGGTCGTCTTCAACAAGGAGAACTCTCATGATCGTCCTGTCGGCAACAGTCAGGTTGTGCCTGACTCGCAGCTCGCGCGCGCATGGCCGGACCACGGTAAGCGGGCGATTGAATGATAACCGATGCACGCGCGGCGGCATGATCCGGCGTGCCGTTCTGGACGAACGGATGAGAAGTCTTGTGCGTGCCGACGCAAGCGTGGACGCGCAACGATTCGAGGACTTCGCTGCGCGCGAAGCGCTGAGGTGGAGGGGACTCGTGGCGTGCCGACATCCCGCTGGCGTCGATCTGGATATACGAGCGCGCCCGCGCCGATCCAGATTTCCTTCGACGCGGTGATGGCGATCTTGCCGTCCGTGCTGGTGATCGTGATGTCCTTCAGGGCCGCGAGCGCGATCTGGTCGCTCTGCGCCTGGATATCGACGCGGCCTTTCGCGGCGACCAGTTTCAGCCCAAGCTCGTAGGCGAACATCGAGATCGCACCGCGCACCGACGCGAACAGTGAGCGCCCGGACGACACGCTCACGTTGCGGCCCGCTGTCACTGCATGATCCTGCCCGCTCACGATGTACGTTCCCTGCGTGGCGGTCATGCCGATGCCCGCCGCGCTCGCAACGACAAGATCGGGTCGCGTCATTTCGGGGACCGGATTTTCACGCCAGTGGGCGGTGCCGCCCCGGATCGCGTCGAGTTGCGCCATGTCCTCGTGTTGCGCGCGCGCCTGCGTCAGGCGCTGCACCATCTCGCCCATGTCCTTGGCGGGCGACTGCGCACCGCTGCGCGTCTCGGTGGTCACCGGCATGCCGTGGTTGCGCAGCACGCCCATGCAAATACCCGTGTCGTGGAAGCGACCCGAGAGCGTGAAATCAGACGACGCTGGATATAAGGCTGCAACCGCATGTGGCATGGTGGCCCTGACGCGCGACGGGGACACCGTGGTCCGTGATTCTGTCGTCGCCCTCAACGATGACGTTGGGCACGACCTCAGGGTGGAGCGGACAGGTCACTTCGTCGCCCTTGCGGGCCACGCGCACGCCGCCATAGCGCATGACTTCTGAGGCGGTGATAACTTCGCCGCCGTGGTCGGTGGTGTCACCGAGTCGAATCAGGTTCATCATGGAATCGTTCCTCGTTCATTGCCTACTGGTCGGCGGAAAGGGATTAACCAAGTTGGCCGAGCGAACCCAACCGGTTGAAACCCGACCGGAATCTGTCGCGTTCGCTCGTGGGTCTGCGAACCGGACATAGGAAAACTGACCATATGTCCTTAACACGATGACTCCGTTCGACTTCGTTAGATAGCCCTTTCTAGCAATGAATTTCCCACCCCGCAAGTCATAAAAAAACGTCTTCGTATTTACCAGTCTAATACCTGTTGCTGGAATTCTTTTTGATTCAATATAATTTTCGGCTCGGATATCCGGTGGATCAAATTCGAAAGCCCCCGTGGCATTTCCGCATCCAGCTTGCGGACGGGATGTTCTAATAATCCATTCACCGCTCTTCCTATACAAAAGCCCTTGTATGTCGAATTGTTTATACCTCTCTTCGAATTCAAGGGAACTATCACTTGGAACGAAGGTAAGCATCTTGGTGACTGAATATTCTTGAACATTTTGGACTTTTTCATGTTTCTGGGAATTTTGCGAGAATAAAAAGTAGCATGAGAACTTGTTATCCTCAGAATCATAAAATCCTGCAACCCTCCCGTTATCACTAAAAGCGAGCAAATTTGCTTGGTCGAAGATGATGGCTTCCCCGGCAACCGTAGACCGGCAAAGGCATGTTAGCAACGCAAAAATAATGATTTTATTTAAATTGCGCATAGTATTTGGCCAAGTTAGCCGCATAGCTTGTATTAATTTTCTTCCAATTCTTTCCGTTATACGAAAGTGCCACTTGCTCCCAGTAGCGAGTTCGCAGCCCCTCCACACCCTCTGGTTTCAGATTTAGCATAAATGCGGTAAATATTTTCGCCTGTCCGTCCGTACCTGACATGAAATGATTCGCAAACTCGAATATCGTCGCACAGTCGCAGGAAGAGTAGTATTCGCCCAAAATCTGAACGAATGAGATCAATCGTGATTTGCCCAGTTTAAGGCCGAAAGCGAATTATTTATCTTCAACAGAACGGATTATTTCAGTTGCAGCCTTAACAGCTTGTCGCCTTGAGCGATGACGTGACTTAGGCCCAATCCAGTATGTCAGGGAGATCGTTTTATTCTGTGTACTGGCGACTAGCTCATAGCAATCTCCGGCATATGCTGACGCTCCACCAGCATCTGTAGCAGGGCACGCAGGGAAAGCTTCGTACACTGTTTCTCCTGGGATCACTGATTTCTTCGTCACCGCAGTAGTCGCGCTGAATAGCATCAGAGTTCCTTCTGCATCGTACCAGTACGGTTGAACCAATCCCGTATCGGTTCCGCAGTCGTGTATATTCTTTTCACACACCGTTAAAACATCCTCAGCCTCGACACCCTTCAGTCGCAGAGAATATGCATGAAAATCAGTTTGAGACGTATCGAGCTTTTCAATTTTTGCATACCGATTGGCTGGGTACGAAAAACGGACATGTTCGTCAGTGTAAATTTTTATCGCCGCTTGCGATGTGCCAGTGGCATTTTCAACAAAGGCGCATGCAAACAAAGCGACAGCGATGAACCGATTCGCTAGGTGCATTATTGATCTCCAATGAGTTTATACAACCGCATCGTGTGATAGGTCCGATTCTCCAGGCCGTAGATGCCGCCGTTTATTTGTGTTGTAAGCACATGTGCGATTTCTGCCGTTACCCCTCTATCAGCGTAGCTATTCATGGTGCTTTGGGGATGCGGGAGCCCGTGGTTCGGTCCCGCTTCCCAGTACCAAGTGCCGGTGTCTATAGTGTTGTAGTGCACTGTCAGCAGGATGTCCGGCGTCGCGATGTTTGGCCTCGTCGGATGCGGATGACTCCACCAGGACGCTGTAAAACTTTGCCGGCTTAACCAGCCTCTATATACCCAATATTCCGCATAATTAAATTTACCTGTTAGCTGCTTCATACCTCTTCCTCGAAATTTGTAGCCATCTCCCGGAAGGTCGTTACCGTTGAGATGCCCATATAAGGAGTTGCATGAAGCTTCGCTTCGATGTTCTTCCATCCACGCGAGCGTTCTTGACTCTTCTGCTCCTTGGCCCAAGAAGTGGGACATTCGCATCGGATTTCGGGTAATAGAGTGCTTTTCCATTAGTCGGTTCAGTATGGTTCTATAACGCTCACGCACCTCATTCGATAAAGCATTCGCGGCCTGATGCAGATGTCCACCCGATTTTTCGACGTAGGTATTTGGGTAGACTTGTTCCAGTTCTTCACACGAGAGCCAACGGCACGGTCTGAAATGCCGCAGAAATGCCGTTGGCGGAAAATGCCACACCTCATCGGCATGCGGAAATTCAGGATCGCTGACGTCCTCCCAAAACGCCAGATCGCGCGCGTGATCCGCCAGCTTGCTAAAAGCTGCGTCCGATAACGGACTGGTCAATGCCTCATGCGGACTCCTGAGCCAGTTGTATCGCGCCTCCAGTCCGTCCCGGCTCCATTCCGAAGGAAACTTGCAGACAGCGTGAGCAAGGCGCTGATGAACCGCATCGACACCCAGAGCCCCGACAGCGTCGGCGTGGCTGACATGACCGGAATGATTGACGTCCAGCCACCGCTTCACAGTCGGTGAATCGCACAGGCTGTCGGGAGTGGGGTCATCGTTAATGAAGCTCCAGCCGGCCCACTCCGGGAAATCCGCATCGCTATAGACTCGCACACCAGGTTTCGAAAGATTGATCCAGCCGTCACCGTCCGGTGTCTTCACTTTCCGCCAGTGATTGAAGCGCGCGCCGGCGGGCAGTTGATCGTTGATGCAGCGTCCGAAACGGATCATCTCGAAGATGGCACTCGGAGAGGCCACGGCCATGCCTGGAGCAATTGCCGCCAGAGAATCGTCTGTAAAGCGTCCGTGAAGGGCGTTAGCACGCTGATACAGGTTGTACTCTGCCTCTCTTTCCGCGGGCATTGCACCGCACACGGACCAGCTCAAATCCGCATTCTGCCTGTAGGTCGTCAGCGTGCAATCCTTCTCGTAATGCATGCGGACGACAAGCTCGCAACCGGTTCCCGCCGGCGCGAGAGACGGCTGTGGGTGCAACGTCGCGACAGGCGGCGCGCTGTCGTCATCACGGAAAGGGTGTGGTTCGTTGGCAAAGAGCTTCGCACCACGAGGAATGAAGAACCAGTTATCGCCATAGACCGCATCGGTACGAGCCGGGGTGCTGCCCAGCGGCCCGGGGCGCGCCCGATGAACTTCCTCAGGTTCGCCTCGTTGCAGACGATCTCGAAGTGGATCTGCGGAAACTGCCCGTAAATCTGGCCCGGTGTGCCCAGGATATCCTTGCGATAAACCTTCTTGCCCACGGACAGCGACGACAGCGCGGCCTGGAGGTGCATGTACACCGAGTAATAGGTGACCTTCGCGTTGTCGCCTTCGCCAATTTCCGTATCGTGCCGGATGACGACACAGCCGTCGTCCGTACGCACGTTGCGGTACTGAAGCGTCGGCTTATGGGTCGTATCCGTCTGGCGCACGTACACGATTGTGCCGTCCGCGATGGCGCGCACGGAAGTGACCTGATTGCCGTCGAGCGGGGCTTTCAGATGCGCACCGCCATGCCAGCCAAGATTGAAGCTGACCGGATAGGCGCCGTTGCCCGGCGCACATTCGAGCATGTTGGCGGCACACACATCACCGTCGGGTACGACCGTGTTGCCCGCATCCGCTGTGGGCATTGCGTCATTCTGCTGCGGGTGGGCTGCTGAAAGAAAGGGCGGGCTGATAATCATAGGTCTGTCAGGAGGGAAAGTTACAGCGAATGGATGTAGTCATCAGTGGGCGTACCCGATCCGAACGGAGGGAAGCTCGGTATGCGAGCGTCTGCGTCCTGCACATCCCAAAGTCCCTTCTCCAGAATCACCCCCGGCGAGCCGTTAATAATCCCGCTGCCGTTGATCTGGATATACGACCCACCCGCGCCGATCCAGACTTCCTTCGACGCGGTGATGACGACCTTGCCGTCCGAGCTGCTGATCGTGATGTCCTTCAGGGCCGCGAGCGCCATCTGGTCGCTCTGCGCCTGGATATCGACCTTGCCTTTCGCGGCGATCAGTTTCATCCCGAGTTGGTACGCGAACATCGAGATCGCGCCGCGCACCGACGCGAACAGTGAGCGCCCGGACGACACGCTCACGTCGCGACCCGCTGTCACCGCATGATCCTGTCCACTCACAATGTACGTTCCCCGCGTGGCGGTCATGCGGATGCCCGCCGCGCTCGCAACGACAAGATCGGGCCGCGCCATTTCGGGAAACGGATTTTCACGCCAGTGGGCGGTGCCGCCCCGGATCGCGTCGAGCTGCGCCACGTCCTCGTGTTGCGCGCGCGCCTGCGTCAGGCGCTGCACCATCTCGCCCATGTCCTTGGCGGGCGACTGCGCACCGCTGCGCGTCTCGGTGGTCACCGGCATGCCGTGGTTGCGCAGCACGCCCATGCAAATACCCGTGTCGTGGAAGCGACCCGAGAACGTGAAATCAGACGACGCTGGATATAAGGCTGCAACCGCATGTGGCATGGTGGCCCTGACGCGCGACGGGGACACCGTGGTCCGTGATCCTGTCGTCGCCCTCAACGATGACGTTGGGCACGACCTCAGGGTGGAGCGGACAGGTCACTTCGTCGCCCTTGCGGGCCACGCGCACACCGCCATAGCGCATGACTTCGGAGGCGGTGATAACTTCGCCGCCGTGGTCGGTGGTGTCACCGAGTCGGATCAGGTTCATGGCTTAGGCCTATGCTTGACGCTGGCACGGAAAGCTAGCCTCATTGGCTCTGCTCCCGCAAATGTGTGGCGAATGCCGCATGTTCCTCATGGGTCGTAGGGTAGTCCTGTGTGAATTCAACATAGGTATCGGGCGCAACGAATTCGACGCTTCCTTTCAGGGCTTGAGGCGCCAGAACTTCACGGATCGCAACAGTGATGCCGAGAAGATAACGTCCCATCTTGAAAGGGTTACTCGGCCACACCAGAAAATTAGCCCTGCGAATTTGGCCAGGCTGGATTCGAACTACATCATCAGGAAAGTCCGCGCGATTAAGAAGTGCTTGGCCACCGAACCATGATGTGTCGAACTCTAGTTCCTTTTCATGTTTCTTTAAATTGTCGCTGCGGACGCCGGTAACCAGAATCCACGAGTTCCCATTGATTGGGTTAAAAATCCCTTCCCAAGTAGCAGGGCTGCGGAACACAACTTCGCTTTTACCGGAATTCTGGAACTCTAGCGTAAGGACTAGTCTGCCGTCTCTGGGCGCGATCGTTCCTGTGACGTCAAGTTTTGCCAGCTTCGTCCCGTTCGCGTAGAACGAATGCAGATACTTGTTCACTTGTGTCCAACTGGTATAGGGTCCGCCAGGAGGAGCACTATTTCTAAGCGCCTCAAGCTGACTCTCCGTTTCCGCGTCCACTTGGCCCTCGAATACGCCGAACCCCGCCATCTTGGCGTCGAATGTATCGCCGCGCATCGTCATTGTGTAGTGACCATTTTCCACTTTTACGCTTGTCACGACATTGCCGGTAGATGAGCCATTAACCGCGAATTGCATTCCATCCTTACCTGCCATTGCAGCACCACCAATTATTGAAGTTGAGAAACCCAACGCTGCCACCAGAAATAATTTTCTAACGTTACGCACTTGGCTACCTTTCCTTGGTCTAGATTACCTTCCAGGTGATCCCGCTTTTCTGCTTGAACCACTCCGAGATATGTTCGAGGTAGTAGGGCGGCGTGCGAGTTGTCTTGTTAAAGTAGACGCCTCCGCCCATCAGGGTGTCTTGCGTTTTGCCCTGCCACGTATCCTTATTCGGGTTTGACAACGCGAGCGGGATATTTACGGTCTTGTCCGGCTTGATGTACTGCTTATGCACCGCGCCACAGGCGTAATAGTACTCATCGGGGAAGCTGAACAAATGCCCGGCTTCGTGCGTGTGGACATGGTGTACCAGAATTGCGACCTCCTTTCCGTTTTTACGGTCTTCGTACCTGACGGATTCTCCCCAATTCGCAGAGTCGGCCCGCACCACGGAGGGATGCAGATTTACTGTTGCATGCGCTTGACCGTTCGGATCGTTTGTCAAAAATTCAACGCGAAAATGTACCGGAATCTTGCATGAACAGGCGTTACCCTTCAGACAGTCCGCCACGGTTAACTTATAGCCATCTTGATTTAAATCTTTCTCTATTTTCGCCTTGGCATCACTTAGAAAATTAGCAATCGACTCTGCTGTACGTGGTTCGATCTTTCGCTCGGGACCTTTTACTAAACCGCATTCCTTGTCGTGGTTGTAGCTAACAACCGTAAATGTTCCGTCTGCGCTGGCTTCTCGCACCTGTCGCGGACGCATCAAAATACGCACCGTCGCGGTAATTTCTTTCTTCCGCGAATCATAGGCTAATTCGAAGTGACCGCAGTAATTTGCATAACATGCCATGAACTGACCGGTGCCAAACAAGTACGGCGTGCCATCTTCGTTCACAGCGAGATAATCCGCACTGTCCACGTTTCTTGTGATGTTCTCAACAATATCCGCGAGTTGCCACGTACATGGTTCGCCCTTGTTCCCCTGTTGAGGCGCCGTACCGGACGCGCTTCCAGCCGTGGCTCCTCCCAGGCTACCCGAGGCGGCAGCGAAACTGACGGGGGCGGTCGGCGCCGCGAGCGTAGATATGTTCGCTGCGTCCGGGCTGGGCGGCATGAATGCCGCCGCGTCTGAACTTGTCCCCGATGATTCCAGCGCCGCAAATGCTGTGCAGTTAAATGTAATAGGATGAGTAGCCAACTGCGGAAGGCGGGCATACATCAGCGACGGTCCGGGCACATTCCACGATGCCCCCTTCTCCAGAATCACCCCCGGCGAGCCGTTAATAATCCCGCTGCCGTTGATCTGGATATACGACCCACCCGCGCCGATCCAGACTTCCTTCGACGCGGTGATGACGACGTTGCCGTCCGTGCTGGTGACCGTGATGTCCTTCAGGGCCGTGAGCGCCATCTGGTCGCTCTGCGCCTGGATATCGACGCGGCCTTTCGCGGCGATCAGTTTCAGCCCAAGCTGGTAGGCGAACATCGAGATCGCGCCGCGCACCGACGCGAACAGTGAGCGCCCCGACGACACGCTCACATCGCGACCCGCTGTCACCGCATGATCCTGTCCACTCACGATGTGCGTTCCCTGCGTGGCGGTCATTCCGATGCCCGCCGCGCTCGCAACGACAAGATCAGGTCGCGTCATTTCGGGGAACGGATTTTCACGCCAGTGGGCGGTGTCGCCCCGGATCGCGTCGTTCTGCGCCTTGATGGCTTTCGCGGCGTCGTGCTGGCTCGCGTCGGACGACTGCGCGTTGTGCTGCTGCGCGAGCTGCGCCATGTCCTCGTGTTGCGCGCGCGCCTGCGTCAGGCGCTGCACCGTCTCGCCCATGTCTTTCGCGGGCGACTGCGCGCCGCTGCGCGTCTCGGTGGTCACCAGCATGCCCCGGTTTGCGCGGACCACGCCCCATGAATCGGTGGCGAGTTCCCAGCCGATGCCGCGCGCCTGTTTGCGTCCCTCGCCGGGCACGATGCGCGTGTTGTAACCTACCACCAGCCGCGAGTTCGCCTGATCGCTCGTCACCTGCGCCTGTAACCGGTCCGGCGTGTCGTCCGCAACGAACTGGTTCGACCCGCTCCCTTCCAGATTGCGACTGAGCAGGCCTGACAGGGCATGGTTGTCCTGTAACGGCCACGGCGGCATGTTGTCCGCGTTGTAGGCCTGCCCGATGACGAACGGCCGGTCCGGGTCGCCGTCGATGAAATCCACGATCACTTCCGTGCCGATGCGAGGCAGGCTGATGGCCCCGTGACCATTGCCCGCCCACGGCGACATGACCCGCGCCCAGCACGACGAGTTCTCGTCCCGGTTCGGCGAACGGTCCCAGCGGAATTTAAGCGTCACGCGGCCATACGGCTCGGTGGACACGACGTTTCTATCGAAGCCCGTCACCACGGCGCTCTGCGGTCCGGTCGTGCGCGGCTTCGGGACCGTGCGCGCCGGACGGAATACATTGGTCGCCGGTTGCACGGTGAAGTCGGTGTCGAACCGGTAGACGCCCGGACCGGTCGATTCCATCGTCTCTTCGGCATCGAGCTTCGCGCGGATCACCATGTATTCCTGGTTCGCCTTGCGATACGGATGGTTCTCCAGATGGAAGGTCGTCCCGCATACGACATTGCGCAGCGCGCCACGGCCTTCGGCGCGCTCGCCGCGCGCGAACAGTTCCTCGATGCGGATCTGTGCGGACTTCTCACCTTCGGCCGGGTCGGTATAGTCGCCGGGCCACTCGTAGCGCGCCAGATCATTGTGGACCGTCTTCTGCGGCTGGACCTTGCGCACGCCAAGATTGGCTTCGGGCTGCTTGAAGTCATAGTCGCCGGTGGTCCAGACGCCCGACTGCAACGTCTGGGCGATATCGAACGCGTCGATATACTCCGCGTCGATCCTGTGGCCCGGCGGGTAGTACGCGAGCGTGTGATACGCCTCGCTCTGCACCGGCTTGTGCGCGCCTACATGGTCCACGAACACCATCCGGTGATAGCCCTTCGAGTGCTCGAAAAACCAGTAGATGCCGTTCTCAGCCATCAGCCGCTGCACGAAACTGAAATCCGTTTCGCCATACTGGACCTGGTAGTCCAGTCGCGGGTATATCCGGCTGGTGCGCCAGGCGCAGGAAAACGGATAGATCCGCAGCACTTCGCGAATGATGTCGATAACATTCTTACGCTGAAATATCCGGTAGTCCGAGCGCTGCCCGGCAAGCCAGAGGCCGGGTTGCAGCGTGAGCCGGTAATGGCTCTGCCGGTCCTGCTGTTCGACAAAGCGCGCGCTGGTCACGATGCCGCTGATCTCACGCATGCCGCAGCCGATGTTCGACATCCACGAAGGGCCGGAAACCCCGCTCATTCCTTCAAGCTGGATAGCCACGGTCAGCGGCCTGCCGATCATCGCACGCAGGTCGAGGTTCGCCGCGTCGTCGCCGAACATGTCGAGGTCTTGCGGCGTCACCATGTCCAGCGTGTAGGTGTAGATTTCCGACAGGGCTTCCTCGCCACGGATTGATCTGAGCACCAGTGCGGGCTCGCCCGACGGCGATTCCGGCAGCGCCGCGCCGCTCACGGTGATGGTGCGGCGGGTCGAAAAATCCAGCATGAGTATCCTTCCTCCAGAATGAATGGATGCGGCTCACGGCCACTCAGGCCATTCAGGCCGCGCTGCGGGTGCCCATGCGTGGCGGCCAGAGCGCGACGGGGCCGCGCTGTACCGAGCGCATCGAGGTCTCCACGAAGGTATGCATCGGGACGTGGCGCGCCAGGTAGTGTTCAAGGATCACGCCGAGCAGATACGGGCTTTCACCTGCAAGCGCTCCTTCATCGACGGTGAGCGTGCAGCCGGTGCCGCAGCCGAAAACGAGATCGCCGGTACCGGGCAGGCGGCGCGTCACCGTCTGCATCTGCACGCCTGTGATTGCCTGCACCTGCTTCACGAAGCCGGGGTTGTCGCCGGTCCGGTAGAGCAGGAGCAGTTCGCGCAGTCCCGCGCCGCCTGTGTCCTCCAGCGGCAGATGATTGAAATTGAGCTGGCGCACCAGCCGCCAGGCGGTGGTGCCCTGTGCAAGCGGCCGCTTTGGCGTGCCCGGCGCGCGTATCAGTCCGACGCTGGCAAGCGGTGCATTGACGACCGTGCTGAGATCGTCCACCCCGTTGACGGCCAGCAGGTTCGGCAGATCGCGATTCGTCACCCATACCTGCGCGGTGATGAACCGGATATTGTCATGAGCGGGCGTGCCGTTTGCATCGACCAGCGACACCAGTATGTCGCCTGGCGCGTAGGTGGCGCGTGTCTGGTAGCGACGCGCCAGGTCGGTGCCCCGGGCGGGCTCGCGACGGGTGACGAAATAGCGGCCGGTGCTGTTCTCGTCGCGCGCCAGTGTCGGATACCGCGGCTGGAACTCAAGACTGGCGGATTCCCTGGTTTCGAATCCCGAGAGTGCCCCGACTGAAAACACTTCGTAGTCGGCGGGCGCGAGTGGATCGACATGCAGGGATGCTGTCGTGCTGTTCTCAGGCAGTTCGAGCCGGTCTATCGTGACAGGAAACAGGTTGATGACAGGGGTGCAGAACAGCGCAAAATGCGAGGCATCGACCCGGTTGACCAGTTCGCCTGCCGGGCGGTCGAGCAGCACGACGATCTCAACCTCCTGAGCTTCGATCCGGCGCAGGCCCGCCTCGAGTCCGGTGAGCGTGAAGAACAGGAAGCGCTCGGGACAGGTGGCATATTCTTGCAGCAGGTTGTGGCCGTGAAACTTCGGCCAGACAAGCGGCAGCATTGCCTGATCCGTGCCGAAGCCTTCATGCATCACGGCCTGGTTTCGCACCACGTGCAGCGGCTCCTGGGCAGTGGCAAAACTCCCCGGCGCGGCGAGTACCGATGCGGCCGCCCCGGTATGCAGGAGTTCGAACAGCTGGGAGGCAAGCCGCACGTCGCCCGCCAGATAGACCGGCAGGCGATCCAGACCGCGCAGCTGTCCGATGGTGGCGCTGCCGGTGGCTCGCAGCCGCAGGCGTAACGCGGAGCATACGTTCCGGTCCGGGCGCACGTAACGGTCAAGCGCGGAGATATCGGGCGGAATGCCGGTGAGCCGGGCGCTGACGATTTCCAGCGGATAGAGCGTGACGTCCTGGGTGCTGCGGAACTGGCAGATGCAGCCGCCGCCCTCCGGCACGGGGGAGGCGAACGGACTGCCGCGTGGCACATGGAACCCCTGTGCAAGTTTGCTCCTGGCGTGATCCGGGTATAGCCGCGCCACCGCCATCGATGGCGTCGGCGCGAGGTAATTCGGATAGAGGCATTGCAGCAGGGGGCGCGTGAAGTCGGGGAATGCGGCGTCCAGTTTCATGCGCATGCGGGCGGACATGAAAGCGAATGCCTGGACGAGCCGCTCGACATACCTATCGCCGATTTCACCCGCCTGCATGCCCAGACGCCTGGCGATTTTTACATGCGCCTGTGCGAATTCGGCGGCAAGTTCGCGCAGGTACAGCAACTCCTCGTTGTAGTACGTCAGCAGATCACCCGCGCCGGTTTCCGGGCGTTGATGGTACGGTACGGATCGCCTCGCCAACTGCTCCACGTACTGTTCCGGTTCGAAGCGCATGCCGGTAATCGGCGCATCCGTGGGCGCCTGTCCAAGCCAGCTGGACCAGCCGAGTTGTTCCGTTCCACCCAGCACCGCAGGTGGTGCGCCCTGTGGCTTGATGCGCAGTTCCAGTTCCCACCGGTAACCGCGCCCGACAAATTCCCTCACGCATTCGACGAGCTTCGGCAGGTCCACGCCCTGCGCCGTGAAACGCAGATACACCGCCAGGTCGAGCGGCCCCAGGACAATGCGGAACCGGTGCTGGCGGTCCGGCACCTGCTCACCGAGCATCGCGCCCATCGCAAGCGTCGAAGACTCCACGGGCTTGCCGAGATAACTGTGGCTGGCCGGCGCCATTTCCAGCCAGTGAAAGACGTATTCCTCGATTGCGACCGGTACGCCGAAGTACTGCTCAAGCGTCGCGCGCAGGCCGTCGGGATTACGCGCTTCGCGCACCAGATGCGCAGAGGCGGCGAGGCGCGCATGGCCAGGAAACGGCCGGCCGGCGATTTCGGCGGGATCGTGGCCGGCGAGGCTCGCGACAAAAAAGGAGAATGTTTCGTCATCCTTCCGGTCAAGGCCCGCTGCGGCCTGTGCGGAGACCCACGCCCGGTACAGCAGAGTCAGGTAGCGGTGGTGAAAGATGTCGAGGAAGTTGACGAGCGTCGCATCCCGCCGGTTCTGCTCACGCTCGCGTGCAATCTCGGTGATGTGAATCGGCAGTGGCCCGTTCGGCCCGAACATGCCCAGACTGAGAAGCCGTATCTTCAGACGCCCGTTGACCTCACGCACGTCGGCAATCTCGCGCGACGCGAATGCGAGGCTCGGTGCCTGGCCGAGACGGAACGGCTCCGCCTGCGGACGCCGCGCGGTGCCGACCGGATCAATGCGGGGATCGGCGCCGATACGGCGCAGCAGGGAAATGAACCCGTAGCGCCAGGGTTCGGCCATCAGACGTTCAACGCTTTCCGGTGAAAGCGCCACGCCGGGCATGGGCAGATCGAAGCGGGCGCGCTCCATCAATCACGACGCGCCTGATGCGGCCCGCACGGGAAAGACAGGAGCCGTGAGGCGTGGATACGTAAGACGTGGATACCTGTCGCAGCGTACAGCTTTCATCGTTTGACCTCTTCCCCGAGTTCTTTCAATCATCGGGGATAGTCGTTGGATAGTCAGCAGGACTATTTCGCAATAACGCTGGGAAATGTCAGCGGCGTCCAGTTGCATTGACGGTTATACACCCCGTCCTGAGCAAGTTATGTATCGTGCATCGACACGGACCACCAGGCTGGCGTCAGCGCAGGCATAAAAAAGCCTGCGACGGGCGCGGGCAACGAGAGCGCGTCTGCGGATCAGGAGGGGAATTGTGCCGACATGCAGAATCAATGCGCGGGTCGTGTACGCAGCCGTGACATCGAACAAATCCGGGAACGCGCAGCAAGCAACCCGATAAAAAAGGGCGACCGGAGTCGCCCTGAATGGTCACGCAAAACACCTGCCGTGTCCCGATGATGCGGACAACCAGAGGCCATGTGCCAGCAACCAGGTTGTTAAATTCAAGCGGAACAGGTGTTTGTAGCTCTTGAGCGTCGCGGGCGAATTTATCCACAGAAATTGTTCACATCCCTGTGGACAACTCCTGGCCAAGCGACATAACTGATTGAGCGCAGAAGGATTTCTTCGCTGGAGCAGCGAACGCGCTCACTCCGTCGGCGAAGCGAGCAGCGACACCGGCACGCCGCGGCAGCTGACCCGGGCGACGAGCTCCGCGCCGAGACCCGCACTCGATTTCTCGTGCGCATCGAACGAGGTCATCTCCCTGTCGACCCGCAGAATGTTGATCGGCCATGACGCGCGCGACAGCCGTTCGTGCGCGAAAGCGCCGACCCATAGCGGCGTGACGGAGGTGCCGTTGCCCACCGCGTAACCGCTGGGCCAGAACCGCAGCACGTCGCGTTCGTCGCGCGTGTCGCCCGGACGCATGAATACCACCGAAGACGGCACGCCGTTGTTGAGCTTCGGCAAGACCGGCAGCGACACCGCCGCCACATTGGGCGAGGCTAGCGAGAGCAGACTGTGCGCCGAGACGTCCGTGCCTTCCACCCAGCCTTGGGCGCGCAACTGTCCGCGGATCGAATCGAGGTTCGAAACCCACTGCAGCGTGAGCGGCTCCTTGCGATCGCCGCCCATGTCCGAGCGGTAACACGGCAGGCGCTTCCATACGGAGAGTGTCCATTGCGATTGCGAGACCAGCACGGGAGGCGGGCGCAGCACGCTGTCCGGCGGCGGCGTGGGCATGTTGAAGCCGACCTGGACGCCCACGCTGAGCAGCACGACCACCAGCACCACGACCGGCATGAACGCGCGTTCGGGCGGCGTTTCCGGGTGCCGCCACATCGCTGTCAACGCAACGACCGCTACCCAGAGGTAGGCGAGCGCGGCGCCGCCGAGCGCGTCGGACACCCAGTACCTGCCGAAGTACAATCCCGCGAGCGCGACCAGGATCACCACGATCGCACTCGCGGCCGCCACCAGCACCCCTTCCAGCCTCTCGACCCGGCGCGCCAGCAGAAACGCCAGGAAACCGTACACGATGACGGTTGCGGCGACGTGATTGCTCGGAAACACATAGGCGCCGATCAGCGACGTATTGGGCGGCGCGCGGTGCATCGCGAACTGCAGCACGTAGATCAGCAATTGGGAAAACACCACCGCCGCGAGCCAGTAGCCGACGGTGCGCCGGCGCCGCTCCAACAGCATCCATACCGTGACCGTCACGACCAGCGCCGCGAGTGTGATGCTGCTGCCGAGCGTCGAGAGACCGGCGAGAACGGTATCGCTCCAGGGCGTGCGTACCGATTGCAGGAAGTGGTAGACGGAGACGTCCACTCGCGTCAGCGGATCGCCGCTGGCGACGTCGTCGAGCACGCCGAAAAAAAGCGCGCCCGACACGAGTACGACCAGCGACGTCAGCAGGATGCTGCTGGCGTCAGGCGTACTGGGGTCGAGCATCTTGCGCGCGAAACGGCCGAACGGACCCGGATGCCGACAGGCCCAGCTGCCCAGCTGTTGGCCCGCCGCGCTCGACCACGCATTGGCGTGCGAGAGCAGAAAACGCGCCGCGCGAAAGCTCAGCCAGACAATCCCCACCAGCAGCGCGATGATCACGACGAGCCTGAACGACACCGCGCCGGCCAGCAGCACCGAGGCGCCGAAGATCATGCCCGGCAGGATATGGGCCGGCGCCCAGATCAGCGCCGACAGCACGTTCATTGCGTAAAAGCGCAGCGGCGGCATGCCGAGCATGCCCGCCACCACCGGCACGATTGCCCGCAAAGGGCCGATGAAGCGCGCCAGCACGACGCTCTTCGCGCCATGTTTGTGGAAGAAGCGGTGGCCTGCCTCGAGCACCTCGGGATGTTTGCAGAACGGCCAGAACTGGACGATGCGGTCCTTGTAACGGCTGCCGATCCAGAAGCTCATGCCGTCGCCGGCGATGGCGCCGGCGATCGCCCACGCGAGTGCCCAGCCGAGACTCAGCGAGCCGGTGCCGATCAGCGCGCCGGCAAGGAACATGGCGGTGCTGCCCGGAACGAAAGTGCCGATGACGGCGAGCGACTCCAGAAACGCCGCCAGGAAGATGACCGTGAGCGTCCAGCCGGGATGGCCGGCTAACTGGTGCAAGAGGTGGATGTAGGCGTGCTCCATCGTGCGCGATCAGCCGTTCTGGCGTAACGATTGATCATAACGCGCGACGGAGCCGTCTTATTCCTTTTTGGACGCCGGCCGCAGGTTCACGAAGCGCTAAGCGAATCGCCGGAGACGTGAACGCGTTGGCCGATCTGCACGGCCGGCTGCGTCGGGTAGCTAAAGTTGCGGTAGCTGCCGTCCTGCATGCGGACCTGGACCTGGTAGGTGGTCTGCTTGCGCACCGCGTGTTCGATGCCGTTCCCGGCGAGGCCGCCGCCGACCGCGCCGGCAATCGTCGTGAGAATCTTGCCGCGGCCGCCGCCGATCTGGTTGCCGACCAGCCCGCCCGCCACCGCGCCGCCCAGCGCGCCGAGGCCCGTGGTCGGCTCGGGCGTCTGCACCGTATTGATGGCGACGACTTCGCCCGCGTACGGGTCGGCGGCGACCGGGCGCGGTGCCGCGGCGTCATAAGGTGCCTGGTAGCCCTGATTGTTTGCGGAATTCGGCGCGGCCACCGGTGTCGCGCGGTGCGGATGATGAACCGGCGGCCGGGCAGGGGCGGTTTGCTGCGCCGTCTGCTCAACCGGAGCCGCTTGCGGCGCCGCAACCGGCGTGCTAGCGAGCGGCGCCGCCGCTGCCGTGACCGGCAGCGCGGGTTCCGTGACGGCGTGCGAAGTCGGCAGCAAACCGGTCATCGCGGCGATGCCGGTTGCGCTCGCCAGGATGACGGCGACAGCCGCGCCGGCAACTAGCGGATGAATGCGGCTGCGTTGCGGTTGGCTGGAAGTGAGGTTCGTGTTCATGGCGGACTCCGCGGGTAGGTGCCTGCAATAACGCCGCGAAAGTGCGTTCGGTGCACACGGGTTGCGTGCTGCTTTGTAAGGATTTGTACGCTTTCGCGCGAGCGGTTACACGTTCGGATTTCGTCGCTGAGTTCGTCGAGGAAAGGTTGCCGGCGGCCGTGGCGGATGCTCGTCAGGCGTGCGCCGGTCGTCGCCTGAAAACCCTCGGACAGTTTCAGCAGCCTGGTGTGGAAGTGGTCGAGCGTGTACCGCCTGTCATGCAATGGACGCTGGGTCGTATGCGGATCGGCCGGGTCGTGCGGCGGCGAACGAAGCGGGCGGGGCGCCGTCTTACTATTTGAGCGGCCGGGCAACACGGACCTCGCGCTCGCGCAATTCGACGAAGTAACGGAGTGGGCTATGAAGATCGTAAAGGGCAGTATCGCGGCGTCGGCAATGATGATCGGTGCCGTTGCCGCAGCGTATGGGCAGTCGGTCACGCAGCCAGGCGCCACCGGAGCGGCTGCCGTCAATGGCGCGCCTTCCGGCATGACCAACAATGCGGGGGCCACAGCGGGAACGGGTCCGTCGACGGCCGCCGGCATGAGCCCGATGTCGCCGGGTGCGGGAACGGCGGGCGGGGTAAGAGCCGGTCCCGCACTCAACACCATGCGGGCGAACGGCACGAGCCTGAACGCGAACCCGGACCCGCGCGTGCCGAATTTCGCCGGCAGGGGCGCGCCGCCGCCGCCGCGGAATTAGTCAGCAAGCGGGGCGTGTCCATCGCGTGAGCGCCGCGGATAAAATGCACGCCTCGGCAAGCGGATCCGATTCGACGGCAAGGAGATGGGCATGGCGTACGGCGAGCACAAATACAAGGTGTCGGTGCAATGGACCGGCAATCGCGGAAGCGGCACTTCCGGCTACCGCGATTACGGGCGCGATCATGTGATAGCGGCGGGCAACAAGCCGGAGATTCCAGGTTCATCGGACGCGGCCTTTCTCGGCGACGCCAACCGCTGGAACCCCGAAGACCTGCTGGTCGCCTCGGCCAGCGCCTGCCACAAACTCTGGTATCTGCATCTATGCGCGGATGCCGGCATCACGGTGACGGCGTATCGCGACGACGCCGAAGGCACCATGCTAGACGACCCGAAACACGGCCGTTTTTCACAGATCGTGCTGCGCCCGCGCGTCGTGATTCGCGCGGGCGATGATGCCGAACTCGCCGCGCGCTTGCATCACGTGGCGCACGAGAAGTGCTATATCGCGAACTCGGTCAATTTTCCGATTCTCTGCGAAGCGGTCATCGAAACGGATAGTGATTGACCGAGGCAGGCCCGGCCGCCTGCTGGGCGCTATCGGTTCAATGCAGCAGCGCCATCTGCACGACCTTCACGATCACCAGCGCGACCGCCACGATCAGATAGCCGCGCAGCACGCCCATCCAGACCCGCTTGGACAGCGTCAATTGCGGCGCCGGCAACTCGTCCAGAGGCGGCATGCGCCACGTTGCGCGCGTTTCCTTCGACCACCCGAATTCGCTCTCCTGAGCCACGGCGCTCCCGGATTTCCGCCGCAGCTTGCGGGCCACGACGGTGGCCGCATAACCTGCCACGGCCATCAGCGTGCCGGCTGCGAGCACTTCAAGCATGACTTCGCCGGTGATGTCCGGATACATGACGGAAGCCGTGAGAATGATGGATAGCATGACGAGCACCCAGACTACTGCGCCTGTGAAGACGTTGAGCTTCTTCGAGTTCACCCACGGTCCGAGCACCGCGCGGTCGTTGCACAACAGCAGCAGAAACACGGTCGCGCTCGGCAGCAGCACGCCGGCAAGCGTCTGCACCGCTTCCGTCAGAAGGCCGAGCGGGCTGCCCGGAATCAGCACCAGCGTCGCCGCGGCCGCCACGATGGCGAAATAGACGAGGTAGAAGCCCTTCGCGTCCGACACGCCGCGATGCAGCGAGTGGCGAATCTTGAAGACGTCGCCGATCGCGTAGGCGCTCGACAACGACACCGCCGCCGCGCCGATGATGCATGCGTCGAGCAGCGCCACGGCGAACAGCACGGCGGGCGTGCGGCCGGCATATCTTTCGAGGTCGGCGATCACGCCGCCCGCGTCGGTGAAATGGCCGAATTCGGGCTTGCCCGCGTAGAGCGCCGCGCAAAACGAGATCATGGCCACGGCGCCGATCATCACGAAGACGATACCGATCCACAGGTCAGCCTTTTCGTACTTCATGAAGCGCGGCGTAATGCGTTTATCGACGATGTAGCTCTGCTGGAAGAACAATTGCCACGGCGCGACGGTGGTACCGACAATGCCGATCACGAGCAGCATCACGTCGCTCAGCTTCGATTGAGCGGGCCAGCCCGGGATCAGAAAATCGTGCGCCATCTTGCTGACCGGCGGGTGAATCGATACCAGCACCGGCACGAGCAACAGGCTCATCACGCACAGCACCACGGCGAAACGTTCGAAGCGCCGGAAGTCGCCCGTGCTCACCGCGGCCATGGTTACCGCCGCGGCGATGCAAACGCCGGCTACCTTCGGAATGCCAAAGAACTGGAGCACGAACGTGATGCCGATGAACTCGGTCACGATCGTCAACGCGTTGAGGATGAACAGATCCACGACGCTGAAGGCTCCCCAGAATTTGCCGAAGCGCTCGAAGATCAGCCGTGCATGACCGACGCCGGTCACCGCGCCCAGACGCAGCACCATCTCCTGATTGACGAACAGCACGGGCACGAGCAGCAGCATGGTCCACAGCAAGGTGGTGCCGTAGTTCTGTCCCGCTTGCGTGTAGGTGCCGAAGGCGCCGGCATCGTTATCGCCGACCATCACGATGAGGCCGGGCCCAACAATCGCAAGCAGCGTGCGCAGGCGGGCCCACCAACTGTTGCGCGCCCCCGTGTCGTGATGGGCGATGGTGCCGAGTGCGCCCTTGATGTCGCCGAGATGCGCGTCGTCGAGAACGGCGCTGCGGGGTGGTGAGACGTTGATTGGAGTGGACATGCTGGCCGCCTGAGTAGGTTTGATTGGATTGAGCGGGGCGTCTTCAGGATCCGCCGGATGCGCGGCCGAACGGGGCGGCGGCGCGGGCGCAAACGCGAAGACGCGCTGAGCGTGTGTGCTTACGAAGTGGACCGCGAGACGGCACGCAAAACGAGCGCCCTGACGCGGTGCCAGGCCACGGCGAGCCAGTGCGGCTCGACGCCGTGCAATGCGAGGGCGGCGTCGCTATGGGTGTGGGTTTGCTGGCGTGTCGGTACGAGCGTGGCGAGGTACATGTTTTTTCTCCGGGCGTAGGGCTTGACGCGGATTGCGGAAAGCCAGCAGACACGGAGCGCGGCGCATCAGGCGCGCGGCGAAGCAGGTCTACTCGCTTTTCCTTGGGCAAATGATTGTTTGCCTGTCCGCTCGGTCGTGACTGAGCGACCATTGAGCGGCAACCAGGCGGCATATGGGATAACTGTCACTGTCCATGGCGGCTCCTTATCGGCGTTCGGTACGCACGTGTTGGTCCACACGTTCGGCAGCACCGCATGTCGAACGAATCGAAACGGTGCGAGCGAACGCTGCCGCGAGCGAAGGCTCGCGACGGGATGCCAATCGGCGGGACGCATGTGCGTAAGCACGGCGCGGCCGGATGGCGCTAGTCAAGGTGCACGGAGTAAGTTACTGCGGCGCGCACCGTCTGCCTGTCGGCAAGACGGCGGCTGAGAAAAAAGCGCGGGCGTCGGGCCGGTCAGGCAGTGAAACTGTTCGAAGGTCGACTACTGCTGGTGTCCAAGGCATGGGCCTCGTTGATGAAGACGGCGAATTTTAGGCACTGCAGCAAGCGGAAGTCAACATGCTTCGTTAAACGAAGCAAATATTGTTTGGCGGGGTGTGGGCCAGGCCACGTTGTGGTGGTGGGAGGCGTCTTGTCTTTCAATTTCGATGGAAAAGAAAGGCTAATGAAGGCTATTTCTCGCTGCTGCCGGTGGAGAGCGGCTTGAGCCGATATGGCGGGGCGCGGCGCGTGCGTGACTCGGCACGATCCGCCGCCCCGCGCCGACGAAAACACGCCTTCCAATGTCTCAACGATTGCCGTCGAGCAGATCGCCAAGCAGCTCGTCGAATGCGGCTTGCGCGTCTTCGAGTTCCTGCAGCGCGGCGTCGAATGTTTGCAGCGCGAACTGCGAAGGGGTGCCGCTGCCGGCCGGCGGGAATTGCGATTGCAGCGACGCGAACGCCGACTGCACGCGTTGGGTCGCGGTCAATACACGCTGCATTGCCGCGGTTTCTTCGGCTCGCGCCTGTTCGTGATCCATGAGAACTCCGTGTTCGACTGGTCGGCTCGCGCCGTTTTAAAGGGGTGACTATGCCACGTTAGCGTTCAGGACAGCGGCAAGCCGCCGTTGGCCTTCACTTCGCGCAATGACAGCGCCGATTCCACCGATGTCACGCCCGGCAGGCTACGCATTTCATCGCGCATGAAGGTGCCGTAGTCGTCGAGATCGCGCGCCACCACCTGCAGGATGTAATCGGCGCTGCCCGACACGTTGTGACACGCGAGGATGCGCGGGATGGCCTGCACCTCGCGCTCGAAGCGCGTCGCCACCGCGCGGTCGTGCACGGCAAAACGCACGTAGACGAACGCGACGACGCCGAAGCCGAGCGCGGAGCGCGACAGCATCGCGCGGTACTGGTCGATATAGCCATCGTTTTCGAGGCGCTTCAGCCGGCGTGCGCAGGGCGTTTCGCTGAGGCCGACCGTTTCGGCCAGCCGCGCATTGGACATACGGCCATCTTTCTGAAGAGCGGCGAGGATCGCGCGGTCGGTTTTATCGAGGTCGGTTGTCATGGCTCTGTGGTGCTGATGACGGATTGGAGGAAAGCCGGTGCTCGGGCCGCAATATTAGCGCATTCCTCCACGGGCGAGCAGTCGGAACCGGTAATTCGCCAGCAAACCCTCCGCCGACGATAGCAAGATAGAGCCTTGAAAACAGGAGAATTCGATGATTTCCGCACATCTGCTGGCCGTGTATATCGCGGCGCTTTTCGTCGTCTATGCCGTGCCTGGACCGGACATGGCGCTGGTGCTGCAAACCAGTATCGGACGCGGCGTGCGCAGCGGCTTCGCGGCTGCCGGCGGCCTCGGGCTCGCGCGCGCGACGCACGTTACGCTCTCGGCATGCGGCGTGGCCGCGCTATTGCGCAGCGCGCCGTGGTTATACGAAGTAGTGCGCTATGGCGGCGCGGTTTATCTCGCGTGGGTGGGAATTCAGATCTTTCGTTCGCCGGTGTTCGCGCTGCCTGCCGGTCATGCCGCCGGCGGCCACGCGGAGGCGACGGCGAGCGTCGAGTCTCGTCCGTTGCGGGCTGCTTTTGTCAAGGGCTTACTCACCAACCTGCTGAACCCGAAGGCGCTGCTGTTCTGCTCCGTGCTGCTGCCGCAGTTCGTGCGTCCGGAGGCGGGGCCGGTGGCTTTGCAGATGGTCGAACTCGGTCTGGTGCTGCTCGCTATCGGCGCCTGTTTCGACATGCTGTACGCGATCGGCGCCGCGCGGATCGCCGGCTGGATGCGCGCCCATCCGCTAGCGCAAACGCTGCAGCGCTGGACCTTCTCGGCCGCGCTGATCGGTTTCGCGTTGCGGCTCTCGCTGGACTGATCTTGGCTGGATACGGCGCGGCGCTTCTCCTGACCGCCCGGCCGTGCGCCATGCAGGAGAGTCCGCTTATCTGCTCAGCTTGTGCTCGCGCCGCGAGCGGTCCTCGATGATTTTCCGGCGATGCTTGTCTTTCATCTTCTTCCAGCTTTTGCATTCGTCGCGCGTGCGCATGCAGCCTATGCAGAAGCCGGTTTTGCTGTCGAACTTGCAGATGTCGATGCAGGGTGACGCGATGCTCATGGCCATTGGCAATTAAAGGAAATGCCAAGACTCTCGCATGCCCCATGCCCGCGCGCAAAGTGATTGTGTTAATAAAGCCAATAGAGCGCCAGAGCTTGTTCGTGGCGGCACAATCACTCGCTTTCCCACTCGATGAAAACTTTTTTGCTCTATGCCGTGACCGCCATTGCCGAAATTGTCGGTTGCTATTTGCCGTGGCGCTGGCTGAAAGAGGGCGGTTCGATCTGGCTGCTGGTGCCGGGCGCGCTCAGCCTCGCGCTCTTCGCCTGGCTGCTGACCCTGCACGGTACCGCCGCAGGCCGCGTGTATGCGGCTTACGGCGGTGTATATGTAGCTGTGGCGATTGCCTGGCTATGGTGCGTCGACAAGGTGCGGCCCACGCTGTGGGACGCCGCCGGCGTGGCTTTCACGCTCGCCGGCATGGCGATCATCGCGTTCCAGCCGCGCGTTTGAGCAGGCGGGCGAGCCGATCTTTCCCGCTCCCAAAGGCCTCTCTCTGTGCGCGCTCGTTGCCGCTTCCGCGCCAACTTCGAGTCCGCAGGCTCGCGCTTTACTTGATGCCGCCGAGATAATCGAGCTTGCCGAGATCGACGCCGTTGTGACGCAGAATGTCATACGCCGTCGTGACGTGAAAAAAGAAGTTCGGCAGCACGAAACCGAGCAGATACGACTGGCCTGTGAACTCGACCGGACCCGAGCGCAGCTTCAGCGTGATCGGGCGTTCTTCCGAACCGTCGATCTGCTCAGGCTTGAATTCCTTCAAATAATCAATCGTCTTTTGAAGGCGGGCAATCAGTTCTTCAAAAGTCTGCTCGACGTCGTCGTACTTCGGCGCTTCGACGTCGGCCAGCCGGGCGGCGCAGCCCTTCGCGGTGTCGCTCGCGATATAGACCTGGCGTGTGAGCGGCAGCATGTCCGGTGCGAGCCGGCCGGTGGTGAACACCGTGGGCTCGATCTGTTTCGCGGCGGCATGCGCTTCGGCTTTGCCCAGAATGACCTGCAGGTTCGTCAGGCCGCGAATCAATACGGGCAGTGATGCTTGATACATCGAAATTGACATGGGGCTTCCTCTGATTCTTTGATCGTGCGCGCGGATGGCGCGCGAGGCAATGTAACGGCTGGATTGCCGCTGCAGCATCATAGCGCGAGCGGCGAAAGACGCGCATCGCGGCGACGCGGCGTTAGCCATTCGGACAACTGCCGCGCACGCCGGAACTGTGTTTGAATGGATTGGTCGGACCGTTTTGACGTCCTTGAAACAGCGAACTTGCCGCCGCCTTCAGGCGATGAGGTTGTGAGAGGCGCGTGGCGCGTGCATCCAACTCGTGGAAACCGCCGTCACGCTAACTGGAGAGTCGACACCATGGTCAATAAGCAGCCGCTGCCAGGCAGTGAGCGAACAGTGGAACAGGGTTCGAAAGTCGTGGGGCAATGCGATCCGGCGGAGCGGATCGATGTATTCGTCATGTTGCGCCGTCAGCAGCAGGCGCAATTCGACGCATTGATGAGCAAGATCGAAGCCGGCGATCCCAGCGTCAAGCCGTTGTCGCGCGAGACGCTCGCGAAGGACTACGGCGCCGCGCCGGACGACATCGCCAAGGTCAAGGCCTTCGCCAGCGCACACGGTTTGACGGTGGTGCGCGAAGATCCGGCCGCGCGCACGGTGTTGCTGAGCGGCACGATTGCCCAGTTCCAGGACGCGTTCGCCGTGAAGCTCGAACATTACGAACATCACACGTCTGGGCAGTTCCGCGGCCGCACCGGCGCGATCAGTGTGCCCGACGATCTGCACGGCGTGGTGCAGGCCGTGCTCGGCCTCGACAACCGCCCGCAGGCGCGGCCGCACTTTCGCATCCGGCCGCCGTTCCAGCCGGCCCGTGGTCATCAGGTTTCGTTCACGCCTCCGCAGCTGGCGTCGCTCTACCACTTTCCACAAGGCGACGGCGGCGGGCAGTGCGTCGGCATCATCGAACTGGGCGGCGGGTATAACGCCAGCGATCTCAAGTCCTATTTCGCGAGTCTCGGCGTTGCGTCGCCCAAGGTGAAGTCGGTCGGCGTCGATCAGGGCAGCAACCAGCCCACGGGCGATCCGAACGGACCGGACGGCGAAGTCACGCTCGACATTGAAGTTGTCGGTGCAATCGCGCCCGGGGCGGAAATCGCGGTGTATTTCACGCAGAACAGCGACGCCGGCTTTATCGACGCCGTGAGCCGCGCGGTGCACGACACGACCAACAAACCGTCGGTGATTTCGATCAGTTGGGGCGGTCCGGAGGCGAACTGGACCAGTCAGTCGTTGCAGGCCTTCAACAGCGTGCTGCAGTCAGCGGCAACCCTTGGCGTGACGGTCTGCGCGGCGTCGGGCGACAGTGGTTCGAGCGACGGCACGGGCAGCGACCAGGTCGACTTCCCGGCGTCGAGCCCCTATGTGCTGGCCTGCGGCGGCACGAGCCTCACCGCGTCAGGCACCGCGATCTCGCACGAGGCGGTCTGGAACGACGGCGCGCAAGGCGGCGCGACCGGCGGCGGCGTGAGCCAGGCCTTCCCGCTGCCGGTCTGGCAGAAGGGCTTGTCCGCCACGTCGACGAAGGGCGGCAAGAAAGCGCTCAGCGGGCGCGGCGTGCCCGACGTGGCGGGCGACGCTTCGCCGGTGACCGGCTACAGTGTATTGATCGACGGTACGCAGACGGTGGTCGGCGGCACCAGTGCGGTCGCGCCGCTGTGGGCCGCGCTGATCGCGCGCATCAATGCGGCGAAAGGGCAGCCGGCCGGCTTCATCAATCCTAAGTTGTATAAGGCGGCGGGCGCGTGCAACGACATCACGCAAGGCAACAACGGCAGTTTCGTGGCATCTGCGGGTTGGGATGCCTGCACGGGGCTCGGCAGTCCCAATGGTCAGAAGGTGGCGGCCGCACTATAGTCTGCAACACACGCCCCGAAGAAAGTCCTTCGGGGCGCAAAAGGACGTGAACGAACCCATGGAGCGATCATGACGAACACCGAGTCAGCTTCTGTTAGTCCGCAGCCGTCGCACAATTCGCATGCTTCGGGCACGCCGGCTCCGGCGCCCGCGCCCGCCAGCGCGCCGCACAAAGCCAAAGATCAGCCGTTCTTCGACCCGGTCGCCTATGGCAACGGGCCTGACGATTCCGTCACCGCAACCGATGAAAGCGCCGCGATCACGCACCACGCGGTCACCATCGGCGGGCACAGGATCAACTACACGGCAACCGCGGGCCACCTCGTGATCGTCGATCCGAGCAGTTCGCAGCCGGAAGCCCGCATGTTCTACGTGGCGTTCACGCAGGACAACCAGAAGGAAGAAGCCCGGCCGGTCACGTTCTTTTATAACGGCGGCCCGGGATCGTCGTCGGTGTTCGTGCTGCTGGGTTCGTTCGCGCCGCGTCGCATCAAGACCTCGATGCCGAGCTTCACGCCGCCCGCGCCGTATTCGATGGAAGACAATCCGGATAGCCTGCTCGACAAGAGCGACCTCGTTTTCATCAACCCGGTCGGCACCGGCTACTCGGCGGCGATCGCGCCGAAGAAGAACCGCGACTTCTGGGGCGTCGACCAGGACGCGGACTCGATCAAGCAGTTCATCAAGCGTTTTCTGACGAAGAACAACCGCTGGAATTCGCCGAAGTACCTGTTCGGCGAGTCGTATGGCACGGCGCGCAGTTGCGTGCTGGCGTACCGTTTGCATGAAGATGGCGTGGATCTGAACGGCATTACGCTGCAATCGTCGATTCTCGATTACACGCAGGCCGGCAACCCGGTCGGCGCGCTGCCCACGGCGGCCGCGGACGCGTGGTATCACAAGAAGCTCGGCATCGCGCCACGACCGACCGATCTCGGCACGTTCGCCGAAGAAGTCGCGCAGTTCGCGCGCACCGACTATCTGGCCGCGCTGCGCAAGTTTCCGACCACCGATGCGGCCACGGTCGAAAAGCTCAGCGAATACACGGGCATCGACAAAACGACCTTGCTCGCGTGGAGCCTGGATGTCGCCTCGTACGACAGCCGGGGCAATTCGCTATTCCTCACCACGCTGCTGAAATCCAAGGGGCTTGCGCTCGGCGAGTACGACGGCCGTGTGACGGCGATCGGCACGGGCATTGCCGGCAAGATCGACCCGAATTCCGGCGGCAACGACCCGACCATGACGGCGGTCACCGGCGTCTACACGACGATGTGGAACGTGTATCTGAACGAGCAACTGAAGTACACGTCGAATTCGTCGTTCACGGATCTGAACGACCAGGCCTTCAAGTACTGGGACTTCAGTCACATCGATCCGACGGGCGCGCAGAAGGGCGTCGACTCGAAGGGCAACATCATTCTATACACCGCCGGCGATCTGGCCGCCGTGATGGCGCTCAATCCCGATCTGAAGGTGCTGTCGGCGAACGGCTTCTTCGATTTCGTCACGCCGTTTTACCAGACCGTACTCGATCTGCAGCAAATGCCGTTGCTCAGCCAGCAGGTCCGGCAGAACCTGTCGGCGCGCTTTTATCCTTCGGGACATATGGTTTATCTCGACGGCGGATCGCGCACCGCGTTGAAGGCCGATCTCGCAACAATGTACGACACGACGGTGTCCAACACGCAAGCGCTTTTTCGTATCCGCGCATTGCAGGCGCGTGTGCCGCGGTAGCGGCGAATCGACGCGTCGCGTCGCGGACGCGGCGCGTGCGAAACGCCTTGGCATCGCAAGGGCGTCTGGCTATCAGACGGCTGGGACCGGCGACGCGCGAGCGGTGGCGCTGCCGGTTTCCTCGGCCTGCCAAATCGGCTAAATGCGGCCTATGCGCGCGGCGCGCGTAGTCAGGCTTTTTTACTTATCCATATTGAATGTGTTTTAATTAGTCTGCGAATTGAACTATTGCGTGCCGCTCCCGGCGCGCCGACGAATGAACGCAGGCATTGCAGACAGGCGTCGCACAGAGTATTCCAGCGACGCGACCAGCAGTACGTACGACACGGCTTTGCCGGCGCTCGCGCGCCGGTGCGGTGTTGCGCGTCCCCGCGGCACTGCGCGTTTTGCGCTCGCGCTTGGCTTCACGGCGCTGGCGATGCTACGCACGGTCGACGCTTGCGCGCAGGACGCCGCCATGCTCGACGAGCGCGTCACGCAGCAATCGGTGGGGGACACGATTTGCCGTCCCGGTTACGCTGACACGGTCGCACCGCCGTTCGACGAACTGATGGCGCACAAAGACCGCATGCTCGCCGCGCGCGGCATCGAGGCGGACAACGGCGCTTCCTTCGCGCTCGATCGCCGCGTGCCTATCGTGCTCGGCGGCTCGCCGGACGCTCGCGCTAATCTCGATCTTCTGCCGTGGGCCGGCCATCAGGGCGAGCGCCGCAAGGCGCGCGCGGCAGTCATGCTCAAGCGCTGCGTCTGCGAAGGCAAACTGAGCCTCGCCGAAGCGCAAGCCGCGATTATCGGCAACTGGTCGGTGGTTTATTCGGGCTTCAGTCAAACGTCCTGCGACGTCAGCCGGCTCGACGTGGCCACCGGTGGCGACAACGGTCATGGCGCCGGCCGCGGCAACCCGCCATGAAGCCGGCCGCCTCGTTTGCGGCGCCTGCTTCGTTCATGCGCACCTGGCATCTATTCAGCCGCGCGGCTTGCAACTCGCAGGCCGTGACCCCATCTAGTTTTCGGAGAATCATCATGATCCATTCACGTCTTGCCGTCATGGCTCTTTCTATCGGCTGCGTATTCGGCAGTGCTGCCGTGTTCGCCGCCGAGCCAGTGCATTGCGGCCAGGCCGACACGCTGAAGATTCGCGGCGATGTGCCCGCGGCCATCAGCTTCGACGTGTATCGCCAGTTGCGGCCGTTGAGCGCGCAACGTGTTGCGCTGTTCCAGTCGGCCGGCGAGGTGAAGCGCCTGCCCGACGGTCTGGCGGTATGCGAAATTGCGGATGACGGCGTCGACGATCCGTCCGCGGTGCTGGTTCAGCTGCCGCAAGGCAAGAACGCATGGTGGGTGAGTTCGGCCAACGTGCAAGCGGCGGACTGATCGCGACAACCAGTCCGCCTTTTGCGCAGTCCCCCGCAGGATGCCGTGGCGAAGCGTGTCGCGGCCCGGTTTTTGCATTCAGCGCCCGCGTTCGATGCGCTTGCCGGGCCTGTCACGCGAAATGAACAGCTGTTTTGCTATTTTTGACGCCGCTTATTCAGGTACAGTGCATTGACGGCGATATTTAAGTCCGTTTTTTGACGACACTGTGTTGCATCGCTTTTACTGTCGATTGTGGCTATCCTGAGTACAGGACGAAACTCGCAGGGGAGAATTAAATGATCGCCTTCTATCTGTCATTGGCCGCTTTGGGCGCCGCCGGTGCTGCATTGATCCGCCAACTCGCTGCCGAGCAGGCGAAGCAGCGTGCCGCATTGCGCCCTGTGCGCGTGCAGTCCGCGGATCGCGGCGCTGGCCGCAACGCGCGCAGAGGGTAGGCCGCATGAACCTGATCGTGCGCAACATCGCGGGATCGTGCAGCGAGCAGGAAGTGCGGGAGTTCCTCAAGCACGAACTTGGGCATTACGCGAAAAACATCGAGGTGGTCGACGCCGGCAAGCCCAGCGCGTACGCCATGGTCGAACTGGACGCCGAAGTGCCCTATGTAGGCGAAGTGATCGCGCGGCAGATTCACGGCAAACAGTTGGGCGGTCAGACGCTGGAAGCCAGCGCCGATCTGTTCACCGACGAACCGCCGGCGGCTCAGTAACCCGGCGCGATCGATTCACCCTCAATGCGTTGCGCGACAAGAGCGCACGTACGCTAACGCGCCGCCGCAGCGCCCAGCACGGCGCATTCGGCGCGTCACCTGCATACCCATGCCTTTCTCAATCTCCGCTTGTCTGCGTCGGCCAATCGAACGGCGTGTACGGCAACGCGCGCTTGTGACGCGTGACGTCGTAAAAGCGCAAGATGGTCTCGCGCGCCGCATCGCTCACCGGTTTGCGCTCCAGGAAGTCGTCGATAGCATCGTATGGAATGCCGTAGGCGTCCTCATCGGGCCGTTGCGGCCGCAACATTTCGAGGTCGGCGGTCGGCACTTTGTGCGCTAATGCTTCGGGCGCACCCAGCGCTTTGGACAGCGCGCGCACGCGACGCTTGTTGAGCCCCGTGAGCGGCAACACATCGGCGCCGCCGTCGCCGAACTTCGTGAAAAAGCCCATCACCGATTCGGCCGCGTGATCCGTACCGATGACCACGCCGGCCCGCGCACCCGCCACCGCGTATTGCGCGATCATGCGCTGCCGCGCCTTGATATTGCCGTGCACGAAGTCCTGTTGCGATTCGTCCTTGTAGAGCAGGCCACTTTGATCGAGCGCGGCGAGCATGGCATCGGCCGCGGCTTTGATATCGATGGTGAGATTTTCGTCCGCGCGAATAAAGCGCAGTGCCTGCTGCGCGTCGGCTTCGTCTTTCTGTTCACCGTAAGGCAGACGTATTGCGACGAAGTGCGCATCGTAATGTTCGGCGCGCAATCGCTCAACCGCGAGTTGCGCGAGCCGCCCCGCGGTTGTCGAATCGACGCCGCCGCTGATCCCGAGCACATACGTTTTCAGGCCGCTGCTACGCAGATAATTCGCGAGAAAGGCCACCCGGCGCTCGATTTCATATTCAGCATCGAACCCGGCGCTGATGTGCATTTCCTCAGAGATGCTTGCCTGGCGTGCAACTGGATCGTGTTGCGTCATGATTCCTCTTTGCTCCTTGCGCGCTCGCGCACATATCGAACCGTAACCGGCCCGGGTTCAATTCACCTTCGCACCGCTTTAAATCCGCTGCCTTGACCGGCAAAGACGTCCAAGGGTATCAATGAGTCGGCGAATCTTCATCGACAGATCGCAATGTGCTTAGTAACATCCTCGTTCTGAGAGCGCCGCATGAGCCGGCGAGCAGTCAATAATAATCAGGTTTGCTCAAACACGCGATGAACCACACCAAGCGGCCTGGCCAGCCTGTAATAGACCGTCTGTCTTTCGCGCCGGTCGATCGTCCGCGCGACGTGTCGTGTATGCCGTATCGACTTTCCGTGCGGAGCATCGCCCGCGCGTTGCCTTCCTTGCGCCGTTTGGCACGTGCGTTTAGCGCCGCATTTTGCATGGCGTCATGCGGCGCGGCGATCGCAGCTTCGGCGCCCGTTGCGGCCTCGGCACCAAAGGCGGCGAATCGTCCGGTGGTCGCCGTCAACGCGTCGGCTGTCGCGGCGCCGGATGCCGCCGGCGTGGTCGACCCGCGTCGCGCGTTTATGCTGCGGGACGTTTTCGCAGAGAGCGTCACGCGCACGCTGAAAGTGCCGGCCGCGGATCAGCGAGCCTATGCCGATCGGCTGGAAGCCGCGCTCGGCGCGCATATGCTCGGCGATCTGTCGGGCGAGTATGTCGTGCTGGTCGATCGCAATGCCAATGTGCAGGCGCTCTTCATCTATTTTCGGGCCGCGCCGGCCGACAGTTGGCAGATGATCGGCGCGTCGCCGGTTTCGACGGGTCAGCCGGGCGAATACGATCACTTCATCACACCGCTCGGCGTATTCGAGCATACGCCGGCCAACATGGATTTCCGTTCGGAAGGCACGCAGAACGAAAACCATATTCGCGGCTATGGCAAGCGCGACATGCGGATCTTCGACCTCGGCTGGGCCCAGGGCGAGCGCGGTTGGGGCAAGGGCGGCATGTCGCAGATGCGTTTCCAGATGCACGCCACCGACCCCGACCATCTCGAATCGCTGCTCGGCATGCGTCACTCGAAGGGTTGCGTGCGCATTCCCGCGTCGCTCAATTCGTTTATCGATCACTATGGCATTCTCGACGCCGAATATGTTGCGCTCGTCGAGTCGGGTAAGTCGCTGTGGGTGTTGAAAAGCGATCGAGAGGTGACGCCGTGGGCTGGGCGTTACATTGCCGTGGTGGATTCGGCGCGCAAGAGCCGCCCGGCGTGGGCGCCTGCGCCCGGCAGCAAGGCGCGCGCCAAAGTGCCGGCCGGAGCGGACACGGCGGATTGATTCGCGGTGGTGCTCGTCCGGCCCGCGCCGCTCGTTTTGAGCAAGCCGCCCATCACGAGCGCGCGAGCAACACGCCTACCAACGCAACCGCGAACCCGGCAATCTGCAGCGGCACCAGCGTCTCGCCGAAGCCCACATAGCCTTCGAGCGCGGCGAGTGGCGGCGCGAGAAACATCAGCGCGGTCGCGCGCGCCGCGTCGCCGCGTCTGATCATCCACACCAGCAAGGTCACGCTGATCCCGGAAAGCATCACGATCCCCCACGCGAGCGATCCCCACAGCGTAGCGGACGCAATCCAGCGATGTTCACCGAGCGCAAGCGCAAGCCCGGCCGCGACAAGCGCCGCGCCGAAGTTCTGCACCGCGCTCGCGCTGCGAATATCGGCCTTGGCCAAAGAAGTCTTCTGGAACAACGTGCCCGCCGTAATCGCGCCGATCGCGGCGATCGAGATCAGCACGACGAGCCAGGTGGGCGCGCTGCCGTGCGGCGTCGGTGCGGCGGCCGCCGTCAGCTTCGGTTCGAGCACCAGCACGACGCCCGCAAGGCCGAGCGCCATGCCGGTCCAGCCGCGCCGCGACAGGCGTTCGCCGAAGAGCGGCGCCGCAACCGCGGCCGTCGCGAGCGGTTGCAGCGCGCCGAGCAAAGCCATCACGCCCGCGCTCAAGCCTTGGGCGACGGCCCAGTAGCCCGCGCCGAGATAGACGCCTTGCAGCAGTGCGCCCGCTACCAGATGTTTGCCGAAGTCGCGTCCGCCGGGCCACGTGGCGCGTGCAAACAGCGCGGCCAGCGCGAATATCAGCGCCGTGCCGCCGAAGCGTGCAAGCAGGAACAGGTTAGGATCCGCATACGGTGTAATCGCGCGGGCGACCACGAAACCGGTCGACCACAACACGACGAAAACAGCGGCGATAAAGGAAGCGAGCATTGGCAAGCGTCAAGAGAAAAGCCGCCATCTTGTCGGGAGACGCAACGCGCGTCTTGCTTGAAACTGCAATCGGCCGAACGTGTTGGCGGAGTGTGGTTTGAACCGCGAACCGGCGCACTTCACCACATCAGCAGCACCGTCCCCGCGCCGAGCACGCCGCCGCACAGCGCGCACGCCCACAGCAGCACCCGCGTGCGGCGGTACTCGCGGCCGATCTCCGTCATCAGTTGCGCACTCTGCTGCGGCGTGCGCGCGAGATCGTGCTCGTGTTGCAGATAGCGCACCGCCAGTTGCGGCACGCGCGGCAGCATATGCGCGAGATGCGGCAACTCGCGGCTAATGCGTTTGAGCCAGCCGCGGTGATCGACGTCGCGCCGCGCGATATCCGCCAGCACGCCGCGGGCGATATTCCACGTGTCGACGCCGGGATGCAGCGCGCGCGCCAGCAGTTCCGCTTGATGAAACGAGCGCTGGGCGGTCGCGAGCCGCGCGGGCACCGCGCCCTCGAAAGGATGCACCGCATGCAGCAGATGATGAAACAGCGAACCCGCCGAACGGTCTTCCGGCGCGGCCGCGAAATGCGCCTCCGCACGCGTGCGCAACTCGGCTTCGAGCAATTCGGCGCGCGTGTCGTGCGGCACGTGCCCGGCATCGCGATGCATTTCGGCGAGCCGCCCGTAGTCCTGTTCGAACAGCGCGGTTGCGCCGTGCACGAAGAACTCGCGCTCGCCGGTCGAGAGACTCGACATGATCGAGAATTCCGCCAGCACGAGGCGCCCCTGCGTGTCCGGGTCGATGCTCACGCGCACGCGGCGCGCGTCGAGCGTGGCGTGAAAGAAACCATGCTCGAACGCCTGCTGGGTCACCACTTCGACGATATGCGCGGCGAGCGGCGCGAGTTTGATGTGATGTGCATGCAGGCCGGGCAGGTCGCTCGCCGGCAAGGTGCTGACGCGTTGCATGGTCAGCGTATAGGCGGTGCAGAGATCCCAGATCACGTCCGGCACGACGATGCGCTTGTCGTCGTCGAAATGATGGCCGGTCTGGCTCAGATTGGCGGCTTCGGCACGCAGATCGAAGCGGCGCAGGATGTCGTCCGTGAAGGTCTGCGCCAGCGTGCGCAATTGCAGGCGGCGCGCGGTGCCTGAAAACTTTTCCAGCCAGCGCGCGACCCAGCGCAGCAGCGCGAGTTCATCGCCGATCTGTTGCAACTGGTCGGCGCGCACCAGCTTGATGGTTACTTGGTAATGGCCGTTCACCGGCACGATGAGCCGCGCGAGATGCGTCTGTTCGGCGAAGCCGCTGCGCACCGGCACCAGATCCACGGCGCTGAACAGCGTGGCGAGCGGCCTGCCGAAAGCGCGCGCGAGCGCCTGTTCGGACTCGTGCGGCGGCAGCGGGGCTTCCATGTGATCGATTGCGTCGATGGCGTCGTGCAAGGTGCCGGTCGCGAGTTCGGGCCGTTCGGCCAGCGTTTGCGCGAACCGGGCCGCCAGCGGCCCGAGTGCCGGCAGCACGCCGCTCAGGCTCTTGCCGCTGCGGTCAGCCGCATGCAAGCGGCCGATCAGCTCGATCATCCAGTGCAGCTTGTGGTCTTGCGGCGCGGCAAGCCAGATCAGGCGCGCGCCGTAACGCAGCGCGTGGAACAGCAGCAGTAGACGGCGAAACAGTGGCGGCATCGGCAGTTCGGTTGATGGGCCACGCGGCGTCCCCGTCTCTCGAGGGGCGCTCGCGCACGGCCAAGGCGGTTAGGTTAGCAGGTAAGCAGGGCAAGGGAGCATTGCCACGCGACGCGTAACACAATACCCCGGCCTTTCCTAACCGTGGCGAAACTTGAGCGTGCGGGCATCTGTACAAAACAACGCCCCAATGCGCGCTTTGAGCACCTGAGCGACGTCGGCAAGCCACATGCTTTCGCCAGCGATGGCAAGAAAGCGCTCGCCGCCGGCGGCTTCGTGAGTCATCGCCCGCACATGCAGATCGGCCACGTCCCGCACGTCGACGAAGCCGGAATTGATTCTTGGATTGCCGGGCTGGCGGTCGAGCCATCGTCACGCTGATTCCGGAGCGCGGACTTGCCATGGCAATCTTTGCCAACAACCAGTTGCCAGTATTTCCGGAAGCCGTCCGCTCGGAGTTGCTCGAGCGCATGCTTGCACCGTCAGGGCGGGATTTGAAGGCAGATTCACGCAATGGACTAAAAATAAAAGTCGTGGCCTGTAATGTCTGGCGCTTTCACGCGACTAAGCCCGACTGTTTCAGCTAAGCGGTAACCACACGGGGGCGTCCGCACTCGTGTGTGTCTGCCGGACTTGTAGCTGGATAACCGAACCGCGTCGCGCGACGCAAGGGCTATGAGACATGGATATCGATTTTGCGTGCACGATGTGTGGCAAGTGTTGCCACGACCTGCGTTTGCCGTTGACAGTGAGCGAGGCGATTGCCTGGCTGGAGCACGGCGACGAAGTGCAGATTCTTTGCGAGGCGTTGCCGTGGCCAGAAGAGCCCGCTGAGGACAATCTTCAGGCGGCGCAAAAACGTCGTCGATCGTTTGCCGCGATGAGTGGGTCCTTGCCGGCGAGAATCGTGGTCATTCTGGCGGGCACGCATCCCGGCCCATGCCCGAATCTTAGGGACGACATGCGCTGCGGTATCTATGAACAGAGGCCGTTGGTATGCCGGATCTATCCGGCGGAAATCAATCCATTCATCGCGCTGACACCCGCGCATAAAGCGTGTCCGCCCGACGCCTGGACGCCGGGATTGCCACCGTTGTTGCGTGCCGGCAAGCTGGTCGATGCGGGCGTCGCGCAACTGATCCAGCAGTCGCGCGATGCCGATGAGAAAGACGTCCCCATCAAGCAACAGCTGTGTGCGGCAATGGGTATCGATCAGGCGGCGGTGTCGAACGAAGGCTTTGTCGCGTATTCGCCCGATCGCGCCGATCTGCTGGCAGCGCTGCGTCAGGCGAGCAACGAACCCACTATGCCTGCTATGCCTCCAACGTGGCATTTCGTGTCGAAGCGCCGAACGACGGTCGATGTTCTTGCGTCGGTGGGAGCGCTCAGTTCTCTCGTCGATGCGAACAGTGCTCCGAGGTTCGAATATCTGGGGTTTTCGGTGGAATCTGAATGAAGCGCAGCGCCGTAGAGCGTGCGCGTGCTGACCAGTTCTGCTGCCGACGCTTATCGAGCTTGCTAGCCGTGCAATTCCTGTCGCGACTGTATGACGCCTTGAATTTGCTACCCTCGATGGTCACCATGTCACTGGATAGTAGCGTCAGCCCGCGACATAGTTCGACGAAACGCCCGCATACATTGCGAATCGCTGCGCCGCTGTCACGGCGAAAGTCGGCGATCGTCTGTCCTGTCCTATTTGTTCGTCGACACATTAGGAAGTAGTGCGACCTGGTTGCGGGCATCGCCTTCGACGAATCGCTTCATGAGTCGCCCGGTCTCGGCGCGTTGACTCAGTTCAGGCGCTAACGTTTTGACACACTCTGTGTCCTCTCGGTCGTTGACCACTGGCATTAGGGCAAGCTTCCAAAGCTTGCAATTTCTCCAGAAAGTTTCAACAATGCTCAGACAGGGACAGAACACAGCGACATCCCTTTCGAACGGAGGTAGTACACGCATGGTTGCGCAGCGGCGAGGCAGGTATTTGCAAGCGTTGTAGTAGCGTTGGCTCTCGCGGTCGGCATTGGAATCCCGGGTGCGGCGTTTTCGCAGTCGCAAACGGCGGCAGTTGCGAAACCCGATGAACGTACCGTGGCTGACGCCTACATATACCTACTGGGCCGTCTCCTGGTGATCCGGCAGGAGAAAGTGGACCGTAGTCTCACGAAAGAGCCAGATGGATCACTGAAAATCGCGATCGGCCCGCAACCTGTCAAGCGTGCCGCAAACAAACTGGCTGCCATGCGCGCCCGGCAATCAATTCTCGCTGACGTAAGGACATCGTCAAGCAGGGAAAATGGGCTCCGCCAGCCGTTACCGAAGTGCGTTGACGCGCTCGCGCTACGACGCCATTCCAGGTCAGATAAGCAAAAGGACAGGTATGAAATACTCAATCACGTTGGCAACGCTTCTGTTTGCCGCGGGAGTCGTGGCCGCCCAGACCCAGTCGTCTGGCGGATCGCCCGTACCGGTAACAGTCGACAATTTTGTTCGCGCCGAGTCGGACCTGTATTTCACTTCACTGGTAAAGCAAGGGACCCTTGGCAAGTTGGAACACCGCCGGGAGCCTGCACCGATTGATCATCAGACGGTCATACGCCTGAACCGCGACACGCTCTATACGTCAGGAGTGTTCGATCTCGATGCGGGGCCGGTTACGATCGACATGCCTGATCCTGGCAAGCGCTTCATGGCGTTACAGATCATCAATGAGGATCAGTACGTGCCGAATGTGTTCTACGGCGAAGGCACGCATGTCCTCACGCGGGAGAGCGTCGGCACGCGTTACGTTGCCGTTGCGATTCGAACCCTTGTCGAGCCGTCTAGCCCGGAGGACATCGAGCAGGTCCACAAGCTACAGGACTCGATCACAGTAAGCCAGAAGTCGCCTGGCAAGCTCGACCTGCCGAACTGGGATCCGGTAAGTCAGAAAAAGGTCCGCGACGCGCTACTGGTTCTTGCGTCGACGATTCCAGATTTCAAGCACGCCTTCGGTATCAAAGAGGAAGTCGACCCGGTGCGACGCCTGCTCGGAGCCGCTGCGGCATGGGGAGGCAATCCGGACAGGGACGCGATTTACCTCAACTTCACACCACCGCGAAACGACGGGAAGACGGTCTATCGACTCGTGGTTAAAAACGTTCCCGTGGACGCCTTCTGGTCGGTGAGCCTCTACAATGCACGGGGCTATTTTCAGAAGAACTCGTCGAACGCGTACTCGATCAATGACCTTACTGCAAAAAAGGGCGCTGACGGTTCGATCGCCATACAGTTCGGTGGCTGCGATGGCCACGTGGAAAATTGCCTTCCGATTGTTGCCGGATGGAACTATACGGTGCGACTCTATCGGCCACGTGCTGAGATTCTGAACGGCGCATGGACGTTTCCGGATGCCACTCCAGTTAATTGACGAGATGATTCGCGTATAGCCTATCGACAGCGCGCCCTCTCGTACGCGAATGGAGCGATCCTGTGACAACGACCGAAGTGGTGAAACTGTACGGAGCGGCATGGAGTGTGTACGTGCGAATCGCCCGGCTGGCTCTGGAAGAGAAGCAGATTAAATACAGTTTGGTCGAGGTAGACGTATTCGCAGCGAGCGGCGTTCCGAAAGAGCATTTGGAACGCCATCCGTTCGGTCGCATTCCGGCCTTCGAGCATGGCGATTTCCATCTTTACGAGACAAGCGCGATCGTGCGTTATATCGACGAAGCTTTCCCCGGCGTCAAGCTGCAGCCGAGAGATCCGAAAGCTCGTGCCAGGGCAAACCAGATTATCGCGATACTGGATGCCTATGCATATCGAACGCTTGTTTGGGACATATACGTTGAACGCGTAGTTTCAACCCGCGAAGGCCGTCGAGCAAACGAGCCGAAGATCGCGGCCGCGTTGCCGCGTGCCGTTGTGTGTTTATCTGAGCTGACCCGTCTGTCCGATGACCAGGGGTTCCTGATTGGCGGCGAAGTGACACTTGCCGATCTGTACGCCGCTCCGATCTTCGCGTGCTTCATGCAGGCTCATGAAGCGGCTTCTTTGATGGAAGGATGCGAAAAACTGAACCATTGGTGGCGGCGATTCTCCACCCGCGAGAGCATGTCACGGACGCAGCCGTGAGGAGCGGCGTGCGGAACGCAACGGCCATGAAGGGCCGTTCGGCAATCGTCGGCGGATCGTCGACGATTCTCGCGTGGCTCACCCACGTTCCGGGCTCACAAAGTTTTCCGTTTTTCAATCTGCGGTATTTAGGAGCCTTGTATGCCCGCACCCTACATCGGTAGCTGCCTCTGCGGTCAGATTAAGTTTGAGCTCCGGTTTGAACCGCTGACTTTTTATGTTTGTCATTGCACCACCTGTCAGCGAAGAACAGGCGGTGCTGCGCTGCCTGTGATGTGGGTCCGTCGATCCGATTTGCATGTCCTGGAAGGTGAGCCGATCATGCTGACCTTTGACTTTGGTCGTGGGCGGCAGCGGCGCAGCAAGGCATGCGCGCGCTGTGACACGCGGCTTTGGGCCGAGCCCGTTGATCAGCCCGATCTGGCGATACTCAGACCAGGCACATTGCAAAACCAAAGCGAGTTTTCCCCGATAGCGCACGTATTCACAGGTAGCAAACAACCATGGTTTCTGATTCCAGATGGCATTCCTAGTTTTGAAGAAGGTATCGGCGAGCAGGAAGAATTGCTTCGCCTATGGCGCGAACGGAAGACGGACGGGCGCTAAGGAATCCAGAATTAACGCCGGACGGGTGGTGCTCAGATCTTGTCCCAAGATTGGCGAACCGATTGCCTCTTTGAACATAATCCAGTCGTCTTCGGCCTCAGTCCGGCCATGGAACGGTCGCTCGATCTCGATCGATCGATCGTCAACAATCCGTCAGTCGGGACTTTCTCTGTCATGAATTTTCGTCACGTGGTACGTGCGTTTTTCGGTTGCATCTCGATTGCATCGTGCGGTACCCATGCGGTTGCGGCTAGCCGGCAAAATCGCTGTGGTTGGTTGCAGAACCCGACGCCCGCCAACTGGTGGCTGGACGACAAGGATGGAATCTGGACTCTTTCTGTTATGGGAGACAGCCTGTCCCGGGGTTCGACGATCTCCCTGACATGACGTCTGCCGATTGGGTCGTCACCAATGCGGGCGGGCATGGCTACGGATGCGCCTGCATCGATATGGATGTCGCCAAAGGCATCGGTAAAGTCGTACGGCTTTATTCGGCAAAGGTGCTTCCGCTCAAGCGTTGCAAGGCCGATCGCTCGCTGCCGCCGCCGTGAAGATACGGTGAAGTTGAGCGTCCGCCCCGGATAATGGTAGTCGTCGAGCGGCCGAGCCTGTGTGGAAACAGACTTTTTGCTGTCGAGGTAAATTCACCGGGCAGCCGAACCGTCGTTTGGAAGGTCGAGCGGTCTGCGCCAGCGGCGTGAGCCGCAAGAAGGCCCCCTCGGGCCTCATCCTCCAGCCGTTTTCAAGCCCTTCATCGTCCTCGCAAACCCAAGTATATTCATGACGCGCTTGAGGTTGTAGGCCAACACCTGAAGGCTCATTTCGGTACTCACCGGCCCAAGTTTGCGGGTCAGGAAGTGTGTGGCACCCATCCAGTGCTTGAGCGTACCGAAGACGTGCTCGACCGTACTTCTGCGGATGGTCATTGCGTCTGGCTTGCGATCCAGCCGCCGCTGCATGGACTTCAGTATATGTTCGTGCTCCCATCGTCGGATGCGGCGATAGTCGCTCGGCGAACATCGTTCCTTGAGGTGGCAACGCGGGCAGGCACTGGGCCAGTACACGCGCAGATTCATGTCATGCTCAACAGTCGTGAATCGATGAACGGCAAGCTCACCAGCTGGGCATCGATAGATATCGTCTTTCGCGATGTAGATGAAATCGCGTTTGGTAAAGAGACCTTTCTTCCTGGAGGCCGACGTGAGTGGTTTGGGGACATACGCCTTGATGCCGGCCAGTTCGCACGCGCGGATATCAGGGCCGCTAAAGTAGCCTCGATCGGCTAGCACCTTCAGTCCAGACTTGCCCATCGCCTCCCTTGCTGCCAGGGCCATCCTGCTGAGTTGTCCATGATCGCCTCCGACATTGGTCACCTCGTGTTCGACGATCAGGTGGTGCTTCGTGTCCACAGCGGCCTGTACGTTGTAGCCTACTGTTCCGGTTCTTTTGCCGCCGCTGGTCATGGAACGGGAATCGGGATCTGTAAGGGATAGCTGTTTGTCCGGTTGCCTCTTCAATTGCTCCCGGATCTGCTTGAGTTCACGCATCTGCTGGCGCAGGAGGGCGATCTTCTCATACAGGCGCACCGTCTTGACATCGAAGCCTGTTGGGCTCGTCCTGTCTGCGCTATCGATTGCGTCGAGGTATCGCTGAACGCTTTCCTCAATCTGTTGCTGACGCTTGTCGATCTTGCCTGCCGTGTAGTTCCTGTCGCGACTATTCACGGCCTTGAACTTGCTGCCGTCTATGGCCACCATGTCGCTGGAGAGCAACTTCAGTCCACGGCATAGTTCGACAAAGCGCCGGCATACGTTGCGAATCGCCGTGCCGTTATCGCGCCGGAAGTCGGCGATCGTCTTGAAGTCCGGTGCCAGCCGTCCTGTCAGCCACATCATCTCGACGTTACGCTGGCATTCGCGCTCGAGACGCCGGCTCGACGGTACACGGTTCAGATATCCGTAGATATAGACCTTGAGCATCACGCCTGGGTGGTACGACGGGCGGCCCGTGAGTGCAGGCGTAGCACCGTTGAAGCCGAGTTCCGCAAGATTCAGTTCGTCGACGAACACGTCTATGATCCTGACGGGATTGTCCGGGCCGATGTAGTCATCGACGCATTCGGGAAGTAGTGCGACCTGCTTGCGGTCTTCGCCTTCAACGAATCGCTTCATGAGTCACCCGGTCTCGATGCGTTGATTCAGTTTAGGGCAACGCTGATTAAGTCCACCGATCCGGTACGTCAAGCGTTATAGAGATCGGATTGAATGAGGAAGGCGAACCAGGATGAAGCAGCAGACGCTGGCGATGGCAGCCGATCAAGGTGCGGGTTTTGAGACGCACCGCAAACGCACGCGGCGCGACGAGTTTCTCGACACGATGAATGCGATCGTGCCATGGGCGCAGTTGTGCGCGGTGATCGAGCCGCACTATCCGAAACGCGGCAATGGCCGCCCGCCAATTGGTCTGGAGCGCATGTTGCGGATTCACTTCATCCAGCACTGGTTCAATCTGGCCGACTTCGCCTGCGAAGAGGCACTGTACGACAGTGCTAGCCTGCGTCGCTTTGTGGGTATTGATCTGGGCTGCGAAGCCGTGCCGGACGCGACGACGCTGCTCAAATTCCGGCGCCTGCTGGAGACCCACCAACTGGGTGAGCAGCTCTTCGCCGAAGTGGGCCGGGTACTTCAGGCCAGCGGCATGAAGCTCAGGAGCGGCACCATCGTGGACGCCACGATCATCGGTGCGCCGAGCTCGACAAAGAATGAACAGAAGGCGCGCGACCCCGAGATGCATCAGACCCGCAAGGGTAAGCAGTGGTACTTCGGCATGAAGCTGCACATTGGTGTCGATAGCCAAAGCGGGCTGGCGCACAGCGCAGTGCTCACTCCGGCCAACGTGCATGACAAGCACCCGCTGCCGCAATTGCTGCACGGCCAGGAGCAGCGCGTCTACGGCGACAGCGCCTATGCGAGCCAGAAAGACCTGATTCACGGCAAGGCGCCGAAGGCACGCGACTTCACCAATCAGCGGACGCGTCGTGCGGGCGGAGAAGTCGACGAGGTGCAGCGCGGCAGGAATCGCAACAAGTCGAAGATCCGGGCCCGGGTCGAGCATGTCTTTGCGGTCGTGAAGCGACTATGGGGATTTACGAAGGTGCGCTATCGCGGGTTGGCAAAGAACGCCAACCGGGCGTTCGTCGCGCTCGCGCTGGCCAACGTCTACCTGTCGCGCAGGCAACTGACGGCATCGGTACGCCCATAGTGGGCCAAAGGCGGGCAAAGTGCCCGCCCACAAGGCCCGCGAGGGCCGCAAAGCAACGGCGCAAGCTCGGCCTCATGACTTGACGACGTTCAAATTGCTAACGCGTCGCCAATTTCGCGGCTTGTTCAGTGTAGCCTTAGTCTTACTGTGTCACAAAACTAACAATAGCGATATTGCTTTGTTTGTCCTCATATAATGAGGATACCCAGGCATAGAGCGAGAAGCAATGGACGCACAAATGCGGTTTGAGCAGTACATTGAGCATTTGTCTGGCGGCTTGGGTCATGCGGATCGCCACTCAGGACTGAGGGGCTACTGCACAGGCCTGATGTTGCCGTTGACGCGCAAGAGCGTCGAGCCGATGGCCGCAAGCGTGGATCCGCTTCACGCCAGCGCCCGGCATCAGGCTTTGCACCACTTTGTGGCCAAAGCCGACTGGTCAGACGACGAGCTACTTCTCCGGGTCAGCCAGTGGGTCGTGCCGCGGATGGATTTTTCCGGCGGCGGCTTCTGGATTGTGGACGACACGGGATTTCCAAAGAAGGGCCGCCATTCCGTAGGTGTGGCGCGTCAATACTGCGGGGTGCTGGGGAAACAGGATAATTGCCAGGTCGCGGTCAGTGTGTCACTGGCCTGCGAGCAGGCCAGCATTCCGGTTGCGTGGCAGCTCTATGTGCCGCGTGAATGGGCAGAGGATGATGAGCGGCGCGAGAAAGCCGGCATTCCCGCGCAGATCGGGTTTGAGACGAAGGCGCAGATTGCATTGCGACAGATTGAGGCTCTGCTGGCTGCGGGTGCGCCCCGACATTGCGTACTGGCCGATGCAGGCTATGGAATAGATAACGCCTTCCGGCAACGTCTGGACGATCTGGGCTTGTCTTATGTGGTCGGCATCACATCGGCTCTCGTGGTCTGGCCACCGGGCGTCGAACCATTGCCGCCCAAACCGTATGGCGGCATGGGCCGCCCGCCTGTGGTACCGCGCCGCACACGCGCCCGACAGCCGGTGAACGTGAAGGACCTGGCGCATTCACTGCCTGCTACTGCCTTCACCACGCTCAGTTGGCGGGAGGGGTCGAACGAAACGCTCAGCGGACGTTTCGCCGCGGTGCGCGTGCGTCACGCGGGCGGCAATACCGGCAAGGCGAGATTGCGCCCCGAGCAATGGCTGCTCATCGAGTGGCCCGCCGGCGACGCTGACCCGCTGAAATACTATCTGTCCAACCTGCCGGCTGATACTGCGCTGGAGCAACTCGTGGCGCATGCACACATGCGTTGGCGTATCGAACGTGATTACCAGGATCTGAAGCAGGAGCTGGGGCTGGGACACTACGAAGGCCGGGGATGGCGTGGGTTTCACCACCACGCTGCACTGGCGATCGCGGCCTACGGGTTCCTTCTCTCAGAGCGTCTCGCTACCGGTACCCCGGTCAGCGCCAAAAAAAACTTCGCAGCACGCCAGACACCTGCGGTTCCCGACGATTACATTGCGCGGGGAAGTCCGACGCGCACAGCGCCACACGGCTGACTCGATTGCCACCATCCGCTACGAACTTACGGTGCGACTGGTCGCGGGGCTCGACGCCTGTCCATGCTGCCGAAGGCTGGGAAGACGTCTTTATTTTATGACACAGTAAGATTAAGGAAGGTCTGCAGAAGTCCTGGCATTGTGTTGCTGCTGAGCTATCCTGGAAACAGAGCTAATTGGGTGCGGAGCAGTGTGATGACGCAACTTGGTCTTGGTCTGGATCTGTCAACGAAGCGCACGCGCAAGCGGGAATTTCTCGATGAGATGCGACGCGTTGTGCCTTGGTTGAAGCTGATTGCGCTGATCGAGCCGCACTATCCCACGGGCAAAACCGGTCGGCCGCCGTTCCCGATTGCGACGATGCTGCAGATTCATTTCATGCAGCAATGGTTCGGTTTGTCAGACCCTGCTATGGAAGAGGCACTCTATGACGTGCCGCTGTATCGCGAGTTCGCGGGTCTCGACGGCGGGATGGTTCGCTTGCCGGATGAAAGCACGATTCTTCGGTTCCGCCATCTGCTGGAAACGCACGGACTGGCGGTGCAAATGCTGGCGCTGGTCAATGAAATCCTGACGGAGAAAGGCCTGATGCTCAAGGCTGGTTCGGCAGTCGACGCCACCCTGATTGCCGCGCCCAGTTCGACAAAGAATGGCTCCGGCACGCGCGATCCTGAAATGCAATCGACGCAGAAAGGTGGTAACTGGTACTTCGGGATGAAAATGCATATCGGCGTGGACGCCGACTCGGGCCTTGTCCATACGGTCATTGGAACGGCGGCCAATGTTCACGACATCACGGTAGCCCAGGCGTTGCTGCATGGTGAAGAAACGGATGTGTACGCGGACGCCGGATATCTGGGTATCGAAAAGCGATGTGAGGCTGACGCGGTTCGTTGGCATGTTGCAATGCGACCGGCAAAGCGAAGGAAACTGGATCTGAGTGATTCGCTGGACGCGATATACGATCAGATCGAACGCCTGAAGGCGGGTATCCGGGCCAAGGTCGAACACCCGTTTCGCATCCTCAAACGGCAGTTCGGTTACATGAAGACCCGCTATCGTGGTTTGATGAAGAACACCGCCCAGATCACCACGCTGTTTGCTTTGGGCAATCTATGGATGGCACGTAGAGCTTTGCGCAAAGCTTGAAACACCGGGCCGATGAAGGCCATATATCTGGTTGGAGCGCTCCGGTGCGCGGAAAAAACTCCGGCAATCAACTCACCGACAAAAATCTGAACGCCGAGGCCGCGCAGGATGTGAAAGATAACGCTTCAAAAAGCGGGTTGTGCAGACCTTCCTTAATCTTACTGTGTCACAAAACTAACAATAGCGATATTGCTTTGTTTGTCCTCATATAATGAGGATACCCAGGCATAGAGCGAGAAGCAATGGACGCACAAATGCGGTTTGAGCAGTACATTGAGCATTTGTCTGGCGGCTTGGGTCATGCGGATCGCCACTCAGGACTGAGGGGCTACTGCACAGGCCTGATGTTGCCGTTGACGCGCAAGAGCGTCGAGCCGATGGCCGCAAGCGTGGATCCGCTTCACGCCAGCGCCCGGCATCAGGCTTTGCACCACTTTGTGGCCAAAGCCGACTGGTCAGACGACGAGCTACTTCTCCGGGTCAGCCAGTGGGTCGTGCCGCGGATGGATTTTTCCGGCGGCGGCTTCTGGATTGTGGACGACACGGGATTTCCAAAGAAGGGCCGCCATTCCGTAGGTGTGGCGCGTCAATACTGCGGGGTGCTGGGGAAACAGGATAATTGCCAGGTCGCGGTCAGTGTGTCACTGGCCTGCGAGCAGGCCAGCATTCCGGTTGCGTGGCAGCTCTATGTGCCGCGTGAATGGGCAGAGGATGATGAGCGGCGCGAGAAAGCCGGCATTCCCGCGCAGATCGGGTTTGAGACGAAGGCGCAGATTGCATTGCGACAGATTGAGGCTCTGCTGGCTGCGGGTGCGCCCCGACATTGCGTACTGGCCGATGCAGGCTATGGAATAGATAACGCCTTCCGGCAACGTCTGGACGATCTGGGCTTGTCTTATGTGGTCGGCATCACATCGGCTCTCGTGGTCTGGCCACCGGGCGTCGAACCATTGCCGCCCAAACCGTATGGCGGCATGGGCCGCCCGCCTGTGGTACCGCGCCGCACACGCGCCCGACAGCCGGTGAACGTGAAGGACCTGGCGCATTCACTGCCTGCTACTGCCTTCACCACGCTCAGTTGGCGGGAGGGGTCGAACGAAACGCTCAGCGGACGTTTCGCCGCGGTGCGCGTGCGTCACGCGGGCGGCAATACCGGCAAGGCGAGATTGCGCCCCGAGCAATGGCTGCTCATCGAGTGGCCCGCCGGCGACGCTGACCCGCTGAAATACTATCTGTCCAACCTGCCGGCTGATACTGCGCTGGAGCAACTCGTGGCGCATGCACACATGCGTTGGCGTATCGAACGTGATTACCAGGATCTGAAGCAGGAGCTGGGGCTGGGACACTACGAAGGCCGGGGATGGCGTGGGTTTCACCACCACGCTGCACTGGCGATCGCGGCCTACGGGTTCCTTCTCTCAGAGCGTCTCGCTACCGGTACCCCGGTCAGCGCCAAAAAAAACTTCGCAGCACGCCAGACACCTGCGGTTCCCGACGATTACATTGCGCGGGGAAGTCCGACGCGCACAGCGCCACACGGCTGACTCGATTGCCACCATCCGCTACGAACTTACGGTGCGACTGGTCGCGGGGCTCGACGCCTGTCCATGCTGCCGAAGGCTGGGAAGACGTCTTTATTTTATGACACAGTAAGATTAGGCGATCAATGCGTTTTCACACAGGCTCGGCCAGGAACGGTCAATCGACACGGGGCGGCGAATCGCGGACAATCGACTAGCCGAGCCACGCTATCTCGCAAAAGTCATGAAGCAGCGTGTACGGATAAAACTTGGTCAGAGACGGCGAGCACAGTGTCGTGCGGCCCGCAAGCCTTCAGCCGGAACGAAGGGATATTTCGAAGATGACTGTAGGTCGCGACTTCCCGCTATCTACTCTCAGCACAAAGAGTTGTTCAAGCGACTAGAAGACGCGTGAGCATAGAAAGGCCACATATGGGCCGCGTTCCGTCTCGTCCAACAGCGCCGGTCGTCGTACTACCGAGCGGAAGAATGTTGAGCCAAAGGCAGTCTATGTCGAAGCTTTCTGCATCGCTAGGCGCTCAGCAAACACTTCCGAAGCGGTGTCGATAATCTTCTGGTAATACTCTTTGATCGGTCTTGGGGCGTGTTTGTCCCACGCAGCTGGGTGAAATGTCCTAAAGCACTCGATGCCATTCGACCGGAAGCGCCAAAGAGCCTTTGGCTCAACCGTCACAGTCTCACGCTTCTGAAGCACAGCTTTCAAGGCGCGATCATATCGGTGGCCGCTACCAAAGATTATTAGGTCGGGCTTAAGCAGTTCGATTTCGAACTGGAGGGCCGCCACCGAGAAATTAAACAAATGAGCGGAATGCCCGATCGAGGTCCGAGAGTAGCCGCGCTTCGGGCGGTGCCAGTCCATCTTCATTAGATTGTTCCAGCAAACGGCCGCTCGATCTCCTCCAGCGAACGCATCAGCGAACCGCTTCCACTGCCGCAATAACTCACTATTGCCGGTACCTTGGGCGTGTTGATTTTCGTAGCGAGCTTTCGCGATATCGATCTTGTCCGGATGCTCGTAGAAGGCTCCCAGCTTGCCACACCAACCGTTAGTTTCCTTCCCGATGAACATTACGCGGACGGGCGCATCGAGGTAAGCCTGAGATACGCTAAGGAGAAACGGCGCCGACAGCTCGCGAAAATGTTGAATAAAACCGGGCTTGGCCACGGCAAGCGCCTCTGCATAGTAAGAATCCAAGACCGCTTGAACGTCGTGTTTGAGCATGGTTCCCCCGAATGCTATGCCTTGGCGGCGGCCCAGCCCGTCGCCTTTAATTCTAGATTCGCCGGCAATTGTGGCATAAGTGCTTCAGACGTCGGCTGAACACACGGGTGTCCGCCGTCGCTTTCCGCGCCGGTCTCTTCCGGGTCGGCTCGTGTCTGTTGCGCGAGCCCCGCGACCAGAGTGTTTTTGGCGTTCGGTCGTCGGGCGCTGGTCGGCCGAGGGCGTGTGAAAACGCATTTATCGCCTAAACTGAATCAACGCACTGAGACCGGGTGACTCATGAAGCGATTCGTTGAAGGCGATGACCGCAAGCAGGTCGCACTACTTCCCGAATGCGTCGATGATTACATTGGCCAGGACAACCCGGTAAGGGTGATCGATGCCTTCGTCGACGAACTGAACCTGGCCGAACTCGGCTTCAACGGTACCACGCCGGCGCTCACAGGTCGGCCGTCCTATCATCCGGGCGTGATGCTCAAGATCTATATCTATGGGTATCTGAACCGGGTGCCGTCTAGCAGGCGTCTTGAGCGTGAATGCCAACGCAATGTCGAGCTGATGTGGCTGACAGGACGTCTCGCACCAGACTTCAAGACGATCGCCGACTTTCGTCGCGACAATGGCGCAGCCATTCGGAATGTATGCCGTCGTTTCGTCGAACTATGTCGCGGACTGAAGCTGCTATCCAGCGACATGGTGGCAATCGACGGCAGCAAGTTCAAAGCCGTGAACAGCCGTGACAGGAACTATACGGCTGGCAAGATCGACAAGCGTCAGCAGCAGATCGAGGAAAGCGTTCAGCGATATCTCGACATGATTGAAACCGCAGATCGGATCAGCCCGACAGGTTTCGATGTGAAGACCGTTCGCCTGTACGAGAAGATCGCTCTGCTGCGTCAGCGGATGCGTGAGCTAGAGCAGATGAAGGAGCAACTGAAGAAAGAACCGGACAAGCAGTTGTCGCTTACCGACCCAGATGCCCGCTCAATGACCAGCGGTGGCAAGAGGACCGGTACCGTGGGCTACAACGTCCAGACTGCCGTGGATACAAAGCATCATCTGATTGTCGAACACGAAGTGACGAATATCGGAGGCGATCACGGTCAACTCAGCAAGATGGCTTTCCTGGCGAAGAACGCGATGGGCAGGCCGAAGCTGAAGGTGTTAGCTGACCGGGGCTACTTCAGCGGCCCGGATATCCGCGCGTGCGAACTGGGCGGGATCAAAACGTATGTCCCGAAGCCACTTACCTCGGCATCAAGGAAGAAGAGGCTCTTTACCAAGCGCGACTTCATCTACGTTGCAAGGAACGACGAGTATCGGTGCCCCGCTGGCGAGCGCTCCATTCATCGGTTCAAGACCGTCGAGAATGGCATGAATCTGAACGTATACTGGCCCAGCGCATGCCCGCGTTGTCATCTCAAGGAGCGATGTTCGCCCAGCGACTATCGCCGCATCCGACGATGGGAGCACGAACATGTACTTGAAGCCATGCAGCGTCGACTCGACCGGAAGCCTGACGCGATGACCATCCGACGAAGCACCGTTGAACACGGCTTCGGCACGCTGAAGCATTGGATGGGTGCTACACACTTCCTGACCCGGACGCTCGGACGGGTGAGCACCGAAATGAGCCTTCAGGTGCTGGCGTACAACCTCAAGCGAGTCATGAATATACTTGGGGTTGCCAGGACAATGAAGGCAATCAGGATGGCTGGGAGCTAAGGCCCTGAGGGGCTTCTTGCGCTCGGGATGCTCGAATAGCACAACTTCGACGTACCAAACTTGATTGACCCGACCGCCAACTTCGCCCTCAGCCTCGAAAATTGCGTTTCCACACGCCCTCGGCCATGAACAGTCAGTCGACTCCAGCAAGCAAATCGCCGACAATTTGAATCATGAAACGATCTGGCTCCGCCTCATATGAAAAATGAAATGTGGGTTTTCAACGATCCGCCGAACGTGGCTGTAATTGCAAACCGCAGCGTTGTGTTCGAGCAAGACTGGATCGCATATGTGTCGCACGACAATGAGGATGGCGGCTGGCAATTCCACGGCTCTAGATCGGGGCAAATGCAAGAAGGCGACGCCGTCGCGGCAAGTTTGTTGAACATAGTCGAACTGGACGTCACAGTTCAGGCTTTGTCAGATCTCCCGCGTGGGTGGCATGTATGACGAGTTGCCAAAGCGGCACCCTGGTACAGGGCGAAGACGGATATATGAGCGAATTCGGTGTCCGTTTCCGGATAGCACGACTGTCTCGTCCGATTCGCGTGCTACCGATCGCTATCACGCAGCACCCGGCGGAAGAGGGCGTTCGCCATCGACACCAAGATCGGTGACAATCGACGCTCCGCTCCGTACATCTTGAACGCGAATTGATATTTTGAAAGCGAGAGCTGCAGTCGAACAAGCTGCCAACGTACGACTCGTCTTTCACTGATTCCAATTGTCCTGTCGCTCTCGCTCCTCCTTCCTACGACTCGAAGCTGGGCGGACAAGGTCGTCAAGGAGAGCTAGGTTGAGATCGTCGTGAATTACGGCAACCGCGACTGACGCGACTGCATGATCTTGAGGACCAACCGGATGCCGCGGCGAAGGCCGCGGAGGCCGGTCGACTTGACGGCGACGACGTGGCGATGGACGGTAGCCGGGCGTCGATCTACATGACCGCACGGCATGTCGCGCTGCTGGTGAAAGCGGTCGGTCCGATTCACCCCACAAGGAATTGTGCCGATCGTATGACGCAGATTGATCGGCCCGACAAGACGCATTCGAATTACAGAATCGAATGTCCGAGGCCGGGCACAATTAGACGCCGAATATCTCTTCACGTCCTAGAAGATATTTACGTCTTCGCGCTACCGTGTCTCACATTCGCTGCGATCGGGAAATAACCGCGCGCACATAGCCGCACCGGCCGGACACAGAGCGAAAAAAGTACACGGACGTACCTTCGAAAAAATCGTCCTTCCCGGCGCGGAAGCCATGTCTCCCGTGATATGCCGAGGCGGAAATAAGGTAGGAGTCAAAGCCCGCGCCCGATGTAACACTCAACTACGACACATGCCTTAAAAAGTCCTTCAATCGTTGCGTAGGCGGGTTATCGATCAACTCTGCCGGCTTGCCGTCTTCCGCAATTCCTCCGTTGTCCATAAACAGCAGACGTGTCCCCACCCGTTTCGCGAAGCCGATCTCATGCGTGACGACGATCATCGTCATGCCTTCCGTCGCCAGGTCCTGCATGACCTTCAGCACTTCGTGACGCAGCTCGGGATCGAGGGCGGACGTCGGCTCATCGAACAGCATCAGCTTGGGTTTGATGGCCAACGCACGGGCGATGGCCACACGCTGCTGTTGTCCGCCGGACAACTCCGACGGATAGTGACTGGCCCGCGATTCGAGACCGACTTTGTCGAGCAACGCCATCGCCTGAGCACGCGCTTCGGTGCGCGTTGCGCCGCGTACCTCGATGGGACCGAACATGACATTTTCGAGCGCTGTCATCTGCGGAAACAGATTGAACTGCTGAAACACCATGCCGGCTTCGAGGCGAATGCTGCGTATGTCGGATGCGTTACCTTTGACGCTCACACCATCGACAAGCAACTCACCACCGCTAATTTTTTCGAGCGCGTTGATGCAACGGAGAAGGGTGGATTTGCCCGAGCCCGAGGGCCCGACAATCACCACCACCTCGCCGTTCTCGATACGAAGATCGATGTTCTTAAGCACGGGCACGTGGCCGAAGCTCTTTGAGACACTTTGGAATTCGACCATGCTCATAGTATGCGCATCCTTCGTTCAACGAGACGCAACGACAGTGTCATCACGCCGGTGAGAACCAGATAGATCACTGCGACGGCAGACCAGATTTCAACCGCGCGGAAATTCCCGGCAATGATCTCCTGGCCTTGGCGCGTCAGTTCTCCTACGCCGATGACGATGAACAGTGACGTATCTTTCAGACTTACGATGCATTGATTGCCCAGCGGCGGAATCAGCCGGCGGAATGCCAGCGGTCCGATAATTTTCAGCAGCACGCGCGGCATCGACAATCCCATTGCGAGGCCGGCTTCCATCAAGCCCTTCGGAATGGACAGCAACGCACCGCGTACGACCTCGGCAAGATAGGCGCCCGAGTTCACGGTGATCGCGACGACGGCGGCGGTGAGCCCGTCGACCTTGATGTGCGCAAGCAGTGGCAGCGCGAAGTAAAGAAACATCACCTGAACCACAATCGGCGTGCCGCGAATGAGTTCAATGTAGACCTGCGCGGCGACGTTCAGTGCGAGTGGGCCGTATGCGCGGAACATGCCGGCTATGACGCCGACGACGAATCCGCCGATCAGTCCCACGAACGCAATGAACACCGTCAATTTCACGCCGGCCATCAAGTCTGGAAGCGCAGTCCAGATAACTGACCAATCAAATTCCACACACCGCTCCTGGTTGAGTCGTCTGTTGCGCAGCGGGGCTCGCCGCGCGTCCTGCTGATGACGATTACGACTTGGGCGGCTCCGACCCGAACCACTTCTTGTACAGCGTCGCGTAGCGGCCGTCGGCCTTCATCCTGGCCAACTCTGCGTTGACCTTGGCGACCAGCGGACTTCCCTTCGGAAAACCGATGCCGTATTTGTCGCCGCTGACCGGCGTGCCGGCGACCTGCACCTTGCCTTTGCCGGCGGTGCTGACGAAATAGAGCACATTCGGCGTGTCGTGCATGGCGGCATCCACCCGGCCTGCTTCCAGCGCGAGATAGGCCTGGTCGATGTTCGGGAACTGCTGGATTTCCTTGGGCTTCAGATGCGCCTTGATCCAGTCGATGGTGGCGGTGCCCGTTTTGGCCGCAATGACTTTCCCATTCAGGTCGTCGATGGATTTGATGCTGGTGTTCCCGGTTTGCACCATCGCGGCGAGCCCGCTGTCGTAGTACGGATCGGAGAAATCGATCGCCTTCTTGCGTTCCTCCTTGATCGTCATGCCCGAAAGCGCGACATCGATGTTCTGCGTCTGCAGGGCCGGGATGAGCCCGCTGAAATCCATCGGTTGAATCTTGTATTTCCAACCCTGATCTTTCGCGATTTCCGCCCACAAATCGAGGTCGAAGCCGACATACTTGTCGCCCTGCTTGAATTCGAAGGGCATGAAGGAGGTGTCGGTGCCGACAACGAGTTCTTTGGTGTCAGCGTGGGCGACGGTTGTGCCGAGCATGGCGACAGCAACCATAGACATGAGGAAGGAGCGACGTCCCATAATTTCTCCGCGGTGGTGGGCAATGTCCCCTGACAAAGTCAAGGGAGGGCTGCCGGACAGCGGGTGGCGTCGCAACATGCAATGCACAACCGGCCCGGAAATCAACAAGTGTTGTCAAAACGGATAATACGACAACAAAAAGTTTGGCAACAGAAATTTTTGCCGGTGCAAACCATGAGGCGTCCGCCGTTGGAAGGTCGAACAGCCGCATCTCATCGTTTCCAATCAGTCAACAGGCCGCTGATCCGGCACGGCCAACTCGATAGCTAACCGGTATTGCGGGAAATCCCCGAGATGAGTCGCATCAGACATTGCATACAATGTGTCCTGATACTCGCTAGGTGGCCTCGTTATGTCAGACATAAATGCATCTTTGCATACAATACAGGCCGAGCCGGCGCGTTCAGCGGACGACGTCTACGCCGCAATTAAGGGCGCTGTGACGAGCGGCCAATATCGCGGCGGTCAATATCTGCGCGAGGAACAGCTTGCCAGGAGCCTGGGCGTGAGTCGCACGCCGGTACGCGAGGCGCTGCGGCGTCTCGATGCCGAAGGGTGGGTTGAAACGCGCCCGAACTACGGCGTGCGCGTGAAAGCGTGGACCTTGCAGGATGCACGGGAGATCTTCGAGGCGCGTCTTTTGGTCGAGCCGTATCTCGCAGGACGCGCGGCCTTGTCTATCGCGGCATCCGACATTGGGCGTCTTGAGGCGCTGGCCGAGGCGATGCTCGCGATCACACAACGCCCATCGACGGCTCAGTCCAGCGAAGCATGGTTCGCCGCGAACGGGGAGTTTCACGCCATCATCACGGCCGCCGGCAATAACGCGCGCCTCGACCGCTCCCTCAAGTCGATGAAGGAAACGCCGCTGATCAAGTGGACCTTCGGCACGTATAGCGACGACGACCGCTTACGCAGCGCACGCCAGCATTTCGAAATCGTTCGCGCGCTCGAAGCGCGTAACGCTGCGTGGACGGAAGCCGCCATGCGCTGCCACATTCTTGCTGCCGAAAACGCCGTGCTCGAACGCTCCAACGGGAGCGTCCCCGGATCCTGAATCCCAGCATTGGTTCGGCCAGCAACAGCATCACGAGCATTCATTCGATAGTCGCGACGACGACAACACTGGAGACGACACATGCCGAGCACCGATAGCACAACCGTACGCACCGTCAGCGCTGGTGCTCGTCTGGACCGATTGCCGATCTCACGCTTTCACAGGCGCGTGCTGTGGCTGATCGGCGGCGGCATGTTCCTGGATTCGTTCGACATTTACCTTGCCGGCGGCGTGCTTGGCGCGCTCGCGAAGACCGGCTGGTCGACGATGCACCTGAACGCGGCGTTCCTCTCGTCGACGTTCATCGGCATGTTGATCGGCGCGTTTACCGCCGGCGTGCTGGGCGACGCCAAAGGCCGCAAATTCACGTATCAATTCAATCTCGCGGTGCTCGGTCTCGCATCGATCGCGGGCGCGTTTGCGCCGAACATGACGTGGCTGATTGTGTGCCGCTTTTTCATGGGCCTCGGCCTGGGCGCGGAGATCGTCGTCGGTTACGGATCGATCGGCGAATTCATGCCGCCCACCGTACGCGGAAAATGGTCAGCGTATCTGTCGCTCATCACCAACTCGGCGCTGTTCTTTTCGACATTCCTCGGCTATCTGATCATTCCGTCGATCGGCTGGCGCGCTATGTTCGCAATCGTTGGCGTCGGCGCGATGATCGTGTGGGTCCTTCGCAAAAAGATGCCTGAATCACCGCGCTGGCTCGAATCGAAAGGCCGCTACGACGAAGCCGAAGCGATCCTGCGCGCAGCGGAGGAGGCGTCGGCGCGCAATTCAACGTTGCCGCCCGTCGTCAATGCGCCGCACACCGCTACCAGGAAAACCACGCTGATGGAGCTCTTCGGGCCCTCGCAGATCCGCCGCACGTTCGTGTCTATCGTCGTGCAGGTTGCGATCAACATGGTGATCTACGGCTTCATCGTCTGGGTGCCAACGTTCCTGATGAAACAGGGCATCGGCATGGCATCGTCGCTGGGCTATACGGCGCTCATGTCGCTCGGCGGACCGGCAGGCGCGTTGCTAGGCGTACTTCTCGCCGACAGGATCGGGCGCAAGAAGGGACTCATCGCGGTGTCGACACTTGCGGCGGTAATTGGCTGGCTATACGGGCATTCCACCGGCATCGAAATGGCGACGCTGCTCGGCTTCCTGCTGTTCACGCTCACGTATCTGATGGTGGCGCTGGGCATTGCGACCTACATCCCCGAGCTCTTCGCGACGGAGAACCGCATGCGGGCAAGTGGCATCGCGGGTTGCGCCGGGCGCGTTACGGGCATCTTCGCGCCGCAACTCGTCGTCATGATGTACGCGACGGGCGGTGTGAAGGACGTGCTGACGATGATCATCGGCGCGCTGGTCGTATTGGCGGTTGTCCTTGCAGTGTTCGGTATCGAGACGAATCGGCGCTCGCTCGAGGACATTGCGCCTTCGACCGACCCGAACGATGCACTGCCGGCGTCATCGCTTTCACATGAATCGCAACGTTGAAACTTTACTTCACTCGTTAAACAGGACACGTATGAGCGTCACACAGCAAGGCAAACGTCAAGCGTTGAAAGCGCGGTTGGCGCGCAAGGAGATTGTCACTGCCCCGGGCATCTTCGACATGATATCCGCGAAGATGGCCGACTCAATGGGCTTTGACTGTCTGTATATGACTGGCTTCGGCACCGTAGCGTCGTACCTCGGTCTGCCGGATGCGGGCCTCGCGACCTACACCGACATGGTTAATCGCGTCGCGGCATTCTGCGGCGGCACGAACACGCCGATGATCTGCGACGGCGACACGGGTTATGGCGGATTACTGAACGTCGCGCATACCGTCCGGGGTTATGAGCAAGCGGGAGCGGCAGGCATTCAACTCGAGGATCAGGAATTCCCGAAGAAATGTGGCCATACACCGGGGCGGCGGGTGATCCCGGTCGAGGATATGGTGCGCAAAATCAAGGTCGCCGTGGAAAGCCGCAGCGATTGCGATTTCCAGGTCGTCGCACGCACCGATGCACGTACATCCCTCGGCCTCGATGAAGCGCTGCGTCGTGGCGAGGCGTATGCGAAGGCGGGTGCGGATGTGCTGTTCATCGAATCGCCGGAAAGTATCGAGGAACTCGAAACGATCGGGCGAACCTTCAATGTTCCGTTGCTGGTGAACGTCGTCGAAGGCGGACGGACGCCGCAGCTTGCGCCCGATGAGTTGCAGAAGCTCGGTTTCTCGCTCGCAATCTATCCGGCTTCAGGCTTTTTAGCCGTCACGAAGGCGCTCAAGGACATGTACGGGCAGATTCTGGCGCACAGGAGCACGGAAGCCGCCGTTGACGCGATGTATCCGTTCTCCGAGATGTGCGAGTTGATGGGTTTCCCCGAAGTGTGGGCGTTCGATCGCGCACACGCGGACTAAGACCTCGGGCAGGGCACCTCTCTCGTTGAGCCGCCCACCGCCGGCATGGACTTTGATTTTTGCGGTCGCCGCCATTTTTGCGGCGCGCCGCACAAGAGACTTCAGCGGCCGATGAATTGTAGGACCGAGTGTCGAGCCGAACGGCCATTGCGATCCAAAAGCTCCCGCTCAATGTGGCCCGCGAGGAAATCCTCACACAATTTTCGCAGCGTGTATGATTCCGGCGTCAAAGCCATCACAGGCGGGCTCAATTCCTTGTATGAGAACGGGGTCTTCGCCAGCGTCGCGGCGCGCGCGAGTGAGTTGCCACTCGACTAATCTTGCCGTCGACCGGAGATTGGAATCGGCAGGTCCAATTGCGCCGCGATACGGTCGCTTCCAGACGAACGCAAGGAACGCCTTGAAGCCTCTATATGGGTATCCGGCTTTAGCTGTTTCGAGGCCTTGGCGTCAACTCGCACGGCCGGTGTAGGTTGTCGGCGGGTGAGCCAGGAAGTTGCGTCAACATCTGGAGTTCAGCAACTTGCAGATAACCGTAGATGCCGCGCGCAGTGCACATTGCAGATGCAAAAAGCCCTTATCTGAAGGGCGTTTGATCAAGAAACGCCCCGCGTGACAAGCCCCTCGCGGGAGGATGAAGGAAACGCCGTCGATGCTCGCAGAACAACGTCACCAATACATCCTGGCGCAAGTCGCCAAAACCGGCGCGCTCTCGGTCGCGGAACTGGTGCGCGAACTGAACGTGTCGCGCGAGACCATTCGCCGTGACCTGAACGCGCTGGCCGGGCGCGGCCTGCTGGTCACGACTCATGGCGGCGCACTGTCGAGCGACCGGCGCGAGCCCGACCTCGATACACGCGAAGCCGCGAATGCCGGCGCGAAGCGCGCCATCGGCGAGCGCGCGGCGGAGTTCGTGCCGGACGGCGCGTCCCTGATCATCGATTCGGGCAGCACCACGCAGGCGGTGGCGCGGGCGCTGCTCGACCGGCATCGCTTGTCCGTGTACACGAACGACTGGCGGATCGCGCTGCTGCTCGGCCGCCGCAACGACAATCGCATCACGCTGCTGGGCGGTGAATTGTCCGACATCGAAGACGCCACCTTCGGGCTCGATACCGTCCATCAACTGACGCAGTATCACGCGGACTTTGCCTTCATCGGCGCGGGCGGGATTTCGCCGGACGGCTATCTGACCGACTACAGCCGCATGGCCGCCGAGGTGCGCAGCCGCATGATCGCCGCGGCGGACATGGTGGTGGTCGTCGCCGATCATTCGAAGTTCGGCCGTGTGACGCCGGTGCGTATCAACGGCATCGAGTCGGCACGTTATCTGGTGACCGAGCTGGCTCCCGAGCGCACGCTCGGCAAGGCCATCACGGCGCACGGTCCGGAAATCCTGATCGCCTGAGCGGCGCTCACTGATTGCCGCCGGCGGCGGGCGTCCCTGCGTCGAATACCGCCGAGCCGCCTTCAGGATGCAGCCGATCCGCGGCTCGCACTGTGCTGTCGTTCACCTTAAGCGCGGATGCAACACACACACGCCGCGTTTCCACTATCCCCATCCGCTGCAATATTCCGATTGACCGGGCACAATACGCGCCGTCGATCGGAACTAGCCCACAGACGCGGCGTGTCGGAAGCGCAAGTTCGTGGCAAAAGCGACCTCCGCCGCGAACTTGCGCTGCCGCGAAGCGTTACGCATACATCGTCATTTTCGCCATGTAGGATCGCGTTGAGTCGGCACACAGGGTGTCAGGCGTGGCCGGACCGGCTCGATTCCAGCCATCGCGCAAACTTTCGTCGTCGTCTGAACGAGCGCCGCCCAGCACGGCGACGGCAGAATTGATTTGGATATTATTGGCGAATTGTGTCATTTTTTGGAAATCGTCAGAATCGTCATGGCGCTGTCATGGAAACCTGTAATCCTTGCCGTGCCCATTCAGGCAAGGCCGGCGGCGCGAGTGTCGTAGCGGGGCTGTGAGTCAGGCTGGAAAGAGGCGACAAGAGGACAGCAAAGTTGTTGGCAATCTGCAATCCGCATGAATCCGCACGGCAGCTTCATGCGGGCAACACGCAAGCGGCGCGGCGCTACCGCCGTTCAATCACAACAGGTATCGGGATCTCCCGACCGTCTGGTTTTTTGCCTTTCGGAGAAAACGACATGACAAAGACAAATTCCCTTCACGCCACGGCCGGCCTCGCACGCAAACTGCTGCCGGCGCTGGTCGCCGCGGCGGCATTCGGCGCCACGGCCATGCAGGCGCACGCGGCCGACGCCGTGGTGCTGTACACCGCCGACGGCCTCGAGAATCTCTACAAGGATGTGCTGCCGGCCTTCGAAAAGAAGGAAGGCGTGAAGGTCAACATCGTCACGGCGGGTAGCGGCGAAGTGGTGAACCGCGCCACCATCGAAAAAGATCAGCCGAAGGCCGACGTGCTCGTCACGCTGCCGCCGTTCATTCAGCAAGCCGACCAGAGCGGCCTGCTGCAGGCTTATCAGAGCGCCAACTACAAGAACGTGCCGGCCATCGCCAAGGCGCCGAACGGCGCGTGGGCGACTTTCGTGAACAACTACTTCTCGTTCGCGATCAACCCGGAAGTCACCAAGACCCAGCCGAAGACCTTCGCCGACCTGCTGCACCCCGACTTCAGCGGCAAGGTTGCCTACTCGAACCCGGCCACGGCGGGCGACGGCATGGCGGTGATCATCCTCACCTCGTCGCTGATGGGCGAAGACAAGGCGTTCGACTATCTGAAGAAGCTCGAAAACAGCGCCAAGTTCCACACCAAGGGCACGGGCTACCTCGACGTGCTGCTCTCGCGTAACGAGATCGCGGTTGCCAACGGCGACCTGCAAATGGATCTGGACGACGCAGCCAACGGCGGCCTGTCGCTCAAGCCGATTTTCCTCGCGCACGAAGGCGGCCAGCCGACCACGTTCCAACTGCCGTACGCCATCGGCCTGATCAAGAACGGTCCGAACCAGGCGGAAGGCAAGAAGCTGATCGACTACCTGATGTCGACGGAAGTGCAGGCGAAGGTGCCGGACATCTTCGGCATTCCGGCGCGCACCGACGTGCCGCTCACCGGCAAGAATGGCGAAGCGGTCAAGCAGGCGATCGCGGGCGTGAAACTGATTCCGGTGGACTGGAATCATGTGATGGCGAAGAAGGCCGACTGGACGGCGCGCTGGAAGAACGATGTGATCGGTTCGTCGGGCAAGCAGATCGAAGTGGTCAAACCGAAGTAAGCCGTCGTTCGTCGCGTTATCGACGTCACCCGGTCACGTAACCGGGCGACGTCGCGGAATCAGGCGGCGCCTGCGGAATCCCGAGGCGCTGCGTCAGCATTAATCCAGTTGGAGGATGAACCCGGTGAATACCGCCAGTCTTGCTCAGCCAGGCGCGCTCGGCGCCGCACCGGACACGCTCGATGCCGCGCGTTCGACTACGCCGGGCGGCGTGCAGATCGATCATCTGACGGTGCGCTTCGGTTCGCGCACGGTGCTCGACGACCTGTCGTTGACCATCCAGCGCGGCGAGTTGCTCACCGTGCTCGGCCGCAGCGGTTGCGGCAAGACGACGTTGTTGCGCTTCATCGCCGGGTTTATCGAAGCGGACGGCCTCGCCGGCACGCTGACCGTGGCCGGTCACGATCTCACGCACGTGCCGCCGCATAAGCGCAATCTCGGTCTGCTGTTCCAGAGCTATGCGCTGTTTCCTCATTTGTCGGTGTTCGAGAACGTGGCCTTCGGGTTGCGCGCGCGCCGCACGCCGTCCAAAGACGTCGCACGCCGCGTCGCCGACGCGCTCAAGCTCGTGCAACTCGGCGACGCCGGCCATGTGATGCCCGCGCAATTGTCGGGCGGCATGCAGCAGCGCGTGGCGCTCGCGCGCGCACTCGTGATCGAACCCGATGTGCTGCTGCTCGACGAACCCCTTTCCGCACTCGACGCCAATCTGCGCGCCTCGGTGCGTTCCGAACTCAAGGCGCTGCATGAGCGCCTGCCGAATCTGACGATCGTCTGCGTGACGCACGATCAGGACGACGCGCTGGTGTTGTCCGACCGCACGCTATTGATGCGCGAAGGCCGCATCGCCCAGCTCGGCACGCCGCAGCAGTTGTACGACACGCCGGCCGACGGCTTCGTCGCGCGTTATCTGGGCGCGGCCAACCTGCTGCCGCCGCAGGTCGCCTTCGGTTTGGGCGACGCACGCTATAACGAGCGCGATCGCGTGGCCTGTCTGCGTCCGGAGGCGTTACGGATCGTGCCGCTCGGCGAAGGGCAGTTGCACGGCACGATCACGTCGGTCGAATGGTATGGCGCGGTATTGTCGGTCTCCGTCGCACTGGACGCGATGCCCAACGAGCCGATGCTCGTCACCATGCCGCGCGGCCACGGCATGATGCCGGAGAAGGGTGCGCGTATTTCCCTGCGTTACGAGGCTGACGATGTCGTCCTTATCAACCCCTGATACGCCCAATCCGCTCGGCTCGGCCGCAGCCGATGCCGCCGCCGCGCGCCGCAGCGCCAGCGCTGCCTCGCATACGGCCGCGGTAAAGCGTCGCGAACGCGCGGCGCAATGGCATCTGCTGTTCATCCTGGTGGTGGTGCTCGGGCCGCTGGTCGTCTATCCGCTCGTGCGCCTGGTGCTGCTCAGCCTGACCGGCCCTCATGGCCTGAGCCTGCACGCTTACTCGGCGTTCTTCGGTAATCCGGAAACGAGTGGCGTGATCGGCACGACGCTGTGGATCCTGTTTGCCAGCGCCGGGCTCGCGTCACTGCTAGGCGTCGCGCTGGCGTCGCTCCTGTTCTTCAAGCCGTTTCCCGGTGCGCGGATGATCACGCGCTTTCTCGAACTGTTCGTCGCGTTCCCGTCGTTTCTGGTCGCCTTCACGCTGATCTTTCTGTACGGCTCGCAGGGCTCCGTCAGCATCGGCTTGCAGCGGCTCTTTCATCTGCAGGCGCCGCCGCTTGACTTCCTGTTCGGCGTGGGCGGGGTGATTCTCGCGGAAGTGGTGTTCTACGCGCCGTTCGTCGTGCGTCCCACGCTCGCTTCGTTCGCCACGCTCGACATGCGGCTGATCGAAGCCGCGCGAAGTCTCGGTGCGAGCGGCTGGATGGTCGCGTTCAAGGTGATTCTGCCGCTCGCGTGGCCGGGCATCGCGGCCGGTACGATTCTTTGCTTCCTGCTCACGCTCAACGAGTTCGGCATTCTGCTCGTGCTCGGCAGCGCGCATCTGATCACGCTGCCGGTGGCGATCTACAGTTCCGCCACCGTCGATCTCGATCTGCCGACCGCCGCCGCTGGCGCGGTCGTGATGCTGATCATGTCTTTGTCGCTGTACGCGTTGTACCGCCAGGTCAACCGTCGCAAGGTGAAGGGAGCGGGCCATGGCCGTTGAACTCGACCCGACCGTTTTGCCGGTCATGCACAAGAAAGCGCGGCCGGTGCGCCGCAGTCTGGCGGTGCGCATGCTCGGCGGCGTGTTGCTCGGCTTGGCCGGGTTGCTGTGCTTCTGGCTATTCGTGTTGCCGGTGCTGGTCGTCGCACTGTCGAGCGTGGCCGCGCACTGGTCCGGCACGATCCTGCCCGACGGCTTCAGCATGCGCTGGTTCGAGCGCCTCGGTTCGAGCGACTTCGACGCGCTCACCACGAGCCTCGAAATCGGCATGGGCGTCGCGGTGCTCGGCACGATTCTCGGCCTGTGGCTCGCGCTGGCGCTCGAAGGGCGTGACCGCCGCGGCCTCGGCGCGATCGTCGACACCATCGCGATGATGCCCAACGGCGTGCCGAGCGTGGTGCTCGGGCTCGCGGTGCTGATCGCGTATCACAAGCGGCCGTTCGATTTGTCGAGCTCCGCGGCGATCGTCGTGTTCGTGCAACTGGCGCTGGTGCTGCCGTTCTGCTACCGCTGCGCCGCCGCCGCATTGCGCCCGGAACTGACGATTCTGCGCGAAGCCGCGGCAAGCCTCGGTGCGCCGCCTTCGATGGTGTTGCGCCGCGTCGTGCTGCCGCAACTGGTGCCGGCGATCCGCGCGAGTCTCGCGCTGGGCTTCGCGCTCTCGCTCGGCGAACTCGGCGCCACGCTCACCGTGTATCCGCCGGGATTCGCGACGGTGCCGATCGTCGTCGTCGGCCAGGTGGAGCGCGGCTATTACCTGCCGGCTTCCGCGCTGTCGCTGATTCTTCTGCTGGTCTCGCTCGCTGCGCTGTTGCTGATCGCGGCGCGTGTCCCACGCCGTCGGGTCGACTGAGGCCTGAACCCTGAACGTTGTGTTTGCGCGCCATGACCGCGCGCAAGCCCATACACACATCGATGTGGCGAAATTTGTCAAAATGACCGAATATATGCAAACTGCTTCTGTCGATCCGATTGAGGTTGTGCGCAGGCATTCGCTCACGACGCTGGTTCGCGACGAGATCGAACGGCACATCATCGAGGGGGCGCTCGCGCCCGGCGACAAGCTCAACGAAGCCGACTGGGCGACGCGCCTGCAGGTGTCGCGCGGTCCGGTGCGCGAGGCGTTTCGCGCGCTCGAGCAGGCCGGGCTCGTGCGTACCGAGAAGAACCGCGGCGTGTTCGTACGGACGGTGTCGCTGGCGGAAGCGGATGAGATTTACGCGGTGCGCGCGGTGCTCGAAGAGGCGGCGTGCCGGATGCTGGCGGCGAGTATCGATGCCAGCACGCTCGCCGTGTTGCGCGACTGGCTCGACGCGATGCGCGCGGCGCTCGACGCCGGGGATCACGATGCTTATGCGCGCGCGAATGTGGCGTTTCACGATGCGTTGGTGGCGGCATCGGGTAATTCGAAGCTCTATGAAACGTACCGGCGCCTGGTGTGCGAATTGAGTCTGTTTCGACGTGCCGCGCTGGTGGTGCAGGCCGACGCGATGGAGCGCTCGCTTGCCGAGCATCGCGCGATCTTGACGGCGCTTGCTTCGCGCGACGCCGAGCATGCCGCGGCGTTGATGCATGCGCACGTGAACGGCGGCCTGCGGCGCGCCCATGCGGCGTGCGAAACGGCGGGGCCGTTGAACGTGTTGCGGACGCCGGTGGCGTCGAACGATTGAGATGGCTGCAACGAACTGACTACGACGCGTGTGCCCGGCACGCATGGAAGGGAACGATGGCGAATACAAGCGAACGCACGATCGAAGTCAACGGCCGCAGCTACCGGCTGCCCTCGCAACCGACGGTGGTGGTGTGCGTCGACGGCTGCGAATTCGATTATCTCGAAGCCGCGGTCGCGGCGGGTGTCGCGCCGTTCATCGGCAAGATGCTCAAGGGCGGCGGCGCCTTCAAGGGCGACTGCGTGATCCCGTCGTTCACCAACCCGAACAATCTGTCGATCGTGTGCGGCGTGCCGCCTTCGGTGCACGGCATCTGCGGCAATTACTTCTGGGACCCGGACGCGAACGGCGGCGAGGGCGCGGAAGTGATGATGAACGACCCCGCGTATCTGCGCGCGGGCACCTTGCTCGCCGCTGCCGCCGAAGCCGGCGCCGCGGTCGCCGTGGTCACCGCGAAAGACAAGTTGCGCCGCCTGCTCGGCTGGCAGCTGAAGGGCATCTGTTTCTCGGCGGAGAAAGCCGACAAGGTGACGTTCGAGGAAAACGGCATCGGCGAAGTGCTCGATCTGGTCGGCATGCCGGTGCCCGATGTGTATAGCGCCGGGCTGTCCGAATTCGTGTTCGCCGCCGGCGTGCGGCTCGCGCAAACGCGCAAGCTCGACCTGATGTATCTGTCGACCACCGACTATATCCAGCACAAATGGGCACCGGGCACCGAGGGCGCGAACGCCTTCTACGGGATGATGGACGGCTACCTCGCGAAGCTCGACGCGCTCGGCTGGGTGATCGGCCTGACCGCCGATCACGGCATGAACGCGAAGCACGATCCGCAGACCGGCGAGCCGAACGTGATCTATCTGCAGGACGTACTCGACGACTGGCTCGGCGCCGGCCGCGCGCGTGTGATTCTGCCGATCACGGATCCGTATGTGGTGCATCACGGCGCGCTCGGTTCTTTCGCGACCGTCTATCTACCGCACGATGTCAGCGTCGCGCAGGTGATCGAGCGGATCGGCGGCTTGCAAGGGGTCGATACCGTGCTCGACAACGCGGCGGCCTGCGAGCGCTTCGAGCTGCCGAACGACCGCGTCGGCGATATCGTCGTGGTCAGCACGAAGCATGTCGTGCTCGGCACGCGGCGCGCTGAGCATGATCTGTCCGGGCTGACGGTGCCGTTGCGCTCGCATGGCGGGATTTCCGAGCAGGAAGTGCCGCTGCTGTTCAACCGGCGTGTCGAAGCGTTGCCGTCCAGCGGCGGCGATGGCGGCAAGAGGCTGCGCAACTTCGATATCTTCGACATCGCCTTGAATCGCGTGTCGTCATCATGAACGCCGTGCTGCGGGACCATCCGGCTTTTCGGGCGGAAGCGCTGCGGCTCAAAGGCGAGCGCGTGACGCGCTCGCGCAAGCTCGACGTGTTCGATCCTTATACGGGAATGCGCGTGGGGACAGTCCCGCTGGCGAGCGTCGATGACGTGCGCGCCGCGTTCGAGTACGCGGCGGCCTATGAAGCGAAGCTCACGCGTTACGAGCGCTCGCAGATCCTGGAGCGCGCGGCTTCGCTCATGCGAGAGCGGACCGAAGAGGCGTCGGATCTGATTTCGCTCGAGTCGGGTTTGTCGAAGCAGGACTCGCGGTATGAAATCGGCCGTGTCGCCGATGTGTTGAAGTTCGCGTCGATTGAGGCATTGCGCGACGACGGGCAGAGCTTCTCCTGCGATCTCACGCCGCACGGCAAGAAGCGCCGCGTGTTTTCGCAGCGCGAGCCACTGGCGGGTGTGATCGTCGCGATTACGCCGTTCAACCATCCGATGAACCAGGTCGCGCATAAGATCGCGCCGGCCATTGCGACGAACAATCGGGTCGTGCTGAAGCCATCGGAAAAGGTGCCGCTGTCGGCGCTGTATCTCGCCGATGTCCTGTACGAAGCCGGTCTGCCCGCGCCGATGCTGCAGGTGCTGACCGGTGACCCGCGCGAAATCGCCGATGAACTGATCACGCATCCGTTGGCGGAACTCGTCACGTTCACGGGCGGCGTGGCGATCGGCAAATATATTGCGGGCAAGGCGGCGTACCGGCGCGTCGTGCTGGAACTGGGCGGCAACGATCCGCTGATCGTGCTCGACGACGCCGATCTCGAACGTGCGGCGACGCTCGCCGTGCAGGGCTCGTATAAGAATTCCGGGCAGCGTTGTACCGCGGTCAAGCGGATGCTGGTGCAGAAAAGCGTGGTCGCGGATTTCACCGATCTGGTCGTCGAGAAGACGCGCGCCTGGTCTTTTGGCGATCCGTTCGATGCAGCGAACCAGATGGGCACGGTGATCGACGTCGCCGCTGCGCAGCTGTTCGAGGCGCGTGTGAATGAGGCGGTGGCGAGCGGGGCGCGTCTGCGGATCGGCAATCAGCGCAAGGGCGCGCTGTATGCGCCGACGGTGCTGGACGGCGTCGATCCGTCGATGACATTGGTGCGCGAGGAAACCTTCGGGCCGGTGTCGCCGATCATCACCTTCGACACAATCGACGACGCGATTCGCATTAGCAATGGCACGGCGTTCGGGTTGTCGTCGGGCGTGTGCACGAATCGGCAGGATGCGATCACGCGCTTCATCAACGAATTGCGCGTGGGAACGGTCAACGTGTGGGAAGTGCCCGGCTACCGGATCGAGTTGACGCCGTTCGGCGGCATCAAGGACTCCGGGCTTGGCTATAAGGAAGGCGTTCAGGAAGCCATGAAGAGCTTCACCAATCTGAAGACCTTTTCATTACCGTGGGAGTGAGAGCGTGGCATTGAGTGTGAAGGATATTCGTTCCCTGTTCGAGCAGTACGGCAAGCTGGCTTATAGCGGCGAGCCGGTGACGCAACTCGAACATGCGTTGCAGAGTGGTTTATTGGCCGAAGAGGCTGGCGCTGACGAGGAACTGGTTGCCGCGGCATTCCTGCACGACCTTGGCCACCTGCTCAATCTGCAGGGCGAGACGCCGACGCAGCGGGGCATCGACGATCTGCATCAGTATTTTGCGCTGCCGTTCTTGCGGCCGGTGTTGTCGAGCGCGGTGTTGGAGCCGATCCGTTTGCACGTCGACGCCAAGCGCTGCCTGTGCGTCATCGACGACACGTATTTCGGCCAGCTTTCCGCCGATTCGGTGCGGAGCCTGGAGTTGCAGGGCGGCATCTTCAGCAAGGAGGAGGCTGAGGCGTTCCTGCAAAAGCCTTACGCGGAAGACGCGTTGCGTCTGCGCAGATGGGACGATCTTGCCAAAGAAGAGAATCGCGCGACGCCGGATCTTGATCACTATTTAGGTGTGGTCGAACGAGTGATGCTTATGCACGCGGCTGTTTGATTATGCGTTCGGGGCAGCTAGCGGAACACGGATTTTCGGTATTGTTTTCGGTCCTTTTTGCCCTTGCTGGGTGTCCGGTTTTGTCGTCGTCCTCGCGCCGTTTCTGGCGCAATCCATGCCTATCAAAATAACGCTTGCAAGGCGGGGTCCGGCTCGCTAGAATCTCGCTCTTTCGTGCTTCGGACAACGGAGCACGGGAGGCGGGAGAGCCAGCAGTGGCAAGGCTTTCAGCGAGGCGGGCAGGTTCAGGAAGTTGGAAAAAACCTGTTGACGGCGTAGCGGAAGTTCTTCATAATCTCGTTTCTCTGCTGCTGATGCAGCGACGCAGAACGAAGCGGTACCGGGTGGTTGTGATGCTGACGACTGGCGGTGCGGGTTCGGTAGTGAATGCGTAATCGATCTTTAAAAATTAACAGCCGATAAGTGTGGGCGCTTGATGCGCGACGCGCCGGCGGGCCCTTCGGGATCTGCCGGAAGAAGCGAAAGTATCAAGTCTCACACAGTAATGAAAGGAAGGTTTTTCCATTGAAAGATGGAGAGATCATTCGTCAGTACGTTGAGTGAGCGACCGGTTGGTAAAACAACCGAAAAACAGTAACAGGTTTGAACTGAAGAGTTTGATCCTGGCTCAGATTGAACGCTGGCGGCATGCCTTACACATGCAAGTCGAACGGCAGCACGGGAGCAATCCTGGTGGCGAGTGGCGAACGGGTGAGTAATACATCGGAACGTGTCCTGTAGTGGGGGATAGCCCGGCGAAAGCCGGATTAATACCGCATACGATCTGTGGATGAAAGCGGGGGATCTTAGGACCTCGCGCTACAGGGGCGGCCGATGGCAGATTAGCTAGTTGGTGGGGTAAAGGCCTACCAAGGCGACGATCTGTAGCTGGTCTGAGAGGACGACCAGCCACACTGGGACTGAGACACGGCCCAGACTCCTACGGGAGGCAGCAGTGGGGAATTTTGGACAATGGGCGCAAGCCTGATCCAGCAATGCCGCGTGTGTGAAGAAGGCCTTCGGGTTGTAAAGCACTTTTGTCCGGAAAGAAAACCTCCGCCCTAATACGGTGGGGGGATGACGGTACCGGAAGAATAAGCACCGGCTAACTACGTGCCAGCAGCCGCGGTAATACGTAGGGTGCAAGCGTTAATCGGAATTACTGGGCGTAAAGCGTGCGCAGGCGGTCCGCTAAGACAGATGTGAAATCCCCGGGCTTAACCTGGGAACTGCATTTGTGACTGGCGGGCTAGAGTATGGCAGAGGGGGGTAGAATTCCACGTGTAGCAGTGAAATGCGTAGAGATGTGGAGGAATACCGATGGCGAAGGCAGCCCCCTGGGCCAATACTGACGCTCATGCACGAAAGCGTGGGGAGCAAACAGGATTAGATACCCTGGTAGTCCACGCCCTAAACGATGTCAACTAGTTGTCGGGTCTTCATTGACTTGGTAACGTAGCTAACGCGTGAAGTTGACCGCCTGGGGAGTACGGTCGCAAGATTAAAACTCAAAGGAATTGACGGGGACCCGCACAAGCGGTGGATGATGTGGATTAATTCGATGCAACGCGAAAAACCTTACCTACCCTTGACATGTATGGAATCCTGCTGAGAGGTGGGAGTGCCCGAAAGGGAGCCATAACACAGGTGCTGCATGGCTGTCGTCAGCTCGTGTCGTGAGATGTTGGGTTAAGTCCCGCAACGAGCGCAACCCTTGTCCCTAGTTGCTACGCAAGAGCACTCTAGGGAGACTGCCGGTGACAAACCGGAGGAAGGTGGGGATGACGTCAAGTCCTCATGGCCCTTATGGGTAGGGCTTCACACGTCATACAATGGTCGGAACAGAGGGTCGCCAACCCGCGAGGGGGAGCCAATCCCAGAAAACCGATCGTAGTCCGGATCGCACTCTGCAACTCGAGTGCGTGAAGCTGGAATCGCTAGTAATCGCGGATCAGCATGCCGCGGTGAATACGTTCCCGGGTCTTGTACACACCGCCCGTCACACCATGGGAGTGGGTTTTACCAGAAGTGGCTAGTCTAACCGCAAGGAGGACGGTCACCACGGTAGGATTCATGACTGGGGTGAAGTCGTAACAAGGTAGCCGTATCGGAAGGTGCGGCTGGATCACCTCCTTTCTCGAGCTAAACGCGTCAGTTGTGTAAAAGCAATGCGTTGAGCGCTCACGCTTATCGGCTGTGAAATCAGGACAGACTCAGGGGTCTGTAGCTCAGTCGGTTAGAGCACCGTCTTGATAAGGCGGGGGTCGATGGTTCGAATCCATCCAGACCCACCAAAGTCTTGTCTGGTGTGCTGATCGTCTGAAACCTCTGGGGTAGCTGTATGACTGGGGGATTAGCTCAGCTGGGAGAGCACCTGCTTTGCAAGCAGGGGGTCGTCGGTTCGATCCCGTCATCCTCCACCAATCCTCAATGCGTAGCGTTCTGTGCAGGAAGCAGAGCGTTGTGCATTGGCGATTGAGCCAGTCAGAGTGATATGAAGCAGAGCTTTATATCGGCTGTCGTTCTTTAACAATCAGGAAGAAGTAGTAAAGAGATTCACGAAAGCATACTTAGAGATGGGTGTGCGAGTAGGTGAATCAGGGTTGTGATTGTATCAATGTATGAAAAGAGAGATCGGAAGATCGCTTTTGGAATACGGCGCAACACGAATACTCAACCTGTAGCGAGTGTGGCAGACACGGTCTTCCCAGCGAAGGGCGTGCGAGACACACCCGTTATAGGGTCAAGCGAACAAGTGCATGTGGTGGATGCCTTGGCGATCACAGGCGATGAAGGACGCGGTAGCCTGCGAAAAGCGGTGGGGAGCTGGCAAACGAGCTTTGATCCACCGATATCCGAATGGGGAAACCCGGCCCGTATGGGTCATCCGTAGCTGAATACATAGGCTACGTGAAGCGAACGCGGTGAACTGAAACATCTAAGTAACCGCAGGAAAAGAAATCAACCGAGATTCCCAGAGTAGTGGCGAGCGAAATGGGACCAGCCTGTACTCTTTATCTTCATTGTTAGTCGAAGGCTCTGGAAAGTGCCGCCATAGCAGGTGATAGCCCTGTAGACGAAAACAGCGAGGAAGAACTAGGTGTACGACAAGTAGGGCGGGACACGTGAAATCCTGTCTGAAGATGGGGGGACCATCCTCCAAGGCTAAATACTCGTGATCGACCGATAGTGAACCAGTACCGTGAGGGAAAGGCGAAAAGAACCCCGGGAGGGGAGTGAAACAGATCCTGAAACCGCATGCATACAAACAGTCGGAGCCTTTGAAAGAGGGTGACGGCGTACCTTTTGTATAATGGGTCAGCGACTTACATTCAGTGGCAAGCTTAACCGATTAGGGCAGGCGTAGCGAAAGCGAGTCCGAACAGGGCGATTCAGTCGCTGGGTGTAGACCCGAAACCAGGTGATCTATCCATGGCCAGGATGAAGGTGCGGTAACACGTACTGGAGGTCCGAACCCACTAACGTTGAAAAGTTAGGGGATGAGCTGTGGATAGGGGTGAAAGGCTAAACAAACCTGGAAATAGCTGGTTCTCTCCGAAAACTATTTAGGTAGTGCCTCGTGTATCACCTTCGGGGGTAGAGCACTGTCATGGTTGTGGGGTCCATTGCGGATTACTACGCCATAGCAAACTCCGAATACCGAAGAGTGCAATCACGGGAGACAGACATCGGGTGCTAACGTCCGGTGTCAAGAGGGAAACAACCCAGACCGCCAGCTAAGGTCCCCAAATATTGCTAAGTGGGAAACGAAGTGGGAAGGCTAAAACAGTCAGGAGGTTGGCTTAGAAGCAGCCATCCTTTAAAGAAAGCGTAATAGCTCACTGATCGAGTCGTCCTGCGCGGAAGATGTAACGGGGCTAAGCAATATACCGAAGCTGCGGATGCACATTTATGTGCATGGTAGGAGAGCGTTCCGTAAGCCTGCGAAGGTGCACTGGAAAGTGTGCTGGAGGTATCGGAAGTGCGAATGCTGACATGAGTAGCGATAAAGGGGGTGAAAAGCCCCCTCGCCGTAAGCCCAAGGTTTCCTACGCAACGTTCATCGGCGTAGGGTGAGTCGGCCCCTAAGGCGAGGCAGAAATGCGTAGCTGATGGGAAGCAGGTTAATATTCCTGCACCATTGTTAAATGCGATGGGGGGACGGATCGCGGAAGGTTGTCCGGGTGTTGGAAGTCCCGGTCCTTGCATTGGAGAAGGCGCTTTGGCAAATCCGGGCGCGGAATTCAAGGGTGCGAGGCCATTCACTTCGGTGAAGAAGCAATCGGAAGTGGTTCCAAGAAAAGCCTCTAAGCTTCAGTTTGACAGTGACCGTACCGCAAACCGACACAGGTGGGCGAGATGAGTATTCTAAGGCGCTTGAGAGAACTCGGGAGAAGGAACTCGGCAAATTGGTACCGTAACTTCGGGATAAGGTACGCCCCTGTAGCCTGATGCGCCTGCGCGCAGAGGGTGAAGGGGTTGCAATAAACTGGTGGCTGCGACTGTTTAATAAAAACACAGCACTCTGCAAACACGAAAGTGGACGTATAGGGTGTGACGCCTGCCCGGTGCCGGAAGATTAAATGATGGGGTGCAAGCTCTTGATTGAAGTCCCGGTAAACGGCGGCCGTAACTATAACGGTCCTAAGGTAGCGAAATTCCTTGTCGGGTAAGTTCCGACCTGCACGAATGGCGTAACGATGGCCACACTGTCTCCTCCCGAGACTCAGCGAAGTTGAAGTGTTTGTGATGATGCAATCTCCCCGCGGCTAGACGGAAAGACCCCATGAACCTTTACTGTAGCTTTGCATTGGACTTTGAACCGGTCTGTGTAGGATAGGTGGGAGGCTTTGAAGCGTGGACGCCAGTCTGCGTGGAGCCATCCTTGAAATACCACCCTGGTTTGTTTGAGGTTCTAACCTTGGTCCGTAATCCGGATCGGGGACAGTGCATGGTAGGCAGTTTGACTGGGGCGGTCTCCTCCCAAAGTGTAACGGAGGAGTACGAAGGTACGCTAGGTACGGTCGGAAATCGTGCTGATAGTGCAATGGCATAAGCGTGCTTAACTGCGAGACCGACAAGTCGAGCAGGTGCGAAAGCAGGTCATAGTGATCCGGTGGTTCTGTATGGAAGGGCCATCGCTCAACGGATAAAAGGTACTCTGGGGATAACAGGCTGATACCGCCCAAGAGTTCATATCGACGGCGGTGTTTGGCACCTCGATGTCGGCTCATCTCATCCTGGGGCTGTAGCCGGTCCCAAGGGTATGGCTGTTCGCCATTTAAAGAGGTACGTGAGCTGGGTTTAAAACGTCGTGAGACAGTTTGGTCCCTATCTGCCGTGGGCGCTGGATATTTGAAGGGGGCTGCTCCTAGTACGAGAGGACCGGAGTGGACGAACCTCTGGTGTACCGGTTGTCACGCCAGTGGCATCGCCGGGTAGCTATGTTCGGAAGAGATAACCGCTGAAAGCATCTAAGCGGGAAACTCGCCTTAAGATGAGATATCCCCGGGGCTTCGAGCCCCTTGAAGGGTCGTTCAAGACCAGGACGTTGATAGGTCAGGTGTGGAAGCGCAGTAATGCGTTAAGCTAACTGATACTAATTGCCCGTAAGGCTTGATCCTATAACAGGTGTGTTTTGCGATGATCGTCAGTGCTTCAGCACTGACGGGCATCCCACCCCCGAAGGGGGCAAGGCCACTCAGGTTAAGTGATCGTGTTGTGCCAGAAACAACACAACCCCAACAGCTTTACCCCTGGTGAGCATCACCAGAAACTACTTCTTCCAGATTGGCTGTATTGCTCCACGAGCAGTGCAGCAACAAGTCATGCCTGATGACCATAGCGAGTCGGTCCCACCCCTTCCCATCCCGAACAGGACCGTGAAACGACTCCACGCCGATGATAGTGCGGATTACCCGTGTGAAAGTAGGTAATCGTCAGGCTCCCCAGCAGCAATCAGAAACCCCACCCCGAAAAGGTGGGGTTTCTGCGTTTAGCCCGCCGCGATACGCGGAAAAACCCGCCGCATAACCCCACCGTATAACCCCGCCTTCACTCCCGCTCCATCCGCCACGCATCCGCGTAGCCCGTCAGTTCCAGGTACGCCCGCCCGGCATCCACACCTTCGCGGCTCACCCGCACTGCGCCTTCCCAGTACACCGCGCCCGTCGATTGCCGCGAATCGAGTTCTTGATCGTCGGCTGGACCGGACTGATGCCAAGGCAGACGGGTTCGGTTGGCAGGATGAATGTGCATGGCATCAGCAAGCGCGGTGCGGGGGGACCCTTTTCGGTTATGCAACTGAATTCTGCCTGGGTGAGTTTGCTCCATTTGGGATGACGGTGCGGGTTGTCCACGGCCGGACGGCGGTCGCCTGTTACGACCATGACGCTGGCCGGCGGTGGGCAACCCGCAAACGAGCAAGGTCTGATTTTGCGCGGCATCTATGCGTTCATAAATCATCGGCAAGCGATAACCGATCCCCCTGTGAAGACGATGTGGGTCATAGCAGCTCTCAATGAGCGAAGAGAGCGCGCGCCGCGCCTGTCCATGGGCATCCCTGATCAGAGTGATGGATCACCGCGCTGAGATGGCGCTGGGAGAGTGCCATGTTCGGCGCGCGCAGCTTGGCCGCGGCTTTTGCCAATATTTCGCGTTCGGCCTCGAGCTGGCGAGCCTTGCGACGCAACCGCGTCAGCTCTTCATGCTCGGCCGTGGTCAGCGCGTCGTGACGCGACCGGCACGTGGCAGCCAGTTGCAAATCGTCCGTGCGGTCGGCTCGAACCCCTTCTCCAACTCCGCAGGCGCCCGCCCGGCCTTTACCGGAACCATCTCGGCCCGGAATTCCGCCGGGTAAGGGGTGCGATGCTTCGCCGTGGGCGGCGCACCCTGCTCAAAAGGATAGCTGTCCACGAAATCGGGTCTAGTCCAGTTCGGGCTGGGTCGGAACTTCCATGGGTTTGAACCGCCCCGGGAATCGTGGAGGCTGGTTGGTTTAAGTTAATGCGGGTTCGGCGACCGGTGTTTCAAGTCGCTGATAGTAGTTTGCCTCAGCTTCGGCAGGCGGGATATAGCCGAGGGGTTCCATCAGTCGATGATGATTGAACCAGGCCACCCATTCCAGCGTTGCCAACTCGACGGACTCCCGTGTTTTCCAGGTGCGGCGATGAATCAGTTCCGCCTTGTACAAGCCGTTGATTGTCTCGGCCAGTGCGTTGTCATAACTGTCGCCACGGCTACCAACCGAGGGCTCGATGCCCGCTTCGGCCAGTCGCTCGCTATAGCGAATGCTAACGTATTGCGAGCCTCTGTCGGAGTGATGTATCAACGTTCCATCGCCGCCTGGCCGCCGCGCATAGAGTGCCTGTTCAAGTGCATCCAGGACGAAGTCTGTAGTCATCGACGAACTGACGCGCCAACCGACAATCCGTCGGGCGAACACGTCGATCACGAAGGCCACGTAGAGCCAGCCCTGCCACGTCGAGACATAGGTGAAATCAGAAACCCAGAGCTGGTTCGGCCGTGCCGCCTTGAACTGGCGATTGACCCGATCCAGCGGGCGCGGGGCTATGGCATCAGGAACAGTCGTGCGAACACGCTTGCCTCGCATCACGCCGCGCAAACCCAGTTGTTTCATCAGCCGTTCGACCGTGCAGCGAGCCACCGCGATACGCTCCCGGTTCATCTGCTTCCAGACTTTATCCGCTCCGTAGACCCGCATGTTGGCTTTCCAGACACGCTCGATCTCCGGCCGCAGGCGTTCATCGCGTATCGCGCGAGCGCAGCGGCGCGACGGATCGCGAAGCTGTGCAGCATGGCGCCGGTAGCCCGACGGGGCAATCCGCAAGACCTTGCAGATCGGCTCGACCCCGAAGGTATCGCGATGCCGATCGATGAAGGCCTTCAGGACTTCAGGCGGCGGTCGAGCTCCGCCTGGGCGAAAAACGCACTCGCGAGTTTCAGAATCTCGTTGGCGCGGCGCAGTTCCTTGACTTCGCGCTCCAGTGCCTTAAGACGTTCGCGTTCCGACGTGCTCACGCCCTCGCGCTCGCCGCTATCGACTTCCTCTCGTTTGACCCACCCCAGCAATGTCTGGCTCGTGCAGCCGATCTTGGGGGCGATGGATTCAATCGCCGCCCACTGTGACGGATACTCGCCCCGATGCTCTTGCACCATGCGCACTGCACGTTCCCGGACTTCAACAGAAAATTTGTTCGACTTGTTCATGGCTCCATCTTCTCAAGAGTTGGAGCCTCCACCAAATCCGGGGCGGTTCAGTTCGACGTTAGAGCAGGGCTTAAACATAGGCGTAAGACCACCTCAAAGTTTATGCGCTACCTCATGTCCGGTTTTCGCCGGAGCCGGCCCGTCGGCCTGCGCTTCTCCGACTTCCGCGAGCAGCGCCTCATCGCGTGCGATGACTTTCGGCAGATGGGTGCGCAGGAACTCAACCCAGGTCCGCGTCTTCGCGTCGATAAACTTACGCGACGGATACAGCGCGTAAACATGCATCTTCTGCGCGGTATAGTCCGGCAACACGCGCACTAGCGTGCCATCACGCAATCCGGAAATGGCGGCGTACAGCGGCACCATGCCAATGCCCATCCCTTCGCGAATCGCGACAATCAGCGATTCAGCGATGTTCACGTGCACCGGCCCATTCACCTCCATCATTTCGCTGCCATTCGGCCCATCGAGCACCCAGTCGTGCGGCGGAAACGCCGGCGTGTGCAGGATCAGACATTCGTGGTGCGCCAGATCGGCGGGCTGCTGCGGCGCGCCGTGTGCGCGCACATACGCCGGCGATGCGCACATGATGCTAAAAGTCGTCCCCAACGGAAGCGACACGAGGTCCGAATCGGGCAAGGTGGATGCGCCGATCACCGCAACATCGGCGCTACCTTCAAAAAGATCCGGCATGCGCTGCGACAATGTCAGCTCGACCGTGACTTCCGGATACAGTGCGCGATAACGCGAAATAGCCGGCAAAACGTAGTGCTGGCCGATGCTGGCAAAGCTGTGCATCCGCAAAGCGCCGCTTGGCCGCTCATGCGCACAACTGGCTTCTTCTTCCGCCGTGTCGACATCTGCCAGTATCTGCTGACATCGTTTCAGATAACGCTCGCCTGCTGTGGTGAGCGCAAGTCGTCGCGTCGAGCGGTTGAGCAGCCGCGTGCGCAAATGAGCTTCGAGTTCCGAAACCGCGCGGGACATCGCGCCGGTCGTTGAATTGAGCGACTGAGCGGCGGCGGTAAAGCTACCGGCTTCGACCACGCGCACGAACACTCGCATATTTTGTAACGTATCCATCGATCCTTCCATTTCACGGCTTAAGCCGTATTGTCCGCCTGTCCCGGATGCGCATTGTTGTTCGTTCTGGAACGGACGTTCCGCAGCCGTCCTCTTAATGCACACATAGCATGCTCCTACAATCGGCGGCTTGCGTGCCGGTGTCCGCAGTATTCCCGCCGGTGCTTCCTTAAGCGACCAACCGGGGCGCCCAGATTCCAGATGAAACGCCAACATGCGATCGAACCGACGGCGGATTCCCGCCGGCAGTGGGGCCGCATGTTGCAGATGCTAAGCCCGGCCGTCCGCGACTGGGCGGCCGGCGAGAGTCTCATCTGGCTGCATCTGCTGAAAACCGTTACGGCGGGCTTGCTGGCGCTGGGCATTGCGATGCTGCTGGATCTGCCGCAGCCGCGCATTGCGATGACCACCGTGTTCGTGCTGATGCAGCCGTTCAGCGGCATGGTGCTGGCCAAGAGTTTCTACCGGATTCTCGGGACGGCGGCGGGCACGGTCGCCGCGCTGGTGCTCGGCGCGCTGTTCGTCCAGCAGCCCGAGTTGTATATGCTCGGCATGATCGGCTGGGTGAGCGCCTGCATTGCGGCAGCGGTCCGGTATCGGCATTTCAGATGGTACGGCTTTGTGCTCGCGGGTTATACCGCTGCGCTGATCGGCATCCCGAACGTCACAGTGCCTCACGACCTGTTCCTGGCAGCGCTTACGCGCGCGGCGGAAGTGGCGGTTGGCATCGTGACTTCGAGCGCGGTGAGCGCGCTGATCGTGCCGCAGCGGTCGAGCCTCGCGCTGCGGCGCGCGCTACAAATTCGGTACGGAAATTTTACTGCGTTCGCTGCCGACGTGTTGGCTCGCGGCATCAAGCGGGGCCAGTTCGAGCGGCGCTTCGCGAATCTCGTCGACGAGATCGTCGGGTTCGAGGCGACACGTACTTTTGCCGCCTTCGAAGACCCGGCCATGCGCTCGCGCAATCAGCATTTTGGTCGTCTGAACGGCGAGTTCATGGATGCCTGTGCGCGGCTGCATGCGCTGCATCAACTGCTCAAGCGGCTACATGCGAACGGCTCGGCGCCGATCGTCGCGGCGATCAAACCGTATTTCGACGAACTGGCCGCGCTCATGGCCCCGCAGTTCGAGTCTGCGGTGGATGCATCGCGCACGGCCGCCCGTTTGCGACATTTCCAGGCGAGCCTGCCGAGGCGTGTGCGTGAAACGAGACGGCCGCTGGAAGCCGCGCCCGCCGAATCGCTGGCGGACTTCGATACGGCGGCGGAGTTGCTGTACCGGTTCGTCGACGAATGGATCCGCTACTCGCAGACCTACGCATCCGTGACGCAGCGAAAGCGTGACGACAGCCATCCGCGAACGAAAAGCCGCTACGTGAGCAAAACCAACACCTTTGTCGTTGCGCTGACGTTTATCCGCTCGGCTGTGGTGATGGCGATCGCGGGCTGGTTCTGGTACATGACCGACTGGCCGAGCGGCGGCCTTGCGGTGATCGGCGCGGCGCTGGCGTGCGCGCTGACATCGACTGCGCCGAACCCGTCGAAGATGGCCGTGCAGATGGCCGTCGGCGCGGTGCTGGCCACTGTGACCGGCTACGTGTTCACGTGCTACGTGTATCCGAACATCGACGGCTTTCCGCTGCTGTGCGCGACGCTGGCGCCGGTGCTCGCGCTCGGCGCATTCATCGCCACGCGCAAGCTGGCGGCGGGATACGGGATCGGTTTCTCAGTGTTCTTCTGCCTGCTCGCCGGACCCGACAACGTCGTCACTTACGCGCCGGATCTGCTGATCAACAACGGCATCGCGTTGAGTGCGTCGATGCTGTTGGCGGCGCTCGTTTTCGCGGTGGTCTTCCCGGCCGACATGCCATGGCTCATCGGGAAAATCATGGGCGATTTACGCGCGCAAGTCGTATTCGCGTGCAAGGACGCACTGCCAGGTCTCAATCAACGCTTTCAGTCGAGCACGCACGACCTGACTTCACAGTTGCGCATGCTATTGACGCGACGCTCCCGCCGCCGTCGCGATGCGTTGCGCTGGACACTCGCGACGCTCGAAGTCGGCCACGCTGTGATCGATCTGCGCAACGAAATGGCGCGCGCCGACTACGTGCAGGCTCTTCATCCGCGCTGGACCAGCACCGTAGAGCAGGCGCGCGACGACCTCGCGCGGCTCTTCGAGCGGCCCGACGCGCGTGGTCTGGAGCGAGCGCTGCTGTCCGTGCGCGCGGCCACTTGGCTTGCGCAGGACGTGCTGCAAATGGTTCATGCCGATCGCGACAAGCGTCACGACCTGCAGCGCATCCTGAGTTGCCTGCACTTCATTCGCACGGCGTTGCTCGACAAGGACGCGCCGTTCAACCCGCATTGATCGATGCACGCGGCGATGGACTCTGTGCAGCGATCCTTCTGCAAGATGGAAGGATCACTTCCGGACCGCCCCATTTATCCGCGAGACAGGCAGCCATATAGTTTCATCACTGCCTCGCGGTTTCCCAACGGGTTTCCCGCAAGGCAGCACCGTAAGTCCTGGAGAACGAAATGAATGTGTTGAAGATTGCCCTGATTGCCTGCTCTTTGTCCGCTGTCGTCGCTCACGCGCAAACGGCGCCGGCCGCCCCGGAACAACAGGTTGCCCAGGCGAATGCGCAGCGCGCGAAGAATGCCGAAACGAAAAGCCGCAGTGCCACACCGGCACTCAAAGCTGACGAGTGCGTCGGGCCCGTGAGCTTCTGCAACATCTACTTTGGCAGCTAGGCCGCGCCACTCGTTATATCTGACGTATGGGCAAGACCCGTCGCGAACGTTTGACGCGCGACGAATCACCTGACCGCGACCGCGTCCCATCGTGACGCCGCGGCGGGTGCGACAATCCGGCTACCGAGCGAAGCACACCGCAGACGTGCGCACTGGTAGTCTGGACGGGTGACTATGGAGAGACCCAGTTTCATGTACCAAGACCGGATTCGCTGCGCTGAATTGCGCGCAAAAATCACTTCAGCCGCCGAGGCGGCGCTTCTGATTCAGGACGGTATGTGTGTCGGCGCGAGCGGCTTCACGCGCGCTGGCGATGCCAAAGCAGTCCCCGTTGCGCTTGCCGAGCGCGCCCGTCAGGAAGGCAAACCGCTGCGCATTACGTTGATGACCGGTGCGTCGCTGGGTCACGACGTGGACCGCACGCTCACCGAGGCGCACGTGCTGGCGCGCCGCTTGCCGTTTCAGGTGGACAAGACGCTGCGCGACGCGATCAATCGCGGCGAAGTCATGTTCGTCGATCAGCATCTGTCTGAAACGGTCGAGATGCTGCGCGCGAACCAGCTCGGCAAACTCGATATCGCCATTATCGAAGCCACCGCGATCACCGAGACCGGCGGCATCGTGCCGACCACCTCGGTGGGCAACTCGGCGAGCTTCGCGATTCTCGCCGACAAGGTGATCGTCGAGATCAACCTTGCGCAACCGCTCGCGCTCGAGGGACTGCACGACATATGGATTCCGGGCCGCAGGCCGAACCGCGAGCCGCTGCCGATCGTCCGTCCGCAAGACCGGGTCGGCACGCCGGCTATCGAGATTCCGCGCGAGAAAATCGCGGCGATCGTCATCACCAATATGGCCGACAGTTCGTCCACCGTGTTGCCGGCGGATGCCGAGACCGAATTGATCGCGGGTCATCTGATCGAGTTTTTCCAGCATGAAGTATCGCGCGGGCGCATGCCCAAACGCTTGCCGCCGTTGCAGGCCGGCATCGGCACGATTGCCAATGCCGTGCTGGCCGGTTTCGTCGATTCACCGTTCGACGCCTTCGAAATTTATTCAGAAGTGCTGCAGGATTCGACCTTCGACCTGATGGATGCCGGCAAGGTGACGTTCGCTTCCGGCGCGTCGATCACGTTGTCGGCAGCGCGACAGGCACAGGTGTTCGGCGAACTCGAACGCTATCGCGATCGGCTCGTGCTGCGTCCGCAAGAAGTCAGCAACCATCCTGAAGTGATTCGCCGGCTCGGATTAATCGCGTTGAATACCGCGCTCGAATTCGACATCTATGGCAACGTGAATTCGACGCACGTGGGCGGCACGCACATGATGAACGGCATCGGCGGTTCGGGCGACTTTGCGCGCAACGCGTCGTGCGCGATCTTCGCGACCAAGTCGATGGCGAAGGGCGGCCGCATTTCGAGCATCGTGCCGATGGTGCCGCATTGCGATCACAACGAACACGACGTGGACGTGGTCGTGACGGAGCAGGGACTTGCCGACTTGCGCGGTCTCGCGCCGCGGGAACGCGCAACGTTGATTATCGACAATTGCGTGCATCCGCTGTACCGCGATCTGTTGCGCGACTACTATAGGGAAGCATTGAAGGGCGGCGGGCAAACGCCGCATCTGTTGGATCAGGCTTTCGCCTGGCATACGCGGCTGCGGGACACCGGCTCGATGTTGCCGGTGGAGACAAGGCTTTAAACGCGGGTTGTCGGATCAAACCGGCGTCAGGTGGCATTCGCCCCTGACGCCGAAAGACATCAGGTGCTACGCTCAGGTACCTCGTCGAATGAGGCGGATAAGAAACAATAGAATGACCGCGCCGATCACCGCCGTGATGATCGAGCCGATCCAGCCGCCGCCCAGCGAAATGTGCAGAACGCCGGCGAGCCAGCCGCCGATAAACGCGCCGACAATCCCGACGATGATGTCGACGATCAGGCCGAAGCCGCCGCCCTTGACGAGCACGCCTGCCAGCCAGCCAGCGATCGCGCCGATGATGAGCCATGCAATGATGCCGTGTTCCATAATCGAGACTCCCTAGTTGAGTGTGAAAAATTCACGGTGACAGAGCTTAGTCGATGGTTATGGGACAGTCCATATTCAGGACGCGGAATTAACATTGTCTAAATCTATTGCAGATCAAGTGTAGACGATGCGCGCGCAGATAGGGAACTTACACCTCACGCTTGCTCCGGCGTCGGCTCCGCCTCTCTGGCCGTCCAACTGACGCTGGAAACGCTCTTTTCCATGCTGATGCGGCTGGCCATCTGTTCGAGCTTCGACTGATCCTTGGGATGCATCTTCAACGTTGCCGTAACGCGAATGCGTCCTGGGTCGTTTTCAACGTCCTCGCTCGTCAGGCTTTGAAACGACAGCGGCGTCGAATACATGGAGTTGGAGACGGCGGTACGAATGTGGATCTCGTCGGCTTCCCGGCAGACGATCGTCAACACATATTCGCGGACCAGGTCGGCGTTCGATACCGGCGTCGCGTTGATCGTACGGCTGACTTCGCGCAGCACGGTATTGGTCAACAGCACGACGAGGGTGCCGGCGAGCGCCGGCCCGTAATGACCCGCGCCGCACAAAACGCCCACCGCGGCCGAGCACCACAAGGTTGCCGCAGTGTTGATTCCCTGGATGGAACCCTTATCGCGCATGATCACGCCGCCGCCGAGAAAGCCGACGCCGGAGACCACATAGGCGGCGATCTGGGTGATGCCGGCCGTGCCGTTGCCGGTCAGTACGCCGAGCGTGACGAACAGGCACGCGCCGCTCGCGACCAGCGTGATGGTGCGCAGGCCGGCATTGCGCTGACGTATCTGCCGTTCGAGGCCGATCGCGACGCCGCAGGCGAAGGCGGCGAGAAGCCGCCAGACGAATTCGATGGTCATCGGTAAGCAAGGTTGAGGCGCAAAACTGCACAGTGTGAACCGTACACGTGACAGCAGCACGTCCGTCTCGATGGGACGCGGGCGCGTTCAGGCGCGGCGCAGCGCGAACGAACGGTTCACGGCGCCGACAGTCGAGCAAGGTCGGCACGGCATGGAGCCGTGCGGCACTTCACTGCAACTTACTGGCAATTTCGCTGGTAAAAAGTGGGTATCAACGACGTGCACCGCCGGCCCGAAGGCAAGACGGCGACAGACAAAGACTGGCGCGGAAATCTTGCCGATCAGGCGATCGGGCGAATCGAAGCTCGACGGGTACTACTGCTACTGTCCAAGATCGTGATCCCGGGTAAATGAACTGGGCGGATTTTAGGCATCTCTGCAAAGGTAAGTCAAGTCGCGACGGAGCGAGGCGGCGAATGAATTGCATGCCATCTTTGGGGAAGTTTCCGTATGCATGGGAGAGCTATTCCTACATAAATACGGACTCCGAATATTGACGGTAGCCGTCCCGGAAAACACACTGTCTGAATCATCCGGAACACGTCGCGCGGCCTTGGCGCTTAAATGCGCGGTCTTATTTGTCGGGGTTTTCGCTCTTGCAGCGTTACGCCGTGATCCGCACGACGTCGTTATTTCCGCCGCTCATCCGAATCGAGGAATCTATGAAAGTTAAAGCTCTTGGCGTCATCGCCGGCGCGCTGATCGCTGCCGCTCCGCTCGTGTCGTCAGCCGCAGCTCTGCCGGCGCCGTTCGAAGGCAGCAGCACGCTGCAGGCAGACGGTGTCGTGAAGTCGGTCGATCAGGCTAACCATTCAGTCACTGTGCTCGACGCGCAAGGCGGTGAAGCGTCATTCACCATTACCGACACGCGCAATCTCGCGCAGATCAGGCAAGGCGGCAAGGTTCACATCCGCATGATGCGCAATGCCGTAATCAGCGTCACGCAGAGCGCGAACGGTCAAGCGGCAGCGGCTCAGATTGCCCAGTCGAACACGGTGCAGAGTGTGCACGCCCGGGTCGAGTCCATCGACCATGTTTCCGGCATCATGGCGCTCAAAGACCCGAATGGGTCCCTGTTTCATATCCAGGGCCGCGATCCCGCCAAGATCACCGGCGTGACACCGGGCATGCAAGTGGTGGTGGCGTTCGCACCGCAAGTGAGCGTGGCGGTGGCGCCCGCGCAGTAACGGGCGCCTTGATCGGACCTATCGGGCCTTAATCGGGCTCGCCGGGTACGAGGCGCAAGCGCGTGATTTCGGAAGGTGCACCCAGGCGCTTCGGCGGTCCCCAGTAGCCTGTGCCGCGGCTCGTGTACACCCAGAGTCCATTCAGCCGCGCGAGGCCGGCGGTGAACGGCTGCTGAAGCCGCACGAAGAAATTCCATGGGAAGAACTGGCCGCCATGCGTGTGGCCGGATAGCTGCAGCGTGAAGCCGGCTGCTGCGGCGGCTTCGGCTGAGCGCGGCTGGTGGGCGAGCAGCACCTTGATCAGTACGTCGCCAGGCGCGCCGGCCAGCGCCGCGACTGGATCGCTGCGGTGCGCCGGGTCGTGATGGCCCGCTGAATAGTCGGTCACGCCGGCGATCACGGCACGTGCGCCGTCGTGATCCACGATCACGTGCTCGTTCAGCAGGACGTTCAATCCCAGGCGCCGGAATTCGTCGATCCAGGCGTTGGCGCCGGCGTAATACTCGTGATTGCCGGTAACGAGAAAAGCGCCATGGCGTGCGCTCAACCGTGACAGCGGCTGCGTATGGTTGGTCAGTTGCGGCACGCTGCCGTCCACGACATCGCCGGTGACAGCGATCAGATCCGGCTTGAGGCGATTCACCGCGTCGACGATTGCATCGACATAGCGTCGTTTGATGGTCGGGCCGACGTGAATATCGCTGATCTGCACGATCGTGAAGCCGTCGAGCGCGGCGGGCAAATCGTCGATGGGCACTTCGATCGTCACCACCTTGGCGCGGCGGCGAGCGTTGAACAGGCCGACGAGCGTGGAAAGCAGCGCGAGCAGCGGCACAGCCGCGGCGGAGCCTGTTCGCCAGTGTGGGATGGCAATGGTGTTCGGCCAGATTGCATCGACGGTAAGGAGCGAAGCGAGCACGAGATCGCGCGCGAATGTCAGGACCAGCAGCGACGAAAAGAAGCCCATCGCCAGCAGGCCGACCCATGCGAGCCGATCGCCGAGCGGTTGTTGTTTGATCGTGCGCGCCAGCATGCCGAGCGGAATCAGAAAGATCGACAGCACGAGCCACAACGCACACAGCCATCGGCCGGTCATATCGATCGGCATGTCCGGAATCAGACGCAAGCCCACGTAGATATGCAGGAGAATGCCAATCAGGATGAAGCGAACAAGAAACGATGAGCGGCGCATAGAGAGGATCAGGACGGGAAGGGGCCGGCACACGGCGGAGCGGCGGCGGCTCGCCGACCGCGGCAATGCGTGGCGAACGAGCCGATCCATTCTACCGAGATGTGCAACCGCCTGCCGGGCGCGCCAAATTGACGCCGCTACGGCGAACCGTCCAAGGCTAACAGGCATGCGCGCGGTATTGCATTGCAGCAACCGAAGCGGCTGAGGGTAGGCCGTTCAGGCTGCCGATAGGTTCGAATTAAATGGGCTTTGAATTGTGGTCGGGCGTGGACTATTCTCAAATAGAACCGGCTTGTATCGCAGTCAGGGCAAAGGCCACAGCGAGGGCCCGCGCAGTCCGCTCGCGGTTCGTACTGTCGCCGGCAGAGGGCAAAGCAGGAGGCACATATGAAGCTGCTCAGATCAGGCAACCCGTTCCGCCACGCGCATCACGTCGGATATGAGGGCAGCCACGTCATGCTGCCACTCGTGGTCATTTCGGTAATGGCGATCGGCTTGTACTTCGGCGTGCGCAACATCGATTTTTCCGAGTTGGGCAAGAGCGCGCTGTTCTATGTCGTCATGCTTAGCGTCGCTCTCGGCATCGCGGGGCTGTTCGGCGTCGTGGGGGCCTGGGTGCGGTCCAACGGCGACGAAGCCGAAGAGGGCTTCTGCTTCATCGGCGCCTTGATCGGCGCCGTGGTCTTCTACGTGGCGATCTTGACTTGACCGCGCAGCGACGTGCCGGGCATCCTACGTCAGACGATCCGCGCGGCCTCGTCGAAAGCGAAGCGCGGGCTGCGCGGGAACAGTTTCGACGGGTCGCCGTAGCCCAGATTGATCAGAAAGTTCGACTTCACGGTCGTGCCGGCAAAGAACGCTTCGTCGACCTTGGCGGCATCGAACCCTGACATTGGGCCCGTGTCCAGGCCGAGCGCGCGCGCGGCGAGAATCAGATAGCCGCCTTGCAGTGTCGAATTGCGAAATGCCGTGTCGGCGATCGCCTTCTCGTTACCGGCAAACCAGCTGCGTGCATCGGCATGCGGAAACAGCCTCGGCAGGTGCTCGTAAAACGCCATATCCATGCCGACGATCGCTGTGACCGGCGCTGCCATCGTCTTCTCGAGATTGCCTGGTGACAAAGCCGGGCGCAGTTTTTCCTTGCCCTCCTGCGTTCTGACAAAGACGAAGCGGCCCGGACTCGAATTGGCCGATGTCGGGCCGAGCAGCACGAGTTCGATGAGTTGCTTGAGCACGGCGTCGTCGACCGGTTTTGGCTGCCAGCCGTTATGCGTGCGCGCTTCGCGGAAAAGCTGATTGAGCGCCTGGTCGGAAAGAATCATTGGATGGTTCCTTGAAGGTGACGTGAGCGAAATGAAAAGGACGGCGCCGGATCAGACCGCAAGCCACGCGTAGTAGCGTCGTTATCGTTGCCGCCATAATAGCCAAGGTTCTCATCCAGTCGCGCTTTGTGCGCGCGATTGTACTCAGGCATTCTCATGACGGATCTTTTTGCGGATTTTTCCGATGCTCTGCCGACGCCCGACGTCGACTGGTATCCCGATTGGCTGTCGTCTGAAGCGGCGGCACGGGCCTTGACGCACCTCATCGACGAAGTCGAATGGCGTCAGGACATGATGGGCACGCCTGCCGGGCGTGTGCCGCTGCCACGGCTGACCGCGTGGCAGGGCGAGCCTGACGCCGTCTATGTCTACTCAGGTATTCGCAACGTGCCACAAGCCTGGACGCCGACCGTCGCCGAGTTGAAGTCCGCGGTGGAGTCGATTTGCGACGCGCATTTTAATAGCGTGCTGCTCAACCGCTACCGAAGCGGCACGGACAGCATGGGCTGGCATGCGGATCGCGAGCCTGAACTCGGCACGCATCCGGTGATTGCCTCGGTGAGCTTGGGGGTCGCTCGCACGTTCGATCTGCGGCACAACAAGACCGGCGTCATGCAGTCTTTTTCGCTGAAAGGCGGCAGCTTGCTGGTGATGAAGGGCGACACACAGGCCGGGTGGCGGCACCGGGTGCCCAAAGAGCCGCGAGTGGCGGGCGAGCGCATCAACCTCACGTTTCGATGGGTGACGCCGCGTGCGGGTGTTCGCTAATGTGTGGTGTGCATTGGGCGAGGGCGGTTGCGCCGCAGAGCTGACCAAGCCACCAGGCCACCAAGCCACGGAACACGTAAGCGCATAAAAAAAGCGCGAATGCAGTAACGCCAGGCAACGCGCCCGAGCCACCCAGGCATCACGCCCCGCGACCACCCACAACCGCCAGACGCCCTATACCAAAATTGATATCGCCGACGCGAATCATATGATTGGACGGTTAACGCCCTACACACTACGCTACATCACGATCCACGCACCGTGAGGGCCGCAACGGCTGGGCGGATTCGATGGGTCGCCTACACAACAACGATCAGGAGACAGTCATGGCGAATACACGACGCGCCGCATGTCGTGCGTTGAGCGCGCTCGCACTTTGCGCGGGCTTCGGTGCGCTGACGCTGGCTATGCCGGGCGCTTACGCGCAGGACAAACAGATCACGCTGGGTTTTGCGCAGGTCGGCGCGGAAAGCGCATGGCGCACCGCCAACACCGAGTCGATCAAGTCCGCGGCGGCCGACGCGAAGATCAAGCTCAAATTCTCCGACGCCCAGCAGAAGCAGGAAAACCAGATCAAGGCGATCCGTTCCTACATCGCGCAAAAAGTCGACGTGATTGCGTTTTCGCCGGTCGTCGAGTCGGGCTGGGAACCGGTACTGCGCGAGGCTAAAGCCGCGAAAATTCCCGTGATTCTCACCGACCGGAACATCGATACGAAAGACCCCTCGCTTTATGTGACGATGATCGGATCGGACTTCCTGGAAGAAGGCCGGCGCGGTGGTCATTGGCTCGCGGATCACTACAAGAACGACCAAGGCCCGATCAACATCGCTGAACTTCAGGGCACGGTCGGATCGGCGCCCGCCAACGACCGGCACTCGGGTCTCCTCGAAGTGATCAAGAACGATCCCAAGTTCAAGATCATTGCGTCGCAAAGCGGCGACTTCACGCTCGCCGGCGGCAAGCAGGTCATGGAAGCGTTTATAAAGACATACGGAAATAAAATAAATGTAGTTTATGCGCATAACGACGATATGGCGCTCGGCGCCATCCAGGCGATGGAAGAGGCCGGCATGCATCCGGGCAAGGACATCATCGTCGTTTCGTTCGATGCGACCAAGGGCGGCTTCCAGGCCATGGCCGCGGGCAAGATGAATGTTGATGTGGAGTGCAGTCCGCTGCTGGGTCCGCAATTGATGTCGGCGGTGAAAGATGTCGTGGCCGGCAAGCAGCTGCCTAAGCGCATCCTGACGGAAGAGACGGTCTTCCCGATGAGTGTCGCCGCGCAGACACTGCCGACGCGCAAGTACTGACGGCAATTGATAAGGCTTCCTGACTGTAAGAAGCGGGTATGGAAACGCGGACAAGCGCAACGGGAAGCGCGGTACCGACACACGAAAAAAGGTTTCTCCAGTGGTGCCTGGCCGTCCGACTGCTTGGGCAGCGGCGGCCTCTTTTCCGCGCACTGCCGGCTCGAGGCCGCTGGAGGCCGCCGAACCACGCACCGCCGATCGAGCGAGGCCTATGACGCATCCCGCATCTGAACCGAACCCGCCGGCCGGCATCATCGGCGCCGCCGCAACCCATGCCGACGGCACCACGAATCGCGTCGAGCCGATTCTCGCGACCGCCGGCATCAGCAAGACATTTCCTGGCGTGAAGGCGCTGCAGCGGGTCGATTTCCGCCTGTTCCCCGGCGAGATCCACACGTTGATGGGGCAGAACGGCGCGGGCAAATCCACTTTGATCAACGTGCTTACCGGTGTGTTAGCGCCGGACGCCGGCACGATCAGCCTCGGTGGCCAAGTGGTGGCGTTCGCTTCGCCGCAGGAAGCTGAAGCGGCCGGCGTGCGCACGCTGTACCAGGAAGTGAATCTGTGTCCGAACCTCTCCGTTGCGGAAAACATTTTTGCGGGGCGGCAGCCACGGCGCTTCGGCGCGATCGATTGGCCCGATATCAAGCGGCGCGCCCAAGCCGCGCTGGCGCGCCTCGACGTGAGTCTTGACGTCACGCGATCGCTCGACGCCTATCCGATCGCCGTGCAGCAGATGGTGGCCATCGCGCGAGCGCTTTCGGTCGATGCGCGCGTGCTGATCCTCGACGAACCGACCTCGAGCCTCGACGACGGTGAGGTCAGTCAGCTTTTCAAAATCCTTCGGCATCTTAAGCAATCGGGCATTGCAATTTTGTTCGTCACGCATTTCATCGAGCAGACGTACGCCATCTCCGATCGCATCACGGTAATGCGCAACGGCGAGCGCGAAGGCGAATATCTCGCGCGCGATCTGCCGGCCGATCAATTGGTATCGAAGATGGTCGGCCACGAGCGGATGAGCGCACGTTTGCGCGAAGCCGCGCAGGAAGGGCACGACACGGAAGAAAAACAGGCCGCGCAGACCGGCCAGCCGTTCGTCGAGTTGCGCGGCGTGGGACGGCGCGGCTCGCTGCAGCCGATCGATCTCGACGTGCGGCCCGGCCAGATCCTTGGTCTTGCTGGTTTGCTCGGCTCGGGCCGTACGGAAACCGCACGGCTGCTGTTCGGTGCGGACCGTGCCGACAGCGGCACGATCCTGGTGAAGGGGCGCCCGGTGCGGCTGCGTTCGCCGCGCGACGCGGTGCGCCACGGCATCGGCTATTGCGCGGAAGACCGCAAGAAAGAGGGCATCGTCGCGGAACTGTCGATCCGCGAAAACATTCTGCTGGCGTTGCAGGCGCGGCGCGGCTGGTGGCGCAAGATCAGCCGGCAACGCGCGCGCGAACTGGCGGATCTATGGATCGAGCGGCTCGGCATCAAGGCCGCGGATGCGGAACAGCCGATCGGTCTGCTGTCCGGCGGCAATCAGCAGAAAGCGCTGCTGGCGCGCTGGCTCGCCACCGATCCCAAACTGCTGATCCTCGACGAACCCACGCGCGGCATCGACGTTGCGGCCAAGTTCGACATCATGGATCGTCTGCTGGCGCTATGCGCGAGCGGTCTGAGCATCCTGTTCATTTCGTCGGAGATCAGCGAGGTGCTGCGCGTGAGCCATCGCGTGGTGGTGTTGCGCGACCGTCGCAAGATCGCCGAAGTGGCCGGCAAGGCGTCGAACGAAGACAATATCTATCGACTCATCGCGGGGAGCGGCGAATGAAGCTATCTAACTGGTTCGTACGCGACGGCGCCGAGCGTCCTTTGATCTGGCCGTGCGTCACGCTGGTGTTGTTGTGCGGGCTGAACCTGTGGGTCAATCCGCATTTCCTGTCGCTACGCATGCTCGACGGCCATCTGTTCGGCGCGCCGATCGATGTGTTCAATCGTGCCGCGCCACTGGTGCTCGTCGCGACCGGCATGACGCTGGTGATCGCGACGCGCGGCATCGATATTTCGGTCGGCGCGGTGGTGGCGATCGCGGGCGCCGCCGCGGCCACGATACTCGCCACGCAGCCGGTGCCGACTGGCGGACTGATCGCGCAGGCACTGCTGGCGGCTTTGATCGTCGGCGTGCTGAGCGGCATGTGGAATGGCTTGCTGGTGTCGTTCGTCGGGATGCAGCCGATCATCGCCACGTTGATCCTGATGGTCGCCGGGCGCGGCATCGCGCAATTGCTGACGGCGGGGCAGATCATTCCGATCGGCGCGCCGGGCTATCTGTTTGTGGGCGGCGGTTACTGGCTCGGCGTGCCGTGTTCGGTGTGGATCGCCACGGTGTCGGTGCTGGCAACCGCCGCGCTCGTCGAAGGCACCGCGCTCGGACTGTTCATTCGCGCGATCGGCGTCAATCCGGTCGCCACGCGTCTGGTCGGCTTGCGCTCCAAGGCGCTCGTTTTCACGGTGTATGGCTTCTCGGGACTGACCGCGGCGATGGCGGGCATTCTCATCAGCTCGAACGTGCGCAGCGCCGACGGCAATAACGCCGGCCTGCTGCTCGAACTCGATGCGATCCTCGCGGTGACGCTCGGCGGCACGTCGCTGCTCGGCGGCCGCTTCAGTCTCGCGGGCACGGTGCTGGGCGCGCTCATCATTCAGACGCTCACGTACACCACCTATTCGATCGGCGTGCCGCCGGAAGCCACGCTCGTCGTCAAGGCGGCCGTCGTGCTCGCGGTGAGTGTGATCCAGTCGCCGTCGGCGCGCGCGCTCGGCATGGCGCTTGTCACGCAACGGAGAGTGGCGCGATGAGACGCATCCTCGAAGCCTGGGCTCATATTGTCGATCCGCGCACGCTGCCGATCGCCGTGACGATCCTGTTGTTCTGCGCGCTGTTCGGATTCGGCTCGGTCATGTACACCGGATTTTTCTCGTGGCAAGTGCTGCTCGATCTGCTGGTCGACAATGCGTTCCTGCTGATCGTGGCGATCGGCATGACGTTCGTGATCGTGTCCGGCGGCATTGACCTGTCGGTGGGCTCGGTCGTCGCGCTGACGACCATCGTCGAGGCGGTGCTGTCCGAACATCTGCATTGGCCAGTCTGGGTGATCCTGCCGATCGTGCTGCTGATGGGCACGGTGTTCGGCGCGGTGCAGGGCGCGTTGATTCACTTCTTCCGCTTGCAGGCCTTTATCGTCACGCTGGCAGGCATGTTCTTCGCGCGCGGCTTGTGCTTTCTGATCACGACACAGTCGATCACCATCACCGATCCGACGTTCCAGAAGATATCGGCGTTTCGCTTCGACATCGGCGTCGGCTCGGTGACGGCTAATGTGCTGATCGCGTTCGTCACGCTGCTGGCCGCGATTTACGTGGCGCATTTCACGCGCTTCGGCCGCAACGTCTATGCGGTCGGCGGCAACGCGCGTTCGGCTTTGCTGATGGGCTTGCCGGTGGCGCACACGCGCATCGGCGTGTATGCGCTGAGCGGCTTCTGTTCGGCGCTAGGCGGCGCGGTCTTTACGTTCTATGTGCTGTCGGGTTACGGCTTGCAAGGGCAGGGCATGGAACTCGATGCGATCGCCGCGACCGTGATCGGCGGCACGCTGCTGACGGGCGGCGTCGGCTATGTGATCGGCTCGCTGTTCGGCGTTGGCATTCTCGGCACGATCCAGACGCTGATCACGTTCGACGGCACGCTCAGTTCGTGGTGGACCCGCATCGTGATCGGCGCCTTGCTGTGCGCGTTCTGCTTACTGCAACGGCTGATCGAGCGTCATGCGAAGTCGGTGGGCCGTCCGGGCGGCACGGGTGCGGTCGTGACCGCGGGACGCGAACGCGGGCATGCGGACGGCTCGGCGGCGTCGGATTCGCATGTGATCGGGCGCGCGCCTGAACAGGCTTGAACGCGCGCGCCGCGGCGGCTCACGCGCTGAGTTGCCGTCCTCTGGTTTCAGGCAGCGTCAACGCGGCGAGGATCACTATGCCGTACGCCGCCGCAGCGAACACGCCGATCGCGTGGCCGAGCGTCGTCGTTTGCGACACGTAGCCGATCAGGAACGGAAACGTCGCGCCGACCGCCCGCCCGAAGTTGTAGCAGAAGCCCTGACCGGAGCCGCGAATCCGCGTGGGAAACAGCTCGGTGAGGAACGCGCCCATGCCCGAGAAAATGCCGGACGCGCAGAAGCCGAGCGGGAAACCGAGCGCGAGCATCGAAAGGTTATCGAGCGGCAGTTGCGTATAGATCAGCGCAATCGCGCACGACGCCAGAGCGAACGCGATGAAGGCGCGCTTGCGGCCGATTCTGTCGCTGACATAAGCGCCGGTCAGGTAGCCGCAATACGAACCGACGATCACCACGCCCAGATAGCTGCCGGTGCCGATCACACTCAGATGCCGTTCGGTCTTCAGATACGTCGGCAGCCAGGTGGTTACCGCGTAGTAGCCACCTTGCACGCCGGTTGCCAGCACGGACGCGCGCAGCGTCGTCCAGACGATCTCGCCACGGAAAATATCGAGCAGCGAAGTGCGCGTTTGCGTGGCGGCCTGCGCCGCTTTCTGCTGCCGATGCACCTCGGGCTCGTCCACGAAGCGGCGGATCCAGATCACGAACGGCGCCGGCGCAATGCCGATTGCGAACAGCACGCGCCACGCGTAATCGGCCGGGACCAGCGAGAACACGGCCATGAAGAGCAGCGTCGAGATACCCCAGCCGATTGCCCAGCCCGCCTGCACGAGTCCGACCGCCTTGCCACGATCGCGCGCGCGGATCACTTCGCCGATCAGCACCGCGCCGGCCGTCCACTCGCCGCCGAAGCCGAGGCCCATCAGCCCGCGCGCCCACAACAGCTGCGAGAAATTCTGCGCCAGCGCGCAAGCCAGCGTGAAGACCGCGAACCAGAGAATCGTGATCTGCAAGGTCTTCACCCGGCCGATGCGATCCGACAGCACGCCGGCACCCCAGCCGCCAAGCGCTGAACTCAGCAGCGTGACGGTGCCGATCAGACCGGCGTCGCCGCGCGTGATGCCCCACGTCGCTATGAGTGTCGGTATCACGAAGCTCAGGAACTGCGTGTCCATGGCGTCGAGCACGTAGCCGATCTTGCAACTCCAGAAGGCGCGCTTCTCGCTGGCGGAGATCTGCCGATACCACGCGAACGGGCCTTGTCCTGCACCGGACTCGGCATAATGCTCGGCGTCGGCGGTCAACTGCGCTTCGGTTTCCATGCTTGTACTCCGGTCGTCGTTGGCCGTGTCTCGTCGCACGGCGGGTGAGGGCACAAAGGCTGCGGCTACAGCATCGCCAGCGTGGTGTTGGGAATATCGGTGACGAGCATGTGCCCCGGTTTGTGAGCGATCGCGAACGGCAGACGCGCGCTTTCGATGGCGGCTTGCGGTGTGACTCCGCAAGCCCAGAACACAGGCAGCTCGTCGCCGCGTACTTCGACGGCGTCGCCGAAATCGGGACGCGCCAGATCGCGAATGCCGATCAGCGACGGATCGCCGATATGAACCGGCGCGCCGTGCACGGCGGGAAAGCGGCTGGTGATCTGGATCGCGCGGATGGCGTCGGCGGCTTTCATCGGCCGCATCGACACGACGCGATTGCCGCCGAACACGCCGGCCGCCACGTTACGCTCGCGGGTGCGATACATCGGCACGTTGACCTGCTGTTCGATATGGCGCAGCGCGATGCCTTCACGCCGCAGCATTTCTTCGAAAGAAAACGAGCAGCCGATCGCGAACACCACCAGATCGTCGCGCCACAATTCGTCGAGGCTGCGCACTTCTTCGGCGCGCTCGCCATGCCGGTACACGTAAAACGCCGGCACGTCATTGCGGATGTCGAGGTCGGCGCCGAGCGCGGGCACGCGCCAGTCGCCTGGTTCACCGATGCCCAGCAGCGGACACGCCTTCGGATTCAGCGTACAGAAGCGCAGGAAATCGTCGGCGTGCTGTTTGGGCAGGATGGCGAGATTGGCTTGCGCATAGTCGCCGCAATAACCCGCGGTGGGGCCGGACAGGCGACGGCTGCGTATCTGCTGACGAAACTCGGACGGCGTGTAGGACATGGACTGCTCGACTCCAGGTAGATCGCGTGGCTGAAAAACTGTCGCGGATGCAACCCAGATTAGTAACGTCAAAAATATCCATCCAGCGAGTTTTTATTGGGTTTCGTTAAATTAAACTTAACGGCGCCGTGGCCCGTTCACGGCGATGATCGCGTGCAACCCGCCGCTGTTATGAGAACTCCGCCATGAATACCCGCTTTGTCGAAACGTTTCTGACGCTCGCCCGTCTAGGCAGTTTTCGCGCGACGGCCGCCGCCATGCATGCGACGCCCGCAGCGATTTCGCTGCGCATCAAAACGCTCGAAGCGGAGTTGGGCGTCGAGTTGATCGAGCGCGATGCGGCCGAATTTCAGCTCACAGCGAATGGCGAGCGGCTGCTCGCGCATGCGCGCTCGGTGGTGCAGGCCACGCGCTCGCTGCAACTGGCCGCGCAGGACGAGACACAAGTGGCGACGCGTTTGCGCCTCGGCGTGATCGAGACGGTCGTGCATAGCTGGCTGCCGGACTACATCCGCCTGCTGAACCTCGAGTACAACCGTATCGTCGTGGATCTCACGGTCGATTCGAGCGCGATACTCGGGCCGCGCTTGCGCGCGGGCGAACTGGATCTGGTGATTCAAGTGGAAGAAACCGCGGAGCCTGAAGCGTCGATCGTGTCGACCTTATTGGCGAGCTACCCCGTGCGCTGGATCGCGCGCAGCGATCTGATTCCGGCCAGCCGCGCGAAACACGTGCAGACCGTGTTGAGCAAGCCCGTGCTGACGTTTGGCCGTGGCACCGCGCCGCAAGTCGCCGTCGAGGCGATCGTGCACGCGCTCGCCAAACGCGCCGGTATGCCGCTCGCGCAGACTCAGGTGACCTGCATGCCATCGGTCGCGGTGATCGTGAAACTGCTGCGCGACGGCTATGGGATTGCCGCGGTGCCCGCGCTATTTGTCGAGCCTTATCTGAGCAGCGGCGAACTGGGGCAGTTGCAGGTGCATCCGCTGCCGCCGCCGATCGACGTCGCGATGTATTACCGCGATGACGCCGATGTCGGCGTGCTCGCGGCATCACGTGTCGCGCGAAACGCGCTCGATCAGTATGCGAAGGCGATGGGGCGGCAGTTGATCGAGAAACGCTGAGGCAAGCATGAGGAACATGCCGTCCATCATTCAATGCGCGTCGAGACGCCGTCGCGCGGTGGCCACGAGTCGATCGAACGAGAAAGTGCTGGCGGCGAGCGCGGCGGTCTCCGGCAGGTATTCGCGCGCAATGTCGGTCAAGACCTGGCCCGGCGGCGCTTCGATCAGCACATGTGCGCCCATTTCCTGCATCACCGTGAGCGCGTCGAACCAGCGCACGGTGTAGCGCATATTGGTGGCGAGGTCGTCGCGGATCGCGTCCGCCGTATACAACGGACGGCCACCGCGATTGCCGACATAGATGCTTTTTGGCGTGTGAAACGGCATGTCCTTCGCGTAGGCGATCAGTTCGTCCGTGGCTTGCGCGAGCAATTCGCAATGCGACGGCACGCTCACCGCGAGGCGAGTGGCCTTGCGCGCGCCCGCAGCCAGCGCGCGTTTGATGAAGGCGTCCAGTGCATCATTTGCGCTCGCTATGACGATCTGGCGCGGCGCGTTGACATTGCCAATGTAGACGTGTTGCTGGACTTCATCGGCGTGGCGCGCAGCGAGCGTTTCCACTTGGTACTCAGTCAAGCCCGCTATCGCGGCAAGCCCATAACCGGATGGGTATGCTGTCTCCATCAGCTCGGCCCGGCGGCGAACCATTTTCAACGCGTCTTCGAAGTGAATCGCGCCGCAACTCACTGCCGCCGGATACGCGCCGACCGACAAGCCCGCGCTGATCTCCGGCACGAAACGTTCGGCAGCCAGCGCGCGTGTAAGCGCCACGCCCGCGACCGTCAGGCCGATCTGCACGGCGACGGTCGAGCGCAAGGCGTCCGGCGTGTCCAGTGTGAGCACATCGACGCCGAGCACGTGTGACGCTTCGTCGAGCGTGTCGCGGACCGCATGATGCTCCGGCAAACGATGCAGGAAGCCATCGCTCTGCGCGCCTTGCCCGGGGAAAAGCAGCGCGAGCATCAGGCGTCGTCGCCATGAGACGCGGAGCCCCACGGATCGGCGATCAGTTGCGGGCCGCGCGCGTGGCGTGCCAGCACACGTGGTTTGCCCGCGGCCCATTCAATCAGCGCCACACCGCCGGCGGGTGTATCGAGTTGCGCGTCCACGCGAACGCCGATGCGTTGTGCGAGCGCTTGCAGATAGTGCAGCAATTCGCCCGCCATGTCTGACGTGAGCGGTTTGTCGCGCGTTCGGATGAGCAGATCGAGATCGCTTGATGCCGTCACCGTCGGCACGTGTGTGGCCAGTTCGAAACCGGCGCTGCCGGTCGGTCCCCAGGCGAATGCATTAAGCGGACCCGTCGCGTCGTTTTGCAATGCGGCGAGTGCGGCGAAGGCGGGCAATGCATCACGGCCGGCGAGCGGTGGGCGTGAAAGAGCTTCCGGCGACACGGTGCTCACTACATCCGCCGACGATGCCCACGTGCCGTAACGCTCCGAACGCCCAACACCGCGCATCCCGATCGCGACGAACCCATCCGCCGCCAGCGCGCGTCGTACGACCGCATACGGTGCGCGCCCGAAAGCCTCGCGCACCCACGACGGTTCATCGTCAAACGCTTCCAGACGTTGCAGACGCAGCAAGTCGTGCGGCCGCCATCGCACATCGCACGAGAGCGCGTGGTCGATTGCAAACGGCGCTGCGGCACAGACTTGCATTACACCGCGTCCCACTGTTCGGCGAGACGCCGGCGCACTTCGATCGACGCCGCGCGATTCTTCCGCGCCGCCTCGGATTCCAGCCGATGCGCGAGATTGCGGCGGCCATCGTCGCGCACGCTCCGGATCTGCTCGGTCAACACCTGGCGCACGCGCTCGATCTGCGCGGCGTCCGGCGCATCGGCATCGACGCCGTCGATCAACTGATCGAGCAAGCCGAGCCTGGCGAACGACGCCATCGAGTACGACATCGGCACGATGGTTTCGCCGAGCGCGTCGAGTTCTTCGACCGTGCGGCGCGTCACGCGCGCGGCGGCTTCCTTGCCCATCGCATGAACCATGGTGCCGGGCGCGTCGAGCGCGACGATGCGGTTGCCTTGATAGCCGTGCGCGAGGAACGCGCCCGACATGGCCGGCCCGACGATCAGCGCGATCACCGGATGACCGGCATCGCGCGCGGCGGCGTAGGCGTCGACCGCCGCGGCGCACGCCAGGTGAATGCCGAGCATCTCCTCGCGATAGCCGTACGCCTGGCTTTTCACGTCGACGATCGCGACGATCGGGTGGCGCGTGCCGCTCGCTTCGTCCCGCGCAATGGCGTCGCGCACGGCGCGCGCGAGCCGCCAGCCCTGTTCCAGTCCGACCACGTTGTCGGTGGCGCGCGGAAAGCGGTTGGCGGGGTCCGGCACGACTGAGAAGAAGTGTGCGGTCTCTGCGCCGAGCGGTGCGTCGCCGCTCAACACAGGCGCCTGGCTGGCCGATTCGCCGGCCAGTGCCTGGAACCAGCGCGCGCCGCGGCTGAGTTTTGCGTCGCTCATGCTTGCTCCTTGCGCGAATCGCTTTGCGGTTGACGGTTGAACACGTCGCGCATGGTTTCGGGCGTGACGCAGGCGGGATCGATCCGCGCGAGCCGGTCGAGGAACATGTCGACCTGTTCGCTGCGATGCGCGGCGGGCACGCCTTGCTCGAAGGCGGAACGCACGGCAGTGCGCACCGCGTTGGAGTCGTCGTCGACCAGTTGATCGGCGAGCACCGTAGCCGTGCGCTGTTCGCCGCCGATCAGTTGCCATACGCGGCGGCGATCGCTGGCGTCGAGTTCGTCGATGCCGGCTTCCTGTTCGATCACTTCGGGCCCGTTCATGCCGAGCCGCCCTTGCTTCGTGACAACCAGGTACGAGCACAAGGCCGCCGCCAGCGACATGCCGCCGAAGCAGCCCACCATGCCCGCAATCACGCCGACCACCGGCACATGCCGCCGCAGTGCGACGATCGCCGCCTGAATCTCCGCGATCACCGCGAGGCCGAGGTTGGCTTCCTGAAGCCGCACGCCGCCGGTTTCGAACAGCACGACCGGCCGCACGGTCTTGCCGCGTTCGCAGTCGCGCAAGGCCAGCTCGAGCGCCGCGGCGATCTTGCTGCCCGACACTTCGCCGATGCTGCCGCCCTGGAACGCGGATTCGATCGCGGCGACCACGGCGGGCTCGCCGCCGATGGTGCCGCGCGCGATCACGCAGCCGTCATCCGCCTGGCAGACGACGCTCTGCAACGGCAGCCACGGCGATTCGATCTTGTCGAACGGGCCGAGCAGTTCGCGGAAGGTGCCCGCGTCCAGCAGCGAGCGGGCGCGCTCACGCGCCGGCAGTTCGATGAAACTCTCGCGCAGCATCGGCGCGGGATGAGCGGTCGCAACCGTAGTCATGCGTCGTCTCCCCGTTCAGCGGCTTCGGCGGCTTCGACCGCTTCCGCGAGGCGCAACGCGACCACGCCGGGCGTGGCCCCGAAGTCGTTGATTTCGATTTGCGCGGCGCCGTCATAGCGCGTGAAGAAGCGATCGAACACGCTCTTCCAGATGTGGCTGTAACCATCGACGCTGGTGCGCACGACCACGTGTGCGCTCAGCGCGCCAGCCTGGTCGGCGGGCGAGAGCAGCACTTCCAAATCGCCCGAGCCCACCACGCCGACGTGCGCGCGGGTCGTGACGGCGCGTTGCGCCGGATAGTCGAAGGTCAGATGTTCCATGAGTCGGGGCTCCTGTCGGCGTCGTGATGCGCCAGCATGTCGAGAAAGAGGGTGGCGGCGAGCAGATCGGCTGCGCCGCCGGGCGATGCGTTGAGCGTCAGCAAGTCGTGTTCGAGCGCGGCGAGCGCGGCGCTGCCTGCGGGCGTCGAACTGCCGCCCGCGTCCAGCACGCGTTGCGCGCCGTGTTGTCCGGCATGCAAACCGGGCAAGCCCGCGCGATGCAGCAGGCAGGTGTCGTCGAGCGTGGCCATGATCGAGAGCAGGGTGTCGACGCGCGCGGCGTTTTCGTCGATGCCTCGCCGACGCGCCGCGAGCAGCGCGGGCAGGCCTACGTCGATCACATGCGGGAAGCCGTCTTGCGCTTCACGGCGTGCGCCACCGACCTGGTAGCGCTGACGCGCGCGTTCGCCGTGGCTATCGGAAGGCGCGGCGAAGCGATCCGGGAAGCAGGCGATCTGCGCGGCATGCGTGCAGATCTGCGATGGGTTCGCGCGCCTGGTGCCGGTGGGCAGCGACGCCCCCGCGACCAGCAGGCCGACGATCCAGATCGCGCCGCGATGCGCATTGCTGCCGCCCGTGGCGTGCAGCATGTCGAGCTCGCCGGCGCGGCCGATCTGCGCGAGTTCGGCACGCAGCAACGCGGACGGCTCCCCGCGGCGGCGCGCCGCGCGGGCGAGCGCGGCGAAAGTCGGCTCGAGCGCGTGTGCCGAGCGCAGCATGGTGTCGAGATCGAGGTCGCGATGCGCGCCGCTGCCGCGCCGGTCGACCAGCGCGGGCTTGGGCGTGAGATGGGCTTCGTCGATCAGCGCGGTGATGGCGTAATGGGCGAGTTGCGCGTCGGAAAGCGTAGGTACAGCGTTAGCGCAGCGCGCCTGCGCTTCTTCTCGCGCGAGCAAAGCCACGGGCGCCATGCTCACCAGCTCCTGAAGCGTGCCGGCGGTGCGTACAGGCCGCCCGACCACGTCACCAGATCGTCGATGCTGCGCGCCGCCAGCAGCGAGCGCTTGGCCTCGCCGCGCCGGATGCCCAGATCCTCGGGATATGCGACTATGCCGCGCCGGCGCAACTCCGCCGTTTTTTCCGGCTTCGCACGCAGACCGATCGGCGTCACGCCGGCCACGGCGGCGATCGCCGCGCGCCGTTCGTCGATGCCCTCGGCTTTGTGCAGATGCGCGATGCCTTCCTCGGTGACCACATGGCTGACGTCGTCGCCGTAGATCATCACGGGCGCAATCGGCATGCCGCTTTTCGCGCCGACCGCGACGGCGTCGAGTTCATCGACGAAGGTCGGCTCGCCGCCTTTCTTGTAGGTCTCGGCCATCTGCACGACCAGCTTGTGGCCACGCGATACAGGACCCTCGTCGCGCAGCAGCTTGAGCCACGCTTCGCTCGAATGACGCCGGCCGCGCGGATCGTGGCCCATGTTTGGCGCGCCGCCGAACCCGGCGAGACGCCCGCGCGTGACTGTCGACGAATTCGCGTCGGCATCGATCTGCAAAGTCGAGCCGATGAACAGATCGACGCCGTATTGCCCGGCCAGCTGGCACAGCACGCGGTTCGAGCGCAGGCTGCCGTCGTTGCCGGTGAAGAACACGTCCGGACGCGCCTCGATATACGCCTCCATGCCGACTTCGCTGCCGAAACAATGGATGCTGTCGACCCAGCCCGATTCGATCGCGGGAATCATGGTGGGATGCGGATTGAGCGTCCAGTTGCGGCAGATCTTGCCCTTCAGGCCCAGCGACTCGCCGTACGTGGGCAGCAGCAATTCGATCGCGGCCGTATCGAAGCCAATGCCGTGATTCAGCGACGTCACGCCATAGGGCTCGTAGATGCCCCGAATCACCATCATCGCGGTCAGCACCTGCAGGTCGCCGATGTGGCGCGGATCGCGCGTGAAAAGCGGCTCGACGGCGAACGGCCGGTCCGCCTGCACCACCACGTCGACCCATGAGCCGGGAATGTCGACGCGCGGCAGTTCGTCGACGATCTCGTTGACCTGCACGATCACGATGCCATGACGAAAGGCGGCGGCCTCGGCGATGGTGGGCGTGTCTTCGGTATTCGCGCCGGTGTACAGATTGCCGTGACGGTCCGCCTTTTCCGCGCACAGCAGCGCGACGTGCGGCGTCAGATCCACGAACATGCGCGCGTACAACTCGACGTACGTATAGATCGCACCGATTTCCAGTTGCCCGTCTTCGAGCAGTTGCGCGACCCGCAAGCTCTGCGGGCCGGCAAACGAGAAGTCGACCTTATGCGCGATGCCGCGCTCGAACAGCGTCAGATGCTCAGGCCGGCCGATGCTCGAAATCAGCAGATGCACGTCGTGAATCTTCTGCGGATCGACGTTGGCGAACGAGCGGGAGAGGAAATCGGCCTGCTTCTGGTTGTCGCCTTCGAGAGCGACGCGATCGCCTGGCTGAATCAGCGTTTCGAGCGCGTCGACAATGCGCTCCGGCGGCAGCACGCCGTCTTTGAGCCACGGGGCAATGGCGGCGAGGCGGCGGTTCTTTTCGTCGCGGCGCGTGGTCCACGAACGGGCGGCGGTGGGTGTCGATACTACGGACGCAGCGGCTTCGGCGGGTCGGTTCATCGGCTTAGTCAGGTCCCGGTGGTGGCGCGCGGGCGTCTGCCGCGCGGCTTGGGTTGATTCGCAAGCGCGGCTTCGGCCTGCGCGCGTTCGGTGAGGAAACGATAAAGCAGTTCGCCCGTGCCCAGCAGATGCGCGACGACCAGTTTCTGTGCGGCGGGAATGTCGTGGCGTTTTACGGCGTCGAGCAGCGCGGCGTGTTCATTGTCGGACTCGCCTTTGTACGACGGCAAGCCGAATTTCAGACGCAGATATCTTTCCCCGCGCCGGTGCAGCGTGCCGATCATGTCCTCGAGTTGCGGACGGCCGGCGGGCGCGTACAGGCTCATGTGAAACGCAACATTGCGCTCGACATACAGCGACGGGTTCGACTCGCGTTCGGCGGCGCGGCACAGGCTGGCGGACTCGCGCAAGGTGGCGGCCGTGTGCCTGGGTATGGCGAGCCCGATGGCGAGACTCTCCAGCGCGGAACGGATTTCGTAGATTTCGCGCGCTTCTTCCGCCGACAAGGGCGCGACAGTCGCGCCCTTATGCACGGCGGCTTTGGCCCAGCCTTCGCTCTCCAACTGCCGCAGCGCTTCGCGCACGGGAATTGCGCTGACTGAGAAATGCCGCGCGATCGCGTCCTGCCGCAGTGGCGCGCCGGGCGCCAGCGTGCCGTCGACAATCGCCGCCCGCAGCGCCTCCGCGATCACGCGGGACGTGCTTTCACGCGGCGCCGCTGCGGGTAAAAGCGGGGTGCGCGCCGGGGCGTCCAGGGGAAAACCATCTATTGCGTCGTTCATGATATCAAATATTATATATGAAAAGACGCGAATTAAACGCGGACAAACCCGGAAAAATACTCCCCGTTCTGTTCGCGAAACCCGCTGACCGGTGGTGCAAGGACACGCCGGTTCATCACTAACGCGCATCTCGTCGTTCCTGTTACGTACGCCAACTGTTGGACCGGAGGAGCATGATGAATTCACTCACCGACCGCACGTCGGTCACGCGGCGCCGCACGCCGCTCAATCGTTCGCAGATCGCAGGTTTTTGGGGAGCGTGGGCCGGCTGGACGCTCGACGGGATGGACTCGTTCATCTACGCGCTCGTGTTGACGCCGGCCCTGACCGAACTGCTGCCGCGCTCGGGTTATGCGGCGACGCCGGCGAACGTCGGTCTGGCCGGCTCGATCCTGTTTGCGCTGTTCCTGGTCGGGTGGGGGCTGTCGTTCATCTGGGGGCCGCTCGCCGACCGCTACGGCCGCACCAAGGTATTGGCCGGCACAATTTTTACGTTCGCCATTTTCACGGGACTCGCGGCGACCTCGCATAACGTGTGGGAACTCGGCATCTATCGCTTTATTGCGGGCGTCGGCATTGGCGGCGAGTGGGCGCTGGCCGGGACGTATGTGGCCGAAGCGTGGCCGGAGGATCGCCGCAAGATGGGCGCCGGTTATCTGCAAACGGGCTACTACGCCGGGTTCTTCCTCGCCGCGGCGCTGAATTACACGGTCGGCGTGCATTACGGCTGGCGCGCGATGTTCCTGACCGGCGCGGTGCCGGTGGTGGTCGCGATTCTGATCCTGCTGCGGGTGAAGGAATCGGAGAAGTGGGAGAAGGCCGAGGCGCGCACCGTGCGCACCAAGCCGCTGCGCGAGATCATGGGACCGGCTTATCGGCGCCGCACCTGGGTCGCGTGCATTCTGCTGACCATCGCCATCATCGGGCTGTGGGCGGGCGCGGTGTACGAGCCGTCCGCCGTGATCCAACTGGCGACCAAGGCCGGCATGGCGAAGACCGATGCGATCAAAACCGCTTCGCTGGCCACGGGGTTGTTGTCGATCGCGACGATCCTCGGCTGTCTCGCGTTACCGCCGCTTGCCGAGCGCATCGGCCGCAAGAAGACGCTGGCGATTTACTTTTTCGGCATGGCCGTGGCGATCGTCGGCAGTTTCGGCTGGGCGTTTTACTTGCCCAATGGGCTTGCGCCGTTTATTGCGTGGCTGTTCGTGCTGGGTTTCTTCGGCGGCAATTTCGCGCTGTTCAGCTTGTGGCTGCCGGAGCAGTTCGAAACCCGCGTGCGGGCGACGGCGTTCGCGTTCTGCACGTCGATCGGGCGGTTCGTCGGCGCGGGCGTCAACTTTTTGCTCGGCGCGGCGGTGCTCCATATGCATACGCTCGGGGTGCCGGTGGCGTTGACGGCGATCGCGTTTATCGTCGGGCTGTTCGTGATTCCGTTTGCGCCGGAGACCAAGGGCGAGGTGTTGCCGCAGTGAGGTTGGCCGTTTGGCTGAGTGGCGGGTGGGGTGACGAACGGGCATCCTCTTCATCCGTTAGACGACGTATTTTTCCGCCGTTGCGAGTTTGCTGATTTGTACAGAACTCCGTACAATGATTGCCGATGGCTTCGAGGCGTTTCCGCTCCGTGCCATCGGCTCACCCCGCGGTCCCGCAGTGCGGCCATCCGTTCGGCGGTGGAATCGTCCCTAACTTTTGACAGGAGCGACTGGAGGGCAACCTCTCAGGTCGAGAAACGAATGAACGTCCTTACTTACAGCGAGGCGCGTGCCGGCTTTAAGCAAGCGATGGACGACGTCTGCCGCGATCACACACCCATGCTGATCACGAGGCAGACCGGCGAAAACGTGGTCATGGTTTCACTCGAGGATTTCAATGCGATGCAGGAGACCCTGTATCTGTTGAGTTCGTCGAAGAATGCCCAGCGGCTCGCCAGGTCTATCGCCCAGTTGAATGCCGGCAGTGCGACTGCTCGCGAACTGCTGAACGATGAACAAACAGAAAAGCCGCAACGAGGAGGCCGCAAAGGCTGACAGCATTTTTATGTTCACCGACGACGCGTGGGACGACTACCTGTATTGGCAGGAGACCGACCGACAGGTCTTGCGCAAGATCAATACGCTGCTGGAGGAATGCCGGCGCGATCCTTATCGTGGCACGGGGAAACCGGAGGCGCTGCTTGGAAGTTTGAGCGGATTGTGGTCGCGCCGTATCACACTTGCCGACCGCCTCGTCTACTTGCCGCGAGAGGGAAAGATCTACGTGATTGCCTGTCGCTTCCACTACGACCGCTAAGAGAAACCGGGCGCATGTGCCCGGTTTTGTTCAACGTTTCGACTGACGGCCGGATGCGCCGGACTCTCAATCCACCTGCCGCCGCACCCGTCCGCCGGGCCGCAACAACGAAAGCAGCGGCCACCCCAGATTCACTCCAAGACTCGCCACCACGATCAGCACCATGCCCGCCAGTTGCGGCATCGACAGCGCGCGTCCATACACGAGCGCATCGACCACGATCGCCGTCAGCGGATACACGAACAGCAACACGGCGATGATCGGCGTGCTCAGCTTGGGCAGCGCGCCGTAAATCAACACATACGAGAGCCCCGTATGCAGTACGCCCATGCCGACCAGCCAGAACCACTGCATCGGCCCGATATGCACGGCGGTCAGCGGCGCGATGAACGGCAGGCACACCACGCCGACCGCGCACTGCGCGAGCGTCAGCAGATGCGGCCGCAGATTACCGAGCCCTTTGGCGATCAACGTGACGCTCGCATACAGCACCGACCCCACCAGCGCTTCGCCGATGCCGATCAGATAGCTCGTATGACCCTGCAGATTCTCCGTGGCCGCGACGCCCGACGCGAGCACGAGCCCGACGAAAGCGGTCGCAATCCAGCCGAGCCGGTCCACGCCGAGCCGCTCGTTGAACAACGCCGCGCCGATCAGCACGACCCAGAACGGCTGCACATGAAACACCACGGTGGCAACCGCGATGCTGGTGCGATGAATCGCATCGAAGAAACCGACCCACTGCGTGACCATCAGCACGCCCGTGATCAGCGCCAGCGTGACGGTGCGCCGCGTGAAATGCGCGCGCGTGAAGAAGCCTTTCCACGCGCAATACGCGGCGAGCGAGAGAAAGCCGAACAGGCAGCGAAAGAAGACGAGCGTCAGCGCGCCGAGCCGCGCTTCCTCGACGAAGATCCCGATCGTGCCCATCAGAAGCCCGCCGCTGGCCAGCGTGATAGCGCCTTGTTGACGTTGGGTGAGGGACATGCGCAACGGCTCCGCGAATTGATGCGATGAGGTGGTGTCCAGAGTATTGCGCGGCTTGCACGGCACCGACAAACGAATTAAATTGAGCAATTCCATAAGCTGGATTGATAAATCATGCACCCCGAATTCGACGTCGATCTGCTGCGCACCTTCGTCGCGGTGGTGGAAACGGGCAGCTTTACGAAGGCGTCGACGACCGTGCATCGTTCGCAGGCGGCGGTCAGCATGCAGATCAAGCGGCTCGAAACCATGCTCGGCACGACACTGTTCGCCCGCAACACACGCAATCTATCGCTCACGCGGCCGGGCAATACGTTGCTCGAATACGCGCGGCGTGTGCTGGCGTTGCATGAGGAGGCATGGTCGGCGATCGTTCGGCCGGAGGTGACCGGACGCGTGGTGCTCGGCGCGCCGGACGACTACGTGTCGTCGCTGCTGTCACCGGTGTTGCGGCGCTTTTCGAATCTGTATCCGCACGTGGAGATCGAGATCGTCTGCGCGCAGAGCACGTCGCTCGCGCCGATGCTCGCCGACAACAAGATCGATCTCGCCTTCGTCACGCGCGACCGCAAGCTGCGCGGTGAATTCGTGCGCAGTGAGCCGATGGTGTGGGTGGGGGCGTCGGTGGATACGCCGGTTCTGGCGGCCTCGCCGCTGCCGGTGGGACTCTATGAGCCCGGCTGCGTGGCGCGCCAGCACACGCTCGCCGCGCTCGACGGCGCGCGGATTCGTTATCGCGCCGCGTTCAGCAGCGCGAGCCTGATGGGACTGGTGGCGACCGTGGATGCGGGGTTGTCGGTGATTGCGCTCACGCGTTGCAGCGTGCCACCGCGGTTCGCGATTCTCGGCGAGGCGCAGGGCTTGCCGAAAATCGCGCCGCTCGAAATCGTGGTGGCGCGCAGCGCCAAGTCGGATCGTCCGACCTGCGACTATCTGGCCGCGCAGATGATGCAGGATCTGTCGCAGCGGCCTCAGGCTCAGGCACGCGCGTAGGCCGTCACTTCGCCGTCCACCGCGAGCCGCACCTGCTCGCCCGGCCGCGGGCAAAGATAGCCCGGCACCCGCGCGCGGACCATCGTCCGCGTCTCGGAGCGCAATTGCAGTGCGACGCCCGCGTCCTGCCCCTGAAAGATCACTTCCGTGACAACAGCGTCGTAGGATGCCGCGCCGTTGGGCGTCGTTTCTCCGGCACGCAGCAGACGGATCTGCTCGGGCCGCACCATCACGTCGACAGCGCCTTGGCCAATCGGCCCGGACAATGGCAATTCACCCAGTTCGCAACTCACGCGATCCTGTGTGGCCATGCCCGGCAGCAACACCGCCTCGCCGACGAACGATGCCAGTTCGCGCGTCACGGGCCGGCGATAAAGCGTCTCCGGCGTCGCCGTCTGGATCAGCCGGCCGTTCCACAACACCGCCACTTCATGCCCGAGCGACAACGCCTCGGATTGATCGTGCGTGACCAGCACAGCTGTCGCGCCGGTCGCGGCCAGCGCGCTGGCCACGGCCTGCCGGGTTTCGAGCCGCAACGCGGCGTCGAGCGACGAGAAGGGTTCGTCCAGCATTACGAGTGTCGGCGAGGGCGCGAGCGCGCGCGCCAGCGCGACGCGTTGCTGCTGGCCGCCGGACAACTGCTGCGGCGCGCGTTCGCCGAAGTTCGCCGGCAAGCCGACCAGTTCCAGCAACTCGGCCACGCGATGCCGCGCGCGCCGTTGGGCACGAGGCAAGCCGAACACGATGTTGTCCGCCACCGACAGATGCGGAAACAGCGCGCCTTCCTGCGGCACGTAGCCAATGCGCCGTTGTTCGGAAGGCACATGCAGACCGTCGCCGACCACGCGGCGGCCGTCCATTTCCACACTGCCGCTATCGGCGCGTTCGAAACCGCAAAGCAAACGCAATAAGGTGGTCTTGCCGCTGCCCGACGGACCCAGCAGCGCCAGCAGCGTGCCGCGTTCGACGGAGAGGTCGATGCCGTGCAGCACAGGCGTGCCGTCGAATGATTTTTGCAGCCCGCGGATACGAAGTTCGCTCATGAAAATCCGATGGTAAAAGCGCGGCGCATTAGCTGCGTTCGCCGAGTAGTGCCGATTTACCGAGCAACGCGAACAGAAGGCCCGAGGCGAACAGCGAAATGCCGGTGAGCAACGCCGCGTAGGGCGCCGCGGCGGCGAACGCCATCGTCGAGGTGTCGGCCCAGACCTGGGTGGCGAGCGTTTGCGTGTCGAGCGGGGAGAGCAGCAGCGTGGCGTTCAGTTCGGTGACGACCGAGATGAACACCATCGCCGCAGCGGCGCCGAGTCCAGGTCCAGCGAGCGGCAAGACCACGCGGAACAGCGTCTGCGACCAGTTCAGGCCGAGCGCGCGCGCGGTCTCTTCGAGGCGCGGCTGCGCCTGGATGAAGGCGGCGCGCACGCTGACCAGCGCAAGCGGCATGAAGAGCATGGCGTAGGCGATCACCAGCAGCGTCGCGCTCTGATAAAGCGGTTGCAGCGCATGCACCGCGAGCGACACGATCGCCAGCGCGATCACCAGACCCGGCACGCCTTGCGCGAGAAACACGGTGCGTTCGAACAAGGTCGCGAAACGCGTCGGATAGCGCACCAGCAGAAACGCAAGCGGCACCACCAGCAAGGTGGTCAGCAACGCCGCGGCGAGGCCGAAGCCAAGCGACGAGGCCGTGGCATTGAACAGCAATTCAGGTGAGACGTCGGCCGGTGTGACGGCCGCGGCGCCAGGCTGCGTGAGCCAGTAGCCGATCATGGCGAGCGGCACGCCGAGCGTGGTGATCGAGAGCAACGCAAAGCCGGCGACGACGACCCAGCGCCATACGCCCAACTCGTAGCGCAAAACCGCGCGACGTGTCCCGCGATCGACGCGTTCATAACGTGCCGCGCCGCGCACGCGAAACTCGAAGGCCAGCACGATCAGGCAGATCACGATCAGCAGACAGGCGAGCAACGAGGCGCCGCCGCCATCGAAACTGGTGCGGAATTCCGCGTAGATCTGCGTGGTGAAAGTGCGAAAGCGCAGCAGCGTAAACGCGCCGAACTCGGACAATACACCGAGCGCGACCAGCAGCATGCCGCCGAGCAACGCGGGGCGCAGTTGCGGCAGCACCACGCGAATAAACGTGGTCCAGCGGTTGCAGCCCAGTGCGCGCGCGCTTTCTTCGAGCGCGGGATCCATGCCGCGCAACGCGGCGGCGACCGGCAGATAGACGAGCGGAAAATACGCGCAGGTCAGCACGAGCAATGCGCCGTTGAAGTCCTGCAAGTCCTGGCTTAGCGAGACCCACGCATAGCTCGAGATAAACGCCGGCATGGCGAGCGGTGCGGCGCTCAACACGGCCCACGCGCGGCGCCCTGGCAAATGCGTGCGTTCGACGAACCACGCAGTCGCCGTGCCGATCACGGCCGACACCAGCGTGGTCGAGACGGTGATCATCAACGTATTGATCAGCAGTTCGCCGACCAGCGGCCGGAAGATCAGGTCGAGCGCCTCGCCGACGCCGAAGCTCGCGGCACGCCAGAACGTAAACGCAATCGGCAGCAACACCAGCAAAGCGCTGAGTGCCGCTGCCGCGAACAGACCGCGCGGCGCGCGCGAACGCACGCGCGCCGGGACGGTGGAGACAGCCGGTGGCCCGGCTGACAAAGCTTCGCTCATTACAGCAGGCCAGCCTGGCGCAGCAGCTTGCCGGCCTGGCTGTCGTCGCCGAGTTGCTGGATCGTCAGCGGCGGCGGGCTCAGTTCGGCAAACGGCTTGAGGATCGGGTCCGGTGCGACGCCTGCGTGCAGCGGATACTCGAACATCACGTGGCTCTTCGCCATCAACTGCTGCGCGCGGTCGCTCACCAGATACGCGAGAAACTTCTGCGCGCCGTCCGTGTTGTGCGCGGACTTCAGCACCGCCGCGCCCGACACGTTCACCGCAGCGCCCGCGTCGCCGTTGCCGAAGTGGTAGATCGCGCTGCGTGTCTTGCCGTCGCCGAGTTCGGCATGCAGGCGCGCCCAGTAGTAGTTGTTGATCAGACCGGTCGCGACACCGCCGCGGTTCACCGCGGCGACCACGCCTTCGTCGTCGTCGAAAATCTGCGCGTTGGCTTTCAGGCCCTTGAGCCATTGCACCGTTTGCGCTTCGCCCTTCAGTGCGAGCACGGCGCTCACGAGCGGCAGGAAGTCGCCATCGCTCGGGGCAATGCCGATCTTGCCTTTCCATTCCGGCTTGGCGAGATCGAACAGCGATTGCGGCAGTTGCGATGCCTGCACCTTGGTGGTGTTGTAGGCGAGCACGTTTTCACGCGCGGTCACCGCGACCCATGCGCCGCTCGGCGAGTTGAAACGCGTCGGCACGGTGGCGAGCGTCGAGGGATCCACCTTGTTCAGCAGACCCTTCTCTTCGAGCAGCATGAGCTCCGGCGAGTTCTCCGTGAAGTACACGTCGGCGGGCGTGGCGGCGCCTTCGGCGACGATCTGCGCGGCCATGGCCGGGCCTTCGCCGTTGCGGATCTTCACGGAGATGCCCGACTGCTTTTCGAAGTCCTTGGCGAGCAGATTGACGACCTGCTCGTGCTGCGCGTTATACAGCGTGATCGACGCAGCCTCGGCCGCGGACGGCACCGTCGCGACAGCGGCCAGCGTCAGAGCGACCGCGCTGCCCAGCGTATTGGCCAGGACACGCAGACGCGTGCCAAACGAGTTATAAGCCATGATCCAGAAGTCCGTTGTGATGTTGTTTTGATCTGTGTTTTGTCGACTGCGTGCGCTTTACGTCTCGAACAAGCCCGCGCCGATATAAGAACCCGGCTTCGCGCCCGGCGGCACGGCGAAGATCGCGCTGCCGACGTGCGTGGTGAACTGGTTCATCATGTCGAACTTGGCGAGCCTGTCGTTGATCGGAATGAAGCCGGTACGCGGGTCGCTTTGATGCGCGATAAAAATCAAGCCCGCGTCGTACTCAGTTTCCTGGCGCCATGGCGGCCAGCGCTCGATGTAGAAGTTCGTGCCGTCGTTATACGAGTACGAACGGCGCAAGATTTGCGCGCCGTTGTTGCTCGCCTGATTGGACAGACGCACGTGCGAGTTCTCCGGAATCACCGGATTGCCGTCCTTGTCTTCTTCCTTCAGGTCGACGGCGTCGAACTCGTTCTTCTTGCCGATCGGCGCGCCGCTGTATTTGTGGCGTCCGAACACCTGTTCCTGGAAGTCCAGTTCGGTGTTGTCCCAGTGCTCCAGCGTGATGCGGATGCGCCGCACGACGGTGTAGGTGCCGCCTTCCATCCACGGCGCGTCGACGCTGGCGCCGGCCCACACGAACTGGTTCATCAACGGCGGTTTGGCAGTGGACGGATTGTTGGTGCCGTCCTTGAAGCCCATCAGATTGCGCGGCGTCTGACCGCGCGGACCCGACAGAAAACCGGCCTGGCCCCAGCGCATCGCCGCCGTGCCATACGCCATGCGCGACAATTGACGCACCGCGTGAAACGCCACTTGCGCGTCGTTCGCACAGGCCTGGATGTACAGGTCGCCGCCGGTCTTTTCCTTGATCAACTGGTCGCCGTTAAAGCGCGGCAGATCGACGAGCGCGGCGGGCCGGCGCGCCGCGAGCCCGTAGCGATCCTTGCCTTCATGCGTGAAAAGACCGGGGCCGAAGCCAAACGTGACCGTCAGTCCGTTGGGGCCGAGACCGAGCACGTCGCCGGAATCGGGCGCGGCTTTATTCTGATCCGCATCGCCGGTCGGCAACGGCGCGGCCGTGCCGCCTTGCGTGAGTCGCGCGGCGGCGTCGGTCCAGGCGCGCAGCAGCGCGATCACGTCGTCGCGCTTCTCGGTGGTGAGGTCGAGCGCGGCGACATAGGTATGACTCTGCTGCGGCGTGACGATGCCGCCCTGATGCACGCCGTAGAACGGTTCGACGGCCATCTGCGGATCGGCGAGAGCATGCGGCTGGGTTTTGCCGAGCGCGTTCTGCGATGTCGCCAGACCCGCGCCGAGGCTCGCGCCCGCCGCGACCGCGGCGCCGCCGGCCTTGAGAAACCCGCGCCGTGACGGCCGTGGGGGGTGATCGTTTGCCATGGTTACTTCACCTTCGTTCGGCTTTGGAACAGTCAGCTTATTTCGCGAGCACCAGCGTGTTCACGTCGTCCTGCACGTAGTAGAAACCGTCGCCTTCAGGCGTCAATGCGAGGCCGAACAGGTCGCCGTTGCCCGGAGGCGATTGCGCCTTGTCCGTGTCGATCCAGCGCGCGTAGATCTGCTTGCCGCTGGCCGGGTCGATTTCCACGATCTGGCCATTCAGCGCGTTGGTCACGAGCAGGTGGCCGTTGGGTGCGGTCACCATCGCGAGCGGCCGGTGCAGCAGACCGTCGGCGGTCAGTTGACGGCCGACGCCCGCGCTCGTGTCGCGCGTCATCGGTTCGTCGATTTCGGTGATGCGGTTGCCGATCGCGTCGGACACGTACAGCAGTTTCTGATCGGTCGAGAGCGCGAGGCCGGTCGGGCCGACGAGAAACACGCCCTTGTCCGCCTGCGCGCCGAAGCCGCTGCCCACCACCGTTTCCTTCTTCACGACCGGCGGCTTGCCGGCTGGCACGTCGAGGTCCAGACGCAACACGGTGGCCTGCTTGAACACCGGCGGATTGCCGTCCGCACCGCCCACGCCGAAGCCGGCCATGCTGACGAACAGCGTGGCGCTGCTGCCGTTGTCGACGACCGCCATGTTGCCCCACGGATCGTTGATGTTCGGGCTGCTGATGGTCGAGGCGACCTTGCCTTGCGGATCGATCACGATCAGACAGCCGGCGCCCTTGGTGCCGGTGGTGCCGTCGTTGCTCGGCGTGCTGCCGATAATCACATAGCCGGACTTGAGCATGGTCATCGCGGTCGACAGGCCGATGCCGCCCGGGCATTCCTTCAGATCGCGCGGCACCGTCGCGAACACCGTCATCTCTTTGGTGTCCGGGTGATAGTCGATGATCGTGCTGCCGGTGCCCTGCAGATTGGTGGAGTTATTGAAGTTGCCGACCAGCACGTCGCCTTGCTTGACCGTGCCGGCCGAGACCGGCGCGACCACCACCGCGTACGGATTCTGGTCGCCGTTGCTCGGCACGGTGTTGATCAGTGTGGTGTGGTGCTTGACGGTTTCAAGGAAACCTTGCGGCTCGGCCTGCGCGCTGCCGGCCGTCACGAATGCGGCCGCACCGAGGGCGGCGGCAAACAGCGGCCATGCGAGGGCCCGCGCGGCGCGCGGCGAAAACCTGCGCGTGGGAGTGTTCACGATTGAGCCTCCGTGCCTGCGCACAAAGCGGTGATTGCGGTCATGATCGAAAGCATGGGATTCGATATTGTCGATAGCGTGTGAATTGGGCGCGAATGTCATCAGAAGTTGATGTTGGTCCGCACGCCGATGACGAACGTGTTGCGCAGCGGCTGCGTCGGATCGTTCGGATTCTGGCCGGCGCCGGCGTTGAACGTGTATTGCGCGTCGGCTTGCACTTGCCACCACGGATTGACCTGGTACTGATAGGTCGCTTCAAGCGCGGTTTCGCTCGTGCGCACGCCGTACGGGCCGTTGCTGAATGCGCGGGTGTCGGCGTCGAGGCCGTTCACGTGGTTGCCGACCTTGATGTAGGTGAGCGCGAGGCCCGCGCTGTCGTTGTCGCGTCCGGCGAACGGCGCCTTCATCACCACGCCGAGGTTGGCGGCGAGACTCACCAGGTTGCGGTCGCCGGGCGCGCCCATCACGCGCGCGAATACGCCGATGCTGCGCGGCTCGTCAGGGTCGGGGCGCCAGATCATCTGGTCGGCCACCGCGTAAATGCTGTAGTCGCCGTGATGATTCTGGGCGATGCCGCTCGTTGCCGGATTCGCGAGCGACAAGCCGGTGTTGTCGTAGCGCTGGTCCGCGAAGCTGCCGTTGTTGTACCAGACGCCGAGTTTGTAGGTGCCGGGCAAACCGCCGCCGCCCGCGCCGACCATTTCGCCGTCGGCCGGCTGGTTGATCGCGTACTGCAACTCGCCGATGAACAGCGTGCCGTTGTGCAGGTTGAAGTTGGTGCCGCTCTTGTTGTTCGGGTTGTTGCCGAGCGGATCGCCATCGTACACGCCGGCCAGCGCCGTCAATGAAGGCGTGATCTGGCCGCGCACGCGCACGCCGAGGTCCGACAGCGGGTACGCCGGGCCGCCGGACGGCATGTCGTACGAAGGCAGGGCGGGCCAGCCGAACATCGTGTTGACGAACAGTGCCGAGTACTGGCTCGTGATGAATTCCTGGTCGATACTTTGCTGGCCGATCTTCACGTCGATGCGTTTGTTCAGGAACGATTGCTGGTACCACAATTCCCATAGACGGGTCGCGTCGTCCGCTTCGATGCCGCTCGCCGTGTTCAGCGTGCCGAGCTTGTTGGCGCTGAGATTGGCGCCGTGAATCTGCAACGCGCTGACGTTAAACAGGCCGCCCGGCAGGCCGAACGCTTTTTGCGTGTCCAATTGCACGGTGCCGGTCGTCAGGCCGTCGTAGTCGGCGCCTTTCGCGAGACCGCCGCGCAGGTTGGCGAGCACTTCGCTGGTCTCGGTGAGCGTGAAGGTCACGCCGTATTTGCCGAGCCAGGGGCGCAGGCCGCCGATGTCGCCGAGCATCTGCTGGCGATTCCAGAAACCGGTCCACTGGTTCGTTTGGGTCGCCTGAATCTTCAGGTCGGCCTCGGGCGCTTCCGGCGCAGCGTCGGGATTGGCGTCGGCCATGGCGACGCCGGCTGTCAGCGACGCCCACGCGAACGCCGTGCAGAGCGCGGCACGCCGCATCGAGGGCAAACGCGAACGGCGCGTGAGATCGGCGCGCGTCGCGAAATCGCGAAACGGACGCGCTGCTGCGCCAGGTCCGTTGAAATGGGCGAACTTCATCGAAATCCTTATTGGTGTTGTATCGACTGATCTAAACCATCGCGGCGCGTCGCCGCTTGCCCGCGATGTGCCGTATCGGTTCGCGACGCCCGGCACGGTAGATGGCGAGATCGTACGCATGCGACCTTGGGGAGTCAACACAAATGAGAACGATTCGCATCAATATTACTGACATATAACTTTGTTCTTTACGGACTGCTACTAGACGGCATTTGCACGTAATTTGCGGTGAATATCAACGTAATGAAAACGAATGGAAGCGGTTATACCCAGAGCTGCCGAGCTAACCACAACGGGTTATGCAGGGGATGCGATATGACAAAACGCGGGGTGTCGGCGGCGTCGAACAGCGACTACGAAAACCGGTCAAGGCCGCCGCTGCGAGTTGACCGCAAAAGCAGCTATGATCGACTCCCGAACCGCACAGACACGCGTGGCCAGCAAGCGTCCCGCGCGCAAACCCACACCGGAACCCTGCCGATGTCGCACACAGTGAATCTGGACAACTACTTCGCCCGCATCGGCTACGAAGGGCCGCGCGCGGCAACGCTGGAAGTGCTTCAGGCGCTTCACCGTTTGCACCCGCGCGCGATCCCGTTCGAGAACCTGAATCCGCTCACGCGGCGTCCGGTGAAACTGGACCTCGAATCGGTCGAACGCAAACTCGTCACCGAACACCGCGGCGGCTACTGTTTCGAACAGAACGCACTGTTCGCCGACGTGCTGATGCAGTTAGGCTTCACGGTCACGCCGTTGCTTGCGCGCGTGCTGTGGGGCCGGGAATCGGACACACCGCCGCCGCCGCGCACGCACATGGTGTTGCGCCTCGACATCGACAATGAAGCCTGGATCGCGGATGTGGGCTTCGGCAGCGTGACGCTGACGGCGCCGCTGCGCCTGACCGCCGGTCTCGCGCAGCCCACGGAACTCGGCACGTTCCGTCTCGCCGACGCAGCGCGCGGGGCGCTTTATCTTGAAGTCCAGGCGCGCGACGAAAGCTGGGCGCGGGTGTATCGCTTCGATTTGCATCCGGTCGAGTGGATCGATTACGAAACCTCGAACTGGTACACGTCGACTTCGCCGGAAGCGATTTTCGCGAGCACGCTGATCGTGTGCCGTGTGTTGCCCGAAGCGCGGCTCGCGCTACTCAACGACCAACTGAGCGAGCGCGCGGCCGATGGGCGGCTCATCAGCGAACGGCAACTCAAGAGTGCCGGCGAACTGGCGGCGTGTCTGCGCGATCAGTTCGGCATCAACACCGGCGACCTCGACACCGCCGAGATATTCGAGCGTGTGCGCACGCCGGCGCAAACCACGTAGCAATCACAACGCCATGGTCGCGCGCCTCGTCTTTCAAACGGTGGTCTGGCTAGCGGGCATGGGCGCGCTGCTGTTCGGCGCGGCGGGCACCTTTGCGTGGCCGGCCGCGTGGTGGTATGTGATCGAGCTGGGTGTGCTGAGCCTGTGGATCGGTTTGTGGCTGGCGCGTCATGATCCCGGGCTGCTCGCCGAGCGGCTGTCGCCATTCGTGCAGGCGCAGCAAAGCCGCTGGGACCGCATTTTCATGGTGAGCGTCTCAGTGGCATGGTGCGCCTGGCTGGTCCTGATGGCGTTCGACGCGATGCGCTTTCACTGGACCGCACCATTGCCCGTCGCGCTGGTCAGTCTCGGCTCGCTTTGCGTGGCGCTCTGCCTCTTCATGTGCCGCTTCGTATTCCAGGCCAATAGCTACGCCGCGCCGGTTGTGAAGATCCAGGCGAGCCGCGGACATAAGTTGATCGACACCGGGCTTTACGCGCACGTCCGTCACCCTATGTATTCCGCGGCGCTGCTGCTGTTCTTCGGCACGCCCTTGCTGCTCGGCTCGTGGTGGGGCCTGGCCTTCGTGCCCGTCATGGTGATCGGCGTCGGCTGGCGCGCGGTGCGCGAAGAGCGCGTATTGGCCGCGCAGCTCGACGGTTACGCGGACTACATGACGCGCGTGCGTTATCGCTTCGTGCCGTTCATCTGGTAGGGCGCACCGGGCCTGAGGCGCGCTCGCGCGTATTGGCTCAGCTTGCATCAACCTGTCTAGACAAAAGGGCTTGCGCTCGCTCACGCCGCGACGCACGTCAATCATCTTTCCCGCATTAAGAACTCCCCGCAAAGCCACGCCGCGCAGCGGCGACTAGGGGCTTACCCGATGATTCCGCCATTTTCTCGCAAATTCTCTTGCGACCGCTTTTTGACTCATGCAGACTTGTCTATACAAATTAAGCAGCGATTAAACATCCGGTTCGACGGTTTCCTCAATCAAAGGAGTTTCGACGTGAAAGTGAAGCGCTCAACGGCAGCAAAAGCATTGATCGGCGCCGTGCTCGGCGCCGCGGCGATTTTCGCGGCACCGGTGCAGGCCAAAGACTGGAAGACGGTGACGATCGCGCTCGAAGGCGGCTACGCGCCGTGGAATCTGACCTTGCCGGGCGGCAAGCTGGGCGGCTTCGAACCTGAACTGGTCGCCAACCTGTGCGAGCGCATCAAGCTGCAATGCAATCTGGTGGCGCAAGACTGGGACGGCATGATTCCCGGTTTGCAAGCGGGCAAGTTCGACGTCCTGATGGACGCGATCTCGATCACGCCGGAGCGTGAAAAGATCATCGCCTTCTCGAAGCCGTACGCCGCCACGCCCGCCACGTTCGCCGTCGCCGACGCGAAGGTGCTGCCGAAGGCGGCGCCGGGCGCCGGTGTCGTCAAGCTGTCGGGCGACCCGAAGGCCGACCAGCCGACCGTCGACGCGTTGCGCAAGCAGTTGAAGGGCAAGACCATTGGCATCCAGTCGGGCACGGTCTACACCAAGTTCATCAATGACGGCTTCAAGGACATCGCCACGATCCGCGTCTACAAGACCTCGCCTGAGCGCGATCTGGATCTGGCCAACGGCCGCATCGACGCCTCGTTCGACGACGTGACGTACTACGCCGCCAACATCGACAAGAAAGAAACCGCGTCGATCGTGATGGCCGGCCCGAAGATCGGCGGCCCGATCTGGGGGCCGGGCGAAGGCCTCGCGTTCCGCAAGCAGGACGCCGACCTGAAAGCGAAGTTCGACACCGCGATCAGCGCCGCGCTCGCCGACGGCACCGTCAAGAAGCTCTCCGACAAGTGGTTCAAAACCGACGTCACGCCTTGATTCGCCTTCACGTTAAGAGGTAACGGCAGGCGCGCGTGGCGACAACCTGCGCGCGCCGGCCGGTTCGATCCGCCGTAACGGATAAGAGGTAGGAAATGGCTCTGATACAGATGCTCGGCTTCGGGCCGGAAGGCTGGGGCGGCGTATTGCTGCTCGCGGCGTTGATGACGGTGGCGCTCACGCTCGCGGCGCTCGCGGTCGGCGCGGTGTTCGGCGCGCTGGTGGCGGCCGCCAAGCTGTCGCGCTTTCGCACGCTGCGCGTGATCGGCGATATCTACACCACGGTGTTTCGCGGCGTGCCTGAACTGCTCGTCATCTATCTGTTCTATTTCGGCGGTTCGACGCTCGTTACGACCGTCGGCCAGTGGTTCGGCGCGGAGGGCTTCGTCGGCGTGCCGCCGTTCGTGGTCGGCGCGCTGGCCGTGGGCATGATTTCGGGCGCCTATCAGGCCGAGGTATACCGCTCGGCCGTGCTGGCGGTGTCGCGCGGCGAACTCGAAGCCGCGCGCTCGATCGGCATGCCGACGCTGACCATGGCGCGCCGCATCCTGATTCCGCAAGTGCTGCGTTTCGCGTTGCCCGGTATCGGCAACGTATGGCAACTGAGCCTGAAGGACTCGGCGCTGATCTCGGTGACGGGGCTCGCCGAATTGCTGCGCACGAGTCAGGTGGCGGCGGGTTCCACGCATCAATACTTCACGTTCTTCGTCGTGGGCGGCGCGCTCTATCTGCTCATGACCAGCATCTCGAACCGCGTCTTCAACCGTGCCGAAGCGCACGTGGGCCGGTCCTTCAAGCGCAACTTCGCGCGTAACTGACAAGGGCGGCCATCATGCATTTCGACTTCGACTTTCTGTTCGACACGACCAGGCAATTGCTCGGGGCCGTGCCGACCACCCTCGGCCTGTTCTTCTGCTCGCTGATTCTCGGTGGCTTGCTCTCGCTCGTGATCGTCACGATGCGCGTGTCGCCGCACTGGCTGCCGAATCGCTTCGCGCGCGCTTATATCCTCGTGTTTCGCGGCTCGCCGCTGCTGATCCAGATGTTCCTCGTGTACTACGGCATGGGCCAGTTCGGCGTGATCCGCGAGAGCTTCCTCTGGCCGGTGTTGCGCGAGCCGTACATGTGCGCGGTCTTATCGCTCGCGCTATGCACGGCCGGCTATACCGCTGAGATTATTCGCGGCGGTTTGATGGCCGTGCCGGTCGGCCAGATCGAAGCCGGTTATTCGATCGGCCTGTCGGGCTTCGCGCTGCTGCGCCGCGTGATCGGCCCGATCGCCTTGCGCCAGTGTTTGCCCGCGTATTCGACTGAAGCGGTGCTGCTCGTCAAATCGACGGCGCTCGCGAGTCTCGTCACCGTGTGGGAAGTCACCGGCGTCGCGCAGCAGATCATTCAGCAAACCTATCGCACGACGGAAGTCTTCATCTGCGCCGCGCTGATCTACCTGTTCCTGAATTTCGTCATCGTGCGGCTGCTCGGCATGCTCGAAACGCGTCTGTCGCGCCATCTTCGCGCGGCGCGTCCGCAGGCCGCGGCGAACCGCCCGGTTTCCGCCACCACCGAAGCACGCCGCGCCGCGCCCTGAACGGCCGCCCATCCTGGATGAATCTGGAGAATCCCATGAACGCTACGGCACCCGTTGCACTGTCGGTCAAGAACATTCACAAATCGTTCGGCGATCACCACGTGCTCAAAGGCATTTCGCTCGACGCCCATCAGGGCGACGTGATCTCGATTCTCGGCGCGAGCGGTTCGGGCAAGAGCACGTTCCTGCGCTGTCTGAATCTGCTCGAAACGCCGGACGATGGTTCCGTCTCGCTCGCCGGCGAAGAGTTGAAAATGAAGCGTCGCGGCGACGGCAAACTGCAACCGAGCGACCGCCGCCAGGTGGACCGGGTGCGCTCGCAACTCGGCATGGTGTTTCAGAACTTCAACCTCTGGTCGCACATGACCGTGCTGGAAAATCTGATCGAAGGCCCGATGCGCGTGCAAAAGCGCAGCCGTGCCGAATCGGTGGAAGAGGCGGAAGCGCTGCTGGCGAAAGTCGGCCTCGCGGAAAAACGCGGCCACTATCCGGCGCATCTGTCGGGCGGTCAGCAACAACGCGTGGCGATTGCGCGCGCGTTGGCCATGCATCCGAAAGTGATGCTGTTCGACGAGCCGACCTCGGCGCTCGACCCCGAACTGGTGGGCGAAGTGCTGCGCGTGATGCGCTCGCTGGCCGAAGAGGGCCGCACCATGCTGGTGGTGACGCACGAGATGGGTTTCGCGCGCCATGTATCGAATCGCGTGATGTTCCTGCATCAGGGGCAAGTGGAAGCCGACGGCACGCCCGACGAAGTGTTCGTCGAATGCAAGTCCGATCGCTTCCGGCAATTCGTTTCGAGCCATCAGGACCGCACCACCAACTGATCAGCATCACCAGGTAATCTACCAAGCAGAGCACTGACATGGCCGTGATCCGTTCCAATCGTCCTCTCGACTGGGCTCAGGTGGCAGCGGTTGCCGCCGGCGAGCTGCTCGAACTTTCCGCCGACGCCCGCGCGCGCATCGCGGCGGCGCGCGTGCTGGTCGAACAGATCGTCGAGCGCGGGATTCGCGCGTATGGCGTGAATACCGGCGTCGGCGCGCTGTGCGATGTCGTCGTCTCGCCGGGCGAGCAGCGCACGCTGTCGCGCAACATTCTGATGAGCCACGCGGTCGGCGTCGGCGCGCCGCTCGGCGCCGCCGAAACGCGCGCGGTCATGGCCGCGGCCGTCAACAACTTCGCGCACGGACATTCGGGGATTCGCCTCGAAGTCGCGGACCAACTGGTGGCGCTGCTCAACGCGGATTGCCTGCCGGAAGTGCCGGCGTTCGGCTCGGTCGGGTATCTGAGTCATATGGCGCATATCGCGCTCGTTTGCATCGGCGAGGGCTACGCGCGCTATCGCGGCGAGCGGATCAAAGGGCGCGACGCGCTGCAGCGTCTCGGGCTCGAACCGCTCGTGCTCGAAGCCAAGGAAGGACTGAGTCTCGTCAACGGCACGCCGTGCGTCACGGGCCTCGCCGCGTTGGCGCTTTCGCGCGCCGAACGCCTGCTCGACTGGACCGATATGGTCGCCTCGATGAGCTTCGAGAATCTGCGTGGTCAGCTTGCCGCTTTCGACGAAGAGTCGCTGGCCTTGCGCATCTCGCCGGGCCTGAATCTGGTCGGCGGACGGATGCGCGCCGCGCTGGCCGATAGCGGCATTCTCGCGGCGGTGGTCGGCCAACGCACGCAAGACCCGCTGAGCATGCGGACCATTCCGCACGTGCACGGCGCCGCGCGCGACGTGCTCACCGCGACCGCCGACGTGGTCAATCGCGAACTCGCGTCGATCACCGACAACCCGATCGTCGCCGGCACGCCGGAGGAGCCGCGCGTGTATTCGCAGGCGCACGCAGTGGGCGCCTCGATCGCGCTGGCCATGGACAGCCTCGCCACCGCGATCGCACAAGTTGCCGCAATGGCCGAGCGGCGCCTCGACCGTCTTGTCAATCCGCTGGTGAGCGGCCTGCCGGCGTTTCTCGCGGAGCCGGGCGGCACCTGTTCCGGCTTCATGATCGCGCAGTACACGGCGGCGTCGCTGGTCGCGCAGAACCGGCGGCTCGCGCTGCCCGCGAGTCTCGACGGCGGCATCACCTCGGCCTTGCAGGAAGATCATCTGTGCCATGCCACGCCCGCCGCGTTAAAGGCGCTGGAAATCATCGACAACGCCGGGCGCATCGTCGCGATCGAATTGCTGGCGGCCGCGCAAGCCTACGACCTGCAAAGTATCGACGCGCCACGCGCGCCGCACACCGGCGCGCTCTGGCAGCGCGTGCGCCGCGTCGTGCCGACTTACCGCGACGACCGTCCGCTTGCGGACGACATGAGCGTGGCCTTTCGCATGATCGCCGACGAGGCGCCGCCACCGTTGCCGAACCCTGGTAAGATTGGCCCCCGGCCGCTCAGGTCCGCCGGCGGCGCGGACCTTGCGGCACCTGGCACGCTCGTAAATCTGGCGGCCGCGGGTCACGTGCGTGCGGCGGCGGGCGTCGCCGTCAACGACGGCCAGGCTGCCGCGCACATCGCATGACGCAGACGATGCCGGTGAGCGGGCTATCCGCCGGCAAGCCGGCCATGGTGTACCAACCAGGTACAACCGGCGTACCACCCACGAGGTCGGAGTGAACACAACTACAAGCACGCGAACCGCGGAGATGCAGGGCCGCCCTGATCGCAGCCAGGAGACACCGGCGAAAGCCATGCCGGCCTATGAACAGATCAAGCGCTATGTAATCAGGCGCATCAGCGAAGGGGACTGGAAACCCGGCGGACTGATTCCGTCCGAGACTGAACTGGTGAAGGAGTTCGGCGTCGCACGCATGACGGTGTCGCGCGCGTTGCGCGAATTGACTACCGAACGCGTGCTCACACGCGTGCAAGGTTCCGGCACGTTCGTCGCGCCGCAGCGCTACGAATCGACGGTGCTGGAGATCCGCAATATCGCCGACGAAATCGCCGCGCGCGGCCATCGCCATTCGGCACGCGTGCTGACGCTCGAACCGAGCGACGACCCGCAGGCGCTGGAAGCGCTCGGTCTCGCCAGCGGGCCGGCCTTTCATTCGTGCATCGTGCACAGCGAGGAGGGCGAGCCGATCCAGTACGAGGACCGCTACGTCAACCCGAAGGTGTTCCCGGATTATCTGAACCAGGATTTCACGATCGAGACGCCGAATCACTACATGGTGCGGCTCGCGCCGATTCAGCGCGCCGAGTTTCGCATCTATGCGCAGAAGCCTGACGCCTATGTGCGCCGGCATCTGCTGATGGATATCGGCGAGCCGTGTCTGCAACTCTGGCGCCGCACGTGGGTGGGCGACGACGTGGCGACGTCGGTGCAGTTGTGGCATCCGGCGTCGCGTTTTCATTTGGCGGGGAACGTCTAACGCGATTCAACACGCAACGCGTTTTCACCCCTGGCGTTGCGACAACTCCGGCGAGAAGCGGCAGCCGAGCCGGTAGCGCGACCCAGGGTGCACGAAACGCGCGAACGTGACTGCCACGCCGCTCGTCCACGTGCGGCGCATCAGGGTGAGGCAGGGTTCCTCGGCGCGAATTTCAAGCAGTTCCGCTTCGGCGCGCGTGGGCAGGCCGGCGTCGACCACGTGCTCGACGTCGTGCGCCGGTACGATCTCGAACAGATATTCCGACGGCCGCACCGCCGAAAAATCCTGCAGCAGAAAATCCGGCGCGATGGCCGGATTCACATAGCGATCTTCGAGCTGCACCGGCAAGCCGTTCTCGCGATGCACGCAAATCACATGAAATACCGAAGCGCCCGGCGCGAGGCCTAACGCATTCGACACCATCACGGACGCCGTCTCGCGTTGCGACAGGACCGTATCGCAGCGATATTCATGGCCGCGCGAGCGGATCTCGTCGCCGATATGGGCGATCATCAGCAGCGTGGATTGCGGCTTGCTTTGCGCGACGAAAGTGCCGACGCCCGAGACGCGCGTCACGAGTCCTTCTTCGGCAAGTTCGCGCAGCGCGCGGTTGACCGTCATGCGCGACACGCCAAGCGTCGCGACCAGATCGAGTTCCGACGGCAGACGGTCGCCCGCGCGGCGCTCGCCCGATTCGATGATCTGGCGGATATGGCTCTTGACCTGTTCGTAGCGCGCGGCAGGCGCGTCGGCCGCGGCGCGCGCGGCTTTCAGCGCCGGCGCGGAAAGCGGCTTGTCGTGAGCGCGGCTGCGGACTGTGGAGGACATGGCGGCTCTTGCGTCAGTGTCCGCATGAGGCAGGAAGAAGCCGGCGGCGTGCGTTCATAGCGGGAAGAAGCTGGCGGCGCGCGTTCATAGCGGCTGTGCGTCGTTGGGCCCACGCGTCCAGAATGCGTTGCGGTCGAAGTAGTTTTGCAGGAACTGCCGCAAGCGCGGTTGTCCCGCGTCGTGAAAGACATCGCGCGGTTTGCCTTGCACGGCGATCCGGCCTTGATCGATGAACATGACTTTGTCCGCCACCTGCGCGGCGAAGCCCATTTCGTGTGTGACCACCGCCATCGTCATGCCGTCGCGCGCGAGCTGTTTCATGACTTGCAGAACTTCGCCGACCAGTTCCGGATCGAGCGCCGAAGTAGGCTCGTCGAATAGCATGATGTGCGGTTCCATTGCCAGGGCTCGTGCGATCGCCACGCGCTGCTGCTGGCCGCCGGAAAGTTTGGCGGGATACGCGTCGCCCTTGTGCGCGAGGCCGACTGTGTCGAGCATCGCGTTGGCGCGGCGGCGCGCTTCGTCGCGCGACAGATGGCGCACACGCAGCAGCGATTCCATCACGTTGCCGAGCGCCGTCATATGCGGCCACAAGTTGAACTGCTGAAACACCATGCCGACGTTGCGCCGCACGCGATTGATTTCGCTTTGCGACGCGCGCACGCGTTTGCCGTTGCGCTCGCTGTAGCCGAGCAGTTCGCCTTCTATGCGCACGTCGCCCTGATCGTAGGTTTCGAGCGCGGCGAGACAGCGCAGCAGCGTGCTCTTGCCGGAGCCCGATGGCCCGATGATGCACACCACTTCCGAGCGCGCAATCTCGAGATCGACGCCGCGCAGCACTTCGACTTCGCCGAAGCGTTTGCGCAGGTCGCGCACTTCGATCAGCGGCGCACCGGACGAAAGTCCGACGCTGGCGGACGACGCGGAGGAGGGCATGTCGGCGATAGCGTTCATAAGAAAGTCCTCTTTCCGTTTATGCCATGAAGCGCGCGATGCGCGTTTCGGCCCACATGCCCGCGCGCGAAGTCAGTTCGACCAGCGCGAGATAGCACACGCACAGCACCAGCAGCGTTTCGACGAAAGCAAACGTGGCCGAGCCGATGCCGGTCAGCACGAACGTGAGTTCGGGCACGGTGACGATGGACAGCACGGCCGTTTCCTTGCTCAACACGATGATCAGATTGGTCAGCGCGGGCACGATCAGCACGAGCATTTGCGGCACCTGAATGCGCAGGACCGCTTGCCAGCGCGTGAGGCCGAGACACGAGGCCGCTTCGAGATGACCCGGCGGCACCGATTGAAAGCCGGAGCGAAACGCTTCGGCGAAATACGCGCTGCCGTAGAGGCCCAAACCGAGCACGCCGGCGGTCATCGGTTCGAGCGTGAGGCCGAAAGACGGGCCGCCGTAATACAGCAAAAAGAGTTGCACGAGAAACGGCGTGCCGCGAAACAGTTCGATATAGATGCGCAACACGCCGCGCACCCAGCGTCCGCAAAAGAGTTGCAGCACGGCAATCAGAAAGCCGATCAGGATGCCGATTGCGACGCCCGCGGCCCACGTGCCGAGCGTCGTGGCGAGGCCTGCGGCGATCGGCTGCAGGTTGTGGGTGATGACGGTGGGATCGAGCGTTTGCATGGCGTGATGTCGATGTCGGGCTCAGGCGTGCTGCAAGCGGTATTCGGCGGCGTGCGCGACGAGCGCGAGCGCGCCGCAGATCACGAAGTAGATCAGCCCGGCCGCGACGTACGCTTCCAGCGGACGGTACGTGCTGGCCGCAATGTTCTGCGCAGTGCGCGTCAACTCGGCCACGCCCACCACCGAGATCAGCGACGAAGCCTTGATCAGCAGCACCATTTCATTGACGAGCGAGGGCAGGGTCAACCGGAACGCTTGCGGCACGAGAATGCGGCGCAGCATGTCGAACGGCGAAAGCCCGAGCATGCGCGCGGCTTCGAGATGGCCTGGCGGAACGCTGAGAAAACCGCCGCGCAGGATCTCGGCGATATACGAGGCGGAGCATAACGACACAGCGCTGAGCGCCGCCACGATCGGCGACACGTTGATGCCCGCGAACGGCAACAGGTAGTACACGAGCAGCAACTGCACCAGCATCGGCACGCCGCGAAAGAAGAATACATAGGCGCCGCCGAACATGCGCGCCGCGCGGTTCGGCGAGAGGCGCGCCGCGCACACGCCGATCGCGACGAAGAAGCCGATCAGGAGACCCGTCAGCGAAATGCCGATGGTGGCGAGCGCCGCGTGCAGCAGCAGCGGCAAGCCCTGGAGGAAGACGGTCGTGCTGAACATAAGCGTCGCACTCGCTGGAACGGGGAGGGCGATGCGGGCGTTGAGGCGCCCGCATCGCGTGCATCAGGACATGTGTATCGACATCAGAGCGTCGATCAATAGTTCGGTGTGGGCATGGTGGTCGGCGCATCCATCGCCACACCGAACCATTTCTTCTGCAACGTGGCGAGGCGTCCGTCGTTGTGCATTTTCACGAGCGCGGCGTTGAACGCATCGGCGAGCGGTTTGCTGTCTGCGTCTTTACGCAGACAGTAGGCGAAGTACACCTTCGCGCCGAACGGCGGCTGCACCACGGCGAACGTTTCCGGGCGCTGCTTGGCCACGTACGCGATGTTCGTCATGGAGTTCGCGACCGCCGCGATCCGGCCGGCGGCAAGATCGGCGTAAGCCTGATTGTTGTCGACGTATTCGCGGATTTCAGGCGGCTTCGGCAACGTGGCGACGTAGGCTTTCAACTGGTCGAGTTGCGCCGAGCCCTTGCCCGCGCCGACCGTCTTACCGGCGATATCCGACGATTGTTTGACGGAGGTATCGTTCGCGCGTTTGAGCAGCGCGTCGGTGGCGTCCGCGACGGGTAGCGTGTACGTATAGCGCTCCATGCGCGCCTTGGTGACGGTGAGTGGGCCGCCCACCATGTCGAACTTGCCGGCTTCGAGACCCGGCAGCACGCTCGGCCACGGCAAGTCGATAAAGCGCACCTTTACGCCCATTTCCTTGCCGACTTCGGCGAACAGGTCCTTGTTGAAGCCTGCCTGCTGACCGTTTTCGAGGAAGTCGAAGGGCGCGAACTGCATCTCGGTGCCGACCACCAGTTCGCCGGCTTTCTTCACTTTGGCGAGCTGGTCTTCCGCGTGGGCGGAGACGCTTGCCGCGCACAACGCCAGCATGACCAAACGACACTTCCAGCCTGCAAGGATGCTCATGAGATTCTCCGGTTGGCAAAGCGGTGTCGCGCGAAAGTGCTGTATGAAACGAGTCCGGTGCGAACTCGGCGCGAGTCATGCGAGGCAGTATATACCGCAGTTTTCGCGCGAAATAAATAAACCGGCGAGTAGAGAGAAGCCCTTATGCGAAGCGCTGCGAAGCACCTTGCAGGTGTGCTTTTGGCGGTATATACAACTGCAATGCACGAGACGGGAAGGCGTCTTCCCGCAGACGCTTGAACCGCCATTTTCATCAGCCGATTCGGCCGATTCGGCCGATTCGGCCGATTGAGCCGATTGAGCCGATTGAGCCGATTGAGCCGATTGAGCCGATTGAGCCGATTGAGCCGATTGAGCCGCCCACCCAGGAGCAGCACGATGCCCGTGACCCGCATTCCGATCATCGATCTCGCCGGCGTTCGCGCGGGCGACCCGCAAGCTTTGCAGCGCGTGGCGCAAGAAATCCGTGAAGCGTGCACGACGATCGGCTTCTTCTACATCGTCAACCACGGCGTGCCGCAAGCCTCGATCGACGCCGCCGCGCAAGCGGCGCGGCGCTTCTTCGCGTTTCCGGTCGAGACCAAGCGGCGCGCGGCGGTCAATCAGCGGCATCGCGGTTTCAATGCGCTCGGCGACGCGACCATGTATCAGGCCAAACGTCCCGACTACAAGGAGTTCTTCAGCATCGGCCTCGAATTGCCGGAAGACGACCCCGACGTGCTGGCCGGCCAGGCGCTGCGCGGGCCGAATAACTGGCCGGACTTCATGCCGGAGCTGCGTCCCGCGCTGTATGGCTACTACGAGGCGGTCGCGGCATGCGGCGCCGATCTGCTGCGCGCGGTGGCGGTGAGCCTCGGCGTCGACGAACACTTCTTCGCGCCGCGTTACACCAAACGGATGCAGCGCACCCAGATGGTCTACTATCCGCCGCAGCCGCCCCAATCGGACGACGATCAGTTCGGCGTCGCGCCGCATACCGACTACGGCTGCATCACGCTGCTGTGGCAGGATCAGGTGGGCGGCCTGCAGGTGCGAGAAATTGCAAACGATACGTGGGTGGAAGCGCCGCCGGTCGATGGCAGCTTCGTGGTCAACGTCGGCGATCTGCTGGCGCGCTGGACCAACGATCGCTTCCGCTCCACCTTGCATCGTGTGATCAATGCATCGGGGCGCGAGCGCTATTCGATCGCGACGTTTTATGATCCGACTTACGGCGCGCTGGTCGATCCGCGTGATCTCGGTACCAGCGACGCCGATCTCAAGTATCAGTCGGTCGCCGCGGGCGACTATATTCTCGGGCGTATCAACGACTCGATGGGTTATCGGAAGAAACACGCCGTTCAAGGCGCGCAAGGAACCACCGCATGACAGACAACAGCACGGCGAATCAAGCCGCGCCGCTTTCGGCGACGCTCGACGCGCTGCGCGCCGTGCTCGGTGAAGACAGCGTACGCGTGGGCGAGCAGATCGGCGAACACGCCATGACGGACTGGACGCGCCATCAACCGACGCGACCCGCCGCCTTGCTGCTGCCGCGCACCACGGAAGAGGTCTCGCGCGCGCTCGCTATCTGCCACGCGGCTCATCAGCCGGTGGTGCCGCAAGGCGGCATGACCGGCCTCGCAGGCGGCGCGATTGCGCGCGCCACGGATATTGCGTTGTCGCTCGAACGGTTCGTCGGTGTCGAGGAGGTCGATAGTGCGTCGGCCACACTGACCGTGCGCGCCGGCACCACGTTGCAAACCGCGCAGGAAGCCGCCGCTGAGGCCGGCTTCGAGCTCGCTCTCGATCTCGGCGCGCGCGGGTCCTGCCAGATCGGCGGCAATCTCGCGACCAACGCGGGCGGCAACCGGGTGATCCAGTCGGGCACCGCACGCGATCAGGTGCTCGGTCTTGAGGTCGTGCTCGCCAATGGCGACGTGCTGACGTCGCTCGGCAAGATGGTCAAGAACAATACCGGCTATGACCTGAAGCACTGGTTCATCGGCTCGGAGGGCACGCTCGGCGTGATCACGCGCGCGGTATTGCGATTGCATCCACAACGCGCGGCGCGTCATACGGCGCTGGTCGCGCTCGACGGCTACGATGCCGCCGTGAGCCTGCTGCGCCGTTTGACGACACGCTTCGGCAACGACATCGGCGCGTTCGAAATCATGTGGCCGGACTTCTACGACTTCGGCGTGAATCTGACCGGCACGCGCTCGCCGTTCGCCGATTCGCATCCGCTCTATGCACTGATCGAACACGCCAGCTTCGATTCGGCCGACGACGGCGAGCGTTTCTCCGCCGCGCTGACCGAAGCGCTCGACGCGGACGCGATCCGGGACGCGGTGATCGCGCAGTCGGTGGCCGACGTGCGCGCGCTATGGGCGATTCGCGAATGCACCGCGGAGTTTCCGGTGCGGCTCGATGCGATCAACTTCGACGTGAGCCTGCCGATCGGCGAGATCGGCGTCTTCGTGGACCGCTGCCGTGCGGCGCTCGATCAGCGCTGGCCGGGCAACGCGTCGTATTTCTTCGGGCATATCGGCGATTCGAATCTGCATGTCACCGTGGACGGCCATTCGATTCCCGGCGTCGATCATCATGCGGTGTACGCGTTTGTCTATGACATGCTCGGACCGCTGCACGGTTCGGTGTCGGCGGAACACGGTATTGGTTTGCTCAAGCGCGAGTTCCTGCCGATCTCGCGCTCGCCGGCGGAATTGGCGGCAATGGCCGCGATCAAACATGCGCTCGACCCGCACGGCATTCTGAATCCGGGCAAGCTGTTCTGAGCGACAGGAAAGGAAGGCGCGCAAGACTTGCACGCGCCTTTCATGTACCGCCAACGTGCTGCGTCAATGCGCGTCCAGATACTTCACGATCACGGGGTACACGTCCACCGCGGCATTTTTCCCGAAGATGCAGTCGATATGCCCATAGCCGGGAATGATGGTCCGCTCGTACGGCTGCTCGGGAAATTGCTTGACCAGCATGTCATAGGTGAGTTGCGTGCTGATCGGCAGATAGGTTTCGTTTTTATCGCCATGAATGAACCCGATCGGCCGGCGCATGCCTTCCAGTCCTTTCATGCCGTCGGTGCCGGTGAGATAGACATCCTTGCCTTCGGCATCGACTACCTTGTGTGCTCTCACCATCGTGGCCAGATGCTTGAATACGCCGACGTCGTGCACACCGAGAATTTCCTGCAGGTTCGAGTGCAGCGTCTGGTTTAACTGCTCATGTTCGTAGAGCAGGCCATACAGAAAAGTCGCGCGATGGCAGATCGGATTGCCGCAACCTTCCTTGTGATTGAGCGGGTAGAACTTGAGCGCTTCGTCGAGCAGGTTCTGCGGCCACGACTTGTGCTCCGTATAGGCGGTGACGTCGAGCAGGCCGAGATGTTCCATGAAGTCGGGAATATGCAGGCCGGCCTTGATCTTTTCCAGCGTGCCCGGCACCGGATGCGCCGACACCTGCGAAATGAATACCGAGCGCACGCCCTCGAGTCCGTACAGCAGCGACATGGTCAGCGCCACGCCGCCCATGCAATGCCCGAGCGCCTGAATCTCCGGCACGCCGGTCAATTCGCGGATCTTGGCGACCGCGGACGGAATGTCCTCGCGCGCCACCTTGTCGACGTTAGTCGGCACGAACACGCTCGGCATTTCGATGCTGACGCGCAGATCCACGAGCCACACATCGTAGCCGGCGGCGAACAGGTACTCGACCATGTTGGTCGCAATCAGGTCGGTGGAGTAGATGCGGCTCGATACGCCCGAGCCGTGAATCAGCAGCACCGGACGCGCCGCTTTGCGCGCGGGGTCGTGATAGCGGGTGAGCCTGAGCTTCGTGCCGTCGGGCGTATCGAAGAAAACGATTTGCGGTGCCGGCGCGCGCAATGCGCGCTTCAGACGCGGCTCCGCTTTCGGGTCGAAATACTGCAAGGGTGCGGCCACGCCGCCGTATTCGGTGAACAGCACGCCCGCGAAAAACTTGCCGAACTTCAGGGTCCATTCGAGACGCGTCTTCAGATCCGGCGCGTGGGTGACTTCGAGCGTGCGCTGCTGCTTGAGGAAATTTTCCGGCGTGATGATCAGCGTCGCTTTGCCGAGCAGCGGCGCATCGGCTTGCGCCGACTCGCGGACCTCCGCATAGAGCGTGTTGGTCTGCTCCCACAGATTGATCGGCGACGTGCGCGTGATGACCTTCTTGCCGCTCAGGAAATACGTCTTGCCTTCGGTGGCGTTGAGCGTCATGCGGTAATTCATGTTGCGCTCGTCCACGTCCGACTCGTTGACCACGAACAGATTGAAGGTGCCGTTGGAGATCGTCATCGGTTGCGCGGAGAGCGCGGGGCAGGTCAGCGTGCCGGCCGTTTTCGCCAGATGCTGCGGATTGCTGATCATATCGGCGAGGTCTTCCGATTCGACGGTCAGCGTGAACTCCATCGGGCTCGTGGCCGCTTCGCCTGCAACGTTCGGCGTGTAGGTGCCGACCATCGTTTCGGTGAAGTGCAGACCGATCTTCTGCGGCGAGGAGGGCGTCAATGACGAGGACGCGGCTTCGGGCGTCGGCGGGGGCGGCAAGGTCGGCGTGGCGGCGGCACCTTCAGCCGGTGCTGCGTTCAGCGGATGCGTGGCGAGCAGCAACTCGCAATTGCGTTCGGCCAGCGCGGAAATCGTCAGGAGCGGATTGACGCCGAGCGACATCGGCATGACGGCGCCGTCCATCACGTACAGGCCGTCGTGCACCGCGTTGCCCGTGGCGCCGCTGAACACGCGGCCCATGTGATCGACCACGCCGTGCTCCGCATCTTCGCCCATGCCGCAGCCGCCGAGCGGGTGCACGGTGACGGTGCGGTTGCCGAGAATATCGGTGGAAATCGGATTGCGCATGTATTTGCCGCCAAGCGGCACGGTTGCTCGTTTGAGCACCTCTTCGACCGCCTGGAAGATCGGCTGCTTGCCGGCGTTCTCCCACACGATGCGTGGCTGGCCTTTGTCGTCCACGTCGATCTCGCCGTTTTCGTCGTCGTGCGCCATGACGAGGTAGCTTTGCGTGTGATGGAGCGCGCCGTGATAGGGGCCGCGCAGAAAGCTGGTGGCCACGCGGGCGTCGTAGGCGAGCTGTTCCGCGACGGAGCGCGGCGCGACATCCACCCCTACGAGCGGTGCGGCGGCGCCGAGCAGGCCGACCAGCGCCGCGCCCACCGGACCGGCGAGCGAGCCTTCTTCGATCACATACCCGTCTCTGACGTTAGGCGTGCCGCGATGATCGATGAGGCCGGTGATTGTCGGCCCGACCGGAGGAATCTCGCCCTTTTCATGCGCACCCCAGCCGACGCCGTTGATTACCGGCTCGGTGTTGTAGGCGAAGGCGAGCACGTCGCCATTGCCGGTAAAGTGTTTGCCGAGCAGGTTGGAGACGCTCAAGCCCTGCTTGCGCGAGCGCAGCAGCAAGGCCGTCGAGCCGATCGTGCCGGCCGACACGATGACGATATCGGCGCTCACGAACAGATCGGGCGCGCCAAAGCTTTCGCGGCCGAGGCTGACCAGCTGATAACCCACGATCCATTTCCCCGTGACCGCGTCGCGCAGCACCGAATGGACGGCGGTGCCCGTGAAAATCTGCGCGCCGTGCGCGACGGCGTCGGGCAGATAGTTCATGTGCGTCGAATTCTTCGCGTCGTAGTTGCAGCCGGAATTGCAGTCGCCGCAGCCGACGCAAGCCTTCTGCTCGACGCCCGCGGCATTCGTGCGGTCCACAAAGGTGACGGTGATCTCCGGACGCGAGAACTGGTCTTCCATGCCAAGCGCCTGCGCCGACTTTTCGAGGGCCTGCAATTTCGGCAAGGCCGGATAGCTTGGCGGCACCGGCGACGGTTGCAGCATCGCTCGCGCGTCCGCATACCCTTTGTCGCGTCCAGCCTTGTCGGCGCGCAACGCGGCCGGCCAGCGCGGGTCGTCCCACAGGCGCGGGTCGGCTTCGAGCGCGACGTTCGCGTTGATCAGCGAGGTGCCGCCGAGACCGCAGCCGACTACCGCGTTCACATCGTCGTTCACATGCACTTCGAGTAGCGCCAGCGGTGAGCCGATATGCGCCAGCGCCGTGTTGTATTGCACTTCTTCGGTGCCCTGAAACGGCGTGCGGGGAAATTCACCGGCCATGAATTCGCGTCCGCGTTCGAGCACGCACACGCGGCGCCCGGCGCGCGCCATACGGCTCGCGGCGATCCCGCCGCCATAGCCGGAACCCACCACAACCACGTCGTAATGCGATTGGATTGCAATCACGACGCTCGATAAGCGGTTCATCACGACCACCTCGTCTGGAATGGAATGCGGGGAAAGACAACCAGGACTTCGGAAGCAAGACGGCGTGCGGCGACAGCTTTTTTATCCTAGGCGGTGCGCGCTCACAAAAAAAGGCGCATCGTAGGTGGCGCGCGGGCCGGCTGTGCCGCGTCCGGGACGTCGTGAGAGGGTGCCGAGGCCCAGCGGGCGCACGGCCGCGTGCTATTACGCGGCCGCTTCATTCATTTCGCTGTCGCTCGATTCGGCGGCGAGCAGGTTCAGCGCCAGCAGGATCGCCGGGCGATTGTCGACCTCGATCTCGATGCCGAGCGCGTCCGTGAGCCAGCGGCCGATCTTCGTATTCGAAAAATCCTCGGCGCCAGCCGTCTTCTTCATGGTGACGCCGAGCTTGACGGCGCGATAGTGATACGAGGGCACACGATGCTGCGCTGCGACTGCCGACAGACCGCCTTTGCCTTCCGAGCACCAGCCGAGGCTGCCGGCCAGCACGATCCGCTCCGGTTCGTCGAGGCTTTCGATAAAGGCGCGCGCCGAGAGCCGCACGCGCTGTTCGTCGAGGCCGTATTGCAGCAGCACGCTTTCCACCGGATCTTCCAGCGCCTGCGCGTGCAGATCGATTTCCTGCGCCATGCCGTCGTTTTCCATCGATACGTTGCGCTGATGGCCGGCGCTGCGCAGGCAGTCGATCAGGTAGCGGCGGAAATACGCGCACAATGCGTAGCCGTTGGACGGCGCGCTGTCGGCGCAGGCGTGGGTTTCAGTATGGCCGGGCGCGAGACGCAGCACCTTCGCGTAGATGAACTGGGCGACCAGTTCTTCCTTGTCCTCGCCGAGCGCCTGCAGTTCGAGCGGGTGATAGGTCCGCAAAGCCCGCTTGACCAGTTCGACCATCGACACCATTTCGTCGCCGGACAACCGGGTGCGCCGGCGCCACAAATCCGGCAGGATTGCATCGTCGAGATTGCGGACGAACTCGTGGCTCGGAACTGCGCCCATGAAAACCTCCATAAGGGGAAAGGCAAGGAGCGCGGTGAGCCTGAACTGCCGGCGGGGTGTGGATGTTGAAGCTTTGAGGCCGCGCTGGAATGTGAAACCAGTATGGTTTCCGGCGGCGGCTTCGCCTATATGGATTAAGTGGTAGCTGATGGGTAAACTGCCGGGTAAACCATCCGACAAAGTGCATCTTATTCGTCTGAAGTAAAACGGGCTTGCACTGGAAAATTGCATCGCACTGCGGCTACGCAGTTGCATCGCAGACGTAGAGCCACGCCGTATCCGAAGTGTCCGATGCGGCTTGCGCCGCTTGCGTCGCCGCGCTTCGATCCACATAACCGAATTTGCCGAGTCCGAGGAGACCGCGTGATGCGGGCCGACCCGATCCAGCGTGCCATCGACGAAGACCTGGTGCGCGTGCTGTACGCGCAAGATCCGATTGCTTTCTTTTCGCACTGGTTTTCGATCGCGGTGCTGGTGTCGATTTACTGGCCGAACATACCGTCGCCGCCGCTCTTTATCGCGTGCTTCGGTTTCTATGCCGCGGCCAATTGCGCCAGCCTCGCGCTGTGGCTCGTCAACCGCCGTTACCCGCAACTCGTCTCGCCGCGCGGCTGGATCATTCTTCACGCAGTGCGGGGCATGCTGCTCTACAGCGGGCCGGGCATCGCGGTGTGGTTCGCGTTCCAGAGTCCGCAGTCCGACCTGCCGCTGCTGCACACGGTCATGCTCGTCACGCTGGCCGCCGGCGTGTTCATGTCGAATGGCTTCGACCTGCTGAATTTCTCGACCTCGATTCCGTTTCTGCTGTTTCCTTCGATCGTCATGCATTTCGGCACGCATACGTTCGACCGCACGCTGCTCGCCATCGTCCTCGCGTTTTTCTTCTGCGCGATCAACGTCTACGCGCTGAGTTATCGCAAGCTGTTCCAGCAGGTCGTGCAGGCGCGCGTCGATCAGCAGTACCTGGCGGAATCGCTGGCCGCGCAAAAACGGGTGGCCGAAGAAGCGAGTCTCGCCAAGACGCGCTTTTTTGCGGCCGCCAGCCACGACTTGCGCCAGCCGCTGCATGCGATCGGCCTGCTCGCGGCCTCGCTGAACGACGCGGCGGCGACGCCCGTGCAGCACGCGAAAACCGCCGAGCACATCGTCTACAACGTCGAGGCATTGAACCAGTTGTTCAACCAGGTGCTCGATCTGGCGCGGCTCGAAAGCGGCGTGACCCAGGTGATCCGGCTGCATTTCCGGCTGTCCGAACTGTTCGAGCGGGTCGGCAGCCAGTACCGTCCGCAGGCGGCCGCCAAAGGGCTGGCGTTGCGCATCGCGCCGACCGCGATGGTGGTGCACGACGATCCGGTGCTGCTCGAACGCGTGCTGAGCAATCTGCTGTCGAACGCGGTGCGCTACACCGAAGACGGCGCGATCTGGTTGGGCTTGCGCCGCGCCGGGCGGCAGACGGGCGGCTTTATCGAAGTGCGCGACTCGGGCATCGGCATTCCCGCGGAGGAACACGCGCGCATTTTCGAGGAGTTCTATCAGGTCGCCAATCCGCAACGCGACGCGCGCCAGGGGCACGGCCTCGGCTTGCCGACGGTGAAGCGGCTGGTCGAGATGCTCGGCGGCGAGTTGCAACTGCGCTCGGCGCCGGGCCGCGGGTCGGTGTTCCGCTTTCCGGTGCAGGCAGGCGACCCCGGCGGCATCGTGGCGAGCCTGAACGAAGCCGTGGCCGGCGGTCCGTCGGCGCAAGGGCGGCACGTGCTGTGCATCGACGACGATCCGTCGATTCTCGAAGGCCTCGTCAGTCTGCTGGGCCGGTGGGGTTGCAGTGTGCTCGGCGCGCGCGACGAAGCCAATGCGCTCGCGGCGCTCGAAGGCGGCTTCGTGCCGGATGCCGTGCTGTGCGACTACCAGTTGGCGAATCACCGGACCGGTGCGCAGGCGCTCACTGCCGTGCGCAACATGCTCGCGCGCGCGGGGCACGACAACGTGGTGACGCTGCTGATCACGGGCGACATGGCGTCGGCCGAACTGGCGGCGCTCGCCTTGCAGGGGATTCCGGTGCTTCACAAACCGGTTACGCCGGCGCGCTTGCGGCGCACGCTGGAGATGCTGTGGCAGCAGGCCGAACTGGACAAGGGGCGGGCCGCTGCGGCGCTGGCATTACGCGTGGGTCAAACGGGACGTGAAGCGGTAGATGAAGCGGGAAATGAAGCGAGCGGCCAGGTGATGCATGGCGCGATGGCGGCTGCTGGGAGCGCGGCGCAAGGAGACGCGAGAATGGGATCGAAGAGCGAGCCGCAAAGCATTTTGATCCGAAGCACCCAGTCGCAAAGGGAACCGCAGAAGTAGAGGCGCGCAGGGGAAGCAAAGGCGCACGGCAGAAGAGAGGCGCACGGCGGAAGAGAGGCGCGCAGAAGGAGAGGCGCGCAGCAAAAAGGACAGGCGAACCGCAAAGTAAGGCGAGCCTGCTGCACAGGGCGGCGCGCCCGCCGCCTGCGGATCTCGCGCTACAAGGTTTTCCCGGCTTCCAGCCAGCCATTGATGACGGCGATCGCCGTCGACCGGTTATGCACACCGAGTGCCCGGAAGATCACCGACAGATGCACTTTCACCGTGCCTTCCGCAACGCCCAGGTCGCGCGCGATCATCTTGTTGGTCCAGCCACGATGCACGAGCCGCATGATGTCCTGCTGACGCGGCGACAGATTCTCCAGCAGATGCTGCTGGTGCGGCTGCAACGCCTGGATTTGCGTCAGTGGTTCGGTGAGCGTGGCGCCGCCCTGGCTGGGTGCGTGCGCGCCGACGGGAGCCGCATGCTGCGGCGCCGGTTCGGCGAGCGCTTCGGCACGCGCGGGCGCGGCCTGCGCGTCGCGCGAGCCCAGCAGGCTGAGCGCTTCCATCGGCACATAGGCACCGCCTGAGAGCACCAGTTCGATCGCCTTGAGCATGACGCTGGCGGGCTGGCGCTTCGGCACGAAACCGAGCGCACCGGCGGCCAGCACCGCGCGCATTTCGTCGGGCGATTCTTCGGCGGAGAGAACGACGAGCGGGAGCGCCGGATTCGCCTTCAACAGCACTTCGAGCGATGAAGCGCCGCTCATGCCCGGCATATGCAGATCGACAATGGCGAGATCGTGATCGGCGTCGGGACGCGCAAGCAGGGCAAGCGTCTCCCAGTTGTCGGCTTCGTCGAACTGGGCGTCGGGATCGAGGCCGCGCAGCATGCCTTTGACACCTTGCCGGATCAGTTCATGGTCGTCGGCTACAAGAAACTTCATGATGTCTCCGCGAGTCGGGCCTGCCCGATGTGGGCTACCGCCGTTATAGGGTCTCGTTTTACTTCTAGCCTCGTGAATCGCATCATTTGCCGCCCACCCCGCGATCATATGCCTGATCGGTGGCGCGGCGCACCTTCCGGCGGCCGCTTATATAACCGTATATTCGTTAAATCGCCGACTGATCCGATGCGCCACATGATCTGTAAGGCAGGTCTCCCGCGCATAGGTTCCGGCTTGCATGGTAGACGAGCGGAACGGCCCTTTTTTGAAGGCATCCATCAAGGATTCCGAAGGTTATGCGCGCCGGATCGAAGCGCGCTGAAGCAGTCTCTATTTGACTGCAAATAACGTCGCATTCATCAGAATCTTGAATGCGAATCCGAGCGACATCGCCGAGCCCACGCCGAAGCACCACAGCGCGATGAACCAGAGCCAGCCCGGCAGTTTGCGCGCCGTTGTCGCCGCTGCTGTCGATGCTGTCGATGCGCCGTGAGTCGTGCCGGAGTTTGTCTGCTTAGTGATAGTGATGTTGGTCGCCATGACGCACCTTGCCGCGAAATACCCAATAACCCATCGTCGTGTAGGCGATGATGATCGGCAGAATCACCGCCGCGCCGGCCAGCGTGAACATCTGGCTCGAGCGCGGCGCGGCCGCTTCCCAGAGCGTCATGCTCGACGGAATCGCATACGGCCACAAGCTCACCAGCAGCCCCGCGTAGCCGAGCAGCACCAGCAGCAGCGCGAGCGCGAACGGCGTGTTGTGATGCCGCTCGCGCACCGCGCGATGCATGAGGAATGCCGCGACCGCCACGAGGAACGGCACCGGCAGCAGACGGTAGAACAGGCCTTCGTGGAACCAGCGTTGCGCGATATTCGGATCCTGCAGCGGCGTCCACAGGCTGACCATCGCGACGAAGCCGAGCAGTACGACGGTCAGCGGCCAGACCACGCGATGCAGCCGGCGTTGCAGATCGCCTTCGGTCTTCGCCACCAGCCAGCAGCAGCCGAGCAGCGCATACGTGACCACGAGTCCGAGGCCCGTGAGCAGGCTGAACGGCGTGAGCCAGCCGAAGGCGTCGCCGGCATATGCGCCATCGACTACGGGAATGCCTTGCAGGAACGCGCCCAGCGCAATGCCCTGAAAGAACGTCGCGCCCGCCGAGCCGCCGATGAACGCCAGATCCCACAAATGCTTCGTGCGATTCGCCTTGGCGCGAATCTCGAACGACACGCCGCGAAAGATCAGACATACGAGCATGAAGATCAGCGGCAGATACAGTGCGGACAGCACGGTCGAATAGACCGCGGGAAACACGGCGAACAGACCCGCGCCGCCGAGCACCAGCCAGGTTTCGTTGCCGTCCCACACCGGCGCGACGGTGTTCATCATCAGGTCGCGTTCCTTTTCATCGGGGAAGAACGGGAAGACGATGCCGATGCCCAGATCGAAGCCGTCCAGCACCACATACATGAAAAGGCCCAGCGCGATGATCGCGGCCCACACTACGGTTACGTCCATGTTCTTTCTCTATCGCAAGTAGCTGATGAAGCAGGGTGGTTCAGGCGGCGTCGATCATGTGATCGGCGGCGGAAAGCGGTCGGCGCGCGGTCTCGTTTGGCGAGCGCTCCGGCAGGCGCTCCGGCGCGTCGTGCGGCGTGTGTCCGGGCAGAGCCGGACCCGCGCGCATCAGCTTGAGCATGTAGTAGACGCCTGTGCCGAACACGAGGAAGTACACGACCACGAAAGTCATCAGCGAAATGCCGACCTGCTGCGTGGTGAGCGGCGAGACGGCCTGCGAGGTGCGCATCACGCCGTACACGACCCACGGTTGGCGGCCCGCTTCGGTGGTGACCCAGCCGGCCAGCAGCGTGATGAAACCCGTCGGTCCCATTGCCACGGCAACGCGCTGGAACCACTTCGATTCGAAGAGGCGTCCACGGCGGCGCAGCACCCACGCCGCGACTGACATCACGATCATCAGCACGCCGAGGCCGGCCATGATGCGAAAACTCCAGAACACCACCGTCGAGTTGGGCCGGTCTTGCGGCGGAAATTCCTTGAGACCGCGAATTTCGCCGTCCCAGCTATGCGTGAGGATCAGGCTGCCGAGATGCGGAATCGAGACGGCATAGCGCGTGGTTTCGGCCTGCATGTCGGGAATGCCGAACAGGTTTAGCGCGGTGCCGCCTTTTTCGGTGTCCCACAGACCTTCGATCGCCGCGATCTTGGCGGGCTGATATTTGCGCGTGTTCAACCCATGCTGATCGCCGACGAATGCCTGGACCGGCGTGAGAATCAGCAGCAGCCAGAGCGCCATCGAGAACATTTTCTTGACGGCCGGATCGCGCCGTCCGCGCAGCAGATGCCACGCGCCGACCGCCGACACCACCAGCGCGGCGACGATGAACGCCGCGAGCGCCATATGCGCGAGCCGGTATGGGAACGACGGATTGAACACGATCTTGAACCAGTCGAGCGGCACGACGCGGCCGTTCACGACTTCGAAGCCTTGCGGCGTTTGCATCCAGCTATTGGAGGCGAGAATCCAGAAGGTCGAGATCAGCGTGCCGATCGCCACCATCAGCGTGGCACCGAAGTGGGCGCGCGGACTCACGCGCTGCCAGCCGAACAGCATGATGCCGAGGAATCCCGCTTCGAGGAAGAACGCGGTCATCACTTCGTACATCAACAGCGGGCCGGTGACGGGGCCGGCGAAACTGGAGAAGCCCGACCAGTTGGTGCCGAACTGATAGCTCATCACGACGCCGGAAACCACGCCCATGCCGAAGGCCACCGCGAAGATCTTCGACCAGAACAGGCAAAGGTCTTTGTAGTACGCCTTGCGGGTTTTCAGCCAGCGCCATTCGAGGACGGCGATGAAGCTGGCGAGGCCGATGCTGAGCGCCGGAAAAACGATGTGGAAAGAGACGGTGAACGCAAACTGGATGCGGGCAAGATCGAATGCCGATAGAGCGGAGTTCATGAGCGTGACGTACTTGAAGTGCGTGGGGTCCGTGAGGGCGGACTACGCGCGTCGACCGTTGTCGGTGCGCACTGCGCTGGGCAGATGGCGCAAGAGTAGGGGATGGTCGAGTTTTGTGCTGCGACGCGACGTGCGTCAAAAAACCACCTTGTTTTATGGTGATTTTCTTTTTTGGGACGGCAAACCGTTGATGAATATCAAGTTTTTCTGATCGCATCGCTGAGCAGTATGCGGGCGGTTGCTCACTTTGGCTGCGCAACTGCGGCAATCGACCGCGCTGCAGCATTGTCGCGCGGCGGGTTCTACGCTTCTGACGCGGCTGCAGTGTTTCCCGCGGCAGCCACGACTTTGCGCAGCGATTCGATCGGCAAGGCGATGTTCGGCAAATCGGGATTTGCTCGTCATCAACCGACAATCGCTCCGTCCGAACCGACTTTCCATGCGCGCGGCGGCTAGCCATCAAGCCCGTTTGCCCATACCATGGAGGCAGCCAGACGGCAGCTTTTTTCAAAACAGCGCATGCTAGTTGCGCGTGCACGCCGTATAGCCAGTCCAGTATTTTTTCCCGTTATCCGCTTCGAATAGTCATAGCCGACGTACCGACCAGCCGAACGGCCCGGCCCGGCGCGTCGCGAATCCGTTATCCAGATGTGGTGCAGGGCATGTCGTGCCTGAATGGGCGTCGTGTCGCGAGCCGCGCGAATGCTTCGAGAAGCCACGCATCATCCACCTGCCGGCAACGGCAGACTTCAACTACAAGGAGTCAGCAGATGAGCACGATCAAGACGAAAGACGGTACGAGCATTTTCTACAAGGACTGGGGCAAGGGCCGCCCGGTCGTCTTTTCGCACGGCTGGCCGTTGAGCGCGGACGCCTGGGACGCGCAGATGCTGTTTCTCGGCAGCAAGGGCTTTCGCGTGATCGCGCATGACCGGCGCGGGCATGGCCGCTCGGAGCAGACGTGGGACGGCAACGACATGGACACCTACGCCGACGATCTCGCGGCGCTGATCGACCACCTCGATCTGCGGGACGCCACGCTCGTCGGGCATTCGACAGGCGGCGGCGAAGTCGCGCATTACATCGGCCGGCATGGCACGCAACGCGTCGCGAAGGCCGTGCTGATCGGCGCGGTGCCGCCGTTGATGCTGAAGACCGGGAGCAATCCGAACGGTACGCCAATCGACGTGTTCGACGGCATCCGCAAAGGTGTCGAAGACGACCGCTCGCAGTTCTTCAAGGATCTCGCGCTGCCGTTCTACGGCTACAACCGTCCGGGCGCGAAGGTGTCGCAAGGCGTGATCGATTCATTCTGGGTCCAGGGCATGGCCGGCTCGATCAAGGGGCTGTACGACTGCATCAAGCAGTTCTCCGAAGTCGACTACACCGAAGACCTGAAGAAGATCGACGTGCCGACCCTGGTGCTGCACGGCGATGACGACCAGATCGTGCCGATCGATGCAGCCGGCCGTCTGACCGCGAAGATCGTGAAGAACGCCGCGCTGAAGGTCTATCCGGGTGGCCAGCACGGCATGTGCACCGTCGAGGCCGCCAAGGTGAACGGTGACCTGCTGGAATTTATCGGGTCGTGATGCGGTGATGCGGTGATTTGTATTGATGCCGCGAGTGTGGCGGGCCGCGGGCAGGCACGCGCGCCCGGTCGCACTCGAACCTGAACCCCGCAGCCCTTCGCGCCCGCGGGGTTCGAGCCGTTTCAGGCGGTCGGCCAGCCGATCCGCGCGGCTCGTTGCAACGACGAGCGCACCACCAGCCGGTGGAACGGCGCAATCGCGAGAATATAGAAACGGCCGAGTCGATTGTGGCAATGCACGACGGTCGACAGGATCAGATAGCGCGAACTGCCTTCGCGCGTGCTGCGGGTCTGCTGCAGCACTGAAACCCGGAAGTCGAGATGACGGTCGTTTTCGCCGAGAATGATCTCGTGCGCGCTACGCGTGTAGATCCTGAAGATGTCGAGGCGCTCCCTCGCGGCAGCCGGATCCTTGATGCTGCGTAACTGCCTCGCAGTCTTCAAGCCGGCACGCGCGACGATCGCATCGCGCACGCTCATCAGTTTCGCGACCCATCCCGCCTGATGCGTGAAGACGAAGCGCGCGAGCAATTCCGGATCGTCGATGGCGTTCTCGGGCAAGCGGACGGCGTATGCGTCGGCCAGGTCCGGCGCGTCGTAGAAACGCGCGACGCCTGATTCAGCCGGCACGGCAACGGGTTGCACTGGACAGTGGGCAGTGAGCATGGTGACGTGCGGCGCTAAATGATGAATCGAAGAGGGGCGGCGCGCCGGGTCTTGGCGGCGGATCGGCTCGAACGAAAACGCATCAAGTCTACGTGATTGCGCGCGTCTGCGTGGAGCGGGCGGCGCGGTTGTTCACGTCGTGCATCTGCGTAAAAACTCGGTTTGGTCATACGATGTCGCATGAATTGTCGGAGTGTATTTCTTTGTTTAGTAAGGAGAAGCTAGGTTTGTGCAAGCCAGCATAAGGGTAAGTGCCTAATTGAAATCCGGTCTCGCATCGTCGATAGTACGTTATCGTACAACTAACGCTGAACCGGCAGACACTGCCGTGATGACAGAAGTGAGTGCTGTACCCAAGTTCGATCGCGCGCGGCGCAGGAAAGGAAGCTTATGAAGAAGATTGCTCTCAGTGGAGCCGGCGGCCAGCTAGGCTCGGTGGTACGCGCCGCGTTGGTCGGGCGCGGCACGCCGTTGCGTTCGGCGGCGGGCTCGAAGGCCCTTGTGCCGCTCGTGGATGGCGAGGACGTGATGCACGGCGACCTGCGCGATCCGGCGGTCGTGGATCGTCTGCTGGAAGGCGTCGACGTCCTGATCCATTTCGCGGGGACGAGTGTGGAGCGTCCGCTGCCCGAGATCATCGAAAACAATCTGCGCGGACTCGTCGAAGTATACGAAGGCGCGCGCCGGCAAGGTGTGAAGCGCATCGTGTTCGCGAGTTCCAATCACGCGATCGGCATGTACCCGGTCACCGAGCATCTGAGCCTCGACTGCGAACTGCGCCCGGACGGTTTCTACGGACTGAGCAAAGTGTGGGGCGAAGCGCTCGCCAGAATGTATTGGGACAAGCACGGCATCGAGAGTGTTTGCGTGCGCATCGGCAGTTGTCTCGAACGCCCGACCGAGCCTCGGCACCTGAGCACCTGGTTCGGTCATCGCGATCTGCTGCATTTTCTCGATCGTTGCGTCGAAGCGGAGAACGTCGGCTTCCTGACCATCTGGGGCGTGTCGGCCAACACACGCAGCTGGTGGGACAACAGCGGCGCCGAACGTCTGGGCTATCAGCCGACGCAGGATGCCGAGGTCTACGCCGAGGAAATCCTTGCGCGTCCGAATCCGCTCGACGCGCTGGGCCAGCGCTTCCAGGGCGGCAGCTTCGTGGGTATCGATTATTCGCGCGATGACACCGCTCCGGACGGCTCGAGCGCTTCCGCCACGCGGCCTGTTTAAGCCGTTCAGGATTACGAGGAGACGCAGCAATGAAAATCAAGGGCATCCGCTGGTGGATGGTCAGTCTGGTCGCGGCCGGGCTCATTATCAATTACCTCGCGCGCAATACGCTGTCAGTCGCGGCGCCGACGTTGATGAAAGACCTCCACATCACTACCGAGCAGTATGCGCACGTGGTCGTGGCGTGGCAGCTTTGCTATGCATTCATGCAGCCGGTCGCGGGCTTCCTGCTCGACACGGTCGGCACCAAGATCGGCTTCGCGGCGTTCGCGCTCGCCTGGTCGCTGGCATGCGCTGCGGCGGCGTGGTCGACGGGCTGGCGCAGCCTCGCGTTCTTCCGCGGCCTGCTCGGCATTGCCGAGGCGGCCGGCATTCCGGCCGGCGTCAAGGCGACGAGCGAGTGGTTCCCGGCCAAGGAGCGCTCGGTCGCGATCGGCTGGTTCAACATCGGGTCGTCGATCGGCGCGTTGCTGGCGCCGCCGCTGGTGGTGTGGGCGTTGCTGCATGGCGAGTGGCAGTTGGCTTTCGTGATAGTCGGCGTGGCCGGGATCGTGTGGAGCTTGCTGTGGATGGCGCTCTATAAGCATCCGCGCAATCAGAAGCTGCTAGGCGACGCCGAACGCGACTACATTCTGAGCGGTCAGGAAGCGAAGCACAGCGACGCGGGCGCCGCCAAGCGCAACTGGCTCGCCATGCTTGGCAGCCGCGACTTCTGGGCGATCGGCATTCCGCGCATTCTGTCCGAGCCGGCCTGGCAGACCTTCAATGCGTGGATTCCGCTGTACATGATGACCGAGCGTCACATGAATCTGAAGGAAGTCGCGCTATATGCATGGATGCCTTTTCTCGCAGCCGACATTGGCTGCGTGCTGGGCGGCTACCTTAGCCCGCTGTTTCACAAGTACGCGAAGGTGTCGTTGTTCACGTCGCGGAAAATGGTGTTCGTGGTGGGCGCGCTGTTCATGATCGGACCGGCTTGCGTGGGCCTAGTGGCGAGTCCTTATGTGGCGGTGGCACTGCTGTGCGTCGGCGGGTTCGCGCATCAGACCTTGTCGGGTGCCTTGTACGCGATCACGTCGGACATGTTCGGCAAGAACGAAGTCGCGACCGCGACCGGCATGGGCGGCATGGCCGGCTACCTGGGCGCGGCTGCGTTCACGGCGCTGTTCGGCGTGCTGGTTACGCAGGTCGGCTACAGCCCGCTGTTCGTCGTGCTGGCGGTGTTCGATATCATCGCGGCTGCGGTTGTGTGTCTGCTGGCGAAAAGCGCCGACAAGACGCCTGAGCCGCGCTGGACGCCGGCGAGTGCGGCGGCCAAGTGAGGCGCGTTAAGTGACGATGAATTCCGGACGCTGATCGAGCGAATCGGGAAATGAAAATGGCGGCGCTTTCGGGCGTCGCCATTTTTTTGCTCTTGTTCACTGCGTTGTTTCAGTCATCACGGCTGGACGAAGCTCGCGCTTCGCCCAGCCGTTCAACCGCTTACCGTTTACCGCTTATCAACCACCGTCGTGTTATAGGTCGTCGCGCCGATCACCACATTGTTCAACGTAATGCCGTTCACGTTGTACGCGTAGATCGGCCCGGGCGTGGTCGCGCTCGCGGGTCCGGCCGAAACGGCAGTGCCCAGATTGCAGTTCGAGATCGTCACGCCGGTAATCGGCGGAATGGTCGGCGCCGGGGCCGCGCCGTTGTAGTCGAACGCGACGGGCCCTTGCGCGACGATCGCCTGGAAGCACGAGCCGGTCACGCCGTTAAGCGTCACGTTGCTCGCCTTCACGTTCGAAATGTTCACGTTCTGCACGACTGCCGGCCGGATTCGAATGGCGTCGTTGGCCGGCTGATAGTCGCAGTCGAACGTGATCAGGCCGCCCTGTGCCGCCGACGGATTGGCCGCGCTCGCCGTCACGACGCCGAGCGGCACCGTGGCGTTGATCGGGCTGCCGCTCAGCAACGCGCTGCCGTAACCCGCGCCTTTCAGGCTGACGCCGTTCGGCAGCGTGACGGTATCGACATAGAAGTTCTTCACGAAGCCGCCGCGATTCATGTTCGTCTTGATGCGAATCGCGATGTTCAGCGGATTGGTCGCCCAGTTCTGATTGAGCATCTGCAGATTGCGGGCGTAGATGTTTTGCACGCCGCCGCCCATTTCGCTGCCGAGCGTGATGCCGCCGTGGCCGCTGTTCATGATGCAGTTCTGGATCACGTGATTCTGTGCAGAGCCGTATTGCGTATCCAGATCCTTGCCCGACTTGATTGCGATGCAGTCGTCGCCGGTGTTGAACGTGACGCTGTCGCACAGCACGTTGTCGCACGCGTCCGGATCGAAGCCGTCGTTATTCGGGCCGATGCTGTTGGTCGTCACGCCGCGAATCACGACGTTCTTGCAATCGGTCGGATGATGCTGCCAGAACGGCGTGTTGTTGGTGCAGTAGTTCTCCATCAACACATTCGTGCAGCCGATGAACTCGACCATGCACGGACGCAGATAGTGGCCCACGCCGAAGACTCGCTGCGCGATAGGCACGCCGGCTTCGGAGAGCGCGGGCAGGTAGTTCTGATCCTCCTGCCAGGGTGTCGTGGGACTGGTTAGTTGCGCATACAGCGCATCGGAAATGCCCGGTGCGGCGGTTTTCAGGTCGACGTTCTTCGGATTGAGATACACCTGTGACGGCGTCGACGAATTGACGCAACCGTACGCGCCATTCGATCCCTTGAAGGTCCACCAGCACGTGGCGGTATTGCCGCTGCCGGCGAACGGCGTCATGGCTTGTCCGTTGAGCACCGAGGTCGCGTCTTCGCCGGTCAGCGCGATGTTGGTCTGGTTGCGCGCGTACACCGGCGAGCCGTAGTTCAGGCAATCGTTTGCCTGCCAGCGGCTATAGAACAGATTGCCGTTGGCGCCGCACGCGACCGGGCCGTCCTTCGCGTAGTCGGCCGGGTTCGGGCTGAAATAGATCGTGCAATTCGCGCTGAGGTGGAAGTTCACGTTGCTCAGCAGCACGATCGGTCCGGCGCAGTACCAGGTGCCGGCCGGCACGACCACGCGTCCGCCGCCCGCGGCGTTGCAGGCCTGGATTGCAGCGAGAAACGCGGGGCGCGAGTCGAACGAAGCGGCGGCGTTGGTCTGGTTCGAACCAGGGCTCGCGGCCGACGCTGAGCCTGTGTACGGATTGGTCGCGGCGACGACGGCGCATGGTGCGGCGCCGTACTGCGTGACGAGGAAGTCGCGGGTGGGAAACATCGACTGGTTGATGCCTTGCAAGGACGCGATGATCTGTGTCGCGGCGCCCGAGGTGCCCCAGATTGGATCCTGCACGACCGGCGGCGTGGATGTCCCGCCGCTGACGGAGCCGCCGCAAGCGGACAGGCCGCCGAGCAGCGTCGCCCCCGCTGATGTACCCGCCAGCACGATAAACGCGCGGCGAGCGGGCGAATTCGGTTCAGCCTGACCGGGCGTTTTCGATGCTGCCCGCTTGTCGCTGGTTTTATTCAGGTTTGCCACGGGTGTCTCCTTGCCCTTTGCGGGCGTTATCAGTAATCGTTGCTACTTTTGGGATGCAGGGCAGTTCGTCAAAGCCGTTTGTTTACGTAAGGCATCCTTAATATTTGTAAAAAAACTCTGCCGATAAAAACGGCGCAACTTTTGTCAACTCACGGCAGAGGGGTGAACGCACGAATGCGCCGCTGCTTGCCTATCTTTCACGGCAAGCGGAGCGGCGCATCAAACAACGGCGTGCGGCCTAAGCGGTTTTCTGGCCAATCTCGTGATCGGCGAGGAATTCGAGCGCGCGCACCATTGCCGAGTGGTCCCACGCCTTGCCGCCGTGCGCGACGCAAGCGTTGAAGAGGGCCTGGCAGGTGGCGGTATTCGGCAGGGACACGCCGAGCGATTGCGCGGTCGAGAGCGCGAGGTTCAGATCCTTCTGATGCAGTTCGATGCGGAAGCCCGGATCGAAAGTGCGTTTAGTCATGCGTTCGCCGTGCACTTCGAGAATGCGCGACGACGCGAAGCCGCCCATCAGCGCTTCACGCACGCGCGCCGGATCGACGCCGGCCTTGGAGGCGAGCAGCAGCGCTTCGCCCACAGCCTCGATCGTCGCGGCGACGATCACCTGGTTGGCCACCTTGCATACTTGGCCGGCGCCGACGCCGCCGATCAGCGTGACGTTCTTGCCCATCATGTCGAAGAGCGGCTTGACGGCATCGAAGGTCGCGGTTTCGCCGCCCACCATGATGGTCAGCGAGCCGGCCTTGGCGCCGACTTCGCCACCGGAAACCGGCGCATCCAGATAGTCCGCGCCGCTCTCGCGCACGCGGGCCGCGAACTCACGCGTGGCCATCGGCGAAATCGAGCTCATGTCGACGACGGTTTGTCCCGCGCGCAACACGCTCGCGAGACCCTGTTCGCCGAACAGCACGCGTTCGACATCAGGTGTATCCGGCACCATGATGAAAATCACGTCGGCCTGCGCGCCGACTGCGGCGGGGCTGTCGCACGCGACGGCGCCTGCCTGGACGAGATCGTCGGGCACGCCGCTGCGCGTGAACGCCGCCAGCGCGACGCCGTTCTTGAGAAGGTTGGCGGCCATGGGCTTGCCCATGATGCCGAGTCCGATAAAGCCTGCTTTTTGCATGGAATGCTCCGAAGATGTCATGGCGGCCCGGTTACTGCTGGCCCGCCTGTTTCTGCATGAAGTGTTTCTGAACCGTCTGCGCGGCGCCTTTCAGCAGCCCCATATCCGCGCACACCGCGACGACGCGGCAGCCCATGGAAATATAGCGCTCGGCGTCGGCCTGCACCGGGGCGAGGATGCCACTCGGCTTGCCCGCGGCCCGCGCGCGTTCGAACACGTGCGCGATCGCCGCCTGCACGTCCGGATGATTCGCGTTGCCGAGTTGGCCGTAAGCGGCCGCGAGGTCGGACGGGCCGACGAACACGGCGTCCACGCCGTCCACGGCGAGAATCTCGTCGATCGCATCCACAGCCTTGCGGCTTTCTATCTGCACGATCACGCAGACGTTGTCGTTGGCGACGCTAAAGTAGTCGGGCACGGTCGCATAGTGGTTGCCGCGATGACTCACCGACACGCCGCGAATGCCCTGCGGCGGGTAGCGCGTGGCGGCAACGGCGCGGGCCGCGTCGTCGGCGCTTTCCACGAACGGCACCAGAAAATTCGAGAAGCCGCTGTCGAGGAGCCGCTTGATGAACACGCTGTCGTTGGCGGGCGGCCGCACGACCGGCGCGCTGGCGCTGTCTTTGAGCGCCATCAGTTGAGGAATCAGCGTGAGCACGTCGTTCGGCGCGTGCTCGGCGTCCAGCAGCATCCAGTCGAAACCGACAATGCCGAGCAGTTCAGTGACGATCGGGCTGGCGAGCGATGCCCAGCAGCCGATCAGGGTTTCGCCGCCGCAGACTGCCCGGCGGAAACTATTGGGTAAGGGCTGGTAAGGTGTGACGGCGGGCATGGGCGGGTTTCCTCAAGCGACAATGGATTGGGCAAGCTCCGAAAGACGGCTCAACATGAGTTATAGGTCGTCGTATGTCTTGATTGCAGGTTAGCACCGGCCTCGCCGATTGTAACGGTCACGTTAACCCGAATTCCTCGCCAGGCAAGCGTTTCAGGTTGCGCGCACGCCTCACAATGTTGTAGGATGACCTATATCTTAGGCCTTCACTCAAGGAAAGCAAATGACAATTACCGGCGAAATGCTGATCGGCCGCAAAGCGGTGCGCGGCGAGGAAAAACCATTGCATGCGTTCAATCCTGCCACGGGATCCGATATCGCGGAGCCGGTTTTCGGCAGCGGCTCGGCGGCGCTCGTCGGACAGGCGTGTGAGTTGGCGCAGCAAGCGTTCGATCCGTACCGTCAACTGCCGCTCACGGTGCGCGCGGAGTTCCTGGAGCGTATCGCCGACGGCATCACGGCTTTGGGCGATGCGCTGATCGAACGCGCGCACCAGGAATCGGGTCTGCCGAAGGCGCGTCTCGAAGGCGAACGCGGCCGAACCACTGGCCAGCTCAAGCTGTTTGCGCAAGTCGTGCGCGCCGGCCAGTGGCTCGCCGCCACGCTCGATTCGCCGCTGCCGGAGCGCAAGCCGTTGCCGCGCTCGGACCTGCGCATGCAGAAGATTCCGCTCGGCCCGGTCGCGGTGTTCGGCGCCAGCAATTTCCCGCTCGCGTTTTCGGTGGCGGGCGGCGACACGGCGGCCGCGCTCGCGGCCGGCTGCCCAGTGGTGGTGAAGGCGCACCGCGCTCACCTCGGCACCTCGGAGATGGTCGGCCGCGTGATCCAGCGGGTCGCGCAGGAAATGGACTTGCCTGAAGGCGTGTTCTCGATGATCGTCGGCGCGGGCAATTCCGTCGGCGAGGCGCTGGTCGCGCATCCGGCGATCAAGGCGGTCGGCTTCACCGGTTCGCGCGCGGGCGGCACGTCGCTGATGCGCGTGGCGGCGGCGCGTGCCGAGCCGATTCCGGTCTATGCGGAAATGAGCAGCATCAACCCCGTGTTTCTGCTGTCGAATGCGCTGGCGGCGCGCGGCGAGAGCATCGCGCGCGGCTTCGTCGATTCGCTCGTGCTTGGCGCCGGTCAGTTCTGTACCAACCCGGGCCTCGCGATTGCCGTCGACAGCGACGCGCTCAAGACGTTCGTCGCAACGGCGTCCGACGCGCTGAGCGGTAAGCCCGCGCAGACCATGCTGACGTCGGGCATCTGCGCGGCCTATGAAGAAGGCGAGGGCAAGCTGGCCGCGATCAAGGGCGTCGAAGCCGTGGCTCGCGGTGCCGATACGACCGGCCCGACCCAGGCGCGCGCGGCGCTGTTCGTGACCGATGCGCAGACGTTCCTCGCCACGCCGGCGCTGGAAGACGAAGTGTTCGGCCCGGCGTCCACTATCGTGCGTTGCAAGGACGAACAGGAAATGCTGGCGGTCGCCGAGTACTTCGACGGCCAGTTGACGGCCACGGTGCAGATGGACAGTGCCGATCTGGCGTCGGCGAAAAAGCTGGTGCCGATTCTCGAACGCAAGGCCGGGCGGATTCTGGTGAACGGTTTTCCGACGGGCGTCGAGGTGTCGCACGCGATGGTGCACGGCGGCCCGTTCCCGGCTACGTCCGATAGCCGCGCGACTTCGGTTGGCACGACGTCGATCGAGCGTTTCCTGCGTCCGGTGTGCTACCAGGATTTCCCGGCCGATCTGCTGCCGGAAGCGCTGACCGACAGCAACCCGCTGGATCTGTGGCGTCGTCGCGATGGCGAGATCACGCGCAGCTAAGTGGCGGGTGGTCCAGTGAAATGAAAAATGGCCGGGAGCGATCCCGGCCATTTTCATTGGCGTGTAACTGAATGAACCGACTCAGCTATTCGCTTCAGCAGCTTCATTCGCCCGCCGCAAGCGCTCGCGGCTATTGGACAGATGCATTCGCATCGCCGCGCGCGCGCCTTCTGCATCATGTCGCGAGATCGCTTCGAGAATGCTTTCGTGCTCGAGGTTGACGAGCGACAGATACGCATCCGGCTCCGCGCGCGCAATACCCGCCGAATCGAGCCGGTTGCGCGGAATCAGCGCGCTGCCCATCTGCGTGAGGATGTCGACGAAATAGCGGTTGCCGGTGGCGCGCGCCACCGAGATATGAAACTGCAGATCGGCGTCCACGCTGTCCAGCCCGTTGTGGCGCGTAGCTTCGATCGCGTCGAGCGCGGTGCGCATGCGGGCGAGGTCGTCCGGCTTGGCGCGCTGGGCCGCGAGACCCGCGCACTCCGTTTCCAGGCTGATGCGCAGTTCGAGGATGGACAACACGTCGCGCAAGGTGGTGGCGGGGACCATGTCGATGCCCAGCTTTTCGCGCTGCGGCTCCAGCACGAAGCTGCCGATGCCGTGCCGCGTCTCGATGATCTTGCCCGCCTGCAAGCGCGAAATCGCCTCGCGAATCACGGTGCGGCTGACGCTCAGCGTGACCATGAGTTGCGATTCGGTAGGCAGTTTGTCGCCGGGCTTCAAGGCGTTGGACGCAATTTGCTCGGTGACGTAGCTGACGACGAACTCGGCAAGATTACGCGCGCGTCGTGGCGGTGCCGCGGATGCCAGTGGTGTAGCCATCGAAAACGCCCCTTGAATCAGATAGTTGCAGACACTTCATGCGTTTCATTATACCGTCGTCTGACGACTGATTATAACCACGCCATATCATTTTGCGGACCGGCGTCCGATACCGCGCCGGAATCCTTTCCCGTCTGCGTTTTACCCTGCCGCAACGCTCATTTCGCCGTCCGCAGGGGAAGTACGATAACCGCTACGCGATCAGCTCGGCCGCAGTTCGACCCGCTTGATGTCTTTCACGATCACGAGATAGCTGAACACCGTGAGCAGGGCGTTGACGCCCACGAACACCAGCGCGCCGTTGAACGAGCCGGTCTTCGCCACGAGATAGCCGATCACGATCGGCGTCACGATACCGGCGACGTTGCCGAACATATTGAAGATCGCGCCCGAGAGACCGAGCGCTTCCCGCGGCGATGTATCGGCGACGACCGCCCAGCCGAGCGCGCCGATGCCTTTGCCGAAGAACGCAAGCGACATGAGCGCGACGACGACCCAGTCGGTCGACACATAATTGCAGCCGATGATGCACACCGACAGCAGCATGCCCCCGACAATCGGCACCTTGCGCGCCACGGTCAGCGAATGACCGCGGCGGATCAGCCCGTCGGAGAGAATGCCGCCGAGCACACCGCCGGAGAATCCGCAGATCGCCGGCAGCGAGGCGACCAGGCCCGCTTGCAGAATCGTCATGCCGCGCGCCTGCACGAGGTAGATCGGAAACCACGTCAGGAAGAAGTAGGTCAGCACGTTGATGCAGTACTGCGCGAGATAGACGCCCAGCAGCATACGGTTGCTGAGCAGTTGGCGAACCAGAGACCAGCCGCCGGTGTGCTCGATCCTGCCGGCCGGGCGGGTTGTTTTCTGGCCGTTGACCACGCCGCCGCCTTGCTCGATGTACTCCAGTTCTGAACGCGAAACACGCGGATGATCAGCGGGATTCTTCATCACCTTCAGCCACGTGAGCGCGAGCAGAAGTCCCATCACGCCCATGACGACATAGACCATGTGCCAGCCGAACGCGTGCGTGAGCCACGCCATCAGCGGCGTGAACACCACGGCGGCGAAGTATTGCGCCGAATTGAAAATGGCCGACGCCGTGCCGCGTTCGTTGGTCGGGAACCAGCTCGCCACCACTTTCGCATTGGCGGGAAACGCCGGCGACTCGGCCGCGCCCATCGCGAAGCGCAGCGCGAACAGCGCGGTGACGGCGGCTGCCGCGCTGCCCAGCAGACCGATCGAGCTTTGCAGCAAAGTGAAGAGCGACCAGAAGAAGATACTCGCCGCGTAAACGCGCCGTGCACCGAAGCGATCCAGCAACCAGCCGGCCGGCAGTTGCGAGAGCACGTAGGCCCAACTGAACGCGGAGAAAATGTAGCCCATGCGGATCGCGTCGAAGCCGAACTCGGCGCGCATGGCCGAGCCGGTCACCGACAGCGTGGCGCGGTCCGCATAGTTGAAGGTTGTGATCAGAAAGATCAGCAACAGGATTGCGTAGCGGACTCGGGTGCGCTTTGCGACGTGGGCGGCACTCGCGGTGCGGCTCATTTCCATGGTCATCTCCTGAATTTCTTATGCACGGGAGCGGACTCCTCCCTGGCAGCGAGACCGCACTATGCAGCCGCGGGCCTGTCGATACGTGCTCGTGCGGCGGTACAAAAAGGCCCGGCGACGTTGCCGTCCCGGGCGCTCTTTGCGGTGCCGTTCATGCGGTCATCGTTCGCGCGGCCGCCGGGTGTCGACTGCCGCGGTTACGTCAATCCGGTTACGCCAATCCGATTACTGCGGGCCGAGCGACTTGATGAGCGCGTCCAGCTTGCTCATTTCTTCTTCCGTCAGATCGGTCAGCGGTGCGCGGACCGGGCCGGCGCTGTGGCCGACCAGCTTCGCGCCGGCCTTGACGATGCTGACCGCGTAGCCTGCGCGGCGGTTGCGGATCGCCAGATATGGCAGGAAGAACTCGTCGATCAGCTTGCCCACGGTCGCGTGGTCGTCTGCGGCGATCGCGCGGTAGAAGTCCATTGCGGTCTTCGGAATGAAGTTGAACACCGCCGACGAGTACACCGGCACGCCCAGCGCCTTGTACGCCGCGGCATAGACTTCAGCGGTCGGCAGGCCGCCGAGATACGAAAAGCGCTCGCCGAGACGGCGGCGGATCGACACCATGTTCTCGATCTCGCCCACGCCGTCCTTGAAGCCGATCAGGTTCGGGCAGCGTTCGGCCAGACCTTCGAGCATATCGGCGTTAAGCTTGGAATTCGCGCGGTTGTAAATGATCACGCCCATGTTCGGCACGGACTTGCAGACTTCTTCGGCGTGCGCGGCGATGCCTTCCTGGCAGGCTTCCGTCAGGTAATGCGGCATCAACAGAATGCCGTTCGCGCCATGACGCTCGGCTTCCTGTGCGTAGGCGATCGCGACGCGCGTCGGGCCGCCCGCGCCGGCCAGAATCGGCACCTTGCCTTTGCAGACTTCGGTGGCCGTTTTCACGACGTTCGAATAGTCGGTGTGCGTCAGCGAGAAGAACTCACCCGTGCCGCCGGCGACGAACAGTGCCGAAGCGCCGTAAGGCGCGAGCCATTCGAGGCGCTCAGCATAGGTATCGGCGCGGAAATCGCCTTGTTCGTCGAAGTCGGTGACCGGGAAGGACAGGAGGCCTTCGGAAACGATCTGCTTCAGTTCCTGCGGTGTCGTCATGATAAGTATCCAGAGCGTCGGAAAGGTTCGTGGAAGCTCAATTAAGTAGGAATTGAGATTTCTTATACGTCATCGTACAACAACAAATCGGCTAACTCAACGGTGTTTTCACGGCATAATGCCTGCCCTAGGGTAAATACGGAACGTCCGCGCAATCTTTCATGTTGTAGGATGACGTATGAATAGTTTGGCGCAGCAGGCGTACGCCGCCATAAGGATCGAGGCAATGGAACAATCTCCGCTCTACATTCGCGTTCACCCCAACGACAACGTCGCGATCGTCGTCAACGACGGCGGTCTGGGTGAGGGCGCCGTCTTCCCCGATGGTCTGGCGCTGCGCGAGCGTGTACCACAGGGCCACAAGGTCGCGCTGGCCGACCTGGCCGAGGGCGACGAGGTCATCCGCTATAACGTGGTGATCGGCTATGCGCTGAAGGCGCTGCCGAAAGGCAGCTGGATCAACGAACACGTGATCCGCATGCCGAGCCCGCCCGGACTGGAGGATTTGCCGATTGCCACGATCAAGGCGCCGGAGATGCCGCCGCTCGAGGGCTACACGTTCGAGGGCTATCGCAACGCGGACGGCTCGGTCGGTTCGCGCAACATTCTCGCCATCACGACTACGGTGCAATGCGTGGCCGACGTGGTTCAACACGCGGTGGCGCGCATCAAGGCCGAGCTGCTGCCGAACTATCCGAATGTCGACGACGTGGTGAGCCTCGGCCACACCTACGGTTGCGGCGTCGCGATCGACGCGCCCGACGCGATGGTGCCGATACGTACCGTGCGCAACATCAGCCTGAATCCGAATTTCGGCGGCGAGGTGATGATGGTCAGCCTCGGTTGCGAGAAGCTGCAGCCCGAGCGCCTGATGCCGCCCGGCACGATTCCGATCGCCTCGGCCGCGAACGTGGCCGAGGTCGCGGACATCGGCGATATCGAGGCGGATCTGAATGGCGACGTCGTCGTGCTGCAGGATGAATCGCACGTCGGCTTCCAGTCGATGATCGAGTCGATCATGCGAATGGCCGACGGTCATCTGAAGCGTTTGAACAATCGCCGCCGAGAGACGTGTCCCGCGTCTGATCTCGTGATCGGCGTGCAGTGCGGCGGCAGCGATGCATTCTCCGGTCTCACCGCGAATCCCGCGGTGGGTTACGCGACCGATTTGCTCGTGCGAGCCGGCGCCACGGTCATGTTCTCCGAAGTCACCGAAGTGCGCGACGGCGTCGATCAACTGACGGCGCGCGCGGCCAACCCGGAGGTCGCCGCGGCGATCATCCGCGAAATGCAGTGGTACGACGATTATCTGAAGCGCGGCGGCGCGGACCGTAGCGCCAACACCACGCCGGGCAACAAGAAGGGCGGCTTGTCGAACATCGTCGAAAAGGCGATGGGCTCGATCATCAAGTCGGGCAACTCGGCGATTTCCGGCGTGCTGTCGCCGGGCGAGAAGGTCAAACAGAAAGGCCTGATTTACGCGGCCACGCCGGCTAGCGATTTCATTTGCGGTACGCTGCAGGTCGCGGCGGGTATCAACCTGCATGTGTTCACCACCGGCCGCGGCACGCCGTACAGCCTCGCCGAAGTGCCGGTCATCAAGGTCGCGACGCGCTCGGATCTGGCGCGCCGCTGGCATGACCTGATGGACATCAACGCCGGTACGATCGCGACCGGCGCGGCGACGATCGAAGAAGTGGGCTGGGAACTGTTCCGTCTGATGCTCGACGTCGCCAGCGGCCGCAAAGAGACTTGCGCGGAAAAGCTCAAGCTCCACAATGCGTTGACGCTGTTCAATCCGGCGCCGGTGACCTGACTGATCCGGCTGCCTTGCTCGATCCGATCACACTTACCCCAATAGAAACATGACTGACTCGAACCTTGACCGCGGCGCGGCACAGAAACCCTTCCGCCGTCTGCTGCTCACCGGCGCGGCGGGCAACCTCGGCAAGCAATTGCGCGGCGCGCTCGCCGCGTGGGCCGATATCGTGCGCGTCACGGATATCGCGCCGCTCGGCGACGTGGCAGCACATGAAGAAGCCTCGATCGTCGATATCGCCGACGAAGCCGCGGTTCACGCGCTGCTCGAAGGCGTGGACGCGGTCGTTCACCTCGGCGGCATTTCCGTCGAAGCGCCGTTCGAAGATCTGCTCGAAGCGAATATCCGCGGCCTGTACAACCTCTATTCGGCGGCGCAGAAGCAGGGCGTGAAGCGCATCGTGTATGCGAGCTCGAATCACGCGGTGGGTTTTCATCCGGTAACGGAGGTGGTCGATATCGACGCGCCGCTGCGTCCAGATAGCCTGTACGGCGTGACGAAGTGCTTCGGCGAATCGCTGTCGCGTTACTACTTCGATCGCTTCAGTCTGGAAACGGTGTGTCTGCGGATCGGCTCATCGTTCGAGCAGCCGAAGAATCCACGCATGCTCGTGACCTATCTGAGCTTTCGCGACCTCATCGAACTGGTGCGCTGCTCGCTGTTCACCAACCGCGTGGGTCACGCGATCGTCTACGGTGTGTCGGATAACAGGACCAAGTGGGTGGACAACACCAAGGCCGCGTTCCTCGGTTTTCGTCCGCAGGACAGTTCGGTGGAATTCGAGCATCTGTTTCCGGTCACGGCGCCCACTGCCGATCTCGACGACCCGACGCAGCGTTTCCAGGGCGGCCCGTTCGTGCTCGCCGGTCCGATGGAGCCGAAGCGGTGAGCGCCGCGGCGAACCCGCGCGTGGAGCGGGTCGAGGCGGGGGGCCAAGCGCCGGCTTCGGTCGGCGAGAGTCCGGTGTGGCGTGCTAACGAGCAAGCGCTGTACTGGGTGGATATTCCGGCGCGGAAGATCGCGCGCTTGCGGATCGATTCGGGCGAGCGCTCTGAATGGCTGCTGCCGGAGAAAATCGCGTGCATCGCGTTCGATCATCGCGGTACGGTGCTGGCCGGCTGCGAGACCGGGCTGTTCGCGGTCAAGCTGACTGAGTCCTCGGCTAGCGGCGAACCCGTGCAGGTGACAGGGCGCAAGCTCGCCGCGCCGGCCTTCGCTTGCGACGACATGCGTTTCAACGACGGCCGTTGCGACCGGCAAGGACGCTTCTGGGCCGGCACGATGGTGCAGGACATGGCGGCCGCCAAGCCGGCCGGTGCGCTGTATCGATTCGATGAACGTGGCGTGCTGTCCGCGCCGGTCGTCGAAGGACTCATCACGCAGAACGGCCTCGCGTGGTCGCCGGATGGCACGACGATGTATCTGTCGGACTCGCACCCGTTGCGCAGGCAAATATGGGCATTCGATTACGACATCGAAACTGGCGAGCCGCGCAACCGCCGCGTGTTTGCCGACCTGAATCACCATGCGGGCCGTCCCGATGGCGCCGCGGTGGACGCCGACGGCTGCTACTGGATCTGTGCGAACGACGCGGGCCTGCTGCTGCGCTTCACACCCGCAGGCAAGCTGGACCGGCGGATTGCGGTGCCGGCCATCAAGCCGGCCATGTGCGCATTCGGCGGGCGCGGTCTGGATACGCTGTTCGTCACGTCGATTCGTCCCGCTGCGAACGCGAGCGAGCACGACGGCCATCTGTTCGCCGTGCGTGCTGGCGTAACCGGGCTGCCCGAGCCGGAGTTCGCCGGCGAACTGTAAGCGGAGCCTGTACGAGAAGGGCGCCGGACATGTCACGCATGTCCGGCGCCTTTTTTGTCTGCCCGATATTCATAGGTCATCGTACAACGTTGTGGCGTAAAGACTACGGTAGTGTCACATTTCTTTTACGAAAAGCCGGCCGTCCAGCGCTTATGGTTTCACCCCGTCAGCACCGTTCCTGCTGGCGCGGGGGCTTGCCGGATGATCCATCGGTCATGTGTGCCGGATGCCTTCGTGGTGCGGGTAAATACCGTCTGTACAACTCAAACTGCGTTTTATAGACTTCATATGTCGTCGTACAACGTATGAGCCCAAACGAATTCCTTTCTTGGTAGTTCGAATTTTTCGGTTTGGACGAGACGCAGGCCGATGCAGTTGAAGCAAAAGTAAAAGAGTCGAGTTGGCTGACAGGAGTGCTGAGCATCTGCGCCGGGGACGTTGCACAGACCAGCATGGCAACGCGTGAGTGACCGCAAACGGTGGCGAGCGCCGAGCCGGGAGACGCAGCAAACCATGTCGCATCCGCGGGTAGCACCCGCAAGCGGGCCTTCCGCAATCGATTGGATGGTCAATTTTTCAAGGAATTTCACGATGAACAAGAAGTTTGCCTCTTCCCGTGTTTCGCTGATCGTCGCAGCTTCGGTGCTGGCCTTCAGCACCGTGTCGGCACAAGCGCGTGTGTTCCGCGTGTCCGACGTGCATGGCGACACCTATCCGACCAACATGGCCGTGAAATACATGGGAGAAGAGATCAACAAGGCAACCGGCGGCAAAGATTCCGTGAAGGTCTTCGGCAATAGCGCGCTGGGTTCCGAAAACGACACGATCGATCAGGTGCGCATCGGCGCGCTGGACATGGCGCGCGCCAACGGTGCCGCGTTCAACGAGATCGTGCCCGAATCGATGATCCCGTCGCTGCCGTTCCTGTTCCGCGACATCGACCATTTCCGCAAAGTGATGTACGGCCCGGAAGGCCAGAAGATTCTCGACGCCTTCAAGGCGAAGGGCATGATCGCGCTGACGTTCTACGAGAGCGGCGCGCGCTCCATCTACACGAAGAAGCCGATTCACACGCCGGCTGACATGAAGGGCCTCAAGGTCCGCGTGCAGCCGTCCGATCTGATGGTCGACGAAATCCGCGCAATGGGCGGCACGCCCACGCCGATGCCGTTCGCCGAAGTCTATACGGGCCTGAAGACGGGTCTGGTGGATGCCGCTGAAAACAACCTGCCGTCGTACGAAGAAACCAAGCACTTCGAAGTCGCGCCGGTCTACTCCGAAACCCAGCACTCGATGACGCCGGAAGTGCTGGTGTTCTCGAAGAAAGTGTGGGACACGCTGACGCCGCAAGAGCAGGAGATCATCAAGAAGGCCGCGGCGGACTCGGTGCCGTACTACCAGAAGCTGTGGACCGCGCGCGAAGCCGACGCGAGCAAGACGGTCACGAAGGGCGGCGCGACCATCGTCGCTTCGACGCAGATCGATCGTGCCGCTTTCGTCAAGGCGATGCAGCCGGTGTGGGCAAAGTACGAAAAGACCCCGCAAATGAAGCAGCTCGTCGACGAGATCCAGGCAGTCAAATAAGGTTCGCCTGAACGGAAGCTATCCAGCGGTGAAGGCGTGAAGGGCCTGCGAGAAGATTTCGCAGGCCTTGCCGCTGTGCGCTTTCTGAACAGAAAAGTCGAGCAGATTGCTGAATATCAAAGAAAAAGACAGGTCGGTCGAATGCAAGGACGGGTCCAATGAGATTCATGAAGCGCCCAAATGATTTTCTATTCCGTGCGCTGGTTATCGTGGCGTCGCTGAGTCTCGCCGTGCTGAGCCTGCTGGTGATCTACAGCGTCGTGATGCGCTACGTCTTCAGCGATGCACCGGATTTCGTCGAGCCCATCGCGCTTCTGCTGGTGATCGTGATCGCCATGTTCGGTGCGGCGCTCAAGGTGCGCGAAGGCGGCCATATCGGTCTCGATTCGCTCGTGAAGAAATTGCCACCGAAAGGGCAGCTCATCGCCACGTCGTTTCAGCATATTTGCCTGATCGTGTTTGCGGTGATGGTTTTCTTCGGCTGTCTGCAGATGGTCGAGGCTACCGCTGAAGACCGGATTCCCATTATCGGTTTGCCCGAATCGTTGCGTTACTGCATTCCGGTTATTGCCAGCGTCTGCATTGCAATGTTCTCGATTGAGAACCTGCTCGCGCTTTTCGCACAGAAACAAAAATAGAGCAATCATGGAACTTGCCATCCTCTCCGTCAGTTTTCTTGTTTTCCTACTTCTCGGCGTTCCTGTTTCTTTCGGGCTCGGGCTCGCGTGTGTCCTGACTTATCTATACGAAGGGTTACCCGCGGCCACCGCCATGCAGTCGATGATCTCGGGCATCAACGGCTTCTCGTTTCTCGCGGTGCCGTTCTTCATTCTGTCCGGTGAACTGATGCTGCACGGTGGCATCGCGGACCGCATCCTGCGTTTCGCGCAAGCCACGGTCGGGCATTTCCGCGGCGGCCTCGGCATGGCCAACGTGGTGGCGTGCACGCTGTTCGGCGGCGTCTCCGGTTCGCCCTCGGCGGATACGTCGGCCATGGGCGGCGTAGTGATTCCGTTGATGAAGCGTGAAGGCTATAGCGCGGCCTACGCGGTCAACGTGACGACTCACTCGTCGCTGGCCGGCGCGCTGATGCCGACGTCGACCAACATGATCATCTATGCATTCGCGGCCCAAGGCATCACCGGCACGTTGAATGGACATCCCATGAGCGGTGTGTCGATCGGCGATCTGTTGTTTTCCGGTCTGCTGCCGGTGTTGTGGGTGATGGGTTTCGTGCTGATCGCCGCATACTGGCAAGCAGTCAAATACGGTTATCCGCGTCGCGCCGACGGTTCGACGGAGTTGCAGAAATTCCCCGGCTGGTACGCCGTGGCCCGCACGTTCCTCGGTGCGTTGCCCGGCTTGATGGTGATCGCGATCATTCTGGTTTGCGTGGCGAAGGGCATTGCTACAGCGACGGAAGCCGCCGCTATCGCCGTGTTCTATTCGCTGGTGCTGACAATCGTCGTGTATCGCTCAATGACGATGAAGAAGCTGTTCCACGCGCTCTCCAAGGCGGCCAAAACCACCGGCGTGGTGCTGCTGCTGATTGGTGTGTCGAACATGCTGCGTTATCAGATGGCTTATCTGGAGATTCCGGATGCGATCGAACACATGCTCGACGGCGCGACCAGCCTGCCGTGGCTGATGCTGTTGTACATCAACCTGATCCAGATCTTCCTCGGCACGTTCGTCGACATGGCGGCGCACATCCTGATCACCACGCCGCTGTTCCTGCCGATGGCGATGCACGCCGGCGTCGGTCCCGTGCAGTTCGGGATCATGATCCTGCTGAATTGCGCATTGGGCCTGGTGCATCCGCCGATCGGCTCCGTGCAATTTATCGGGTGCGCGATTGGCAATGTGTCGATTGGTGAAACTACCAAGGTGGCGTGGCCTTATTACCTGGCTATCTTCAGCGCGATCAACATCGTGACTTACGTACCGATGTTCTCGACATGGTTGCCCAGCCTGATCAATGGTCACCCGGTATTTTGACATCCCTTAGTGAACACCGGGGCATTCGAACAATATCCACACTCGGCGGCACTTGAAGCGTGCCGCAGTCAAAGAATAATTTTTTAAAGAGGAGCAGAAATGAAAAAGGCATTGGCAACTTCGGCGCTTGGCTTGGTCGCCCTCGGCGCGCACGCTCAGAGCAGCGTGACGCTGTACGGGATCGTCGATACGGGTATCGGCTATCAGAGCAGCCAGACGACGCTCGGTTCGACCAGCGGCGGCCGTTCGAATGTGAAGATGATCAACGGCATCTGGGCCGGCAGCCGTTTCGGCCTGAAGGGCGCCGAGGACCTGGGCGGCGGCACGAAGGCGATCTTCCAGTTGGAAGAGGGCTTTAACAGCGCCACCGGCGCGCAGTCGGTCTCCGGCCTCGGGTTCAATCGCCAGGCTTATGTCGGCGTGACGAACGCGAGCTACGGTACCTTCACAGCCGGCCGCCAATATACGTCGTACTATACGATGCTCTCGCCGTACAGCCCGACCACGTGGCTGACGGGCGCATACGGCGCGCACCCGGGCGATATCGACTCTCTCGACACGGTGTATCGCGTCAACAACTCGCTGGTGTACACGTCGCCGAGCCTGTATGGCCTGACGGCGAGCGGCTCGTATGCGCTGGGTGGCGTGCCGGGCAGCTTCAACGCCGGTTCGACGTGGAGCGCGGCGTTGCAGTACCTGAACGGTCCGTTCGGCATCGCGGCGGGCTTCCAGCGCATCAACAACTCGACGTCGGGTGGCGGCGCATGGGGCGCTGACTCCACGACGTCGAACAACGGCGCCCAAGCGGGTGTGTCGGCCATCAACAATGGCTATCAGCGCGCCCAGGCACAGCAGCGCGTGGCGGTGACGGGCGGCTATGCCTTTTCCCAGCAGTGGGACGTGTCGTTCTCGTACTCGAACGTGCAATACATTCCGGGTATCAATTCGCCGTTCCACACCACGGCGATCTTCAACACGGGCGGCGCCGTGCTGCACTTCAAGCCTTTGACGGCACTCGACCTGGCTGCGGGCTACAGCTACACGCGTGCTACCAAAGCGAATGGCATCACGAGCTCGGCCAGCTACCAGCAGTTCAACCTCTCGCAGTACTACAGCCTCTCCAAGCGCACCGGCCTGTATGCGCTCGAGGCGTATCAACGCGCAGGCGGTCAGACCCTGGGCACGAACGGCGTGAGCATCATCAACGCGACGGCCAGTGTCGGCGACGGCCAGAACGGCGCGCCGTCCTCGTCACGCAGCCAGTTTGCTGCCGGTGTGGGCATCATCCACAAGTTCTGATGGTGTAAGTTCATGGCGGTGTGTTGTTACACCGCCACGCCGACGCGTTTAAATTACGCTTCGCCGAGCATCACCAGCTGCGCGCGCAAGGCGCGCAGCATCTCTGGCACCCGGCCTCGAGCATTGCGCGAGCGGTCCGATTAGCGCGATCAGCCAGATAAACGTTATCACCGCCAAATCGGCAATCTTCGCGTCCGCAGCCGTTTTCAGCATCGCCATGGTGGCAGCGCGCATGCTTCGCGACGCCGCACGCGCCATTTCCGTTGTATTCAGTTCGGCGGCGATCGCCTACAAAAGGCCGCTTCGAGCAGCGGCCGCAGGCCGGCAAGCCGCGCGTTTCACGCGCTCACGCGTCGGACCACAAACGCCCGGCCGTTGCCCAGTTTTCGCGTTTCACGTCGGTCAGAATAATATCCACCGAGTTCGGTTCGACTCCTAGCGACTCGCACGTCGCCCTGGTGATGGCTTCGACGAACTGGCGTTTCTGTTCCACCGAGCGGCCTTCGAAGAGTTCGATATGAAACGTGGGCATGGTGTGACTCCGTTAAGCATGAGAGTGGGGTTGAAATGAGCGCGGCGCAATTTCAATCACGATAGCTGGTATCGAGGCGGTCGAGTTTGCGCAGCAAGGCGGGCCATTCGAGCGCACCCTCAATGGCGCCGCCATCGTAGAGTTGTTCCGCCGTGCGTGCGGCGACCGCGTCGCCCGGCACCACGAGTTGCGCGCCGCACGCCTGGGCCTGTAACTGGATCTCGCACGCCTTGAGCAGCGTTGCCATCAGCACATAGGCTTCGGCAACCGTGCGGCCCGTGGTCAGCGTGCCGTGATTGCGCAACAGCATGGCGGACTTGTCGGCGAGATGCGCGACGAGGCGCTCGCCTTCCGCCGGCGAAAACGCGAGGCCTTCGTAATCGTGGTACGCGAGTTGGCCGTAAAAGCGCAGCGCGTGTTGCGAGGCGGGCAGCAGGCCGGCCGGCTGCGCGGAGACCGCCACGCCCGCCGTATTGTGCAGATGCATCACGCAGAAAGCGTCGGCGCGTGCCGCGTGGACCGCCGCGTGCAGCGCGAAGCCGGTCGCATTCACCGCATGTTCGCTCGCGCCGACAACGTTACCCGAGATATCGATCTTCACGAGATTCGAGGCGCGCACTTCATCGAAGGCGAGGCCGAACGGGTTGATCAGAAAGTGGCCGGGCTCGCCCGGAACACTTGCCGAGATATGCGTGTAGATCAGATCGTCCCAACCGTTGAGCGCCACAAGCCGGTAGGCCGCAGCCAGGTCGACGCGGGTCTGGCGCTCCGCGTCGGACAATGGCCCTGTCTCCGCGACGTGGCCGGCAGGGGTGTGAGTGAACGACATGTCTGTCTCCTGAATCCGGAAATTGCTCGATCGCCGAAACGCGTGCGTGCGTGCGCGTGGCGCTTGGCGAGACTTCGTGGCCTGACTAGCTCGCGCGCCTGGCCGGAACCGGTGTCGTCGCGCGGCGTGTGGTGTCCAAAGGTTGCACGGCTTCGACGGTGGCCACGCCATGCCCGAGGCGCTGTGAGAGCCACTGCACGCTCCACGTCGCGAGGACGAAGGGCGCGGTCATGACCGGCCAGCCGAAGTATGCCGCCGCCGCTTGCAGCACGCTCGACAATGCCACGCCGCCGAGCATCGTGACAAGGCGGCAGTCCGCTAGCGCGAGCGCGGTCAGCACGCCGTTGAATCCTAACAGGCCGGCGTCGAACGACGCCGTCGTTGCGCCGGGCAGCAGGTGCGCGGCGCTGGCGAGCGCCGCGCCGATCAGCGCCCGCAGCGCATGCCTGCGCGACGCCGCCGCAATCCCGAGCAGCACGAGCAAACCGGGCAACGCGTCGGACGCAAAACCGGTTTGGGCGAAACCGGCGAGCAAGCCGCCGCCCCATTGGGTCACGTTCGTCGCGTGCGCCGGGCTTGCGGTGACCGGCGGCGCGTTGACGGTGATCATCGGCAGCCAAAGCCACGTGACGATCAGGCACGGGCTCGAGAAAAACCCCAGTCCGCGCTCACGCAGCCAGCGCGACCACGGCGCTAACAGCCACGCCGTGCAGGTGGCGGCGAGAATCGCCACCGCGCCCGCTGTCGCATTGTCGGCGATGAAGTTGAAGGCGGCCAGCCCCGCCAGCGCGCCGTTGAAACCGTGCAGCCCGGCGCGCGTATCGTCCTCGCGGTAGCCGGCCAATACCGCGCTCACATTGGCCGCGACCGCGCCCATCAGCGCCGCGCAGGCGAGGCGCGGGTCGTAGAGCAGCCATGCGGCGAGCAGGCACGCGCCAGTGAAGGCGTTCGGTTGCAGCACGATCTGGCCGAGGCTGCGCAACAACGTGCGCAAGGCGGCGGATCGAGCTTCGGTAGCGACGGGGTGCATGATGGGAAGGCAGTGTGTCTTCAATGTTGCGCAATTCCGCTGTCCGGGCGTCGGGCGCGCGTCGGGGTCGGAGGACTGCGAACCGCGAGCATAGGCCAGCCAGGTCGCGCTGGGCATCGCGTGCGTTGATAGTGGCTATTTGCGATACCTGGCCGCCATGCCATGCGTCGCCGAAACAAAAATTTTCGCGCTACGATATGAACCCGGCGCAGCCCGGCAGAACCCGGTCGCGCCGTCCAGAGAGGAGACAGGCAGATGCGTGAATTACGGTGGGCATCGGAAGAGGGCGACGGCATCGAACATCTGGCGTTCGACGCGCACGAGGACGGCTTCGCGGTGGAAAGCGTCGTGGTCGGCCAGCGTTACGGAAAGTCGTATGGCCTGCATTACAAGGTGCGCTGCGACTCGCACTGGCGCACACACTACGCGTGGCTGAAGATCGTCGGCGGCGGCGAGCTGGAGTTGCATGGCGATGGCGCCGGCCATTGGCACGATGGACACGGCCTCGCGCTGAGCGCGATCGAGGGCTGCGTCGACATTGACATTGCCGCCACGCCGTTCACCAACACGCTGCCGATCCGTCGCTTGCAACTGGCCGAAGGCGAGCGTCAACCCATTTCGGTGGCGTATATATCGACGCCCGATTTGCACGTTACCCGTGTCGAACAGGCGTACTCATGCATCGAGTTGCATCGCGAGTATCGCTACGAGGGCATCTTCCGCAACTTCACGGCAGATATGAAGGTCGACGACGACGGCCTCGTGATCGATTATCCGACGCTCTTCACACGCCTGCCGCGCGGGCGTTGAGTGTAGACGGCGCGGCCCAGCCGCCATGGTCCCCGCGATGCCGCTCCACGAAGCGTTCGATACTTGCCGCGATCCGTTCGGGTTCGCGCAGCACGACCCAATGGCCGGCATCGATCTCATTGCGCTCATACGCGCCAAGCCAGCCCTCCAGCCCAAGCGAGAGCGCCGGGCCGACGTAGCGGTCACGCAGCGGCACGATGAATTGCACCGGCGCATGCGCATGACGCGCGCGCGGGCGCAGCAGCTTGTCGATGAAATTGGCGCGATACAGATTCAGGCCGTTGAGCGCGTTGCGCAGCTGCGCGGGATCGGGCGCGGGGCGCACGTGTTCCGTCACGCGCAGCCACAACGGCCACAGGCGTGCGGCGCCCACGCGCCACACGAGTTCGGGCAACCACGGCAAATGAAAGAAGAAGATGTACCAGGACTTGAGCGTTTGCCGGACGCCACTGCCGAACGGGCGTTTCGTTGTCGGCTGTGCGGTTCGAGCGGCGCCGTCGCGTTCGCTCTCGCTCTCGCCGCGCACGGCGAAAGACGCGTGATCGAGACACGGCCCTGAGATCGACGTGTACGAAGCGATGCGTCCTTTGAATGCCTGGTCGGTCACCGCTTCCCAGCTTTGAATCGCGCCCCAGTCGTGGCCGACCAGGTGGAACGGCCGCGCGCCACAGGTTGCGTCGGCGACCGCCGCAAGGTCGGCGGCGAGGCGTTCGAGCCGGTACGCGTGGCGCGTGGCCGGCGCTTCGGAGGCGCCGGCGCCGCGCACGTCGTAGGCAATCACACGGTAGCGCGTGTCCAGATGCGCGCGCACCGGTTCCCACACGGCGGCCGAGTCGGGATAACCGTGCACCAGCACGATTGGCGGCGCGTCGCGCGGTCCGCTCACGTACACCGTGAGCCGCACGTCGCCGGCCTCGACCGACAGCGTGTCGCGTATCACGCGGCCGCCTGCACACCGCGCCGCGCGGCCTTGCGCGCGCTCGGCGTGAGCGCATTGGCGGCATCGACCGCGGCGACGAGACCCTCGATGCGGGCCAGTTGCACACGGTTGTCGTGATCCCACGGATGGAAGCCGGGCCGGAAAAAGCTCAGCCATTCGCCTGCGATGCGCGGAAACACACCATGACGCGGGCCATACAGATACTTCACGACGCGCCACATGCCGCGTAGATGACCGCCGCGTTTGCGGTCGGCGATGAGCAACCGCACGTGGTAGTCGAACACGATCAGCCAGAACGTCAGCGTCGTGGCGAGCATGGTGCCGGTGCGCAGCAGATAGCGGCCGAGCCCGGGTTTGAGCACGGCGTTCCATACGTCGTAGGAAACGGACTTGTGCTCGGTTTCCTCGAGCGCATGCCAGGTCCACATCTGCGTATAGCCTTCCACCGAATCGCCGATGCGCGACGCGTCTTCCAGCAGCAGGCCGGCCAGCATCGCCGTGTAGTGTTCGAGGCAGACGGTGACGGCGAGCTGGTAAGAATGCGGCAGGACTTTGCGGCCGAAGTTGAGAATCGCCCGCAGCCGTTTGTCGAGCTTGTGCGCGGGCAGGCCGGCTGCCTGCAGCAGATCGTTGTATTCGACGTGCTCGCGCGTATGCATGGCTTCCTGGCCGATGAAGCCGAGCACCTGCTTCTTCAGCACAGGGTCGTCGATCTGATCGCGGTAGTTGCGCACGCTGTCCATGAAAAAACGCTCGCCGGCCGGAAACAGCAGCGAAAGCGCGTTGAAGAAGTGTGTCACATGCGAGCCCTGCACGTGCCAATCGCAGGCACGTGCAGGCGGCAGATTGAAACGGAGGTCGCGGCGAATCGGCATCATGGCCTTTCTCCTTGTGATTCTCGATGAATTGCTGATCGTGATCGAATGACGTACGTGGCGCCCGGCAAAGAAGTCCGGCGCATCAGGCGCGCTTGCCGTCCATCTGAGCGGCGCGCCGCGCGCGTTTCTCGGCGATGCGTTTCATGCGGCGCGTTTGCATCACCACGAGGGCCTGATAGGCGGCCGGCAGCGTGCGCGCCAGCCAGTCGGCGGCTCGCGCGTCGCGTCCGATCAGCACGCGCCGCTTGTTTTTGCGCACGCCGTCGAGAATCACGCGCGCGGCTTCGTCGGCGCTGGTGATGAAAAACTTTTCGAAGTCGTCCTTGCCTTGCTGTTCGGTTTCCAGCATGAAGCCGACCATGTTCGTCGCGATGCGGCTCGATTGCGCGATGCTCGTGCGGATGCCGCCCGGATGCACGCAGGTCGCCGAGACGCCGCACTTCATCAGGTCGAGTTCCTGACGCAGCGCTTCGGTAAAGCCGCGCACGGCGAATTTGGTCGCGTTGTACCCGCTCATGCCGGGTTGGGAAAACAACCCGAACACGCTCGACGTATTGACAATATGGCCGTCACCGGAGGCCTTGATGTACGGCAGAAACGCTTTCGTGCCGTGCACGACGCCCCAGAAGTTGATACCGACGATCCACTCCAGATCCGTGTAATCCATCCCTTCGATCGTGCTCGACAGCGCAACGCCCGCGTTGTTGAACACGAGATTGACGCCCTGATGCTGCGCGGCCGTTTCGGCGGCCCAATCGAACATCGCGGCGCGCTCGGCAACATCGAGCACGCGGGTGGTGATGCGCAACGGCGAACCGACGACCCGCGGTGCCGCGGCCTGCGCAAGCTGTGCGGTTTCGGCGAGGCTCGCGGCATTGCGGTCGGCGAGCGCGAGGTGGCAGCCTTCGCGCGCCAGTTGAATCGCGAGCGAGCGGCCCATGCCCGAGCCTGCGCCGGTGATCGCGGCGACTTTGTCGGTAAAGTTTTTCATTGGTTTATCTCCGGTTCTCCCTGAACGGTGCCTTTTTCGTTGTCGTTGTCTTTATGTGTCGTCAGGCTGCTTCCACAGGCGCTGAAGCAGCGCCGCCATGAGCATGCGTGCCGTGCGGTGAACCCGGCGGCACGCTCGCCACATGCGGTGCGGGCGAATACGCGAGGTAATCGGCCATGCTGAAGGTGCTAGTGGCCTGGCGGAATTTGTAGGCAAATCCCGGCCACAGCGTTGTGTTCTTGCCGGTCGACGGATCGAGATACCAGCTCTTGCAGCCACCCGTGGACCAGATCGCGCGGCCGAGCTTCTGCTGGATCTGCTCGTTGTACGCGCGCTCCACTTGCGGACGTACTTCGATGGCGTCGGCGCGTTCAGCATGCATCGTCTTCAGCGCGCGCAGGATGTACTCGACCTGCGACTCGATCATGAACACCATCGAGTTGTGGCCGAGACCCGTGTTCGGTCCAACCACCATGAAGAAGTTTGGATAACCAGGCAATGTCGTACCAAGGTAAGCATGCGCGCCGTCGCGCCACGTATCGACGATATCGACGCCGCCGCGCCCGCGCACCACGCCGCGCGGAAACGGGTCGGCCACCTGGAAACCGGTGCCGAAGATCAGGCAGTCGGCGCGATGACGCGCGCCGTCGGTGGTGACAACGGCGTCTTTCTCGATGCGCGCGATGCCGGTGGTCGTCACCGAAACGTTCTGGCGCGACAGGGCGGGGAAGTAGTCGTTCGAAATCAGCACGCGCTTGCAGCCCATTGTGTAATTGGGCGTGAGCGCGGCGCGCAATTGCGGATCGCGCACCTGACGGCGCAGATGCCGCTCCGCGGCTTTCTGCGCGGTTTTCATCAGCGACGGATGAATCGCGAAACCCAAGGCGCGCGATTCGAGCATGCAGTAGAGTGCCGAGCGCATGATCTTCTGCGTGAACGGCAGGTGTTTGAACAGCCATTGCTCCAGCGGTCTGACGGCACGGTCGGCCTTCGGCATGATCCACGGCGGCGTGCGCTGGAACAGGTCGAGATGCGCGACGCGCGGCGCGATCTGCGGAACGAACTGGATCGCGCTCGCACCCGTGCCGATCACGGCGACGCGTTTGCCTTCGAGCGAATAGCTGTGATCCCACTGCTGCGAGTGGAAGGTCTTGCCCCTGAATTTTTCGAGGCCGGGAATGTTCGGCACGGCCGCGCGCGACAGGCCGCCCATAGCCGAAATCAGCACGCGCGCCGACCATTGCCGGCCGCTCGCAAAGGTCAGTTGCCAGCGGTGGCGCGCTTCGTCGTAGATCGCGCTGGCCAGTTCATGGCCGAAACGCAGATGCCGCTCAACGCCGAAGCGCTGCGTGCAGTCTTCGAGGTAAGCGCGGATTTCCGGCTGGCGCGCGAACATGCGGGTCCAGCGCGGATTCGGGGCAAAGGAGAACGAGTAGACGTGGGATTGGACGTCGCACGCGCAACCGGGGTAATGGTTGTCGCGCCACGTGCCGCCGACCGAATTGGCCTTTTCGGCGACCATGAAGTCCGTGACGCCGGACTGGCGCAGGCGGATCGCCATGCCGAGGCCCGCGAATCCGGTCCCGATGATGGCGATGTCGGTCTCGATAGGCGCTGACGCTTCGGGCGCCGCGGCGTCGTGGGGCATCGTGCGTGCGTTCATCCGATCCGTCTCCTTTTACCTTCTTAACTGTTACATTGGTTGATGTAACAATAGAGGCTGGTAACGGATGACGCAAGCCGGCGGTTAGACGCCCGCCTCTAGGCGCGGAGACCAGCCGCCGGGCTACTTTGCGGCCAGCGCCGACGTGATTTCGTGGTTTTGCCAGACGCTGTCTTTGACGATGATCTTCGCCGGGATCAGATTGGCGCCGTAGAACGCATCGGCGACGTTCTGCTGCGAACGCACGATCTCGTCCGTGACGGCGGTGGTGCCATACGGATAGCGGCGCACCCATGTTTCGACCAGCTTCTGATCGAGACCGACCTTCGGCGCGATCAGTGCGGCGGTTTCCACCGGGTGCGCGTTGACCCACAGCCCGGCGGTGCGCAATTGTCCGAGAATCGCGCCGATCACGTCGGGATGCTGCTGCGCGAAGTCGCGCGTCGCTTCATAGAAGTTGTACGGGGCGTTGAGTTCGGTGTAGTCGGCCAGCGTGCGCGCTTTCAACGCCTGCTGCGCGGACGCGTAGTACGGATCCCAGATCACCCATGCATCGACGCTGCCGCTTTCGAAGGCGGCGCGCGCGTCGGCGGGGGGCAGATACACCGGGCGAATATCCTCGTAGCGCATGCCTGCTTTCTTGAGCGCTTCGAGTATCAGATAGTTGGAGCTCGAGCCTTTTTGCAGTGCGACGCGTTTGCCTTTCAGATCGGCCGCGCTATGCAGCGGCGAGTCGCCTTTGACGAGGATCGCCTCGGCGTGGCGTCCCGAAGGCTCGGCGCCGACGTACACGAAGCGCACGCCGGCGGCTTGAGCAAACACCGGCGGCGGCGCGCCCGTGTAGCCGAAGTCGATGCTGTTCGCGTTCAACGCTTCGAGCAGCTGCGGTCCAGCGGGGAATTCGAACCACTTGATGCTGTAGCCGAGCGGTTTGAGTTTTTCGTCGAGCGAGCCTTGCGCCTTGAGAATCGCGAGCAGGCCTGATTTCTGATAGCCGATGCGCAGTACCTTGGCCGGCTCGCTGCCGTTGCCGCCGGTCTGCGCGGTGGCGTTCAAGGTGGTGAATGCCGCGAGCAAGGCGGCGCCGAGTTGAAGCGAATAACGGGCGTGACGGACCATCCTGCGAATCTCCATTGCGTTCGATTGGTGTGGCCGCCGCGGGTCGTCTGCGGGCATCGTTCGGTCCGCTAGAAGCATGGCGCGGACTCGCGGATGTGGCAGAAAACGCGTTGCGGCAACGTTCGGGGATCGTCGCATGGAGCTCGCGCCGTTCAAACGAAGCAATGCAGATTTGAATATGACACGGGGCGGAACATGCGCGGTCCCGGTGTGTCCAGCTAGCACGCGGAAGCGGGCGTGCGTATAAGTCGAGTGAAGGCGAAGGCTAGTACGCGGGCGCAGGTGGACGCGAAGGCGAGAGCGAGACCGCGCGTGCAGACTACTTCTTTGTTTTGTGCTTCTTTGTCGTGCCCGCAGCGCCTTCCGCAGGATGCCCCAGTTTCTTTTCCATGATCGCCGCGACACGGTCGCCGAGGTAATCCCCCGAGGCTTCTTCCAGCGCCCGGTTCATTTCGCTTTCCACCAGCACCATCGCGAGCGGCCGCAGGCGCCAGATCGCGTCGACGAGAGCCGGCACGTCGGCGGGCGGCGGCAGCGCGTCGGCGTCGTAGCGGTCCAGTTGGCGGACCACCAGATCGACTAGCGCTTTAGCGACCGCGTTGAAATGCGGCCGCGCGATGCCTACCGCGTCGAGCAGATCGGCAAGCGGAATGCCTTCCTTCGCCATGGTCGCGCCGGCGGCCAGCGCCGTCGGGCTGCCCGACACGAACGAGAGGCCGTCGCGCTCCAGCAGACCGAGGTCGACCGCCTTGCCGAGCGCGCTCGGCGAAGCCTTGTCGCCGAACATGTGCAGCAGTTCGAGCAGCGAGTATTTTTTCGGCCGCTCGCGCGACCAGCGCCCGCCGATCGCCGTTTCCAGGCCGAGGATGGAGCGCAGATCGTGGCCTTCGTCGACGGCCATGATCAGGTCCTGGATGTTCGCGAGCGTATAGCCGCGCGCGAGCAGATGGTTGATCAGCTTCAGACGCGAAGCGTGCGTGTCGTCGTACACGCCGACGCGGCCGCGTTTTTCCGGCGGCGCGAGCAGGCCGCGGTCCTGATACGCGCGTACATTGCGCACGGTGGTGTCGGTGACGCGCGCGAGTTCGTCGACGGTGTATTCGTTGCGCGGCGTGGCGCCGGCCGCTTCGTGCGCGTCGGCGGACAACGGTGGGACAGGAGGCGGGGTGTTGGGCATGGGAGGGATTTTAGCGCGGCGCTTCAGTCGCGTCCTGCCGACACGTCGTCCGGCACGCTCGAATCACCCTTGCCGAGTGCGCGCTGCATCAGCGTCGTGTCGAGCCAGCGGCCGTGTTTGAAGCCCACCGCCTTCAGCGTGCCTGTTAACTCGAAACCCAACTGCGTGTGCAGCGACAGCGAACCGCCGCTGCCGCCGTCCGCGATCACGGCGACCATCTGACGCCATGGTCCGGTTTCGCAACGCTCGATCAACGCCTGGAGCAGCACGCGCCCCAGACCGCGGCCTCGATAGGCGTCGTCCACATAGATGGAATCTTCGATGGTGTTGCGATACGCGGCGCGCGGCCGATAAGGCGTCGCGTAGCAATAGCCGGCGACTTCGCCGTCGATCTCCGCCACCATGTACGGCAGCCCGTGGCTGCGTACCGACGCGAACCGCGTGCGCAGGTCATCGACGGAGGGCGGGGTTTCTTCGAACGAGGCGACGCCGGTCAGCACGTGGTGGGCGTAGATCGCCTGGATCGCCGGAAGATCGGCTTCGGTGGCGTCGCGGATCAGCGGGGCGGTTGCGGACGCTGATCCCGAAGTGGCGGGCGTGGTGCGGGTGATGCTCATACGTGGTCCTGTCGTGGCGATCAATCGGCGGATACGCTTGACTATGCCCGCCGCGCGCGCGAATTTGAAGCGAGCCAAAAATCGCCGCGACGTATGGCGATGGTGACACACCCCCACGCCCACGCGCCTGGCACCGCTTAGCTATGCGAGTACGTATCGGGCTGCGTCACGTACCCACGATGATGCCGTTTATGCCTCACCTTATGTTTCGGCTTGGCCTCGGTCGTCGGCGCGTGCTGTTCGGCGGATGGCTGCGGAGCCGGCGCCTGCTGCGCCTGTGCATGACCGGACGGCAGCGAGCTTTGGCCCTCGCCGAAGCGGAAGGTTTGCGCGGTCTGGGCATACGCGCCGACAGAAACCGTCAGGGCGGCAACCGCCAGGCACATTGAAAACTTCATGGATCCTCCTTCTGAACGAGCCGGTGAGGATACCTGTTTTCCTGACGATCGATCGTCACATCAGGCGAAGCGGCCCGCTCACGCTGTTGTCGATCAGCGGCAACGCGCGAGAACCGGGCAACTCGTAATGCCACCATTCACTCTTGATGTGCGTAAAGCCCGCGCCATGCATCACGCCCAGCAACAGCATGCGATTGCGCTGCACCTCTTCCGGCAAGCCGGGATGAAAGTGCTCCGATTCGATCGTCATGGCGTCGAAGCCGGTGCCCATGTCGAGTTCTTCGCCGTGCGCGTCGAGCAATGTCAGGTCGAGCGCTGTCCCGCGGCTATGGTTCGAGCCGCGCGTCGGGTCCGCCACGTAGGTCGGATCGGGCAGAAAATCCCACAGCACCTGCTGCGCTTGCGGCGGCCGGTACGCATCGAAAATGCGTAGTGTCGTGCCGATCTGGCGGGCGAGTTCGACTGCACGGCGCAGTGCCGCTTCCGCTGGTTCGAGCAGAAGACAATGCGCGGACTGGTAGATCGGTTTCCCGGTGAGGTTGCGCGCAGTGGCGTAGACGAGGTCGAGATCCACGCCATGCGTGGCGGGCGTGATTTCGATGAGTCGATGGTCGGTCATGAGGCGAAGGACGTGGCGTGCATCAGAGGTCGTCGAATTGATCGAATTCGCTTTGCAGTTCCCGGTTGCGCGCGACACGTTCGTCGATACGCGGCCCGAGTCTTTCGACGATCGCCGAGATCAGCAGATTGAAAAGGCAGGTGAGCGGCGCGAGTGAATCCCAGAACTGGCCGACGTCGGTTTTCATCTGCAGCAGGTCGCCGTCGAATTCGCGCGCCCACGGACAGTAGATGTCGGTAACGAGCGCGAAGGGCAAGCCGCGGCGCGTGGCGGCTTCGCAATAGCGTCGCGCGACCTTCGAGTAGGCGCGTGTGTCGGTGACGATCAGATACGGCGATTCGAAGCCGGCGTTCAGCGAATCGACGTACGAACCCGACATGCCGTCTGAATAGAACACGCGCGGACGGATGTATTCGAGGTAGCTGTAGAACGCGTTGCTGATGCCGCGCGTGGACTGAATGCCGAGAATGTAGACGGCATCTGCGTTCGAGATGCGCTCGGCCACGTGCGCGAACACCGGCGATTGCGCGAGTTGGTAAACGTGCTGGATCGCGCCGATTTCGAGTTCGAGCGAATGGGCGAGCGCGGGGTTGGGCTCGGCAGGCGAACTAACGTCCGGCGTGGTGCCGTCGTGCTGACCGGCGGCGCGGCGGAACGCATCGAGCCGGTCCGTGATCAGCCACGGACGCTCCTGAGCGCCGCGCAGTTCGCGCTTCAGGTCGTCGAGATTCTGATAGCCGACGCTGCGCAGGAAACGGCCGACCGATATGCCGCTCGTGCCGGCTTGCTGGGCGATCTGGTCGGCGGTTTCGAGGCCGAGCCGGTCGAGATTGGCCAGCATGTAGCTGGCGACGCGCTTGGAAGTGGGCGTGAGTTCGGCAAAGCGGGCTTCGACGGTTTGAGCAAAAGCGGTCGGCATCGTAGTCGCGGCGCTGGGTGGTGGTTAGTCGAACGTGGAATGATGACATACTCGACCGGTCGCCCGCGCCGCGCGGGTTCTCGAAAGTCGATGCCGGGCACGCATCAGACAGCCGGCTGCGCCGGCGCCGCCCGCGAGAAGTGCCGCGCGCCCGCCACGCAGCCCACCACGACGACGGTAACCAGGATCATCGCGGGCGGTACCTGCTCGTGCAGCAGCAGTCCCGCGAGCAGCAAGCCGAAGAACGGCTGCAGCAACTGCAACTGCCCGACGCCCGCGATGCCGCCGAGCGCGAGGCCGCGATACCAGAACACGAAGCCGATCAACATGCTGAAGAGCGACACATAGGCGAGACCCCAGAGCGACGCCTGACTGACGCCGTCGAGCGAGGCGGGCCGTGTCCACACCGCGAGCGGCAGCATGAGGGGCAACGACAGCACGAGCGCCCACGAGATCACCTGCCAGCCGCCGAGGTGGCGCGACAGGCGCGCGCCTTCGGCGTAGCCGAGCCCGCATGCGACGATGGCGGCCAGCATCAGCGCGTCGCCGAGCGGCGATGCGTCGAGGCCGTGACGCAGGGCAAACGCCACCACCGCGCCGCTGCCGAGCGCCGAGAACAGCCAGAACGCCGGCTGTGGACGCTCGCCGCCGCGCAGCACGCCGAAGATCGCCGTGGCGAGCGGCAGGAGGCCGACGAACACCACGGCATGCGCCGCGCTCACGTGGCGCAGTGCCAGCGCCGTCAGTAACGGAAAGCCGATTACCACGCCAAGTGCGACGATCACCAGCGGAATCAGATCGCGGCGGGACGGCCGCGCCTGCCGGAATACGAGCAGGAGCAGCAGACCGAGCGTGCCGGCGATCGTCGCGCGGGCGACCGTCAGGAATAGCGGATCGAGGCCTTGCACGGCGACGCGCGTGGCCGGCAGCGAGCCGCTGAAGATCAATACCCCTATGAAGCCGCTCAGCCAGCCATTCGTCGTTTTGTCCATGGGAGAGTCCGTGCGCGGGAAAGAGGATTGATAGCATCCGCTATCCGGCTATGGACAGTAAGGTACGGATCGATGCAAATCGTCCAAACTGTACCGAGGAATGGGGCGGTACAGCGGTCGGGCCGGCGTCACGTCGAACGCGGACGTTGGGTGCGCGGCTGAACATTCCCTCGCCAATGCGCCCAACTCACTTGCACAGCAAAAGCAAGCGCTCCTGATCCGTACACGTCGGACGTGGTTTCGGTGTGCCCTGCTGGGCGGCCGCGGCGTTCATCGCGGCGCTCTTGTTCGTGAGGCACGCGCGCAGATGTTTCTCAACCGGCGAGTAGTATTTCCACCCGCGCACGAGCGGCGGCAACTCCAGCTTCACCTGCTTCCATTTCGGATGCCCATGCTCCTGGAGATTGTCGAAGTTGGCGCAGAGCGAGTCGGCAAAGTGGTTGAGATTGCCGACCGTGTCGCGCAGGCCATAATCGTAGGTGACGAGAAACGCCTTGACGGTCAGCGCGGGCACATCTTCCTTGAGCCAGGTCGGATAGCTGGTCGCGCGGATCGTCGTGGGGAAATAGGTTTGTTTGGCGCGGCTGGTTTCCGGTGCGGCCGGATCGGCCTTCAGAAGACGGATCTGCTGCAACAGGTCGGGATTCATATCGTTGAACAGCTTGGCCGGCTGTCCGACCACGATGATCGCGACATCCACTTTCTTCACGATCAACGCGGCCAGCGCATCTTCGTTGCTGAGATGCTGGATGTTCTGCTCGGGTATCGCCTGACCGAACATCAGGTGATACAGCGTCGTGGCCGATTGCGCGGTTCCGCTGCCAATCAGGCCGACGCTAATGCTTTTGTCCTTGATATCGGCGAGGGTTTTCAGGGGCGAGTCCGCGCGCACCACGACGTTAATTTCCTCGTCGTAAAGCGGCATGATGAGCCGCAGCGGCCGGATCGCCGTGCCGGCGTCGGCGTTGCCGGCGTTGGCCATGTCGATGTAAGCCTGGTACACGTCGGATTGCACGAGCGCCAGTTTCACGCCTGGCTCGAAGCGCATGCGTTGCACGTTTTCAGCCGAGCCCTTCGACGCCATCACTTCCAGGTCGATGCCCGCCGGCTGCGCAACCCATTTCGACAGATCCTGGCCGATCTGGATATACGTGCCCCGTTCCGGTCCGGTGACGATCTTGTAATGCGCCGGCTCCGCGCAGGCCAGTGAAGACACGACCATCAACGCCAGCCCCAGCCATCCCATGAGAAGTCTCTTCAGCATGGTCTCTCTACCTATCGGTCAGGTTCGTATGACTTCGCGCGTCGACGCGCACGAAGCACCAGTGAGCCGGATTGCCATGTCATGTTCTATGTGCCGCGCCTGCCACGTCCGTCTGTTACCTCTCAAACCAAAGGCGCCGATACGCGAGATTCCCTAGCAGATTAGTTATACGATTCGGTATCCAAACTATCTGTCACTGGCCGGGTGAACCACCCGCGGAGGGCTTCGCGGCATTCGTCGCCGGACGTTTCCAGCCGGAGTCCTTGATGGCGCGTTCCCGCGCCTCGACGCTATTGCCGTCGGGCGTCGCGGTGGTGGAGCGCGGGGCGGTCACTATCACTTCGCTGTTCGGCGGCAGACCTTTGGACAGTGGAGTTTGCGATTGAACCACCTGCTGTGACGACGGAGCGGCTCGCGCTTGCGCCGACGGCTTGCCTTGTGACGGCGCGCCGGTTGCGCCACGCGGATTGAGCGGCGCCCAGCCGGTCTCGCGAATCACGCGTTCAAGTATGGACTTCGCCGTATCGCTGCCGGTGTCGATCGCGAGCGCCTCGTTGGCGTACTGGCGTGCGCACGGCCACGACTGCTGCGCGGCGCAAGTTTGCGCGGCTTGCAAGGCGGCGTCGCGGCGGGCGGTCAGCGGCTTCAATTCTGTCGCGAGGTCTTCAACGTCGGAATTGCCCGGTTGCATCGTTTGCGCCACGCCAAGCGCGGCTTGCGCTGAAGAGAGATCGTTGGCGCGGGAGGCGAGACGCGCCGCCTGCACAGCTTGCGCTGCATCGCGGAACTGCGGCGCGGGCTTGGCAGGCACAACGGGCACCGCCGGCGCGACGGGCGTTGCCGGCATCGCTTGTATCGCTTGCACCGGCTTCGCGGGATTGACGGACGTGGTGGGTTTGCCCGCGGCGGCAGTTGGATTGGCCGCCTGGGTCGGCGAATACAGTGCGATCGTGCCGGTCGTCGTTCTGGCATCCTGAGCAGTTTCGCTCTCGGCGGACTGGTCGTTATTCCCGCTCGACACATCGCGCCCACTGAATAGCGCATATCCGACATACGCCAGGCCGATTACGCCAACTGCCCCGATCGCATAAAGCATCTTACGCAACGAGATTGCACCGCGACCCTCCGCATAGGGCATGGCGGGAAGAGGCGCGATCGGTCTGTCCGTTGAAACGAGTGCTGACGCAGGCATCACTGCTTCGGCTCGGACCGGGTCGTCCATGAACGCGACACGCGTCGTGGGGTCGGTTTCATCGACTGTCGCCGGGTCGAGGCTGTTTTTTTGCGCTGCTTTGTTCATGGCGCTGGCGCGGCTGCCGGGAATCACGGTGCGCTTGTGCGGACCTGCATCGAGCGGATGCACCTCGCCGCAATAGGGGCAATAGTCGACTTGCCGGTACAGCGCGCCGCCACACCGCTTGCAAGGCGTCGGAAAACTGTGACCGAGTAGTGTCTGGGTGGACATGCTGTGGACCCACCTTTGGAAAACGATGCCATACGGCATGTTCCGGATCATGTTGAAGCGGCAGCCAGGTCCGCGGGAATCACGATCCACATGCGCCGGAGAGTCTTGGGCGGCCAGCCCACGCTTGCGCTGCCGCTGATTGCAATATGTGGGGTTTCAATCAGAACGTCAATCGCCGTTGCTACCTATCTTATGTGCGCCAGCGAACATTGGTAGGTAGGACGAAATAGCCGCTACATCGGCAGGACGAACGGGCGCGGGGGTTTTTTCACACGAATCGACGGCGCGCGAAAACAGAACGAGGCCGGCGCGCACGGCGTCCGGCCTCGTCATTAAGCGCATGCATCAAGCGCCTGAAGCAAGCGCCTGAAGCAAGCGGAAAAACAGTCAATGTTTGCGCAGTGGATGATCCTTCAGCAGCCATGCGAGCGCAAAGGCCAGCACCACCACGCACGCAGCCGAAAGGTACACCGTGTGCAACGCGCCCGCGAATGCTTGCAGATAATCGTCGCGCAATGCTTGCGGCAGTGAATGGATCGCGGCGGGGCCGAGCGCGTGCGGCAGCTCGGTGTCGGGTGGGATCAGCTTTTCGAGGCGCGCGGCGAGGCCGTTGGAAAACACCGCGCCGAAGGCGGCGACCCCGATCGATCCACCGATCGAGCGGAACAGTGTCGCGCCGGAAGTCGCCACGCCCATATGCTTGAACTCGACGGTATTCTGCACCGCGAGAATTAGCACCTGCATCACCATGCCAAGCCCGCAGCCGAGAATGCCCATGTCGATATACATCACATGAATCGGCGTGCTGATCTGCAGGCGGGCGAGCAGCAACATCGCCACCGCGACGAGCAACGTGCCCGCGATCGGGAACATGCGGTACTTGCCGATCTTGCTGATCACCCGGCCGGTCACCATCGACATCAGGAACAGGCCGCCCATCATCGGCAGCATCTGCATGCCGGCTTCAGTTGGCGTCGAGCCTTTGACCACTTGCAAATACAACGGCAGGAACGTCACCGAGCCGAACAGCGATACGCCGATGATGAAACCGATCAGGCTGCTCAGCAAAAACGTGCGTTGCCTGAAGAGTTCGAGCGGCATGATCGGTTCGACCGCGCTGCGTTCTTCGTGAATGAAACCCCAGATCGCCACCAGTCCCATGCCCAGCGTGAACCAGAGTTGCGGCGACGACCACGGCAGGATCGTGCCGCCCTGGCTCGTGAACAGGATGATGCAGGTGAGGGCGCCGGCGAGAAACGCGGCGCCCATGTAGTCGATGGTGTGCTTCACATGGCGAACGTGCGGCCTGAAGACCGCGCCGATCACGACGAGCGAGATGATGCCGAGCGGCAAATTGATGTAAAAGATCCAGCGCCACGAGAGATGCTCCACGAGAAAGCCGCCGAGCAGCGGTCCGATCACGGTTGCAAGGCCGAACACGCCGCCGAACACGCCCTGATAGCGGCCGCGTTCGGCCGGCGGAATCACGTCGGCGATGGCGGCCATCGTGACCACCAGCAAGCCGCCGCCGCCGAGACCTTGCAGCGCGCGGAGCACGATGAGCTGTGTCATGTCCTGCGCGACGCCGCACAACGCGGAGCCGACCAGGAACACGATGATCGCCGTCTGCAAGACGATCTTGCGGCCGAACAGATCGCCGAATTTGCCATACAGTGGCACGACGATGGTCGAGCTGAGCAGGTAGGCCGTCACCACCCATGAGAGATTGTTCAGGCCGCCCAGGTCGCCGACGATAGTCGGCAGCGCCGTGGAAACGATTGTCTGATCGAGCGCGGCGAGCAGCATGACCAGCAGCAGCGCCGGAAACAGCAGGCGGATTGGCGGATGATCGGCTGCGGGCGCGGTTGCCTGCGCATAGGGCTGCGTCAATTCAGCGGGTTGTGTCGTGGTCGATTGGTCCATGGCATCGCGGGTTGAAATTAATTAATTCAGAGATTAATATATGCGACATCGCGTCACCAGTCAAATTGAATGCAATGGCAAGGATTCCGTCCGACGATCGAAGCGTGAAAAGCGCGCCGCCTGATACGGCTGCCGCGAAGGTTCGCAAGGGGCGTTCCGCGCCCGGTCGGGGTGTTGAAACCCAGGCGAGCGTTTCGTCGGTGCAAGCAGAGGCGGCCGCCACGCCGGCACGGCGTCCGGGCCGGCCTCCCGGCGCGGCGCGCGGACCGGAGCAGCGCAGCCGCCTGCTCGACGCCGCGCTCGTGCTGTTCGCGCGGCAGGGCATCGTCGATACCACGCTTGGGGAAATTGCCCGCGAGGCCGGTTTCACGCCGGCCATGATGCATTACTACTTCAAGACGCGCGATCAGCTGCTCGACGTGTTGATCGACGAACGTTTCGCGCCGTTGCGGGCGGGGCTCGGCGTGCCGTTCCAGGAAAATCCCGACGATCCGGTCGCGGCCATCACGCAACTCGCGCAGCGGCTGGTGCAGGCGGCGGACGAGCATCCGTGGTTTCCGTCGCTGTGGGTGCGCGAAGTAATCAGCGACGGCGGCCTGTTGCGCCAGCGCATGCACGAGCGCTTCGGCAACGCGCACCAGAAGGCGTCGCTGTCGGCTATTGCCCGGTGGCAGAAGGAAGGGCGGCTGAACGCGGGGCTGGAACCCGCGCTCGTCTTCGTCACGTTACTGGGGCTGACGATTTTGCCGCTGGCCACGTCGAAGCTATGGTGTAACGACCCGCTTCGCCGCAATATTGGCGGAGCGGAAATCGCGCGGCATGCCGTGGCTTTGCTGGTGCAAGGTATCGGTCCGAAGAAGGCCGGCTGACGGCCGGCGACGCTTTCTGAACCCTACCCGCGCCGCGCGGGGTGCGATAGACCATCATCCATCACCCATCGCTACGCCAAGTCGTCTCACGCTTGCCGTTTCCGCTTCCACGCCTCATAAGCGGCTTTGGTCGCTTCGTTCGGCGGGTAAGTGCCGGGCAACGCCGCGCCGTCACGAATCCGCTCGGTTAGAAATGCTTCGAGTTGCTCCTGTTCCGCAGCGGCTTGCGCGACCTCTGCCGCCATCTTCAGCGGGATCACCACCACACCATCCGCATCGCCGACAATCACGTCGCCCGGAAACACCGCGACACCGCCGCAGCCGATCGGCACATTGATATCGACCGCGTGATGGCGAATCAGGTTGGGCGGCGCGCTCGCCCCCGCGCAGAACACCGGTATGCCGAGCGCCGCGATCGTCGTGCTGTCCCGTACCGGGCCGTCGGACACCATGCCCGCCACGCCGCGAACCTGCAAGCGTTGCGTCAGGATCGAACCGAACGACGCACTGCCGCGTTCGCCGCGACAATCCTGCACCAGCACATGGCCGGCCGGAATCGTTTCGACACACTTGCGCTGCGCGTACTCGGGATCGGCAAACAGCTCGAGCACGTCGATGTCTTCACGCGACGGAATGTTGCGCAGCGTGAACGCCGGCCCGACCAGATTCGCGCCGCTATGCACGGCGAGCGGCGCGACGCCGCGCATGAATGTATTGCGCAGGCCGCGTTTGAATAATTGAGTCGTCAGCGTGGCAGTGCTGACCTGACGGAGTGCTTCGAGCGTGGCGGAGTCGAGATCGGACATGGTGTCGGGCGGCCTCAAGGTTGGAAGCGCAAACGGGGCACGGCGACCGCATGCCGCGCGGCGCCGTGGCGGCGCAAAGTTCGGCACGGTCTGCGCCCACACGATGATAGCGCCCCAAGCAGCCGGCAAGCCAATCTGCGCGCCGTGAGACTTTCGTCGCCCGCCGGGGCCGGCGAGGCACGCAACGTGCTGCAGATGGTGTGGATGTGCATGCAGGCGGCATCAACCAGGTTGCCGGCATCGCACAAGAACAGGAATGGGAAAAGAGACGTTGGGCGGGAGAGGCCGTGCGAACGGGGTTTGCGCGGGCCGCCACGGCGAATCGGGTCGGCATCGGAGAGCCGTGACTGTGGCACCGAGGGCCGGTTTTTCATCGGCGTGCAATTTTGGCGCGTTACTGTGCGCGCGCGTTGGCGCCTAGGCCATGCTTTACAATCTTGGGCCTGGTTGCAACTCCGCGCATGAAATCGAGTCGGAACCATGAATAGCAATAGCGCAGCCGCGCACATCGGCGGCAAGCAGCAGGGCGAAACGTTGGCCAAGTCGGACGGCCTAACCGGTTTTTTTGAGCAACAACGGAAAATGAACGGAGCATTGAGACTCGATCAGGCCACGATCGTGCTCGTAGAAGACGACCCGGACAGCCGGGAATCGTTGACCTTATTACTCGAAGCAGAAGGCGCGCATGTCGTCGCTGTGGCGGATGCGGAAGAGGGCGTGGAGGCGGCACTGCGATTGTTGCCCGACGCCGTGGTGTGCGATCTGGAACTGCCTGCCATGGACGGTTTCTATCTGATCCAGCGCTTGCGCGACCACGAGATTCGCGGCGACCACCCGCCATCGGTTGCGGTGGCGCTTACTGGCCACACTGACGACGCTTACCGCTTGCGCAGCATCGGCGAAGGTTTCCAGCATTTCATGACCAAGCCTGCTTTGCCCGAAGATCTCGTGACGCTGCTGCACGATGCAATTGACGCTCGCGCAGCGGGCTGAATCAGGCTTCGATCGAGCGAATGAATTCGCGGCGCGGCTCGACAGCCGCGTCGCGAAACGCCGTATCTTCAGATTCTTCAGATGCCTGGCTTGACGGCAAAGCCGCGTGGAGTGCGGTTCGCGACCGTCGCCAAACGTTGACGCCGTTACTTGACGGCAACAGGCGTTGCCGAATCCTTGCTCGACGCCGCGGCTTCCAACGCCTGGCACGCAGAACACAAACCCTTCAACTCGATTTCATCGCTCGCGAGACGGTAGCCCGAGTCTTCGATTTGCGCGACCAGCGCCTGGCGCAGTTTCGGCTGATGCAATTCGGTGACGTTACCGCACTGCTGGCACACCACCAGGATGCCGTGCTGGCATTGCGTCAGATCGTGGCAGACGGTGAAGGCGTTGATCGATTCGATTCGATGCACGAGCCCTGCCGAGAGCAGAAAGTCCAACGCCCGGTACACCGTGGGCGGAGCCGAGCCCGGATGGATCTGGCGCATCTCGTCGAGCAGCGAATACGCCTTGGTGGCGCGCCCGGAATTCAGCAGCAATTCGAGCACTTTACGGCGGATCGGCGTGAGTTTTTCGCCGCGTTCGCGGCAATATTCTTCCGCGAGTGTCAGCGCGGCTTCCTGCGAAACACCGTGTGTGTGCCCCGGCTCATCCGAGTGAGCGGAGGCGGCTTTGTCGGCGGTCGCGGCGGGCTTGGCGGTCTTCATGCGTCGATTATAAAGGGCATCGCGTCTCGCTGTAGCGGCGCGCGATTCGAGCGGCTGCCCGCCCTGGTCATACGCGGCATGATCAGACAGTCGGGCGCGTGGCCGGAGCACGGACCACGCGCGAACTGACGGGTCAGGTCAAAGCGAAGTCGACGTACTTCTTGAACCCCGTGCGCGTCGCAATACGCGAATACCAGCGTTCGAGATTCGGCAGCGGCGGACGCGCCACGCCGTCGAGTCCGAACCAGCGTTTGGCGTAGGCGCCGATCACAATGTCCGCCAGCGTGAACTTCTCCCCTTCGAGGAAGAAGCGCCCTTGCAAATGCGTGTCCAGCATGCGCCACAGCGCGGTGACGGCGTCGAAGTCGGTGGCGAGTTTGGTGGCGTCGCGCGCGGCGGCGGGCGTACGCACGAGCGCCCAGAACACCGGGCGTTCGGCGGGCTGCAGCGTGGACAACGACCAGTCCAGCCAGCGGTCGATGCTGGCGCGCGCTTTCGGCTCCGACGGATACAGCAGGCTGCCTTCGCCGTATTGCAGCACCAGATAGCGCAGGATCGAGTTCGATTCCCACAGCACGAAGTCGTCGTCGACCAGCGTTGGGATCTTGCCCGTCGGGTTCATCGCGAGATAGTCGGCTTCGTTGTTACGGCCGAATTGCAGGCCGGCGTCGACACGGTTATACGGCAGCACCAGCTCATCGCAGCACCACAACACTTTCTGGACGTTGACCGAGTTGGCGCGTCCCCAGATCGTAATCATCCGGCAAATCCTTGTTTTTACGTTGGCAAGCCGCGCCCATCGCGCGGCGTTCAACCGGTAACGATACACGATGAGCGCGATCTTGCTCGCCGCAGCGCCGCAAGCGCCCGCATAAACATGGCGGCAGGCACGTCCGAAAACGACGCCCCGGAGCGATTCGGGGAATGCATGCGCGTTGCGTACAATGAGCCCACCCGAATCCGACGAGGCACGCATGGCCCGCATTGTTCCCGACGACTGGAAGAGCCTCGCCGCGACCGGCGCCGCGGCTCGCGAACGCGAAACGCTGGCGTTGCTGGAAGAGGCGCTGCCCGATGGCTACACCGTCTATCACGGCGTGCACTGGACGCGCCTGAACCAGAACTTCTCGGTGTTCGGCGAAGCCGACTTCGTGATCGTCAGTCCGGCCGGACGCGTGATGATCGTCGAACAGAAAACTGGCTTTCTGCGCGAAACGCCGAAAGGGCTCGTCAAGGTCTATCTGCAAACCGAGCGCAACGTGGCGATCGCGCTCGCGCACACCATCGAAAGCTTGCATCGGCGCTTTACCGCCGCGTTTGGCGCGGGCACGTATTTCGTCGAGGAATTGCTGTACTGTCCGGACCACATCGTCAAGGACGCGGCGATCGCCGGCGTGAACCCCGCGCGGATCGTCGATGCAACGCGTAAAGACCGGCTCGCGGCGATCATTCGCGAAGCCTTGCCGGCGGACGAGCCGCGTCTTGCCTGCGCGCCGAAAATTCATCACTTCCTCGCCGACGAACTGGCGCTCAGCCCCGACGCCAGCGCGCTGGTCGGCCAGGCGGGCACGCTCGTCACGCGGCTCGCGGGCGGCCTGGCGACCTGGGCTCGGCGGCTCGAGTTCGCGCCGTTCCGGCTGCGCGTGATCGGCACGGCCGGCTCGGGCAAGACGCAACTCGCGGTGCAGGTCATGAAGGACGCGGTGGCGCGCGGCCAGACGCCGCTATACGTGTGCTTCAACCGGCCGCTGGCGGATCATATCGCGCGAGTCGCGCCGTCCGAAGCGAAGGTGGCGAACTATCATCAGCTCTGCGACTGGATCGCGCGCGACGCGGGCCGCGCACCGGATTTTCAGACGGGCGACGTATTCGATCAGCTCGAAACCACGTTCGCCGAAACGCCGATCGATCCGCGCTGGCAATTCGACGTGCTGATCGTCGACGAGGGGCAGGATTTCCAGCAGCCGTGGGTGACGGCACTCGAGCGTCTATTGCGCCCCAACGCGGCGTGGTGGTGGCTCGAAGACCCGCTGCAGAATCTGTATATGCGCGAACCCGTCGCGCTGCCCGGCTGGACCACGCTCAAGGAAACCACCAACTATCGCAGTCCGCGCGACATTCTGGATTACGTGCGCGACGTGGTCGGTGCTTCGGTTCCGGTCGCCGCCGCGCTCGCGTCGGGCAGTCCGTTCGACGGCTCGGACATTTCGCTTTCCGTCTACGACGAGGCGAATGCCGCCGAGGGCAGCATCGAGGCCACCAAGCGCGCGATCACGCAGGCGCTTTCGCTCGGCTTTCGCAAGCAGGACATCGTGGTGCTGTCGTTTCGCGGACGCGAGGGCTCGGCAATGAGCGCGCTCGATCACCTTGGGCCGCATCGGCTGCGCAGTTTCACCGGCACGTACGATCTGTTCGGCAACCCGGAGTACCGTGAAGGCGACGTGCTGTTCGAGTCGATTTACCGCTTCAAGGGGCAGGCGGCGCCATGCGTGATCTTTACGGAGGTCGACTTCGAGGCTTTCGACGAACGCATCGCGCGCAAGCTGTTCGTCGGCGCCACGCGCGCCACGATGAAGCTGATCGTGGTTGCGTCGCAGCGCGCCGCGCGGCATCTGCATGTGCGCGACGGCAAGGACAGCCGTGAAGTAAAGGAAGCGAAAGAGGTCTAGCTCCCGGACGCCTGGATCATGACCACGCACGCGCGCCGACCAGCATGCCGGTTTGCGTGTGCGCGTCCCACCAGATCACCCGCAAGAGCGGCGCCTGCTGCGCGATCAGCAGCGCTTGTACCGGATCGCTCTCGATGAAATGCGTGACGCCGCCGCGCAATGCGGCCGCGGCTTTGTGCGCGGCGCTGCCGGCGGGGCTTTCATCGTGCGTGTCGGGCGTGCGCATCACCAGTTGCAGATGACCGAAGCCGTGGCGCGTCAACCATGCTTCGGTGCGCGCGCGATCCGCCTCGGGCCGGCCGGTGATGATCGTGCGAACCTGCTGCAAGTCAATCTCCGGCAACTCCTCGAACGGCAGCAGCGCGTCGCGCTCGGCGAGCGCGGCGGCGAGATCTTCGTCGTAACGCGCGAGGGGCACGTCGGGTAGCAGAATGCCGTCGAGGTCGATCGCGTAGGTGGCGTATTCGTGATCGTCGGCCATCGCGGGCGCGGCGCCTGATTCGACGCGCGCCCAGTCGTCGCGATATCGCTCGGTGTACGCCTGGCGCTCCCACGGAAACAACGCGAAGTAGCCGCGCGCGTCGATCGCATAGTCGGGCTGCGTGCGGCTCAATTCGTCGACGGCGCCGGTCAGCGTCCTGACCACGAGACCCTGCTGCTGAAGAAACGCAATGCAATCGGTCAGCGTAAAACCGCGCCCGGCGATGTCCTCGCACAGCAGCACGGTCGAGCCCGCGGGCGGGATCGGCAGCGTCGAATCCCAGGCGACTGTGCGCGTCAGGCGGTCGTAGCGCAGAAAGGCGACCGGCGTGCCGACGGCGTGCGAGACCATCAGCGCGAGCGGCGCGCCGCCGCGCAGAATGCCGATCGCCATCGCGAAGCGCTCGGCCAGCAAGGCCGGCTGCAGCGATTCGATCCAGTGATCGAGTTGTTCGTACGTCAGGGGCAAAACCGGCTTGTTCATGACTCGTAGGGCGTGGCGCGTGTAGGGCGAGCGTCTCTGGCACGGGAGCGGCCGGTGGTGCTCAAGCGGCTGGGAGCCCTCGTTTTTGAGACAAAGAATTTTGGCGATATTATGCATGCGGTTCAAAGATCGCGCGTCGGGGTGACGCGCGGTAACCCGACGCGCGACGCGAAACCGCGTCCGGCGCAAGGGACAAGAAACAAGGCCAAGGGGCGGCGGCCCGGCGACTTTCAAGCCGCCCGCCAGAAGAATAGATAACGGGGAAAAGCACATGACCAAGTCGACCGCCAGGGTGTATGACCGACAACGCGCCGTTACGGGCGCGCGCTGGGCCGCGGGCCTCGTGCTCGCGCTGGCCGCCTGGAGCGCGCAGGCGCAGCCGGAGCCCACGCCTTTATCGCTCGACGTGCAAGGCAAGATCGGCAAGACTACCGACGCCGCGCACAAGACTTACCAGTTCACCGAAGCGCAACTGCTCGCGCTGCCGGCCCACTCGATCACGACCTCGACCACGTGGACGCCGCGTGCCACCTTCACAGGACCGTTGCTGGCGGATATTCTGAAGACAGTCGGCGCCAATGGCACCCAGGTCGAGATCCATACGCTCGACGACTATACCTACACCATTCCGGTGTCGGACTGCGATCGCTATGGCGTGGTCGTTGCGTACAGCATGAACGGCCGGCGTCTGAAGATCAGCGACTTCGGGCCGCTGTTCCTTATCTACCCGCGCGATGCGTTCCCGGACGAACTCGCGGGTGCCTCGGGCGATTCGAAATTCGTATGGCAGATCAAGGCCCTCATCGTCAAATAATGCGCCGTTCGTGGCGCCGTGCGTTCTACGTGCTGATCTGGCTGACCGCGCTCGCGGCGCCGGTCGGCGCGATCGGCTATCTGCTGTACGCGAATCTGCTCAACCCGCGCGCCACCGAGCAGTTGACCGGTTCGTACGACGGCTTCTACTGGGACGCCGCGCAACTGCAAATCGCCTACGCGCGCTTTGAGAATCAGCTACTGCTGTATCAGTCGGGCGTCGACGACGACTATCAGCGGCTGATGCTGCGTTATCAGTTGCTGCAATCCAAGCTGCACGTGATGGCGGGTTCCACGCGCCGGCTCACCACCCAGCTCTCGCTGTTGCAAAGGCAACTGGACGAAATCCATTCGCTCGATCAATTACTCGGCGGCATCGAACCTGAAGTCGACGCGCTGCCGAAAGACCGCAGCCAGGCCAACCAGATCGTCGCGCAACTGCGTCAGCACTGGAACGAGGTCAACGATCTCGCGCTGAGCCGCCGCTTTGCCGACGTCGCCGATCGCGAGGCGATGAACCGCGATTTCATCAACAAGCGCCGCATGCTTTTCGCCGGCGGCCTGTTGCTGCTGTTGCTGTCGGCGGCGGCGACGCTGCTGCTCGTATTGAACGGCCGGCGCCGTACACGCCTGATGCATCAGCAGCACGCGGCGCTCGAGGCCGAGCACCAGGCGAGCCGCGCCGCGCGCGAGGCGAGTCACGCCAAGGACGCGTTTCTCGGCATGATCAGCCACGAACTGCGCACGCCATTGCATGCGATCGTGTCGTCGATCGAATTGCTGGGCTTCAACTATCACTCCGAGGCGGACCGCAAGGTGATCCAGCGGCTCGAAACTGCGGGCCGGCATCTGGAGGCGCAGATGAAGGATCTGACCGACTACGCGCGGCTCGGCGCCGGCAAGCTCGAGTTGCGTCACGAGCATTTCGAGCCGCGCGAACTGCTGGCGTCGATCGTCGACGAACACGCGATGTCGGCGGCCGCACGCGGTTTGCAACTGGAGAGCGAGGCGGGCGGCATGAGCGGTCTTGTCGATTCCGATCCGCACCGCATTCGCCAGATCGTCAACAACCTCGTCACCAACGCGATCCGCTACACCGAAACCGGCACCGTGCGCGTGCAGTTGCGGCAACGGCCGGCGCTGCTGGTCTTCGTCGTCAGCGATACGGGGCCGGGCGTGCCGCATGCGCAGATTCCACTCATTTTTCAGGAGTTCACCCAGTTGGACGCGTCGCGCACGCGCCGTTTCGAAGGCGCGGGCATGGGACTGACCATCGTGCAGGGGCTGGTCAAGCTGTTCGGCGGCACCGTCGAGGTGGCGAGCAAGGTCGGCGAGGGCACCACCTTCACCGTGACGATTCCGGTCACGCCGGTCGCCGCCGCGCAACCGCAAGATGTCGCGACGCGCGCCGAGCCTGGCGGCGCGCGCCCGTGCGTATTGATCGTCGACGACAACAGCCTGATCCGCGAGTCGCTCAGCGAAATGGTCGCGCACATGAATTTCGACGCGCACGCCGTCGCCACCGCCGACGATGCGCTCGCCTGGCTCGACACGCGCCGTTGCGACGTGGTGTTGCTCGATCTGCATATGCCCGAGCGCGACGGCTATACGTTTCTCGCGGACTTTGCCAAGCGGGGCGGACCGTCCGCGGGCGTGCCGGTGATCGTGGTCAGCGCGTATGCGCCGGAGGCAGAAGTGACTGGGAAGGCGGAAGAGGAAGGCGGCTCGCAGCCGTTCTTCGATGCGTTATTAAAGCCGGTACATTACGAGGAGCTCCGCAGCGCGTTGCAGCGGGCGCTCGCTTCGCGGCATATGGCGTGAGGCGAAGCGTGGGTGGCCGGGCGAAGGTGGGCATCAACCTGAGCACACGCCTTCAGCCGTTTGCCGGCGCGGGTGGGTCCGCTAAGGCCGGTTCAGCCGCTTCGACAGATCGGCAACCAGGATCGCCATGCGTGCCGGCTTTTCATAGCACGCGACGTCGTAATTGCGGATCACCTGGCTGATCTCCGATTCGCTGGCCTTGCCGGTCAGCAATTCACCGGTCAGCACGAAGATCGGCGCGTCCGGATTTTCCGAGGCGCGCACTGCGCGAATGGCAGCCGCCGAGGTCTGCGTGCCGAACAGCCAGTCGATCACGATGCCGTCGAACACCTGGGTTTGCAACTGGTCGGCAAAGGCCGCGAGTCCGTAGATCGCCACCGCGGCGAAGCCGCTGCGCTCCAGGTAGTCGCGCAGGTTGTCGGCGCTCGCCTGGTCGTCGTCGACTACCGCGATGGTGGGCTTGTCGGTTTCGGCGCGGCGCGGATAGATCTCGATCTTGTGGACCTCGTACGCGCTCTGGTAAAGCGTGCCGTCGTGGCGTGCCACGCGCCATTGACCGAGCCGGGAGTACGCGACAAATTCCGGGCGGCTACCGGCCTCGAGCGCGGCACCGACCCAGGCCGTGCAGGCCAGTTCGATCGCGCCGATGCTGAACACGGCTTCCTGGGCGATCGCGCCGACCATGCCGGGATCGAGCGATTGCGCGCCGAATAGCTGGGCGGCCGGTTCGCCGAACACCTCGGCGACCTTCTTGATTTGCGAGAGCGTCCACGGGCTGTTGCCGCGCAACTTGCGGTGTCCCTGCGAAAAACTCAGATCGAGGATGCGGCACAGCTCCGTGGTCTGCTGGCGTTTGCCGATTCCGTGCCGGCTCATCAACTCGCGCACGCGCTCGGCGACTGCGATGGAGTCAGGTGAGTGTGTTTCGTTGGCCATGCTGCGTGAGAATCCGCCGTCTTAAAGGGTACTGGGGGAGTGCGATACGACAGGCATAGCGCGACCATGCACATGCAATGCGCAAAGACGCGGCGTCGCAGGGGACAGCAAATGTACCGTAAAAAGTATCGCAGTCTGTCGTTTTGTACGACCGCCGTCGGGCCCGTCGACGCGAGAGTCGAAACGGACCGGCTGGGCGATCTTTTTATGCATTGAGCATCAATGTATTTTACCGATGAAACCTCGCTGCATTTAAAGAGAAATATGTCAGGCGACGCCGGCCGTACGAAATGTCTAGCCAGCAGACATCATGCCGAGCTTCGCCGCCGAGTTTTTCAGGCCTTTGAAAATCCGTTCGGCGACTCTGGCCGGAAAACGTTCGGGCAATTCTGCGGAGACCCGCTCGATCACGCCGGGCGTCTGTTCGATCAACCGTTGAATCAGCGGCTCCGCGTCCGCGCCGTACGAGCACTTCAGCGCCATGGTGTTGAAGTGGCGCCGCTGCACGTCGCGAAACGCGTCGTGCTTGCTGCGCGACCACATGCCCATGGCGAGTCGCGCCTTGAACCACGACCACTGGTTCGGGCCGCTGCCTTCCACCGGCCAGATCGACATGACGTCGTAGAGCGGCGTGAGGCGATAGTGGCCGCCCGCCAGCAGGCGAATGCTGAAGTTCTTGGCGTGGCCGTCCGGCGCCGCCAGCATCCAGAACAGAATCTGGCTTGCCAGCAGCGTCTCGATGTCCTGCCGCGCCTCGACCGATTGCTGCAGAACTCGCGCGAGGTCGAGCACGCCCGGGCCGCCTTCGTTTTCATATTTGCGATGCGACGGCACGCCGTACACCTGGCAGAAGTCTTCCTGCGGCAGGCGCAGCAGCCACTGCCCGCTCGAATGCATTTGCCGGTCGAAGCGCTCGACACTCAACACCCGCTGCTTGCCGAACGTCATGATCTCCGTGTTGGCGACAGGCAGGCCGTAAGCCTGCAGAATCCGCAGACAGAGCCATTCGTTTTCAACCGAAGTGCTGAGATCGGCGAGCTTGTTGCCGACCAGGCCGAGCGGCAGCTTGAAAATGTGCGTGGTGGGCGTGGCGCCGTGCGGCCGCTGCCATTTGCCGTCATGCCACAGCAGCGCGGTTTTTTCCTGCGCGCCCGCGAGCGAGATGCGGAACTCGTCCGCCTCGTCGGGCGCGCCGAAAGCTGGGTTGCTGACCGTGCGAGCGAGCATGGCCTCGATCTCGGCCTCCGTGAGTGGCGTGCCCTCGATCCGTTCGACGCCTTGCGGCGCGTCGTCTTCAGCGAGCAGCTGGACGGCGCCCACGCAGTCGCGGCCGATGGCTTGCAGCAGATCGAACGCATCGAGTGTCTCGGTCTGGTAGCGCTGGGCGATGCGCTTTCTGATCGCCTCGCTGTCGGGCAGCAGGTTGTCGAAATAGTTGAGCACGCGCGGACCTTTGTGCGCCAGATCGCCCGGTGTGAACGGCAGCGACAGCGACAGCGGCCGTCCCGCGGGCGATGCGACCCAGGCGGGCTCGTAGGCGAATTCCATGGGGCCGCGAGCGGGTAGGCGCCAGACGCCGACGCGCTCGCCGTTCGCCCAGACCGAGAGTGCGCGCGAGTGAGTTTGCCGTCCCATGCTCACCACTCGATCAATGGCGTGGGGTCGGGCAGCGTCTGGCTCTTGTCGCGCAGTTGCAACTGCAGACCGTAGGCGCCGCACAAGGCCAGCAATTGTGCGAGGGTGAGAGCGGCGGCGTCGCTTTCGAAGGCAGAGATGCGGCTCTGGCTGACGCCGATCCGCGCCGCCGCCTCGGCCTGCGTGAGGCCGGCTTGCCGCCGGCTGGCGGCAAGCAGCCGGGCGACCTGGTCCGGTGTGGCGATGAGATTCAGCATGGCAATTTATCTGTGACACGAATAAATGTATTTTATGCGTCAGACGCATATTTGTCAAATATTCGTGTCGCACATATTTTACCAATATCTGTCTCGCGAATAAAATGCAAATATGCGGCAGGCGAATAAACGGCGCGAAGCCAGCGCGTACGCCACCGCCGCGCGTCTTTGTCCGCCTGCGTCGCCGGTCATCGGCCATCGCGGCATTGCGGACAAGCAGGCCGCCTGCGAAGATTACGCCCACACTTAAAACCTGCCCGCCCTGATGACCACGACTTACCCGCTGCACGCGAACCTCACTTCCGCCGACCAGGCATTCCCGAAGCACGCCGATGTGGTGATCGCCGGCGCCGGCATCATGGGTTGTGCGGCCGCCTACTATCTGGCGCGCCGCGGCCTTTCGGTGGTGGTGCTCGAAAAGTCGCGCATTGCCGGGCAGCAGTCGTCGCGGGCGTGGGGATTCGTGCGTCAGCAGGGCCGCGAGTCCGCCGAAGTGCCGCTGATGATGGCCGGCATCCCGCTGTGGAAAACACTCGAAAGCGAGCTGAATTTCGACCTCGAATGGCGTCAGGGCGGTTGTCTGTACGTGGCGACCGGCGAAGAGGAGTGGGCCTCGTTCCGGCAATGGATGGACGTCGCGCGTCAGCACGGCCTCGACACGCGCACGCTCGACCGCAAGCAGATCGACACGGTCGTGACCGGCATGCACGCGCCGGCGCTCGGCGGCCTCTACACGCCAAGCGACGGCCAGGCGGAACCGCGCCGCGCCGCGGCGGCCTTTGCGGCGCGCGCGAGGGAAGCCGGTGCGCTGTTTTTCGAAGGCTGCGGCGTGATCGGCGTCGAACGCGCGGGCGGCGCGATTGCCGGCGTGATCACCGAGCGCGGCCCGCTGCGCACTTCGCGCCTCATCTGCGCGGCGGGCGCGAGCAGCTGGCGTCTGCTCAAAACGCTCGGGCTCGAACTGCCGCAGCAGGCGGTGCGCGGCACCTGCATGCGCACCAATCCGCTGCCGCGCATCACCGCGTCGACGTTCTGGGGCCACGGCCTCGGCGTGCGGCAGCGCGCGAACGGCGCGATCAATCTCGCCGACGACATGCAGGTCGATGTCGACATGACGCTTGGTCATTTCCGCGCGCTCAAGTGGTTCTTGCCGGAGTTGTGGGCGCAGCGCGAGAAGTTCAGCTTCCACCTGAACGGCGCAAGCCTGCGTGATCTGCGCGAGCGTTTGCCGGGCGGCGTGCCGAAACACGAGCGTGTGCTGCATCCGCGTGACCCGCATGCGCAGCCGAACGTGGGCCACGCGCCGCGGGCGTTGAAAAAACTGCGCGCTTTGTTTCCCGCGTTGAAAGACGCGCAGGTGGTCGAATCGTGGGCCGGCCTGATCGATGTGTTGCCCGACGGCATTCCGGTGATCGACGCGCCGCCGCAGGTCAGCGGCTTGACCATCGCCACCGGCTTTTGCGGCCACGGTTTCGCGATGGGACCGATCGTCGGCAAACTGCTCGCGGAATTGAACGACGGCGGTCAGGCGTCGCTCGATCTGTCGGCGTTCCGCTTGCAGCGTTTCTTCGACGGCACGATGCAGCGGCCTCGCAGCATGCTGTAAAAAGTTTCTGTCGCAGTCCTTTTCTCGCACCACCCATGAACGAAGCGACTCTGCGCCACGTCGGCGTGCCGTACTACACGCAATGGGGCAGTCCCGAATGGGTCGGCCGGATCGTCGAGCAGCACAGCGACCCGTGCGCCGATCCCGGCTGGCAGCGCAGCGGCTTCTCCGATCCGGAGCGTTATCGCTTCTGGGCCAAGCGGCTGTGCGGCCTGACGTGCCTCGAGTCGGCGCTCGACTATTGGCGCATCGATCACGCGCCGCGCGCCGCGCTGCTCGACGAAGCGTTGCGGCATGGCGTGTACCGCATGCGCGAGGATGGCGGCGTCGACGGTTTGATTTACCGGCCGTTTGCCGAGTGGGTGGCCGGCGCGTTCGGCGTTCGGGTCGACGTGCTGCCGCAAGCGCCGCTCGAAGACATGGCCACGCGCCTGAACGCCGAGACGCTGGCAATCGTCTCCGTGAGCCCGGAGATCCGTTATCCCCAGCGGCCCAATCAGCGCCAGGGCGGTCATCTGATCCTGCTGCACGGACGCGGCCGCGATGGCGTGTGGTTCCACAATCCCTCGGGTATCGCGCCGCATCAGGCCGATGTGTATCTGCCGTTCGACACCATGACGCGTTTCTACGCGGGACGCGGCATGACGCTCAGCCGGGTCGCGCGCTAGCCGCGGCGGGCGGCGTTTTTTTGTCGCACGGTGAAAGGGCTGATCGGGCCCGTTTTCTGCTGATAGGCGGTATCGACTCTAGTGCTACCGGAACCGCCATGAAACGAATCTACGCCCTCCTTGCTGCCAGCTTGATTGCTCTTGGCTCCGCTGCCACGGCGACTGCGGCCAGCCGCGACGAACAGACCAAGGCCTGCCGGGGCGACGCCATGCATTTTTGCGCCGCCGACATTCCGAACGAAGACAAGATCACTGCCTGCATGAAGCAGCACGTCGATGAACTGAGCCCGGCATGCCGCGCCATGTTCAAGGGCGGCAAGAAGGGCAGCGATAAAAATACGACGCAGTGACGGCAGGGCGGTTTAACGTCCCGCTGTCGCGATCCGGCCCCGCGGCGCGTCCGGCGTCGTAGAATCGCTTGTCATCGACTGCGGGAGCCGCCGCGTGCCTGAATCGCCCAAGCCGGAGCCACGTCTGCCGCGCTTCCGTTTGCCGCGCCGCGCCCGCACGCCGTGGCAGGCGCCGCGCGCCCGCACGCTGTTCACGCGGCCAGCAGCGTCCCCGCAACGCATGCTGCTGCAGCGCGTCTATCTGGTGGTCGGCCTGTGCGTGCTCGCCTTCGCCGTGCTCTATCTCGATCGGGACGGCTTGCGCGATGCCAACCGCAAAGTCCTCGGCATCGTCGATCTGATGTATTTCACGATGGTGACGGTAGCCACCGTCGGTTACGGCGACATCGTTCCGGTGACCGCCCGCGCGCGGCTCATCGACGCCTTTTTCATCGTGCCGATCCGCATCGTCATCTGGTTCGTGTTTCTCGGCACCGCCTATCAGTTCGTCATTCAACGCGTCATCGAGGAATTCCGCATGAAACGCCTGCAAAAGCAGTTGCGCGATCACGTCGTGATTTGCGGCTATGGATTGAGCGGTTCGGTCGCGGTGCGCGAGTTGCTGGAAAGCGGTTTCGCCGCGGAATCGATCGTCGTGATCGATCCGCAGCAGGCGGCGCTCGAAGCGGCCACGGCGCTCGGCGTCGCCGGCCTGCTCGGCGATCCGTCGCGCGAGGATCTGTTGCAGCAGGCGCAGGTGCAGATCGCCCGCGCGGTGATCATTGCCGTCACCGACGACGCCACCGCGATCCTGCTCACGCTGACCGTGCGCAGCGTCGCGCCGCAGACCAAGATCGTGGTGCGGATTCAGGAGCAGACCTACCAGCGGCAATTGCGCCAGGCCGGGGCGAACGTGATCGTCTCGTCGACCAAGATCGGCGGCTTGCTGCTTGCTGACGCGGTGGACAGCGAATACATCGTGCCCTTCGTGAACGACCTGTTATCGGCACGCGGCCGTGTCAACCTGGTTGAACGTCGCGCGACGGCGCAGGAGATCGGCCGCTGGAGCAATGCGCTGCCGGGCGCGGTGGTGGTGGGTCTCGTGCGCGCGGGGCGCGTGCTGTCGTTTGACGAAGACGAGCCGTGTCCGATCGAGGCGGGCGATCTGTTGATGCTGATCCAGTCGTCGCGGTAGCCGAATGAGACGCCCGCCGCCTGCTAGCCCATCCGAACTCAAACTTTTGCCAAACACCGGAACAACCTGCCCATGACCCAGCCGACCACGCAGACTTTCGACGCCGCCGCGACCACCCGGCTGATTCCCTACGCCGCGCTTGTCGATGCACTCAAGCGCGCGACCATCGACTATGCGCAGCGGCGCATTGCGAGTCCCGAGCGGCTGGTCGTGCCGCTCAACGAAGACGGCATCATGCTGTCGATGCCGGCCACCGCGCCCGATCTCGCGATCCACAAGCTGGTCAACGTATGCCCGGCCAATCGCGCACGCGGCCTGCCGACCATCCACGGCAAGGTGATGGCGTTCGACGCCGACACCGGCGAGACGCTCTTCATTCTCGATGGCCCGACCGTGACGGGACGGCGCACGGCGGCAATCTCGATGCTCGGCATCGACACTTTCGCCGCGGCAACGCCGCGCGAATTCCTGCTGATCGGCACCGGCACGCAGGCGCTCAACCATCTGGAGGCGATCGGCGAACTGTTTCCCGACGCGCGAGTGTGGGTGAAGGGCAGCGCGCCTGCGCGCGCCGAGGCGTTTTGCGCCGCGCATCAGGGCAAGGCGCGTGATCTTCAGCCGCTGATCCAACCCGGCGCCACGATCCCCGACTCGGTCGATGTAGTGATCGCGCTGACCACGAGCAGACAGCCGGTCTACGACGAGGCGGCGCGCGCGGAGCGCCTCGTGATCGGCGTCGGCGCATTCACGCCGGCGATGGTCGAGATCGGCGCGCGCACCCTCGGCGAAAGCGCACTTTTCGTCGACGACGAAGCCGGCGCGCGCCACGAAGCCGGCGACTTCATTCAGGCGGGCGTCGACTGGGCTCAGGTCGGCGGCATCGCTTCGGTGCTCGACAATGCAGTGTCGTTGCCGCAAAAAAAACCGATCGTATTTAAAAGCGTCGGCTGTGCGGCGTGGGATCTGGCGGCGTGCCGCGTGGCGCGCGAGGCGTTGTCAGGAGGTTGAAGGCTTGGGGGGAAAAACCCACGTGAGAGGGCCGCGCATGGCCTGCGGGCATGCTTTGCGACAGGACAGGGCGTGCCCGCCAACACCGAAAAAGGTCCTGAAAACAGGCCTTTAGCGCGCCAGGTTGGCATATTGCGCGAACCTGAGGCACATGTTGCCGTGCAAACAATCTCAAAACGTTGCACCATAGGCGTTTGCCAGAAGAAGTGCCGGTGCGCCGGCACCGCGCCGCTGCTTTTTTCTGCACGCTTTTTTCTGCCGTTCACCGACGCCTTATCCCTCACGACGCTGCGACCGCGCTATGACGACCCAACACGCTTCTGCCACTCCCGACCTGCCGCTCGACATGATCATCTTCGGCGGCACCGGCGATCTGTCGTTTCGCAAGCTGCTGCCTGCGCTCTACATGGCGCATCTGCACTGCAATCTGCCGCCGAACACCCGCATTCTCACCATCGGCCGCAAGCCCTGGTCGCGTGAGGAGTACATCAACGAATTCATGGAGCTGAAGGCGAAGCCCTTCATCGAAAAGAAAGCGTTCGATGCCGGCGCCTGGGACAAGTTTCTCGCGCTGTTCGAGTACGTGCGCATGGACGTCGACTCGGTCGAAGACTATCAGCGCCTGAAAGAAGTGTCGCGCGAAGGCGTGCGCCGCGTGTTCTATCTCGCGACGTCGCCGGATCTGTTCACGAACATCTGTGACAACCTCGCCGCCGCGGGCTTGATCGACGCCAACTCGCGCGTCGTGCTCGAGAAGCCACTGGGTCACGATCTGGCCTCCGCGCAGGAAATCAACACGGCGGTCGGCAAGCATTTCAGCGAAGCGCAGATCTACCGGATCGACCACTATCTTGGCAAGGAAACCGTGCAGAACCTGATGGTGCTGCGCTTCGGCAATCCGATTTTCGGCCCGCTGTGGCAGGCGCCGTATATCAAGAGCGTGCAGATCACCGTGGCGGAAACGGTCGGCGTGGGCAGCCGCGCGGGCTTCTACGATAAAACCGGCGCGCTGCGCGACATGGTGCAGAACCACTTGCTGCAACTGCTGTGCATCGTTGCGATGGAGCCGCCGGTGTCGCTCGACCCGGACGCGGTCCGTGATGAAAAGCTCAAGGTGCTGCGCTCGCTGCGGCCCATGACGCCCGAGGATATCGCGCGCGATACCGTGCGCGGCCAGTACACCGCGGGCGCCGTGGACGGCGAGGCCGTGAAGGGCTATCAGGAAGAAGACAACGTGCCGGCGGGCAGTCGCGCCGAAACTTTCGTTGCCTTGCGCGCGCATATCAACAACTGGCGCTGGGCGCACGTGCCGTTTTTCCTGCGCACCGGCAAGCGGATGCAGAAGAAGGTGTCGGAGATCGTCATCGAATTCGCCGAACTGCCGTTCTCGATCTTTCCGAAGGGCGGGCGCAATTACGGCAATCGTCTGGTGATCCAGTTGCAGCCGGAAGAATCGATCCAGTTGCAGGTGCTGGCGAAGGAGCTAGGCAGCGGCATGCACATGCTGCCGGTGAATCTGAATCTGGATTTGCAGCAGGCCTTCACCGAGCGTCGCGCGGAAGCGTATGAGCGCTTGCTGATCGACGTGATTCGCGGACGCCTCACGCATTTCATGCGGCGCGACGAACTCGAAGCGGCGTGGGCATGGGCCGAACCGATTCTGGAAGGCTGGGGCAAATCGGGTGAGAAGCCGCGCGGTTATACGGCGGGCACGTTTGGGCCGGCGGCTTCGACGGCGCTGATGGCGCGCGAAAACGCGGTGTGGGCGGAAGAGTCGCAATAAGCTTCACTTCACCCGTGCTAAACGGAAATGGTCCGCAAATGCGGGCCATTTTCACTTATTGGTCGGCGCAGGCTTAAGGCAACGAAATCGTCAACGTAGCCGATTGCGGACCGAGCTTGACCACTTGCGAATACGGCGCGAGCGAACGCAAGGTCTGATCACGCAGATAAGTATTCAGCCCGAGATAAGCCAGCAATCCCACCAGCGCGAACACCGCGCCGATCGACCACAGCGGCACCTCGCGCTTCAGACGGTGCGCGACCTGATCGGGCAGCGGCCAATGCGGCGCGAACTGCGCGCGCTTGCCCTTCAGATGAGCGATTTCGTCGCCGATGCGCGCGGTCAGATACGCGAGCTTCTCCGGTCCCTCGAGCAGATACTTGCCCTGATAACCGAGCAGCAGGCACATGTGAAACACCTCCAGCGACTGCAAGCGTGCCGCGCCTTGTGCGCGGCACTCCTCGAGATACTGGAAAAATTTTTCGCCCGCCAGTTGCTCGCCGAACAGCACCAGTTGCAGCGGCCGGCGCTCCCATTCCGTGCGGATCCTGAAGGTGGACGACAACACCGATTCGTCGATGGCCGCGCAGAACGCAAACTTCGACGCGTAGACATCTTCGGCCGACGCATTGAGCTTCTTCGCGCCGCGCTCGAAGTCGCCGAGGAACTGCTGGATGCGCTGGCTGAATTCCTGCGCGTCGCCGGGCTCGCGGCCGTTCTTCAACAGGAACAACATGAAGAAACCGTCGTACAGCAGATCGAGCAGCGAGCGGACCTGATAGCTCGGCTCGGTGATCGGGGCGGGCGCGGCGGCAGGCGTGCTGCCGCCAAAGAGGGATGGCGCGTAGCTCATGATGTGACGGCGATCAGTTCGAGTTGAAGATCGTTGATGCCCGACGGCGCGTAGATCATTGCCGACTGAGCCTGCAACATACGGTCATACAGCGCGCCGCGCGATTCGAACGAGAAGTAGCACGCGCCCGGACGCACCGGAATGGCGGGTGGCACCTGCGGCGTGTAGACGAGCCGTACGCCCGGCATGGCCGAGAGCACCAGCTTGTCGACGTCGTCCGGCGCGCCGACCTTGAAGCGCGCGGGCACGGCTTCCACGAGCTCGGCGGTCGGCATATCCGCCGATACCGCGATGTAGAACATGGTTTTGTCGTCGATCTTGCCCGAGTCGAGCCGGCCCGCATGGAACGACGGACGCACTTCCTCGAGCGCGATCGCGAAATAGCGCGTGGAGATCACGGTTTCGAGCAGATCGCGCAGGATCGTGTCGAGACGCGCGAAGCCGGGGCCCGGATCGTCGTGGCGATACGCCGGCAGGTCGGACAGCGCATAGCCCTTCGAAAACGTCATCAGCTGGCCGGCGAGCCGCAGCAGTTCCTGAAACAGGCGTTCGGGATGCAGCGCCGAATGCTGGTACAGATGCGCGAGCGAAGCGAAGGCCGCGCTCGCGGTATGCAACAGCCAGAACGACGCGATGTCGCCGGAACGGAACTCGATGATGTTCTTGGTCGGCTCGCGGTGAAAGCCGTATAACGCATTGACCTTGGCCTGCAAGGCGTCGATCAGTTGACGCAGGCGCTGATGCAGGATCGGCGAGGCGTCGATAGCAAGGCAGGGCGGCACGAACGTGTCGTCGATTTCGAAACCGCTCGTAGCGGTGCGGCGTACCCGCACGAGCGGCACCGAGAGCAGTTGATCACGCGGCTCGCTATGCGCGATCAACTTGACGCTGGTCTTCAGGAAGGTGATGTCGGCTTCGGCGGCATCGGTGAAATGATCGGCCACCGGTGTCTGTTCGCTGACGTAACGCGAGACGAAACCGGCGTTGCTGTCCTGCGCATAGTTCGCACCGGTTTCGCGCAGCGGATGCAGCGCGAGATAAAACGTGAATTCGTTGATGCCGTCAGGAAGCGTATCCAGCGCGATGGGCGGCGGCAGGTCGTCGGCCTGAGGCGCGGAGTAAAGCGCGCCGTCGGGAAACACTAGCGAGAGTTCGCTCATGCGCAGCACGTTGCTGCCGAGCGCGTCGCGATCGAAGCGCGCCGAGCGCACGCCCCAGTTATACGGCTGGATCGCCTGGATCGACTCGAACAGGCGCGCCTCGTGATAAGCGTCCTGACGCTGAAAATGCTGCGGCCTCAGAAACAGGCCTTCCCCCCATAGCACTTTTGCGGAATAACTCATCTCAAACCCGTTATATGCGTTATGCGTGTGGCGCACCCGGAGATAACCGATTCGAGCGCCGAATTGTTAATTGCTTAAAAAATGTTAAATCGCATTTGACCGGCATCTTTATCCGCAGCTTACCGAAGAAAGCATATTTAGCGCTTGCGCCGGCAGTCCCTGGTCTGGCGGGATCACCGTGCCATTGGTCACCGTCATTGCACAGTTATGCAGGCCGATCATTATGCCGGATTTCTCCGACTTCGCCGGGTCGAAGGCGAATTTCCAACGCTGCATTGCCGGATCACGGAATAGCGCGACGATACCGAATGCCTGCGCTTCTCGCGAGACTTTTTCGGTAACAACGTAGCGCTGGCCCGGGATCAGCGTTACTTCACGCACGCCCAGCAAATCACCGCCCAATACGGACTTTTCCTTTGCTGGATCGGTAAATGCGTCGAACGGCGCCTGCTGGAATGAAGTCGGGTCTTTCAGTACGTAAAGCCGCACCACCAGCGCCAATGGCCGTTTGTCATTCGCGGCATTCAGATTCGACGCTGCATATAAGGTGAGGCCGAGATTGCGCGGCGGTTTCTGGGCGTCCGGCAGCTCCGGCTTGCCGAGGCCGCTTGCCTGCAAAGCCGCGTTGGCAGCGGCTCCGAGCACCGTCACGCCGGCCGCGCAGCCGCCCAGAAGCGCGCAGACCGCCGCATTGGCGATCAAAAGCGATGCATAGCGAATAACACGCGAATTCATATACATCGACCGGCTTGGCGCCGTCCCCCGTCAAAACATCAATAACGAACTCAATCCGGCAAATTTGCAGCCTCGCTATGCCACTTAATGCCGCGATATGCAAAGCGCTTGTAACTGCCGGCGCTACCGGGCCGGCAACCGGAGAGTGGAAATTTTTTCCGGTATCCGCAGTGCTGCTATTGCGCCAGGAAACAATTTCTGCATGTTTCGTTTAAATGATCCGCATGCATTTTTTTTGTGCAATCCTTCTTCACACGAAAGTTGAATTATCGAAAATTGGCCTGTACTATACCCGCGCACTTCAAGCAAAGCAAAACTCCGGTTTCTCCTTGAATTAAAAAATTCGCACGTCGGTGAAAAACGATGAATGAGCGTCTGTTAGTAAAACTATCTGGGGTTGTGTTGGCATGCGGCGTGATGGCCGGTTGCGCAACACAGGGCAACAACGTGGCGACCACACCGGAGGCTTTTAATAAGCAACTCGCGGATGCCGATACCGTCGCAAAGGGCGGCGATCAGGATCGCGCTATCGCGCTTTATCAGCAGCTTTCCAAATCCGATCCGACGCGTGAAGAACCGTGGTCGCGTATTGCGCAAATCCAGTTCACACAAGGTCACTACGGCCAGGCAATCGTTGCCGCGCAAGAAGCATTGCAACGCGATCAGACCGATCGTCAGGCCAAGAGCGTGCTCGCGGTGGCCGGCTTGCGCGTCGCCACGCAATCGCTCGGCGAATTGCGGCAGGACGCGTCGCTCGCGGGCGATGCCAAGTCGGACGCGCAAGCGCTCGCCAAGCAACTGCGCGACACGCTCGGCGAAGCCACGCTGTTCCCGCCCGACCCGAACGACAAGCCGACGGTGAAGAAGAAGCGCGTGGTTCGTCACGTTGCCAAGGGCAAGCCTGCAGCGGAGACGCCGGACGCTACGACCGGCGCCGCTGCGCCCGCCGCCACGCCGGCAGCGCCCGCAGCACCCGCCAAAGCCGCGCAAAGCAGCGGCGCGTCCGATCCGTTCAGCGCACTGCGCTGATCCACACGCCTGATCCATCAGCACCGGGAGCCGACGATGGCGAAGAAAGAAAGCATTCAAAAACGCTTGCAAAAAGTGCGGCCGCCCCGCGTTCAGTTGACCTATGAGGTCGAGCGTGGCGATGCGATCGAGGTGAAGGAACTGCCGTTCGTCGTCGGCGTGGTCGCCGATCTGGCGGGGCAGTCCGAAGTCGAGCAGCCGAAGCTGCGCGATCGCAAGTTCGTCAATATCGACCGCGATAATTTCGACGACGTGATGAAAGCGATCGAACCGCGCGCCGCGTTTCAGGTGGAAAACCGCCTGAGCGAAGCCGGCGGCAAATTCGCGGTCGACCTGCGTTTCAAGTCGATGGCCGACTTCAATCCGGACGAAGTGGTCGCGCAAATCGAACCGCTGCGGCGCCTGCTCGAAGCCCGTTCGAAGCTCGCCGATCTGCGTAACAAGCTGGCCGGCAACGACAAACTCGAAGACCTGCTGAGCGAAGTGCTCAACAACACGCAGCAGTTGCAAACCCTGGCGAAAGACCAGAGCAACGCGGCGGACCAGCACGGCGGCGCGCCGGACCACGACAAGCAGGGCGAATAAGCACGGGGTGTGAGATGAATCAGCAAACGGCAGCAGCCCAACTGGCGACCGCGCAAAGCGGTACGGAATCCACGCTGCTCGACGAAATCGTCGAGAAAAGCCGCGTGGCGAAGTCCGATTCCGAGCACGCGCGCGCGAAAGACCTGATCGGCGAACTCGTGCATCAGGTGCTCGACGGCACGGTGGTGGTGTCCGATAACCTGTCGGCCACCATCGACGCGCGCGTCGCCGAACTCGACCGCCTGATCTCCGCGCAGTTGAGCGCGGTGATGCACGCGCCGGAATTCCAGCGCATGGAAAGCACGTGGCGCGGCCTCGACTATCTGTGCAAGGAAAGCAACACCGGGGCAACGGTCAAGATCAAGGCACTGCATGCGCCCAAGCGCGACCTGGTGCGCGACTTCAAGACCGCGATCGAATTCGATCAGAGCGCGCTGTTCAAGAAGATCTACGAAGAAGAATTCGGCACCTTCGGCGGTTCGCCATTCGGCACGATCGTCGGCGACTTCGAAGTGACGCGTCAGCCGGAAGACATGTACTTCATCGAACAGATGTCGCACGTTGCCGCGGCCGCGCATGCGCCGTTCATCGCGTCGGCGTCGCCCGAACTGATGGGCCTCGATACCTTCGCCGACCTCGGCAAGCCGCGTGATCTCGGCAAGGTGTTCGACACGGTCGAATACGCGAAGTGGAAGTCGTTCCGCGACGCTGAAGATTCCCGCTACGTCGGTCTCACGCTGCCGCGTTTTCTCGGCCGCCTGCCGTTCAATCCGAAAGACGGCGCCACGGCGGAGGGTTTCAACTTCGTCGAAGACGTGGACGGCACCGATCACAGCAAATACCTGTGGTGTAACGCAGCGTGGGCATTCGCCGCACGCCTGACGGCCGCATTCGACGACTTCGGCTGGTGCGCGGCGATTCGCGGCGTGGAAGGCGGCGGCCTGGTCGAAGACCTGCCCACCCACACCTTCAAGACCGACGACGGCGAAGTCGCGCTGAAATGCCCGACTGAAATCGCGATTACCGACCGCCGCGAAAAGGAACTGAGCGACCTCGGTTTCATTCCGCTCGTGCATTGCAAGAACTCCGACTACGCCGCGTTCTTCGCCGCGCAATCGGTGCAGAAACCCAAGAAATACAGCACCGACAGCGCGAATGCCAACGCGGTCCTGTCCGCGCAATTGCAGTACATCTTCTCGGTATCGCGCGTCGCGCACTACCTGAAGGCGATGATGCGCGACAAGATCGGCAGCTTTGCATCCGCGCAGAACGTCGAAGTATTCCTGAACCGTTGGATCTCGCAGTACGTGCTGCTGGACGACAACGCAACTCAGGAGCAGAAGGCGCAGTTCCCGTTGCGCGAGGCGTCCATTCAAGTCTCGGAGATTCCGGGCAAGCCCGGTGCGTATCGTTCGGTCGCATTCCTGCGTCCGCACTTTCAACTGGATGAGCTGTCGATCTCTTTGCGGCTTGTCGCTGACCTGCCGAAACCGGCTAATTCATAAAGCAAAGCAAGTCAGTTGGCTCGGGCTGGCCGCCCGGGTCAGCTGTTGAAACCACCTCTTTGGGGAGTCGATGAGTTATGAAGGATATCTATTTAAAATTCGGCAATCCGGCGATCAAAGGCGAGTCTGCCGATAAGGATCACGCTGGCTGGATCGAAATCGATTCGTGGAGTCACGCGATCACGCAACCGCGTTCCGCAACCGCTTCCACGGCAGGTGGTCACACCTCCGAGCGCTGCGAACACGCCGATATGCAGTTCACGAAAGACATCGACGTAGTCAGTCCGCTGATCTATCAACACGCGTCGGGCGGCACGACGTTCGACGAAGTCACGATCGACTTCATGCGTTCGGACGGCGAAGGCAATCGTATCAAGTACCTGGAAGTGAAGCTCAAGTACGTGATCATTTCGAGCGTGACGCCGAGCGTGGTGGGTGAAGGCCTGCCGACCGAACAGTTCTCGCTGAAGTACGCTGCCGTGCAGTGGAAGTACACGCAGCAGAAGATCGGCGGCAACCAGGGCGGCAACGCGCAAGGCGCGTGGAGCCTGACGAAGAACGACAAGACGTACGCGGTCTGATGCACGGGCGCACGCGGCCCGCGTGGCTCGAAAGAGTTGCCGCGCGCCGGGTGCGCCGCGCATCGATCCGCTTCTTCGGACACTGATGAAACGCTTCGAACCCAGCTTTCTCGACAAGCTGTTCGACGACGAACCGCATCTGCCGGCTTCCCCGGCGATGCGGCAATTGTCGTTGGATGAATTGAAGAGCACCGTCGCGCGCGACGTCGAGGCGATCCTGAATACGCGCATCGCGCTGACCGAACACGAACTGGCGGCGCTGCCGGAATGTCAGCGCTCGGTGCTCACATACGGTCTGAACGATTTCGCGGGCTTGAGCCTTGCAAGCCATTACGACCGCACGTTCATCTGCAAATCGATTCAACAGGCGATTGCGCGGCACGAGCCGCGCTTGCAGCAGGTGGCAGTCACGCTCGAATTGAACGAACAATCCACCAATGCGCTGAACTTTGCGATTCAGGCGCTGCTGGTGGTTCATCCGGCGGAAGAACCGGTGAGTTTCGATGCAATGTTGCAGCCGTCCACATTGCAATACTCGGTTACGCGCGCACGCGCGAAGTTGTAGTGGGTGATTTTCTGTCAGTGTATTTCTGAGTAGTTGTGTTGAGAGTACCGCTTTACCGCAACCGTTACGCGCAACGGCGGCGATGAACCAGGCGGAGAAGTGTCAGGTCCGGGGATAAATCGATGGAAGAATTGCTGCCGTATTACGAGCGCGAGTTGTCATTTCTGCGGCGCTATTCGCGCGACTTCGCCGAGCGCTATCCGAAGATCGCGGCGCGTCTCGCCATGTCCGGCGAGCACTGCGAAGACCCGCACGTCGAGCGGATGATCGAGTCGTTTGCGCTACTCGGCGCACGCATCAACAAGAAACTCGACGACGATTACCCCGAATTCACCGAAGCGCTGCTGGAAGTGCTCTATCCGCACTACCTGCGGCCGTTCCCGTCGTGCTCGATTGCGCAACTGGGCACGTCCGCCGCGCTGAGTCATCTGACCGAACCGGTTGTTATCGAGCGCGGCACCGAACTCAAGTCGCGGCCCATTCGCGGCGTGCAATGCCGTTTTCGCACCGCTTACGATGCGACGCTGGCGCCGATCCGCATTTCCGAGGCGAAGTACACGTCGGTGGCGATGGCACCGAGTGCGACCGTGCTGCCGGGCAATGCCACGGCGATCGTATCGATCACCTTTGAATCGACAGCGGCGCAACTCGACCTCACGGCGCTGAAAGTCGGCAAGCTGCGCACGCATTTGCACGGCGAACAGTCGTTTATCGCAGCACTGGCGGACTGTCTGTTCGTCAACGGCATGGCCACATACGTGGAAGCCGACCGCCGCGGCGTGTGGAAACAACTGCGCGAATCTCCGGTCGTGCAAGCGGGCTTCGACGAAGACGACGCGCTGATCGACTATCCTGCCAAATCGCATCCGGCGTACCGGTTGCTGACGGAATACTTCGCGTTCCCCGAAAAATTCAATTTCGCCGACTTCGACCTGGCGGCGATGACACGCGCGAGCGGCCGCTGCCAGCGTTTGACGCTGCATGTCGTGTTGAAGGAAGTGCGCAGCGATTCGCACATGGCGCGTCTGCTGGATTCATTGGCCGCGCACCATTTCCGCCTGTTCTGCACGCCGGTGGTGAATCTGTTCGAACAGCACGGTGAGCCAATCCGCGTCAGCCATCAGGCGATTTCTTATCCGGTGATCGCCGAAGCACGCCGCGCGTTCGCCTACGAGGTCTATTCGATCGATTCGGTGAAACTCGTCAGGCAGCAGGCGCAGGAAGAATCGGTGATCGAATTCCGGCCATTCTATTCGTTGCATCACGGCGAAGCGGCGCGCGCGGGACATTACTGGTTCGCACGTCGCAACGACTGGGTCGCGCAGAAAAGCCCCGGCTACGAGACTGAAATCTCCATCGTCGATATCGACTTCGAACCGGCCGCGCCGCAGACCGATACCTTGAGTCTCGATCTGACGTGTACCAATCGCGATTTGCCTGCTGGTCTCGCAGTGGGGCTGGACGGCGGCGATCTGTTTCTCGAAGGCGGTTCGCTGACCGGCAGCATCTCGATGCTGCGCCGGCCTACGCCAAGCGTGCGTTTCGAACGCGGACGCGCCGCGCATTGGCGATTGATTTCACATCTGGCGTTAAATCACGTCTCGCTTGCCAGTAGCGGTCTGTCCGCGCTCAAGGAAATGCTCGTGCTTTACGACTTGCGGCGCACGGCGGTGTCGGCGCGGCATATCGACGGACTGGTCGGCATAGAGCAGCACGCGGCCGTGCAATGGCTGCCGGGCAAGCCGTTTGCCACTTTCGTGCGCGGTATCGAGATTCTTTTGACTATCGACGAAGAGCATTTCGTCGGCACGAGTCTCGCGTCGTTCGTGCGGGTAATCGACACGTTTTTTGGGCTGTACGTGCATCTGAACAGCTTTGTGCAACTGGTCGTCGTGTCGAAGCGCACCGGCGAGGAGATCCTGCGATGCAAACCGCGCAGCGGCGAATCGATCCTGGCGTAGTCGAGCAACTTCTCGACGAGCCGCATCGCTTCGAATTTTTTCAGGCGGTGCGGATTCTCGAGAAGTGGTTCGCGCAGCAATCGCCATCTCACGCGGGACGTCCCGGTGAAGTTGTCGCGCAGCGGATTGCTTTTCGCAATTCGCTGTCGATGTCGTTCCCGCCGAGTGAGATTCACGGCGCGCAGTCGTTTGACACTGCAGGTGCAGCGCTGAAAGAAAAGTCGCAGCGCACGGCAGCGCTCGAGGACGGTTCGCTCGATAAGGTGGATATCACGCCGGCCTTTTTCGGCTTGCTCGGCGGGCAGGGCGCATTGCCGTTGCATTACACCGAGCAGATCATCGCGCGTGAACAGATCAAGCGCGATCGCGCCGCGCGCGAGTTCTTCGATGTGTTCTCGAATCGCGCGACGGCGCTGTTCTACGCGGCGTGGAAGAAATACCGTCTGCCGTTCCACTACGAACTGGATCGCGACGAACGTTACCTGCCGCTTTTGCTCGCGCTCGCCGGCGTCGCCGACGACGACACGCGCAACAGCCTTCAAAGCGGCAAGGGCGCGCTATTCGACGAAGCGATTGCCGGCTACGCATTGGCCGCGCGGCATCGGCCGGTATCGGCGGCGTATTTGCAACGCACGCTCTCGGAGTACTTCAAGGTGCGGGTGCGCGTCGAGCAGTTCGTCGGCAAATGGTACGACGTGCCACGCGATCAATTGACCTTGCTCGGCAGCGTCAACGCGACGCTCGGCGCGACCGCGCTGGCGGGCGAGCGCGTCTGGCAGCGCGACATGCGCGCGCGGCTGGTGATCGGACCGCTCGACAAGGCCGATTACGAAGCGTTTTTACCCGGCGCTGAGCGGGCGGTGGCGCTCGAACGCATGCTCACGCTGCTGGCCGGCGTCACGCTCGAATACGAGGCGTCGCTGGTGCTGCGCCGCGAAGCGGTCGGGCCGAGCCTGTTGAGCAAGGGCGCGCGCCTCGGTTGGGACGCGTTCCTGTGCACGAAAGATGCCGACCGTGACCGCGCGGATGCCCGCTACGAATTGCACGTGATTCACTGACTATAACGACAGAACCCGGACCCGGATCGTACGACATGAGCACGTCCCTCAATACCCTGATCGCCAAACTGAATCCGACCTGCCGGCAGGCGGCTTTGCTGGCGGCGAACAATTGTCTCGCACGCGGTCATTACGAGGTCGACCTCGAGCATCTGCTGCTGGCGCTGCTGGACGAACCGGCCAGCGACATCGCGCTGGTGCTGCGCGCGAGCAGGATCGACGCGCATGCGTTGCGCGCGGATCTCGAGCGCGAGTTGCAGCGTTTGAAAACCGGCAATACGCGCACGCCGGTGTTTTCGAAGCATCTGATCGAACTGCTCGAACAGGCGTGGCTGATTGCGTCGCTCGATTCGCAGATCGGGCGGATCCGTTCAGGACACCTGTTGCTGGCGCTGCTGAGCGCGCCGGATCTCGCGCAATTCGCCGAGCGCATGTCGCCGTTGCTGCGCGATGTGCGCGTAACCGACCTGAAGCACAAGTTCGATGAACTGACCGCGGGCTCGCGCGAAGTCGAGCGCAGCAACGAGACGCAAAGCGCGGGAGACAACGCGGGCGATCCAGTCACGACCGCTACCGCACCGGGCGCGCCGTCTAAGACGCCGGCGCTCGATACCTACACGAGCAACCTCACGCAGCGCGCGCGTGACGGCAAGATCGATCCGGTGATCGGCCGTGAAGGCGAGATTCGCCAGACCATCGACATTCTGATGCGCCGCCGGCAGAACAACCCGATCATGACGGGCGAGGCCGGTGTCGGGAAAACGGCGGTGGTCGAGGGTCTCGCCCTGCGCATCGCCGCCGACGACGTGCCCGGGCCGCTCAAAGGCGTGGCGCTGCACGTGCTCGACATGGGACTGCTGCAAGCCGGCGCGAGCGTGAAAGGCGAGTTTGAAAACCGCCTGAAAAACGTGATCGATGAGGTCAAGAAGAGTCCGCATCCGATCATTCTCTTTATCGACGAAGCGCACACCATCATCGGCGCCGGTGGCCAGGCCGGGCAGAACGACGCGGCCAATCTGCTGAAACCGGCGTTGGCGCGCGGCGAATTGCGCACCATCGCTGCCACCACGTGGAGCGAATACAAAAAGTACTTCGAGAAAGACGCGGCGCTCGCGCGGCGTTTTCAGGTCGTGAAGATCGAGGAGCCGAGCGAGTCGCTTGCCGCGGCCATGTTGCGCGGCATGGCCGCGTTGATGGAAAAGCACTTCAACGTGCGCGTGCTCGACGATGCGATTACCGAAGCGGTGCGGCTGTCGCATCGCTACATCAGCGGCCGGCAACTGCCGGATAAAGCGATCAGCGTGCTCGACACCGCTTGCGCGAAAGTCGCGCTTGCGCACAGTTCGACACCCGCAGCCATCGACGACACAAAAAAACGCCTCGAACGTATCGACGCTGAAATCGCCGCACTGGAACGCGAAGTAGCGAGCGGCGCATTGCACGATGAACGGCTCACCGAATTGCGCGGCCTGCGTGAACAGGACCTCAAGGATCTCGCCGAAGACGAAGCCCGCTACGATAAGGAACGCGTTTTGGTGACGGAGATCGTCGGCTTGCGCGCGGACATCGACGCGGCGCGTGTGAGCAGCGCGGACCCGGAGCAGGCGGATAAAGCGCAGCAGGCGCGCGCAACGCTCGCCACGCGCGTCGCCGAACTGCACGCGTTGCAAGGCGGCCAACCGATGGTGCCGTTGCAGGTCGATGCTCATGTCGTCGCCGAAATCGTCGCCGCGTGGACCGGCATTCCGCTCGGCCGCATGGTCAAGGACGAAATCCAGACCGTGCTGAACCTGCAGCCGTTGCTGGCCGCGCGTGTGATCGGCCAGGACCACGCGCTCGAAGCGATTGCGCAGCGCGTACGCACCGCAAGCGCGAATCTCGAAGACCCGAACAAACCGCGTGGCGTGTTCATGTTCGTGGGACCCTCGGGCGTCGGCAAGACCGAAACCGCGCTGGCGCTGGCCGACGTGCTGTACGGTGGCGAGCGCAAGATGGTCACGATCAACATGAGCGAGTATCAGGAAGCGCACAGTGTGTCTGGCCTGAAAGGTTCGCCGCCGGGCTATGTCGGTTATGGCGAGGGCGGTGTGCTGACCGAAGCGGTGCGCCGCAATCCGTATTCCGTGGTGCTGCTCGACGAAGTCGAAAAGGCGCACCCCGACGTGCTCGAAATGTTCTTCCAGGTGTTCGACAAAGGCACGATGGATGATGCTGAAGGCCGCGAAATCGATTTCCGCAACACGTTGATCATTCTGACGTCGAACGTCGGCTCGCAGGCGGTGATGCAGGCCTGCCTGAACAAGGGCGTGGAAGAACTGCCCGACGCCGATGAACTTGCGGAAACCCTGCGCCCGCAGCTATACAAAGCATTCAAACCGGCATTTCTCGGACGCATGAAAGTGGTGCCGTACTATCCGATTTCCGACGACGTGCTCGCCGAAATCATCGAATTGAAACTCGACCGCATTCGCCGCCGTATCGAGTCGAATCACAAGGCGGTGTTCGAGTGGGACGAGTCGCTGGTCGACGCGGTGCTTGCACGTTGCACCGAAGTGGATTCCGGCGCGCGCAATGTGGATCACATTCTGAACGGCACGCTGTTGCCCGAAGTGGCGCTGCAGGTGCTGGAACGTGTGGCGAACGGCGCGACGATCGAGCGCATTGCGGTGCGCGCGAGCGAGGCGGGTGAGTTCGATTACACGGTGGTGTGAGCGGACGCGCCAAATTGTTTTAATGCTGTACCCGATACTTATTGCTTTCTTTCATGCCGATTAATCTAGACACCTTGCTGGCTCCGCTCAGCGAAACCTCGCCCTGTGGCGACGATTTGCTGTTTTCGGCGGATTTCGACGCGATCCAGCACGCGCGCCGTTTCGAAGACCCGTCGCTGGATCAGGGCGAATGGGTCACGGAGGTCAAGGAAGCCGATTGGGCTTTCGTGGTCGAGCGTTCGGCCAGTCTGCTGCAAACGCAGACCAAGGACTTGCGCCTCGCGGTCTGGCTTACCGAAGCACTTGCGATCGATGAGGGCGTCAACGGTCTTTCGCAGGGTTACGCGCTGCTGACGAAACTATGCGAGCGCTACTGGGACCACGTGCATCCGCTGCCGGACGGCGACGACACCGAGTATCGCCTCGGCAATGTCGCGTGGCTGGTCGGGCGCACGGGAGATCTGCTGCGCGCCATGCCGCTCACGTCGTCGCAGGGCAATGCGTACAGCACGATCGATTGGGATGTCGCCACGCACGTTGCGCAAGCCGTCAAACGCGATCCGGATCACGCCGACGATATCGCGCGCGGCAAGCCGTCGATCGATCAGATTGAGGCGTCCAAGCGCGCTACGCCGCCGGCGTTCTATTCGACGCTGCTAGTCGATCTGAAGGCGTTCGAGGCGGCCATGCTCGCGCTCGAACAGGAACTGGACCGGCGCGCGGCCGATTCCGCGCCGAGTTTCCGTCAGGCGAAGGACGCTTACGAAAACGTCTACCGGTTGGCCGAGCGCTTTGCACGCGAAGCCGGCGTGAGCGCTGAAGCGCCGCCCCCTAAAGCACCCGCGGCGCACGAGCAGGACCGCGCCGAGCCCACCTTCAAGACCGCACCGCAACGCGAGGAACCTGTGTTGACGACCATGCCGACGAGTCCAGTTGCAGGAATCCAGAGCCGCGCGCAGGCCGTCGCGCAGTTGCGTGCGGTGGCCAGGTTTTTTCGCGCGACCGAGCCGCATAATCCTGCCGCGTATTTCGCGGAAAAAGCTGCGGAGGCGGCGGATATGCCATTGCATCAATGGCTTTCGACGGTGGTCAAGGACGATGGATCGCTCGCGCATATTCGCGAGTTGCTGGGCGTGAAGCCGGAAGGAAACAGCTAAAAAAAGGCGGTCCGAACGAGAAAAAAGCCTGGCTTCTCATCGAGGCCAGGCTTTTTTCATGCACGCTGCTGCGCAAACAGCAACCGTTCAAGAGCCCGCACGAAATTCGATTCGCCGATTCCGTGCCCGCCCATCGGTCGTGTCGTTCGACGCAATTGGCTGATCTGGGCCGACGCCGGTCGTTGTCATCTGCTGCGGCGGAATGCCCTTCGCGACCAGATAACCCTTCACCGCATCCGCGCGCGCCTGGCTCAAGGCGATATTCGACGTGCGGTTACCCGAGTTGTCCGTGTGGCCAATGATTGCGACAGTCCTCGTCGTCATCTTCCCCATCGCGGCGGCCATCTGATCGAGAATCGCGCGGCCTTGCGGCGTGAGCGTCGCGCTGCCGGTTTCGAATTCGATCGTACGATTCGCGAGCGTCTGATCGAGCAGGCCTTGTTCGGACGCACTCACACGTAGTCCATTCTTGATCGTGTAAGTCGGGTTCAACGCATTCGCCATGTCGCTCGCAAGTTGCTGGCGCTGCGATTCGTTGTGTACTTCGCCCTTCACGTCGATCTGCGTGCCGTCGATTTTCAGCTGACCTTTGCTGATCTGCTTCAACTGCGGGCCGATCAGCTTCTGCACATTGGCGGACCAGTTCGGCGGCGTCGCCACATCGGCGACTTCAATTTGATCGACCACGTTGGCCGCGCCGTACGTGTCGCGCAGGCGCGCGAGCACGGCCGCCTTGGTCGCTTCGTCAGGCACCTTGCCGCCGACCACGACCTGGCCAGGCGTCGCATTGGCGGGCGGCGGCGCAGCGGTGATCGCGCCGGTGCCGGCGCCGGTTGTACCGCTCGCGAGTCCGGCCGTGCTCACCGCGGGCCCCGCATTGCCGACTGAGGCCGAAGCAGCCGGCGGCAGCACCGTGGTGTGAATCGAAACGCCGCTATTGTCGACCGGCGTGACGCGAGCGGGGCCGTCGTTATCGGCAAACGCAAACGCGCTGAGCAGAAGACCTGTGAGCAGCACCGTCATGCGTGCGGTGGATGTGTTGTTCAGCATCGTGTCACGCTCCCGTGAATGCTTCGCGGAACGTGTCGATGCTGACGCGCAGCGACAGTTGCGGTTGGTCGAGATAACTGACGAGCTTGCTGATGCCATGATCGTTTTGTGCGTGTTCGTCGATCCATTCGGGATCGTCGATATCGATGTTGTGCGCCGCGTACGACTGCGGATCGACCACGCTATGCAGCGTTTTGGCCGAGGCGCCGTTAAAGCCGATGATGAGCCGCTCGCGCTCGGCAATCGTGCCGATAAAAATCGCCAGTTCGAAATCCGCCTGCGCGACGAACGGCGCAACCAGCTCGAGCCAGAACGCGGCAACGAGACTGCGATAGAACGGGTCGTTCGGCAGCGGCAAGGTCAGCCCGCGTTCGAGATGCGACGAGCCGCTTTGCATCACTGGACGCAGCAGTGAGCCGAGCGCCAGCATCGCGCCGCGCAAGCGCACCGGATGGCCGCTCGCCAGCAGCATTTGTTCGAGCCCGGCGAGTGTCTGGTGTTCGACGAAGTCGTTGAAGGTGCCGTCGTGCGGATTGCCCGGACCGCCGCCGATCTCGATCGGCACTTGCGTTTCGCCGAGCGCCTGCAGTGCGCCGGGCGGCTCGCTGGCGCCGAGCAGCGGCTTCATTTGCGCCGCGACGCGCGACCACAAGCGCGCGAAGGCGAGCGGACTGTGCGCGAGAAACGTCAGCGGCTTTTCGACTTCGAGCGCGGTCGCGGCAAGAAACGGAAAGCGCCGCGACGACTGGTCGTGGCTCGCCATCATATGCCCGGCAATCGCCAGCTTGCTGCGCGAACCGAGGAACGCGAAGTGCATCGGCTTGGCGTTTTCGTAGACGATCTTCCAGCGCGGATCGTCGGTGAGCAGTTCCATGGCTTCGGCGATCCAGCGGTCGAGCGTAGCCAGCAATTGCGGGTTATGCGCGCTCTTCACGAAGTCGCCGCGCGACGGGATCTTGCCGAAGTAGGCGATTTGCGCCTGCACGGTTTGCGTCATTGCGCACCCCCTGTATTCGAAACCGCGGTGGCGGCGGTGGCCGGGCGTGCCGCCGGGGAAGCCGGCGCGGGCGCGGCGCCTGGCGCACCCGCAGCCGTCGCGTTGACCGAGTTCGCCGCCGCGCTCACATCCGCCACCGAGGACGGCAGCCGCAAGCCGCGCAAGCTCTGCTGCTGCGGCGCATCGCTGCTGCCGCTCGAAGCCTGCGACGTGCTGATGATGCGCATGCTGACCGCCACCGTCACGCTGCCTTGCGTCCACGACAGATCGAACGTGCCGTCCGGACGACGCTTGCGCTGCGCCGAGTTGATCAGCTTCTCCAGGCCGTAGCGGCCGGGCTCGTTGACCAGTTGCAGCGTGCGGCCGTCGAATGTGGTGGCGTTCAACGTCGCGCCTGGTGAGCCCGACGGATTCGGCCACACGAAGTTGGTCCACTGCGGCGGCGTGTTGCGGTAGCGCATCTGCTGGCCGTCGATTGCCAGCGTGTATTCCGTCGTGCCGCTGCTCGGCTGCGGCAGAATCTGGAACACGGTCTGCGGTTCGGCCGAACCCTGGGCCGCCGTCGCACCCGCCGCGCCACCGGCGAGCGGCGCCACCCAGCGCGCAAAGCCGCTGGTGAAGTCGGGCGTGAGGGCGAGTCCCATGTCGCCCCATGTGCGGGCCGTCAGCGTGTCGCCACGACGCACCGCGAGCGGTCCGAGCGTGGTGCCGACGAACTTGGCGATCGCGCCGTCCGGGCCGAACACCTGGGCGATCTCGCCCGCGCCGGCTTCGACCTTCGCATCGCTCGCGAACGGATACTTGTTGGCGAGCGAACCCTGGAAGCTTTGGTACACCTGCGCGTTCCACACCTTGTTGACTTCGACGCTGGCCGGCTGGATCACCACCGCGTACGCCGCCATCAACGGACGCACGAGCAGCGGACGCAGGGCCTTGCGCTGCGAGTCGGTGAGACCCGTGAGCATCTGTTCGTCGACGTACTTCAGCGAATCGGCAAGCTCGGACCCGCTGCCGTCGAGCGTCTGCTGCATCAACTGACGCGCGCCCGGTCCCGGATCGCCCTGGTTCTTGATCACGTTAAAGCGCGTGCGAACTTTCGACAGCGTGTCCATATAGCCCTTGAGCATCGAACCGTTGTCGCCGCTCACGACGATGCGGCCCAACGCCGAGAACTCCTGGCCGATCGGACCCATCGGCACTTCAACGGGATTGCCGTTGATATCGATGTTCGCGTTGATCTGGCCGGTAGGCGCGCGCGAGAACAGATTCTTGACCCAGCTCGTCACGCCGGTTTGCGCGCGCTTCAGATTCGCGTTGAAGAGCGACGGGTTGTCCCACGAAGTCTGGTCGTACGCTGTTTCGAGCACCTTGCGGATCGGCGAGTCCTGCGGATCGCCGAGACGGTTCATCGCATCCACCGCCTGGCCGAAGCTGCCGAAGCTTTGCACCGCAATGCCTTGCATGAACTTTTGCCAGTGCATCGCGTACTCGGTCTTGTACATCGCGACGAGCGCTTTCTGGATATGTTCGGGGCTGCCTTCCAGCGTCAGATCGTCGTGCGCGGACGTGTTGAGCACCCAGTCCTTCGCCTGCAGCTCTTTCGTGGCGGCGTCGCGAATCGCGGGCTGCACGTACTGGAACCACGCTTCACGCGTGAAGGTGCCGGGGATCGCATAGCTGCCCGCCACCAGCGCCGTATTGTTTTCGCCGACAATGCGCGCAATCGTCATCGGCGCGAAGCGGGTCGACGCGCGCGCCTTGATTTCCTCGTAGACGCGCTGACGGGCCGGCATGCCGCGCACCACACGGCGCAGGTTCTCTCGCGTTTGATCGACGAGGCCGAGGTTCTGGTCGATCATCGGCCAGTCGTCGTCGGACACGCGCGCGAGATAGAACGTAATCATGCGTTCGGCGCTGCGGATCATCTCGTCGCGAGGCATGTTGCCGCGATTGGTTTCGAGCCAGCCGCGCCAGAAGCGCGCAACCTGATCGGTGAGGTGAGCGGTTTCCACGTGACGCTTGTCGCTCAGCATCAGGTAAGTCTTGAGCGCGTTGTACGCATCTTCGACGTTGGTCGGCGAGGCGTCGCTGTACAGGCCGCCCTGGCTGTTCGCGCTCATGGCCGAATGGGTGGACACCGGAATCGCGGCAGCATCCGGCGCGCGATTCAACGGCGCCAGCTGGTCGGGATGCGCGTTGACGTCCTTCAGGAACGACGCGAGATTCTGCGAGACCGGATCGAGCAGGATCTGACGCACGCCGTTGTAGTACTCGGTGAGCAGGCGCTGTTCGAGGCGATCGCCCTGATACAGGCCGAGCGACACCGCGAGCGGCCTGTCGCGGCGGAACTGTTCGAGTTGGTCGATGCGGTCCTCGAGCACGTCCATGGCCTGCAGCCGCGATTGCAGATCGTTGCGGTTCTGCTGCAGGCGCACGACATTATCGAGGTCGGCTTGCACGTTCGCCGTGAGCTGCTGGTTGTTGACCGTCGACCAGGTCCAGCCGCCGAGCGCCAATGCGAGCACCGCGACGAAGCCGAAGAAGGTCGCATAGCGCATGCGCGTCTTGGCAGGGCTGGCGAATTGCCTGACCGTTTGCCGGTCGGCGAAGATCACCTTCGAGAACAGATCGCGCAGGAAGAAACCGTTCTTCGAGAACGCGCTGTGCGGCTTGGGCAGGCTGTCCGAACTCAGGCCGAAACGGTTCGCAATGCGTGTGGCTGCGGCGCTATTGGTTTCGCCTTCCTGCAAGGCGCTGGTGAAATAGAAGCCGCGGAAAATCGGCTTGTACTGGAACGGATTGGTCTCGAACAACGTGGCGAGGAACGCGCGCAACGCGGGCTTGATCGTCGAGAATTCAAGCGGGAAACTCAACTGGCCCGGCGAGAGCTTATTGCCGCGATTGATCGACATCTGCGCGACGCTGATCTCTTTCAGGCCGTCGTACAGCTCTTCAAAGTGTTCGTCGAAGAGGCCGACCACGTCGCGCTTCTCGTCCGGCTCGTAGGGCAGGGTGGCGCCCCACACGCGATCGTATTCGTGACGCTCGCTGCCGCTGAAGAATTCGGTGAAGCCGGTAATCAGGTCGGCCTTGGTGAACATCACATACACCGGCGCGAACACTTCGAGCTTCTCGGTCAACTCCTGCACGCGCTGGCGCAAGTTCTTCGCGAGATTGATCGCGAATTCGGGCTTGCTGCTGGTTAGTTCCGCAATGCTCGCCGTGACGATGATGCCGTTGATCGGCGCCTTCGGCCGGAAACGTTTGAGCAGCCCGAGAAAGCCGAGCCATTCGGTGCGGTCTTCCTCATGCACGGAATAGCGGCCGGCGGTGTCGAGCAGAATGCCTTCGGTCGTAAAGAACCAGTCGCAGTTACGCGTGCCGCCAATGCCGTGGATCACCGCGTTGTTCTTGTCGGCGAAGGGGAATTGCAAGCCCGAATTCAACACCGCGCTGCTCTTGCCCGCGGCGGGGTTGCCGATCACGATGTACCAGGGCAACTCATAGAGCGCCGAACCGCCCGAAACCTGACCGATCTTCGAGGTCTTGATGGTCTTCACCGCATCGACGAGACGCGTGCGCAGCACGTCGAGTTCCGCCTGGCGCGCGGGCGTGGGCGCGAGACCGGCTTCAGCCTGTTTCTCCGCCTGCTGCTCGAGCATTTCGCCGAGCTTGCGATTGGCGCGGCGCGCGCGCAGCCGGCGCACGATCCACACCAGCAGCCACAGCGCGATCACGGCGCCGAGCACGATGGCCGGCCACATCAGGTCGATCTGCAAGGTATCGGCGCCGATGAATAAAACAGCAGCGAGCGCGAGCAAGCCGATGATCGAGAGCGTGCGTGTGTGGGTCAACACGTTGAGAATGCGTCGCATAAGCCGTTCAGGTCTTGGTGATGAGTGTTGTGGCGCGTGCTGTAGCGGACAGCATGGCGCGCGTACGGCGTTTGAAATAAAACGAAAGCATATTCAGGCGAAAGCGAATACGGCGGAATTGTTAGATCGACAGGTTTTGACCGTGATTACGCTGATCGGAACAATGCCGTTATGCGTGCTGCATTGCCACTTTTCGCCAGAAAAATTGATTGAACGCCCCATGCCAACCTCTTTTATTATCCGGTTTTGCCCATTGCGCCTTAATGACCGCGCCCGAGGACGAAGCCGGGTTTGTGATATTCGACGTGCCCGAGATCCATCATTTTCCAGCGACCACCCCAAGTCAGACCGACCTGTTCGGCTGTCTGCCCGTATAACTGATAACCGCGCATGGCCCAGGGATCTTTTTCTGAAATGACGAGCTTGCCGTCGCGCAAAAACGCATTGTCCGAGGCAAGACCGTATTGGTGATAGCTTTGAAACGCCGCGGCATTGGTGACGTTGCCCCCCATTTGCGCCAGCCGGTTTTGCCGCTCCGGACTGCGATATCCCTCCAGCAAAGCCATTTCATACCCGTATTGTTCGCGCATGATTTTGTACACGAGCAATAAACGCGTTCTGAAATCGGCGTCGAGCAAATTCCAGTCGCGGCTCGCGTCTTTAAGCGCGGGCCGGATCTGCTCGACTTCCCGCGTTGCGAATACCTCCGGCGGCAACGGCGGCGGGGGTACGAGCTGTTCGCCATTCAATAACGCGGCAATTTTCTCGTCCGGAACCCGTGCGGTGTCATCGAATTGGAATAATTGCCGGCCGCGTAAAGCCAATGCCACCAATGGAGGCGTCGCAAGAATACCTGTCGTGGTAAAAATCAGCAAGCGCCGCTTCACCAGTAACTTTTTCATATCGGCTGCGGTCGATTGCGAAATTTTTGCCGAGCGTGCTAATTGACCGCGAGCGCGCGACGCATTACGAGATGCTCCGCGCATAACGCGGCCGTGAATAGCGAGCGCCGCGCCTAATAAAGAGGCGCGTGCCGCCGGCAATAGCAACATTGCGGCGATCACGACGGCGATGGCGAAATAGGCGAGAAGTACTACGGCAATCAAAGGCGACCCCGGAAATTGGAAACAATTGTATTTTGTAATGCTTGCTCTTAGAATCAGGCCTGCTCGGAGCGAGCCGGAACGTATTATCACGGCGAAATAATCCAGGATTCAATGAGACAGTGAATGAGTGCGCCGGAAAGTTCGAATTCCAAAGCCCCGCCTAGCCTGTTATCCGATAAGGCTAAAGGCGCTGACGGCAATGGTTCGCGAATTCTTGCGAACCTTGAAGGCCGCGTTGCGCCGCCTACGGAACAACCACGCCGGTCCAGGGCGCCATGGCTATTGGTCGCGTTGCTGGTGATCGCAGCCGGCGGCTGGGGTGCATGGCATATGCAGCAGCGCGTGCAGAGCGAGTCGCTGGCGGCGGCCACGCCTGAGAGCGTGCAGAAGAGTGCCGCGCCGGCGGCTGCCGCGAGCGCCGCGCCGCAGGTTGTCGCCAAAGCGGAGGCGCCGGCTCCGGCGTCGTCGCAAGCGGCCACGATCGTTGCCGACGATAGCGACAGCAAAGCCGTTGCGGCGTCCGCTACGGCACCCGCCAGCGACGGCAGCCGTCTGTCGCGCGCGCTCGCCGACGGCGCGGAGCCGAGCAGCGCACCCGCACCGGTGGCATCCGCAACGGCCGCTTCCGCGGTCACGGCGCCGGCGGCGAAGCATGGCAAAAGCGCTACGGCGGTGGCCATCAAGGAGAAGCACGAGAGCGCCGTGCACGGCAAGAAGGAAAGTGCGACTGCCGGCAACCGTCATGCGAGCGCGCCGACTGCGGTCGCTCAGTCGAAGAAAACGCGCACGAGCGGTAATGCATCGAAAGATGATTCGGATGCCGATCTATTGGCTGCGCTCGTTGCACGGACCAAGCCGGCGGATGCGAAAGCTGCGGACGGCAAGACCGCGACCAAGGTTAGCGCATCCGCGACACCTGGCAACGCCAAGCTCGCTGAGCGCGTGAAAGAGTGCGGACAGCGCGGATTCTTCGAAGACCAGTTGTGCCGGTGGCGCGTATGTGACGGCCATTGGGGTAAGGATCCCGCGTGCCCGGGATCGGCGCAGCAGGCTCGTCAGCCTTAGTCACACTTCTTCATTCACCCTCGGGCTGCGGCGGTAGCGAAATCAATGCGCAGACTCCGCCGACCAGCATCACGCAATTGTTCAAGACGCTGAACTGCTGACGCGGCCGGTGCCGGTCAAGCTGCCGAACTGACGCGGTTTGCTACCGCGCTGCGCGCCTGCATTCAAGCCGCCTCAGGCGTGATGCAGGCCGCGCAGCAATTGACGGACGCGCGAGAGATCCTGATCCACGTGCTCCGCTTTCTCGAACAACTCCCCCAGCCAGTCCACGAACGCGCGCACGCGCGGCGACACGCGGCGATTCTTCACGTAGGCGACCGAGACCGGCATCGGCACGGGCTTCCATTGCGGCATGACTTCGCGCAGCAGTCCCGAGTCGAGGTACGGTTGCGCGGCGATCCGTGCGGGCTGGATCAGACCGAGGCCTTGCAGGCCGCAGGTGAGATAGGCCTGTTCGTCGCTGACCTTGACGAAGCCTTTCACCTTTACGTTTTGCGCTTCGCCGTTCACTTCGAAATCGAAGTCCACTTCGCGGCCGTTATGCGGCGACATGCAATTGACGGCGGCATGTCCGCGCAAATCGTCGAGATCCGTCGGCGTGCCGTAGCGGGCCAGGTAGGCCGGGCTCGCGCAGGTCACGTGTTCGAGCGTGCCGAGTTGGCGCGCGACCAGATTCGAGTCCGGCAATTCGCCGAGCTGGATGCTGCAGTCGATGGCTTCGGTGATCAGATCGACTGTGCGGTTGCTGATACCGATCGCGAGATCGAGGTTGGGGTAACGCGTGTGGAAGTCTTCGAGCGCTGGCAGCACGATAGCGCTGGCTACGGCGCCGGGCATTTCGATACGCAGACGGCCGGTCAGGTTATCCGTCGCGTGACGGATGCTGGCTTCCATTTCGTCGATGTCGGCGAGGATTTGCGCACAGCGTTCGTAGTAGGCGGCGCCTTCGGGGGTGACGCTTAGGCGCCGCGTTGTGCGGGCTAGAAGGGCTGTGCCTAGCAGGGCTTCCAGATTCTGGACGATGGTGGTCGCCGTGGCGCGCGGAATGTTTAATGATTCCGCTGCGCGGGTGAAGCTGTTGGTGTCCACGATTCGGATGAAGGTGCGCATTGCAGTTATTCTGTCAATCACGGGTTCATGCTCCTGTCGAGGGTTGCTTTTGGTTTTTTTCTTGCCTGTTTTTTGGTGGCGTTTTTTTGTTTGGGATGCTTAGGGTTTTGGCCTTTCCTTGCTTTTTTAGTGGTCTATTAGTGTTGCCCCTGTGCGGGGCGGCACTTACTTCTCTTTGCCGGCCGCAAAGAGAAGTAAGCAAGAGAAAGCGGCTCAAACCGCTAGCTCATAAGCGGGTTCCTCGCGCAGTCGCGCTGGTGGTGCATCTGGAATCTGTCTTCTCGCACATTTCGCGCACGTGACACAGCAGTCATTCTTCCCGCCTCGCGCTCCGCGCTCGCCGGGGCGGTCCACTTAGGAATCGGTGGCTTCGTTTTGTGCGTTGTGGGGGCCGTCGGCATCGCCTCGGCGATGCGTCGAAAAAGACGATTGGTTTAATTTGTACCGGGGGGCGCGCGTAGCGCCGCCGGAAGAATGACTGCTTTGTCACTCACGCCGAATGTGTGAGAGCACGGATTCCAGATGTGCCGCTACCGCGGCTGTGCGGGGGACCCGCTTAAGGGCTAGCGGTTTGAGCCGCTTTCTCTTGCCTACTTCTCTTTGCGGCGGCAAAGAGAAGTAGGTGCCGCCCCGCACAGGGGCAACGCTAATAGACCACTAACAAAGCAAGGAAAGGCCAACACCCCAACGTAACAACCAATCACAGGTCAAGAAAAAAACCAGAACCAGCCCGCGCCGCAAGCCAAAAAAACGACCCGCAGCGCAAGCCAAAAAACCAAAAAAATCACTTCCGCAAGGAATCCATATCAATCACAAACCGATACTTAACATCACTCTTCAGCATCCGTTCAAAAGCCTCATTGATCCCCTTCATAGGAATAACTTCGATATCCGAAGTAATCCCATGTTCCCCGCAGAAATCCAACATTTCCTGCGTCTCAGCAATCCCACCAATCAACGACCCAGCCAACCGGCGACGCTTGAAGATCAGATTGAACACCTGCGGCGACGGATGATCATGCTCCGGTGCGCCGACCAGCGTCATAGTCCCATCCCGCTTAAGCAGATTCAAAAACGGATTCAAATCATGCTGAGCAGCAACCGTATTCACGATCAGATCGAAGCTATTCAAATGCGCTTCCATTTCCTCGGCATTCTTCGAAATCACGACTTCATGCGCACCCAACCGCTTCGCATCTTCAATCTTGGAAGGCGAGGTAGTGAACAACACAACATGCGCACCCATCGCGCGAGCGAGCTTCACACCCATATGCCCCAAACCGCCAAGACCGACAATGCCGACCTTCTTGCCAGGACCAGCACCCCAGGTCCGCAGCGGCGAATACGTCGTGATCCCCGCGCACAGCAACGGTGCCACGCCAGCGGGATCGAGATTCTCCGGCACACGCAGCGTGAAGGCTTCATCCACGACGAGTTGCGTGGAATAACCACCGTAAGTGATCTGCCCGTCAACTCGATCAACACCGTTATACGTGCCGACAAAACCGTTTTCGCAATACTGCTCGAGATCTTCCTTGCAACTCGCACAGGTGCGGCACGAATCCACCAGACAGCCGACGCCGACCAGGTCGCCAGCCTTGTACTTCGTGACATCCGGACCCACCGCGGTCACGCGGCCGACAATCTCATGGCCCGGCACAACCGGAAACACCGTGTTCTTCCATTCGTTGCGCGCCTGATGCAAATCGGAATGGCACACACCGCAAAACAGAACTTCCATCTGCACGTCGTGGGCGCGCAGTTCGCGGCGCTGGATTTCGAACGGGGCGAGCGGCGCAGTAGCGTCGGTCGCTGCATAGGCGTAAGTCGTGCTCATGGGTAGCTCCAGCAAAGAGGGTGAAGTTGCAAGGCGTCGGCGATGGGCGACATATGCCGCCGATGTGGCCAACCTCGTCATGAACCGGGATCACGGCGCGGGCGGTGGCTGGCAAATTCGTCAAACTGGCAATTGGCAACCGAGCCCGGCGCAGCGCGGAAAAGGATGATCCGGCAGGGTTCCCATGATAGGAGCGGGCAGGCAGCCCGGGAATACCTGAATGTCTTGAAGATTTGCCTAAAACTCCTGGCGAGAAGCGCGATAGGTTGTTTGGTGCTAAATTTCAAGCATTATTCTCTCGCACGTCACTATACCGTCATGTCCCACCGTTCCGCTGAACCCGTCTCGGTCGATCCCGCCCAGCAGCGCCTGGTCGAATTATTCGATGTGCTCGCGCCCACCCCGGGCTTCACGCGCACAAGTCTCGAAGGCGTCAATCTGATGCGCGCGAATAGTCCCATGCCGCGCATGCCGGTCATGTACGAACCGAGCATCGTGATCGTCTGCCAGGGCCGCAAGCGCGGCTTTCTCGGCGATCAGGTGTTTCAGTACGACGCGCAGCAGTACCTGGTGCTCTCAGTGCCGTTGCCATTCGAATGCGAAACCGAGGCGAGTGCGGAAGAGCCGTTTCTCGCCATCTCGGTGCGCGTCGATCTGACCATGGTGGCCGAATTGCTGATGGCGTTGAACGAAACGCAGGGCGCCGCGCAGAACGAACCCGTCGGCATTTATTCGACACCGCTCGACCCGGCGCTGTGCAATGCGGTGCAGCGGCTGATGGATGCGCTGGCTTCGCCGCTCGACGCGCGTATTCTCGCGCCCGGCGTGGTGCGCGAAATCTGTTATCGCGTGCTGACCGGCGAGCAGGGCGACGCGATTCGCGCGGCGCTCACGCATCAGAATCATTTCGGCCGCATTGCCAAAGCGCTGCGGCGAATTCATGCCGACTACCATGGCGTGCTCGGCGTCGATACGCTCGCGTCCGAAGCAGGCATGAGCCTCGCCGTGTTTCATGCGCAGTTTAAAGCGGTCACCGCGACTTCGCCGATGCAATACGTAAAGACCACGCGTTTGCATCACGCGCGTTTGCTGATGGTGCAGGATGGGCTGAATGCGGGCGCGGCCGCGGCGCGCGTCGGTTATGAAAGCGCGTCGCAGTTCAGCCGCGAGTTCAAGCGTCTGTTCGGGTTGAGTCCGGTCGACGAAGTGAAGCGCATGCGCGCCCTCTACGACGCGCCGCCGCCGCGCGTGGTGAAACCCGTAGCGCGTTACGTTACTGCCGTGTGATCGGGCAAAACGGACCGCACTACAAACCGCTGAACCAGTTGTACCCCTGGTCTTCCCAATAGCCGCCGGGATTCGTGTTAGTCACGAAAATCGCCGCGATGTGCTTGGGATTCTTGAAGCCGAGTTTGGTCGGCACGCGCAGCTTCAAGGGATAACCGTATTTGGCCGGCAGCGGCTCGTTGCGAAAATCGAGCGTGAGCTGCGTCTGCGGATGCAGGGCCGTCGCCATGTCGAGGCTGGAGTAATAGCGGTCCGCGCATTTGAACCCAACATAGCGCGCATTCAGATCGGCGCCGATGCGCTCCAGAAACGTGCGAAACGGCACGCCGCGCCATTGTCCGATCGCGCTCCATCCTTCAATACAGATGTGGCGAGTGATCTGCGAAGCCTGCGGCAACGCGCGTAGCTGATCGAGGTTCCAGGTGCGCTTGTCCGAGACGAGCCCTGACACTTCCAGTTGATACGTCGAGCCGTCGATGTCCGGCGCGTCGAACTCCGGATAGAAGGCGTTGAAGGGGAACGGGTCGGTGATTTCGCGCGCCGAATAGGTCGGTGCAAGCTTGTTGCGGTCGAACAGCCAGCCCTGCACGCGATCGTTCCAGCGCGACATCGCCCAGAGCACCTTGTCGACCGAATCGCCGTCCTGCATGTTGCAGCCCGAGAGCATCGCCAGTGCGCCGATGGAGAGCGACGAACGCAGGAACATGCGCCGTTGCAGCCGCTCGATTTGCGGTTGATGGTCGGCAAGCACGATGCGTGAGCGGCGTGCGTCGCGGTTGGTTTTTGGTGCGCTCATGCCTCGCTCCCTTTATGTGCCGGATGTGGCCGTGCGTGTCCGGTCAGCATCGGCAGCAAGGTGCGCGGCACCAGCAGCACGAGCGCCAGATGCACGACCACGAAACCGACCACGCCTGCCATTGCAATGAAATGCACGCGTCGCGCAAAATCAAAGCCGCCGAATAGTGCGGTGAGCCATGAGAATTGCACGGGCTTCCAGATCGACAGCCCCGACGCGACCAGCAACACGCCAAGACATAGCACCAGCAGATACAGCGCGCGCTGCACTGCGTTATATTTGCCGGTATCGTGCGGTAGCTTGAAGCGCAGCGCGAGGCTGGCGTCATGCGCCACGTCGCGTGGATGAACCGGCAACAGCTTGCGCCGGAAATGCCCACGTCCGACGCCATACGCGAAATACAGCAGCCCGTTCGCGCACAGCAGCCACATGGCCGCGAAATGCCACGCAATCGAGCCGCCTAGCCATCCGCCGACGGTCGCCCAAACCGGAAACCGGAACGGGAAAAACGGTGACGCGTTATAAATGGCCCAGCCGCTCATCACCATGCAGACCATCGCGAATGCGTTGATCCAGTGCGTGATTCGTACGGCGAGCGGGTGAACGGGCAGGCGCGTTGGGGTGTCGGGCATGGTGTGAAGCTCACGAGACAAACGGGGAGTCGAAAAGCCGCGTCCTGCAAGAACGCGGCTGCCCGGCTCAAGGTGAAAACAGCAGCACTGTCTTACATCGGCGGCGTCACGCCATGCTCGCCCGCGGAGATAAAGTTGGCGGCCATCGAGCCGTCGGCTTCCTTGTGCGCGAACAACACGACTTTCGCGCCGGGCACCAGCAGCGAACGGTCACCCGATTCCAGCGCGACGATAGGCACGTCCTGCGGAATCACGATTTTCTTTTCGCCGTCCTTGTACTTCACGGTGATCGTGCGGCCGTTGCTGACCACGAGCGAACCCACCGTGCCGTTGGTCATCGAACTGTTGCCGCCGAGATCCCACGGACGGTGACCTTCGCCGGCGCCGCGCATGCTCGCCGGAAACACATGCACTTCAAGCGCCTTCAGCGTGCCGTCCGCCTGCGGAATCGCGGCGGTGCCGACATAGCTGTCCGGCTTGATATCGTTGATGTTTGCGAGCACCACGCCGCGGATCGGCGTGTCCTTGACGAGCTTCACGTCGACGTCTTTGCCGTCGCGCGTGTGGACCTTGAGCAGATCGCCCGACAGCGATGTCACCGTGCCACGGACACCGGTGGGCACGGCACTCTGGGCATGCGCAACCGGTCCAGCGGCAAGCAAAACAGCGGCGACGAGCGCGGGGGCGGCGAAAGCGCGCAACGCACGCGGGGAAACGATCTTCATGAATCTGCTCCAGGTGGTGAAGGACGGGGGCAGATTAGACCCGGGACCGGCTCCGGCGAGTGACAGACGGATGACAAAAACGTCATGAACGGCGCGCGGCGGACACGTAGAATGACCGGCATATCCACGTCCAGAATTCGGCGAGCGGCAGGGCGAGGCTCTGCGCCAACGCCGAATCGGAGCACCGAGCACCGAGCACCATGAGTATCCTCGTCATCGAAGACGATCCGAAAACCGGCGACTACCTGAAGAAGGGCTTGCGCGAGAGCGGCTATGCGGTCGATCTCGCGCGCACCGGCACGGACGGCCTGCACATGGCGCTCGAAAATGCGTACGACCTCGTGGTGCTGGATGTGATGCTGCCCGGTATCGACGGTTGGGAAATCATGCGTGCGCTGCGGGCGCGGCGCGATCTGCCGGTGATCTTCCTGACCGCGCGCGACCATGTCAGCGATCGAATTCGCGGTCTTGAACTCGGCGCGGACGATTACCTCGTCAAGCCGTTTTCATTTACCGAACTGATGCTGCGCATCCGCACGCTGCTGCGCCGCGGTGTGATCCGCGAGAGCGACGTGTTCGAGATCGCCGACCTCAAGCTCGATGTGCTGCGCCGCAAGGTGACGCGTGAAGGCGTGGAGATTCCGCTCACCAATAAGGAATTCATGCTGCTGCATCTGCTGGTGCGCCGTCAGGGCGAAGCGCTGTCGCGCACGCAGATCGCTTCTGAAGTGTGGGATATGAACTTCGACAGCGACACCAACGTGGTCGACGTGGCCATTAAACGGCTGCGCGCCAAGATCGATCATCCATTTGAAAAGAAGCTGATCCATACGGTGCGCAGCATCGGCTACGCGTTCGGCGACGGCTCATGAAATTCTGGACCAGGCGCTCGCTCACGGCTCGCACTACGATACTGTTCGCGACGATCGCATGCGTGGTGATCGGCACGCTCGGCGCGTACTTCTATCACTCCGCCGAAGTCTCGCTGCAACGCCGCGCCGACGTGGTGCTGGCCGCCCGTGTCGAGCATTTCAGCCGCATCGTGCGCGATCTCTATCCGGTCGGCGAACTGAAGACCCGGCCCTTGCTATTCGAGACCATGCTCGGCGCGGAACAGGACGTGCTGCTGTTTCGCCGCCCGGGCGAGGCGCCGTTCATCGACGTGAACCCGGCGGGCGTGGCCGTGCCCGCGCTGCAAGCCGACGCGGAGGGGCGCTTGCCGACCTTCGCCGATATCCGCCAGACGCACCTGGCCAACGGCGTGCCGGTGCATTGGGCGATCGCAACCGCAAAGGCACGCGAAGACGGCACCGAAGTCGAAGTGATCGCCGGCCATCCGATGACGGAGGAAATGCGCATGCTGGCGGCGTACCGCGACCGCATCGTGCTGGCCACGCTGATCGGCATGCTGGCCGCGACGCTGCTCGCCTGGTACGTGCTGCGCCGCGCGCTACGCCCGGTTCGCGAGATTGCCACGCGGGCCGCGCAGATCAGCCCCACGAGCCTGTCGGTGCGGCTCGACAGCGAGGCGGCGCCGCTCGAATTGCGCCAGATCACGCATGCGTTCAACGCGATGCTCGACCGTCTCGCCGAGGGCTATCAACGGCTCTCGCAGTTTTCCGCCGATCTGGCCCACGAGATCCGGACGCCGGTCGGCGCATTGATAGGGCAAACGCAGGTGACGCTCGCGCGGACCCGCGAGCCCGACGAGTATCAGCAGGTGCTCGAATCGAATCTCGAAGAACTGAGCCGCCTGAGTCATATCGCGGAGAACATTCTGTTTCTCGCGCATGCGGACCATGCTGCGCTCTCGGTGGAACGTGAGCCGGTCGATCTGCGTGAGGAACTCGTCAGGATCGCAGATTATTTCGAAGGTCCCGCCGACGAACGCGGGATGCGCTTCGTGGTCGAGGCCGCAGGCGTGGCGTCGGTCAATCCGATGCTGTGCCGCCGCGCGATCAACAACCTGGTGGTCAATGCCGTGCGTTACGGGGCGAGCGACACCGTGGTGCGTCTGCGTGGCACGCAGGACGAGGCGGGCGCCACCGTGGCGGTCGAAAACGACGGCGCGCCGATTCCCGAAGAGCAGCTAGGCCGTCTGTTCGACCGCTTCTATCGCGCGGACGCGGCGCGCAGCGCGTCCACCGAATCGAGCGGTCTGGGTCTCGCGATCGTCAAGGCGATCATGCATTTGCATGGCGGCACGGCAAGCGTGGTGTGTCCGGCGCCGGGCGTGGTGCGCTTCGAGTTGCGCTTTCCGGGCGCCTAAGTGCGCGTCGCGCCGGCCGGGTTTTCCGGTTCGTGACAGCACACGCAGAGCTTGTTGCCGTCCGGATCGCAAAAGTACGCGCCGTAATAGTTCGCGTGATATTGCGGACGCAAACCGGGCGGCCCCTCGCACGTGCCGCCGTGAGCGAGCGCTGCGACGTGCGCGCGATCCACCGTGACGCGGTCCGCGGCGAGCAGGGCGATCATTTGGCCGTTGCCGGCCGACGCGGGTTGGCCATCGTAGGGCTTACCGATCACGAACAGCGGGCGCGGCGCATCCGCCGCCATCCAGCCGGACCAGCATGCTTCCGGATCGCGGAATTTGAGGCGCAGATCGAGCGTGCCCATCAGCGAGTCGTAAAAGCTGCAAGCACGCTCGAAATCGCCGATACCGATGAAAACGTGGGAAAGCATCGCTGTCGCTCCTGGTGACTACTGGCTGCACACGCCAGCGCTGTTCGTTCAGACTCAAACCTTCTTCAGATACGCGGCCTTCAGCATAAAGTTGCCGGCGTCCATCTTGCAGTCCACTTCGTGATCGCCGCCGACAAGACGAATGCTCTTCACCTTGGTGCCCATTTTCAGCGTGATCGACGAGCCTTTCACTTTCAGGTCCTTGATCAGCACGACGGCATCGCCATCGGCCAGCGGGTTGCCGTTGGCGTCCTTGACCACGCGTGCGTCGGCTTCGTCGACGGACGCAGCGGCGTTCATCGGCCATTCATGCGCGCAGTCGGGGCAGACGTAGTTGTCGCCGTCCGGGTAGGTGTTTTCCATCGCGCACTGCGGGCAGGCGGGAATTGTCGACATGATTTTTTCCAGACCGCGGCGCCGGGCCGCGGAAAACTTCAGGGGCGGCGAGTATAGCCGACGGACGCCGGGCGGCCCGCATCCGCAACACGGAATGCTGTGCTAGCGCAAACCGGCGTGTGTAGATCTTGACGCGAAAAGCGTATGACGGCGCTAGACGGGCAGCGGACTATACTCTTCCGATAGACCGGCGGTCCCCAATGTCTCGTCGTGCTTTGCGAACCCTCGCAAAGTACATCATTGTTCGCATCTCACAGCAGGAGTTCTGTCATGGTCAAGCTCGCCCTGTACGTTCGTCTTGAAGCCAAACCCGGCAAGGAAAAAGACGTCGAAGCGTTTCTGCTCGGCGGCTTGCCGCTGGTCGAGGAGGAGCCGGGCACTGTCGCGTGGTTCGGTTTGAAACTGGGGCCGTCCACCTTCGGTATCTTCGACGCCTTTCCGGATGAAGCCGGCCGTGAAGCACACCTGAACGGCAAGGTGGCGGCCGCGCTGATGGCGAAGGCCGGCGACCTGTTCGTCTCGCCGCCCACGATCGAAAAAGTGGACGTGCTGGCAGCGAAATTGCCGGGCTAGGCGAAGCACCGACCGCGGGGCGGGGGCCGGTCGCTCCGTTGTCCGGTTCGCCGACCCCGTAACGCAAAAAACGCGCTGATCATCCGACGACGCCACGCCATGATCCGGCGCGGCCAAGCCAGTGTTTAGCGGCCCGCCGGGTCGCCCGCCGGCTGGCTCGCGTAGGTCGCGCGCTTTTCCTCGTACATCAGCAGATCGGCCCGCTGCACGCCCGCTTCGAGCCGGTCGCCGCGCTGGCAGGTGGCCGCGCCCATCGAGAAACTGAGCGGTGACCCCGGATAAAACTGATTGTTCAGCTCGATCAGTTGGCGGATCGCATCGATCATTGCGGCGCCCCCGCGCTCGTCGGTGTCCGGCATCAGGATCGCGAACTCGTCGCCGCCAATCCGCGCCGCATGAAACGGCGTCTCGGTCGCCTTGGCGAGCACCTCGCCGGCGCGCCGCAAGAGCGCGTCGCCGGCCGCGTGGCCGAGCTGATCGTTGACACGTTTCAAGCCGTTCAGATCGGCCATGATGATCGTCACGGGCCACGGACCCTTGCGTTCGAGCCGGTTCAATTCGTCCACGTAGAACGAGCGGTTGCGCAGTTTAGTCAGCACGTCGTGCTTGCCGAGGAACTCGAGGTAGGCTTCGGCCTTCTTGCGCGCCGTGATGTCCGTGAGCGCCACCAGCACCAGATCCCAGCTCTGCTCATGCCCCGGCAGCACGGAAAACTGCAGGTGCACATGCACCTCGCTGCCGTCGAGCGAATAGTTGAGCACTTCGCGCTGCTGGAACAGCTTGCCGTCCCATAGATCGACCAGTTGCTCGCGGAAATGCGGACGCATGTCGTCGCGGAACACCTCGGCGAGATGCGACAGCAGCGTTTTCTTGTCCTTCGCCGCGAACATGTCGAGCGTGTGCTGGTTCACGTCGAGCACATGGATTTCCTGCATGCAACGTTCGACGAACTCGGGATGCACGTCCGTAAACACGCGGAAATCGTTGATGCCGGCCGCCCGTGCTTCGTCGAGCAGACGCTTGACCGCGCTGAAATCCTCCACCCACAGCGACACTGGCGAATATTCGAACAGACCGCGCACATACTGCTCGGCAAGCGTCATGCGATGCCGCGCGCCTTCCAGTTCTGTAATGTCTTCCACCGACACCAGCACGCGATCCCAGCGCGCCTCGTGGCCGGGCAGCACGGCGCCCTTGAGCAGCACGTCGAGGCGGCGTCCGCCGAGCGTGTAGTTGACTGTCTGGCTGGTGAACTGCGCTTGGCCGGCCCACAACTGGCATAACTCTTCCAGGTGGGTCTTGAGCATGTCGTCGCGGAACACCGAGGCGAGATTGCCGGTGAGCGCCTCGAAATCGACTGCCTCGAATTGCGTTAGCGTCTTCTGATTGACCTTGATGACGCGGATGCTGTGCGCGCATTGCGCGACGCAGCCCGGATTGGCGGCGAAATGCGCGCGCAGATCGGTTATGCCGTCTGCCCGCCATGCATCGAACAAGGCGCGCACGCCGCTGAAGTCTTCGAGCCAGAGCGAGACGGGCGCGAGTTCGAACATCTCGGAATCGTCGTTGGCGGGCGCCGGGCCGGGCGGGAGGATATCCAGCATGAGATTCTCAAAATCGGAAGTGCCGCTATTTTAAGACGGGTTCGGCTGTGGCTGAAAAGAAAGACCGGTTACGCATCATTTTTACGTCAGTCCATCCAGTGGGATAACGGCGCCGTACCGTTGGACTTGAGGCGCGCCAGGACGCATCCAGCGGGGCGGCCGACCCTTCAGCGGGCTTACCGGCAAGCCTTCCGGAGGCTTGTTACACTGGCCTGCAAATTGTCCTGTCCATTCACGTCGCCAGGAAAAAGCGCCGCCATGAAGCCATCCCTGCTGGTTCTGATCCACCTTAACGATGCAAGCCGCGCGAAGATCGAAGCCGCGTTCGACGTGGTCTATGCGCCCGACGCCACCGCGCGAGCCGCCGCGCTCGACGCGCACGGTGAGACGATTCGCGCCGTGCTGACCAACGGCACGACCGGGCTCGCCGCCGCGGACATCGACCGCATGCCGCAACTCGAACTGATCAGCGCGCTGGGCGCGGGCTATGAAAACCTCGCTATCGACCACGCCCGCTCGCGCGATATCGTGGTCGTCAACGGCGCGGGGACCAACGATCATTGCGTGGCCGATCATGCGTTCGCGCTGCTGCTCGCGGTGGTGCGCGACGTGCCGCAACTCGATCAGGCCACGCGCAAGGGTGTGTGGCGCGATTCGTTGCCGATGCAACCGAACGTCTCCGGCAAGCGCCTCGGCATTGTCGGGCTCGGCAACATCGGCGAGAAAGTCGCGCGGCGCGGCGCGGGGTTCGAGATGGAAATCGGCTATCACAACCGTAAGCCGCGTGAAGGCTCGCCGCATCGGTATTTCGATAGCGTGGCAGGCCTTGCGCGCTGGAGCGACTTTTTGATCGTCGCGACGCCGGGCGGTGCGGGCACGCGTCATCTGATCGGCGCGGCGGTGTTCGAGGCGCTAGGTCCGCAGGGCTTCGTGGTCAACGTGTCGCGCGGCAGCGTGCTCGATACGGCGGCGCTCGCGCAGGCGCTCACAGCAGGGACGATTGCCGGCGCCGCGCTCGACGTCTACGAGAGCGAGCCCAATCCGCCCGAAGCCTTGCTAATGCTGCAGAACGTGGTGCTGACGCCGCACGTGGGCGGCCGCTCGCCGGAAGCGATCACAGCCTCGGTCGATAACTTTCTGGACAACGCCCGCCGGCATTTTGCGGGCGATGCGGTACTGACGCCGATCTGATGTCCAGAACCGGCGCGGTCAGTACTACCTGCCTTCGTTGCTGTCCGGCCGGTTGCCGATGTACTCGTACTCTTCGTCGGACAGCGCGTGCGGCATGGCCGACGCTAGCCGCCCCGTCGTCGAAAGCCAAACACAAACTATCGGCGCAGCGGATAGTTTCTCTCGAAAATGGCGATTTCCCTTGTGAGGCGACGGCGCATAGGATGTGCGGTATCGCATCACCACCGCTTCGGCGCGACAGCCGAAACAGCGACGGAGACCCCGCATGGAACATCACGCTCGCACGCAGAACGAACGGCTCGACATCAAGACGACCACCTGCTACATGTGCGCCTGCCGCTGCGGCATTCGAGTGCATCTTCGCGAAGGCGAGGTGCGCTACATCGACGGCAATCCGGAGCATCCGCTCAACCAGGGCGTGATCTGCGCGAAGGGCGCTTCGGGCATCATGAAGCAGTACTCTCCCGCGCGTCTCACGCAACCGCTGATGCGCAAGCCGGACGCGGAGCGCGGCAGCGCGCAGTTCGTGCCGGTGTCGTGGGAGCATGCATTCGAGGTGCTCGAAAAGCGTCTGGGCCACATTCGCGCTACCGACCCGAAAAAATTCGCGCTCTTCACCGGCCGCGACCAGATGCAGGCGCTGACCGGGCTCTTCGCCAAACAGTTCGGTACGCCTAATTACGCGGCGCATGGCGGCTTCTGCTCGTCCAATATGGCGGCGGGCATGATCTATACGATCGGTGGCTCGTTCTGGGAATTCGGCGGCCCGGACCTCGACAGCGCCAAGCTCTTCTTCATGATCGGCACGGCGGAAGATCATCATTCGAACCCGCTCAAGATCGCCATTTCGAAATTCAAGCGCGCGGGCGGCCGCTTCATCGCGATCAATCCGATTCGCACGGGCTACGCGGCGATCGCCGACGAGTGGGTGCCGATCAAGCCCGGCACCGACGGCGCGCTGTTCATGGCGTTCCTCCACGAGTTGATTGCCGCCGACGCGTGGGATCACGAATTCGTGCGCCGCTACACCAACGCGGCGGAACTCGTCTCGCTCGACGAAGCCAGCGAAAACTTCGGCCTGTTCGTGCGCGATCCCGAGCGGCCGGTCGGCAATCCGCTGTTTCCGCAGAATCACCTCTGGTGGGACACTCAAGCCGCGCGCGCCGTGCCGCATCACGCGGCCGGCGTCAGTCCCGCGCTCGACGGCCGCTATACGCTCGACGATGGCACACCCGTCACGCCGTCGTTCGCCTTGCTGCGCGAACGCGTGGCCGGTTGCACGCCCGAGTGGGCTGCCGTCATCACCGGCATTTCGGCCGACACGATTCGCCGCCTCGCCGGTGAAATGATCCAGACGAGCCGCGCTCATCGCATCACCTTGCCGATCCGCTGGACCGACGCATGGGGCGAGACGCACGAAACCGTCACCGGCAACCCGGTCGCCTTTCACGCAATGCGCGGGCTGGCGGCGCACTCCAATGGCTTCCAGTCGATCCGCGCGCTAGCCGTGCTGATGTCGCTGCTCGGCACGATCGACACGCCCGGCGGCTTTCGTCACAAGTCGCCGTTTCCGCGTGCCGTGCCGCCGTCGGCGAAACCGCCGAACAGCCCCGATGCCGTCAAGCCGAATACGCCGCTTGCCACCGGCCCGTTGGGCTGGCCCGCCGCGCCCGAGGATCTGTTCATCGACGAACAGGGCGGCCCGGTACGCATCGACAAGGCGTTCTCGTGGGAATATCCGCTCGCCGTGCATGGCCTGATGCACAGCGTGATTACCAACGCGTGGCGCGGCGATCCGTATCCCATCGACACGCTGATGATTTTCATGGCCAACATGGCGTGGAATTCATCGATGAATACGATGAAAGTGCGTGAAATGCTGGTCGACAAGCACGCCAGCGGCGAGTACAAGATTCCGTTTCTGGTGGTGTGCGACGCGTTTCAGTCGGAGATGACCGCGTTCGCCGATCTGATCCTGCCCGACACGACCTATCTGGAACGGCACGACGCGATGTCCATGCTCGACCGGCCGATCTCCGAATTCGACGGCCCGGTGGATTCGGTGCGCGTGCCGGTTGTGCCGCCTACCGGTGAATGCAAGCCGTTCCAGGAAGTGCTGATCGAGCTTGCGTCGCGTCTGAAGTTTCCTGCCTTCACGACCGCGGAGGGCGCGCGCCGCTTTCGCGACTATCCCGACTTCGTCGTCAATTTCACGACGTCGCCGGATTCCGGCGTGGGCTTTCTGATCGGCTGGCGTGGCAAAAATGGCGACAAGGCCTTGGTGGGCGAACCGAATCCGAACCAGTGGGAGCAGTACGCGAAGAACAATTGCGTGTTCCATTACCCGTTGCCCGAGACGCTGCAATATATGCGCAACTGCAACGGACCGTATCTCGAGTGGGCGGTCGAGCATGGTTTCCGCAAGTTCAGCGAGCCGATTCTGATCCAGCTTTACTCCGACGTGATGCAGAAATTCAGGCTCGCCGCGCAGGGCCGCACGAGCGGCAGGCAACCGCCGGATCATTTGCGCGCGCGGGTGGAAAAGTACTTCGATCCGCTACCGTTCTGGTATGCGCCGCTCGAAAGCGCGGCGACCGACCTCGACAGGTTTCCGCTCGCCGCGGTGACCCAGCGGCCAATGGCGATGTACCACTCGTGGGACTCGCAGAACGCATGGCTGCGGCAGATTCACGGCGAGAACTATCTGTACATGAATCCGTTGATGGCGGCCGAGAACGGTATCGCCGACGGCGCGTGGATCTACGCCGAATCGCAATGGGGCCGCGTGCGCTGCATGGCACGTTTCAGCGAGACCGTCGAGCCGGGCACGGTATGGACGTGGAACGCGATCGGCAAGGCGTCGGGCGCATGGAATCTCGGGCCGGGCGCGAACGAATCGCAACGCGGTTTCCTGCTCAATCACCTCATCACCGACGAGTTGCCCAACCGCGTCGACGACGTAGCGCGAAGCATGTCGAATTCCGATCCGGTGACGGGCCAGGCCGCATGGTACGACGTGCGCGTGCGCATCTATCCGGCGGAGGCGGACGCGCGGCATACGCTGCCGCAGTTCGCAGCGATGCCCGCCGTGCCGGGCGAGAACGGTGTGATCTCGCGGATCGTGCAAACCTACTTCGCGGGACGAGGGGAGTTCGCGGCGCGGCTGCGCGGCGCGACGGCGCGCAAATAACATCGGGACAGCCGCAAGGAGCCTGTGATGACACAGATGGCATTGGTGATCGACCTGAACGTGTGCGTGGGGTGCCACGCCTGCGTGACGAGTTGCAAGGAGTGGAACACGTCGGGCGAATCGGGCAGTCTCGCCGATATGAATCCGTACGACGCGGATCCGTCCGGCACGTTCTTCAACCGGGTGCAGAGCTTTGAGGCCGGCAGTTTTCCCAACGCGGAGACGATTCATTTTCCGAAGTCGTGTCTGCACTGCGAGGATCCGCCGTGCGTGCCGGTCTGTCCGACCGGTGCAAGCTATAAGCGCAAGGAAGACGGGCTCGTGCTGGTGGACTTCGACCGCTGTATCGGCTGCAAGTATTGCGCGTGGGCGTGTCCGTACGGCGCGCGCGAACTCGACGAAAGCCGCAAGGAGATGACCAAGTGCACGCTATGCGCCGATCGGATCCACGATGAAAATCTGTCCGAACGCGATCGGCAGCCGGCCTGTGTGCTCGCTTGCCCGACTTCTGCGCGGCTGTTCGGCGATATTCACGATCCGGAGTCGGTGGTGTCGAAGGCGATCCAGGAGCGCGGCGGTTATCAGTTGATGCCCGAGTGGAATACGCGGCCGGCGAATCACTATTTGCCGCGCGTGCCCACCGAGGCTGCGGGCTGCGGCAGTGGCTCGTGCGCGTGCAAATCGACGGGCTCGGTACAGGAACCGGAATCGCTCGATGCGCAATTCGAGCGCGGCGAGTTGCATCTTGCGTCGATGGCGACGCGCATCTAATCAACCCATAGGACCTCACGATGAATCCCGCATTCTCCGTGGTTTTTCTCACCACTTTGAGCGGCGCGGCGCAGGGTCTGCTGATCGCGCTCGTCGGTGTGGAAACTGCCGCGCATCTGGGCCTGCTCGCTTCGCCCTCCGGTGCGTTCTATATCACCGGCGCGGGCGTGTCGGTGGTGTTGGGCGGACTCGGGCTGATCGCGTCGTTCTTCCATCTCGGTCATCCCGAACGCGCATGGCGCGCGATCGCCATGTGGCGCACGTCGTGGTTGTCGCGTGAATGTCTGTGCCTGCCGGCGTTTCTCGCCTGCGCGTTTTTATATGGCGTCGCGCATTGGTTCGCCTCGCCGTGGTCGCTCGCGATCGGCTGGCTCGGCGTGCTGGCGAGCGCCGTGCTGTTCGTCTGCACGGCCATGATCTATGCGTGCCTGCGCTTTCTGCAGGAGTGGGCCACGCCGCTCACGCTGGTGAATTTCGCGCTGCTCGGTTGCGCGTCAGGCTTTACGCTGGCGACGGCCTTGAGCGCGTGGTTCGCGCCTGAGTGGACCGCTGGACTCGCTGTGTGCGCATGTGTGCTGACGCTCGCCGGTTGCGCGAGCCGCTCGGCGTCGCTCATGCGCAATGCGCGCTTGCGGCCGAAGTCGACCGTGCAGAGCGCCACCGGCATTCACAATCCCAAGCTGGTGCAGGTGTCGCGCGGTTTTACCGCCGGTGCGTTCAATCTGCGCGAGTTCTTTCACGGCAAATCCGTGGGCACGCTGCGCAATGTCAAATGGGGTTTTCTCGCAACGGCTTTTGTCGCGCCGGTTTTATTGATGGCGTTAGGCGCGAGCCTGCATTCGATTGGCGTTTCGCTCGGCTTGCTGGCCGCGGCGTGTCTTGTGCAATACGCGGGGCTGGTGGCGGAGCGGTGGTTTTTCTTTGCAGAGGCGAAGCATCCGCAGAATCTTTACTACGCGAGGGTAGGCTAAGAGAGGCGCGCTCTAACATATCAAGTGGACATAACGAACGCGGCCGCCAGGAATGGCGGCCGTGTCGTTTCTCTGTGCATTCGCACATAAGATGAAACTACGAGCGCATTAAAACCAATTGCTACAGGGGAGCAATTCAGAACAAGTTGAAATTGAGGGCGTTCATAAGGGGAAATTTTCACCAGCCTCGGAGGCACACCGTGCAGTCCGTATTTGCATTTAGACAGTTTAACTTGCAAGTTTAATTGTCTTGGTTTACGCTTCGCGCATGACCCGTGTCCCTGAATCCACTCCGCCGCTGGAAAACGTCGTCTCCGATCTGGCGCTGGCTGTCGGCCAGCTTCTGCGCCGGCTGCGCATCGCCAGCCCCGGCGACCTGAACCTGTCGCAGTCCAGCGTGCTCGCGCGGTTGGAGCGTGAAGGCCCGATGACCACCGCGGCTCTCTCGCGCGCCGAATCGATGAAGCCTCAGTCCATGAAAACCATCCTCGCAAGCCTCGAAGAAGAGGCCTGCGTTGAGCGGGAACCGCATCCCACGGACGGCCGCCAGATTCTCTTCGCCATCACGCGCAAAGGGCTGAACGAACGCAAGCGGCGCACGGCGGCCAAACGCGAATGGCTGCTGGCGACGCTCGAACAGTTTGATCCGCAGGACGTCGCGACGCTCGCTGCTGCCATTCCGCTGATCAGGCGACTCGGCGATTCCACGCTTCCCTAGCCATTCTCGCTTCTCCCGCTTCCTTCGAAAGGACGAACCATGAGCTTCGTTGTAGCCTTCTTCGCGGGTGCCTTCCTGTGCAACGCGATGCCGCATCTGACCGCTGGTCTGCGCGGCGAAACGTTCCCGTCTCCGTTTTCGGAGCCCCATGGCAAGGGGCCATCGTCGCCGCTCGTCAACTTCCTGTGGGGCTTGCTGAATACACTGATCGGCCTGGTGCTGCTGATTCACCACCCGTTCACACCCGGCTTCAACATCGATAGCGTGGCGCTGCTCGTCGGCGTGCTGGTCATGGGTGTGTTCGCATCGCTTCATTTCGGCCGCGTGCGTCGTGAAGGTCTGTTTTGAGCGCGACGCAATAGGCTCGGCACTTTCCGCTGGTCTGGAAGATCACCACCGCCGCCGTATTCGGTTCGCCGCTCGCGCAGCCCTACTGTCGGCAGCCGATGACATGTCAGGCGGCCAGCATGAAGTAGATTCTTTTACCGACAGAGACCGGGCCCATGAACGGCCGGACATGTTCGATGTGTGAGCGGCCGTTGGCGAGCCCGAAACAGTCGTGCGGAACCAGCGTTCCGCCGTGCCCGACCCGGAAGACCGGGCCGAAAAGTTCTAGCCGATAGCGGCGTTGTTTCCCCGCCTTTTTTGCACCATACAACGGAGAAACAAGAGGATCGTCCGCAAGGACGTGAGCGACATGCACAGCGGCCGCTCACGGACCAGCACCTCAGTTAGGAATCGAGATGGACCTGAACGCCAGTCGATGTATAGACAGGCGTGACGGTGAAGCCGTCAACAGCAATAGTCGAAAACTTCACGTTCGAACCATTGCCGCTGATCAGGTTGATCGTATCGCCGACCTTAGGTGTGAAGCCGTTGACGAACTTCACATGCAGCGTTCCCCCAACAACCGTAGTCTGAGCGCCCACCTTCATCGAGCCTTGCCCATTCGCGCCGATATCGAGTTCCAGCGTCGTATTCGCAAGTTGCGTGTATTTGCCGACCACGGATACGACACCAGGCGCATGGATGACCACGGTGCCCGCGCCAAGGTAGACGTCCCCGGTGCCGAACGCGGTCGTCGAGTCCGCTTCGAGCGTACCGCCGCTGACCTGTGAGCCGCCGGAGAAGGTGTTGGCGCCAGCCAGCTTGAGCGTTCCGCTGCCCTGCACGGTCAGCTTGCCGGCCCCTGAGATCGGATTGCGCCACGTATCGGCTGCATTGAAGCCGCCCTGGGTGGCGTCCATGGACACGATGACGTTGCCGTTGAATGCGCCGTAGCCATCCGCCGCTGCGAACATGTTCAAACGCCCCCAGCCTTCCGCATCGTCCATGACCGGATAGCCGGACGGGAGCTCGGTCGTCTTCAGCACGACCCGGCGCTGATCTGCGCTGAGATAGGGGAAACGAGTTTCAAGTAGCGTTTCCGCACCCTTCGGAACGACCGGCGCGGCATCGGTCGCCTCGATCTGCGAAAAGCCAAATGTCATGCGACGCAAGTAATTGGACTGATTGGTCGCGTAGTCGGCAAAGCGGTCCGTTGAGATTGTGCCCGAATGCGCGAAGGTATAGAGCGCGGCGCTCGTCGTGTTCGTCTGGGACATCAATGCACTTTGGGCCTGCGCATATGCCGAGGTTTTCAAGGACGCATTTGCCGGGTTGTAGAGGTTGGCCGCCACTACGGCCAGGCCCTGCATGCGGCCACCGATTACGTCGAGTGGCGAATGCATGCCCGCGATGATTCGATTTTCTCCTAATTCCATTGCGCGGCTCATCATTTCCTGGAAGCGCTGCGGAACTACGTAAGCCATGGCCATCGAGTCACGCATTGCTTCGGCGGTATGGCCGCTAATGAAGCCACCGTCTGTCGCGGGCGTGGCGCTTTCGGCCGGTACCAACGTGGGATCGACTACCACGGAACTGCTCCACCGGAACGGTCTGGCGTATTTATAAAAGCGCTTGGCGGGTTCCGTCGAACCGTTGGTGCTCATGGCATTGACAAAGTCGACCACGGTGCCGAATGTCGTGTTGGTCGGACGGCCAACGCCTGTGTTGTTGCCTGCGTCGCTGTACAGCGTCGTGGTAGCGTTGGCCGGGATGGAGGTGATCGTCGTGGTTTGCTGCGTGCTCCCTAGCCATGCGCTGGTCAATGGCCCCAAGCCGTCGGTCACGCTGTATCCCTTGTTGCGGCGGTCGTCGAAATAAGCCGCATCGGCCTGCGCCTGTGTGCGGGAGACTGTTTCGTTGACGACGAACTGCGTGTTCTGGCCCAACACGGCGGCATTGAGGACCGTGCCGCAAGGCGTGCCCGAGTTAACGAGGCCTGAGCACGTCGAAGCGACCACGGCCGGGAATCCATCGACGGCCGGTGCCGACGCGCCCGCGTCGACAATCATGGTCGACGGCTGCCACAGGTCGAGGAAACGAGCGACAACGCGTACGCCGGCATTTGTATCGAGTGTCGCGAAGTGGGCATCGTTTCGCTGGTTGGAGGCGGCATTGTCGACGAATGCAGGTACAGGAGGGATGGACGCACTGTCCACAAAGCCTGGATCTGCCGGCGGGGCGGGCACGACGGCCGCATTACTTTGGACGTCATCACCGCTCCCGCAGGCACTCAGCGTCAGCAGGGTGCATAGGGCAATGAAACTGGATAGCGGGCGGGGGCGGGGGAATCGAAACAACATAGGCTTCCTGAGTCGGTGGCAAAAGAGTCAATGGGGACGGATCTTGGGCGATCTAAGTGAAGCCCCGATGACATTCAGAAAGGTTTGATGTTTTCAGAACGCGCAAAAGCATGGATTGCGGTTGCGGTTATCTGGAATCGTTGTGTGTTCTCTCCGTTCAAGCGAAGCCCTGGCGCAGGGATCTTCAAAGCGATATAGCTTTGGAGCAGGTGTTATCCAAGACGTGGAAAATCCAAAATGGACATACAACAGCGGCCATTCGCCAGATCCTGGCGAGTGACTCCTGAAGGTCGGGCTGCGCCAGTCCGCTCTTCAAACTCTTCACTGGAAAAGCGGCCAGAGGATCATCGGGGTCACGCCGCGTGCTCACCCGCGCTAACTCGCTGGCTTAGCGATGCGACCGACCCGGCGCAATGCTCCACATTGATTCTTGTCTACGACGGGAGTCGCTGGGGCCGATTTCAGGACATTGATGATTCGGGGTTTTACGCTCTCCCACGAGCGTCAGATGTTTGGAAAGGGAAGTCAAATCTCCGTATTCCCGCTGTGCGACAATTATGTCCCGTGGCGCAAAACTGTCAGTAATTGAGACCGCTGCAAAATGGAGCCCTCAGATTGGTCCAAGGAGCCAAGCCAGGTGATCGACGAGAATGCCATATGCGTTGCCATGATAGCGCTCGATGAAAGCCGGGAACTCATCGTCACTGCGTGCAACGATCGATTCTTTCAGTTAAGGAAGGTCTGCACAACCCGCTTTTTGAAGCGTTATCTTTCACATCCTGCGCGGCCTCGGCGTTCAGATTTTTGTCGGTGAGTTGATTGCCGGAGTTTTTTCCGCGCACCGGAGCGCTCCAACCAGATATATGGCCTTCATTGGCCCGGTGTTTCAAGCTTTGCGCAAAGCTCTACGTGCCATCCATAGATTGCCCAAAGCAAACAGCGTGGTGATCTGGGCGGTGTTCTTCATCAAACCACGATAGCGGGTCTTCATGTAACCGAACTGCCGTTTGAGGATGCGAAACGGGTGTTCGACCTTGGCCCGGATACCCGCCTTCAGGCGTTCGATCTGATCGTATATCGCGTCCAGCGAATCACTCAGATCCAGTTTCCTTCGCTTTGCCGGTCGCATTGCAACATGCCAACGAACCGCGTCAGCCTCACATCGCTTTTCGATACCCAGATATCCGGCGTCCGCGTACACATCCGTTTCTTCACCATGCAGCAACGCCTGGGCTACCGTGATGTCGTGAACATTGGCCGCCGTTCCAATGACCGTATGGACCAGGCCCGAGTCGGCGTCCACGCCGATATGCATTTTCATCCCGAAGTACCAGTTACCACCTTTCTGCGTCGATTGCATTTCAGGATCGCGCGTGCCGGAGCCATTCTTTGTCGAACTGGGCGCGGCAATCAGGGTGGCGTCGACTGCCGAACCAGCCTTGAGCATCAGGCCTTTCTCCGTCAGGATTTCATTGACCAGCGCCAGCATTTGCACCGCCAGTCCGTGCGTTTCCAGCAGATGGCGGAACCGAAGAATCGTGCTTTCATCCGGCAAGCGAACCATCCCGCCGTCGAGACCCGCGAACTCGCGATACAGCGGCACGTCATAGAGTGCCTCTTCCATAGCAGGGTCTGACAAACCGAACCATTGCTGCATGAAATGAATCTGCAGCATCGTCGCAATCGGGAACGGCGGCCGACCGGTTTTGCCCGTGGGATAGTGCGGCTCGATCAGCGCAATCAGCTTCAACCAAGGCACAACGCGTCGCATCTCATCGAGAAATTCCCGCTTGCGCGTGCGCTTCGTTGACAGATCCAGACCAAGACCAAGTTGCGTCATCACACTGCTCCTCACCCAATTAGCTCTGTTTCCCAGGATAGCTCAGCAGCAACACAATGCCAGGACTTCTGCAGACCTTCCTTAACGGGGAGAGCGGACGCGGGTCTGCAAATTTTCCCCGTTGCATTCGATGCACTGCTTGCAAGTTCCGCGCCGCGCGGGTTCCGCAAGAAACTGCTCGCGTGTTTTGCGTCCGGGCGGCCGCCGCAGCCCGAGCAACCTCACGACTTTCGCGAGGGTAGCCAATGGTGGCGCTTTTCGCTTAAACCGATCAGGCACGGCGACGGCTCCAGCGCGCGCGAGGTGCTCGTTACCGGTTTCGACATGACTGCGAAGACCGATCGGCCGCAGGAGCCGGAAGTTGATGCTTCGCGTTATCGTGCTTTGGTCGATCTGGCTTACGACGCTATTGTCACGATGGACGAACAGCACAACATCACACTATTTAATCGCGCGGCTGAGAATCTTTTTGGTTTTTCGTCTGCCGAGGTGCTTGGCAGGCCAGTCGTAACTCTCTTGCCCGAAAGGTTTCGCGCGCACCACCCACGGAAGGTTCAGCAGTTCGCGGACTCGTACCAGCCCATGCAGCGGCAGGCGACCCCGCCGCGTATGGATCAAAGCAACAGTGTGTACGGGCAGCATCGCGACGGATCGATAATACCGGTCGAAATCGCAGTCTCCAAGATCGAAAGGAACGGCGCGACCGAATTCATGGCGGTCGTCCGGGACATCAGCGATCGCGCCCGGCTAATGGCGCTGCTAAAAGCGCAGGCTAAGACCGACGTGCTAACGGGTCTGCCGAATCGCCGTGAATTTCTGGAGTTCGTGGAGAGAGTACTTGCTACGAGCGATGGTTTATCAGTGTTCATTCTTGACGTTGATTTTTTTAAGGAGATCAACGATCGCCGTGGACACGATGCCGGTGATGAGGTCTTACGCGTGCTCGCCAAGGTCGGAACGTCAATGGCGGATGGGCCGGGTTTATTCGCCCGCTGGGGAGGTGAGGAGTTTGTCGCGGCCTTGCCTGGTGCGGATACACATCTTGCCTATGCGCTCGCGAATGAACTGCGGCGGCGCTACGAACGGCAGGATTTCGAGCACGCGTGGCATTCTGAGCCGATTCCATTTACCGTCAGCATCGGCGTGGGCACTCGTGAAGCCGGCGAGGTCGATGTTGACGCGTTAATGAAGCGTGCGGACCGTGCGCTCTATCGGGCAAAGCAATCCGGCCGTAATCGCGTCGAGATTGGATAGACGCCTGCATGTAGCGGCAGTGATGCGGCAGCAACTCAGGAGTATCGTCTCCGAGATCCAGTTCTTCAGGGTTTGCCGGCAGTCAAGCTTGTACGTGCCGAACGACAGCGGCGTGACCGCGTAGTGAGGCCGTACGTGCGGATTCAGTCGGTGAGGCACTGAGCGCGCTTTCCGCGTAGTACCGGTTCGGAGCGGGAAAAACCCCGGTCATCACTTCAATCAGGAACGGACCGTTACGTTGGGACGCCTCGCTCAGCGCATCAGCCAGACCCTGAAGGCGCTCGACCCTGCGCGCGGCGACACCGAGCGAAGCCGCAAACGCCGCCCAATTATGGCTCGGCAGCCTGGTGAACCGCTCCGGAATGGAGCCTTTGCTGATCGCATCGATGTGGACTGCGCCATGCGCCGAATTATTCAACACGATGTAAAGCATCTTGACGTCGTATCGGGCTGCGGTCTGGATCTCCATGCCGTGCATCAGCATGCATCCGTCTCCAGTCACTACGACGCATGGTTGTTCTGGGGCCGCAAGCTTGATGCCGATCCCGGCGGCGATTGCCCAACCCATCGGCGCGAGCGAACTGGAGGAAAAGTAGTTGCCGATGCCCGACGAAAGCCAGTAATGAGCCATGAATATCCGGTGGGCGCCGGAATCAACCACGACGTTTGCGTCCTTCGGCATTAGTCGGCACAGTTGCTTGACGACGTCTCCTGTATAGAGCGATTCATCGCCATCCATGTCCCACGCGCCGGGTTGTTCGAATTTATCGTCGTACAGAGGGGTCTGGTTCACTTCGGCGGTCCATGCTTTTCTTCGTTCCAGAACGGTGTGAAAGTCGGCGCCCCAGTCAGCGAACATCTTTGAAAGCAGGCGGAATGTGGCACGAATCCCGGAGAACACGCGACCGCGCGCGACATGCCCCATGGCGGGCGCATCAAAGCTGTCGTCGAAGATGATCAACTCTTTCCCGGCAGGCAGCTTCTCTGTCCAGTTCATGCTGTCGCGCTGGTTCAGGTCGCTGCCGAATACGACGAGAACATCGAGTTCGTCCGAGTTGATGACGCGAACGGCCCGCGAGTGGCCCGCGAATCCGTACACGCCGAGCGAAAGGACATGATCTTCAGGAAACGCGCCTTTCCCCGATAGCGTAGTTGCAACAGGAATGCAAAATTTCTCGGCCACGTCGAGTAAGGCCTTTGCAGTTTCCGGGTCATTGCCGCGACTGCCGATCAGAAACGCGACTCGCTTCGATGTGAGCAAATACTGGTCGCATAAGGCATGCAATGCTGCATGGTTTGCGGGGACCCCGGATGCATTGAACTCGCCATGGTCGTAAGGTTGTCGCGATACTTCCTGACCGGGCAGAGCTTCCTGCTGCTGAACGTCGACAGGAATGCTGACGAAAGACTGCGCTCGGCGCATCCAGTTGAGCCCATCCATCGCGCGCCGCATTTCGGCTTGAAGATTGTCCTTGTTCTTCAGCTCGACCACATTTTCCACCAGACTCTTTACGACGCCGCTTTCGAAAATGCCGCTCAGCGTAGCGTCCTGGAACGCGCCTTTGCCTTCCGCTCGCGACGAGACACCGCCGGCAATGTAGAGCATAGGAATCCGGTCTGCATGGGCGGCCGCCATGCCGGGCACGAAATTCATGGTGCCTGGTCCGGAGATGCAAACGCAGACACCGAACTTCCGGCTGGCCCGCGCATAACCGTCAGCCATGAAAGCACTGCTGGTCTCATGTGCGCAAACGATTCCGCGGATCGACGGCGACTTGTCGATTGCATCCAGCAGGGGATAAATCATCTTCCCCGGCACCAGGAATACGTGGTCGATTTTCGCGGCTTCCAACGACTTCACGACCGATTTCGATACGTTTAGTGGGGCGCGTGATTCCATATTCTTGAGTACGATCCGAGCAGAAACCTTTAATCGGATCTCACTATCCCTCATCCGGTCACCGCGTGTGGCCTCGAAGAAGCAACGCGATCAAGCCGGACACAACCGGCATCTGGAGACAGCGAGACGGCTTGAACGCGCTGCACAGCGGCTGCAGTCGCGTCTCGTGCTGTTTCATCGAGCCCGCTTGCAGCGGCCCCGTGTCTCCATCCGTGAGTACTCTTCCTGTGCTGCAACGTCGCTCGCGTGCATTGCCTCAATGACAAAGCCGGAGCGACCAGACGTTATTCACGCTATCGCGCGCGTGAGTCCAGTGCTGCGGTGTGTTCAGCCACCGCTTGTCGTGCAACCATGCGCTGACCTGTTCAGAATGTCTGCCAGTCGGGAGCCTGGGCGGTGTTGGTCGCGACTTCGGTGCTGCCGCCGGCTGCAAGGCGTGGCGCCGCCGCGGGTTTCGTCAATCTCGCGGGGGATGACGTATGAATCTTCGACGGCGCGCGCTGTGTTTCCTTCGAGGGCGCATTCGCTGGTGACACAGAGACTTGCCTATCGTCGACCTTGAAGAAGGCGACCGCTGCGCGCAAGTCCTTCGCCTGCTGTGCCATCGCCTGGGCTGCCGCCGAAGCTTCTTCCACCAGCGCGGCATTCTGCTGGGTAACCTGGTCCATCTGGTTGACCGCCTGGTTGACCTGTTCGATGCCGGTGCTCTGTTCTTGCGACGCCGATGAGATTTCGCCGACGATGTCGGTGACGCGTTTCACGGATGCGACGATCTCGTTGATCGTGCCGCCCGCCTGTTCGACAAGGGTCGAGCCCACCTCGAACCGGCTGACCGAATCGGCAATCAAGTCCTTGATTTCCTTTGCCGCGCTGGCACTGCGCTGCGCGAGCGCGCGGACTTCTCCGGCCACGACTGCAAATCCACGTCCCTGTTCGCCGGCACGAGCCGCCTCGACCGCTGCGTTGAGCGCAAGGATATTGGTCTGGAATGCAATACCCTCGATCACGCCGATGATCTCGGACATTTTGGCCGAACTGCCGGAGATCTCGCGCATCGTATCGACCACCCGCCCGACGACCTCGCCGCCTTGCTGCGCGATGCCGGAGGCGGTGCCGGCGAGCGTTGCCGCCTGCTTCGCGTTGTCCGTGTTGTGACGGACTGCGGCGGTCAGTTCTTCGATGCTCGAAGCGGTTTCTTCGAGCGATGCTGCCTGCTCCTCGGTGCGGCTCGACAGATCCAGGTTCCCCTGCGCAATCTGCGCGCTCGCCGTGGCCACCCCTTCGGCGCTTTCGCGGACCTCCGCCACGACGCGCGATAGCGCGTCACGCATCGCCTTCAGCGATGCCATCAGGCTGTTCATGTCGCCGCGCCGTAGATCGATGCTTACGCTGAGATCGCCGGCTGCCACGCTTTTTGCCAGGTTGGCGGCTGTCGCCGGCTCGCCTCCCAACTGCCGTGTCAAACTGCGCGCCATCCAGACGCCGATTCCCGCACCGATCAACATCGACAACGCCACCAGAACCAGCATCAGATTGCGGCCTTCCTCGTACACCTGATCGTTGGATCCGGCCGTCGTTTGTGCATCGGCCTGTTTCACATCGACGAGCGTGCCCATCAGGACTAGCGTCTTGAATCCCTTCTCGTGGTATTCGCCCAACAGATAGGAAGTCAGCGCAGCTTGATCCTGCAGCCCCGCAGCGCTGATCCGGCCTTTCATTTCATTGAAAGCCTCTATGTAGTCGTGCCAGCTTTGATCGAGCTCGGCAAACGTGGCTTTGCCTTTCTCGGTATAGACGAGGGGTTCGGCTTGATTGAGGTGTTCGCGCGCCGAGGTCAAAGCTTTTTCGGCCTGAGCAATAGAGGCAGTCCGCTGCTCGGCCGTGGCGGCCAGAATGGCGTTGCGTAGATATGTGCCGGCTCGCAGCACATCGGCGTTCGCTTGCTGGATCCGGTTAAGCCCCACGAGATCCAATCGATAGCTCATATCCGCGTTCGCGTTAATCTGGCCCATGCTGCGAACACCGATCACGCTGACGATAGCGCTGATCACCGATACCAGGATGAAGGCGCTGATCAGTTTGGTGCCCAGTTTCATATTGCCAATATTCATAGCTAGCTTCGTCGACGTGAAAGAAACCTGAACAGGTGAAGATCGTCCGGCCGTCCTTCCCCCCAGGGTGAGGTGGGTGGGCAGCGTGTGCGACATGTGGTTCATGTAGGCAGTTAACGGCAGCATGAATTTATTCTTCATACAAATTCACGTTTACGCGTAAATTTTCTTTCCGCCGGCCTTCAAGTTAACTTTTTGTAATGTTTCGGGGCGAAGCGAGGCGCGACGGCCGTGCGTCTGGACGCGGGCTATCGAGTGGCGTGTCGTCCAGCATGGGCGGCAACGGTGATACCGGGGTGAGATGGAAGCCGATTTAAAAGCGCCCGCCTGCGTAGCAGGCGGGCGCGGGACGGACATTCGCTTGAACATTGCACAAAATGCAATATTTCATTTTATGCGGTCGATATTTCATTTTATGGTGCGCCCCACAGTTCTCAGCGGACAGCACCTCGCGCCGTCTCTACCCGCACGCACCCACCTCGCCACACGCGGTGCAAAAGTCACACCCATCCTTGCGAATCACCGCATTCGCCCCGCACGACCCGCACTTGCGCCCGAGCATCGTATGCAGGCCTTGCGCGCCGCCGGGCTGCGTCAACGCTAGAGCGTCGGCATCAGTCTCAACAGGATGCGGACGAATGCCGAAATCCGCCGGCAATGCCGTCTCAGCCCGCATTTGTCCGCGCGGCAAACGCGCCAGCATGCGCGAGGGCACCTGGTTACCTTCGGCATCGAGAAAGCCGCGCCGATGCAGAATCTGCTGGATCGCGAAGGCGAGCGCGGCCACTTCCGAATCGTGCCAGCGTGGCGCGCGATGTCCGTCGAGGCGCTGCACGTCGCCGAGCCGCACTTGCCCGCGATCCCACGAAACCTTCCGCATGTCCTGCAGATTGCGTGCGACAAAACCACCGCGCGCCGCCAGCGACAGCGAACGCATCGTCGCCGTGATCCATTGCTGCGATTCGTCGCGCTGACCCGTCGGAATGAAGAACTCGATAGGCCGTTCGATGGTGACGTCTTCACCACCCAGCCGCCCGGTGACTTCGATAAACGACACTGCCACGTAAAGCGACTTCTTGCCCGCCTGCGTCAGATATTCGACCTTCTCGATGATCGCGGGCAATTCGCCCTTGGGCCGATGATCGATCGCGATACGCAGCGGATCGAGATCGCTCTCGGTCAGCGTGTCGTCGGCTTGCGGCGGGCTCACGCTCAGAACCGCGCCGAGCGTTTCGTTCGGACGATAGGTGGCGAGACCCTTGAGGCCGTTTTTCCACGCATCGAAGTAGAGGCTTTCGAACGCTTCGAACGGATAGTCGGCGGGCACGTTCACCGTCTTCGAGATCGACGTGTCCACATACGGCTGCACGGCCGCCATCATGTCGAGATGGTCGCGTGCGGACATCTCCAGCGCGCTGACGAAATAATCCGGCAGCTTGTTCGTGTCGCCGCCTAGCTCGCGATAAAGCCGATACGCGTAGTCTTCGACATCGAAGGATTCGCGCCCGCCGTCGGCCATCACCTTCATGCGCGTGTAGGTCCACGAGAAGGCCGGCTCGATGCCGTTCGATGCGTTGTCCGCGAAGGCGAGGCTCACCGTGCCGGTCGGCGCGATGGAGAGCAGATGGCTGTTGCGAATGCCATCGCGACGGATGGCCTCTTTGATGTCGTCAGGCAAGCGCGAGGCGAACGTGCCGGCTTCCAGATAACGCGCCGCATCGAAAAGCGGAAACGCGCCGCGCTCGCGCGCCAGGTCCACGGACGCGCGATACGCCTCGTCACGCATCACTTGCGCGATGCGCACGGCGAAGTCGCGGCCTTCCTGCGAGTTGTAGCGCAAGCCGAGCATGACGAGCGTATCGCCGAGGCCGGTAAAGCCCACGCCGATGCGCCGCTTGGCGCGCGACTCGTCGTATTGCTGCTGCAGCGGCCACAGCGTGACGTCGAGCACGTTGTCCAGAAAGCGCACCTGCGTGCGCGTGCGTCGGGCGAGGCCGTCCCAGTCGAACGAAGGCTTGCGGCCTTTCATCTGCGCGAACGGATCGATCACGAAGCGCGTGAGGTTCAGCGGCCCGAGATTGCAGCAGCCGTACGCCGGCAGTGGTTGCTCGCCGCACGGATTGGTAGCGCGGATGGTTTCGACGGCGCGCAGATTGTTGTCATCGTTCATGCGCGAGATGAACACGATGCCGGGTTCCGCGACGTCGTAAGTGGAGCGCATGATGCGATCCCAGATCGCGCGCGCCGGGCGTTCGCTGTAGACCCACAGGCCGTCTTCGCGTTGCCGCACGTCGTCGGCCGCGCGCTGGGCGGGCGAGGGTTCGGCGCGATGCACGAGTTGCCAGGGCTGGTCTTCCTCGACGGCGCGCATGAACTCATCGGTCACGCCGACCGAGACGTTGAAGTTGTTCCAGCGCCCTTTCGAATGCTTGGCCTCGATGAACTCCAGCAGGTCGGGGTGGTCGCAGTCGAGCACGGCCATTTGCGCGCCGCGCCGCGAACCGGCGCTCTCGACGGTGCGGCACGACGCATCGAACACGTCCATATAGCTGCACGGACCGGACGCCGACGAACTGGTGGTGTGAACGCGCGCGCCTTTCGGACGGATCGCCGAGAAGTTGTAGCCCACTCCGCCGCCGCGGCGCATGGTTTCGGCCGCTTGCAGCAAGGCGACGTAAATGCCGGGCAGGCCTTGTTCGTCGACGCCCTGAATTGCGTCGCCCACGGGTTGCACGAAGCAATTGATCAGCGTGGCCGCAATGCCGGTGCCCGCCGCGCTCATGATGCGGCCGGCGCCGAGCGCGCCGTGTCGCAGGTTGTCGACGAACAGCGCCTCGACCGATTCGCGCAGCGCTTGCGGTTCGGCCTCGGCGACGCCGCGCGCGACCCGCTTGAATACGTCGTCGGCGGATTGCTCGTCGCCTTTCGCGTACTTTTCAAGCAGGACGTCCAGGGAGAATTGTTGCGGTGCGACGAGCGGAGCGGGAGGCGCGGGGGGCGCGGGTGGTGCGATTGGCGTGCGGGTTTCCGGCGTGTCTTCGGCCATGGTATGCCCTCAATCGGCGCCGCACGGGGCACGGCGCGGTAGGTGGAGTGCGGGTCGCGCTAGCGCCGCGCGTGGAGCGGGCAGGTGACTTGACGCAACGACGTCCACCTTAACGCACGTGGCGAGGGGCCGCAATCAGAGGGTGTTTTACCCACGGCGTGAAGCAGGTTGCGCGCGATGCGCGTGCCGCTATGTGGGTTGGGCCGCCGGGCGAATCGGGCGCGTCAGGCGCATTGGCAGAGCGCGCACGCGACGCCGGCAGGGATTGATGCGTTACGCCTCGACGCACTCCAGCAGTTCAGCGCAGATCATGGCGGAAGCATTCAGCGGCGCTGGCCGCTCGGCCGGTTTGAACACGGCGTCGCCACGGCGAATCTTGCGGCGCGATACTGCACACGTTCCTGACGTATGTGCCGACCTGCGCCGCCACCGCTGCTCGCCGTAGTGACATTTTCCCGGCTCGACCCAGCGAATCACGAGCGTCGTGTCCGAGCGCTCGAGAATTTCGATGCGGACGCCATGGGTACCGTCAAGGGGGATGGACTCTAAGGTCATCGTCGTCGGCTCCGTATGTGTGGTGTGCCGAATGTAGTCCCGCGCGCGCCGGATAGCCATTGTGCGGCGGTTGAAACACTGTTCTTCAAACAGCAACAATAAAATTTGACATTCGCGCTATCCCGAAAAGACGGGCCTTCGCGGGCCATTGTCATGCTGAATTTACGATAGGTCGGATTTTTGCAACGCAGTGTTGTACGTAGTGAGACAAGCGTACCGCCTGCAAGGGGGCGCCGGGGCTTCCTTTAAGATGTGGTTATTGATGAGCGACCGGGCAATGGCAGTGTAGCGGTTTTGCATTTTTCCGGTCGGCTCGCGCACACACGCCGAAGAAAGCCCCTGAGGGGCACCTTCGAAAAACCATAAGAGCTCACATGAATTCACGCCCGCCTGTCGCACCGCCTGAACCGCCTGAGGTGCCGGACTGCCTGAAGAAGCAGAACGCGGCCTCGCTCGTGCTGTACATCGGCCTGGTCTTGCTGGCGTTGTGGGTCGTGCGCGACTTCATCGCGGTGGTGGCATGGGCCGCCGTGCTTGCGATCGCGCTGTGGCCGCTGTTGCGCAGGGTCGAGCGCAACCGCTGGTTCTCCGGCCGCACGACGCTGATCGCAGCCGTGTTGACGCTGGCGATCGCGTTGCTGGTCGTGCTGCCGGTGGGCATCGGCATTGCCCAGGCGCTGCGCGAAGCGCATGACATGAGCGAGTGGTTCAAAGACGCGCAGGAAAACGGCATCCCGTTGCCCGATTTCATCCAGCATCTGCCGTTCGGCGCGCAGCAGGCTGCCGCGTGGTGGCAGGCCAATCTCGCTCAGCCGCTGCGGGGATCGGCGGCCATGAAAGGGCTGCACAGCACCACGGTGATGACGCTCGGCCGGCACTTCGGCGCGCGCGCGGCGCATGCCGTGGCAGTGTTCGGTTTCATGCTGATCACGCTGTTCGTGATTTTTCAGGCGGGACCGCGCCTGTCGGGCTCGCTGCTCAAAGGCATGCGGCGTGGCTTTGGCGAAGACGGCGCGCAGCTTCTGCTACGCATGGCCACGGCGGTGCGCGGGACGGTGTCGGGACTGGTCGTGGTCGGACTCGGCGAGGGCGCGTTACTGGGCGTCGCCTATTTCGTGACGGGCTTGCCGCATGTCGCGCTGCTCGCGCTCGTTACCGCAGTCGCCGCCATGCTGCCGTTCTGCGCGCCGCTCACCTTCGGTCTCGCGGCCTTGTGGCTGGCCTCGCAAGGCTCGGTCGCGGCGGGTGTCGGCCTCGCCGTGTTCGGCTCGGTCGTAGTGTTCATCGCCGAGCACTTCGTGCGGCCGGTACTGATCGGCAACTCGACGCGTTTGCCGTTCCTGCTCGTGCTGTTCGGCATACTCGGCGGAGCGGAAACGTTCGGCCTGCTTGGCATCTTCATCGGTCCCGCGCTAATGACCGTGCTGATGGTGTTGTGGACCGACCTCGTGAGATAGTTGCACGAGTTTTACGGCCGCTGGTTTGACGGATGATCCAGCGGCGGCGGCTGCTGCTGCGGTTGCTGTTGGGGCTGCGACTTCACGCAACCGAGCGTGTATTTGAGCGCGGCGGGCAGCAGCGCGCTCCAGACGTCCCACGTATGACCGCCGTCGATTATGCGCAGCGCCGCCGGATTGCCCGCCAGCCGCAGGTGCGTATACAGCGACGACGCATCGGCCTGGATCGCGAGGTCGTCGTCCCCAGCGGCGATGAACATCGGCAGACGGTACGGCCGGCTCATGTAGCGGTCCCATTGCGCCGGATAGTTGAGCTCGTGCCAGATGCGCGCGTCGAATTCGCGCTCGCCGAACACACCGACCCGGCGCGCGGCCGACGCGCGCGGCGGCTCGTTTGGATAGATCGCGGGGCTGAGCAGCAGCGCGCCGCAGAAGCGCTCGGGTTGCGTCATCGCATAACGCAGCGCGCCGAAACCGCCCATGGAGACACCGCCGATCATCCGTGCGGCGCGTTGCGTCGAGACCGCATAGCGCGCCTCGATCTCGGGCAGCAGATCGTCGAAGAACGCGGTCTCCATCTTCTCCTTGCGATCGACGTACCAGTCCGTGCCGCCTTGCGGCATCACGATCACGACGGGCGGCATGTCCTTATGCTCGATTAATGCGTCGGCCGTGCTCTGCAGATGGCCTTGCGTGATCCAGTCGTTGGCGTCGCCGTTATTGCCGTGCAGGAGATACAGGACGGGCAGGCGGCCGGCGTCATGGCGATAGCCGGTCGGCAGATAGATCGTGTAGGCCCAGTCGCGGCCGAGCGCGTCGGAATGGAAGCTGCGGCTGATCACGGTGCTGGCGAGCACCGGCGCGCTGATCGAGGCTGCGCAGAGCGCAACGAGGGCGGAACGTAGGAATAGACGCATGTCAGAGTAGGAGGCCGCCGCGCGGGTCGGGCGCGGCCGTCATGCTATCAGGATCGGCGGAACATTTTGACCGCTAGCGAACTCAGCGGACGATTGCATGGAACATGAGTGAGTGGCGGAGAATGGCCCGGGACCGGCAGGCGGTGAGCCCGCGCCATTCCGCATGCATATCGCTCAGGGCGACGTGCGCAGCCGCCCGCCATACAACCGGCCGGCCAGACGCTTGAGCGGCTCCGCGCCCAGCGCCACCGCGAACAGCGCGCCGATCGCGATTGCATCCGCGAGCAGTCCGAGCGGATAGTTCAGATAGCCGTCCGTCGCCGCGTACAGCACCGAATCGACCACCAGCGAGATCACCGCGCCGGCGATAAAGCACAGCAACCCTTTGCGGCCGATCACGCCGACCCAAGGGACCCATTGCGCGAGCTTTCTTGCCCAGCCGAGCTGAATCAGATTGGCGACGAGCCATGCGACGGCGAGAAAATTGACAGCCCGCAGATAGGAGAGGTTTTGCTTGAGGCTGGCATCGAGCGGCTCGTGCTCGATAAACAGCTTGTAGTAAGCGGCGGCCGCGACCACGGCGAACGCCAGCAGGCTGACGAGCCAGCTCAGACGGTGTGCGCTCACGCGTTGATAAACCGGCTGGCAACGCGCCAGCACGCCGAGCACGAACAGCAACTGCCATGCGAACGGATTGAAATCCCAGTGCATGTCCGGCGCGGCGGGCAGGTAGGCGTCGATGGCCGGCGCGCCGGCCCACAACGCGACGCTGCCGGCCAGCAGCAGCCACGGCTTGCTGCGCGCGAGCGGCAGGATCATCGGCACCAGCAGCGCGAAGAACGCGTACATGGGCAGCACCGAAGCCAGATACGGCTGGCGGCGGAACAGCAGGATGTCGCCGAGCGCCGCGAGCGGGGTGTCCATCAGATCGTCGAGATCCGTGGTGGCGAGATTCGGCCCGTCGATGCTGAACGCGCTGAGCGCGGCGCTGACCAGCAGCATCAGCGCGGCGGTGACGAGGAATGCCCGGTAGATTTCCAGCGAGCGCCGCAGGAAGCGGCTGCGCGCGATCGTCTCGTTGCGCCGTTCGGCCAGCGCCGCGTAGGCCGTGGCGGTCGCAAAGCCGCCGAGGAACACGAACACCTCGGCGGCATCGCATAGTGCGTAGGCGTGCAGCGTGACGCGCGACAGAATGCTGCCGCCGATGTGGTCGACGACGATGATCAGAAGGACCAACCCCCGAAAAAAATCGAGTTCGATCAGGCGGGATTGCGACTTTTGCATTGTGTTCGCCAAAAGCAAACCCCGTGCGACGGCGCGCTGGTTCAGCGCGGCAGGCGTCTCACAAGGCTTTTAGAAATTGGATTGGGATGCCGGGGCGGATACGCGACCCGCGTCGCCGCTGTCCAACCGGCCGGACGCGGCACGGTTGCAGGAGGCGATAAAAGTGACCCGGGTGGCGGCGCGGAGTTCCGCTGCGCCGCCGCAAGAAGTTCGCGATTATATTTCTTTTCGTGACAAATCGGCTTGAGACAGGGCAAGGCGGCCCGCGCGGTGCGGGCGCGCCGCCGGTGTCAAGTCCGTGTGGCGTTGCGCCGTTTACCTCAATGAGCGCCGCGACAACAGGGCCCGCCGCACCAAGTGGAGATTTTGCAACGTTTTTAGATATCGACACGACACCCAATGGACGGCGGCCTAACGGCGTGTGAGGATTTCTGTAAAGCGCGTCGAGGTCGGTGCAGCACCTTGCGAGGCGCAAAGAACAAGCGGCCGGATCGAGTTGTCCCATTGCTCGAGTGCAGGGAGATCGTCATGAACAAGCAAGTGTTCGCGCTAGCTGTCTCCACCGCCATGTCCGCCGCTTTCGCCGCGCCCGCCCTGGCGCAGACGAGCGTCACGCTGTATGGCGTGCTCGACGAAGGCATCAACTACACCAACAATGTCGGCCGCGGCCATGTCTATGAACTGGCGAGCGGCTTTGCGCAAGGCAGCCGCTGGGGGCTGAAAGGCGCCGAGGACCTGGGCGGCGGCCTGAAGGCGATCTTCCAGCTGGAAAACGGTTTCGACGTGAGTTCCGGGCGGCTCAATCAGGGCGGCCGCATGTTCGGCCGCCAGGCCTTCGTCGGCTTGAGCGCGAACCGGTTCGGTACGTTGACGTTCGGCCGCCAGTACGATTCGGTGGTCGACTATCTGGCCCAGACCACGGCGAACGGCAACTGGGCCGGCTCGCTCTTCTCGCACCCGTACGACAACGACAATACGGACAACTCGTTCAGGCTCGACAACTCGGTCAAGTACACGAGTCCGTCGCTGTCCGGCTTCCAGTTTGGCGGCGTGTATAGCTTCAGCAACGACACCAGCTTCGCTAACAATCGCGCGTACAGTTTCGGCGGTCAGTATACCTATGGCGGCCTGCTGGTGGCCGCGGCCTATCTGCAGGCCGACAACCCCGGCAATGGCGTGAACGGTGCGATCACGGCGAACGACGCCAGCTTCATCGCCGCCCGCATGCGCGTGTTCGGCGGCGGCATCACTTACACGTTCGGGCCGGCGACAGCCGGCTTCGTCTATACGAACTCGAACTATCTGGACCCGACCGGCAACGGCTATCTAGGCGTGACGCCGCTCGTGCCGCCGGGCGTATTGCTGAACTCGCTGAAGTATCAGAACTTCGAGGTGAACGGCAAGTATCAGATTTCGCCGATGCTGTTCGTCGGCGCGCAGTATGTGTACACGATGGAAACCTACGACGCCTCGACCGGCGGCGTGAAGCCGAAAATTCACTCGTTCGGTTTGATGGCGGATTACAACCTGTCCAAACGCACCGATGTCTACATCCAGGGCCAGTATCAGCAGGTGACCGGCGACACGACCTATTCGATTCTGGACGATGCCTTCAACGTCGGCACGCAGTCGCCGTCATCGACCTCGAAGCAGGTCGTGGTGCGCGCGGCGATCCGGCATAAGTTCTGATTTCACCTTGCCTGACCGTACCGCGCGGGCGTCCTGGCGCCAATCAACTCCGCCACCCAGTCGACGAAAATCCGCACGCGCGGCGCCAGATGCCGGCCATGGGGAAATACCACCGACACCGGCAGCGGCGGCGCTCTCCAGTCCTTCAGCACTTCGACGAGCTCACCGCTCTCGAACAGCAGCGCATCCACGCCGCCGACCGGCCCCTGAATCATGCCGAGTCCGGCGAGGCAACAGCCGATATAGGCATGCGCGCTGTTGACCGAGACGGCGCTGCGCATTGCCACCGTCTTCAGTTCGCCTTGTTCCAGATATTCCCAGTCAAGATCGCGCCCGCTGCGGCTGGAGAAAAAACCGACCGCGACATGCTCGTCCAGATCGGCGGGCGTACGCGGCAGGCCATGTTTCTCGATGTAGCCGCGCGACGCGCAATTGAACTGCTCGAACTCGCCGATGCGCCGCGCGACCAGCGTCGTGTCGCTCATGCTGCCGACCCGCACCGCGCAATCGACGCCGTCCTCGATCAGATCGATCATGCGGTCGGTCGCGCTCAGCACGACGCGAATGTCCGGATAGCGCGCGAAGAAATCCGGCAGCGCGGGAATCACCACGTGCAACGCCAGCCGCTCCGGCAAGTCGACGCGGATCACACCGCGCGGGCCGGTGGTGACATCGGCGAAGAGCGCCTCGGCGTCGTCGATATCGGCTAGCACCTGGACGCAGCGCTCGTGATAAGCGGCGCCTTCGGGCGTGAGCGCGACGCGCCGCGTGGTGCGCTGAAGCAGCCGCACGCGCAGATGGCTTTCCAGGTATTGGATCGCGTTGCTCACGGTGGGGCGCGGCAGCTGCATCTGCTCGGCGGCCTTGGTGAAGCTGCCGAGTTGCGCGACGCGCGCGAAGATTTTCATGGCCTGCAAGTGATCCATCGACGATGCTCTCCGTCTGAGCCCGCTCGGGCCGGGTTCGGTGGCTTTCCATTGTGCCGATTGTTAACCGTTTTCGACCAATCTGATCGAGCGGCGCGCCTTTATCGCTAGGCGGGCCAGGCGCAGAATGCCGCTCAGAGTTGGCGAACCCGCCTGTAAGCGCGGCCTCAGGCGCGGCTGCAAGCGCACCTTCAGACACGCCGGTTCGCCGTCATCCTCAACGCGATCAAACGACTTCGGGAAGGCACGCAATGAATACACGTCAACTGGGCCAGCAAGGCCCGCGAGTTTCCGCCATCGGCCTCGGCTGCATGGGCATGTCCGATCTATACGGTCCGGCCGACCGCGACGAAGGCATCGCCACGATTCACGCGGCGCTCGACGCCGGCATCACGCTGCTCGACACGGGCGACTTCTACGGCATGGGCCACAACGAAATGCTGATCCGCGACGCGCTGCAAGGGCGTCAGCGCGAGAACGTGGTGGTCAGCGTGAAATTCGGCGGAATGCGTGATCCGGCCGGCGGCTGGATCGGCTTCGACGCGCGGCCGGTGGCGGTGCGCAATTTCCTCGCTTACACGCTGCGGCGGCTCGGCACCGACTATATCGACATTTACCGTCCCGCGCGACTCGACCCGGCGGTGCCGGTCGAGGAGACCGTCGGCGCTATCGCCGATCTGGTGAAGGAAGGCTATGTGCGTCAGATCGGCTTGTCGGAAGTCGGCGCGCACACGCTGCGCCGGGCGCGGGCCGTCGCGCCGATTGCGGATCTGCAAATCGAATATTCGCTGATGTCGCGTGGCATTGAGGCCGAAATCTTGCCGGTGTGCCGTGAACTCGGCATCGGCATCACGGCGTACGGCGTGTTGTCGCGTGGTTTGCTGAGCGGCGCGTGGTCGAAAGAGCGCGGCGCGCAGAAGGATTTTCGCAGCGTGAGCCCGCGCTTTCAGGGTGAGAACCTCGAGCGCAATCTGGCGCTGGTCGAAACGTTGCGCGGGATCGCCGACGCGCGCGGCACCAGTCCGGCGCAACTGGCAATCGCGTGGGCGCTGTCACGCGGCGACGACATCGTGCCGCTGGTCGGCGCACGGCGCCGCGGCCAGTTGACGGATGCGCTCGCCGCCACCGGCTTGAAACTGGGCGCCGACGAACTGGCGCGCATCGAAGCGGCGATTCCGCCTGACGCCGTGGCGGGCTCGCGCTACAACGAAGTGCAGATGGCGCATCTGGACAGCGAACGCAGCGGGCATTGATCGGCTAATCGATCAGCCAGCAGTGGGAAAAGGGAAGAGGTAAAACGAATCGCGCGCCTTGGATAAGGATTATCACAAGGCGCGCGGATTGAATGCAGTGAATATCGAGCAGTGTATTTAAACCGGATTAACGCTCAATTCATCACGTAATTCTGAAACAGAATGCCGACGATCACGCCGAACGGAATGCCGAAGGTCCGGCCGCGAAGCGTGGCGTTGATGTCTTCATCCAGGACGAAGCTGCAGCGGCGCTCGCGCCACACGGTTTTGTAGGCCAATGGCCTTGCATCGACGATGACGATGGAAATCAGCGCGGTCAGGATAACCTGTTCCAGCGCATGCAGTTTGGCCATGAACGGCGAAAATTCGCCGGCATTGCACAGGAGCACCATGACGACGGCGGCAATCAGCGTGCCGAAGAAAAAACCGCTCATGAATCGGCTTGCTGAACTGAGAGAATCCATTTGAACCTCGGCTGTATGCACCGCCTTGACAAAAAGCGGCGCATCGAAAATATTCTGACGGAAAGGTTTTCCATTCGATAAAACCGGCACCGCCTTGACTACGGCGCCGGTCGACCTCAACGGGATACGCAAGAATATTTTTATTGCCTTGTCCAACCTATCGTCCTTTTCCTAATGCCGCTTAAGATCAGTCCGAAAAGTACGGAAACTCGCCATGTTTTGAGCTAGGTGCCGAACAGATTTAACCTGGCGTACTGCAACAGCATGATGGTCTTTCCGTCGACGATCTCGCCGCGCTCGATCATCGCCAGCGCATTCTCCACCGGCAGTTCCAGCACCTCGATGTCCTCGCCTTCGTCAGCGAGGCCGCCGCCCGTGCCGACTTTCGCCACTGCATCGTATTCAGCGACGAAAAAGTGCAGCTTCTCCGTGACCGAACCTGGACTCATGAAGGCCTCGAAGACCTTGCGGACGTCGTGCACACGGTAGCCGGTTTCTTCCTCGACTTCCGCGCGAATCCGCTCTTCCGGCGACGCGGTCTCCAGCAGCCCGGCCGGCGTCTCGATCAGCATGCCGTGATGACCGTTGACGAACGCCGGCAGCCGGAACTGCCGCGTCAGCACGACCGTGCGCCGGTGCGGTTCGTAGAGCAGCAGCGTTGCACCGTTGCCGCGGTCGTAGGTTTCGCGGCTCTGGCGCTGCCAACTGCCGTCGGCGCGCCGGTAGTCGAAGGTGGTTTTTTTCAGCACGTACCAGTCGTCCGACAGCACTTCGACGTCGACAATCCTGACCCGTTCGGCGGTTTCGTTCATGGCTCGTATCCTGTCAGTGGGAAACGCGGTTCGCTCCGTATGCGAATCATGGTATCGTGCGATATCGCGCAAAAACAAGTAATTTCGTGCAAACCCGCGAAAATCCGCTGAGGACCACCGCCATGCTCACATCGCAAAGAAAGCAGCTGATACTCGACGCGCTCAAGCGCAACGGGCAAGTGATCGCTAAAAGCTTGAGCGCTGAATTCGAAGTCTCCGAGGACACGATTCGCCGCGATCTGCGCGAACTCGCCGCCGAAGGCCAGCTTCAGCGCGTGCATGGCGGCGCACTGCCGGCGTCGCCGGCGGCAGTGGATTTTGCCGGGCGCGAGCGGATCGAATTGGCGTCGAAGGCGGCGATCGGCCGGGCGGCGGCGGGCATGATCGCGCACGGCCAGATTGCGTTCGTCGACGGTGGCACGACGGCCGTGCAACTGGCGCGCCATCTGCCGCGCGACTTGCGGGCGACGATCGTCACGCATAGCCCGAGCGTTGCCGTCGAACTCGCGGAGCATGCCCAGCTCGAGGTCGTCATGATCGGCGGCCGCCTGTTCCGGCATTCGATGGTCAACGTCGGCGCCGCGGCCATCGAAGCGCTCAGCCACATTCGCGCGGACCTGTATTTCATGGGCGTGACCGGCGTGCATCCGCAAGCGGGCCTGAGCACCGGCGATAGGGAAGAGGCCTATGTGAAACGCGCGTTCGCGGAACATGCCGCGGAGACGGTGGTGCTGGCGTCGGCAGAAAAACTTAATGCGGCCTCGGCGTATAAGATCGCGGATGTCACGGCGGCCAGTGCGATCGTCGTCGAACAGAACACGGATGAGGTGTTGACCTCGCCGTTCGAGGCCTTGGGCATCAGCATCGTGCGTGCATAGTTCGGGATACTGATTAAAAGACCAAAGAATAAAGCGCCATAAACCGCTGTAATCCCGTGAATATGGCGCTTCATACCGGATCCGTTATTTGCGAGATAGGGCACAAAATTTGACGCACGCTGCGGCGAATTAACGCGATAATCCGGCCCCTTGCCCTCTGTGGGGCAAGGAAAGGCAACGCACGGTAGTTCAAGGTCAATCAGATCGACCGCGGCGCGATCGAAGTGACGGTCGTCGCAGGTCGCCGGTACGCCCGGACGTTAGATAGCGTCCGCGGTTCGAATGCCTCCCTCGTGGTGACAGCCGTCCAGCGCAAGTTCGTCGTGTGTGCCAGCACACACGCGGACGCTCGCGTGCGACGGTCCGCGCCCGCGTCTTTCTGACGACGCCGGAACCGTTGCCTCGCGGGCCGCCTCGATGGAAGCCCCGCGAGGCCGGGTTGCCGCCGTATTCACTAAAGGAGAAGTCCATGGGGAAACTCGACCTTTCGCGTCGCAGTTTTCTGAAGGCCAGCGTGTTGGCGGGTGTGTCGGTGTATATCGCGCCGATGGGCAGCCGCGCATTCGCTGCGTTGTTCGAAGAGAAAATCCTGACGCCCGTGCAGTGGGATGCGGCCAACGGTCAGGCGAAATTCCGCATCGACGGGATCTCCAAAGTTACGGGCTCGAAAGTGTTCGCGCGCGACATTCGCGCCGCCGACATGCCGCACTGGCCGCAGCAGCAATCGCACGCTTTCATTCTGCGCACGACGCAAGCCGACCGCAGCTACGAAGGCTTCGACCTGTCGCTGCTCGGCGACGAACTGAAGCCGGACCGCGTGATCACCGCTGCCGATCTGGCGCGCGACGGCCTGATCTTCCCGGCTTTCTACGGCGACGACATGCTGTTGCCGCCGGGCAAGACGCCCGCGTATCTCGGCCAGGCGGTGGCGATCCTGATCTATCACGACTTCGCGCGCTTCCGCTTCGCAAAAGACAAGCTGAAGTTTCAGGATCAGATCATCCGTTACGGAGCGTCGACCGGCGCGCTCGAACGCGATCCGTGGGGCACGTTCCGCTTCGTGCGCGTCGGCGGCAAGACGCCGTACGACGACGACACCTTCTCCAGTCTGAAAGACGCGCCTGTTTTCCCGAGCATGATGCGCAAGCACCAGCCGGTGTGGCCGGACGGCGTCGAACACGGCAAGCTCGACGAGCAGGGCATGTTCCACGCCGCGCGCATCCAGCAGGAACTCGATCAGCCGTCGGCCGACTGGCTGGTGATGGAGCGCGAGTACAACACGCAGTCGATCGACACGGCCGCGCTCGAGCCCGACAACGCGAACTGCTGGTACGACGCGGCGACGCAATCGCTGCATATGGTCGTGCCGACCCAGGCGCCGTCGGAGGTTGCCGACAGCGCGGCCGAGATGGTCGCGAAGTGCGCGTTCCCGGTGAAGCATCTGTTCCTCCACCCGTGTTACACGGTGGGCTACGGTTCCAAGGATCACTTCAACGTGCCGTTCTACGGCCTCGTTTGCGCAATGTATTCGGACGGCCGTCCCGTGCGCCTCGCCAACGATCGCTACGAGCAGTTCCAGACTTCGTTGAAGCGCCACGCGTTCAAGATGAACTACCGCATCGCCGTCGATAAAAAAACCGGCCTGCTGCAATCGTTCAAGGCGCAGATGGAAGCGAACGGCGGCGGACGTTGCAACTTCTCGCCGTCGGTGGCAATGGTCGGTGCGACGGCCGCGCAGTCGATCTATTACTTCCCGAAGAACGATCTGTCGGCGGTGGCGATTGCTTCGCGCGCGATCGACGCGGGTTCCGCACGCGGCTACGGCACGCTGCAGAGCATGGCCGCGACCGAGATGATGATCGATGAAATCGCCGCGCAGCTCGAACTCGATCCGATCGAGTTCCGCCTGAAAAATGCGTTGCGTTCCGGCATGAAGAACACGCAAGGCGCAGTGCCGGCCGGCGCGATTCGCGTCGACGATGTGCTGAACAAAGCCAAGCTGCATCCGCTGTGGACGAACCGCGCGAAGCGCAAGGCCGAGTTCGAAGCGGCGCATCCGGGCAAGCGTTACGGCGTCGGCTTCGCGTGCGTGCAGAAGGACTTCGGCACCGGCGCGGAGACTTCGTTCGCGAAGGTCGAATTCAGTGCCGACGGCAAGATCAGCCTGCAACACACGGCCGCCGAAATCGGCACCGGCATGTCGACCTCGCAGGCCGTCGCGGTGGCGAAATGGCTCGGCAAGCCGGCCACCGACGTGCACGTCGCCATCACCGACTGGCCCGATCTGCCCGTGGTGACGAGCGGCGATCCGTACATGATGTCGCAAGCCGATCAGGACAAACTCGCGGCGAATCCGCGCTGGTCGCCGGGTTACGCGTCGCCCTCGAGCGCGACGAATTCCGCTTACTACTTCACGCACAGCACGCGCGAAGCGGCGCGCGTCGTGTTCACGCATGGTCTGTGGCCGGCGGCGATGTCGATCTGGAGCCAGGGCATTGGCGGCGGCCAGGCCGCGCCGTTGCTGGTGCGTATCGAAGACGCGCGCTGGGTCGACGGCAAGCTCTCCGCGGCAGGCCTCGAAGCGCTGCCGTTCGAACAGCTCGCGAACAAGGCTCACGAACTCGGACTCGTGACCGGCGCGACCGTGCACGTGTTCAACCGGTGGCAGTGGACCGAAGCGGACTTCGAGATCGACGGCAGCATCGAGCGCTGGCCGCTCGACGGGCTCGCGGTGCGCTACGGCGACAGCGCGTCTGCCGATAAGCAGAAGACGCAGACCACGCCGAATCGCTATCGCGTGCTGGATCGTCAGCGTGTGTTCATTCCGCCGGTCCAGCGCAACAACGCGGCCGTGACGTACTACAGCGCGGTCGGCACGCTGGTCGAACTGTCGGTGCATGAAGCAAGCGGCAAGGTCGAGCTGCTCGCGCATCACTCGATCATGGAATGCGGCAATCAGATCTCGCCGCAACTCGTGTCCGGCCAGTTGCAAGGCGGTCTGGCCATGGGCATCGGCCACGCGCTGCATGAATATCTGCCGCTCTACGAAGACGGCCCCGGCAACGGGACATGGAACTTCAATCGTTACCACTTGCCGCGCGCGACGGACGTCGCCGTCTGGACGCAGACCGGCGAAGTGCTGCCGCCGCTGACCGAAACCGATCCGCCGAAGGGCATCGCCGAAGTGGTGATGATTCCCGTGGTCGGCGCCATCGTGAACGGAATCGCGCACGCGATCGGGCATCGCTTTACCGACCTGCCGGTCACCCCGCAACGTATTCAGGAGGTGCTCGCATGACGGCCCCCAATCAAACCAACGCAAATGTCGCTAGTGGCGCGGTAAGCGCTGCTGCAGCAAGTGGCGCTTCCGCAAGCAGCGCTTACGCCGCCTCTGCAAGCGGTTCTTTTGCCACTCAGGCGAGCGGCGTCGCCGCGGCTTCGGCTGCCGTCGCTGCCAGCGCGCCTGCGGGTGCGTCCGCAGCCAGCGCGGTCGAGCGACCGCTGACGCAATTCCGCTCGATGCCGTTGTCGATCAAGGTGAACGGCGAGATCGTCGGCCCCACCGATGTGCCCGCCGGCCTGATGATGATCGACTATTTGCACGAGTACCTTCACTTGACCGGCTCGCGCCTCGGCTGCGGCCAGGGTGTTTGCCACGCGTGTGTGGTGATCGTCGACAAACCGGACGGCAGCAGCGAAGAAGTGCGCACCTGCATCACCGGCGCGAATTTTTTTCACGGCAAGTCCATTCGCACGATCGAAGGCCACGCGAAGCGCAACGAAGCCGGCGAGGTCGTCGCACTGGCGCCGATCCAGCAGAAGTTTCTCGAGCACTTCAGTTTTCAGTGCGGCTATTGCACGCCGGGCTTCGTCAATGCGGCGACCGTGTTGATCGAACGCCTGAAGCGTCAGCCGGTCGCTAGAGACAACGTCGAGGAAACCATTACCGAAGCGTTGAACGATCACATCTGCCGCTGCACGGGCTACGTGCGCTACTACGAAGCCGTGAAGGAAGTCGTGCTGACGACGCCGGGCCTCGTAAAGGACGCCGCACAATGAGGCGACCCATCACCTTGCGCCGCACGCTCTTGCTGCTCGGTACGGTGCTCACGCTGAGCGCGTGCGGCGGTAAGCACGACGACTCCGCCGCACTGGCCGCGGCCGCCGCATTGGGACCGCAAGCCACCGCCGCCGATCCACTCGCGCGCGGCCGCTACCTCGTCAAAGCCGCCGATTGCGCCGCCTGCCACACCGCGGCAGACGGCGCGCCGTTCGCCGGCGGCGTGAAGCTGGCTTCGCCGTTCGGCACCTTCTACGGCACGAACATCACGCCGGACAAGGACCACGGTATCGGCAACTGGAGCGCGGACGACCTGTACAAGGCGCTGCACGACGGCGTGGCACCGGGCAAGCGGCTCTATCCGGCCATGCCGTACACGTCGTACCGCCGGCTGTCGCGCGCGGACAGCGATGCGATCTACGCGTACCTGATGGCGCAGAAGCCGGCCGCGGTGGCGAACCACGAGCCCGAACTGTCGTTCCCGTTCACGCTGCGTTTCGGCGTGCGTTTCTGGAACTGGATGTTCCTGGAAGACGCGTTGCCGGATGCGTCGACGGGACAGACGGCGCAGTGGAATCGCGGACGCTATCTGGCGAGCGCGCTCGGCCATTGCACCGAGTGTCATACGCCGCGCGGCACGTTCGGCCAGCTCGACGGTGCCAAGCCGTTGACCGGCGCGGCGCTTGGCCGGATCGCGGCGCCGGATATCACGCCGCATGGTCTCGCGGCTCGCGGCTGGACCGCGGCGGATTTGCAGACGTTCTTCGCCACCGGCATCGCGCCGCAGGGCTCGGCATTCGGCGAGATGTATCCCGTGGTGCATCTGAGCAGCCAGTACCTGACGCATGAGGACTTGCGCGCGATCTCGACCTACCTGCTCGGCGACCAGGCCCCCGCGCCGCAACCGCTGCAGCCGGTTTCCGCGGACGCCGCTCAGCTCGAAGCAGGGCGCAACGTGTATCTGGGCGTGTGCGCGGGCTGTCATGGATTGAACGGCGAGGGCAAGCCGCATGTTGCCGTGCCGATGCACGGCAATTCGACGCTGCGTCAAAGCGATGCCCACAATCTGATTGCGGCGATGCTCGACGGCATCGGCGCGCAGGATTTTCCGGGCCTCGAACGGATGCAGGAGATGCCCGGCTTCGCCACGCAACTCAGCGATATGGAACTCGCGCAACTCGCCAATTATCTGCGTGCGACGTGGGGCGGCCAGCCTGCCGATGTGACGGCGGATGCGGTGAAAGCACTGCGTTGAACCTTTGATGTGCTTCCGGCGCCTACCGTCAGGGCGCTGTGCGCAGGCATTCGCAGAAACCGACGCCTCGGGTTGTTAAGGGCGTCGGTTTTTGCTTGCGCCGCTTCGGTCATCGTGCCTCCTCGTGATGTCGCGCAATGAACTCGCGCGCCATGGTCTGCTCAAATGGTATCGCGCCGCTACCGGCTTGCGGCGCGCCCTTACGTTTCCGCCGTAGGCAAGGCAGATTCCTTTCACGGAGACTTCATGAGCAATCGCGCGACGGAGATCCTTCCGCATCATAGTTACGTTTATTCGCTGGGCGCGCCGCTGGCCTGCGTGCAAGGCACGATCAGCAAGGTGTTCGCCAGCCCGGAAAATCACAACGGCGCCAATCACCAGCACTTCGTCATCAAGATCGACACTGTGGTGAAGTTCGAAGGCGGTACGGAAAATCTCGTGGGCACCGAGGTCTTCGTCGCCGTGCGGTTCGGCGACAACGAGGGCCTCGCGCATGAGATTCCCAACTTGCAGGCAGGCGAGCCGATCGAAGCCCAGGGCGAGTACATCCCCGACGCCAAAGCCTATCCCACCGAAGACAATCGCAATCCCGTTCTGCCGGTGCTGCACTTCACGCATCACCCGGTCGGTTACGTGAAATACCAGGGGCAGTATTACAGCTAGCCCTGTCCGGTCGCGCCGGACGGACGCCGTTCCGTCCGAGCGCCGCGACGACTCTCACTTCACTCCCACGGTCGCCACCCGCTGACGATTCAAGTTTTCACGCCACTCTGCCGTTAATGCAAACGTTATCGCGCGTTTGCCGAGGTGGGGCCGCAGGTGCCTTTTGCATGAATTGCAAACGCGCACCCGATCCGCCGCAGTACACGAAACGCGGTCCTGCAACAACCGGAATTGCGACGGTCATGCGGATGCCTGACGGGCACGCGCCGCGCGTTCACGTTGCATGCGCAACGTTTTCCGCAATACCCAGCGTAAGGTTTGTATCAAAGTATGTGGCTCGACGCGTTTTGTATAAAACGCACTTTACAATTCCGCTTGAATTTTAATCGGCAATCTGGCCCTTTCCGCGGAAGATCGGCTGTTTCGGCGGGCGCCATGGGCGCGTCCAAGTGTTCGGCAGCTTGTGAAGGCGAGGGGTTGGATTGGTCGGCAAGGTGAGGGCGAGCGCCGCACGAGGCGGCTTTGTCGTGTCGCAGGGAAAGCAGCGCGCCGTGCGGGCGTGCGCATCGCTTGCGACAAGGCAACATCCAGCTCGCCAATGAACGAGGCAGGAGTCGAACAAGATGGGAAAGCGCTTCGACAGAACAATGATGGCCAGTCTGGCTGGCGTATGGGTCGCGCTGGCGGTCAGCGGTTGTGCGAATGTGGGCCAGCAGGGCGCGCAGACAGGCGCGGCAGCGGGCGCAGCGCCCGCGTCCGGTGCGCCGGCGGCAACCGCGCCGGCCTCCGATGCGACAGCGGTTGCACCGCCCGGCATCAATGCCGACGGGAGCGCGCTGCTCAAGAATTCGCCGCCGCTCGTGTATCGCGTCAAACGTGGCGACAGCCTGGCGCGCATCGCGCAGCATCATCATTGCAGCGTGAAGCAGTTGCAGGCGTGGAACGGATTGAAGGCGTCCTCGCGGTTGAAGTTGGGACAGGTCTTGCATGTCGCGTCGCCGGAAACGGTGCGGGCGGTGAATGCGGCCAATGCCGCCAATGCGGCAGCGAAAGCCGCGGCGGCGTCCGCATCGAGTGCTTCGGTCGCCGCGCGGCAGCCGGCGTTGGCGCCGGGCGCTACGCAGTTACCGTCGCAAGCCGCGCAGACCGCGCAAGCCCCGCAGTCGCCGGCGCCTAGCTCCGCTGAAGCACGCGAAGTGGCGCATCAAACCGCACGGCACGCGAACGGCGTAGCGCTGGCCTGGCCCGCGGGCGGACGGGTGGTCGAGGGATTCCAGCCGGGCGAAACACGCGGCATCGAAATCGGCGGCAGGCCGGGCGATCCGGTACGCGCCGCGGCCGACGGCAAGGTGATGTACGCCGGCACGGGCCTGAACAGCTACGGCAGTCTGATCATCGTCCAGCACAACAAGGACTTTCTGACCGCCTACTCGCACAACCGCAAGCTGCTGGTCAAAACCGGCGATATCGTCATGCAGGGGCAGCAGATCGCGGAGATGGGCGACGAAAAGAACTCGCGCGTTTCCGTGGGTTTCGAGTTGCGCCGCGACGGCAAACCGATCGATCCGATGCCGTACCTGCCCCAAGGACGCGGCTAGGCGCGCGCCTTCAATCCAGCCACAGCAGCGCCACGGCGACGATCGCTTCCGGCGCGTCTTCCTGCATCAGATGGCCGGCTTTCGGCACCGCCTGAAAGCGCGCTTCCGGTATGGCCGCGGCCAGTTGACGGCCGCGCGCCAGTGGAATCCACTGGTCTTCTTCGCCCCACAGAATTTGCACCGGGCAACGTAGCTGCGCATAGCGCGCTTCGACCTCGTCGGTGTAGCGCTGATCCATTTGCGCAATCTGCCGGTAGAACGCGGGCTGGCCGGTTGCGCCGAGCCATGGCGTCACATAGGGCGCGAGTTCGTCGTCCGCAATCTCGCGCGCGATCGCGCCGCGCACATACGCTTTCACCACCGCCTCGTGAATGTACGGCGGCAGTCCGGCAAACGCGTCGCCGTGATCGCGCACATGCCGCACGAACGGCGAACCCCATGGCGCGACCGCTACCGGATCGATCAGCGTGAGGCTGCGGTAGTCGCAGCCATCGATCAGATGCGCGCGCAATGAAGTCGCGCCGCCGAAATCGTGCGCGATGACGTCCGGGCTTGTCAGTTGCCAATGCGCGAGCAATTCCGCCAGCAAGGCGTTCTGCACGCCGAGCGAGACGTCCGCGCCGTCGCGCTGTTCGGATTGCCCGTAGCCGAGCAGATCGTAGTAATAGACAGTGCGTGTCTGGGCGAGATGCGGTGCAATGCGATGCCACACATATGAAGAAAACGGCGTGCCGTGAACCAGCACCAGCGGCGGACCATTGCCCGTCACGTTGAAACGCACGGTTTGATCGCGGAAGGCATAGCTTTCGGGGAGCGGCCAGATTTGCATGGCGATGAGCGTTGCAAGAAGGTCTGCCTACCTTAGCAGGGCTTCGTGAAGCATGCTGACCGGCTTTTCGTAGCTCCCGCAGAAGATCTCCCGCAGAAGCTCACCTTTGTTTTATTCAGCAAAGCCAGGCAAATTGAGCCATGACCAGATCGCGCACTCGTTTCAATCGAAAACGAGCGAGGCCGGCAACACGCACTCTTACGAATCGCGCATAAATTGGCCTGAAACAAGGCCTCGTTGCGTTGGACGTGTTCGAAAACCCTGGTAATCGCGACGACGGCGCACCCATGCCGTCATCGCGCAGACACGGCGCGATGGGTCGAAGCGCGCGTATTCAATGGTGAGGAAATTCGGGAGCCGAGGCGGGTGAACGCAACGCGCCACACGATCAGCGCGGCCCGAACTCGCACCACACGAGCGCAGAAGGCCGCGCGCAACCGGCTACTTCGATTCGTACCCGCGTAACAACTGCGACACCTGGCCATGGTGATGCAGGATCGCCGGATCGGCCTGCAACAGCGGCAGATAGCGTGGCAAAAAAGTATTGTTCGGCTGGTCCGGCGAGAAAAGTCCCGTCACCGCTTCGGCCGCGGCGATGCGGTCGGCGGCTTCGGCTTCCTTATCGTCGAGAATTTCGTCGACGTTCGCTATGACTGTCGAGAGCGCCGCGAGCCAGCGGAACCCCGACCCGTTGATGAGCACCTGCAGGAAAGCTGCCGGTGTGACCGGGCCAAATTCCTTTTCGTACACGGCACGTTCGTGATCGAGAATGGCTTTGTGCAGCGCCAACAGCGGCCGGCGAATGTCCGAGAGGAATTGAGTGCATTGCGAGTCGTCCATGTGTGCTGCTCCTTCGGATAGTCAGACCGGATCCATGCTAACAAAATCGCCCGGCATTGATTCAACTAGATTCACTGGCGTATAGAGGCCGATCATCAAGGCCGATGCGCGGATCGTTTGCCGTCGATTAAAAACACCTTTCAACCGCGCACTCAGCACCCGCGAAATGCATCGGGCTGACCGCAGTGTGCAGCCACGAGGCGAATTTTTTAATGCGCGTCTACAATTCGCCGGTCAGTATCGGCAGGTTCGCGCCCATGCATTTATCGCCGTTTTCAAGGACCGGAAAAACACCATGCGTATTAGTCCAGTTAGTCGAATAAACGCGGCGAGTCTTTATGTTTTGGTCTGACGCCCCTGTCTAAACAGCTTGATAAACAATAAACCCCACTCGGAGCCGCTCCATGACAACGCTGAATATCAATGGCCAGACGCACACCGTCGACGCGCCGCCCGACATGCCTCTCTTGTGGGTCTTGCGCGATATCGTCGGTCTGACCGGCACGAAGTTCGGTTGCGGCATTGCCCAATGCGGCGCGTGCACCGTGCACCTCGACGGCGTGGCGGTGCGCTCGTGCGTATTGCCGGTAGCGGCCGTCGGCGATAAAAAGATCACGACGATCGAAGCGGTGGGCAGCACGCCGGCCGGTCAGAAGGTGCAGCAGGCCTGGCGCCAACTGGACGTGGTGCAATGCGGCTACTGTCAGTCGGGGCAGGTCATGTCGGCGGCGTCGCTGCTGGCAGGCAACCCCAATCCTACCGATGCGGACATCGACGCCGCCATGGCCGGCAATATCTGCCGCTGTGGAACCTACAACCGTATCCGCGCGGCGATCAAGCAAGCCGCCAAGGGGGCTTGATATGTCCCAAGGTCTGCTTGATTCACAGAACGGCGCGCAAGCGTCGAAGGCCGGCGCGCGCGCCGCAGCTGGCTTTTCACGCCGCAGCTTTCTGAAGTTCGGCGTGACGGTCGGCGCGGCGGCGGGCGGCGGCCTGCTGCTCGGCTTCAGCATGCCGGCCGCGAGCCAGGATGAGAAGGCCGGCAAATCGGTGATCGGCGGCGACGGCGTAGAAACGCCGCAAAGCGGCGTGTTCGCGCCGAACGCGTTCATCCAGATCGATACCGCGGGCAAGGTCACGCTCGTGATTCCGAAGGTCGAGATGGGCCAGGGCGTCTACACGTCGATTCCGATGCTCATCGCCGAAGAACTCGAAGTGCCGCTCGACACGATCACCATCGATCACGCGCCGCCGAACGAAAAGCTCTTTATGGATCCGCTGCTCGGCGGCCAGCTCACGGGCGGCTCGACCTCGATCCGCTACGCGTGGGAGCCGATGCGCAAAGCGGGCGCCACTGCGCGCACCATTCTGATCAGCGCGGCGGCGCAGCAATGGCAGGTCGATCCGGCAAGCTGCCATGCGCAGGCCGGACAGGTGATTCACGAGGCCAGCAAGCGCAGCATCGGTTACGGTCAGCTGGCGACGGCAGCTGCCGGTCTGCCCGTGCCGCAGAACGTCAAGCTCAAGGACCCGAAGGACTTCAAGCTGATTGGTACGGCGGTTAAGCGCCTCGATTCGCCGGAGAAGGTGGACGGCACCGCGATGTTCGGTCTCGACGTGCGCGTGCCCGACATGGTCTACGCGGCGATTGCGAACTGCCCGGTGTTCGGCGGCACGCTTGCCAGCGTCGACGACACCAACGCGAAGAAAATCCCCGGCGTGCGCCAGGTCATCAAGATCGACAACGCGGTCGCGGTGATCGGCGACCACACGTGGGCCGCCAAACGCGGCGTGCAGGCGCTCGTCATCAAATGGAACGAAGGGGCGGGCGCGAACCTGTCGATGAAGCAGATCGTCGACGACCTCGCCAATGCCTCGCAGCGCGACGGCGCGGTGGCGCGTAAAGACGGCGACGTCGGCAATGCGTTCTCCAATGCGAAGACACGCGTCGACGCCGTGTATCAGCAGCCGTTTCTCGCGCACGCGACCATGGAGCCGATCAACTGCACGGTGCATGTGCGCCCCGACGGCTGCGAGGTCTGGCTCGGCTCGCAGGTGCCGACGCGCGTGGTGGATGCCGCCGCGGCGGTCACGGGTCTGCCCGCCGACAAGATCGTCGTGCACAACCATCTGATCGGCGGCGGCTTCGGCCGGCGGCTCGAGTTCGACATGGTCACGCAAGCCGTGAAGGTGGCCAGGCAGGTGTCGACGCCGGTGAAAGTGGTCTGGACACGCGAGGAAGACATTCAGCACGACATGTACCGCCCGTATTACTACGACAAGATTTCGGCCGGGCTCGACGCGAATGGCAAACCGGTCGCATGGCAGCACCGGATTGTCGGCTCCTCGATACTGGCGCGGTTTGCGCCGCCCGCGTTCAAGAACGGCATCGATCCAGACGCGGTCGAAGTCGCGTCGGATCTGCCGTACGACTTGCCCAACCAGTTGATCGACTACGTTCGCCAGGAACCGCGCACGGTGCCCACCGCATTCTGGCGCGGCGTGGGACCGACGCGCGGGACCTTCGTGGTGGAGAGTTTCATCGACGAACTCGCGGCGCAGGCGAAAGTCGATCCGGTCAAATACCGTCAGGACCTGCTCGGCAAGACACCGCGCGCGCTGAACGTGCTCAACGTCGCCACCCAGGCCGCGAACTGGGGCAGCGCCGTGCCGAAGGGCCAAGGGCGCGGCGTGTCGGTCATGCACGCGTTCGGCAGTTTCTTTGCGGTGGTGGTGGACGTCGCGGTGGAGCAGGGCGAGGTGGCGGTCAAGCACGTAACGTGTGCGGTCGATTGCGGCATGGTGGTCAATCCGAACACGGTCGAAGCGCAAGTGCAGGGCGGCATCATCTTCGGCATCACGGCGGCGCTCTACGGCGAGATCACGATCAAGGACGGCCGCGTCGAGCAGAACAATTTCACCGATTACCGGATGCTGCGGATCGATCAGACACCGCCTATCGATGTGCATATCGTGAAGAGCAGCGAGGCGCCCGGTGGCATCGGCGAACCCGGCACGGCGGCGCTCGCGCCCGCGCTGACCAACGCGATTTATGCGGCCACCGGCAAGCGGCTGCGGCAATTGCCGGTCGGCAGCCAACTGCAAACCGTCTGAACGGAGCCCGACATGAAAAACACACTGAAGGGTTTCGGCGCGGCGTTGTGCGTGGCACTGCCGTTGTTCGCGCAAACTCCGGCGCGAGCGGCGGATCAGGCGTTGGTGCAACGCGGCGCTTATCTGGCGAACGTCGGCGATTGCGTCGCCTGTCATACGGCGCCGAAGGGCAAGCCCTTCGCGGGCGGCCTGCCGATGGCCACGCCGATGGGCCAGATCTACACCACCAACATCACGCCGGACCCGCAGACGGGCATTGGCGGCTATACGGAAGAGGACTTCGCGCGGGCGATGCGCGAAGGCGTGGCGAAAGACGGCCACAACCTCTATCCGGCGATGCCGTATCCGTCGTACGCCAAGGTCAACGACGACGACATGAAAGCGCTGTACGCGTATTTCATGAGCGGCGTGGCGCCGGTGCAGCAGGCGAATCGCGAGCCGGACATCAAGTGGCCGTTGAACATGCGCTGGCCGCTGAAGTTCTGGAACATGGTGTTCCTGGATAAAGGCGTCTATCAGGACAAGCCGGGCAAGGACGTCGCGTGGAATCGGGGCGCGTATCTGATTCAGGGGCTCGGACACTGCGGGTCGTGCCATACGCCGCGCGGCATCGCGTTCCAGGAAAAGGCGCTGGATGAAAGCGGCAGCGCGTTCCTGACCGGCGGCGTGCTCGACGGCTGGTTCGCGGCGAACCTCACCGGCGAGCAGAACGTCGGTCTGGGCCGCTGGAACGATCAGGACTTGCAGGCGTTTCTGAAGACCGGCGCGAATCGCCATGCCTCCGCATTCGGTTCGATGACCAGCGTGATCAACAACAGCACGCAGGGCATGAACGATACGGATATCGCGGCGATGTCGACGTATCTGAAGTCGCTGCCGCCGTCAGGGGGCAACGGTGCGCCGCCTTATAAGTACGATCCGCAGGCGACGAAGGTGTCGCTGAACCGTCCCGCGAACGATGCCGGCGCGCGCGTCTATACGGCGTATTGCATGCACTGCCACGGTGTCGATGGACGCGGCTTCGCGCCGATGCTCGCGCCGTTGTCCGGCAATCCGAACGTGCTGGAGAAGGATCCGTCGTCGCTGATCAACGTGACGTTGAACGGCACCGAGGACCTGGTGATCGGCGGCATTCCCGCGCCGTATCCGATGCCGAAGTACGCGCCGGTGCTAAACGACCAGCAGATCGCGGATGTGCTGACTTTCGTGCGGGCCGGATGGAACAACGGCGCGCCCGCGGTGACGGCGGACGACGTGGCGAAGTTGCGCAAGTCGACGCACGCGGCTCGTTAGTTCTGCGAGGGTGGCGAGAAAAATACGGCGACAGCCAGTGGTCAGTGGCGCGCGTGAGAATCGCGAGGCGACGCGGAGCGTGCAGTATTTGCTGGACGAGTTGGCGCTTGCCGCACGATATGACGCGAGTATCGTGCGGCTTTTGCTGAAGGGCGGGGCGTCGCATGGAACAAGAAGGGGACGTTCAATCAACACCGCGCCATTCCGGTCACCGACGTGGCATCGTGGATCAATGCAAACCTTACTTCGGGCCGCAGCGAGTAATCGTGAGTCCGACCGTCCAGGCAAACGGCATCCACGACAGCTTTCCCGAACACAAAGCCCGACCCCGGCGATGGGGAAGGGCTGCCGTACTCCGTACTGACTTCCACCGAATTCTGCTCGGCGAAGTCGGCGTTTGAAAGCAATGCAGCAGGTGGCCGAAGTTGCTTGTCAGCGGTCGCTGCTGCGGAGAATCTGTCGCTGCGGATAAGCCGTCGTTCTTACAGCCATCCCAGGTCGTTTCTGCGCGAGAAATTGCAGCGACACATGGTGCGCGCGCTGCGGCAAACCGAAGACCACCGCATGCTCGCCAGGCGCCTCGTACGCGAAACGCCATGCCGTCGACGCAGACCGCGAGGCCCGGCGTCATGGAACGACTCACTGTCGGATCCGCGGGTAGATCGAACTGCCGATCGTCAGCGAAGTTGCCGTGGTCGACGCGAAACGGATCTCGTAGAGGTCGCGTCCAAAATTGCCCTGCACCTTGATCGACATGCCGCCGAGCGTATCACTCAGCGGCACGATCAGTTCATAGCGAAGATCATCGTTGCCGTACAGCACGTAGCGCGGGAGTTCGGCGAGTGTCGCGAAGAACGCACGGTGTTGCCCTTGACCATCGCGATCGAGATCGCGGCGACGGGATTCGACGGATCGCTGACGGCCTGCTGGATCATCTGTTGACCGAGCGCAATGGTCTGCTGATAGGGCGTCGACTGGATGTCGCCGTTGCCGCAGCCGGGCAGCACCGCCGCGAGCATCCCGGCGCCGGTGTAGCCGGGAAATTGCCGCCGGCCTACGCTGAAAGGAACCTCGTGACTGCGATCGCACTTGGTCACGGCATTCTATATGGCACGCCTTCGACTTGACAAAGCTCCTTGGTGCGACAGAGCCATACTGAACATTCCTCTCCGCACCCGGTAACGGAGCGCATGCGCAGTCACGGTGCCGTGATTATTTCTGTCGAGTTTCGTCGTGGAACTCGACGTCCTCGACCACGTTGTCGATATCCATGCGTTGTCCCGCACGCACGTGCACCTGTTGCTCGTGCGTTTGCTGTGCGCGCATTGCTTGCTCGCGAAGCTGTTTGCGCAGATCGCGCGTTTTCCACCAGACAAAACCGCCGATCAAAATGCCTGCTCCAAGCACCGCCGCCAACATCACGAGCGAAACGGCGAACCCCACGACGAGTAGGGCAGCGCCTGTCACCACGGCTAGTACCTTCGCCAATAGGCTCGGCGGACCAGGACGCATAGTTGCGCCACTCTGCTTGAGCCTTTCCTGATGCTTGTTGAATTCCATTGCATCTCCAATCGCGGTTTCCCGGGGCGGCTTCAAGGGTGAAGCGCAACCGCGAGATAAATGTTTAGAAGTTTGATCCTGATTTGCTGATACGAGGGTTGTGCCATTTGAACAAAGCCGTCCTGTTATCGCTCAGTATGCGCCCAAGTTCTGGGCGAGCGCCGCGAGGATGGTCTAACGTCGATCTGTGAGGGGACCGATGCACTTGCTGAGAGCGGTCAGGGGAACCGCGCTTATGCCAGCGTATCAAGCAAACATTCTTCGCCGCTGATTTCGAAAACGGGAAGCAGGTCGGATGGTTTGCCGGAGAAGGCAAGATGTCGGAGAGGTTGCAGAAGAATCACGATGCGCACCGGCAGAATGCCGACATGGATGCTTTGCACGTCGAGTAGGTAAGGCGCAAGTTTGCGCGTCTCAATGTCGGGGTTCGTGTAGAGATCGAACCGGGCCTTTAAGGCTACACTGAACAAGCCGCGAAATTGGCGACGCGTTAGCAATTTGAACGTCGTCAAGTCATGAGGCCGAGCTTGCGCCGTTGCTTTGCGGCCCTCGCGGGCCTTGTGGGCGGGCACTTTGCCCGCCTTTGGCCCACTATGGGCGTACCGATGCCGTCAGTTGCCTGCGCGACAGGTAGACGTTGGCCAGCGCGAGCGCGACGAACGCCCGGTTGGCGTTCTTTGCCAACCCGCGATAGCGCACCTTCGTAAATCCCCATAGTCGCTTCACGACCGCAAAGACATGCTCGACCCGGGCCCGGATCTTCGACTTGTTGCGATTCCTGCCGCGCTGCACCTCGTCGACTTCTCCGCCCGCACGACGCGTCCGCTGATTGGTGAAGTCGCGTGCCTTCGGCGCCTTGCCGTGAATCAGGTCTTTCTGGCTCGCATAGGCGCTGTCGCCGTAGACGCGCTGCTCCTGGCCGTGCAGCAATTGCGGCAGCGGGTGCTTGTCATGCACGTTGGCCGGAGTGAGCACTGCGCTGTGCGCCAGCCCGCTTTGGCTATCGACACCAATGTGCAGCTTCATGCCGAAGTACCACTGCTTACCCTTGCGGGTCTGATGCATCTCGGGGTCGCGCGCCTTCTGTTCATTCTTTGTCGAGCTCGGCGCACCGATGATCGTGGCGTCCACGATGGTGCCGCTCCTGAGCTTCATGCCGCTGGCCTGAAGTACCCGGCCCACTTCGGCGAAGAGCTGCTCACCCAGTTGGTGGGTCTCCAGCAGGCACCGGAATTTGAGCAGCGTCGTCGCGTCCGGCACGGCTTCGCAGCCCAGATCAATACCCACAAAGCGACGCAGGCTAGCACTGTCGTACAGTGCCTCTTCGCAGGCGAAGTCGGCCAGATTGAACCAGTGCTGGATGAAGTGAATCCGCAACATGCGCTCCAGACCAATTGGCGGGCGGCCATTGCCGCGTTTCGGATAGTGCGGCTCGATCACCGCGCACAACTGCGCCCATGGCACGATCGCATTCATCGTGTCGAGAAACTCGTCGCGCCGCGTGCGTTTGCGGTGCGTCTCAAAACCCGCACCTTGATCGGCTGCCATCGCCAGCGTCTGCTGCTTCATCCTGGTTCGCCTTCCTCATTCAATCCGATCTCTATAACGCTTGACGCACCGGATCGGTGGACTTAATCAGCGTTGCCTTAAACGTCCTCCATTTCGCGAGCGGAAGCCCGTCGCGATCGACCATCATGGTGTAAGCGGCGACCAACTCGGCGTTATCGTCCGCCCAACGGCGCGCCTCCGCCTCCTGGATTTCTTCGTGCACGCCGCGCTCGCTCGCCCACGAAAGATTAATAACCCACTGCTTGGCCCGCTCCAGCACCTCCGGCGGCAAGGTGACGTTGGTGGATTTACGCGGTCGAACTTCGAGTGCTTTACCCATGTGGGGCTTCGTGTTGCATACCATGTGCATGGTGACGCACAAGCTCGATGGATCGCAAGGGCATTGGTTGGTGGCTGGTTATAAAAGGAAGCAATATGGCGGAGTCAGGCAGGGCGGTCCTGAGGTACGTCATGGGCGACGCATGCAAATTCGATCGGAAAAATGCCGGTGCAAGTATTTGATATTAAATGCGTTACGAAGCGTCGTTCGGCTCCAGCCGCAGCGCGCCCCATCCTAGCGGGGCAAACACACGGCCGCCGGCCAGTTCGACCAGTTCCACGAATTTCTCGAGTGACACGCCCGCGGCAATCCGAACCGGCGCGTTGCTGATGAAATTCTGCGTGCGCAGCCATGGCGCGTCACCTCGATTGATTTCGTTGACGCTGCGCGCATGGCCGTCGTAACCCGCGTCGGGCGGCAGCAGCGGCCCGTCAAATGCGACGGTCAGGATCTGCTGCGCCGCATCGTCATAAGGCGGGCCGGCGTGTTTTTCATAGGGCACACGCTCCCATCCGTCGCCCCACTGCTGAGCGAGCGGTATACGCGTGAAATACGCCCACGGCGCACGCACGAAACAGAGCCCGTAAGCGTGGCGCGCGCCGTCCAGATCGGTCGTGAGTCCCATGAAGTTCGCTCCTTGAGGTGTCGGTGAAGTGCGTGCTTCACATGTCATTCCCGGCGGCAAAAAGGCCGTGTTCCGGGGCGATCTGATCGGTGTCGATACATTGCACGTGCCAGTGGCCGGACATCAGGTCGCGGCCGCGTTCCGCGCACCACTGTGCACGTCCGGTCTCGCCCTCGAAAGGCCCGGCGCAAGCGTTAAGGTCGAGCCCTTCGAGCACGCAAACCGGCGCCGAGCCGTCCGGGCCGCACACGAGCGTATTGCCGCAATCTACGTGCAGCACGCCCCATTCGGGCAGGTCAAGGCCGTGGTGACCTTCGCGCGACCATTGCCGGATATCTTTGTCGAGCCACAGGATTGCAAATGCCATCGGATGGGCACGGTCGAACGTGTCAAGGTGGACTGTGAGGCGCATGGAGAGTTCTCCGTAACATGCAGTCGTGTTCCAGCGAATTGGACCGCGAAAGTCGTGACTTAAAGGGTGGGTCATTGACTCAGGACCCATTCCACCAGCGTGCGCGCATCCTCTGCCGACAACGGGCCGCCGCGATCAGCGGGCAACGGCATCGCCATATCACCCCAATGCGCTTTGCCGCCGAGGCGTAGCTTGTGCTCAAGCATGAACTGGGCGTCGGGCACATTACGGTAGCGCTCGGCGATCTGCTCGAACGACGGCGCGAGGAACGGCGCATCGCGCGTGTGGCAAAACATGCAATGCTGCTGATCGACTAACGCGGTCGGCTCCGGCTCGGCGTGCGCGGTAGAGGCAGCCAGCACAAACACGGCACATGCCGCCAGACAGCTTCGGAATGGTGTGTTCAAGGCACGCGCTCCTTTGCAAGGGAATAAGTTCAGTGTAGGAGCGGTGGCTTGCGTGCCGTTGACCTCGGTCAACCAGGACGCAAGCCCTGAATTTGACGTATCGCGCTTAGCTCCTATGCTGATGACAGACGGGTGTCGCACAGAACGGGCGGCCCCGAGAATGCGGTGCACGACGCGTAGGCGTGCAGAAACGCTGTCCCAGCCTCCCATCCTGCGCGACGAACCAGGTGCGGACATGAAGATTTATTTTCCTGAGGAACATCCGGAGTATTGCGCGCGTGATCTCGTCGTCGCGTTTCCGGCCGAGGTGGATGGTGCGCGTGTGCAGTGCGCGATTACCGCGGAGGCGCTAGAAGATCATTTCGGCGCCGTCTCGCTGCGCGAAGACGATTTGATCGCCGCATTCAATTCCAACCGGCATCCGATCGAACACGCAGCGAGGCGACTGCTTAACGAGATCGGCGCCAAGCCGGTGCTGATGCACAGCGGCTACTTCCGCTTTTGCGAGTGAATCCCATGGGACGGCGGAGCGCACGCCTCTTTCGATGCGTCACGCCGGCAGGAAGCCGGGTATTGGTCGCTCAGGCAAGTTCGAGGAGAATCATCCTATGCGTGCGATGCTATTTGACGGCAGTACGTCGTTTTTGCGTGAGCAGGAGTTGCCAGATCCCGTGCCCGGTGCCGGCCAGATCCTGATCGATATTCATGCGTGCGGCGTGTGCCGCACCGATCTTCATCTGGTTGACCACGAACTCGAGCATCCCAAACAGCCTGTCATTCCAGGTCACGAAATCGTCGGCACGGTAGCCGGCCTCGGCGCGGGCGTGACGGGGTTCGTCCTCGGAGACCGGGTGGGCGTGCCTTGGGTTGGCCACACGTGCGGGCATTGCCGCTACTGCCTGTCGGCGCGGGAAAATCTTTGCGACGATCCCGAATTTACCGGCTATACGATCGACGGCGGTTTCGCTGAGCGCACCATTGCCGACAGCCGCTACTGCTTTCATCTGCCGGAGCAGTACACCGACATCGAGGCGGCGCCGCTGCTATGCGCCGGCCTGATCGGCTATCGCACGTTGAGCATGGCGGGCGACGCGCAGCGCATCGGCATTTACGGTTTCGGCGCCGCGGCGCATATCGTCGCGCAGGTCGCGCGTCATCAGCAGCGCACGGTGTACGCGTTCACGCGCCCGGGCGATCACGCGGCCCAGCAACTCGCGCTGCGTCTCGGCGCGGCGTGGGTGGGCAGCAGCGCGGAGGCACCGCCCGAGGAACTCGATGCGGCTTTGCTTTTCGCACCGGTCGGTGCACTCATTCCGTTAGCATTGCAAGCGGTCGCGAAAGGTGGCGTGGTGGTCTGCGGCGGGATTCACATGAGCGACGTCCCGTCGTTTCCGTACGCGTTTCTGTGGGGCGAGCGGCGCGTGGTGTCAGTCGCGAATCTGACCCGCGATGACGGGCTGGCCTTCATGCGCATTGCGGGCGAGACGCGCCTCGAAATCAAAACGACGACTTATCGGCTGACGGACGCCAATCAGGCCCTGAGCGATCTGCGCGATGGCAGGCTCACGGGTGCGGCAGTGCTCGCTGTCCGTTAGCGTGGCCGGGCCCGGCGGCCGGCATCGCCTTACGATCGCGGCGTTTGCGGCCGACGGCCGGGTCGCGAGCCGCGTCTATATTCAAACCCGCACAAGGCCTTCGTGATCGAGAATCCGGATGTCCTTGCCGTGCGTATCGAGCAGTCCGTCGCGCTGAAATTTAGAGAGCATCCGGCTGACCGTTTCGAGCTTGATTCCCAGATAGCTGCCGATTTCCTCGCGCGTCATGCGCAGGTGAAATTCCGCCGGCGAATATCCGCGCATTCTCAGGCGGTCCGACAGATTCAGCAGGAATGTCGCCACCCGCTGCTCGGCGGACATCGTGCCGAGCAACATCATCTGCGATGACTCGCGCACGATCTCGCCGCCCATCATGCGGTGCACGTGTTGCTGGACGGCTTTGACTTCGCGGCACATGGCTTCGAGAAGATGGAATGGGATGATGCAAACCTTGCTGTCTTCGAGTGCGACAGCATCGCAACTATGGTAGCCGGAGCAGACCCCGTCGAGGCCCAGCGAGTCGCCGGCGAGATGGAAGCCCGTGACCTGTTCGCGGCCGTCGCGATGCATGACAACGGTCTTGAACGAGCCCGCGCGTACGGCGTAGATGCTCTGAAACGAGTCGTTCGCACGGTAGATCGTTTCGCCCTGTTTGATGGTTCGCGACGGGCAAATAAGCGATTCGATCCTTTGCAATTCTTCGGCTGTCAGGCCGTGCGGCATGCAGATCGAGCGCATCGAGCAGGCCGTGCAGCGCAGTGCGCCCTTGCGCGGAGCGCTTGCATTTGCCGATACTTGTCCGGGGAGCGGCGATCCTTGCGGACGGGCAAGCGCGGGCGAGATGGCGGGAGATGCGGCGACGTCAGACATGGTGTGCTCCTGATTGAAAGAGGGCGTGCGTGCGATGTTCGCCAGCGATCCGTTGGATCGTGTTTCGCGCGAGATCGAATTCGCCGGTCTTGTCGAAAAAGTAGTGGGCGCCGCCTATCAGGCATGCGCGCCGAAACCAGGTGCCGCAATGGTTCGTCAGCACCATGACAACCACATGCGGCATTCTTTGTGCAAGCAACCCGAGCAACTCCAGGCCGGTGCCGCCGCTTAGATGCAACTCCGTCACGACCAGATCAGCCATGCCCGCGCCGATGCCCGCGAATGCCGCAGCAGGCTCCTCGGCTTCGCCGACGATCTCTACGCCGTCGAGTGCGCCGAGCAGCGCGGCCAGGCGGCGCCGCACCAACACGGCATCGTCGACGAGAAACACACGCAGCGCGCGGCGGTCAGGGCTTGAGTTCATGGCTCGAAGTATCGGTCGCGCTGTCTCAAAATAAAATCGGCGCCGAATGAACTTCGAGTAGGCAAGCGGGAAGGTGTGTAGGGAGTTTCCTACACGATGGTCAGGCGGATTAGGAAGATGCTGAGTGCGCTGCGTATGTGTCGAGCGACAGATCAGAGGCGCGCGTTCTCCGGGTCACAGTGCGGCGGCACCCGCAAGCGGACGGCTGCGAAGGCGCTCAGATGTCGTCCTCTTCGTCGCCGACCAGTTTGTGGCGCATCGCATAGCGCACCAGCGCCGCTTCGTGCGGCATCTGCATTTTTTCGAGGATGCGCGTCTTGTACGTGCTGACGGTCTTGCTGCTCACACACAGTTCGGCCGCGATCTCGGTGATCGTTTGACCGGCTGCAATACGCTTCAGGACGTCGAATTCCCGATCCGACAGCCGTTGATGCGGCAGCAGATCGGTCGGTTCATTCAGGCTTTGCGCGAACCGTTCGGCCATCGCAAGGCTCACGTACACACCGCCGGCAGCGACCTTGGTCACGGCCGCCACCAGTTCGGCGCTCGCGCTTTCCTTCGTCAGGTATCCGGATGCGCCGGCTTTGAACGCGCGCACCGCGTATTGCTGCTCGGCGTGCATGGTCAACACCAGGATGCGCAGCGTCGGCTTTTCCTCCTTGATCTGCTTGATTAACTCGACGCCGTTGCGGCCGGGCATGGACAGATCGAGCACCAGCACGTCGGCTGCCCGCTCGCGGATCAGCGCGATGGTGCTGACGCTATCGTTCGCTTCGCCGCTGACTTCGAAGCCGCTCGTGCTCTGCAGGATATGGCGCAGGCCGTCGCGCACCAGCGCGTGGTCGTCGGCAATCAGGACGCGCGTCATGTTTGTATCTCCTGCACTTGTACGGTCTCCACCGGAATGGTGACAGTCAACACAAAGCCTTTGCCGTGCGCGGTATGAATTTCGACCGCCCCGCCTAGCATGTGCGCGCGTTCGCGAACGCCGAGCAAGCCAAACGACTTGGCCGCCGGCTCCGCCGTGCGGTGCGCTCCCTGACCATTGTCGGCGATGCTGAGCTCGAAGGCCTGGTCTTTCGCCTGCAGATTGAGTGTAACCAGAGTGGCGTCGGCATGGCGCGCAACGTTTGTCAACGCCTCCTGCACGATCCGGAACAGCGCGGTGGCGCCTGCCGGGCTGAAGCGAGCGTCGCCGGTCTCGATTTGACGCTCCACGTCGATTCCGTAGCGGTTGGTGAAGTCGTTGGCGAGCCATTCGATCGCTGGAATGAGCCCGAGGTCGTCGAGCATGACCGGCCGCAGATCCGCCGCGATGCGGCGTACCGAGGCCACGGTGGTATCGATCAAGCGGCGCATGCCTTGCAGCTGGTCGCGCACCGCCGCGCCAGCCGAAGCATCCAGCGCCAGCTCGACCGACGAGATATCCATTTTCAGCGCGGTAAGTTGCTGGCCGAGATCGTCGTGCAGTTCACGGGCGATGCGTGTTTTCTCGTCTTCGCGGATCTTCTGCAGATTGGCCGACAGTTCGCGCAGTTCCTCGCGCGACTGACGTTGCGCGCGCTCCGCTTTGACGCGTTCCGTGATGTCGCGCAGCATCACCGTGTAGAGCCGCGTGTCGCCATCGCGAATCTGCGAGATGGAGGCCTCGAGCGGGAATTCCTCGCCGTTGGCGCGTAAGCCCGCCAGCACGCGTTGATTGCCCATCTGCCGGTCCGACACGCCGGTCACGCCGAATTGGGCGACATGCTGCGCATGCGCCGCCCGAAACCGCTCTGGGATGAAGCGAGCGAGCGGGGCGCCTATCGCGTCCATGGCGGAGCAGCCAAAAATCTGTTCCGCCATGGGATTGAAGATGACCACGCGCTGCTGTTCGTCGATCGTGATAATCGCTTCCATCGACGAACGGATGATCGCCATCATGCGAGCCTCGTTCAAGGCGGACTGGCCAATGCCTGCATTTGTTTCGCTGTTTGCATGAGCGCCATTTCGATGCGTGCGCACGAGCACAAACGCGCTCGTGGCGAGGAGAAAAGCGGCGGCGACGCAGATGATCAGCACGGGATCGAACCAGCGCCGCGCGGCCAGCATGACGGCCAGTGTCACGACGAACACGGTCGCCGCTGCGAGAGCCGGCGGCGCCGCAAACGAGCCGGACCGCCCGCGCAAAGCGGCAGTGCGGGAGGGGGGCGTGCCACCACTGACGGGCATGTGCGCCTCTTTGGAAAGGCTGCGAACAAGGATTGGTCGCGTTGCCCGCCGATGCCCATACGGCGGCGCGTCAGGCGGACACGTTGGTTCGGCGGCATCTGCACCTGGCGAACAACTGATTTGCGTTCATTTTCCGTGAAACGCCCGCCACATGCCAGTGCCGCCAGTCGGCGTGCTCGTTGCGTGAGTGTGGGCGGCCACGTACCGGGCCGGTTCCGGCGCCAGTCAGTGCGACATCAGCACGGGCACGGTCATCGAGCGAAGAATCGTGCGCGTGGCGCCGCCCATCACCAGCTCGCGCCAGCGGGCGTGGCCGTAGGCACCCATCACCAGCAGATCGGCGCCGCTGTCGGCCACCTGTGACAGCAGCACCTCGCCGACCGAGCCGCCCGGTCCGGTTTCGATGTCGGCGATTTCCACCTGCACGCCGTGCCGTGCGAGCACGGTGGCAATGTCCGCGCCGGGGATACGGGCGCGCTCGAATTCGTGCACCCCGTTGACAGTAAGAATCCTCGTGCTGCTCGCCGTGCGCATAAACGGCAGCGCGTCGTGCACGGCGCGCGTGGCTTCGCGGCTGCCGTCCCACGCGACCAGGACCCGCCCGCCTGCCGACCTTTCATTGCTTGCGTAAGGTACAAGCAACACCGGGCGGCCGCACGAGAGAATGAGGTTTTCCGGAAAGAAGTCGCCGACATACGATTCCGGATCCTCCGGATTGTCCTGGCCTGCCACGATGAGGTCGGCGCAGCGGCCCGCACGCGGCACGGCGAGACTGGCGGGCTCGTCGATGGCGACCCATTCGCCCGGCACGTCGGCGCGCCGCAGTTCGGCGTGAAACAGCCGTTCGAGCGCCGCGCGCCGCTCCGCGCGCATCTCTTCATGCTGCCGGTAATACTCAGCAGTCCCGGCCATGACATAGAGGGAGCGAGGGTCCGGACTGAAGACGGCGAAGGCGCCGGTCAGATGTGCGCCGAACTGTTTGGCCAGACGCAGCCCGATTTCGAGACGCGGATGGGCGTTGGGGCTGGTGTCGAGGTGGACAACGATGGTTTTGTAGCTCATGGCATTCGCTCCTGGAAGGGACGGTGAAGCGCGGATAAGTGAGCTTGAGTCTAGGAACGATGGCGGCGGCCCCTTTGATGCAGATCAACGACGGCTGCGGCGCCGCGCGGCTTTTCGTCAGCGTGCTGAAACGCCATCTCACGCATGACGAAGCGCTGGAGCGGGCCTGCTGATGCCGCATGCCGTGTCTAGGCAGGGAGTAGCATCAGCACGGCGGCCGAGCCCATGACCACCGTCGCGATCGAGCCGAGCACGAGCAGCGGATAGGCGAAGTGGCCGCAGCGCGCTCAGTGGCTGCGCAGCGCCGAAGCCGCGCCATACACCACGCGAGGGTCGTACTGGCCTTTGTACACCGCCGGAGCCGAGCGATTCAACCCAAGCAGCGTGTACACCGCGGTCTGCGCGGAGCGCACCGAATATTCGATAGTGAACACGACGTCGTTCGGCAACTCGCAAAACTGCCCGACGAACGCAAGATTCGCCCAACCCTCGGGTACCACTTCAGGCCTGTCGCCGCGTTTGCGCCGCAGGAACTGGCTGGTGATGAACGGCATCAGGCACGGAATGCAGATCGCGTCGTCGAGAATACCCGGCGCCTCCGCCTGAACATGTAGATGACCGAGTAGCTCGATGATGATTTCGCGTCCCGTGCATTCGATCATTGGCTTGCCGACGAAATTGCCAGGCCTGTCGACGAAGAGCCCATAGCCCCAGAACACCTCGACGTCCTTCGGCTGCCCTATGAAATGCGGCTGGTGCGGCAGGACGATCGAGGCGAGCCAATTCGATTCAGGAAACGTGATCAGGCCGCCTTCGCCTGGCACGTTGCCGGTCAGATCGCAGATCAGGCGGAACAGTGTCGGATCGTGCAACGTTGCGGTGAAGGAGAGCCATTTCGATTCGTCGACGTGATCCGCGAAAACGGATGGGTGGCCAAATTCGGCGCGTCCCGCCGCGATCGTTTTCCAGAGCGCCCACGCGCCGCTACTGTCGTGATGATCGAGCACGGCAGCGCGGTTCGTGCCGCCGAGGCTCGAACCCGCCGTCATCGAACCGAGCGTGACGATGACCTTATCGGCTTCGCCCACCGGAACTTCAATGCGACGGTTGTCCTGTTCGCAGACAATACCCGCGACCCGGTTCAGTGCGCCGCTTTCGTCGTATCGCAGATCGATGACCCGCGTGTTGGCGCGAAATCGCACACCGCGTTCGTCGAGCTATTTGCGCAGCGGCCGCACCATCGAATCGTACTGGTTGTATACCGTGCGCATGATGCCGTGCAACTGGTTGAAGCCCGGCGTCATATGGGTGAAGCGCAGCAGGTAGCGCCGGAATTCGACGGCGCTATGCCATGGCTGGAAGGCGAACGTCGTGCACCACATGATCCAGAAATTGGTTTCGAAGAAGTCGGGCTTGAAGTGGTCGGCGATCCGGCTGTCGCCCAGTAGCGCTTCGGGTTCGAGAGAAAGACGGCCAAGCGTGAGCAGGTGCGTCTCCGCGAGTCCGTAAGGAGGCGCGTCTTCGCGCCGGCCGTTGCGCACGAGGCGCGCTTTCGAGGAAGTGCGAATCGTCTCGTTCCAGTCGAAGATTTCCTTGGTGACGCTGCTGCGGCCGTCGAGCGTGGGAATCGAATCGAACAGATCGTAGGTGCACAGATATTTGCTCTCGAGCATGCGGCCGCCGCGCACGACGTAGCCTTCCTGCGGCGAGCCAGTGCCGTCGAGGCTGCCGCCGGGTTTGTCGAGTGCTTCGAAGATCGTGATCAGACAGCCGGGCACATCGGCGTCGCGAATCAGGAAGGCGGCGGCGGCCAACGACGCAATACCGCCTCCCACGAGATAGAAATGCCCGGGTGCGATGTTTTCTTCCCGGGCCCGATCCGCGACCGGATGCTTGGCGGGATATGCGGAATGATTCATGGTGGGGTCCCCTGATAGCCGTGGAGGTGTTCCCCAGACCATACTCGCGCGGCAGGCACACCCGTTGAGTTGGATCAACGGAGCGCGACTGGACACGCCAGCGCAGAACAACGCGGCCGATTATGCGTTGCGCAACTCTTCCTGAACCGTCAAGGTCACCGCAAGCGGCTCAGTCGCTGCGCCGGTCGGCAGTACCACGCGCCCATGCGTCTCGTTGATGATTTCCGCAGCCGACAGATAAAACGCCAACAGCGCGGTCAGCATGCCCAGATACCCGCCGGCGTGATGCAGCCAATCCAGTCCGGTCCATTCGCTCGCAGCAAGCACGAAAAACGTGATCCACAGCGAGAGAAACACCAACTGCAGCACGCGCGCGGCACGCCACGTCGCCACCCACATGTACAGCGTAAACACGCCCCATAGAAACAGATACCAACCGATAAAGGCCGCCGGCACCGTGCCATGCAGAAACATCACGAACAGGGCAAGCGACCACCAGAACGCGCCGTAGCTGAGGAAAGCGGTCGCGCCGAAGGTGTTGCCGCGAGGAATTTCCATGAGTCCGGCGAGCGCCTGCGCGGTGCCGCCGTATGCGAAAGCGACGGCGAGCACCATCCCCATCGCATTGCCGCTGAACCAGCCGGCGTTGATCATGCTGAGCAGCCACGTCGTCAGGGCAAAGCCGGCGAGGCCGAGTGAAGCGGGATTGGGAGCTTTGATGTTCATGATGACATCCTCCGTTCCATACAGGAACGCTGAAATTGGGGTTGCGCGCGCGTGCATGCCATGCACGCGCGACTTCGAATTGCGTCGGAAGCAGGGCGGTGAGCGGCTATCGCTTGCCTGTCAGGCGGCGTCGGCGAACTGGGAAATCACAGCCGGGTTTTCAACCGTCGACGTGTCCTGCACGATGGCTTCTCCTTTGGCCACGGAGCGCAACAGACGGCGCACGACCTTACCCGAGCGCGTCTTCGGCATCGCATCGCCGAAACGGATGTCCTTCGGCTTGGCGATCGGGCCGATTTCCTTGCCCACCCATGCGCGCAATTCGTCGGCCACGCGCTTCGCATCGGCACCGCACGGACGCGCCGCCCTGAGTACCACGAACGCGACGATCGCTTCGCCGGCGGTCTCGTCGGGACGCCCGACCACCGCAGCCTCGGCGACCAGCGGATGCGCCGACAACGCCGATTCGATTTCCATTGTTCCGAGCCGATGTCCGGAAACGTTCAGCACGTCGTCGATACGGCCGGTGATGGTGAAGTAGCCCGTGTGGCGGTCGCGGATTGCGCCGTCGCCCGCAAGATACAGATTTCCGCCAAGCTCTTCGGGAAAGTAACCATGCCGGAAGCGCTCCGGATTACCCCAGATGGTCCTGATCATCGAAGGCCACGGCTTGCGGACGACGAGCACGCCGCCGTGTCCGTTTGGAACTTCATGCCCGGTCTCGTCGACGATCGCCGCGTCGATGCCGGGCATAGGCAGCGTGCATGAACCCGGCACGAGCGGAGTGACACCTGGCAGCGGTGAAATCATGTGCCCGCCGGTTTCTGTTTGCCAGAAAGTGTCGAGGACAGGACAACGCCCACCGCCGACATGCCGGGCATACCACGTCCACGCGCTCGGATTGATCGGCTCGCCGACCGTGCCGAGCAGACGCAGACTGCGCAGGTCGAAGCGGTCCGGATGTACCGAACGGTCGGCATCTACGGACTTGATGAGCGAGCGGATAGCCGTCGGTGCCGTGTAGAAGATGCTGACCTTGTGGCGCTGGATCATGTTCCAGAAGCGTCCCGCGTTCGGATAGGTGGGCACGCCTTCGAAGATCACCTGGGTTGCGCCGACCGCGGTCGGTCCGTAGCAGATGTAGGTATGACCCGTGATCCAGCCGATGTCCGCCGTGCACCAGAACACGTCGGCGGGTTTGATATCGAAGGTCCACTTCATCGTCAGTGCGGCCCATAGCAGATAACCGCCGGTGCTATGTTGAACGCCTTTCGGCGTGCCCGTCGAGCCTGACGTATAAAGCACGAACAACGGATGCTCCGCGCCCACCCACTCGGGCTCGCAGGTGTTCGGCTGGCCCGCTTCGAGTTCGTGCAGCCATGCATCGCGGCCAGCTATCCATGGAATACGGCCGCCTGTGCGCCGGTAGATTGCCACCGTTTTGACGCTCTCCGTGCCGCCCATCGCGAGCGCTTCGTCGACGATCGTTTTGAGCGGCAATGTCTTCCCGCCGCGAACCTGCTCGTCAGCGGTAATGACGACGCACGCGCCGACATCGATCAGACGTTCGTGCAACGACCTGGCGGAAAAACCGCCGAACACCACCGAGTGCGGCGCGCCGATGCGGGCACACGCGAGCATCGCGACCACGCCTTCAACCGACATCGGCATGTAGATCACCACACGGTCGCCTTTCTTTACGCCGCGAGCACGCAACGCATTGGCGAGCCGGCAGACGCGGTGATAGAGCGCCTGATACGTGACATGCGTGACGTTGCCGTCGTCCGACTCGAACACGATCGCGGTTTTCTCCGCGAGCCCGTTGATCAGGTTGCGATCGAGGCAATTGTAGGACGCGTTCAGCTCGCCGTCTTCGAACCACTGATAAAACGGTGCGTTCGTGTCGCTCAGCACCTTCGTGAATGGGCGGCGCCAATCCAGATGTTCGCGGGCAAGACGCGCCCAGAACGCTTCGTGATCCTGCTCAGCCTCGGCAACGAGAGCGCGATAAGCCTCCATGCCGTCGATGCTGGCATGCCGGGCAAGCGGAATTTGCAGCGTGGTGGCGGTGGGCGGAAGGGTATCGATGGTAGACATAGTCTCCTCACATGAATCATGAAGGCGGCGCAGCGCGTAACGCTTCACCGATGAGAGTGGGCTCTTGCTGGCCATGGGGTGCGGACGCCTGCTTTCCGTCGTTTGCAGGGCGGCGGCAAATCAGCGTGGGTGTAGGCCGACTATGACTGAGTCGCGGCCGGCTCCATTGATGCATATCAAGCAGGAAGCGGAGCGCTGTACTCGGTCATGGCAGGAGTCTGGCGTCCACCAGTCGTCGTGACTAACAGCGCGCTGCTCTCGCGACAGACGATGATCCACATCAAATCGCCCGCGGCGTCCTGGCCATACTTTTAAAGAGCAGGCGAGTGGTCTGCAACGACACGTCGTGCCGCTGACCGTGAAAATGGGCAGGCAGAATGGAAAACGGCGGCCAACAGTTTGTGCGCTGCTGAAGGCGGTGTCGACATGAAGCGGAATTTGCGCGTTGCGGGTCTCGGCACTCGGCGGCGAAACGCGCGCTGCCGGGGCGCCAGTCGAACCTGTCAAGCTGGCGGCGTCTCGTCCGGACGAATCGCGCTGATTGGTACCTGGGCGGCGATCCTGAAACCCTTGCCGGGCGCGCTATCGATTGTCAGCGTGCCGCGCAGCAGGCGCACCCGCTCCCGCATGCCGAGCAAACCGAACGAGCCGCGCTTGCCAGCGTCTTCCACCGCGGTTCCGCAGCCATTGTCTGCGACATAAATCGTGCAGAGGTTGGCGTCGCTCGATATCTCGACCACTACTTCGCTTGCCTGCGCATGCCGCGCCACATTGGTCAGCGCTTCCTGCACGATGCGATAGAAGTTGGTGGCGGCGAACGACGTGAGGTCCGCGTCATCGATATCGATGCGCAGTGTGGTTGCCACTTTAAAGCGGTGCGAGAAATCGTCCACCATCCACTCGAGCGCCGCGCTGAAACCGAGATCGTCCAGCATGGGCGGCCGCAAATTGGCGGCGATGCGGCGCAACGAGGCCATCATGCTGTCGATCTGACGTTGCAGTTCGCCCGCCGCGGCGATTCCGGCTTGCTGATCGCTGCTGCTCGAGGCAAGGCGCGGCTCCAGAGCGGCGATGCCCATCTTGAGCGCGGTGAGTTGCTGGCCGAGATCGTCATGCAACTCGCGGGCAACGCGCCTTTGCTCGTCCTCGCGCACGAGTTGCATCTGCGCGGACATCTCGCTTGCGTGCTCGAGTTCGGCGAGTCGCATGCGCTCGGTCATATCACGGGTGACCTTGGCAAAACCCAGCAGGGCGCCAGACGAATCATGCACCGCCGTGATCGTGACGTCCGCCCAGAACCGCGAGCCGTCCCGCCGTACACGCCAGCCCTGGTCTTCGGCCCGGCCTTGCGTGGTTGCGAGGACCAGTTCGCGGCCCGGCTTGTCGGCGGCGACATCTTCAGGCGTATAGAAAATCGAGAAATGTCGGCCAATGATTTCGTCGGCCGCATAGCCCTTGATTTTGCGCGCGCCGCTGTTCCAGCTTGCCACGCGACCGGCCGGATCAAGCATGAAGATCGCGTAATCCTGCACCGCGTCTATCAGCAACTGATAGCGGTCCTCGAGCGGTACGTCGGAATCGTTCTCCGCTCCGGCACTGCGCTTTGCATCGTTCCAGTTGAAGACCACCTGTATCTCCGGCAAAGGGTGTGATTTGCGGAAGGTCGGTTCAATGCAGGATAAAGCAGACAAGCTACTCTACGCCGAATGATGCCGCTTCTGCCAACTGTTGTCAGCACGTTTCGCCCCAATGAACGCATCGCGAAACGGCCTGACGGACGGCGCAAAGCGCACACGTTCGTGGCAAGCCGATTCGCGGTTGATTCAGGTCAAGCGGCTCCTGACAGCCGCGTCTACATTGAACGCACTGCCGCCGCGCTCATGTTCGCCGCAGCCTCGCGCCGCACGCGTGCGGACCGCTTCATCTAGTCAGGAGATCCATCATGGCAGACCGGTTCGTCACACCGTTCGACCTCTACCGCGCGAGTCTTTCGTTCGCGCTACAAATGCTGAGTTTCAGCCACGAAGCCCGGCAGCGGGCCTGCGAGTTCGAGATGCAGCGCGCCCGGCGCGATATGGCGGCGGCGCATGCCGTTCGCAATGCGGCCGCGGCCGCTGGTGACTGGAGCGAATTCGCGGCGTCATATCAGGCCTCGGTGCGCGATTACCTGGCGACCACCGTGAACCTCTGGCAGCAGGGGCTGGGTTCGGCCGTGCAAGGGCAGCGCGGATTCAGCGAAGGCCTGTGCGAAGCGTTGGCGACCTGGCAATCGGCCTGGCGCGAGCAATGGCCGACGCATGTCCCTATGAATCCGGTCATGCTGCCGTGGCAGGCGTGGCAGCAACAGACGCAAAGCGCGGTGGCAGGCATGCCTTACGGGCGGGCAGGCCGCACGGGCGCCAGTCAAGTTACACCGTTCGACTTGGCGAGTCGGGGCGTATCGCCGGTCGCCAGTGGCGGGGAGAAGCAAGGGGAACCTCATGTCGGCTAAACGCCCCGCCCCGCGATGCGGGCCGCTTGATACATGTCAATCGGCGCCTCATAACCGAGCCTAAAGTCATTGATACAGCGTGCGTGATGCGATGAGCGAAGATCAGTGAACGCCCGGCATCGAAACGCGCTGGAATGCGCCCATCCCGGCCAGCAGGTTCTGCGTGGAGCAGCGCGGGTCGCGAGATGCAACGCCAGTTTGTATCAGTGATGTGATTCACCAAGTCAGGAGCATGACGATGAGCAACTTAACCCGATTTGATCCGTTTACGCTTGAGCCGATGTCGGAACTCTTCCAGGGGCTGTTCCGGCCGTTGCGCGGCACGGGCGGCGAACAGTCCCTTGCCGACATCAAGGTCGACGTGACCGAGAGCGATAGCGGTTACACCGTAAAAGCAGAGCTGCCGGGCGTCGAGAAAAAGGATATCGACGTGAAAATCGACGGCAACCTCGTTGCCATCAGCGCGAAAGTCGAACGGAATCAGGAAATGAAAGACGGCGAACGGGTGATTCGCCGGGAGCGGTATTCGGGCACCGTCAGCCGTGCGTTTTCATTGGCGAGCGAAGTCGATGAGAGTTCTGCCGCTGCCGAATACAAGGACGGGGTGCTCTCTCTGACGCTGCCGAAGAAGGCGCCATCCGAACGCAAGCGCCTGCAGATCAACTGATCTTGCGTCGCGGGAGGCATGACAGCCTCATGCACCGCGCGACGCCGCATACCTATATGCCAATGAGGAGCACGCAATGAAGTCGGACATGGAATTGAAACGGCAGGTCGAAGACGAGCTGGCTTGGGATCCGGCGGTGAACGTCACGGACATTGGTGTCGAAGTGCATGATCGCGTCGTCACGCTGTCGGGCCATCCCGCGAGCTATGCCGAGAAGCTCGCGGCGGAAAAGGCCGCGCAACGGGTGGCGGGTGTAAAGGCAGTCGTCGTGGAGATGGATATCCGGCTGCTGCACACGGACGTGCGGACGGACGAAGAAATTGCCAATGCGGTTCGCACCATTCTGCACTGGACCGTGGGCTTGAGCGAAGAGGCGGTTAAGGTGCAGGTCGAGAAAGGCTGGGTGACGTTGCGCGGCGAGGTCGACTGTGCCTACCAGAGTCACGTTGCCACGCGCACGATTTCACAGATGCGTGGCGTAACAGGGGTCTCGAGCCTCATCCAGATAGGCGGCAATGCGGCGGCGCAAGATATCGGCGATCAGATCGGCAAAGCGCTGCAACGCCATGCGGAACGCGAGGCGAAGCACATCGACGTGAAGGTGCACGAGGGAACGGTTACGCTCACGGGCAAGGTCGACTCGACGGCGGAGCGCTCGGCCGTGCGCGGCGCGGCGTGGTCGGCGCCTGGTGTGCACGCGGTCGTCGACAATCTGACAGTGGGATGACACGTTCGCCTGCCGCAGTCGGTTCATTTCGACGACGTATCAAAGGAGCGACCCATGACGATTTCAGGTAACGTGAGCGATGGCGATTGGTCGGTCGCCGCAATGACGCATTGCACGGCGGGCGGCTTCGACTGTACGATCCAGCTTAGTCATCGCACGCCAGAGGGAATTTTCAAACATCGGTTCACACACAGCAGTATTTTTCCGACGGAGCGCGAAGCCGTCCTGGCCGGTTTGCGCGAAGGTATGGATTGGGTTCAGCTCAAGATGTCGCATACCCTGTCGGTTCAGCCGCGCGACTGTCCCGCCGAGCCGGAGTGAGGTCAGCCGCGCGCGCCCTTGGTCCATCGCCGCATGAGTCCGCCTTTTCGCGTTCGACCGCGCGAACATCCATTCTCACGGCGTCCTTTTAATTCCTCCGCTCAGCCGCGCTTTCAAGGTGCAAGCCACCGGGAACGCACCCAGCTGAAATGGCCGCGGACCGGCGCCTCGGCCGAAGGTGAAGCCGGCGTCGAACCCACGAGACGGCTGTGCCGGTATCAGGTTTCCTTAAGGTTAGGTCGTTAGCATCGCTTCCTTTGGGCGGTGTATTTTCCGGCGGTCGATTTGTGAGTTCTGGCCGTGCGCGCCGTCAATCCAATCAATTTCTGGTCGAATCGAGGAGCACGGATGGATAAGGTCTATGAAATGCGGCTTCCTGCATATGATGCAGTGGCGCGGACGCTGCACTGGCTAACGGCCGTCCTGATCGCGATGCAGTTTGTGATTGGCTGGACGATGCCCGATATCCATAAAGGCACGCAGCCCGTCGGCCTGATAGCCTGGCATCTCGGCGTCGGCTCGGCACTCATCGCTGTTATGGTGGTCAGGGTTCTCTGGCGATTGACCCATTGGCCAAGCCCGGAAGAGTTGCCGCCGTTGCTCAACATAGTCTCGCGCATCACGCATTTTCTGCTCTATGCGGCCTTGCTGGTTGTGCCGCTGCTCGGCTGGATCAACGCATCTTCGCGCGGCTGGACGATCCGCTTGCTGGGCCTCGTGCAATATCCGGCGCTGAGCGAGCCGGGCTCGGCTTTCGGCCACGAGATGGGTGATGTGCACGGCATCTTCGCATGGGTGCTCTTTGCACTCATTGTTCTGCATGTGGCCGCTGCACTATTCCATCGCTTCGTTCTGAAAGACCACGTGTTGCAACGGATGCTGCCCCAAGGAGGGCCGCCGCGCCATCCGGCGCGAAACCAGTGAAACAAGCCGCGTCGCGGGGCGCGTCGAAGACGAAGGTTGGCGCGTGCGCAAAGGCGGAAGGCGGTTATGGGCGAACGTTGTGATCACGGCGGTTTACGATGAAAGTGGCGACCTGCTGGGATTTGCGAAGATCACCCGTGATATGACAGAGAGGCGTCGGCTGGAAGCCCTTGAGCGCGCGAGTGGCGCGTCGGCGCTCGTGCAACAGGCACGCGAGAAGAAGCAGAAGCGCATTGCACGCGAACTGCACGACGATCTGGGACAGCAGATCACTGCGCTCAAGATGACGCTCGCGCTCCACGAAACGGAACTGGCGCAGTTCGTTTCCGCAACGCGTCGCGCGCATCTGGGTTTAGTCCACGAGATGGCCAGCCAACTCGACGCGATGGCCACATCGATGCGGCGCATTGCCCCCGCTCTGCTTTAACGCGCTCCGTGATGTCGCACAGCATGACGGTGTAAAGCCGGTTGTCGCCATCACGAGTCTGCGAGATCGACGCCTGGAGGGGAAATTCCCGCGTTGGCGCGCAAGCCGTATCGCACACGTTGCTGCCCATCTCGCGGTCTGATACGCCGCTTCTGCCGACTCCTGTCTGCACGTTGCGCCCCCGGTGAATGCATCGCGAAACGGCCTGACGACGGCGCAAAGCGCACACGTTCGTGGCAAGCCGACTCGCGGTTGATTCAGGTCAACCGGCTCCTGACGGCCGCGTCTACATTGAACGCACTGCTGCCGCGCCCATGTTCGCCGCAATCTCGCGCTGCACGCATGCGGACGGCTTCATCTAGTCAGGAGACCCATCATGGCAGACCGATTCGTCACATTGTTCGACCTCTACCGCGCGAGTCCTTCGTTCTCGCTGCAAATGCTGAGGTTCAGCCACGAAACCCGGCAGCAAGCCTGCGATGCAAAGCAAGGGGAACCTCATGTCGGCTAAACGCGTTGCCTTTATTACCGGCGGCATGGGCGGTTTGGGCGCCGCGATCAGCCGGCGTCTCCACGATGCCGGCATGGTGGTCGCGATGTCGCATTCCGAGCGCAACGATCATGTTGCCACCTGGCTTATGCAAGAACGCGAAGCCGGTCGCCATTTCGTCGCGTATGAGGCCGACGTGTCCAGCTTCGATTCGTGCGCGCATTGCGCGGAGCGGGTACTCGCTGAATTCGGCACGGTCGACATTCTGGTGAATAACGCGGGCGTCACCCGCGATTCGACTTTTGTGAAGATGAACAAGGAGGATTGGGACAAGGTGTTGCGCACCGATCTCGATTCCATGTTCAACATGACCAAGCCACTGATCGGTGGGATGCTCGAGCAGGAGTTCGGGCGGATTGTCAATATCAGCTCGGTGAACGGCTCGCGCGGCGCGTTCGGGCAAACCAATTATGCCGCGGCCAAGGCAGGCATTCACGGCTTCACGATGTCGCTCGCGCTGGAAGTGGCCAGAAACGGCGTGACCGTGAACACGGTGTCGCCTGGCTACCTTGCCACGGCGATGACCGCGGCCCTCCCAAAGGATGTAATGGAATCGAAGATCCTGCCGCAGATCCCGGTGGGGCGCCTCGGTCGGCCGGGCGAGATCGCTGCCCTCGTGGCCTTCCTCTGTTCCGATGACGCCGGCTTTATCACCGGCGCGGATTTCCCAATCAACGGCGGCATGCATATGCGATAAAAACAACGCTCTTGCGACTGTCACACACATTCCTGCCGAGTCGGCGGCTTTGTAGCGCATGAAGCACTCTGCGGCGCGCCGGCTACCGGTGTTTCACAAAACCGTCGCGACAGCTTTGGCCAGTAATCGAGGCGGTCAATACTTGCGATTGGCACTTCGGTATCGAGGCTCGCCATTCGCTCCAATTCTTCGGCGGGCAGGGGTTTCTCGTTCGCCAGTTGCCGGATCAGCACGAGCGGGTCAGCGTCCGATTCCGATTTCGCGCAAGAAGCGGCCGCACGCGCATGAAAATCGATTCTGAGCTCAGGACAAGCGCGGAGCGCCGTGGTCCCTTGACCAAAGGCGTGCTTTCTGACCTGCCGCCCCGCGACGCGGGCCGCTTGATACATGTCAATCGGCGCCTCATGACCGAGCCTAAAGTCGTTGATACAGCGTGCGTGACGTGATGAGCGAAGATCAGTGAACGCCCGGCTCTCCCTGACGCTGCCAAAGAAGGCGCCATCCAAACGCAAGTGCCTGCAGATCAACTGATCTGGCGAGAAGGCCGCGCGCGGCGCGGCGCCCCTTTAATTGATCCGCTCAGCCGCGCTTTCAAGGTGCAAGCCACCCGGAACACACCCGGGACCTTCGAGATGATCCATGTCAAACGACAGGACGTCGTGCAGGCCTAATCTCAAATGGCGACGGGGGCTTAGCGCTTCCGGTACCGACGGCCCAGACGGGCGTCCCACGAATTAAATCATCCTAACTGTTCAGGAGGCTTACCATGCGCGCATCCGATGTCATGACCAGCAACGTTATATCCGTTACACCCGAGATGACCGTGCGAGAGGTCGCTAGAATTTTTGTCGACAACGGCATTAGCGGTGCACCGGTTGTGGATGCCGACGGCCATGTCGCCGGCATGATCAGCGAAGGCGATCTGCTGCGCCGTACCGAAATCGGCACCGACGAGCGCACGCGAACCTCGTGGCTCGATTTCTGGTCCGCGAGCGAGGAGGCACGGGATTACATCAAAACCCACGCGGTGAACGTTCGCGATGTGATGACCACCGACGTGGTGACCGTTCAGCCCGAAACGCAACTCGGGGAAGTGGCCGGCATCCTCGAAACGCGGCGCATTAAGCGGGTGCCTGTGACGAATGCTGGGCGGCTCGTGGGAATCGTGAGCCGGGCCAATCTCGTCCAGGCGCTGGCGAGCGTACCGGATGAACCGGCATCGAATGTGACGCTCTCCGACGGCGAGATCCGCGCGATGTTGATGGGCGAACTCGCGGGTCGCAAGTGGAGCTTCGCCGGACGCAATATCGTCGTCACAGACGGAGTCGTGCATCTGTGGGGCATCTTCCATTCGTTGGAAGCCGTCGAGGCGGTTCGTGTGGCGGCGCAAACCATACCCGGTGTCAAGCGCGTCGAGGATCACACCGAGCCTTATCCGGTCATGCCGGGCATCTAGCGGACGGCGGCCGAAACGGTTCGGCATCCAACTTTGGAGGTGTGATGGCTCAGCTATCAACATCGGCGCGAAGGTGTGGGTGATGGACCCGGCAGTGCAGACCATTGCGAGCAGCATCGGTATGCCGGCTTACATGCTCGATGCCGTGCGCAGCACTGACGGCGTGAAATATGCCGTGCCGCTGTACTCCGGCTCGGCGCTGGTCAAGCTGCGCGACGGCACTTATCAGGCGGTGAGCGTGATCGGGCTGGAACGACGCGAGGCTGTTTGGCTGGCCGATCATGAAGCAGGGCAAGATCGAAGACATTTACGCCGAGAACGGTTTCATTGCGATTGACGATGCCGAGTTCGTCAAACTGAAGAACCCCACGCTCGGCACGGATTTCGAACTGAACGACCACCACCTGCCGGTAAGAGGCGCGGGTCTGATAGGACGTGGTGTAGCGGGTTGTCGGGATATAGCTCACCGCGCGCTGCCGTCCGGTGAAGCGGCTCATGAGGGGCGACGCATGCCATGCGGAGAGGTCATGAGTGGGACACTCGCACTGTGTTGCGGTGACCGTTTCGCCTCAGGGATTGTCCTCCCCGGCGAAGATGCCATATGACGGTTGCACATCATCGCGATCGATACACTGCGCGTGCGAGTGGCCGGTCATGGTACGCGGTATTGAGTTACGGTCGCGCGAGTGATGCAAGCGACGATCGGCGGTCTGCGGGTCTTCCCGCTACGACAATACGTCGGCGAGCGGACGCCGCGGCGAATGGGGCGCCTGTCCGCCGCGGCCGACGCGTATCAGCAGTTGCGGCATGCCGTCCAGATTCAGGGTGGTGCGCAGTCGCTCGCGCAGCGGTGTCAATTCGATCGGCTGATTCAGATAGGACGCCGTCATGCCGGCTCCGGCAGCAGTCAATAGCACCCGTTCGAGCGCCTGGCCGGCGGCGAACCACGCGGGTGCGTCGTCGGTTCCGGTGGCAATGCATAGGAGTAACGGCGAGCCGACGGCCAGCGCGTGATGCGCCGCGGCCATGCCGCCACCCACGTCGAACGTGCGAATCACCGAGCTGACGAGCGGCACCGCGAGATCGAGCAAAGCGCGCATGCCGGCGGACAGCGAGGGCATGCCGTCTTGACTGCGCCGCGGATGCACCCAGCTGGCGAGCTCGCGGCGAAAGCGCGGATCCTTGAACTGCGCCCGATCGGCTTCCCCGATCAGCGCGGCGACATCTTCGCGGCTGGCGCCGCTTTCGATGCAGACAACGTCACAGCCTTCAGCCGCGCCAGCCTCCACGACCCGTCGTTGGAATTCGGAAGGCACGGGTTCGTCGACGAAGATCTCGCGAGTTGTGACGCGCTGCGGGATCGCGTCGAAGAGCGGGACGAGGCTAGTGTCGCAACGGCCCTCGCGCAAAATGCGCAGATGCGCCAGCACGTCCACGTCGGCCGGCGCGGGAAACGGCGTGATGGCGTAAGCCAGCCGGAAGTAGCTTAATGCGACGCGCAGATTGAACAGTGCCGCGCCACAGCTGATGATCAGTTCGCGATCGAACGGATCGACGACCGGCAACGCTCGCGTGCGGTCGGCACAGAGTGTCACGCAGCCGCCGTCGACGATGAAATGCCAGGGCTGCGTATTGTGGGCGGACGGCGCCAGCACCGCATAGTGAAGCGCAAAGCGCAATTTTTCTTCAACGCCGGCATGCTCATCGAACTGCCGTGCGTCGACGGACCATGCCGTCGGCTGGGGAATCGCGGTCATTCAGGTCTCCTTCACGCGTGTCCGGAGTACTGCGGGAGGTCATGGATTGAAGTATCGGGCGCACTATCTCAGAATAAAATCGGCGGTGAACGAACTTCAGGTAGGCGGACACGAACACGTGTAGGGGGTTTCCTACGAGCAACATTGATGAGGACGCGCGTCTTATAAGTGCTTACCGTCTTGGACAGACAACTCGCGGGCAATGTCGATGAGCGTTTGCCCTGCTGCGATGCGGCGGACACGTTCAATTTGTGATCCGACAGGCGCTGGGACAGGAAGGGGGCGCTTGATCTTCATCAAGCGAATTCTGGGTCGCGACTGCAGACTGAAGCTCTGATCGCCTGTTGGTCGCGGCCGTGCGCAGCGAGGCGAGTTCTGGGAGAAAGTCATGTACAAACGGATTCTCGTTGCAATCGACGGTAGTCAAGCCGCTCAACGCGCGCTCGAAGAAGCCTTGAAAATCGCTGAAGCGGCGCAGGCGACTGTGACTGCCGTGTTCGTGGCCGAACATGTCGCGCAAATGGTCGATATGAGCACCGGACTCCTTGACGAGCAGGCTCGCACGACAGCATCTGCCGAGGCCGCCATGGCCACGCTGGAAGACGCCCGAGCGTTGCTTCAGCAGCGCAAGGTGCGTGGTTTGACACGCATCATCGACGCCTACGGCGAGGATATTGCCAGCGTGCTTTGCCGTGTCGCCGACGAGTGCGAGGCCGATCTGCTGGTGGTGGGCACACATGGACGGCATGGGATCGGGCGCCTGTTGCTGGGTAGCGTGGCCGAGGCGCTCCTGCGTCGCGCCAGTGTGCCGGTTCTCGTGGTTCGGCGCGCGCATGACATCGACGAAATCCCGTCGAGCCTTTGAAGAAGCCGGGCGGAGATGCCGAAAAAAAAGAAACGCCCGGCAAGCAGGCGCTTTAAAACTACGCGAGGGCTCTTTCCGCGTAATTTCCGGGATTCCCACAAGTCCTGAGGCGTCGGTTCAATGCGACATCAGCACAGGCACGGTCATCGACCGAAGCATGGTTTGTGTCACACCGCCGAGCAGCCGTTCCTGAACCCGCGTATGACCGTACGCGCCCATCACAACCAGGTCGATATGCCGGTCGGTCAGCATGTTCAGCAGCAGTGCGCCCGCGGAGACGCCGGCCACCCGGGGTGCCGTTGCAAATCCGGCCTGGATGTTGTGCCGTTCCAGCCATGCGGCGACGTCGATGCCGGCAGGTTCGCCGCTGGCCGGGCTCGTTTGCACGGTCACCACGGTGACAAACTTCGCATGTCTGATAACCGGCAGCGCGTCAGCGAGGGCACGCGCGCTCTCGCGGCTGCCGTCCCAGGCAACCAGCACGTTTTCCGCGAACGTATGAACGGCGCCTGCATAAGGCAGCACGATGGCGGGCCGGCCTGAACTCATCACCACATCCTCGACAAAATGCCGGGCTATGTAAGATGAAGGGTCTTCTGGATCGCGCTCGCCCAGAATCAGCAGATCCGCATGGCGTGCGTGCAGGACCGCCGAGTCGGCCGCTGGGCCGGCCGGCGCACGCCATTCCACGCTACTCAGGCCGGCCCGCCCGGCCGCCGCGAGAAAGTGTGCCTGTGCGCTTTTGAGATTTGTGTCGCGTTGCGCTTCCTGCGTAGCGATCCATACACCTTCGCCGTGAAGAAAGATCGGCCGCGTCAGTTCCTGACACACTACGTAAAGGCCGATCAGATGTGCATCGTACCGGCGGGCCAATTCGAGCGCGAATTCGGTGCGCGCGGCGCTGTGGGTGCTGTCGTCCACATGGACAAGGAGAGTTTTGCAGGTCATGACAGTTCCTTGACGGCCTCGTTCGCAACTCGCGGGACGCCTGTCGCAGGTAGCGCGCAATGCGCGGAGATCATCAGCACCGCGCACTCGGCGACGCGTAGAAAGTGCTCGGCGACGCTGCCGAGCATCAGTCGCTGGAAACCGCGCCGGCCGTGCGTCCCCATCACCACCAGGTCGGCCCTGAAGTCGCTGGCCGCTCGCTGTATGCAACGTGCAACGTCGTCAGCGACCGGGTCGGCTTCCATGAGACGCGGCGTGCCCTGTACGCCGGCCTTGCGCATACGCGCGACGGCGCCGTCGATCACATGGGTGCCTTCTTCCGCGATCGCATTGCGAATATAAGATGGGTCGTAGGCGGGCACGTCATAGGCCATCAGCGGGACATTCACCACGAAAAGCGGCTGCAATTGCGCGTTGGCGTCGTGCGCCAGTTGCAATGCCGCGTCGAGCGCACGCTCCGAGGTGTCGCTGCCGTCGAGGGCAACCAGAATCCGTTGGTACATGGCAAACTCTCCTTCATGGCGCGCTGCGGAGTTCCGCGCGCAGTTGTTCGTGCGAAGCGTAGTATTCGGTGGTTCCGGCCATCACATAGAACGAACGCGGAGCGGGCGCGAACGCGGCAAACACGTTGCTCAGATCGGCGTCGAATGCCTGGAGAGCCGCAGGGCGAGTTCACGCCAGGGATGCGCTCGCTGACTCATATCCAGCTGAACGACGATTGTCTTGTCGGTCATCGCAATGTTCCGGAAGTGGGTGAGCGGCGCATGGACGCGTGATCTGAGTCTATGAGCCGCGTAGTCGGCGGCGTTGATTCAGATCAACGGCGTGTTAGAGCACGAGGCGACGGCCGACGCAAGCCAGCCCGATGAGGGCGAAGCGCATTCAGCCGCCAGCTTGGCGAGCGCCGCGGAAGCGAGGCGAGCATGAGCGCTGTCCGCGCGGCTGGTCACAATGATCGGCAAGCGGGCGCCGAGCACAAGGCCCGCTGCATTCGGCGCCTGCGAAGTACACCAGTTGTGTTTTGCGAGCATGTTGCCCGCTTCCAGATCCGGGCCAGCAGAATATCCGCCTGACCTGCGACGGGCGAATTGATCTGTTCGGTTTTCGCTGCCGCGAAACTGATGGCATTGTCGAAAGCCAGGGGGCCATCGACCAGCGCACCGGTGATCTGGCCGCGTGCTGCCATGACGGTGAGGGCGGCTGCGTCGAGCGTGGTCGGCATGTTGGCGTTCACGGTTTCCACGGCGGCAAGCACCGCGACCCGTGGCAACTCGACGCCGAGGACATGCAGCAGGTCGATCGCGTTTTGGCAGATGTCGCGCTTATCCCCTGCCGCAATGCGGATGGCTGGCCGGGGTGCCGACGGGGCTCGCAAATGAATCCGCTAGATTCTTCATGACGCGTTGATCAGGACACTTCGGGCGGTCTGGCCAGTAGATCTGGATCAGCCGCTTCGACGTTGGACATGGCGGTGGCCGCGCACGGATGAATGCCTGTCACTGCATTCGAGCCAGGGAGCTCGACGGCTTCGAGGTGGATGGGTACCTCGCAGCGCCAGTGCAGCGATTCATCGAGATGGCGCCGTAGCGCATCGGCCGAAGCCGGTTCGCCGTGCGTCAGGAACACGCGCTTTGGCGCGACGGCGATGGAACGAAGCCAATCCGTCAATTCCCGATAGTCGGCGTGGGCGGACAGCGATGAAAGCGAAACGACCGAGGCGCGCACCGGCACATAGTCGCCGTGGATCTTGATGGCAGGCACGTGACCGGCAAGCGCCGCCCCACGCGTGCCGGCCGCCTGATAGCCGACCAGCGCGATGGTGTTGCGGCTATCGGGCGCGAACGTCTTCAGGTGATGCACGACTCGTCCGCCCGTCGCCATGCCGCTGCCGGCGATCACCACCATTGGGCCGCGCCGCGCGGACACGGCTTTGGATTCGTCGACGGTGCGCACCATCTCAGCCGCGTGGCCGATCGCATTGGCTTCAGTCATGCTCAGGCGGTGTTCGCCCACGTGATGCCGGTAAAGCTGTGTGACGCTGGATGCCATCGGACTGTCGAGATAGACCGGCACGTTGGCCATCCGCCCGCTCGCCTTCAGTTGCGCGATGTAATGAAGAATGGTTTGCGCGCGGCCGACCGCGAAACTTGGGATCACTACGACACCGTCTTGCGCGAAGGTGCGCTCGAAGACTTCCGCCAGTTGCGTCGCCGGGTCGGCGGCTTCGTGCACACGATCTCCGTAGGTGGACTCCAACACGAGATAGTCAGCGTGTGCGAACGGCATGGGCGGACGCATGATTGGATCGTTCGGCCGGCCAACGTCGCCGGAGAAGGCGATCACCTTGCCTTCCATGCACAGCACGACGCTTGCGGCGCCCAGAATGTGCCCGGCTGGCAGCAGCCGGAAGCACGCGTGGTCGTTCAGTTGCTTCGGTAAGTCGAATTCGCGTGGCACCAGCAGGCGAAGCGCGTTTTCCGCGTCTTCGAGGGTATAGAGCGGCAGTGCCGGGCGATGCTTCGAGAATCCGTGCCGGTTGGCGAAGCTAGCTTCTTCTTCCTGGAGCCTGGCGCTGTCGCGCAACATCACCTCGCAGAGGTCACGCGTGCCGCGCGTGCAATAGACCGGTCCGCGATAGCCCAGCCGCGCGAGAATGGGCAGGTAGCCGCTATGATCCAGGTGGGCATGTGTCAGGATCACGGCGTCCAGCGTGTCCACGGGAACCGGAAAGGCTTCCCAGTTACGCAGACGCAGATTCTTTGTGCCCTGAAAGAGTCCACAGTCGATCAGCACGCGTAAACCCGCACCCTCCAGCAGATACCTCGAGCCAGTGACGGTTTCCGCCGCGCCCAAAAAAGTCAGCTTCATTTTCCTCACCTCTTCTGACGGATGGACTGCACGTTTGTCACGCCGCCGCGCGTTGGGCAAAGTTGTTGCTCAGCGCCTCTGCGAAACGTTTGAAGGCGTGTAGCGAGCCCACGACGCTTTGATATTTCTCGCGGCCGATTTGCCCGTCCAGTGTGATCAGCATTCCGGCCTCACGGGCCAGCGCGAGGATCTCGAGTTCGCTCGCGGCGTTGCAGTTGCGCTGCAGTTGCGCGGCCGGCGCCGTGGCGCCGGCGCAAGAAGCATTGTTCGACATGGCCGTCTCCTTGAATGTCCACCTCGGCGCGCTCATTGGCGGCATCGCGAGCGCGATTGATTGCTGCTGTCTCGAAATTGAGTATTGGTCAGGGCAAGGCGGATAGAAATCAGTTGACGCTGAGCTTTGCGTAGGGCGGCCTACGTTGATGTCAGGAATTTCCTACAGGCAACGGCGCAGTGATGATGGGCAGGGTGGACGCTTGATGTGGATCATGAGAATTCCCCAAACCGCACCTATGCTCGGGGCATGCACTGCGAATCCCGCAGGTGAATGCATGGCGGCGCGTGGTAGGGAGATCGAAATGTCCGAAGCAAAAGTTCTTGTCGTCTATTACTCGCGCACCGGCACCACGCGCTCGCTCGCGTCGGGGTTGGCGAAGATGCTGGGCGCCGATCTGGAGGAGATCTGCGACTGCAGCAATCGCGAAGGGCCCGGTGGCTATCTGCGCTCTCTCCTCGATGCTATCCGTAGGCGGCAAGTGGAGATCGTGCCGGCAGGGCTGGATGTCTCGGCTTACGACCTGGTGGTCATCGGCTCGCCGGTGTGGGCGGGGTCGGTGTCGGCCCCGGTGCGTTCATACCTCATGGAGAATCGAGCGCGGTTGCCGCAGGTGGCGTTCTTTTGCAGCTTCGGCGGGCGGGGCGCCGACAAAGCGCTGCGTGAAATGCAGCAGATTGTGGGCAAGCCAGCCGTCGCCGAATGCAAGGTCACTGCGAACGAGGCACTTCACGGTGTACACCCCGCCCTTGCCGTGTTTGGCAGTGACCTCAAGCGCCACATCGCCAGATCGCGGAATCTCGAATGGGCATGCTGATTCGCCGGGGATGAGCGGACGTGGGAAATAGATTGGTCCTTGCCGTAATGATCGCCGGTTTCGCGGCGTGCACCACCGATGCTCGCCTTGCCGCGCTCCGCGATACGGAAATTCAGCTCGGCGAAGCGCGCGCCCATGCGTCGGTGGAATGTTCCACGCGCGCAGATTGCGATCGTCTTTGGGCCCTGACCAGGACGTACGTTGCACAGCGTTCAGTGACGCCGATCCGCCACGCCGACGAAGCGGTGATCGAAACAGCCGAGCCGCACATGTTTGGCGCGGTCTATGTGTGGGCGGCGCGGACGACCGATGAAACAGGAGCCTCGACGATCAGCCTCAAGGGTATGTGCCGGGGTATGTATCGCGCAGATGGCAGCCCCGGCTGGCTGTACAAAAGTTGCGCCGAGCAGATCCGTGCGGTGGAAATGAATTTCCGCGCATTCATTGGCGCGTCGTGACGATGGGCAAGGACGGCCCAGCCTCCTGCCTGCGGACCGCGAGTCATCATGTGCGATACGTTTGATAAAGGTCATTTTTCCGGGCCGATAGCGGCGTTACTTTTCGACTGTTCAAGCTGCCACGGGATCCCTATGTCGAGTCATCCAGCAGCAGATCCAAAAGCAGGACAGCCGGCCGGAAACGAGGGCTGGGTCGTCGCCGTGCGAGGCGCCGTCGTCGACGTCAGGTTTGCGGGCGGTCCGCTTCCTCCAATCGACGACGCACTTCTGATCCTGTCGGACGATTCGCCGCGGAAAACGAAGCCCGCGTGCGCGCGATGATGGCCGCGCGCGCCAATGTGAAGGACACGCTCGACGAACTGACGCAACGGCACCGGCAGGTCCGTCAGGACGAAATCACGGCCGACATCGTGGAATTGGCGGCGAGTGCCGAGACTGCCGTTTGAGCGGACGCGTAGTTGATATCTTGACGCAAGTCAATTAGCCCAGGCCGTTCGCGCCGATGATCTAAACGTCCGGGCGGAGTTTCATATCGTGATGGCAGCAATGCGGCCGCGGCAGACGATTTCACAGCGAGTTGCGCGACAAGGTGTTACGCCAGGGAGAAGGCAAATGGGAGTTGGCATGCAAATCGTCTATCTCGGCTTCGTGGGAACGTCGCAAATCGAAGCCGAGGCGGCGTCGCAATTGATTCGTCTGCAACGTTTCGGCAAGTCCATTGCGGGCTGCCACCTGGCGGTCGAAGCCGTCCGCGTGACACCGGACGGCTGCCGGAACGGTGCCCATGTCGGTGAAGCGCCCACACCGCTGTTCGACGCCCGGCTCGACCTGATCATGCGCGATGGCGAACTGGTCCCGGTCAGACATTGCCTCGACGCCAGCGCCAACGCGGCGATCAAGGCCGCATTCGATTTCGCCGAACAGAAGCTCAATGGCACTCCGGCTCGTACGCGGCCCTGAGCCGCTCGATACCAAAGGCGGGCCGCCCGCCTTGTCTTTCGCCATGCACACTGAGGAGGAGACCATGTACGAAAACATTCTGGTAGCCGTGGACGGCAGCGAAGCGTCCAACCGTGCGCTCAACGAGGCGATCCGCATGGCCAAACTGGCGCACGCCAAACTGACCGCCGTCTACGTTATCGACCAGTCTGGCGCATTTACGTACGCAGGCGCCTGCGACCCGCATCTGCTGACCGACGCCGCGCGCCAGATCGGGCGAAGCCTGCTTGACGACGCTGTAGCGAGGATGAGCGAGCTCAACTCGCCCGGGCATTCCGAAATTATCGAGACGCTGGGCATCGCCGAGGACATCGCCAGTTGTATCGCTCGCTATGTCGACGCGCACGGCGTGGATCTCGTCGTGATGGGCACGCACGGCCGGCGTGGGATGCGGCGCATGGTGCTGGGCAGCGTCGCCGAGCGTTTCGTGCGCCATTCGCCGTGCCCCGTGCTGCTTGTTCGGGGGCCGGCGGTCGACGCCTGAGCGGGAAGCAGGGCAGGGTCCCATCAGCGTGAGCGCTGGTGCGATCCGTGCGCACTGACGGGACATTTTTCCATGTGTGCTGCGGACGCTGACTTCCGCTTGATACATGTCAAGCGAGACTATGTCGGCCGGCCTACAGTCAGTCGTACAGCAGTTCTGTTTCGTTCAATGGAGGTATGACATGAAAGCGCTGGTGTATCACGGTCCCGGCAAGAAATCGCTCGATGACCGGCCGATTCCCAAGCTCGCCGCACCTGGCGATGCGATCGTCAAGATGACGCGCACCACGATTTGCGGCACCGATCTGCACATCCTGAAAGGAGACGTGCCGACTTGCGAGCCTGGGCGCATTCTCGGACATGAGGGCGTTGGCATCGTCCAGGAGGTCGGCGCGGCCGTTTCCGCGTTCAAGCCTGGCGATAGAGTGCTGATCTCGTGCATTTCTTCGTGCGGCAAATGCGACTACTGTCGGCGTGGGATCTATTCACACTGTGCGACAGGCGGCTGGATTCTGGGTAACAGGATCGACGGGACGCAGGCCGAATACGTGCGCATTCCCCACGCCGAGACCAGTCTGTACCCGATCCCGGCCGGCGCCGACGAAGAAGCGCTCGTCATGCTCTCGGACATTCTTCCCACCGGCTTTGAATGCGGCGTGCTGAACGGCAAGGTGCAGCCGGGTTGCACAGTGGCGATTGTCGGCGCTGGCCCGATCGGCCTCGCCGCGCTCCTGACCGCGCAGTTCTATTCCCCGGCGCAGATCGTGATGATCGACCGTGACCGCAACCGTCTCGAAGTCGCAAGCCGCTTCGGCGCCACGGCCTGCGTCGACATCGGCAGTGCCGATCCGGTGGCCGCCGTGATGCAACTGACGGACCAGACGGGTGTCGATTGCGCGATCGAGGCCGTAGGGGTACCGGCGACGTTCGAATTGTGTGAAGCGCTCATCGCGCCCGGCGGCGTCATTGCGAATGTCGGCGTGCATGGCGTGAAGGCCGATCTATACCTGGAAAAACTGTGGGACCGCAACATCTCGATCACGACGCGCCTGGTCGACACCGTCAGCACGCCGATGTTGCTCAAGACTGTCCGCGCGAAGCGCATCGATCCCGCGCAGCTTATTACCCACCGCTTCCAGCTGGAGGATGTTGCCAACGCCTATGACACTTTTGGCCGAGCGGCCGAAACGCATGCGCTCAAAGTCATTATCGAGGTGTCTTAGGCATTTTATGAAAGCCGGTCCCCATGACGTTCATGGCTGATTCAAGGCGTGGCACGATGAGCAACCTGACAGGATCAAGGTGCGGCTGAACGCTAACGCGTCGACCGCAGCATTACCGCGGATACTGCCGCGCACGGCAGCGATATCGTCCGGTATATGGCGCAGCGCGTTGAGGGCGCGCCGCACGTGCAGTGCATAAACTTCGCCCTCACGGGTGAGTTGTACGCCTCGCGCGCCGTGCGATGAAACAGCGCGATATCCGCGCCATTCTCAAGAATCCGCACTGTGCTGCTGACGGCCGGCTGGCTGGCGCCGAGCGCCTGCGCCGCGCTTGGCATATGCTGATGGCGCACGAGCGCCACGAACAACTGCAGGCGCGCGTGTTCAGCAAGTAGGAGGGAATTGAGCCAGGAGTGAAGGCTCGTGCGCGCACCTGGCGCGTCGCGCACCATTACGCGAGGGCATGCAATACCGCGGAAATGCGCCGGCTGCGTTTGTCGACGGCACGTCCAGCAAAGCTGGGCAGCCATCCCCGATGGCCGACGTCCCAGAAGCCGTTCGCCGAGCGTTTTCTCGAGTTCCCGCGGGGAGCCCGTCACGGCTGATTGCGCGCGAAAGAGCAGCGCCGCCGCCCGGCTTGCACTGCCGTGTTCGACAACGATGGTAAGCACACACAGTTAGGCGAGATTGAGCAGTTCGGCGGTCACGGATGTGGAGTTGGCCAAGAGAGCGGACATGCGAAGTAAGCGCAGGGTCACGCAGCGGTGCCATAGAGTGGCAATATTTTCGATTCGAGCATCGCGATCGCCTGGATGGCAAGTTGCGACAGCGTGTGCTTGCTACTGGTTGCAATCGCGAGACGGCTGAAGAGCGTCGGCTCGGTAATGCGGATCACCTGGAAGCGCCGCTTGAGTGCATCGCTCGTAGTCGCATTGAGCGATAGCACTGCGTAGCCGATACCCTCGCTGACCAGATCGAGAATCGAGGTCACTGCATCGACCTCCAGTTCGATCCGCAATCTTACGCCTTGTTCCGCGGCAGCCGCCTCGACCATCCGTCTGATCGCGTGCATGCGGCCGGGGATGATGAGCGGGTAGCGCACGATTTCCCGCAGCGTGATCGTTGTGGTGGGCTCGCGTACTGCCTCTGCGAGTGTATCGCCGCTGTCCGGGCCGATCAGAAACAGTTCCTCAGTAAAGATGGTTCGCTTGTCGATCAACGGCGTGTCGAATGTGTCGTACAGGACCGCGACGTCGATGCGGCCCATCATCAGCCATTCGATCAGATAGGTGGACAAGCCTTGAGCCACCGAGATAGTCGCCCCGGGAAAGGAGGAACGAAAGCTACGGACGAGTTCATGTGTGGCGACTCTCGCGAAGCTGGGAGTAATGCCGATGCCGAAATGACCGCCGGGCGCGCCATGCAACTCGTCCAGATCCTGTGAGGCGCGCTGCACCTGCTGCAGGATACCTTTGGCATGCGCGAGCATCCGCTGGCCCGCCGGCGTCAACGTCACGCCGCGGCCGGTGCGCTCGAGCAGCGTATGCCGCAATTCCACTTCCAGATGCCGCACCAGCCGGCTCAGAGCGGGCTGATTCGAGTCCAGCGTGATCGCGGCACGTGTAAAGCTGCCGAGTTCAGCGACGTGAACGAATGCCTCGAGCTGCTTCAGGTCCATTTTCGGCAATTCATGTGAAATTCACATATCAGCTAGTTGAATATGGCGATTGTATCCATCCATCGTCACGGCCACAATGCATTCAACCCATAGCAAGCCGCTCCCTGCGGCAATGACATCGAGACGACGCGCCATGAAATCCTGCCTGCCTCCGGATCCCCACCCCGTTCGACCCTCTCAGCAACTTCCTGCCGGCGCGTGTGACGCGCATTGCCACGTATTCGGCCCTGCCGCTCAGTTTCCTTACGCGCCGGACCGTAGCTACACGCCACCCGATGCCCCTTTCGAGCGCCTTGTTGCGCTGCACGATTTTCTCGGCGCGAGCCGCGGCGTGATCGTGCAGGCAAGTTGCCACGGCACGGACAACACTGCGATGCTGGATGCGATTGCGCGCGGCAACGGACGCTATCGCGGCGTCGCGATTGTCGACGGCGACGTCACCGACGAACAGTTGGCCGACCTCGACGCGCGCGGCGTGCGCGGCGTGCGTTTCAATTTCGTCGCACATCTGGGCGGCGCACCCGATCTCGACGTTTTCGACCGCGTGCTCGAACGTATCGAGCGGCTTGGCTGGCACGTCGTGCTGCATCTCGATGCACAGGACATTCTCCAATACGCCGAGCGGATCGCGCGTATCAAGGTACCGTTCGTGATCGACCACATGGGCCGCGTACGCGCGGAAGCCGGAGTCGAACAGGAGCCGTTCCGCCAGCTTCTGGAACTGATGCGCAATCCGCTCGCCTGGGTCAAGGTGTGCGGGGCCGAGCGCGTGTCCGCGGGCCGCCGTCCGTTCGACGATGCGATTCCGTTCGCGCGCACCCTGATCGAAGCCGCGCCCGACCGCGTGCTATGGGGTACCGACTGGCCGCATCCAAACATCAGCAAGGACATGCCGAACGACGGCGAACTGGTTGATCTGCTGTTCCGCTTCTGTCCGGACGAGGCGCTGCGCGAACAACTGCTCGTGACTAACCCGGCGCGGCTTTACCGGTTCTAGCGGCTCGTTCGGCTAACAAACTTTTGAACTGCCACACCGAGAATGGCAGTCAGGCGGAAATCCGGAATCGACCGGCTTTTCGTTCACTATTCGAATCAGGAGACAACGATGACCGGTATGCATCGCCACGCGGATAATGCGGCCCCCTCGGCCGATCAGGAAGCAGCGTCATGAACAATAGTGCTGTCATGACGTCCCCCGCGCCCAGCGCGAAGAAACCCTTCTATCGCACGCTGTATTTCCACGTTTTGATCGCGATCCTGCTTGGCGTGCTGCTCGGTCATTTCGCGCCGTCGCTCGCCGTGCAGATGAAACCGCTCGGCGACGCGTTCATCAAGCTGGTCAAGATGGTGATTGGCCCGATCATTTTCTGCACCGTCGTCACCGGCATCGCCGGCATGGGCGACATCAGGAAGGTCGGGCGCGTCGGCGGCAAGGCGTTGCTGTATTTCGAAATCGTATCGACGGTGTCGCTCGTCATTGGGCTCGTGGCCGGACATCTGTTCCATCCCGGCAAAGGCTTCAATCTGAATCCAGCGACCATCGACACGAAAGCGCTCGCCGGATTCACGACCGCCGCGCATGAACAGAACACGGTCGACTTTCTGATGCACATCATTCCCGACACCGTAGTCAGTGCATTCTCGACCGGTAACGTGCTGCAGATTCTGCTGATCTCGGTGCTGTTCGGGGCGGCGCTTGCGGCTACCGGAGAATATGGCCTGCCGCTGGTTCGCATGATCGACCGCTTTGCACATACGTTCTTCGGCATCGTTCACATCATCATGAAGGTCGCGGCGATCGGCGCGTTTGGATCGATCGCGTTCACGATCGGCACCTACGGGATCGGCGCCGTACTGCCACTGGTCAAGCTGATCGGGACGTTCTACCTGACGCTTGCCTTCTTCGTGCTGGTGGTGCTCGGCATCATTTCCCGGTTACTCGGCTTCAGCATCCTGCGCTTCCTGAGCTATATCCGCGAGGAAATCCTGATCGTGCTCGGGACGAGTTCGTCGGAAGCCGCGCTGCCGCGCATGCTCGAAAAGCTCGAACGGCTTGGCTGCTCCAAATCGGTGGTGGGTCTGGTGATTCCGGCCGGCTATTCATTCAATCTGGACGGCACCAACATCTATCTGACGATGGCCGTGCTGTTCATCGCGCAGGCCTTCAACATCGAACTTACCCTGACGCAGCAACTGACGCTCGTGGGCGTGGCGATGCTGACGTCAAAAGGTGCAAGCGGCGTGGCTGGCGCGGCCTTTGTGATGCTGACGTCGACATTGATGGTGTTCCCAATCATTCCAGTGTCAGGAATGGTGCTGATCCTCGGCATCCACCGCTTCATGGGAACGGGGCTGGCGATCGCCAACACCATCGGCAACGGCGTCGCCACGTTGGTCGTGTCCGCCTGGGAGCATGAGCTTGATCGTTCGAAACTGAACGCGGAAATGTCCCGCCGTCATATCGAATGATCGGCTAGCTGGCGAGAAAAACCCTCCTGTATGTCCGTGTCTGTCTGCCTGTGCCAGCGGCGCAGGCAGCGGGAAACGTTCGCGCATAAAACAACAACTGGTTTGGAGACGAAATATGATGTCCCGTAAGAACAGCCGCACCTACGCGCCCTTGAATTTCAACGCGGCATGGCTGGGCGCCGCACTGCTCGCGGCCAGTGGGCTCGCCGCACCTGCCGCGCACGCCGACGATTCACAGGCAGCCGCGGGCGCAGCGACGATGGCAGGCTCGGCAGTGCAACTGTATGGATTGATCGGTATGTATCTCGACAGTTCAAAACTGAGCACGACGCGCGCAAGCACGGTCCAGCTGGGCGGCGGCGGGATGACAACGTCGTTCTGGGGCATGCGCGGCCGGGAGGACATTGGTGGTGGCAATGCGGTCTTCTTCGCGCTCGAGAGTTTTTTCAGGCCGAACACGGGGCAGATGGGACGCAATGCGACTGATGGCCTGTTTTCGCGCAATGCGTACGTCGGCCTGACCGGCGCATATGGCACGTTCAAGTTCGGAGCGCAGACCAATCCAACTTATATAAACCAGATCTTCGTCAATCCGTTCGGTTCGTCCGTAGTGTTTTCGCCGCTGATTGTGCAGTCGTACACGGCGAGCTACAACAATACGCAGATCGGCGACACCGTTTGGGCCAACGCCATCGAGTATGTTTCGCCCAGCTACGGCGGCCTCACCGGCACCGCAATCTATGGCGTCAGTAGCACCGCGGGCCAACAGGGGAAGGACAACATCGGCTTGCATCTGACTTACGCAAACGGGCCGCTCACAGCGGTGTTCTCGGCGCAGCGCGTTCGGACGGCGGCAGTCGCGCCATCAAGCGGTCAGTACCTTTATCTTGCAGGCGCCGCGTACGATGCAAAGCTCGCCAAGTTCTACGGGGCCGCGCAGATGACGAGCAACAACGACGTCGAGACTGGCTCGCACACCTACGAGCTGGGCGTTTCCATACCGTTGTCGCCGTCGAACGTGATCCTTGCCGAATGGGCGCGCACGAAGCACAGTGCACCGCTGAACCATAGCAACGTACGCAACACCGGCTCCATTGCATACGACTACATTCTGTCGAAGCGCACGTATGTATACGCGGTCTATTCCTACGACAAACTGACGGCCAATCCGTCGGGCAGTACATACGGCGTTGGGATGCAGCATACGTTTTAAGGCGAGGCGACTCTGCAGTCGCAAAAGACTCGCTAACGAAGTCGGCGCACATCATTCGCACCATCGCGCCGGTAACTCAACCAGTTTTTGGAGCGACGATGATCATCGACATTCACGGCCACTACACGACCGCGCCGAAGGCGCTCGAGACGTGGCGCAACCGCCAGATTGCGGGCATCGGGAGTCCTTCGGAGATGCCCAGGGTTTCCGAATTGCAGATCGGGGACGACGAGTTGCGCGAATCGATTGAAAGCAACCAGTTGCGGTTAATGCGCGAGCGCGGCCTCGATCTGACCATTTTCAGCCCGCGTGCGAGCTTCATGGCACATCACATCGGCGACTTCGAAGTATCGAGCACGTGGGCCGCCATCTGTAACGAACTCTGCTACCGGGTGAGCCAGCTCTTTCCGGAGCATTTCATTCCGGCTGCGATGCTTCCCCAGAGCCCTGGCGTGGACGTCGCCACCTGCATTCCCGAACTGGTGAAATGTGTCGAACAGTATGGCAACGTTGCGATCAATCTGAATCCGGACCCGTCGGGCGGCCACTGGACCAGCCCGCCACTGTCCGACCGCTACTGGTACCCGATCTACGAGAAGATGGTCGAGTACGACATGCCTGCGATGGTCCACGTCAGCACGAGTTGCAACGCGTGCTTCCACACCACTGGCGCACATTACCTGAACGCGGACACAACCGCGTTCATGCAGTGCCTGACCTCGGACCTGTTCCGCGACTTTCCGACGCTGCGCTTCGTGATTCCGCATGGCGGCGGCGCTGTACCGTACCACTGGGGTCGCTTTCGCGGGCTCGCCCAGGAGCTGAAGAAGCCGCTTCTGACGGAGCATCTGCTCAACAACGTCTTCTTCGATACCTGCGTCTATCACCAGCCGGGCATCGACCTGCTCACCCGCGTCATTCCTGTGGACAACATCCTGTTTGCTAGCGAGATGATCGGCGCGGTGCGCGGCATCGATCCGGAGACCGGCAACTATTTCGACGACACCAAGCGCTACATCGAGGCCGCGCACATCGACGCAGACGAGCGGTACAAGATTTACGAGGGCAACGCACGACGTGTGTACCCGCGTCTGGACGCAGCATTGAAAGCGAAGGGACATTGATCATGTATGAACTTGGAGTGGTGTATCGAAACATTCAGCGGGCAGGCGGCGACGTTGCCGCAAAGCTCGGTGCGCTCGGGACTGCCACGGTACACGAGGCAATGGGACGTACAGGACTGGTGAAGCCCTACATGCGTCCGATCTATAGCGGCGCGCAGGCGAGCGGCACGGTTGTCACGGTCCTGCTGCAACCAGGCGACAACTGGATGCTGCACGTCGCGGCGGAGCAGATCCAGCAGGGCGACATCGTGGTTGCCGCTGTCACGGCCGATTCCACCGACGGCTTTTTCGGCGACCTGCTGGCGACGAGCTTCAAGGCGCGCGGCGCGCAAGGGCTCATCATCGACGCAGGCGTGCGCGACGTGCGCGTGCTGGCGGAGATGAACTTCCCGGTATGGAGCAAGGCGATCTCGTCCAAGGGGACAGTCAAGGCGACGCTCGGTTCGGTGAACATACCCGTCGTGTGTGCGGGGGCGCTGGTAAATCCTGGAGATGTTGTCGTCGCGGATGACGACGGTGTAGTCGTGGTGCCCGCAGCATGGGCGCCGCAGGTGCTCGAAAAAGCGGCCGCGCGGGAAGCCAACGAAGGCGAAAAGCGCGCGAAGCTGGCCGCCGGCGTGCTCGGCCTGGATATGTACAACATGCGCGAGCCGTTGCAACAGGCCGGCCTGCGCTATATCGATTGAAAAGGCGAAGAACATGGCCATCGGTCAAACCATGAATGAGCAGATCACCGGCGTCTCGTCGATGGCCACACGCCAGCTGCTGGCCGAGCTGGTAAAGGAATACGGGCGGATATCGGGGCGGCGGGTGGCCATCGAGTCGGTCGGCGGCGTCGACGCTGCCCGGCGCGTCCAGGCGGGTGAGCCGTTGGATATCGTCGTGCTTGCGGCCGACGCGCTCGACCGGCTTGCCGCAGCCGGCCGGATCGATCCGGCCAGTCGGATCGAACTGGTCCGTTCGGGCGTTGCGATTGCGGTAGTAGCCGGCGCTCCGCGGCCCGAGATCGGCACTGAAGCCGCGTTACGCGACACCATTCTGGCCGCGCGTAGGATCGGCTACTCGACGGGGCCGAGCGGTTCGCACCTGGGCCGCCTGTTCGAACGCTGGGGCATCGCCGAGACCATTGCGCCGCGCATTGTGCAGGCGCCTCCGGGTGTCCCGGTCGGCATCCTTGTCGCGCGCGGGGATGTCGAGCTCGGTTTCCAGCAATTGAGCGAGTTGATGCACCTGCCGGGCATCGATGTCATCGGTTCTTTGCCCCCCGAAGTGCAGATCATCACGACCTTTTCAGCGGCCATATGCATGGCATCCAGGGAAAGAGATGCATCGAGGGCATTCCTCTCATTTCTGGCCTCACCCGCGGCGTCCCCCGCCAAGCTTCGTCACGGCATGGAGCCGGCGTGACAGAAGACGGACCTTGCTTAAACCTTCCGTGCACGGGAGCACGGCGCTCGTCACCGGGCTCACGTCGCGGTTGCGCGCGCGCGGGAAGCTTCATCATGACAGTGTGTCCCCGGATGAGTCATTTTGTCGAACGGGCCACTGACGTCTGCTCGGCGTATCGCAGGCCATCCATGCGTCGGCGGGGAGCGGCCTATCGATTTGCCCGGGCAGGAGAACAGGGCCGCGGCTTTGCCGTGGTCGCGGGAGAAGTGCGCACGCTTGCACAACGCTCGTCGTCTGCGGCAAAGGAAATCAAGGATTTGATTGATACGTCCGCAGATCATGTACACGCCGGAAGTTTGCTGGTTGCGGAGGCCGGCCAACGGATGAATGAGATCGATACGAGCGTGCGGCGCGTGACAGATATCATGCGTGAGATATCCGCCGCTTCAGCCGAGCAACAAACCGGTATTGAACAGGTTGCACTGGCGGTTACGCAAATGGACGAAGTGACGCATTAGAATGCCGCGCTCGTCGAAGAAGCAGCGGCGGCGCGGTCACTGGAGGATCAGGGGCGCGACCTGCAGGCGACCGTTGCAGTATTCAGATTGTCGGACTATAGACGTCTTCCGGGCAATGCGTGAGCAGTGTCTCGCAGTAGCAGCTCCGAGGTTGACGACCACGGTAGTGTGTGGGGCTAAAACATGAAACATGTCGTCCTTGGGGCGTTGGGCAAACTATCGTGCGGCAAACGCCTGATTCATCTGGCGGGCGCGTTTGAGTTCGTCACTTTGACTCGTCCAGCGCGGGCTGGCATGTCGCAGCTTTCCGGCGGCTGCGGGGTGGTCATCCGCAATGACATCAGCGACCTGATCAAAGAACCGCCGCCTCATGTTCCACAATCGGATTCCCGTAATACCCGTGGTGCTGTCCCGCTCGAGGTTCGTGACGGGAAGTTGCCGGTTGTCTGGGTCTCGCGCCGACGCCGTATGCGAGTTGCACCAGCGAGGTCGAGCAGGGCATCAGCAAGGCCGGCAACAAACGAGCTCGGTGGTTGATGGCGGAACTCGCGTGGAGCTGGCTGCGCTTCCGGCCGGCCAGCCAGTTGAGCCTATCGTTTAACCAGCGCTTTGCCGGTGGGTGGCAAGCGCTCGCGACGTATCGTGACTTCCAATGTCCCATAGATGTGTGTCGCATACACCGGTTGCATCCGCTTGCTTAACTGGGCACTCAACCCGACGGCGGGTTAATTCAATAGTCCAGGTACTTACCCCTAAGGTCAAATACTAGGGTTGCTGCTGCACTCGGTGCTCAGCGCTTTCTCAACACCAGAGGGGTAGTAAGATGAAACTGTTGATCAAGACCATCATGGTCGCCGCCACCATCGTGGTACCGGCACTCGCGTTCGCCGAAACGAATGGGCCGCTTACGCGTGCGCAGGTCCGTTCGCAGCTCATCGAGCTCGAACAGGCCGGATACAATCCCGGCGCTGATTGCTCGGGGAATTGCCCAGAGGGTCTCCAACGCGCTGAAGGCGTGGTCGCGCGACGTCGTCAGAGCAACGCAAACGCCGCGTATGGTCCGGCGTTGAACGGCACCACGCAAGCCGGCAAATGAGTCGGACACAGTCGGATCGGCCCGGAACGAATGGCTCGTGGCTGATCCCTGTGCCGGCGCGCGCAACGCGACAATTAACCCACCGGTCAAGCACGCGCCAAAATTCTTTAGTAGACCAGTGGCTACACGTTAGTAAAAATGCCGCTGCATTAAAAGTGCAGACAGCGAGACAACTCAATCACCATCGGTGGATAGGTCTTCCACGGACATCGTTCCAACGTTCGATATCCCGCCGCATGCGAGGCGCGGGAGGTCTTTCACCAACCTGCCAAGTCGACAAATAAGCTTGCAGTGGAGATGATCCGCGGTAGCTGGGCGCTTCACAAGGCGACATATGAAGCTGGTGCATCGAATCCCGCTGGCACTGAGAAGCGTGTTGCTTATCGCGTCGGGGGCGAGGCGTCGGGCGTCGCGCAGACAAATACGCCGCGAACGCTTACGAGAAACCGATCGAAGTCGACGATGCACAGGCACGCGAGGTCGGCGATGCGCTGGTTGCATTCATGAACCAAGGTGCAGAACCGTAACGATATTTTCGTGCGAGACGAAGATCCGCAACTGTTCAGCAAATACTGGGGCGCGTATCAGATCTGGCGTGCGATCACTCGCAAGCTCGGCGGCGCGCCCGACGACGCCGCAAGGCCCGAGAGGTTGCGCGGGGCAATCTCAACGTCGATCTGCGGGTGCGGCCAGGAGACTCGAACAGCCTGATTGCGGTGATGAGCGAGACGGCGGTGTGGCTCGCCCGAATCGTCGGGCAGGTGCCCGGGAGTAGCGATGCGGTCGCAGCCGTGGGTACGCAGATCACGTCGGGCAGTGGCTTTTGAGCGAGCGAACCGGGGGGCACGAGCGCTGCGCGCGCGTGCGAACAGGGCCGTAGCCTCGCCGTGGTCGCGACTGCATTGCGCAGCCTCGCGCAACGCAGTGTGCAGGCCGCCGGCGAAATATGCGCGTTGATCGCGGCAAGTGTCGAGCGCCTTTAACCGTTCGCTCAAGCGCCAGGCTTTTTTTCTCAATGGACCGCCGGCGCCACGCTGGCAAAATTTCATTGCGTTACAGAGAAACCTAAAAAAGCGGTCCACACACCGCGGTGGCTGGTTATGCCAGCTTGCCGCCGGCTCAAGTTGGCCGAATACCCGGAGACAGCATCGACTATGAAATATAGGACCGCAATCTGTGTTTGCGCGGCGCTGATGTATATCGCGCCGGCCTGGGCGCGAGGTGAGGATGAGGCCAAGGAGGCTACGCCACCCGCAGGTGCAGGTGCCAGCATGGTAACCATGTATGGGTTGATCGATCAGGGGATCGAGTACGTCAATAACGTCGCCCACGGTAAAAATGCCACCACCAACGCTTTTCGCATGGGAGACGGTACTGCAACGTCCTATTTCGGTATTCGGGGTAGTGAGGATCTGGGGGGCGGCATGAAGGCGATCTTCGATCTGCAGGGCGGCTTCATGCCCAGCAACGGAACCTCGAGGCAAGGCGGACGTCTGTTCGGACGGCAATCCTACGTCGGTCTCGACGACAGCACTTACGGTCGTCTGACGTTCGGTCGGCAGTACACGATGCGATTCTTCGCGGTGTCATTCATCAACCCGTTCGGTACCGGCGCACAGGGTTTGACGACGTTGGACAACGGCATCGCCAATGCCCGTGCTGACAATTCCGTGAGCTACCGCTATTTCCACGGCGGCTTCGAAGGCGGGGTGAACTACAGTTTCGGCCGCGATGCGGTCAACGGCGACCCGGCGACCGTCGCCGCCGCGAATTGCCCGGGTCAGACGACACCGTCGAACGAATGCCGCGAGTATTCGGCGATGGTCAAGTACGACGGCCATACCTGGGGCGTGGCCACGTCCTACGAGCGCAACTATGGCGGCACGTCGGGCACCTTTGGTGGCCTCACTTCGCCGAAGCTCACGGACAGCCGGTTCACATTGGGGGGCTACTTCAAGATCAAGAATGCCAAATTCGGCGTGGGCTGGATCAGGCGCGACGACGAGGGGATCAAGACACCAAAGAGCAACCTGGTCTGGGTGACGGGCACGGTGCCCGTAACGCCGTTCTTCTATATCGACGGGATGGTTGCGGGCATCAAATACGACCGTTCGCCCAACAAGGCACTGGTGCTTGTATTGCGCGGCGAGTACTTGCTGTCCAAGCGGACCTTCCTCTATGTGACGGCCGACCATATCCACAACTACGGCACCCTCACGGATGCGGCGACCACCATTACGCCGGTTCCCACGCCACCGGCTGGAGGCTCGCAGCTGTCCGTCATCGCCGGTATTCGCCACACGTTCTGAGCTCGGGCTGCCCGCAGCTGGACCGATAGGAAGTCTTCAACCCTGTCAATCCCAAAGCCCGGAGCGATTTCCGGCCTTTGGGGTTTTTTCCATTACGAAGCGGACAGTTAGCCTTGAAGCTTCGCCGCGGACTGTGCCGCAGACATATCGGCCACGGCGGCGAACGGCTGCTTGCGCTGCAAGCTTCCAAGGCCGATGTACATGTCCTGCAGATAGCCGATGTCGTCGCTGGATAGCGACAGATCTTTCGAGTATGGGCGCTGGCTCTCGTTGAAATCCCAGATGGCCTGCGCCGATTTCCTATCGAACTTCTTCTGCGCGTGTTGGCGAGCGGCGAAGAACGCATCACCCGAGGCCGGCGACATGAGGAATTCGTACAGCGCGCCATAAGCGGCCATCACGGCGACCATCGACTCCTGTTTGTAACGCACCGCTGAGTCGGACGCGTAGGCGGTCTGGAAAATGCATTTGGGCAGCGCTTGCCACATGTTCGCGTCGTTGAGAACCACGAGCCCGTCGTGATCGTTCAGATGCGAGATGCTGGCGCAGCAGGCATCGACTTCGCCGTTGACTAGTGCCTGGTGGCAGTCGTCGTTGCTGCCCTTGTTCACGAATTTGATCCGCGACGCGTCGATGCCTTTTTCCCGCATGAGTTGCCGCATCAGGGAATGCAGCAAGCCGCGCTCCGGGCCAACAGCGACCGTCTTGCCCCGCAGGTCCGCGAGCGTCCCGATACCCTCTGGTTTCGCGAACACTGTCAGCGCGCATTTCTTCATTCCGGCGCCCACGATCTTCACGTCGGCACCTTGCGCGATGCGCGACAACACCTGGTTGTAGCCGGAAACCATGCACAGGTCCGCGGCGCCTGCCGCGATCGCATCGAAGGGTCCCGTCGAGCCGGGGATGGCCACGATCAGCGCGTTAACGCCGAATTTCCGGAAATATCCCATCTCCTCCATCAGCGCGTTGAGCGTGGCGTTCTCCAATCCCGGGTTGCTGACGATGCGTATTTGCGAGGACGCGCCGCGCGCGACATAGGGCGCGCCGAGTCCGGCGGCAGCGACGCTCAGGCCGAGCAGGCCGGCGCTGCGCAGGAAGCGGCGTCGTTCGGGAGATTGCGACATGGGTATCTCCATCTGCCGGGCGAGCCGGCGAGTCGTTGTGGTGGGTTTGACGCTCCGCGCCGGCGAGATGCACGAAAGCCATGCATGGGCGCGAGACGATGCAGACCGGCTGCGGGTACTCCGTCGGTCACGAGCAGTACCGCAAAAAGAGCGGAGTGCCGCTTGCAATACCACTGGGTCGCGTCGATCCTGCCTTCCAACCGGCGCGCGGGCAATTGAGTAAAATGGCCGCAGACTTAACCAAACCGTAAAGGGGTATACGACGTGTCGGCGCTTGACTGGTACCTGCAGATCAACCTGAAGGCGCGGCACTTACACCTTCTCGCGACAATTGATACGTACCGCAACCTGACGCAGGTAGCGGAAGTTACTCATGTGACCGTGCCCGCCGTCTCTAAGGCGTTGGCCGAACTCGAACGAGGGCTTGGGCTGACGCTTTTTTCGCGCACCACCCAAGGACTCGTGCCCACTCCGTACGGCGAATGCCTGATCCGGCGCGCGCGGGAAATGGTGACCATCCTCCAACAGGCGCGCGACGAGTTGAAGGCTTTGAGCTCCGGGGCCGAAGGCAAGGTTCATATCGGCATGCTGGCTGCATCGGCGTCCGTCCTGTTGCCACAGGCGCTGAGCCTGCTGAAGCAGCGCTCCCCGGGCACTAATGCGGTGGTGATCGAAGGTACGACTGCTTCGTTGCTCCCCGATCTTTGGCAGGGCCGCCTCGACCTCGTGGTGGGCCGGCTCCCCGCACCGGATACGCTCGGCAGCTTCGAGGAGAAAGAGTTGCTCGAGGATCCGGTGACGCTGGTGACGGGCCGTCATCACCCATTGGCCCGCCGGAAGAACCTGAAATGGTCAGACCTGGAACCTTATCCGTGGATCCTGCCGCCACCCGGCTCGATCCTGCGGGACCCGCTTGAACGCGCACTGGAAGTTCATGGCGTGCCGTTGACCAGCAACTACATCGAAACGCTGTCGATTCACGTCGTGCGCGCCCATTTGCAAGTCTCGGACTTTATTGCCGTGATGGCGGACACCCCCGCCAACGATCCTGCTCAGCCGCTGCATACGCTGCCGTTGAGCCTGCCGCGACTGCTGCGCCCGACTGGAGTGCTGTGGAATCGTAATCGCGGCTTGACGCCGAGCGCGGCGCTGATGGTCGCGTGCCTCGACGAAGCCGCGCAACAGCTCGCGGCAAAAAGCCATATAAGGCGCTGAGCGGCTCCCGAACCGTCTCGCGCTTTGCCCGCCACGCTGCGCGGGCCGACCTCGGCGCGTTAACCGCCGGTTCGCCTTAACCCTTTGCTCAAGCCTCGCGCAGATTTTCTCAATTGCTTCAGGTGCCCGGCCTGGCAGAAACTGACTGCGCTCGCTCGATAGTTGAACAAAAACGACGCGTTTTGCGGCACGGGACTGCAATGGTTTCGCGCTTGTCACGAAGGCGAAGCGCGGATTATTACCCGGAGACAGGACAACCATGAAGTTCATGACCGCGATACGCGCTTGCGCGGCGTTGCTAGGCATTGCCGCGATGGCGATTACCGGGCCCGCTTTTGGTCAATCGGTCGAGGACTTCTATCACGGCAAGATTCTGACGATCGTTGTCAGCGCCGATGCCGGCACTCCGACTGACATCATTGCGCGCCAGTTCGCGCGCTTCTTCGTCAACTACATTCCCGGCAAACCGCGCGTGGTCGTCATGAACGTGGTCGGCGCGGGCGGTATGGTGGCGGCGGCGTCGCTGCAGACCCGACAGCCGAACGACGGAAGCGTGATCGGCTTCCTGCAACGCAACAACCTCTATATCCCGCTGCTCGATCCGCGTCAGAACCGCTTCGATCCGCGCAAGGTGCGCTGGTTGGGCAGTCTCAACAAGGTCGAATACTGCGTTGTGTCGATGACGCGATCCGGCGTGACCAGCGCGGCTGACCTCGGCAAGAAAAAGATGTACATCGGCGCGACAGGTTTCGCCAACGAGGACCGGACGCTGCCCGCGCTGCTCGATGAGTACATGGGCGCAAAGATGAGTATTGTGCCCGGCTACACCGGCCGGGGTGAAGTGTACCTGGCGATGCAACGTGGTGAAGTCGACGGCTGGGCCTCGACCCTCGACGGACTGCAGCAGGGCGAGCCGGTGCAGATGCTCGCTCACGGCAAGATGAAGGTATTGCTGCATCTGGGCTGGAAAAGTCCGGCGCCGTTCGCGGATGTCCCGAACCTGAGCGCCTATATCACCGATCCGAATGTCAAGGCGCTGTTCAATCTGTTCCTGATGCCGTTCGATGCGGGGCGCCCGATCGCCGTTCCGCAGGGCGTGCCGCAAGACCGCATGGACGCGCTACGGGCGGCTTTCGCCAAAACGATCGCGGATCCCGCGTTCATCGACGCAATGAAAAGTTCAGGCTACCCAATCGATCCGATCGACGGCGGCGCGGTAGAGCAGATAGTCAACAAGCTCTATGCGACGCCTCAACCGCAAGTCGAGGCCGCGCGCAAGCTGATCTTCAGCTCGCACTGATGACGACAGGCTCGGTGTGCCCGGTCCCGTCGGCACAGCCCTGTTTCCGTCTGAAACCGAGATGTCAGGAACCCGAAGCGGGTGACTGATAGCAAATCACGAAGAGGTTAACTCGCATGACACCCGAAATCATCGACATTCATCCGCACATCATTTCGGCGGATACGGTTCGTTATCCGATCGCCCCGCAGCATGGTCATCGTTCGAAGTGGTCGGCCACACGGCCTGTGACCTTCGAGCAGTTGATCGCCGAGATGGACGAGGCCGGCGTTGCCAAGGCGGCGATCGTGCATTCGTCGACCACTTACGGACATGACAATTCGTATGTCGCCGATAGTGTCGCGGCGTATCCGGTGCGCTTCACCGGGGTGTATTCGTTCGACCTGCTGGCGCCGGACGCATTGAAGACTTTCGATCACTGGCTGGCCAACGGCATGGGTGGTATCCGTCTGTTCACCGGCGGCGCGACCCATCAAAGCGACGGCAGCTGGCTCGTCGATCCCGCGACCTTCCCGATCTGGGAGCGCTGCGCGGAAATCGGCATGACCATGGTGGTGCAGACGACGCCGGAAGGTCTGTCGATGGTGGCTGAACTGGCCGAGCGTTTCGCGACCGTGAAGATTGCACTCGATCACTGCGGGCGGCCCGATCTCGAGGACGGCCCTCCGTATGCACGCTGCGCGGCACTGTTCGAGCTGGCGAAGTACCGCAATGTGTACCTGAAGATCACTCCGAAAACGTTCGATCTCGCGCAGGCCGCGCCGGGTGGGGCAGCGGCGTTCTTCCCGCAACTGGTGAAGGTGTTCGGCGCGGATCACCTGGCCTTCGGTTCGAACTATCCGGCCTCCGTCGGACCGTTGAAAAAGCTGATCGAACAGGGCAAGGCATGCTTCGCGGCGCTTAGCGATGAGGAGCGCGCATGGGTGTGGGGCCGTACGGCGAAGGTCCTTTACCCACCACTGGCTGACTGAACCCGTGACGAGGCCGAAGATCCAGACAGCTTCGCCTGCTTCGATGTTTCCGATCTTCGCAGCCCCATGGGCTTGCGATGCGAGCCAACCGGGCTCGCCCTTTCATCAGGATCACGCATGGAATTTTTCAACGACGCAACGTTAATGGCAGCGGGCCATGCGCTGTCGACGCTCCTGCAATTCAACCGGCTGATCTTCCTCGTTTTCGGCGTCACGGTCGGACTGGCGATCGGCCTGCTGCCGGGGATCGGCGGACTGACGGGCTTTGCGTTGCTCGTGCCGTTCACCTACACGATGGACCCGGTCGCCGCGTTCGCGATGCTGCTCGGCATGGCCTCGGTCATTACGACCTCCGACGTGATTCCGGCGGTCCTCTTCGGGGTGCCGGGTCATGCGGCTTCGCAGGCGACCGTGCTGGACGGCCTGCCGATGACCAAGCGCGGTGAAGCGTCGCGCGCATTGAGCGCCTGCTATACGTCTTCGCTGCTCGGCGGTCTGATCGGCGCGGTGATGCTGGCCATTTCGCTGCCGTTGGTGCGCCCGTTCGTGCTGTCGATCGGCACGCCCGAAATGTTGGGGCTGACGATATTCGGCGTCTCGATGGTGTCGGCGCTGTCCGGCAACGCGCCGTTGAGGGGTGTGGTCGCGGCCTGCTTCGGGATTCTGGTCGGCATGATCGGCACCAATGTCGAGACCGGGCAAATGCGCTGGACAGGGGACATTCTTTATCTGCAGGATGGCATCCCGCTGGTTCCGATCATTCTCGGCATTTTCGCACTGCCCGAGTTGTGTGAACTCGCAATCCGCCGCACCGCTGTCGCCGAAAAAGTGCAGTTCAGTTCGCGCGAAGGGATGCGCCAGGGCGTGATCGACGGTCTGCGCAACTGGTTCCTCGTGCTGCGCTGTGGCGGCCTCGGCGCGCTGCTCGGCGTGGTGCCCGGCATTACGGGCGCGGTGACGGACTGGATCGCTTACGGTCATGCGTTGCAGACCTCGAAGGGCGCGAAGCAGACCTTCACCACCGGCGACGTGCGCGGCGTGATTGCGCCCGAAGCCGCTAATAACGCGCGCGAAGGCGGCAGCCTCGTGCCGATGCTGGCGTTTGGCGTACCGGGCGGCGCGGCCCAGGCCATCCTGCTCGGGGCGATGATGGTGCACGGATTCATCCCCGGCCCCGACATGCTGACCAAGCACCTCGCCTTTACCTACTCGATGGTGTGGTCCATCGCCCTGGCCAATATCTTTGGCGCGGGTCTGTGCTTCCTGCTCAGCGGGCAATTCGCGAAGGTTTCGACGCTGCGCTACACGCTGATCCTGCCAGTCATCATGCCGATCATCTACGTCGGTGCATTCCAGGGTTCGCGCAGCTGGGGCGATCTGTTCGTGCTCCTGACTGCGGCGGCGATCGGCTGGACGATGAAGCGTCTGAAATGGGCGCGCCCGCCGTTGATCCTCGGTCTGGTGCTCGGCACGCTGATGGAGCGCTACATGACGATTTCCTTCGTGCGCTACGGCACGCAGTGGATGACGCGCCCGATCGTGATGGTGCTGCTGATTCTCGCGGCGCTGGTGTTTTTCAAGCCGCTGTTCAACGCGCTGCGCTCGGGCGGCCTTGCGCGCATGCGGCCGAGCGGGAAGATCGTGCTCAAGCCGGAGGATCTTGTCTATGTGTTCTTTATCGGCATCGGATTGTACATGCTGGTGAGCGCGCAGAGCTGGTTGCTGATGGCGAAAATCGGGCCGACGGTGATTGCGAGCATTCTCGTGCTGGCCGGCAGTTTCAGCCTTGCGTACAAAATGTTCTTTATTCCGGCCACGGCGGGCTCGGGTCACGCCGGCGGCGGAATTCACATGGACGTGTCGAGCGACCACGGCGAAAAGCTGCCGAACAGGGTGGTGCTGCTCAGGGCCGCGAAGTTCTTCGGCTGGTTCATCGGCTTTCTGGTCTGCATGTCGGTAATCGGCCTGATCCCCACGGTGCCAATCGTCATCGTCGCGTACATGCGGATCGAGGGCCGCGAGTCCTGGAAGCTCTGCGTGATTCTCGCGGCCTGTGTGACGGCGCTCATTTACGGCGTGTTCGACCGGATCATCCATATCCCGTGGCCTAGCAGTCTGTTGTGAGGCCGGCGTGCCGACATGGCTGCGCGGCTTGCGCCCCTGATTGCTGAATCAACCCTGGAAGGAAATCGCATGACGAATAACCGACTCGAACGCATCGACCCAGAGGGGGCCTCGGACGAGCAAAAGAAGGTCATCGCGCGGCTGGGCGAGGGGCGTGGGCGTATTCCCACCCCGTTCAACATCTGGTTGCACAACCCGAATCTTGCGGCCGGGATGGAGATCATCGGCACCCACGTCGATCGCTCGCCGGTGCTCAGCGAGGCGGAGACCGAAGTCGCGATTCTGGCGACCGCGGTGTTCTGGAATTCTCCCTACGTGATCGCCAACCATCGCCGGCATGCATTGAAGGCGGGTGTGCCTGAGGCGATGGTCAGCGCGATTCTGGAGAAGCGCCGCCCTGCGGCGGGCGATGACCGCTTCGGCCTGGTCTACGAGGCGGTCGACGACCTGCTCGCGGGCGCCGCGATCGACGACGCGCGTTTCGACAGTTACGACGTCGGGCTGGGCCGCGCGGTGATTGCCGAACTGCTTGTCACGATCGGCTATTTCACTTCGATTTCGCTCGGCATGACGCTGCACGCGCTCGAGCCGAAAGACTGACCCAAAAGATCCGGCGGCGCGCAGCCTCGACCGTTGCACCGCCGCATGTTGCTTGAACGAACTGGCGAAACCGCGGAGGTACTCGACGTGTCGGCTCTCGACTGGTATCTGCAGATCAATCTGAAAGCGCGCCATATGCGCCTGCTGGTGACGATCGACACGTACCGCAATCTGACCCAGGTGGCCGACGTCACGCACGTGACCGTGCCCGCCGTCTCGAAGTCGCTTGCGGAACTCGAACGGGGCATCGGACTCACGCTGTTTTCGCGCACCGCGCAGGGCCTCGTGCCCACCCAGTATGGCGATTGCCTGATTCGTCATGCGCGCGAAATGCTGACCATACTGAATCATGCGCGCGACGAGTTGAAGGCGCTTAGTTCGGGCACTGAGGGCAAGGTTCATATTGGCATGTTACCGGCCTCGGCTTCGGTGCTGCTACCGCAGGCATTGAGCCTGCTGAAGGAGCGCTCTCCGGGCACCAACGTGATGGTCACCGAAGGCACGACGGCCTCACTGCTGCCCGAACTGTGGCAAGGCCATCTCGATCTGGTGGTGGGCCGACTGCCGCCGCCGGATACGCTCGGCAGTTTCGAGGAGAAGGAATTGCTCGAAGAACCGGTGACGCTGATGACCGGCCGGCATCACCCGCTGGCCCGCAGAAAGACGCTCGCATGGTCGGATTTGCGGCCGTTCCCGTGGATCCTGCCGCCGCTCGGCTCGATTCTGCGCGATCCGCTGGAACGCGCGCTCGAAGCGCATGACGTGCCGCTGACGAATAACTACATCGAAACCCTGTCGATTCACGTTGCCCGCGCGCAGCTGCAGATCTCGGACTTTATCGCGGTGATGGCGGGGACGCCGGGCGGCGACACCCCGCAACCGCTGCATACGCTGCCGTTGAGTCTGCCGCGGCTGCTACGGCCGGCCGGTGTGCTGTGGAACCGCAATCGCGGGCTCACACCGAGCGCGCAACTGATGCTCGCGTGTCTGGAAGAGGCCGCCCAGCGTCTTCAAACGGGACAGGGGACCGCTGCGCGCGCGGTGTCGCCCCCAGCCAAAGCAACCCGGAGCCATCCTGCCACCGATGCGCAATAAGCGCGCATTCAGGCATCGTTGATCTGCGTGGGTCGGTGATGGCTCGCGCCGGTCGGTCTGTCGTTTATCGCCCTCTCGTCGATGTTCAACCCCCGGCGTCGGCATCGGCGCGGGCGGCGTTTGCCGTTAGCCATCGGGTCAACGCAACCGGGCGCTCAACCCTGGTAGCCACGACGCGAGAGCTTGTATGTCGCTGCGCACGACGCTCTCCGGCGCCTTGCGCGCCGCGCGCACCGCGCTTCTGGCCCGACTTTACCGAACGGTTAACTGGCTCGCAGCTTAATTCAATAGACGCAAAGCCGGCGCGGCAAGATGATTGAGTCAACGAGATCACCTGAATAGCCGCCCGGCTCCGTAGCGGGACTGACCTAGCACGGCGAGCGCAGGCTGATTCGATTGTCCAAGTCACAGGAGACTAAATTGACCAAGCAAGTACATCTCAAGATCGCCATTGCGGAGCACCCGCACACCGCCGCGATCCGTGACGGTTCGATCCCTATCGAGGGCGTCGACGCCGAGTTCATCACAGTCCATCCGCAAATCGGCGCCTTTCGCCGCATGGTTCGCGACGTTGAATTCGATGTGTGCGAACTGGCACCGACCACCTACATCATTGCCCGCGCCTATGGCGCGCCTTTCGTCGCGCTGCCCATTTTTGTCGTGCGTCGTTTCCATCATTCCGGATTGCTGGTGCGCCCGGACGCGGGGATCAAGACGCCCAAGGATCTCGAGGGCAAGAAGGTCGGCGTGCGCGCCTATTCGGTCACGACCGGCGCGTGGACGCGTCAGGTGCTGATGGACGAATTCGGCCTTGATTCGTCGAAGGTGACCTGGGTGGTGGATGACGAAGAACATGTCACGCAGCTCAAGCTGCCGCCGAATGTCATTCATGCGCCGGACGGCACCTCGCTTGCGGAGATGATGGAGAAGGGCGAACTGGCCGCCGGGTTCGGCGCCAACGCGGGCATTGGCCGCACGGGCGCGCCGACGGGCGGCTGGAAGGAAGTCGAAGCCGACTATCCCGATCTGTTCCCGAACGCGGCCGAGCTGGAAGCCGAGTATTACGCCCGCACTGACGTGTACCCGATGCACGGCACGATCGTCGTCAAGGATTCGGTGCTCGCGGAGCATCCTTGGGTGGCCAGGTCGATTTACGACGCTTTCGATCGTGCCAAGCAGGAGTGGCTGGCTCGTCTCGATGCGGGTGAACTCACCGACAAGAAGAACGCGAAGTATCTCGAGTTGCGCAAGATCGTCGGCCACGACCCGCTGCCCTATGGCATCGAAGAAAACCGCAAGACCATCGAGGCTCTCGAAGCCACCGCATTCAAGCAAGGCCTGACGCCGCGGCGCATATCCATGAGCGAGCTGTTCGTTGATCCCCGCGTCTGAATCCCGCACGGAAACCAGAAACATGATTATCGATTGCCACGGCCACTTCACGACCGTCCCGGCTTCTTTCCGCGACTGGCGCGCCAAACAGATCGAGTTTGCCAACGACCCGGCGAACGCGCCGTCCGTCTCGGGAGCACACGTAACCGATGACGAGATCCGCGAGGGCGTCGGCAACGGCCAGTTGCGTTTGCAAAAGGAGCGCGGCGGCGACCTCACGTTGTTCTCGCCGATCGCCGGCCTGATGAGCCACCACCTCGGCAACGAGCGCACGAGCCTGGAGTGGGCCGAGGTGTCGAATAACCTCGTGCGCCGCGTCTGCGACATCTATCCGGACAACTTCGTACCCGTCTGCCAGTTGCCGCAGTCGCCGCTGGCGCCGCCTAAAAACTCCGTGCCCGAGCTGCGCCGCTGCGTCGAGGAAATGGGGTTCGTCGGCTGCAACCTGAATCCCGACCCGAGCGGCGGCTACTGGACCGGCAAGCCGGTAACGGACCGCGAGTGGTATCCGCTCTACGAGGCGATGTGCGATCTCGACGTGCCCGCCATGATTCACGTCGCGGCCTCGTGCAACCCGTGTCACCACGGCACCGGCGCGCATTATCTGAACGCCGACACCTCGGTGTTCATGCAGTTGCTGCAGAGCGATCTCTTCAAGGACTTCCCGACGCTGCGTCTCGTGATCCCGCATGGCGGCGGCGCGGTGCCTTACCACTGGGGCCGCTACCGTGGCATGTCGCTGGAGATCGCCAAGCGTCCGCTCGAAGGTCTGCTGGACAATATCTTCTTCGACACCTGCGTCTACCACCATCCGGGCGTGGAACTGCTGACCAAGGTCGTGCCGACGAGCAACGTGCTGTTCGGCTCGGAAATGGTTGGCGCCGTGCGAGGCCGCGACCCCGACACCGGCGAGTATTTCGACGACACCAAGCGCTACGTCGACGCCTGTGCGGCGCTAAGCGAGACCGACCGGCATGCCATTTTCGAGGGCAATGCGCGCCGCGTGTATCCGCGCCTCGACCAGCACCTCAAGACCAAGGGCCTGTAAGCAGGCGAATAACAGGAGGGAGACCATGAGCATCATCGATATTCATCCGCATATCATTTCGGACGACGAGAAGCGCTACCCGCCCGCGCCGCTGTTCGGCAAGCGCTCGGATTGGTCGCAGGAGCGGCCCAACACGGTCGAAGCGTTGATCGCGGCGATGGATGAGGCCGGCGTCGCCAAGGCCACGGTCGTGCATTCATCGACGACCTACGGGTTCGACAACAGCTATGTGGTGGACAGTTGCAATCGCTACAAGGATCGGCTCATCGCCGTCGGTTCGGTGGATATGCTGGCCGACGATGTGCAGGCAGTGATCAAGGCCTGGGCCGATCAAGGCCTTGCCGGCTTGCGGATCTTCACCGGCGGCTCGACCAAGGATTTCGATCCTAGCGAGCTCGATAATCCGAAGTCCTTCAAGGCGTGGGAAATGCTCGCCGAACTGAAGCTGCCCATGTGCATCCAGACCGGGCCGATCGGCCTGCCGCAAGTGCGCATGCTGGCCGAGAAATTCCCGGCCGTGAACATCGTTCTCGACCATCTCGGCCGGCCTGACGTGCTCGACGGGCCTCCCTACGCCAACGCGGCCAGCCTGTTCGCGATGGCCGACCTGCCCAACCTCTATCTCAAGCTCACGCCACGCATCTTCGGCGACGTGAAGAAAGAGAAGGCCAGCGCGCAGACCTTCTTCCCGCGCGTGGTCGAGGCATTCGGCGCGCAGCGCCTCGCCTGGGGCTCGAATTTCCCGACCTCGCCTGGCGAACTCAAAGACATTCTGGCGACGGCTGAAGAAGGGCTGGCCAGCCTCGGCGAGGAAGACCGCGCCTGGATCTTTGGCAAGACTGCGCGGAAGCTGTACACAGCCTTGAACTGAGCTTCGAAACATGCCAACCGCGTGTGCCGTCACTGAGCGGCGCCGCAGCGAGAAAGAGAGATTCCTATGTCGATCAACCGTCTCAACAGCATCATTCGCGCCTTTGAATCGGGCAAACCCGCGCATGCCGCTTTCGCCAAGCTCGATAAGCAGACCGCCATCGAAATGAGCGATTCGCCGTACGACGGCATTGTCTTCGAAATGGAGCACAACCCGTATGACGTGAGCGCGCTCGGCGACGCTCTGCAGTACATGCTCAGCCGCAAACAGATCGCCGAGTCCGCATCGGTGGCCCCCAAGGTGACACCGCTGGCGCGAATCCCGGCCAATGGCGTCGAGATGAACCAGAGCTTTGCCAAGCAGGTGCTGGACCGCGGTGCTTACGGCGTGATCTGGCCGCATGTGGCGACCGTCGAGCAGGCCTACAACGCTGTCGCGTCCTGCCGTTATGCGCGGCCCAAGAGCGCGCCGCTGTATGAGCCGAAGGGCGTGCGCGGCGACGGCCCGGCCAATGCGGCGCGCTACTGGGGGCTTTCGGTGCAGGAATACTACGAAAAGGCCGACGTGTGGCCGCTGGCGCCGCAGGGCGAGATTCTCGTCGGGCTGATGTGCGAGAGCACGCAGGCCATCGAGAACCTCGACGATATTCTTGCTAACGTGCCCGGCATCGGTTTCATTCTGATCGGCGAGGGTGACTTAAGCCAGGAGTTGGGTCTCGCGCGGCAATACGAGCACCCCGAGGTCGCGGATGCAATGCGCCGGATCGCCGAGACTTGCCACAAGCACAAGGTGGTGGTCGGCAATCCGCACGTCACGGCCAGGAACCATCGTCGCCTGATCGACGAGGGCTACCGCTTCCTGATGTCGGCGCCGCAGCGGACTTATGGCGTGGTCGGTCTCGCACGCGAAGTGGCAGGTTACTGATGAACGGCGCGGAAAGTATGGTCGCGGCCCTGGTCGATCAGGACGTGGACATCTGCTTCGCCAATCCGGGCACCTCGGAGATGCACTTCCTCGCGGCGTTGGGTAACAACCCGAAAATGCGCAGCGTGTTGTGCCTGTTCGAGGGCGTGGCGACTGGCGCCGCCGACGGCTGGTACCGGATGAAGGACAAGCCGGCCTCGACGCTGCTGCATCTCGGACCGGGATTGGCGAATGGTCTTGCGAACATCCACAATGCAAAGCGCGCTTCGTCGGGCATGGTGAACGTTGTCGGCGAGCATTCGGTTTCGCATCTGAAGTATGACCCGCCGCTCACCTCCGATATCGAGGGCCTTGCGCGGCCGCTGAGCCACTGGGTGCGGCGCGTCGAATCGGCCGACAGCATCGGCTGGGATACCGCGCAGGCGGTCGCGAAAGCCAGTGAGCATCCGGGGCAGATCGCCACGCTGATTCTGCCCGGCGACACGTCGTGGCAGCAGACCGCCGCGGCGCGCGTGCTGCCTCTGGCTGTCGAAAGCCGCCGCAAGACGCCGAGCGCCGCTCGCATCGAGCACGTCGCGCGGGTGTTGCGCTCCGGCGAGCCTACTCTATTCATTCTTGCCAACAAGGCGACGCGCGGCGCGGCGCTCCAAAAAGCCGGCCAGATCGCGGCGGCGACCGGCGCGCGGCTGGGCTCGCAGTTTTTCACCGCGCGCATCGAGCGTGGCGCGGGCCGTGTGCCGCTCGCGCGGATTCCGTACGCGGTGCCACAGGCGCTCGCGTTTCTGAAGGACTTCAAGCACATCGTCACGGTCGAGACTACCGAGCCGGTCGCTTTCTTCGCCTACCCGGACAGGCCGAGTTTGCTGAAGGCCGAGGGCACGCTGGTCCACCCGCTGGTCGAGGCCGACGAGGACAGCGAATTCGCGTTCGACATGCTGCTGCAGGCACTCGGCGCCACCGGCACTGCCGCGCTCGTGCAGCCGCGCATCGAAACGCCGGTGCCCAGCGGCGCGCTCAATCCCACCAGCATCGCTCACGCGCTGGCGGCGGCGCTGCCCGAGCACTGCATCGTCGTCGATGAATCGCTGACGACGGGCCGCGAGTCCATGAGCCTGACGATGGGCGCGCGGCCGCACGACCTGATCAACAACATGGGCGGCTCGATCGGCTATTCGACGCCGGTCGCGACGGGTGCGGCGCTCGCTTGCCCGGATCGGCGCGTGTTCTGCATGGTCGGCGACGGCAGCGCGATGTACACGATCCAGTCGCTGTGGACCCAGGCGCGCGAGAACCTGAACGTCACGACGATCATCTTCGCCAACAACAGCTACGCGATTCTGAAGGCCGAGTACGCGAACATGGGCGCGGGAGCGCCTGGCGAACGCGCGCTGTCGATGATCGACATCGACAACCCCCGCATCGACTGGCTGGCGATGGCCAGGAGCATGGGCGTGCCGGGCGCCGCCGTCGAGACAGCGGAGGACTTTCACGAGGCGTTGGTCGATTCGGCTCGCGAGGCGGGTCCGCGCCTGATCGAGGTTCGACTTTGAAGCGGCTTTGATTCGCGATTTCACTCGCGATTTTTCAGGTAACAAGCAACAGGAGATATATCCATGACAACGACGCTGACTGGTGCGCCGACGTTGCGCACCAATCTCGCCGAATACGCGGTGACGAAGGCGATGCGCGACGGACGCGTATCGTCGGATCTGGTGACGCTGGATTTTTGCGGACCGACTCCCGCGCATAACGGCTTCAAGGCGATGGTGCGCGAGAATAAATTTGACGCCGGCGAACTCGCGATCGTCACGTTTCTGCAGGCCAAGGCCTATGGTAAGCCGTACGTGCTTCTGCCGACGCCGATTTCCGGCCGCTTCCAGCATCACTGCGCGGGCTACAACATCGACTTCGGGCATCTCGATCCTAAGGATATCGAAGGTAAAAAGGTCGGCGTGCGGACCTACACGCAGACCACCGCGCTGTGGATTCGTGGCATCCTGCGCCACGAGTACGGCGTGGACCTCGACAAGGTCGTGTGGATGACGCTCGGCGACGGCCACCTGGCCGAGTACAGCGATCCGCAAAACTGCCAGCGTTTGCCGGCCGGATCGTCGATCCCGGAGATGATGCTCAAAGGCGAGCTGGCAGCGGCGCTGCTCGGCGAAGACATGCCAAAGGACGAGCGCGTGCGCACGCTAGTGCCCGACGCGCACGCTGCCGCGAAGGACTGGTTCTCGCGCACTGGCGTCGTGCCGATCAACCACATGTTCGTGGTGCACGAAGAGCTGTCGAAGCAACGTCCTGACATCGTTCGTGATCTGTACCGGATGATCGTGGACAGCCGCTCGCTCGCCGAAGGCGTGCCGGCGATTTTTCCGCCGCTCGGGCTCGACGCGAACCGCAAGGGGCTGCAACTGGCGGTCGACTGGGCGTTCGATCAGAAGATCATTCCGCGCCGCCTATCCGTCGACGAGCTGTTCGACGATGTGACTGGCAGCCTCGGTTGAATGTCGGAAGTTAAGTTCGGATAACTAGGGAAAAAATCGGAGCCGAGTGGTGGAGATCACAGTACGTAAAGCGGGTCACGCGGAGAATCGCTGGCGCATTCTCATGCTGCTCGCGGTTGGGCCGATGATCTCCTTCGTCGACCGGGCCAACATGTCGGCCGCAGTTACACGCCGCCCGTCGCCGCGATTTTCGTGTTTCTGATCCTTGACGCGACGAGCAACGTGGTGTTGTTGCAGCGCAAGTGGGCGCCGAAGGTGAATGAAAGCGAGCTCGAAGTGCCGCCGTCCCAAGCGGTTTGGTTCCGCCGGCACCCGTTGACAAAAAACACTCGCAAGTTCACCGAAAAAGGCTGCATGTACCGATGAGCCCGACCAAGTACACGTCTTCGTCCGCGCTGGACGCGCAGTCAGGGATGGCGGCATTGTTCCAGCATGCGGCGTTGACGCGTTTCCTGAGCGCCCGCGCCGGTTCGATCACCGCCCAGCAAATGCTCATGCTCGCGATCAGCTGGCATATGTACGATCTGACGTCGAGCGCCTGGTATCTGGGGCTGGTCGGGCTGTTTCAATTCATGCCCGGGCTCGCAACGACTTTGTTCGCCGGACATTGCGCCGATCGGCTGCATCGCGGCAAGATCGTCGCGGTCTGCCTGGCGGCTCAGGCCGCAATCGCCACGTTGCTTGCGGTGTCGACGATCACGCACGCGGTGAGCCGCGACTTGCTGCTCGGGCTCTCGCTCGTGCTCGGCGCGATCCGGCCGTTTCAGATGGCGGGTCAGCAGGCGCTGTTGCCGATGCTCGTTCCACAAGCGTTATTGTCACGTTCGATGGCGCTCAGTACAGTGGTCCAGCAGGTCTGCGTGATCGCCGGGCCGGCGCTCGGCGGCTTGCTGTTCGCGGCCGGCATCAAAGCGCTTTACCTGACCTGCATCGCGCTATTTTGCGTGAGCGCGGTGCTATACGCGCTGATCCGTTATGACCACGTTGCGCCGCCGCGTGAGCCCGTGACGGCCGAAACGGTGCTGGCCGGCTTGCGTTTCGTCTGGGGCAACCCGTTGCTGCTCGGCGCGATTTCCCTCGACCTGTTCGGAGTACTGTTCGGCGGCGCTACTGCGCTACTGCCGATCTATGCGAAGGAGATTTTGCACGTAGGTCCGCAAGGGCTGGGTTTGCTGCGCTCCGCGCCCGCGGTGGGCGCACTGTGTGTCGGCCTGGTGCTGTCGCGACGGGCGATTCGCAGTGGTGTCGGCCGCAAGCTGCTGATTGCCGTGGCAGTGTACGGCGCGTCGATCGTCGCGTTTGGAGGGTCCCGCTCGTTCCCGGTTTCGCTGCTGCTGCTGGCGATCTCGGGTGGCGCCGACACGATCAGCGTGATCGTGCGCCAGACGCTGGTCCAGTTGGAAACGCCGGATCGCATGCGCGGGCGCGTGGCGGCCGTCAACACGCTATTCATCGGCGCGAGCAATCAACTCGGTGAATTCGAATCCGGTGTGTCCGCGGCGGCCTTTGGCGTGGTCGGTTCGGTGGTGCTCGGCGGGTGCGCGACGATCCTCGTCAGTGCCGCGTGGAGTCGACTGTTCAAGCCACTGGCCCGGCGCGAGACATTCCAGTGAGCTGGCTCGCCTTAACGTTCTGGTTAAACCTCTGGCGTCTATCTTCAATGGACGGTGTCCGCCTGGCGACCGATGATGCCCATACCGGCTTGCCTTCTCCAGTCGCTGAGAGCCAGTTCGGGTCGTTTGGTGTTGGCGCACGAACGAATTTGCTGAAATAGCTTCGTGGACACGCCAACACGTCCGCAAAGCGCGGAGACGTCTATGAGTGGTCAGCACCATTCCCTGCGCACCCTTGTCGGTGACTGGTTCGGCAACGGCGGACAGTTCCGGGTCACGCGGCCCGGCCGCACTACGAAAATGCCGTGGCGAGCCGTGCAAGCCGAAGTCGCGCGCTCATCCGGAACATTCGCGATCGTGTTCTTTCGGCATGACGACGGCTCATGGTGTGTCTATCCGCCGCCGGTCGTGCGGCCCGTGTTGAAGTGGCTATGCACTTAGCCGTGCCGGCGCGCGTGCCGCAACTCATCGCCGCATAGCTTCCAAAGCGCCGCGAATCGCGAGACTCGCCACACCTGCGCGCCGGCGAAAAAACACAAGGACACTCAACTCACTACAGGAAACCCTTATGACTCTCAATGGAGAGATGCTGATCGGCTTTGCTGCGGTGCGCGGCAACGAGGGCGAGCGGCTCGCGTTCAATCCCGCAACCAACTCGGAAATCGCGGAGCCGGTGTTCGGCATGGGCGGCGTCGCGGAGGTCGAGCGCGCGGCTTCGCTGGCTGCGAACGCTTTCGACCGCTATCGAGCAGCGCCGCTTGCAAAGCGCGCGGCGCTGCTCGAAGCCATCGCAGAGCACATTCTGGGACTTGGCGACGAACTGATCGACCGCGCGCACGCGGAGACGGGCTTGCCCGTGCAACGCCTTCAGGGCGAGCGTGCGCGCACGGTCGGTCAGTTGCGTCTGTTTGCGAAAGTGGTGCGCGACGGACACTTTCTCGATGCCACCATCGATCGCGCGCAGCCTGGGCGTCAACCATTGCCTCGCGCGGATCTGCGGCTCGCGAAAATGCCGCTGGGGCCGGTCGCCGTCTTCGGCGCGAGCAACTTCCCGCTTGCCTTTTCGGTGGCGGGGGGCGACACCGCTGCCGCGCTGGCCGCTGGCGCGCCGGTAATCGTGAAAGCACACAGCGCGCACCTGGGCACCTCGAAGCTGGTCGGCAGTGCGATCCAGAAGGCGGTCAAGGAGCAAGGCTTGCCGGAGGGCACATTCTCGCTGCTGTTCGGCGCGGGTCGGCAGTTGGGCGAAGCGCTGGTCTCGCATCCGGCCGTCAAGGCGGTCGGCTTTACGGGCTCGCGACAGGGCGGGATCGCGCTGATGCAACTTGCCAACGCGCGCCCAGAGCCGATTCCGGTGTACGCGGAGATGAGCAGCATCAACCCGGTGTTCCTGTTTCCCGCCGCGCTTGCGAACCGCGCCGAAGCAATCGGCAACGCGTTCGTCGAGTCTCTGACCATGGGCGCGGGGCAATTCTGCACGAATCCGGGCCTCGTTCTCGCCGTGGATGGTCCGGATCTCGAGCGGTTCGTTGACGCGGCCGCGACTGCACTGACTTCGAAGCCGGCTCAGACCATGTTGACGCCGGGGATTTTCGATGCTTACCGCGCCGGCGCACACGGCACGGACGCCGTGAGGGGCGTAGTCAAAGTGGCCGAAGGTGAGCCTGCCGGCGAGCGTGCGAATGCCGCGCAGGCTGTGCTTTACGTGACCGAGGCGGCGCGCCTGCTCGCGTCGTCCGAACTCAAAGCGGAGATGTTCGGTCCCGCATCCGTCGTGGTGCGTGCCCGCGATTTCGATCAGTTGCTCGAATTGGCAGAGCACTTCGAGGGGCAGTTGACCGTTACCCTACAGATCGATCCGGCGGACGTGGCTGAGGCGAAGCGCCTGTTGCCCGTGCTCGAACGCAAGGCGGGCCGGATTCTCGCGAATGGTTTTCCGACGGGCGTGGAGGTTTGCGATGCGATGGTGCACGGCGGTCCATACCCATCGACGTCGAATTCGATGTTCACGTCGGTCGGTGCGACAGCGATTGACCGCTTCCTGCGGCCGGTCTGTTATCAGGATCTACCTGACATGTTGCTTCCAGAGGCGGTGCGGGACGCCAATCCGTTGGGCGTCTGGCGCCTGGTCGATGGCGAACCCAGCGCACCGGAAGCGTGAGCCGACCGGTAAGCCGATCGGAAACGCGCTGGCCGCACACGTTCGAGGTGCGGCCAGTTTCTTGAAGACGTAAACAGTTCGGAAAACGAACGGTATTGCTTGACCCAGTTTTAGTCGAGAGGTAAGAGTTCTGTAATAAAAGTCTCGGCTCCGCGATCAATAACAGCCGGCCATCATCCTGCTTTGGCCGCGGCTGGAGGCGCTCTGCGCATCAATTCTCGATTCAGTGTTTGCCCTGGTGTCATGGCCTGACTAAACTGTGCTGGTCGGCTGCTTGCGTCCGCGAGCAGCACTCGAAACTGTTTAGAAAGGTGGGCTAACATGAAATCGCTGATCAAGGCGCTTGCTATTGCTTTCGCTCTTGGCGCGCCGGTCGTGTCGTTCGCGCAGCAGAGCCAGCAGTCCCTCACGCGCGCGGAGGTTTGCGCGCAGACGATTCAGGCGAAGCAAAGTGGATATAGCCCGCTCGACTGGGCCGATTTCCCCGACGGTGAAATCCAGGCGGCGCAGTTCCGCAAGAGTCTGCACGACGCACGCTCACGCGATGGCGCCGGTTACGGGTCCGGGCAGAGTGGCAACTCGCAATCCGGCGATATAGCCAGGTAAAAGCGGCTGTTGATTGCGCTCGCCGGTGGGCGTTGATACCGACGCATAGAAAGGCGGCTCGGGCGTCTGCGCCTGGCGTCTCGCGCAGTCTCGCGCACGTGGGCCGCCTTACCGCACAACTGCGCCACTGCACCGCTTCATCACTGCGTCAGCGCCCATCCAGCATCCCACCGCACCACACATCCATCAACATTGCTGGCCATCCCGGCCTATCAATCGCCACAGCGTCCAGCACGCCGACCGGATCGGACCACTCCGTGGTTTCTTCCATCGAGGCTCGTTCGACGCCTGCCGCGATGGCAGGCATGGAACAACCCGATATGACTTTCCGTGTCAATCGGAACATATGGTTTGTATGTTTCTTATGCGCGAATGAATTCCCTGAGCGCGGCGTAGCAGTAAATCTCGACGGTCAATCATCTGGCGGGCATCCTGGGACCTGCTGGCAACCGTATCACATCGATGCGACCGGGCAAGTCACCCGCAACCTCGTCTTCGTTGTACGTGAAGTAGACAAGCGAGTGACGCTCGGTGTCCAGTATCCGGATTATATGGAGCGAGTCGAAAGTTGGATCTGACTCGGTCGTGAATACCTGCGTTTTCCTGGGAACATTTTCGGCAATGCGGATATTGCCTGTCTGATGGCAGGAAGCCGTCAGGTCCGTCCCATGGGTCATGCGTCCACTTCCCAGTGCGCCATCGGAATGCGACTCTGACACATAACAGGTCACGCCTTTCACGAGAGGATCGTCGTAAGCCGAAATGGCGATGTGAGAACCATATCGCTGGGTATGCGTTTCGATCGTCGCCAGCTCCTTGGCTACGACAACGGAAGACGAAAATATCAGCAGTGCTCCCAAGATGCTCCACCGCCCTGGAATCAGCTTGATCATCATCCACCTCCGGCAATTCGGTAGTCAGATCGTCGGTCGCGTCGCGCCGCAGCGACGGATAGCTGACTTCAGGCTATTTCACCCGGAAGTCAGCCACTTGACGCAGGTCAACACCTGCCTGTTCGTCCGGCGTCATTCTGAAAATGGATACGTTGTCAGCGCAGGGCACCTGTCGGCAGCGTATTGAACCTTCCGTGTCCAAGCGACAACAAATCACGGCTTCGGTCGCCTGCGTCGCCAGAAAGTTCGCATATCGAGAATTGCCATGTTCATTAACGCGCGCGTTTCGTTGCTTCTACCTCTCCTGTTCTGTGCCTGCGCAGGTGGCGCTGCGCTCGCGCAATCGCTACCGCAGCCCGCTTCGCAAAACGGCGTCTCCTACATAACTGGCGGTGTGGGCGAAGATGAAGTTCAGGCTTTTCGCGCCGCAGCGCCAGGCTACAACCTTCGCATGACGTTCGCCTCGAAGACAGGGAACTATCTGTCCGACATTGATGTAACGATAACGTCGGGCGCCGGGCGACCCATCCTGTCCGTTCGGATAGAGGGCCCGTTCTTGTTTGTCCGGCTACCGGCAGGGCGCCACCAGATCGGAGCGCAAACGCGTCACATCACGGAAACCAGAAAGATCCAGGTGCCCGCGCACGGCGGCGTTTGATTTGCGTTTCTACTGGGAGGATCCGGATCGTCACGGAGTCATACGCATCTGTAAAAGCTGTCTGGAAAAGGCTCGTTCCTGAGCGGCCTGTTTCGTTACTCAATCCGCGTCCCGATGGGCACCAGAATGCAGACAAATCCCGTTCAATCCGCTCCGGACATAGTCTCTGGCCACGTCGAACCCGCACCGCCGGTCGGGCACGCCGAGAGGAAGCGCGGACTGTCGGGCAGGCAGGTGGAGGAGTTGCGCGCCCGCTTCGGTCGTAACGTCGTGGACTCAAAGGTCCGCCGCACCTGGTGGCAAACGCTTGGGGAGGTACTCCGTGAGCCCATGTTTCTTCTGCTCCTCGGCGCAACCGGCATCTATTTTCTGCTCGGAGATGTGTCGGAGGCGCTGGCGCTTCTCGCGTTTGTCGCCGCAATTGTCTTCCTGACGGTCTTTCAAAGCCATCGTACCGCGCGGGTGCTCGACTCTCTTCGCGAGCTGTCCGCGCCCCGTGCGCAGGTACTTCGGGACGGGCAGAGGCAACTCGTTTCCGCTGCTGAACTGGTGCCCGGCGACGTGGTTTTCGTCGACGAAGGCGCACGCGTGCCGGCCGATGGCGTGGTGACGGATGCTCACGAACTGAGCGTAGACGAGTCGCTATTGACAGGCGAGTCCGCTTCGGTGAACAAGTCGGTGGCGCGAGCCAATGCACTTCCGGTGGAAGATCCTGGCGGGCAGCTTTTGTTCGGGTCAATGGTAGTGCAGGGCCAGGGGCAGATGATCGTGACCGCGACGGGGTCAAATACGACCCTCGGTCGCATTGGCAAGTCGCTGACCGGCATTACGGAAGCCCGCTCGCCGCTGCAACTGGAGACGAGAACATTCGTCAATCGCTTTACGTTGGCTGCGATCGTACTGTGTCTGCTGCTCGTCGTGGCCTATCGTTTGCGCTCCGGGGAATGGCTTCCGGGCGTGCTCGCCGGGATCACGCTGGCCATGGGGATTCTTCCCGAAGAGATTCCGGTGATACTGACCGTGTTCATGGCGCTAGGGGCTCGCCGCATCGCCAGCGAAGGCGTGCTAACGCGCCGTATGAGCGCCATCGAAACCCTCGGCCAGACCTCAGTGCTGTGCGTCGATAAGACGGGCACATTGACGCAAAACCGCATGTCCGTGCGCGTGCTGTTTGCGCGAGGAAAACGGCAGATCATCGATCAGACAACGCAACGGATTGACGAGGCGTATCACGAACTCATCGAATATCTGGTGCTCGCCAGTGAAATCGAACCGGTCGATCCAATGGAGCGGGCATTACATGAAACAGGCCGGGTTGGGCTCGCCGGCACAGGACGTCTCCACGAGGACTGGTCGCTGGTTCACGAGTACGCGCTGACACCGGAGTTGCCGGCCATGTCCCACGCATGGCAAGCGCCAGAACTCGACCATCATGCAGTAGCCTGCAAGGGCGCGCCGGAGGCGGTCTGTGCTTTGTGTCACCTGGACGAGCGGGATACGCAGACTGTCCTTGATGAGGCCGCGCAAATGGCATCGGGCGGACTGCGGGTGCTTGGGGTGGCCCAGGCACGCCACTCACATCCCGACTGGCCAAAAAAGCAGCATGACTTCGAGTTCTCTTTCGTGGGGCTGGTCGGGTTGTTGGACCCAGTCCGGCCGGAGGTCGCTGGCGCTATCGCCGGATGCCAGGCGGCCGGCATCCGCGTGGTGATGATTACCGGCGACTATCCGTCGACGGCGCGGGCTATTGCGATCGAAGTCGGCATCGACGGCACGCGGATCGTGACCGGGCAGGAAGTGGCAGCGATGCATGACGCGCGACTTCACGAGGCCATAGAAAACGTTGACGTGTTTGCCCGTGTCAAGCCAGAGCAAAAATTACGGCTCGTCAACGCGTTCAGGGAAAGTGGTCAGGTGGTCGCGATGACGGGCGACGGCGTGAACGACGCACCCGCGCTTAAGGCGGCGCACATCGGCATTGCGATGGGACTGCGCGGCGCAGAAGTTGCGCGCGAGGTAGCTTCGCTGGTCCTGCTGCGTGACGACTTTGCCCCAATCTTGTCAGCGATCCGACTGGGAAGGCGTATTTACGCCAATCTCGTGCAGGCAATCAGCTATACGGTCGCTGTTCACATCCCGATGATCGCCGCAGCCATGATTCCGGTTTTCGTCGGCTGGCCGCCGCTGCTTGCGCCCGTTCATATCGTCTTTCTGGAACTGATTATCAACCCCGTCTGCTCAGTCGTGTTCGAGAACGAGCCTGAACGCGAGAACCTGATGCATACGCCACCGCGCCGCGCCGGTGCGCGCCTGCTGTCGAACCGCGCATTGGGAAAAGGGGCGATGGCAGGCGCGGTGGCCGCCATGCTGGTGCTCGGTCTATATGCAGGCTTGCTGAGCCGCGGCTACGATCCTGCTTTCTCACGCACATTGTCATTCATGGCACTCGTGGCGTGTAACGTGGCCTTGATCTTTGTGATCCGATTACTTCCGCAGTCGGGGGCCTATGCGCCCACACGTCAGCAGAATCGCTACCTCTGGGTTGTACCGGGTGTCGCCGGCGCGGGGCTTCTGCTTCTCATGACCGTTCCTGCCCTGGCGCGGCTGTTTGGACTGGTCGCGCTGCTAGGCGCCTGACGGTCCAGATACAAGAAAAACCTGGAGAATGTTCCTGTGATCATGATGGCGGTACTCTTCGCGGCCATTTTGCTGCTCAACGTCATTCCCGCCTTCGCCCCTCCGACGTGGATGGCAATGTCGTGGATAGGATTCAACCAGCCAGACCAGAACCCATTCCTGCTTGCCGTAGTTGCTGCCTGTGCCGCCACGTCGGGGCGTCTGATCCTTGCGCGATGTTCCACATGGCTCGTACGCGGCCATCTGATGCGCGAAGAGGACCGGCAAAACATTGATGTCGTGAAGGCCTGGCTTGAAAAGAGGAGGGTGGTGACTGCCGGCGCGCTACTGCTGTATGCATTCAGTCCCTTTCCATCAAACTATCTTTTCATCGCATATGGGCTAACCCGGCTGAGACTGTGGTTAATCGGCGTGCCTTTCTTCTTCGGACGCCTTGCGAGCTACGCGGTCTGGACACATTTCGCGCAGATCGCGCACTCGTACCTGGACCCCGAACTGGATCTCGATGGAGGGTACTTGGGAGCCTACTTCGTTCTCACCCAACTTGCATTGCTGTGCCTCGTCCTCGCCCTGATGCGGATCGACTGGAGCGTTGCACTTAACGAGCACAGGCTCCGTTTCAGGCGCCCCAGGCCGGGTGAGAATGCCCGTACCTGACTAACGCAACCGCGCGGCCGTGCATCACCCGGTTGATCGCATGGAATTCATGAGGGGATCCATTTTCTTCACGTCTCAGGATAACGATGAAGAATTCAGCCGGGGTCGAACCATCAACAGCGGAGTTTGAGTAATGCGGGCCGTTCGGCCTGCGACGCTTCCGAGAAACCAGCGTGAGAAGCCGCGCCGACCGTGTGTGCCGACGACTACGAGGTCCGCGTGCCATCGCTGCGCCTCGCGAACAATCGTGTGGGGTATGTCATCGCCTGGCGGATCTGTTTCGACCAGCCCGAATTCTACGGCGTTAATCTGATTGGCAAAAACTTCGGCCGCCGCGGCGAGCACCTTATCCCCCTCGTCGATAAACGCATCCTTGAGAAATCGAACAGCGCGATCGACGACGTAGACAGCTCGAATGGACGAATCGGGTCTTGCGAGACGCAGGCCAGACTGCAGGGCATCGGATGAAGCCTCGCTACCGTCAAGCGCGAACAGGATTCGTCGCGGATAGGTTTGTATCGCGGCCACATAGCTGGCGGGCACGATGAGAATTGAACACGGAGTCTGGCTTGTGACGAATTCGGATACCGTTCCTTCGAACCAGCGCAACATGCCGTGATGTTGCCGAGCACCGACTACGAGCAGGTCAGCGTGCCAATCACCTGCAGCATCGATCAACGCATTTCCCGCATAACCACCTAGCCTCGAAAGTTCAAGCACGCGGGCGTCGACGTCGATGTTCGCATCAGCGAAAACTTCTTGTGCCTGTTTAACCGCCTCACTGGCATCCCGCAAAAGCTCTTCCCGAATGGTCTCGAATACGGCATCGGCCAGAGATCCAAGCGGCACGAGCGCACGCGGGTTCTCGGCGACACTTACGATACGCACTTCTACGCCGGGCCTCACGAGGCCGCATACATACTTCGCCAGGCGTGCGGACATAGGCGACGAGTCTACACCGATCAGGATCCGCTCGAATCCTGATTTAGGGATACTGCCGGCACTTGATGCAGTCATGATTCGTGCTCCGTGCAACGTGCGATCTCACACGCATTCGCGGTGTTTGGAAATCAGACCCGCGTACGCTATTGGAAAAACAAAAATCAGAATACTCAAGCGGGCGCTGCCAGTCTAATACTGGTTCCATAACGATCTGATTTCTACTGTCGAGGTCTCGGTCTCTTCGTGGTTCTCTGCCTGATCGGCTGCTGCCCGGACGAGCAGCAGCGGCGTTGCAGTGATACGCGCGACGCGGCTTGACACACTGCCGAGCACCCAACCTGCAACGCCTCGCCGCCCATGCGTGCCCATCACGAGCAGGTCGGCCGGCCAGCGAATAGCCTCGCGAACTATGGTGTGTGCGACATCATCGCCGCTCCGCTTCGTATGCAGAAAACCGGAGTCGGCCGAAATACCGGGGGCAAGCGATGTAAATACTTCAGCCACCGTGGCGAGCGCCCGTTTCCCTTCGTCAACCAGTACCGCCTCTCGCACGTCCATTGGAACCAGATCGGTGAAGCTAAAGGTCCGATCTACGACAAACAGCGCCCTTAGATGCGCCCCTTTCGCGGCGAGCGTCATGCCTGTGAGCAAAGCCTGATGAGACGCCGGGCTTCCGTCGATAGCGAAGAGAATCTTCGTCGGTCCGTGCTGGAGTTGCGGCTCGTAGCTCTCCGGGACGACGAGCACGGGGCATTTAACCAGCTTGCTCACGGATCCTGAGACGGCGCTCACCACCCATCGCAACAGGCCATGATGTTGTCTCGCCCCAAGGACCAGCAGATCTGCATTCCATCTCTGCGCTTCCGATGCGAGGGCATGAGACACATCGCCTCCGTACCTGGCGAGGTCTATCAGTTCGGCCTCGACCGTCAAACCATGGTCTTCAAAAATGCGACGGACATTCGATAACGCAACGCTCGCGGATTCCCGCAATCCTTCGGAGAATGCTGCGATATCCAGTCCGGTTGCAGAGTGCGCGGAGAGTATCGCCCGGGGGTTTTCGAGCACGCTCACTACACGGACCTGAATGCCGGCGACGCCGAGTTGACAGGCGTAGGTAGCGGCTTGGATGGACGCGATACTCGAATCTGCGCACAGCAGAAGCCGGCTGAAACGGGCTGAAGGTGAATTGGAGCTGACTTGCTGGTTCATGGAAAGACTCCGTGTTGAGCGCGGAAAGCGTTGGCTGAAGCGCCGTGTAGGCACAGCCTTCGAAAGGCAATCGATGTCCCAGGTATAAGACCTCCCGCTTTGCGCTCAATTGATTTGCGTCAACCCCCGGCGTGTCTGCATGACTAGACTGTTTGTGCAATAGCGGTCCATGAATAGAGGACACTGCCTCGTCGTTTTCTGTTGGGTCCAGTGGCGGTCCGCACCGGTAAATGACGGGACCGGAAAGAAGCCAGGCGTTCGGCAAAACTATGACGATACTGGTTACGTTCTGAGGGGGCCGGACAGTCAGGACCATCGTCACGCTGCCTGCACACACAGCACGACCTTATCCTGCTCCCTGACGGGCTCAATGCTCATCACCTCGTGCATATTGTTGAAATGCCGTTCGTCGTAGAACGGCAGCGTCGGATACCGCTGGTTAATCGGATCAACGAAACGCTGCTGCGGCGGGTTGCCGGCCTCAGATAGGTAGTACATGCGCAGTTTCCTGGCATAGACGTACGCCTGATCCGCGCCCTTGCCAGGCACCGGGACCGAGCGAAACGCAAACGCGATCCGGTAATTGGGCGAAGCGACGTGAAGGTAGCCTTTCGGGATGTGCCCTTTAAAGCCGGGCGGGGTGAACAAAGTATTTGCCGCCGCGCCCCTCGTCGAGTCCTGCTGGTCCGACATCTGCGATCGTGAATGGGCCGCAGACCGAAGCCCGGTGCGTCGATCAAGTCGAATGCTGTTTGCTCAAGATCAAACGCCATTCGCCGGCATTGCAGTATTTGTCGAACATTGAAACACTTCGCGTGGAGTTGAGCGATGGGTCTACTCGACAGAATTTTTTTTCGCCAGCGGGCGCGCACGGGTTCCGAGGAAGAAAGACGGACCAGCGAAGCAGTCGGTCGTGTTCTCGCAATGAATCCGCGGCTAAGGAATGCGCGTCACTACGAAGAGCGGCTCACGCGTGTGCTCAAGACGTCATTGAACTACACGGACAGTCTTGTCGCCTCGCTGCCGCGACCACGGGATGCCAATGCCGACGCGTGGTCGTCTGACCCCATGATTCGAGCATTGTTCGCGACACCTGACGATCTCGCTCAAGCCTTTAGCCGTTCGGAAGAGTTGCGTGCTTTTTTTGAGGAAAACGCCGATTCTGCGGAAGCCTATGCCGTCCTCGGGATGGCGATGAACGAGCGCCACGTATTGGGAGTCGCCCTGGAAGGAGACTCTATCCGTCGCGATGTGCCACAGACTACGCTGTGCTTTAGCGACCATCGTGTCAGAATCTGCAGCGGTTCAGAAGCGTCGTTACGTGGAGAGATCGCGCGCCGGATGGTCGATCAACTGGCGTTGGAAGGCTTTGCCAGTCTCGCCGGCAATCGGCGCGATCTGCTGAGGCAATCACGGGCATTGATCGAAGAGCGTGTCGCGCTGTTGGAACGGCAAGGCACGGGTATGCGTGCGGTGGTCGGCGCGCCTTCAGTTACCGAATCGGACGAGTTGGGCCGCCTTCAAACACTGATGCAAGAAAATTCGCAAGCACTTGCCAAGCTCAGAGTGCCTGCGCAGCAAAGTGAAATTGAACTGGAGTGCGTATGCAATGTGTTTTCGAAACCGTCCGATCACTTCTACGTTCAGAGCAGACACGTGCGCGTAGACGCGATGAATGTCGTACACCCCGAAGGAAGTGAGGCGGGGCAGGAGATCGAGTTCCACTTTGCGCGCATTCCGGGCAATCCCGCGGTAGTGCGGGCATTTGTGCTTGTGCGGTTCCCGCGGCGGGAACTGTTGCCGGGTGGATTACATATTGATGCGGCGATGCGGGCGCTCTGAGAACGTGCTCCTCGGGCCACGGCAACGCCTCGCGCAGAGGCTGCACTCATTGTGGTGTTCCTGAGCCACCCGACCGCCTCAGTTACCGTCAACGGCAAACGCAGGCCGTGACAGTGCTTGCCCTGATTGTCAGTGTCAGCTATCCGTCACCCTTTCGGGTACATCGGGTTCTTCAGGAGGCGTTGACAGCGATGGGCTTTCCAGCAGAAGCCAGATCCGCTGTCCTTCATAAGGAAGCAGCTCTTGCTGGAGCACGGCTTGAAGAATTTTTCGCTTTCCTAACTGAAAAGCGAGGCGAATCTGTTCATCCGTGGCGTCGCGCGCTCCGAGCGATTCGAAAATCACTTCATACGAAATCGCAAATGCACGGTATCCCCATCCGAATCCGTGCGCGGAAAACCACACAGCGGACCCGTGGGATAGCAGGGGCGCAGTAATCCCGATCATTGGCTGATTCATCGCGGTCACTCTGGTGAAAAATTAGCGTCGTGGGCGAATCCGGTCGATCAGATTCGGACAGCGTTTTCGCGTCCGCATTGCCAGTTCCAGCGACTGACGTGCGGAATCACACCGATCGACCGCATCCGAACCGCACCGCACCGCACCGCAGGCAAGGCGTGTCGCGGGGCCGGGCGGGCGCTCGAGTTCCACATAGTTCTAGCTGCCCGTCGGCGCACGGTACTGGACACCACGTGTGGCAATGCTCACGCAGGTGCCGGCCCGGCGCTGGGTAATCGCCTGGATGTCGGATAGCGAGCCGATCACGGCATCCTTGCCCGTTTGACGGGTGAACTCGATGGCCGCCTGAACTTTCGAGCCCATCGAACCACTCGCGAAACCGAGCTTTTCGAGTTCGTCCGGGTGCGCCTGTGCGATGGCTCGCTTCTCCGGCGTGCCCCAGTCCACATACGCTGCGTCGACATCGGTCGCGATGACGAGCATATCGGCGTCCAGTTCCTGGGCGAGCAGTGCCGAGCACAGATCCTTGTCGATCACCGCTTCGACGCCGGTCAGCTTGTGATCCTTGTCGTAGCAGGTCGGAATGCCGCCGCCGCCCGCGCAAATGACAATGGTGCCGTGCTCGAGCAGCCATTTGACGGGACGCAACTCGAAGATGTGCTTCGGCCGCGGGCTCGCGACGACCCGACGGAACTTGTCGCCATCCGGAGCGATGGACCATCCTCGCTCTTTCGCAAGACGCTCCGCTTCTTCTTTCGAATAAACCGGTCCGATCGGCTTGGTTGGATGCTGGAAGGCAGGATCGTGCGCAGAGACCTCGACTTGCGTCAGAATCGTTGCGAATGGCACTTCGTACGGCAGCAGGTTGCCGAGCTCCTGTTCGATCAGGTATCCGATCATTCCTTCCGTCTGCGCGCCGAGAACGTCGAGCGGATACGCCTCGACTTCCTTGTAGGCCGCGCCCTGGAGTGCGAGCAGTCCAACCTGCGGGCCGTTGCCGTGCGCAATCACCAGGTCGTTATCCTGCGCGATCAGCGCGATCTGGCGGGCCGCGACCCGCACGTTTTCACGCTGATTCTCTGCCGTCATCGGCTCACCGCGCCGCAGCAACGCATTGCCGCCCAACGCAATCACGATACGCATGATGCAGCACCTCCTGATAGATGCACGCCAGATAGCTGGCGGCGCGAGCGTTGCTTGAGCTCGTGCCACAGCGTCGTGGCCAGTTCGATGGGCTCGCTCAGATGTCAGCAAGTGTCGAGACGAGGATCGCCTTGATCGTATGCATGCGGTTTTCCGCCTGCTCGAATGCGAGATTCAACGGCGACTCGAAGACCTCCTCAGTCACTTCGACTCCATTCGCAAGCGCTGGATATTTCTCTGCAATCTCTTTGCCGACTTCCGTCTCGCAGTTGTGGAACGCGGGCAGGCAGTGCATGAACCTCACGTGCGGATTTTGTGCGGCTTTCATCAGGTCCATGTTGACCTGATAGGGGAGCAGTTGCTGGATGCGCTCATTCCAGGCTTCCATCGGTTCGCCCATCGACACCCAGACGTCCGTGTGCACGAAATCCACCCCAGCGATCGCCGCTTTCGCATCTTCCGTCAGCGTGACGCGCGCACCGCTTTCGGCAGCGAAGCGTTGGCACATTTCAATGTGCTCCGCATGCGGCCAAAGCGCTTTCGGCGCGCCGATCCGCACATCCATGCCGAGCTTCGCGCCGATCAGCAGCAACGAGTTGCCCATGTTGTTGCGAGCGTCACCCAGGTACGCATAGCTGATTGCCGTCAGCGGCTTGTCGCTGTGCTCGCGCATGGTCAGCACGTCGGCGAGCATCTGGGTCGGGTGGTACTCGTCGGTCAGGCCGTTAAACACAGGCACGCCCGCGAACTTCGCCAGCTCATCGACGATTTCCTGTTTGAACCCACGATACTCGATCGCGTCGTACATGCGTCCCAGTACGCGTGCAGTGTCCTTCATGCTCTCCTTGTGGCCGATCTGGGAGGAGTGCGGATCGATGTAAGTGACGTTCGCGCCCTGGTCATACGCCGCGACTTCGAACGCGCAGCGCGTGCGGGTGGAGGTCTTCTCGAAGATCAGCGCGATATTGACGCCCTTCAGATGCTGTTGCTCGGTGCCCGTGTACTTGGCGCGCTTGAGGTCGCGCGACAGGTCGAGCAGATACCGCAATTCACGATTGGTGTGATGCGTCAGGCTCAGCAGGCTCCGGTTACGCAGGTTGAAAGACATGGTGTTCTCCTTCGGAGAGTCGGTTGGGCGGTCGCGGGCCGCCATGCCACTCAATAGTCGATGGGATCGCGCACGATCGGGCATGTCATGCAATGGCCGCCGCCACGGCCGCGACCCAGTTCGCTCGCGGTAATCGTGATCACCTCCACGCCCGCCTTGCGCAACAACGTGTTGGTATAGGTATTGCGGTCGTAGCCGATCACCACGCCGGGCTCGACGCAGACGACATTGTTGCCGTCGTCCCACTGTTCGCGCTCGGCAGCGAAGCTGTTGCCGCCCGTTTCCACGACGCGCAGCTTTGGAAGTCCGAGCGCGTCGCCTACGACATCAAGAAACGACTTGTCTTCCCGGCGAATGTTGAGCTTCGTCGCGCTCGAATTGTCGGGGCGTACCGAGAACGCGACGATCTCCTTGACGACCTCGGGGAACACGGTGACCACGTCGCGATCGCAGAACGTGAATACCGTGTCGAGGTGCATCGCGGCGCGAGACTTCGGCAAACCGGCCACGATGACGCGCTCGACCGCACCCTTCGCGAACAGATTCTGCGCGAGTTCGCCGATGGCCTGACGCGACGTGCGCTCACCCATGCCGACGAGCAGCAAGCCCTTGCCGATCGGCATCACGTCGCCACCCTCCAGCGTGGCCATGCCGTGATCGCGATCCGGGTCGCCATACCAGACCTCGAACTCGTGATTCACGAAGTCCGGATGAAACTTGTAGATCGCCGTGGCGAGCAGTGTTTCCTGTCGGCGGGCGGGCCAGTACATCGGGTTGAGGCTGACGCCGCCATAAATCCAGCAGGTGGTGTCGCGCGTGAATAGCGTATTGGGCAGCGGGGGCAGCACGAAGCTCGAATAGCCGAGATATTGGCGGAACATCTTGAGCGTGTTGGATTCATCCGTGTCCGGGATGTCTTCCGCCACGACGCCGCCAATCAGAAATTCGGCCTGCTTGCGGGGCTCGAGGCTCTCCAGCCATGCGCGCACCTCGCCGGCCAGTCCAATGCCGACGGTATCGGTACGCACCTTGCGATCCAGTATCCATTTGAGCGCCTCGGGGTTGTGCACCGTCTCCGTAAGCAGATTGTGCATCTCCAGCACTTCGATATTGCGCTCACGCATCTTGGTGACGAAGTCGAAATGGTCACGCTTCGCCTGGCTTTGCCAGATTACGTCGTCGAACAGAAGTTCGTCACAGTTGCTTGGCGTCAGACGCTGATGCGCGAGGCCGGGCGAGCAGACCATCACCTTGCGCAGCTTGCCTGCTTCGGAATGGACGCCGTACTTCATCGTCTGCGTATTCATCATGTGTCTCCGGAATCAGAGCGTGAGGAAGCCTTTGTACAGGCCGAACGCGGCGACCAATGCGCCGATCAGGACCGCCGCCAGGACAAGTTTTTCGACGAACGTGAAGGCAGGTTGCCCGGCTTCGTGCTTCGCCTTGGCAAACAGCAATGCCCCGGGCGCGTAAAGCAGGGCGGACAGCAACACATACTTAAGCCCGCCGGCGTAGAGCAGCCAGACGGCGTAGACGACCGCCAGCGCGGCGATCAGGAGGTCCTTGTTGCGCTGCTTCGGTTCGCTCTCGTAGGTCTCACGGCGCCACGCGACAAGCAGCGCATAGGCGGCGGACCAGAAGTAGGGGAGCAGGATCATCGAGGTTGCCAGATAGATCAGCGAGAGGTAGGTCCCTTTCGAGAGCAGCGTAATGAACAGGAATATCTGCGTCAGGCCATTGGTGAGCCAAAGCGCATTCACCGGTACATGCTTCGCGTTTTCCTTGCGCACGAAGCGCGGCATCGTGCTGTCCCGGGCAGCGGAAAAGATGATTTCGGCGCAAAGCAGCACCCACGAGAGCAACGCGCCCAAAAGCGAAATCACGAGGCCGACACTGATCAGAATCGCGCCCCAGTGGCCGACGACGTGTTCGAGCACGCCGGCCATCGACGGATTTTGAAGCGCGGCGAGCTCGGGCCGCCTCATGATGCCGAGCGACAGCATATTGACTAGCACGAGAACCAGCAGAACCCCGATGAAACCGATGACGGTCGCCTTGCCGACATCGGTGCGCTTTTCGGCACGCGCCGAAAAGATGCTGGCGCCTTCGATCCCGATGAACACCCAGACCGTCACGAGCATCGTGCCGCGGACCTGGTTCGCGACGCTGCCGAGCTTCGGACTGTTCAAGCCGAGGAAGTCACTCGTGAAGACGTGCGCCTTGAACGCGAACACGCAGATCAGGATGAACAATACGATGGGCACGACCTTGGCGATCGTCGTGACCAGGTTGACGAAGGCCGCTTCCTTGATACCCCGCAGCACGAGGAAGTGACCCCCCCAGAGCAGCACGGAGGCACTGGCAATTGCAGCGGGCGTGTTGCCCTCGCCAAAGATGGGAAAGAAATAGCCGAAGGTGCCGAATAGCAGAACGAAGTATCCGACGTTGCCGAGCCATGCGCTAATCCAGTATCCCCAAGCCGATGAAAAGCCCATGTAGTCGCCAAAGCCCTGCTTTGCGTAGATATATACGCCGCCATCGAGTTCCGGTTTGCGGTTCGCGAGTGTCTGGAAAACGAACGCCAGCGTCAGCATGCCGACCGCAGTGATGGCCCATCCGATCAACACCGCGCCGGCGTCGGCGCTGACGGCCATGTTTTGTGGCAAGGAGAAGATGCCGCCCCCGATCATCGATCCCACCACGAGTGCGGTCAGCGCGCCGAGATGAAGCTTCGGGGCGCCGGCGGAGGTGGTCGAAGGCTGTGCGTTCGCGCCGGATGCCGGCTGGGATATGGAATCAGACATGTAACCTCTCCTTCGGTAGCGTGCAGAACTGACGTCGCACGGTCATCCACCAGTTGTACCTGCATGCAACGCTTCAAGGCAGTTTGGTCGGCGTTCGCGTTAGCAAGACGCGGTTCTTTTTGATATCTGAACAGCTCGTTTCAGCGTTCACTGAAAGTCTTGATTACTCAAGACAGACCTTGCTGCGAGACAACCCGGCATTTGAGGTGACGTTGCGGGTCGCCCCGGATGCCGCGCGATCACTCGGGCCGGCTATCACCGTATACACAGCATATGAACTGCCGTACCGTCCCGATTGATCTGAATCAACATCTCATCTGGCATGCGGCGCGTTGACGGCATAGGGGTCTGCGACCGGTCGCAGAAGTACAGAGGTCTCGGGCACAGCTAACGTAGGGGCGAGAAATCCGATTGCGCTCTCGCACAATGGTCAGTCGACGCGTGGAGGCGATCTTTTCGCTTTTCGGCCAGCCGCGTCATCTGTTGAACCAGAGATACTGAAGGGTCAGCGAAATCGCGTTATAGTTGCCTCCCGCCCTGACCACGACACCCTTTGATGCAGCGAGTTTCGCTGACCAACTGCGCGTGATGGGAATTGAGAGCGTGACGCCAAAACGGCTGTTGTCCTGCCGGTCGTCATTGCGGACACCGTTGACGCTGGTCGCGCCGCCCGCGAAGAACCCCGCATCGACGGCGAGCCATAGCCCGGGACGGAACGTGTATCCGCCATGAAGTTGCAGCACCGCGAGCGGCGCCTGACTGCGTCGCCTGTTGCCTGCAAACGAGTCGTTGTCCGTGAAGAGCCACACGCCGGCTGTGACTTCCGCAAACCAGTTTCCGAGTGGCTGCGAAATCCCGAACTCGGGCTTGAACGCCCAGCGGTTGCTTCCGACGTTGATCAGATGGGCGGGCTCGTACTGCCCCGTCGGCGCCACGATCGTGAGACTCGCGCCGACGACGGTATCCGGTACCCGATGCGCGAACTCGTCCGGTGTGAGCGCGGGGCCGCCCAGCAGATCCATGGCGAACCTGACGCGCAAGTCGCCCACCCCCGCGCGGTGTATCTGATTCGGCGAGTCGAATACGTTGCCTGACACATCGCCGCTGACAAAGGGCGCCAGCAGCCCGAGCGACGCGGCGGATCCTGCAAGATCGAATATGTGCAGGTATCCAAGGGAAACCGAGTTGATGCCTGCCTGAACGTCAGTGACAGGGAGTGACGGATCGGTGAGGATCTGCCCGCCCAAATGGGTGTATGTGAGTCCGATGAAATTCGTGCCGACGGGAGCCGGCGAATACGCGCGCGGCTCCAGCTCCTGAGCCGATGCTCGCAGCACGTATAAAAGCAGCGATGTGCAGATGAACCGCACGTATGCTTGCGCACGAGTCGCAAATGCGGAACGCCTGGAGGCGGCCGCACGCAGGACCGTTCTGACGGTGAGCGCATAGCCTGCATAGTCGGCCCATTGGGGCAGCGGTGAATGTCTGGCGGCTAGTGGATACTTCAAAACGCTATCTGGAGAGTGCGAGTCAGGTTTGATACGGATCACTCAGAACAGCATCTCCTGTCCCGACTATAGGAAACAATGCGCGGATCGTTGACGTCCTTCGCATTGTCGGCTGCCTTTTTCTTCGGGTGAAAACTGTTATTCAGCAGCCGATTCATTCCACGCCGGGCGGCACCAAAGTCCGAGGGCGAGTGCGTTTGACTTGCCTTTGCGTACGCGTTGCAATGTCCGCGGTGAGAATGGCGTTGCCGACCGTCGGCGTCAAAAAAGCGTTGACCTGTATCAAGTCTGTCGGTGCATCGCCGAGTATCTTCAAATGCAGGTCGAGCGATAACCACCAGAACGATCATTCGGCATTGCAGACCCCAGTGTTTCGTGTGCCTTTCCAACGAAAACGTGGGGTACCCAACGAAGACCAAATCCGTGGGGGTCGTCATGGACAAAGCCGTTTCACGCAAGGGCGCAAGCGACAGACGCGAAAAACCCGTGGTGTACCGTACACCTGATGAAAGGGTGGCGGATGGGCGCGCCATACGGGATTTGGTGCCCCGCTCGTCTCAAGGGGGATGGGTGTCGCCCGCGCAACGGCGCGATCCGATCGAACTGCTCATCGAGTCCAATGAAAGGCGCCTTCCGAGTCTGATACCGATTCGCTTCGGCCGAATGTCGGCATCGCCGTTCGCGTTCTATCGCGGCGCGGCCGCCGTCATGGCGGCCGACCTGGCCACCACGCCAACCAGCGGCCTGCGCGTGCAGGCATGTGGAGACGCGCACCTGATGAACTTCGGCGGCTTCGCGACGCCGGAGCGCAACATGATCTTCGACCTCAACGATTTCGACGAGACGCTGCCTGCCCCGTTCGAGTGGGATCTGAAGCGGCTCGCAGCGAGCGTTGTGATCGCAGCCCAGCATCTGGAGCTGCCCTACGGCGATACAATACGTATCGCGACGGATCTCGCGCGCGAATACCGCGAGCGAATGCACGATTACGCGTCGATGCGCGCGCTCGACGTCTGGTACGACAGAATCGACCTGCAGAAGTACGAGGTTCGGTCGAGCGATCCCGGAATCGTGGAAGCCGCGCGCAAGCGGATTGCGCAGCGAATCGAAGTCGAACGCCGCAAGACCGTGCCCGACCATCTATATCCGAAACTCGTCACGGAGGAAGGCGCACAGCCCCGGATCAAGGACGAGCCCCCGCTCATCTTTCATCCCACTGAAGATATCGCCCCCGGTCTTCAATCGGGTTACGCGGGCGCGATCGCCTCATATCGCGAGAGCCTTGCCGAACATGTGCGCATACTGTTCGACAGATACCATCTCGTCGATCTGGCGCTCAAGGTAGTGGGTGTGGGCAGCGTCGGCACGATGTGTGGTGTGGGCCTCTTCATGGCCTCCGATAACGACCCATTGTTCCTGCAGGTGAAGGAGGCAAAGGCATCGGTGCTCGAGCCGTATGCGGGCAAGAGTCTGCATCCGACCCACGGCGAGCGTGTGGTCGCCGGCCAACGCATCATGCAATCCGCTAGCGATGTGTTTCTCGGCTGGAGCCGGGGACGGAATGAACGCGAGTTCTATATCCGTCAGTTGCGCGACATGAAAATGTCCGTGGTCATCGAGACGCTCGACACGGGCATGCTCCGGCTGTACGCGCGCATGTGCGCGCATGCGCTGGCGCGCGCTCACGCACGCTCGGGTGATGCCGCACTGATGGCGGGGTATATGGGTTCAGGCCAGACCTTCGACGACGCGATCACCGAATTCGCGACGGAATACGGCTCACAGAACCGGCGCGACTACCGTGAGTTTATCCACGCGATTCGTGAAGGCCGGATTCAGACGATCACAGAGGACTAGGCCAGGAGTGCTGGGATGTCGTCACTGGAGAACCAGGGGATCCCCCGGTCCTCCGTGACCGCGGAAAGAAAGATGCTGCGGTTGACAGGTTGACAGGGTGGCTTGCCCTTCTGTTTGCATTGATTGCGAGTGCGGCCGTTCATCCAGTCCTCCCGGCACGACGGTGCCTTGACGGCACACGCACTGCGGCGTTCGATACGCTTCGAGTAGCGCCCCATGAGATATGACGGGGTGGATCACCGTGACGTCGTGCAAATGCCATCGACGGACCGCCGGATCGCGAAGTCGTGCCGCCTGCGCTTGACTCAGATCAACGGAGTGGGGGCATGCGGTGCCTAGAGTCAATTCATGCGGGACACATTCGCGGAGACCTGCCATGCATACGTTATCTTCTGGGCTACTTAAGGTGGCGCTGTGTGCGATCGCGTGTCTTGCCCTTGATTTCCCTTTCGAAACCCTGGCGCAACCACCGCGGGCGTCGTCCGCCGCTCAATTGACGACGGCCGCCGAGCGCGCTGACTTCTGCACGCAGATGCGCGAGGCCGCGACGCCGGCAGAGCGTCAGGCAATCGCGCAAAAGTGGCACGAGACGATGATCGCGCGTGCAGCGGAGCAGGGCGTCGAACTTCCGCCTGGCATGCGCGATCATCAACCGATGATGGGCGATGGCAGTGGCATGCACATGGGCATGGGCATGAACTGTGGTCCTGGCGCTGCGGACACTGGCAAATCGAGTTCGTCCGGTGCTGCGGGGCTGCCGGTCGCTCAGAACCGGGGCATTGCTTACGTGACGGGTGGCGTGGGCCAGGACGAGGTGGCCGCGATGCGCAGTGTTGCTTCAGGCTACAGCATGCGTGCACGCTTTTCCACGAGTACCGGGGAGTTCGTGTCCGGCGTCTCCGTGCGTCTGTCGGAGGCCGACGGCAAATTGATTTTCGCGGCAACTTCAGACGGCCCGTATCTCTACGCACAGGTTCCGCCGGGGCATTACCGGCTCAGCGCAACGCTGAACGGCGTCGAACGCTCGCGACGCGTCGATATACCGCCGCGCGGAGGCGTCAACGTTGCCTTGATGTGGCCGGCGGAGCGGCCCGGCGCAGGTGGATGAGGATCGAAGGTTTTCCCTTGCGGCGGTTGCCCGCGAAAGATGACCACGTACGGCGCCGGTGACGGAACTCGGACGATTGAGTGGAGTCCCGCTACTGCTCAAGCGCCGCAAGGAGCGCGCGATGGCTGATGAACACGTCGACATCGTCGATGTCGCGAATACGGCGCCTGCCAGAGGCTGGCGCGCGATATTTCCGCCGGCGCAATGGTTAGCCCATTATCAGTTGCGGTGGCTTTCATCCGACGCCATAGCGGGCGTGACGCTCGCGGCTTATGGAATACCCGTGTCGCTTGCCTATGCGACGCTTGCCGGACTGCCACCGCAATACGGTATCTACTGCTATCTGGTTGGCGGTCTTTTCTACGCGCTGTTCGGCTCGTCGCGCCAACTGGCAATCGGTCCCACTTCGGCAATCTCGATGCTCGTCGGTGTGACCGTCGTGGATATGGCCGGCGGCGATCCTGGCCGATTCGCTTCCATCGCGGCGCTGACCGCGATACTGATCGCACTCATGTGCCTGCTGGCGTGGATTCTGCGGCTAAGCTCGCTCGTCAACTTCATCAGCGAGACGATATTGCTCGGCTTCAAGGCCGGCGCGGCGCTGACCATCGCGCTGACTCAATTGCCCAAGCTGTTTGGGGTCAAGGGGGGCGGCGAGGAGTTTTTCGAGCGCATCGGTATTCTGGCCGGGCAGCTTCCCGACACGCATGTCGCTGTGCTGGCGTTCGGTGTCGGTGCGCTAGCACTGCTGCTGCTAGGCGAAAAATTTCTGCCTGGGCGGCCGGTCGCATTGTTCGTCGTGGTGCTGTCCATCGTGCTTCTTTCGGTGACGCCACTGGGCGAGATGGGATTCAAGGTAGTCGGTGCGTTGCCCCGCGGCTTGCCCGAGTTCCAATTTCCCGCGCTGCGGGTGCGCGACGTGGATGGCGTCATTCCATTGGCGTTCGCGTGCATGCTGTTATCGTATGTGGAAAGCGTTTCGGCTGCGCGCGCCCTTGCGCAAAAGAACCGGTATGAAATCGATCCGCGACAGGAATTGCTGGGCTTGGGCGTGGCCAATCTCGCCGCGGGTGTCTTTCAAGGCTACCCGGTAGCGGGCGGCCTGTCGCAGTCTTCCGTCAACGACAAGGCCGGTGCCAGGACGCCGCTTGCGCTTGTGTTCGCTTCAATCGCCATCGGTCTGTGCCTGGTGTTCCTGACGGGCCTGCTCACCAACCTGCCGAACGTCGTGCTGGCTGCGATCGTACTGGTGGCGGTCAAAGGGCTCGTGGACATTCGCGAATTGCGCCACGTGTGGCGCGTAAGTCGTTACGAGTTTCTGGTATCGATAGTCGCATTTGCGGCCGTCCTGCTGCTTGGCATTCTGAAGGGTGTGATCTTCGCCGTGCTCGCGTCGATGCTGCTGCTGATCAGGCGAGCCGCGCATCCGCATGTGGCCGTCCTCGGACGCATTCCAGGCACGAAACGATATTCGGATATCGAGCGCCATCCGGACAACGAGGCGATTCCGGGTGTCCTCATATTCCGGATCGAAGCGTCATTGCTCTACTTCAACGCCGAACATGTCCGCGCGACGGTATTGGAGCGGATTCGGTCGAGCACGCAACCCGTCAAGCTGGTGATATGCGATCTTTCCACTTCTCCGACGGTGGACATTGCGGGCGCACGCATGCTCGCGACATTGCATGCGGCTCTTGTCGCAGCTGGAATGCGCCTGCGCATCGTTACCGCCCACGCCGGCGCACGCGATATTCTGCGCGCGGAAGGACTGGAAGAGCAGATCGGCGATTTTGGACGTCGCGTCTCGGTGGACGACGTGATCGAGGCGTTCCTGCGCGGCATCGAAACGAAGGTCACGACGTCGGTGGGCACCGATCCCGGAACTCTGCCAGGTGCTGGAACGGTGGCCTGATGCGGTCGTGTGGCCGCGCAGCGGTCCGCTCGGGTGCCCAGTATTTGCGACGCGTGGGAAGGGAGACCGGCATGGCCTGGAACACAGGATACAGCGTGATCAGCTATGTGAGATCGTCGCTGTGGGTCGTGCCGATTCTCGCCCTGATGGCAGGCATCGCCCTGAAACGCATAGCGGATACCTCGGCGAGTGGCTGGCGACGCATGATGCATATGAACTGCAACGCGGGTTTCTTGCCGTCGATCCTGGCGAAGCGCATTCCGGGACCAGGAGGAGAGTCACCATGGCTGATCAACCCAAAAAGATGAACGTTGTGCAGCTGACGTTCATCGTCACCGTCAACATGATGGGTTCGGGCATCATCATGCTGCCCACCAACATGGCGAAAGTCGGCGCGATTTCCTTGCTGTCGTGGGTGGTCACCGCAATAGGATCGCTCGCCATCGCATACGGTTTCGCGGAAGCGGGGCTGCTCAATCAGCGTGCGGGCGGCATGGCCGCCTACGCCGAGGACGCATATGGCAAGGACGGTTACTTTCAGGTGTTCCTGTTGTACTTCCTGTCGATTGCGATTGCGAATGTGGCAGTCGCAAGCTCGGCACTCGGCTATCTCGCCGCATTCTTCCCGGTACTGGTATCTTCGCCCGTTGCAACCTGTATCGGTGTGGTCGGCCTTCTTTGGCTGACCACCATCGCCAATTTCGGTGGGCCGAAGATAACGGGGCGTATCGGCTCAGTGACGGTATGGGGTGTCATCCTGCCTGTCGGGTTCATTTCGGTCGCCGGCTGGTTCTGGTTCCATGGCGCGACTTTCGCAGCCGCATGGAACCCGAAGGGGCTGCGCCTCGTTGAAGGCATGGGGTCGAGCATCTCGCTGACCTTGTGGGCGTTTCTCGGCATGGAATCGGCGGTGCAGAACTCATCGGCGGTCGAAAATCCGAAGCGCGATGTTCCTTTGGCATGCATGTTCGGCACCTTGGGCGCAGCGGTAATCTACATTTTGTCTACGGCCGTAATCCAGGGCATCGTACCGAATGCGGATCTCGCCAAATCGACGGGTCCGTTCGGGCTCGCCTTCGCGCGGATGTTCAATCCGACCATCGGCTCCATTGTCATGGCACTGGCCGCGATGGCATGCGTCGGTTCTCTGCTCGGCTGGCAATTCACGCTCGCGCAGACGGCCAAGGACGCTTCGGAAACCAGGATGTTTCCTGCGATTTTTGGCAAGGCGAACCGAATGGGAGCGCCGATCGCCGGCATGGTCATCATGGCAATCGTGCAATCGGTAATGGCCCTTTCCACGATTTCGCCGAATCTGAGCGAACAGTTCGCGGCGCTCGTCAATCTGGCCGTCGTGACCAATGTGCTTCCCTATATCATTTCACTGTCGGCCCTGTTTGTGATGATGCGCAATGCCAGCACGCCACCAGCCAGGTATCGTCGTAATGCGGCGGTGACGTTGTTGGCGCTGGCGTACTCTGTCTACGCGATTTACGCGTCGGGCAAGGACGCGGTGCTGGGCGGTATGCTGGTCATGGCGATCGGTTATGCGGTCTATGGTTTCCTGGCTCCTCGCTTCAGCTCAGCGGGCTCAACGGGTCGGATTGCTGGAGCGTCCGCGGCTGCCGCGATGGCCATAGCCCTGCTCGCGCTTTCAGCCTTCATCCCACAACCGGCGCATGCACAGGACCAGCCAACGAGCGGGACGCTTCTGCGAATCAGGCAGTCGGGCAGTATCAACATGGGCTATCTCAGCGGCGCGCGTCCATTTGCTTATAAGGATGACGCCGGGCAGGTGATGGGCTACATGATCACGCTGTGCCAGAAGGTCGCAGAACACATCGGCCGCGAGTTGAGGACTGCTGCGCTCAAGGTCCAGTGGGTGCCACTCCAGCCGGGCGATGATATTCGCGCGCTGCATGACAAGCGGATCGACCTGCTGTGTGGCGCAACCGATACGCTGGCCAGCAGACAGAGCATGTCATTTTCCATCCCGGTGTATCCGGGGGGGATCGGTGCCGTCCTTCGCACCGATGCGCCTGCCGGACTGCGCGATGTCTTGTCCGGTGCCGGCCCGTCGCGCCCGATATGGCGCGCATCCCCCGCGCAGCTTCTGTCCCAGCAGACGATTTCGGTCGTCTCCGGATCTCAGGCGCAGCGGTGGCTGTCCGGCAAGCTGAATGAGTTCGAGATTGCGGCGAAAGTCGTTGCGGTCTCATCCGTTGAGGTGGGCGTGCAAAAGGTCATTAGCCGTCAATCGAACGTCTTTTTCGCGGAACGCTCGCTGCTGCTTGCAATGACGAGTGAGAGTTCTGCAGCCACCGATCTGACAGTGCTCGATCGTCATTTCACGACAATTCCAGTGGCAATCGGCATGGCGCGGGGAGACGACGACCTGCGCCTGTTGGTAGATCAGACCCTCAGCCGTATGTTCAGGTCACCCGAGTTTGCCGGTGTGTACGGAAGGTGGTTTGGGGAGCCAGACGCAGACGTACGGAATTTTTTCCGGATGAGTGCCTTACCTGAATGAGATCGCGCATGCTGCTGCCTTTCTCCGAGTGCTCATCTCAACGCCTGCCCGCGACAACCGCATCTATCTGCAAGTCGACTATATTTGACATAATATAAATTATCAACAATTACAGTGTCAGTCCAAAGTTCCGATGTCCGCATCCCAGAGTCCGCGAACCTAGTCCGTGAACCTAGTCCTCTAACCGTTTCTTCAGAAGCATGGCCAATTTCTCGATTTTGATGCAAATTTGCCTTGGGTCTTACCGACCCTCGATGCGAGGACCCGCAACACCTCCTTGTCTTCCTCCAGTTGCAACGCGAGTTCCGCACGTCTCAATGCAAGCTCGGAATGTCTTTGAGCGGCAGCCTGATAGCCCGCGCTGTGCAGGCGCCCAAGCGACTCAAGCGCCTTCTGCAGTCGCATCCCCACTTCCACGAGTCCTGCACCGTCACGGGCGATGGGGCCGAAGAAGTCGTCGAACATATCATCCAGTTTCAGACCAGGAACGAAGATCCGGTCGCAGTCTACGTGGGCCTCAGCATTCACCTCGCCGGGTTGCGCCCACATTGAAAGTATCCGCACGCCGCGACCGATCACATCTATGGCCGTTCCCGGGTCGTTCACGGCCGGCGAGAGCGCACGCGACGCGATCTCCGTCAGGACCGAGATGCCGAACCTGGGGTCCTGATCAAACGATCGGCGCACACCGATCGAAAACGCGGCCCGAACCTGCTCCTCATCGATAGCCCTGGTGCTCACGACGCTTGCCAGAACAGTCTGCAGATCGACGAATGATCCCGGAATCGCCCGCACATATATTGCGCTGCTTCCGTGGTCAGTCAGGCGGGCCAGTGCCGGGATATCGACATGCATCACATAACCGACGCTGCACGCATGGATAGCTTTCGCGTTTGGGGGGACGTCGCGATAATCGAAAAGCCGGGCGCCTCCAAGAAAAGGCCGCCTCCGGCGATCTTCCAGTGCAGCAATCGCCGCCGCCTCGACACGATCCGTGGTTTCGCCCAATCGCCCAAGACGGGCGAGGTGGTCAATCCAGCGTAGCAAAGTGTAAACGATGAGCGCGATGACGCAGATCGTAACCGCGAACATCACGACCCTTCCGTTGTTCCCGTACAGACCGGTACTGAGCGCGATGATCCCGACGAGACTGAACAGGAATGAGCCGATAAAGGTTGCGAGAACATTCTGTGTCGTGGTGTCCTCGACGAGGAGCGGCGTCGCCCGCGGCGTTACGGTGTTCGTTGACGAGCCAAATGCTGACACCATGATATTCAGCGAAAACGTTGTCGTTGCAAGCATGCTTGACGCGATGATGCCAAGGATATTGTCGACTGCGTCCGCCCCAATATGCGCCGAAAGGCTCTCTGGAATGTATCTCTTGACGCCTAGCGCAAGCAGTGCTGTTGCCACACCAAGAGCGGATAAAAGGCCCGCACGAAACCATAGGCGCCTGACGATCCGTTTCAGTACCCATTGCCATCGCCCTATCATCTGCATCTCCCGTACGAACCGGCGTCGCCACATGCCCACACAATCATATGGTCAATGACGCGGCGTGTTTCCCGTACATCACTGCGTGGAGGAGACCACACAGCGTGTGCCGCATCATTACCACGCCACATTTGCGCTGCGCCATGCGGCTGGCGCGTCTACTGAATCGATGTCATGAAAAATTGTGAGTGCGTTGAAGACATCCCGCACCGGTCATTCCCGGCTTCGCGGCCTGAACTTCACTCGTCGCGTGTTCAGGCAGGAGCAATCGATGAAGACGAGGCCGCGTGTCGATCACCGGCTGAGTCAGGTGCACATTGGGACGGGCCCAGTCCAGCCTTAGCATGAAAAATTGATCGGCCAGATGGCATGCCCGCGGCGGCAACCATCTTCCGCGCCGCGGATCAATGCTACGCCCATGCAAGATAAGCGCTACTGTGCGTATTGATTTCATTTCCTCTCGATCCTTATCGCGGCCAGGCCGCACTGCGTGCCACATACGCCATTTGCCAGATGACCTTGCGTCGGCCCTGCCTGGGAACAAAGCGGCCACGACCGAGTCATTTACCTGCCGGCGCGATGCCCGCCGTTTTGGCCTTGTCGCGCGGCGCGACTCGCCAGACAGCGTTACCCACGTCGTCGGCCACCAGCAAGGCGCCGTGCGCGTCCAGCGCGACGCCGACCGGCCGCCCAACGGCGTGGCCGTCCGCCATCAGAAAGCCGCTCAGAAAATCTTCAGGTGTGCCGGCAGGCTTTCCATCGACAAACGGCACGAACACCACCTTGTAGCCGCTATGCGGCTTACGGTTCCACGATCCATGCTGGCCAACGAATGCGCCTCCGCGATAGTGAGCCGGGAACAGCGTCCGGTCGTAAAAGACCAGACCTAGCGAAGCCGTATGATTGCCGAGCGCATAGTCAGGCGGGATGGCCTTTGCCACCAGATCGGGGCGTTGCGGTTTGACGCGAGTGTCGATGTGCTGCCCGTAATAGCTGTATGGAAAGCCATAGAATGCGCCATCTTTCACGGCGGTCATGTAGTCGGGGACAAGATTGTTGCCGAGATCGTCCCGCTCGTTGACTGCCGCCCACAAGGCGCCACTTTCCGGTTGCCAGGCAAGTCCGTTGGGATTGCGCAATCCCGTCGCATAGGGCCGCACATGGCCCGTGTCGATATCAAACACGAGGATGCGCGCCCGCCCTTCTTCGGCGCCGACTCCATTTTCCCCTGCGTTGCTGTTCGATCCCACCGTGATGTACAGATGCTTGCCTGAGCGGTCGGCCAGAATATTTTTGGTCCAGTGATGGTTGATCGGCCCGGCCGGCAAGTCGGCAACCTTGACGCCGGGGCTTGTAATCTGGGTGGCGCCCGGCACGTAATCGAAGCGCAGCAGAGCGTCCGTATCGGCAACATAGAGTTGATTGCCGATGAGCGCCATTCCGAACGGCGAATGCAGGTCGCGCAGAAACACAGTCTGTGTCCTGGCGACGCCGCGGCCGTCCGCGTCGCGTAACAGCACGATGCGATCGGGGCTCGGCACACCGGAGCCGGCGCGCTTCATGACCTGCTTTCTGACCCAGCCGAACAGGCCGCTGCCTTCATCGTGTTCTTTTGGCGCGTCGCTCTCCGCTACGAGTACGTCACCGTTGGGCAGGGTGTAAAGCCAGCGCGGATGGGCGAGACCACCGGCAAATTCGGTGACGAGAAAGCCGGCGGGAGCGGTGGGCAAGAAGCCGTCGGGGCGCGCCTGAACGGGCGCGATGTTGACCATTGGAATCATCGACGATTCCGGAGCCGGAATGGCCGGCGACGCGCCGAAGCCCGCGTCGCCTGAACTTGATGGCCCGATTGCACAGGAAGCCAAGGGCAAAACCATGGAAACAACCAGACGATTTAGCAGGCGCATGTAGGTTCCCATCGATGATGGTCGGTTAATGATGCCTGAGGGATCAGCAAGAAACTGGCCTTGACATCGCCTGCTAATGCGCGAATTGATCCATGCTTGATCGAAAGTCCTCCGCCTTCAGGCGTGCTCGTTGTGCTGGCACGGCCGCCCTACCCAGCATCAGATTTCCTTAAGGTACGGCCCGCTAGCATGGGTTCGATTTGTGCAATGCTCTTTTTGGGTCTTCGGTTCAAAATTCCGCAAGCTGCGCGCGCTGTCCTCCACTCAATCAAATTGTGACAACTTGATAAGCAGAATTGGCGAGTCTACGAAATGAATTGTCCGGCATATGCGCGAGACCGAGCGAGCGAAAAGGACGCCGGCACCAGATGCGTGGTCTCAAAGTAAGGTTTGACGAATGTCTGCGGCGACCACACCCGGATCGTGCCCAGAAGAATTTCTGCGCGGACGACGCAACGGCACCGGGTAACCTCGACTATCTTGCAGGCCGAAAATAAATGTGTGTCACTTGAAGGTCGCGCGGCTGCAGCCGCGCACTGTAGCCGGCGGATCGATCAATCACGTGATCGGCGCGCTCTTGTCTTCCACAAAGCGCGAGCCGGGGTCGTCAGGCATGACGCCCAGCAGACTCATGGTTTTTGTCGCGACTTCAGAAAACACGGGACCAGCAACGGCGCCTCCGAAATGCGAGCCTTGACGTGGCCGGTCGATCGACACCGCGATAATCACGCGCGGATGTTGGGCGGGAACGACCCCGACAAAACTCGCCCGAAACTGCGACCGGTCGTATCCACGCGTTGTCCAGCGATAAGCCGTGCCGGTTTTTCCCGCCACGGTGTATCCAGGTACCGCCGCTTGTGGCGCCGTTCCGTCGTCGGAAACGACGGAACGCAGCATCGTCAGCACCTGTTCGCTGACAGCTGGCGAATAGACCCGGCGGCCGTACACAGGCTTGCCGCGTCGCGCATGAATCGTTGCGGGCAGGAACACGCCGTCATTTGCAAACACCGTGTACATCTGCGCGAGTTGCAACAGGGACGCCGACAAGCCATAGCCATATGACATGGTCGCCTGTTCAATCCGACGCCACTGCCGATAAGGACGCAATGTGCCCGCGGCGGCGCCAGGCAAACCGGCACGCGGCGCGCGCCCGACGCCGACCGCGCGGAAATTCATCCACATGTCGCGCGGCCTCATCAGCAGGGCAATCTTAGTCGTACCGATGTTGCTCGACTTCTGCAATACGCCAGAAACTGTCAACGTACCGAAGTTCTTGTCGTCGTGAATCACCGCGCCATCGAGCCGTAATCTTCCGCCATCTGTAGGAACCAAGGAGTGCGCAGAGACATCCCCGCGTTGCAACGCCAACGCAATAGTCAGGGGCTTCATCACCGAGCCTGGTTCGAACACATCGGTCACCGCATGATTGCGCACCCCCGCCCCGGTCCGCCCTGCACGGAGATTCGGATCGAAACTGGGCCAGTTCGCCATCGCGAGGATCTCGCCCGTATGCGCGTCCAGTACGATCGCCGAACCCGAGTGCGCATTGGTCCGTTCGACCGCTGCGCGGAGCGCGCTAAATGTCGCGTACTGAATAGGCTGATCAATTGAAAGCGTGACGTCCTTGCCACGCATGGGCTGCTTCAGCGAGAGCGTGTCGATCACCTGGCCACCTGCGTTGCGCAGCACGCGGCGACTGCCATCACGGCCAGTCAACCGTGCGTTGTCCACCTTTTCCATGCCTTCTTGCCCCGTGCCTTCCACGCCGGCAAAGCCGACCACGGGTGCTGCGATTGCTCCTTCAGGATAGTAGCGACAGTAATCGCGCTGTGCATATACGCCCGGCACATCGAGCCGTATGACGCGCGCTGCAACGTCCAATGGCACCTGCCGGCGTAGGTATGCAAATGACGTGCGTGAAGAAGCAATCGCGTCGATCCGCTGTGGATCGATATGGAGCAGGTGGGCAAGCGACTCCTCCTTCGCAGCCGATAACGGCTCGGTACCCGAAGCGTCCATCCACAGCGCGCGGGTGGGCAGGCTTAGTGCGAGCGGGCGGCCGTCGCGATCGAGAATGCGCCCGCGCGACGCATGAATGCCGAACTCGCGCACCTGGCGCAAATCGCCCTGCTTCTGATAGAAATCATCATTGATTCCTTGCACCCAGAGGGCTCGCACAGCAAGCGACAGAAACGCTGCCGAGAACGCCACGCCGATCGCGCGCGAGCGCCATCGGGGCAAGTTCTGTTGCCTGCTGGATTGCCGGGAAAAGTTGATAGTCTTCTGGTAAATGCGCATCGGGTCCGTGTCGGAGCACGCGGCCAGGCCGTCGTCACTGGAAAGACGCGAGCCGCAAACGCGAGAAGCTCGCAGGTGTCGCGCGATACTAGCACGGAGCGCTTTTCATTCTCCCGCTAGCGCAAGCAGTCCCTGATTGAAAGCAGGTAGATCCGGTCTGCCGCGCGCCCTTCAAAAAACTGTACTTCGGTGCGCCCGGCGGCATGCCACGCCTTGACGCCGATCGGCACGCCCCGAAAGAAGGTGCGCCCCTGCAAACGCACTGTCGACCCGACACGCGATCGATGTAAGTGACGGGTGCTTCGCTCCCACCGATCAGCGATGCATTCGACTACAGACGAAAGATCCTGTTCAGACGCAGCGGAATATTTCGGTGCTTTGGAAAACACTGAATCTTGCGCGGAGCAGGACATCAAGGCAACACAAACGAATGCTGTCAGAAACGGGCCGGCTCCCGTCCTGCGCTCAACCGGCATTCCCGCCCCTTCAAGGCATGGACGACCGCCTGATCCGCGTCTGCGCCGGCATCTCCCGGTACGCATCAAGGCCGTCGGCGCCCAGCGTCCGAATAGCGCGTGTATACTCATGACCTCTCCGTCTTGTCGAAATCACCCGCTATTACGGGCACCCCTCCGAATGAAGCTTACCACTGCCATTTTTCTGCTCTTCGCGTTTAGCTGGGCAATCCAACGTGTTCATGCGCAGCCGCAGTTGGATTCGCCTGAAGACTATGCATATCTTCGACGCATTCATGTGCCGGATGTCGTCGTCAATTGCGTCGCTGCTTTCGATCGCTGGGTTCGCACCGCGCCCCGCTACGACCTGTTCGTCATTTCCGAGCGCCGCGCGCTTTCGGCGAAAGTAATTGCAACTCCGGAGGGTTCTCGCGCCGGCTCTCTCACGTCTTTTGATACCGTGGTGCGGACTCCGGCGTTTGCGAAAGTACGCGGCAAGTTTGTATGGGTACCTGTGAATGCGACGTGTCAGGTGTGGCACGGGCACGTTGTCGGCCTGTCTGCCCAACAGGTTGCAGTGCAGTGAGGCGCACACACCGCCGCATCGTTGCGGCTACCGCGATCGCCTGCCCACGGATGAGCGTGTTCCAGCAGTACTGACACATTGCACCAAGGCTGTACGCTGGCACGACGCCTGGGAAAGCTCGGGGCTTGAGCGCCGATCCATGACCGGTCAGGTCGGGTTCCAATGCGTCCCGCTTTCCCCTGTCGCATCGGCATCGTCACGCAATGCCAGCATGCGGCGGGGGTAATTCAGCACTTCGGCGTCGCCGGTCCAGACCACCTTTTTTCGACCTGCGGACAAAAGCCAGCTTTCGCTGTGCGTTCGCAAGCGTCCTGATCTCTGAACTGACCGCCCGTCTGGGACGGTGCACAAACTCAGCTGCGCGTACCGAAGCCGCGCAGCAATCATGTTCCGAACGCTGAGGCTGAGGGCATTCTGCGAGCCCTGATCAGGATCAATTTTCGGCACGTGCGCTATAGCGCTCCGACAACGCCTCATACAGCGGCGGCGCAAACAGACGGGAGACCTGACTCGCAATCAGGGCGGTTGCCATGAGTGAGATCACCAGGGCGTGTCCGTTGATCATCTCAATTACGATGACAAACGAAGTGATTGGACTCTGCGTCACAGCCGCCAGATAGCCAACCATGCCGAGTGCGATCAGCATCGGCAACTGCATCTGGGAAAACACAAGATGGAGCGCATTGCCAATACCGGCGCCGATTGCAAGGGAAGGCGCGAAGAGGCCTCCCGGCACCCCGGGCAGGTATGAGCCGATCATCGATGCCATCTTGAGGACGGGATACAGAATGGTCAGATGGGCATGTTCGTCGAGCATGTCCCTCGCCTCGACATAGCCACTGCCAAAAGTGTGTCCGCCGGAGAACACACCGATTGCGGCGATGACGAGACCGCATCCCGCACCGAACAGGATCGGGTGCCGCGTGCGGCATTCCAGAATCATGGACGGCATCCATCTTTGGGTATTGAGAAGCAACCAGCAAAAGACGCCACCAGCGCCTCCCGCGACGATACCTGTGAGAACTACCGCGACGGCGAGCAGATCCGGAAAATGCGGTCCGACGTCGATCGTTCCGAAGTAGGTATAGTTTCCCTGTATGCCTAGTGCAACCACGCCTGCGAAAATGATAGCCGTGAGGAGTACGCCACTCGTTCGCTGTTCGAAGCTGCGGGTCAACTCCTCTATAGCGAAGACGACCCCTGCCAGTGGCGCGTTGAACGCCGCGGACAATCCCGCAGCCGCGCCCGCCAACGCCAACCGACGCTCAAGTGCTCCTCCTCGCATGGCGCGATATCGCTTCGGATAAAACTCACGCAAGTTAAACATCAGCGCCGCTCCAACATGAATCGTGGGCCCCTCCCGTCCGATAGTGAACCCACCGAGTATGGCGAGAAACGATACGAGTATTTTCCCGGCGAGAATTCTGAGGGTAAGAAGGCGCTCGCCCAGCCCCCGACGACTGTGCAGGGTCGCGATAACCTGGGGAATACCACTGCCTTCAGAACCGGGAAAATAGCGCAGCGTGAGCCAAACACATGCCGCACTGATTGCCGGCGTCACCAGTAATGGCAGCCAACGGTACCGGACAACGTATTGGAGAAATTCACCATACCCGAAATCAATCAGCCGGGCATAGGCCACCGCGATGAGTCCAACTGCGACCGCGCCCAGCCAGAAAACACCGTAATGAAGCCACAAGCGATGCACCCGCTGGAGGGTCCGTTTGTCAGCAAATGAGCGCAGGAGCATGGGAACAGGCGGAGCAAAAAGCTGTCAGTATAAGTGCCATGTGCCATCCGATGTCTGGCGAACTACACGAACGGACCCGATACCCGAAGCCACGCAGCGTGCGGAATAATCCACCAGTCCAAAGTCACATTTTTTCCTTGATCCCTCTTCGAATCAGCCACCAGTTGACTGGATACGTCGTCAGGAAACCCGCGATCATCGCAATTTGCATCATGAACCAGTATGTCCAGTCAGTTGGCTTCAGATCCGGATAAAGCGTGGCGCGAACCATCATCCACGAGAACATCCCTACCTGATATGCAACGAGCGAAAGCGTGTCGATCTTTACCGCCGTCATGAGACCCTTGACGATACTCAACCCACGCATAGGGGCGACGGAAAAGTACTGAAAGAGAATACCAAAGAGATAGGCGAGCACAAATCCGATGAGCATCTTTCCTAGCAGGTCCGAGCCGAACACCGTGATCGACAGTCCAAATGCCAGCCAGTCCCCGATAAAGTCGCCCAACGCGCAGCCCGCGCCGCAATGGGATGCTCCAGAAAACGTCGCCTGCCACATGGGCTTGTCTTTACTGTTCGAATCGTTGCGCCGATGCGCTCGTCCAAACCAGAAGTAAAAGATCAGCCCGATTGGGCCGAGGTACAGCATCGTCAGCGGCCAGACAATCTCCATGATTTTCATCCGCTGACGCCGCGCGCATACAAATAGATCGACGACAACCCAAGCTGCCGACACAACAGAAAGCAGAAGGTACAGTTTCGCAATCGCATCCAGTGTGTCGCGTGTCATTGGCATTTCTGAAAATAAAGACCTCCAAGCAATGAATGGTCCCGACTTCGGGTATGTCGCGCGTGTAGCGCGGGGCCTGCCCGCCCGAGCTATGCCGGGTAATTCCGCAGCGGCCGGAATATGCGCGGGGTTCCGGCGCAGAGCGCTTGCCCGCACGACCGCTGCAACCGCCTGTGCCGATATCACCGTTACGCAAGATTGCCAGATTCGATTGATGCCGTTTGGCGGCCATTTCGTGGTGAATTGCTTGCGAGTGCACCCAACGTGCGCCGCGCCGCCTCAATAGCGGCTTCATCGAATATCGTCCTTCGACCCGGCTGGGTGTGCGGCCGCAGTACTTCGACCGGAACTCGAGAATATCCGTACGCCAAGAACTGGGTTTCCAGGATGCCTCATACCCCTGCCCGAATGGAACGATTGATATCGATCCAAAGATCCGGTCCTACGGTTTCCGACGCGACAGACATCTGCGGCATTCCGACAGGACTGTCATACCTGTTTATCCGGAAGTGGCAAGGCAAAGATCCCCTCAATCTGGTCTGAGGCTAGCGACACGGGATCAGGCGAGCCCCGAGCAGTCGAAGCGCCCACGTATGGGCAACGAAACGCGCCAGCCGTGCGGTATTCAATATTCCACGGCTCATCCACACGGCGATGGTCCGCGTCTGTGCGACCTGCTCGCCGGACTGTGATTGATCTCAGCACGCAGTCAACGCAACGAAGTATCGGAAGAAGACTTGCTGGCGGTTTTATCATCTCTTTTCCGCGGCGCTCACGACATCATCGAGGCAATGATTGTCCTTCGATGTGCGATCCGGGGTGTTGAATCGAGTTCAGACAGGGCTCCTGCCAGATGCGGAGCACCCGAACTGAATACGTTCCGCTCGCGAAGACGGCGCCGACCCTGTCTTCGACAAGACTGCCAGGTGGGGAAAGAAAGACTACCGCCGTGATTCACGACAGCGATTCTCAATTGCAGCCAGATGGTCTCCTCCGCCGCATTTATCAGAAACCGCCCAACTATGATTGGCAAACCTTATTAATCCGCTGCGCGGGAAGACGTGGACAGGGCTGGCGGTCTCCGCGCACACGAACCGGTCACTATCCACCATAGGTCGACGGCAGCTTCCCATTCCGTCAATAATTGCTCCCGAATTTTCTGCGTTCCGCGCGCCAGCAAAATTATCGTCTTCCCAGCCTATGTCTCAACGAATCACGTGCATGTTCTAATGCCTCACCAACCGCGATGCGTTCGCTTATCTGGACCGTACCCGCCCCCCCGAATGGTTCGATGCACGCATATACGATTTCACCGGATACCGCATGCCTTGCCACCGTATCGACCCATACACAGCCGCCACCGGCACATTGTTCCGGCATTGTCTCGCTTATGATTTCAAAATCAGCATAGATTGCTGACTCTTTCATATCGCCTCCACCACGAAGCGGTGTAGCGCGTTAGCACCAAGCCACTCCCCACCGAGGACCAGCAACTGTCTGCCGCTGACTCAACTGTCATCGCAGTGCCTGGTGACGACTCGCCACAACCAAAAAAACAGCTGAAATTGAGTCATTTAGCGCGTTCGCCGGCACCACAGGTTATCGTGCACCGTCTATCGCCGCCGTAATGAAGTCCTCTGTCGTTGCGCTCCATTATATGTCACTGCGTGATGCAATTTGACAATCGAATTGAAAATACGTCCACCAGGGTATGCGCCGATACATCCAGGGCCGGTCTGCCGGTACTGCGGAGTTTGAAGCGAACATTCACAGCGAAGTCCTGCCAGTTCGAGCGGCCCGAGAATGTCGCCCGTGGAGAATGACAGCGGGAGGGCGACTATCCATGATTTGTCATGCGGGCGACATCTGCCTCGTCCCTAGGGACTTCGGGCATGCAATTCCGTCGACACCCTGTGCGCCCAATTTGCGGGAACTTTTCCCGGCGTACGCCGCCAGACAGTCGGTTGTAACAATTTGCGACATCCGACGTCGAACTCAACAATGGAGGGAATCTGCCAATGCAAAGATGGCTAGATCTGAACGCGTTTCTCGGGGTACCCGCCATGGCCTGGCTCTATGGAGCGGTTGCAGCGGTCATATCCTATTTTGCTCTGTCAATCGTTCTGCGCTTCGTGACCGCCCGACTTGAGAGCCTGGCGGAAAAGACTTCAACGAAGATCGACGACACACTCGTCGAAGTTCTGAAGAGCACACATGCCGCCACGGTACTGGTTGCCGCCCTGCTCATCGGCACCGAACTGCTTGGGTTAAACGACAGGTGGGACGCGCGTATCAATCACGTCTGGTTTCTTCTCATAGGCGTTCAGACCGCAATCTGGATCAACCAGGGCGTGCGATGCTGGACGGCCGGACGACTTAAAAATCAGGCTGAATCGGCACATAACCCTGTCATTACGACAATGTTGTCGTGGATGCTCAGGGGGTTGTTGTGGTCAGTCCTGCTGCTCGCCGTGCTGGCAAATATGGGTGTCAATATCACCGCCTTTGTAGCCAGCCTCGGCGTCGGCGGTGTAGCCGTAGCCCTTGCGGTCCAAAGTATTCTGAGCGATCTGTTCGCTTCGCTCGCGATCGGACTGGACAAGCCGTTCGAGATTGGTGACTTCATCGTCTTCGGAGATATTGCGGGAACCATCGAGCACGTCGGCCTCAAAACGACCCGCATCCGGAGTCTGAGCGGCGAGGAAATTGTCTGCAGCAATACCGAACTACTGAAAAATACGATACACAATTACAAACGCATGTCGGAACGGCGGATCGTCTTTGGATTCGGCGTGACTTATGAGGCAACTCCAGAGCAACTTCGCGCGATTCCGGACAAGGTCCGTGAAGCTGTGGAGAACGCGGGTGATACGCGATTCGATCGGGCTCACTTCAAACAGTTCGGAAAAAGCTCTCTCGACTTCGAAGTCGTCTATTACGTCACCGATCCTGGGTTCAACCTGTATATGGACATTCAACAGAAAATCAACTTGGCCCTGATGACCGAACTTGCTGATGCGGGAGTGAGATTTGCGTTGCCGACTCACACGCTTCATGTCGCCAGTGTTCCGGAAGAGGCGCTTCGCGCTCCCAGTGCGCCGCCCGCACGCCGTGCCGCTTTCCAGAACTGACGCGAAGCTACCAGCTATCCGGGCACTTCACAGAGAACCGAACTTCGGTGGTCGTCTGGGATCGAAAAAATTCTCGGCTTTCATGCCACAAAAAAGCCCGGCATTGCTACCGGGCTTCCAAAGGTCGCCCCGCGACATTTCGTGTGGTGATGCCCTTACTCAGCCCTGCCCAGAGACCATTCTTCGTCAGAATTTAATGAGGTAGTCACTCCCACCCGACACACGAGTTGCGCTGTCGGGTGTTTTGTTTATTAGGGGCGTTGTCCGTTGCCGCGCGCCGGTATCTGCATGGTCCTCTGCTACAGTCCGATGAAGTAAGTCCGCACCTCCATCTCGCCGGACCATATCTGAATGTCGAGCATGTCCTGAAACTCCACTGCGGCACCACGGTAGATACAGCAGAATCCCTGCGCTGTCCGATAGACGATTACCCACTCTGTCTCCGTGCCAGGCCCGGCAGTACCCTCTTCCGCGTCAAATGCGTGCCTGAATGTATCGAGATGCAGAAACTTACCGAGTCGCCTGCATGCTACATCTACGTCATGTACCAGTTTCATCATTTCCTCCTTCATCGACAGCGCGCTCGGGCTAGCATGCCGGAGGCAACGGTCGAATGAGTCATGGCGGCTGGCCTCAACCGGGAAAAATGCGGATGCTTCCCGCTACGGCGTCGGCAATGTGCTCTTTCGCTATCACGCCCAGCACACGAAGCGGACCGGGCCCGTCACGCCGTCCGACCACTACCGCCATTACTGCATGTTGTTTCGAGAGCCTGGATATGACGCCGAACGCAACATCCTTCTCCTGGACCACGATGAAATTGCGCTGCGCCAGCGTCCCGAGCGCTATATCCGAGTCGCTTTGACTGACTGCACGCCGCAGCCCTGTGTTGATACGCAAAACACCGTAGATCTCCTGTTCTCGGGTGACAACGACATGCCGGAAGGCGGGTCCGTCAAGGCGAGTCAGCAGGTCGCGAAAAGGTACTCCCGTATCAAGCACCAGCACATCGGTTTCCATGATCTGGGACGCGTTTTGAACGAGAAACATGTTGGCGTGCAGGGCGTTGGGAATCGGATGACCGCGCCGCACGAGCTTGAGCGTGTAGATACTTTCGGGAGAGAAAAGCCGGCGCGCGCCGAGGCTGAATGCAACAGCAATGATCATCGGCAACACAATGTCGTAGTCACGCGTCATTTCGAAGATCATAGCGACGGCGGTCATGGCGGCGCCCGTGCCGCCGCCTACCATCGCGCCCATGCCGACCATCGCAAAGGCCGGCGCACTAACCGGTGCGCCCGGGACAGTGGCTGCAATAAAGGACGCAAAAGCGGCGCCCAATGCGGCACCGATAAAAAGCGACGGCGAGAACACGCCGCCGGACGAACCGGATCCGAGGCTGACAGAAGTCGCGAGCGTCTTGCACAGGGCAAGCAGCAACAGAAATCCGCCGCCCTGGAGTTGACCGTAGAGGGTCGCCTGAATGGCGGCGTAGCCGACCCCCTCGATGTAGTAATGCCCCGCATGGCGCCACAGCAAATACATCGTTACACCGACGATCAGCATGCCGAGCGCGTGGCGGCGATAACGCCCCGGCACGCGCTCGAACACGTCTTCCGCCCAGTGCAGTGAGCGAATCAGCAGCGCGGCGGCCGCTCCGGTGAGCGCGCCCAGCAACGCATAGAGAATGAGCGTGAGAACACTGCCCGGTTCGTTCGGAATCGCACCCAGTTGCGCCGGGACAAAAAACGCTGGAGCCGCACCAAAGAACAGGCGACCGAGAAACGTCGCAGTCCCTGTAGCCAGGGCCACGGGCAAAAACGTGTTGACACTGATCTCTGGCATCATCAGTTCAGTGGCGAACAGCACGCCACCAATCGGCGTGTTGAAAGTTGCAGCGATTCCCGCACCGGCACCCGCCGCAACCAGAGTTATTCGCTGACCCGCCGTCATTCTGACCAGTTGTCCCAGCGTCGAACCAAGCGCGGAACCGATCTGGATGATTGGGCCCTCGCGTCCGACCGCGGCGCCCGAACCGATCGCTAACGCAGACGCGACCGATTTCACAACCGCCACCACGGGCCTGATCACACCGCGCTTGTAGTAAATCGCGTCCATGACCTCGGGAACGCCATGCCCTTTCGCTTCGGGCGCAAACGTACTCACAATCCACGTCACCGCCATGCCGCCGACTACGGGCACCAGAATGACAAATACGCCCCAGGGGGATGCAGGCGTGAAATGACTTGCATCATAGGCAAACGAGAAGCGCCCGAGAAAGAACGCATTGTGGACAAGCCCGATCAGGCTTCGGAACAGGACAGCTCCCAGCCCCGTTACGATCCCCACTACGAAAGCAAGCACACACAGCCAGCGCAGACCCACTGGGGCGACGGAATCGTCTTCATGCTGCATGGCCGGCTGGGGCTGCACCGGCGACACCTTGACGTGGCGCGAATTGATAGTCGCCGTGCTTTCAGGCCGATCGGATTCGTCATTCATGACTTGCCCCTATCGAAGCGCCAGACGGTTAGCGCTGCATGCGACGCCGCTGCGTCATTGACCACTCAAGCGAACCTCACTCAACACCTTGGAGCCGAGGACTGTGGCCAATTGGTCGAGTTCATTCGTGCCGACCTGATCGCGTATCGTCTAACATGAACGCCCGTTTTCACGACCTGCCTCGTTCACGGTTGGCGTCAACGCGCCCGCAGTATCCCGGGCGAAGCGGACGATGATAGTGCGCTGCTTTTGCGTTGCCGACTCTTCACGGCGACTAAACACCACCGAGACGTTGGCCGAGCCGTCTGGTGCATCTTCAGCCGTCTGCTTTGCGGACCTCTCTCTGATGCAGCTGTACTACACAGCGTAGAGTACGAAACTGGTTGCTACCAGAAACAGATGCAGGTCGATTCCGAGGCGCGAACCCATCAGCCGGCTCCCAGCAATTCACTGACCTGTTGGCGTGTCGTAAGGACGCTGCGTCAAGGATTCTCAGGCCCAGTCTTGAACGCCCATCCAACAGACTGGACTTCGGTCTTATGCAACAACGCAAGCCTCGCGAGGCATCGTTCTCCTTTCTTTAGCAGGTGTACTTCGACCTGCCGCCGATCCTCTGCGCTGGGTCTACGCGCGACAAGACCTGCCGCTTCGCAGCGGGAAACCAGCGCAACCGTGCCATGCGATGACGCTTGCAAGCGCTCGGCCAGTTCACCCACGGTCGCCCAGTCCCGCTCCGGAAAGCCGCCGATGTGAAGAAGCAACATGTATTGCAGCGGCGTAATCCCTTCAGCATGAACTATCTCTTCCGAAAAACGCAAAAATCGACGCAGCTGATAGCGAAAATCGGATAATTCTTGCAGCTCCGCTTTCGTTAGCTCATCAGTCTCCGCACGCTTTCTGGAAACCATTGCCTTATTCTCCTGTATCAACATCGAAGCTGGAAATGTATCACTTCATGACCTATAATCTCTGCCCGTATACGCTGGGGCCACTTATCCGCGAATGGTGCGGAACAGGAAGGCCATGCGTCCATGGCGACTAGCCAAAACACTCTGCAGGAACGGGACGACCGACTTCCAGATAGCGCGAAATCAGCGTTCGACCCGGAGGAGAAAGATGCAAACCTTCATTATTGCCTTTAGCGCCGCGCTCTCAGCACTAGCCGTCAGCACCGCTGCTGTTGCAGCGCCGGGGCATATCCTGCTGATCGGGATGACCGACCCCGCGACCGTCGACCCCGTCAGAAGCAACGGTGCCCCCACTGTGACAGCAGCGGTATCAAGGGTCCTGTACAGCCCGCCCTCTTTGTCGAAACGCAATCTCGTCCCTCTGTCGCTGCAAAAACTGGACTTCCACAGTGCGCACGCCGGCCAACAACTTCGTGGACAGGGATTTGGCTGGACGCCGGTTAGCAAATAATACCAGGTTCCGAGCGGCATCTCAGGCCGCGGCTGTGCCAAGATAGGCTTGGCACGCGGCAACGTGCAGCGCGCGTTGAGCACTTTTCCCATGAGATGAACGACCCGATCCGCCCTTCAGTCGTCGGGGGGGGCGTGCGCATATGCTGCCAGTCGCAAACCGGATTTCGGTGGCACACGACGAGACAAGGACGTCAGGCACATCTGAGAATATTTACATTAGTCATGATGTGACATAAAATCCAGTTAAGGCCTTCTCTGACTGGACCTGACGCGAGTTCATGGGAGCCCGCACGCAAGTGTGGCCAGCCGTAGGCTGGGGCACCCATGGGACCGTTCGTTCTCGTGGATTGTCGTTAGCCATACAGCAGGCCGCATGACATTAGTAGTCGGAAAGTTTTCATGTGCGCCCGCGAGTCCGTTGGCCCACCGCGTCAGCAAGTCGGCGGTCCCAGTTGCGGTAGGCAGATACGAACTGCGGTGCGAAAGAAATCATCGCGGTTCCGCGCTCGTTTAGGAGACTTCATCATGCTGATCACCTTCCGGTCACCTGCCGCGCCCGACGTGGTCATGCTCAAGAATCTTGCTCAATACCTGCTAAACCTCATAGGTAAGCATCTCGGATCAAGAGGCGTCATTGAGCACAATGAACTGCCTCGAGCGATTGTCCGTCTCGAAACAGCGATTTCCGAAGAAGCGCGGGCGGATGTTGCGCTCGAATCGCTTTACCACGTGCCGGACGCACACGGTCGCACTGTAGGTGAAGACCATCGAGGGCTCGCACAACGAGCGTGGCCGCTGCTGGATATGATGCGTGAAGCGAGCAAACAGAACGCGGACATTATATGGGGGCTTTAGGCAGAACTATGCTGACCAACCTGAAATGAGCAACCCCGAAAAACCGCGCCCCTTCCGCTCCGGTAGCGAGTAGTGAAAGTTGCGGCGCTTGCCCCCGTCTTTGCTCTCGATCGCGTTGTGCCTTATCACGGAACATGACATGTCGACGCTATTCTTGGGGCCCCGCGCGACGACTGTTGTTTTTTTCGGCGTCTTCTGCTTTTGCGCTGGCGCTTGCATTGCCAGTGCGGCCCCACAGTCTGGCCTCACGGCGTCTGCGCCGAACATTGTGACATCTGTCGGCCACAGGCGAGTGCTGGCTGAAGCTCGTCAACAAAGCATTGTCGAAGATATCACCTACTCGACGGGTGTCGCAGCTGTCGAGGTTGACGCGTATGGAATCAGTCCACTCGGCATATTGTCGGTCGGCCCTTTCATTTTCACCAGATGGCAAATGGCATGTTGTCTGGCCGCCGGTTGGCAGCGTCCAGCAAACCGCGATCAAAGGAGTCCTGCAAATGCCCAGCATGTCATCTTTGTCTGGCCCGCGACCTGAGTGACGCTGTCAGCAGTGCAAATCTGACCACCCCCCACTTCTAACCTCGAGAATGGACAACAGGTGTGTCTCTGCCCCCAACCGACTGGCCAATGCAGCGCCGCAACGCAACGCGTGTTGTCCTTCAGGCGTTGCGTCATAACACAGAAGAATGCGATCAAAAGGCGTTGACATCGGCTTTTCCTGAATGATCGGGCGCATCATACCGTCGTGCCAGTGGACGGCTAAGTGAACATTGGCACGGCCTCGATGAGGGCCACCCCCAGGAGGGCGCCAACAATAGCGCCAATCAGCTTCGGGTGCCACCGATCGAGGTGAAGCGCGGCAAGGAGGCTACCCAACAGAATGATTCCAAGAAACGCGAAGGCGATCACCAGATAGCCGAATTCGAAGTCATTGTTGATGACCATCACTCTTCTCCAATGTCTGATTGCAACATTCGCGGACGCCGTGACATTGCCTGCCACGGGACGCCAGCTGCACAAGAACAGCGTTCAGTTCATTATATGTCACTCTGTGATATACGCTGTGAGACTTGCCTATAGCGAGTTGTGCCAGCGCAGCATCGGGGGACTGATTGGAATCTTCGAAATCTTCGCCGACGTCGCACTGCCCCTTCACGATGGGAAGTGCGAATGGCACGAAGTCGCCCGCGAGTTCGGTGACGGACATCGGTAGACTGTACGCCCACGGCCTGCCAGGCCTTCGACGAAAAAAGGCCTAGCCTGCCATTTTCCGCGGGCGTCCGGCGCGGGCCGACATAGCACTTGGTCAGTGACATGCCTGGCATTAGCCGTGGGTGCCCGGACCGCGGGGCCGCCCGCGCAGTGCGCTTTTGAACGCGCGCCTTAGCGGCTAAACTATGTTTTTCGCATGGTACTGCCTTCCTTCGCGATTTGCGCCGCAGTCGCGATGGAGAGTTCGCACGGAACCCCTAGATTGACAGATCGAAATCCTCATCTTTTCCACGTGCTCAGAGTTGCAGCGTTGCTTTTACTCGTGCAATTGCCGTGCGCTGCCGCTTCGTACGCCGGGCAGCCAGCCTGGCTCGACGCACGCGTGTCCCAGGAGACAGTCGCGTCGACAATCTGCCACCGAGGCTACCTTGCTCAGGTGATGCCGTCTATTGACGCCCGGATCCGCCTGAAAGACAAACTCCTTGCACAACAGGGTATCGCGCCGTCGTTGACCTCTCACTATGCGCTGGATTTCCGCATGCCGGTGCTGCTGGGGGGCTCGCCGGACGCCCGCGAGAATCTTGACGTCCTTCCCTGGGAAGGCGACGACGGAGAGCGCCGTAAGCGCCGATTCACGGTTTTCTTGCGGCGTTGCGTCTGCGCCGACGAACTCCCGTTGAAACAGGCCCAACTGGCCATTTCTGGCAACTGGTCGCGTGAATATCCAAACCTCTGGTCATTGTCGTGCAAGGACATCAGGTGACAGGAGCTAGTCAGCCCCCGCATGGAAGAGCCGCAAGAGCCGCACAGACCACCAGGGTTATTCCCTGAATCCCTTGCCGCCCCGTCGTAGCGTAGGCCCACTTAGAGCAAGTGCAGCGTTGACAATCGAAAGATGGGTTAGTGCCTGCGGGAAATTGCCCGCAAGGTGGCGCCCCGGCACGTTGTATTCCTCGGCAAGCAGTCCCACATCGTTTGCGACGGCAAGTAGTCGCTCGAACTGCTCCCGAGCTTCCCGATCGCGGCCCTGCAATTTCATGCATTCGGCCATCCAGCAGGAGCACGCGAGAAACGCCCCCTCGTTTGGCCCATCGGCATTCGCCTTTTTGCGTCGAACCAATCCCCCTTCCACAAGTTCCCGCTCAATCGTTGCAATTGTCGAGGCCATACGGGGATTCTCTACCGGGAGGAACCCGACCAGTGGCAGGAGCAAAAGGCTAGCATCCAGTGTCTGTGCGCCATAGTGTTGCGTGAATGTGCCAAGCCCCTCGTTCCAGGCTTCCCGATATATCTCGTCACGTACGGTCTGACGGAGCTCAGTGATCCGGCTTAAGAGGCCGCGACTAACCCGCTCGTTCGTTGCATGCCGACTGACAAAGCGATCGAACGCCACCCATACCATGACCTTCGAATACGTGTAATGGCACGGCTCGGCTCGCGACTCCCACACCCCGGAACCTCTGGTTCGCCAGATCGTTTCGAGATGTTCGACGAGCCTTCGTTCAATGACGAATTCCTGGTCCGATGGCGGAACTCCGCCTCGGGATGCGAGATCGACGCAGTCCAGCACCTCCCCGTACACATCGAGCTGGTGCTGCGTGGATGCGGCGTTGCCGACCCGCACGGGCTTTGCGAAACGGTAGCCTGGCAGCGCATCCACACCCCACTCCGGCAAATGGCGCGAGCCGTCAACCCGGTACATGATCCGAAGTTTATCCGGCGACCCGGCAATCGCCCGGAGTAGCCAGTTTCTCCACCCCTCGGCCTCCTCGTGGTAGCCGGCGTTCAGCAATGCTGTAAGTGTGAAGCTGGCATCTCGCAGCCAGCAGTAGCGATAATCCCAGTTCATCCCGCCACCGGGGGCTTCGGGGAGCGAGGTAGTGGGCGCTGCGACAAGACCGCCGCTTCGCCGGTGAATCAACGCCTTGAGTGTAATCAGCGAACGACGGACCTGAACCGGCCAGTCCGTCATGGCATTGTCGAACCGGCCAATCCAGTCGCGCCAGAAACGTTGCGTTGAAACGAGCGCTGCCTCTGCGTCTATTGGCGCGGGTGGCCGTTCGTGTGAGTTCTCATAACTCATGACGAAAGCGACACGCTCCCCGGCTGACACCTCGAATTCAGCGACAGTTGACTCGGCGCTCACGGAGAGCTTCACTGACGCCCGCAACACGATCAGATTCGGGCCCACCTTCGCGATCATGGCGTCTGCCTCCGCCACGCTCCATGGGGCAAGCGCCCCGTAGTCAAAACGCAGCCGCACGTCGCTGCGTACTTTTACGATTCCCTGAAGCCCCACTACGATGCGCACGAGCGAAGAAAACGTCGTGCGTACAGGCATGAAGTCGATAATCCTCACCCGACCGTCAGGTGTCTGGAAGTCCGTTTCCATCACAAGGGTATCGTCCTGATAGCGCCGACTTTGCGAGGCGCCCCCATCTGCCGGCGCGAGAGTCCAATGGCCGTGATCATCGGTGCCCAGTAGCGCCGCAAAGCACGCATCATCGTCGAATCGCGGCCAGCATAGCCAGTCAATGGAGCCGTCGCTAGCCAGTAGCGCAGCAGTCTCGCCGTCGCCAAGCAGCGCATAATCTTCAATCAGCTTGCTCACGGTCTCTTTCTCCCGCCACCCGCCGGCCGCTGGAAATGTTCGCTGGAAATCGCGTGGCGAAGAAGGTTAATACCGCCTCACCGCGTAGTTAGAAGCGCTATTTCGTGCGCTTCCCGCCGAAAAGCAGGTACGCTCCGCCCAAAACAGCGGCGCCCATCATCGCCCAGAATGCATTGCGATGTCTGCTCGTAAATATCTCCCAGTCGCTCCCTCTCGAGCGACGATCAAATCGACCGTGCGCACCGTAATCTCCGGGAACTGGTTTGAACAGGTTATCAGGCGAATCAGGTTCAAGCGGTTCGTCAGTAAGTTGACCCTTGTACCCGGCCGTGGCCAGATACCTGTCAATCATTGCCGGCGCGATCCGATTTGCGAGAATCGTCTTGACCGTAGGGAAGCCCACCCATACCTCCCGCCGCCGGTGCGTGGCCGCAAAGAAAATCGCTCGCGCAGCGACTTCGGGTTCGTAAATTGGAGCGATTGGCTGAGCCTTTTTCCCCATCTTGTTCAACGCCCAGTCGAATTGTGGGGTGTTGACTGCAGGTAGGTCCACCATCGTCAGATGGATGTCCAATCTGTCATGAATGATTTCTGAGCGCAATGCATCCGTGAAACCCCGCACTGCGAATTTGGCTCCACAATAGATCGACTGGAGCGGAACGGAGCGGTAGCCGAGTGCCGATCCAACGTTGACAATGGTCCCGCGGTTGCGTGTTCGCATACGCGAGAGGGCCGCCATCGTCCCATGCACCTGTCCGAGGTAAGTCACCCGTGTACCGCGCTCGAACTCTTTCGCAGTGAGTTTCGAGACCGGCGCGAACACGGTAGCCATTGCAACGTTGACCCAGACGTCGATCGGCCCGAGTTTGCGCTCAACAAGTGAAGCTGCCGTCTCGACGGCTTCGGCATCGGCCACGTCCGTGGGAATACCGAGGGCGCGCACGCGGTACATCCTTTGCAGATCCGCCACGGCTCGCGCGACGCGCGCCTCATCGCGCGACAGCAGCGCGACGTCATACCCGCGCCGGGCGAACTCCTCGACGGTCGCCCGCCCGACCCCTGCGCCAGCGCCGGTCACCACCACAACTTTGGCCATCGCGTAATCCTCTAATCGTACTGGGTTGATTCGGTCTCCGGCCAGTATGGACGGCAAGCGTATGGGAATGCTGTCTCCCAGCCGCTACCAGCAGTTTCTGTTCCTTCGATGAGTGGTTGTGACGCGCCAGATTGTCGCGTGCACGCTACTGGTATAACGACTGGCTAGACCACAACGCGTTGCCGGGAAACGGTCCCAACAGCTTGTCAAGCTACGGCCGCCGTCACGATTACAGCAAGATGCAACGCATTCGGGGGCCAGTCGGGTACCGCTCGTCCAACAGCCCCGCAAAGCATCGTGCGCTGCGTTCGCATTGGACGCGTTCCCGTGATGGCCCTGAGTGGCCAGAGCAATAACTGGTCACCGTCAGCGTTTTATCCAGGTGGCCTGCAGATGACGACACTCCGGAGCTCGTGCTACCGCCGCAGCCTGCTCGACAAGCGCGACGTTCTGTTGAGTGGTGCTATCCATCTGTGTGACTGCATTGTTCACCTGGTTGATACCCGCACTCTGCTCTGCCGCGGCGGGAGCTATCTCACTCGCAATGCCAGACACTCTCGAAATCGCTTCCTGCACCGCGCGAATCTTCAGGCCTGTGCTATCAACGAGATCTGCACCGCTGTGAATTCCCTACACTGTACTTTTGATCGGCGCCCGGATCTCTTTGGCTGCGATGCGCTACGCTGCGCAAGTACTGGACACTCGGCGACAACGGCGACTCCACGTCCCTCTTCACCTGCCCGGGCCGCTTCTACCGAAGCATTCAGCGCGAGAATATTAGTCTGGAATGCAACGATTTGAAATGCCGAACATTACGGTTTGCAATATCGCGGAACAGTACTTGCGTCGACTGCATTGCTCGCTCGTCGCGAGACCATCCGCGAGATGGGCCTGAGGAGATTTGTATGGCGCAAACCGTTGGCGACTTCATCATCGAGCGGCTGCATGCATGGGGCGTGCGCCGCATTTACGGCTATCCTGGCGATGGCATCAACGGCGTGTTCGGCGCGCTGAACCGCGCGCAGGCCGCCGCGGAAAAAGGCAAAGGTGACAAAGGGAAAAACCGGCTCGCCGGCCCGATCGAATTCATTCAGGTACGACATGAAGAGATGGCCGCCTTCATGGCTTCCGCGCACGCGAAATTTACCGGTGAGCTGGGCGTGTGCATCGCCACATCCGGCCCCGGCGCGTCGCACCTGATCACAGGTCTTTACGACGCGCGCATGGACCATATGCCGGTGCTCGCGCTCGTCGGCCAGCAGGCGCGCGCCGCGCTCGGCGGTCACTATCAGCAGGAACTCGATCTGGTGTCGATGTTCAAGGACGTGGCCGGCGCGTTCGTCGAGCAGGCCGTGGTGCCCGCCCAGGTGCGGCATCTGGTGGACCGCGCGGTTCGAATTGCGCTGTCCGAACGTAAGGTCACCGCGATAGTGCTCCCGAACGATGTGCAGGATTTGACTTACGAGCCGCCCGCCCGCAAACACGGCACGCTGCATTCGGGCGTGGGTTATCGCGCGCCGCGTCTCGTGCCGCACGACGACCAGCTTCGGCAAGCCGCCGACGTGCTGAACGCGGGCAAGAAGGTGGCGATTCTGGTCGGCGCGGGCGCGCTGCACGCCACCGACGAAGTGATCGCCATCGCCGACAAGCTCGGTGCCGGCGTGGCCAAGGCGCTGCTCGGCAAAGCCGTGCTGCCTGACGATTTGCCGTGGGTCACCGGCTCGATCGGACTGCTCGGCACGAAGCCGAGCTACGATCTGATGACGCGCTGCGATACGCTGCTGATGATCGGCTCCGGCTTCCCATACTCGGAATTTCTGCCGAAGGAAGGCGACGCGCGCGGCGTGCAGATCGACCTGAAGGCCGACATGCTGAGCCTGCGTTACCCGATGGAAGTGAATCTGGTCGGCGACAGCGCGCAGACGCTGAGCGCGCTGCTGCCGCTGCTCGAAGAAAAGAAGGATCGCAAGTGGCGCGAACAGATCGAAGACTGGACCGGGGACTGGTGGAAGACGCTCGACAAGCGCGCGCACGAACCCGGCAAGGACGCGGTCAATCCGCAGCGCACAGTCTGGGAGCTGTCTTAGCGCATCCCGTCGAACGCCATCGTGACGAGCGATTCGGGCTCGGTCGCGAACTGGTACGCGCGCGATTTGCAGGTGCAGCGCGGCATGATGTGCTCGCTGTCGGGCGGACTCGCGTCGATGGGCGCGGCAGTGCCGTACGCGATTGCCGCGAAGTTCGCGTATCCGGAACGTCCGGTGATCGCGCTCGTTGGCGACGGCGCGATGCAGATGAACAACATGGCCGAGCTGATCACCGTATCGAAGTACTGGCAGCGCTGGTCCGATCCGCGCTGGATCTGCATGGTGCTCAACAACCAGGATCTCAACCAGGTGACCTGGGAACAGCGCGCGATGGAAGGCGATCCGAAGTTCGAGGCATCGCAGGACATTCCTTCGGTGCCGTATCACAAGTTCGCGGAGCTGATAGGACTGAAGGGCATCTACGTGGACGACGCCGGGAAGATGGGCGTCGCGTGGGATGAAGCGCTCGCGGCGAACCAGCCGGTCGTGATCGAAGTAAAGGCTGATCCCAACATCGCGCCGCTGCCGCCGCACATTACGCTCGCGCAGGCCGAGGCGTTTGCGACGACGCTGATAAAGGGCGACCCGGACGAAGGCAACGTGATCGTCGAAACGGCGAAGCAGGTGCTCGGCGCGGTGCTTCCCGGTCATCACGACAAATAACGCGCCCGAGGTGCGGCATGAACGGCAGCAACGTCACGCACGGCAGCGCGCAAGCGCCGGTTCAGGCGCTGCGCGCCTGCGCCTACCGCATTCCCACCGACGCGCCTGAAGCCGACGGCACGTTCGCATGGGACGCCACCACGCTGGTGATTGTCGAAGTCGATGCGGCCGGTGAGACCGGCATCGGCTACACCTATAGCGACGCGAGCACCGTCGCGCTGATTCACCACACGCTCGCGGACTGCGTGCTGAAGCACGATGCGTGGGACGTGCGCGCGCACTGGCGGCGTATGCAGTACCAGGTGCGCAATCTCGGCCGCGCTGGGTTGGCGGCCACCGCGATCTCCGCGATAGATTGCGCGCTGTGGGATCTGAAGGCGAAGCTGCTCGGCGTGCCGCTCGTCAGACTGCTGGGCGCCGCGCGCCACACCGTGCCGCTCTACGGCAGCGGCGGTTTCACCACTTACGACAACGCCCGTTTGCAGGAACAGCTATCGCACTGGACCGGGCGCGACGGCTGCCGCTGGGTCAAGATGAAGATCGGCAGCGACCCGCAACAAGACCCGGAGCGCGTGAAGGCGGCACGCGCGGCGATCGGCGACGCCGGCCTGTTCGTCGATGCGAACGGCGCGCTGTCCGTGAAAGAAGCGTTGCGGTGCGCGCAGTGCTTCACCGAACAGCAAGTGGAGTGGTTCGAAGAACCCGTTTCATCCGACGACGCGTGCGGGATGGCCGTCGTGCGCGAGCACGCACCGGCCGGTATGGACATCGCGGCGGGCGAATACGGCTACACGCTCGACGACTTCAAGCGGCTGCTTGCTGCGCCTTCGGTCGACGTGCTGCAGGCGGACGCGAGCCGTTGCGGCGGTATCACGGGCTTTCTGCAAGCCGCCACGCTGTGCGATGCGTATCACCTGCCGCTGTCGGCGCACTGCGCGCCCGCGCTGCATCTTCATGTGGCGTGCGCAGCGCCGCGTCTGCGTCATCAGGAGTGGTTTCACGATCACGTGCGTATCGAAGCGATGCTGTTCGACGGCGCGCCGCAACCGCGTGACGGCGCGATCGCGCCAGATCTGTCGCGGCCCGGCTGCGGACTCGAATTCAAGCGCGCCGACGCGGCGCCCTACCTCGTCGCACAGACCGGCGACACAGCACGGGAGCGGCACTCATGAATTCCTCACGCGTACTCGGCATGTTATGGACCATCGCAGGCGCGGCCGCGATCGTTTCGTTGAGCACGCGGGGCGACGCCGCGTCATCGTCTGACGCAGGCAAATCCAGGACCCGCACGCCAAAGCCGCGAGCGTTGGCCGCCGCGCCGGCCACACACGTTCATATCGAAGCCGCGCGGTCGTTCAATCACAGCGCCGCGCTGCTCGCGCTGTCCGTGCTGACCGACAGCGCAATGGAGCACTACCGCGGCTCGTTCGACAACCCCGCGATGTGGACGCCGCTCGTCGTCGCAAGTTTGTCGCTCGCGGCCGGCGTGCATGGCGGCAAGGATAACCGGTCGCGCAGACACCATGTCCGGCATGCGATCTACTGCAGCGCGGCGGCGACCGGAATTGCAGGCACCGGTTTCCATCTGTACAACGTGACGAAGCGGCCCGGCGGCTGGAGCTGGAACAACCTCTTTCATGCGGCGCCGGTCGGCGCGCCGATTGCGCTGCTGCTGTCCGGCGCACTCGGCGCGGTCGCCGAGAGACTGCGCGACGAACCCGCTCACGAGCCGCGACTGCTCGGCATGCCTGCGGGCCGCGCGTTGGGCTTGCTGGTGGCGGCGGGCTTGATCGGGACGGTCGGCGAGGCGGCGCTGCTGCATTTTCGCGGCTCGTTCCAGCATCGCGCGATGTATGCGCCGGTCTCGGTGCCGCCGATCGCGGCGGCGCTGCTCGCGCAGGCCGCACTGGCGCAGCCGCGCGAGCGCTGGTTCGTCCGCTTATGGCTGCACGTGACGACGCTGCTCGGCGTGGCGGGCGCGGGCTTTCACGCGCGCGGTATCGCGCGGCGCCAGGGCGGCTGGCGCAACTGGAGCCAGAACCTGTTCGCCGGGCCGCCGCTGCCCGCGCCGCCGAGTTTTTCGGCGCTGGCGCTCGCGGGACTCGCCGCGATGAAACTGCGGGAGACCGAAAAGTGAGTGCACGGCAAACCAGCTATCCGGGCTACGACGTTCTCGACAAACGCAGCACGCCGTCATGGGACGAACCGACGCGCGCGGTGATCGACGAGCGGCTCGCAACGCCCCAGGAACCGCGCTTTTTCAACCCGGTTGAATGGCTCGCCGTGAACGCGTTGTGCGCGTGCATCATGCCGCAGGCGAACGCCGAGCCGGTCGTGCCGCTCGCCGCGCTGCTTGATGCGCGGCTGCATGCGAATAGCGGCGACGGTTATCGCGATGCGCGGCTGCCGCCGCAAAGAGATGCGTGGCGCACCGGCCTCGCCGCGCTCGACGCCGAAAGCCGCGGGCGTCACGAATTGCCGTTCGCGAGCATCGAACGAAACGCACAGGTCGCGCTTCTCGAACGGATGCAACGCGGCGAACTGAGCGGCGCGGCGTGGCGCGGCATGCCAGCCAAACTGTTCTTCGCCGAGCGCGTGCTGCACGACATCTGCGGCTTGTATTACGCGCACCCGCACGCGTGGAGCGAGATCGGCTTCGGCGGCCCCGCGAATCCGCGCGGTTACGTGCGGATGTACTTCAACCGGCGCGATCCGTGGGAAGCGGTCGAAGCGCATCCCGGCGACGAAGCGCACGCCGCGCGGGAGAACCGCCGTGTTCGATGACGCTCGACACGAGCCGCGCGGCACCGGCGGGCGCGCGCCGGATGTATTCGTGCGCGGCGGCTGGGTGCCGATGCGCATGTATCCGAACGACGAGGAAGTCGACTTCGCGATCGTCGGCACCGGCGCGGGCGGCGGCACACTCGCTTGCCGGCTGGCGGAACTGGGCTTCAAGGTCGTCGCGTTCGATGCGGGCGCGTGGTGGCGTCCGCTCGAAGAATTCGCGTCGGACGAAGCGCATCAGGCAAAACTCTTCTGGACCGACGAGCGCATCTGCGACGGCGACAATCCGCTCAAGCTCGGCAACAACAACAGCGGCAAAGCAGTCGGCGGCAGCACCGTGCACTTCGCGATGGTCTCGCTGCGCTTTCGTCCCGAGTGGTTCAAGTCGCGCAGCCTGCTCGGTTATGGCGCGGACTGGCCGCTCGATTGGCGCGAGATGTGGCGCTACTACGCGCAAGTCGAAGACGCGTTGAAGATCGCGGGGCCGGTCGACTATCCGTGGGGACCGAAGCGGCCGCGCTATCCGTATCGTCCGCACGAACTGAACGCCGCCGCGATGGTGCTCGCGCGCGGCGCGGAGGCGCTCGGCATCGGCTGGAGCGCGACGCCGCTCGCGACGCTTTCCGCGCCGCGCGGCAAGGCGCATCCGTGCGTCTATCGCGGCTTTTGCGTGTCCGGCTGCGCGACCAACGCGAAGCAGAGCGCGCTGGTTACGTGGATTCCGCGCGCGGTGTGCGCGGGCGCCGAAGTGCGCGATCTTGCGATGGTGGGCCGCGTCGTCACCAACGACGCGGGGCTTGCCACCGGCGTCGAATATCTGCGCGAAGGACGCTGGCAATTCCAGCGCGCTAAGAACGTGGTGGTGGCGGGCTACGCGATCGAAACGCCGCGTCTCTTGCTGATGTCGGCGAACGGCCGCTTTCCCGACGGGCTCGCGAATAGTTCCGGGATGGTCGGCAAGAACCTGATGGCGCAGTCGAACCAGGCCGTATACGGTACCTTCGATGAAGAAATCCGCTGGTATAAAGGGCCGCCTTCCCTCGCGATCACCGAACACTGGAATTACACCGACAAGGGCAAGGATTTCTTCGGCGGCTACGCGTACATGAGCCAGGGCCCGTTGCCGAACGCGTGGGCCGCATCGCAGAACGGCCGCGGCTTATGGGGCGACGCGCTCGCCGCCGAGATGCACAAATACAACCACCAGGCCGGGCTGAAGATCGTGGGCGAAATGCTGCCGCAGGAACGCAACCGCGTCACGCTCGCCGACGAAAAGGACCAGTACGGCCTGCCCGTCGCGCGCGTCACGTACTCCTGGTGCGATAACGACAAACGCCTGATCGACCATTCTCTCGGCTTCATGGAGCGTGCGCTCGCGGCCGCGGGCGGCTCGGAGATCTGGCGCGAAACCGACGACACCTGCCACCTGAACGGCACCGCGCGCATGGGCGACGATCCGGCGACGAGCGTCGTCAATGCCGACTGCCGAAGCTGGGACATCCGCAACCTGTGGATCTGTGACGGCTCGGTGTTTCCGACCGTCGGCGGCGTGAATCCGTCGCTGACGATACAGGCCATTGCGTGCCGCACCGCCGATCGCATCAAGGCCCTTGCAGCGCGCGGAGAACTGTAGACGGCGCGCGTGCAAGCGGATTGTCTGGCACTTCATTTGCGACCGACGAGAGGTGAAGGGATCACTTTCTTGAGACGTCCAGCGCGGCCTGGCCACAGCGGACGACCTGAGTGCGATACGCGCGTGGCTTGCACGTGTCGTCGACACGAAGACCACTTGCGAAAACTACCGCAAGGAAGCTGAGCGGCTCCTGTTGTGGTCAATCGTACAGCTGGGCAAGCCTTTGTCATCGCTCACGCACGAGGACCTGCTCGCCTACAGGCTATTCCTGGGGGGATCCACAACCGCGTTCGCGCTGGGTGTCGGATGGCGGGCGCAAGTTCCCGCGCCACGATCCGCGCTGGCGGCCGTTTTACGGGCCGCTGGCAGTCCCAGGCCAGCGCCAGGCTTCAGGCGATAGAACGAGCAGGATTGTCCAGGGCACTTTCCTCAGGACGCGGCCACCTCGAAGTGTCGCGCAATTATCCGTCGCTCCTGCATCGTTGAGAGGCCTGGTGCGGCTGCCATGAAAGCGCGGAGGCGGATCCAGTTAAATATCAGGACTTTCTGTTGTCCAGACCTTCCGCCGATTTCCAGATGACCGCGTCACGCCAGTCTTTGAAAGAAATCGTATGATCTATGGGCTGTTCCCAGGCGAAGACCCACGTCTCGACACGTCCGTCCCGATAGAAAATATTCGCGGCCTGTCGCATCAGGAGGGAGCGATTCTCATATAGCTGGCTTGGCTAAGAGCTTTAGGTTCACGCAGTCCGGCGGCTGCGACGACTCCTGATAACGGACAGTTGCACACGGCGAAGAAAAACAGTTCATAGTTTTGATTCGCATCGAGCCCGGTTCAAGCGACGGTAGCCGCATGCCTTCGCAACCCGGGCCGCCATCTGACTTAGCTCGCTATCGTTTCTCCAATCAGGACACCAGGTCCTTATGTCGAGAATGACCCCCAACGCTATGAGCCGCCGGCATCTACTGACGCTGATCGGCAGGAACCTCGGCGCGGCCGCCATGATGCAAGGTATGGGCACGCTCGGGTTCGCCGCTGCCTCCACCTATGCCGGACCGATCCGGCTCGACGGCGCGCCCAAAGGAACGCGCATTCTTGTGCTCGGCGCGGGCATGGCCGGCCTCGTCGCGGCCTTTGAGTTGAGGAACGCGGGCTACCACGTACAGGTGCTCGAATACAACGACCGCGCGGGTGGCCGGGCGTGGACTGTCAGGGGTGGCGATCGTTATACAGAACTCGGCGGTGCCACCCAGTACTGCGATTTCGCTGACGGTCTTTATCTGAACCCGGGGCCGTGGCGCATTCCGTATCATCACCAAGGTGTACTCGACTACGCAAGGCGCCTGAAGGTGCCGCTCGAGCCATTTATCCAGGTCAACTACAACGCCTACCTGCATTCGACAGAGGCCTTCGGTGGCCAACCCCAGCGATTCCGCGCGGTGCAGACGGACTATCAAGGGTATATTGCCGAGTTGCTTTCCAAAGCGATGCGCAAAGACACACTCGACGATGCGCTGTCAGCCGACGATGCGCAACTGCTACTCGAATCCCTGCGCCAATGGGGAGCGCTCGGTCGGGATGGTCGCTACCAGATGGGCGGCCGAAGCAGCGAACGCCGTGGATTCAAAACCGCGCATGGCGGTGGGCTGATGCCCGAGGCCGTGCCATCGAATCTGCTGCCGCGCCAACCGTTGCTTGCATCGCGCTTGTGGCAATGGCTGTCTTCGGGCAACGAGCTGGACTATCAGAGCACCCTCTTCCAGCCCGTCGGCGGCATGGACCGGATTGCTCATGCGCTTCATTCGCAGGTCGCGAGCGCCGTGGTGTTCAACGCCAGAGTCACGGGCATCCTGCAGGACGAGCACGGCGTCACCGTGCGCTATACCGATACGACCACCCGGACCGAACGGAACGCGCACGCGGACTGGCTCGTGTGCACCATTCCGCTCTCGATTCTGAGTCAGATCGACATTGCGGTTGGCCCGGCCATGCGCGCCGCAATCGATGCCGTACCTTACGAGACATCGGTGAAAATCGGCTTGCAATTCGGCCGGCGCTTCTGGGAGGAAGACGAGCAGATCTACGGCGGCATCACGCACACCGACCTGCCGATCTCGACGATCGGCTATCCGGCAACAGGTTACGGTTCGAGCGGTCCTGCGGTGCTGCTCGGCGCCTACATGTGGGGGCCCGCCAGCTATGAGATGGGTGCGCTGCCGCCGGCCGAACGGATCGCCGTGGCATTGAGCCAGGGCAGCCAGATTCATCCGCAGTACGCGCGTGAGTACCAGAACGGCTTCGCGATGAGCTGGAGCCGGTCACCGTTTACGAATGGCTGTTTCGCTGCCTGGACGGACGCGTTGAGACAGGCGCATTACGCGAATCTCTGTCAGATCGACGGACGGATCGTCCTCGCCGGCGAGCACGCTTCCCATATTCCGGCATGGCAGGAGGGCGCCGTGCTGTCGTCACTGGATGCGATCACCCGATTGCATCGGAGAATCGTCAATGGATAGGCCAACGCTGATCCTCGGCGTGATGCTGATCGCCATGTCGATGGGCGCCGCGACGATACCGGCTCAGGCGGTGGCGCAGGACGCGACGCGCACCTTCACGATTTCGCCGGGCTACCGCTTCACCGAAAAAAGCGGCGAAGCGCTTTACAACGCCAGTTGCGCTGGATGCCATATGCCGGATGGAAAAGGCGCACAGGGCGCGGGTCACTTCCCCGCGCTCGCTGACAACCCGGCAGTCGAAGCCGCACCCTACGTTATCATCAACGTACTCCACGGGCGAAAGTCGATGCCATCGTTTGGCGACGAGATGGATGACAATCAGGTCGCCGCTGTCGTCAACTACACGAGAACCCATTTCGGCAATCGGTTTTCCGGAGGTGTTACGCCGAGCCAGGTTCGAAGTTTGCGCTGAGTTGACGTGGCAGGGATATGGATGCGTGGTCTCCTTTGCGCACCCTCCTCCATCTGGCCATCACCCCCTGCGAGCCGACTGGACCTGAACGGGCGATAAAGCCCAACCCCGTGCCATACTTGCGGATCTCCCTGCTACCTTGACGACCGTGATGATCGCCACTTCCGCGTCCATCGGCTTTAACTTCAACCCGCTCGACCGCCACTCCGACAAGCGGGACGACCACGCCTTCATCGAGCATCTGCGCAACCATCCTGCCGCGCGCTTTCTCGTCTTCCATGGCGACGTCCCTTTGCTTAAGCGAGGCAGCGAGTACGATCCGTGGTTCGCCGCCGGCGAAACCACCGCCTTCGGCGAGCCGCTTCATCGTATTTTCCTGGGCGAAGAAAGCGACGGCAGCGGACGTTTTGCGCTCGGCTTCGCGCCTGCGGACCCGGAGCCTGACAGCGGGCATGAACACATCGACCTTCGCTCGCTAGCGCTGCAAGACCTCGTCGCAGCTGGAGCCCTCGGCGTTCTGGCTGAGGCCAAGTCGATGCTCGATTGGCATCGCCGCCACGGCTTCTGCGCGAACTGCCGCTCCGCAAGCCGCGTCACCAACGCCGGCTGGCAACGCATCTGCGATGTTTGCGGCGCGCGCCATTTTCCACGGGTGGATCCAGTCGTGATCATGCTGGTGATAGACGGCGAACGGTGTCTGCTCGGCCGCCAGCGGCATTTTGGCAAGGGCATGTACTCGGCGCTTGCCGGTTTCGTCGAACCGGGCGAGACCGCCGAAGACGCCGTGCGCCGCGAAGTAATGGAGGAGGCCGGCGTGACGTGTGCGCAGGTTGTCTACTTTGCGTCGCAGCCGTGGCCGTTTCCTTCATCGCTAATGATCGGGTGCTTTGCGCAAGCGAGCGATACTGACATCGTCATCGATACGATAGAACTCGAAGACGCCCGCTGGTTCTCCCGTGAGGAGGTTGCGGCGATGCTCGCGGGAACGCATGCCGACAGACTCTCGGCGCCCAAGCCATTCGCCATTGCCCATCATTTGCTGCAGGCGTACGTCGAGAAGGGTGATTCGGTATTGATCGGCTGAGCAGTCAATCCGCACCGCCGCTGCACGCGCCGCGAAACGCCCTTCCGCTTCACGCGCGGATCCCCATTGGGCGTCCGTATGCAAGTGGAAGTTCGGAAAGCGTGTGACGCGCTAAAGCAAGCAGTGCCGGCGACATGTCCGCCGCGGCTATCGACGCGCAATTGACGCGCGATTGACGGATATCGCGTGAGCGCCAGGAAAGGCGGCGCATTGATTGGGATATGCTAATCTCGGTCGCCTGGCTCAACTTTATTACAAAATAATGAACAGCTTCGATTTGTCTATCGAAACATATCTGTCCAACCTACACTTCGGCCATCTCGCGACGCGATCCATTGCAAGTATCGCCGACCTTTACACATTCAAAGGCCTCGTACTCATTCCCGTGCTTTGGTGGATGTGGTTTCAGCACGACGAGCGCCGCGAATGGCGACAAGAAATGGTTCTTGCGACGCTTTTCAGCGGCCTCGCGGCGCTCGTCGTCGGAAGACTGCTGACTCACTGGTTGCCGTTCCGGGTCCGCCCCGTCTACAACGCCGAACTGCATCTGCAATTTGCAGGTAGCGATATCAACGACGCACTGCTGACAAGCTGGAGTTCCTTCCCCAGCGACCACGCGATGCTATGGATGGCGGTCGCCACCGGTATCTTCCTCGTGTCGCGTCGCATCGGCGTGCTGGCGATTCTCTATACGGCGCTGTTCATTTGCCTTCCGCGCGCTTATCTCGGCTTTCACTACCCGACCGATTTGCTGGTGGGCGCCGCTGTGGGCATCGTCATTACCTATGTCATGACGCGAGATGCCATCCGCGTGCGCTACGCCACGCCGGCGCTGCGATGGATCGAACGCCACCCCGCGCCTTCAGGGATGCTGGCCTTCGTTCTGTGCCTCGAACTCGTTACGCAGTTCGACGAACTGCGCACACTGGCGAGCAGTGTAGTCAGAAATTTATAAACCCCGCGTGGCGCTGAAAGTGTCGGTGTGGGGTGTCCAGCGCCCTCTCGCGCATGAGCGGGCGGAAAAAGCCTTGTTTTTGGCGGAACCGGTTCAGTGATCGGCGGCCGGGTGTGCAAGTATCGTTGCCAAGGCGCACACCCTACCCCTTTGCGAGGTTCAGGATGGTTTGGAGACTCTGGAAGACCGAGAAGCGGCAAGATGGGACGCAAAGCTGGCCCAACGATACGAATCAGTCGATCAAGCAGCTTCTGGGCATGTACCTGAGCAGCGATGCCGCACCGTTCGCAGGGTGGGCCGCGCCCGGCATCACATTCACGCCAGATGTCGAACCGGTCCTGCGAAACGGAGTCCGGGGATATCAGCTCGCTCTCTGGTTCTGGCTCTTTGCCGAGAAGCACGGCACGATCGCGGCACGCATGGTGCGTGAGTCGTTCTGTCTGTTCGCTGAGGAAGCGCAACCGTCATCCGGTGAGAGGATCGATGCCCTCCTCGACTTCGAAAATCGCCTTGCGCATTCTATCGAGGGAATTTCTTCCCAGGAGCGTACGTTCCGGCTGGAAAGCCTGCCGGTTGAGCTGCCGATGGAATTCTTTCTGGCCACGGGTTTCCTCCGGCTTGCACCGGAGTCCCCTTATGCCGGAGAAAATGAGAGCGCCAGTCTGCAAGGCAACGACTACAAGCTAGCTGACTGCTTTCGCCATGCAACGGAGGAGGCGTTGGCGGTCTTCCGGGCGATGATCGACAAAGTCGACTTTGACGCGAAATCGCTATCCAACTGGAAATGGAGCGCCCATCCGGGCGCTGCCGAGCGGCATCTGCAACGACGCCACGGCAATCCCCTGTTTCCCCTGCACCGCCAGATGGTGACGGCGCATGACGTCTATGAAGCACGTCTTGCCGACACGCAGGCCCTTCACGAAATCAGCAACGAGCTTGGTGAGCTCAACCACTCGTTCGCGCAGACGACCGAACTGCCGCTGAACTGGCAATCTTTCCTCGACGGATATCGGGACTACGTCGACCGCCTCGATGAACGCCGCCTCGCGGCGGGTGGGCAGAACGCGCCGCTCGGTGACGCAATTGCCAGACTGCGCACCGACATCCTCACGACCTGGCGCACTTCCCTTCACAGAAGCCGCCATAGCCTCGCCGCGCTGGACCAGGAAGAAGCGCAAAGGGCCGAGCGACGCGCGCTTCTGTACGGATCCGACTGGACCGCACAGCTTCTCAGTAACGGTTCTCTGATACCGCCGGAAGAGGTCGTCCCCGCCCTTCTGAGTGAGTCCCCGGCTGAGCTGGAAAAGGTGGTGACCGCCCTTCAGGCGGAGCCCCGGCTGCATGACACGCTCGTGCATTGCCGTGCAACCGCGCATCGACTTGACAACGAAGCACGCTCGGGCGGCCGCAATATTCCCGACATAGCCGGCAAGCTCCGTATTCTCGACGGTCCGCCCGAACAGATGCCGCCCTGACGTCGCCGCCGGCCGAAAATCCCGGGATTAGCCGAGCGAGCACCATCAGGCGTTGGCTTTGCGCCGCCGTCGATCAAAGATCCAGCGTCACATCCGCGTCGCCGGCCACCGGATGCGCCATGCAAACCAGCGCCGCGCCGGCTTCGATTTGCGCCTCCACTTCGCCGTCGTACTTGACCTGGCCCGACAACAAACGCGTCGAACATGTCCCGCACATTCCCGACCTGCAACTCGACGGCGCGTCGATACCGTGCGCTTCGGCCAATTCAAGCAGGCTGCCGTCGCGCGGCAGCCATTGAATCGTGCGCCCGGAGCGCGCAAAGGTCACTTGCACCGCGGCCGCGTCTTTTGCCGACGTATCCACCGGCATCGGCTCACTCTTGATGGCAAGCACACGTTTGACGCTCGCCGGACCGAACGCTTCGAAACGAATCCGTTCGTCGGCGACATTCAATCCGCGCAGACCTTCATACAGGTCACGCATGAACTGCTCGGGGCCGCAGAGATAGAAGTCGTAGTCGTCGAAAGGAAGCGCGCGCTTTAACGCGTCGATGCTCACACGCCCGGCCGACACGCCTGCGGCGGCCTCATCGGCGGCGCTATCGAAAAGATGCAGGGAAAGCGCGGTGTTGTGCGCGGCAAGCTCTTTCAACTGCGCGCTGAACGCACGTTCGCGATCGCTACGCGCACCGTGAAAGAAGAACACCCGCTTCGCTTGCGCGGCCTCCGTGCGTGACGCTGTCAACGCATGCCGAAGCATCGCCATCATCGGTGTGATGCCGATGCCCGCCGAGATCAACACGGCAGGCCGCGGGCTGTCCTCATCGAAGACGAAGGCACCGCGCGGCTTCATCGCTTCGATCTGCGCTCCGGCAATGAGATGCTCATGCAGCCATTGCGAAGCCACGCCCTCGCGCTTCACGCTGATTCGATACCGCTGCGCATCGTGCGCATCGGACAGCGTGTAGGTCCGCGACAAAGGCGTGGTGGAGTCCGCCACCGGCACGCGGATCGGCAGAAACTGCCCCGGCTTGTACGACGGCAACGGCGCCCCGTCGACAGATTCAAAATAGAACGAACGGATCGACGCAGTCTCCTCGACCACCGCCGCGACTTTCAGCTTGTGCCACGGCGATACGGCCACCGGCTTTTGCACCGCCGCCGCGAACTGCGGCGCGTACTCGACGTCCGACCAGCGAAACGGCAGCGCGCTCCGGCTGCGCCGCACTTCCTGTATGTGAAAACGAACCAGACGTTGCGCGCCTTCGAAGGCAGCCAGCTGCGCGCCGTCCCACACGATTTCCGCGCGCGCCGCGATATACAGCAGATCGCCGCTCGCAAAGTCGATGAACAACAGCCCGGCGCGCGGGTCATGGATCAGGTTGCCAATCGTGTTGAAGAAATTGTTGCCAACAAAGTCCGGCGTGGTCAGCGTGTGCTCATCGTCGACACGCACAAATCCCGGTGCGCCGCCGCGATGCGAAACGTCGACGCCGCGCGCGAGACCCGCGTCCTCAGCAAGATTTGCGCTCGCGATGAAAAACGTATCCGCTCGCGCCAGGAATGCGCGGTCGGCACCGCTGAGTTGTGTCGCAATTTCCGGCGGCTCGGAAGGTTCCGACGTACTCTGCTCCACCCAGGTCGGTGTGCGACTCTGGATGTACTTGTTGCAGTTGCCGAAACTCTGACGAACCTCGAGCGTCAACGCCGCCGCGTCCGCCGACGTCACCATGCCGTTGATCCGGTTGCGCCTGCGAGTCTGCGGCTGCAGCCCGAGACCGCCGATCATCGAACCCTTCTGCCAGCTATCCGCGAGCGGATCGCCGGCTAAAGCACCGCCCTCTATGCGCAACGTCTTCGCATCCGGCGACGACACAAAGCCCGGCCGGCCGGCGCGCACCGTCGCCCACGGCTGCCCGTGCACGTCGACGCCGCCGAACACCATGAAGGGCTGCTCGGAGAAAAACTTGCGATGCTGGTCCGGCATGTAGCGCCGGATCCCCCGGCGTCCCGACGCCTCCGCCACGCTTCTCACGCCCACGCGCTGCTGGGCGGCGAGTTCGGCGGCATGAAACGGCGAGGTCTCGGCGCCCCAGCCATTCAAAGGGATAACGGTGGACATGACCGGACTCCGGTGTTGTGAAGGATCAGCCGTTCATTCGGCGAGCAGCCCCGCTTTTGTCGAAGGCATCGCGACGAACCGCGGCAACGCCTCGACGCGGCGCAGCCACGCACGAATGTTCGGATAAGGGTCGAGCGACACGCCGCCTTCCGGCGCGTGTGCGATGTAGGTGTGCGCGGCGATATCCGCTATCGTCACCCGATTGCCTGCCGCGAACGGCTTGTCCGCCAGTTCCCGGTCGAGCACGTCGAACAGCTTCACGGCCAGCTTCTTCGCGGTCTCGTGATCGTGAGGCGCACCAAACACGGTGACGAGCCGCGCCGTGCACGGCCCATACGCGATCTGACCGGCGGCGAGCGACAGCCAGCGCTGCACAGCCGCCGCGCCGAGCGGGTCATCCGGCAACCAGGAGGCGTCGCCATAGCGCTTGGCCAGGTACACCAGAATCGCGTTCGAATCGGACAGGGTGATGTCGCCGTCCTGAATCGTCGGCACCTGGCCGAACGGGTTGAGCGCCAGATAGTCGGGCTTGCGGTTGTCGCCGGCCTTCATGTCCAGTTCGACCACTTCAAACGGCAGATCCAGCAAGGTCAAAAACAGCTTCACCCGATGGCCGTGGCCGGAAAGCAGGGTCGTATAGAGGCGGATCGGCTGGGCGGGTCGGGCAACGGGCATGACAGGTTCCGGAAAGGTGAAGGGATGAAGCGAGCATAATCCGCCCGCACCCCTTTGCAGAAGCCTGATAATCCGGGAAACACAGTCAATCGAAGATGGACAATCCACCATGGCCGATGTACGCGACGTAAACCTGAACCGCCTGGCGATCTTCGTCGCGGTCGTCGAGGCGGGCTCGCTAACCGCCGCGGCAGCGCGTCTGGGCCTCGCCAAGACGATGGTCAGCACGCACATGCAGCGGCTCGAAGCGGAGGTGGGCGCGAGCCTGCTAGTGCGCACAACGCGGCGGCTCGGTTTGACCGAGCCCGGTCGCGCATTCTACGAAGCGAGCGTGAAAATCCTCCGCGCCACGGAAGACGCGCTGGCGGCGATCGGCGGCGAAACGGCGCCCGTGCGCGGCACCTTGCGCGTGAGTTCGCCGATCGATTACGGTTCGCTTGCGGTCGCGCCGGTATTAGTGGAATTGCGCCGCACGCATCCGCAACTCAATGTCGAGTTGCTGTGCACCGATCGTTATGTGGATCTGATCGCGGACGGCATCGACGTCGCGATCCGCCTGGGCCGGCTTGCCGATTCCAACTTCCGCGCGGTGAAACTCGGCAGCTTCGTCAAATGGATCGTGGCGAGCCCGGATTTCGTCGAGATCTGGGGGCAACCGCAATCACCCGCCGAACTGTCGGCCATGCCCTTCTGCGCGTTGACGGTGCTGCCGCGTCCGTTGACGCTCGACCTGCAGCGCAACGATGGCAAAGGCGATGGCGACGCTGAAAGCGTGCGCTGCGAAAACGCGTTACTGGTGAACACCGCCGACGCCTGCCGCGCAGCGACCCTCGCCGGCGGCGGCTTCGGCCTGTTGACGGACTTCTCGATCGGCGGCGATATCGCTGCGGGTCGGCTGATTCGCCTGCTGCCGGAATGGGCGACCGAGCCCGCAAGTATTCAGGCTATCTTTCCGCCCACTAATCATCCTCCGCCCAAAGTGCGGGCGCTGATCGAGACGTTCAAGAAGCAGCTTGAGCGCGCAGCGTAATGGCACATCTGGTGTCCCGTGAACCGGGACACCTTCGAGCCTTCGCGTGTCGACGCGTCAGAACGAATGCCGCATGCCGATCCGCACATCGCTCTGCGTGTTCGACGTGGACGGCGTGAAGCTATAGCCGATCACCGCATTCACGCCATCCGACGCGCGCAGATAATCGCCGGAGACGTAGACGTCCGTGCGCTTGGACAGCAGGTAATGCAGCCCGAGCGAGCCCTGGTTCCAGTGATTGCCTTCGAACCGCGTGTGCTGATAGCCGCCGTACAACATCAACGCCGGCGTGAAGGTGTACGAGGCGCCCGCCTCATAGACCTGCATATGCGATGTCTCGCCGACTCCCTTGATGGTCGTGTAGGTAAAGTTGCCGCTCAACATGACCTTGCCGATCGTATAGGCCGCGCCGACTGCGAACGCCCCTTGCTTGTCGACCGGAAACGGCGACGAACTGTATAGATCCGTCACCGCGCCGGTCGCCGGATCGACGGACACGGTCGGCTTGCCGAGGAACGTGCGTGTGCCGATCATCGCGTACGGGTCGAATGCATAGATGCCGTTCGGATTGTTCAACTGCGTATAGGCCGCGCCCATGTTGAACGCGCTGTGCTCGTAACGCGCACCCACACTCCACGCGCTCTTGTTGTGGAAGTCACCGGCGGTATTGCCGAACGAATACATGCCGCCGAACGAGAAGCCGGCATAGTCGTTGGAGAGGAACTTGATCGAATTCGGCAGCCGGTCGCCGTTCATCCGGTCGAAGTCGCCCTGATGGATCGCGTAGCCGCTCGCCCACGCCGAGATGTTGTAGAGGTAGACGAACTCCTCCGTCATGTCGAGCTGATTACCCAGCGAGAGTTGCCCCCAGTTGTTCTTCAGGCCCACATAAGCCTGACGTCCGAACTCGGCACCGCCGAATGCAAGTTGCCCGTTGCCCACATGAAAACCCGATTCGAGCACGAACACCGCCTGCAAGCCGCCGCCGAGATCCTCGACGCCTTTGAAGCCGATCCGGTTGCCGTATGAAATACCGTCGTCGAATTTAAACTGGTGAGCCCCGCCGGCATTGTTCACGTAGGTAATGCCGGCGTCCAGAATGCCGTAAAGTGTGACGCTGCTTTGTGCATGGGCAGCCGTCGGCGCGCATACAGCGCTTGCCGCGATAGCGAGTCCCGAAAGGCTGGCGGCATTTCTCTTCTTCATCTAATTCTCCCCTGCTCTTTGCCTGCGTATTTAGTTGGATAAAGCGATCCCTGCTGCGTGCTGTTGTCCAACGCGCGGCGCTTCTCGCATGACGGGCAGTTCAGAAACCGGCTGAGACCGAGTGAAACGAATTGGAGCTATCTACGATGCATGCAACATGTCACTCACGTCCGCATTGCCGGATCAAGAATACGGGTCCAGATTTACGAAGATTCGACCGGATGCGACATAAATCTGTCGCACCGCGACCTCATCGTTAGGAATGCGGTTGTTATTTCACGCCGAGTGCGGTTTGCACCGCTTGCAGGCCATTGGCGCCGCTCGCGGTGTTCACGCCGTCGAGCCACGACTTCAATAATTCGGGGTGACGCTTGAGTGCTTCCGTGGCGGCGACATCCACGCCTGTTTTCTTTTCGAGTACTTCGGTGATCACGCCGTTTTCCAGATCGACGTTGAAGGTGAGTTGTTTGAAAAGCCGCCCGACATTCGGACACTGCGTGGCATAGCCGCTGCGCGCGACCGTATTGACCGTGGCACCGCCGTAGTTGGGCCCGAAGTACTTGTCCCCGCCGTCAAGGTACGTGAGCTTGAACTTCGTGTTCATCAAATGCGGCTCCCACGCGAGAAAGACGATCCACTTCTTCTCGCGCACCGCGCGCTCCACTTGCGTCAGCATGCCGGTCTCGCTCGATTCGACAAGCTTCCAGTTGCCGAGTCCGAACGCCTTGTCATCGACCATTTTCTTGATGTTCTGATTGGCCGGTGCGCCAGGCTCGATACCATAAATTTTGCTGTCGAACTTGTCGGCATTCTTCGCCAGGTCCGCGAAAGAATGAATGCCGGCGGCGGCCACATAGTCGGGCACGGCCAGCGTGAACTTGGCGTTGCTCAGATTCGGATGCACGACCTCGATCGACTTTTCTTCTTCGAACGGTTTGACGACTGGCGCCTGCGCCGGCATCCAGTTACCGAGGAACACGTCGATCTGCCCTTTCTTCAGGCCTTGATACGTGATTGGCACCGACAGGTTCGCCACGTTCTGCTTATAGCCGAGCGCCTTCAACAATACGCCGGTCATTGCATTGGTCGCGTCGATGTCGGTCCATCCGGGCCCGGCCATGTTGACCTGCGTGCACGACTGCGGCTCGGCGGCCGAGGCGAAAGTGGCTGCCGCGCACAGCAGCGCAACGCCGGTTACCGCCTGTCTGAAGAGCTTTTTCATTATGTCGGCTTCCTGTTCGTGGGGTGGATTGGATCGTGAGTGAGCAGCGTGCGGATCAACGGGCGACGGCGGGAAAGCGCGCCATCGCTTCGAGCGTATCGAGGTCGATGTGATTGCGCATATAGCGCTGGCTCGCGTCGACGCGCGGTTGCCAGTCCCAGGACGCGACCGTGCCTTGCGTAGTTGACGCGAAGTGAAAATGCCGGCGCCGCTGGCTTTGCAGCACTTCGTTGTGCAGCGCGGCGAGGTCCCAGCGTTGCGCGATTTCCTCACGAAATGCCGCGACTTGCGATGCATATTCGCTGCGTGCGGCAAGGTTTTCGCGTTCCAGCGGATCGGCTGAGACGTCATAGAGCTGATCGGGATCGGCTGGCGTGTGAATGAACTTGAACGGCCCACGCCGCAGCATCACAATCGGCGCAATCGCGCCCTCGGCCAGGTATTCGCCGATGGCTTCATCATGGCCGCCTTGCGTGCCCAGCAGATGCGGCACGAGGGTTTGTCCATCGAGCGAATCGGGCCACACGGCCGGTTGCTCGCCGCGCGCCAGTTCGACCAGTGTCGCCACCAGATCGAGATGCGAAACAGAGGCCTTCACGCGATGCGCGTCGAATTGCTGCGGCGCATGCACGATCAACGGAACGCGGCAACCGCCTTCGAAGAAAGTCATCTTGTACCAGAGGCCGCGCTCGCCGAGCATCTCTCCGTGATCGGACGTCACGACGATTACCGTATCTTGCGCGAGCCCGGCCTGGTCGAGCGCTTCGAGGATCGCGCCGAACTGGTCGTCGACGTAGGAGATCGCGCCGTAGTAAGCGCGGCGCGCGTTGCGGATCTGCTGATCGGTAGGCGGCGTGCGATCCGCTTCATACACATGGCGCAGACGCTTCGAGTGTGGGTCCGCATGTTCGAACGAATCGCGAAACGCGGGCATGTCGATATCTTCATCACGATACATGTCCCAGTACTTTTGCGGAATCGCGTACGGGTCGTGCGGATGCGTGAGCGAGGCGACCATGCAGAACGGCCGTGCATCCTTGCCCGCATGACGTTCGCGCGCGATATCGAAGAGTTTCTGGCGGGTGGTGAATGTGACCTCGTCGTCGAAGTCGAGTTGATTGGTGCGCACGCACGGGCCCGCGTCGATTATCGAACTCATGTTGTGATACCACGTGGGACGTGCTTCGAAATTGTCCCAGTCGGGTGTCCAGCCGAAATCGGCGGGATAGATGTCGGTGGTGAGCCGTTCTTCGAAGCCATGCAACTGATCGGCGCCGCAGAAATGCATCTTGCCCGACAGAATGGTTCGATATCCTTCAGCGCGAAGATAATGCGCGAATGTCAGCGTTTGCGACGGAAATTCCGCTGCGTTGTCATAGGCACCGATCGCGGACGGCATCTTGCCCGACAAAAAGGAAAATCGCGAAGGCGCGCACAGCGGGCTCGCGCAATAGGCCGATTCGAATACCACGCCCTGCTGCGCGAGGCGATCGAGATTGGGCGTCTTCGTCAGAGGGTGTCCGTACGCGGCCAGCGCGAACGGCGTCATCTGGTCGGCCATCAGGATGAGAATATTCTTTTTGGTGTCAAGCATGAGTGCGCGCCTCGAATAGAATCGCATGTGTCGATGCGGATGCCGTGATGGATGCAACGGCGAGCGGGCTGCCAGTGTGCCGGGCCCGCCATGAGCGCCACTATTGCCGTCCAATTCGCGGCTGTGAAGACGGCAATTCGTTATGTGCCTATAAGAGGGTGTTATGCCGAGACAGGACCGCTTGCCGCCTATGCAGGCGTTGACGATGTTCGAGTCCGCCGCGCGTCTGGCCAGCTTCACGGCGGCCGCGCGCGAACTGGGTTCAACCCAGCCCGCGGTGAGTCAACGCGTCGTGCAGCTAGAGGAAGCGCTGGGCGCGCCGCTGTTCGAGCGCGGCCATCGCGGCGTCACGCTCACCGAAGACGGCGAACGGCTCTTCGAAGCGGTACGCCATGCGCTGGACACGATTCGCCACGCCACCAGCGAAATCCGCGCGCGGCGCACGCCGCAAACGCTCACCCTCTCCACCGACTTCGGCTTCGCCACCTATTGGCTGATGCCGCGTCTATCGCAGTTCAAGGCGCTGATGCCGGACGTCGACGTGAAGATCATTACGTCGCAAAGCGTGTTCGATCCGTCGCACGATCAGGCGGATATCGCCATCGCGTTCGGCGATGAACATGCGGACTGGACCGCGCGTGGCGTGGTCAAGCTATTTCCCGAGCGCGTCACGCCGGTGTGCAGCCCGGCATTTCTCGCGGCGCACCCGTCGCTGCACGCGCCCGCTGAGCTGCTGAATCTGCCGCTCCTGCATCTCGAGCCTACCCAGCCGGCGCGCTGGCTGTCATGGGCCGACTGGTTCGCCGCGCACGAACTCGATGCGCCCGCCGCGCATCGCGGCATCACGTTCAATAGTTTTACGCTTGTCGCCCATGCGGCGATCATGGGCCAGGGCGTTGCGCTGGGCTGGGCGCCACTGGTCGACGAACTGCTCGCCACCGGGCAACTCGTCGAACTGTTCGACCCGCCGGTCGTCACGCAGCGCGGCTATCTGCTCGTCACGCAGCGCGCGGCGACACCCGTGGTCAGCGCCTTTCGCCACTGGCTGCTCGGCGAATGCGGGCTCGACGCGGAATAAGCGCTGCGCGGCGGCCTGACGCTCCCGTTCCAGCGCGACGGCGGTTAGCTTCTATCCGCATGACCGCCTGATTTGCTCTACTGCAACGATGCATGCCGCGCCCCGCGGCATCGTCCTATTGTCCAGGTGGAGTGCGCATGTCCGTCGATTCCCGTCCCGATCAGCTGGTTCTCACCGTCGCCTGTCCGAGCGCGGCGGGCCAGGTTGCCGCTGTCGTCGGATTTCTCGACCGGCACCATTGCTATATCGACGAACTGACCGTTTTCGACGACGACCTCAGCGAGCGCTTTTTCGTGCGCTGCGTGTTTCATGGCGTCGACACTCAGGAGACGCTGCACGCCACGGCGCTCAGGCGCGAATTCGAGCCGATCGCCGAACGCTTCCGCATGACATGGGCGATGCACGACGTCGGCACGCGCCCGAAGGTGCTGATCATGGTGTCGAAACTCGAACACTGTCTCGCCGATCTGCTGTTCCGCTGGCGCATGGGCGAGCTGAAGATGGACATTGTCGGCATCGGCTCGAATCATCGCGATCTCGAACCGTTGGCGCAGCAGCATGGCCTGCCCTTTCACCATCTGCCGATCACCGCCGACACGAAGCCGCAACAGGAAGCGCGATTGCTCGATCTGTTCGAGACTTCGGGCGCCGAACTGATGATTCTCGCGCGCTACATGCAGATTCTGTCCGGCGAAACGAGCCGTGCGCTGGCCGCGCGAGCGATCAATATCCATCATTCGTTTCTGCCCGGCTTCAAGGGTGCCAAACCGTATCACCAGGCACATACGCGCGGCGTCAAACTGATCGGCGCGACCGCGCATTTCGTCACCGACGATCTGGACGAAGGTCCGATCATCGAACAGGTGGTGGAGCGCGTGGATCATTCGTATAGCCCGGAACGTCTGCTTGCCACGGGGCGCGACGTCGAATGCATTACGCTTGCACGGGCCGTCAAGGCGTTTATCGAGCGGCGCGTGTTTATCAACGGCGATCGGACTGTTGTCCTGCAGTAAACGCAAAGAACGCCGCTAGAAGGCGGCGTTCATTTTTTCACGCGTTGCCGCTTCATCAAGGCGGCAACGCTTTCGTACGAGTGTGCCCGGCAGTGCCCGGCAGAATCACTTTACCCAGCTATCCACCCGGTCGCCATGCGCACTGATCCATGCATCCGCAGCGGCGGTCGGCTTCTCGCCGTTCTGCGTCGCCAGCATCACGCTGTCGATCTCGCCCGGCTTCCACTGGAACTTCTTGAGGAACGCGACGACCGGCGGCGCCTTCTTCTCGAGTTCCGGATTCACGACGCTATCCACGTGCTCCGCTTCGCCGAACACCTTCTTCGGGTCGTCGAGGAATTTGAGCTTGTACTTCGCGAACATCCAGTGCGGCTTCCAACCCGTCACGATAATCGGCTTGCTCGCCGCTTCCGAACGCGCCAGTTCGGCGGTCATCGCGCTGCCTGAACTCGGCATCAACTGATAGTCGAGGCCGTAGGCCTTGATCGCCTCGCTGGTTTTCTGCATCACGCCCGCGCCGGCGTCGATCCCGACGATGCGTGAGCCGAACTCCGCCTTTTTGGCTTCCAGATCGCTCAGGCTCTTCACGTCGACGTTATCCGGCACGATCAGGCCGATCTTCGCGTCGTTGAAGTTCGGCCCGAGGTCGACCACCTTGTCCTTGAAGTTGTTCCAATACGCACCGTGCGTGACCGGCAGCCACGCCGACAGCGTCGCGTCGAGATCGCCGCGCGCCACGCCCTGCCACATCACGCCGGCCGCGACAGGCACGAGTGTGACCTGATAGCCGAGGCGCTTTTCGATCACGCGCGCGGCTACGTTCGAGGTCGCGACGCTATCGTCCCAGCCTTCCACGTAACCGATCTTGATGGTCGGCTTGCTATCGGCCGACACACTCACGCTGCTTGCCGCCAGCGCCGCGCTCATGGCGCTCAACACGAATATCTTTTTGATCAGTCTCATCGCCGTTCTCCCTTTGCCGTCAAAACAAACCAATGAGCATTTAGAATCGCCAGCCAGAATTACCGGGTAGCGTTGTTTTCCGACATGCAGTTGTCCGCACGCGACTTCGCGCCATTGGACCCATCTTGTTCTCGTCTTACTTATCGACGACAAGATCGCTCAACGGCTTGCTGCAGCACAGCAGCACCATGCCCTGATCGATCTCGCGCTGGCGAATTCCACCGGCGTGTTTCATCGCGACTTCACCCGACACCAGCTTGACCTTGCAGGTGCCGCACATGCCCTGTGTACACGACGCCGGCAACCGCACGCCTGATTTCTTCGCCGCGTCGAGAACGTGCTGCCCGCTGCCGCATTCGATCTCGCGATTGCTTTTGGCGAAACTCACCTTGAAGCGGATTTCTGTTTCGATGGAAATGGGTGCGGGCGCGAATCCAGGCGCCTCCTCGCGCGCCTCGACGAAGCTGTCCGCGCTCACCGGCGCGCCAATGCTCTGCAATGCGTCCGCGACATGCGCAGTGGTCAATTGCGCGGCCACTTCGCTGACGGTCTCGAAGGAAAAACTTTCCTCGTGATAATGGCCGCGATCGAAGCCGCCTTCATCCAGCAGATTGCGCACGGCTTGCATATACGGCGCGGGTCCGCAGGTGAAAATCTCGCGTTCCAGATAATCCGGCGCGATGAGCTTGAGCAACGGCAAGGTCAGAAAGCCAGTCACGCCTGGCCAGTTCGTACGTGCGCCAACCCGCTCGCAAACGAACGCCGTGCGGAAATGGGCCTGATTCGACGCGATCAGATCGAGCTCGCGCGCGAAGATGATGTCGTCCGGCGTGCGGGCGCTATGCACGAACACGATGTCGCCGTCTTCACCGAGTTCGTGATGCGCGCGGCTCATCGACATCAGCGGCGTGATCCCCGAACCGGCGGATAGAAACAGGAACTTGCGCGCCGGATGCCGCGCGCAGGTGAACTCGCCCGACGGCCCGAGCACGCGAACCTCCGCGCCCGCATGCAGATTATCGTGCAGCCAGTTGGAGACCTTGCCGCCCGGCACGCGCTTCACCGTGATCGAGATTGTGTGAGGACGCGTGGGCGGCGACGAAATCGTATAGCAACGGTTGATCGATTCACCGTCGATCTCCAGTTCCAGCGTAATGAACTGCCCCGGCTCGAACACGAAGGCCCGCCCGGACGGCGCACGGAAGAAAAAGCTCTTCACGTCGTGCGTTTCCTGGCGAACCTGACAGCACACCAGCGTGTCGTCGGTATCGCTATTCCAGCGTGGCGGCAACGTCTCCCAGAACCGCGGCTGCGTGACGCGGCTCGCAGCGTGATCTGAAGCCGGTTCGGGGCTCAGTTGAAACGTCGCCTGATCGCGCATCATTGTTTTCTCCGACTCCTGGTTGCAGCGTCGCGCTCAGCGCATGAAGGACACGACTTTTTCGCCATGCGCGGCCGGCGCGGTATCGCCGGCGTCGTGGGTTTGGGGCGCATTGCTGTAATCCGCCATGCGCGCGATGTACCACTCGCAGAACTTCTCGACGAGCCCTTCCGTGAACGGCGAATACGGGCCCGGCTCATACGCGCTGCTGGTCGCGCCGCGCTGCGAGTACTCGACGAGCGCGCGATCCTGGTCGTTGGTGGCGCGCCACACGGCTGTGAGGTTGTTTACGTCGTAATCGATGCCTTCGCGCGCGTCCTTGTGAACGAGCCACTTGGTGCGCACCAGCGTCTTGCCGGCCGAGAGCGGAATCACCGAGAAGCTGACGATGTGATCGCTCATGAAGTGATGCCACGAATTCGGCTGCGTCCAGAACGACAGTCCGCCGAGGTCAGCCTGCTCGAAACCGCCGAGCAGTTTCTTCGACGCCACTTTCGCGTCGAGCGTCTGCGATTCGCCGTCGCGATCGAGCGGCAGGCGTTGCGTGCGGAAACCCGTGACCAGATCCGCCAGCCGTTCGATTTCCGCCGACGGCAGCTTCATCGCCTCCCATTGCGCGGTGCGGCGCGCCACGGTCTCTTCGAACGCGGCCATGCCCTCTTCGTTGGCCGGCGTGCGTTGATAACCGAAGCCGTATTCGTAGAGCGAAATGGTCAGCTCGGGATGGTTCGCGACGCAGTGATAGCACTCGCGATTGTTCTCCATCGTGAGCTTCCAGTTGCCGTCTTCGATAATGTCGATCGAGGCCGCGATCTTGCATCCGGCCAGATCGTGCGGCAGCAGATACGGTTCCATCGCGGCACGCATCACGGCGAAGTCGGTCGGCGGATTGTCGGCGAGGCAAATGAAAATGAGGCCCGCCAGATTCTCGACATGCACGGACTTCAGACTATGTTTGCAGCGGTCGAACTGATCGCCCATGTGTTCGGCGAACATCAGGTCGCCGTTCAGGTTGTAGGTCCAGCTGTGATACGGGCAGACGATATTGCCGAGCGAGCCTTTGTCGGTATTGCACAGGCGCGCGCCGCGATGGCGGCAGACGTTGTGAAACGCCCTCACCTGCATGTCGTCGTCGCGTACGATCAGGATCGAATCGTTGCCGATCTCCACCGTGATGTAATCGCCCGGTTCCGGCACGTCCGGTTCCACCGCGACCTGGATCCAGTGTTGCCGGAAGATTGCGTCCATGTCGAGCGCGAAAATATCCTCGCTCGTGTAGAACGGCGCTTCCAGCGTGTAATTCTTTTTGCGGCGTTCGATCATTGCGCGAACGTCTGCCGAAACTTTCATTGTGTGCTCCGTTGCATGTCACGTCTGGCGCCGCGCCAGGCCCTCCTGGACGCGTGCTGGCCCGAACCGGAAATCAGTAATCCACGAGTTGATGCTCGCGCAAATACGCCAGGATCACTTGTGCTTTTTCGACAGAACTTCCTTCAATTACGACGCTGCCGCCACGGCTTTCGGTCGTGGTGGCCGAGAGCATGCGGGCGTGGCCGGAGCGCTTTTCGGCCGCGGCGAGCCGCACGGGTTTGGCGGCTGCCGGGCGTACGGTCCAGGCGAGGTCGTCGGGGGTGGCGGCGGCAGGCGTCGCAACCGGGCGGATCGTGCCTTCGCGCAAGCGTGCATACGCGTAGGTCGGTGCGGCGTTGGCGAGCGGATGCACGGCGATCAGCGCAGGCAGCCGCACTTCCACGCGACGGCGCAAACCCTTCGGCATGAATTGACGGACTTCCGCGCAGCCGTCGCGCAGCGTGATGTCGACGGCGGCGCCGACCAGCGGCATTTCCAGCGCATTGGCGACGCGATACGGCAGCATGCCGCTGTCGAACGCGCCTTCAGCGCGCGTGCCGGTCAGTACGAGGTCGTAGCCATGCAGACGCGCGGCGAGCGGCGCCGCTGCGTCGGCCTGCAGTTCAGGCGTTGCGGCTATTTCGAGCACTTCGACTGAGCGTGCGCCGAGCGCCAGATATTCTTTTAACGCAGGGTTGGACGGATCGCCCGCATGCAACACGTCGAGCGTTGCGTTGTGCGTTCTGGCAAGCGAGAGCGCGAGAGTCAGCGCGGCGGCGTCGTTGCGGCTGTAGCGCGCGGTGCCGCTCACCGGATGACGGCCCACGGAAACGAGGACGGCGATCTTCATGCGAGCGCTCCTTCGGCCACAGCCGTTGAATTCAGCAGCGCCGCACCGGTTCCGCGTGCCGTGCGCGCCGCGGCCGCCGCTTCGTTGAGCGCCGCGATGGTTTCCTGTGCGTCCGCGATCACCGTGAGGTTCGCGCGTTTGGCGATCGGCGCGCTGGCGTCGAGGTTCACCGCGATCACATGCCGGCAATCCTTGATGCCTTGCAGATGCTGCACCGCGCCGGAAATACCGAAGGCGATATAGACGCTTGCCTCGACGGTCTTGCCGGTCGCGCCGATCTGTTTGTCGCGGGTGAACTTGCCGTCGTCCACGGCAACGCGGCTCGCGCCGATTGCCGCGCCCAGCGTGACCGCAAGACGCTCGAACGCCGGCACGTCGCTCACGCCGTTGCCGGCCGAGACGATGAAATCCGCTTCTTCGAGCGCCAATTGCGCGGCGTCGATTTCCTCGATGCCGAGATCGCGCACTGTGCCGTGGCCTTGCTGCTGCGCCGCAGGTTCGCCGTCGAAACGCCACATGACGCGTTCGCCCGCACCGACAAACGGCAGCTTTGCATCCACTGCGTTGGGCGCGAGCAGCACCACCTCGGGCAAAGCGCGCGAGGCGAACGCTGTATTCGCATGAACATAGCTCGCCACATGCGCGGCATCGATCTCGACGACATGCGCCGCCACGCTTGCATTCGCGGCTGCGGCATAACGGCGGCCGAGATCGCCGTCGCCGGTTGCGTTGTCCGGCAGGAAAATGTGCACCGGCGCATACGCCGCGACGCACGCAGCCAGCGCGTTCAATTCGTCCAGCGGCGCAAAATTGCGGCGGTCGAACATCGGCAACTCGATCAGTTTGTCGGCGCCGAGCGTGGCAGCATCGCCGCCGAACTCGCCGAATACCAGCAGCACGACTTCGGTCGCGGCGTCGGCAATCAGCGCCGCGCCGGCCAATGTCTGCCGCGCGTGATCGTCCAACGCGCCACGGTCCGCGTGCGCGGCGACGAGTATCACGCGCTGCGGCGCCGCCGTGGTGCGGCGCGGTTTGGCCTGCTCGCGGTGCAAGGCGCCGGCGCCGTGCATGGCCGTTTCCATTGAACTGGCCGCACCCACTACGCCGAGCGTGATGCGTTTGAGTCCGTCTGCCGTGATCGTGAACGGACGGCGCGGATCGATTCGTTTGAGCGTGTTCATCGCGTTACTCCAGCGCCGCTGCAACCAGTTCGGCGACGTCCAGCACTTCCGGACGCGGCCCCACCACGCCTTCGAGCATCGCCGTGCAATTCGGACAGCCCACCGCGACGATCTCCGCGCCGACGGTTTTCGCGTCGTCGATACGGATATCCGGAATACGCCGCTTGCCCGGAATATCGGTCAAGGGTGCACCGCCGCCACCGCCGCAGCAGCGTCCGCGCATGCCGTTGCGCTCCATCTCCACGACCTTGATGCCGATGGTCTTCAACAGCTTGCGCGGCGCTTCGGTCTCACCGTTATAGCGGCCCAGATAGCACGGGTCGTGATACGTGATCTTGCGATCCGCGAAAGCGGCCACGGCGCGCGGCGTCAGCTTGCCGCTCGCGACCAGTTGCTCGATCAGCGCCGTGTGGTGCTGCACTTCGTAGAAGCTGCCCAGCGCACGATACTCGTTGCGCAGGCTATGCAGCACGTGTGGATCGGCGGTGACGATCTTGCGGAACGAGTACTGCGAGAGCGTGCCGATCAGCTTCAGCGCGAGTTGCTGGAAGGTGGCCTCGTCGCCGAGACGCCGGGCCGTGTCGCCGGTATCGGTTTCCACGCCGCCTAACACCGCGTAGTCGATACCCGCGCGATTCAGCACCTTGACCAAAGCGCGCAGCGTGCGTTGATAGCGCATGTCGAACGCGCCTTCGCCGGCGATCAGCAGTACGTCCACCGGACGGCCCGGCTGGGCGACCTGCACCTGCAGATCGACGGCCCAGTCGTAACGCGCGCCGATGTCGTAGCCGTTCGAACTGCCCGTCTCGCGCAGATTCGCGAGCGTGATCGGGCCTTTGCCCGGCACGCTGCCTTCCACCAGCGTCTGATTGCGGCGCATATCGACGATCGCGTCGACGTGTTCGATCAGCATCGGGCATTCCTGCACGCACGCGCGGCAGGTCGTGCATGACCACAGCGTGTCCGCTTCGATCATCGTCGAGATGAGCGGCTTGTCGGGCGCGCCGGCATGCTTGCCGACCGGAATGCCCGGCGTGGGACTGCCCGCGTATTCCGCGTCCGTGCCGCCCACCATGCCCGTGACCAGATCCTGAATCAGCTTCTTCGGATTGAGCGGCTGACCGGCGGCGAACGCCGGACAGGCCGCTTCGCACTTGCCGCATTGCACGCACGCATCGAAACTGAGCAACTGATTCCAGCGAAACTCGACCGGCTTGCCGACGCCGTATTCTTTCGCGTCGAGCAGCGGCGCTTTCAATGCCGTAGGCGGCACCACGTCGTTGTCATTGCGCTCCGCAAAACGCTCCTGACGCGGATGAAACGCAAGGTGCAGCAGACCAGCGAGCGCATGCTTCATCGGCCCGCCGCGCGCCGCGCCGAACGTCATCGCAAACGCGCCAGCGGCGATCAGCAGCGCGACGATGATCGCAAGCGCGCCGGACATCGCACCGGCAGGCAGCGCGATGAACAGCACGAGACCGAGTGCGAACGAGCCAAGCAACAGCGGCAAATGATCCCAAGGTCCGCGCGAGAGCCGCGCCGGCACCGCTTTCGCACCATGACGTCGACGCCAGACGAACACCGCGCCGACCAGCATCACGAGCGCGGCGAGAAAGATCAGCTTGTCGAGCCACGGCGAGTAGATCGCCAGCCCATAGTTGACGAACACCAGCGCCATCGCGAGAATCGCGCCGCCCGCGGTCGCCACGTGCGTTTTGGCGATGTACGGATCGCGCGCCACCACATGATGCAGATCCACGAAGTAGCGCTTGGGAATCGACAGAAGATTGGTCCAGCCGTACGCGCCCGCCGCCGTCGCGCGGCCTTCGCGCCAATACGCGGCGCGTTTGACGAGCGCGAACGCCAGACCAGCCACCGACAACCACAGCAGGACGGTGATGACAAACACGGGGCTCATCGTCAGAAATCCTTGCAAAGGCGCAGCGCGTCGTAAATCGCGCCGTGAATGTTGTGCATGGAAATGCAGTCGCCGACACGGAACAGCAGGAAGCGGCCATTGCCGAGTTCCTCGCTCAAAGACGGTTGCGGCTCGGAGGCGAACAGCTTATGCACGTCCACCTGGCCGCGATTCACCGACTCCGGCTTGAGCTTCCAGTACAGCTCGTCGTTCGGCGTGCTGCCGTTCTCGATCACCACCTGATCGACCGCGCGCTCTTCCTGCTCTTCGGTGTACTCGTTGCGGATCACGGCGATCTTCTTGCCGTCTTCCTCGTAGACCTTATCGAGCCAGTAGTTCGGCGTATGGATCACGCCTTGCGCGTAGAGCCGGCGGTAGAAGATCGGGAAGGTGGTGCCGCCCACATCGTCGGCAACCTTCACGTCCGGAGTCACGATCTCGACGTTCGAACCGCGGCTCGACATGAAGTCGGCCACGCCCGCGCCGGCATGCGTGCTCACGCCGTCGTACACCAGCACGTTCTTGCCCGGCTCGACCTTGCCCGAGAGCACATCCCACGAACTCACGGCGAGGCCTTCGTCGACGCCCCACGCCGCCACTTGCGACGTGAACGACGAACCGCCGGTGGCGAGCACGACGATGTCCGGCTTCTCGGCCATGATGGTTTTCTGGTCGGCGGCGACACCGAGGCGCCGGTCCACGCCGAGGCGCTTCGTCTCCATGTCGAACCAGCGCACGATGCCCGCCATCTGTTCGCGCTGCGGCGCTTTCGCGGCCAGCATGATCTGGCCGCCGACGTAGTCGTTCTTCTCGAACAGCACCACGTCATGGCCGCGCGACTTCGCCACGCGCGCCGCTTCGAGTCCCGCTGGGCCCGCGCCGACCACCACCACCTTGCGCTTCGGCCCGCGCGTTTTGGCGATCACGTGCGGCATCGTTTCTTCACGCGAGGTCGCGGCGTTCTGCACGCACAGCACGTCGAGCCCGTTGTACTGGCGGTCGATGCAATAATTCGCGCCGACGCACTGCTTGATTTCATCCTCGCGGCCATCGCGGATCTTGATGACCATATGCGGATCGGCAATCTGCGCGCGCGTCATGCCGACCAGATCGACCATGCCGCTGGCGAGGAGGCGCTCCGCCTGGCCCGCGTCGCGAATGCTTTGCGCGTGCATGACCGGCAGCTTCACCACCGACTTGATGCCGGCCGCGAGATGCACGAACGGTTCGGGCGGCAGCGCCATCGGCGGCATGCAGTTGGCGAGCGTGTTATGCGTGTCCGCACCCGAGCCGATCACGCCGAGGTAATCGATCAGGCCGGTTTCACTCATCGCCTGGGCGATTTCCTTCAGTTGTTCGTGATCGAGCCCGTCTTCATGGAACTCGTCGCCGCACATGCGCAGGCCGACGCAGAAGTCCGCGCCGACTGCTTCACGCACGGCCTTCAATACTTCCGTACCGAAACGCAGGCGGTTTTCGAGCGAGCCGCCCCACTCGTCGGTGCGAAAATTGGTGCGTGGGCTCCAGAACTGGTCGATCAGATGCTGGTGCGCCGCCGAGATTTCCACGCCGTCCATGCCCGCGTCTTTCACGCGTTTCGCGGCCGCCGCGAAATCGCTGATGATGCGGCGAATTTCCTCGACTTCGATGATCTTCGCGTTGCCGCGATGCACCGGCTCACGCACGCCGGACGGCGACATCAGATGCGGCCAATGCTCGCCATGAAACGCGGAACGGCGTCCCATGTGCGTGGCCTGAATCATGATTTTCGCGCCGTGCGTGTGCATGGCTTCGGCGAGCCGCGCGAGCGGATCGATGATCTTGTCGGTCGACAGATTCACCGACTTCCACCAGCCTTGCGGGCTGTCGATCGACACCGGGCTCGAGCCGCCGCACACCGCGAGGCCGACGCCACCCTTGGCCTTTTCTTCGTAGTAACGGATATAGCGGTCGCCGGGCAGGCCGCCCGGCTCCGCATAGACCTCCGCATGCGCGGTGCTGACGATGCGGTTGCGCAAGGTCAGCTTGTTCAGCGTGAGAGGCTTGAAAAGGTTCGGGTAACGCATTGCGATCGACCTCGGAATGGAGTGCTTTTTTGCGGTGTCGTGCGCGCTCAGGAAGCCAGCGGCGACACTTCGAACACGCAGTGGTCATGGTGCTCGGCCGCGCATTGCGCTTCTCTCGAATGCGACGGCGGGCCCTTGCGCGACGCGTCCGGCGCGGTGTCGTTGACCCAGTCCATCGCGCCCGCGAACCAGCCGGCGAACATGTAGCAAAGCTTGCCGACCTTGTCCGGCTGCGCCAGCACGAACGACGAGTGATGCAACTCGATGCGCGCGTGCGAACTCGACGGATCGGCTTCGGTGATCGTGAAGATGCCCCAGCCGCGTTGCGACAGACGCTTCAGGTAATGCTCGAACACCGCCATGCCGGCGAGGCCATGCTGCTTCGCTTCCTTGTCGCACCAGAAATACGCCGACTTGTAGCCGGCCTTGTAGAGAATCTCGGCATACGTCTCGAGGCCGAGCGCTTCTTCCACGGCGGTGTGGTTGTTCGTGAAGAAATGGCGCGGCACGTACAGCATGGGCAGCGCGTCGGTGGTCCAGACGCCGGTGTTCGCATCGACGTCGATAGGCAGTTGAGGTTGCATGTGGAGGCTCCGTTTTTTATGTGTGCGAGTGAGGTTTCAGCAGCGCTGGAAGGTCACACCTTCCAGACTTCGCCAAACACCCGCACCCAGTTTTCACCCATGATCTTCTTGATGCGCGTCTCGCTCCAGCCGGCGCGCTCCATCGCGGCCGTCAGGTTGGGAAACTCGCCGATCGTGCGGATGCCTTCCGGATTCACCACCTTGCCGAAGTTCGTCAACTGGCGATAACGGCCTTTGTCGTGCGTGATCCAGTCGAAGAACTCCGTGCTGTAGCCTTGCGTGAAATCCGTGCCGATGCCGACCTGATCTTCACCGATCAGATTCACCACGTACTCGATCGCTTCGATATAGTCTTCGACGGTCGCATCCGGGCCGCGCTTGAGGAACGGCGCGAACATCGTCACGCCGACGAAACCGCCCGCGTCCGCGATCTCCTTCAGTTGCTCGTCGCTCTTGTTGCGCGGATGCTCTTTCAGACCCGACGGGCAGCAATGCGAGTAGCACACCGGCTTGTTCGACGCGGCGATCGCCTCAGAAGAAGTCTTGCCGCCCACATGCGAGAGATCGACCATGATGCCGACCCGGTTCATCTCCTGGATCACCTCGCGGCCATAGCCCGACAGGCCGCCGTCGCGCTCATAGCAACCGGTGCCCACGAGGTTCTGCGTGTTGTAGCAAAGCTGCACCACGTTCACGCCGAGGTCCTTGAACGCTTCGATATAGCCGAGGTTGTCCTCGAAAGCATGCGCGTTCTGGAAGCCGAAAATGATGCCTGTCTTGTTCTCTTTCTTCGCGCGGAAAATGTCGTCCGTGGTGCGCACCAGTGTGAGAATCTCGCCGTACTCGCGAATCTGCTGCTTCATTTCGGCGATGTTGTCGACGGTCTTCTGGAAGCTTTCCCAGACCGAGACCGTGCAGTTCACCGCGGTCACGCCGCCCTTGCGCATGTCCTCGAACACCGAGCGCTCGAACTTCGAAATGTTCAGACCGTCGATGATGATGCTGTTGTCGTGCAATGTGCTCATCGTGTGCTCCAGGCGTACTCAGTAGATGGGAAAGCGTTCGCACAGCGCGAAAATCTCGCGGCGCACGCGTTGTTCGGTGGCGGCATGGCCTTCGGGTTGGTCGCGCAGCGCGTCGAGCACTTCGACGATCAGCCGCCCGATTTCGCGGAACTCGCTGACGCCGAAGCCGCGCGTGGTGCCCGCGGGTGTGCCCAGGCGAATGCCGGAAGTAACCGTCGGCTTCTCGGTATCGAAGGGAATGCCGTTCTTGTTGCAGGTGATGCCCGCGCGTTCCAGGGCCTGCTCGACCTGGTTGCCTTTCAGGCCCTTGGGTCGCAGATCGACCAGCAGCAGATGGTTGTCCGTGCCACCCGTGACCAGATCGACGCCGCCCGCCTTGAGCACTTCGCCGAGTGCCTGCGCATTCGCGAGCACGCTGTCGATGTAGGTCTTGAAGCCCGGTTCCAGCGCTTCGCCGAACGCGACCGCCTTGCCGGCGATCACATGCATGAGCGGACCGCCCTGCAAGCCAGGGAACACGGCCGAGTTGATCTTCTTCGCGATGTCTTCGTCATTCGTCAGCACAAAGCCGCCGCGCGGACCGCGCAGCGTCTTGTGCGTGGTCGACGTCACCACGTGCGCATGCTCGACCGAATTCTGGTGACGCCCCGCCGCGATGATTCCGGCAATGTGCGCCATATCCACCATCAACTTTGCGCCGACGCTATCGGCTATCGCGCGCAGTCGTGCAAAATCCAGCGCACGCGGATAAGCCGAAAAGCCGGCGATCAGCAATGCGGGTTTGTGCTGCTGCGCGAGTTCTTCGATCTGCTCGTAATCGATCAGCATCGTGTCGCGATTCACGCCGTACTGCACCGCGTTGAACCACTTGCCCGACATGGCCGGCTTGGCGCCGTGCGTGAGGTGGCCGCCGGCGTCGAGCGACATGCCGAGCACCGTGTCGCCCGGTTTCACCAGCGCGAGCATCACCGCGCCGTTCGCCTGGGCGCCGGAATGCGGCTGCACGTTGGCGAATTTCGCGTTGAAGAGTTGCTTGATGCGGTCGAGCGCCAGCGTTTCGACCACGTCGGCATATTCGCAACCGCCGTAGTAACGCTTTCCCGGATAGCCTTCCGCATACTTGTTGGTCAGCACCGAGCCCTGCGCTTCGAGCACCGCGCGCGACACGATGTTTTCCGACGCGATCAGTTCGACTTGCGACTGCTGGCGCTCGAGCTCTTTCAGAATAGCGCCGCGCACCGCCGTATCGCGCGTGGCGAGCGTTGCTTCGAAGAAAGGATTCGGGTTCGACATGGAAGGTCCGTGGAGTCGTTGACGGAAGGCCGGAAGCCGCGTCTGGGCTTTGCTTCGCCCGTGCTACTACCGGTGTGCATTGCGTCTATTCTTGACGCTCGCCTCGCCCGCCAATTTATGAATTCAGACGCGTTCTTTGCCTTTTCCGCCATACGCGTCCTTTTTTCACAAGTCGGCGCTGCCGCGCTCCCTCCCTTGACCGAACGAGCGTGCCGAACGCGCGTTCATGCTGCACTGCACGCGAACGCCGTGCGCGCTTCAGGTGCGCAAGCGGACCCGTACGGCTCTGTTCTGGTGCCACCTGTTTAGTTATCCGAGTCGTATACGGGCTAACCGAGGGTTTAGCCTGATGGCACGGTAGTTGCCATAGTCCTCAAAATTAAAGAAGTCGCTGCTCCCCACGGCGACGTGACATTACAGATTCGAAGGAATCATTCCTCTCATGTCCACCGATCGCACGGCGTCGCTGTCGCATTTCGCTTTCATGCCGGTTCCCAACTTCACCATGATTGCGTTCACCAACGCGATCGAAGTCCTGCGCATGGCGAACTACCTCACGGGCCAAACGCTTTACCGCTGGTCGATCGTGAGTCCCGATGGCGGCCCGGTCACGGCCAGCAACGGTTTGTCGGTCGATACGGGACCGGTCGAATGCGTCGGGCAGCCGGACATCGTGTTCGTGGTCGGCGGCATCGACGTGCAGCGCGCCACCACTCCCGCCCATCTTTCCGCATTGCGCCGCTTCGCGCGGCTGGGCTGCGTGCTCGGCAGCCTGTGTACCGGCACGTACGCATTGGCGCGCGCCGGTTTGCTGGCGGGTTATGCTTGCGCGATTCACTGGGAGAACATGTCGGCGCTCAAGGAAGAGTTTCCCGACACGCGCTTTCTGAAAGAACTGTTCGTGATCGATCGCGATCGCGTCACGTGCACCGGCGGTGTGGCGCCGCTCGACATGATGCTGAACCTTATCGCGCCACGCGTCGGCACGGCACGCGTCACGCAGATCGCCGAGCAGTTCATCGTCGAACATGTGCGCGACACCAGCGCGCAACAGAAAATGCCGCTGGTGGCGCGACTCGGCTCAGCCAACAAGTCGCTCTTCGAAGTGATCTCGCTGATGGAGAACAATATCGAGGAGCCGCTCTCGCGCGAAGAACTCGCGCGCCTCGCCGGCATGTCGCAACGGCAATTGCAGCGCCTGTTCCGCGAACATCTGGGCATGACGCCAACGCATTACTACCTGACGCTGCGTCTGCGGCGCGCGCGAGAACTGCTGCTGCAAACCGATATGTCGATCATGCACATCACGATGGCATGCGGCTTCCAGTCGGCGTGCCATTTCTCGAAGAGCTATCGCGACGCGTTCGGCACGGCGCCGACGCGCGAGCGGCGCAAGCAGGCGCCATCGCTCGCGGCAGTGCCGGTGCTGGCGGCTTGAGGCGATTGATAGATTGACGGCTTGGGTGCGCAGCCGCCGCAAATACAAACGCGTTGAGCGGTTTTCCGTTCAACGCGTTTTTTGCAGGCCAGCGGTTTCGGCTATTCACCTTTCCGCCCGACGACGACGCAGCGCTGCGCGAGACTGCGCAGGCAGTCCCGCCGCCACCTCATGCCGCGCTCAAGCCACGATCAAGCCGCCTTCAGCAAGCCATGCGGATCGATCACAAACTTCTTCGGCGCGCCGCCATCGAACTGACGATAACCATCAGGCGCCTGGTCGAGCGACACCACGGTCACGTTGACGATATCCGCAATCGGCAAACGGTCCCACAAGATCGCCTGCATGAGATTGTGGTTGTATTTCATGACCGGCGTCTGCCCGGTATGGAACGAGTGCGACTTGGCCCAGCCCAGACCGAAACGGATGCTCAGGCTGCCTTTGCGCGCGGCGGCATCGGCGGCGCCCGGATCGTCCGTGACGTACAGGCCCGGAATGCCGATCGCGCCCGCGGCCCGGGTGATCTCCATCAGCGAGTTGAGCACGGTGGCCGGTGCTTCCTCGTGCGATCCGCTGCTGCCGTGGCCGTGCGCTTCGAAGCCGACGCAGTCGACCGCGCAGTCCACTTCAGGCTTGCCGAGAATCTGCTCGATCTGCTCGCCCAGCGTGGCGTCCTTCGACAGATCGATGGTCTGGAAGCCCATCTTGCGCGCGTGCGCGAGACGCTCCTCGTTCATATCGCCGACGATCGTGCAGGCCGCGCCCAGCAAGCGCGCCGAAGCAGCCGCCGCCATGCCCACCGGACCCGCCCCCGCGATATACACGGTGGCGCCGGGCTTCACGCCTGCCATCACCGCGCCGTGGTAGCCGGTCGGCAGAATGTCGGACAGACACGTGAGGTCGCGGATTTTCGCCATGGCCTGCGCATGGTCGGGGAATTTCAGCAGATTGAAGTCGGCGTACGGCACCAGCACGTATTCGGCCTGGCCGCCGATCCAGCCGCCCATGTCCACGTAACCATAAGCGCCACCGGCCCGCGACGGATTCACGTTCAGGCACACGCCGGTATGCTGGGCCTTGCAGGTCGGACAGCGTCCGCAGGCCACGTTGAACGGCACGGAAACGAGATCGCCGACCTTCAGCGTTTCGACGTCGCGGCCCACTTCGATCACCTCGCCGGTAATCTCGTGGCCGAGCACGAGGCCGACTTCGGCGGTCGTGCGGCCACGCACCATGTGCTGATCGGAGCCGCAAATATTCGTGCTCACCACCTTCAGGATCACGCCGTGACCGATCGACCGGCCACGCGGATCAACCATCTTCGGAAAGTCGATCGACTGCACTTCCACCTTGCCCTGCCCCAGATACACGACGCCGCGATTGCTGCTCATTGTCTGTCTCCATGTCTTGTGAGCGGCGCGCCCGGTTCGCCCGGTTCGTCAAAAGCACGCCGTTCAACGAGCGTAGCGCCCGGTGAACCAGGCGCATGTGCCGAACGCGACATGGGTTTGGCCGGAACCGACACGGCGAGCGAAGCCCTCGCCCATCCTGCCGCAGATGGTTTTTTATTGATTGACCGTTCAATATAAAAAACCTAACATGGTCGTTCGAATCCACGTGGACGGATTGCTTTCATCTAACGCAGTCCGCCCGCAGCCAACGCCAGCACCTAACGCCAGCACCATGCCCAAACTCGGAATGCGCGAAATCCGCCGCGCGCAGTTGATCGACGCCACGCTCCACACGATCGACCAGACCGGTCTCGCGGGGGCCACGCTGGCTTCGGTCGCGCAGCGCGCGAGCATTTCCACCGGCATCGTCAGCCACTATTTCGGCGACAAGGACGGCTTGCTCGAAGCCACCATGCGTCACGTGCTGCGCGACTTGTGGCAGGCCACATCACGCAGGCGCCGCGCGGCGAAAGCGGATCCGCGCTCGAAGTTACGCGCGGTGGTCGCCGCGAATTTCGACGCCGAACAGACCAGCGGCCCGGTCATGAAAACCTGGCTCGCGTTCTGGTCCGAGAGCATGCACAAGCCGGCATTGCGGCGGCTGCAGTACGTAAACACGCGCCGCCTGAACTCGAATCTGTGCGCGGATTTTTCCAAGGCCATGCCGCGTGTCGCGGCGCGCCGTGCGGCGAGCGGCCTCGCGGCGCTGATCGACGGCCTGTGGCTGCGCGGCGCGCTCGCGGGCGAGCCGTTCGACACCAAAGCCGCGCTGCGCGTGGCCAACGACTATATCGATCTGGTCCTCGCATCGCACGGGTAAGCGCACGATCAGATCGGCGACACATTCAGAAAGGAGTTAGTCATGGCGGTATTCGCAACGCAACGTCTCTATATCGGCGGCGTGTACGTCGACGCCACCAGCGGCGAAACTTTCGACACACTCGACCCCGCCACCGGCGAAACGCTCGCGAGCGTGCAGCAGGCGTCGGCGGCCGACGTCGATCGCGCCGTACGATCCGCGCAGCAAGGCCAACGCGAATGGGCCGCGCTCACGGCCATGCAGCGTTCGCGCATTCTGCGCCGCGCCGTCGAGCTTCTGCGCGAGCGCAACGACGAACTCGCCGCGCTCGAAACGCGCGACACCGGCAAGCCGGTCGCGGAAACCCTCGCGGTGGATATCGTCACCGGCGCGGACGTGATCGAGTACTACGCGGGCCTCGCCACTGCGATCGAGGGACAGCAGATTCCGTTGCGGCCCACGTCGTTCGTCTATACGCGGCGCGAACCGCTGGGCGTTTGCGCGGGCATCGGCGCATGGAACTACCCGATCCAGATCGCGTGCTGGAAGTCGGCGCCCGCGCTTGCGGCCGGCAACGCGATGATCTTCAAGCCGAGCGAGATCACGCCGCTGTCGGCGCTGAAGCTCGCCGAGATCTATACCGAAGCCGGCGTGCCCGCAGGCGTGTTCAACGTCGTGCAAGGCGACGGACGCGTCGGCGCGATGCTCGCCGCGCATCCCGACATAGAGAAAATTTCGTTCACCGGCGGCGTGGAAACGGGCAAGAAAGTGATGTCGATGGCGGGCGCTTCGTCGCTGAAAGAAGTGACAATGGAACTCGGCGGCAAGTCGCCCCTCCTCGTGTTCGACGACGCCAATCTCGAACGCGCCGCCGACATCTCGATGAGCGCCAACTTCTTCAGCTCCGGCCAGGTCTGCACCAACGGCACACGCGTATTCGTGCAACGCGGCGTGCTGGAGCGCTTCGAAGCGCTGGTGCTGGAACGCGTCAAGCGCATTCGCGTGGGCGCGCCCACCGACGCGGCCACCAACTTCGGGCCGCTGGTCAGCGCCGCGCAATTGCACAAGGTGCTGGGCTATATCGAAAGCGGCAAGCAGGAAGGCGCGCGGCTCGTGGCAGGCGGCAAGCGTCTCACCGAAGGCCACTTCGGCACCGGCCAATATGTCGAGCCGACGGTTTTTGCCGACTGCCATGACGACATGCGCATCGTGCGCGAAGAAATCTTCGGACCGGTGATGAGCATTCTCGTTTTCGACGACGAAGACGAAGCCGTCGCGCGCGCGAACCACACCGCTTATGGTCTTGCCGCGGGCGTCGTGACTGAGAACCTGGCGCGCGCGCATCGCGTGATTCATCAGCTGGAAGCAGGCATCTGCTGGATCAATACGTGGGGCGAATCGCCCGCGGAAATGCCGGTGGGCGGCTACAAGCAATCGGGCGTGGGCCGCGAAAACGGCATCACCACGCTCGAACACTACACGCGCATCAAGTCCGTGCAGGTCGAACTCGGCCCGTATCAACCGGTGTTTTAAGGAGAGCGCGCGATGGCTGCGAACGAATACGACTACATCATCGTGGGCGCGGGTTCGGCGGGCAACGTGCTCGCCTCGCGTCTGACCGAAGACGCGGACGTGACCGTGCTGCTGCTCGAAGCAGGCGGCCCCGACTACCGCTTCGACTTCCGCACGCAGATGCCGGCCGCGCTCGCCTTTCCGCTGCAAGGGCGGCGCTACAACTGGGCGTACGAAACGGACCCCGAGCCGCACATGAACAACCGGCGCATGGAATGCGGGCGCGGCAAGGGGCTCGGCGGATCGTCGCTGATCAACGGCATGTGCTATATCCGCGGCAATGCGCTCGATTACGACGGATGGGCCGCGCACGCCGGTCTGGAAAATTGGACCTATCTGGATTGTCTGCCGTATTTCCGCAAGGCCGAAACGCGCGATGCGGGCGCGAACGCCTATCACGGCGGCGACGGCCCGGTGCACGTGACCACCAGCAAGCCCGGCAATAATCCGCTCTTCGCCGCGATGGTCGAAGCCGGTGTGCAGGCCGGCTTTCCACGCACCGACGACCTGAACGGCTATCAACAGGAAGGCTTCGGCCCGATGGATCGCACGGTCACGGCGAACGGCCGGCGCGCCAGCACGGCGCGCGGTTATCTGGATCGCGCGAAAGCGCGGCCGAATCTCACCATCGTCACGCATGCCGTGACGGATCGCGTGCTGTTCTCCGGCAAGCGCGCGGTCGGCGTCGCGTATCTGCATCACGGCAATGCGGTGAATGCGCAGGCACGCCGCGAGGTGCTCGTGTGCAGCGGCGCGATCGCGTCGCCGCAGTTGCTGCAACGCTCGGGTGTGGGCCGCTCCACGTGGCTGCGCGAACTCGACGTGCCGCTCGTTCACGATCTGCCAGGTGTCGGCGAGAACCTGCAGGACCATCTGGAGATGTATATCCAGTACGAGTGCAAGGAGCCGGTTTCGCTTTATCCGGCGTTGCAGTGGTGGAATCAACCGGCTATCGGACTCGAATGGCTGGTCAAGGGCACGGGAATCGGCGCGAGCAATCAGTTCGAGGCAGGCGGCTTTATCCGCACGCGCGATGACGATCTGTGGCCGAACATTCAATATCACTTCCTGCCGGTCGCGATCAATTACAACGGTTCGAACGCCATCAAGATGCACGGCTTCCAGGCACACGTCGGTTCGATGCGCTCGCCGAGCCGCGGCCGCGTGAAGCTCACGTCGCGCGATCCGAACGCGCATCCGAGCATCCTGTTCAACTACATGGCCGATCCGCTCGACTGGCGCGAGTTCCGCGACGGCATCCGCATCACGCGCGAGATCATGCGGCAACCGGCGCTCGACCGTTATCGCGGCCGCGAACTGAATCCCGGCGCCGAACTGACCACCGACGAGCAACTCGACACGTTCGTGCGCATGCGCGCGGAGACGGCGTTTCATCCGTCGTGTTCGTGCAAGATGGGCTACGACGATATGGCCGTGGTCGATAACGAGGGCCGCGTGCACGGCATGGAAGCGCTGCGGGTGGTGGACGCGTCGATCATGCCGCGCATCACGACCGGCAATCTGAATGCGCCGACCATCATGCTGGCCGAGAAGATCGCCGACCGGATTCGCGGACGCGAACCGCTGGCGCGGGTGGATACGCCCTACTTCGTGGCGAATGGCGTGGCGTCGAGAAAACGGGAGACCGCTACGGTTTGACGTGACGCCGTTGTCCGCGCATAAGATTTTCTTTACCCGCGCGCAACTTATCCTCGATTGTCAGTGTCTGGCAAAAGCCGGATAGTGCGGCCTCAAGGCGTTTCAAAGAATCTTTTGGAGCGCCTCCGCCGACAGACAACCCAGGAAACGCGAGAGATGAAGTTCAAAGCCTTTAGCCTAACGGCGACCGTGGTCTTTGCGTTGAGCGCTCTCATGAGCCACGCAGCCGATACCACGCAAGACAGCATTAAACGGACGGTCGACGCGGCGATCCAGCCGCTCATGGCGAAAGACGGTATTCATGGCATGGCGGTCGGTGTCATCGTCGAGGGCAAGCCTTATGTGTACAACTACGGCGTGGCGTCGACGAAGACCGGCAAACCCGTGGCGCGCGACACGCTGTTCGAACTCGGCTCGATCAGCAAGACCTTCACGGCGACGCTGGCTTCGTATGCGCAGGTCAGCGGCGATCTTTCCCTGTCGGCTCCGACGAGCAAGTATCTGCCCGTGCTTCAGGGCAGTCAGTTTGGCAACGTGAAACTGATCAATCTGGGCACGCATACGCCCGGTGGGCTGCCATTGCAGGTGCCGGACGACATCAATAACAACGACGAACTCATGCAGTATTTCAAGGCATGGCAGCCCAGTTGCGCGCCGGGCACGTGCCGGACTTACGCTAATCCCGGGATCGGCACGCTTGGATTGATTACCGCAAAGAGTATGGGGCAGGATTTCACGGCGTTGATGGAACAGCGCATGTTTCCTGCACTGGGTTTGAAGAACAGTTATATCGACGTACCGACAGCACGGATGCCGGACTACGCGCAAGGCTACAAGAAAGACGGTGCGCCGATCCGCATGGCACCCGGCGTGCTGTCCGCCGAAGCCTACGGCGTCAAATCCACCGCCGCCGACATGACGCGCTTCATGCAGGCCAACATGAATCTGCTCCCACTCGATGCAAAGTTGCAACGCGCGATCACGAATACGCACACCGGCTACTTCAAGGCAGGTGTGCTGACCCAGGATCTGATCTGGGAGCAATACGCGTATCCGGTCGCGCTGAAGACATTGCTGGCGGGCAATTCATCGGCGATGGCTTTAAAGGCGACGCCCACGGTCGAGATCAAGCCGCCGCTCGCGCCTCGGTCAAACGTGTGGATCAACAAGGCCGGTTCGACCAATGGGTTCGGCGCGTACGTGGCTTTTGTGCCCGAGAAGCAGTTGGGCATTGTGCTGCTGACCAACAAGAACTTCCCGAACGAGGATCGGGTGGCTGCTGCTTATAAGATTCTGACGGCGCTTGCTGAGGCCCCGCATTGAAGAGGGGCGACTCGATCATGAACAGCTTGCGTTGCGTGCCGTTGGTCGTTGCGGTCCTCATGAATCCGCCTTCGGCCAATGCCGGCGAAAAGGCGCCCGATGCCAAGGAGACCGCGGTGCTTCAACGCGTCCCCGTTCCGGGAACCGATCGCGAAATGGGCATGGGCATAGCCGAATTCCCTCCCGATGCCGCCAAGCCGAAGCACAAGGCAACCGGGCCAGAGGTCGCCTATGTGCTCGAAGGTGAAGTCACGGTGCAGGTCGAGGGGCGACCCGCGCAAGTGGTCCACGCCGGGGAAAGTTACCGGATGCCGGCGAACGTCGTTCATGTGACGAGCGCCGGACCCGCGGGCGCGAAAGTGTTGGCGACGTGGGCCTGGGTCCCTGGGAAGCCGTTTAATATTCGCGCTCGGAATTGAATTAGAAAATGAGGATCGGGGTGGCTGCCGCTCCCGTATCACGTTACCTATCCATTTTGATAGGTGTTATCGCACGCGCATCGCCTTCTATACTCGTCCCCGTTTTTGAGGAGGTGGAGAATGCCCGGTGCCAATGACAGCATGCGGATGAGTGCAGCCGGCTATGCAGCCTTACGATTCAACGAGGGCGTTGTGATGCGGTACTACACTGATGCGCCGGCGAACGGCAATTGCACATGGGGCATCGGTACGTTAGCTCACTAGGGGCCATCCATGCGCGAGTCCGCTCCATTCCGGCAGCCCGCGCAATGAAAGCCCGTCAGTTGGGCGCGGCCATCGCGCTGATTCTCTCGACCGGACTCGCTGGCGCGCAACAGGGCGCGTCGGAGACAACACCGTCTGCGGCGGAATTCGCGGGCAAATGGGTGGTGACTGATGTCGTGTCCTATTCCCCTGTCTCGGCGGGTATCCCTGAGGCGAGGCGGATCCTCGGGAAGGTTTTGACGATCTCGCCAACGCGTATCGAGTTCAATAACCAGAACTGCACGCCGCATAACGGCTTTGTGGTCAGTGAGGTGGACAGCGCCGCGAAGTTGAAAGAACTTTACGACGTCGACCCGCCGGATGTCGGCCTGCCTGCGCGCACCGCGTTGCTGGACAGCGCGAACTGTACGGCCGTTTTCCGCATGGCCGATAACCGTGTCGCATTCGGTTGGAACGGCGTCATGGTGCGCGCTATCCGCAGGCAATAGTCTTCACTCCCGCACCGGACTCACCCCCCCTCGCGCATCCGTCTCAACCGCCTCCGACACCAGCGTCTCGAGCGCCAACCCACGCGTCTCGATGCCCAAAAGCCACACCGCCGCCGCCGCGATCACAAAACACATCGCGCCGAGCGAGAACACGCCGCCCTGGCCGAACATCGGCAACACCACGCCCACAACATAAGGTCCGATCAGCGAACCCACGCGGCCGATCGCCGACGCGAAGCCCGAACCCGTCGCCCGCGCACCGGTTCCATACAGCTCCGGCGTGTAGGTGTACAGCACCGCCCACATCGCGAACAGAAAGAACTGCATTGCCAGCCCGGCGCAGATCAGCAAGGTCGGCGTCTGCGCGTGCAGCGCGGTTTGTCCATAGACGTAGACCATCACCGCGCTGCCCGCGAGCGACGCGATGCAAGTCGGCTTGCGCCCCCAACGTTCGACCAGCCACGCCGCGCAAATGAAGCCGGGAATCCCGCCGAGCGAAATCAGCACCGTGTACAGCACCGACTTCGTCACCGCAAAGCCAGCCTGCTGCATCAGCGCGCCGAGCCACGACGTCAGCCCATAGAAACCGAGCAGCGCGAAGAACCATAGCGTCCACACCATGATCGTGCGACGCCGGTAAGCCATGCTCCATATCTCGCGGAACGCCCCCGTGCCCTTGGCGGCCGGCGGTTCTGCAAGCATGACGGGCGCGCGCAACTGGCTCAGCCCGGCCGCCTTCATCACCTTCACTTCGACCTCGGCGAGAATCTTGTCCGCTTCATGGAGGCGTCCGCGATGTTCGAGCCAGCGCGGCGACTCCGGCACGACGCGACGCACGATCAACACGAATACAGCAGGAATCGCGAGAAGCGCGAACTCCGTGCGCCAGCCGAACGCCGGCAAGACGAAGTACGACACCACGCCCGAGGTAATGAAGCCGAGCGGCCAGAAACCATCCATCAGCGCGATCAGACGGCCGCGCGACGCAGCCGGCACGAACTCCGACAACAACGTCTGCGCAATCGGAAACTCCATGCCCATGCCGAAGCCAAGCAGCACGCGATAAAAGATCAACGCTTCCACGCTCTGCGCCGTCGAGCACAGATACGACGCGAGCCCCCACAACACCATGCTCCACTGAAACACAGGCCGGCGTCCGAAGCGATCCGCCAGCAATCCCGCGATCGCCGCGCCGATCACCATGCCGAAGAAACTCGCGCTGGCCACCAGCCCCGCCGTTGCTGTCGATAAGCCGAATTCCGTCTTGATCGAACCGAGCACGAAGGTCATCGTGCCGAGATCGACGGAATCGAAAAAGAACGCGATGGCGATGATGATAAAAATGGTCCGGTGATAACCGGAGAACGGCAGTCGTTCGAGTCGGGCAGCAGCGCTCGCGCGCGGCGGATAGGCGGTGGACATGTCATCCCCTGGTGGATGCGGCGCTTGCCGCGTGGGTACTCCTGAGTGTTTTCAGTAGACGCCGACATAAATCGGCCACATAGAAGAAATACGTCATCGGGATGGAACGGGTGCGCCGCTCCATGCGCGGCGACGGCGGCGGCGATAGAGACGCTCAGGCCCGCAGACGCGCCCGCGCGGCGCCGGCAATGCGCGCGAGCGCATCCGCGCTCAACCGTGCGGCGATTCGTTCGACGTATTCATGATGACGCGCCTGCAACGGCGCGCCGAGTTGCTGCGCGAGAAGATAACGGATCAACGCAATGCGCCGATGCCGCAGCACGATGCTCTGATCGAGCAGCGCGAGCGCGGCATGGGCATCGCCTTCGTGGCACGCGCGCTCGGTGAGGCGCGCGGTGGCTAGACGTGTCGACGTCATGGCGAATACCGAGGGATGAAACGCGCGAGCGGTTCGGACAGGACCGCTCGCCGCGCCTTACGACATCAGCGGCTCGGCTGCGTCGAGCATCATCTTCACGAAGTAGTCCGCGAAGCTGCGGCGCACGACGATATCGAAACTGCTCGCGCCGGTAGGCAGGAGTGTCATCGATGCCTTGAAATAATGGCTCTGCGCGCACTGCCCTTCGCCGAACAGCTTGGGATGCAGGTCGAGCGGGCAACCGCGCGACAGCACTTCACGCGTGCGCGTGCCGCTGATTTCGAGCACCGTATAGCCGCTGCCGATATCCACCGCCGAAGCGAACACGCCCGCGAACGCCGCGCCGAGTTTCGCCTGCAACGGCGCAGTGCGCGTCGCGTCGTGCGCGGTGGCCGAGCGCACCAGCCACTCGTCGGGACCGAGCCACATTACGTCGTAGCCGTTGCCGCGCGCCACCGTGTTCGCCTTTTCAGGCGGACGGCAGCCGAGCACGCTTTCAAAGGCGCGCACGAATGCGGCGTCACGCGTATCGCCGCGCACGTTCACGAGTTCCAGAAACGGCCGCTCGTTCAATCTGAACGCCGCGTTGGCCGTCGCCTGATGCTTTTTCAGCAGCGCGTCCGTGCCGACCAGCGGCGACTCCTGCCACACGCCGGTCTGTTTGCCGACAGCACGATCCACGACCGACGCCGTCCCTCTCGTTTCATTCCACATGTTGACGTGCTCCTTCGCTGTCGTAGAACACCGAACTGGTGACCTTCGCTGCAATCTGTTTGCCGCTCGAAAGCGGAATCGTGACCGTTTCGCCGATCTTGTCGAGACCGCCCTTGACGACCGCCATCGCGATCGAACGCTTCAGGATCGGGCTGTAATAGCTCGACGTGACGTGGCCGAGCATCGCCGCCGTCTCGCCCTGGAATGGACCCGCGACGATCTGCGAGCCTTCGGGTATCACGAACGACGGATCGTCCGAGAGCAGGCCGACCAGTTGCTTGCGCCCTGCCTTCGCGGTGTCCGAGCGGGTCAGCGAACGCTTGCCGAGAAAGTCCTTCGACTTCGCGACGAGCCCGCCCATGCCGAGGTCGTACGGCGTCATCGAGCCGTCCGTATCCTGGCCGACGATGATGTAGCCCTTCTCCGCCCGCAGCACGTGCATGGTTTCGGTGCCGTACGGCGTGATGTCGAACTCCGCGCCCGCCGCCATCAACGCTTCCCACACCGCTCGCCCGACGTTCGCCGGCACGTTCACTTCATAAGCCAGTTCGCCCGAGAAGCTGATGCGCATCACACGCGAAGCCGCGCCCGCCACCGTGCCTTCGCGATAGCTCATGAACGGGAACGCCGCGTTCGCGAAGTCGATGTCCTGGCAGACCTTCTGCAGTACCTTGCGGCTGTTCGGACCGACCACGGCGAAGGTCGCCCAATGATCCGTCACCGACGCGAGCCGCACGCGCAGGTCCGGCCATTCGGTCTGCAGCCAGCGTTCGAGCCACGTCAGCACGCGCGCCGCGCCGCCGGTGGTGGTCGTCATCATGTAGTGCTGGTCGGCGAGGCGCACGGTCACGCCGTCGTCGAAGATCATGCCGTTCTCGTCGAGCATCAGGCCGTAGCGGCACTTGCCGACCTCCAGCTTGCTCCACGGATTCGTGTAGACCCAGTTGAGGAGCTTCGCCGAATCGGGGCCCTGTATGTCGATCTTGCCGAGCGTGGAAGCATCGAGAATGCCGACGCTCGTGCGCACCGCGAGCGATTCGCGCGCTACTGCCGCGTGCATGTCTTCGCCCGCTTTCGGGTAGTACCACGGACGCTTCCAGTTGCCGACGTCCTCGAAAGCCGCGCCGTTTTCCACATGCCATTCGTGCACCGCCGTCTTGCGCACCGGATCGAGAAACTCGCCCAGCTCGCGGCCGGCGAACGTGCCGAAGGTGACGGGCGTGTAGTTCGGACGGAAGGTCGTGGTGCCGGTCTCGGGAATCGTCTTGCCGAGCGCCTGCGCGAGAATCGCCATGCCGTTGATGTTGCCGAGCTTGCCCTGGTCGGTGCCGAAACCCATCGCCGTATAGCGCTTCACGTGCTCGACCGATTCGAAGCCCTCGCGCGCCGCGAGAAAAATGTCCGCGGCCGACACGTCGTTCTGGAAATCGATGAACTGCTTCGGCCCGCGCGTGGCCATCTCGCGGCCGCCGACGAGCCACAGCGGCAACATCTTCGCTTCCGTGATCTCGGCCACCTGCACCGGATTCGGCCGCGCGACAATGAAGCCCGCCGCGCGCGCCGCGTCGATGCCGGCATCGACTGCAAAGCGGATGCCCTGACCCAAGGTAAAGTCGCCGGCGCAGGCGCCGACGCTCGTCTCCGGCTGCATCGCCTTGCCCGGCACGAAGCAGGCCTTCTCGTCATGCCAGTGCGCCTTGCCGCCCGATTGCGCGAACAGATGCAGCACCGGGCTCCAGCCGCCGGACATGGCGAGCAGATCGCAGGCGAGCTCGCTCTGCTTCGCACCGACCTGTCCGTTCGAATACGACGCGAGATCCACCGACGCCACACGCAGTTTGCCGTGCGCCGCCGTGATCACGACACCGTTCATCACCTTGACGCCGTAGCGGCGTGCCAAAGCGGGCAGCGTGCCCTTCGATTCGCTCGCGCGCGGATCGACCACTGTCACCTGGGCGCCGGCTGCTTTCAGATCGAGCGCGCATTGATAGCCGTCGTCGTTATTGGTGAACACCACCGCGTTGCGGCCCGGCAGCACCGCATAGCGATGCAGATAGGTCGATACGGCCGATGCCAGCATCACGCCCGGCAGATCGTTGTTGCCGAACACGATGGGACGCTCGTGCGCGCCGGTCGCGAGAATCACGCGTTTCGCGCGAATCTTCCACATCAGTTCGCGCGTGCCCTTGCGCTGCGACACCGGCAAATGTTCGGTGAGCCGCTGCGTCACCGTCACGAGGTTGTGGTCCTGATAGCCGAATGCCGTGCTGCGGCACAGGATCTTCACTTCGGGCATCTGCCGCAGTTCGTCTTCGATCTTCTGCACCCAGTACAGTGCGGGCTTGCCGTCGATCTCCGCGCGGCACGACAGCAGCGAGCCGCCGAGTTCCGGCTGATCGTCGACCAGCGTCACGCGCGCGCCGGACAATGCCGCAGCGTGTGCAGCCGCGAGGCCGGTCGGGCCGCCGCCCACCACCAGCACGTCGCAATGCGCAAAGCACTTGTCGTAGCGATCCGCGTCCGTGTGTTCCGGCGCCTTGCCGAGACCGGCGGCGTCGCGGATCACTTCTTCGTATTTAGGCCAGAATTTGCGCGGCCACATGAAGGTCTTGTAGTAGAAGCCGGCCGGAATGAAGCGTGCGAACTTCTGGTTGACCGCCATGCGGTCTTTCTCGATGCTCGGCTTCGCGTTCACGCTGGTGGCGACCAGTCCTTGATACAACTCGACCTCAGTCGCACGCGCATTCGGCACTGTGTACGCGCCGGTTTCGAGTTGCACGACGGCATTCGGCTCTTCCACACCCGCCGTGACGATGCCGCGCGGCCGATGGTATTTCCAGCTGCGCGCGACGAAATGCTCGCCGTTCGCGAGCAGCGCCGATGCCAGCGTGTCGCCCTGATAGCCCTGGTACTGCCGGCCGTTGAAGGTGAACGTCAGCGGCTGGGCGCGATTGATGCGGCCGCCGTTGGGGAGTCGGTCTTTCTGGCTCATGATGCCTTGCCCTCTTGTGCCTTGTTTTGTGCCGTGCTTTGCGTGTTAGCCTCGGCGCTGTCCATGGCGAGCAACGGACGCTCGAACGTCTCGTAGCCCTGGATCTCGTAGCTCACCGTGTCGCGCTGCGCCTTGAACCAGCGGCGGCAGCCTTGCGTGTGCATCCATTGCTCGCGATGCACGCCGCGCGGGTTCTTGCGCATGAACAGGTAGTCGCCCCATTCCTTGTCGGTGAGTTTGTCGGTGTCGAGCGGACGGGCAATGTCCGCTTCGCCGCCGCAGGAAAATTCGGTTTCGGCGCGCGGCCCGCACCACGGGCATTCGATCAATAGCATTGGTTTTTCCTCGTCGCAGTGCGTGGCGTTAGTGGGCAACAGCGGCGGCGCCGTGTTCGTCGATCAGGTGGCCGGTATAGAAACGCTCCAGCGAAAAAGCCGCGTTCAACGGATGCGGCTCATCCTTCGCAATGGTGTGCGCGTAGGCCCATCCGGAACCCGGCGTCGCCTTGAAGCCACCGGTGCCCCAACCGCAGTTGAAGTACAGCCCTTTCACGTCGGTCTTGCTGATGATCGGGCACGCGTCCGGCGACACGTCCACGATGCCGCCCCACTGGCGGTTCATCCGCACTCGTGAGAACACCGGAAACATTTCGACAATGGCCTCAAGCGTGCCTTCGATAATCTGGAAACTGCCGCGCTGTCCAAAACCCGTGTACTGGTCCACGCCCGCGCCGATCACCAGATCGCCCTTGTCGGACTGGCTGATGTACGCGTGCACCGCGTTCGACATCACCACCGTGTTGACCACCGGCTTGATCGGTTCCGACACCAGCGCCTGCAACGGATGGCTCTCCAGCGGCAGCCGCACGCCGGCCATGTCGGCAAGCGTCGAGGTATTGCCCGCCGCCACGATCGCAACTTTCTTCGCCTTGATGAAACCCTTGGTGGTGTCCACGCCGGTCACCTGGCTGCCGTTGCGGCGAATGCCCGTGACCTGGCAGTTCTGCACGATATCGACGCCGGCCTGATCCGCGCCGCGCGCGAAGCCCCAGGCCACCGCATCGTGACGCGCCACGCCGCCGCGCCGCTGAATCGACGCGCCGAGTACCGGATAGCGGCTGTTCAGATTGATAGTCGGCTCGATTTCCTTGATCTGCGCAGGCGTCAGAAATTCGGCGTCCACGCCGTTCAGCCGGTTCGCATTCACGCGGCGCTCGGTGTCGCGCACATCCTGCAACGTATGCGCGAGGTTCATCACGCCGCGCTGGCTGAACATGACGTTGTAGTTCAGGTCCTGCGAGAGCCCTTCCCACAGTTTCATCGCTTTCTCATAGAGCGCAGCCGACTCGTCCCACAGATAGTTCGAGCGCACGATGGTCGTATTGCGCGCCGTATTGCCGCCGCCGATCCAGCCCTTCTCCAGGACAGCGACATTGCGCACGCCATGTTCCTTGGCGAGGTAGTACGCGGTGGCAAGACCGTGCCCGCCGCCGCCGACGATCACGACGTCGTATTCACGTTTGGGCTCGGGACTCTTCCACTGTCGCTCCCAGTTCTCGTGATACGACATCCCGTTGCGCAACAGGCTGAATATCGAATAGCGGCTCATCGTGGGTCCTTGTTGGTGCTGTCTTTGCTGGTGTTTCGTGTTTGATAAAACGGGATTCAACACTCGATGACGTTCACGGCCAAGCCGCCGCGCGACGTCTCCTTGTATTTCGTCTTCATATCGGCGCCGGTTTCGCGCATCGTCTTGATCACGTTGTCGAGCGACACGTAATGCTGGCCGTCGCCCTTCATCGCCATGCGCGCGGCGTTCAACGCCTTGATCGCGCCCATTGCGTTGCGTTCTATGCACGGAATCTGCACGAGCCCGCCGACCGGATCGCAGGTCATGCCGAGGTTGTGTTCCATGCCGATTTCGGCGGCGTTTTCGACTTGCGCCGGCGTGCCGCCCATCACGGCGGCGAGCGCCGCGGCGGCCATCGAGCAGGCCACGCCGACTTCGCCCTGGCAGCCCACTTCGGCGCCCGAGATCGATGCCGTTTCCTTGTAGATGATGCCGATCGCCGCGGCCGTCAGCAGGAAGTTGACGATGCCCTCGTCGTTCGACGCATGCATGAACTTCACGTAGTAGTGCAACACCGCGGGAATCACACCGGCCGCGCCGTTGGTCGGCGCGGTGACGACGCGCCCGCCCGCTGCGTTCTCTTCATTGACGGCCATTGCGTAGAGGTTGACCCAGTCGAGCATGGAGAGCGGATCGCGCAGCGACTCTTCCGAGCGCGAACGCAATTGCCCGCAGAGATCCGCGGCGCGGCGCTTCACGTGCATCGGACCGGGCAACTCGCCGCGCACCTTGCAGCCGCGCTCGACGCAGGCGGACATGGTGCGCCAGATTGCCAGCAAGCCTTCGCGCACTTCCTGCTCGGGACGCGCCGCGCATTCGTTGCGCAAGGTGATCTGCGCGATCGACAATCCGCTTTCACGGCAGACGCGCATCAGATCGTCGCCGGTGCGAAACGGATACGGCACGTCCGCGCCGGCGCGCACGCCGTTCACGCGATCGCCTTCGCGATTCACCACGAAACCGCCGCCGACGGAGTAATACTCCTTCTCCACCAGCAGCTGGCCGTTTTCATCGAAGGCCTGAAAGCGCATGCCGTTCGGATGCACGATGCCCGAGCCCGGCGCGCCCGGCATCAGCTTGCGGAAAAAGCCCAGATGCTCGCGCTCGTCGAATTTGACGGGATGCTTGCCGAGCAGCACCAGTTGCCTGGACGCACGGATCGCTTGCAGGCGCGGCTCGATCAGGTCCGGGTCGATGGAGTCGGGCAGATTGCCTTCGAGTCCCAGCAGCACCGCCTTGTCCGTGCCGTGCCCCTTGCCGGTCGCGCCGAGCGAGCCGAACAGGTCGGCTTTCACGCTGCGCACGAAGCCGAGCAGATTGGCGTCTTCGATATGCGAGGCGAAGCGGCATGCAGCGATCATCGGCCCCACGGTGTGCGAGCTTGAAGGACCGATACCGATCTTGAACAGATCGAAGACGCTGACGTTCATGGGGTGCCTTGTGCGTTGCGATGCCTTGGGTGGATTGGCCTCTATTGCAGCGCAGGTCAAATTGAACCGATAGAATAAAAACGGCATCGCAGTGGGATAGTGGCGTCAATGGACGCGCCGGCAAAGGTCCGCGGCGCATTTACGAAGACTTCTGACGCATTTCCGACATGTGTCCGGCTTGTGGCTAGCGATGCTGACGATGCCTGCGGCGCAGCGCCGGTCGTGCCGCCGGCACGGCCGGACGCGGCAGACGCCGTCCCCGGTGCTATGCTTGATCCAACCCTTTCGCTCGCTGGCTGCATGCATGAATTCCGCTGAACCACTTCCCCCTCGATCGATCGACGGCACCTCCAGGCAGCGCATCCGCTTCGGCATCATCCTGTTGCCGAACTTCACGCTGACGGCGTTTTCGGGTTTCGTCGACCTGCTGCGCCTGTCCGCAGACGAAGGCGATTTCAGCAAGCCTGTGCGCTGTTCATGGAGCGTGATAGGGGAAACCCTTGCTCCGGTGCGCGCGAGTTGCGGTATCCAGATCACGCCGTGGGAGACGTTCGACAGCGCCGAGCCGTTCGATTACGTCGTGGTGGTCGGCGGCCTGCTGCATTCCGGACCGGCCGCGAACGACGCGACGCTCGCTTTCATCCGCCGCGCCGCCGCCACCGATGCAACGCTCGTCGGCATGTGCACGGGCGTGTTTTCGTTGATGCGCGCGGGCGTGCTCGACGGTTACCGCATCTGCGTGAGCTGGTTTCACTACTGGGATTTCATCGAGCGCTTTCCGTCGGTGAACGAGGAAGCGCTGATCGCGGACCGGCTGTTCGTGATCGACCGACGGCGCATTACGTGTTCCGGCGGACGCGCGTCGATCGACGTGGCCGCCGCGATCCTGTTGCGTCATTTTGAAACCGCTACGGTGCAGAAGGCGCTGCGTATTCTGCTCGTCGACGATATGCAGAAAGGCAACGCGCCGCAGCCGCATCCGCCGGGGCTCGCGCCGGCCACGCATCCCAAGGTCAAGCGCGCGATTCTGCTGATGGAGCAGCATGTGGGGCGCTCGCTGTCGCTCGATGAGCTTGCGGGGAAGCTCGATCTTTCGCCGCGTCAGTTGGAACGGCTTTTTAAAGCGGAAACGGGCAAGGCGCCGCAGGCCTACGCGAAGCAGGTGCGGTTGCGCACCGCCGCGTGGTTGTTGACGAGTTCGGATAAGACGGTGGCGGATATTGCGTCGAGTTGCGGGTTTTCCGATGCTTCGCATCTGGGCCGCGAATTCCGCAAGCAATTCGGTTTGCCGCCGATGATGTATCGCGAGCAAAGAGGCACGGCGGCGGAAGCAGAGGATAGTGGGGATTTTGATGAGACGTTTCCGGGGCGGGCGCAGGCGATTTGAGGTTGGGATTCGACGTAGCTTTGCCAGCTACCCTTTCGGCGCGTGTCCGGATCTGTTGACCGGGACACGCGCTCCACTACGGCAACCACACGTCACGACAACGGTGGCAAATCAGAAAACTCAACCCGGATTCTCGTAAAACCCGAAACGTTGCCGAGCAAATTCCATCACCGCCGGAGGACCACCGAGAACGCCGGTTCCGCCGTCCCATCCTCGATCGGCGTAGAAGAACCATTCTCCCGATATGGGCAAGACTGCATACTGCTCCGAATAAAAACCGATCGCATCAGCCGGACTGTCGCCGGGGTCCCTCGTCAGTATTTCGAAAAAATCGTCGTCGGTATGCTGCGTTCCGACTATGAATCCCGGGTACTTGCCGAAATGCATATTGAAGTAGTTGAACGGGTCCGGGTTGAGAACCACAACAGCGAACTCTCCCGTTCCGTTGAACGCCGCAATGCTCCGGATAAGGTCGTGGAAAACCTGCGTCGCAATGTTAGAAGAGTCACAGTGCAACAAGTCCGAGGCCGGGGTGACTGATACCCGCTCCATACACTCACGTGCACGCTGCCAAAGTGGCGTGAATGTCTCGCGGTCGTTGATGTAATCGATATTGCTCATAAGCCACCCAAGCGGATTTTGACGGTTGCGCCTTTCGAACCGGCAGGAAAATAATCCGCTGTAGGCTGACCTTGGTTCGACTGTTCGCGAACACCATAGCGGTTTCCATCCTTGGTGAATATATCCATTCTGCCATCCTTGCTAAGCGTTTGCTCCCAGCCGTCATTGCGCAAGTTTGTCTCAAACTCCGCCTTACCTACGTCGGTTTCGATATTACGAACGCTGTCACCGACGGTAATATCTTCATACTCAGACTTGATCCGCCCCGGCGGAATCCCATCCACCTCCGTCTCCGCGGCGGGCTTGCACATCTGCTTGATGCGATCCCAGTTTTGCGCTACTTTTCTCGCGCCCTGCCCGATGCCATAGCGCACAGCCGGGTTCTGCAACAGCCGATAGACCATCGCGATACCACGGATCGTGCCGTCGATCAGCCCGGCCGAAAAATGACAACCACTGCAAACGGTCGACGTTCCGAGGAAGTTATCGCCAAGCAGTCGTGGCGCGCCCTGAAGATTCGCAGGCGGCCCCACCGGCGAGTCACCATAGTTATAGTTATCGATCCACTGATTGATTTCTTCGCTGGAGATCGGAATGTCCGTGCCATCGTTCAGATCGAGAACGCTGCCGTCCTTGGCAACCGTACCCGTACGCGACGTAACCCGTCCGTCCGGCGAATAACCGAATCTGGCCTTGAACACGCGTCGAATTCCTCCGTTCGCCGGACTCGCGTATTCGTTGAACTTGAAGTTGTCGATGCGTCCACGCCGGTCATAACGGAGATAAAAGTCACCCGTTGGGTTATAGCCGTACTGGACACGGTGTGCCGCGTCGCGCGAGATGAACTCAGTCGCTTGTGGAATGTCTCCCAGCGCGATAATGGCGAACGCATTGCCAGTTGAGTCACGATTGACCTTCCACTGAGCCGCAGACTTTCCGTCCGCCAGTTGCATCACAAACGCGAGCCGGTTGTTGGCGTCGTAAGTCATGCCGTAGGCGGTCGTCACACCATCGGCCTTCGCTGCATCGAAAGCGCTCGAACCCGTCGCGTCAGTCGTCGGCGTCTCACTTATCCCTGTGACATTGCCGTTCGCGTCGTACACGAAAGACTGGATCAGCCTCGGCGATGCGATCATCGACGGACGCAGACCGCTCGCGTCGTAGTAACGGATCGTCGTGATCGATGTGCCGCCCGCACTCTTCACCGTCGCACGAACCGGGCGCCCGGTATCGTCGTAGCTGTATTCGGACGTGCCGCCGCTGGCGTCCGTGTCTTTCAGCAAATTGCCTGACGCATCCCACCCCGAGTTCGTATTGCCTGCGGTCGAAGCGCTCCCGGTCGGCCGGAGCATGCCGCCGATCGACGACAGACTCAGCGTGGTGGAACCTTTACTACCGGTAATAACCGTCGAGCCCGCGTTATAGGCTAACTGCACGTTCTGTCCAGCATTGGGATGACTAACCGCCACCGCACGACCTTGAGCATCGTAGCTCCACGTCGCAATGCGATTGCCCGCCTCGTCGATCTCTCCGGTCAATGCGTTCTTGAACCGCGTGTCGTCATAGACATAGCGGCGCACGTATCCATCCGGCCACGTGACCGAAACAAGATTGCTATTCGCGTCGTACCCGTACTGAGTCAGGCCACCTAGTGGATCATTGAGACGCGACAGACGCCGCTTATCGTCGTAGTCGAGCCGTAGCGTGATGTCTTTATTGGCATCCGTGCCTTCGGCATGCTGCGTAACAGTGGTCAGCAGACCGGAACCGTCATAGCTCAGCGTGCGAACAAAGCCCGTCTTCGTGCGTTCAGCCAGCAGCACGCCTTGGCCGGAATACGATTCAACGGTCTCTGTGCTGAGGTCGGTGAGAGTCCATCCAGATCCGGCCTGCGCCAGTGCCAGACCAGTGAATGCCTTGGTCCGCCAGGTACCAGCCGACCAGACGAAAGTAATGGGCTCACCATTCTCCCGATAGACCAGCACCGTTGACGTGCTGCCGTTATTGGCATTGGCTAGTCCGAGGTTACGCTGCCAGCTATGGAACCAGACCGGCCCCATGGCCGTCGCCGATGCTGTCAGCGACTTCGAACGATACGTCCGCGCGAAACGCATCGGAATGTCGTCACCGCTGACAAAATCAGCCTCCGTCAACATGACCGCTCCGCTGCCGGGATACACCGGGTCAGCAACCGGACAACTGGCCTCGGGCTGATCATCCGCCGGTGCGGCACACCACGCGTCGATAAGCGGCAAACTCACGCAGTTGTAGTACTGCATGCCGCCGGGTACGCCGGCGTAAGCATCCCACCGACAGGTGGGCGAGCCAGGCTTTGCGCCAGTGGCTGCCCACACGGCATTGCAATCAGCGGCGTTTGCGCCGAACGCCATCATGAGCAGGATGAATGCGGCCAGCAGGCGGGCCAAGATCCCGGCCGGACTCTCTTTAATTCTGTTTCTTATCATGGTTGTCCCTATTGGTTGTACTTGGTAAAACCCAAGCACCCTATAGGGACAGCGACAGATGAAATATCCGACAACTCCTAAATTACGTCGACCTTGCATCGACTCTGACGCGAGTCGAAAAACACTGACGTAACTCGTAGGAGCTTTGAATTGCAACTGTCAGATGACACCGAACCACACTACGGAAACGCCTGATCCGGTGTCAACACGCGAGGATGTCAGTTGAGTGCTGAGTTGCAGGCACAAGAAAACGAAACGACGTTAGGCGCGTCTGCGAAGAAGCGTCCGCTCGCCGCTGCCTTCAACAAATTCCGCTTCACTTCCCCGCCACATAAGCCTTCACCGCCGGCAACCCATCCTTCCCGTCATACGTCTTCACTCCCGCCAGCCACTTGTCCAGCACCGCCGGATTCGTCTTCAGCCATTCGCGCGCGGCCTTGTTCGGATCGGTCTTGTTCATGATCGGCAGCATTACGTGATTCTCGATATCGGTCGTGAACTGCAGATTCGACACAAGCTTCGCGACGTTCGGACAGCGTGCCGAATAATCGCTCGGCGTGACCGTCAGTACTTTCGCTTCGCCGTAGTTCGGCCCAAACACCGCATCGCCGCCGGACAGATAATCGATCTTCATCTGCACATTCATCGGATGCGGTTCCCAGCCGAGAAACACAATCGGTTTCTTGTCGCGAACCGCGCGGTTCACCTCGACCAGCATGCCCGCCTCGCTCGACTCAACCAGCTTGAACTTGCCGAGTCCAAATTGATTGGTGTCGATCATCTTCTTGATCAACGCATTGCCGTCGTTGCCCGGCTCGATCCCGTAGATCTTGCCGTCGAGCTTGTCGTAGTTCTTCGCGATGTCAGCGAAGGTCTTGATACCCGACTGATACGCGTAATCGGGCACCGCCAGCGTGTATTTCGCGCCGGTCAGATTCGGCGTCGGCAACACGCTGAGCTGGCCGGACTTCCTGAACGGGTCGATCATCGGGTCCATGGTCGGCGACCAATAGCCGAGAAACACGTCGATCTGCTTGTTCTTCACACCGGCGAACGTGATCGGCACCGAGGCGATCGTCTTGGTCGGCTTGTAGCCAAGCCCTTCGAGCACGGTCGCCGCCAGCCCGGTGGTCGCCGCGATATCGGTCCAGCCGACGTCGGCAAATCGCACGTCGCGGCAAGTGGCAGGTTCCGCGGCCAGCACAGACGACACAGACAGCGCGCACAACGACGCAGCCCACAAACGTTTCATGGCGTTCCCTTAGAGTGATTGATATTCGACCGGATTGGATGAAGCGGATTGTTTTACGCCAATCATGACTCGGGCGCTAAGCGGACAAGCGCCGCTCGACGCTCGGCGCATGCCCGAACTGCGCGCGATACGCCTTGCTGAAATGACACGCCGAATGAAAGCCGCACACGCTCGTCACGCGCGCAATCGACGCATCCGTATTGCGCAGCAACTCACGCGCGCGCCGCAACCGCAGCGTCAGGTAATAGTGCGTGGGCGACACGCTCAGGAACATCTTGAACATGCGCTGCAAATGCCGCTGCGACAGATGCACGAGCCGCGCGAGTTCATCGAGCGATAACGGCTCCTCGATATTCGCTTCCATCAGCCGCACCACCTCGACAAGTTCCGCGCGCGAAAACCCGACTCGTGCGTCGACGGGAATATGCTGATAGTCGGTCGAGCCGCGAATCCGCTCGACGATGAACTGCTCGGACACCTGCGCCGCCACCGCCTGACCCAGCCGCATGCCCACCAGTTTCAGCATCAGGTCGAGCGGCGCGGTGCCGCCGGTGCACGTCATGCGATCGCGGTCGATCACGAACAATTCGTCGGCGAATCGCACATGCGGATAGCTCTTGTGCAACGGCGACATGTCTTCCCAGTGCACGGTGCAGCGATAGCCGTCGAGCAGGCCCGCGGCCAGCAAAGCATACGGTCCCGTGCAAATGCCGCCGAGCGGTATGCCCTTTTCCGCGACATCGCGCAGCAGCGCGATCACCGTGTCGTCCACGTAATCGCGCACATGCCAGCCGGCGCAGACGATCAGCACATCCGGCATGCCGGCTTCAGCGAGCGTCGTGGTGGGCTTCACGGTGATGCCGTTGCTCGCTCGCGCCGGCTCGCCGTCCGGCGTGATCACCGACCACCGGTAGTGCTGCGCGCGGCCCACGTAGTTGGCCATGCGCAGCACCTCGACCGCGCTGGTGAACGCGATCATCGAAAAGTTCGGCAGCGTCAGAAAACCGACGTGCGCGAGCCCGGACAGCGGCGAATCGGCCTCGGGCTCGACAGGCGTGAGCGCATCGCGCTTCATAGGCGGCTCAGCCGTGTTGCGCGGCCGGCTCGCGGCGCACTTTCATGACGCTACGCAGGCCCGACAGCAGCGGCGCGCGCGCCGTGCCCGGCGAACGGCCGAAGCTTTCCGTGATGCGGTCCAGAATGATCGCGAGCATCACCACCGAGAGTCCGCTTTCAAAGCCGAGCCCGATGTCGAGCCGCTGAATACTGGCCAGCACGTCGTTGCCGAGACCGCCCGCGCCCACCATCGACGCGATGATCACCATGGAGAGCGCCATCATGATGGTCTGGTTGACGCCGGTCATGATGGACGGCAGCGCATTCGGAAACTGCACCTTGTAGAGCAGTTGCAACGGCGTGCAGCCGAACGCCTGCCCCGCTTCGACGATCTCGCGGTTCACATGCTTGATGCCGAGCGACGTGAGACGCACCGCCGGCGGCATGGCGAAAATCACGGTGGAGAGAATCCCCGGCACGCGGCCGAGGCCGAACAGCATCGCGGCCGGAATCAGGTAGACGAAGGCCGGCATGGTCTGCATCAGGTCGAGCACGGGCCGCACGATCATCTCGACGGTGCGGCTCTTCGCGGTCCAGATGCCGAGCGGCACGCCGAGCAGCAGACTGATCAAGGTGGACGACAAGGTGAGACCGAGCGTGATCACCATCTGATCCCAGAACCCGGTGCCGTAGATCAGCAGCATGGCGAGCAGCGTGAACAGCGCGAAACGCCAGCCCACCCGCCACAGGCCGATGCCCACGAAGAACGCCATCAGCGCCCACATCGGCACTGCTTGCAAGCCGTGTTCGATCACCGCGGCAAAGCTCTCGATCACCTTGCCGATCGAATCGAAAGTTTTTGCGTCGTGGTCGAGCAGGTAGTGAACGCCGTGATCGACCCAGGCGCCAAGTGGAATGACTTCAGACATGGGAACTCCGATGGCGCGTGAGAACGTTCAGCACGTTCGTCTTGTTGACCGAACCACAGTAAGAACCGTCGGCTTCGACGACCGGCAGCGGCGCGCGGCTCGCCACCACGCGTTCGACCACATCGTCGAGCGGCGTGGTGCGGCGGATGCATTCGATCTGGTTGACCTGCGGCGAGGCGCTGCCCATCGCATCGCGGCACACGAAGCCGCGAATCTTGCGTTCGCTGTCCAGCACGAACGCGTAGTCGGCGCTGCCGTTGAGCGTGGCGGCCACGCTCGACGCGTCGATCTGCGGCGAGTGCTGCATGAGCGGCACGGCGTCGGTCTGCATCAGATCGCCGGCGGTCAGATAGCGGCTGGTGTCGATGCCTTCGAAGAAGGCGCGCACGTAATCGTCGGCGGGATTGGTGATGATCTGCTGCGGCGTGCCGACTTGCACTACGCGCCCGCCTTCCATGATCGCGATGCGCGTGCCGATGCGCATCGCCTCTTCCAGATCGTGCGACACGAACAGGATGGTGCGTTGCTGTTCGCGTTGCAGATCGAGCAGCACGTTCTGCATTTCCTTGCGCTTGAGCGGATCGAGCGCGGAGAACGCCTCGTCCATGATCATCAGCGACGGATTGACCGCCAGCGCCCGCGCGAGACCCACGCGCTGCTGCATGCCGCCGGACAGTTGCGCGGGCAGCTTCTGCGCGAACGGCGCGAGGCCGACCTGTTCGAGCACGGTCATCGCGCGCTTTTCGCGCTCCTTGCGGCCCACGCCCGCCACTTCGAGCCCGAACGCCGCGTTGGACAGCACGGTGCGCTGCGGCATCAGCGCGAAGGACTGGAACACCATGCTCATGTCCTTGCGGCGCAGCGCCGTCAGCTCGGAGCGCGGCACGCTGGCCACGTCGCGGCCGTCGATCAGCACCTTGCCGGCCGTCGGCTCGACGAGGCGATTGATCAGGCGGATCAGCGTCGACTTGCCCGAGCCGGACAGGCCCATCAGCACGAAGATCTCGCCTTCCTTGACTTCGAAAGATACGTTGTGGACGCCGACAATCTGACCGGTGCGCGCGAACACTTCCTCTTTCGTCGCGCCGCCTGCCAGCATGCCGATCGCCTGTTTCGGGTTGGTGCCGAACACCTTGCACAACCCTTCGACCACGACCTTGGGGGAATTCATTGAATACTCTCCTATGTCGACCAGAGTTGGCGCTTTAGCGCGTACTCTGGTCCCATGCAAAGCTTCGACCGGAGTTAGCGCTTTAGCGCTTACTTCGGTCCCATGCAAAGCTGTCGACCGGAGTTGGCGCTTTAGCGCTTACTTCGGTCCCATGCAAGATGGTTTCTGCGGTGACAAATGCCCGTCCGCGCTGTGCATACATAGTTGCCAGAAAAAAGTATCGCTAGCCGACTATTTGCGACAACCACATGTGTAAATACGACACCCGCTTTTTGGGCACGCTGGCCAACGTGGTGCGGAGCCTTGTGGGGCAAGGGTTTGGAGGGTGTCGAGGGGCGCTTTGACGCGTGTCGCGTTAGAGCAAGTGGAGGCGATGCGACGCAGATAAACGCTGCCCGTGGAGGTCTGCAGGCCCTGATGCCGCAACGCAGCAAGCGCACGTACCGCAAACCTGGGCCCAAAAAACCGTTGTTCCTGCCATTCAACGGCGAGTTGCACTCGCCAATGGAGCGCTCACGACACCGACACCCCCAGCAATCGCCCCACCCCAAACGTGAACGCCGCCGCGATCAGCCCGATCACGACCTGCCGGAACGCGGAGAACCCCGCACTGCGTCCGTTGAACAGCGACGTGAACACGCCGATCGACGCAAGCGCCAGCATGCTCAGCAGTACGCACTGCACGACCGCGCTATACCCCTGCGTCCACAGAAACGGCATCACCGGAAAAATCGCGCCCACGGAGAACAGGCAGAACGACACGCCCGCCGCCGACCATGGATTGCCGCCCAGCTCCGCCGGATCGAGTCCGAGTTCTTCGCGAGTGAGCGTGTCGAGCGCCTTGGCTTTGTCGCGCATCATTTGCGAGGCGACCCGTTTGGCCTCGCCCGCGTCGAGACCTTTGGCGCGATAGATCAGCGCAAGTTCGTGCTCTTCGGCTTCCGGCGATTCTTCGAGCTCCTGCGCCTCTTTCGCGATCTGCGTGCTGGCCAGTTCGCGCGCATTGGTCACCGAGAGCCATTCGCCGAGCGCCATCGAACACGCGCCGGCGATGAGCCCCGCCAGTCCCGTCAACAGAATCGCCTTGTTGCCGGTTCCCGCGCCGGCCACGCCCATGATCAGGCAGAAGTTCGAAACGAGGCCGTCGTTGGCGCCGAGCACGGCGGCGCGCAAGTCGTTGCCCGCTCCCGCGCCCTTGTGCCACGACTCGGCCGCGGTAATTCGCGCGCCCGGCGACAGGCTCGCATCGCCGCCGCCATGAGCGAGCGCCTGCACCATCGCCGCGTGATGATGTTCGTCGGCCGACATGCGGCCCGCGTCCGGCTGCCCCTGGTATTTGTTGCGATCGGCGTATTCCGCGGCCGCCAGCGTGGGCAGCACGAAGCCCGCGCCGAACATGCGGACCAGGCCTTTCATCAAACGTGTTTTGACGGCCTGGCCGGTGCCCTTCGGATCGAGCCCGTTGGCCCTCAGCTTGTCGGCCCAGACTTGCGCATGATCGCGCTCGGAGCTCGCGAGGTCGCTGTAGACCTGCTTGCGTGTGCCGTCTTTCTCGACTTTCGCGAGCGTTTCGTACAGCGCGGCGCTGTGCAGTTCATCGGAGAGATTGGCTTTGTATCGTTTGACTTCGCGTCTGGATGCCATGGTGCTGTGCCCGCCTATCGAGTCCACAGCATCGAAGCGTAATCGATTCAGATACGCAAAAGGTCAAAGCCCTAAAGCGCGTCGTGAGCGAGAACCACTACGCTTCTCATCACCATTCGAGCGGGCTGGATCACTGCGCCGCGTGCGCGGCCCGATACCCGCGCCGACCGACCGCCAATGTGAGCAACGCCGAAACCGCGAGACTCGCCGCCACCACGTAGAGCCCGGCGGCATACCCGCCCGTCACGCTTTTGAGCCAGCCGATCGCGAACGGTCCGACGAAGCCGCCCAGATTGCCGATCGAGTTGATCATGGCGATGCCGGCAGCCGCCCCCGCGCCCGAGAGAAACGTGCTCGGCATTGCCCACAGCGGCGCCTTTGCCGCGCTGATGCCGACGTTCACCACGACCAGCGCCAGCACGACGCCCACCGCCGTATCCGCGAGGCCGGCCCAGCCGAGCCCGATGGCGGCCGCCACGCAAGGAATCACCACATGCCAGGTGCGCTCGCCGCGGCGGTCCGAATGACGCGCCCACACCACCATGCCGAGCACCGCCAGCACGCTCGGAATCGCATTCAATGCGCCTGTGCCGAGCGCGCTGAAGCCGAACTGGCGAATGATGAGCGGCGCCCACAAGCCGAGCGTGTAGAGTCCCGCGGAGGTGCCGAAATAGATCATCGACATGATCCATACGCGCGAGTCGCGCAGTGCGGCGAGCGCACCGGCGGCATGGCCCGCCTGCGATTCGCGTCCCATCCGTTCTTCGCGCAAGGTGGCGATGAGCCACGCTTTTTCATCGGCGGCAAGCCATTTGGCTTTGTCCGGGGAATCGGTGAGCGCTTTCAATACCACGAAGCCGAGCAGCACGGCGGGAATCGCTTCGATGATGAAAAGCCATTGCCAGTCCTTCAGGCCGAACAACGCGGGCATCTGCATGATCGCGCCGGAAATCGGCGAGCCGATGGCCGTCGAGAGCGGCGCGGCCGCCATGAACGCGGCGGCGGCGACGGCGCGCTGGCGGGCGGGAAACCACTGGCTCAGATACAGGATGATGCCGGGGAAAAATCCGGCTTCGGCCACGCCGAGCAGAAAACGCAGCGTATAGAACGAAGTCGGCGCCGCCACGAAGGCCGAGGCCGCCGATACCAGCCCCCACGTCACCATGACGCGAGCGATCCAGATGCGCGCGCCGACCTTGTTGAGGATGAGATTCGACGGCACTTCGAACAGAAAATAGCCGAGGAAGAAAATGCCGCCGCCGAGCCCGAACATGGTCGGCGTGAGGCCGAGATCCTTGTTCATGGTGATGGCCGCAAAGCCGACGTTGACCCGGTCGAGAAAGCTGACAAAGTAAAGCAGCATCACAAAAGGCAGGATGCGCCAGGTCAGCTTGCGCACCACTCGGGCCTGCAGTTCATTGTTCATACCTGTCTCCACTCAATCTCTGCGCGATGCAGTGAGATCGCCCGTGACGGGTTCGTCCGGGCGTTATGGTTTTGTGCGACTTTTTGCGCGTGGCGGCTTCAGGCGGCCTTGACGCTCGCTGCCGGTTCGACCGGTGCAGAGGTAGACGCATTAATCGGCGACTGCGCCTCCAGGATCGCGCACACGGCATCGGTCACCTGCACGGTCGTGGCTGTGCCGCCCAGGTCGCCCGTATGCAGAGACGGGTCCGCCGTGACGCGCTCGATTGCCGCCATCAACTGCCGCGCGGCGGTGTGCTCGCCGAGATGCTCCAGCATCATCACCACCGACCAGAAGGTGCCGACCGGATTCGCGAGGCCCTTGCCCATGATGTCGAATGCGGAGCCGTGAATCGGCTCGAACATGGACGGATAGCGGCGCTCGGGGTCGAGATTCGCGGTCGGCGCGATGCCGAGGCTGCCCGCCAGCGCCGCGGCCAGATCGCTGAGAATATCCGCGTGCAGGTTGGTGGCGACGATCGTGTCGAGCGTGGCCGGCCGGTTGACCATACGCGCAGTGGCGGCGTCGACCAGTTCCTTGTCCCAGCGCACGTCCGGAAACTCCTTCGAGACCTGCACGGCGATCTCGTCCCACATGACCATGGCGTGACGTTGCGCGTTGCTCTTGGTGATCACCGTCAACAGCTTGCGGCGCCGCGATTGGGCGAGCCGGAATGCGAAACGCAGAATGCGTTCGACGCCCGCGCGGGTCATCATGGAGACATCGGTGGCGACTTCGATCGGGTGGCCCTGATGCGCGCGGCCGCCCACGCCGGCATATTCGCCTTCCGAGTTCTCCCGCACGATCACCCAGTCGAGGTCCTTCGGCCCGCAGCGCTTCAACGGCGCGTCGATGCCGGGAAGGATGCGCGTGGGGCGCACGTTCGCGTACTGATCGAAGCCCTGGCAGATTTTCAGGCGCAAACCCCACAGCGTCACGTGATCGGGAATATCCGGGTCGCCCGCCGAGCCGAACAGAATCGCGTCCTTGTGACGAATCGCATCGAGACCGTCGGCCGGCATCATCACGCCATGCTCGCGGTAGTAGTCGCCGCCCCAGTCGAAATTCTCGAAGTCGAAACCGAAGGCGTCGCTGCGCGCGGCGATGGCTTCCAGAACCCGCCGGCCCGCAGGTACGACTTCCTTGCCGATGCCGTCGCCGGGAATGGTTGCGATGCGATAGGTCTTCATTGGGCGTCTCCATGATGTTGAAAGCATGGAGTGCATCGTAGAACGGCCACTGCCGGGAAAAACGCTGCTAGACTCAAAGCATCCTTAACTTCAGGTTAACAATAGGCCGCTTCATGACCTCGTCGATCCAGCCGGATGATCTCGCCTTCTTCTCCACGCTCGCCGCCAGCGGCAGTCTCACGGCGGCCGCGCGGGAACTCGGACTGAGCACGGCGGCGGTGAGCAAGCATCTGGCGCAAATGGAATCCCGGGCGGCCGTCTCGCTCGTCAACCGCACGACGCGGCGCATGAGCCTCACGCCGGAGGGCGAGCTGTATCTCACGCGCGCGCGGCGCATTCTGAGCGAGATGGACGACCTCGCCCAGTTGCTCGGCGGCTCGCAAGCGGCGCCGAAAGGCCTGCTGCGCGTGAACGCGACGCTCGGTTTCGGCCGCAGCCACGTGGCGCCGCTGATCTCGCGGTTCGTGCAGCGCTTTCCCGAAGTGGATGTGCAGCTGCAGCTTTCGGTCGATCCGCCGCCGCTCAGCGACGATGCCTTCGACGTGTGCGTGCGTTTCGGCGAGCCGCCGGATACCCGCGTGATCGCGCGCCGGGTCGCGTCGAACCGGCGGCTGCTGTGCGCCTCGCCGCGCTATCTTGCCGAGCGGCGGGCGCCGCGCGGTCCGGCGGAGTTGGCGCAGCACAATTGCATCGGCATTCGCCAGGGCGGCGACGCTTACGGCGTCTGGCGTCTGACCAGCGGACGCGGCGCCACGGAAAAGACCGAAACGGTCCGTGTGCGCGGCAACCTGACCACCAACGACGGCGAAATCGCGGTGAAATGGGCGCTGGACGGCCAAGGAATTCTGATGCGCGCCGAATGGGATATTGCGGAGTATCTCGCCGATGGCCGGCTCGTCCAGGTCTTGCCCGACTACCGCACCCCCGGTGCGGATATTTACGCAGTGTACCCACAGCAGTTACAGATGACGGCGCGGGTCAAGGCGTTCGTCGACATGCTGGTCGAGACGCTCGGCGCGCGTTGAGTGGGTCTTAAGCGGGTCGCTGAGTAGATGCGGCTGAAGCGGGTTGAGTCGCGTCGCCTGACTCGCGCACGCGATCCTTACCGGCAGCCGCGCGACGTTCAGTCTCGCCGCGCGGCTACCTGGGCGATTACTGGCTCGCGCCTGTTCCGACGCCGGCCTTCTTCTGCGCCTTCTGCAGTTTGTCCGGATAGTTCGGGTCGTTCTGAGCCGGCTGATAGCCAGCGTCTTCGAGCTTCTTCAACTCTGCATTCTTCTTGGCGCGGGCTTGCTTGCGCGCCTCTTTACGCTCCGCTTTGGTGGGTTTCGCACTGCTCGCCGCGGCGGGCGCGGCCGACATGGCAGCGTCGCTGGCGCCTTGAGCCGCGGCGAGCGGAATGGTGCCGGCGACCATGGCGGTGACGGCGAGGCCGAGCATGATCTGTTTAATGGCGAAGCTCTTCATCTTCAATTCCCCTCTCTCAAGTTGGCAAAAGCATTCAAGCGCATCCAGGCTTGTCTGTGAGTCTTCTGTGCACCACCGCGAGCCGTGCACGACACTCAGTCCCGACTCGCGCTCAAAGCTTACAGGCAAACCGTCAAAAGAGTCATTTCAGCGCCGCGAGCGGGTGTTGCGAGCGGGTGTTGCATCACGCAGACGAATCTCACGAGCCAGCCACGCGCGCCGCATCCTCTTCCTGTAATTTGCGCCACAAGATCTTGCCGCTGCCCGACTTCGGCAGCGACGCCACGAACTCGACGATGCGCGGAGCCTTATAGGCGGCCATCTGCTCATGCGCCCAGTCGACGATCTCCTGCGCAGTAATTGTGCCCGCATGCGCCGCGTCGGGCACGACCAGCGCCTTCACGGTCTCGCCTCGCTTCTCGTCTTTCACGCCGATCACGCAGACCTCGTGAATCGCCGGATGCCGGTACATCAGCGCCTCGACTTCGGCTGGCCACACCTTATAACCGGACGCGTTGATCATACGTTTGAGACGGTCGGTCATGAAGAAATAGCCGTCTTCGTCGATATGGCCGAGATCGCCGGTTCGCAGAAACCGCTTGCCGTCGAGTTCGATGAACACTTCCGCCGTCGCCTTCGGATTACCCCAGTAGCCCTGCATGACTTGCGGCGCATGAGTCACGATCTCGCCGGTCTCGCCTTGCGGCAGTTCCTCCAGCGAGACCGGATCGATCACGCGCGAGTCCACGTCGAACACGGGAATGCCCAGGCACTGCGGCTTCGGACGATGCGGCGGATTGATGTGCGTGCCGGCAATCGTCTCCGTCATGCCGTAGCCTTCGACATAGTCGAGTCCGGTGAGCGCCTTCAGCTTGCGGGCAATCGCGTCTGGCATTGCCGCGCCGCCGCCGCGCGTGCCGGTGAGACTCGACAGATCGTATTCGTCGAGCTTCGGGTTCGAGAGGAAATCGACCATCATCGTCGAAATGGACTGCCATGCGGTGACGCGATATTTCTGCATGCATAGCGCGGCGGCCTCGCGATCCCATCGCGGCAACAGCACGATGGTCGTGCCGGAAAAGACCGCGCTGTTCATGCCGCCCTGCATGCCGGTCACGTGAAACAGCGGCAGGACCGATAGATAAACGCCGTCGGGCGGCGACGAGAACCAGACGCAGCCGCCGAGCGCCGTGCTCATCACGCTGCGGTGCGTGTGCATGCAGCCTTTGGGCTTGCCGGTGGTGCCGGACGTGTAAGGCATGACGCACAGATCGTCGGGACCGGTCGTGAGCGGCCCCGGCTCGATATGTCGATCGATCACTTCTTGCCATGAGGTGACGCCGGGAAGATCGAATGTCTTGCGCGGCGCGGCGACGAATTCAGGCACGGGAATCGGCGAGGATTTCTTCAGATAATCGCTATACGTCGCGACGATTGCGTGCTCGATGCCCTTTCCGGGTCCGCTGCCGATCAGCGGCTCGACGTTCGCGAACAGGCATTGCGGCGCGATGATCGTGGTCGCGCCGCTGTCCTCGACGTAGTGCGCCACTTCGGCGGTCATGTTCATCGGATTGACCGGCACCACCACCGCGTTCGCCCGCAGAATGCCGTAGTAAGCGATGATCCATTGCGGACTGTTTTGCATATACAGCAGCACGCGGTCGCCGGCTTTGACCTGACACGCCTGTTGCAGAAAACCCGCGATCCGTTCGGCTTCGTCCTTGAATTCGGCGAACGTGATCGGCGAGTCGTAGAAGATGATGAACGGCTTGTGGGGATAGCGCGCCGCCGAAACTTCGGCGTTATAGAAGAGATTGGTCTCGGGCAGCGTCAAGTGCAGTGGCAGTTGCGGCGGCCAATGCGGGTGATGGCGTTGGTTCATCAGCGTCTCCAGCTTTTTACTATCGGTGCGCGTCGGCTTGCTGCCGCGCTTTCGTTCACATCGCCGCGTTGGACCCGCGCCGTGCTCAGACGATGATCGCGCCGCCGTCCACTGCGAACTCCTGGCCGGTGACGTGGCGCGACGCTTCGCTCGCGAGAAACACGATCGGACCTTTGAGATCTTCTTCGCCACCCAGACGCTGCAATGGCGTATGCGAGACGATCGTTTCTCCGAGCTTATCGAGCAAACCCGCCGTCATCTTCGAAGGAAAAAATCCCGGGCAGATTGCATTGACGTTGATGTTGTACTTGCCCCACTCCGCGGCGAGCGCCCGCGTGAAATTGATCGCGGCCGCCTTGGAAGTGTTGTACGCAATCGTGTTCATGCCCGGCGGGGAACCCTTCAAGCCCGCCACCGAAGCGATATTGACGATCTTGCCGGCGCGCCGCGGGATCATGCTGCGCTTGCCGACTTCGCGAGCGAGAAAGAACGGTGCGTTGACGTTCAGGTTCATGACCTTGTGCCACGCTTCGTCGGGATAGTCTTCGGCGGGTGCGCCCCATGTCGCGCCCGCATTGTTGACGAGAATGTCGATGCGGCCGTGCAGGCCCAGCACTTCATCCACGAGACCGGGGATGCCTTCGAAGCGCTGCAGGTCGTTGACCACCGTTTGCACTTCGATACCGAGTTGTTGCAGATGCGTTTTCGCTTCGGCAAGTTCGTCGGCCTTGCGCGCGGTGATGGCGACGCGGCAGCCCATTTCGCCAAGCGCCTCGGCCATTTGCAGACCGAGGCCGCGCGAGCCGTCGGTAATGAGTGCAACCTTGCCGTCCAGTTGAAACAGGTCCTTCACAGACATTGTGTCGCTCCTCCAGATTTGTTCTGCCATGCAGATCGGTATGCCGTGTTTTGCGCCCATCATACGTGCCGAAATTCGGCCTGTAAATAAAAGCACGGTCATGCACTTTAGAGGTAGACTGGCACGCATCACCGCGTGGCGAAGCATCGGGAATTACCCGAATAGCGTGCTTTTCAGCCGCGCCGAGCCGACATGTTCGCGGGCGTTTTATGCTTGCGTTGCGTCGCTGTTCCGCATAGCGGCTTACTTTTCTCAGGTCTTCTCTCATGCAAGATGCGCTGATCATCAACTCGCGCGATCTCGAGTTTCAGTTGTTCGAAGTGCTCGAAGCGCAGACGCTCACACGCCGTGCGCGTCACGCCGATCACAGCCGCGAGACCTTCGACGCCGCGCTCGATACCGCGCATACGATCGCCGTGGAAAAGTTCGCGACGCACAACCGTCTCTCGGACGAACACGAGCCGCAGTTCGACGGGCATCGCGTCACCCTGCCGGCCGAAGTGAAGGACGCGCTCGACGCCATGCGCGCCACCGGCTTTCTCGCCGCGGGCAAGGACTACGAACGGGGCGGCATGCAGTTGCCGTCGGTGATTTCGTTTGCGTGCCTGTCGCTCTTCAAGAGTGCGAACATTGCGACCGCGTCGTACGCCATGCTGACCACGGCGAATGCGAACGTGATCGAGCGTTTCGGCAGCGAAACGCAAAAGCGCAAGTATCTGCAAGCGCTCTTCGAAGGACGCGCGTTCGGCACCATGGCGTTGACCGAACCGCAAGCAGGTTCGAGCCTCTCCGATCTCGTCACGAGCGCCACGCCCAATGCGGACGGCACCTATTCGATTCGCGGCAACAAGATTTTCATTTCAGGCGGCGACCACGAGTTGAGCGAGAACATCGTGCATCTGGTGCTGGCGCGCATTCCCGGCGGCCCGCCGGGCGTCAAAGGCATTTCGCTCTTCACCGTGCCGAAGTTCCATGTCAACCAGGACGGCAGCCTCGGCGCGCGCAACGACGTCGCCCTCGCGGGACTGATTCACAAGATGGGCTGGCGCGGCACGACGTCGACCATGCTCTCGTTCGGCGAGCACGGCGAGTGCATCGGCGAACTGGTGGGCGAGCCGCATCACGGCCTCGCCTACATGTTCCATATGATGAACGAGGCGCGCATCGGCGTCGGTCTCGGCGCGGTCATGCTCGGCTACCGCGGCTATCTCGCTTCGCTCGATTACGCGCGCGAACGGCCGCAAGGACGCCGCCCCGACAACAAGAATCCGCTCCACCCGCAATTGCCGCTGATCGAACACGCCGACGTGCGCCGCATGTTGCTCGCACAAAAAGCCTACGTGGAAGGCGCGTATGCGCTGTGCCTGTACGCGGCGCGTCTCGTCGACGAACAGAACACGGGTGAGAGCGAAACCGCGCGCGCCGAAGCGGGCCTGCTGCTCGATCTGCTCACGCCGGTGGTGAAATCGTGGCCGTCCCAATGGTGTCTCGAAGCGAATAGTCTCGCGATCCAGATTCACGGCGGCTATGGCTACACGCGTGAATATCCGGTCGAGCAGTTCTATCGCGACAACCGGCTGAACATGATTCACGAAGGCACGCACGGCATTCAGGCCATCGATCTGCTCGGCCGCAAGGTAACGATGAAACAGGGCGCGGCGCTCGAACAACTGGCCCGCGAAATCCAGCAGACGATTGACACGTCGCGAGAACACCCGGCATTGCATGCGCATGCCGATGCGCTCGGCGACGCATGGACCGATCTGACCGCCACAGTCGAGGCGTTGCTGCCCGCGCTGAGCCATGAAAGCGAACGCGCGCTCGCCAATGCGAATGCGTTTCTCGAAGCCTTCGGTCATATCGTGATTGCGTGGACATGGTTGCGTCAGGCCAATGTGGCAAGCGCCGCGCTAGCTGCTTCGCATAGCGAAGCAGACGCGGACTTCTATCGCGGCAAGCTGCATGCGTGCCAGTGGTTCTTCCGCTGGGAACTGCCGCGCGTCGCGTTGATGCTTGCCACGTTGCGCACCCTTGACGACACCACGCTCGGCATGGCGCCGCAATGGTTCTAGGCGTCGCCGCGTGGGCGCGCATTGACGCGCCCTGACAAAATCGGCAACCCGATATATGGAATATCGTCGTCACGCATGCGCAACACAAGCCGTCGCCATGATTGCCGGAATGGCCGCCAATGCGGCGCTCCGGGCAGTTTTTCCAGCATGAGCGCTTCGGCTGGAGTATTGTTTAAGCGCGCCGGGAGCGTCGCGGCATCACTCTTCTACAAGACAGGGTGCTCCTCGTGAGCGAGAACGGCTCGCAAGCGCGTGGTTTTTTGCATGCAACGTAGCGACATCAACTTTTCGAGGATGGAGAAAACGTGAAAACAGTCAATCTTTTGAAGGCGCTCGGCATCGCATTGTGTTTGGCAACGACGGCCAGTGCCTATGCGCAGGCGAGCGACGCCATGGCAGCGTCCGGCGACATGGCGGCGCCCAGTGCCAAAACGGTCAAGAAGACGGACCGCGCGCTGGGTCTGCAAGTGCGCAAGGCTCTAGCGAAGGCGCAGGGTTTTGACGTGTCGAACGTGTTCGTCCGGGCCCGCGGCGGCGCGGTGACGCTCACCGGCTCGGTGCCCGACGGCGCACAGATTCCGCAGGCAGAGGAAGTGGCGAAAGGTGTGGCCGGCGTGAAATCGGTGAGCAACAAGCTGACGATCGGCACCCAAGGCGGCGGAGGTTAAGCCCGCTTTCACCCGATGACCTGCCGGTGACCACAGGCAACGCCGCTCGTCGCTCCATGCGAGCGTGAGGCGTTGCCTGTGGTCCTGGTATCTGAAACGTCGATGAAGCACTCATTAAGCGCTCATTGAAACCCAGGTGGATGCGCCTAGCGTCGAACGAGGCCGACCACGTAACGGCACACGTCCAGGCCCGCGTTGAAGAACTCGCATTCGAGCGGCGCGCCGAGTTGCAGACAATCCCCCGCTTCCAGCCGATAAACCTGCTGGCCTTCCCGGAAGGTCAATACCCCGAGCGTCACCCAGATCTGCTGATGCTGGAACACGAACGCGTCCGGCGGGTAAGGCACTTTCACGCCCGGCGGCAACTCGATCTCCAGTAATTCCAGCACGCCGCCCGTGGGCGGCGAGATGCGCCGGCGCGTGTAGCCGGTTTCCGGGTCTTGCCACACCGCTTGCCGCGCATGCCGCACGAGCCGTTCGCCAGTCTGCTCGGCGAGCGCCAGCAAAGTCGACAGGGTCAGGCCAAATGCGCCTGACAGACGCCCGAGCACCGTCGCCGTGGGACTCGCCTCGCCTCGTTCGATCTTGCTGATCATCGCCTTCGACACCCCCGAGCGCTCCGCCAGTTCGCTCAGCGACCAGTTGCGCGCCTCGCGCTCGGCCTTCACGCGCAAGGAGATCGCCTGGGTCAGATCGATGGCAGTGGAATCGGACATGGAAAGATGGACGCGTTGGAGAGTGGAAAATTGGCACCGCAAATTATATCGAGGCGATAAGGCCACCGACGTTGATGTCCGCGCTCGCCTCGCCGCTCATTAAAGGCCGAAAGCAATGTCTTGCATAGTGATTTTTTGTCCACTATATTAAACGAACGATAGCGATAACAACCCGCACGGGCGCGCGGCTCGAACGTCAGCCGTCAACATTCGTCCACCCAGCCGGAAGACACCATGCCGAAGGAAATCGTTCTCAACGCTTTTGACATGAACTGCGTCGGCCACATCCAGCAAGGCATGTGGACCCATCCGCGCGATCAGTCCGCGCGCTATGCGGATCTGCAGTACTGGACCGACTACGCCCGCACGCTCGAGGCGGGCCTGTTCGACGGCATTTTTTTCGCCGATGTTGCCGGCGTCTACGACGTCTACGGCGGCAACCCCGACGCCGCGATTCGCGGCGCCGTGCAGGTGCCGGTGAACGACCCGACGCTGCTGATTCCCGCCATGGCCGCCGTGACGCGCCATCTGTCGTTCGGTGTCACGTCCAATCTCACGGTCGAGCAGCCTTATCTGTTCGCGCGGCGCATGTCCACGCTCGATCATCTGACGCGCGGCCGGGTCGGCTGGAACATCGTCACCGGCTATCTGGACAGCGCGTCGCGCGCGATCGGCCTGACCGGCCAGATGGCGCACGACGATCGCTACGACCTCGCCGACGAGTACATGGAACTGGTCTACAAGCTGTGGGAATGCAGTTGGGAAGACGGCGCGGTGTTGCGCGACAAGGTCCAGGGCGTGTATGCGGACGCGTCGAAAGTCCATGTGATCCATCATCACGGCAAGCAGTATCGGGTGGACGCCATGCATTTGAGCGAGCCGTCGCCGCAGCGTACGCCGGTGCTGTATCAGGCGGGGTCGTCGGCGCGCGGCAAGCGGTTCGCCGCGGCGCACGCGGAGTGCGTGTTCGTCAACGGCCAGGCGAGGCCGGCCGTGCGGGCGATCGTCGACGATATTCGAGCGCACGCGGTTGCAGGCGGCCGCAAAGCCGACGACATCAAGGTGCTGCTCGGGCAAACCGTCATCACCGGACGCACGGACAGCGAGGCGCAGGAGAAGTACGCGGAGTACCGGCGTTACGTCAGCTCCGAGGCGGCGCTGGCGCACGCGGCGGCGTCGCTCGGGATCGACTTCGCGCGCTACGACCTCGACGAGCCGATCGAAACCGGCAAGAGCCAGGCCATCGTGTCGAACGTCGAAGCCATGACGCGCGCGGCGGGTCCGCAGTGGACCAAACGCAAGCTGCTCGAACAGATGGTGCTGGGCAGCCGCCAGGCGCCGCTCGTCGGCTCGGGCGAACGGGTAGCGAACGAACTGATCGCGTGGACCGAAGAAGCCGGCGTGGATGGTTTTAATCTATCGCGTACGGTCGCACCGGAATGCTTCGAGGATTTCATCGCACACGTCGTGCCGATTCTGCAGGAACGCGGCGCTTACAAGCGAGCGTATCGTGAGGGCACCTTGCGGGAGAAACTCTTCGGGCATGCACGCCTGCCTGCCAACCACACGGCGGCGAAGTTCCGTTCGCCGACTTGTGCCGCTGCGCCGGTTCCTGGCAATGCGTAGCAATCACGCCATCATGCACGCCTTCACTTCGTGCCGTCCGCGCTGCCAGGCGGCGGCACGGCAATTCTTTCACGGAGGCTCACATGCTTGACAGGGGCACCTTCCGCGACGCGATGGCCGGCCTCGGCGCCGCCGTCAACGTCATCACGAGCGACGGCGCGGCGGGTCTGGCCGGCTGCACCGCATCCGCGGTGTGCGGTGTGACCGACGAACCGCCCACGCTGCTCGTCTGCATCAATCGCAGCAGCCGCAATAATGCGGCATTCCGCGCCAACGGCAAGCTCTGCGTCAACGTGCTGAGCGCCGAGCAGCAGACGCTTGCCGCGCACTTCGCCACCAGCACGCTGCCGATAGCGGAACGCTTCGCCGCCGCTCAATGGGACACCCTCGCGACGGGCGCACCCGTCCTGCATGGCGCGCTCGCATCGCTCGACTGCGAGATCGAATCGGTCACCGAAGTCGGCACGCACACGGTGTTCTTCTGCGCGGTGAAAGCCGCGCATACGCAAGTCGAAGGCGACGCGCTGATCTATTACGGCCGCCGCTATCACCGGGTCGGCGCGCGCTCCGTGCATGCGACGCATGCGGCCGAAGCGAGCGGCGCGCTCACTGCCGAATCGGCCGGCTAACCCGACAGGCGCGAAAGGCACGAAAGGCAAGCATGAAAGAAGCCTCGGCAAGCCCGCATCGACCGAGCCGCGCGACGGCCGGCAAGACGCGTTCGCTCGTTATTCTGCTGCTCTGCCAGGTGGGCGCGATGAGCGTGTGGTTTTCATCGTCGGCGGTCGTGGCGATCGTCAGGCAGGCCGAGAGTCTGTCTGCCTTGCAAGCGACCTTGCTCACCAGTGCCGTGCAGGCCGGCTTCGTGGCCGGCACAGTCACCAGCGCCATGCTCTCGCTTGCCGACCGCTTCGATCCTCGGCGGCTTTTCATGATCAGCGCGTTGACGGCGGGCGCGGCCACCGCGTGTCTCGTGTTCCTCGCGCCGGCGAGTCCGCTCGCCATCCTGCTGCGGCTGCTGACCGGCATCTGCATGGCGGGCGTTTATCCGGTCGGCATGCGGCTCGCGGCGACCTGGGCGAAGGGCGATCTCGGTTTGTTGATCGGCCTGCTGGTCGGCGCGCTGACCTTCGGCTCGGCGAGCCCGCATCTGCTGGCGGCGCTCGGCGGTTCGAACTGGCGCGCGATCTACGGCATCTCGGCGTGCTGCGCGCTGCTCGCGGGCGTGGCGATTCTGCTGTGCGGCGTCGGACCGAATATGGCGCGCGCGACGCGCATCGAATGGTCCGCGCTGGCCGGCGCCTGGCGCAACCCCGCGCTGCGACTCGCGAACCTCGGTTATCTCGGCCACATGTGGGAGTTGTACGCGATGTGGGCGTGGCTCGCCGTATTCCTCCAAGCGAGCTTTGCGGCAGCCGGCCTGCAAGAGCCGCGCGCGGCGGCCGAATGGCTGACCTTCGGCGCGGTCGCCGCGGGCGCGCTCGGCGCGTGGCTCGGCGGCGTGCTGGCGGACCGGCTCGGCCGCACCACGGTAACGATCGGCGCGATGGCCGTAAGCGGCGCGTGCGCCGCGCTGATGGGCTGGCTGCTCGGCGCGCCGGTCTGGCTGGTCGGCTGCGTGGCGCTGTGCTGGGGAGTCTCCGTGATCGCCGATTCCGCGCAGTTCTCGGCGAGCATTGCGGAGCTCGCCGAGCCCGCGTCGATTGGCACGTTATTGACCGCGCAGACCTGCGCGGGCTTTCTGCTGACGTTGGTGAGCATTCATCTGGTGCCGGACATCGTCGCGTTGGCGGGTTGGCGCGGCGCCTTCGGCATGCTTGCGGTCGGGCCGCTGCTCGGCTGTATCGCGATGGCGCGTTTGCGGCGTCTGCCGGATGCGCGACGGCTTGCGGGTGGGCGGCGTTAGCGCCTTGGGCCGCTTAGGCTCACACCCGTTCGCTACCGCTACGCGCGCACGATGCCGCTCAACGGCCGACCCGCCGGCGTCGGGCCAAACAGCGCGCTCGCGGTGCGCTGCGGATCGAGCCCGAGACTTTCGCTCGCGGTGCCGGCGATCAATGCATCGAGCGAGGTGGTCGGCTTGAGATCGCGCGCTTCGTACAGATTGTGCGGCGCGAGACCGGGCCAGTCGGCGATCACGCGTCCGCCCTGCACCGAGCCGCCGAGCACCATCGCCACCGATCCCGTGCCGTGATCCGTACCACCCGTGCCGTTGGCGGCGGCGGTTCTGCCGAACTCCGTCGCGACCAGCACCGTGGTCTTGCTCCACAGCGGGCCCATGCCGTCGCGCAACGACGCGAGCATCGTGTCGAGCGCCTTCAACTGATTGGCGAGGCGCGCGTTCTGCGCGCTGTGCGTGTCCCAGCCGCCGGTCTCGATCATCGCGATCCGTGGCCCGTTCTCGCGCGACAGGAAACCCGCGGCGAGCTTGCCGAGACTCGCCGGATCCTGGCGCGCGCCGGCGTCGCCCGCAAGGCCGCGCGCGGTCATCGCCGACTCCCACAGCGGACGCAACTGCGCGTCCTGATCGTAGAGTTGCGAGACGCGCGTGAGCAGATCGTCGGGGGCTTGTGGCAGCGCCGACGGCGCATACGACGTCACCGCCGCCGGGCCGCGCAACGCCATCGGCACGGTCGGCGCGAACGCGATCGCGTTCTCACGCGTGGCCGGCAATTGTGCGACGAGCCGGTTCAGCCAGCCGTCCTTCATCTGATACGGCGATGTGCCGCCGGTCTCGAGCACGTTCTGCCCGTCGAAGTGCGAACGGTCGCGATACGGCGACGCCACCGCGTGCACGAACAGCGCCTGATGGTTCGCATACATCGCCGCGGTCTGGACCATCGCGGGATGCAGCGCAAAGGTGCCGTCCAGGCGCGGCGCGTTCGACGTGTCGATGGCAAGCGCACCGCGCAATGTGGCGTAGGCCGGTTCGGCGTACGGCACGACGATGTTCAAACCGTCGGCGGCGCCGCGCTGGATCACGAACACGAAACGGCTCTCGGTGGCGACGCTGGCAAACGCGATCCGCGGCGACACGAGCATCGCGCCCGCGCCGGCAGCGGCGACGCTCAGAAACTTGCGGCGTGACAGCATGGCATTCATCTCCGTTGAAAATCCGGCGAGACCAGCAATAAAGCGATCGCCGTCGACGCGCTTTCGGCACGCGATACCGCCGTGGCCGTCGGCACACTGAGCGAACCGGCGAGCAGGGTCTGGCCGAGCGAGCGCGCATCGAGCCGGTCGCCCACTCGCGACGCAAAACGCTGCGCCACTTCGACCCGGCGCACGAGCGCGTCGGGCGCGGCCCAACTCGCGGCGATGTCGTCGTAACCGGCGGGCGAGCCCGGACGCCATACCGGCTGGCCGAGCTGCGTGAGAATGGGCGCCGTCTGCATCTTGCCGAGGTCCTGCCAGCCGAGTCCGCGCATCGAGGAAATGGTCCACTCCCAAGGCGTTTTGAATTTCACGGCCGTGGGCGACCACGCTTGCGGCATGTCGATCAACGCGCGGTAGACGGTTGGCAGATCGCCGCCGCTGCGCTCGAATGCGCTGGCCAGATGTCCGCTCACGCCGGGCGGCGGATTATCGGCGACGAAATGACGGGCCAGCTTGCCGCCGATATGCTTCGCGGTCGCGGGTGCGCTCGCGAGGTCGTGCAGGATCGCGAGCGCCTGTTCCTCTCCGGGTTGATCGTAGCGGCGGCCCATGATGGTCCGCGAACCGGGTTCGTGCAGCGCGGCGCGAAACACGAAGCTGCCCGGCGCCGCGTTCTGTTGCATGGCCAGCCGGCCCGCGTTGCCGGGGTTGGCGGGATTACCCGCGACGCTCCAGCCGGTCAGCGCGCGGGCGAATTCGGTGACGTCGTCCTGGCTGTAGCCGCTGCGCACGCCGAGCGTGTGCAACTCCATGATTTCGCGCGCGAGGTTTTCGTTCAGACCGCGTTTGCGCTCGGGATTGCGCTGCGCGGCGCGCATGGCCGCCATGCTGTCCGGCCCGACTGAACGCGTCTGATCGAGAAACACCTGCATGGCCGGATGACGTTCGACGGCCACCAGCATGTCTTCGAAGCGGCCTAGCACATGCGGGCGAATCGCTTCGGCCTCGAACGAACCGGCCAGCGCCGCGACGCCGGGCTTTTCGGTGGAGACCGCGAAGTGGTTGGACCAGAAATGCACCAGCCGCTCGACGAACGGCGTCTGCGTGGTCAGCGCGCTCGTCACCCGTGCATTTACCGATGAGCGGTACATGTCGAGTATTTCGCCGCGAATCGCTTTTCGTTCGGCTTGCCTGGCAGTTTGCGCGTCTGCTCGCGTTGAGCTGGCTGGGTCCGCCTGCCCGTTTGCTTGTGTGTTTGCTTGTGCGTTTGCCTGAGTGCGCGGTTGCCCATCAGGCATGGTCATGTTCTGTGCGTTCGCGGGGCCTGTCGCCGCGCCCTCGCTCGCATTCTGACGCGCCTGCTGATTCAACTGCATGCGCTGCTGCACGAGTTCAGTAGAAAGCGCCACCGAGTCGGGCTGATTCGCCCACGCGGCCGGCCGCGCCTGGTACTGTTCGAACTGCGCGAGCAGCCAGCCTTTCGGATCGGCGGGCGGCGTGTCGTCGGCACGCGCACCCAGGCCAAAACGGTTCAGCGCAATCGCCGCGGCGTTCAGGTTCGGTGAGTTGGCCATACCATCCTCTTCGGCTGTGGATAGTCTTTAAACGGCTGTCACGCAAAAAACCGTCGCGCCTGCCGCAGGTTTTTTACTCGCCCGAAGTTTCGCTCGATGCCTGATTCGCCGGCTTCTTCACATTCGGCGTGGTCGCGGGTTCACGCCATTGCCCGCGCACCTTCAGGCTGTCGGCGAATTGAACCCGCTCCTCGGGCGACAAGGTCGCCGCGAAGTCCGCCACACTACCTTCCACTTGCGCTCGCAGATGACTGTCGGCCTGGCGCGTGCGTTCGAGCGCGGCGTCCAGCGCGGCACGATCGAACTGCGGCGCCGCCAGCAGACGCAACACTTCGCGCCGCCCTTCGCGGCCTTCGCGGGCATATTGCCGGCCCTCGCGGCGCGCATCTTTCAGGCCGTCGATAAAGGCTTTCTGGCGCTCGGCGGACAGCGTTTGCGCGGCGAAGCGCAGCGCGCGCTGTTGCGCCAGCACGGGCGCCGTCGCGCCGCGCGCGGCAAACCATTGATAGGCGCCCCCGACGATCGCGCCCACCAGAAACACATTCAGCACCAGCGAGGCCACCAGCACGACTTTCCATGATCGGCTGTTCATTCGTCGCTCCAATCGGCGGACGACCCACCGAAGCTCGAAGTTAAATAAGACGACTCGTGCGCGAGCGGTGCCTGCACTCCGGTCTCCGTCAACACGAAGAACGATACGGCGAGAGCGCCGGCTACGCCGCCCAGCAGCCCAACGCCCGCGACCGCCGCGCCCGACCACCACAGGCGGCGTCGCGGCGCCGCCGGCTGCCGCACCGGCGCGCTGCCGAGCACGCGCTCGAGCAGCGCCGCGCCCGGCGGCTCGACTTTGTCGGCGGCGAGCCACGCATCGACGCCGGCCGCCTGCGCCAGCAGCGCCTCGGCTTCGGCGCGATGCGACTGCGCCCACGCCTGCGCCGCCGCGCGCTCCTGTTGCGGCCAGCGGCGCGGCTCGGCACCGTAGGCCTCGACGATCTGCTGAAATCTTTCGGGCGTCATGACTTGTCCTTGCTAAGGCCGCTGCCGGCCAGTTGAGCGCGCAGATTGCGGCGCGCGCGTGCCAGCAGGCTTTCCAGCGCATCGACGCTGATGCCCATCAGGGCCGCGGCGTCGGTGTTCGACATCTCCTGGTAATAGTTGAGTACCAGCGCCTCGCGCTGACGTGCCGGCAACGCGGCGAGCGCATCGCGAACCTGCTGGTTCTGGGCGCGCGCTTCGAGTCCGGCCTCAGGCAGCGGCGCAGGGTCGACCTCCTCCGGCATCTCGTCGCGCGGCTCTTCGCGCCGGCCGCGCAGCCGGTCATAGCAGAGATTGAGCGCCACGCGATGAACCCACGTGTCGAACTTCGCCTCGCCTTCCCGCCAGCGCGACGCCTGTTTCCAGATGCGCACGAACACCTCCTGCGCCACGTCTTCCGCTTCCATGCGGTCGCCCAGCATGCGGGTGGCGAGCGCAAGCAGACGCGGCAGCTTGCGCGAGACGAGCGAGCGAACGGCGGCCGGATCTTGCCGGCCGACCTGTTCGAGCAATTCCGCGTCGGGGTCGCGTTCGCTCAAGACACCTCACACGGATGGTTGCGCGCGCACCGGTTCGAACGGTGCGCGCGGATAGAGAAAACAGCGCCTCTCGCCACGCACAAGCGCAATCAATATACGACGACCGCCGGCCGATAGTAGGCCGGCCGCGCCGGGTACACCACACAGCCGGCGAGCGTGGCCGCCAGCAGAATCATCACGAGCGTTTTCATGGCAGTCTGCCTGGTTGGTGGACGCAGCGGGTCAAAAACGACGACCGCCGTGGTGCTACCGGGTCATGCCCAATGGCCTTCTACCCAACGCCAGTTGGGACCCCGCGCCACCCAGTGCCCCGGCACCCAGCGATGACCGACGCGCACCGCCTGCCAGTGGCCGCCCACCCACACATAACGGCCCTCGACCCACCGCCAGTGGCCCGGATCCCACGCGTAACCCGCACGCGGCGGCGGCACCACTTCGACGCGCGGCGCAGGCGGCGCCATCGGCGCGACGATCACCGCCTGCGCGAAGGCCGGCGCGGCGCTGAGCGTGGCGGCGCCGGTCAGCGCGGCAGTCAGCATGGCGGTAAGCAGGCGAACCGGTTTGGTGGATGTCATGTTGGTTTCTCCCATTAAAGCCGAAGCCGGAAAGCGGCTCCGTTTCCTGTTGAACGCGGCAGCGGAAAAAATCCGTCGCCGCGGGCGCGTCAAAAATCAAAAGGAGAGAAGGATGCGCGAAAAGCGGCGATGAAACGCGAGGCGCAGAGTCGCAGCGCGTTGCCGTATTGCCGTGACGCGTCAGCGGAACGACAGCAAAGGTTAGGCAAATGAATAAGAAACGAGGGTTTCGGTAAGGTTCGCGCCCCGAAATCTTAATTATCAAATGGTCCAATGCGCGCAGTTTGTCGCGGTAAGACCACTAGCACTAGCTGTATTTCTAACAAATATCCCCAGCGAACATCCACACCTACGTCGATGCAAACGCTGAACGGCGAAGTCGAATCTGGAGCCTTTCAAATGTTCCGTAGAACCCTCTTACCCATCCCGTTTGCGGCGCTGCTTACGCTCGCAGCTTGCGGCAACAACAGCGTGAACTCGCCTGCGCCGGTGGTATCGGCTCAGGACGCCGTGGCCACAGCCACGCCGATCAAACACGTCGTGGTGATTTTCGGCGAGAACGTTTCGTTCGATCACTACTTCGGCACCTACCCGAACGCGTCCAACCCGACTGGCGAGCCGCAATTCGTGGCAGCCGCCGGCACGCCGGCGGTCGACAACCTCAGCAGCAACAACCTGATCACGGCCAACCCGAACGCGCTGACCACCTCGCCGAACACGGCGGGCCGCACGGTCGGCAGCGTGACGATCGCGGGTCTCGGCCTGCCCGCAGCCGATCTGCTGCCGTTCCGCCTGGACCGCTCGCAAGCCAATACGTCGAGCCAGAACCACGCCTACGCCGCAGAAGAACTCGCTTATAACAACGGCGCGATGGACTCGTTCCCGCTCTTCACCGCAGCCAACTCGACGATCGCCGGCAGCACCGGCGCGTTCGCGACGAAGGGCCAGGTGCTCGGCTACTTCGACGGCAACACGGTCACGGCTCTGTGGAACTACGCGCAGAACTTCGCGATGAACCAGAACGCCTACACGGACACGTACGGTCCGTCGACGCCGGGTGCGCTCGCAGTGGTGTCCGGCCAGAACAACGGCGTCGTCGTGAGCGGCGGCACCTCGGCCAACGCGATTCCCGACTCGGCAGGCAGCTTCACGATGATCGGCGACCTCGACCCGACCGGCGACGTCTGCACGATCGCGGCAAAGAGCACGGTGACCGGCACGATGTCGTCGAATAACAAGAACATCGGCGACCTGCTCAACGCGAAGGGCCTGACTTGGGGCGGCTTCATGGGCGGCTTCAATCTGCAGACCGTCAACGCCAACGGCACGACCGGCTGCCTGCGTTCGACCTTCTCGCCAGTGCTGAACGCAACCAAGGCCGACTACGTGCAGCATCACGCGTGGTTCCAGTATTACGCGAGCACGGCCAACCTGGCGCATACGCGTCCGTCGTCGGCGGCGGTGATCGGCGCGACCGATCCGCTCGACAACACGGCCACGCCGGTGCACCACCAGTACGATACCGACGACTTCTTCGCCGCGGTGAAGGCGGGCAACTATCCGTCGGTCAACTTCCTCAAGGCGCCGGCCGTCGGCGACGGCCATCCGGGCAATTCGGACCCGATCGACGAACAGGCTTTCGTGACGAAGGTAATCAACTTCCTGCAACAGCAGCCTGACTGGAAGAACACCGCCGTGATCATCGCCTACGACGATTCGGACGGCTGGTACGACCACCGTTACAAGGCACCGACGAGCGCATCGTTCGATTCGACCACGGCGCAATCCGCGGGCGGCAAGACGGTGGCGGGCACCGACAACCTGAGCGGCGTCGGTCAGTGCACGGCAGCGGGCGCAGTGCAGCCGCAAGGCGTGAACGGCGGCGTGGTCAACGGCCGTTGCGGCCCGGGTACGCGCACGCCGTTTATCGTGGTGTCGCCGTGGGCGAAGGTCAACTTCGTCGACGATACGCCGATCACGCAGGCTTCCGTGGTGCGCTTCATCGAGGACAACTGGCTGGGCGGTCAACGCCTGGGCGGTGGTTCGTTCGACGCGACGGCGGGCAGCATCATGAACATGTTCAACTTCACGGGCTCGGGCAACAATCCGACGCTGTTCCTCGATCAGAACCTGGGTACGAAGCTGGCAGCCGCGCCGGCGATCTGATCCGCGGACGTGCCCCGCGCTCTTCTGTTCCGCTTGCCGTTGCGTGATGCACGAGTCACATGCGTGCCTCACGCCGCGCGGCGGCGCGCAGTGAAAAGTGTCACGCATCCTATGCCGTAGTTGGGCGTCGAGCCAGCGCAAACGTGCTGGCTCGATTTTGCTTTTTATCGAAGCCGATCGAATCATCTGTCATCACCGCCATGAACCCTCCTTCTGACGCCGCCTTGCCGTCGCATCTGCCCGCGGGCGGCGAGCCCGGCCCCGTGATTACCCGCCGCTCGTGGCTCAAGCTGCTCGCGTGGAGCGCGGCCGGCATCGTGCTCGCGTGCATTGTCTACTGCGCGTACGCGCTCGTGTATCCGCAGCGCATGCCGTCCGCGGTCGGCGAGATCGTCGAGGAAATCACCGGCGCGAATCCGCATCCGGTGACGTTGATGCGTCCGCAGAATGTGCCGCTGAGCGCCGTGGCGCTGCTCGGCAAACAGATTTTCTTCGACCCGAGTTTGTCGGCGTCGGGCACGCAGTCGTGTGCGTCGTGCCACTCGCCGCAGCATTCGTATGCACCGGATAACGCGTTCCCGGTGCAGCTCGGCGGCGCGCATATGAACCAGGCGGGTTATCGTCCGCCGCCGTCGCTCACGTATCTGTATCGTCAGGCGCCGTTCAGCATCGGCCCGGATCAGGGCGACACCGACGTGCCGGTGGATATGACGCAACTGGCCACGCAAGCCGCCGGCGTGCAGCGCGCGCAGAAGACGGCGCTCGCCGCGCCCGCCGCTGCGGCGATGGTGCCGCAAGGCGGATTGTTCTGGGACGGCCGCGTCGATACTCTGCAGGACCAGGCACTCGGACCTTTGACCAACCCGGTGGAAATGGCCAACGCAACGCCGGAGGATGTCGCTCACAAACTGCTGGCGACCAGGTATCTGGATCAATTCAAACAGATCTTCGGGCCGGGTATCGTCACCAATCCGAGCCTGATGATCTCCGAGGCGATGTTCGCCGTCGGGCGTTATCAGATCGAGGACCAGTCGTTCCATTCTTTCAGCAGCAAGTACGACTACTGGCTCGAAGGCAAGGCGCGCCTGACGCACGCCGAGCTGCACGGCTTGCAGTTGTTCAACGACAAGGACAAGGCGAACTGCGCCGGCTGCCATTTGAGCCAGCCGAGCAAGGACGGCCTGCCGCCGGTGTTCACCGACACGCAGTACGAAGCGCTCGGCGTGCCGCGCAATCCGGCGATTCCCGCCAACAAGGATCCGAAGTTCTTCGATATGGGCGTGTGCGGCCCGTTCCGCGACGACCTCGCCAAACAGACACAGTATTGCGGCATGTTCCTCACGCCGACGCTGCGTAATGCGGCTGAACGCAAGGTGTTTTTCCACAACGGCGTGTACCACGATCTGAAGCAGGTGATGGACTTCTACAATCTGCGCAATACGTCGCCGGAGAAAATCTATCCGCGCGACGCGTCGGGCAAGGTGCAGAAGTACAACGATCTGCCGGCTCAGTACCATGCCAACGTGGACGTGGCCGACGCACCGTTCGACCGCAAGTTCGGCGATCAGCCGGCAATGAGCGAAGAGGATATTCAGGACATCATCGCGTTCATGAAGACGCTCAGCGACGGGTACAAGAACTGAGGTTGCCTGTGTCGTCGTGCTGCGAAGGCCGCACACGCGGCCTTTGCGCTGCGGCGCGCGAGCCGGTGAGGTATCCTTGCCGGTTCCGCGAACTCTATCCGTACCCTGCCCGATGGCCGATTTTCCCTTCGACGCCGTACTCTTCGACTGCGACGGCGTGCTCGTCGACTCAGAGCCCATCACCAACCGCGTGCTCACCGAGATGCTTGGGGAGCTGGGCTGGCATTTGAGCGTCGAAGAGACGATGCGTATTTTCGTCGGCAAAGCCGTCCGGGATGAAGCCGCGCTGATCGAAGCGCGCACCGGCGTCGCGATCACGACCGACTGGCTCATGCAGTTCCGCGAGCGACGCAATGCGGCTCTGGATCTCGAACTGGTCGCGATTCCCGGCGCACCGTCAGCCGTGCGTGCGCTTCATGCGGCATTGAACGGACGCGTTGCGGTGGCGTCGGGCGCGGACCGTATCAAAGTAGAAATGCAACTGGTGAAGGCGGGCATTTTCGACTGTTTCGAAGGACGCATTTTCAGCGGCCACGAAATGCCCCGCAGCAAGCCCTTTCCCGATGTCTATCTCGCGGCGGCTGCCGCGCTGGACGTGGACCCGCGCCGTTGCGCGGTGATCGAGGACACGGTGACAGGCGCGACCGCGGGCGTGGCTGCGGGCGCTACGGTGTTCGGCTATTGCCCGCTCGAACTCGGCCACAGCAGCGCGACCGCATTGCATGGCGCGGGTGCCACGCATGTGTTCAGGGACATGCGCGCATTGCCCGCTTTGCTGGCGGGATGGCGCGCTGAAATGCACTGACGAAGGCGCTGGCTTCGACGCCGGCCTTCGCGCCACAGCCCGCGTCGGCGACGGCGCTGAAAATATCGCGCCGACTCTTACGCTCGCCGCAGTCCTTACTCGAAAGCTGGATCGATCGGCACGCGGTATCCCACTGCCAGCCGATTCGTCTCGTTGGCCATGCCCACGACCGCGAGCAATTCGCCGAACATCTCGTCGGTCATACCGGCGCGGCGCGCGGCCGCCGTGTGACTCGCCACGCAGTAGCCGCAATTGTTCGTCACGCTCACCGCGACATACAGCAGTTCCTTGATGAGCGGATCGAGCGCGCCGGGCGCCATCACGTCCTTCAGGCTGTCCCACGTGCGCGCGAGAGTTGGCGGATGCTGGGCGATGTACTTCCAGAAGTTGTTGACGTCGTCGACCTGACGGGTCTGCTTGATATCGTCGTACACGGTTTGGACTTCCGGCGACGCCGCAGCGTATTCGACGGCTTTGATCTGACTCATGCGTTCTCCTTTCCTTGCTGACGAGATTCGGTGAACCTTGCGCGCGAGGCGCAGGGTTCGCGGTGGCCGTCTATTGTGACGTGATTTTCAGCGCGCCTCACCACTGCATGACGCGGCAGACGGATGTCGCTGAATTGCCGACACTCGATATGCAGCGAGTTGGCCGCTCGCCATCACACCACCGCGGGGAAATCGCGGAAAAGCATATGGCACGCCGCGTTAGCGCCGATGGCATGGTGCGTGCATTCAGCGGACGTGAGCGCGGCATTTTTCCGCTCTCCTCGATCCACTTGATGCACTCACTCCGCTGGAGATCCACCATGAAAACGCTCGTCCTCAAAGACCTCGCCCGCCTCGACGAACTTGATCGCGCGGCATCGCTATCCGTTCGCGGCGGCACTGCCTGCCTGACGCGCCAGGCACCTTCCGGTTGCGGCGGACTGGATCAGCCGATGCACATCGAACGCGGCTGGAGCCCATGCCCGCCCGTTCATTTCGGCTGCGGACCGGTCTACTTCCCGTTCGACCCGCTGCCTTCGCACAAGGAACTGAAGGTGGTGCCGCTGTAGTGCCGCGGCACGCCCCAAAGCAAACGGCGCCGCCTGTCTGCGCCGTGGCGTGGCGAGCGCGCAAGCCTGAACGCGCTCACCACGTCGATTTTCCTGCTACTTCGTCTGGTCGCGCAGCCGCAATATCTGGCCGCCCGCGCTGTCTTCCACCAGCCAGCCGGCCGCCGTCATCACGTCGCGCAGACGATCCGCCTCGCTCCATTGCTTCTCGGCGCGGGCTCTTTCGCGTTGATCCGCGAGGGCCGCGATCCCGGCCGGAAGCGCGGGCGTATCGACGTCCTTCCAATCGGCGAGACCCAGTCCAAGCACCACGTCGAAGCAATCGACGCTCGCCCTTCGCGTTGCCGGCGGCAGATCGCTTCTGACCACGTCCCACAGCACCGCGAGCGCGCGCGGCAGGTTCAGATCGTGATCGACCTCCGCCTTGAAGCGCGCCACCGCGGACGCATCCGCCGTACCGCCTGGCGGCCATTGCGCATAGATCCGGCGCAAACGGTCCAGTGCGGCTTGCGCGGCATCCAGCGCGGCCTCGCTGAAGCGCAGGCTGCTGCGGTAGTGCGCGCCCAGGCATAGATAGCGATACGCGAGCGGATCGTTGCCGCGCTCGATCAGCGTTTGCAAACGTACGAAATCGCCGTCCGACTTCGACATCTTGCCGGCGTCCAGCAACAGGAAATGGCCGTGCATCCAGAAGTTGGCGAGACGCGTGCCGTGGCGCGCCTGGGTTTGCGCGATCTCGTTGCTGTGATGCACGGGGATATGATCTTCGCCGCCGCAATGAATATCGAACCACGGGCTCAAATACTTCGCCGACATCGCCGAGCACTCGATATGCCAGCCCGGAAAGCCGCGGCCCCACGGACTGTCCCACTCCATTTGCCGCGTGGCGCCGGGCGGACTGAATTTCCACAGCGCGAAATCGGTCGTGCGTTGCTTCTCGCCGGACGCGACACGTTTGCCCGCCTGCAAGCCCGCCACATCCAGACGCGCCAGATAGCCGTAGTCATCCTGTCTGCCGGTGTCGAAATAGACGCCGTCGGCCGTGCGGTAGGTGTGGCCGTTGCGCTCGAGCTCGGCGATAAAGTCGATCTGCTCCGCGATGTGATCGGTCGCGCGGCACCAGAGCGCGGGCTCCAGCAGGTTGAGCGCGCGCCAGTCGTTCATGAAGGCCGCCGTGTACCGCTCGGCGATCGCCCACGCCGATTCGCCAGTGCGCCGGCTGCCCTTCTCCATCTTGTCCTCGCCTTCGTCGGCATCGGACACCAGATGGCCGACATCGGTGATGTTCACCACGTGCCGCACGTTATATCCGTTCAACACCAGCGCGCGCCGCAGCACGTCTTCGAACACGTAGGTCCGCAGATTGCCGATATGCGCGTGGTCGTACACCGTCGGGCCGCAGCAATACAGGCCGACGTGATCCGGATGAATCGGCGTGAATTCGCGCACGCTGCGCGTCCAGGTGTCGTACAGGCGAAGCGGCATGTGATGTCTCCAGGCGCCGGGTGTTCAAAAAAGCGTTCAAAAGCAAAAAGGCCACCGGTCGCGTGACGGGTGGCCTCAGGGATGCGGATGTGCGCAGATCGACTTGCTAGACGCAAGCTCCCCTCGGCAGGCTGGGACAGCATGCGCGCGAAGAATGCGGACGGGAAAGGATAGAAGCGATCATGGAAACGATCCTAACGCGGGTTCGCCGCTGCGGTCAATCGTCGACGCGCTTTGGGCGCTTAGGCGCTTCAGGCGCCTAGCGCGTTCGTGCCCGCATTCGCCGCATGAAAAAGCCCCGCAAGACTTTCGGCTTGCGGGGCTTCGTGTCGAACGGGATGCTCGTTCGTTTAGCGCGACATCATGTGCATGCTGACGTTGTGCATGACCCACAACGTGCCGCCGATCACGATGACCGCGGTCAGCAGCGTGAAGGCGAACGCCATCACATTCCAGCGCTGCTCCGACGACGTATTCAGATGCAGGAAGAAAATCAGGTGCACGACGATCTGCACGAGCGCGAGACCCGCGATCGCGAGCAGCGCATTCTCGCCCGTCAACGTGCCGGTCATGACGAGGCCGAAAGCGGCGACGGTCAGAACGACGGAGAGAATAAAGCCCGTCGTATAGCTGCCGATGCTGCCGTGACTTTCACCTGCGTGGGCGTTATGGCTATGGTCCATTCAGATCACGCTCGCGAGATAGACAAAGGTGAAGACGCCGATCCACACGACGTCCAGAAAGTGCCAGAAAAGGCTCAGGCACGTCAGGCGAATCATGTCGCGTTCGGTCAGATCGCGGTGGCTGATCACCTGAATGGCGAGCACCACCATCCAGATCAGGCCGCACGTGACGTGCAGGCCGTGCGTGCCGACCAGCGTGAAGAACGACGACAGGAACGCGCTGCGGCTCGGGCCCGCGCCTTCGGCGATCAGGTGCGAGAACTCGCGCAGTTCCAGCACGAGGAACGCGAGACCGAGCAGGAAGGTCACGCCAAGCCAGAACAGCAGCACGCCCTTGCGGTTCTTGTGCGCGCCCAGCATCGCGAAGCCGTACGTGATGCTGCTCAGGAGCAGCATGGTCGTTTCGAGCGCGACGCCCGGAATCTCGAACAGATCCTTGCCGCTCGGACCGCCCGCGAACTGGTGGCCCATCACCGCGAACACTGCGAACAGCGCCGCGAAGATGATGCAGTCGGTCATCAGATACAGCCAGAAGCCGAACACCGATTGCGACGGTACGTGGTCCGCGTCGTGATGCGAGTGGGCATCAATAGTATTGGTCAACATCAATCCACCTCCAACGCGACCCGCGCACCGGCGCCGGAGCGTTTCTCTTCAATTTCCGCGACCGTGGCCGCCGGGATGTAATAGCCTTCGTTTTTCTGGAAGCTATAGACAATCACGGTGCCGATCGCGCCGACCAGGCCGACGATCGCCAGCCACCAGATGTGCCAGACACCGGCAAAGCCGAGCACCAGCGAGAACAGACCCGCGATCACACCCGCGGACGTATTCGACGGCATGTGAATGTCGCGATACACCGGCTTGGCTTGCGGATCCTTGCGCGACTTCATGTCGGTGAACGCGTCGAGCTTGTGCACCGTCGGGATGATCGCGAAGTTGTAGACCGGCGGCGGCGAGCTCATTGCCCATTCCAGCGTGTGGCCGTTCCACGGATCGCCCGTGTCGTCGCGATTCTGCGGCAGATTGCGGTCGCGAATGCTGACGACGATCTGCAACACCTGCAATGCGATACCGATAGCGATCAGCGCCGCACCGCCCGCGGCCAGAATCAGCCACGGGTGCCACAGCGGGTTGTCATAGTGGTTGATACGGCGCGTCATGCCCATGAAGCCGAGCACGTACAGCGGCGTGAACGCCACCCAGAAACCGATCTGCCAGAACCAGAACGACGCCTTGCCCAGCTTTTCGTTCAGCTTGAAACCGAACGCCTTCGGGAACCAGTAGTTGAAGCCGGCCAGATAACCGAACAGCACGCCACCGATGATCACGTTGTGGAAGTGAGCGATCAGGAACAGGCTGTTGTGCAGCACGAAGTCCGCGCCCGGGATCGCCATCATCACGCCGGTCATGCCGCCGATCGTGAACGTGATCATGAAGCCGATGGTCCACAAGATAGGCGGCGTGAACGTCAGCCGGCCCTTGTAGATCGTGAACAGCCAGTTGAACACCTTCACGCCGGTCGGAATCGCGATCACCATGGTGGCGATGCCGAAGAAAGCGTTGACGTCAGCGCCCGAACCCATCGTGAAGAAGTGATGCAGCCACACGAGGAACGACAGCACCATGATCGCGCAGGTCGCCCACACCATCGTCTTGTAGCCGAACAGCGGCTTCTTGGCGAAGGTCGCCACGACTTCCGAGAAGATACCGAATGCCGGCAGAATCAGGATGTACACCTCGGGGTGACCCCAGGCCCAGATCAGGTTCAGGTACATCATGGCGTTACCGCCGCCATCGTTCGTGAAGAAGTGCATGCCGAGGTAGCGGTCCAGACCCAGCAGCGCGAGCGTCACGGTCAGGATCGGGAACGAGGCCATGATCAGCACGTTGGTGCAAAGCGCCGTCCACGTGAACACCGGCATCTTCATGAACGTCATGCCCGGCGCGCGCATCTTCACGATGGTCGCGAAGAAATTCACGCCTGTCAGCAAGGTGCCGATACCGGAGAGCTGCAGACTCCACAGGTAATAGTCGACCCCGACACCCGGACTGAACTGCAGTTCGGAGAGCGGCGGATACGCGAGCCAACCCGTTTGCGCGAATTCACCGATCACCAGCGAGATGTTGATCAGGATCGCGCTGACCGCGGTCATCCAGAACGAGAGCGAGTTGATGAACGGGAACGCGACGTCGCGTGCGCCAATTTGCAGCGGCACGATGATGTTCATCAGGCCGATCATGAACGCCATCGCCATGAAGAAAATCATGATGACGCCGTGCGCCGTGAACACCTGGTCGTAGTGATGCGGCGGCAGGTAGCCCGGGTTCGCATAAGCGAGGGCCTGTTGCAGACGCATCATGATCGCGTCCGCGAAGCCGCGGAACAGCATGATGAGCGCCACGACGATGTACATCACGCCGAGCTTCTTGTGGTCCACCGACGTGAGCCACTCGGTCCACAGGTAGCGCCACTTGCCGAAATAGGTGATCAGACCCAGCAGCGTCGCACCGCCGATGGCGATCATCGCGGCCGTGACCATGATGATCGGCTCGTGGTACGGAATCGCGTCTAGTGAAAGTTTACCGAACATGCGTTACCCCTTGCCCTTTGGCGCACAGTTGGCGTCCTTCATGTTGTCGAGGACGTTGCCGTTGTTGTATCGGGCAATGATGTTGTGAAAGAGCTTCGGATCGACGCTCGAGAAGTAGCGCACCGGCTCTTTCTCGGTCGGCGCGGACACCGTGTGGTAGCGGTCCATGCTGAGGTTGTCCGACGAAGCGCGCACTTTCGCAACCCATGCGTTGAATTCTTCAGGCGAGGTGGCGAGCGCACGGAACTTCATGTCCGAGAAGCCTTTGCCGCTGAAGTTCGCCGACGCGCCGGCGTAGTTGCCGGCTTCGTCCGCGATCAGATGCAGGCGCGTTTGCATGCCCGCCATCGCGTAGATCTGGCCGCCGAGCTGTGGAATGAAGAACGAGTTCATCACCGTGTCCGACGTGATCGTGAAGTTCACCGGCGTCCCGACCGGGAACGCCAACTGGTTCACCGATGCAATGCCGAGGTCCGGATAGATGAACAGCCACTTCCAGTCGAGCGCGACGACTTCGACGTTGATCGGCTTGACCTGCGACTCGAGCGGCTTGTACGGGTCGAGCTCGTGCGTGGTCTTCCACGTCAACACGGCGAGGAACAGAATGATCAGCGTCGGAATCGTCCAGATGGCGATTTCGATGCCCGTGGAATGCGTCCAGCCCGGACGGTAGTCGGCGCTCTTATTCGACGCGCGATAACGCCACGCGAACAGCAGCGTGAGCGCGATCACGGGAACGACCACAATCAGCATGGCCCAGGTGGACGTGGCAATCAGCTCACGTTCCGCCAGACCCACACTCCCCTTCGGATTCAGAATATCGAGGTTGCTGCAACCCGAGAGCAACAACACGAGGCTCGCGGATACGAAACTCATCGACCCGCGCAGAGTCTTTCCTTTCATATCCATTGCCTCTTTTTTACGTCTTCAACGAACGTCATTCGACCGCTCTCCAATAGTAAGCGCTCGCATAATAGGGGCACGCCCGGCCGTAATAAACACCCGATTTAGCAACGATCTATTGCGTCGCAGCACGGTGTGACACGTTGCCGCACACTTGCGCGCGGGTGAGCAACTGAAGTGTGTCGCTGCAAGGAATCGAAGTATCGGCCGAACGAGATAACCCCTTTAAACAAGCGCGAAAACGCGCCGCGGCCCGAGTGGCCGCGGCGCGCGTCATGCGTGCAAAGAGACTTGATCCATAAGGGAAAAGCGCGTTGACGGCGCAGCACTCACCAGTTGAATGCTGCGCCTGCGCAATGCCTCGTCCGATCAGCCCGGCGAGCGGGCCGTCGCCGCTGCCGGCGCGGGCACCGCGGCTTGCAGATGCTCGCCTCCCTCGCCGCCAGCCGGCGCCGCGTCCGACGGATGGGCCGAGCGCTCCGACTGAGCCAGCAACGTGCCGACCGACGGATCGATCGCGTCGGTGAACGGCTTCGGATTGATGCCGATGGCGAGCACCAGCAGCGCCATCGCGCCGAGCAGCACGAACTCGCGCTTGCCGACATCCTTGAGATTCGCGACGCGCGCGTTGGCGATCGCGCCGAAGATCACGCGCTTGTACATCCACAGCGTGTAGGCCGCGCTCAGAATCAGCGTGGTGGCCGCCATCGCGCCGATCCAGAAATTGAAGCGGATCGCGCCCATCAGCACCATGAATTCGCCGACGAAACCCGAGGTGCCGGGCAGGCCGATATTGGCCATGGAGAACAGCATCACGAACGCGGCGAAGCGCGGCATGGTGTTGGCCACACCGCCGTACTCGGCGATCGACGCGGTCTTGGTGCGGTCGTAGAGCATGCCGGTGCACAACAGCATCGCGCCCGACACCACGCCGTACGACAGCATCTGCACGATCGCGCCGGCCTGGCCGATGCGGTTGAACACGAACAGGCCGAGCGTGACGAGGCCCATGTGCGCGACCGTCGAATACGCGAGCAGGCGGCGCATGTCGGTTTGCACAAGCGCGAGCAGGCTCGCGTAGATCACCGCGACGAGCGAGAGCGTGATCATCATCGGCGCGAAGAAGTGGCTGGCCTGCGGCGCGATCGGCAAGGCGAAACGCAGCAGACCGTAGCCGCCCAGCTTCAGCATGCCGATCATCACGGCGGCGCCCGTCGGACCGTCGAGGTGGACGTCAGGCAGCCACGTGTGCAGCGGCCACATCGGCACCTTTACGCCGAACGCGGCGAGGAAACCGAGGAAGATCAGGACCTGCGGCCACGTGCCGAGGTGCGTCTCGCGCCACAGTGCGAGGTCGAAGCTGTGCGTCTGGCTGTATAGATAGAGCATCGACATCAGCATCAGCAGCGAGCCGAGAAACGACACGAAGAAGAATTTCACCGCGGCGTACGAGCGGTTCGACTGGCCCCACGTTCCGATCAGCAGATACAGCGGAATCAGTGTCGCTTCGAACGAGATGAAGAACAGCATGCCGTCGAGCGAGGTGAACACGCCCTGCATGAAACCCGACAGCATCAGGAAGGCGCCGAAGTACTGCGCGGTCCGCTCGGTGATCGACTCCCACGAGGCGACCACGATGATGATCGTGGTGAGCGCGGTCAGCGCGACGAGCCACAGCGAGATTCCGTCCACGCCCACATGCCAGGCGATATCGAAGGTGGGCGACCAGCGCGCGTTCTCGACGAACTGCATCGACGTGACGTCGTTGCGGAAACTCGACACCAGCGGAATCACCGGCAGAAAACCCGCAATCGCGCCGATCAACGCGAGCCACCGTGTGCGACCACGTGCCGCGTCGGATCCGGCACGCAAAACCACCACGCCGGCGACAATAGGGATCCAGATTAGAAGGCTAAGAAGAGGCAATGGCATGTGCTCTATCGAAACTTGAAGTACAAAAACGCCGCATCAATGCCTTCGAAATCGAAAGCATTGAAATGGATATGTAGGCTGGATTTCGCTGAAATTTGACGTGCAATCGGGGTTGGCCGCTACACGTTTACCCGCAGTCGAATGACCAAGGGTGGGAGATTACCAAGATAAGAATACTTTTGCAGCGCAACAACGCTGCAAAGCCTCTGGCAATGCATCGTTGCGACGCCTGGGCTTGCGGAATGCATAAAAATGTGCAGACGCACAAATCCGCCGGCGCCGGTTGCAGCGGCGGATTTTAGGGGGAAAAGCGAGCAGTTGATAGCCAGTTAGAAACTCTTGCACAATCCCCAGGCATGCGTTCGGAGCCGGAATAGACAATGCTCGTTCCCGACGGAGCAGCGGCGCGCATTTCGAGCTTCCAGAGAAAATTTTTTGCTTAGCCGCGAACATAAATTTTTTGATCCTCCTCTCTAAATAATCCGGCGCAAGGTGACGAAAGTTCGGGACAGGAAACCGACGGTACCTGCGTCAGCGCGCTCCCGGCACGCGCGCGGGGCGTCGGCGTGCCTTACAGAAGGCGAATATACTTCGGCGGTTCAAGGACAGATGTGCGTGCGCCGATGCAGCGCTTTTCTGGTCTGCGTTTAGCCTGTACAGACGCCGCCCACACTTTTCGGAAAACGCATGCTACGTGACGAAGGCGTCGTCCCCGCGCTCGAGTGCCGCGGGCTCAGCAAAACCTACGGCGCGGGCCGCATCGTGCTGGCGCAACTGGATTTCATACTCGGTCCGGGCGAGTTCGTCGCGATCATGGGCGACTCCGGTGTCGGCAAATCGACGCTGCTGAATCTAGTGGCCGGCCTGGACAGTGCGGATAGCGGCGACGTGATCATCGACGGCAGCGCCGTTTCGCGCCTGGACGACAACGCGGCCACGCGCCTGCGACGGCAAAAACTCGGCTTTGTCTTCCAGGCGTTTCACGTGCTGCCGCATCTGACGCTTGCGCAGAACGTGGCGCTGCCACTGCTGCTCAACGAACTGCCCACCGCCGCCGCGCTCGACATGCTCGCGGCGGTCGGCCTCGGCGGACGCGGCGACGACTTTCCGCGTCAACTCTCGGGTGGCGAATTGCAGCGTGTCGCGATTGCGAGAGCGCTGGTGCATCGCCCGAAACTGCTGCTCGCCGACGAACCTACCGGCAACCTGGATCCCGATACCGCGCACGAAGTGCTCGGCCTGTTCCGCGCGCAAAGCAAGGCGACCGGCGCGGCCACGATCATGGTGACGCACTCGGAAGCCGCCGCGGCCGTCGCCGACCGCATCCTGATCCTGAGCGACGGCGGTCTGCATGCGACGCCTCCTTCTACAGCCCTGACCTTCGGCTCCCGCAACCGCACGCCTTCCGCCGATGATATCCGCTGATTCCCGTCCTCTACCGCGCTTGCGAGGCCATCGCGTTCTCGCGCGCTGGCTGCTGGGCGCCGAATGGCGCAGTCATCGCGGACGCGCCCTCGTTGCAATGGCAACGATTGCGCTCGGCGTGGCGCTCGGTTACGCCGTGCAGTTGATCAACAGCGCGGCGTTCAGCGAATTTTCCGCGGCGGCCCGCAGTCTGTCGGGCGAAGCCGATCTGCAGGTGCGCGGCGCCCAACCGTTAGTCGACGAAGCCATCTATCCGCTAGTCGCCAACGAGCCCGGTGTCGCGCTGGCCAGCCCCGTGCTCGCGCTCGATGTCACCGTGCCCGACCGGAGCGCCGCATTGCCGGTGCTCGGCATCGACGTGTTTAAAGCGAGCCGCATTGCGCCCGACCTGATCGGCGTGCCGTCGCCGGATAAGCCGTTCGATACCCTCGCGCCCGACACCGTGTTTCTCTCTACGGCGGCGCAGCAATGGCTGAAGGTGAAAGCCGGCGACGAGGTGGCGCTGCGAAGCGGCACCTCGATCGTGCATTTGCGCGTGGCGGGCGGCATCGTGAGAACACGGCCGGGCCAGCGGCTCGCCGTCATGGATATCGCCGCCGCGCAGTGGCAGTTCGGCAAAGTGGGCAAGCTCTCGCGAGTGGACGTGCAGCTCGAACGCGGCGTCGACCGCGAGCGCTTCAGACGTCAGATGCAAGCGCGGCTCGGCAACCAGTGGGTCATTGCCGAAACGCGTGACGCAGAGAGCCGCACCGATCGCCTCTCGCGCGCGTATCGGATCAATATGAATGTGCTCGCGCTGGTGGCGTTGTTTACCGGCGCGTTTCTGGTGTTTTCGACGCAGGCGCTGAGCGTCGTGCGACGGCGCGCGCAGTTCGCCATGCTGCGTGTGCTCGGGCTGACGCGGGGTCAGTTGTTGCGCCAGATCCTGATGGAGGGCGCGTTGCTGGGTCTGCTCGGCTCGCTCGCCGGACTCGCGCTCGGCTACGCCATGGCGAGCGGTGCGCTGCATTTTTTCGGCAGCGATCTGGGCGGCGGCTACTTTCCCGGCGTGCAGCCGCAAGTCGGCTTCGAACCGCTGGCGAGCGCGTTGTTTCTGATGCTCGGGCTGGCCGTAGCGGTGTTGGGCAGTCTCGCCCCCGCACTGGAAGCGGCGCGTGCGCGGCCCGCCACGGCGCTCAAGGCGGGCGCCGAAGAAGGCGCGTTGGCGCGGCTCGCCACACCGTGGCCCGCCCTGCTGTGTCTGCTGGCCGCCGCTGTGCTCACGCAGGCGCCGCCGCTGTTCGACGCGCCGATTGGCGGTTATCTGGCCGTCGCGTTGCTGCTCGTCGGCGGGATTGCCCTGATGCCGCGCGTGACCGCGCTCATCTTCGGCGCGGCGAGCCGTGTTTTTTCCGCGCGACGCCGGGCCGGCGCGGCCGGCACGCTGGCGCTCGCGCGACTTGCGAACGCGCCTGGGCATGCGTCGATCGCCATGGGCGGTGTGCTGTCGAGCTTTGCGCTGATCGTCGCGATGGCCATCATGGTGGCGAGCTTCCGGGTTTCCGTTGAGGACTGGCTGGTTCATCTGCTTTCCGCCGATCTGTATGTTCGCGTGGCGCCGAACGGCGACACCGGCGGTTTGCGGCTGGACGAACAGAGCCGGCTCGCGGCCGTGCCCGGCGTTAGAACAGCCGCATTCGCGCGCACGTCGCATCTGACGCTCGACCCTGCGCGGCCCGACATCGCTCTGCTCGCGCGCGAGATCGACGCGGCCGATCCGGGCGCGAATCTGCAAATGACCGGTGCCGTGTTGCCGCCTGCTGAATTTCACGCAGGCGAAACACCTATTTGGGTATCCGAAGCAATGGTCGATCTGTATGGATACAAGCTGGGTCAGCGAGTTCGATTGCCGTTTGGTGAACGCGGCCACGTGTTCGTCGTGGCGGGCGTATGGCGCGATTACGTGCGGCAAACCGGCGCCATTCAGATACGGCTCGCCGATTTCCGGCGCTTGACCGGTGACACGAGTGCAACCGATGTGGCCGTCACCGTTCAGCGGGGGACGAGTGTCGAGCAAATTGCCGTGGGGCTGCGCGCACTGCCGTTCGGGGCATCGCTCGATTTGTCGCTACCTGGCGAAATCCGCGCGCGAACGCTGGTGATTTTCGACCGCAGTTTTGCGGTCACCTATCTTCTCGAAGCGGTCGCTATCGTGATCGGCTTGTTCGGCGTGGCGGCGACGTTCTCCGCGCAGACGCTCGCTCGTTCGCGTGAGTTCGGCATGCTGCGGCATGTCGGTGTGACGCGCTCGCAGGTGCTCGCCATCCTCGCGCTCGAAGGCGGCATGCTCACCGCGTGCGGCATTGCACTGGGCTTCGTGCTCGGCTTCGCGATCAGTCTGATTCTGGTGTTCGTCGTCAATCCGCAGTCGTTTCACTGGAGCATGTCGCTACACGTGCCATGGATGGCGCTCGCCACCGTCGCGTTGGTGATGCTCGCTTCCTCGTGTTCGACGGCGGTGATTGCGGGACGCGGCGCAGTGTCGGTGGATGCGGTGCGTGCCGTGAAGGAGGATTGGTGATGAGGGCTTTATCGCGCGATCCGGCACGGTGGGTTATGCGGGCGGTAGTGGCGCGCTTTGATCTCGTCGGCGAGGAAAGACGGTTCGTTTTGCGGCGGCCTGATCCGCACATGGGGATCGTGGTTTTGGACGGGAACATGTCGAAGGACGCGTTGATTGGGCGCGAGGTGCCATGGATCAGAGCGTGCTTCGATTTGGCCTCCGGCGACGGGTATTGCACCGCTTTGCAACGACGTGAGTTGCGAATCACCGGCGTGGATTGGGACGAGACTATTCCGAGCTACGGGTCGATTGGGCGCAAGGTGTCATGGATGTCGGCTCGCCGGGCTGTCGCCAGTGGCGGATCCAACGTCGCGCTGCATTCACGTGCGCCGCAGCGGGCGCGTGCGGCGTCGGGCGAGGCTTTGCGGGGCTACATGTCGACTGCACGCAAGATGCCGTCGTGCCAGTTGCCGGTTGAGTCCGCTCGTGTCGCGAATCGGCGCATAGGTACGCGTATTCGCGGCTTGCTGTCCATCTTGATGCTGACTGCCTGGCCCGCGTTCGCCGCAGCGCCCCAATTCGCGGCGGTCACACCCGATCACGCAATCGCCCTGCCGCAGGACACCGGTGCGCACGCAGCCTTTCGCACCGAATGGTGGTACGCGACAGGTTGGCTCACCACGCCGGATAACCAGCCGCTCGGATTTCAGATCACCTTCTTCCGTTCCGCAACCGGGCATGACGCCGCCGATCCGAGTGCTTTCGCGCCTTCGCAATTGATCATTGCCCATGCCGCGTTAAGCGATCCCGCGCTCGGCCATCTTGCGCACGAGCAGCGCATTGCTCGTCAAGGATTCGGTCTGGCGTATGCGAAGCCGGCCAACACCGACGTCAAACTCGACTCATGGAAAATGGTTCGGGCCGCTGACGGTCACTACGACGTCGTTGCGGATGCGAACGGTTTTTCGCTGCATCTCAAGTTGACACCGACGCAAGCGCCCTTGATTCAGGGCGAACGCGGCTATTCACGCAAGGGGCCGCGGCCTGAGCAGGCGAGTTATTACTACAGCGAGCCGCAATTGCGCGTAACTGGCGTCGTGGTTCGACCGGCCGCGGCAGGTGGTTCGTCGCATGGCGAGACTCCTGTAACGGGAACGGCGTGGCTCGATCACGAATGGTCGAGCACATTGCTCGACGCCAATGCGGTAGGCTGGGATTGGCTCGGCGCCAACCTCACCGACGGCTCTGCGCTGATGGCATTCAAGGTACGAAGTCGCGATGGACACGCTGTGTGGGCGCACGCGGCATTTCGCAAACCCAACGGCGAGGTGACGACATTCGCCCCCGATCAAGTCGACTTTACGCCGCTTCGCACATGGCGCTCGCCGCGCACAAACACTTCTTATCCCGTCTCGATGATGGTCAAAACCGGCGTGCTGACGTGGAAACTCGATCCGCTGATGGACGATCAGGAGCTCGATTCGCGGCAATCGACGGGCGCGGTGTACTGGGAAGGCGCAGTGCGGGTGAGCCGCGAAGGTGTGGATGTGGGACGGGCGTATCTGGAACTGACGGGCTACGCGGATGCGCGGCGGATGGAGCGGGAGTGAAGGCGGGTTATACGGTGGTTTTTTTCGCGTATGGCGGTGGGGTAAACGCAGAAACCCCACCTTTGTGGGGTGGGGTTTCTGTTTGCTGCTGGGGAGCCTGACGATTACCTACTTTCACACGGGTAATCCGCACTATCATCGGCGTGGAGTCGTTTCACGGTCCTGTTCGGGATGGGAAGGGGTGGGACCGACTCGCTATGGTCATCAGGCATGACTTGATGCCGCACTGCTCGTGGAGCAATGCAACCAATCTGGAAGAAGTAGTTTCTGGTGATGCTCACCAGGGGTAAAGCTGTTGGGGTTGTGTTGTTTCTGGCACAACACGATCACTTAACCTGGGTGGCCTTGCCCCCTTCGGGGGTGGGATGCCCGTCAGTGCTGAAGCACTGACGATCATCGCAAAACACACCTGTTATAGGATCAAGCCTTACGGGCAATTAGTATCAGTTAGCTTAACGCATTACTGCGCTTCCACACCTGACCTATCAACGTCCTGGTCTTGAACGACCCTTCAAGGGGCTCGAAGCCCCGGGGATATCTCATCTTAAGGCGAGTTTCCCGCTTAGATGCTTTCAGCGGTTATCTCTTCCGAACATAGCTACCCGGCGATGCCACTGGCGTGACAACCGGTACACCAGAGGTTCGTCCACTCCGGTCCTCTCGTACTAGGAGCAGCCCCCTTCAAATATCCAGCGCCCACGGCAGATAGGGACCAAACTGTCTCACGACGTTTTAAACCCAGCTCACGTACCTCTTTAAATGGCGAACAGCCATACCCTTGGGACCGGCTACAGCCCCAGGATGAGATGAGCCGACATCGAGGTGCCAAACACCGCCGTCGATATGAACTCTTGGGCGGTATCAGCCTGTTATCCCCAGAGTACCTTTTATCCGTTGAGCGATGGCCCTTCCATACAGAACCACCGGATCACTATGACCTGCTTTCGCACCTGCTCGACTTGTCGGTCTCGCAGTTAAGCACGCTTATGCCATTGCACTATCAGCACGATTTCCGACCGTACCTAGCGTACCTTCGTACTCCTCCGTTACACTTTGGGAGGAGACCGCCCCAGTCAAACTGCCTACCATGCACTGTCCCCGATCCGGATTACGGACCAAGGTTAGAACCTCAAACAAACCAGGGTGGTATTTCAAGGTCGGCTCCACGCAGACTGGCGTCCACGCTTCAAAGCCTCCCACCTATCCTACACAGACCGGTTCAAAGTCCAATGCAAAGCTACAGTAAAGGTTCATGGGGTCTTTCCGTCTAGCCGCGGGGAGATTGCATCATCACAAACACTTCAACTTCGCTGAGTCTCGGGAGGAGACAGTGTGGCCATCGTTACGCCATTCGTGCAGGTCGGAACTTACCCGACAAGGAATTTCGCTACCTTAGGACCGTTATAGTTACGGCCGCCGTTTACCGGGACTTCAATCAAGAGCTTGCACCCCATCATTTAATCTTCCGGCACCGGGCAGGCGTCACACCCTATACGTCCACTTTCGTGTTTGCAGAGTGCTGTGTTTTTATTAAACAGTCGCAGCCACCAGTTTATTGCAACCCCTTCACCCTCTGCGCGCAGGCGCATCAGGCTACAGGGGCGTACCTTATCCCGAAGTTACGGTACCAATTTGCCGAGTTCCTTCTCCCGAGTTCTCTCAAGCGCCTTAGAATACTCATCTCGCCCACCTGTGTCGGTTTGCGGTACGGTCACTGTCAAACTGAAGCTTAGAGGCTTTTCTTGGAACCACTTCCGATTGCTTCTTCACCGAAGTGAATGGCCTCGCACCCTTGAATTCCGCGCCCGGATTTGCCAAAGCGCCTTCTCCAATGCAAGGACCGGGACTTCCAACACCCGGACAACCTTCCGCGATCCGTCCCCCCATCGCATTTAACAATGGTGCAGGAATATTAACCTGCTTCCCATCAGCTACGCATTTCTGCCTCGCCTTAGGGGCCGACTCACCCTACGCCGATGAACGTTGCGTAGGAAACCTTGGGCTTACGGCGAGGGGGCTTTTCACCCCCTTTATCGCTACTCATGTCAGCATTCGCACTTCCGATACCTCCAGCACACTTTCCAGTGCACCTTCGCAGGCTTACGGAACGCTCTCCTACCATGCACATAAATGTGCATCCGCAGCTTCGGTATATTGCTTAGCCCCGTTACATCTTCCGCGCAGGACGACTCGATCAGTGAGCTATTACGCTTTCTTTAAAGGATGGCTGCTTCTAAGCCAACCTCCTGACTGTTTTAGCCTTCCCACTTCGTTTCCCACTTAGCAATATTTGGGGACCTTAGCTGGCGGTCTGGGTTGTTTCCCTCTTGACACCGGACGTTAGCACCCGATGTCTGTCTCCCGTGATTGCACTCTTCGGTATTCGGAGTTTGCTATGGCGTAGTAATCCGCAATGGACCCCACAACCATGACAGTGCTCTACCCCCGAAGGTGATACACGAGGCACTACCTAAATAGTTTTCGGAGAGAACCAGCTATTTCCAGGTTTGTTTAGCCTTTCACCCCTATCCACAGCTCATCCCCTAACTTTTCAACGTTAGTGGGTTCGGACCTCCAGTACGTGTTACCGCACCTTCATCCTGGCCATGGATAGATCACCTGGTTTCGGGTCTACACCCAGCGACTGAATCGCCCTGTTCGGACTCGCTTTCGCTACGCCTGCCCTAATCGGTTAAGCTTGCCACTGAATGTAAGTCGCTGACCCATTATACAAAAGGTACGCCGTCACCCTCTTTCAAAGGCTCCGACTGTTTGTATGCATGCGGTTTCAGGATCTGTTTCACTCCCCTCCCGGGGTTCTTTTCGCCTTTCCCTCACGGTACTGGTTCACTATCGGTCGATCACGAGTATTTAGCCTTGGAGGATGGTCCCCCCATCTTCAGACAGGATTTCACGTGTCCCGCCCTACTTGTCGTACACCTAGTTCTTCCTCGCTGTTTTCGTCTACAGGGCTATCACCTGCTATGGCGGCACTTTCCAGAGCCTTCGACTAACAATGAAGATAAAGAGTACAGGCTGGTCCCATTTCGCTCGCCACTACTCTGGGAATCTCGGTTGATTTCTTTTCCTGCGGTTACTTAGATGTTTCAGTTCACCGCGTTCGCTTCACGTAGCCTATGTATTCAGCTACGGATGACCCATACGGGCCGGGTTTCCCCATTCGGATATCGGTGGATCAAAGCTCGTTTGCCAGCTCCCCACCGCTTTTCGCAGGCTACCGCGTCCTTCATCGCCTGTGATCGCCAAGGCATCCACCACATGCACTTGTTCGCTTGACCCTATAACGGGTGTGTCTCGCACGCCCTTCGCTGGGAAGACCGTGTCTGCCACACTCGCTACAGGTTGAGTATTCGTGTTGCGCCGTATTCCAAAAGCGATCTTCCGATCTCTCTTTTCATACATTGATACAATCACAACCCTGATTCACCTACTCGCACACCCATCTCTAAGTATGCTTTCGTGAATCTCTTTACTACTTCTTCCTGATTGTTAAAGAACGACAGCCGATATAAAGCTCTGCTTCATATCACTCTGACTGGCTCAATCGCCAATGCACAACGCTCTGCTTCCTGCACAGAACGCTACGCATTGAGGATTGGTGGAGGATGACGGGATCGAACCGACGACCCCCTGCTTGCAAAGCAGGTGCTCTCCCAGCTGAGCTAATCCCCCAGTCATACAGCTACCCCAGAGGTTTCAGACGATCAGCACACCAGACAAGACTTTGGTGGGTCTGGATGGATTCGAACCATCGACCCCCGCCTTATCAAGACGGTGCTCTAACCGACTGAGCTACAGACCCCTGAGTCTGTCCTGATTTCACAGCCGATAAGCGTGAGCGCTCAACGCATTGCTTTTACACAACTGACGCGTTTAGCTCGAGAAAGGAGGTGATCCAGCCGCACCTTCCGATACGGCTACCTTGTTACGACTTCACCCCAGTCATGAATCCTACCGTGGTGACCGTCCTCCTTGCGGTTAGACTAGCCACTTCTGGTAAAACCCACTCCCATGGTGTGACGGGCGGTGTGTACAAGACCCGGGAACGTATTCACCGCGGCATGCTGATCCGCGATTACTAGCGATTCCAGCTTCACGCACTCGAGTTGCAGAGTGCGATCCGGACTACGATCGGTTTTCTGGGATTGGCTCCCCCTCGCGGGTTGGCGACCCTCTGTTCCGACCATTGTATGACGTGTGAAGCCCTACCCATAAGGGCCATGAGGACTTGACGTCATCCCCACCTTCCTCCGGTTTGTCACCGGCAGTCTCCCTAGAGTGCTCTTGCGTAGCAACTAGGGACAAGGGTTGCGCTCGTTGCGGGACTTAACCCAACATCTCACGACACGAGCTGACGACAGCCATGCAGCACCTGTGTTATGGCTCCCTTTCGGGCACTCCCACCTCTCAGCAGGATTCCATACATGTCAAGGGTAGGTAAGGTTTTTCGCGTTGCATCGAATTAATCCACATCATCCACCGCTTGTGCGGGTCCCCGTCAATTCCTTTGAGTTTTAATCTTGCGACCGTACTCCCCAGGCGGTCAACTTCACGCGTTAGCTACGTTACCAAGTCAATGAAGACCCGACAACTAGTTGACATCGTTTAGGGCGTGGACTACCAGGGTATCTAATCCTGTTTGCTCCCCACGCTTTCGTGCATGAGCGTCAGTATTGGCCCAGGGGGCTGCCTTCGCCATCGGTATTCCTCCACATCTCTACGCATTTCACTGCTACACGTGGAATTCTACCCCCCTCTGCCATACTCTAGCCCGCCAGTCACAAATGCAGTTCCCAGGTTAAGCCCGGGGATTTCACATCTGTCTTAGCGGACCGCCTGCGCACGCTTTACGCCCAGTAATTCCGATTAACGCTTGCACCCTACGTATTACCGCGGCTGCTGGCACGTAGTTAGCCGGTGCTTATTCTTCCGGTACCGTCATCCCCCCACCGTATTAGGGCGGAGGTTTTCTTTCCGGACAAAAGTGCTTTACAACCCGAAGGCCTTCTTCACACACGCGGCATTGCTGGATCAGGCTTGCGCCCATTGTCCAAAATTCCCCACTGCTGCCTCCCGTAGGAGTCTGGGCCGTGTCTCAGTCCCAGTGTGGCTGGTCGTCCTCTCAGACCAGCTACAGATCGTCGCCTTGGTAGGCCTTTACCCCACCAACTAGCTAATCTGCCATCGGCCGCCCCTGCAGCGCGAGGTCCCGAAGGATCCCCCGCTTTCATCCACAGATCGTATGCGGTATTAATCCGGCTTTCGCCGGGCTATCCCCCACTACAGGACACGTTCCGATGTATTACTCACCCGTTCGCCACTCGCCACCAGGGTTGCCCCCGTGCTGCCGTTCGACTTGCATGTGTAAGGCATGCCGCCAGCGTTCAATCTGAGCCAGGATCAAACTCTTCAGTTCAAACCTGTTACTGTTTTTCGGTTGTTTTACCAACCGGTCGCTCACTCAACGTACTGACGAATGATCTCTCCATCTTTCAATGGAAAAACCTTCCTTTCATTACTGTGTGAGACTTGATACTTTCGCTTCTTCCGGCAGATCCCGAAGGGCCCGCCGGCGCGTCGCGCATCAAGCGCCCACACTTATCGGCTGTTAATTTTTAAAGATCGAGTACGCATTCACCACCGAACCCGCACCGCACGTCGTCAACATCACAACCACCCGGCACCGCTTCGTTCTGCGTCGCTGCATCAGCAGCAGAGAAACGAGATTATGGAGAGCGAGCGACATGTCGTCAACCCCTTCGCGCAATATTTTTCGGAAAGTTAAGAGGCACGGAAACAGACCGCTCCAACAACGCCGCCCAATTAGTTAGCCATCCGATTTAATTGACTGCTCATGAGGCAGTCGTACTTGCGACCGCCAGCCAGTCGATCAGCGGCCGCGCCTCCCCGCTGTCAAAACAGCCAAGCGAGCCTCCTCACTATATATAGACACAAGGCGCACACCCGACAACAGCGTCGAAAGAACTGGAAAGCCGGCACCACCGCAAAAAACTAAAGTTTCGCAGTCGCCAGCCGTCAACCAGGATACCCCGTCACTTAAATAGCCGCCGACCATGGACAATCCAGTCGAGGAACACGTCGAGGAAGCCTCATCCGCAGCGCAGACGACAGCGCTGAATCCGGAGCAGGTGCCAGTAGGCGCGCCCCTGGACTGGCCGATCGTCGACACCGACGGCACGCTGCTGTTCGCCAGCGGCACCATCCTGGCGACCACGGACGAGCGCAAATTCCTGTTCGGGCACTTCCGTCCGCAGCGCGGCGACTTACTGGACGCGACCGCGCAACCGCCACTGCCGGCAGAGCCGCAAGCGGATCCCAACGGCGCACTGACGCTCAAGGACATGCATCTGGAAATCGGTGCTTTGGTCGGTGTGCGCTCGCAGCTCGGCAGCGGCGCGCCCATGCACCCGTGCCGCATCATCGGTTTCGCGCCGAATCATTCGCTCTTCGTCACTCCGCCGATGCACGCAGGCCGCATCTTCCCGCTCAGCATCGGCGAAAACATCGAGATCGTCGCGATCGCCAGCCATGCGGTGTTCCGTTTCGTCTGCACGATTGAAGCGATCTGCCGCACGCCGTTCGACTACGTCGTGCTGTCGAAGCCCGGCGTGATCCGCCGCCTGCGCGAACGCAAATCGATCCGCGTCCGCGCGCACCTGGCGGTACGTTTCGGCATCGGTCAAAGCGGGGAATCGTATGAGGGCCTTGGACTCGCGAAAGGCATCAGCGCGCTCGGCATGTCGCTGGACGCCTCGTGGACTCTCGGCGCCGTCGGCGACCGGTTGCGCGTTGCGTTTCGCCTGAAGTCGAAGGATCTCGACACGGAGATCGAAACCACGGCGGTGATCCGCAACGTGCAGAAAGGCAGCGGCCCCGGCGAGCCTTCAACGCATGGGCTCGAACTCGATCAACTCGATGCAGCCCAGCAGATGGCGATGAAAGTCTTCGTATTCGACCGTCAGGACGATGTGGTGTATTGGTCGAGCGGCCTGAAATAAGCGCACGCCCATGAGCGGCACGGCCCGCGAGCCGCTCAGCCCATCAGCATCAGTTCTTCCGGCGTCAAGCGCCGCGCGCCCCAGGCATCGGCGAGCACTTCGCAGCGGCCCAGCCGGATCGCTTCTCGCTCGAAATCGACGAACACCACCTCGTCCGCATCCGGCGGCCGCGCCGGCATGTCACGCGTGCGGCCATCGGTCAGAATCCACAACCAGCGTTGCTGCCCGGGCTTGCGGCGCGCGCAGCGATCCAGCAGCTGGGATGCACGCTGAACGCCTGCCGTCAGCGGCGTGCCGCCTCCGCCACCCACTGGGCTCAGCCACCGCTCGTTCCACCAGCGCGGCACAGCGGGGCCGAAACGCACATCCGCACCGGCGCCGCCGAAACAGACCAGCGCCGCCTCGGCTCGCGCCGCGCTTGCACGGTCGAACAAGGCGATCAGCAATCCCTTGGCGAGCGCGAGGCGCTGCCCGGTCAGCATGGAACCCGAGCAATCGAGTACGAAGCAGTGCAGCACGCCGCCGCGCGGCGCCTCGCGCACGAAGTGCAGATGCCCGGCGCGCAGCGTCTCCTGGCGCTTCGCGCCGAGCGTGGCCGGCCAGTCGATGCGCTTGCCCGGCTCGCCGCGCAAGCGCCCGCGCGAACCGGCAGTTGTGCCCGCGCCTCGCAGCCATCGAAAACCGCTGCGCAAGTCAGCGGCGGCGCCCTTCCGATGGCTCAGCGTTTTTTTACGTTAAGCGGAATGACGCCCTTGACGTGCGTGGTTGCGGCCGGCTCGGGCGCGAGGTAGCCCCAGTCGCTATCGCCGGCAGCGGCGGCCGGCGGCGGCCCATTGTCTTCCGCGGATGAGGACCGGCTATCGGAAGAAGCCGCACGTTCGGCGTCGCTCTGACGCGGGCCACCTTCTGCCGGCGACTCGCGAACATGCCGCCGATGAGCCAACACCGCCTCAGCCACCCGATCGACATGCTCCGCCGTCACCGCGGCCGCTTGTTCGAGTGCCGCCAACGCACGCGCCGCGCGCAGCATCACGAGATCGGCGCGCAAACCGTCCACGGCGGCGTCGATACACAGCGCGCTCACATGCGCATGCACGGCGTCGTCGAATGCGAGCTGCGGCAGCGCTTCGCGCGCCATTCGAATCCGCTCGACATAAGCCGCCTGCTGCTGCGCATAGCCCGCACGAAAACCCTGCGGATCGAGGTCGAACGCCAGCCGCGCTTTCACGATCGCCTGACGCACGAGCGGCTCGAAACAGTTCTGCAACTCGACCATCAAGCCGAAACGGTCGATCAATTGCGGCCGCAGTTCGCCTTCTTCAGGATTCATCGTGCCGATCAGCACGAAGCTTGCGTCGTGGCTATGCGATACGCCATCGCGTTCGACGGTATTCACGCCGCTCGCGGCCGCGTCGAGCAAGGCATCGACAAGCGCGTCGGGCAGCAGATTGACTTCATCCACATACAGCACGCCGCGATGCGCTTTGGCAAGAAGACCCGGCGAGAAGCGCACCGAACCGTCGCGCAACACGGTTTCGATATCGAGCGTGCCGATCAGACGATCTTCGCTGGCGCCAAGCGGCAGATTCACCAGTTGCCCTTCCGGCAGCAACTCAGCCAACGCGCGCGCCGCAGTCGACTTCGCCGTGCCACGCGGCCCGGTGACCAGCACGCCGCCCAACCCCGGATCGATGGCGGCTAACAGCAGCGCGTGCTGCAACGGCGTCTGGCCGATCAACGCGGCAAAGGGAAAAACGGGCCGCGCGGCAGCCGCGCTCATCGCTGGATTCATGTTTGCATTCCTTCGATCTGCTGCTCGCTCGCAAGCAGATGCTGTTCGACTTGCGCGCGATAGTCGCCGGGTGCCTGCCACAAACCGCGCTGCATGGCTTCGAGCAGGCGCTCGCAGACCGACTGCAACGCGTGCGGGTTGTGCCGTTGCAAGAACTCGCGGGTGTCTGCGTCGTTCAGGTACGCGTCAGTCACGAGCGCATATTGATGATCCGCGATCACGCGCGCCGTCGCATCGTAACCATACAGATAGTCGACGGTCGCGGCGATTTCGGCCGCGCCCTTGTACCCATGGCGCTTCACGCCATCCAGCCATTTCGGATTGACCACGCGCGAGCGGATCACGCGCGCGATCTCCTCATGCAGCGTGCGCACGCGCGGCGCCGCCGGATTGCTGTGGTCGGCGTGATACACACTCGGCTGATCGCCGGCCAGATGCCGCACCGCGGCGACCATGCCGCCCTGGAACTGGTAGTAATCGTTCGAATCGAGCAGGTCGTGCTCGCGGTTGTCCTGGTTCTGCAGCACCACGTCCATTGCGGCGAGACGCGCGCCGAACGCGTGACGCGCTTCTTCGCCCGCACTCTTTTGCGTGTACGCATAACCGCCCCACGCCTGATACGCGTTCGCAAGATCGGCGTCGGTTTGCCATTGGCGCGAGTCGATCATGTCCTGCAGACCCGCGCCGTAGGCGCCGGGCCGCGCGCTGAATACGCGCCAGCCGGCGCGCTTGCGCGCTTCGGCGGCGTCCATGCCGCGCGCGATCAGCGCATCGCGTTCGCGCAGCACGCGCGCGCGAATCGGATTCAGGTCCTCGGGTTCGTCGAGTTCGGCGACGGCTTGCACGGCGGCGTCGAACAGATGCATGACGTTGGCGAAGGCATCGCGGAAGAAACCGGACACCCGCAAGGTGACGTCGATTCGCGGCCGGTCGAACGCCTCGATCGGCATGATTTCAAAATCGGTCACGCGATGGCTGCCCGGCGCCCACTTCGGCCGCACGCCGAGCAACGCGAGCGCCTGGGCGATATCGTCGCCACCCGTGCGCATGGTCGCGGTGCCCCAGACGGACAGACCGATGGCGCGCGGATAGTCGCCCTTCTCCTGCAGATGCCGTTCGATCAGTTGCTGGGCGGATTTCAAGCCGAGCGACCAGGCGGCCTGGGTGGGAACCGCGCGCGTGTCGACGGAATAGAAGTTGCGGCCGGTGGGCAGCACGTCAGGCCGGCCGCGCGACGGCGAACCGCTCGGCCCGGGCGGCACGAAACGGCCTTCGAGGCCGCGCTTCAACTGAAGCATTTCCTGCGGACCGCAGGCGTCGAGCCGCGGCAGCACGTCGTTACGCAGACGCTCGATAACTTGCTCTGCTTGCGGCAAGCCGGCGGCCGTCGTGGTTACCGACGCATGCGTTCGATCTCCGCACACGTCTCGCAGCAACTCAGCCGCCAGCAACTCCAGCCGCTCACGCGTATCGCCGCAGTGCCGCCAAGGCGCATCGCTCACACGCTGAAGTACATCGGGACGCGGACCGTCCCACACCGCCGACCAATCCACCGACAACGGATCGAACAGATGATCCATCTGCAGATCACGCGCCAGCGCATCGATCAAGCCGGCCTTGCCGCCTTGCCCATCGCCGACAGGAAAACGCCCCAATGCCAGCAACGTATCGCGTCGCTGCACGCCATCGGGCGATTGCCCGAACGTATGCAAACCATCGCGAATCTGCGCTTCCTTCAACTCGCACAGCCACGCATCGACGCGCGTGAGCAGCGCGTCTTCGTCGTCCTGTCCGTTCGGTGCGGCGAGACTGAGTTCCTCATGCAGCTTATGGTCGACGATGGTCGCCAGAATCGTGCGCCGCAACAGCTTCGAGCGGCGCGGGTCGACCATCAGCGCTTCATAATATTCGTCGACCTGGCGCTCCAGGTCCTGCAAAGGCCCGTAGCTTTCGGCGCGCGTGAGCGGCGGCATTAAATGATCGATGATGACAGCCTGTGCGCGGCGTTTCGCCTGGCTACCCTCGCCCGGATCGTTGACGATGAACGGATACAGATGCGGCATCGGCCCGAGAATCAGATCGGGCCAGCAGGTATCGCTCAACGCGACGCTTTTGCCGGGCAGCCATTCGAGATTGCCGTGCTTGCCGACATGCACGATTGCGTCGATACCGAACTGGTGACGCAACCAGAAATAGAACGCCAGATACGCATGCGGCGGCACGAGTTCGGCGTCGTGATAGCTCGCGTAGTCGCCCTGCTCGCGCGAACGCGCCGGTTGAATGCCGACGAACACCTGTCCGCAACGCCAGCCCGCGATCATGAAGCGGCCGCGTCGCAGCGTCGGGTCGAGCTCCGGCGCGCCCCAACGCGCGTTCAACGCCTGACGCGTTTCGGTGGGCAAAGCGTTGAAGTGCGCGAGATAGTCGTCGAGTGCGAGGCTTTGCAGTGCGGGACGCAAATCGCGCACGACCGGATCGTTGGTCACGCCTTCGGTAAGCTTTTTCAGCAGCGCATCGCCGCCCAAGGGCAGATCGGCGAGACGATAACCTTCGTCGCCCAGCATCGACAGAATGCCGACTACCGATGCCGGTGTATCGAGTCCCACGCCATTGCCGATGCGCCCTTCGCTCATCGGATAGTTGGCGAGGATCAGCGCGAGTTTCTTGTCCGCGTTATCGAGTGAACGCAAACGGCACCAGCGGCGGCTCAGTTCGGCGAGAAAACCCACGCGTTCAAGGTCCGGCTGATAACGCACCACGTCGACCTGAGTATGCGCACAGCGGTACGCGAGTCCCTTGAAACTGATCGCGCGCGTGATGATGCGGCCGTCCACTTCCGGCAGCGCGATATGCATGGCGATATCGCGCGAATTGAGGCCCTGATTGTCCTTGACCCAATCGTCGCGATTGCCGCCGCTCAGGATCACCTGGAGCACCGGCGCATCACCGGCGAGCGCGAGCGGCTCGGGGTCGTCGATCGCGGACGCGGCGAATGCGGTCGTATTCAGCACCAGCGCCACCTCGTGCTGCGCGCACAGCGATTGCACGACGTCGCGGCTCATCGCATCTTTCAGCGAGGTAATCGCGATCGGCAGCGGATTCAGACCTTGCGATTCGAGTGCGTCGATCAGCGCGTCGAACACCGCCGTGTTGGCAGCCTGCAGATGCGCCTTGTAGAACAGGATCGCCGCAACCGGTGCTCCCTGTTTCCAGCGCGCCTGCCAGTCGGCCATGGTCGGCGTATCGCGCTCGGGATGGTAGAGCGTGGCGGCGGGCAACGCGCGCGGCGGCGCAGGTTCGCGTCCGCAGCCGAAGACGCGGTGGGCGATACAGCGCAGGAACGCCTCGGCATTTTGCGGGCCGCCTTCACGCAGATAGCGCCACAGTTGATGGCACAGATCCGCGCTTGCCGTGCTGCGCGCGAGCAGGTTCGGATCCTCCTGCAGATCGCCGGAGAACATCGCGAGCGTCTGCTGCTTGCGCTCGGCGAGCGCCACCACCTGCTCGATGCCGTAAGGCCAATACGCTTCGCCGCCCAGATGATCGACCACCACCACGCGCGCATGCTGCAAGACGTCTTCGAGATAAAAATCCACCGACGCCGGTTGCCGCAAATACGTGACGTTCGCGAGCCGCACGCTCGGGAAGCCTTCACCCAGCCGCGGAAAAACGCTCGCCAGCAGCGACAGCGTGGTGTCGGCGGAGCTGAGCACCACGATATCCGCGGGCTGCTGATCGATCCGGATCACGCCTTGCGTGTCGTCGACGAAACCGCCCGGCGTGGTGCGCAGCAGATGCATATGCGCTTACGCCTGCTGCGCTTCGACGCTCGACGGCATGCCCAGCGCCGCGTCGAACGCACGTTGCAACGCCGGCTGATCGAGGTCTTCACCAATCAGCACGAAGCGGCTCGGGCCGCTTTCGCCGGCCTGCCAGCGTCGATCGAAATAGCTGTCAAAGCGCCGCCCAACGCCTTGAATCACCAGACGCATCGCCGCGCCCGGCAGCGCCGCGAAGCCTTTGACGCGATAGATGGTGTTGGTTTCGACCAGCTGTTGCAGCGCGGCGATCACCGCCTCGCGCGACGACGCATTCGCCTGCACGACCACGGAGTCGAACTCGTCATGATGGTGGTCGGCGTCGTCGGCGGAGCCGTGGTGATCGTGACGCAAGTGGATCGTGTCTTCCGACGCCGCTTCGAGGCCCAGCAATGTATGCAGATCGAGCTGGCCCATGTGTGTGCGAACGATCTTCACTTGCGGCGGAATTTCCTCGCGGATCGAAACTTCGACCGCGCTTTGCTGCGCGTCGTCGAGCAAGTCCGTTTTGTTCAGAATCACCAGATCGGCCGCCGACAACTGGTCTTCGAACAGTTCGTGCAGCGGCGACTCGTGATCGAGATTCGGATCGGCCTTGCGCTGCGCATCCACGGCAACCGGATTATCCGCGAACTGGCCGCTCGCGGCGGCCGGGCCGTCGACCACGGTGACCACGGCATCCACGGTGAAGCTGTTCTTGATCTGCGGCCAGTTGAACGCCTGCACCAAGGGCTTCGGCAACGCCAGACCCGACGTCTCGATCAGCACGTGATCGATCTGCTCGCGGCGCTCCACGAGCTTTTCCATCACAGGGAAAAACTCTTCCTGCACGGTGCAGCACAAGCAGCCGTTCGCCAGTTCATACAGTTGGCCTTCGGTCTCGACGCCGTTTTCATCGCAACCGATGCCGCAACCCTTGAGGATTTCCCCGTCGATACCGAGTTCGCCGAATTCGTTGACGATCACCGCGATGCGCTTGCCGCCCGCATGCTGAAGAATATGCCGCAGCAGCGTGGTCTTGCCGCTGCCGAGAAAGCCCGTGACGATGGTGACGGGGATCTTGCGCATTTGAGTTTGCATCGTGAGGTCCATCCGTAGGAGTTGCACGTGCACGCCGGCGTGTTTTTCAGCGCATGCCGAGGCAAACGGAGCACACGCCCGGCCAGCCGCGACCATAACAAAACACGGGGACGAAAGTCGGCGTTGCCGCGACAACAGAAAAACAGAAAGCGGGAATGAGTCATGAACGCAGCGCCGCATCCCCGCGGCGTTCGTCCTTCGTTATCTGGCCGGTATCCGGGCTGGCGAAAGCGCCGCTTCCCCTTCCCGGACGAGTGATTTCTCGCCCAGTGGTGATATGCCGACGCGGCCTTGCGCGTGGACATCGAAGCCGGCTCCGCGGCGCTAACCGACTGCGTTTGACACGGCAGTTAGCACCACATTTCGCTTACCGTTGCGGGGGCAGCACAGGTTGGCCCGATCCATGGCAGGTGGGCACCCTGTTTCCCGTTTAACTGCATGCGCACGAGCGCGCACACGAGCACCAAAGTGCGTGCGAGTGTAGGCCCGCGGCCCGGTGCCGTCAAGGAAACCCCAGGCCGCAAGCGCTTATCGGACGGGGCGCCATGTGCTATCGTATGCGCGCGTTTGGTGCCCGCACATGCATTCGCGTGTGCAGTTAAACGGGAAACAGGCAGCGCGCCATGCGCTTAACCTGTGCTGTCCCCGCAACGGTAAGCGACCTGCGGCGCGATGTTGAATCGACTTGCGCCGCGCATGCGTTTTTTTAAGCCACTGTCCGGCAATTTCCAGCGAATGCGGACGGGAAGGCAAAGCGCGTGAGGCCGCCAGCCCGGATACCGGCCAGACGCGGAGGCGGCGAACCTCAGGGCAACATCGCGCCGCCGGCCGCCGGAATCCGCGAGGGACGGATGCGAAGGCGCTAAAGCACGACGCAGAGTGTCCGCGTAGGCGAGTTTCGTGTGAAACTCGCTACGAACCACGCATTGCGCCATGCCTGAATCCGTAGCACTGCATGACCCCAACGTCCGCCGTCTGGCGACCCTTCGCGCTTTACCCTTTCCCGCTTGTCACGACATGGCGCCCGCCGTGCACGCCGCGATGACCCGCGCCTGGCTGATCGGCGCCGGCCCCGGCGACGTCGAACTCATGACCATCAAGGCCACCCGTGCATTGGCGCAAGCCGACGTGGTGCTGGTCGACGATCTGGTGAATCCTGAAGTGCTGCAGTTCGCGCGCGCTGACGCACTGATCGTCTACGTGGGTAAACGCGGCGGTCATCCGTCGACACCGCAGGAAGACATCGTCGCGCAGATGCTCGAACATGTGCGGGCCGGGCGCAGCGTCGCGCGTTTGAAAGGCGGCGACCCGTTCGTGTTCGGCCGTGGCGGCGAGGAACAACAGGCGCTGCACGCGGCCGGTATCGAGGTGGAAGTCGTCAACGGCATCACGGCGGGAATCGCGGCGCCCGCGGCGATCGGGATTCCAGTCACGCATCGCGATCACGCGCAGGGCGTCGTGTTCGTCACCGGGCACGGCGCGGGCAGCGGCGAGCCCGACTGGGCCGCACTCGTGGCCACGCGCATGACGCTTGTGATCTACATGGGCATGCGGCGGCTCAACGATATCGTCGGCGCGCTGCTCGCGGCCGGCATGAGCGTCGACACGCCGTGCGCGGCGATCGAATCGGCCACGCGTCCCGAGCAACGCCATGCGCTAGCGCGGCTCGGTGAATTTGCCGACACCGTTGCGCGTGCCGGACTTGGGTCGCCGGCGATCGTGGTGATCGGCGGGGTGGCGTCGCTCGCATTGGCGCGTGAGGCGGCGCATGCGGAACGCGCTGCAACGCCGCTCGCGGACGGGACGGATACGCGATGAAAACGCTGAGCGTCGGCATCGGTTGTCGTTTGCACAGCTCGGCTGAGCAGATCGAAGCCGCGGTGCGCGGCGCGCTCGGCGCGCATTCGTTCGACGAAATCCGTACCGTCGCCTCGCTCGACATCAAAGCCCACGAGGTGGGCCTCCTCGAATTCTGCGCGAGTCATGCGCTGCCGCTGACACTCTTCAGCCTTGAACAGATTGCGGCGATGCACGTCGCGGTGCCTTCGGCGGCAGCGCGCGAGCACCTCGGCGTGGACGGCGTCTGCGAGCCGTGCGCGCTGCTTGGCGCGACGGCCGACGTCGCAGCCGGGCTCGGTGAATCCGTCATAGGCCATGCGCCTCGCGCCACGCTCCTCGTGCGCAAAACCGTTTATGCCGGCGTCACCGTGGCGATCGCCTCAACCACCGCTCACGCCGAACACCCAGACAACGACACACAGCAACAGGACCTGCCATGAAGACCGACCCCGAATCGCATCAACGCATGACCGAGCGCCGCCGCGAAGGCCACGAGAAAAAACAGGCCAACGCCACCGTCGAAAAAGGCCTGCTGATCGTCAACACCGGCACCGGCAAAGGCAAAACCACCGCTGCGTTCGGCATGGCCGTGCGTGTGCTCGGCCACGGCATGCGTCTCGGCGTGGTGCAGTTCATCAAGGGCGCGTTGCACACGTCGGAGCGCGACTTTCTCGGCGCGATCGCCAACTGCGATTTCGTCACGATGGGCGACGGCTACACCTGGAACACGCAGAACCGCGACGCCGATATCGCGACCGCGCGCAAAGGCTGGGACGAAGCGCGTCGCATGATCGAAAGCGGCGAGTACCAGATGGTGATCCTCGACGAGCTGAACACGGTGCTCAAGTACGAATACCTGCCGCTCGACGAAGTCCTGTCGGTAATCGCCGCGCGCGCGCCGATGCTGCATGTGGTGGTGACCGGCCGTCACGCGCCGGACGCGCTGATCGAAGCCGCCGACCTCGTCACCGAAATGCGCATCGTCAAGCATCCGTATCGGGAGCAGGGCGTGAAAGCGCAGCGCGGCGTGGAGTTCTAAGCGATGGCCGCGTGCCCCGCCCTGTTCATCAGTGCGCCTGCTTCGGGTCAAGGCAAGACCACGATCACGGCGGGACTCGCGCGCTACCATCGGCGGCTGGGGCGACGCGTGCGCGTCTTCAAGACCGGACCGGATTTTCTCGATCCGATGATTCTGGCGCGCGCGAGCGGCGCGCCGGTCCTCTCGCTCGATCTGTGGATGGTAGGCGAAGCCGCCTGCCGCACGCTGCTCGCGCAGGCCGCCGCCGAAGCCGACCTGATCCTGATCGAAGGCGTGATGGGTCTGTTCGACGGCACGCCGAGCAGCGCCGATCTCGCCACCGTATTCGGCGTGCCGGTGCTCGCGGTGATTTCGGCGAAGGCGATGGCGCAGACCTTCGGCGCGGTCGCCTTCGGTCTCGCGCAATTCCGGCCGCAGGTGCCGTTTTACGGCGTGCTCGCCAATCGCGTCGGCTCCGCGCGGCATGCGCAGATGCTGGAAGAAGCGTTGCCGCCGGATCTGCGCTGGTGCGGACACATTGCCGCCAGCGATGAAATCGCACTCCCCGATCGTCACCTCGGCTTGCATCAGGCGCAAGAAATCGACGACCTCGACGCGCGACTGGATCACGCCGCTGACACTTTAGGCCGCACCGCGCTCGCCGAATTGCCGCCGCCGGTCGAGTTCGGCACACCGACACCCGAGATCCTGCCGCGCCTGCTTGACGGCAAGACAATCGCCATTGCGCGCGACGCCGCGTTCTCGTTCATCTATCCGGCGAACGTCGCGTTGCTGGAAACGCTCGGCGCGCAAGTCGCTTTCTTCTCGCCGCTCGCCGACGAAGCCCTGCCGGAACGCACCGACGCTGTGTATCTTCCAGGCGGCTACCCGGAACTCCACGCCGCCACGCTGGCCAGCAACACGCACAGCGCGGCGAGCATCCACGCGCACGCGGCGGCCGGCAAATCGCTCGTCGCCGAATGCGGCGGCATGCTGTATCTGCTCGACCAACTCACCGACACGCACGGCGTGACCACACCGATGCTCGGCCTGCTGCCCGGCCACGCGACCATGCAAACGCGCTTCACCGCGCTTGGCATGCAGCAGATCGACAGCCTGCATGGGCCGATGACCGGCCACACGTTTCACTACTCGAAGCTGAACACGTCGCTCACGCCGCTGCGCTCGGCCACCAGGCCGCAGGGCGACGCGCCCGGCGAGGCTATTTATCGCGCCGGCTCGATCGTGGCGACTTACATGCACGCTTACTGGCCCTCCAACCCGGCCTTCACGGCCGCCCTGTTCCATGGCGAAGCCTTTTAACGATTCCGAGCGCGACGCCGTTTACCGCGCGATCTACGAACGCCGCGACATGCGCCATTTCGTGCGTGATCCGGTCGATCCGGCCGTGCTGCAGCGTCTGCTCGACGCCGCGCATCACGCGCCGAGCGTCGGCTTCATGCAGCCGTGGCGGATCGCGCGGATCACCGATCCCGCGCTGCGCACGGCTTTGCACGATGCGGTGGAAAGCGAACGGCTCGCCACCGCCGATGCGCTCGGCAAACGCCGCGAAGAGTTCATGAAGCTGAAAGTGGAAGGCATGCTGGACTGCGGCGAACTGCTGGTGATGGCGCTGATGGACGGCCGCGAGCGCCACATCTTCGGCCGGCGCACGCTGCCGGAGATGGACCTCGCGTCGGTGGCCTGCGCGATTCAGAACATGTGGCTGGCCGCGCGCGCCGAAGGTCTCGGCATGGGCTGGGTGTCGCTGTTCGACGTCGACGCGGTTCGCCAACTGCTGCGCATGCCCGAGGGCGCGCGTCCCGTGGCGATTCTGTGTCTCGGCCACGTCGACCGGTTTTACAGCGAGCCGATGCTGGAAACCGAACGCTGGGCGAGCCGCGTGCCGCTCGCCGATTGCGTGTTCGAAAACCGCTGGCCGGAAGGCAGCGATGCGCCGGAATGAACTCGACGTGTGTTACAGCCCTTACGGCTGAAGCGGCTTCAGTGACGTCACTACCGGCACACCGCCGGTTTCGTCGACGCGCAATTTGACGCGCCAATCGGGTGGCGCATCGAAGGGAAAACTGGCGAGCGCGCTTTTGACGAGCGTCGGCATGGCATGCAGCGGGTCCGCGTCGCGGTCGCTGCTCACCGCGCTCACTTTATAGACCTCCTGTCCGCTCGCGCACTCGAAAAACCGCAGCGTCAGCGCATGCTGGTACGCGGGACCGCCGAACAGAGAGAACGGTGCGGCGGGCCCGCGCCGGCAGTCGCCTGACGTACAGCCGCTTTCATTGACGCCGATGGTCGCCGGCCGCGTGTCGTAGGCGACTGAGAGCAGATAGCGCGCGGTTCCAGCCGCCGTCGCGACAAAGCCCTGCTTCGCCAACTCGTCCACCAGCAGGCGCTCGAACTGCGGATGATCCGCGCTGACTTCTTGCGACGGCATGCGCACGATCGTGTAAGTCCGCTCGCCTTGCAACGCGGCGGCCGCGTTCCTGGCACCGGCGGTATGCACGTCGGCGCTCAGACCCGTGCAACCGGTGAGACTTGCCGACGCCAGCGCGGCACAGATCAGGAGTGCTTTCACCATCTTCTCGCTTCGATAAGGTGTGTGTTCGTATGTCATGGGCGCGGCGTGACCGAGGCACCCGATTGTGCGTCTTCGAGCACCGGCAGGCAAATCGTGAATGCCGTGCCCTGGCCGGGCTCGCTCGCCACCTCGACATCGCCGCCGTGGCGCGTGACGACCGTCTTGACGAAGGCCATGCCGAGCCCGGCGCCGCCCACTTCCGGCCGCTCGGTTTCGTGAAACCGCCGGAAGCGCTCGAACAACCCGGCCTGCTGCTCTTTCGGGATGCCGTAGCCCTGATCGCGAATCGTGCACGACACGCGCCTGACCGTCGCCGGCACGCCCTTCGGCGGCAGGCTCGCAATGCTGCACACGATCCGCGTATCCGGCGGGCTGTACTTGACCGCGTTGTTCAGAATGTTGACGAGCGCGCGTGTCATCAGCGACCGGTCGGCGCAGATCCAGTGGCCATCGTCGGCAGCGTCGGCAATGCCCGTCTCCGTGTGCAGCGTGATGCGCCTGGCGTGCGCCTGCGGCCAGACTTCGTCGCTCGCGTCGATCATCAACTCGGCGAGATTCACCGGTTCGAGCACATAGGTTTGCGATTCGGCGCGCGCCAGTTGCACGAAGTCGTCGGCCAGCGTCAGCGCGCGCTGCGCGTAGCGTTCAATGCGTTCGAGCAAGCCGCGAGCGAGTTCCGGCTCGCGCCGGGCACGTTCGATCTCCACCAGCGCGAGAATCGACGCCTGCGGCGAACGCATGTCGTGCGAGAGGAGCCGCAGCGCGTCTTCGCGCTGACGCTCGGCCGCATGCAAGGCCGACACATTGACGAGGCCCGCAATCCAGCCGGTCGTCTCGCCCTGCTCGTTGGTGCAGTTCGCGTAGCGCAGCAAATGATCGCGCTCGTGGGCGTCGCGCACCTCGACGCCGTGCGCCATCAGCGCGGCGAATTCGTGGCGCGCGGGATCGAGCGGCGCCGGCCAGTGCGTGCGGGCGAGCAGATTGTTTTCGGCCTTGGAGGCCGCATCGGTGTCGATCGTCTTTACGAGGGTCAAGCCGCCCAGCACGTCCTGCATCGGCCGGCCTTCGGGCAGCGGCGCGCCGAGCCGCGCGAAATGCGCCTTGGCGGCATGGTTGGCGATCAGCACGACACCGCGCACGTCGCTCACGAGGATCGGCTCGGGCATGCTGTCGAGGCTGTCCCATACGAAACGCTTCATGTCCTGCACGCGCTGCGCGGCCTGCGCCATCAGCGCCATGTGCTGCTCCAGCACGTCGCCGCCGAACTCGCGGCGGCGCTGCGGCGTTTCCGGCAGCAGATGGGGTTCGTCGGCGAGACGCTGTAGTTCTCCGCGCAGATACGCCATGGTCATTTCGAGGCGCCGCCAGTTCCAGATTGGATATACGGCCACCAGACCCGCGATCGCCGGCACCGGCGACATCCAGAGCCGCGCGCCGTACAGCAAGGCGGCGCTGCCGGCCACCGCGAGCAGACACAGCGCACCGGTGAGCAACAATGAACGGCGCGGCGACAGTACGAGAAATCCGGCCAGCAATGCGGCAAGCGGCGCGAGCGACACCGCGAACAGCATCCACGGATAGACCGGCTCGATCTCGCGGCCGGTGAGCAGCGTGTCGAGCACGTTCGCGTGGATATACACGCCGGGCAGCGGACCGAGTTCACCGGACACGGGCGTCGCGAAGCGGTCGTACAAGCCGGACGCGGTCACGCCGATCAGCACGATGCGGCCGCGTAACTGCTCCGGCGTCACATTGCCGGCGAGCACGCGCGCGAAACTCAGTTTCGTGTAGTTCTGCGCGTTGTGACCGAACGGGATCAGGAAACGGCCTTCGCCGGCGTCGTCGGCCGAGGAGTCGGTTTCGGCTGCGTGCAAGGCAGGACCGCGCGGCGAGCCGATCAGGTGGAGCGAGCCGTGCTCCACCGCCCGGGCGACCGGCACCATCAGTTGTGGCCAGCGCGCATCCGCGTCGCCCTCGTAGCGCGCGACGCTGCGCACGATGCCGTCGCTGTCGACTTCGAGATTGATATGGCCTAGCCCCGCCGCCGCATGCGCGAGCGGCGCCACCGGCTCGACCACGACGCGACGGCCGCTGTCATCGGGCGCGGTGAGCAAGATCGGCAGATAGGTCGGACTCAGCGCGATCGCGCGGGCGAGGTCGGCGTCCTGCGGGTTGGCTTCGGTGAACAGCACGTCGTAGATCACCGCGGCGGGTTTCGCGCCGGCGATCTGTTCCAGCAGCTTCGCGTGAACACTGCGCGGCCACGGCCAGCGGCCGAGTTGCGCGATGCTTGCGTTGTCGATTTCAATCACCACGATATCGCGCAGCAGTGGCGGCGCATGCAGGCTCAGAAAGCGGTCATAGACCAGATGATCGACGCTCGCGCTCATGCGGCCGAGCGAACTGAGCAGAATCACCACGACGCCGAGACAGCCGATACCCACCCATTCGATCAGGAAGCGGCGGCCGGCGCGCCGTCCGAGACGGGCGCGCGGATCGAGGCTCAGGCGCGTAGGAGTGGTCGGCAAAGGGTTGCTTGGTTCGAAACCAGGAAGCGGGCTGATGCATGGCTCAGCCCCGTGAATCTACCAGCGTCAGCGCGCAAGCGTAAACGAGCGCACCGCACTGCTCTTTTCATAGAAGCGGCCGTTCTCGAACTGCTCGGCGACGATCGTCCAGTAATAGACGCCCGGCGGCAGATCGCTCACGCTCAGTTGACCGCTGGACAGATCGGTGCGGTCCACGAGCGGATGGCGCAGATCGGCCGTGCTCGCCAGCACGAAACGGAAGCGTGTCCCGGCTGTGGCGCGGCTGACGAACCAGCGGAATTCGTAGTCGCGGCGGCCGGCCCGCTGCGTTGCGGACGCGGCCAATCCGAGCTGCCGGCGTTCGAACGCATACACCTGCGGCAAGCCTTCGAGGCCGTGAGCGTCGATCGCGGCAATGCGTACGAAATAGGTGCCGTCGGCCAGGTCGCCGAAATCCGCGTGCGGCTCGCTCACGCGCTGGTCGCGGATCAGGTCCAGCTGGTCCGCGTCGCGCGCGATCTGCACGCGGTAGGCCACCGCGCGGTCGGCCGGCACGAGGTCGAACGCGACTGTTTTGCCGTCCTGCACCTTGGCCGGCTGCGTGAGCGCCGGCGCGGGCAGCAATTCGACCGGGCCGCCGATCGCGCCGCCCGCCTGGGTCACACTGCCGAAGCGCGCCTTCACGAGTTGCGCGGCAGCCTGCAGCGGCATGCCGGGCGCCGGCGCAAAAGCGCGAGCGCCGAGCGCGGCCGGGTCGACGCCGACCGCGCCGTCCAGCACCTCCACCGCGGTGGTTTGCGCGCCGCCGTCGTAGACGACCTTGAAGCGCGTGCCGCGCACGCCCGCGACAACGGACGGCGAGCGGATCTGGAAGCGGTCGTCCTTTTTGGTCGCATGCGTAACCTGGCTTTCGACTTCGCCGTTGCGCAGTTCGAGCATGCGATCGCTGGCGCCGGTCAGCGTGGTGCGCCTCAGCGTGCCGATATCCAGCAGGCCGTTCTGCCCCACCGTGACGTGCGAGCCGTCCGGCAACTCCAGCGTCACAAAACCGTTGTCTCCCGTGCGCACGCGGTCGCCTTCGCCGAGCGTCGTGCCTTCAGCGAGCGGCACGTAGGGGTTCTTGCCGAACGCGTGCTCGGCCGGCCCGCTGGTCGCGATCACGCGGGCCGATTCCTGTTCCTGTTTGAGCTTGTCGGCAGGCAGCAGCAACGCGATGCCGGCCGGCAAGCGGCGTGGCGCGGGCACATGATTCAGCCGGCTCAGCACGGCCCAATCGCTCGGGTCGCGCAGATAGCGGCCGGCGATCTCGTAGAGCGTGTCGCCTGCGTGGGTCAGATACGAGACATAAGCCGGCGCGGCGGCTTTCACACGCGGCTTGGGCGCGCGCGAAGCGTGCGACGCTTGCGCGGACGCCGACACCGGCGCGAAACAGGTCATCGCCAGAAGGCCGGCCGCCGCGAGCCATGCGCCGCCGCGGCGGCCCGGCGAAACCGGGCTGCCGCCTGCTGCCCCAGCGACGGCAACCGTCACGCCTCCCCCGCTTCAGGACGTTGGCCGGGCGCCGCCGGCGGCGTGGCGGAATCGATTCGTTCCAGCCGGTAGCCGTAGCCGTAAATCGGCGTCAGCCGGTAGCCCTGCTCCGGGCGCAGGCCGAGCTTGCTGCGCAGCATCGACACGTGGGTGTCCATGGTGCGCGACGGAATGTCGGTCGCCTGCTTCCAGATCACGTCGAGAATATGCGCGCGCGACAGCGGCCGGCTCAGATGCTGGAACAGCAGCAGCGCGAGTTCGAACTCTTTCTGCGTGACGGCGACCGTCGTGCCGCGCACCACCACGTGCTTGGCGCCCAGATCGAATTCGAATTCGCCGAAGACTTCCTTCGCCGCGGGCGGCTTGAGATGGTACGCGCGGCGCAGTAGTGAACCGACGCGCGCCAGCAAGACCGCGGCGGACACCGGTTTGACGACATAGTCGTCCGCGCCCGTGTTGAGAATCGACGTGATGTCGGTTTCGCGGCCGCGACTCGTCATGAACAGAACCGGCAGGCGCTCGGAGAGGCTTTCGCGCACCCAGCGCAGCACCTCTTCGCCCGACATGTCGGGCACGTTCCAGTCGAGCACCAGCAGATCGAACGTCTGGCGCCGCAGTTGCCGCACCAGTTCACGACCCGCGCCGAATGCGTGACAGATATGGCCCGCCGCCGACAGTGTCTGGCAAACCAGGTCGGCCTGAGCCGAATCGTCATCCAGGACAGCAATTCTCATAACACCCCGCAACGCGACATTCTTCGTAACTGGTGGCCGGTTAGCCGGCAGATGACCGGGATGACGGCGTAAGCACCGACGATCCGGCTTCCAATTTCATCTTCGGCTGCACATTTTTAGACTTATGGTCCCTTGCCTTGCGCCCTTTCAGGCCTGCCCGCCGCCATCTCGGTATTAGGACGCGCGATTCGCTTTATCGCGCCGGGTATCGAGGGGAAGGTCATCATAATCGAAAAACGACCGCTCTTTTCGGATGCGATTAAGCCGCTATCCGGTCCGGCTATGCGACGCCATTATTGGTATCGACCGCTTGGCTCGTGGTTCGGGTCGGCTGGTCTCGCTTGCACGGTGATTGGCCCCGTTCGCCGTTGTCGTTTCACGCCGCGTCCTGCATTCAGCTCGTGGCGATTTGACAATTTGCGAGTCAGTATAGGAACAGTCTCAAAATAAATCGTTTAAGAATTGTTAAACCGCAGGACTCGCCGTCCGGACAAAAAAATGCGGCGCGGCCTCAATCCGAAGGCCGACGCCGCCCAAAACATCACACGCTCGCCGGGGTCAAGCCGCACGAGTGAAGTTAAATTAGCCTGTCAGAAAATTGCGCTCAAGATGAAAGAACTGCCTTTGTAACTGGCCGTGAGGTAGTTATTACGTCGGACGTAATTCTTGCGTAGGAGAGAGCTTGAGCCCTATGCGCTGAAAATAGTATGAATTGAAGCGCCCGCGTCGGCGAATTTACATACGCAGCGGTTTTGTTACAGTTGCGCGATTGTCGGAGTCTTACGGTTGTCTTTAATCGATCGGGTCATATGTTCAACCGTAACCCTTTCGTCATCGCGATTCGGCTTCAGGCACCGGCTTCCTGACAGCGGCGTGTTGTCGCGATGCGTTCCAGCGTGACCTGCGCATTGCCCGCCGCGCCCATACCGAGCGCCTGCGCGGCGGCGTACGATAGATCGACGATCCGGCCACGCACGAACGGCCCGCGATCGTTGATACGAACGATCACCGAACGCGCACCGCCGAGCGCCGTCACCCGCACGCATGCGCCCAGCGGAAAGGTGCGATGCGCCGCCGTAAGCGCGTGCATGTCGTAGCGCTCGCCGCTCGCGGTGCGGCGCCCCTGAAACTGCTTGCCGTACCACGTTGCCATGCCGGTTTGCCGGAAGCTGTTGCCGCAGGCGCAGGCGTGTGTGGACGATGCAGCATCGGCGTTCGCCGCTGGATTGGGCGTCGGCGCGTCGCTCACGGTGTCTAATGCATTCGATGCGTCGGTGTCGCCGCTGTCGCCCGTTTGAGCTGCGTGCCGCGTTGCGTCGTAACCGAGGCGGTCGACGGCAGCGCGGCCGCTCAGCGAATCGCGCCGCGCGCCCGGTTGCGCGCATCCGGCGAGCGCGAGCAGCACGCCGAGCAGCAGGACTGCCGGCGCGCGCCGGGCTGCCGCGAAGCACTGTAGATAGAAAGTCATAGGCATCACGTCGCGCGACGCGCTGGCCATGGCAAGCGCCGCGTCGCGTTCGAGTTCGAGGTCACTGCGGATGAGCGGCGGGGCCGCGAGCGCGCCGCGTTACTGGCGCTTCGGGAGGTACTTGAGCGGATCGACCGGTTTGCCACCCGCGCGCACTTCGAAACGCAGCGACGCCTGGCCTTTGTCGTCGGCGCCCATTTCGGCGATCACGTCGCCTGCCTTGACGGCCGTGCCTTCCTTGACGAGCAACGCGCGGTTGTTGCCGTACGCCGTCAACAGATCGGTGTCGTGCTTGATGATGATCAGCTTGCCGTACGCCGCGATGCGCCCGCCCACGTAGACAACCCGGCCGCCGGACGCCGCCCGCACGGGTTCGCCGACGCGCCCGCCTATTACGATCCCCTTCGTCTTGCCCGCCACGAACGGCGCGCTCACGAGACCGCTTACCGGCCACGCGAGTCGCGCCTTTGCGGACGCAGGCTCACTCGAACTATCCGCGAAGATGGCTCGCGCTTGTGCGAGCGAATTCGATGGAGCGCCGGTTATGCCGGGTGCGCTGGCCATTGACGGTGGCGCGACGCGCAGCACCTGATCGACGCGCAAGCCATCCGCCGGCGATAAGTGATTCCACTGCGCGAGCGCCGAAGGCTCGCGGCCGAACGCCTTGGCGACGCCGATCTGCGTGTCGCCGGGGTTGACGCGGTAGAAGCCCGCGGGGACTTGCGAAGTGGGCACCGGCGCAGGCACCGGCGTAGGCAAAGGTGCAAGCGCGAGCGGCGCTGCATCGTCAATATGGGTCGAGCGCGCCGGCGACACGGGCAGCGCGCAACTTGTCAACGACGCGGCGAGCGACAACGCGAACAGCATGGAGGAGCCCGATCTGGCAAAGCGGGACGTACAGGTTTTCATCGGGGAGATCCGGGTCAATCGATGCGGGCCGGCGACTTGCGCCGGCCCGCATCGTCACATCGTCGGGCGATGCTTACGGCTTAGCCGGCGCCGCGTCGTCATTCGACGGCGCGTTTTGCGCGCCGCCGGCCGCCGAAGCAGCCTGATGGTGATGCGCGTGCTTGTGATGCTTTTTCTTGTGGTGATGCTTCGCAGCCGGCGCGGAGGCCTCCTGCGTAGCCACACCGGCTTGCGACGAGACGCCGACCGGCGTGGATGCCTGGGCGAATGCGCCGATCGAGAACAAACCCGCGACGGTAGCGGCGAAAATGTGCTTCTTCATGGACGTTATTTCCTTAACGAACTGCGTTGACTGACCGCTTCACGGTCGCGTGTTCAACGAGTGTCAGGACAAAGCGTTGACGGTGGCGCCGGGAACAGGGCGTTCCTTGACGATTTGTCACGCTTGCGCTTATGGCAGCGTCAAATGTGGAGATATTTGAGCGCCCGCGAACGGGCGTAACGTCGCGCGGCGCGGCATGCGCGCCGGACGTTTCGAGATGGCTTTCCGGCTTGCCGGTTCCTACCGGCCGCCTTCGATTTCCGGCATCGGCGCGAATAGCGCGTCGAGGTCGTCGTCCGAGAACTTGGCGGCCCCGGCGGCGTCTTCGGAAAGAATGCTGTCGGCGAGTCCGGCCTTCTGCTCCTGCAACTCGACGATCTTTTCCTCGATGCTGCCCGCCGCGATCAGCTTGTAGACGAACACCGGCTTGTCCTGGCCCAGCCGATGCGCGCGATCGGTCGCCTGATTCTCGGCGGCCGGGTTCCACCACGGGTCGTAGTGGATCACCGTGTCGGCGGCGGTCAGGTTCAGGCCGACGCCGCCCGCCTTCAGGCTGATCAGGAACAGCGGCACCTCGCCCTTCTGAAAACGCTCGACCGGCGTGACGCGATCCGTCGTGTCGCCCGTGAGCATCACGTAGGGAATCGCGGCTTCTTCGAGCGCTTGTGCGATCAGCGACAACATGCCGGTGAACTGCGAGAACAGCAGCACGCGGCGGCCTTCCTCGATCAGTTCGGGCAGCATGGACAGAAGCAGGTCGAGCTTGGCCGACCGCATGGCGCGCGCGCCCTTCTCGACCTTGCTCGTCCTGTCGGCTTTTTCAGACACGTCGCCCGCCTCGCCGGTGGCCTTCAGCGTTCTGACGAGTCGCGGATCGCAGCACACCTGGCGCAGCTTCAGCAAAGCGTCGAGCACGATGATGTGACTGCGCGCGAGACCCTGCGCGCTGACAGCGGCGCGCACTTTCTCCTGCATCGCCGTGCGCACGGTTTCGTAGAGATCGCGCTGCGCGCCTTCGAGATCCACCGAGCACAGGATCGTGGTCTTGGCCGGCAACTCCTTGGCGACCTCGTCCTTGCGACGGCGCAGCATGAACGGCCGGATACGGCGCGCGAGCAACGAGCGGCGCACGCCGTCGCCGTTTTTTTCGATCGGGTTGCGCCAGCGCCTGGTGAAGTCTTTCTGGCTGCCGAGAAAACCCGGCAACAGAAAGTCGAACTGCGACCACAGCTCGCCGAGATGATTCTCCAGCGGCGTGCCCGTCAAACACAGCCGATGCCGCGCGCGCAGCCCGCGAATCGCCTGCGCGGCTTTGGTGGTGGCGTTCTTCACGTACTGCGCTTCGTCGAGAATCAGCAAGTGATACTCATGCTCGGCGAGCACCTTTTGATCGCGCCACAACAGCGCGTACGTGGTCAGAATCAGCTCGTGTTCGCCGATCTGCTCGAAGCGCTCCTTGCGCTGCGGTCCGTTCAACACCAGCACTTTCAGTTCGGGCGCGAAGCGGCGCGCTTCCTCGCGCCAGTTGTGAACGAGCGTGGTCGGCACCACGATCAGCGCCGGCTGTGTCAGACGCCCCGCTTCTTTTTCCGCGAGGATATGCGCGAGCGTCTGCACGGTCTTGCCCAGACCCATGTCGTCGGCGAGCACGCCGGCGAGATTCTGTTCGCGCAGAAACTGCATCCAGTTCAGGCCTTGCTGCTGATAGGTCCGCAGTTCGGCCTTCAGCCCACGCGGCACCTGGACTTCACGCAGGCCTGGCCCGGCTTGCAGACGCTGCGCAAGCTGGCGGATCGAATCGTCGCCGCGGAATTGCCAGCGGCCGGTGCCGTTCAGCGCTTCCAGGCGGCCGGCGTCGACGGATGCCACGCGCAGCGGCGCACCGTCCGCGAGCGAGCCGCCAAGGGTGTCGAACAGATCCACGAGCACGCGCACCACCGGCTTCAGACGATCGGCGCGCAAACGCAGACGCTTGTTCTCCTCGGTCTTCAGCTCGATTGGCTCGTCGTCGGCGATGGCTTCGAGCGCGCCGCCCAGCCAGCGCCGGTCGCGCCGGAACAGGTCGGCGAGCAACGGTTCGAGCCGCACGTTGCGCTCGCCGATGCGAATGCCCATCTCCAGATCGAACCAGCCGTCGCCGGCCTGATGCGCGGTGCCTTCGATCGCGTCAATCTCGATCACGTTGTAGCGGAACTCGGGCGCCATCGTCACACGCCAGCCTTTGCTCACGAGTTCCGGCACGGCGTCGTTGACGAACGTGGACCACGCCTCGGCATCGGGCAAGCCGAGCATGGTGTCGGGCAGCAGCCGCGAGGCGTAGACCCGGCTGGTGGGCACCTTCTGCAAACCGGTCTTGCGCAGTTCGAGCAGACGTTTTTTCTCGGCCTCGTAGCGGCGGCGGATATGAATGACATCGCCGCCCGGCATCGGCACGAGCGTCACGCTGCTGTCCACGTTGATGCTCACGCCGTCGTAATCGAAACTCACGCCGGCCAGTTCGACCGCCGCGGTTTGCCGCAGCCCCGCCTTGCCCGCCGACGACGGCAGCGCGTGACTATTGAGTGAGAGTACCGGCACGGGCTCGACATCGATCACGCGAATCGCGGACGCGTCTTGCGTGGGTGGCAGCGGCAACTCGGGCGCGATCTCGCGCAGCACCGAGGCGACCAGCGGCGCTTCGGCGAGCGAGATTGGCGGCATGGCCAGATAATCGGGCAACTGCTGGAACGGCAGCGACGACTGGACAATGCCGGCCTCATTCGCGACGCCGTCCACGTACCAGACCGGCTCGGTCGGCAGCACCATGCTGGCGCGCGGCTCGGTGCAGAGCACAGGCCGCAGACGTTCGTCGGCGAGCGGCTCCCATTCGATCCGGCCGGGCCGGTCGGCGCCGCGCGACAGCGCGGTCGGGCCCGCCTCGCCCGGCGCGGGCTTGAAGTCGAAGAACAGCCGCCCCGTGGCGATCAGTTTTTGCAGCGTCTCCGCGCCGCTCGTGCCGCGCAGAATGAACTGGCCGAAATCCTCACGCGAGCGGCCCAGCCACAGACCGCGCAGGATCGACAGGTCTTCGTCGGAGACGAACTTCGGCTGTTTGAGCAGCGCCGCTTCCACATTGCCCCAGGCTTCGTCGACCGCGACGACCGCGCCGGCGGCATTGCAGCGCGCGCGGTGCAGCACCACCTCGTGGCGCTTGTGGAAGCTGGACCAGTTCAGCTGGTACGCGAGCGTCTGCGTGCGTGGGGCGCTCGCCTTCTGCGCGTCGGCATCCGCGGCCTCGGCCCGGGCGCGAAAACGTTCGAGCCAACTGACCAGTTCGGGCCGCACGCCCGACGGCTGTCCCATGTGCCCCATGTGTGCAATCCGCTTCGGCGGCAGGTCGCCCGCGGTCTCGCCGTCGTCCAGTTCGACCTGGGTGATATGGTCCATCTCGTCGTGGTACTCGAGCTCGGCGAACAACAGCGCGGCGACGTGCTTGCAGTTGCGGCCGACCGGGCAAGAGCAGTCGCCCTGCGCCCAGGGCGAACCGCCGTCGGTGCGGAATTGCACCCGCGTTTTGTAGGGTGTCGGTCGGGTGCCCTGCACCTCGCCGCTGAGCGTGGCGCCGTGCCATTTCACGTTGCTGACAGGGCCGACCGAGCGCGCCTTGGCGACGGTATGGTCCCCGAGCCACTCTGCAATCCGTTCCCGATCAAAGAAAACTGACGACATCAGCGTCCAATCCTATTCAAGCCGGCTTGGGCAAGCGCGCGGACAGAACCAGTCCGACAGCGCGCGAAGGGCGGCGGCCGGTGACTGTCTGTGCGGCATCGATTGCCTGTGGTAACCGGCCATTTTACGCGTTGGACGAAATTGCTTGTGTGCCCACCTCCACATCCACCCCCGCCGCCGCGAACACCTGAGCCAGTGCGGGCGCCGGCGCTTCATCCGTTACCAGCAGATCGACGGCGTCGGCGCCGAACGCATGCACCAGCGCGCTGTGGCCGAATTTCGCGTGATCCGCCGCGACGACGCGGCGTTCGGCCTGAGTGAAAGCTGCCTGCGAAAATGCAGCGTCGGCGGGCAGCGCGTCCATGAAACGCCCCTGCATGTCGATCGCGGTGACCGAGACGATCGCGTAGCGCACGTGAAACTGCCGTAGAAACGCCAGCGCGCTGTCGCCGACCGCGGCGCAATCGTCCGGCCGCAACTCGCCGCCCGTGATGAAAACCCGGTTGCCATTGCGCGGCGCCAGCACGCGCGCGACTTCGATGGAAGGGGTCACGACGGTGAGCCGCGAGCGGGCGGCGAGCGCCTGCGCAATATGCAGACAGGTCGTGCCGCCCTCCAGGATCAGCGAATCGCCGTCCCGCACCAGTTCGCCGATGCGCGCGCCGATTGCCCGCTTGCCCTCCTGGCTCGCCGTCATGCGCCGCTGGAACGGCGGCTCGTCGAGCCGCTCAGGCAGCATGACGCCGCCGTGGACCTTGATCAGCAGGCCGTCCGCGATCAGCGGTTTGATGTTGCGGCGGATGGTTTCGTCGGACACGTCGAAACGGCCGGCGAGATCCGTGATCGTGCAGGTGCGCTGCTCGCGGAGGAGTCGCAGGATTTCGGCTTGGCGCTGGTTGGAAAACATGGCGATTGGGCGGTGACGGTTCAGTGGAGTCTAGCAAAAGACACAGTTCGGCGGGTTGGATAGCCACACGTTTCCAACCAAAACCACATCTGGGTGGCGGTAGCGGCGAGTCCCGTTCTTCGGAAACACTCCCTTGGTGCGACAGCTACGTTTTAAAAACACAATCGTATGACCATTTCATGACGCCGCCCCAAACACACCGCGGTTGCGGGTTCGTTGCATTCCGTGTCTTTTTACGGCAATCTACGCACACTCAATCCACGCATTTCCACACATGTCCACATCCATTCCTACTCACGCTCGTGTCGTCATCGTCGGCGGCGGGATCATCGGCTGCTCGGTCGCCTACCATCTGACTAAGCTGGGTTGGACCGATGTGGTGCTGCTCGAACAGGGGCAACTCTCGTGCGGGACGACCTGGCACGCCGCCGGTCTCGTCGGCCAGTTGCGCGCCCAGGAAAGCATGACGAAGCTGATCCGCTATTCGACCGCGCTGTATGCCGAACTCGAAGCCGATACCGGCCTCGCCACCGGCTGGAAGCAATGCGGCTCACTCTCGGTAGCGCGCACGGCCGAGCGCATGACACAACTGAAACGCACCGCCGCCGTCGCGCGCGCTTACGGCGTGGCCTGCGACGTGATCAGCCCGCGCGAAGCCGGCGACCTGTGGCCGGTCATGCGCACCGACGACCTGCTCGGCGCCGTCTGGCTGCCTGGCGACGGCAAGGCGAATCCCACCGATCTGACCCAGGCCCTCGCCCGCGGCGCCCGCCAGCGCGGCGCGCGCATCGTCGAAAATACCCGCGTTACGGCAATCCATACGCGCACCGCGCAGGACGGCAAGGCGAACGGCGCGCGCGAAGTCAGCGGCCTCGCGTGGCGCAACAAGGACGGCGAGGAAGGCACGCTCGGCGCGGACATCGTCGTGAATTGCGCGGGCCAGTGGGCCAAGGCCGTCGGGCGCCTGTGCGGCGTGACCGTGCCGCTGCACTCGGCCGAGCACTACTACATCGTCACGGAACGGATTGCCGGCGTGCATCCGGACTTGCCGGTGATGCGCGACCCGGACGGCTTCATCTATTTCAAGGAGGAAGTGGGCGGCCTCGTGATGGGCGGCTTCGAGCCGGACGCGAAACCGTGGGGCATGAACGGCATCCCCGAGAATTTCGAGTTTCAACTGTTGCCGGACGATTGGGATCAGTTCGAAATCCTGATGGAAAATGCATTGCAGCGCGTGCCCGCTCTCGAGACGGCGCAGGTGAAGCAGTTCTATAACGGGCCCGAATCGTTCACGCCGGATAACAACTTCATGCTGGGCGAAGCGCCCGAACTGCGGCGCTTTTTCGTCGGCGCGGGTTTTAATTCGATGGGGATCGCGTCGGCGGGCGGTGCCGGCATGGCGCTCGCGGAATGGATCGTCGCGGGCGAGCCGACCATGGATCTGTGGCCGGTCGATATTCGCCGCTTCGCGCGCTTCAACGGTAACGATACGTGGCTGCACGACCGCGTGAAGGAAACGCTCGGCCTGCACTACGCGATGCCTTGGCCGAATCGCGAACTCGACAGCGCGCGGCCGTTTCGCCGCTCGCCGCTGTATTCGCTGCTGCGTGACGAAGGCGCGTGTTTCGGCAGCAAGATGGGCTGGGAGCGCGCCAACTTTTTCGCGCCCTCGCCTGACGAGGCGAAGATCGAGTACGCCTTCGGCCAGCAGAACTGGCTGCCCTGGAGCGGCGCCGAACACCGCGCGTGCCGCGAAGGCGTCGCGCTGTTCGACATGACGTCGTTCTCCAAATTTCTCGTCAAGGGGCGCGACGCGCAAAGCGTGCTGCAAGGCATCGTCGCCAACGACGTGGATGTACCGACCGGCACCACGGTATACACCGCCATGCTCAACGAGCGCGGCGGTTATGAATCCGACTTCACGCTCACACGGCTCGCGGACGATCAATACCTGCTCGTCACCGGTACCGCGCAAAGCACGCGCGACTTCGACAGCATCGAAAAATTGATTCCACACGACAGGCACTGCACGCTCGTCGACGTGACCGGCCAATATGCGGTGCTCGCCGTGATGGGCCCGCGTTCGCGCGAACTGCTGCAAAGCGTGTCGAAAGCGGACTGGGGCAACGAAGCGTTCGGGTTCGGCCAGAGCCGCGAGGTCGACCTCGGCTATGCGACGGTGCGGGCCACGCGCCTCACGTACGTGGGTGAACTCGGTTGGGAACTGTACGTGCCGGTGGAATTCGCGGTCGGCGTATACGAGACGCTGCGCGCAGCGGGTCAAGCATTCGGCCTCGTCAACGCGGGCTACTACGCGATCGACTCCTTGCGCATCGAAAAAGGCTATCGTGCATGGGGCCGCGAACTCACGCCAGATACGAACCCGTTCGAAGCGGGCCTCGCGTTCGCGTGCAAGCTCGACAAGGACATTGCATTTCGCGGCCGCGACGCGCTACTTAAATTGCGCGCCGAACCGCCGCGCCGCCGCATGGTCGTGCTGACCGCCGACGGCGCCGCGGATCGCATGCTGTGGGGCGGCGAAGCGATTCTGCGCGACGGCAAGCCGGTGGGCTTCGTGAGTTCGGCGGCGTTCGGCCACACGCTCGGCTGTCCGGTGGCAATGGGCTACGTGAACAATCCCGCCGGCGCTGCGGATGCGGCGTATCTGAACAGCGGCAGCTTTGCGATCGACGTTGCCGGCGAACTGCTTCCGGCCACGCTGCATCTGAAGGCGCCTTACGACCCGCGCTCGGAACGCGTGAAGCGCTAAAGAAGCACTAGCGCTCGCCGCGCGCCATGCTCGAAAACACCCCGTCGCGCCTGATCAGCCCATGAAACAGCGCGGCCGCGAGATGCAGCAGCACGGTGGCGAACAACGCGAATGCGAGCCATGTGTGCAACGCGCGCAGCAACGCGAACAGCTCGACGTTTTGCGGCGCGATGGGCGGCAGATGCAGCGGACCGTAGAGCGTGACCGGATAACCCGCGGCGGACAGCATCGCCCAGCCGATCAACGGCATGGCCGCCATCAACACATACAGCAGCAGATGCGAGGCCTTCGCCGCGAACCGCTGCAGCGCGGGCATATCGTCGGGCAACGGCGGACTGCCGCGGGTGATGCGCACGCCCGCGCGCAGCACCACCAGCAGCAGCAACGCAATGCCGAGCGGTCGGTGAATCGCGATCAGCGTGTCGTGCGCGCGCGAGACCGTGGCGACCATGCCCACGCCGATGAACAGCATCGCGATGATCAGCGGCGCCATTGTCCAATGCAGCAGGCGCGCGAGCGGACTGAAATGGGTGCGCGTCGGACTCATGAGTGATCTCCGTTTGTCTGGGCTTGATGAATCGCGGGATGCAAGGCTTCCTCGCGCGTGCGGCGCTTGTATGACAGCGCATACGCCGCCGAACGCGCGGCGAGCAAGGGATCGTCCGATGGCGCGATGCCCGCCGGCAGGATCGTCGGATCGAAGTTAACGTCGCGGCACGTGCCGTTTGCCTGCGAGGTCGTGTGATCGATCACGAGCGTGCCCGCGTCGATATGTTGACGATCGTTGGGCCATTGCAGCGTGGCGTCGTCGGTGGGGTCGCCGGGTTTCGCGACGGTCAGGATCAGATGCCAGCGCAAAGGTCCGTTTTGCAGGCGCTGATCGAGGTCGGCTGCAAGGAAATTCTTTTCGGCTTTTTCGGCATCCGTGATCGGCGCATACGGCGTCTCGGGCACCATCGCCCAGCGCACCGCGCGCGTGTTGCCGGCGGCGTCGGTAAAACGGAATGCGTTGATGCTGTAGTACGCCGCATTCGCCAGACTCGACGATGGCGGATGCGCCTTCACCCACGCCTGAAACGGCTGCGTTTCGGGATTCGCGGCGTAGAACGCCTTGAGTTTCGCCGAGTCCGGTTTGCCGGTCGCCGGATCGGGCCTCGCGGCGCTCAGTTGCTGATAGAACTGCTCGGGCGTGTGCACCGCGAACACCGGCGTCGAATTCATGCCGGTGCGCCATTGTTCGCCGTTTTGCAACTGGAACAGCAACGCGAGGCTGCGCACGGGCGAACTGGTATCCGGCGCGGACGGATTGCCGCCGGGCACCGCGAAGCGTCCCGTGACCGGCGTGCGGCCGGCCGCGAAGACCTCCGCGCTGGACAGCGCCGCGCCCTCGCCGTTGCTGTCGAAATAGCCTTCGATGCACAGACCCTTCGCATGATTGCGCCGATAACCGGGATGCGGCTGCCCCGCCACCGATTCGAATGTGTTGACGATGCGCGGCGCGGTGAGACGCGCCGGCGTCAGCCAGCCTGCCGTGTAAGCGAAGCCGCCGGCGAGCACCAGCACGGCCGCGCCGATCACGGCGAGTCGGCAAGGCACGCACGCAGGCGCTGGATTGGGAACGGATGGTTTTGCCACGAAAACTCCTCTTTCGGATAGGTACGCTTACCGGGCAAACACACGATGCAGCGATCTATTCCATTCGATATCCGGCGCGCCCGTTCCGGTTGCGCGCCGGGTATCGCCACTTCAATTGACGCTGCCTGCCTGCGCGTCGTAATTCGCGACGCGGGGGGTGGCTGCCGCTTCTTTCGCGAGTGCTTCCTTGTGCTGCGCGACCTGCTGTGCGAACACCGGGCTCACGTCGGGATACGAGGCATCGGTGACGTAATTCAGGCCGTTCTGCTGGGCCTGGATCAATTCCTGGTACACCTCAGCACGCGTCTTGCCTTGCGCGAAAGCGCTCGACGAAGCAGCGAGAACGACAACGGACAATGCGGCGAAAGCGATCTTCTTCATGATGAACTCCAATGAGTTTTGTGCGGGTTTGCATGAGGGAGAACCACGGGTCCGCGGCTTTTATTCCTGCCTCGACGCGAGAGAAAAAACATATTCGAAAGCGGGAATAAACGGACGCGCAACCGGGTTAGCTCGCGTGCGGGCGGCGCGGTGAGGGCTGCACGAAGATGCGCTCGCGCGAGCGCCAGCGGCGTAGAAATTGGCGTGCGAAACATATGGAATAAACTGGGGTGTGTGCGTGTTCGCCCCTCGACAGCCGAACTTCGACGCACGCCGACACCATGAACACTGACGCCCCTTCCGATTCGCCGCTTTCCGAAGCGGACATTCAGGCCTACGCCGACGGCACGCTGACGCCGGAGCGCGCCGCGTTTCTGCGGGAGTATCTCGGCAAGGATCCGGCGGAGGCGCGCCGCGTGGCGTTTTACGGCAGGCTGAACGCGCAGATCCAGCAGGCTTTTCAAACAACTGACGAACCTGTGCCGGGCCGTGTCGAAGGGTGGCGCCGCGTGCCGGAGCGCATCGACATGTCAAAACGCACGCGGAAGTGGCTCAACGCGCTGGCGGCACTCGCGCTGACGTTGGCGGTGGCGAGCGGCTGGCTCGCCGCCACCCAGGTGTCCGCCCAGGCGCTGAACAACGCCGCGGTGATGGCGCTCGCGGAAAGCGCCGCCGGCCAGCTTTCGGCTGCATCGCCCACGCGCGCCGATCCGTCCGCTCCGAATCTCTCGGCGATCGGATTGCGCCTCGTGGACCGGCGCGTGGTGGCGCTGGGTCCGCTGCAGCGGGTCAGCGAATTCATCTATCTGAACGGCGACAATCAACCGGTCGTGCTGCTGTCGGCTCTGGCGCTGTTCGCGCCGACGCAGGCGCAGTGGTCCGCCAGACGCATCGGCGAGATTCGCCTGTTGCTGTGGACCGCGCAGCGGCAGCGTTTCGTGCTCGCTGGCGACGCCCGCACCCACGGCCTGATGCGCGCCGCCGACGCGATGACCATGCGATGACTTTGCGATGACTTTGCGATGACGACGTGATGGATACAGCATGCAATTCACGACCTCAGACACGGCGGCGGAATAAAGTGCGCGCAACTGTGTTCGCATCTCAAATGCGTCTTTTCGCGCGACAGCAGTACGCCTCCCTGCCAGCGGAAACCCCACGACTGGGATAAAAAATGGATGTCCGTGACGAGTTGATGGAACATGTGCCGCGATTGCGGCGCTACGCACGAGCGCTGATCAACAATCGCGACCTCGCCGACGATCTGGTGCAGGACACGCTGGAGCGCGCGCTCGGCCGCACCGGCATGTTCCAGCCAGGCACCGACCTGCGCGCGTGGCTGTTTACGATCATGCACAACGTGTTCGCCAATCAGGCGCGCAAGGCGTCGGCGCGCGCCGTCCACGTGGCCGTCGACGACGAAAGCGTGTCCGAGAGCGAATTCGCCGTGCCCTCCGAGCAGACCCGCTCGCTGGAAATGCGCGATCTCGACTACGCGTTGCAGCGCCTGCCCATGGAGCAGCGCGAAGTCGTGCTGCTGGTGGGCCTCGAGGAAATGAGCTATGCCGACGTGGCGCTTGCGCTGAACATTCCCCTCGGCACGGTGATGTCGCGGCTGTCGCGCGGACGCGAACGCTTGCGGGCGTTGATGGCGGGCACGCAGCCCGGTGCAAAATTACAGGTGGTGCGATGAGCGACCAGACTATGCCGATCGGCGAAGAAGAACTGCATGCGTATGTGGATGGCACGCTGTCCGACGAACGCCGTGCCGATGTGGAGCGCGCGCTCGAACAGAATCCCGAGCTGGCCGCGCGCGTCAGCGATTATTTTTCGCTGAATAGCATGTTCCATGAGCGCTATGACCGCGTGCTGAACGAGCCCGTGCCGAAGCGCCTGCAAGCACCCGCGCCGCGCCGCTGGCGGCTTGCCGCCAACTGGCCGCAATTCGCCGGGATGGCGGCGGCGCTGGTGATGGGCGTGGGCATCGGCGTGGGCACGCATATGGGCCAGGACGTGATTGCGCCGGTCGCGGGCGGCCACTCCGACACGCGCCCTGTCAGTGCGGACAGCTCGGAAATGTTCGCGCACCAGGCGGCGGTGGCGCATGTGGTCTACATGCCCGCCGTCGACCGGCCGACCGAGTTGAGCACCGACGACCACGAACAGGATTTCGTGCAGTGGCTCGCCAACCGGCTCGGCACGAATGTGCATCCGCCGGTTCTCTCGAAGAGCGGCTTCAACCTCTCGGGTGGGCGCCTGCTGCCCGGCGCCGATGGACCGACCGCGCAATTCATGTATCGCGGGCCGAACGGCGAGCGCGTCACGCTGTGCATTTCGCGCCGCCAGCAGAACTCGAATACGACGGCGTTCAAGCTGTATCAGGACGGCCCGGTGAATGTGTTCTACTGGATTGACGGCGACTTCGGCTATGCGGTGTCGGGAGGAATCGACCGCAAGCAGTTGCTGCAACTTTCACATGACGTGTATTCGCAGTTGACGGGCGCGGCGCCGGGTTGATCGCTGGGCTGCTGCATTGCGGTTTGCTTTTTATTTTGCGGGCGCGGCCTCGAACGTGTGAGGCCGTGCGCATCGCATCGTTTTTAAGCTCTATCGCGGTATGGCGATGCTGCGGACCTGGTTCGATTCGAACTCGACAACGCGGCTTGCATTTGCCGTTGAGCGGATCAGCTCGCGCGGCGTCACGCCCAACAGGCGGCCCATCCAATGCGCCATGTGACTCTGATGCGCGAAGCCCGTATCCAGCGCGATCTGGCTCGCGCTGAACTTGCCTTGCAACAGCAGCGTTCGCGCGCGCTCCACGCGCCGCTGCACCACGTATTGATGAACCGGCATGCCGAGCGTCTCGCGAAACAGCGCCTTGAAATGCGGCACGCTCAAATCGACGAGCGCGGCCAACTCACTTAGCGTGAGCCGCTGGTCCAGATGCGCTTCGATGAACTCGATCACGCGCGCGGCCGTTTTCGGCGCGAGCGGGCGCCGCTTGTTGTCGAGCATCGGCGCACCGCCGATCAGGCGCACCACCATCGCCGTACACAGGCTTTCGGCGTAAAGCGGATCGGATGGTTCGTCCGCTTCCAGCTCGGCGCGCAACGCCCAGGCGAGATGCTGGAAGCGCGGATCGCGCATCTGGAACTGCGGACGCAATTGCGCATCGCCCGATTTCAACGACAGTTGCTCGACGGTCCGCTGCGCAAACGCCTCGCTGATCCACACGCTGAAAATCGTGCAGGCGGCTTCGTCGCTCCACTGCCCGTCGAGTCCGGCGGGGATCACGTCGGCGTCGCCATGCGCCTGGATTCGCGAGTGGCGCCGCTCGTTGCACAGGCAGCGCGCCCTGACCGGCGCACCGACATGCACGCCCACCCGGTGATAATTGAACGCGGGAATACGGTGCAGCCCGGCCGACACGTTGACCAGTTCCGCGCCGAAGCCCTGCCAGCCGAGCAGCCTGCTCGAGCGCAACGCGAGGCGGGAACCGCTATGCGGTAACAAATGCCCTACTGGTGTCGGTGTTGCTGCATTCATTGTTTCCCTCGTGGATGACGGCGAGTGAGTCTGCATTGTGCTGCGTTTTGCGCGGCTTCGCTCGACTCTACGTGATTCAACGCTTCCGCTGCGGTGCCGCATGCGAAAACCGTCATCCGAATCTGCGCGGCGCAATCCTTGCCCGCGCGCTTTCCGGCCGCTGCGTCCCTAAGATGAGGTCATACCGAGTCAACCAGGGAGCGCAACGTGTTCGTGATTTTTGGAGCCGCCGGCAATGTCGGCAAAGTAAGCGCGGCGGCATTGCGCCGGGCGGGCCGCGACGTGCGCGCGGTGGTTCGCGATAAGCAACAGGGCGAATTTCTCGCCGAACCCGGCTGCGAAGTCGTCGTGGCCGATCTGCTCGACGCCGCCACGGTGGCGCGCGCCATCGAAGGCGCGCATGCGGTGCAACTCCTATGTCCGCTGCCGCATGGGCATGCCGATCCCGCGCAGGCGATGCGGCGCATGATCGACGTCAGCGTCGCGGCATTGCGTGCCGATCCGCCGCCGCGCATCGTCGCGCTCTCCGACTACGGCGCGGAACATCCGGCCGGCACGGGCATCACCACGCTGTTTCACGAGCTTGAAACGCAATTGCGAACGGTCGATTCGCGGTTGACGTTTCTGCGCGCCGCCGAACATATGCACAACTGGGCGCGTGTGCTGCCGCTCGCGCTCGCGAGCGGCGCGCTGCCGAGTTTGCATCATCCGTTGAGCAAGCGCTTTCCGACTGTCGCCGCACAGGACGTGGGCACGCTCGCCTCCGAGTTGTTGCTCGACGATGGCGCGCAGCCGGTCTCGCCGCGCGTGGTGAGCATAGAAAGCGCCGAGCGCGCCAGCGCATTGGACGTGGCGCGCACGCTCAGCGAACTGGCGGGGCGTGCCGTCGTCGCGCGCGAGGTGCCGCGCGGCGAATGGGCCGCGATGCTGCAAGGCGCGGGGCTCGGCGAACACCATGCGCGTTTGATCACCGAACTTTATGACGCGCACAACGCGGGCCGTATCGACGTCGAAGCAGGGATCAGCGAGCGGCGGTTCGGCGCGACGACGCTGGCGGAAGTATTCGCGGCGATTCTGCCGCGCGTGGCCGCAGCCGCGGCAACTGCCGACGGCACCGCTCGCTGAAAAGGAGACACTGCATGCCTACCTGCCCTTTGCTCCGTGCCTCGCTCGACGCGCGCAAGGTCGAAGCCCAACATCGAGCGCCGTCGACGCGCAAGAGCACGCACGCGCCGCGCTGGCTGGCGATGTCGGCGAATCTTTCGGGATGGTTCGGCTGGCGCGCGCTGCGGGACGTGCTTAACGCCATCCCCGATAGCAACGACGACTTCAGCCTGTTCTGATCGACGGCGCCTCGGCAATTCGGCGATTCGATATCGCGAAGCCACAAATCAAAGCGCCCGGCATGCCGGGCGCAAGTTATTTTCGAATCCGCCGCTACAGCGCGGGCCGCCATGCAATAAGGCGGTCTTCGCGTGCGCGGGCCGGTACGATCCTGGCCGCTCTGCATGGAGCACAGCAGCCGGATCGATTTGCGCTCAGCGCGGCAGAGGATGCGGCGAGTGTGCGGACGTACGTGCGCTGAGAGCAGCGGCCGCCTCATCTTCCGGCTCTGCCGACAGATCCCGCCTGAAAGTCTCGGCGAGGAAAAACGCGCACACCAGGCTCAGCAATCCCGTCGCCGCGATATAGATCGAAATGGGCAGCGTCTGGCCATACGTGGCGAACAGATAGGTGGCGATCAACGGCGTCGGTCCTGACGTGATGATGCCGGCAATCTGATACGGCAGCGAGGCACCCGTATAACGCACCCGCGTACCGAACAGTTCGGCAAACCACGTCGATTGCACGCCGTACACCGACGCCTGGCTCAACGCGATACCGCAAACGTACGCCACGAAAATCAAGGTCGGATTGCGTGTCTCAAGCAGCGGGAAAAACGCGAATCCATAGATCGCCACGAACACCGCGCCGAGCATGAAGACGGTCCGGCGTCCAATCACGTCCGACAGTTTGCCGAACAGCGGCAGCGTGATCAGCGCAAACACGCAGCCCAGGATGATGGCGTTCAGCAGTAGTCCACGCGACAAGCCGAGCCGCGTCGTTCCATAGACCAGCACGAACACGTTGATCACGTTGAAAGTGATGTCGACCGCGAAGCGCGTGCCGATCGTCAGCACGAGGTCTTTCGGATGCCGGCGCAGCAATTCGATCAGCGGCGCCTTCACGACCTGCTTGCTCGCCTTGATCTGTTCGAATACCGGCGACTCCATCACGCGCAGGCGGATGAACAGGCCGATCGCGATCAGCGCCACACTCAGCAGGAACGGCAGGCGCCATCCCCATGAATAGAACGCGTCTGACGGCAGACTCGAAACGGCTTTGAACACCGCGGTCGAAAGCATCAAGCCGAGCGGCACGCCCAATTGCGGGAACGCGCCGAAGAAGCCGCGCTTGCTGGCCGGCGCCGTTTCGACCACCATCAGCACCGCGCCGCCCCATTCGCCGCCGACGCCGAGCCCTTGCAGGAAGCGCATCGCCACCAGCAGGACCGGCGCCCAGACGCCGATCGAGGCGTAAGTCGGCAACAGGCCGATGACGAAGGTGCCGACGCCCATGATTGTCAGCGTCGCGACGAGCGTCGCCTTGCGTCCGATGCGATCGCCAAAGTGCCCGAAGAACACGGCGCCAAAGGGCCGTGCGAGATAGCCGACCGCAAAACTGCCGAACGCCGCGATGGTGCCGACCACCGGATCGAACGAGGGGAAGAACAGCTTGGCGAAGACCAGCGCCGAAGCGGTGGCATACAGAAAAAAGTCGTACCACTCGATGGCGGTCCCGACTACCGAAGCAACCAGCACCCGGTTGACGGCCGACCGGCTGATAACCGGCGCGTTGCCGGATGAAACGGGCGATGTATTCATGTCTCCTCCCTTCTCTGGGAATCTATGTCTTGCACTGCTGCGTGACGGCGGCGCGGATCCGCCGGCACGTTACGTTAAATTCGCTGCACTCACCAGTGCAGTTCCATCGGGAACTGGTCGAGCGTTTCGACGCCGCCCGAGGTCAACCGCACGATACGTTCCGTGCGCAGACCGCCGACGTTCGGCACCGTGATCGTCGCCTTCAGGGTAAAGACCATGTTTTCCTGCAACACGGTCTTGTTACCCGGGCCGATCCACGGCGCTTCTTCTTCCGGGTCCATGCCGGTGCCGTGACCGGTGCCATGGCCGCGCGCTTCGCTCGAGTATTGCTCGTAGTTCGATTTCACTAGCGCCTGCTGGATCACGGCGTTCAGTTCCAGGGCCGCCATGCCGGGACGCGCGGCGGCAAGCCCCGCTTCGACCGCGCGCGCCGCTGCCGCGACGATCGCCATCTTCTCGGGATTCGCCGGACCGTAGGTAAAACCGCGTCCGCCATCGGCTACGTACCCACGATAACGCGCACCGATGTCGGTCATGATCAGGTCGCCCGGTTGCAGGATGCGGTCGGTGGGTCGCGCCAGGTTATATGCCGAGCGCGGACCGGATTGCACCATCGAATCGAACGCAGTCCGGTCCGCTCCTCCGGCGAGCATCGCGCGGTCGGCGATCAAAGCGAGTTCACGCTCGGTGTAGGGACGGCCGTCGGCGAGCGCGTCGCGAATCGCGGCCATCGCCGAATCGGTCAGGGCGGCGGCTTTGCGCATCAGCGCCACTTCGGCGTCGCTCTTGATCGCCTTGATTTCGGCCAGCACCATTGTCGGTTCGAGCTTCAGTTCGCCGAGACCGGCGTTCAGGCGCTGCAACAGGTCCGCCGGGATATAGGCGGCGCCGGCAAGGCCGACCGTGCCGCTGCGGTGCCGCGCCGAGAATGCCTGCACCTGCTGCGTGACGTCCCGCAGGCTGCGCACCTCGAAGGCGGTCACGCTGGTCGCGTAGTCGAAGCATTGATCGGACACGAACAGCACGGGGTCGCCGTCCACGGGCAGCAGCAGGATCGCGTTGGCGATGTCCGATACGCCGTCGAGCGGACGGAACTCGGTAAAGTAGCCGATATTCGCGCCACGCCAGCAATCGCCGAAGGCGAGCATGCCGACCAGCCCCGCCTTGTCGAGTGCGCTGCGGACCTTGGCGACGCGGCCGAGGAACTCGTCGGTAGTGATGCCTTCCGGCGGAATGTCTGCGGTACGGGTGTTCATTGCGTCTTCGTCTCCTGTGCGGCTGCCTGCGCGAATGCCGGATGCAGCCGGTCTCGATGCCCATGATGGAATCCGCCCCGCATCGGAATGCGAGACGTCATCTGCATAGTAGAATCGATCGATATTCTTTTATAATGAAAAATAACTCAAAATCTATATCGATAAGGAATACATGGAGACGACATCGTGACCTCGGCCATTCATCCTGATAACGGCGTGGGCGCCACTGCGACGGGCCGCTTCGATCCCACGCGTCTGAAGACTCGCCAACTAGCCCTGATCGTTCAGCTGGACATCCATCGCTCGGTTTTGCGCGCGGCGGAGGCCGCATACATGACGCAGCCCGGGGCGACCAAGTTGTTGCGTGAATTGGAAGAGACCATGGGGGTGCAATTGTTCGAACGGCATCCGCGCGGTGTCGAGCCCACCTGGTACGGCGAGGTGCTGATCCGCCATGCGCGCAGCGTGCTGGCGGAGCTGCAGCACGCGTACGACGAAGTGTCCGCGCTCAAAGCCGGCCTGACCGGGCAGGCGATGATCGGCACCGAGGTTACCGCGGCCACCAACCTCGTGCCGCAGGCCGTCGCGCTGCTCAAGAAGCGCTTCCCGCAGATTCGCGTCAACATTGAAATGGAGTTCAGCGAGGTGCTGGTGCAGCGTCTGCAGGAAGGCAAGCTGGATATGATCGTCGCGCGAATCCGCAATCCGGACGACCTGGCGGAACTGCACTACGCCCCGCTCGCAGAAGCGCAGCACGCGCTGTTCGCACGCGTTGGCCATCCGCTCGTCAAGCGCAAGACTCTGAGCTGGAACGAACTCGCGCCGCAAACGTGGATCCTGCCGCCTAAAGGCAACGTCATGCGCAATCAGTTCACGCAACTTTTTCTCGAACGGCAGCTCGCGTTGCCGACGGATGTGGTCGAGAGCTCATCACTGCCTGTCATCACGAGTCTGCTGCAAATGAGCGATATGATCGCGCCGCTTGCGCGCGAGCCGGTGCGGCCGTATTGCATTGCCGGCGCGCTCGAACCGCTGCCGTTCGAACTCGATCTGAAGCTCGGACCGGCGGGCATCGTCACACGGCGCGGCGACAGGCTCTCACCGGGTGCGCGGGCAATGCTGCAAGCGCTGCGAGAGGCTGCCGGATTCGACACCCAAGGCACCGACGCCGACAGCGACTGACTTACCGCACCGCGATTCAGCGCGCGCCGTCCACCGCGGCGCTTGCGCCTGGCTGTAGTAACCATTCATGCGCCGGCTCGTTGTGCACGTGCCAGGTGCGACGCGGACCCGCCATCACATTCAGGTAATAGAGGTCGTAGCCGTGCGCCGCGGCAACCGGATGATAGCCGCGCGGCACCAGCACGACATGCTTGTCGTACGCCGCGAGCGTTTCGTCCAGACTGCGGTCGTCGGTGTAGACGCGCTGAATCGCGAAGCCCTGCGGCGGCGAGACGCGATGGTAATAGGTTTCCTCGAGATAGGTCTGCTGCTCGCCATCGTCGGTATCGTGGCGATGCGGCGGATAACTCGACCAGTTGCCCGCCGGTGTCACGGATTCCACCACCAGCAAGCTTTCCGCCGGCTCGGTTTCCGGCAGGATGTGGCGCACGTGACGCAGATTGGCGCCAGTACCGCGGGTTTCCTGCTTGACCTCATCAGGTGCAATGAAGCGCGGCGGCAAGCCGCCCTTCGCGGGCGCGGAACAGATGCCGAGTTCGACATCGTCCACGGCCACGATCGTGTAGCGCGTATGCGGCGGCACGTACATGGACCACGGCGCACCATCGAATGGCGAGAGCCGCGCGCCGATTGCGCGGCTCGCGAGCCCTTCACAACCAGCCGTTGCGTGCCCCTTGACGAGCACGACCACGACTTCGCGATCGCCTGTCTCACGAGTAACGGTCGCGCCAGGCTTCAGGTCGAACACATCGAACCCGACGTATTTCCAGCCGGCGTTCGCCGGCGTGATATGGATGATCTGACCGTCTTCGGCAGGCATTGACGGTTTGATGAGCAGGTCGCTCATGTCTTCCTCCATTTGTTCAGGATTGCCGACCGTCAGAAAGCGGCGGTCGTTGCGGCTATGTGAATGGCTTGAGGCGGTAAAGCGTTAATCGCTTCGACGACGCCCTGCGTGCGAATCGCATCCAGATGGCGTGCGACTTGTGCGACGAAACGCGGGTGCGTGCGCAGATCGCAACCAAAGATCGACTCGATTCCGAACAGTGTTCTTACCGCATCGACTGCATCCGCGAGCAAGGTCGAGCGGACCGCATCGGTCAGTGTGTCGGCGAGCGGATCCGCGATCGCGTAGGTGCGGCCTGTCTCGTCCACGCCGCCGAGGTACGCGATCCAGCCGGCCAGCGCAAAAGCTAGACGTTCGGTCGGCGCGCCGCTTTTCAGGTTGGCGCGCACGCTTTCCAGCCAGCGCTGCGGCAGTTTCTGTGAGCCGTCGGTCGCGATCTGCTGCAAGCGGTGATCGAGCGCGGTGTTCCGAAAACGCGTGAACAGTTCAGCGCGATAGGTTGCCAAAGCGGGTCGCGACAGCGTCGGCTCCACCTCGTCGCGCAACATGCTTTCGACGAAGTTCAGCACCGCCGGCGCGCCGATCGCCTGATCGACGGTGTCATAGCCGATCAGCGACCCGAGGTAGGCGAGCGCCGAATGCGCGCCGTTCAACATCCGCAATTTGGCCTGTTCATAGGGACGCGCGTCATCCACGAGCGTCGCGCCTGCGTGCTCCCACGCCGGCCGCGGCCCAGCGAAGCGGTCTTCGATCACCCACTGCGAAAATGGCTCGGTCATCACCGGCCACGCATCGTCGGCACCGAGTTGCTTTGCTACGCGCGTGCGATCGGCGTGGGTGGTAAGCGGCACGATCCGATCCACCATCGTGTTGGGAAATGCGCCCTTTTGCTCGATCCAGTCGGCCAGCGCAGGATCCGTTTCGCGCGCGAACGCCAGCGTCAACGCGCGCATCGTGTCGCCGTTGGACGGCAGGTTGTCGCACGACAGCACGGTAAACGGGCCCAAACCGGCCGCGCGGCGCAACGCCAGCGCGCGCACGACGAAGCCGATCGCGCTACGCGGCGCGGCGGCCTCGCGCAGATCATGAGCAATGTCGGGGTGATCGAACTGCAATTCGCCGCTCGCCGGATTGCGGCAATAGCCTTTCTCGGTAATCGTCAAGCTGACGATATGGCAGCGCGGATCGGTCATCGCATCGAGGACGGCGGCGGGCGACTGCGGCGCGACCAGCGAAGCGACCAGCGCACCGATGACCTGGAACGAATCCGCGGTGCCGTCGCGCACGTCCACCGCATAGAGATGATCCTGCGGAGCGAGCGCCTCCGACGTGTCCGCACGGCGCAGCGACACGCCGACGATGCCCCAACGGTGATCGCCAGCGCGCAACGCGTGCTCGGTGTACACAGCCTGATGCGCACGATGAAACGCTCCGAGGCCCAGATGGACGATGCCCGGTGCAAGGCTCGCGCGATCGTAGGCAGGAACGACGACTTCGCCGGCGGCGCGCGTGGCTAGCGTAGCCAGGGCAGCATTACTTAGCCGCATGATCGCCCGTATGTTTGGCGAGGCCTTCCCAGATGCCGTTCAGGTAGACCGCGCCTAGCGCGCGGTCGAATAGCCCGTAGCCGGCGCGGCCCGTTTCGCCCCAGATCATTCGTCCATGGTCCGGCCTTGCATAGCCTTCGAAGCCGGTTTCGAAGTAGGCTTTGACGATTTCCGCCATGTCGAGCGAGCCATCGGCCGAACGATGCGAGGTCTCGTGAAAGTCGCCCGCCGTATTGACTTGCACGTTACGCAGGTGTGCAAAATGGATCCGGCCGCGCGCGCCGAACTCGCGCACGAGTGCCGGAATATCGTTTTGCAGGTCCGCGCCCAGCGACCCCGAACACAGCGTCAAGCCGTTAGCGGGATCGTCGACGATAGCCAGCACGCGCTGCAAATCCGCGCGTTTCTTGACGATGCGAGGCAGCCCGAAAATCGGCCGCGGCGGATCGTCGGGGTGGATCGCCATCTTGATGCCGGCTTCTTTGGCCACAGGAATGATCGCGCGCAGGAAGTAGTCGAGGTTGGCCCAAAGACCGGCTTCGTCAAGCGCCTCATAGTCGCGCAACAGAGCCTTCAATTGCTCGGGCCGATAGCTCGCGTCCCAGCCGGGCAACTGGATCCCCTGGCTGACGTCGAGCTCGCGGATCGCTTGCGTCTCGAACGCGAGCGTCGTCGATCCATCGGGCAGCGGCATTTCCAGCGAGGTGCGGGTCCAGTCGAACACCGGCATGAAGTTGTAGCAGACCACTTTCACACCGCAGGCGCCGAGGTTACGCAGCGTCTGGCCGTAGTTGGCGATGAGCGAGTCGCGCGTCGGTTTGCCGAGCTTGATGTCCTCGTGCACCGGCACGCTTTCGATTACTTCCAGTGTCAGCCCGTGAGCCTCTACCTTCACTTTCAGCGCCAGGATCTTGTCGATCGGCCACACGTCGCCCACAGGCACGTCGTAGACCGCCGAGACAACCCCGACCATGCCGGGGATCTGGCGGATATAGGCCAGCGGCACGGGGTCCGTGTCGCCGTACCAGCGAAAGGTCATTTTCACGTTCGGGTCTCCTCGCAGACGCTCGCCTCGCCGTCGACGTTGCTGCGCCCAATGAATGGTTGAACCGGCGCTTACGCATCGGCCCGGCGCGGCGGGCTACGGGCGCCGGCCGCCCCTGGCGCGCCACGCGGCGCGGCCAGGAGTCTGAATACTAGCGGCGATTGACATACCTTGAAAATGAAGAATAACCACTCTTCTATACGATTATGGAATACATAGGGTGGCGGATTTTCTCTCGCGTCTTGTTCTGGCAGGGTTAGACGATCGCCGGGATCGGGCAGATCGCCGTGCTCGACGTGCTCGATAACTCAGATCGTCTCGCTTCAACCTGCAGCAGATTGCTTTTGATGCACCGTATCGGGCAACCATGCGCCCATCTGGCGGCGCGGCGGACGGGCGCAAGTTTTGCCCATCGATTGAAACTCAAGCTCCGTCCAGCGCCGGGACCAATTCCATCGGCAAGCATCGAAACCCGTCAGAACCGGTGCCGAATGCCCACGCCCATGCCTTTACGATCGTCGCCGCCCTGTCCAGAGGGACGGGGGCTGCCTGTATCACGGCTACTTTCATACTGAGAATTCCTGAACTAATGAAACGTATCGAGAGCGTAGCGCCGTCTGCCCCGAACGCGACGCCTGCTCTTTCACCCTGGCGTATCCGCAATCGTGCTTGTTTCGATGCTCCGCATTGCGCCGTTCCCACGCAGCATCGCCACAAGCGCCGACAAACTGAGCGAGCGGTTTCATCATAGGCCTGCAAAAACTGTGCGCCGAAGCGCTGCCATAAATACCCCTATCGATGGCATCGATGGGCGCCCCAGAAGCCTGAAGTCACTGCAAGCAGCTGATGCAACAGAAAAAATCCCTGAAAGTTAGCGGCAAGTTCGAACCGCCCTAGGTGTGGGAACGGCTCCAACTCTCCCGGGAATGAATCCATGAGAGCGCAAATGGCGTTGACCCAGATTCATGGACACCCTTCTTTGGAACAGGAGGTGTTCTGGTGCGCCAGCTTTGGCAAGGGCGTCGCTCACCGTGCGAAAACGCGACGCGCCGCAAGCCTGGTGGGACGTGGCAAATGCTTCTGCAAGCGTATGCTGTGCTCGAGCCCGGCGCCGCGCACAATCGTCATCGATCAGTCGGGCGCGCGTCTCACTCGTGGTAACTTGACAATGCCCTTCAGCAGCCTGCTAGATGTTTAGCGCGCGTTTCTGCACGGCGAGCGCCGCTTCGCGCATCACTTCGGAAAGGGAGAGGTGCGGGTGGCTGATCATCCCGATGTCCTCTGAGGCGGCCTTGAATTCCAGGGCGACGACAGCCTCCGCGATCAAGTCCGAGGCATTCGCCGAAATGATGTGAATACCGAGCAGCTCGTCTGTTTTCGCATCAGCAATCATCTTTACGAATCCTTCGGTCTTGCCGATACCCATTGCACGCCCGTTTGCCAGCATTGGGAATTGACCTGTCTTGACCTCTCGCCCCTCAGCCTTCAACTGCTGCTCCGACTTCCCGACCCAAGCGATTTCTGGTTCCGTGTAGATTACCCAAGGAATGCAGTTGTAGTCGATGTGCGGCTTCTGCCCGTCGATAATCTCAGCGACCATCACGCCTTCATCCTCCGCCTTGTGGGCCAGCATTGGGCCTCGCACCACGTCGCCGACGGCGTAAACATGCGGTTCGTTGGTCGCGCAATGTTCGCTCACCGGGATGAAGCCCCTCTCGTCGACGGACAAGCCGATGGAGTCGAGCCCGAGGTTATCCGTGTTCGGCACTCTGCCGATGGACACAATGAGCCGGTCGGCTTCAAGGGTTTGGTCCCGCGCGTCCTGGTCCTTATACTCGATTGAAACCCCCGCCTCACTCGTCGTAACAGCACCAATCGTCACCCCGAGTCGAATTTTTAGTCCCTGTTTCATAAACTGCTTTGCCGCTTCCTTTGCAATCGACTCATCGGTCGCGGCGAGGAAGCTCGGCAACGCTTCTAATAGCGTAACTTCCGCGCCGAGCCGTCGCCAGACAGAACCTAACTCGAGCCCAATGACACCCGCGCCAATTACCGCCAGTTTCCTGGGCACTGAATCAAACGCGAGAGCACCTTCGTTGTCGGACACGAGTCGGTTTTCAACTGGAACACCTGCCAAATGGCGAGCTTTCGAGCCAGTTGCGATAATGACATCCTTAGCGAGGTAAGACTTTATATCGTCTTCTCCGCTGACCTCCACGCGGATCGATTGCTCGGACCGGCCGGCCAACTTGCCGTGTCCTTTGATCCAGGTAATTTTGTTTTTCCGGAACAGAAACTCAACCCCGCCAGTAATCTTTTCGACGATCGCCTCCTTGCGGCCCACCATCGTGGCAAGGTCGAGAGTTATATCCTTGACTCCAATTCCGTGAACGTCCAAGTGGTGATGCACATTCTCGAATTCTTCAGAAGAAGCAAGTAGTGCTTTTGAAGGAATGCAACCAATGTTGAGGCATGTTCCGCCGAGTTTCGGCTTGCCAGCGGGGTTTTTCCATTGCTCGATACACGCCACGGATCTTCCCAATTGGGCCGCGCGGATCGCGGCAATGTAGCCGCCCGGCCCTGAGCCAATGACGATAACGTCGTAGTCTGTCTTCTGCTCATTCAGCGAGGGTACGGTAGAGGAACGGGACGTGGGTACGGAAGCCGCCGCCGCGGCGGGCATAACGGCGGACGCTTTGGCTGAGCCGTCGATCGTCGCGATGATTTCGTCCGCGTGCACCGTATCGCCTTCTTTATGAAGGATCGCGAGAAGCACGCCCGCAGTTGGCGCAGGGACCTCAAGAACGACTTTGTCCGTCTCAAGCTCGATCAGTATCTCGTCCTGGGCGACGGCGTCACCGACTTTTTTCTTCCACTGAAGAAGTGTCGCCTCAGTAACCGACTCTGAAAGTTGCGGCACCTTCACTTCTGTCGTTGCCATCTTGATGTCCCTGTTGGCGAGTGGCCAAGTACGAGAACTGAGTTAGCGATACGCAAAGATAGTATGCCTACGAGGACTTTCGTGGGCGCACGGCCCCCTATCAGACATGTGCTCGTAATACGGCATCCTGGCCGCGGTGGCGGCGGACAGGCACACCCGTCGGACCCTCCCGATTCCTCAAAATCTCAAAAGCCGGACAGCACGATCTTGCCGCGCGCCTTGCCGCTCTCGATCAAGGCATGGGCGCGGCGCAGATTGGCCGCGTTGATAGTGCCGAAATGATCCGCCAGCGTCGTGCGCAGCACACCGGCGTCGACCAGTCTGGCAACCTGGACCAAGATATTGTGCTGCTCGATCATGTCCGGGGTCTGGTACATCGAACGGGTGTACATCAATTCCCAATGCAGCGAGATGCTCTTGGGCTTGAGGATCGGCACGTCGAGCGACTCGGGGTCATCGATCAGCCCCAGCTTGCCCTGCGGCGCCAGCATCTCGGCGATTTCGACCAGGTGCTTGTCGGTGTGGGTCAGGCTCGCTACGTAATCGACCTCGTCAAGGTCAAGGTCGCGCAACTGCTTCGGCATCGGTTTCGTGTGGTCGATCACATGGTGCGCACCAAGCTCGCGCACCCACTCCCGCGTCTCCGGCCGCGATGCGGTGGCGACCACGGTCAGGCCGGTCAGCTGACGCGCCAACTGGATCAGTATCGAGCCGACACCGCCGGCGCCGCCAATGACTAGCAGCATTCCGATCGGGTCTTTGCCTTCGCGCACTTGCAAACGGTCGAACAGCAACTCCCACGCCGTGACCGAGGTCAGCGGTAGCGCGGCCGCTTCCTCGAAGCTGAGGCTCTTCGGCATCGGACCGACGATGCGCTCGTCCACCAGGTGCAACTCACTGTTGGTGCCCGCCCGTAACAGCGAACCGGCGTACATGACGCGATCGCCGGGCTTGAACAGGGTTACTTTGTCGCCCACTGCGCGCACCACGCCGGATGCATCCCAGCCCAGCACCTTCGGTACCACTGGTGGCGGCAGCACGCCGCCACGAATCTTGGTATCGACCGGGTTCACCGAGACCGAATGCACTTCCACCGACAGGTCATATCCGGTTGGCTCAGGCTCGGGCAACGTGGTGTCGGTCAGGGCATCCGGCGAACCGAGCGGAACCGACTCGTTATAGACAACAGCTTTCATAGGTACTCCATACAAATAACAGTTTCAGTTACAGCGACCGGACTGCGTGTGACGTCACATCATGTGTACCCAACCAGTTGCTAATTTAATATGACGCAGCCGGCCGCGTCGATGCACATGGAGGAATTCGATGCGCACGTCGGCACGCCGCTCCAGGCGAACATCCATCCGGAAGCTTGCAAGCCTTATGTGCTGATGCTCTGGCTGCGGGAAGCCGGGTGGCAATATCGCCGCTACGGGGTGCCCCATCCAACGACCTGTTCCTCGCATGGATCGATATGGCATATTCAACAGCGAAGCACAGCCCGAGACTATCGCGGCGCGAGTTCGTCCGTGTCGAGGCGACACCACATATATCCTGCATGGCTGACGTCACGGAATGTAGCGCTGCTCCCTGAGGTCCGTCAGCATCTCTATATACATTTCCTCTGAATCGATGCAATCGTGGAAGCCATGCTTGCGCGCCTTTATCGTGCTGGTGATGTTGTCGAAGGTCGTTTTGAAAATCATGTCGCCAAACCTCCACGACACGATTTTCTCGTACGGGTAGTCTCGAAGGTTGTGCTTCCCGACCAGGCTATTCCATAGTTCTGCCTTGTCGGCCATCATCTGCTCTAACGACATGGGGAACGGCTCACCGACCGGCACATCAAAAAACGCTGCCAGTCGCGGCCAGACGCGAGACCACCTGAAGTAGTCGCCATTCGTGATGTTGTAGACCTCGTCTCGGCATGCGTCGGTCTCGCCCGCCCAATCGACAGCGCTCGCGAGAATTCGAGTATCGGTAATCTGATAGAGCGCGTCGTACGCGGCGCGCGGGCCGGGAAATGACATTGGAACGCCCAGGGCCTTCGCCACCGTTCCATAGACAGCAATCACCATCAGCAGATTCATGGGATTGCCAACGGCAACGCCTGCGACGCCCTCGGGACGAAATGCAGTCCAGGACCATGATTTGCCGCGTGAACTTTCCCGAAGAAAATCCTCCTGGTCGTAATAGAAGTTCGGCGGCATATGGCGCGGGTCGCTTTCCTTCGCGGGCGATGGAATCGGGCCGATATGCACGCCGTACGCCTTGCCTCCTTGCATCAGCGTGATGTGCCGCAGGTTCGGCGCGTGCTTCTCCATGACCTCCACCATGTTCTTCAGCATCCGCAGATTCACCTCGACCAGTTCGGCAGGCGTCGGCTTCTCCTGATAGGCCGCGAACACGAGATGCGTCGCTTCCGGCACTTGTGCAAGCAACGCCTCGCAGGAGTCTCTGTCCAATAGGTCAACCGCCAAACGCCTGGCGCGCGTCGGGAAATCAGGTGCGCGCCGGGAAACTGCGACCAGATTGACGTCCTCGCTCTCATAGTGTGCGAGTACTCCGCGTCCAATGACTCCGACCGCGCCTGCGACGACTACTGTTTTCATATTCGTCTGCTCTCCAACTATTCGCAAAAAGAATGTCAGCCCATCACGCCGATTACCGCGACATCGCGCATCGTGGAACCGAACCGGCGCCCTTCCATGTTCTCGCTTGCGCGCCCCACGATATCAAGCAGCGTGACGCCGCCCGCGCGCAGTGCTGAACAGCTTGATCATTTCCCGATTGAATGCGGGAATATCGTCGGGGCTGCGGCTCGTGACCAGGTTTTGGTCGACGACGACCTCCTGATCCACCCAGTCCGCTCCGGCATTCTTAAGGTCGGTTTTGAGCGATGCCCACGAGGTCATGCGCCGGCCGCGCGCCGCCCCGGTCTCGATGATGGTCCACGGGCCGTGGCAGATCGCTGCCACCGGTTTGCCGTCGTCGAAAAAAGCCTTTGCGAAAGCCACCGCTTTCGGCTCCGTCCGAAGCACATCCGGGTTCAAGACGCCGCCCGGCAGGAGGAGCGCGTCGAAATCTTGCGGCTTGGCCTGGTCGAGGGCGAGGTCGACCGGGAACTCGTCTCCCCATTTAGTGAAGTTCCAGGCGCGCACGTGCTTATCCCTGGGCGAGACGATGCGCGTCTCGGCGCCGGCCTGGTCGAGCGCCCGACGAGGCTCGACCAATTCGACCTGCTCAAATCCTTCCTCGATCAGGATCGCGATCTTCAGTCCCTTGAGAGTGTCATTCATCATGTTTCGATCTCCAATGATGAGGGTCCAATAGACTTTCAGGATGACCCCGTGATCGAGCTTGCGCGCGAGCGGGGTCTGGCATTGCGGGGCCGGGAGGGTCTGGACGGCGACGTTGCCCGGACCTCCAGTAGACGACGCCGCGATTGCGTGCCATGACTTCCTGCTCGATGTTCCAGCGTGATGTTGCGGACCTATCTCCGGCGCCCTCGCGAGGCGATGAGCCGTTCGCTTATCTCACTCGCCTCATGTAACGGATGGGGGTGCCCGAAGGGAGGAGCAGTCGAGCGCCCCGTATCGTCTTCCGGCTCTATGCGGCTTTCTTCACGCTGCCGTGCGGATCGATGACGAATTTCTTCGGCGAGCCGTCGCTGAACGTCTTGTACGCCTCAGGCGCCTGCTCCAGCGTGATGATCTCAGTGTTCAGCATGGCCCCAAGATAGGGCATCCGATCCCACAGGATCGCCATCATCAGGTCGCGGTTGTAATGCATGATCGGCGCCTGCCCCGCAGTTAGCTTCGGCGATTTGATCCAGGCCTTGCCGAAGTCAATCGGAAGCTTGCCCTTCTTCGTCAGATCGGTGCTCGCCTTCGGGTCGGCGTCGGTATAGATGCCGGGGACGCCCATTGCCCCACCGGCCCGCACCACTTCGATAAGCGTGTTGATTACCGCCTCCGAGTGCTCGCTGTTCGCCTCCGCACCCGAGCCGTGCGCCTCGAGCCCGACGCAATCCACGCCGCAATCCACCTCGCGCTTGCCCAGGATCGCTTCGATCTGGTCGGGCACTGGCGTGTCGCTCGTGAGATCGACCACCTCGCAACCATTATTCTTCAGCAGATCCAGCCGGGCCCGGTTGGTATCGGCCACGATGATGCAGGACGCGCCGATCAGGCGGGCGCCCGCCGCGGCACACCGGCCCACCGGCCCTGCCCCGGCGATATAGACCGTGGAACCCACCTTGGCCCCGGCTTCCATCAGGCCATGAAAGCCGGTCGGCAGGATGTCCGACAACAGCGTGAGATCGCGGATCTTCTCCATCGCCTGGTCCTTGTCCGGGAACGACAGCAGGTTCCAATCGGCGTAAGGCACCATGAGGTAGTCGGACTGGCCGCCCTGCCAGCCGCCGAGATTGAAACCATAGGCGCCGCAATCGACGGCGTCGTTGACGTTCATGCAGACATCGGTATGCCGCTCCTTGCAATTGCGGCAGCGCCCGCAAGAGACGTTGAACGGGACCGAACATATGTCGCCCACCTTGATGAACTCGACGTCCGGCCCGACCTCGATGACTTCCCCGGTCATCTCATGTCCCATCACCATCCCCACAGGCGCGGCAAAGCGGCCGTGGTAGATATGCTGATCGCTACCGCAGATATTCGTCGTCACGATCTTGAGGATGGCGCCGTGATTGGCTTTCTTGCCTGTCGGCGTGATCAGCTTCGGATAGTCGAAAGTCTGCAACTCCATCTTCATGGGACCCATGTACGTTACAACGCGATTGCCACTCGCAGCCATGATATTTCTCCGTGTTGGGTGTGTGAGCTGTTATGCGCGCCAGACGCGCGCGATTCCGGCGGCCGCCACGCGCTGCTTGCGCGCAGCGAACAAAGCGGTGCCCACTTCGACGATTGCCTGATCCTTCCGACCCAAGCGGCTGCCCGCGACGGCGCGAACCGTCGCGAAACTCGCTGGGGCGGTGGGGATAGCTTCGGGATCGATACGTTCAACCGAGGCCGCGTGATGATCTCCGCCGGCGGCATCTCTCTTTACCGGGAAGACATGGCGTGGCCGATCTCGTCGGCCTTCGCTTCCGCCACGGGAATGATTGAACGTGCGTTGTTCAGAGGGAGTATAGGAGCTTTATAGGATGTTCCTAGGCGATCTTAGGAGAGCCGAACAAATTAGCTGCTGGAAGGTATGTCCCTGAATGTTTGTAAACTTGCGTCATCATGGATGAAGAACCGTGCGTCGCGATTTGTCGGCTCCCAGTATGGCTTCGCGAGATAAGGTCGTTTTCCCCGGCATTCTCGATCAGCTTGAATGCAAGACTCAGGAAGGTGGTCATGACATGCAGTTGCGCATATGCGTCGTACGATGGCGCACCGTCACCAACCTCCACTCGATCGCATCCGTCGTTCGCAGATGCTGGCAGTGATCGGTCGGGAAGTCATAGAAGGCAAGCAGGCTGCGCGATCCTTCGTTAACGTCTCGGCGGCCTTCGGATACTTCGGGACTTTCACCGGAATCGGCTCGCCCGCCGTCAAAACTTCGCCCTCCGGATATGTCGCCGAAATCTCTTCCGGGCGATGTGACAGTTTCGCGAACCACTCGCGTCGTTCTCTTTCGTACGCTGGCCGATTAGAGATACCAATGATTCCACGCTGCATATGACCGACAACTGCCTCGGCTATTTCGTTCGGATAACCAGGTATTTATAGCGGTGTGAGAATGGCGCGTGGAAGATCGCGAGCGGATCAATGCGTTGCAGGGAATCGCGGGCAATTATGATTCTGTGCGATTTTCGATTTCTTCCGCGATCTCGGTGCTCTCCATAGCGAAAATCGAAGCGATACGTTCACAAAATCCGGTTCGTAGGCGCATGCAAGCGCAGTCCGGGAAATCCATCCAAGGTCATGTGATCGCCGCTGGCTGGTTGGCTGCGGCACGCGGCGTAGGTTTCCTTGGCAACGCGGGGAAAACCTACGCCTACGTTGCAAGTTCAGACACACGGAGACAAGCGTCGATGTGCCGGCCGGGGCGGCCAGCACGGACACTTTCCGTTTTATTTTCAACCGCTTGCGGACTGTTTGGCTCTCCTTGAGAGACCGCAGACCGATTCCGGATTCGCGCTACTCGTTCTCGTCGAAGTAATGCCCGAACTTCACCTGCTTGGTGCGGATATAGCGTTCGTTTTCCTCGCGCATAGGAATCGCCAGCGCGACCCGCTCGCACACCGGAATGCCGTGCTTGGAAAGCGTGTCGAACTTCTCCGGATTGTTGCTCATCAGACGCACCGACGTGACCTTCAGCGTGCGCAGAATGCCCGCTGCCGAATCGTATTCGCGCGAGTCGTCCGGCAAGCCGAGATCGAGATTGGCCTCGACGGTGTCGCGCCCTTGCTCCTGCAGCGCGTATGCGCGAATCTTGTTCGACAGGCCGATGCCGCGCCCTTCGTGGCCGCGCAGATACAGCAGCACGCCGCAGCCTTCCGCCGCGATGTAGCGCAGCGCGAGGTCGAGTTGCTCGCCGCAGTCGCAGCGGTACGAGCCGAGCACGTCGCCGGTAAGGCATTCGGAATGCAGGCGCGTCAACACGGACGACTGGTTGGCGACGTCGCCCATCACGAGCGCGAGATGTTCGGCGCCGCTTTCGCATACGCGGAACACGTAGGAAGTGAACGTGCCGTAGCGCGTGGGCAGCGTGGCGGTGGCGTCGAGAATGACGCACTCGCCGTTGGGTGCGCCGTCTACTGCGGGCGACGGATCGTGAGACGTGAGCATGGCGTTAGACAATGGTGCTGACATGAACCCGATCAAACCGGGAATAAGATACGGACTGGGAGTTTACCGCTAATCGGCGTCCCGCACCCGCATGCCCTTGCATGGAGCACGGAACCGCCGTCGCGTCGCGACGCTGCCCGAGTTAAACGGCCGCCGCGCCACAGGTATTCCCGAAGTACCTCGGTGCCGCGTCACGCCTATACTGGAATGGCCTGTCCCTCACGACAGCGCGCCGCGCCGGCGTGCTGCACTGCGAAACGGAGCCGCTCCATGACAAGCGTCGCACAGCTTCTTAAAACGAAACCGAACAACACCACCGTTTTTACTGTCGGGGCCGACGATTCGGTCTATGAGGCAATCAAGCTGATGGCCGAAAAGGGCATCGGCGCACTGGTCGTGACAGACGGCGACAGCATCGCCGGAATCGTCACGGAGCGCGACTATGCGCGCAAGGTCGTGCTGATGGACCGTTCGTCGAAGGCCACGCCGGTGCGCGACATCATGAGCAAGGCGGTGCGCTTCGTGCGTCCCGATCAGACCACCGACGACTGCATGGCCCTGATGACGGAGCGGCGCATGCGCCACTTGCCGGTGATCGAGAATGACCGGCTGGTCGGCATGGTATCGATCGGCGACCTGGTGAAGAACATCATCGCCGAACAGCAGTTCACCATTCAACAGCTCGAGTTCTATATTCACGGCGAGCGGCCCTGACGCACGGCCCACGCCGCGGAACCGGACGCGCAAAAAAGCCCAATCGGTCAACCGGTTGGGCGAAGCTACCTTGCGGCAGCGGAGGTTCTTTGGTGGATTGGCCGCGGCATGCGCGACGCGCGTGGCACGGCGGTCTTGCTGCGCTCGCGGCGCAACTGCGCGAGGCGCGCTCAAGCAATTTAACGTTCGCAGTCGCGCCCGCCGTGACGGGCCGCGCGTATCGTCGTCCTCAACTTCGGATTGCTCGCTGCGGATTCAGTTTCGACCTTCGGACACCGAGACGCTGGTCGGAGCCCTGCTCTACTGATCCGCGGGGCTCTGCGTCTTTCGGCACCCGGCCGGCCAAGCCGGCCACTGAGCGCCGAATCCGCGTGCACGCCTACCTCGCTTAATTACCGAAGTACACCGACCTCGGGCCCGACGTCGGTTGAACCACGCCACCGGCTTGCGACGAACCACTCTTCGCGCCGCCGTAGCCACTGGTATCGGCGACCGGTTCCTGCGTCTGCGCGACAGCCGGGTTTTGCGCCTGGACGCGCTGTTCAGCAGCCTGGATATCCGCAGGATAAGTCGGATCGTTCGACGCGCCCGGGTTATAACCTGCTTGTTCAACCCGGATCAGATCGGCGCGAACTTCCGCGCGGGTCACCGGTTGCTGGCTCGCTTGAGCGAACGAAGCGATCGGAGCGGCGAGAACGGCTGCAATGGCGACTGCCTTGATAAGCGATTTCATGATGATTTACCTCCAGACCTGGTTTTATTTGCGACGCTTGCCACACCATGTGAGAAGCGAGTGAATCCAGTCTAGTCATCAGATCGTCAAGGGAAAACCCTTGATTGTGAGATAGATAATTGTTCGAATCGCAAAAATGGTCCGGAAATTACCGCAAGCTGCAATTCAAATCGCATCGCTGGCGTAATAATTGTCGGGATCGTAACCCTTTGTGTCTGAAGTTTGCACACTACGTCCGATCCGGGCGTCTTCTACCGTCTTACGCGGTATTGCCGGGCAAATTTACGCCCCTTTCGGCGCACCGGGCTGGGGCAGCAGGAGCTTGCGCGGCCCGCTGACAAAGGCGCTGCCGGGTTCGAAGAATCTAAGCGGCTGATGCATTTCGCGCGACAAGCCAATGCGCGTCGTCACACCGACCGGCACTTCGCCCCGCTCGATGACGCCGATCCACAAGCCCTGCCCCGAGCATAGATCCCAGCCGTCGAACGAAGGTCCGATGCCGAACGCCATCGTGAGCCGGCCGGGCCCGCGCGCGAGGTCGCGCAGCGGCACGCCGGGGCGCCGCGCTTCGATCAACGGCAGGCCTTCGAGCGGCTCGATCGCGCGCAATAGAATGCCGGCGCCGACTTGCTCTGCTTCGGCGGACATATTGAGCATGTACGAGAGCCCATAGGTCAGCCGCACATATGCGTGCCCCGGCGCGAGAAACATCGAACCGTTATGCGGCCGACGACCCATGAATGCATGACTGGTCGAATCGCCAAGCGGATACGCCTCGGTTTCGACGATTCGCCCGCTCATGCGGCCGTCGGGCAAATCATGCACGAGGTATTTGCCGATCATGAACCGCGCGAGTTCGACGGTATCCAGCGGTAAATCGTCACGAAATAATGGCAGGATGGGGAGTTGATGTTTGCGCATGCGTCAGGCCTTATTTTTAAAGCGCGTGGCGTGGAACTGAACAGAAATGCGGACCGCATGAAATGCGATCGGCCCACCGCCCGAGCCCTCAACGACGCGATGCGCGCCTCGATTCCAGCGATTGCGCGCCATCGGCCAGTTTTCATCGGCCCATTCGTTGTACCAAAACCTCACTTCTGTGCAGCGCCGGCATCACCATGGCACTAATTGGAGTATCGTGTGTTTCCGGCCTGCAGCACAGCCTTTGCCGGCTCGCGTGTGTTTCGGCCCGCCCGAATCAGCACAGAAAGAAAGCATTCGCACGTCCGCAGCACCGTTCCATTCAGTTTTGATCCCGATGTACCTGCTGGTGTAGCGCACTGCCTCATTCGGGGGCGGTTGTACCCATGACAATAGGAGAGAGTTGAATGAAAGCATTTCCGGCAATCAAGATGATCGGCGGCGCGCTGATCGTCCTCGCGTCCCTCAACGTGTATGCACAGAGCAGCGACGCCTCAGCCCCGGCAGCGGCAGCGCCGACGGCCAAGCAGACCAAAGCGGCCGACCGCGCTTTGGGACGCAAGGTCCGTTCGGCCCTTTCGAAGACGAAGGGCCTGAGCGTGGCGAACATCACCGTACGCGCACGCGGCGGCGCAGTGACGCTGGCCGGCTCCGTGCCCGAACAACCGCAGGTCGATCTGGCCACCCAGGCTGCACAAGGCGTGGCAGGCGTGACGTCAGTCAAGAACGCGCTGACGATTCGCCCGGTCGGCCAGTAATCGAGTGAACGTGGTGTAGCAATGTAGCCGGACGCCAATGCCTTCTCGCGGGGCATTGGCGGCACCGGAGCGGTTCGTGCAGTGTCGCCGGGCGTTGCGCACCCGTAATATGCTCGGCATACCGAGCTTTGCCCTGCATCCCGCGTTCAGCCAGCGGAACCCCAATGCATACCGGTCGCCATCGCCGCCGCGTTAACCGCGCACCAGCCAGCGTCCGCCACGCGTTATCCGCGCAATTCTGCGTGACCCAATCCCTTTCGCCAGCAGTCGCCGTTTGCGCTAGTGCATGTCGGATGACGCCGTCGTCATGCGGCCCTGAAACTCGACAAAGCCTCTTGCACGGACAACTATCCTTTATAATTTAACGCGTTAGACCGTGTTGTTTAGAAGTTCCATGAACATGCGCGCTCGCTTCAAGCCACGGCGGAAGCCATTCGGCCCCGCCGGGCCATTCACGACAAGCGTCAAAAGGAAGCCAGAATGACCACGCCCGCAATCGTTCTGCCCCGCTGGACCATTGCCGCGCCATTTGTCGCGTGGATCGTTCTCGGCATCTCGTATGCCGTGCCGGGCAATGGACTGCTGCTCGTGCTGGTGGGCGTGGCGTTGTGCGCGGCGGTCTTCACCGCCGTGCATCACGCGGAAGTGGTCGCGCATCGCGTCGGCGAACCGTTCGGCACCTTGGTGCTGGCGGTGGCCGTCACCGTGATCGAAGTCGCGCTGATCGTCTCGGTCATGCTCACATCCGGTCCGGAAAAAGCCGGCCTCGCGCGCGACACGGTTTTCGCCGCGGTCATGATCGTCTGCAATGGCATTGTCGGGATTTGCCTGCTGGTGGGCGGCATTCGCCATCGCGAGCAGGATTTTCAAAGCCGCGGCGCCGCTGCGGCGCTGGCTGTGCTGGCCTCGCTGTCCGTGCTGACGCTGGTCATGCCGAACTACACGACCACCCGCGTCGGTCCGGTCCTGTCGCCTTCACAGTTGGCGTTTGCCGGAGTGTCGTCGCTGGTGCTGTACGGCGTGTTCGTGTTCGTGCAAACCGTGCGCCATCGCGATTACTTCCTGGCTGCTACGCCGGATGAAGACGTCCACGCCGCGCCGCCGAGCGCCGGTCAGGCGCTCGCGGCCGGCGGTTTGCTGCTGGTGTGCCTCGTGGCGGTGGTGTTGCTGGCGAAGGTGCTCTCGCCGGTGGTCGAAACCGCGGTCCAGAATGCGGGCGCGCCGGCCGCCGTGGTCGGCATTGTGATCGCCGCGCTGGTGCTGCTGCCTGAAGGGCTGGCCGCCGTGCGCGCGGCGCGCGCCGACCGCCTGCAGAACAGCCTGAATCTCGCGCTCGGCTCGGCGCTGGCCAGTATCGGCCTGACCATTCCGACTGTCGCCTGCGTCTTCCTCTATACCGGGCAGCCGCTGGTGCTCGGCATCGACGGCAAGGAAACCGTGCTGCTCGTTCTCACGCTGATCGTCGGCACGCTCACGCTCAGCTCGGGCCGCACGACGATTCTTCAGGGCGCGGTGCATCTGTCGCTGTTCGCGGCGTATCTGTTTCTGTCGTTCGCGCCTTGAGCGTGAAGGCCTGATCCCTAAACAAAGCATCGGGCCGGCGGCCCCACGCCGCCCGCCTACTCTTCCCAGTGCGCGGCGATCCAGTCGCGGAACAGATTCAGCTTCTGCTGATGCGCGACCGAGTCCGGATAAACGAAGTAATAACGCCAACCGGTCTTGAGCACCGTATCGAACGGCCGCACCAGACGCTTGGCCGCCACGTCCTCGTCGATCAGCGCGAGGTCGCTGATCGCCACGCCGAAGCCTTGCAGCGCGGCGTTGGTCGCCATATCGAGCGTATCGAAACTCGGGCCGTGCCCGGCGTCGATCGCCGCGCCGTTCGCGGCATCGATCTCGGTTACCTTGGCGAGCCACATCTTCCAGTCGCGATGATCGCGGGTGGGATGCAGCAGTGTATGGCGCGCGAGGTCGGCCACCTCGGCAAGCGGCTTGTCTTTCAGCAGATCGGGCGCGCAAACGGGCGTCAGACGTTCCTCGAACAAGGGCACCGCCTGCACGCCCGCGCCGGGCGAAGAACCGTAGATGATCGCGGCGTCGAACGGTTCGAGCTGGAAATCGACATCGTGCTGCCATGTGGTCGTGATCTGCACGTGCAGTTCGGGATACTCGGCCTGGAAGCGCATGATCTTCGGCAACATCCAGCGCATCACGCAGGTCGGCACTTTCAGCGCGAGATCGGTGCGCTGCCGTGTGAGACGCAGCGAAATCTCCTCGATGCGCGCGAAGCTTTCCTTGACGGCCGGCAGCAGCAGTTCCCCTTCGGCGGTGAGCGTCAGGCCTTTCGCATGGCGCTTGAAGAGCGGAAACTTGTAGTAATCCTCGAGCGCGATGATTTGCCGGCTGACCGCGCCCTGCGTCAGGCATAAGTGATCGGCGGCACGCGTGAAACTGCGATGCCGCGCCACGGTTTCGAAAATCTGCAGCGCGTTCAGCGGCGGTAGGCGTCGCATCGTGAGTGTCCAGTACGATCAGGAAAAGTCATTGCGTGAGCGTGGCGGCGCGACTCGTCGCATGCCGCCCGAATGCCGCGCGCGGGCCTACAGGATACGCGATCACAAATCTCCGCATGAGAGTCGTGCCGCGTGCCCTCATGCATTCGGCTCATGCCGCCGCCAAACCACGCGGCCCGGCAGGCCCCCATGCACCGGCACAGGGCAAAGCGCGTCAACGATCGCACCAGAACCGAGCTTTCCTCATACCTCCTGAAGGGCTTAAAGCGTCGACGAAATATGGACGTTAACCCGCATGCGCTACTGCCTCGGCGCTCCCGCCGTCTGACCGGCATGCGCCATCGCAATCGCGCGACGGCCGCCGCATGAGCTTATGTCATACCGCCCATGCGCATATTTCGTTTGTTGAGGGATTTTGGCAAACCTAGAGTGCTTCAACACGCAGCGCAGGCGGACAACGCCAATCAGCGAGGCGGCGGCAATCACAGCGGCATCATTGGGCAACAAGGCGTTCAACACAGGAGACCGCCATGCAAGAGATCAAACGGGGTAGAAGGCAGGCCATCAAGACGCTCGGCGCCGCACTTGCGGCATCCACCTTGCCCATGCCGTTCATCAACCTGCGCGCGCAGGAACACAACTTCAGCGGCAAGACGCTGCGCCTGTTGACCTGGTCGGACGACACGGGCGCGGCCGCGTTGCGCAATATCGCCGCCACCTTCACCGCGAAAACCGGCGCCAAAGTGATCGCCGACCGCGCCGACGGCACCTCCGGCATGGTCGCGAAGGTCAAGGCCGCGGGCGATCGCCCGACCTACGACGTCATCACCCTGGCCGGCGTCGGCGCGTCGGGTCTCGGCGACGCCGGTCTGCTGATGAAGCCCGATCTGGACAAACTGCCGAACCTGAAAGACGTCGCGCCGCAGTACCGCACGGGCGCGAACGGCTTCGGCGTCGGCTATCTGCTGTGGTCGGACGGGTTGATCTACAACACGTCGACGGTGAAGACCGCGCCGGCATCGTACGAAGCATTGTGGGACCCCAAGTACGCCGGACGCCTGTTCCTGCCGCCGCCCGAGTGGGCCGAAGCGGTGGACCTCGCGATCATCGCCGCGAAGATGAACGGCGGCTCGCAGCAGAACATCGAGCCGGGCTTCAAGAAACTGATGCAGTTGAAAGATCGCGTGATGACGCTCGGCGAGAACCCGAACCAGGTGGCCGACCTGTTCCGCACCGGCTCGCTCGATATCGGCGGCATCTATTCGCCGGCGTTCTTCCCCGACCAGATCCGCAAGCCCGAGTACAAGATGGGCGTGACCTACGGCATGAAAGAAGGCTTCGCCACGCAACTGATGTTCACCGTGATCCCCAAGTCGCATCCGGGTGACAGCGATCTGATCCACGCCTTCATCAACCATTCGCTCGACGCCGGCGTGCAAGGCCGCATGGCCGCCGACGTGCTGAATGGCCCGGTGAATTCGAAAGCGGTGATTCCCGCCGAAAGCCGCGCGTTCGTGCCGAGCCCGCAGCAGATCGCCGAGAAAGCCGTGCTGCACGACGACAAGGCGCTCGCCGTGGTGCAGCCGGCGTGGATCAAGCGTTACACCGAAATCTTCGCGGCATGACGACAATGCTCGCACGCTTCTCGCGGCGTGTTACTTCGTCCGGTCCGGCCTCGGAGCCGGCGACGGGTGCGTCCGGTCTCGGACCGGACACGCCTGCCGCCACCGCGCTGGCAAAGGCGCGGCCGTGGCTGCTGCTCGCGCCGATCCTGCTGTTTCTCGCCATCCTCGGCGCGGCGGCGCTGGTCGTGCTGCGCATGAGCTTCGGCACGCAGGGCAACGAGTGGCGCGGCTTCACGCTGCAAAACTACGCGGACCTGCTCGACGGCTACTTCATGAAGTCGTTGTGGCTCACCTTGAAGCTCGCGTTCCAGAGCATGATTTGCGCGGTGCTGCTGGCGATTCCGGTCGCGCTGGCGATGGCGCGCACGAAGTCACGGCTCGCACGGCGGCTTCTGCTTGCCGGCGTGCTGTTGCCGCTGCTCGTCAATCTGCTGCTGCAAGGCTATGGCTGGCTGATCATTCTCGGGCCGGCCGGTCTGCTTAATCACGCGCTGCTCGGCAGCGGCCTCGTGCAACGTCCGTTGATGTGGCTGTACCGCGAAAACGGCGTGCTGCTCGGACTGATCCAGACGGCGTTTCCGCTCGCCGTGCTGCCGCTCTCGAGCGCGATGCGCGCGGTCTCGAGTTCCTACGAAGAAGCCGCCGCCACGCTCGGCGCGACACGCTGGCAAACGCTGCGTCACGTGCTGTTGCCTTTGGCGATGCCCGGCCTCGTATCCGGCGCGCTGCTCGTGTTCGCGTACAACGCGAGCGCGTTCGCCGTGCCGCTGCTGCTCGGCGGACGCCGCGTGCCGATGCTCGCCGTGCTGGTCCACGATCAGGTCGCGCCGTTGCTGAACTGGCCGGCGGCCTCCGCGTCGGGTGTCGTTTTGATGATCGCCACGTTGACGGTGATGGCGCTGTCGCAGCGTCTCGTGCGCCGCACGCAAAAACTTGCCGAGGAGCCGCACGCATGAGCACGCCCGTTCAAACCGCTCCCTCGCGCATGCCGGACTCGCCGCGCTCTCCACGCTCACCACGACTAACGGCCGTCATGCCCGGCCAGTTAGGCAAAGCGACCGCCCTGCTCGCGGCGATCGTGCTGTTCCTCGCCGCGCTGCCGATCATCACGATGATCACCATGTCGTTCAGCGCGGCCGACACGCTCGAATTCCCGCCGCACGCCTACGGCCTGCACTGGTATCGCGCCGCGTGGCACAGCTTCGCGTCGCCGGACGCGAGCGACTCGCTCTCGATGGGCGCCGCCTTGAGCACGAGCCTGATCGTCGCGCTGTCCACCATGGTCATCGCCACGCTGGTCTCGGTGCCCGCCGCTTATGCGCTGAGCCGCTACCGCTTTCGCGGCAAGCCCGCGGTCGAACAACTGGTCGCGTTACCGCTCGTCTATCCGCTCGTGATGCTCGGCCTGTCGCTGCTGCTGGTGTTCAACGTGCTGCCGGTCGAGCTCGGCGTGTTTCGCCTGATCATCGCGCACGTGATTCTGGCGCTGCCGTTCACCGTGAAGAATTGCGCGGCGTCGGTCGCCTCGATCGGTCCTGAGTTCGAAGAAGCCGCCTGCGTGATGGGCGCGAGTCCCGGCCGTGCGCTTATCGACGTAATCCTGCCGCTGATGCGCCCCGGCATTCTCGCCGGCATGCTGTTCGCCTTCATCATCTCGTTCAACGAATTCACGGTCACGTTCTTCCTCTACGGCATCGATACGATGACGCTGCCGGTTTGGCTCTACAGCCGCACCGTGTCGTCGCTCGATCCGACCGTGTTCTGTTTCGCCGTGTTCATCGTCGCGATCGACTTCGCGCTGATCTGGCTGCTCGAAAAGCTGATCGGCGACGAAGGCGTTGCCTTGTGAACGGACGCGCTTGTAGCGCTTGATTGCTGGAGCATTCGATGACCCATTTAACGTTGCAGGCCGTGACCCGGCGTTTCGGCGCGGCGCATGCCGTCGACAATGTCGATCTGAGCGTGCCCGACGGCAAGCTGGTGTGCTTTCTCGGTCCGTCCGGCTGCGGCAAGACCACGCTGCTGCGCATGATCGCCGGGCTGGAAACGCCGACCTCGGGCACTATCCATTTCGCCGGACGCGACATCACGCGACTGCCCGCGAACCAGCGCGACTTCGGCATGGTGTTTCAGTCGCTCGCGCTGTTTCCGCACATGACGGTTGCGCAGAACATCGCGTATCCGCTGAAGTTGCGCAAGACCGCGAAGGACCAGCAAACCCGCCGCGTGGCGGAATTGCTGGAACTGATCCAGTTGCCGCACATGGCGAACCGGCCCGTCACGCAACTCTCCGGCGGCCAGCGCCAGCGCGTGGCGATTGCGCGCGCGATCGCCTCGCAGCCGAAACTGCTGCTGCTCGACGAGCCGCTCTCCGCGCTCGACGCCAAGCTGCGTGAAGCAATGCAGGTGGAAATCCGCCTGCTGCAGCAGCGCCTCGGCATCACCACGATCATGGTCACGCACGACCAGCGCGAAGCGATGACAATGGCCGACGAAATCGTCGTGATGGAAAAAGGCCGGATTGCCCAGGTCGGCAAGCCGCTCGATATTTATCGCGACCCGGTCAGCGAGTTTGTCGCCGACTTCATCGGCCTCGGCAATATCCTGCCGGTCACCTACGACGGCGCGGGCGTCGTGAGCTTGCCGGGCGGCCGGCGCATCAGCGTCGCGCAACCGGCGCGCGTGCCGGAGTCGAGCAGCGATATCCGTCTGCTGATCCGCCCGGAAGACGTGTGCGTGAAAGCGGCCTCCGACGCGGCGGGTCCGAACCGGCTGGCAGGCACCGTAACGTTTATCCGCGACGTGGGTGCGTCGCTCGAAGCGACCATCGACTGCGCCGGCTTCACGTTGACGGCCGCCACCACGCCGCGCGAAACGCCGGGGCTCGCGCTCGGCACACCGGTGCTCGCGGAATTGCCCCCGCACGCGTGCAAACTGATCGCCGCCCGCGCGCCGCATTGAGCCGCACGCCACCGACCCACGCAAACTCGCCCATTCCAATACCGACATTTTCGACAGAGGACAGACCATGAACCACCGCCCCGCTCACCCGACCCGCACCCGCCGCGTGTTCGCCACGCTCGCCGCGACGCTGGCCTTCACCGCTCTCGGCGCGCTGTGCGCGTTGCCTTCGGCTGCGCATGCGGACGCGCTCGACAACATCGCCAAATCGGGCACGGTACGCATTGGCGTGTTCGAGGACTATCCGCCGTTCGGCTCGATCGGCCCGGACATGAAGCCGATGGGCTACGACATCGACGTCGCCAACCTGATCGGCAAGGCGCTCAACGCCAAGGTCGAACTCGTGCAGGTGACGGGCGACAACCGCATGGCCTATCTCGCCGACCACAAGGCGGACATGCTGCTGTCAGTCGGCCAGACGCCGGAACGCGAAAAGGTGATCGATTTTTCGCAACCGTACGCGCCGTACTACCTCGCCGTGTTCGGCCCGAAAGCCCTGCCGGTTAAGAACGCCGCCGACCTCGCCGGCAAATCCATATCGGTCGCGCGCGGCACGCTGGAAGACCTGAGCGTGACCAAGATCGCGCCGCCCTCGGCGAACATCAAAAGATTCGACGATCCTAACGGCGCAATTTCGGCGTTCCTTTCTGGTCAGGTACAGTTGATGGTAGTCGGCAACGACGTCGGCGCCACGATTCTCGCGCGTCATCCGGCCAACGATCCCGAGCAGAAATTCTCGCTGTTCAGCTCGCCCGATCACGTCGGTTTGAACAAGAACGAGCCGCGTCTGAAGCAGAAAGTCGACGAAACGATTGCCAAGGCCCGCAAGGACGGCACCATGAATGCGATTTCGCAGAAGTGGCTGCGTGCGCCGCTGCCGGCCGACCTCTGAACCTTTTTGCGCGGACCACGCAGCGTGGTCCGCGCCGGAGTTTGACCTCACGATGAGCGCCACGCCATGACCTATGCGTTCGATTTCAGCGGCTTCGGCCTCTATGCGGGGATGCTCGCGCGCGGCGTCGCCGTGACTTTGGGGCTGACGGCGGTCTCGACCGTGCTCGGCGGGATCGTCGGCATTGCCGGCGCGAGCGTGGCGGTGGCCGGGCCGAAATGGGCGCGTTGGGTGGTGGCGAGTTATGTGGAGTTGATCCGCAACACGCCGTTCATCGTGCAGTTGTTCTTCGTGTTCTTCGGCTTGCCGAGCCTCGGCATTCATATCGACGAAGTGCAGGCCGCGATTCTGGCCATGACGGTCAATCTCGGCGCTTATGCCATAGAGATCGTGCGCGCCGGCATCGATTCCATTTCGCGCGGCCAGGTGCAGGCGGCGCAGGCGCTCGGTCTGCATGGGCGGCAAGTGTTTCGCTTCATCGTGCTGCCGCAGGCCATCGCCAATGTGTTTCCCGCGCTGCTGAGCCAGGTGCTGATCGTCATGCTCGGCTCGGCGGTGGTCTCGCAGATCTCCGTGCCCGATCTGACGTACGCGGCCAACTTCATCCAGTCGCGCAACTTCCGTTCGTTCGAGAGCTACTTGATCATCACCGCAACGTATCTGGTGCTGTCGATCGTGTTGCGGCAAATCCTCAACCGGCTCGGCCGCGGTCTGTTCGCGGGCCGTGCGGCGCGCGGCAATGAAAGCGCGCCGCGTAACTGGCGCAATCGCCTGATGTGGCGCGGCGCCCGCACTCTGCCCACGGAGCGCTGATCATGGTCGAATTCACGCTGTGGGACATCGCCCGCAATCTGTTGCTTGCCGCGCGCTGGACTGTGTTGCTGTCGCTGATCGCGTTTGTTGGCGGCGGCGTTGTCGGACTGATTCTGCTCGCAATGCGCGTGTCGCCGGTCGCCTGGCTGCGCCGCATCGTCGTGCTGTATGTGGAGGTGTTTCAGGGCACGCCGCTGCTGATGCAGCTCTTTCTGACATTTTTCGGCTTGCCGCTGCTCGGTGTCGATGTGTCGCCGTGGGTCGCCGCCACCGTCACCTTAACGCTCTACACGAGCGCGTATCTGGTCGATATCTGGCGTGGCTGTGTCGAAGCCGTGCCGCGCGGCCAGTGGGCCGCGGGCGCGAGCCTCGGCATGACGTTCGGCCAGCAGTTGCGCTACATCGTGTGGCCGCAGGCGCGCAAAATCGCGGTGGCGCCGACGGTCGGCTTTCTCGTGCAGGTGGTGAAAAGCACGGCGCTCGCGTCGATCATCGGCTTCACCGAATTGACCAAGACCGGCACCATGATCACCAATGCCGCGTTCCGCCCGTTCCCGATTTACGGCATGGTCGCGATGATTTACTTCGCCATGTGCTTCCCGCTGACGTGGTACGCGCGAGTGCTGGAAAGACGGCAGAAGGTGGGGCAACATCGTTGATGCCTCGCTCCCGCGCATGAACAAAAAGCGGCGACCGAATGAAGCGGCGCCCTCTTTTTAACCGACTTGCTGAGTCATTTGGTTACGACCGGCCGCGTTCGCACGAGTTTTTCGATCACCCGCGATGCCGGCTGCCGCTTTGACGAACACATGCTTTACGCCGACCCGCTCTGGAATGTCGGCTTAGGCGGCAGGATAGCTGCGTAGCTGACCCGTGATGCTTGCGCGACGATCGTACGTTGGTCCAATGTCGAGGCTTCGCCTGTCGCCGCGCACCGGCGCTTCATGCCCTGCGCGAATGAAGATATCTGAAAAACTCTACGCCTTCCTGCAGACGCCGTTTCATCATCTCCCAACTTATCAGCATCTCGCGAACGATTTCCCAGATCTTTGTTGGTCTGAAATAAAAGCGTTTGTAGAATTCCTCGACGCCAAGGTAGATCTCTTCGCGCGACAAGTGCGGATAGCCGATAGTGGAAGCTTGGGTGCCTGTCGAATTGATGAGGGCGATGACCTTCCCTTCATTCAACCATCCGTTCTCGACCGCCTGCTTATGAAGGACGGTTCCCGGATAGGGCGCGGCGAGCGACACCTGAATCGTGTGGGGATTGATCTCTTTCGCGTATTCGATTGTCTTCTGGATCGTTTCGCGCGTCTCGCCGGGAAGTCCGAGAATGAACGTGCCGTGGATCTTGATGCCGAGCTTGCGGCAATCGTCACTGAACTGGCGAGCCATATCCGTTCGCAGGCCCTTTTTGACGTTCACAAGAATCTGGTCGTCGCCGGATTCGTATCCGACGAGCAGGAGCCGCAGCCCATTTTCTTTCATGACCTTGAGGGTTGAATATGGCACGTTCGCCTTCGCGTTGCACGACCACGTCACCCCTAACTTGCCAAGACCACGAGCGATCTCCTCGGCTCTCGGTCTGAGATCCGTAAAGGTATCGTCGTCGAACATGATCTCCCTGATTTCGGGCATGTTGTCCCTGATCCATTTCACTTCTGCGAGGACGTTCTCGACCGAACGCGTGCGGTAGCGATGCCCCCCGACCGTATGCGGCCATAGGCAAAAGGTGCACCTGGATTTGCAGCCTCGCCCTGTGTAGAGCGACAGATACGGATGCTTGAGATAGCCACTGAAGTAGTTCTCAGGCGTCAGGTCGCGCTTGTAGATCGGCGAGACGAACGGTAACTGGTCCATGTCTTCGAGAATCGGCCGGGCCTCGTTGTGCGTGATCCCGCCGTCGGCCAGGCGATAGCTCAGACCGAGAATCGATGCGAACGGGAGGCCCTGTGCGATCTCGCGACAAGTGAAGTCGAATTCTTCACGGCACACGAAGTCGAGTGCGTCGCTCGCGGCTAATGAGCCCTGAGGATCGACGGCAACTTTTGCCCCGATCATCCCGATGAGGATTGAGGGCTTCCGCTGCTTTAAGTGCTCTGCGAATTGAACATCAGTCTGGAACGATGGAGAGCTTGTGTGAATGATGACCAGTTCGTATTGCTGAGCAATATCGAGTGTCGTTTCCAGCGACAGGCCATCCGCGGGAGCATCCACGACGCGGCTATCCTCAATCAGCGCAGCGGGCTGGACTAGCCACGTTGGGTACCAGAATGATCGAATCTCGCGCTTCGTCTGGAAGCGTGAACCCGCTCCGCCGTCGAAGCCTTCATACGAAGGTGCCTGCAGAAACAGCGTTTTCATGAATACCCTCGAAGAGAATAGTCTGCGTGGCCGGGATCAGTCACCCGCACGGACTCGCCGGGCCTCGGCGATGTTCGCCAAGTGTTTCGAAGCCTTCAAAAAGATGACAATGACTGCACAGTTGCCTTGGACGTCCTCGTCTCCTGTGAGCCCCGAGGGTACGGGGTACTGGCGCGCAGCGATTCGCCGCACCATCATATTCTCAGAGCCGCACGACAGTCGACGCGAAGTAGTAAGGCGGCGGCTATAGCTGGGGATCAGGAGGCGGATCAAGAATACTACGTCTTGGAGTGTCGGCAGGGCAAAAAAATTGACCTATTAACCTGCCAGCCGTCGCAGCGCGAATACGTTGGAAGTGGAAGGTGGTATCGACCCGGTGTCGACGCCCAGCTTAGCGAAACACACACTTAAAAGGCAACGCTGTGGCAATCGTAGCCGCGTTTGACGGCATTGGCGATTCATCCTGTACTAGACTATCTCTGCGCCGCCCGAGACTCACCCCGGACATCAAAGGGTCCGGCGCCGCGCAGCACCGTGCCGTCGTCGAATCCCCTACGGAACGGCCAGCGGCAATAGCGACACGGATTCGCGCAATCACAGCGCTTGCTGCTGCAAAGCCGGAGACGAACCATGATGCAAGATCGAGTCAATACAGACGGTGTTCCTCTTGGTAATGGCAAGCACATCAGCCCGACCGAATTTTTGCTGATGGCAGGCTTTCTTACCTATCGTGCTCCGCTGGCGCCGATTGCCGCCCGAGTTGCGGCCCGACGCGTTCTCGATGCCGTGCTCGGGGCAGCGGCAGCTCACGGGTTCGCAGATTCGGACGCGCTCGAGACGATGATGGCGCGCGCCGAAAAGTCAGCGTACATGTGGAGGCTTGCGGAGCAGGCCGCCGCCGCCGTCGGGGACACGGTCGCTTACCTGCACGTGCTTCGATGCGCCGGCGTAACGCTGGAGGTGGACCCGTAGACGCGATCTTCGACGAACGTCCGCGCGTCGGTTCGATAAGACATCCCATCTATAGCAAACAGTTGGTCAGTAGAGGCTATTTGTACATCAGAAGCCACAGCAGCGATGCCGGCACTTCGAAGCAATCCGCCTCCCGCATACCCCAACTTGTGCGCGCGAATCGCTTTTGCTTCATCAATCGATTACCCGTTCGTCCTGAACGGACGACAACAGGCCGTCACTGTCGACTTCAAAACGGAAGCCGCGCCATGTCACACGCGACGACCAGAAACTCGCGACGAATATCGCAAAGGAAACGATATCCCACAGCGGCGACAGCCATAGGTCGCGATGTGCATGACGCAGAACGCGGTCCGACACCAGCTCAAGCGCGAGCCTGGCGCCCATTGTCGCGAGGACGAGTTGCCACGACCACGCGGCGGCGCCGGACAACATCACGGCAAACAGTGCGAATGCGAGCGGGTGAACGAGCACCGACCCTAGATACCCGAGTGGATCGACACGGCGGATCGTGCGGCTCCAACGCAGTTCGTGCGCAATCAGTTGGCGCGCACTGCTTTCAACGCAGGCATGCGCGACCGTGAAAGGCGGAATCGACACCTTTTCGCCGGCGAGCCGCACCGCCTCACCGATCGCATGATCCTCGGCCAGATGCCTGCCGAATTGCTCAAAGCCGCCGATCTTGTCGAGCGTCGTGCGTCGCATCGCGATGGTCTGCCCAAAACACGGCCGCGCGAGGCCCAGTTCCAGCGCAATTACCACGCCGGGAAGGAACTGGTAGTTGGTGGCTTTCGCCGAAAGGCGCGGCCAGAAACCCGCTTCGGGTTTGCCGCAATAAATGCACGTGACGAGTCCGACGCCCGGCTTCTGCAACTCGCCGATAACCTTGCCCAGGTAGTCCGGTGCAACGCTCACGTCGCTGTCAGCGAACACCAGTACGTCGTATCGCGCTTGCGGCATCATGTTCAGGATGTTGCTGATCTTGCGGTTCGGCCCATACAGCCGCGCATCGGCGACCACGGTGATGTGTGCTTCGGGATGCAGGCGCCGCAGGGCATCGACCGTGAGTAGCGCCGGATCCGCCGGGTCGTTCACGCCGAACAGAAACTGCACCGGGCCGGGATAGTCCTGGTGGCAAAAGCTCGAAAGATTGGCAAGCAATCCCCGCTCGTCGCCATACAGCGGTTTGACGATGGTGACTGGCGGATAGCTGCTCGGCACGCACGCCGGGCGCCGGAAAAAACGTCTGATTAGCAAGGCCGCGACGATCGTATAGGCGATTCCGAATACCGCCCCCGCGCCGCACGCCACCGCCATGGCCGCGATCAGAAGACGCACGGCGCTCACGCTGCGTGGCCAGGCAGGAAGTGGAAGAACCTGACGCCCTCGCGTAGGCACCGCCTCGTTGCAAAACGTCGTGCCCGCACACGGCGCGGCGCGCAAAGCACCTGCGCATCGGCGGCGACTGACGCAGGCTGGGCATCAAACTCTACTGCACATGGATCCTCGGTCCTCTCGATGAAAGCAAACGAAGGATCGAAATATTTCTGGAGAATGTCGTACAACGCCGCCTGCAAGAATGAAGTTTTCATGAAGCCTCCCGTAAGCACCGCTAGTGCGCTTACAGTTTTTCTTGACCAATGAAATGCTTGCAAGTAAAAACTCGCTCTGGACGAACTGCGCCGTGTAGATGGAGGTAAAACTAGAGCCCGCCTAGGGAGCGGTGGCTTCGCCGGAGCCCTCCGGGCTTAACTGCGGGACCGTGGTGCCGCCTTCGCTTGCACCGGGAGCGGCGGCTGGCACAATCACCGCCGGCGGGGTCGGCGCCAGCGCAGCGTCGACGAGAAATCCAGTCGACGTTAGGAAAATCACGGCTGACAACACAAAGCCCATTGAGCGTGCCTCCCGGTGCGGGTGACCCGTGCCGACGACCGGGCCATTCGCTTTCTGGCTTTTACATCCTAGACCAAAATAGGCTAGTACGATGCATCATTTCAAACTGGATATCAGCAACGCGTGAACGGCGGTTAACGATCTGGCAACGTAAGCAATACTTTGCATATCGATCCGACTTTACTCCGCGAACCGTACTGCGACAAAACCATTCACCGTGCCCGTGCGGCAAGGCGCTCAATGATCCGGTCAGCCATCGCGCGGTCGATCACTTCGAATGAGCGGCTCGTGCGCAGGTAGGCATACATGTCGCCCGTCGCGATGTCGAACCACCAGCCGCTCAGCACCAACGCCCCGGCAGTGACCTGCTGGCGCACGATCGGATAAGTCATGAGATGCTCGAGTTGCACAAGTACGTTGAGTTGCGACAATTGATCGTGCGGTTTCAGCCTGTCATCGAGTGGACCTTCGTGTTCGAGGCGAAACGCCGCGGTGTTGGCGTGGCACAGCCATTTATCGAGGTTCGGCGTTTTCAGCTTGGCGTTGCGTGTAGACACGGCTTTCATTGCACCGCACCCGGAATGCCCGCACACAACAATATTCGCGACTTTCAACACTAGCACTGCGTACTCGATCGCGCTCGCCTCGGAGAGGTCACCGGTAGACACTCCCTCTGCGGTCGCCGGCGGCACCAGGTTGCCGACGTTGCGCATCGTGAACAGATCGCCCGGATGGGTCGAGGCAAGCAGATCGGGTACAACCCGGCTGTCCGAGCACGTGATGAAGAGCGCGTCAGGCGCTTGCGAAAGCGCGAGCTTGCTGAACTGCTTCGCGTATTGCGGCAGCATTTTCTCGCGGAATTCGACGATACCCATTATGAGTTTGCGCACGGCTTGCCTCCGCAAGGCTAGTTGTTCGCCGGCGAGGCTGCCGAACCTCCCAGCCCTTGCGAGTCAGCGATACGTGCCAACGCCAGGTCCTCCGGAAACGGATGCTTCAATGCAATCGCGCGATCGAGCAGCATCAACTCGACGAGCAACGCGGCATGACGATGCTCCGGCAGCCTCTGGATGAGGTTCTCTAACGCCGCGCGCAGACGCCGCGCGATTTGAATGCTGCCCGCGCCGCACTGTCGTATCTCGCGGAAACTGATGTGCACGAAGTCTTCCCATTTGGGCGTCCACAAGATCACACGCACCCGTCCCGACCCATCCACCATCTCTTCGATGTGCAAAGACCGTTTGCCCACCAGCCGCAATAGCCGGTGCAACTGATCGATCGCAAGCACCGCCGTGGTGGGATCGTTGATCGCTGCCGAAAGCGCTTTCAGCGCAATATCCACCAGGATGCGAAACGCGAACATAGGGTCCTGCTCCATCGTGCGCTCCGTTCCGAAAGCAACGAGCGCGCGCAGCCTGCCGTCGTCGATTGCGCCAGAGTTCCTGTACAAATAGAACAAGGGTTCGCCCATCGCGACGAAATCACCGACTTGCGGCACGAATTCGATGACTGCGTCGGCACGCCTTGCCTTGGCCACCAGCATTTCCAGATTCAAGGCCAGAACGATGCCGGACTTGCCGTGGTGACGAACAATGTGGTCCGGCACGTCTCGCTCTTTATCACGATTCGCGGGAGTCGCTCCGTCCGCAGTCAGGGCTGGATAAACGCTCTCGATGACGGCGATCCCTTGCTCTCCGACGCGAGCCACAAGACTCACGGGACGCAGAAATTTCGCGGCGTAATCAATCAGGAAAAGGAAAGCGACGACCGAAGCGAACCCAAATAGAGCCGCAATGAACAACTGAAGCTGGTGTACCTCATTTTCCCCCATCCACGCCAGCGTTCTATTGGCAAACAGCAGTGTGAAAACGAATAATCCCGAGATGCCACGAATGATGTTGTCGCGCAGCAGTGTCGTCGCGATGATCCGCGGGGTGTACTGACCGCCAGCGACCTGGATTGCGACGAGCAGCGAACCGAACGTAAACACCAGAAACGCCATGTCTGCGGAAACGATGTCACCGAGCAACGACCGCGCGCCAGTCATGGACAGCCCAAGAAAGCCGGTCTTAGGATCAAGGCTCCCCTGCCTGATCATCCACCTGCCCACCATTTCGGTCGCAGGCTTCACCACGGCATAGATCGCGACGGCGAAGAGCGGCACGGTCCACAGCGAAGATCTCAGATAGCTCTTCAAACTGTACCAGCGATTCCAGCCCATGCCTGCTATCTCCCTACGATTCATATTGCAGCGGACACCCGTCGGTGTCCAGTCCAGCGCTGCGGGAACGTCCATGACCTCCGTCTCTAGCCGCGGAGCGCGGCCGGCGGACACGTGAACCTCCCTGACACAATATGTTCCCTGAACTTCAGGCCGGTCAATGAGACCTTAGGCCCACAGGATAGGGACGCCTGGCTCAGCTACCGTAATCGGCACCGAAATCTATCGGCTCGTTCAGCGATACAATTGGGCGGGCTTCGATGTAGCCTGCTCCTGGTGCTGCGAACGGTTGAGCGGTCGTGACGCGCCAGGTCGGTTGTCTCGAACTATTGTGCTGGCACGGAATGGCGGTCTCGTGGAAGACAAGCAGAACGATCTAACTGACAGGAGTGTGTCATGCTCGTTCGGTACGCTGTGTGGCAGGTTGCAATTGTGCGGGCCATGGCGAGGTCGCTTGAAATGCCCGCGCTCCCGGCGCGTCGGCCCCGCCGCGCAGCATGGATGTGCGGCGCTCTGACCTTCGCCCTGCTGCCGTGCCCGTCGAATGCGCAGACCGCGCCGAGCCAACCGCCGGGGAGTGCCGTGGTCGGTGGAAATGTGAAGCAACATGCCAACGCTGTGCTCTCCATCATGACCTACACAACAGTGCCCGACGTTACGACCAGTAACCTGTCGGTCAATAACGGCACTACGGGCAATCCCGGCTTTGGTCAGACGCAGTTCGGGGGCGGCTTCACTATCAGCAAGTCGTTCCCGTTGTACATGGAGGGCACGCTCGCCTATAGTCGTTACGATCCGACCTTTGTGGCTACAGAGGGCGCGGAGCAGCGTCCGGTGCCGACACGATGGAACACTTTCAGCGGCACGGTGGGCCTCGGCTGGGATTTCCGGATCACAAATGAACTGGTGTTCCGTCCGATCCTGAACGGTACGATCGGACGTGTTTCAAGCGATCTGAAGGTGGGGCAGTCGATCTTCAATCACGTCACTGATCGCAATCTACAGTTTCTCGAGAATGGCTCGCTGGACGCGTACGGCTACGGTGGCTCACTCATGCTCGACTACGAGCATTACCGCGAAAACTACGAAATCGATGCCGAACTGCGTGCCACCGACATCTACCTGCGCAGTTTCGGCGGTTCATCGGAGGCAGTTCAGGGATCGGCCATGGCGCAGCAACTGAGCCTGTGGACACGCTGGCGGGCCCCCACCGGCTGGCACGCGCTGGACCGGCCGATCCGCTATGTGCTGGAAGCCGCGTACTCGCACTATTATGGCGACAGCGCCGGCGTGCTGGGGTTCAATGACCTCACGTCGTTGGGAGTCGGGCTTGAACTCGATAGCAGCAGGTATCCCATCATCATCACGCGCACGCGCGCGATGGTGCGGTACGTGTTCGGACACAACGTGCATGGCGTTTCATTCGGGTTTGCAATGAGTTTCTAGCTCTTTTGGACGGTCGCCCTCAAATCCCGGTTTGTCAGCAACACGTTGCGAGCGGCTGGCCGACTCCGCACAGCGTGCAGGCGGCCCAACCCGCCTCATTGGACCAAAGTCCTATATAACATCTCGCTCAATCTGTATAGGCTGAAGTCCGCTGCCTGGCAGACCAACGCGGAGATATTCATGAAAAGCACCATTGCGGCCGTCATTACGGCTTCCGCTGCACTGTTGTCCCTTCCTGGCGCCTGGGCGCAACAAAGTTCCGGCGCGAGTTCATCGACAGCCTCTCAACATCCTGATGAGATCGTCAGGATGCACCAGCAGGTTGCCGCAGCGAATCGCGAGTACAACCGTGAGGTCGCGGCCGCCAAAAAAGTCTACGACCACAAGAAAGCGGAAGCGAAAAAGAAGCGTGACACTGCGGTTGAAGCCGCTCAACACGGCACGAGCCAGTAAAAGTATTCTCTTTCTCAATGGCTCACGTACCGCATCTTAAAGACGTCCGGTATCGCTACCGGGGGAATTGATGGACGATCTGGAACCTGTCTGGACCACGGGCTGAGTTGCGGGCGGCTCCTTGAGCACCCGCGGTTCGACTGGCATGGTACTAGCCGGACTGCGCGCTACCTCACTGTTCGCGTCGTTCGTTTGCCCGCTGTCGTCCTCGGCGTCCTCGTCAGACTGCGACCATGCATTGGGCCCGTTTGCCGGGGTATGAAGCCGCATATGCGGTACAGGAATTTCAATACCCGCTTCATCCATCTTGCGCTTGAGTCGAGCGTTAAAAGCGCGCGCCACGCTCCACTGTTGCAGCGGCCGTGTCTTGATCTGCCCTTTCACGACCATCCAGTTAGCCTCGAATCGGTCTAGCCCCCACACTTCGACGGGCGCAAGTATTTCGTTGCGCAGGCGAAAATCTTCCTGCAGATCGGCGCCTACTTCCACAATCATGCGTGTGACGTCATCGAGTTCAACGGCGAAGGGCACCCGCACCTCGAACACCGCGTTGGCGAAGTCGCGCGAGAGGTTCTTCACGATCTTGATCTGCGAGAAGGGAATGGTGTGAACCGCACCTTGTCCGTCGCGCAAGCGGACCGTGCGGATCGTCAGATCCATAACGGCGCCAGCGTGGCTGCCGTCAATCTCAATCCAGTCGCCGACCGAGATCGTCTCCTCGATAATGATGAAGAGGCCCGTGATCAGATCGGTAACGAGTGCCTTCGCACCAAAGCCGACTGCGAGACCGATTACGCCCGCACCCGCAAGGAGAGGTGTCAGATTGACGCCCAGAGTGGCAGCGGCAACGATGGCAGCGAGCGTCACAACCGTCACGGAAACAGCGTTGCGTACGAGCGGCAACATCGTGCGTGCCCGCACGCTGGGATCGAGTGCTTTGTTCCGCGAACTGCTCGGGCCCAGCGCGTTGAGGATTGCGGTATCGCAAAGTATCCATATGAACCAGGCGCAGAAAACCGTCGCGATCACTGTAACCAGCGCGTGCTTGAAACTGGGTGTCATCGTGCCGTGCTTGATCATCCGCGCAATCGGACCGCTCCACAGGTCCAGTTCGAATTGAATGAACGCGAGCCACATCAGAAGAACGAGTAGCGTGCTCGCGAAGCGCAAGAGTCGCATCAGATGCGGCGCGCGGCGATGTGCGCGGGTGTCCCTTCGACGCGTCAGGTGCATCAGCAGCGCCGACACGAACAGCGTGAGCACGAGTAACAACGCACTGAGAAGCGACGGCCGCAAAACGTTTTCTTCCGAACCGCGCGCGTCGATAATCGCAACGACCGACGCGATCGCGATTAAAAGGATCGGGATGTGCCACAGCGATGCGAGGATATCGAGCGCCTCCGTGGCGAGTTTGTGGTCACGCCTTCCCGCATACGGGCGATTGCGTATCAGATGCGTGACAGGCCGGCGGTAAGCGATTGCGAAATAACCGATCAGGACGGCCGCTGCCACGTTTGCGGATGCCGATACGAGCCCGGCGAGATTCACGCCGAGCAGGCCCGTGACGTCTGGATTGGCCGTCGCGTCGCCGAGCGCGCCACATGCACCGATCGCGAACAGCGGCCAGCGGCTTTGCGCGAGCAACTGGTGAACCGCGACACGCCGGTGGGCCGTATTGAACGCCGAGAACACGATCAGGCAGAGCGCCGAGAAAATCGAACCGGCGACTATTGTATAAACGATCAAAAGCCCTAACGTGCTGCCCAGCGCGTCAGGCATTCCTCGCGTGAACAACGCCACCGCCACGAATGCGACGATCCATGGCGCCGTGCGCCAAAATGCAAAACTCAAAAGTTCGAATGAAGTTGGACTCGGTTCGAGCGTGACCTTCCAGCCATAACGTGCACTGACGCTCCGCCGGAGATAGATCAACAGGCCAGCGCACGCGGCCCAGCCCGCGAGCGTCCCGATCAGGCCAAGCAGGACGTTGCCGAACGACTCGCCGCTTGCGCCTCTGAGAATGGTCCAAAAATCGTTGGCCGCCGCGCTCGCACGAGCCGCCCAGTAATGCAACGGTGTGCGACCCTCGCTCAGATCCGTCTCGACAGACGCAATGCCTGAGGCAATCGCGCCGAGCAGATCGCTGTTGTCCTGTGCTGACGATGCCGGCACCACGGGTGCGGCACTTTGGGTACCCGCACGAAGCCCCTTCAACTGGCCGACCAGCGCTTTGCGCTGTGGGTCGCTCTCGAGCGTGCCGATCAGGCTGTCCAGCGAGCGCGCCAATTCGGCCTGACTCGCGAGCGTTGGTGTCGATGCAGCCTGCGCCGCCGAGGCGGCCGGCGCAGAGCCACCCGTCGCATTGTCGACGAGGTTTTGCAACCCGGATGGCAACGCGGCGGCCGCCGGATTGATGAGCGCCGCCGACAGAACGAGGAAGCCTGTCACGCTCAGCCATAAGCGGGCGAAACTCACCCGCCCGCACGTTACGTCCGCAGAGGGTTGCATTCAGCTCGCGCTAATCTGGTTCGAAAGCGGCTTGCCCGTCTCAAACTCCGTGACGCTTTGCAGGGTCGTTGCGCAGATCGTCGTGACAGCCTCGCGCGTGAGAAAAGCCTGGTGTCCCGTCACGATCACGTTCGGAAAAGTGATGAGCCGCTGCAGTATGTCGTCCGCGATGATGGTGCCGGACAGGTCGCGAAAAAACAACTCTGCCTCCTGCTCGTACACGTCGATCGCAAGACCGCCCAACTGGCCGCTTCTCAGCGCGGCAATCACCGCCTCGGTGTCGATGAGCGCGCCGCGGCTCGTATTGATCAGCAGCGCGCCGGGCTTCGCGCGCGAAAGCGTATCGGCGTCGATGACGTGATAAGTCTCGGGGGTAAGCGGACAATGCAGCGAGATGATGTCCGCGCTCACGCCGATTTCTCCCGGCAGCGCGTAACGCGCTCCTAACGCCTCGAATTCCGGCGACGGAAACCTGTCATAGCCGATCACGTTACAGCCGAACCCCACCATGATCTTACCGAAGACGCGCCCGATCTTCCCTGTGCCGATGACAGCGACCGTCTTGCCGCACAAGTCGAAGCCCATCAGGCCGTCGAGAGAAAAATTGAAATCGCGCGTGCGATTGTAGGCGCGGTGGATCTTGCGGTTGATCGCCATCAGCAGCGCGACAGCATGCTCGGCCACCGAGTTCGGCGAGTAGTCCACCACGCGAACCACCTTGATCCCGAGGCTGTCCGCCGCTTTCAGATCGACGTTGTTAAACCCGGTGCAGCGCAAAGCGACAAGCTTCGTGCCGCCCTGCTTTAGCGCCTGAAGTACAGGCGAATCCGCGAGGTCATTGACGAAGATGCATACGGCGCCGTGCCCTGCGGCGAGCCCGGCCGTCTCGACGTCGAGGGGCACGTCGAAGTACTGAAGACGGTGGCGGTGCGCCGCGTTCGCGGCGTTGAGATACTCGCGGTCGTAAGGCTTCGCGCTGAAGACGGCTATGTCCATCGAGGGCCTCCGTGGCTGGTCGAGGTTCGGGGGTTCGGCCGACGCACTATCCGCCCGTCAGTAGCACGGCAACCTGCACGAACAGGATTTTCACAATGGTCATCGACGGGAAAATCATTGCGTAGCCGACGTCGGGCCGATCGGTCGGCGCGACACGGTTAGCGAATGCGAGGATCGCCGGATTACCCGTCGCGCCGCTGATGACGCCCACCGTCATGTCGAACGGCAGCCTGAAAATCCATAGGCAGACAAGCGCCGTAACGACGACGAGCGCGAGAAGGATGGCGACGCCATAGAGCAGAAACGACACGCCCGTTACGCCGATGGTCGCGAAGAATTTTGGGCCAGAGGTAATGCCCACCTGCGCAAGGAAGATAGTCAGACCGAAGTTGCGCAGTACCAGATTGGCCGAGAGCGGCATCGTCCAGACGAACGGCCCGAAGCGCCGCACGCGGCCGAGGACGAGCGCCGTCAGGAGGAGCGCCGCGAGCCCGAGCGCGAGCTTGCCGACCCCCGGAATCGTGAGCGGAATCGCGCCCACCAGGAGGCCCAGCGCCGCGCCGGCGCCAATCGAGATGAAGTTCAGCTCGGCCGTGCCCTTGATGGAATCGCCGAATAGAGCACGAATCGGCTTGAGGTGCGCGCGATTGACGAGCACGCCGACCCGGTCGCCGAATTCGAGGACGAGCTCCGGGTTCGGCATGAGGTCGGCGTCGCCGCGGCGCACGTGTGCGATCGTGCAGACGACGCCCTCGGGGAAACGGATGTCGCGCAACATGCTTCCGACCACGCGCCGGCTCGACGCGAACACACGCGCGTAGTCGAGATCCTCCCGATGGCTCGCCATGCGGCCGGGCTGCAGTTCGCCGGACATCGAGGTGGCCTCGCGCAGCACGGCGGGGTCCGTGGCGGTGGCGAGAAGGACATCGTCGGCGGCGAGGACGAGATCGTCGGCGGGCGGCCGATTGCGGTGGTCGCGGCGAACCGCGGCGATCCCAAGCCCTGACGGCATGCGTGCCGCGAACTCCGCCAGCGTCACACCGATGAACGCCGGATTTCTCAAGGCGATCTCGGCGGTCTCGACGAGCTTGGGCGGCGGCCGCGCGATGTTCGGCTTGAGCAGTGCGCTAAGGGCATACAGGAAGAGGATCGGCCCCGCGACGCCCACCGGATACGCGACGCTGTAGCCCACCGTCGGGCCGTCGCTCTTCATGGCGGCCATCGCGGCTTGCAGGCTCGCGGTGCTGGTGCCCGCGCCCGCGAACATGCCTAGCGCCTCCTCCAGCTTCACGCCGAAGAGCGGCACCAACGCAACGGACACAAGCCCGCCGATCACCACCCCGAGCACCGCGGCCGCATTGGCCTTGAGGCCCTCGATGCTCGTCAGGCCCTTGAAGAACTGGTCGCCGTACTGGATGCCGATGCCGTAGAGAAAGAGCAGCAGCCCGAGCGTGCCGAGCAGCGCGGGCGGTGCAGCCTTGGGCGCGAAACCGCCGACGGCCAACCCGACGAACAGCACCGCCCCGGCGCCGAGCGACACCCCCTTGATGCTGATCTCGCCGACCAGATAACCCAACGCGACCGTCAGAAACAACGTGAAGAGCTGCTGGGTTTCGAGCAATGTCCTGAGTGCATCCATAACAGTTCCTTTCGAGGCACAAGGACGCTGCGGTGTATCGAACCGCCGCGCCTGGGTCGCTCCACCCGCTTGACGCTCGTCCGGTCACATTAGCTGGGATTGAAGCTTTTCGACTGTCTGAAGGCGAAATTTCAATCTAGGTTTAAAGGCCTGGAATGACAATACGACCATGGTCCGATGCCTTAACGGCAGGCGCAGACTCGTAGCTTGAACTACGATGGTAAGCGGAGCCAGAGCATTAATTTGGGTAACGAACCATCAAGTCGGTGCTTATTATTCAGGGACGTCAAACCAGACGTCGAAGCGAAGAAGTACGAGCCCGACATCCGCGCGGCGCTCGCGGCGCCAACATCCAGAAGTTTGAAGCGCTTGCTGCCACGCGCCTGCGTGTCGTGCTGATCGATGCGTCCCGGTTCGACACTGCGGCCCCGAAGGCGGCCGGCGTCCCCGCAACCCAGTCCTTCAGCAGCGGCCCACGCACCCTACTGGAGGTCATGCCATGTCTAAATTGAACCGTCGATTCACCGGGCTTGTAGTCGCAACGCTTCTAACGGCTTCGACGGGAGCGTGCTGGGCGACGGAGCAGGCGCAGCAACGCCGCGCCGGACGCGATGTTCGCCAGGACACTCGCCAGGGCGCGCGACACACCAAGCAGGATTGCCGCGCCGCCAATCAGCAAAGCAATTCGCAATGCCGGCAGGACAAGCGACACACCAAGGAGCAGGGACGCCAGGCGGCCCGAAACATCAAGTACTGAGTCTCGGTCGATGCCCGTCACCAAACTGAGCGTCGTCAGATTACCGCAGCCTCGTTGTTTCGAGCGTAGCAAGCACGTCCGATAGCAACCCATGCCTGCATTCGTCTGTTAAGCGCGGCGCGAATGTTCGGTGAGAACAGAGACTGTCAGGTCTGATCACCCGTACCGGAGCACTCACATGCTTAATCGACTCGCATTTTTAACGGCATGTACCGTGGCGCTGTTTCTCGCGGCTTGCACGGAACCGCACCGGCAGGTCGAGGCTGGTGCGGACCAGTCCGTACTTATCGGCCGGTTGGGTCCGCCCAAGGAAACTTACGATTTGCCGAACGGCGGCAAGCGGCTGATGTGGCCGACCCAGCCCATGGGTACGACGACTACCGCAGCCGACATCGACGCTTCCGGCAAGGTGCTGGGTGTTCGACAAGTACTTCAGGACAATGAGTTCCATCGCGCGGAGATAGGCAAGTGGACCCGCAACGACGTGCTCGTCAATTTTGGCCGCCCCTTCGAAACCGCCTACTTCAAGCGAACGAACCGGGAGGTCTGGTCATACCGGTATCTGGAGAACAATATCGACCATCTGCTTTACCACTTCTACTTCGATGATCAGGGCATCTTGCGGCAGACGCAGAGACAGCCCGATCCGAGATTCGATCCCAGCATGCGCAACCGGTTCTAGCGGCAAACCGATCATCTCTGCCAGGTCGATGCGTTTGAGGTTAACCGCATCGATCGGATCACGCCATGATGTGGACCCCTCCATCGACATATAACGTCTCACCCGAGAGACGTCGCGCATACGGCGTCGCGAGAAAGGCACAGGTGAAACCAACGTCCATGATGTCGACCAGCTCGCCGAGCGGTGCGCGCTCGGCCGCTTCTGTCAGCAGAAGGTCGAAGTCCTTCAGGCCCGATGCCGCACGCGTCTTCAACGGGCCCGGCGAGATCGCATGTACGCGGATACCCTGCGGTCCGAGTTCATAGGCAAGATAGCGCGCGCAAGCTTCGAGCGCAGCCTTGACGGGGCCCATCAGGTTGTAGTTCGGGACGACCTTGTTCGCACCGTGATAGCTCATGGTGAACATCGATCCTCCATTTTTCATCAAGGGTGCGGCAAGCCGCGCCATGCGCACGAACGAATGGCAGGAGATATCCATCGCGGCGCCAAACCCTTCAGACGAACTGTTGAGCAGCCCTCCCTGAAGGTCGGCCTTCGGCGCCCACGCGATGGAATGCACCATGAGGTCCAGCTGATTCCATTCACTCGTGATCCGCCCGAATACTGCTTCCAGCTCTTTCTGGCTCGACGCATCGAGCGGCATGAAAATCGGCGCGTTAAGACCGGTGGCAAGCGGTTCGACATGGGGCTTCGCCTTTTCATCGGCGTAGGTAATGGCCAGCTCGGCGCCCAGTTCGCGAAACGCCTTTGCGCAGCCATAAGCGATCGAGTGTTCGTTCGCAATACCCGTCACGAGCGCTTTCGCGCCTTGCAGAACAGGCTGTGGATGATCCAGACTCATCACAAGATCTCCTTACACTCTTACGCTCGTTCAGTGAGCGCCAATCAGATTACGGGTGTGCCGCGCGATCATCAGTTCCTCGTTGGTGGGAATGACCCATACGCCGACCTTGCTCGAAGCAGCACTGATGCGTGGACCGTCCGCAGCGTTTGCGTTCTCGTCAAGTTCGATGCCACACCAACGCGCCTTTTCAGCGACCCGCCGGCGGATTTCCGCCGACCGCTCGCCGATGCCGGCCGTGAAGACCAGTGCATCGAGTCCATCGAGCGCGGCCACGAGCGATCCGAGTTCGCGCCCGATCCGGTACGTGTACAGCTCGATCGCGAAACGCGCGCGGGCGTCGTCGCTCGCGAGCAGAGTGCGCATATCGCTCGATATACCGGACACACCCAATAGACCCGAGCGGCGATACACCAGGTCTTCCACCTCGCGCGCGTTCATGCCCAGTTCGTCGAACAGATACAGGATGACGCCGGGATCGAGATTGCCGCAGCGCGTGCCCATCGGCAGTCCGTCTACAGCGGTGAAGCCCATCGTGCTCGCGACGCTGCGGCCTCCCAACATGGCGCACATGCTCGCGCCGTTGCCCAGATGCGCGACCACGGTGCGCCCATTCGCGGCCTCCGGTGAGATGTGCGGCAACGCTTTCGCGATGTATTCGTATGAAAGACCGTGGAAACCATAGCGCCGCACGCCTCGCGACGTAATCGACTCGGGCAGTGCGAAGGCGTAAGCGAGTTCCCCTTGGGTTGCGTGGAATGCGGTATCGAAACAGGCCACCTGAGGCATCGCCGGATTCTGCGTCGCGATGATGCGAATCGGCTTCAGATTGTGGACCTGATGTAACGGCGCCAGTGGTGCAAGCTTGTCGAGTTCGTCGAGTACTTCGGTGGTGGCAAGCGCCGGTTGCGTGAAATGCCGGCCTCCATGCACGACGCGATGCCCCACCGCGATAAGGCGATTGCCGCCGCGATGGCTGCGCAAGAACTCACCGATATAGGCAATCGCGCTTTCATGTTCGAGCCGTGCGGCAGCGCCCCACTCTTTGACGCCGAGTTGTTCGCCGGACTGGTCGAACGCCAGGAACCGGGGCGCAGAGAAAAGGCCTTCGATCTGGCCACGCAGCACCAGCGCCAGATCCTGCGACTCGGCATCGAAGGCGCTGAATTTGATGCTGGACGAGCCGGCATTGAGTACGAGAATGACATCGGCCATCGCTTCACCCCATGAGTCTGGCTTCTTCCTTGCGCATCCGCGCCACCATCGACGCGACCGCACAAGACGCTAGCCGCGTCCTGACCGAATCCGCGCGACTCGTCAGAATGATCGGCACGCGCGCGCCGAGCACGATGCCCGCGGCATCCGCGCCCGCAAGAAAAGACAGACTTTTTGCCAGCATGTTGCCCGCTTCCAGATCGGGCACCATAAGCACGTTCGCGCGGCCGGCTACTGGCGAGTCGATCTTCTTGGTTCGTGCCGCTTCGAGATCGATTGCATTGTCGAGCGCAAGCGGGCCATCGACGAGCGCGCCCGTGATCTGATGGCGGTCGACCATCTTGCACAAGGCCGCGGCCTCGATCGTCGATGGCACCTTCGGACTCACTGTTTCGATCGCCGACAGGATAGCCACGCGCACCTCAGGCATCTGCATCGCGTGCCCAAGATCAATGGCGTTCTGCAGAATGTCGACTTTCTCCGCAAGTGTGGGCGCGATGTTGATGGCTGCGTCCGTGATGATCAGCGCGTTCTCGTGCCCAGGCACGTCCATCACGAAACAATGGCTTACCCGGCGCGCCGTGCGCAGCCCCCGCTCGCGGCTCACGACCGCACCCATCAGTTCGTCCGTGTGCAGACTGCCCTTCATCAGCGCCTCCGCTTTGCCTTCGCGCACCAGTTCGACTGCCTTTGCAGCGGCGGCGTGACTGTGCGGTGCATCGACGATGGTGAAGTCCGCGATGTCCAGGTTCTCTTGCGCGGCGATCGCCTGGATGCGCTGCTGCGGCCCAACGAGAATCGGTATGATCAGCCCAAGCTCCGCTGCCTGAACCACCCCTTCCAGCGAGCTTCGATCGCATGGGTGCGCCACTGCGGTGATGACTGGCTGTTGCGTACGGCAAAAGTCGATGAGCCGTTGATACTTGTCATGCTCGCGGTCCATGAGATCTCCTTCGTGCCGGAGGCCCGGCTGGCTGGCATCGCTGTCAAGGACCTAACGCGCGGATGCCGATGCTTGAGGCCCGCGCTGGGCCTTCACAGGTAGAATCGATTGAATGCCTTCTAGCATGCTCAACTGTGCGGGCGTTGGCTCTGCGCCTTGCACGCGGCTATCGGCAAGCAGCTTGGCGATCAGCCCGAGCAGTTTGCTGCGATCTTCGCGGTCGCCGAGCAGGACGGGAAGCGTCGCAAGCGCCTGATCCGGCTCGTAGGACACGATGATTTCCTGCTCGCCGCGAATGCGCCGCCACTGATCCGGCGGAAGTTGCGGCAGGTACTCCGCGTAATCCTCGGCGAGTTGCTGGCGCAACACCAGCCGCGCAAGCGGAAGTGCTTCGCCTCGCCGCGCCAGCAGACAGGCCACCCGCGCAACGGCTTCGCTGTAGCCGCCCTCGGTCATCGACGAAAGCGCATCCTTAACGAACGGCAGTTCTCGCGGATTCGCCTCGGCTCGAGCGGATTTTTCAAGCGCATCGTTCCGCTCGCCGCCTTCATACGCGGAAAACATGTTGCCGTAGAGCGAGAAGAATGCACTTTCGGTCGCGGCGTCACGCATCGCGCGATAGTAGTCGAGCGATGCGCTGATCATGTCGGCGCCATATCGTTCGAACTGCCGCAGCGGCATGTCAGCCTGTGCGTCCGTTTTGCGTGTCGCGCTGACCGCTTCGGCGGCCGGTCCAAGCCAGGCGAGCCACGGGTTCATGTCCGAGAATGCCCAACGCTGCGCGCGCAGCGGATGAAACTGCCGTAGCAAAGTGGCCGTCGTCTCGTTCGACATGGCCTGCACAAAGGGCTGAACGAAGAACTCGTACGCGCGCTGATTCAACTCCGAGACCCGCTTCACGGCCTCGAATGGCTGCTCGTCCACTCGCTCGAACCGGTTGAACCGCGCGCTGACTTCTTCAAGCCGATGTTCACGCAGTTCCACGTCGTATTCAGTCGCGCCGTTCGCTCCTTCGCGTTCGGTGATCTCCATGCCATACAGTCCCGGTGGAAACGTCTCAATCGTCTCCAGCACCGACGTGATCTGCGTATGCTCTTTTTTCGCCACCTTGCCTGACACGAAGATGCCGAGGTGGCCGATGCTCTTGTGCATGAGCCCGACAATCACCTGGCCGCGCGCCTTGATTTCTTCCGTGCTGCCGTAGATGTCGGCGACCCAGTTGAACGCCTGTTGCGGTGGCGTGATGTTATCGCCGAGCGAGGCGAACAGAATGATTGGCGACTTGATGTCGCGTAGATCGAATGCGCCGCCACCCACGCCTCTGACTTCCCCGGACCACAGTTTGTTGCCGATGAACAGATTTTGCGTAATCCACTGAATCTCTTCACGGTTCATTAAATAGTACCCACCCCACCAGCGTTCGAAGTCAAGGAAACGCGGCGGCTCCGTATCGACGTTATCAAAGAGGTGGTAATACTTGTCCCACAAGCTATTGGCGGGATTGAGGTTCTCGAAGTTCTGAACCAGATGGGCACCGTCGAACTTGCCGTTGCCGAGATCCGCGGTGAGTGACGCGAGCCAGGTGCCTCCCAGCATGCCGCCAGAATAACGCATGGGGTTGTCGCCCTCCCCTTCGCTCCACGCGCCGCTCCAGTAAGACATCGGCGCGCCGTTGATGACGAGCGGCCCCGTATGGTCCGGGTCGGAACTCGCCACCATCATTGCGGCCCAGCCGCCCTGGCAATTGCCGACGATCGCGGGCTTAGCGCTGTCGGGATGCAACTCGCACACTTTCCGGACGAACTGTTGCTCCGCCGCGCAAACATCGAGCATTGTCTGGCCGGGTTCCGGGTCGCGGAAAAAGATGACGAAATACACCGGATGCCCGGCCTTCAGCGCCACCCCCGCCTGTGAATCGTCCTTGAAACCGCCGATGCCCGGGCCATGACCCGCGCGCGGATCGATGATCACATAAGGGCGTTTGCGCATGTCGATCGACACGCCTTCGGGCGGCAGGATACGTAGCAACGCATAGTTGACAGGACGCGCGAACAGGCGGGCGTCGAGCACGATCTCGTAAGCAAAATGCAGCACCGGCTGCAATCCGCGAGACGTCTGATCGACAAAACTATTTCCGCGCTGGCGCAGCGTGTCCCAAAAGAGTACCGTGCGCTGCATCACGTCGACGGCATGGCGGTAGCCAGCCCAAGGGTCGAGCGCGGCAGCCCATGCGTTGCCTGGCGACCCGGTGCCGCGGTCGGCTCCGAGACGGGTCGCGGCATCATGTACGCGTTGGCTGAAACCCTGCTGCGCGATTTGCGAGCGCTTCTGATAAAGACGCGCAACCTTCGCGGCGATCTCCTGACTCCGGGAGATCTGATTCTTTGCGTCCATCATGGCATGACCCTCCACATAATGGCCAACGTTGTAGCGTCATGCCATCGCAACGCCAATCTGTGGTTTGCCGATCGATACGGCTCACCACAATGGCCCTTCTCCCGACAACAGGCAATACGACCTTGGTCCGACGAACCGACCCCCGGTTATCCAGACCTAAAAGGTGATTCCTCGCTCCCGCAGCGGCATCTGATGTCCTAAACTGAAATTCAACTTCGCGCGAGTGCCGGGGGACGTTAATGAAACGCTCTGAATTTAGAATCGGCTGCGCGGCGGTTGGGGTTTTTATCTGGATCGGGGGACTCTATGCGACGATCCGGGGTCTGCTCTATGAAGTGCCACAAGAATTCCGCTATGGCGTCCTGGCACTCATCATTGGCGTGGCGACATTCGTCATAGCACTAAACCCCTTGGCAAACCACCGGTCGAGAAAGCGAGGCGAACCCCGCTGATGGGCGGCGCAATCGCTGCTGCCAAACCCGCCGCGATTGGCTGGCAGCATCGCCAGGTTCGCCGCGCTCAACCGCGCCCCCCGCCGCCTTCCCGGTATCCTGCTTTTCCCGTTTGCTAATTTGCACTCTCCAGAAAGAATTTTCCCGGGTCGGCGTCGCCCGTTGCGACGCTCCGCTCATTGCCTGAGGATCTTCCAGGGGCCGCTGCCCTGTTTGCAGACAGTCGGCGTCCAGCTTTGCGTCTGGCCTTTCGCAATCGCGACAAGCGTCGTGGTGCGGCAAGTTCTGTCGCCCTCCTTCGAGGTATCGCGCGGAGTCACCGTGCCCTTGATCGAAACGGAGTTGCCGGTGCCCGAGTTGTTCCATTCCATCGATTCGCCATCTTTCTTGGTTTCGAGCGCCACCTGGGCTGCATCGTTGAGCGCTTTACGGTCAGCTTCCTTCATGTAGCTCACCGGCGTGTCTTTCAGGAAATTCAGATTCGCGGCATGGCTAAAAGTCGCGCCGGCCAGCAACGCGGCGCCGGCGAGCCGGCGCGCGAACAAATGGACGGTCATGGGGGAATGCGCTTGCATGGATCATCTCCGTTGATAGTGGTACGGCCACATATCACGTAGCGGCCTGTGGTGCCACACCTGGGCCATCGGCAATATTCTCCTGCGACTGAAACTCGTCGACGAGGTCAGCCACCGAGCCGCGCCGGCCGATGTGGCCAAAACGATCTTCGAGTCCCTCGGCACGAAGCATGTCGCGCACCTCCGCGTGTGCGGCAACCACTTTCATCGCCGTGCCGGCGGCCAGCAGCGCGTCGTGCAACGCCTTCAGCATCCGCGCGCCCGCGAGGTCGACAACCGGCGAAGCGGACAGGTCACAGATCACCAGTTCGACTGGCTCGGAAGCGGCGCGGATTCTCCGCCAGACGGTCTCGCGCACGTGCTCGACATTGAAGTAAAGCAGCGATGCCTCGACGCGCACGGTCAACACATGCGCAATCTCCTCGTTCTCGGCGTGCCGTTCGATGTCCGAGAAAATGCGCGTGCCAGGAATACGCCCTAGCACCGCCACATGAGGATGCGCGGCACGCCGGATGATCAGGAGCATGGAGACAATGACCGCGACGATCACGCCATTCAGAATTCCCAGCATCAGCACCGCCGCGAACGCGACCATGGAGATGGCGAATTCAAAATGGCTGACGCGCCAGAGATGGCGTAGCTCGCCGATATCGACCAACCCCTTCACGGCCACCAGTACAATGGCCGCCAGCACGACATTGGGCAAGTTGGCGAGCAAACCTGTCAGGAACATGAGACAGAGCCCGATGGCAATCGACGCGAATACGAGCGCAAGCGGAGTCTTCGCACCCGCCTTGTCATTCACCGACGATTGAGAAAGTCCGCCTGCGACCGGATACGCCTGGAATAATCCGGCAGCCAGATTCGCGGCTCCCAGAGCGAGCAATTCCTGGCGCGCGTCGATCTCGTAACCGTGGGCCTGCGCGAGCGCGCGCGCCGCCGAAACACTTTCGACGTACGCCAGCAACAGGCACGCAAAAGCGAGTGGAATGACGCCATCGACATCGCGTATCCGCAACCCTGGCAGGCGGAATTCGGGCAAGCCCTGAGGCAGGGCGCCCACCAGCTTGAATCCGGAACCGGCCAGCGGCGTAATGGACAAGACGACAATCGACGCAATCACGACGAAGAGAGCAACCGGACGCCCCGGCAGATATTTTTCGCCGAGCAGCAGCAACGCAATGCAGACCAGACCAAATCCGAGCACGACGAGATTGGTCTGCCCTAGCTGCCCGCCGAGCACGGCAATCCGCTCGAAGAACGACTCTCCGCCGCCCTTGACCCCGAAGAGTTTAGGCAGTTGGGTCATCGCGATAGTCAACGCCGCGCCCGCCTTGAAGCCGAGCAGGATCGTCTCGCTGATGAAATTGACCAATGAACTCAAGCGTAGCAGCCAGGCCACCAGACACATGCCGGCGATCACCAAGGCCGTGAGCGCCGCGATCGAAGCCCAGCGCGCCGGATCGCCATTGGCCATCGCCGCGACGGTCACGCCGACCAGCATCGAGATCGCCGAAGTCGGACCGATCGCGAGTTGGCGCGACGAGCCGAACAGTGCGTAGAAGAGTCCCCCGACGAGATAACCGTAGATGCCGTATTGCGCGGGTAAGCCGGCCAGCAGCGCATACGCGAGCGAAACCGGGATCCCGTAGGCCGCGAGCGTGACTCCGGCTACCGCGTCCTTGACGAGCCATCGAGGCTGATAGGCTCCGAGCCATTGCGCGGGCGGAAACACGTTGCGCCATCCGCGCGCGGGCATCTGATCCGTCACCGGCTCGGTGACGCTGGATTCGTTGGTCAACGTAGCGCCTCGCAGACGGAAGCAAACTCGACAGGAGCACGGCCGCACGCCGTTCCACGATAGGGTGCGCGATGCCCCCGGGCCGGGCCGTGCTGCTCCTCAAGCATAGTCGGTAGTCTGCGCGGTCCACATCGGACCTTGGTCCTAGATGCCTGCGTAGCCGCGCTGCCGTACTGTCTACCGTCGCAGCCGCCGGCGAGCCACGAGAGCCGGGCATAAAACGCGGCGACCGCCTCAATAGGGATCGTTGACGCGCTGCCATGTTTGGTCCGGATCGAACACCGTGACGGGCGGCGCGTTCGCGCCACGATCCTTCTGGTAAATCACCCCGTTGTTGTTGACCACGAAAGTCATCACACCGGTCGTGCCATATTCGGCCGGATAGGCGACCATCGCAAAGCCGGCGAGCATGTGCCCGTTGATGATGTAGCTGAAGGCGCCGCCCGCCGCGTTCTTGCCTTGCCGCGTCAAGATGCGGAAGTGATATCCCCGATAAGCGTCACCCGCCTGGTGGCCCTTCAGATACGCTGAGCTGGTGGCGATCAGCGGTCCGAATGGACTGGCTTCCTCACCGCTGCTCTCGTCTGTCCGCCAGTAAAGGCCGTCCTGCCTGCCGGGCGTGCTGGCAAGCTTTTGCGCGTATTCCAGCAGGCCGTCATTGTTTCGATCACGTGACGCATATTCCCGCTGTGCGTCGACATAGGCGCGCAGCACGTGGATTGCCTCACGTTCGTTTGCGCCGATACGCCGATTCAGGATTTCTTCCTCGCCGAGTTCCGTGGCAAACCGCCAGCTACCCTTCTCCTTCACGATGGGAATCGGCATCGGCCAGGCCTCGTCGCCGACCAGTAGAATCCGCCGATCCGGTCCGGCTTCATCGAGGACATGGAAGGCATCCAGTTCCGCGCTCGCCTTGGCCCAATTCGCTTCGTTCTCCGCCTGATCCGGCGACACCACCAGGCGCTTGTGCGCCTCGCCAAAAATGGCGACCAGCGTCGCTTCATCGCGGGCCTTCAGCGCCTCGGACAAAGCGGTGACCGCCTGCTCCGGCGTCGCGAACGTGCGCTGCTCCGCGGCAAAGGCACCAAGCGGAATCAGCAATGCGAGAACCATCGCGTATAACCCGCACCATATTGCCAGGCGGGGCCGCCATTCCGCGCGCCGGTTCGTGCCGGTCCTGATCGGGTCAGTCATCGTCATCCCCTATCGCCGTCCACCACCGCGGCCGCCGCCACCGCCACGTTGGAACCCACCGCCACCGCCACCGCCGCGCCCGCCTCCCGATGAAAATCCACCGCCGGAATGGCCAGAAGCCCGGCTGTGGGAGTCTGAGAACGACTGACGACTCGCCGCGCCCCTTGAACTATTCGCCTGTGCGTCGCGCGCCGATCCGTAGCCGCTAAACGCATCGCCCCCGCCCCTTTGCGAGGCCCCCGCGCCGTGGTCCCGCGTGCCTGCCGAAGCGGGGCGCTGAGCACCCTGGTCTCTCGCGGCCGGCGTAGCCGGGCGTTGAGCCGCTTGCTGCCGTCCTCCTGACGCCGCATTACCACCTCCCGCGGCGCCGCGGGCCGGTGCATCGCCGACCCGTTGCATGCCGGCGGCGCGGCCTGTCGTGCCGCTCACCTGGCCTGGCTTCTTCTCGGATCGCCATGCGGACGATTGCCCTCCCTGGCCTCGCGTGCGGTTGACATCGCCCGTGTTGATATTGCCTCGCTCGACATTCCTTTCCCGATCGCCTCGCTCGACGTTCCTCTCCCGGTTGATGTTGATATTGTTATTGCCGCCGCCTCCGTAATGAGCCTCGTAGTGTCCGCCATTCCAGGCCGCGCCAATCGCCGCTCCCCATATCAGCCCCGTCGCGAGCGCCGCACCCGGAGCGTACGGATAGTAGTAGGCCGGATAAGGTGCAGGCAGGTAGGCATAGCTCGGAGGCGCGCCGGCTACCACGACGGTGGTCGGGTTGTATTGCGGCACGTAAATCACCTGCGGGTCGGCCGGGACGATCTTGATCACCTCCTTCTCGACCACCACGACCTGCTTGTCGTCGGTTTTGAGCTGACCCGCCGCCTGCGTTTGACGCCGGAAGCGCTGCACCGCCTCCAGTACCGCGCCCTGATCGGCGACGACGGCTTCGCCAATGCTGATCGTCCAGTCGAGATCCGTACTCATTCTTTTGACGACCTCGGGGTAATTCAGCAAGGCCTTCACGGGATCGTGCCAGTTCTCGTTGAGTTTGAGCGACTTGTCACTTTTGCGCTGATCGAGGAAGCGATCCGCCTGCACGATCTCGACCGGATAAGTCGCGGCGGGAAGAATGATGGCGACGAGATCGTCTGGATATAACGCAATGGGTCCGACAAGTTTGTCGAGCGTCGCAGCGGGAACGGCGGCCGCGCCGACGTCAGCCGCGGGGGCCTGCGCAATTGAGACCGTCGCGGACGACATGACGTAGAGCGCCAGCATTGCGACGATAACCGCATGGATCGAGATCCGGGGCAACTTGAGTTCCTGCACGACGATCGCTCGCGGCCACCTGTCGGGCGCCCACTCAAACGGGATGATCCGTTCAAAAGCACGCATAACGCGGTCCATTGTTGCTTCCCCTCACTCTTCACACTCAAGCAGGCTTGCGGCCTTTAAACGACCTTTAAAAGACAGTTATCCGAAGCAATGGAAACGAGACACACGTGCCCTGCAAACAGTTTGGACCCGACGGGTGCCCTGTTGCAAATACGACCTTGGTCCGATTGCGCACTGCATGCCCGGGACGCAATGATGAGAGCGAAGATGCCATTTCTGCCGACACCTCGCCGAGCGCTCGATACTGACAGGACCCAACATCCGCGCCAGCTTCGATTTCACGCTCGTCCAAAAAGGCAGCCGGCGGTCCGCTTGGATGTGGACTTACGCAAGGAGTCGCCGTGATCACGTTGAGAAAGTACATTCTTCTCGCCGCTTTAGCGGGTTCGATGTCATGCGATGGTATGGCGCAATCGAAGCCCATTGCCTATCCCGCGAAAGGGCAAAGCGCGCAAACGCAACAGCAGGATGACGGTGCATGTTATTCGTGGGCCAAGAACAACACCGGCGTGGATCCGGCGGCGATGGCCAACGCCCCGCCTCCGCCCTCCGGACCGGCAGTGGGCGGCGGCGAACGCGTTCAGGGCGCCGCACGCGGGGCTGCCGGAGGCGCGGTCATCGGAGCCATAGCGGGTGATGCGGGCAAAGGGGCGGCGATCGGAGCCGCAACCGGCACGATGGTCGGTGGATCGCGTGCGCGGCAGAACCGGCGCGCGGCCGCGGCATCGACACAGTCCCAGACACAGGGTTCGATGGACACATTCAATCGCGCCTATGCCGCGTGTATGGAAGGTCGTGGCTACTCCATCAAATGAACTTTAGCGTGTAAGCCGGGTAATCCGCCCTGTCATGAAAGACCGGCGGCCATTCGGGCCTAAGTCGACGTGCGCGCAGGCGTTCAAGGAGAGCAGCATGAGAAACAGCAGACTCATCGTCGCAGCGGCGTTCGTGTCTTTCGCTACTATGGCTTCCGCCCAGACAGAGCCGCAAGTGGCGGTCAACAGCGCGCCCGGCAAAGTATCCATGAAGGGCACAGTGAAGACGAGCTCGACTGTGGTGGGTATCGAGCCGGCCACCCGAACGGTGTGGCTCAAGGACGCCAAAGGCAAGGTCGTGCAAGTCGTGGTGAGTGAAGAAGCACGCAACTTCGACCAGCTCAAGATCGGCGACGTCGTCACGGCGGAGTATTCGCAGGCCGTTACCGTCACGCTCAAAAAGGGCGGCGCACCCCTGGCCGTCAACGAGAGCCAGACCTTGGAGCGAGCGCCGATGGGCGCCAAACCCGGCGGCTCGGCAAGCAGGGAGATAACGGTCATGGCCAGCGTGACCGCCGTCAACCACCAGACCGGCGCGATCACGTTGAAAGGCCCGCAAGGCAATTCGGTGGACCTTGTCGTACAGGATCCCGACCAGCTCAAGCTGATCAAAAAGGGGGACCGCCTGGAAGTGCTCTACAACGAAGCCGTGGCAATTTCCGTCGAACCTCAAGCCAGGTAGCCAGGTAGCCACGCAGGGTTGATTGCACAGTTGAACCGGAGCCGAACAGACAATGGATGATTTGGCCCAATCCTCTCCCGAGCCGCAGCGCCAGGTAATTCGGCCCCAAGTAGATCTAGCCCGAATCGTGCTGGCTGTCGGGACGCTTCTGCTGCTCATTGGCGGCAGCCTCTATATCGTGCATCCGTTCGTGCCCGCGTTGATCTGGGGCACCACGATTGTCGTCACGACATGGCCGCTCATGCTCAGAATCCAGCCGTGGCTCGGAGGACGGCGCGGACTCGCCGTCACCGTCATGCTGTTGCTGGAAATCGTGGTGATATGCATCCCCACCTACGCCGCGGTGTCCACGCTTGCCGGCCATACGGCCGACATCATGAACTTCGTGGAGGGCCTGCCTGGCTACGCACTTCCGTCGCCCCCTCATTGGCTCAGCAGTGTCCCGCTAATGGATCGTGTAACGGATGAGTGGCAAAAACTGTCCGACGCGGGTCCGGGGGGCATCCTCGCGAAGGTGGAACCCTACGCCGCCGTCGTCGCGAAATGGCTTCTGCTGCAGATGGGTCTCGTCGGCTCGTTTGCCGTGCATCTGATCCTGATGCTTATCGTGTGCGGCTTGCTCTATGGCCAGGGCGAGGCTGCCGTCGCCCTCGTGACCGCCTTGGCTTTGCGAGTGGCGCCCGGGAACGGCGCGAACATTATCCACCTCACAGGTCAGTCGATCCGCGCGATCGCACTCGGCGTCGTGGTCACGGCGCTGGTGCAGGCTTCGCTCGGCGCTGTCGGGGTCTGGCTCGCGGGCATTCCGTTCGCCGGTGTGCTCAGCGCATTGATGCTTGTCATGTGCCTCATACAATTGGGTCCATTGCTGCCCATGCTTGGTTGCGTGATCTGGCTATTCATGCATGACGCGCAGTTGACGGCCAGCGTGCTGCTCGTCTGGACCATCGCCGTCTCGGCGCTCGATAACATTTTGCGGCCGATACTCATCCGTCGCGCGGTTGCGCTGCCGATGGTGCTCATCCTCTCAGGCGTACTAGGCGGTCTGATCGCAATAGGAGCAGTGGGCCTCTTCATCGGCCCGGTTATCCTTGCCGTCACTTACCATCTGCTCCGCGCGTGGATAGACCAGCCGGATAAGCTGGTAGCACAAGGCAATCAGGACGGTCAGGGCCACCTCGCCCCCCGCCGGACCGATTGAGGCGAGACCACCCGACCGCCTTGCGTCAAACATGGGCATCAGGCAACGCGAGTGGCAACGCGAGTACCTTGCAGACCATCTGCAGCCGCGCTCCAGCGCCTCTGTTTTCAGGCCCAGATTGGACAAAGCCCGATCGTTCTCGTCGAGTAGCGCCTGCAGTCGCGCCCCCTCCGTAAAGCTGCACGATGCCTCGCTCGCCAACAGCGACCGGCCCCCGTCCCCTGTCGCCAACGCGCGGCGTCTCGACGACCACCACGACAGCAGACCCATACGCGGCTCCGGGCGTTCTACGATTCATCGCGCTCCGGAAGAAGCAACGCGGTGATCGTGCGGCCCTTCCAGAACAGGTTGTGGACGCGCGGCTGCAACATGCGCAACCCGTCCGCCGTCACGTCGTCGAAAATCACGAGCGCCGCGGGCCGCGAGCCCGCGCCCGGGATACGGCGGATCGTACTGAATTGAGGGAAGCCATACCGGATAAGGAACGCCCCGATTTCCTCATCGGAGACGCTTTCTTCCACGTTGCCCAGCATCAGTTCAGCCATGATATTTGCTCCTCGATCGTTACCGTGCGCGCGGCGTTGCACCACGATGTCGATGCACGATCCGCACGCCGCGTCACTGAGCCGGACTCCCCTGCACCGCCGCCGCGATATCGCGGCTTACCGACGCCAGCGCGCGATCGTGCGCGGCAACGAGCGCATCGAAGCCCGGACCGGAGACCGCCTCGCGCGCAACAGAGCGGCCCCTGACGGGACGGCCATTACCCGGCGGGCGCACGGCCCATAGCACGTCGACGGTGACCTCCCGCCCCGGTGTGGACTCGAAGCGCATCACGTCGATACGCACACGCCATACGCCAGGCGGCTCGCGCGTCAGATCGAACACCGAAATCTGCGGTGAGTTCAGCAGCACGGCAAGGTTGGCGGCAATCACACCGCCGATGTCGCCGCTCAACGGTTGCGCCCAACGGGCGAATTCGTTGATCTCGACCTCGTTGTCTCCGACCCGGGTCACGATTTGCGGCCGATCCACGAGGTCCGGTATCGTAACGGGCCCGATCACGGCAGCGATCGAGCGCGTTGTGCCGGAGTTGGCGAGAGAGCGGTCGGGGCTCAGCGTGTAAAAACTGGCCGATGGCGATTTACATCCGCCGAACCAGCCGGCGACAAGCGCGAGAATCAGACATGTCGTGGCGTACCTCATGGCTTGTCCTCAGACTTGCCGCGCACGAGCGCTTCCGGATGCCGGGACAGATAGTCGGCCAGCGTACGCAGCGTGGCTGCCGTCCGGGTCATTTCGTGCATCGCCTGTTCCGTGGATTGCTGCAGCGACGAATCCGGTTGCAGCGCGGTATTCGCGGAATCGAGCGCGGTTTGCGCCGACGTGAACGTGTCACGCGCCTTCGGGACGACCTCGTTATTGAGCTGGGAGATCATCGAGTTGGTCGTGCGTAGCGTCGTACGCGCATCGTTGCCGATCGCCTCGAACGGAATATTGTTGAGCTTGGTCAGCAAGCGTGTAACCGAGTCTTGCAGCGACTGAAGCGTGCGCGGTATGGCAGGCAATTCCGGCGGCGACTTGCTCCAGTCAATCTTCGCCTTGGGCGCATCCGGGTAATAGTCCAACGCGACGTAAAGCTGACCCGTCAACGGATTGCCGCTCTTGAGCTGGAAGCGGAATCCATGTTCAATCAGATAGTCGGCTAGTCCACGTGGGTTGTCGCTTAGACGCCCTCCGTCACGCCCGTTCTGATAGCGTGACGTAAAGCGCTCTGGATAGATCGCTACCTCGACGGGAATGCTGAAACGGTTTTGTGCCGGCTCGAAGCGTGTATAGATCGCCGTCACCTCGCCGATCACTACACCGCGAAAATCGACCGGCGCGCCAACCGTCAGGCCGCGCACCGAATCGATGAAATTGACGACGTATTTATCGACGATCCGATCGTGCTGTTTCATCGCGTCGGCGCGCGTTGCGTAAAGTTCGAATCCCGTGTTGGCGGCGGCGCTGGTCACTTCCTGCGACTCCGGCGGTGACTCGAACGCCACGCCGCCGATGATGATGGAAACGATCGACTGGGTTTCGACCCGCAGACCGTTCGTATCGAACGCCATGTCTACCCCGCTTGCGTGCCAGAAGCGCGTATCGGTCTTCACGAACTGGTCGTAAGGCGCATTGACGAACGCCTTCACCGTGACGCCTTTGCCGTCCGGGTCCAGTTTGTAAGAAGCAATCTGGCCGACCCGGAGTCTGCGGAAAAAGATGGGCGTGCCTACGTCCAGCGAGCCGAGACCCGCACCCTTCAAAATGAACTCCCGCCCTGGCACGTCGCTCGCAAACACAGGGGGCTCTTCGAGCCCGACGAAATCACGCCGCGCTTTCGCGGCATTGCCCACATCGACGTCGATGTACGACCCGGAGAGCAGCGTGCCGAGCCCCGAGACCGTGCCGCCTGAAATGCGCGGGCGCACGACCCAGAACCGGGTGTTCTCGACCAGCAGACTCGCCACGTCGCGAGCCACCTCCGCCTTCGCCACCACGCTCTTATGATCCGGCGAGAGATTGACGGCCTCGACCACGCCGATATCGACGTCCTTGAACTTGACCTTTGTCTTTCCGGCTTCAAGGCCCTCGCCGGTCTTGAAACTGATGGTGATATTCTCGCCGCGTTCCAGGATCGCTTTCGTAGCCAGCCATCCGCCGATCAGCACCGCCACGATCGGCACGAGCCACACCAGTTGCATACGCCAGCGCGAGCGTGGAATGGAATCCGCCAGGGGGAGTTCGGGACGATCCGGCTCGTCATTTGGTCTTGACATGAGCGCTCTCCGCTGCATCCCAGATGAGGCGCGGATCGAAAGCCATCGCCGCCAGCAGTGTCAACACGACCACCGCCCCGAACGCTATCGATGCCGGACCGGCCTCGATCGTCGCCAGCGCCTGGAATTGCACCAGCGCGACGAGCATCGTGATGACATAAATATCGAGCATCGACCAGCGCCCAACCAGTTCGATGGCGCGGTAGATTCTGGTGCGCTGCTCGGGAAGCCATTGCGAGTGAAGCTGGGTGGAGACCGCCAGATACGCAAGGCCAAGGATCTTGAGCATCGGCACCACGATGCTTGCGATGAACACGAGAACGGCAAGCGGCCATGAACCGGATACCCACAGATAGACCACGCCGCTCATGATCGTGTCTTTCTGCGCCCCGAAGAGCGAACTCGTTTTCATCACGGGCAGCACATTGGCGGGGATATACAGCACGATTGCCGCCGACAGATACGCCCACGTCCGCGAGATGCTCGCTGGCTTGCGCATATGCAAGCGCGCTCTGCAACGCGGGCAGCCCTGCTCGCCCGATCGCGCCGGATCGCGTACCAGTAGCCCGCACTCTTCGCACAGCACGAGCCCGCATGCGGAGGCCGTCACCGCCGCGCGGTGCTGCTCTACGGGAGGCAGCCGCCACGCGCCGTCGGCATTTTTGAGGGCGCAGATGCGCGACCATATCTCGCGCGGATCGAACGTCGCCGACGCCGCGGCGAGCAACAACATCAGTACCATGAACGACCACAACGCTGTGCCTGGCACGACCTTCGCGATGTGCGTCAGCTTGACGAGCGCGACCAGCAGACCAAGGATCAGAACCTCGGTCATGCCCCACGGCCGCGCCAGTTGAAACAGCCGGAAGCCCTCGACCGCGTGCCACGGCACACGTCCCAGACGCAGCGGCACGAGCAGCCACAGCATGGCCAGGGTCTGCAGCACCGGTGTCAGGATCGTCGTCAGGAAGACCAGCGCCGCGAGCGGCCAGGTGCCATGCATGTAGAGCATGCGGACCGACCCGGCCAGTGTCGTTTGGACGAGATGGCCGTTGACCGACAAACCTACGATAGGAAAAGCGTTGGAGATGACAAGCAGCACGGCGGACGCGAGGGTAAAGGCGAGAGCACGTTCGGGCCCGTTCGTACGTTCCCTGCCGAGCTCCGCGCGACAACGACGGCAACGCCACGAGCCGCCGGGCGGCAGAGGCGCGGCAAGCTGGAGCATGTCGCACTCTTCGCAAGCAATGATTTCCGGGCGTGTCATCTCGCCTCCAGCGCGACCGCTGGGTCGCCCGTCGGCGCCGTGCCACGCGCGACAGGCGCGGCGGGTGTGGTGTCCGGCGACGGCGCGCCCGGTGCGGCCGGTGCGGCCGGTGGAACGGACAGTTTCTCAGCGGCGAGAACCCAGCCGCCGCCCATCGCCTTGTAGAGGTTGACGAATGACGTCAGCTCGGCTCCCTGCGTCTGCGTATAGCTCAGTTGTGCGTTGAAGAGGCTTCGCTCGGCGTCGAGCACTTCGATGTAGCTCGTGTAACCGCCTTCGTAACGCAGACGCGCGAGCCGCGCGTAGGTGTGCAGCGCCTCGACCTGGTTGGCCAGCACGGCCAGCTGCTCGCGAGTCTTCTGCACGGAGATGAGCGCGTCTTCGACCTCCTGGAATGCCACCTGAATCGCTTTCTCATAAGCGAACAGCGCTTCCTGCTGACGCGCCTCGGCCTGCCGCACCTGCCCGGAGATATTGCCCGCCGTGAAGATAGGCTGCGTCACGCTGCCGGCAAAAGACCATACCCGCGCCGGGCCGGTGAAAAGGTTTGAAAACTGCGTGCTGACCGTACCAAACAACCCGGTCAGCGAGATGGACGGAAAGTAAAGCGCCTTGGCCGCGCCGATCAGCGCGTTTTCCGACACCAGGGCCTGCTCGGCCTGCAGCAGATCCGGACGGCGTTCCAGCAAGTCCGAAGGCAGCTCGTTCGGAATCTGCGGCGAGCCCAACGTCGACAGGTCGCGGCCGCGCAGAATGGCGCCCGGGTTTTTGCCGATCAGCACGGACAACGCATTTTCCTGCTGGCCGATCTGCGCTTCGAGCTGCGGGATGGTGGCCTTTGCTGCCTCGTATTCCGACTGGCTTTGCGCCAGCTCCATTTGCGACACCTCGCCGCCCCTGAAGCGCAACGTGAAAACCCGGACCGATTCGTCGCGGCTTTCCACGGTCGACTTCGCGATCTCAAGCTGCCGATCAAGACTGCGCAAGTTAATGTAGGCGGATGAAACGGAGCTGACCAGCGTCAGAATGGTGGCCCGGCGGCCTTCCTCGCTGGCCAAAAGGTTAGCGCGGGCAGCCTCGGTCTGGCGGCGAACCTTGCCGAAAAGATCGATTTCCCATGCCACCGACACGGTCGCGTCGAACTGGTTGTAGATCGGGCTGACGCCGTTCGGTATCGGTATTCCGCTCGCCTGAGACGAGCGTTGGCGAGATGCATCCGCACCCGCGACAACCTGGGGAAACAGCGCGGAGCGCGTCGTCACGAACTGCGCCTGAAACTCGTCGACCCGCGCGGCCGCGATCTTGACATCGCGGTTCTCCAGCAACGCGGTTGCGATCAACTGGTCGAGCACCGGGTCCTGAAACTGCTCCCACCACGTCGTGTTGGCAATCTCGGCGGCCTCGCCCTGCGCAAAGCGATACGTTGCCGGCACCTCCACCGTGGGCCGCACGTAATTGGGGCCGAGCAGGCACCCGCCCAGCGCAAGCAGCGTGGCCGAAGCGAGCAGGCGCGCCAAAGCGGTCACGTTCATGTCAAGGGCTCTCTTGCGACGGCGCGGACGGCGGCAGGCCGGGCTCTGCGGCGCCCGACTCCCGCGTCGTTCCGGCTGCGCCGGGGTCGGACTTCTGCTTGCCGCCGCTGGAGCGCGAGGACATCGACTCAAGCAGGTAATAGAACATCGGAATGAAGAATACGGCGATGGCCGTCGCGCCGATCATGCCGCCAATCACCCCCGTGCCGATCGAATGGCGGCTGTTGGCCGACGCGCCCGTCGCAATGGCAAGCGGCACACAGCCAAGAATGAAGGCCAGCGACGTCATCACGATCGGACGCAAGCGCTCTTCGGCCGCCGTCATGGTGGCGTCGAACACCGACGCGCCGGTCTCGCGATTCAGCACGGCGAATTCGAAGATCAGGATCGCGTTCTTGGCCGCAAGCGCAACCAGCATCGTCAAGCCGATCTGGAAGTAGACGTCGTTACTCAGGCCGCGCAGCAGAATGGCGAGCAGTGCGCCAAACAGCGCGAACGGGACCGCCATCAGCACGCCGAACGGCAAGCTCCACTTCTCGTACTGCGCGGCGAGGATGAGGAACACCATCACCAGGCCGAACACGAAGACGAGCCCCGACGTGCCGCCCGATTGCCGTTCCTCGTAAGCCTCTCCGCTCCAGGCGACGTCATAGCCGGCCGGCATTTGCGTCGCCAGTTCCTCCAGGGTGGAGATGACCTGGCCGGAGCTGAATCCGGGAGCGGCGTTCGCCGTGATTTTGATCGCGGGAAAATTGTTGAAGCGCGTGACCAGATCGGGACCCACGACAAATTGGTAAGTGGCCACCGACGTCATCGGCAGCATCGAGCCAGTCTTGCTGCGCACGAAAATCTGATCGAGGTCGCTCGGCTTTAACCGGTACGACGGCTCAGCCTGCAAAATCACTTGCCAGAGCCGGCTCGAGCGGTTGAACTGCGAGACGTAGAGCGAGCCGAACATCGTCTGCATCGAACTGTACGCGTCTTCGACGGGCACGCCGAGCGTCTCGGACTTGTCGCGGTCCACCTGCACCAGCAGTTGCCGCGACGAGGCATTGAACGTCGAAGTCACACCCGCGAGTTCCGGACGCTGCTTGGCCCTCTGAACGAAGTCTTGCGCAACCTCCGCGAGTTGCGCGATGCTCGCGTCGCCCTTGCTCTGAATCCACACTTCCGTGCCGCCGGTCGTGCCGAGACCAGGAATCGATGGCGGGTTGACGGGAATCACCACGCCCTCTTTCACGTTGGCGAAATGGCGGTACGCATCTTGCAAGACGGTTCGCGCGTTCTGCGTGCGGATGTTGTCCGAAGAATAGCGATCATCGAAGCTCTTGAAACCGACAAAGAAAGTACTTGCGTTGTTTTTGTTCTGGTTATCAAGCAGGCTATATCCGTCGACCACTGTGATGCTGCCGACTGCCGGCTGTTTGATGAAGTAGTCGGTGACCTGTTGGGACACTTCTCCGGTACGGTCGAGGCTCGCCGCGTCGGGCATGACGACCGCGCCGAGCAGATAGCCCTGGTCCTCCGGTGGCAGGAACGCGGAGGGAATCGACCGCACCATGAGCACGGCGAGTACGATCATGGCTACGAAAAACACCAGCGCGAAAATCGATCGCTTGATTACCAGCCTGACCGCTCGCGAATAGCCCGATGTCATGCGCGCGAACTGTTTATCGAACCAGCGGAAGAAGCCCTTCTTCTCGTGGTGGGAACTCTTCAGCAGCAACGCGGCGAGCGCCGGCGACAAAGTCAGCGCGACGATGCCGGACAGCACGACCGATATCGCAATCGTAATGGCGAACTGCTTGTACATCTGGCCTGTGATGCCGCCGAGAAACGCCACCGGTACGAATACCGCGCACAGCACCAGCACAATCGCGACGACCGGTCCCGCCACCTCGTCCATGGCCTTTTTGGAGGCATCTTTGGGATTGAGCTTGAGCACCGTGATGTTTCGTTCGACGTTCTCGATCACAACGATTGCGTCGTCGACCACGATCCCGATGGCGAGCACCATCCCGAACAGGGTCAGCATGTTGATCGAGAACCCCAGCGGAAGCATGAACATGCATGTGCCGACAATCGAGACCGGGACCGCCACGATCGGAATCAGCGTCGCGCGAAGGCTCTGCAGAAACACGAAAACGACGATAACGACGAGCACCAGCGCTTCAAAGAAGGTGTGAATGACGTCGGAGATGGAGGACCGGGTGAACTCGGTCGTATCCATCGCGATTTCATAAGTCATGCCTTCCGGAAACGATTTTTTCAGTTCCGCCAGCGTCGCGCGAACGCTCTTCGAGACTTCGAGTGCATTCGCACCCGGCTGCTGATAAACAGCGAGGACGGTCGCGGGCTTGCCCTGGAACCGGCTGCGGATGGAGTAATCTTTTTGCCCCAGTTCGGCACGCCCGATGTCCTTGATGCGCACGATTGCCGCCCCGCCATTCGCTGCGCGCACGATGATATTTTCGAACTCGGACGGCTCGGTCAGACGGCCAGTCGTTGTCACGGCAAACGACTGCTCAACCGATTTACCCGTAGGCGACTGCCCGATACTGCCCACGGCGAACTGCTGATTCTGGTTCGCCACTACGCGCTGAACGTCCGCGGCTGTCACGCCCAATTGCGCCATCCGATCGGGCTTCAGCCAGATACGCATCGCGTAATCCGGATTGCCGAAGATACTGGACTGATTCGCGCCCGGCACCCGCTTGATCGCGTCGAGCACGTAGACGTTGGCGAAATTCGCGATGTAGACCGAGTCGTAGCGGTCGGAAGGTGAATAAATTGCAATCACCATCATGAAGGCGGACGACTTCTTCTGCACCTGAATGCCCTGCGCCTGGACCGATTGGGGCAGTTGCGGCAAGGCGAGATTCACGCGATTCTGAACGTCGACTTGAGCCAGTTCCGGGTTCGTGCCGATCTGGAAGTACGCATTGATCGTCAGGTTGCCAGTGGACGAACTCGACGAGTTCATATAGATCATGTTGTCCGCGCCATTGACCTGCTGCTCGATCGGCGCGGCGACATTGTTCGCCACAACCTCCGCGTTCGCGCCCGGATACGTGGCGGAAATGGTGATCTGCGGCGGAGTGATGTCGGGATACTGCGCGACCGGCAGGGCGAACATCGCCAACGCGCCACCTAGCGTAATGACAATCGAAATGACCGACGCGAAAATCGGCCGATCGATGCAGTAGTGCGAGATGCTCATATCGGTCGGCCTTTCATTGGGTCGCACCGCTGCCGGTTCCTTGCGCCTCAGACTCCTTGGCCTGCGTGGAAGGTGCAGGCGCCTGCGCCGCACTTTCAGACCCGGCAGGTGCGGGGGGCGCTGCGTTCTTCTCGGCGGATGGGCCTTTAACGATCTTGAGTTGCGCCCCCGCTGCGACACGCAGTGCGCCATCCACCACGATGCGCTCGCCCGGCTTGAGTCCCTCCGAGACGAACCAGTCGTCGCCTTGCCAATCGCCCACTTCGACGACCCGCTGGTGCGCTTTCGACTGGTCGTCGACGACCCAGACAAAGTGACTCTTCGAGCCTTGCAATACGGACCTCTGCGGCACGAGAATCGAGTTGGGCCTGATGGCCCCGGAAACGCGTGCTTTCACGAATTGACCGGGCCGCAATGCTCCCTTCGGATTATCGAACACCGCCCGCACCAGAAAAGTCCCCGTTTCGGTGCTGAAAGCAGGATTCGCAAAGTCGATACGGCCCACCTGCGAGAACACCGATCCGTCGGCCAGGATCAGCTTGACGACAAAATCGCTGTGCTCCGGGAATTTCAGAAGACCTGCTGCAATCTGGTCCCGGTACTTCAACATCTCGTTTTCGGAGATACTGAAGTTCACCCACATCGGGTCCAGTTGATAAACGTAGGTCAGCAAGCCGTTGGAAGTCGCCGTGACATAGCTGCCGTCCTGCTGACGTGCAAAGCTCGACAGACCCGCAAGGGGGGATTTGATCGTCGTATAGCCGAGATTGAGCTGTGCCGTATCGACTTCCCCCTTTGCCGCGATCACTGCGGCGGCGGACTGCTTTTCGTTGCCTATCGCGTCGTCGAGATCTTTCTTGCTCAACGCGTTTTGAGCAGCGAGCGGCTCGACCCGCGCCAGATTCGCCTTGGCAACCTGATAACGCGCCTGCTGCTGCGCGAGTTGTCCTTTCGCGGTTTGCAGCGCGGCCTCGAACGGCTTGCGGTCCATCTGGAACATCGTCTGCCCGGCCTTGACGAGTTGCCCCTCAACGTACAGGCGTTTGTCGAGAAAACCGTCCACGCGAGCACGAATCTCGACCTCGCGAGAACTCTGGGTCTGAGCGGTAAATTCGAAATCGACAGGCGTGTCCTTCTGTACGACGGTCGTAATGGTCACCTCCGGCGCGGCAGCGGCAGGCGCGGCAGGTTGCTTTTTGCAGGCAGCGAGCAAGGTCACCGCCGCTGCCATCAGCAGCAGCGCGCGCCACGAACGACGAAACACAACCGGTGTGTCCGCAGCACTGAGACAATGCGGCCCCCGCGTGGAATGATGGATGGCGACAGTTTTCATTGCGCGCCCGCCTGATCACAAGACCGTACAGTTGCCGAAGAGCACCAGCGCTTCGTCGCTATTGACGATCGTCAATGTCATTGATCCGTCGGTCGAATCGAGCACCAAGGTCCACCCAAATCCCATCTCTGTCCCGTCCATGATGATTTGATTGGCATCTTTGCTGGCGATACGCATGGGCGTCGTTCGCGCGGGTCCGATGATCACCTTCTTGTCGAAGTCAAGCGAGAGAAACCGGGGCGCTCCGATATCCGCCGGTAAAGAACGGCTGCAGGTTAGTCCGGGATCGCATGAATGCGCGTCGATCGTCGCGCAGATGAGTCGTTTGCTGCCATCGAAGTCGGCGGCCGACGTGTCGAATGCAATGGCGCTGAACAGAATCGCAATTGCAGAAGCGAGTAAGGTGGGCCCTGGTTTCATCACGTACTCCGGCTTTTTCTTTGAGCGCTGCGCGCGCAGTAACCCGCGCACGACGACGGCTGGCGATTTGAGCCGCGCGCTGATGTAGGTCAGTTTGGTAGCTGAAATACAGAGAGGCAATCAGACCTTGGTCTCATATCGCCCGGCCGGGCACAGATACTTCAAGGGCGCAGCGGACCATTCATCGCCATTTCCACAGCCTTGATCAGGATGGCCGCATTGAACGGTTTTCGCAGATATGCGGCAGCGCCTGACGCGAGCGCGGTCTGTCTGACGGAGAACTCATCGTGCGCGGTGATCATGATGACCGGCAGGCCCATCGGCGCAAGTTGACGCTGAACTTCCAGTCCGCCTGTGCCAGGCATCTGGATGTCGAGAATAACGCACGCAGGCCGGTACGACGGAATCGCCGAGAGCGTATTCAAGAACTCGTCGCCGCTGGAGAACGTCTCCGCCTCAATACCTGAGGCGCGCAGCAGCCGCTTGATGGCTCGGCATACCGATTCATCATCGTCGACTATGGCAACGATCTGATTGGGGTTGACCATTTTGATATGCGAAAGCGCGGTCGCTCCACGAGAAAACCCGTTCGGAGTTCCAGCGTAACGTGAGATTTTAAAGCGAGATATAGGACCTTGGTCCACTAGCGGCGTCAACAGGATGGAATTGCGCCGGCCTCCCTTCCCGCGCAATCCCGATCGGGGCAATGCAAACTTATAGGTCGTCGGCTGCGTCCATGCCGACCTTTTCCGCGAGCCGAACCAGTTGGGCAATCGATCGCGCCTTCATCTTCTTCATCACCCGGGCGCGATGAATCTTGATGGTCTTTTCAGCCGCCCCAAGATCGCTGGCGACCTGTTTGTTCAGACGCCCTGTCAATAAGAGCGCCATGACTTCACGCTCGCGGTGCGTGAGACAATCGACCCGTTCCTGCAGCTCAGCCTTTTCGCTCCTCTTCGCCCACTCCATGCAAGCGACCTTTAGCGCGCGGTCCACCGCGGCAAGCAGGAGAGACTGACATACCGGCTTGGGCAGAAAATCGAGCGCACCACCCTTCATTGCTTCAACGCTCGACCCGACATCGCCGTGCCCGGTCAGAAAAACGATAGGCAAGAGCTGATTGAGATTGCGCTGCACTTCAAGCCCCGACTTGCCCGGCATCTGCAAATCGAGAATGAGGCATGCAGGTACGCTGGCGAGGTCGGCTCTATCCAGAAAAGCTTCGGGGCTGTCGAAAGTTTCAACCAGATAACCGGATACGCGAAGCAGTCGGGAGAGCGCGCATCGCACCTGCTCGTCGTCGTCCACGATGAAAACACGCGCGGTGTCCGGATTTATGACGACCCGCGGGGATCCATTCGTACAGCCGCTTTCTGAGGCAGCATTATGTGAAACGACGCTCCCTTGCACTCGTTGTTCTCCGCCCATAACCAGCCTCCGTGCGCTGTGACGATCGTGCGGCTGATGGAAAGACCAAGACCGAGTCCCTGGGGCTTCGTCGAAAAGAATGGCCTGAATATTTTATTCATCTTGTCGACGGTCAACCCTTGACCTCGATCCTTCACCGTAATCCGTACTCCTCCCCCGACCCCTTCTCGCACCGTAGTTTCGATGACGCGTTCAGCCGGATCGCAATCCTTCACCGCGTCGAAGGCGTTCAGCAGCAGATTGAGCAACACCTGCTGCAGTTGAACCCTATCGCCGAACAACGTCTGCAGATTGTCGGCGATGTCGAATTCCGTGCGAACTTCCCGCGCTACTGCGTCGCTATGTACGAGCAGGGCGATGTCCCGGACCACATCGCCGATATCTACCGGCTGCAGCTCAAGGTCACCTTTTCGTACCATCGTCCGGATCTTCTGGATAACTTCACTCGCGCGCCGGTTATCCAGAATGATATCGCCCAATGTCTCACGGAGTTCTGCCGTATTGACCTTCTCCGACTCAATCAATTTCTGCGCCGCTTGCGCGTTGCTCAAGATAGCGGTAAGCGGCTGATTCAGCTCGTGTGCGAGAGAACTCGCTAGTTCTCCCAAAGATGAAACCCGCACCAGATGAGCCATCTCCTTGCGGTTTTGATCGACTTCGCGGCAGGCCACGAGCCCTGCTATGGCAATGATCTGCAAACCCTGATCAGACGCGCTGTATCTGCTGGTATCGGCTTCCACGTGAAAGCCTTCACCGTCGCGCCGGCGCGCGACCAGCACCTGTGTCGTTGCCCGATCGGCGCTCCTGTGACGGGCGCCGCGGTCTTCGGCCATGGAATCGCAACCCTGCCAGGCATGGACCGGAAACAGCATCTCGATCGGTGCGCCGGTCAATTCTTCGCTGGTGTAGCCGAACAGTTCTATCGCTCTGGCGTTCGCAAAGACTATCTGATTTTTCCGATCGAGCGTAAGCATCGCGACCGGCAACATTTCAAGCGCGTCCCGCAAATGAATTCTTTCGTCCAGAATCCCGCGCCTGCCGCAGCGTTCTGCTTGCAGACCGGTCGCGCTTGCGCCTGCATGTGCGTGCCGTCCCGGCTTTGCATTGGCAAGCTCGCGCTCATTGGCAGCAATCCATTTTTCGGGCTGATCCGCAACGTCGTCGAAAAACGCCAATGATTTCGCGCCTGGTGTTCTCAGCCGCCAATATGCTCGTTCCCGAGGCGAACGGGCGCTGATGGGTGAGGCACGCGACTGCCGGTGGACATCTCTAGGCGAGCGCAGTCGGGCCGCGTAGCAGCAGGCCATGGCGATACCGACCATGCCTTGCACCAGGTCTTTGCCACGCACGATCAGATTGATCACTGGTCTCTCCGTCACCAATGTTGAGTGCATGTCCAAAGTCGCCGTCTCGCCACGTGCGGATTCGGTCAACTATACTGATTCTTAGCGTTGAACCTGAAACATCGGTAACTTGAAGACAGTATAGAGCCTCAGGCAAGGATGTGAAGGTTCATGAAAGACTTTTTTGAGATTTTCCAATCCCTGGCCGATGCGTACTGTATGGACACTCACTAGCACTTATCTGAACGTTGAAAAGCCTTGCTAAATACAATGTAGCGGTGCATCTCCTCGTGTGGATCCAGTACAGGCCTGCATACATGCAAGTATGCCCTTAACTGGCACCGTGAATTCGCGTCATATAGCGACCGGCGGACAATATCCAGGCGGCAACGGGCCGGAACGTCTAAAGGACTATTTAGATATATCCCGTGCGCCGTCCTATTGCCACCAGCGGACGTACAACAAGCTTTTTATCCGGAAAGATCTGTGTGCATTGCGTGAATCAGATTATGAGTCTCCTGGTGAAATTGCCATCACCACGCCATCAATAGCGAATCATTGCGCGCGCCGAATGATAGTAAAGACGTGCCTATTTGGCCAGCTCACGAACGTTGATCGCATCGTACCGCGCCGTCCGCTGTGCAGAGGTTCGAATCAATATGGCATTCCTTAAGCATGCTGATTAATTTTGTATGCTCGAGCGCGTAGCGCGCGCTTACAAATCAAGTTTGGTCACCTTCGTTCCGGCGAGCGACAGATCCGCCATCAGACCGACGTTGGTCAAGACGAGCGCAACCACTTGTGAGGTCGCTGATGTTGTATCTATCGCGCCGTTGGCACCCATTTTCGCGACCGAGACTCCTGTGTCGGCTCCCGCCGACCACCCCGCCGAATTGCGGAAACCGTCCAGCGCGGATTGCGTCATGAAGAGAAATATGACCGCGGTCGACTGGACGCCCGCCTGGAGTCCGAATGAAGCGGAGGTCGTGTTGTAGTAGCCGACTGTCGCGCCACCCACTCGCAATGCGCCCTCGCCGTGCTCGGCGCCGACAATGAAGGCCGCCTTTTTCACCGATGGGAAAACCAGCACCCCTTGAGCCTTCGAGACCAGTTCACTCGAACCTTTTACTGTCGTGGCCAATCGTGACAACGTGCCGTCCACGGCTGCATTGATCTCTTGCCGCTTTGCCGCGTCAGTTTCAGGACTCTTGCCGCTGCCGGATGTCGCGGTGCACCCCGTCAATGTCAAACTCGCGGCGGCGCTTGAAATCGCGATCTTTTGCATAAAATTCCGTCTGTTCATTATCGACCTCCATTGTGGTTACAGTGCGGACTGCCAGCTCGATTTCTGGCCGCTTGTTCCCTGCCCAATCGCGATCCAATGGTTGCCCGCAATCCGGCTCGCCTTACTGGCTCATCCCGCGAGCAACGCAGCGGTGCACAATGACCCGTGAAGTCCTCACGCGGCTGCCGCTCCTGTCCTCATGGCACACACGAGCAGTCTCCCGCGAACATGCAAACTGTCGCGTCTTCGGTGAACGGGCGCGTCGGTGGCGACGTCTCCGATTACATAATGTCACGATGCGACAATCGGAAAATCAGACCTTGGTCTTACGCCGGGCGACCTGATCGGCGGTCGTGGCGCAGGGAGCCGATCACGTGAGGTTGTAGCCGGCTCGGTACGCGGTCCGGGAGAGCCGCGTTTGCTTTATCCTCCCAACGCGATGATTGCCATGGTCAGCAGTACGCCGAGCGCTGCCATGGCCAATCCCGCTTTCCATTCACCGAACCCGGAATGACGGCCCAGCGCTATTCCGCTGCCAAACAGGATGACGATCGTCAATGCACGCGAGACGATCAAGGCAGTCGGGACGTGGCTGAACACGACGAACGGCAAGGCGACCGGGAACGTCGAGGAGACTACGATCAGAAAGATGGCCGCCGCTGCGACCATGTCAGCCCGCAAAAAGCGCGGCCGTTGCGGTAAATCCGGGATGGCGGCAATGCGCGCCCGGATGAGTTCCAGTTCCGTATCGGCGATCAGCGGCGCGACCCACCTGGGCAATGCGTCACGAAGCGCGCGAACTCCCGCCGCCGCATCCGGCTCATGTCTCACGGTCAGCGCAAGCCTCAGCCGCCGGCCGCGATTCGTCAGCGTGCGGACCAGAAACATGACCGCATCGGCGAGGCCCCACGCGAGGTTGCAGCCAAGCGCCGTATAAAACATCTTCCGCCCGGCACCTTCGCCGGCTGTGACGGCCGACACGGCGCCGACAAACGTTAGCGCCATAAACAGGCCAAAACACAATTCGGACACCCGATCGACGATGTCCAGAACCGGCTCGCGGGTGTCGATGTTTCCCTGATCCATCAGGCCGATAGCGTACATGAGGTCTCTCGCCGCGGTTGGCATGTGTTTATCGTCCCCCCGGCCGAACGCGCTCATGGCATGTCGACACGCGGCGGCGGGCGAATGCCGCCGGAGGGTGCATTTTCGTCGCGCCGATCACGAACGCGGCAGCAGTCCTAATGCTGTTCCGGCGGTCACAAGTGCCGCTTTGCCGGTGGCGATGGCGCTGTTCGAATCAGCACGTGGACATAGCATGGCGACGACCGTCGGATCGACGATCCAATGGTGGACTCCAGCAAGATACTGCGCACGTTTCAGCGACGATATTGGACCAAAGTCGTATGGCCGTCCGGTGTCCGGCGTCCTACCTTGCTAAAGGATCACGGGAAAATTATGCAGGTCACGTCCGCGCGGAGATATGGGAATGGCGAAGACTCGGGGGAAAGAAGTGCCTTCCGCGGAGGGCAACGCTCTCTCTTACAAGGAATACCGGAAGGCGTTGTTTCATCTGCACGTTGAACTGGTCAAGCTTCAGGAATGGGTCGTGCAAACGGGAAGCAAGATCTGCATCGTGTTCGAAGGACGCGACGGCGCCGGTAAGGGCGGCACGATCAAGGCGATTACCGAACGGGTGAGTCCTCGGGTATTTCGCGTGGTTGCGTTGTCTGCGCCAAGTGAACGCGAGAAGAGCCAGATGTACTTGCAACGTTACGTGCCGTATCTGCCGGCTGCGGGAGAAGTCGTGATCTTCGATCGCAGCTGGTACAACCGCGCGGGAGTCGAGCGAGTGATGGGCTTCTGTTCCGACGAGGACGTCGCGACCTTTTTCAAGGCGGTGCCGCTTGTCGAGCGTGCGATCGTCGATTCGGGGGTGATCCTGCTTAAATACTGGCTGGAGGTCAGCCCCGAAGAACAGACGCGCCGCCTCGAAGCTCGCATCCACGACGGACGCAAGGTCTGGAAGCTGACGGAAATGGACCTGAAATCCTATAGCCGATGGTATGACTACTCCCGTGCACGCGACGCGATGTTCGAGGCGTCGGACACCGATATCGCTTCGTGGTATGTAGCTAATTCGAACGACAAGCGGCGCGTGCGCCTCAATATCATCAGCGACGTGCTCGGAAGAATTCCTTATCAGGAAACGCCGCGCAAGAAAATTACGCTGCCGAAGAGACAAAAACCCGATGGCTATAAAGATCCGGACTATCCGTTCAAGTACATAGCCGAGCGCTTCTGAGCCGGGAGCCTCACGAGATTCGGCGACGGCAAAGGCTGGAACTCGACGACGGACATCCGGGTGTCCATCGTGTTGCGCGCCGCGTCAAGCGGTCACGTAGTAGTCCCGGAACCGATCCCTCAACTGGTTCTTGAGCACCTTGCCGGTTGCACCGAGAGGAAGGGCTTCTACGAACACGACGGCATCGGGCTTCCACCACTTCGCGACCCGGCCGTCAAAAAATTCGAGCAACTCGTCAGATCCAAGCGCGCTCTCCGGCGTCTTCACGATCAGCAGCAACGGGCGCTCGTCCCATTTCGGATGCCTCGCGGCGATGCACACGGCGCTCGCCACTCCCGGGTGCAGGCAGGCCACGTTCTCGATGTCGATCGAGCTGATCCATTCCCCGCCGGATTTGATGACGTCCTTGCTGCGGTCGGTGATCTGCATGAAGCCGTCGGGATCGATCTTTGCCACGTCACCGGTCGGAAACCACCCATCGCATAGCGGCGACGCATCTTCGCCGCCGAAGTAACCGGACGTCACCCACGGCCCGCGCACCTGCAGGTCGCCCGATGCCTGAGCGTCCCATGACAACTCCTTGCCGTCCGGGCCCACGATCCGCATGTCGATGCCGAACACGGCGCGGCCTTGCCTCGCCTGGATAGCGTAGCGCTGCTGCGCCGGCAACGACAGGTGGTGCCCTTTGAAGCTGCAAACCGTGCCGACCGGGCTCAGTTCCGTCATCCCCCACGCATGCAGGACGTCGACCTGGTAGCGCTCCTGGAATTCCGCGGTCATGGCCGTCGGGCACGGCGCGCCTCCCACGATCGTGCGGCGCATGGAAGTAAACGTCGTGCCACGCTCGGCCGCATGACGAAGCAGCCCCTGCCAGACAGTCGGGACACCGGCGGAGAGCGTGACCTGTTCGGCCTCGATCAGCTCATAGAGCGATTTTCCATCGAGAGCGGGACCCGGGAACACGAGCTTGGCGCCGACCATGCATGCGATATAAGGCAGACCCCACGCGTTCACATGAAACATGGGGACGACCGGGAGGATCACGTCCCGCGCTGAACAGTTCAGTGAATCGGGCAACGCCGCTGCGTAAGTGTGCAGAAGCGTTGAACGATGACTGTAGAGCACCCCTTTCGGATTGCCGGTGGTCCCTGACGTGTAGCACAGGGAAGAGGCGTGGTTCTCGTCGAGGAGCGGCCAGGCGAAGTCGTCGTTGTGACCGTCGATGAGATCTTCGTAGCACAGCAACATGACCGGCAGGTCGTGTCTGGCCGGCATGTTTGCGCGGTCGGTCATCGCGACGAATACCTTCGGGCTCTTGATACGCGATGCGACAGACTCGATCAGCGGGAGGAAGGTCAGGTCGAAGAAAATGACGCGATCGTCGGCATGATCGATGATGTAGGCGATCTGATCGACGTGCAGCCTGGGGTTGAGCGTGTGGAGCACGGCGCCGGAACCCGACACCGCAAAGTACAGCTCCATGTGGCGGTAGCCGTTCCATGCCAGCGTACCGACGCGCTCGCCCTGAGCAATGCCGAGCCCGGCAAGGGCGTTGGCCAGCTTTCTGGCGCGTTGCGCAAGATCGAGATAGCGATAGCGGTGAATGTCGCCTTCGACCCGTCGCGACACGATTTCCTGCCCGGCGTGATGCCGTTCGGCGTGGGTGAGCAGCGATGCGACCAGCAGCGGTTGCTGCATCATCAAACCATACATGACTATCTTCCTCATTTGTCCAGATTCAGCTTGATTGCGCGTGACACGCATCTGCCGTGGTATCGCCGACGGTGAGTTCGAGCGTGCCGGCGACGTTCCGGATGGGAAAGGTCACAAGACTCAAACCGCCTTTGCCCGGCATGCAACCGGTCACGACGTCAAAACGAAGGCCGTGGGCGGGGCAGCGAAGCAGGCGCCCTTCGATCTGCCCGCCTGCAAGCGATGCGCCGTTGTGCGGACAGGTGTTGTCGACGGCGCAGAGTTCACCGTCGACGTTCAGGAGCACGACACTGCGACCGTCAACGAAGACCAGCTTGCGTTGTCCTGGGGCGAGTTCATCGGCTGATCCGACCGGTATCTGGCGTGACATTATCTGTTCTCCCGATCACGGGCCCGACGCAACATGGCTTCCATGTCAGATCAGCTCGCGGATCAGGGTGTCCGCCTGCGGCCAGTCGCCATAGCCGGCCGCGGGGTTCAGGTGCCCGACTTCGCCGAGGTCCACGAGACGGCTGCCCCAGTCTGCCGCCATACCGGCAGCGCGATCAAACCCTGCAAGCGGATCGTTGCGGCTGGCGCCGAGAATACTCGGGAACGGCAGTGGCTTACGCGGAAACGGCAGCCACCCGTGTTCTTCGAGCACGTCCAGCGTCGGATAACCGGCGGGCATGGTAACTTCCAGGTCCGCCGGCGTGGCCAGCAGCGCGCCCTGGATCGGGCGGTTGTGGTGCCGCGCCCAGTGCACGGTAATCATGACGCCGGCGCTGTGAGCGACCAGTACGATCGGGCCATCGATCTTCGCGATGGCCTCGTCCAGCGCCGCGACGCGCGCCGCGCAGCTGAGCTTGTCCTGCTCGAGCGGCGGCACCGAAGCCGTTTTGGGAAGACGAGCCTGCAGCAGTGTCTGCCAGTGTTCGGCGACATGGTCACGCAGACCGGGCACGACGAGTACGGTAGGTGCGGTATTGAGCGTCACGACGCGGAGTCCTTCAGGTTAGTACGGCTTGTCGCCAATAATTCCGGCTCGCTCCATCTTTCGATGGCACGGCGCGTAATCCATCACGGCGTAGTGCTGCGTGGAGCGGTTGTCCCATATGGCGATGCTGTTCGGCTTCCAGCGCCAGCGCACCTGGTATTCCGGGATGTACGCCTGGCTGATCAGATAACGCAGCAGATCGGAAGCGCCCGGATTGGCGTCCTGGCCAAAGCGCACGCGGGCCGGCGTGTGGTAGTTCGTCAAGTGCGTGGTGAACGCATTGACAAACAGCACTTTCTCGCTCGTCTCGGGGTGCGTGCGCACGACCGGATGCTCCGCGTCGGGATACTGGGCTTTCAAGGCATGCCGCTTCTCGATCGGCATCACCGCACCGAAGCTCGCTTCGATGCTGTGACGTGCGCGCAGTTCGGCGATCTGCTCCTTCACGTGCGAGGGCAGGTTCTCATACGCGAGCACCATGTTCGCCCACATCGTGTCGCCGCCAACGGGCGGGCATTCCACGCAGCGCAGCACGGCGCCGAACTGCGGGGCTTCGCGCCACGTGGCGTCGGAATGCCACGCGTTTTCGTAGCGGTCGTTGGGCTGATCCGGCGACTTGTAGATTCGCACGAGGCCCGGATGCTCTGGATCGCTGCCCGCGACCGGGTGGTCCTCCAGCTCACCGAAGCGGCGCGCGAAAGCAACATGCTCAGCATGGCTAATGTCCTGATCGCGCAGGAACAGAACACGGTGCCTGAGCAGGTTCGCCCGGATCTCTGCAAAGAGGCCATCGTCGTGGATCGCGTCGGCGAGCTTGACACCCACCAGTTCGGCGCCAATGGCGTTAGTGAGTTGTTCGACAAGCATGGTGCCCTCCTTAGATGACGAAGACCGATGAACCCGTTGTCTTGCGCGATTCGACATCACGGTGCGCTTGCGCGGCATCCTCGAGCGCATAGCGCTGGTTGATCTCGATCTTGATGCGGCCAGCCGCAACGTGGCCAAAGATCTCCCCGGCCAGGTCCGACTTTTCGGCCGGGTCGGCGATGTAGTCGGCGAGCGCCGGACGGGTCAGGTACGGCGATCCTTTCATTGCCAGGATCTGCGGATTGAATGCCGGTATCGGCCCCGATGCCGTGCCGACGCAAACAATCAGGCCGCGGCGCTTGACCGAATTCAGAGTCGCTTCAAAGGTATCCTTGCCGACACTGTCGAACACCACATTGACCCCGGCGCCATCGGTCAGCTCGCGTACGCGCGCGGCGACGTCTTCATGGCTGTAGTTGATGGTGTGTTCGCAGCCATGCGCGCGGGCGACTTCCGCCTTGGCTTCGTTCGAAACCGTGCCGATCACCGTGAGCCCCAGCAGCTTGGCCCACTGCGATACGATCAGCCCGACGCCGCCCGCGGCCGCATGAAGCAGAATCGTATTGCCGGGTTTGAAGTCGTAGATGCGCCGCATCAGATACGACGAGGTCAAGCCGCGCATCGTCATGGCTGCCGCTGTCTCGCAGGTAATGCCGTCAGGCAGCTTGATCAGCGGTGCTGCCGGACACAGGCGCTCCGTGCTGTAGGCGCCAAGCGTGTTGATAAAGCCCGTGTAGGTGACACGATCACCTGCCGCGACGTTCGTCACGCCCTCGCCCACTGCTTCGACCACGCCGGCTGCTTCCACACCCATGCCGGCGGGCAGCGGAACCGGATACAGTCCGGAGCGGAAATAGGTGTCCGCGAAATTCAGGCCCACTGCCTCATGGCGCAGGCGAACCTGGCCCGGGCCCGGATCACCGACTTCAACGTCCTCGTAACGCAAGACCTCAGGGCCGCCGGTTTCATGAAAGCGGACTGCTTTCGCCATGATTCGTTCTCCAGTTTATTGCTCGATTTACAGAAGGGGAATGCGCCTGCCGGAGAACGTTACGTCCCGGCGAAGGCGTCGATTACCGCAAAGTGTCCAGGTACTGCCTTGTTGACCGGATTTAACCGACCGCGCCGCCGCTTCACCATGCGGACGACGCGGCAAGCGCGAGGGAGCCGCTCAGAGCGAGGCCTTCTCACGCAGTGTATTCACGAGGTCGAGGTCGCGCCTGTAGCTGCGACGGCCAATGGCAAACGCGATCGCCGCGAACAGCGGCGCCAGCGGGACCAGTTGCAAGGCGCCGAGCAAGCCGATCCGGTCTGCGACGATGCCCGTGAGAATAGCCGCGGGCGCCAGCCCCAGCAGGTTGTTGGCCAGTGTCAGGGTGGCGAATGCTGAAGCGTGGATCGACGGCGGGGTAAGGTTCGCCACCATGGCGCCCGAGGGCCCCGTCGCGCCGGCACAGAAGAACATGCCGCAACCGATCAGGACGAGTTGCAACCGGCCGGCCGGCAGTTGGAAAGCGATGCCCAGCAGGACGCAGCACAACAAGCAGTACACGATCGCGGTCAGCCACTTTCTTTGTACGACCTTCCTGTTGAGCCGGTCGGAGAGCCAGCCGCACACGATCATGCCAAGGCCAGTCACGAGTACGAACACCGCACCATGCACGGCGGCCTTATCCGGCGCCATGCCGTAATAGCGATTCAGGAAGCTCGGCATCCATGACCACACGGCCGCCGGCACGAGCAGATGCATACCGCTGCCCACATAGGCACAAACGACGGCCTTTGTGGAAAACAGCCCCTTCATCAGCGCGCGGAAGCTCATCCGCACGCCGAGGTTACCCTTGTGCCCGGCGGTCGCCGGCTGCAGTGCCGCCAGCCTTTTCTCCGTGACAACACAACGGTAAATGACAACCAGCGCGATACCGACGCAAGCCATCGCGCCGAACGACCAGCGCCATCCAAGGTGGGTCGCGACAGCGCCGCCCAGCGCCATGCCCATCACGGAGCCAAATGCGCCGCCTGCCATGAAAGTGGCGGTGAGCGTGGCGCGCAGACGCGGCGGAAAAATGCTCAGGACCAGCGCGATGCCCACACTTCCGTAGGCTGCCTCACCAATACCGACACACGCGCGTGCGAGCAACATCTCGCCGTAAGTCGTCGAGATGGCACATCCGAGCGTCGCGAGACTCCACAGCGCCGCCATCAGTACAATGCTTTTGACGCGGCCCCAGCGATCCGCGAGAACCGAAAGCGGAAAGGTCAGCACGCCAACCATGAGTGCCACCACGCTGCTGAGCGAGCCGAGCTTCGTGTCAGAGAGATTCCACGCGGACTTGATAAACGGAAAGACCGCGTTGAGAACCTGGCGCGACATATAGTCGGAAAGCAGCAGGCCGATCGTGAGCGCGCATACCACCCATGCGTAGGCCGGTATCCCGGATTGTGTTGTTGAAAGATCGCCCGTCGTGGGCTCAGCATGCTGTAAAAGCATTTCGTCTCCTCCGCGTCTCGCGCGTCCGGCGCCCTTTTCCCATGATGGACAAAAGGGGCCGATATTTGTGTCGCCCCCCGATGCGAGCCGGGGAGCCTCCTTCTTCAATCACCATCGACGCGCAATATCATGCCGTTGGCGAGTCCCACCCTGTTACGCGGCGCGCAGGGGCAGGTTTTTCACACCTGCCTTGCGACTCGGTGCCATACCGTTGGCCGCGAGGGTTTCGTCCACCGTTTTGTATTGCACGCCGATCTTGTAGATCTCGCGCGCTTCCTTGCCGCTCGCGATCTCACGGCCCAGTTCGCGTGCCACGCGCACGCACTGCTCGATCTGCTGCACCGAGCTCATCCGATTGCCGTGCTGGTCGATGATCGTGTCCTCGATTCCGCAGCGCGGGTGCAGGCCCATGGCCATCGCCATCATGTTGAATGGCAAAACGTTCTTCAACAGCGACTCGGCCGTGACCGTGCCGCCGTCCGGCGCGCGGTGGACGAAGTTGAAGAAGTTGAACGGGTTCGGACCGTCAAAGCCGCCGCCGATGCCGATCCAAGTCAGGTTCAGCGGCCCCTTGTAGGCGCCCTTGCGTACCAGGCGATCGAGCGTTTCGAGCGCATGAATGCCGGTGAGCTGGAAGTGCGGCTGGATGCCCGATGCCTGCAGGCGGCGCAGATGTTCCTCAACCCAGGCCGGTCCCGCGGGCACCGTCATTTCACTATAGGCGGCCATGAGCGCAGGATTGGCCAGCGACGTACCTTCCAGGTACTCCGGATAGAGCAATTCCATGATGTTCATCTGCGTGGTGTTGATCGCGACCGTCACCTGATCGGGCTTCGGGTCGAGATCGGCCAGCATGTGACGCGTGTCGTCGGACAGCCACTTCGCGGCCTGGCCGTCGTCTTCCGGTGCAAACGAGATCGAGCCGCCCACCTGGATGATCATGTCCGGCACGGCGGCGCGCACGCCCGCGATCAGTTCGTTGAACTTCGACAGGCGCTTCGAGCCTTTGCCATCCAGCTCGCGCACGTGCAGGTGCAGCACGGTCGCGCCCGCGTTGTAGCAGTCGACGGCCTTCTGGATCTGCTCTTCCATCGTCACCGGAATGTCTTCGGGAAAATCCTCAGGCGCCCATTCCGGTCCGTACGGAGCCGTCGTAATGACTACCTTGTGCTGATTCTCCGGGTGCAGCGAGTCGTCGAGAAATTGCATCGTTTCCTCCAGAAATAGTTGGATGTTTTTCTTCGGCGCCGGGTGCATGTCGACGCGTCAGGAAATCAATCAGTAAGGCGAAGATACGGCAATCCGGCGATACGGATTTCGTTTCCGACGACATTGTTTTATGATTTGACGACACCGCGCGTTAACACCAATCCCGCGCCAATCGGCTTCGCGCGTGAGGAATGGATGGAGATCGAATGCAAAGCATGGTGAGGTCGTCGACACTGCACGGGTATTTCGACGTGGTGAGAGGCTTGGGTCTGAACCCCTACGAGCTTGTGCAGGCGGTCGGTCTCGACGCCGTGGCGCTGGCGAACCCAGAGGAACGGATTCCGGCTGACGGTGCCTGCCGGTTGCTCGAAGCGACTGCGGAGAAAGCGTCGTGTTTGACACTGGGGCTGCGGATCGCGCAAACCCGCCAGCAGTTCGGCAGTGGCGTCGTCAACGTTCTGCTCGCCCACAAGCGCACGCTCCGCGAGGTGCTACTGGCCGCGGCGCAGTACCGCTATCTGCTCAACGAAGCGCTGGCTGTGTACGTCGAAACGACCGGCGACACGGTGACGATCCGCGAAGAGATTGTCGCCGAACCTGGCACCCGGACAGTCCAGGCGATCGAACTGGCCGTCGGCGTGCTGGCCCGCCATTCCAGCGCGCTCCTCGGCGCCCACTGGAAACCGCACAGTGTGCATTTCACTCATGCGGCGCCGCCTGAGCTGACCTTCCATCGCCGGTTCTTCGGCTGTCCGATCACATTTGAAAGCGACTTCAACGGATTCGTTTGTGCAGCAGCGGACCTCGACTATCCGAATCCGAATGCAGACCCCGTGCTGGTCCGTTATGCGGAAAGCCTCGCCAATCCGCTCAACGATACGGCGGCAGATTCTATTGCGCTGGAGGTGCGCAAGACGATCTACCTGCTATTGCCCCTCAGTCAGGCTTCAATCGAACTGGTGGCGCGACAACTGAATCTGACCGTGCGCACCCTGCAGCGCCAGCTTGATTCAGCCGGCTCCCGTTTCTCGGGCATCGTTGAAGAGGTTCGGCGCGATCTTGCCGTGCGCTACCTGCTCAACCCGCGTTATCCGATCGGCCGGGTCGCAGCCCTGTTGGGCTACACAAACCAGGGAGCGTTTACGGTCTGGTTCCAGAAGCGTTTTGGTCTGACGCCCCGTGACTGGCGCAGTCGCCACCGAAAGTGAAACGTACCGTGTCGTGGTGCAACCGGATGCCGCGATGGCCCATGCGACACGGCACAACGCCACATGCGCCGTTGGTTCAGAAGCTATGGCGCAAGCCGATCATGGCCGCCGTCGTTGTCAGGCCTGGAGCCACCGGCTGACCGTAGACGATCGTCTGGTTCATGGTCCCCTTGTTCACGACGTGACCTACCTGACCGTAAACCATGGTTCTGACAGAGAGCTTGTATTCGGCTCCGAGCGCAATTTCCGTCGAACGATTTGCCGAATTATTCTTGTCTTTCAGGTAGTAGAGACCCGAAGTCACCTGAAGCGTCGGGTTGAAGCGATAACCCAGGCCCGCGGAAAACAGATCGATATTGACCTGATTGGAATGCGCAGGATTCCTGCCGTTGCTGTACGACGCCGACACCGAAAATCCGTGGAGCGTATAAAGTGCGCCGAGATACACGAACTGGTTGTTGTCGAGGCCGGTCAATGGCGCACCGGGAGCCGGATTCGTATCGTGTCCGTTGTAGTACACAGCGGACAGGCTCAGACCGTAGTTCGCGTATTTGAGCACGGCGGACTCGCGCGTTCCCCCCTGAAACTGGCCTGCCACGCCGCCGGGTGCGTACTCCAATCCGATCGAAGCACCGCCGAAAGAGGGCGACTGGTAAACCAGCGCGTTGCTGTCATACAGTGCGCCGATTGGCGCATTGGTGCTGGTGCCAGGCCAACCGGCTGACTGGTTTATACCCAGCCACGCGGTCAGGATACTGCCGAAGTATTGGGAGGACCGTACATCCGTCTCGGCCATGGCATAGATCATCGGGATGATCTGCCGGCCCGCGTTGAACGTGCCGAACGGTCCCGATACGCCGACGGTCGCAAACTGGTTGAACGCAGCCGCGACACCGGGTGTATCGCTAAGGCCGAATTTGCCGGTGCTGCTGTCGAACGAACCCTGGAGCCTGAAATTGATGTGATAGCCGCCGCCGATGTCTTCGCTACCCTTGATTCCCCACAGGCTCGAATAAATGCCGCCGTCCTTGAGCCGGTACACCGATCCCGTATTCGGCGCCTTCGGATTAAACGACGCTGCGGCAGTACTCTGATACAGGAAGCCCGAATCGAGGATGCCGTAGAGCGTCACCGAAGATTGCGCTTGAGCGGCGCAGGCGAATGTGGCGAGCGCTGCCGCGCCGATCAGTTTCATCTTCATTTTGTCTCCTTCCTGATAGTTTTGTTTCGACTGCGGCCAGCCAGCCCTTCCCCGCAATGAACTCAAGTCGCGTAGGTGTGACGGAATCCGCCGCATTGTGGCGCGTCGTGCAGGGAAGAATACGTAAAGGAGCTCGTACAGGCCCCTCCCAAAGCGGGAGGGGCAGAACATCTCGGTGAACAGCGCGCAGCGCAGCGCGAACTTATGCGCCTTCGAGCAAACCCAGCACCAACGCTCTTCGAACCGCATGCTTTCGCGAGCTGGCGTCGAGCTTTCCAAAGAGATTCTTGAGGTGCCACTTCACCGTGCCCTCTCCCACTGCGGCCGCAGCCGCAATCTCCTTGTTCGACATATTTCGCGCCAGCAGCTCGAGGATCTCGCGCTCTTTGGGCGTCAGCACAACGCTCGGCACAGCTCGCGGCACGGTGGCCTGGCGACCCAGTGGCGGCACGGCTACGCGCGCTGCCGCAATCGCGTGAGCGACTTCACCGGATTCAGGCTGCTCTTCGCTGACGCGCCGCGCCCAGTCGGCGAGGGCAGGATGCGCGTCGGCCAGCGTACGGGTCAAACGGAAGGTCTGCGCGAGATTCATCGCCTCGCGAAGCAATGCGAGCCCGTTCGCGCCGGACTGCTCCAGCGCGAAGGCGCGCATCGCCATGACTTCAATCTGATATCGACCAAGCTTCATCGCCAGAGCGGCCTCGCCGGCCTGCGCGAGGTCGTCGAGCGCCTGCTGCCAGCGACGCGCCGCGATGGCTGCGCCGGCATGCGCCAACCCGACCAGCAGCCCGACCGACTGCCTCCACAGCGGCCCCCTTTTCGGTTCTTCCTCCGTCACCATAGCGTCGATACGGCGCACCAGCGCGTCGCACATTTGCGCGCGATAGCGGCCGGCGTGAATACGCACCTGTTCCGCCATGCTGGCAATACACAGACGCGGCAGGCGCCGGCTCACACCCATCGCGTACATTGCCTCGAGGAGATCGAACGCCCGGTGTTCGTCGCCTTTGACCGCAGCGATACGCGCCGCGGTGCGGTACGCGAGGGACACGGTGTCTGGCGTGCCGCCTCGCTCCAGGATGTCAAGCCGATTGGCCAGCAGCGCGGCGGCCTCGTCGACCCGATCGGCTTCATAGCTCAGCGCAGCGCAGGTTGCGGCAAACATGCACGAGAGCGGATGACGGCGGCCAAGGTCCGCTTCCGCGCTTGCCAGTGCCGGACGGAGTACCTCCTCGGCAAGCACGAGCTGGCCTTCCCATACGTAGCTGAAGCTCACGATGTAATCGGCCCAGCGCACCACGTAGCCGATCCCTTTGCCGACTTCGGCCCGCTTTGCCGCCAGCTGGAACCGACGCGCCTGCGCGGGCTGACCGAGCAGAATCGCACGTACTGCGAGGCGGTTTGCATGAACCTGGGCGAGCCAGGAATCGGCGGCGGGAGCGAACTCGGCCCAAGGCGCGAACAGCTCGACGAACCGGTCGATCTCATCGGCGTAATAGGCGGCCGCGCATAGGATGAGCGCGCATTCGTAACGCAGTTGAGCGTCGGCCCCGGGGCTGGCGAGGACGCGCTGCACCTGAAGTTCCGCCTCCTTGTGCCGCTCACCCAGCGCCAATGCCCAGGCCGCTGCCAACAACAAACGCGGACGCCGCTCGAGTTCGTCCGCGGGGAGCAGATCAAGCCATTCGAGAACCGCCGTCAGGCGTCCCTCCTTGACTGCGTCATGCAGGCAACGCTCCGCGAGGTCGTAGGCAGTCTGGTGCTGGCCCGCGGCGTGAGCATGCCTTGCTGCCTGCTCGATCATGCCGTGCTGGGTCAGCCAGGCAGCAGCACGGCCATGCAACGCAGCCCGTTCGGCGGCGGGCACATGAGCGAGGCGGCCTTGCAGGACGTCGCGCACAAGTGCGTGCAGCCAGCACCATGCGCCGTCCTCGGAGGTGACGAACACGGGCGTCTCACGCACGAGGCGCGCGAGCCGCTCCGGTGCCTGTGGGTCTCCGGTCAACGCCTGACAAAGTTCCGGGTGCAGCGAATCCACCAGGCTGGTGCGCGTGAGGAAATCGGTATCTTCCGACGAAAGCTCCGCGATCAGCGTCCCGACAAGGTGTTCACGCAGTCCGCCCTGATTGGCCGCCATGGTCTCCACCACCTGCCGGGGATCCCGGGCTCGCGCCATGGCCGCCATTGCGAGCTGCAACCCGAGCGGCCAGCCATCCGTCAACTCGAACAGCCTCGCGCACGCGTCGGCGTCGAAACGCGAGCCGAACCGGTTGGCGATCAGCGCAATCGTCTCTTCAAGTCGAAAACACAGCATCTCGGGATCGACCAGGATGCATTGCCCATAGGCGATCAGATCGGCAACGGCCGTATCGATTCTGCGGCGCGCGGCAACGGCAACGTGAAGATTGGGCGGAGCATTGTGCAAGACATAGATCAGCGCAGTGAGGCCGGCTTCGGGTAGACGGTCGGCCTCGTCGACGATCAACAGAACATCGCCCGAAAATTGGGCGACTTCGGCGAGCCAGGCGGTCACGGCGTCCAGTTCGCCGACCGACCCCACGGCGCCGTCAAGCAGCAATCGTCCGAACGCGGGGCGGGCGCAGCCTGCCCGCATGGCATGGACGAGCCCTTGCAGGAGCCGCTGAGGATCATCCCGCTCATCCACTGAAAGGAAGGCGACCGCGGCACCACGCGCCAGGGTTTCCCGGCGCCATTGCGCAAGCAGAGAAGTCTTGCCATACCCAGCCGGCGCTTGCACAAGAGCGATGGATTGATCGCCGAAGTGCAACGCGTGCGCGGCCAGCCGCTCACGCATCAGCAAATGGGCCGGCGCGCGCGGCGCGATGGTCTTCAGGACCAGTTCGGTGGCTACACTACCGGCGCTTGTTGATGTCGATGCCATCTTGCAGAGCCTGTCCAGGCTCCTGACGGCCATCTCCAGCTGCCGCGGGGAGCGAAATAAGGGGAAGGCTCAAGCGTACCACCCGCACGCGCCAAGCCCCCTCCCTTCGTGGGAGGGGTGAGCGCACCGGCCGCGGACTAAGATAAGTTCCAACAGACCTCGAATGCGAAACCAGCCGGCGACTTCGAAACTGGACAGCAGGAACTGCAAACGTTGAATGCAGCATGAGGGATACCATGTATCGACACTTTCTCGTCCCTGTGGGAGATGTGGGTTCATGCATTGAAGCAACCGGTCACGCAGTCGCGTTTGCGCAGTCGATGGGTGCGCGCGTGACCTTCCTGCCCATTTTGTACCGACATGCTGCCACGCTGCACCGCCCGGCCTCGCGCGCAGGCAACCTCACGGAGCGCACATTGGAACTGCTGGCTCGGGCCGAGGCTGCAGCGCGCGCGCAAGGCGTGCCGTATTCGTCCATCGCTGCCAGCAAAGAAACGTCGTTCGACAGCATCGTCGCGGCGGCAATCAAGTCCGGATGCGACCTGATTTGCATCGCCCCTACTCAACGGCTGACTGAAGCGGGCGACGTCGCGCCTGCACCGTCCGATGACTCCGGTACGGTCAACGTGGCAGTCCTGATCTTCGCCGCAGACAGTCGCCCGGCAACCTCGCGCGCGATCGGCAGGCTCCTCGACGAACATCGCACCATCGCCGACACCGTCCACGCGCTGCTGGACATGGTCCGCACAGCACGCGCCGCCGGTCAGCAGCCGGAGCCGATATCGATGCGTGAAACGGTCGAACGCCTGCGTGATCTTCAGATACGCCGGCATAGTCTCAAGGAAGATGCCAGGTTATTCCCGCGGCTGCGCGAGCGCACCTCCGTTGCGGATGCGGAGCTAGATGAACTCGAATGCCGGCATCAGCGCGACAAACAACTGCTCGACGAATTGGCCGAACTCTCCGAACTGGTCGGGCGCGACTCGGCGCCGCGCGTCCTGGCTGCCCGGCTTGAACAGGCTCTAGCCGCTTACGCGCAATTCACCTGGGAGTATCTGGGACGGGAAGAAGGCGTGGTACTACCCATCGCGCGGCGCTATTTGCGAGACGAGGACTGGGACGATATCGCAATGGCGTTCGACGCAACGGCTGCGAACTCCGCCAAGGGGCAAACTTGACTTGTATGAACTGCGGGCCTGACAGCGCACATGCAAGATAAGGAAACCTCATTTCATGCTCCAGTCGATCCGCGATTGCAGAAAAACGAACTGTCACACTTAACCAATAAACCTGGAGATAAATCGATGAGAAAAGCAACAGCACTCAATTTGGCCGTCAGCGGAATGATCGCGCTGACGTCTATCACCACGTGGGCTCAGCCCGGCCAGACAGCCGCGGCTTCAACCGGATCTGCAAAAGCGGCATCGGCTGGAGTCGATGCCAAAGCCGCAAAACGAGCGAATCGCGAACTGGCCAAACAAGTTCGTACGGCGATTGCCAAGGAGAAGAGCATCGACGCCGCAAACATCAGCGTGAAAGCGAAAAGCGGCGCAGTAACACTTTACGGAACCGTGCCGGCCGCGCCTCAGATCGACACAGCGGCCGTCGTGGCGAAAGCGGTTCCAGGTGTGACATCGGTCAAGAATCAGATCGTGGTTGCGAAGACGTTCGGTCAGTAAGCGCCTGCCGCGCGAGTCGATGCAATACGACGTCGTGATCGTCGGCGTTCCGCCGCGACGACCCGCGTCCGTACGGCAGCGAACAGTACCGGGCGCAAGACAGGTGAATAGTGGCAATTGATGCGGCCCACGAGAGGATCTTGATGCGCGCCCACTTCTATCTTCCCCTGTCTCTCTTGCCATTTCTGCTCGTCGGCTGTAACACGCCGCCGATTCCGCCCGGTAAGTCAGTCGATATTCCGACCGCTTTGCAGCAGGTTCTGGAAGGCCTTTGCAGTGCCAGGAAGGATATGGCGGCACGGAAGCAGGACTTTGGCTTCGCTATCGACTCGATCACAGTGGAACTCGATCTGACCGTGGACGGAACAAAGAATCCGCCGGTGGCAGTTGCGCCGGACATTCAGTTCATCCCGACCGTCAGCTATGGACAGATCATCACGGCAATCAAAGGAAGCAGGCTCGTGCTTACGCTGAAGAATACCGGTTCCGCTGGTGCCGACTGTCCTGCGTCCATCCGGACCAATTAGACGGGAAATAAAGCGGCGTCGACGATGGCGAGTCAGCGCCGATTCAGCAAGGTGTTATCAAGAGGTCCGGTACAAAAAGACCGAGCGCGGATTCGCCATAGTAGGCCACCGCAGCATGGCGACCATGAGATCGTATAAACACAGGGTACGTAGGCGGACCGCATGTGTCGCGATCCAACCCACAGCGCGAGGCGGACAGTTGGATTCGACCCACCGGCCGTAGCGCCCACGCCTGTTTATCAACTCGCACTGACCGCCCTTAAAAATCCAACATTTTCAACTAGTTGAGTGATCGCTTGCCGCGGCGTCGGCGTTTGGCATGGACTTTGCCTTGGTCCTCACTGAGGAGTGACGACACCCTCAACACAAGCTCTGACATTCCTGACTGACCAATTCACCCTCGGAGAATCGACATGAACACACTGGTAATCAAAGACCTCCCCGCAGCCATTGAGATGGATCGTACTGCAATGACCGCCGTCTGCGGCGGCAGGTTGCCGCAGCAGATCGTGAACATCATCCAGGCGGTTTCCGACTACGCAAACGACGCTCCTACCCAGCACAGCTTTACTGGCAGTGGAGCTTCTGTGACGTACTAACAGAAACACGCTGATTTCGTAGCTCAAGGCCTCGCCAACATGGGGCCTCTTTGATTTCGCTTCCGGTGACTTTAACTGCGACCGTATGCTTCTTCACGATCGACGACGTACCACGCTTGCGGCGCGGTGCTTACATTGAAAGGTACGGAGAGTCCGCTCAAAGGTCGATGACCGTATCACCAACGGGTTGCGAGCAGCAGATGAGCAAGTTGCCATCTGCGGGCTTGTCGATGGGCTCAGAGCTGTACGCTATGGAGCCCGAGACCAATCCGCTTTCGCAATTGTGGCAGACACCCGTCCGGCACGCCCAACGAACGGGAACATCGCACGCCTCGGCCAGCTCCAGGATGTTCTGGTAGGCCACACCGTCCCAATGCACATCGATCCCGCTGCGAGCAAAGGACACGATCGGACCGGTGGCGCCATGGTTTTCAGGCAGATGAGGCGCACGAATCGCATCGCCGACGATCCCCGGAGTCATCGACTCCAGGCCATTGAAGATTTCGGTGTGTATTTGCCTCTTTGCAAACCCGAGGTTCGTCAGCGCCGCCTTCATATCGACCATGAAGCGGGACGGCCCGCAAAGATAAACATCCGCTTGCGTCGGAATACCTGCGTCCGCTAACCTGGCTTCTGAAAAATGACCCGTCTCCGTGTACTCGACTCCTTGCCGGTCACGCGTGGCGTCGGGCTTGCTGAAGCAGATATACCGACGGCAATGCGCAAGCGCCTCCGCGAGACGCCCCGCTTCAGCATCGAAGGGATGATGCTGTCCGTCACGAGCCGCGTGCAACCACCAAACCTGCCGCGTCGAGCGTTGCGACGACAGCGTATTCAGCATGGCGAGAACGGGGGTCGCGCCGATACCCGCGCTTAGAAGGACCACGGGACTTGGGCTCTGCAATAGCACGAAACTTCCACGAGGAGCGCTGACATCGATTACGTCCCCGACGCGCACGCGATCACGGAGATAAGTGGCGGCTGCTCCCCCCTCTTCGAATTTCACACTGATCCGGTATTCCAGCGTTGACGGACCATTGGAGAGCGAGTAGCTGCGATAAAGCGGCGGTCTCCCACCGTCCTGCGGAAGACGCAATACAACATACTGGCCTGGCTTTGCCATCGGTAACGGCTGGCTGTCCGCTCGCCGCAGGGAATACGAAACGACGTCGGCGGACTCGACCACAACAGACACGACTGTGAGTGAACGGAATCCCGGTGTGGCGGGATAAGCGGCCGAGGCAGGCGCGAGCCCGGCGTTGCCTCCCGTCTTGCCGGTAACGGAGTTGCTCAACAATGCCTCGAACGACCGCTTCCACCCCGATGAAAGCGCGTCGATCCGCAGCGCTCGCTCAAGGCGGTCGCGAGGATGATGCGGGGAATACAGGAGCGCATTGATCTCCGTGACCGTCATGCGCTCGCGGGCTTCGTCCACCTTCACTATTTCGTCGTCTGCCCCAACCTCGCCTTCCTTCAAAACGCGAAGGTAGAATCCCGGCCGCCCGCTCGATGTAAGCAAAGCTGCCATACGTGGCTCATTAACGCGAATACCCACGCGGTAGCAGGTCACCCGAGGTTGCGTAACCTCAAACAGTGCATGACCTATTCGATACCGGTCGCCGATGCATACATCGCTATCGGGCATGCCCTCAACCGTGAAGTTCTCACAGAACTGGCCATAGACAACATCAGGCCACTTCAACTGCTCCTTCCAGAAACGTGCCGATTCGGCCTGGTAGACGAATACGGCTCGATGCTCACCTCCGTGCCCGGCGAGATCGCCCTGCCCGTCTCCGGCCAGATTCAAACGAGCCGCCCAGCAACGGCTCGTGAGCGGCTCCTTCCATATGCTCGTATGAACCGTACGGCCCTTCCATTCGATATCACGCGGAAGGCCAACATTCACTGACAGTAGCCGAGCCATGTCTTGCTCCGATCTTTGGGACCGCCTTATCGCATTACCGGTAACGTTCGATGGCTCTTTCGAGCCTTCTCCCGTGATTCGTCTGGCGGCGTACTGGACACGGTATCAGAAGATCGACGAGCAGGCCTTCGGTGACGGCTCGTCGATCCGACGCTGAGCACCTTTGGCGACAATCTGGACCGCAAGGCCTGTCGCCGCAACGGAACCTTCGTTCCGAATGAGGTGTTCGTCATTGCCGCCGTCCACCAATGTCGTGCCATTGGATGTGCCCGGTCCGTACACTTGCGGCGTACAGTTTGCGTGGTACTCGGTTAACTGTCCCGACGTGATGACTATCAGGCTGTGCCCGGGGTGCCGATGCCAGCCAGTGGTTCCACCCGGCGCCCAGGTGTTTGTCTGTATGTACACGTCTGACGGCCCCTCGGTCTTTTCGAATGAAGACCACGTATCTCCAGGAAACCCAGGAGCAAACCGCTGAAGCTGGTCCTGTGTGAGGCGGTTCATGACTTGAAATTCGGCGAAAGTTCCTTGGGCCAGGGTCGTGCCAGTGAATCCGCTGGCCGGGGTCGCTTGGCCAGATTCCATGTGAGAGAGGGCCGCGACCATCCATACGGCAAACCACAGCGGCAACCAGATGGCCTGCCGCAGCCGCTTTCGACTTGAAAACCGTGTCGTCCAGGCGGGCTCCTCGGCATAGCGATCCTTCGTCGCGTTCTTTTCATCGCCGAAATCGGGCTTCATCACACCACCAGTGCATGTCATGTCATCGCCTCCTTTTGAGCGGGTATGTCCATCTCTGCGAGTCTCGTTGGTGGACGACCGCTTCCATATCGCCGCGATCAAGGGGTGACGCCGACGGCGATTTTTCGTATCGCGAACGCCGAAGCGAATGACACTTCGTGGCCGGTACTGGCCGCACACGGTCTGATACTTAACCGGCTTATCTGGCGCGTGTAGTGAAGCCTAACCGGCGATCCCGTGCAGCCCGATCCTTTGCGACAGGCCTATTTCGGCGGCGCCCAATCGTCGACGCCATTTTTGACGAAGATCGCTTTGACCGTGCCGTCTGCTTCGAGCTTCGCCAACGAGCGATTTATTCTTTCAAGCAGTTCACTATTTCCCTTTCGCACCGCAATGCCGATCCGAGGTTTTGGCGACTGCGACTGGTAGGAGCTCACAATTCTCAGATTCGTAAGTCGGCCGTGTTTAGAGGCGTATATCGTGTCAGGGCCAGAAGTCACCGCTGCCTTGATCTGGCCTGAAACGACCGCCGACCACGCGTCTTCCAGCGTGTCATAGATCCTGATTTCGGAGAAACCGCCAATCCGTTGCAGGAGCGCTAGTTGAATGCTGCCCTTCTGTGCGCCCACCGGGAAATTTTTGAGGTCTGCCAGACCTTGATAGGCCGTCGTGTCGTTCGCCGGGACGACAACGACTTCTGTTGGCGCGTTGTAAACCGGGTCGCTGAAATCGACTTGCTGAGCGCGTGCGGGCGTAATCGCCATATTGGTGGCGATCACGTCGATCTTGCCACTGGCCAGGGCAGGGATCAGGTCGCCGAATATCATGAGCTGATACTGGACCGGCAGGCCTGCATCTTTGGCGATGGCGTTTGTCAGGTCGACGAAGACGCCGGAGAGCGAGTCCGAGTTCTTGTCGTGGAAGACCCAGGGCTGCACGTCCTGACCCGCCACCTTGAGTGGTTGCTGCGCCCACGATGGCACAGAGCAACCGATCGCGCCCAACGAGACGACCGTCGCGATCACCATATTGCTGAACTTGTTCATGGTGTCCCCTCGTGATCGCAGCGCCGGTACCGGCGATGTTCAATCCCATGAGTCGGTAAGGAACGGCGGACTCTGCGGAGTATGTCTCAACCGATCGTTTAGTGCAGGCCACAATACCGGCAGAATCCGTCGAGAGGCGCATGCGCGACGCGCCAGTGGTCAGCGCCCCTTGAAATGCGGTGGCCGCTTCCCGACGAATGCACGGTGGCCTTCGGCGCGATCCTCGGTCTTGAACACTTCGAGATTCGCCAGATGCTCGCACTGCAAGCCTTGTTGAAGGTTGGTCTCGAACGAATCGAGCACGGCGCGTTTGGCCAGCCGGACGGCGAGCGGCGCGCGGCCGGCGATCAGCGACGCGATCTCCACCGCACGTGCGATGCTGCGTCCCGGTGGTACGACCTCGGTCACCAGTCCGTGGCGCTCGGCCTCGACTGCCGTCAGCGGCTCTCCGGTAAGCACGAGTTTCATCGCCAGTGTCTTGCCTAGCACCCGCGGCAAGCGTTGTGTGGCGCCATCGCCCGGGAGGGCGCCAATAACGATCTCTCGCTGCGAGAAGGTCGCGTCGTCCGCCGCGACGACGATATCGGCCAGCATCACCAGCTCGTGGCCACCACCGATCGCGAAGCCGTTGACCGCGGCGATCAGCGGCTTCGGAAAGGTTTCAATCGCCTTCCAGCTCGCGAGGCGCACCGGGTCCGCATACGCTGCGACCCCGCGCGCCGCCATGTCGGCAATATCCGCCCCCGCGCTGAAGAAACGCTCGCCGCCGGTAAGCACGACAGCCCTGACGTCGTCGCTGACCTCGGCTGCCGCGAGCACGCGCGTCAACTCCTCCAGTAGCGCCACACACAGCGCATTGCGCTTCTCGTGATGATTCAACGTGATCAGCCAGACGAACTCAGCTGGTTGTTCCAGCTTCAGGTACTGCAGGTCCTCGCCTGCGGCCAGCAGGACCGGCGCCGCGCCGCTTCGCTCGATGTGAGCCGTGTTCATGATGAGCCTCTCGCTAATTCGATCGCTATGCGCGCGAACAGTCGCCGCTTACGGCGGTCGTGGAGCCCGGGCCAAAGGCGTGCAGCCGGCGGCCCATCGGCCTCGTGTTATTTGATTGCCAGCAGGTTGGGCAGAAAGCGCGGGATATGCGGGAAGACAATGATCAGCAGCAGGTCGACCGCCAGCGCGAAGATGAATGGCAGGATCGCCCGAGTCGCCTTTTCGACTGACACACCGCCGATCGACGCCGCCGTAAAGAGGCAGAAACCGATGGGTGGCAGGTTGATGCCGATGGCCGAGTTGACCAGTACGATGACGCCGAACACGACGGGGTCGATATGCATCTGCACGACGAGCGGTAGAAACACAGGAATCACCACCGCGATACTCGAAATGGTTTCCAGTACCGTATGGGCTGCCAGAAGGAAGAGATTGATCAGGATCAGCAACACGAACGCGCTGGTCGTCACGGCGAGGAAGTTGTTGGCGACGTGCAACGGAATTTGCGCCTCAATCAGATAGCGGCCGAGCACGAACGCGAGTCCGAGAAGAAACGATACCCGCGTGGTATTGATAGCCGTGCGCGTGAGTATTTCCCTGAAGTGCGACAGCTTGAGCGACCTGAAGATGAAAGCGCTCACCAGCGTCACATAGAGCGCCGCGACGACACCTGCTTCAACCGGTGTGAATACGCCGCCGAGGATGCCGCCCAGAATGATCACGGGCGTCAGCAATGCCCAGATCGCCTGTCTGAAGGTGGCCCACAGCCGCCTGGCGGAGAACGCCTCGACCGCCGTATAGTTCTGGCGCACGGCAGTCACGTAGTTCACGAGCATGAAGGAAACGACCACCAGCAGCATCGGCACTATCCCCGCGACGAACATCGTCCCGACCGAAACGTTGGCGGTGTAAGCGTACACGAGCATGCTCATCGACACGGGCGACAGCAGTCCGAGTGAGCCCGCTGCCGACTGCAGCGCGACCGCGAACGCGCGTGAATACCCCTGCTTCACCATCCCGGGGATCATGACCGAGCCGATCGCTGCGGTATCCGCCGTCGCCGAACCGGAGAGGTCGGCGAAGAACATACTCGCAACGATCGTCACCTGCCCGATGCCGCCGCGCATAAACCCGACGAGCGCCTGCGAAAAGTCGATGATCCGGCGCGAGACGCCGCCCGCATCCATGATTGCGCCTGTCAACATGAAGAACGGGATGGCCAGCAGTCCGACGTTATTCAGGTTCGAAAACAACTGCTGCGGAATCACCAGCAGCGGGGTTCCATTTAGCGTCAATGCAATCGTCGCCGCAATGCCGATGCAAATGGCCACCGGTACACCCAAGCCGAGAAACCCGGCGCCCAGAGCGAGTGCCCACATGTTGATTCACCTCAGATATGTTCGGAGACGCCCTGCAACAGAGACGGCCTCGTTTGCGCGCCGGGCGCGAGATGGGAAACCGCGATTCGCACCGCGGAATGAAAGACCAGCAACGCGCCGCAGACGGGAATCGAAAGGTACGGGTACACCATCGAGATCGGCAGAGAGGTCGCGGTTTCGGTGCCCATCAGCTCCAGCATGTCGCCACCGTACATAACGAACACCACGCCGAGCCCGAGAACGACACAGTCGGTCAAGTCCGCCAGTGTCTGCGCGAAAGCGGGCGGACAACGGTCGGCCAGCACCCGCACCTCCGGATGAACCCGCAGCTTGGCTCCCGCCGCCGCACCGAGGCATGTGAGCCACACGAACAGATAAGCCGCGAGCTCGTCGGACCACGACAGCGAGTTGTGCAGGATGAAGCGAAAGACCACCCCAAGGCCAGCGACGAGCACCATCATGAGAAGTAGTCCGCCGCAGAGGAATAGCGTGATCTTCAGGACCAGGTCGTCGATAAAGAGGAGATTACGGGCGAGCTTTTCCATCGCACTCTCCCTTCACTTCGAAGCGACAGCAGACTTGTCGACCGCCTTGATTTCCTGATAAAGCGCCTGGCCATCGGGGATGTCGCTGAGCAGGCTCTGGCGTGCCCTTTCGGTCACGGCGGCCCACGGCGCCGTGTCGATCCCGCTCACCTGAGTGCCGTTCTTCTTCATCGTCGCGAGCGCGTCGTCGTACTCGTGCTTGTATTCCTTCACGTCATAATCCGCGGCGACGGCGGCAGCTGCCTGAAACGCCTTCTGTTCGTCAGGCGAAAGACGCGTCCAGGCGCTCTTGCCCATTGCCAGCACCACGGGCAGGTAGTTCACGTGGGTCAGGTAGTAATGCTTGGCGACGTCCGAAAATTTGTCCTGGATGAACTGCTCCGGGGAGGTATCGCCGCCGTCGACCAGGCCTTGCGAAAGCGCCAGAAATACCTGGTTATAAGGCAGTGGCGTCGGGTTTGCGCCCAGCGCTTTATAGCCCGCGATATAGCCGCGACTCTGCATCACTCGCACTTTCATATCCTTCATGTCTTCAAGCGAGCCGACCGGCTTTTTCGCCGTGAACAGATTGCGTTCGCCCACCGAAAGCCACGTCAGGCCGATCATGTTGACCGCCGGCATCATGTCGAGGAACTTGCGGCCGACCGGTCCTTGCAGAACCCGGTTGGCGTCGTCGATGCTGCTAAAGAGATAAGGCGTGTCGAAAATCTGCCACTGCTTGATCGTGTTTCCGATCGGCGCCTGTGCGGAAATCATGAGCTCCTGGGTGCCGGTGCGTAGCGCCTGCGCCATCTGAACTTCGCCGCCGAGCTGTGACTGCGGAAAGATCTCGATCTTGACCTTGCCGTGGGTTCGCTGCGCGACCTCCTTCGCGAACACCTGGGCAGTCAGCTGATAGTGGTTGTCCGGCGCGAGGGTGTGGCCCAGCTTCATGACGATAGGCTCGTCGGCACGGGCAACGCTTGCGGCAACGACGCCTGCTGCGAGCAGCGTACCTACCATCACGGCGCGTCCTGCGCGGCGCGCGCTAAAGAATGATTTCATCTCGTCTCCTTCCATACTGGAATGTAATTTCCGCGCTGCATCAGGTCGATCCGTCTGCAGGCGCTTCAAGTATTCGCGAGTGCACGCAACGGGCGTTAGGACCGGTCGCCCGATTTCTTGTACTTTTTTACGGCCTCTTCGATAGCAAGCGTCTGCCGCACTGTGTGGCGATCTATCCGGCGCACACGGTGGAAACCCTTGGCGATACTGACTCGTGGGAGACCGGCGGCTATCCGCGGGCTCCTTGCGGATCGATGAAGACTGAAATCACCGCGTGCGTGCAGTCAAAAAAGTCCAAGCATTCGCCCAAACCGTCCTAACGGTCAGCAACCCGCACTGATTAAATTTGAGTCACGCCCGCCGGCGCCCATCAACATGGAACAGGCCGGCTCCTCAACTGACTCTCACTTTCAGAACCACCATGGCCAAACGCCCGCACATGGATTGTTACGCGGTCGGCGACACTGCCGATTTCGCCAAGACCGTAACTGAATTCGACATCTACGGCTTCGCCGGAATCGTCGGCGATTTCTATGCCGTGCATCTGAACGAGGAATTCGCCAAAACCACGCGCTTCGAGAAGCGCATCGCGCAAGGATGTCTCTCGGTCGGCTTCCTATCGACTGTGATGGGCTATATGGCGCAAAAGGCACCGAACCCCGGTGCGGTTTCTTACCGCTACGACATCACGTTCAACGCGCCGGTATTCATCGGTGACACGGTCACTGCCCGGCTCACGTTGCGCGAGAAGAACGACGATCGCAACCTGTGCGTGTTCAAAGCAGAGGTCACGCGCCAGGACGGCACGGTGGTCGCATCGGGCGATACCTATCTGAAGGTGCTTTAACACAGCGCCTGCCTTTAACTCCTCTCCCGCTTTTCAAAGAGTCGAACATGCCGCATTGGTTAAACGAACAACACACCGCGATACGTGACGCCGTGCGCCGTTTCGCGGAAAACGAAATCGCTCCTGTCTCGGAAGATCTTTGGGAAGCGGAAGCCTTTCCCTACGAAATCTGGACGCGTGCTGGCAAGCTCGGCTTCGCAGGCCTGCCCTATCCGGAGAGTTGGGGTGGCGGCGGTGGCGAATGGCTTTCCTATGTGATCGTGCTGGAAGAACTCGCACGGGTAGATTGCGCAATCGCCAACTCGCTCATGGCCAATTCGACAGTCGCGAGCCTGCTATCCAACTATGGCACCGATGAGCAAAAGGACCGCTATTTGCGCCCTATTCTCGACGGCCGCAAGGTCGGCGCGATCGGATTATCGGAGCCCAACGCGGGCTCCGACGCGGCCAACATCGCGACGCGTGCGACGCTGGAAGGCGACCGATGGGTCATCGATGGATCAAAGACCTTCATCAGCAACTCTGGCACGGAAGTGACGGGACCGGTCGTCATCGCCGCGGTAACGGGCACGCGCCCTGACGGCCGCAAGGAAATTTCCAATTTCATCGTGCCCAACGGCACCCCCGGTTTCGGCTACGGGCGCAAGCTGCGCAAGATCGGCTGGCGCGCATCGAGCACCTACGAGTTGTACTTCGAGCGCTGTGCGATCCCGGCCGCCAACCTGCTCGGCGAACGCGGCGCGGGCTTGCGACAGACGCTCGCCCAGATCAGCACGGGCCGAATCCTGATCGGCGCGCTCGCGCTAGGCATCCTGCAGGGTTCATTGGATCGGTCGATCGCGTACATGAAGGAGCGGCGCGCATTCGGCAAGCCGATTGCCGAGTTCCAGGCGCTGCAGTTCAAGATCGCTGACATGGCGGCCCACGCGCACGCCGCGCGGTTGATGCTCTACGATGCCGCCGCGCTGAAAGATGCGGGCGTTCGCTTCGATCAGCAGGCGTCGATGGCCAAGCTCTTCGCCACCGAGCGCGCGATGGAGGCGGCTCATCAGGCGCTGCAGATACATGGCGGGTACGGCGTGATGAGCGAGTACCCGGTGTCGCGCGCATTCGGCGACGCCAAGGTATTGGAGATCGTCGAGGGCACCTCGGAGATTCAAAGAATGATCATTTCGCGAAACCTGCTTGCCTGAGCCCTCAGTCAAACAGATACGGACACGCGCTCAGGAGACAAGTCATGCTGGAAGGCATCAAGGTGCTAAGTTTTACTCACTTCTTGCAGGGCCCCGCTGCCGTGCAGATGTTGGCCGACGTCGGCGCGGACGTGATCAAGATCGAACCGCCGGGCGGCGCGTTCGAGCGCAGTTGGACCGGCTTCGATGCGTATGTCGAAGGGGTGAGCATGTTCTTCCTGCTCGGCAATCGCAACCAGCGCAGCATTTCGCTGGATCTGCGCGACGAGCGCGCGAGAGAGATCGTCTGGCGGCTAATCAAGGAAGCCGATGTTCTGATCGAAAACTACCGCCCAGGCGTCCTGCAGCGCATGGGCTTCGGTTACGACGATGTACGCGAGATCAATCCGCGGCTCGTGTACTGTTCGTGCACCGGCTATGGGCCATCGGGGCCCTATCTCAAGCGGCCAGGGCAGGACCTGCTGTTGCAGGCCATAAGCGGCATGACGATGCTCTCCGGCGAAGCCGATTCCCCGCCCACGCCAGTCGGATCCGCGATCGTCGACCAGCATGCGGCGGCGTTGGCGGCCTTCGGCGTGGTCGCGGCCTTGCAGGCGCGTGAACGCACCGGCAAAGGCACGCTGGTCGAAAGCAATCTGCTCAACGCGGCGCTCGATCTTCAGATCGAGCCGTTCACCTACTACCTGAACAAGGGGCCACTCTGGCCGCGCACAAACCCGCCGACCGGCAGCCGGTTCCATCCGGCACCCTACGGGATTTACCGGACTCTCGACGGCTGGATCGCGATTTCGCTGACGCCCACTGAGAAGCTCGCGGCGGCCCTGTCTGAACCCATGCTCGCCGGGTTTTCGCACCCGAAGGACAATGTGCGCCGCCGCGACGAATTGAACCGCGTCGTGTACGACGCGCTGACGACGCGTACGACGGCCGACTGGATGACGACCTTCGACGAGCACGACATCTGGTACGCGCCCGTGAACGACTACCATCAGGTCGAGGTCGATCCGCAAGTGGCGCACAACGGCATCATCATGGAGGTCGACCATCCGCAGGCCGGGCCGATTCGTTTGCTCGCGCATCCGGTCCGGTACGACGGCGCGGCACCGCCGCTCATCCGTCAGCCTCCCCAGCAAGGCGAACACACCCGCGAGGTGCTCGCCGAACTGGGCTACGCGCCGGAAGAAATCGATACGCTGGTCGAAGCCGGCGCGGCGCTAACCGGGCGGAGAACCGTATGAACATTCTTCCGACTCAGCGCCACGAGATGCTGCGCTTTGACGACATCCAGATTGGCCGCTGTCAGATACTTGTGCATACCATCGCGGAAAGTGACGTGAACGCTTTCGGCCATCTGTCGGGGGACCTGAATCCCTTGCATATGGATCAGGCCTTCGCGGCACGCTCGCCGTTCGGCCAGCGTGTGGCGCACGGCCTGCTAACCGCTGCATTGGTGTCGACGACACATACCGGTTTGACCGGTCCCGGCTTCGTCTACGTCGGGCAGGAGTTGCGCTTTCTCGGACCCGTATTCATCGACGATACGATCAGAATCCATGTGACGGTAGTCGAGAAGAAGCCCGCCAAGCGCATCCTCGTGATGGACACAATGGTTCGCAATCAGGACGGCAAACCCGTGCTGAGCGGACTGTCGGCGCTAAAGGAATTGCGTTTCGAATGAGTGACAGATGAGCTGACAATCCGCACGCGAGGGAACTCACAATCCGCACGCGAGGTCGACCGGTGCGGGTTTTCGACAACAGCCGTCACGCCGCTTTGCTAATTACAAGTACACTACGTTCGATGCCGAACCGGCGAAGGAGAAACAGCACGCTTGATTTAGCCAGGGAGTGAACTGGCTGGGCGAGCCACATAAGTGAGCTGGATGCAGGAGACAAATCAAATGCTTAGCGGTTGTGGTTGCCAGTTGCCGGTCTTCAAGATCGCGCACTATGAGTACGGGTCGCGAATCAAGTCGATCGATTTTCATCTCGCGCCCCTCGAAGATATGAAATCGACGTTGCCGTATCCGCATCGGCACGAGTTTTATCACATCGTCTGGGTCGTGGCGGGCAGCGGTCACCACATCATCGACTCGATTCGCTACGAGGTGCGGCCCAATACGCTGTTTTTCATGGCCCCTGGCCAGATCCATGATTTCGCCTTGTCCGACGACGCCGTGGGGCACGCGATCAGTTTCTCGTCCGAATTTTTCGCGTTCAAGGTGCAGAACCGCCATTCGCAGACCGAGATTCCCGTCTACGATTTCGAGCGGATTCCGAACACGGTGTATATGAGCGACGCACAAGCTCAGGACCTTCATCGTGTGCTGGATGGAATCAATGCGGAATATCAGTGCGAAGAGGCAGGTTACGAGGACGTGATCTGGTCATACCTGCGCGTTCTGCTAATCAAGTCCGCGCGCCTGGGCGGCGACGCCGTCACCGACGTCAATTCGTCGCGTAGCGTGCTACTGTCGCGACGCTTCAAAAGCCTGCTGGAAAAAAATTTCGCCACGGTCCACGACGTCGCTCACTACGCATGCCTGCTGAACGTCACGGAACGGGCGCTGAACGATGCAACGCGTCAGGCGCTCGGCAGTACGGCGGCCAAGCTGATTCGCGAACGCGTGATGCTGGAGGCGAAGCGTCTGTTACTGCATTCGGAGGTCAATGTGGCGGAGATCGCAACCCAGCTCGCCTTCGACGACCCGGCCTACTTCAGCCGATGTTTTCGCAAGCACACGGGCCGCTCGCCAATCGATTTCCGCCGGAGCCTGGAGAAACTGAGCATTTGAAGCAGCGGAACCACAGGCGTCCGGGGTGTGTGCAGGAAAGTCCAATATAAGCCGCACTTCGTCCTAACTGCCAGAACCGCCGCGCTCCTAGAATTTGCGTGTCCCCGTCACTCGGGAAACGTGAAAGTAATCAGGAGACAAACGCGTGAATGCTTCGTACCAGGATCAAGGGTTGTCCTCTGAGCGGTCCGCCCTCTTCACCACTATCCTCGATCGCATGGCGGCCAAAGTTGCCGAGGACGAGCCGACGCTGGGTGTCGAATTCCCTCAGATCACGGCGCCCGATGGAAAGTGGGTCCTGCTTCCGGCGTCGCTGTCGGCAGGCTACAGCGGTTCGGCGTGGAGCCATGGAAACTGGTTTTGCGGGTTCTGGGTCGGACTTTTGCTGACGTCGTATTTGCACACCGGCAAGGACAAATACCTCTCGTGGGCCCGCGAGCGCATGCGTCTCGTCGCGCAGCGCGCGCAGGACCCCAACACGCACGACATCGGCTTTATCTTCGACAGCAGTGCCGTCCCCGGTTATGAAATCACCCGCGACCCGTGGTACGCGCAAATCGCGATGGAAGCCGCCGACAAACTACGCGCCCGTCTTGTCACCACGCACAGTGGCGCCTATCTCGCTTCCTGGGGCCCGCTCGACGATCCACGCGGACGCAGCGCCTCGGCTATCGACACGATGGCTAACCTGTCGTTGCTTTATTGGGCGGCGAACCATTCCGGCGACGGCAGCTATCGCCTCGCCGCCGAAGCACACGCCCTCATGACCGCCAACGCGTTTATCCGCCCCGATGATTCGACTTATCATGCGGTCGAGTACGACGTGACAACAGGTGTGCGCCAGCGCGGCTACACGTTTCAAGGCGCATTCGACGAATCGGCGTGGAGCCGCGGCCAGGCGTGGGCCGTCTATGGCTACGTGAACACCGCGCGTGAAACCGGCAAGCGTCACTGGCTGGATCTTGCAGGGCGTCTGGCGGCGTACTATCTGCGCCGGCTCGATGGCCGTCCGGTGCCGCCGTGGGATTTCGACGCCGCTGGCGCCGACGCGCAAATCAGGGACACCGCCGCAGCAGCGGTGATGGCGTCAGCGCTGATCGAGATGGGTCACCTGCATCCCGACCCTGCTGACGCGGCTCAATGGCGCGAACATGGAGTCGCGACGCTCGAAGCGCTATGTCGTGACGAGTTTGCCTACGAACCCGCGCAGCGCGGACTCCTGAAGAATTCCTGCTATTCGAAGCCGCACAATGAAGGCGTCGATGGTGCAACGATGTTCGGCGATTTCTTCTTCGCTGAAGCACTGAGTCGCGTGATGCTGCCCGGCAAGCTTCGGCCAGCCGATACGCAACGCGTATCGCTCGCCTGAAGCGCGTCTCCTTCCCGGTTCCCAACTCTCGCCAGGCAACGCCACCATGATATCGAACGATCTTCCGCATTTCGTACCTACTGACTTCGCCGATGCCCTGCTGGTCGGACGCATCTGGCGAAACGCGCCGATCGACGGGCCGTCGGTCGTCGTTGTTCGTGCCGGTCAGGTCTTCGACATCACGGCGTCGGCACCGACGACCTCCGACCTGTTCGAGCGCGTGGATCTGTTGGAGTTTGCGCGTCACGTCGAGGGCGAGGCGCTCGGCCCCGTCGAGAACATCGGCCAGGCATTGCTCGCGCCATGCGATCTTCAGGCCATCAAGGCATGCGGCGTGACCTTTGCCGTGAGCCTGCTCGAACGGGTCATTGAAGAACAGGCTGCGGGCGACGCGACGCAAGCCGACACGGTGCGCGCGACGATCGCGCAACTGATCGGCACCGATCTCTCCAGGATTCGCCCTGGCACGCCGGCCGCCGACAGTCTGAAGCGGGAACTGGAACGGCGCGGCGCATGGTCGCAATATATGGAAGTCGGCATTGGGCCCGACGCAGAGGTGTTCACCAAGTCTCAACCCATGTCCGCGGTTGGTTACGGCGCAGACGTTGGGCTACACCCGGCCTCCCGCTGGAACAATCCCGAGCCCGAAATTGTGCTGGCGGTCAACAGCCGCGGAACGATCGTCGGTGCAACCCTCGGCAACGATGTCAATCTCCGCGACATCGAAGGCCGCAGTGCGCTGCTGCTCGGTAAGGCGAAAGACAACAACGGCTCATGCGCGATCGGTCCTTTCATTCGGTTGTTCGATGAACGCTTCACGATGGGCTCGGTGCGGGCAGCCAGCGTGTCGCTCAGGATAGAAGGCGCGGACGACGGATTTATTCTCGAAGGCGTGAGCCACATGCGCGAGATCAGCCGTGACCCAGAGGAACTTGTCGCCCAGACGGCCGGGCCGCATCACCAGTATCCAGACGGCTTCATGCTGTTCCTCGGCACGATGTTCTCTCCAATTGAAGACCGGCATGCTCCGGGCAGCGGCTTCACGCATCATCTCGGGGACAAAGTGACGATTGCAACGCCGGCGCTCGGCACACTTGTCAACACCGTGCAGTCGTCAACCGAGATCGCGCCCTGGCGATTCGGCGTGCGCGCTCTTTACGAGGCCCTTGCAAAGCGGCGGGCGCTTACCTGCGCGGTGGGGCAAGTAAGCGATACGTAAATCGGCGCTGCACATGATAAGAAACTTCCGCGAGACCGTCGACGGCCGGTCGCCGGCTCGGCGAGCCTCGCACGTTGTCCCGCGACGCCGGCGAGCCCGCTGCTCAACGACCGTGACGGTCTATCTCCAACGCCCGTCGATCACCGACCGAGGGGCCTCTCCGCGCTCCTGCGCGAGCGACGGATAGTCGGTGTACCCGCGCTCGCCGCCTCCATAGAACGTGGACGGATCCGGCGAATTGAGGGAAGCGTGCGACCGCAAGCGTTCCGGCAGGTCGGGATTGGCGATGAACAGGCGTCCGAACGCGATCAAATCCGCCTTGCCGTCCTCGATCCATCTTTCCGCACTGCTGCCGTCGAACCCGCCCGCGACCATCAGCACACCGCGATAGGTGCGTCGTATCATCTCGCTCATGCGTTTCGCGCGCTCCGTGAAAGCGGCATCCTCACCGGTCGCCGCCAGCGCGGGATTGACGATGTGCAAGTAAGCGAGCCCATATCGATTGAGCTTCTCGAGGACGTAAGAGAAGGTCGCCTCGGGATCGTCGTCATGCATGTCGTTGAAAGTGCCGAGAGGAGAAAGCCGTACGCCGACCTTTTCCGGCCCCCACACGTCGCAAACCGTTTCGATCACCTCGAACAGCAGCCTGGCCCGGCGCTCGCTCGACCCGCCGTATTCGTCCTCGCGTCGGTTTGTCCCGGACAGCAGAAACTGGTCGAGCAGATACCCGTTCGCTCCGTGCACTTCAACACCGTCCATACCGGCAGCCTTTGCGTTGCGCGCACCCCTGAAATACTGTCGCACGAGATACGGCATCTCTTCGACCTGCAGCGCGCGGGGCGTAATGCAGGGTGCAACGACACCTTCGCCGCGCTCGTTCTCGACGAACGCCTCCGCTTTCGGCTGGACCACAGACGGCGCTACGGGCAGCATTTCGTCGGGCTGCAACGAGGGGTGCGATATGCGTCCAACGTGCCAGAGTTGCATGAACATCAACCCGCCCGCCTCGTGCACAGCGTTCGCGACGAGCCGCCAGCCTTCGACCTGCTCGCGACTATGAATCCCTGGCGTCCACGCATAGCCCTGCCCTTGCATCGACACCTGCGTCGCCTCACTGATGATGAGCGCGGCCGATGCGCGCTGCGTGTAATAGCAGGCGTTGAGCTGAGACGGTATGTTGCCTGGCCGGCTCGCGCGCGAACGCGTCAGCGGCGCCATCACGACACGATGACGCAGGTTGTACGGTCCCACCTTGACGGGTTCGAAGAGCTTGCCAAGCGGGATTTGCTCGTCGCGCTGCCCGGCTTCCGCCGGCGCGATTTCTGTATCCGGCATAAATTCGCTCCTTACGTTTCTTGACTCGGCCCGAAAAGTGCTGCCGTTGACGCTTCGAAGCGTCTGTGCGGATCCCATCGACATGATTCCGCTCTCGGACCAGTCTAGCCATGGCCCACGCGCGCTTCTTTCCGGTTTCTGCTCAGAAGTGTCGCGATCCTGCCGTTCCCCATGTCTTCCAGTACCGCACAATCCGCCGAATGCCAGCAGCGGACTCAGACAGCGGCACGGGCACGGAGGGCTCGTTCATAGCCAAGCCACTGCGACCAACGACCCGGCTCTCCACTGACCAAGACCTCTGCGGCGCGGCGCGCAACGTCAACGAAGCGCGGCCAACGCGTCGTCGATCGATTCACTGCCACCGGCAAACCCGAAGATCGTGTTAACGACGCCCACCTTGAGCGCTTCGAGCACGACGTCGGCAACATCCGCGCGCGCCACGGGGGCACGAGCCGACTGCGCGTCGATCACGACCTCAATCGTCCCGGTACCCGGCTCCATGGTCAGCGTGCCGGGACGCAGCACGAGATAATCGAGCCCACTGCCGATCAGATAATCGTCGGATGCGCGCTTCATCTGCGCGTAATGCCGAAGCGCATCCGGCGCGCGTTCAGGGGCGTATGCCAGCAAGGTGCTGATAACGATGAAGCGGTCCGCGCCATGTTGCTTCGCATAATCCACCGCTTTGATGATCGCGTCCCGATCGATCTGAGCCTCCTGTGCGGCGCCCTCGGTTTCAGCGGATCCGGCTGTGAAAATAACTGTACGAGCACCTGCGAGCGCCGCGCCGAAGTCCTGCGTCAGGTCGACCATCGCAACGGTCGCGCCGAGGCCTTCGAAATGGGCCCGCTGCGCCTCGTCGCGCAGCAACGCGCGGAACGAAATGCCCGCACGGTGCAATTTCTCTGCCACCAGGCGACCGGTGCGGCCGGTGGCGCCAATCAATGCAATGCTCATCGTGTCTCTCCTCGGGAAAGCATCAGCACAGCGAAAGCTTCGGGCATTCAGCTGACATGTCTTCCAGGAGCCGTGTTATCGCTTAAGATTGGTGGCGGTTGTGAGTCCATCCAACCCACGCGCGCCGCTACATTCGCCGCGATGCACTCTTCCATGCGACCGGACGGTTCCCATGAAGGAAGTCTAGTGCTCTCGGCCGGCCTGTGCGCAATATCTTCTCGCGGCTTGAGCGCCACGCATGACCGCCGTAACAGCTTGAATCGCTACTCTCTGCTCTGGCAAGCGCTTGTTGCCACTCAATAACGCCTCTCAGCAGATTCTCCAACGCTGGAGCCATGTCCGCGCCGGAGAGCGATTTCGGCAAGTTGACAACGCCTTATGATCGAATTGCGTGCTATACGCTGCGCGCTTGTACGTGCACGCAGCGCGACGGCCATCGTAATCGCATCATCCCCCGCACCACACCGCAAACCGGAATGCCGTCAAAGCTATTCAGGCCTGGGCGTAAGCGCAGGATATTTGCTGCGGATCGCGCTGAAGATTTCCTGCATCTGCGTTCGCAAGTCGACTGACATGCCCGTCTGCGCATCGACCACCATGAAGATTTGGCGTTTGATGAAGTGACGCCACGCAACCGGCAGGCTCGCGAGAAAAGTCGTCATCTCATCATATCGATCGCGTGTCCAGCGTTGTTCGAATGCAGAGCGCGTCGGACCATAGTCGAAATGCTCGTGCCCGCCAGCCACCCCACGCCTCTTCTCGCGATGCGTCGCGGTCAGATCCTGATCGATACACAGTTGCACTCCTGTCCCCTTCACCGCCACGCCATAGTCTTCGAGCGCGCGCTCAGGTGAAAGGAAGCCGCTGCGAACGTCCGACAGAACGCGTTGCGCATCGCGCAGCATCGGATCGCCGTAGCCGCCTGCTCCCGGACCAATGACGCGGATAACGTCGCCCGGATCGCACCGGACGACGTCCGTGTTGCCCAGTTCGATAGCATCGGACGTATCCGGGTTCTTCTGGAAGGTGGACAGCGCACCCGCACGGCCTCCCTTCACGCCCCACGACGAAAACACTGAACGGTTACGGTTACGCGCCGTCACGATCGTGTTGGGCGTCGACGCGCGGAACTCCATCACCGTGGACATGCCGCCTCGATACTGCCCGGCGCCGGCCGTGTCTGGCCACAAACCGTAACGCAGGAAAAAGATCGGCACTTCAGCTTCGCTGATTTCGATCGGCGTGTTCTTGAGAAACGCCGACGCACCACCGCAACCCTCGACGCCATCTGACACAGGGGTCGCTCCGCCGCCGCCGCCCACCGGCCCAATGGACGCCATGACGGGCCGATTGGCGTGATCGACGGTCTTCACGTTCATGATGGCGTTGCCACCGGGCGCCGTCACGGGGATCCTGTCGGGAAGCGCCAGCGAGAATGCGCCAAACGTGACAATCTGCGTCATCATGCATGTCAGCGAGCGCATACCCACGGCAGCAGGCGCTTCGCAGTTGACGACCGTGCCTGCCGGAAGAATCGCCCTTGCCGCACGCAGGGTTCCGGCGTTCATCCAGATACGCGGGTCCAGCGTATAGAGCACGTAGGTCAGGCCGACCAGCGGCAAAGGATGGTGTTCGCGCCCGCCCGTCGGCATGTTCAGCGACGACGCGAGTTGCGGATCGCTGCCGGTATAGTCGAGTTCGACCTCGTCGCCCTTCACGCGCAGCGTAAGCGCGATACGGCATGGCACGCCGCCGTCGCCGTCTTCGTCAGCGTAGTCGGCAAAGAAATATTCGCCGTCGGGAATGGTGCGGATGACATTTCGCGCCTGCTGTTCGGCATGGTCGAGAATGGCGCGTGCGCCCTCCTTGAAATCTTCCCGGCCAAAGCGCGCGATGATTTCCTTGACCTTGCGCTCGCCGATATTGACCGACGCTATCTGCGCGTTGAAGTCGCCCCAGTTCTGATCCGGCGCACGCACGTTCAGGCGCATCATCGCGGCCATCTCCTCGTTCAGAACGCCTCGCCGGTAGATCTTCACGGGCGGTATACGAATCCCTTCCTGCACGATATCGGTGAGCGACCGGGAGAGCGAGGCCGGCACGGCGCCGCCTACGTCCGTATTGTGAATATGGCCTGCGACGAAGCACACAAGGACACCGTCGTCGAATACCGGTTTCCAGATATGGATGTCGGGAGAATGCGTGGCGACATGCCCGCTATACGAGTCGTTCGTGATACAGACGTCGCCGTCTTCGTAGTCATCGAACATCTCGATGACCGGAGCATAGTCGATCCCGCTGTACCACGGTGCGCCGAAACTTCGCGGATTGGCGAATGCCATGCCCGACTCGGTCAGGATCGTGCATGAAAAATCTTCCGTTTCCTTCACGAACGTCGAGTATGCCGTTCGGAGCAAGGTATAAGCCATCGCGTCCGCTGCGGCGGCGCAGTAGTTGGCAAGAACTTGCAGGTTACGACGGTCAATCGCCATGACGTATGGCTCCTTGAGGGATTATCGTTGTGCGTGTCCGCGAGCAGCACGGGCGCGACGCAGGCGGGCCATCAATGCATGCTGATCACGAGATTGCCGAATGTATCGACTGTCACGCTCATTGCGGGCAGCACGCATGTCGTGCAATCGTCCTGAGCGACGATCGCCGGACCATCGAAGCATTGTCCCGCAAGCAAATGCGCACGCTGATATAGCGCTACGTTGCGCACTTTGCCGTCGACGTATGCGTCGACGAACGCAGCGGGCACCGGAGCGGCCGTACTGTGTGCGATGCGCGCGAGCGCCGGCTTCGGCGTCTTGCCGGTAATCAGCAGACGCAGGCTGATCATTTGCAGCGGCGCAAGGGAATCGCTGTGGCCGAACAAACGCTGATGCTGCGCGTGAAAGGCTGCGGTGATCGCGTCCAGATCGCCATGAGCGACCCAGTCCGGATCGAGCGGCACTTCGATTTCGAACGACTGTCCGCGATACCGCATCTCGGTCGTGTACGAGAGCGTGCTTTCACCTTCGAACTGCTGGTCCCGATAGAGCCAATGCTCGGCGCGCAATTTCAGCGCGTCAAACGATTCCTGCAGCAACGCGATCGAATCCTCATCCAGATCGATATACAACGTCTTGATGAAATCGTTCTTCAGATCGGCTATCAACCCACCCAATGCGCTCAATACACCCGGTGTCGGCGGAACGATCACGCCTTTGATATTCAGTTCGCGTGCGAGAAAGCACGCCATCATCGGGCCTGCACCGCCGAATGCGAGCAGATAGAATTCGCGCGGGTCAATGCCGAAGCGCGACATCAATCCGCTGGTATCGGCGAACATGCCCGATACAGCAATCGTAATGATGCTCTCGGCGGTTTCGAACAAACTCAGATTCAGCGCGTCTGCGAGCGGCGCCAATGCGGTTTGCGCCTTCTTCACGTCGATGTTCACGGCGCTGTAACCCAGCTTGCTGTGGCCGATCAAACCGCAGGCGGCGAACGCGTCGGTCACCGCCGGCCGAAGCCCGCCCTTGTCGAAGCATGCCGGCCCCGGACTCGATCCCGCGCTTTCGGGGCCCACCTGCAGCACGCCGAGGTCATCGACCCACGCAATCGACCCGCCGCCCTGGCCGATCGACGTGACGGACACAGAAGGGATGAAGATCGGGAACTCACCGATCAACTCACCTGCACCATATTCCGCCGCGCCATCCACAATGACGGCCACGTCGGCGCTCGTGCCGCCGATGTCGAGGCTCAGTATCCTGGGCAGTCCCATCATGCGCGCCAGATAGCCGGCGCCGATCACCCCGGACGCGGTACCCGACAAGATCATCTGCACGCATTCTTCCTTCGCCTGGCGCGCACTCATCACGCCTCCGTTCGATTTCGTGATGCGCGGCGGCACGGGAACGCCGACTTCGTTTAGTGCTTCCTCGAAAGCCGTGAGATAACGGGCCACTTTCGGCTGCACATAGCCGCTGATCACCCCGGTCACGGTGCGCTCATATTCGCGGATGATGGGCCACACGTCGCTTGAACAGAACACCGGAAAAGAAGGCGCGATATCGGCGATCGCCGCTTTTGCAGCCCGCTCGTTCTCCGGATTGCGATAGGAATGCAGAAAGGAGATCACGATGGCCTCGCAACCCTGCTCCTGTGCCTGCTCGAAGGCTCGCTTGACGGCTGTGGCATCGACCTTCGTGAGAACCTTGCCGGCGGCGTCGGTACGCTCGTCGATTCCAAATACCGAATACCGAGGAACCAGCGGGACCGGACGGCGCGCATACAGATTGTGAAAGCGCGGCATCTTGAGACGGCCCAACTCCAGCACGTCCTCAAAATGCAGGGTGGTGAGAAGCGCCAGTTTGGCGCCCTTGCGCTGGATGACGGTATTGACGCCGACGGTCGTCCCATGCGTGAAGTAGCTGACGTCTGCAGCGGCAATGCCATCGCGCTCGGCGAATACCGCCATACCGGTCCTGATCTCCGCGCCCGGTTCATCGGGACGTGACAACACCTTCAACGTTCGAATCGTGTTGTCCTTTTCGTCCAGCACCGCGAAGTCCGTGAACGAACCGCCAATATCAACTCCAACCCTGTAGGCCATGTTAGCTACCCTGAATAGAATGCTTTCCCGCTGCTCGTATGACGCTCGATGCGCTCACTCGGCGGCCTTCGTCATGAGGAGATCGGTATATCCGACACGCTTGAAGCCGACCTTTTCGTAGAGCGTATGAGCATCCCGGGTCGACAGCATCCATCGGCGCACGGGTATCAGGTCGGGATGCTCGCCAATCGTCTGCATGAGCCACAAGCCCAGACCCCGCCCACGATATGCACTTGCCACGATCACGTCACGTACGTAAGCAAACGCGACGCCGTCCGTGACGACTCGTGCAAAGCCGATCTGCCGCGAGCCGTCATACAGCCCAAACGCCACGGATCCGGCTATTGCTCGCCGCAAAGCGTCGGCCGTCGATTCTTGCGCCCAGTAACTTTCCTCGATCAGCAGACGCTGGGTAGCCGGCACATCGATACGCTGCCGGTCGGTATCCACTTCGAAGCCATCGCGCGACCAGCGCGCCGACCCGGCTTCGAAAGGCAAAAGCTGAAATGTGGGACTTGACGGTGTCATGACGAGACCTGGTGGATCGCCCTGCCGATCGGCTTTTCGGTTGCGACAATAACGTAGGCAGATCCCCACTTTTCAGGGATCAAAGTCGTGCCTCGATCATCCGTGACCAAGAATAGCCTTCGTTTCGAGGTACTCTTCGAATCCTTGAACACCATACTCACGTCCGTTACCGGATTGCTTATAGCCACCGAACGGCGCGTGCGGATCCCATGCCGGATGGTTGATATGAACCTGTCCCGCGCGAATGCGAAATGCCACCGTGCGCCCGGCGTCGATATCCTGAGTCTGCACGTGGGCACCCAGTCCATAAGGTGTGCTGTTCGCTATCTCGACTGCCTGGTCGATCGTGTCGTAGGGAATGATGCAAAGAACCGGACCGAAGATTTCTTCCTGCGCGATCCGCATCTGAGGTAGTACCTCGGAGAAAATCGTCGGGCGGGCAAAGAAGCCTTTGCTAAAACCTTCCACTCGCCCGGGCCCTCCGCAAATCAATTTCGCTCCGCTCTCCACGCCCGCGAGAATCATGGTCTGTACGCGGTTGAACTGGGCCTCGTTGGCAATGGGCCCTAATACCGTCGCGTCGGATTGGGGATCGCCCACGATAATTGCCTCGGCAGTTGCCACGACCAAAGCTTCGACATCCGCAAGTCTGTCGCGGGGCACGATCATCCGCGTGGGTGCGCTACATGATTGTCCGACGTTGCGAAATGCGGACATCACGCCGAGCGGTACGGCCTTCGCGAAATCGGTATCAGGAAGCATGACGTTCGGGGACTTGCCACCCAGTTCCTGGGCGACACGCTTGACCGTTGGCGCAGCCGCCTGGGCAACCAGCACGCCGGCGCGGTTCGATCCGGTGATCGAGATCATGTCGACGTCCACGTGCTCCGCGAGCGCCGCACCCACTTTCGGACCGGTGCCGTTAATCAGATTGAATACGCCGGGAGGAACGCCGGCGTCGTGAACCAGTTGTGCGAAGAGCTGCGCGCTGAGCGGCGACAACTCGCTCGGCTTGAGAACCACCGTACACCCGGCCGCGAGCGCCGAAGCCACCTTTGCGGTGATCTGGTAAAGCGGCCAGTTCCATGGCGTGATGAGCGCGCAAACGCCGATCGGCTCACGTGAAATTGCCGTGCCGTTATTGACGGACACAAAGCGATATTGCGAAACCACGTCGCGTGCGATCCGAACGTGCTCGGCCGCAAGCGGAACCTGCAGTGAACGCGCGAAAGAAATTGCAGCGCCCATTTCAAGCGATATTGCCTGGGCGAACATTTCCTTTCGTTCGAGAATCAGATCATGCATCCTGCCAAGAATGCCGACGCGCGTCGCTACAGTCGAGGACGACCAGTCATCGAACGCCGCGCGGGCAGCACTGACCGCGCGATCGACGTCCTCGGAGGAACCCAGCGCTATCTCTGCGACGGGTTCCTCCGTCGCGGGATTGATAACCTGCATGAATGTGGGCTTTGCGGGTGCAATCCATCGGCCGTCGATATAGAAACGCTGGCATGCGACCGGATCGACGTTATAAGCGTTCGTTGAGAGAGAAGTCATCGCACACATCCAGGAAAGAGTAATAAGCGCCGACAATCGGGTGAACGCGGCGTGCCGTGTTCATATCGGGAGCGGCAAGCCCGCGTGCAAGCTATCAAAATGCGTGGCCGGCCTGATGCGGGCGCTTTTCAGGAAGGCACTCGGCGTCATGCGCAAATACGAAGGCACGTAGCAGAGTCTGTGCAGAGCGCGGCGCGCAGGTGTCGGCGCCTTTGACCGTGCTATGCCGCGACCGCTGCGGACGTCGCCGTTGCCGCAAACCGTTCGATTGCAAATGCGTCGATCGGCGTGCTGGTTGCGCCGGTATCGATAAGCTCGGCCATGACATCGCCGACGCCCGGGCCCAATTGAAAACCCGCGCCGCAGAAACCGAATGCATAGTAGAGACCATCCACCTTGTTGCTCGGCCCCATGATCGGGCGATCGTCCGGCATGTAGCCCTCCACGCCGCTCCACACGCGAATGATATGCAGCCGAGTCAGCGCTGGCGCCACGCGCGCCAGTTGACGGAACTGGATCAGCGGACTTTCCGGCAAGACTTTTGCGCGACGCTCGTCAAGGTAGGCGGCCCCACGCGCGCAGCCCCCGATCACAATGTTTCCGCGTTTGACCTGCCGGAAATAGACGACTTCTTCGAGCAACGGTGAGGTCACGCCGACCACCTCGCGCAGTCCATAAGGCATGGGTTCGGTCACGGCCATCTGGGGCGCCCGCACGGCAATCGGAACGGCTTCACCGAATTGTTCGCTCAGCTGATTTCCCCACGCGCCCGCTGTAATCAGCAGATTCGGCGCACAGAATTCACGGCCGTCGGTGCTTCGTGCGCGAAATGTATCGCCGTCTTTCTCGACGACGGCAATCTCCGTGTTCTCTTCGATACGCGCGCCCGCGCGTGCCGCAGCTCGACCGAACGCCGGCGCGGCAAGGCGCGGATTCGCGTGACCGTCCATCACGGAGTGGGAAGCCGCACGCACTTCTTTGCCCAGAAATGGGAATTTGGCACGCATCTCGGCGCCGCGATACAGATCGAGCTTCAGTCCATAGTGACTGGCCTCACGCGCATAGATCTCGAGCGCGTCGTCCTGTTCCTGCCGGTAGCAGACACGCACGTGTCCCGACGGCAGAAACTCTGCATCATGACCGATTAGTTCCGGGAGTTTTCCCCAGATCTCGCGTGAGCGGTTAGCAAGAGGCAATTGCGGCAGAAAGCGCCCCTGACGGCGTACGTTGCCGAAATTCGTGCCGCTCGCCTGTTGGCCGATCAGGCCGCGCTCGAGCACGATGACAGAGCGTCCGCGCTGGCGCAGGAAAAAGGCCGCCGCCGCGCCCATGAAGCCACCACCGACAATGACTACATCCGCCTCCATCCGCTTCATTCTTCCTCCAGCGTCGTAAGCGCGGTATGCCCGGCCACGACCTGCGTTGCAGCCAAGGTATCGGAAACCGTTGAGATCGCAAATGGCTTCACGGGTGCCTGACCGCGCAAGCGGCCGACCTGTTCGAGCGGCACGCCTGATTCGCTGGCGATCACTTCAGCCGCGGCATGGCCGCAATAGCGCCCCTGGCAGCGGCCCATGCCGACACGGCTGAATGCCTTGGCACGATTCGCTTCGCGCGCGCCCTCGTCGCGAACCACTCGCCGCAATTCGCCTGCCGAGATGCCTTCGCACCGGCACACGATAGTGTCGTCGGAGAGCGCGGCCGCCTGCTGGGCCGGCCAGGGAAACGCGATGGCGAGCCCTGCGCGGAAACGGTCCATTTTCTCCCGCGTGCGAATCAGGGACGCGACCCGCGATGCATCGACAGCGCTGCCGAGATCCTGCAACACGGCGAACGCTGCGAGCGCCCCGGCGGTTTCGGCGCCGTCCGCGCCGAGCACACGCGCACCATCACCTGCCAGATACACGTTTTTAACCGAACTGCGCCCCATCTCGTCGAGTTGCGGTAGCCACTGGCGCGTCGATGCATCGAATGTAAAAGTGCAGCCTGCGAGGTCCGCGAGCTGCGTTTCGGGCCGCAGGTGATAACCCAGCGCCACTGCGTCGCACGCGATACGATGCTGCGCGCCATGTGCCGTGCGATAACTCACGCCATCCACACCCCGCTGGTCATCGCCGTGAATCTCCACCGGCACGATGCCCGTCTCGATCTTCACGCCCTGCTTCCTGAGCGACGAGACCAGCGCAGCGCCCTTGCGTAGTACATCGGGCCGCGCAAGCAGCTTCGGCAACGCACGCAGACGCTTGCCGAATGGCGAGGTGTCCAGCACCGCTGCTACCGTTGCACCCGCCTGCACATACTGGCTCGCGACGAGATACAGCAGCGGCCCCGAACCCATGAACACCACGTTGCTGCCGATCGCGCACGCTTGCGCTTTGAGCGCGATCTGTGACGCACCGAGACTATACGTACCGGCCCGTTGCCAGCCTTTCACCGGCATCAGCCGGTCGGTCGCGCCCGGACACAGCACCAGCGCGTCGAACGGATGCTGGCTCGCCACGCCCGCGTGCGTGGTGTGGAGTGTGCCGCCTGCGACATTCCATGCAAGGGTTTCAGATTGATAGTCGATGCTCGCGCGAAGGCGCTCGAAGCTCTCGTGCAGGTCGAGCGCACGCGGCGCCTCGGTGCCATACAGCTTGCTATACGGGCGAGTGAACTGATCTGGCTGGCGCCGGTAGATCTGGCCGCCGTCGCGCCTGCTTTCGTCTATGACAAGCGGACGCAATCCGGCGGCGACCAGCGCCTGAGCGCAGCGAACCCCAGCCGGCCCCGCGCCGACAATGATCACGCGAGGTTCGGCCATTGCACCTCCGGCTGGCGAGTCACCATGTTCAGATCGGCACTGACCATTGTCGTGCAGGCGCGCATGCGTTCGCCATCCGTGGTCCACACCCAGCAGTCCTGACACGCACCCATCAGGCAGAAGCCGGCGCGTGTTTCCGGACCGAACTCCGAATGACGCACATGATCCGTGTTGCACAGCATGGCTACGAGAAGCGTATCGCCTTCAAAGCCTGTGACGGTTTCTCCGTCGATGCAAAACCGGACCGGAGTCCGCGCCGTTTCTGACAGCCGGACGAATTTGGACTTCATGCACATGACTCCCAACGCACGCCGCATGCGCGGCGCTGATCATGAAAGGATGCGACCGCACTGAGAGACATTTAATCACCTTAAAAACCCGGCGTTGTGCCGTATTCGTGGGCGTGCTGCACAGATCTCACCGTTTTGCGGACGCTCCGCAGCACACGATGCGGCGTCAGGACATCGGTCAATCTATGTCCGTGCGCCGGTCACGCTTCACCGCGCGGGCTTACGCGTTCCACCACACGTGTTCGGCAAACGAAAAGCCCATCATCGCACCCGTTGGGATCGACCCGAGTCCTTGCAGACGCTTGTCGTTCGCATCGAGAATACTGATGAACGCCGGAATACCGATGCTGCCCTGCGTCGCAACGATCTGCTGCATATCACCGTACATCTGCTTGCGTTTGGTCTCGTCCGTTTCCGATCGTGCAGCGACGAGCAACTGGTCGAACTTCGGATTGTTCCAGCCCGACTCGTTCCATGGCGCATCCGATTTAAAGAACTGCGTGAACAGGACGTCCGCGCTCGAACGCGGATTCACGCTGCCAAAGCCAAGCGGATGCTTCATCCAGTGATTCGACCAATAGCCATCGGCGGGCACGCGATTGATCGTCACGTTGACGCCGATCTTCGCGCCCGTCTGCTGCAGAAGTTCGGCCATCTCGATCGAGCCATTTGCGTCGGGCGTCGCGTAGATGGGGGGCAGCGCCGGGCCGATCGCATTCGCCTTCTTCAAGTAGTACTTGGCCTTGTCCAGATCTACCTGCCGTTGCGGTACCGACGCATTGAAGTAGCGATGCCCCGGCGGAATCGGCTGGTCGTTGCCGATCACGGCATAGCCGCGAAATACGGCAGTACGGATCTGCTCGCGGTCGAACATGTATTTCATGCCCTCGACGAAGTCCGCATTGCCGGAGAGCGGATTGTCATGACGCATGATCAGATCGCTATAGAGCCCCGACTTCGTTTCGAGGACCGCATAGCCCGGCGTCGACGCGATTCGCTGGGTCGAACGAGGATCGACGGAATTGATCAGGTGCACGTCGCCGGCCAGCAAAGCGTTCACACGGGCGGCGTTATCGCCGATCCCGATGAGTTCGATCTGGTCCAGATAAGGCAGACCCGGTTTCCAGTAGTTCTCATTGCGCACGCCAATGGTGGTCACACCCGGCTTGAACGTTTTGACCTTGTACGGACCAGTACCGATTCCCGACGAGAAGTCAGTCGTACCGTTTTTGACGATGACGAACTGCGGCGTGGCGAGGATGACCGGGAGGTCGGCATTGGCCGACGCCAGGGTCAACGTCACTTCGTTTGGACCGCTTGCCTTGATATCGGTGAACTGATCGGCCAGCGTTTTCACCTTCGAGCCAATCGCAGGGTCCTTGTGGCGCATCAGCGAATACACGACATCCGCCGGTGTCAGCGCCTTGCCGTCATGAAAGGTCGCGCCCTTGCGAAGCTTGATGATCCAGACGCGACCGTCGGAAGTATCCACCGCCTCCGCAAGATTCATCTGCGGTGTCAAGCTTTGGTCCAGTTGCGTGAGTCCGCTGTAGAACATGAAGAAGCGAATGTAGTCAGACCCTGCGGAGCCCTTGGCCGGGTCCATGGTGTCCGCACTCGATCCGGCGTCGTACGCCACCCGGATCGCCCCGCCCTTCTTGGGCGCCGGCGCGGCGATCGCCGACTTCGCACCGGCGAACAGTCCGCCGGCGCCAGTGGCAAGCATTCCGCCGGCGGCGAGAAGACGCATCATGTCGCGTCGGCTGATACCGCCATTCTTGATCTGGGCGTCGTTCATGCGAACTGCTCCTTACATAGAGAGATTGATGGTGCAATGACAGCTGAAGCTGGCGCGGCCTCGTGCGATGCCGTCTCTGTTGAAACTTGACGCCCGTCGCCTGGAACGGCTTCGCAACGGACTCGTGACGAACCAATTTAATCACCCCAAAAAATGGCCTTTATTGCAAACGCGGCATCCCAACCATTCAAATCGATCGTTCTTGGTGGGGTGCACAGCATGAATTGCGTGGCGATGCGGGGGCGGATGTTGTCTGTCGATGCGTCGCATCGACCTCAAACCTGGCGTTGCGAATCGACGCGCTTATTCTTGTGCGACAGCTTAAATCTCAATCTTCAGACCGAAGTGGAGTGCCGGAAGCGGCACGGCGGTGCGAGCGGGTTCGGCGTCTCCGACCCGGCCTGACACGAATCAGGTCTTACGCAATTGAAATATGGCTGTAGTGGCCACCCGGCTTTGCCAGAGCCGCCGGAATGACCGTCTCGGGAAGTGATCCATAGGGGCACTCGAATCTGGAAATGGGCGAATTCGCAGCCACCGGTTTTGAATGACCGCCGGTGCAAGCGCCATCACCGTGTCCACGCTGAAGGAGGCCGAGCAGTTTTTGCGAACGGCATTCGCGACATCGCCTGCGCCATGGGTATGGCGCCAACCGGCCTCTTAAGGGCGCTTGCGCTGCGGGGAGAGGACTGCGGACTGAAAATTGTTGCCGGCAGCGTCGCTTGCGCATCAGCCGACCGGACTTCCCGTGATCATCGACGCCGTCCGGCGGATTGACGCTTACACTGCCGTCACGAGACGAGCGCGGCGACTCAAGTTAATTGTCGGGCCGGCTGCCTTCACGGGGCGGGCCCCCTTGCTGTCGCTGCGCGCGCAGCATGCGATCACGCTCCGCTTGCACGGCGTTCGGCGCGTCGACCTGGTCATCACGCTGCCGCATCAGCCAGTAGACGCTCCCCAGCGCCACCAGCGCAAATGCAAGCGCCGCGATCTGGGCGGGCGCACTGGCCGGATCGAGAATGATGAATTTGCGGGCGATAGCCAGTAGCGCCACCAGAAGCACCGTTTTGACCTGCACGATGTGATCGCGCCGCGCCATCACGCGCGTAATTGAATGTTTGAATTCCATCGCGATCAGCAGCGTCATGACCATACCAAAGACGGTCTGATACACCGCGTGATCCAGCGGGTTCAGCGCATCCGCAACCAGCAATGAGATCACCGCGTGAATCAACTGCCAGAGCGACACGAGGATGATGATGGAAATCACGACGCTCAGCACATGCGCGACAAGCTGCTCGAATCGTTCATAAAAGGTGAGCATCGTCCACTGCAGACGCAACGCATCGAGATCCTTGCGTAGCCAGCCTTTCTTACTTTCCATGATTTGACTCCCGGACGGCCGTCGCTGCGCCGCGAACGCACCGCGCGCGCATGGATTGCACATGCACCGTGCACCGTGCACAGTTCATTCGACGCTCGGGTAACTCACATGCTACGGTCTTTCGCGCTTGCGCGGCTTCTCGCGGATACCTGCCCAAAGCGGAACTGACATATCCGGTGATTGATAACAGAGGCCGAACTATCTCGCGCTTCTGATGCAGGTTCCTGTCATGAATTCGAAGAGGTACTAAGCCTCAAGCAGCAGCTCCATGCACTGTACCCCAACGAGCGCAAGATGGAATACGCGATTTCGGCGGCGTTACGGGGATTGCCTCACTGCCCGTCCCACCCACGATGCGCCGGCCGGTCGTCAACCGCTCATAAGATGTATGCAGCTCTTGCCGCGCGTGACACAGGGTTTCAATGCAGCCTCGCGAGCGACACCCGCGCCTCTTTCCCGGGTCTTTCTGGCTTTTGCGCATTTTCCGAGCGCCTTTGTTGCGTGCCGTCCCTTGATGCGGTCCGCGCAAGCGAGCGATTATCCAAACATCCCCGGATTAGCGACTAGACTTAAAGCATCGTTGGCGCATGCTCACGCGAAAGGAACGTATGCGCCATTCAGTCACGAACCGCACATGCGACCGAGAGAGGCAGACCGATGGGGAAGACCGTTCGAACCGCTGAGCAGATTCGCGACGAACTGCAGAACCGCGTTGCAAAAATCGCCGCGGACGTGCCGGGCGCTTTGCGCGTGCGCATACCGCTACCGGAGCGGTGTCCGCCGGACGCATCCGGCCGCAACTGGAACATCGTGCCGCTCAACGACCTCGGCGCGGATTGGTCACATCATGTCCAGAAGGCGATCGAAGACATGCGTACCGAGTTCGTGCTTCCAGACTGACGCCTTGATACGAAACCGGAGCGGCCTGTGCGAACGCACGCGTTTGAACATCGGGCCTGCGGGATCGAGCAGAACGCATACGGCGCGTGGCAGGCAGTCGCACGACCCGACGTGATGGAACCTTTAGCGGAAAGCGAACAAAACCCGGCGGTATTGCAAAAGACGCCTCTTACCATGGGCTTACGATGCCTGAATACGGCGAACCGCACTTATCCCGGCGCGGCCCGCCTGCTTGGGAAACGCGTGAAACGAAGGAAACTCCCACCTCAAAGGCGAATAGCATGGTCACGGTCAGGATCTATGGCCCAATGCGCGGCGCAAATGGCTACGCGCTACGCGACTTCCTGCATCGCAGCGATATACCGTTCGAATGGATCGAACTGCGCAGCGATAAAGAAGCGGAGGAATTGGCGCACGTGCAGCATCTTTCCGATTCGCGCTTGCCGGTCTGCATCTTCCACGACGGCACGCGGCTCGAATGTCCCACCATCCGGCAAATCACCGAGAAGCTCGGCTGGTTCGCAAGTCCATCCCGTGAGGCCTACGATCTCGCGATTTACGGCGCGGGACCGGCGGGTTTGAGCGCGGCGGTGTACGGTGCATCGGAGGGATTGCGTACGGTACTGGTGGAGCGTTGGGCACTGGGCGGCCAGGCAGGCAGCAGTTCCAAAATCGAGAACTACCTGGGCTTTCCACAAGGCGTGAGCGGTGTGGACCTCGCTGAACGGGCGCGCGTCCAGGCCGTCAAGTTCGGCGCCGAAATCCTGCTGGCGCGCGCCGGCGTGCACGCGGAGTTTCCGCCAGGGCGTGGCATCGTGTATCTGGAAGACGGCACACGTATCACGGCGCGCACGTCTATCTGCGCGACCGGCGTGGCATATCGCACGCTAGGGCTGAGCGGCGAAGAGCGCTTTCTCGGCGCGGGCCTTTATTACGGCGCCGGCGCGAGTGAGGCCGAACTGATCCATGGCGAAGACGTCTATGTGGTGGGCGGCGGCAATTCGGCCGGACAGGCCGCCATGCATTTTTCGCAGACCGCCAGGCGCGTCTATATGCTCGTGCGTGACGCGTCGCTCAAGAACACGCTGTCCCACTACCTGATTGATCGCGTCACGTCGGCGCCGAACATTGAAGTGCGCACGTGCACCGAAGTTACCGCGCTCGCAGGCAGTGACGTGTTGCAGGAGATCACGCTGACCGATGTGCGCACCGGCCGGCAAAGCACGGCAAGGACGAATTGGCTATTCGTCTGCATTGGTGGCGTGCCGCAGACTGAATGGGCGCAGGACGTCGGCATTGTCCGCGATGAAGGCGGCTATCTCGTGACCGGTCCCGACCTGCAGGAATATCGGGCGACCCTGAACTGGCCGCTCGAACGCGCGCCGCTGCATCTGGAAACATGTGTGCCCGGCGTATTCGCAGCTGGCGACGTGCGTCACGCATCGATCAAGCGCGTAGCGTCGGCGGTCGGCGAGGGAGCGATGGCGGTGGCGCTGGTGCATCGCTATCTGAATAGCGCCTGAGCGTAAGCACAATAACCTTGGTCCGCACGTCTGTGCGCACCTGTCCGAGGAGTACCATCATGACCCCTGGTTGCATGCACCTGGGCGAGGCCCGCATTCTCCACACATCCATCGACTATTGCGAGGACTGCGTGAAGCTTGGCCAGCCGTGGGTACATTTGCGGCTTTGTCTTTCGTGCGGCCACGTCGGCTGTTGCGATTCTTCGCCTAACCGGCATGCAAGCAAACATTTTCACGCGACGGGCCACCCGCTGGTACGTTCAATTGAACCCGGCGAAGCTTGGATCTGGTGCTATCGCGACGAGATCATCGCAGGTGAACTCGAATCGTAACGCCGACGCCGCCCGCACGTGCGAGCGGCGTCGAGTTCCTGTGCATGCCAGCGTCACGCATGCGCCGGTGCCGGCTTCGACGCCTCGCTGGGCGCTTCCGCGGGAGTGGCGCCTTTCTGCACACGCACAGAGTGCGTACCCGAGTCGTAGACCATTGTGACCTTGTCGCCGTCGCGCACGTCGCCTCCCAACAGCGCATCGGCGAGTTGCGATTCCACTTCAAGACGGATCTTGCGCTTGAGCATGCGCGCGCCGAATTCGGGGTCATAGCCGATCTGCGCAAGGTGATCGCGCAAGCCATCGTCGAACGACAGATCGATGCCCTGGGCCAACGCCGTGCGTCGTACGCGCGCAAGTTGCAGATCTACGATGCTGCGAATCTGTTCCTTGCCGAGCGCATGAAACACAACCACTTCGTCGACGCGATTGAGAAACTCCGGCCTGAAATGGTGCCGCAGGATTTGCATCAACCGGTCGCGCAGCTCAGGATAGTCGAGTTGCTTCGCGTCGGCCTTCATATTGTCCTGGATCAACTGTGAGCCGACGTTGCTGGTCGCGATGATGATCGTGTTGGTGAAATCGACCAGACGTCCTTTGCCGTCGGTGAGCCGCCCTTCGTCGAACAGTTGCAGCAGGAGGTTGTGCACCTCGGCGTTCGCCTTTTCGATTTCGTCGAGCAGCACCACGCAATATGGCCTGCGCCGCACGCGCTCGGTGAGTTGCCCGCCTTCCTCGTAACCGACATATCCGGGTGGCGCGCCAACCAGTCGTGCCACCGTGTGGCGCTCGGAATACTCGCTCATGTCGATACGCACGAGCGCGCTCTCGTCGCCGAATACCGAAGCGGCAAGCGCCTTCGCGAGTTCGGTTTTGCCCACGCCTGTAGGTCCAAGAAAGAGGAAGCTCGCTGTCGGTTTGCCGGCCTCCGTCAAACCGGCGCGCGAAAGCCGCACTGCTTTGGCGACCGCGGAGACGGCTTCATCCTGACCGACCACGCGTTCCTTCAGGCGGTCTTCCAGTCGCAATAGCTTTTCACGGTCCTCAGCCGTGAGTTCGGATAACGGTACGCCCGTGAGCGACGAAACGATCTGCGCAATGTCTTCCGCCGTCACTTCCTGTGAACTGGTGCCGCGCTCCTTCTTCCACGTTTCAGTAGCTTCGTGCAGGCGCTTTTGTTCCGCGACGAGTCGTCCTTCCAGTTCCTTGGCTTTATCGAATTTTTTAGCAGCGCTGGCCGCGTCCTGTTCCTGCTTGATGCGGCGGATGCTCGCCTCGACATCGTGCAAGGGCTGCGGACGCGAATTCGACGAAATGCGCACGCGTGCAGCGGCCTGATCGAGCAAATCGATTGCCTTGTCTGGCAGAAAGCGTGCGGCGATGTAACGGTCCGAGAGCTTTGCCGCAGCAACGATCGCCTCTTCGGTGATTTTCACCTTGTGGTGCGCTTCGAGCCGGTCCCGCAGGCCGCGCAGAATTTCGATCGTTTCCTCGACGCTCGGCTCAGGCACCATGACGGGCTGAAAGCGCCGCTCCAATGCCGAGTCTTTCTCAATGTACTTCTGGTATTCATTCAACGTGGTCGCACCCACGAGGTGCAGTTCACCACGAGCGAGCGCGGGCTTGAAGACATTGCCGATATCGAGGCCGCCTTCGCCACCGCCCTGGCCGGCGCCGACTATCGTATGCAGTTCATCGATAAACACGACCAGCCGGTCCTGATTCTCGATGATCTCATCCAGCACCTGCTTGACGCGTTCCTCGAACTCGCCGCGATATTTCGCGCCTGCCACGACGCTATTGATATTCAGTTCGACCACGCGCTTGCCGCGCAACACTTCCGGCACCTGGTCCTGAGCAATGCGTTGCGCCAGGCCTTCGACGATAGCGGTCTTGCCCACACCGGGTTCGCCGATCAGCACCGGATTGTTCTTGCGCCGCCGCGCGAGCACTTCAATGGTGGTTTCGATTTCCTTGTCGCGGCCGATCACCGGATCGAGCTTGCCTTGACGCGCAAGCGCGCTGAGATCGCGCGCGTACTTGTCGAGCGTGGGCGTAGTGGAGCGGTCTTCCGTCTTGCCGTCTTCAGCACCCTTGCCGACCACCTTGACCGCTTTTTGCCGCAGCGATGGCGACGACAGCCCGAGCTTGCGCAGCAATTCACCTGCAAAGCCGTCTTCTTCCTCCACAAGCCCAATCAGTATGTGTTCTGGTCCTACATAGCTGTGACCCAGTTCCAACGATGCCTTCAACGCATTTTCCAGCGTACTTTTGGCGCGTGGCGACACGCCGATCTGCTCGTTGTCGCTCGGCTCCTTGCGGGTGCCGCGCGGCGCGGTCTGGTCGATGGACTTCTTGATCTCTTCGGGATCAAGCTTGAATTCGCGCAGGATTTCCTGCACCACATTGTTATCGGCGAGCGCCAGCAACAAGTGTTCCGTATCGACTTCGTTCTTGCCGTATTCAACCGCTGCTTGCGCCGCGGCTTGCAGGCGGTCCAGACCGCTCTGGCTCAGGTACGTCTGCAGGTCCACCGCTTCGCGCGCCCGGCGATGCCGGCGTGTCCGGCCGGCTGGCTGCGCGCCCGCCGAATCGCCGATTTGCCCGCTAGCGGGGCCCGTATCCTGATCCGCGCCGCCGGGCTGTCCGGGCGCGCGTCTGATGCGTGGCCGGCTACCGCGCCCGCCTTCCAGCTGTGGCCACATGTCGTCGAACAGACTGTCGAAAAGTCCGCCGTGAAAGAGGGACTCGAGCGGCGATAGGCGGCGCTGATTGCGCGCCATGAACTCCATATAGTGCTCATCGCACAGCATCAGCTGACGGCGTTGACCGTTTTCGGTGATCGTGATCTGCGAAGTTGCGGGCTTCCCACAAACACTGCACTCGGCCATGATGATCTCCTGTTCGTCCGTGAGCGCATCGCTTCCCGGGCGGGTAATGGGTGGGTGGAAAATATTTGTTCCGCTGCTTGTTCCGACGCCGCCTTGTTCGCACGCTGGGCTCGCGCTGCATCCGAAGCAAGCAATTAAGTGGACGGTACGTGGGTTGATCGGTTGTTTCCCCGACACCCAGTTCCTTTAGCTACGCGCAGGAACGCATCGGCATGCTCAATCCAGCGCCGCGCGGTGGGTCGTTCGTGCCGAGGCGTACCGCGACTTCCTGCAACGGCACATCGTTCACTTGCCAACGATAGGCCTGACCGCGGAGTGCGGAGCGCGTTATTTGATCTCAATGCGCCGCTTCGCGGCTGGCTCTGCGGCCGCTTTGGGGACGCGCAGCGTCAGCACGCCATTTTCAAATCTGGCCTCGGCCCGATCGAGATCGATGCCCGAGGGCAGCGGAACCGCACGCTGAAAGTCTCCAAACGACCGCTCGACCCGATAGCATCCCTGTTCTTCGCTCGTCGATTCGAAGCGCTTTTGGCCGCTGATGATCAGCATGTCTTCAATCACTTCGAGCTCGACGTCGTCGCGGGTCATGCCCGGCAATTCGGCGACAATACGCAGTGCGTCGCCTTCGTCGGTGACGTCGATCCGTGGTTGAAACTCGCTGGCGCTGAAGTCGCCGAACCAGCTTCCGAGCGGTCCACGGCCACCGAACGGATCACGAATCAATTCGGCAAACAGATGAATAGGATCGGGCAGCGGCCAGCTGGCAGACGCGAGTGCTGCCGGCGCAGCAGCGGTTGCCATCGGTGCCCCGTCGCCCGTTTGCGTGCCGCCAGTCTGCTGCGTATTTTGCCGTGCGCTTTGCTGACTGGTGCGCGACGCACCGGCGGGGCCGGATGCCTTTTCCTGCGCGGAGTCCGAGCGCAAAAACCGGAACGGATTCCATTTGTCGAGATCGAGAAGCATGTGATTCTCCTTGCGTCAGGTGCGCCAGAGCCAGACCCGAGGCTGGACCACCGGAGACGACGGGTAGTCCGTTCGACCTCCGGATGCGACGGCGCGGCCGCTGGCTTGGCCTGGTGACCCACGCATTCCCGCGAGCGGTTCGTTTACGGATGCAATGGCGCGTGTGGCTCGCCGGCCAGACCGTCATGGTGCCAGGCGCGCGCAGTGATGCCGAGTATGAACAGCAGCGCGCCCGTGAACAACGCATACACGCCGATCAGCCAGACGAGCGCTAGTGCGCCGGCGCCGGGAAAGAGCAGCACGAGGATGCCGAACAGCACGGAGAGCACTCCGGTTAGCACCAGCATCCACGCATTGCGCAGGCGCCTATGCAGCCGCGTTGCTGCGATCAGATCGAATACGCCGGTGATAATTGCGTTTGCGCCCATGACCGCGACCAGCACGAGCGCCGTAATGCCCGGCACCAGCGCGGTAATCACACCGGCGCCGATACTGCAGATGCCGAGCAGCAAGGGCACCCACCAGCCGCTGTGCGTCGCGCGGTAGCGGATGGCCGCCACAATCGCGACAACGCCGCCGGCGATTGCGTAGGCGCTAAAAAGGGTGATGAGCAGCAGCAGAGTGAGACCGGGCCAGAATAGCGCCAGAATGCCGAACAGCAGCGCGACCGTGCCACGCAGAATGAGCATCCACCAGGCGCGTCCAAGCAGTTCATCCATGTGGGACTCCGGGCTGTGCCGTGAGGTGATGGACTTCAGTCTACGCTCCACGCATCGGCGATTCTTTCGCGTTTCTGCCATGTCTTTCGCAATTCTGCGTTGATTCTCGACTCGTGCTGAATGGCATCCAGTTGGCGTCACAGTTGCACCAAAATAAACCGATCCATCACCGTTTTTTTATAAACGCTCGCCGTGAGGAGTTCTAACATGAACTTATGCCGCGCACGGTCCGGCATCAGCGTGATCATTGCTGACCCGGTGTCGCACCGTCGGCACGATAACGAAGGGAATCTCATGAAAACGAATCTGCTTGTATGGCTGCTCGCGTCGTCGCTCGCACTCCCGCTAGTGGCGAATGCCCAGGTGGCCGGCACCCAGCCGCTCGGCGTCAGCGTGGAAGAGTCGGCCGCGATCGTGGCAGGCTGGAGCGTGAGAAAGTCGGTCATGGACAAGCCGGTCTTCAACGAGAAGGGTGAGCGCGTCGGCGTCATTCATGACATTATCGTGGCACCCGACCGGTCGGTATCGTTTGCAATCGTCGCCGCAAACCAGTTTCTCGGGGTGTCGCATCACGACGTGGCTATCCCGATCGAGCAGCTCGATTTCAACAACGGCAAACTGCTGCTTGCCGGTGCGACGAAAGATGCGATCAAGGCGCTGCCCGAGTTTCAATACGCAAAGGTACGCGCGACACCCAAGGCAAGGGCCGACTACAAGAGCGAGCATCACTGATATATGTCTCGCAGCGTGCGTGATCGATTCATTTGGCGCGCGGCACGTTCGTTCCAATGGGCGGTCCGCCGATAAATGCGCCACCGCGTGACCATTCGTCGTGCCGTAAGCCGGCGGTAATTCACGTCACAGCTCGGGGTCGTGGATCACCGTCTTCGGCAACACATGCGGCCGCGTCCCATACCTTTCAGACAGCTCTCGGTCAGGCCATAAATCGATGTCATTCTTGAGCCCGCATACGCGGTCGGGATCGCGATGATCGGCAGGCGCGGTTGGAGCGTATTACGAATCTGCCTTAAGCCGCCTTGAATTCGACGTAAACTCAGGTATGCGACGATGCAAGGAGAAAACGTCCGCTCATTATGGAGTAAGCAATGGGATCGACCTCGGATCACACGTTACGCTGCCAACCGATGAACGTCGTTTTCACCAATGGCGGGCTGCATTCGGTGCAGGGATTTCGGCTCGTCATACCGACGGGTGGCACTGTTGTGCGGGCCGCGGGCTGCGACGAGGGCGGAATGAGTCACTCGATCCTGATAAGTGCACCATTTGTCGCGGTTATTCCTGCCGGGGCGCAATTGACCACCATTGCTGACAACGATCCCAAGGGATGGGTTATCGCACTCAAACCGGGCGTTCTTGGGCAAGTCTCGCAAGAAGCGTTTGGCGCGGTTCCGAAATGGTCCAAGTCCTGGGATCCGTTCCTGCGCGAGGCTGCGGATACATTGGGTGCTTTGCATAACGCGGATCTCATCGACGCTGCCTGCGCCGACGCCTTTGCCGATGTCATCTCGGTGCACATCGCTCTGCGCTACGGGCACTGCGCGGGCGCGGTCGAACCGGACATGCCGCTTACGCGTCAGATGCTGACTCGCATTCAAGCCTTCGTTCACGAGAACATCGCCGAAACCATTCTGGTCGAGCAACTCGCAGTTCTGGTGCACATGAGCGCATCAAACTTTGCACGCGGTTTCAAAACGGCGACAGGTAACCCGCCTCATCTGTATGTGACACTCGAACGAGTGAAATTTGCCAGGACGATGTTGTGCGAGGAGACCATTCCCCTCGTCGACGTTGGCGCGCGCGCAGGGTTTCAGACTCAGCAGCATTTCACCGACGTGTTTCATCGATATACCGGCGTGACGCCGCGCGCGTTCCGGCTGGCCCACCGGAACGTCGGTAGCTGACTGACATGACGATGAAGAACGCTGGACACCGATTTACCCGGTCCCCACTCTGCCTCCGGATCAACGAATTTTCCTGCCCGCTTGCCGCGTGTCCATCAATGACGGAGATACCGGTGCGCCAACGCTTCGTAGAGCGGAGGCGCAAAGAGTTTCGATACCTGACTCGACACCAGTGCCGTCGCCATCAGCGAAATCACCAGCGCGTGCCCGTCGATCATTTCGATGACGATGACGAACGCCGTGATCGGACTCTGGGTGACGGCGGCGAGATAACCGACCATACCGAGCGCGATCAACATCGGCAATTGCATTTGTCCGAACACGATGTGCAATGCGTTGCCGATCCCCGCGCCGATGGCCAGTGACGGCGCGAAAAGGCCGCCCGGCGTGCCCGGCAGATACGAGCCCACCATCGACGCCATTTTCAGGACCGGATAGGCCGCGCCGAGTTGCAAGCGGCCTTCGAGCATTCCGCGAGCTTCCGCATAGCCGCTGCCAAAGAGATGACCGCCGCTGGCCACGCCGATTGTGGCAATGAAGAGGCCGCAAACTGCGCCGAACGCCACGGGATGGACCTTTCGCAGCGTGCATAACCAGGCGGGCATCCATCGTTCGGTGTTGAGCAGTAGCCAGCAGAACACGCCGCCACCAACGCCGGTGATCACACCAACCAGAATGACCGCGACGGCCAGCAGATCGGGCAGTTTGCTCCCGATGGCGATCGTGCCGAAATACACATAGTTGCCCTGAAGCGCCAGCGACACGACGCCCGCGAAAATAATTGCCGTGATAATGACGCCGCTGGTTCGTGCCTCAAAGCTGCGCGTGAGTTCCTCGATGGCGAAGACGACGCCCGCGAGCGGCGCGTTGAACGCGGCGGACAGCCCCGCGGCCGCGCCCGCGAGCGCGAGCTTGCGTTCGAGACCGACGCCGTAAATGCTGCGCAGCCGTGCCGGGTAGAAGCGCCGAAGGCTAAACATCAGCGCGGCGCCGACGTGAATCGTCGGCCCTTCGCGGCCGATTGTGAAGCCACCGAGAATCACAAGGAATGAGAGGGCAATTTTACCGATCAGGATGCGCAGCGTAAGCAGACGCGGGCCGCGTGTGCGCACATCGTGTAGCGTCGCAATGACCTGCGGAATGCCGCTGCCCTCCGAACCGGGGAACCAGCGGCGCGTGGCCCAGACGCTAAAAGCGGCGATCGCCGGCGTGACGAGCAGCGGCAGCCACCAGTTGTGGGCGATCATCCGCAAAAAGATGTCGTAGCCGAAGTCGATGAGCCGCGCGTACAAGACGGCCGCGAGCCCCGTTATGATGGCGCCGAGCCAGAACAAGCCGAAATACAGCCAACGCCGCCGGCTACGCAGGATTGCGCGCCGGTCGATAAACGAGAGAAGTTGCACGGAGCCGCCGGGAAAATGACATTTAAGGCAGATTGTGACATAAATTGCCTCGACGCCCCGCAGGACTTGACCCGCTGCTGTCGACTAGCTACCCATGTTGCCGAAAATCCAGCCAAACGCTCCGTAGAGCGCCTTGTGCTCAGCCGCCAACTCCAGCAAAAACTTTTCGCCCTTGGGTGTGAGGCGGATCTGCACCTGGCGACGGTCGGCGGGATCCGGTTTGCGCGTTACGAGCCCCGCCGATTCGCAACGCGAGACGAGCGCCGCAGTGCCGTTCGGCGCCGCCTGCAACCGCTCCGCGAGTTCGCCAACGGTCGCCCATTGTCGGTCAGGGAAGCCGTACACGTGCAACAGCAACTGATACTGGAGCGTCGTGATGCCCGCGGCATTGACGATTTCTTCGGAAGCACGCAGGAACTTGCGCAGGTCGTACCGGAACGCAGACATCGCCTCGATATCGCGCTTGCCCGGCGGCGGTTGTCTGGATGATTTGCCTGATTTCATGTCGAGTCTCTGCCGCCGGGCGGTCGAACCCCAGCGGCTGGTTGCGGGGCAAACGGGTCGATGCCGGGGCAGTGATTGCGCACGGCAGACTCCGCCGTCGGGGAGGTTACCATGCGCGTGTTGTCAGCTACAGGTAGCGCCCCTTGGGTGGCGTTCGGGATGCTTCGTTCATCTCGCGAGCGATCTTATCGAACGCCTCCTGTCCTTCGACCTGGACAAAGCTGCCCCACATGAGGGGCCGCGTTACGTTGCATTGCTTCGCGCGCCGGTCGCGCATGCTACCCGCTTGCACCTAAGGCTTGAGTACCACCTTGATGCAACCGTCCTCCTTGTCGCGGAACGTCCTGTACATGCCCGGCTCCTCTTCCAGCGACACTGTGTGGGTGATGACAAACGAAGGATCAATCTGACCGTCCTGTATCCGTTTGAGCAGATCATCGGTCCATCGGTTGACGTAGGTCTGCCCCATCTTCCAGGTCAGCCCCTTGTTCATCGACGCGCCGAACGGGATCTTGTCGATCAGTCCGCCATACACGCCCGGCACCGAGAGCGTGCCTGCCGGGCGGCACACGTAAATCATTTCACGCAGCACATGCGGGCGATCTGTCTCCAGCATCACCGCTTGCTTGACCCTGTCGTACACGGCGTCGAACGAGCGCGTAGCATGCGATTCCATGCCGACCGCGTCGATGCACTTTTCCGGACCTTTCCCCTGCGTGAGGTCCTTGAGGCGATCAAGGACGCTTTCCTGAGCGAAGTTGATCGTGACTGCGCCGCTCGCTCACGCCATGGCGAGCCGCTCAGGCACCGAGAAAAAGGACTTGCTCGTCGGTGAGTCCCTCCGGAATCCTGACATGCGTCGTGTCCGCCATCGGAACGCGAACATATTGCGCCTGGCCGCCGGGATAGCCGCCGGTCAGATGCGAATAGCCGAAAAGTCCGGCGGTGGTGTGACCGAGGCCCTTATCGGCTTTTTCCTTATTGCGATTGCTACGCTCACATACGGAAAAGTTGCCGCGTTTGCATTGATCGCACTCGCCGCAAAAGATGGTAAAGGGAACAACGACACGATCTCCAACCTTCAGCTTTGCGTTGTCCTTGCCAACCTCCACGACCTCCCCCATGAATTCGTGGCCCATGATGTCGCCGCTTTCCATCGTCGGCATAAACCCATCGAACAGATGCAGATCGGAACCGCAGATCGCGCAACTCGATACCTTGATAATCGCATCGCGGCCCTCTTCAATGACAGGATCAGGGATCCGTATCGCAACGGATGTCGTGCTTGCCATGCCAGCGAAGTGCTCTCATCGTGAGGCTCCTTTCAGAAAAAGTTACATAGAATGCACTCGCTTCTGATTGATCGTTCGATGCATTCACGACGCCGCAGCCGTCGCTTCATCGGTTCTAGCTCATCTCGGGCGCGATCGCTGCATGGTTGAGAAGCGCAACCAGGGAAGTGCCGCCTATCACGTTGCCGGCAAGAGTCGGCAACAGAAACTTGCCGAAGTAGTCCGCCGGCGACGCGATGCCCGCAAGCCAGGCATAAGCAATTTCGGTTGAACCGGCGATGATGTGCGAGAGATGCGTTACCCCGACAACGTACGTGATCAGCAGCACCGTCAGCAGGCGACCGGATCGCGCACTGGGCAGCAGCCAGACCATCAGCGCAATCAGCCAGCCGGCCAGGAGCGCACGAACCACCGTGGGCATGGGCGTTGATGAAGTCATTGCGTCGACCGATATCCGGCGCAGCGAGTCAATTACGTCAGCGGAGAAGACTCCTGGAATGCGCAGCATAGCTGCGAAGATCCATGTGCCGACGAGGTTGCACAGCAGTACAACGGCCCACAGGCGTAACGCTTTCCGAACTGTGCTTGCGTCGCGGCGGGTGAGCACCGGCAGCACGACTGTCAACGTGCTTTCCGTGAATAACTGCTGACGTCCCATGATGACCAGCACAAATCCAACGGTGTATCCAAAACTGGAGACGAGCGAGCGCCAGTGTGCCTCTGGCAGTTGGGCCTCGAGCACCGCCGGTATTAGAAAAGAGAATCCCATCGAAAGCCCTGCCGCGAGCGACGACCAGGCGAGCGCGCCGATCGTTCGAGCGAGCGCGGCCTCCCCTTCTTCCCGAACAATTTCGTGAAGCACCAATGCATGAGGCGACGCGTGATCCGCGGCCTGATCCTGCTGCCCCTCGTCCAGATGCGGCGAATCTGCACCCGCCTCCTGCGCGTCGGGCACCGACGATCTCTCTGCCGCGACGCGGCGATCGTCCGCCCCGCGAAGCTCAGTCTGGTCTGGCGGCATGAACGCACTCCTCCATTGGGTTGGTTTTTTGGTGGACGGGTCGATCGGTAGCGCATCGCCCGCCTCTTTCGCGTGTCGGTATTCGGAGCCGCAATCTGCGGAGCGCCCGCGCGCTCCGCAGCCTGAGACAGCGGCGGCCGTTCGTTCAGGCCTGTTCGGCTTTCGCCTGGCCAGCCTTTGATCTGCTGCCGCTCTTTCGGGTCGTTTCGTCATCGCCGTCCTGCTGCGAGGCCTTCGCGTTACCCGCCCTTTCGGCAAACTCACCCAACTTCAGATCAGTTGCCTTTTCTTCCTCAAGCGTTGCCTGCAGCAGCTTCACCCCTTCGGCGAAACCGAGTTGCTTACCGATAGCGCAAAGGCTGCCGTATGCAGCGATTTCATAGTGCTCGACCTTCTGCGCCGCAGCCACAAGCCCCGCATCCAGGACCGGCCCCTTTTCGATTTCGTCGATCAACTCCTGACCTTCCTCGATCAGTCCTTCCATTGCGACACACTTCATTCGCTTCAAACGGATGTTGCATGTCTCGACAACCTGATCGATCCGTTCCACCTGCCCTTGCGTTTCTTCAAGGTGAATCTTGAAAGCTTCGCTCAACTGCGGATCGGAAGCGGCGCGTGACAGTTTCGCGAGGGCCTTGGTCAACTGCTTCTCCGCGCTATAGATATCGGACAGCATGTGAATAAACAGATCATCGATGGTTTTGCGCTGAGCCATGGTGGCCTCCTGATAGGGTGAGTGGAGTCTGTCCCCGCGCAACGGCTGTGCCCGCACGGCGCAGAGGACGGCACCGGTGTGTGGCTCGTGCGCGGGGTGGCCGTGCCACCCGCGACCTGACCGAACGCCGCTATTCGTGCTGATAGGTCCTTGATCGCGGATGGGCCGCTGCCTCGCGTTGCGAAAATAATCCCGCAGAGGCGCAGGCATCGTTGTGCCGATGCCCGCACCGTTGCCCGGCCTAAACCGGTGCTTAGCCGGCCGGAACAGCGCCGGTCTGGCCGGATCCGAGATCAGCGCCAGTCGTCGGGTCGGCAGTGACGTCGGACGCAGTGCGAGAAGCCATGCTTTGCAACACCGCGATGTCTTCTTCCGACACCTGCACGGTCGCGAGGCCGTCGCCCCCATCAACTGCCGGTTGCGGATCTTCAACGAACTCCCATTCCGGACCCTCGTTCCACGGCCCGCGAACGTCCTCGCCAGAGGACATGTTGTAGTAGACGTTCGTGAATTCCGGATTGCCGGGCACCTTGCCCTGTGGGAAATTGGGCTGAATGGAATGCAGCGCCTTTTCAAACGACTTCTGATGCGCGATTTCACGCGTCATCAGGAACCCGAGCGCCTCCTTGATACCCGGGTCGTCGGTGACATTGATCAGCCGTTCGTACACGATCTTTGCGCGCGCCTCCGCAGCGATGTTGGATCGCAGATCAGCGGTCGGCTCGCCGATCGTATCGATATAGGCCGCGGTCCATGGCACGCCGGCCGAATTTGTCAGCGCCGGGCCGCCGCCATACAGAAGCGCGGTGGTGTGCGAGTCGTTGCCGCCGCCGGTCAATGAGCGGTAAAGTTCCGCCTCCTGCTCCACACCCTCGGCGAGTTGGCCTTTCGCCCCCTTGTTAAGCATGGCGACTATTGAGCCGATCACCTCGAGGTGGCTCAACTCCTCCGTTGCGATGTCGAAGAGCATGTCACGCCGGCCCGGATCGTCCTCGGCGACGGCCTGCGTGAAGTACCGGCAGGCCGCGGCAAGTTCTCCCTGAGGTCCACCGAACTGTTCGAGCAGCAGGTTCGCGAGGCCGGGATTCGGCGTAGCAACCCGTACGGTGTATTGCAGTCGTTTATTGTGCACAAACATATCATTCTCCATTCAGACAGGTGTCCTCCATGGGATCGGCTGATCCGGGAAAGACAACCTTGGGTTTGCGAGGATGTAAGTGCAGGCAGGACGATCGCGGTGCGGATGCGGATGTCACTTGCGCTGTCTCAGAGCAAAGCTCTGGCGTGCGTTAAGGCGAGATGCCTTCTGCCGATGCGCATGCGCCGTGCCAGCGCTTGTCTCGCTGCCCGAACACCCTTTCCTGCGGACTTCTGGTCGGCGGTCTGGAAGCGTCTACAAGGCCCGGAGCGCCGCGATAGGAAAACATCACCGCATCGGGGATGCGTAGCGGTCGATGTACACGCATCTATTCACGGAAACACGCAATGAAAAAAATGCTCGCACGACTGGCAAGCGATGTCCCCGGGGGCGTGAAGAAATCTGCGGCGGCGGCCGCGTTCCAGGTTGGCGGAATTGCACCTCTCCCTCAATGCTTCCCATACACAGAGAGATACTCCGCCAGTCCCGTCCACTGCGGCGAACTCAGCAATTGCGGATGATCCCTTGCCACCTGCAGCGCGACATTATGAAAAGCCTGCGTCGTATCCGACACGCCCGCTTGCACAGGGCCGTTGAACGCGGCCGCCGTGGTCTGTATCGGTGCGCCCGGCAGCGCAGGCGGAGGTTGAACCGCGGGCTGACTATTCAGCGCGCTCGCCAGTGGATCGAGTTGCGCATTGCGAGTGCTGACCGCCGTGGAATACTGCTTCTGCGAGTCGAACTTCTGCGCAAGCATCTGTAGCACCGCAGTGTGGTCGAGTTTTCCCGAGAACACGCCCCCCGGCGTGACATACGGAGACACCAGAAAAGCCGGCACGCGCAGACCGGTGGTCTTGAAAGAATATCCCGCGATGTCGGCCGCAATGGCCAAGGGCGCCACATGATCGAAGAATCCGCCATGCTCGTCGTACGTCACGATCAACAGCGTCTCTTTCCATCTGGTCGGATTCGAAGTCAAGGTCCGGTAAATATCGGCAATGAACGCCTGGCCTCCCGCCATTCCCGTTGGACAATGATCGTCGTTAGCAGTGTGATGAGGACCGTCGGTATATTCCGGTTCGATGAAGATCACTTTCGGCAGAATGCTGTTGCCCTGCCAGTCGCGGGCAAACCTCGAATACCGCCGGAAGTTGCCGCCGGCATCGTTGAGCGGCAGGGTCAAGGACAGCAGGATTTCCGGTAGCCACTCCTTCATCAGGCTGAAGAACGGAAAGAAGCTCCCCGACTGATAGACACACCAGGGTATGCCGCGCTGACGGAGCCAATCGTAGGCAAGAGGCTGATCGGGCAGAAAGCTCATCCCTTGCACGTTGTCGCTGATCAGGCTGGTCCCCGCCATCGCCATCAGGCGATTCGCCTGAGTCCCCGAGGGCAACGGAGCAAACCAGTTGTCGCACACCGTGAAGTGCTTCGCGAGAAAGTCGAAGATAGGCACGGTGCGAGCGTCGTAATAACCCATCACGTGGGCCAGATTCGACGCTGCCGGCTTGCGGGTCGCATAGCTCTGTACGAATCCGCCGAGTTCCGGGCATCCGCCCGGCGCACACGGCGTGTTGATCTGCGTGGCGATCGGGGTGCGGTCGTGAGGCGGATCCGAAATGGCAGGGCCGGACGGATCTAATGCATGAATGGGATATTGCTTGCCGTTATAAACGTTGATGAAGTTCGCCTGCCACGCCGGATCCGCGGAAAGGCCGTTGACCTGGCTGCCGTTCAGGCTCAGATAGCCGAGGGCGTGATCGAAGGAACGGTTTTCCATCATGACGATCACGATGGTGTCAATCTGGTCCAGAGCAGTCATTGGAGCTCCTTGCACACCCGGCATTCACCGCAAACCGATTCAGTATCGGAAAAGGTAGACGAAAACCATGGCTTTCGCGTCTCAGGTAATTCCCTGAGGTCACGCCGGCACAAGCGGATATCTCGTTCGAAGTAGAGGTGAACAGCGTCGGCATTTTCACCGGCAAGATGGCGACGCCTTCGCAGTCGATCTTCAGAGTGGTCCAGGCATGACGACCTTATGGCGCGGGAATGAACACCGTGCGCGTCGCGCTGCTCCCGTTTTCCCAATGCGAGCTTAACGCCGCGAGCGGGATGGCTTGGGTTGCGACCCGCAATCCGGCGGGCACGGCGGCATTGAATACGGCGTTCATCGTGTCGAGCAGACGCGCGAAAGGAATACTGCCGATACCGCTGCCCATCAGCGTGATGGCCGCCGAACGGAGCACCGCGCCTGGCAACTGGATATCCGCGCCGCTCACCGAACCGATCTGAACGAAGCGCACCGGGTAGTCGGCCGGTGAGGCCTTTGCTGCCGCGATAAGCAGCGACTGCGCGCTGGCGCCCCAGAGATAATCGAGCACCACGTCCACGCCGTTGCGGAAGGTGTTTTCGAATGCGCGCATGAGACCGCTCTCGTCCTGCGCCAGGGAGATCGTGCTATCGGCACCGGCAAGCGCCAGCGATTCGAGCGCTGCAGCATTGCGGCCGGTTGCGATGACGCGCCCTGCTCCGAGATGCTTCGCGATCTGCACAGCCAGCCGCCCCGACGTCCCCGTTGCTCCGTTGATGAACACCGTCTCGCCAGCCACGAAGCGCGCCGGCTCGATGAGCGCCGCCCACGACGACATGCCAGGAATCGCGATCGCGGCCGCGGTGACATCGTCGAGCGCGTCGGGCAACGCGATGCAATGCGTGGCCGACACGAGACTGTGCTCGGCCATGGCGCCGAATGGCGCTTGCGGCTTGAAGAAGTAGACACGCCGTCCGTCTTCCAGGCGCCCGGTACCGTCGACGCCCGCAACGAACGGATAGCTCCCCGTCGACGAATAGTGCGAACCCTCTGCCCTCGCCCGCGTCACGTGACTCAGGGCGGACGCCGTCACGTCGACGACGCATTGGCCGGGCGCTGCAACGGGCACTTCGAAATCGGCATACACGGGCGCTTGGCCCGCTGCCTTTACGACTGCTGCTTTCATGGTGACTCCTTGTTGTGTGATTGCTGCGGGGCGTCGCTCAGTGCGCGTGGACCCAATCGTGCAACGCGACATCGCGAATGCTGAGCACGTCGAACAAGCCGAGCGCGCGCAGCGCGGGCAGTGCGTCGAGCATGTCGGCCTCGGCTTCGGCGCGTGCCTGTTCACTGGCTTGCGGATCGGTCCAGACCCGCGCGTTGGCGAGGAACGCGCCTACCGTGCCCTTGCGAATCGTCGCGCCGCGCAGTTCGATTCGATCGGCGGAATCGGGGAGAACCTGTTCGGCTCGCATGTCATTGCCCTCCAGTCATTGAAAGAATGGAAGCGAGTGTAGGCGTGCAAACGCGGCCGGTCTCCGGTATAAAGGCCATTCAATACGGTGTTCCAGCCATGCCGAAGCAATTAATCCGACCGGATCTCGTCACATCGCCCGAAGGGCCGTTCCTCGCCGCGGCGGAATTGACGCAGAGCGAGGCGCGCGCGACGTCGTCGCATAGTCACGCGCGCGGACAACTCATGGGCGCGCTGAGCGGGCTTGTATCGGTCGGGCTCGATAAGCGCCATTGGGTCGTGCCGGCCACTCACGCGATCTGGATTCCGCCGCATTGCGTCCACTCGGTTCGCTCGTATGGTCCGTTCTCAGGGTGGAGTGTTTTCATTACCGAGCACCGCTGCGCGCAGTTGCCGCGTGAGCCGCGCGCGATCAAAACCACGCCTTTGCTGCGCGAGGCGGTGAGGCGCGTCGCCACATGGCCGGGGGTGGAACTCGATCAGGGGCAGACGCGGATTGCCGAGGTGATCATCGACGAGTTGATAGCGTCGAAAGAGGAATCGCTCGATTTGCCGCGCCCGGAAGACCCGAGGCTGGTGCGGATCACGGACGCACTGGTTAGCGATCTGTCCGATAACCGGCGTCTGGAAGAATGGGCGACATGGGCCGGTCTCGCGCCGCGCACGCTGAGTCGCCGCTTCGTGAGCGAGACAGGCATGTCGTTCGCGCAATGGCGTCAACAGGCGCGCTTGCTGCGCGCGCTTGAACTTGTCGCGGATGGCGTACCCGTAACGACGATCGCGCTCGAATTGGGTTACGACAACGTCAGCGCGTTTATCGATATGTTCCGCAGAGCAATGGGAACGACGCCGGGCCGATATCTCGCGGCGGACGTGCAGGAGTCGAACGTCGCGCCTGCCTGATCGTCAAACGCGACTTGAGCGAGTTGAATATGCAGCACACTTTTGCAAGCCGCCTCAAGGCGTGCAGTTGGAGCCCAATTTCACCTTGCGCTTATCCATCTGCAAACGGTTGCCGCTGAGTTTGACCTTGCCGGAAAACGAATCGCTTTTCCACTGGATCTTGCAGGTCGACGCATCGATCGCGTAGACCACCTGCTCGCTGCCGGAATACGTGGAGACGAGAAACTGCTTGCCGTTCGTATAAAGCGGCCGCTCGACGATGCTGACGTTCGGGTCCACGGAGCACGGCGCGCCACCCGCACGGCTCAGCGTGAGCGGACCGAGCCAGGCCGTCGGAGTATCTGTGCCGTCGTTCTGCCCCAGATCGATGGACAGGTCGCCGACGCTGAGCTTGCCCGTGCCGGGATTCACCTCGTTGTAATGACACGATTGCGCGACGGCAACCGGAGCCGCCATTAACAGACCGGCAACGGCCATGACCGCTCGCGTGATAAGACTCTGCTTCATGGCTTGATAGCGTAATACTGGACGTTCGCGAGATCCGCATGCGACCAGGAAAAGTTAATGGCGGTGTTTTTCCGTCCGACGCCGCCATATCGGCCCCAATACGCGAGCGGATAAGGTTTCGATTGACCCGGCATGACAATCACCACATGGCCGTGATGCGTCGCCTTCAATCCGGCAACCACCAGATAGCCGAGGCCCGCATAAGCCACGGCCTTATCGGCATCCGAGCCGAGTTGAGTCCACGGGGCGCGGCCGATCGTGTCGATAATGCTGTTCGCATCACCCGTCAACGTGATATCGAGGTCTGCCGCGACGGCCTTCAGGAAGCCACTGCAATCGGCTTTCCATCGCGCCCAGTGGTTCTCGCACAGAGTTTTGATATTTTGTCCGCCAGCCATTATCGTGATCCGTTTTCCACGCGACGTTGTCAGTTTTTCTCCGGCCGCAAAAAAGCCGCGACGTAAGCGTTCGGATTATAACGAGGCTTACAGAAATGTAAGTGAATGAATGGCGTAATGCGGTGCGGATTAAAGACGATGCATTCATTCTGAATACAATCGCGTTCCGCGCAATCGCTGCTCACCAATAAAGCCCTGCTTCATCTAGCCAATAAGCGCTATGAAATTCTATGGCCGCGTGAGTGGACTTCGAGAAGAACGCGATCCGCCATTTGACCTCAGCATTTCTTCCGCACCGGACAGTACGAAAACGCGCCAGCACATGCCGCCGGCCGTCCCAAACAACCGATATCCCGCTCGCCGTGCGCACCGCCTCTTGTTATAATTCTTTCACCAAATCGAACAAAACATAACGCCTTTCCTCACTGCGCGACAGGAGCTCCATGCTGAAACCCGACCGCCTCCGCGCCCTTGCCGAAGCACTGGGCAGGCAAAACGTGATGCGCCTGCGCGACGCCGCCGGCCTGCTGGGCGTTTCGGAAATGACTGTCCGGCGCGACATCGCCGGCAGTCCCGAGCGATTCACGTATCTCGGCGGCTACATCGTCAGCGCGACCGACGTCCCCAATAACGCCGGCTATTCACTCGAAGAAGAGAAAGACCACTTCGCGCAGGCCAAGGCCGAGGCGTCGGCAATCGCGGCGGGACTCATCGGCAACAACGAGACGCTGTTCATCGACTGCGGCACAACGCTCACCACGCTGGCCAGGCTGATCCCGGTCGAGCGGCATGTCACGGTGGTGTGCTATTCGCTGAACGTCGCGGAGATTCTGCGGCGCAAACCCAATGTGCGGATGATTCTGCTGGGCGGCGTCTATGTCCCTTCGTCCGATTCGTTCGCGGGCGAGGAAAGTCTGGAGATGTTGCGCCGCATGGGCATCAACAAGGCGTTCATTTCAGCCGGCGGCGTGGACGCGGCGCGCGGCGTGACATGCTGGAATTTTCATGAGGTCGCGCTGAAACAGGCCGCCATGGCGAGCGCGGTCGAGCGGCATCTGGTGGTGGACCAGAGCAAGTTCGGCGTGGTGAAAGCCGTGCGTTTCTCGCAAGTGGACGACTTCGATTCCATCATCACCGAGAAAGGCCAGGAGCACCGCAAGCGCCGTTAGGCGCGCTTCCTCACCTCTGCATTTTGCGGCCTCAGCGAGCAACGCGGAGGCCGCAGCTTCAATCTTCAGTTCTTGCGCTGTAAGGCGAACAGCGTTCCGGCGATCAGAATGAACGCGCCGATAATCACCTTCTGCCAGGTGCTCGGCACGCCCACCAGAATCAGCACGCTATTGATCAGCGTGACCAGCACCACGCCGAGCAACGTGCCGGCCACCGTCCCCGTGCCGCCCGTAATGCGCGCGCCGCCCAGAATCACAGCGGCGATCACGTCGAGTTCAGTGCCCACCAGATCAAACGGATTGGCGAGCCGGTTGTTCGACACGTGCAGAATGCCCGCTATACCGGCCAGCATGCCGGTATAGCCGAACACGAACAGATGGATCGCGCGCAGGCTGTAGCCGAGCCGCTCGGCAATCGCGAGACTGCCGCCCATCGCATAGACGCCGCGTCCCATCATGGTGCGATTCAGCAGCCACCACGTGACCACCGCGGCCGCCACCAACGCGACGACCGATACTGGCAGCACGGCCCGCAGGCCGTCAGCGGTGTGATAGAAAAACAGCGGGATGCGGCCGAAATGATCCATGCTGTGCGGAATGTTCATGAAGAACGTCGTGCCGATGAACGTCAGCAGCAGCCCGCGATACAGATACTGCGTGCCGATCGTGACGATCAGCGAAGGCGCCTTCAGCCGATGCACCAGCAACCCGTTCACAATGCCGAGCACGACGCCGCCGAGCGCGCCAGTGATCAGGATCAGCGCGAACGGTGCATCCGGCCACCAGGCGAAGACGGCCTTGGTGATGCCGTACATGGTCAGCGCGGCAATCGCAGTGAACGACACGTCGATCCCGCCGGAGGCCAGCACCACGAGCGTGCCCAGAGCGAACAGCGACATCGTGGTCGCGGAATGCAACAGGTCGAACAGCGTCGCCAACTGGAAGAAGCGCGGATTGATCGCGCCGACAATCAGGCACGTCACCACGATCAATGCCAGGGTGAACCATTCGGGATTACGCGCGAGCTTGGCCCGCAAGCTCGGCGGCTTGACCTCGGGGGCGACTTCGACGACGGTCGGGGTGGTCATGGTCTGGTTCAGGCGCGAATCGATGCGCGAGTTCATAAATGGGAACGTCCTTTATGCGGCTTCCGAAAGCAGGGCGTGATACAGATCGGCTTCGCTCAACGTGTCGGCCTGATATTCGCTGGCCACGCGGCCTTTTTTCATCATCAGGATGCGGTCGCAGTTCTGCAGCAGTTCTGGCAAATCGTCGCTGATCAGAATGATGCCGATGCCGCGTTGCGACAGGCGCTGCATGATGCGGTAAATGATGTCCTTCGAGCCGACGTCGACGCCGACCGTCGGCCCATGCAGAATCAACACGCGTGGGTCGATGGCGAGCCAGCGGCCGATCAGCACGCGCTGCTGGTTGCCGCCCGACAGCGATTGCACCGGCTTGTCGACACCCGGCGTGGCGATCTGCAAATCCTTCACCGTCTGCTCCGCGAGCGCCTGCGCGCGGACGCGGTCGATCTGGCCGAAGCGGTCGCGCAGGCTGGAGATCATTGCGGTGATCACGTTGTCGCGAATCGGCTTGTCGAGAAAGAGCCCTTCGTTCAGGCGATCTTCCGGCACATAGCCGATGCGATGATTCTTCGCGTCCGAGGGCGTGCGCAGTGAAACCGTCTTGCCGTCGAGCGTCACTTGCCCGGATTGCGCCGGCGCGACACCCGCGAGCGCACGTGCGAGTTCGTTGCGGCCCGAGTCGAGCAAACCGGTAATGCCGAGAATCTCGCCACCGTGCAGCGCAAACGACACGTCGCTGAACTGGCCGGCGCGCGTATAGCCTCGCACCTCAAGCACGACGTTGGGCTCGTGTGCACCTTCGCGATAGCGCTCATTCGACAGATGCCGCCCTGTCATCAATTCGCTGATCTGCGCCTTGGTGAATTGCGCGATCGGCCCTTGCGCCATTTTCTGCCCATCGCGCAGCACGATCACTTCGCCGCCGATCGCATAGCATTCGTCGAGCTTGTGGCTCACGAACAGCACGGTGACGCCCTGCGCGCGCAGATTGGCGAGCACGGCAATCAGATTGTCGACTTCCTTTTGCGTGAGCGACGTGGTGGGTTCGTCCATGATGACGAACTTCGCCTCGCTGGCGATCGCGCGGGCAATCGCCACCAGTTGCCGCGTGGCGAGCGGCAATTGCTCGATCAGCGTGGCCTGAAACTCCGCGTTGCCGGGCAGGCCGACTGCTTGGAGCGCGCGCGCGGCTGTGCGGGCCAGTTCGCGCCGGTCGAAGGTGCGGACCAGCTTGCCTTGATGGGTGGCGAGTTCCGACGTGAGCGCGACGTTTTCGGCCACGTTCATGTTGGGCAGCAGCGAGAGGTCCTGATACACGGTCTCGATGCCGGCGGCGAGCGATTCGAGCGCGGAGAGCCGCGCATGCCGCACGCCTTCGATCACGAGTTCGCCTTCGTCGGGCGGCTGCGCGCCGGAAATGATCTTGATGAGCGTGCTCTTGCCGCAACCGTTTTCGCCGAGCAGGTGATAAATCTGCCCGCGTTCAAACGACAGGCTGACGCCGCGCAACGCATGCACGCCGGTGAAGCGCTTGTGCACGCCGACAACCTGCAAAAACGGCTGCGACGCGTCGGACTGCGGTGACTTAGGTGAGGTTGCGTCTTGATTCATTGTAGCGGGTCACAGGTTGAGGCGTCCCCTTGCGAGGACGCCATGACACATGAAACAAAAACCGGAAGCCGCAAAGTTCAGAACGGATACTGCTTGTAGTTCGACTTGTCGACGTTCACCCAGCCCTGCCCGCGCACGATGATGCCCTTGCCCGGACCTTTAGCGACCGTCACCTTCGTGTAGCCCGGAATGCCGAGGTCGGCTCCGTTTTCAACCGTCTTGCCGTCCACCAGCATTTTCGCGACCTTGTTCATCGCGATGCCCGCGAGCTTCGGATCCCAGAACGCGATGCCGTTGATAGCGCCGCTTTCGAGGAACTTGCCGGCTTCCGTCGGCAGACCCGTGCCGTAGACGCAGATCTTGCCCTGCATGCCGGCCTCTTCCACCGCGCGGCCAATGCCGATCACGTCGAGCGAAGACGAGCCTTGGAAGCCCTTCAGGTCCGGATGCTTGCGCAATACTTCCTTCGCGACTTCATAGGCGCGCTCGCCGTCGTTGTTGGTTTCGAGCTTCGGCTCGACCAGGTTCATCTTCGGATACTTGGCCTTGGCGTTGCCGATACCGCCGTCCGCCCATTGCACCTGGGAACGGCTGCCGAGCGAGCCGACCAGCACGGCCCACTTGCCGTCGTCGTGCATGCACGAGGCGAGCCGCTCGTTGAGGCCCGCGCCGTAAGCGGTGTTGTCGAACGCCTCGATATCGACCATCGTGTTCTTGGCGTTGTCCGCTTCATGCGTGACCACCTTGATGCCGCGATCCATCGCCTTCTTCAGCGCGGGTTCGAGCGTCGGCGGATCGTAGGGCACCACGGCAATGGCCGTCACCTTCTTGGCGATCAGATCTTCGATGATCTTCAGTTGCTGCGCCGCGTCCGCACGGCCGGGGCCGGTCTGATACGCGTTGATGTTGGGGTTGTCCTTGGCGAACTGCTTGACGCCGTCGTCCATGCGGTTGAACCAGTTGATGCCGGTCACCTTGACGACCGTGACGATCGTTTCGTTCGTGGCAGCCTGCGCCGCGGCGATCACGCCTACCGTCAGCGCCCCTGCCGCAAGCGCCGCACCCAGTCGAGTCAATTTCATGCGATGTCTCCTTTATCGTTCGATGTCGCCCACTTCACCGTCACGGACAGCCTGGGCTCGTTGTCCGCCGCGTACTGAAACTTCATGCAACGCCGCTAACTTTTTGGCGTTGAACTCGTTGAACTCACCGCATTCGAAGCGCCCGTCCCGCCGCCGAAGCCGAAGATCGCGCGCACCCGTTCGCCACCCGCAAACGCCAGCGACAGCAGCAATAGAAAACCCCACGCGCAGTCGCCGAAAAACTGCGACACGCCCATCAGATTGAACAGGCTGGAGAGAAACTGCAGCACCGTCGCGGCGAAGAACACGCAGATGATGCGGCCATGACCGCCGGCAGGATTCACCCCGCCCATCACCGCGATCAGGATCGCGATCAGCAGATAGGAGTTGCCGTAGTCCCATTTCGCGCTGGACGTATGCGTCGCGCTGATCAGGCCAGCCAGCGACGCGAGCACGCCGCACATCGCATACGTCGTGATCAGCATGCGAGCGCGCGGAATGCCGGCATAGAAGGCCGCTTTCGGATTGGTGCCCATCAGATAGAGACGCAAGCCGAATGGACTGCGCTTGAGCAGCCACCCCAGCACGATCACCGCCGCGATAAAGATGCAGAATGCGATCGGCACCTGAAACACCGTACCGTTGCCGATATTCGACAACGGGTCCACGTAATCGACATGCACCGAGGCGCCATTGCTGAGCACCACCGCAAAACCGGTGAACAGCAGCTGTGTGCCGAGCGTGCAGAGAATCGGCGTGAGTCTGAGGCGCGCGATCACCACGCCGTTCAACAGTCCACCCAGCAATCCCATCGCCACCACGATCACGCAGAACAGCGACGTGTACAGCGCGGGTGAATCGTCGCCATTGACGAAGCGCGGCACGATCAGCGCGGCCACCATGCCGGACAGGTTGGCGAGCCCGACACCGGACAGATCGATACCGCCGTTGCCCGACACCATTGAGAGCATGATGCCGAGCGCGAGCAGGCCGAGTTCGGGCAACTGGCCGCCCATCGACTGCAGATTGTCGATGTCGACGAATTGGCCGCGCGAGAGCCATGTCGCGACCAGCACGACGAGCACGTTGACGATCAGCAGGAAATTCAGTTGCCGGTCGCCGAACAGTTTTCCAGCGGTGAACGCAGACTTCATGGTAACGACACGCTCCTTCGGGCTTCGCAAACGGTCAGTTCAGGATGGCTGGGATACGCCGGCCGGCTGGTTCAGCACTTGATTCACTTCGGCGAGCGTCGGCATGGAAGGCGCCGTGCCTGGACGCGTCACGGAAATACCGGCGAGTGCGCAACCGAAACGCAATGCGGTGATCGCGTCGTCGCCACGTGCGAGCGCTGCCGCGAAGCCGCCCGTGAAGCCGTCGCCGGCGCCAGCGGTCTCCACCACGCGGCCGCAGCGATACGCGGGCACGAGGTGCGATTGAGTCGCCGAGTGCAACAGCGCTCCGCCCTCGCCCAGCGTGATGATCGCCGTGCCGACGCCTTTGGCGAGCAAAACGTCGGCGGCGCGGCGGGCGTCGTCGGCGTTGGCGATCGGCACGCCGGTCAATGCGGTCGCTTCGGTCTCATTCGGGGTGATGTAGTCGCACAGCGGGAAGATGGCGTCGTCGAGCGGCATGGCGGGCGCCGGATTGAACACGGTGATCACGCCGTGCTTGCGCGCCACTTCGAGCCCGCGCCGCGCGGCTTCGAGCGGCTGTTCGAGTTGCGTGACGAACACGCGGGCCGACGCGATGTCGGCTTCGATTGCATCGACGTCGGCGGCCTCCATCGTGCCGGCCGCGCCGGATGCGACGATGATCGCGTTCATGCCGGTGTTGTCGTCGACGAAAATATGCGCCGCGCCCGTCGAGACGCCGTCGATCACCGACGCGCGCGCCGTGATGCCCTCAGCGGCCCAGGTGGCGCGTGCGATGGAGCCGAACGCGTCGTTGCCGATGCGGGTGCAGAACACCACGTCCGCGCCGACCCGCGCGGCCGCGACCGCCTGATTCGAGCCCTTGCCGCCCGGCCCCATGGCGAACGCCGTGCCCGCGATCGTTTCGCCGATCTGCGGCATACGTCCGGCGCGAAACGTCAGATCGGTCACATAGATGCCGAGAATGACGACGCGCCCCTTTCCGGTTGCTTGCGAAGGCGTGTTCATGCGGGCGCCCCTTGCGGCAATCCAGCCTGATTCAAGCGGCTTCGGGTCGATGCTTCACATGCGCACAACACCAATGTATGCAGCAACAAATCCAGATTCTTCAGCACGTTGTCTCCTCCATTTTCTGGTTGGCGTGCGTGTCTTTACTTCAAGACGTTCGGTACGTTTGGCGGATCAGCCGGTCAATCTCCGTACGGTATCCAGATGTTCTTCACCTGCACCGCCTGGCGCAGGAACGGCCGGCCTTCGCTCGCACGGTCGAACCAGTCGAACTGGCGGCCGTAATCGACAAACGTTCGCTTCAGGTTGCCGACCGATTCGCGCTCGACCAGCGTCGAATCCGCCGCGCTGCCGAAACACCAGAGCGCGTCGACGTCGTCGTGTTTCACGAGCGCGGGCAGCAACGCGCCGCGTTCACCGGTGACGATGTTCAGCACGCCGCCGGGCACGTCGGACGTCTCGGCCACCTGATAGAAGTCGGTAACCGTGAGCGGCGACGCCTCGCTCGGCAGCACCACCACGCGATTGCCCATCGCCAGCGCGGGCGCCGCCAGCGAAACGAAGCCGAGCAGCGGCGCTTCGTCCGGACAGGCAATGCCGATCACGCCGAGCGGCTCATGCATGGCCAGCGCGACGCCGCGCAACGGCGGCGTATGCACGGCGCCATCGAACTTGTCGGCCCACGCCGCGTACGTGAAAAGGCGCTGCACGGAGGCATCCACTTCGGCACGCGCCGCGGCCTCCGTCGCACCGTTTCGCACGACGAGCTGGCGCACGAATTCGTCAGCGCGCACGGCGAGATTTTCCGCCAGATAGAACAGCACTTGCGCGCGGTTATGCGTGCTCGCCTGCGACCATTTCTGCGCCGCGCGCGCCGCTTCGACCGCGTTGCGGATGTCCTTGCGATTGCCCGCGGCCACTTCGCCGACGGGCGTGCCGTCCGGCGCATGCACCGGCAGCGAATAGCCGCTGTCAGGACGCGCCTGCTTGCCGCCGATAAACAGCTTCGCGGTGCGATCGATCGACGTGACGTTCGACAACGGGTCGAGCGTCTCCGCGTTGCGCGCAAGGGCCGGCGCCAAACGGCGCTCCGCAAGCTTGAGCCACGCCCGCGGTTTCAGATATTCGTAGATGCCCTCACGCCCGCCTTCGCGGCCGTAGCCCGATTCGCGATAGCCGCCGAAGCCAACCGCCGCGTCGAACAGATTCGTCGCGTTGATCCAGACGACGCCGCTGGCGAGGCGCGGTGCAACGTCGAGCGCGCGGCCGATGGTTTCGCTCCACACGCTCGCGGCGAGTCCATAACGCGAGTTGTTGGCGAGCGCGATCGCTTCGTCGGGTGTGCGGAAGCTCATCGTCACCAGCACTGGGCCGAAGATTTCTTCCTGTGCCAACGTGGACGCTGGTGCTACGCCGGTGACGAGCGTCGGCGGGAAAAAGCAGCCGCCGGAAGGCATAGTCGTATCAGGCGACTGCCAGACCGAGCAACCTTCACGCCGGCCGGTTTCCACCAGCGACTGGATACGTTCGAGTTGCACCGGATCGACAATCGCGCCGAGGTCGATGCTTTTATCGAGCGACGTGCCCACGCGCAGCGTCTCCATGCGCCGTTTCAGCTTGGCGATGAAACGCGCTTCGACGCCTTCCTGCACGAGCAGCCGCGAGCCCGCGCAGCAGACCTGCCCCTGGTTGAACCAGATTGCGTCGACGACGCCTTCGACCGCGCCGTCCAGATCAGCGTCGTCGAACACGATGAAGGGCGATTTGCCGCCGAGTTCGAGTGTGAGCGACTTGCCGGAACCGGCCGTGGCCGATCGGATCAGCCGGCCCACTTCCGTCGAACCGGTAAAGGCGATCTTGTCGACTTGCGGATGCTCGACCAATGCCGCGCCAGTGCGTCCATCGCCCGTGACGACGTTCAGCACGCCGGCCGGCAAGCCGGCGCGATGCGCGAGTTCCGCGAACAGCAACGCGGTGAGCGGCGTGTATTCAGCCGGCTTCAACACCACGCAATTGCCCATGGCAATGGCCGGCGCGATCTTCCACGCGAGCATCAACAGCGGGAAATTCCACGGCACGATCTGACCGACCACCCCGAGCGGCGCATAATCCGCGAACTCGCTCTCCTGCAACTGCGCCCACCCCGCGTGATGCAGAAAGTGACGCGCGACGAGCGGCACGTCGATATCGCGCGTTTCGCGGATCGGCTTGCCGTTGTCGAGCGCTTCGAGCACCGCGAACAACCGGCTATGACGCTGCACCATGCGGGCCAGCGCGTACAGATGCCGCGCCCGTCCGGCGCCGCCCAACGCGAGCCAGCCCGGCTGCGCGGCGCGCGCGGCAGCTATGGCGGCGTCGATGTCGGCCGCGTCGCCTTGAGCGACCTGGGCGAGTTGCTCGCCGGTCGCGGGCGCGTTCGACGCGAAGCGCTCACCCGCCGCCGGCGCATGCCACGCGCCGCCGATGAAATGCCCGAAGCCATCTTCATGCTGCGCCAGCCAGGCGCGCGCGGGTTGATCGTCCTCGGGTGCGGGACCGTACTCCATCGATGAAAAATACTCGGCTACGCTCATGGGATCGGTCTTCTGTTCAGGCTACGGGGTGACGGTTGAAAGCGGAGTAACGGCCGCTCACGTAATGTTCGAGCTGGCGTTCGATATCGGCCAGCAGGCTCGACGCGCCGATCCGGAACAGCTCCGGTTCGAGCCACGCACGGCCGAGTTCTTCTTTCATCAGTATCTGATACGACAGCACCGACTTCGCAGTCGATACGCCGCCCGCCGGTTTGAAGCCGATCAGCACGCCAGTGCGTTCCTGGTATTCGCGGATCATGCGCACCATCACGAGCGAGACATCCAGCGTCGCGTTGACGCCTTCCTTGCCGGTGGATGTCTTGATGAAGTCGGCGCCGGCCATCATGCAGACCATCGACGCGCGCGCCACGTTCGAGAGCGTGCGAATGTCGCCGGTGGCAAGAATGGTTTTCAGATGCGCCGGGCCGCAGGCCGCGCGGAAGTCGCGCACTTCGTCGTAGAGCGCCTGCCAGTTGCCGGTGAGCACATATTCACGCGTGACGACGATGTCGATTTCCTGCGCCCCGTCCGCGACCGAGGCTTCGATCTCTTTCAGCTTCAGCGGATGCGGAATCAAGCCCGCAGGAAAACCCGTAGAGACCGCGGCAACCGGAATGCCGCTGCCGTGCAGCGCATCGACCGCCGCCGCGACGAAGCGGTGATACACGCACACCGCGCCCGTCGTGATGCCTTGCGGCGCGAAGCCGAGCGCTTCGAGCAGATCGGCGCGCACCGGTTGTCGCGCCTTCGCGCAGAGCCGCCGCACGCGGCCTTCGGTGTCGTCGCCGTTGAGCGTGGTGAGGTCGATGCAGGTGACGGCTTTGAGCAACCAGGCCGCCTGCGCGTCTTTCTTGACGCTGCGGCGCGTGCCGAGCGTGGCGGTGCGCCGTTCAACCGCCGACTGATTGACGCGCAAGCCGTCGAGCCAGGAGGCGTCGAACGGCATGCCGGGATTGCGCTCGGGATGAACGATCGGTGTGCCGCGCAGCGCGACGACCGATGAAGACTGCAATGGGGCTTCTGGCATAAGACATCCGAAAATATGATGCGACGCACAACAGCCGCCGACAATTTGTTCGCACTTATGCTACAACGATTGATAGAATCATAACAAGCTTTGCGAGCAATCGTTACATCATCAAGCGGCTGAGCACGGTGAATGCCCGTGAATGTTATTGACGCACCATATTCATGATGCGAAGATCACAACACGGTTTTCGGCCGGATAGCGTTATACAAAGAAAAAAATTTCGTCGCGTGGACGAAGGAGACATGCCAGATGAGTGAGCCGGTTGCGGTCGCGGCCGCGTCATCGCCTCAGGTTCCATTGATCCGTGTTGCGGGCGTCACCAAACGATTCGGTGGCGTGCACGCGCTGCGCGGCGTCAACCTCGAAGTGTTGCCCGGCGAAGTCCACGCGCTGCTCGGCGAAAACGGCGCGGGCAAATCCACGCTGATCAAGATCCTGAGCGGTGTGCATGCGTATGACGAGGGCGTCATCGAAATCGCCGGCCAGCAAGTCGCGTTCGACTCGCCGGCGCAATCGCGCGATGCGGGTGTCGCCGTGGTCTATCAGGATTTGAGTCTCGTCGAATCGCTGTCGGTCGGCGCCAATCTCATGTTGGGCCGCGAACCGCGCACGCGTCTGGGCTTCGTGAAGAATCGCCAGCTCATGGCCACGGTCGGCGAGTTCCTGCGCTCGCATGGCATTCCACTCGATCCGAAAGTGCCGGTCGGCTCGCTGCCCTTCGCTTACCGGCAAATGACCGAGATCTGCAAAGCGCTGATGGGCGAAGTGCGCGTGCTGATTCTCGACGAACCCACGTCCGCGTTGACCGGCGGCGAAGAGCAGATTCTGTTCGACGCGATTCGCGCAGTCACGGCTCGCGGCGTCGGCGTGATCTATGTGACGCATCGGTTGAACGAGGTGTTCAGGATTTCGCAGCGCGTGACCGTGTTCCGCGATGGCGCGAATGCCGGCACGTTCCAGACCGCGCAAACGGATATGAAGCAACTGGTGGCGGCGATTGTCGGTCCCGCTCATGCCGCGTTGCAGGCGCGACAGAAAACGGCGGTGGGCGATGGAGCCGTTGCCCCAACCGCAAGCGGTGCGGCGACCTCCGACGAAGCACGCCATGCCGACGCCGCGCCCGTACTCAAGTTATTGAACGTCAGCAACGACCGCCTGCATCACATCGATCTCGTGGTTCGCCGCGGCGAAGTCCACGGACTCGCGGGATTGATCGGCAGCGGACGCACCGAGATTCTGCAAACCGTCTTTGGCCTGCGATCCGTCGACGCCGGCAGCATCGAACTGGACGGTCGGACGCGCTCGCGCATCACACCCGCCGAGGCTATCCAACTCGGCGTGGCGCTGGTGCCGGAGGATCGTCACCTCGAAGGGCTCGTGCTCGATCATTCGATTGAACGCAATCTGACGCTGCCGCGCTTGCCGCATTTTTCCCGCTGGGGATGGCTGCGCAGTCAGGCCGCCGTTCAGCAGGCGAAGCGTTCCATGAAAGAGCTGGCCGTGAAAGCGCCCAACTCATCGACCGCGGTCAAGTTCTTATCCGGCGGCAACCAGCAGAAAGTGGTCTTCGCGAAGTGGAATCATCCGCGCCCCAAGTTGCTCATGCTCGACGAACCGACCGTTGGCGTGGATGTCGGCGCGCGCGAGGAAATCTACGGCGTGGTGAACGACGCCGCGCAGGCGGGCACCGGCGTGCTCATCGTCTCGTCGGATCTGGATGAACTCTTGCGCCTGTGCGACCACATTTCGATCGTCGCGGACGGCTGCATCGTCAATACCGTGGAGCGCGCGGAACTCGCTAATGCCGAAGCGCTGCATCACCTGATCCAACTTTCCCGTTCTTCGCTCGAGGCGTCTGCAACATGAATGAATCTGTCTCGCCGCTGACGGCCGAACGGCAGGCATCGTCGCCGCAGAAAAGCCGTATGCGGCGCATCGCGCAAGCCCTGCTGCAAGGCGACCGGCCATATGCGCTGTATGCCGCGTTCGCGATCCTGCTGGTGGTGTTCAGCTTCGCGTCGCCGTGGTTCCTGTCCATCGATAACTTCCTGAATATCGGCCGGCAAACCGCGCTCGTCTCGATCATCGCGATCGGCATGACCTTCGTGATCATCGCGCGGCAGATCGATCTTTCCGTGGGCTCGACGCTGGCGCTCTCGGGCATGTCCGCCGCGCTCGCCATGGCGTACGTGGGCAACAACTGGGTGATCGGCGCGATTGCCGGTATCGGCACCGGCGCGATTGTCGGCGCGATCAATGGAATCGTGACCACGCGTGTCAACATTCCTTCGTTTCTCGTCACGCTCGGCACACTGAGCGCCGCGCGTGGACTCGCGCTGATGGTCACGACCACCAAGCCCGTGATCATCGATAACGACTCGTTCATCTCGATCTTCGGCGAAGGCGATATTTTCGGCGTGCCGGTGCCGATCATCTGGACGCTGCTCGCCGTGATCGCCGGCATTCTGCTCTTGCACTACAGCGTGTTCGGCAGGCAGATCTACGCGGCCGGCGGCAATCCGACCGCCGCGCTCTATTCGGGCATCAACACGCGGCGCGTGACCACCCTCGCCTTCATTCTCACCGGCATGCTGGCCGGACTCGCCGCGCTCGTGCTGTCAGCGCGCTCGCATGCGGCGCGGCCCGACGTGGTGCAAGGCATGGAGCTGGATGTGATCGCCTCAGTGACGCTCGGCGGCTGCAGTCTGTTCGGCGGACGCGGCTTCGTGCTGGGGACGCTGCTCGGCAGTCTGATCATCGGCACGCTCAATAACGGGCTGGTGCTGCTCGGCGTGAGTTCATCGCTGCAACTGGTGATCAAAGGCGTGATCATCGTCGCGGCGGTTGCGTTTACGAGGAAGTAGGCAGGAAACAAGGAAGTTCGGACTGAAGACGTGAAGCGCGGACATGAAGACCAACGGAGGAGAAACATGAAACAACGTCGTGGTTCAAGAATAGCGTTAGCCGGTGTCATGGCGGCGGCCGCCGTCGCTTGTCTGGCTTCCCCGGGTGCTTACGCACAATGCGTGACCGGCATACCGGCGGGCTCGATCGGGCCGAAGGGTATCGTCGGGCAAGGACCGAACGGCGAAAAAGCCGCGTCGGTGGATGCCGTGAAACTGACCGACGCCGACATCGCCAAAATCAAGGCCGGCAAGTTCAAGGTCGGCATTTCGATGCAGACCATGAATCTCGACTGGTCGCAACTTCAGGTGGCGGGCATCACCGATACGCTGAAGAAGTACGGCGTGGAAGTGATCGGCACGGCGTCGGCGGAATATCAGGTCGACAAGCAGATCGCCGATATCGAGAACACAATCCAGCGCCACCCGAACGGCATCATCTCCATTCCGGTCGATGGCACGGCGACGGCCGCCACCTACAAAAAAGTGTCCGCGGCCGGCATCAAGCTCGTGTTCATGGACAACGTGCCGACCGGCCTGAAGCATCCGGAAGAATACTCGGCGATGATCTCAGCGGATAGCGAAGGCAATGGCCAGATCGCGGCGAAAGTGCTCGCCTCGTGCGTGCCGCAAGGCGCAACGGTCGGGCTCGTGAATTTCGGCGTCGACTACTTCAGCACGACGGAACGGACCAAGGCCGTCAACGACTGGCTGAAGAAAAACCGTCCGGACATCAAGATCAAACAGGTCGCCTTCACGGACCCGTCTAAAGTCGGCCAGATCGCGGGCGACTTCCTCACTGGCAATCCTGACGTGAAGGGCCTGTTCGCGGTGTGGGATCAGCCGGCTCTGGACACGCTGACCTCTATGCGCGCGCAAGGCGTGACCATTCCCATGACGACGGTCGATCTCGGCCTGCAATCCGCGATCGAAATCGCCAAGGGCGGACCGCTCAAGGCAACTGGTTCGCAACGTCCGTACGATCAAGGCGTTGCCGAGGCCATGGCGATGATGAAGGCGCTGATCGGCCAGACGCCGCCGGCGTGGATCGGCGTGCAATCGTTGCCGGTGGTTCAGTCGAACGTGCTCGAGTCTTATAAGACCGTGTTCAAGAAGGACCCGCCGCCGCAACTGGCGGATGCGTGCAAGAAGGCCGCGCCGGCTTGCGGTTGAGGCGGACGAACCGCGCTTCGTCATCGCACTTCTCTTCTTCAGCTTCCGGACGCCGGCGCGACAGGCCGGCGTCGGGCGCGAATCCTGCTACTCGATAGACCTACTACGTCGATTCGAACGAGGAGAAAAGATGACCCTGCTTATTTACCTGGTTGGCTGGATCATTCTGATCGGCGGCGTGTCATGGGGATTGATGGCCATGCACGTCGCGCAGCATACGATTGCCATCGTGGCGGTCATTCTGCTCGGCGTCGCTGTGATTACCGGCGCGACGCGGGCACGCAGCCGGGATCGGCCGTAGCGTCGGCAATCTGCTGCCAGCCGGAAGCAGCCGGTTTGATACGGCGGTAAATTGTTTCAGTTCGAAACCGGCTCCCCATTCATCGCCGGCATCTGCGCGGCGCGCACCGTTGCGGTGTTATCCGCGTGGTGCCCGATCGCATAAAGCTCCCGGTTTCGCGCTATTTCGGCATCCGTCGGCGGATACTCTTCATCATGGGACGGCACCAGCCCTTCTGCCTGTGCCTGCTTCAACTGCGCCGTTACATCGGCGCGCGTCAGACCTGACGTGCTGGTTTGCGCAAAGGCATTCGCGCCGAATGCCAGGCTGAGCGCGGTGACGGCAACAGCGTTAAGCAATTTCATGATGTCTCTCCGGGTAGGGGCAAACAATGACTGGGTAGCAATACGCCTCCCATTCTTGTCATTTCCCCTGTCCGGGCACTGACCTCCAGATTACCGTTCTGTTATCTACGCACGCCTGGCGATATGCCACGCGAAGCCGCGCCACATCTGCGCGCATTCACTTCAGCGCTCACATAACAGAACGGTAATCTAACCGACGGCAGCCGGTCAGCGCCGCCCCGCCACACTCCTGACTTACGAAGCCCGCGTCATGCGCCTCGCAGCACTGCAACGGCGCGTGCCTCCATCGGCCCTTTTTCAGGAACCCGTCATGTGGATTGTCAGGCTGGCGCTGCGCCGCCCTTATACCTTCATGGTCCTCGCCGTGCTGATCTTTATCGTCGGCCCGCTCGCGATACTGCGCACGCCGACCGATATCTTTCCGAACATCGATATCCCGGTGGTCAGCATCGTCTGGAGCTACAACGGCTTCTCGGCGCAAGACATGGCCAGTCGCATCACGTCGAACTACGAACGCGCGCTGACCTCGGACGTCGACGATATCGAGCACATCGAGTCGCAATCGCTGAACGGCGTCTCCGTGGTGAAAATCTTTTTCCATCCGGGCGCGGACATCAATCGCGCGATTGCGGAAGCGGCGTCTAATTCCGCGTCGATCCTGCGCGTACTGCCGCCCGGCACGTTGCCGCCGAACATCATTACGTATAACGCCTCGACGGTGCCGATCCTGCAACTCGGCCTCTCCAGCGACACGCTCTCCGAACAGCAACTCTACGATCTCGGCAACAGCCAGATCCGCACGCAACTGGCGACGGTGCAAGGCGCCTCGGTGCCGCTGCCGTTCGGCGGCAAGGTGCGGCAGATCATGGTGGATATCGATCCGCGCGCGTTGCAGGCCAAGGGCCTCGCCCCGCTCGACGTGGTCAACGCGGTCAATGCGCAGAACCTGATTCTGCCGGGCGGCACGGCGAAGATCGGCACAAAGGAATACAACGTGCAGATGAACGGCAGCACCGACACGGTGGCCGCGCTAAACGATCTGCCGGTCAAGACCGTGGCCGGCGGCGTGGTGTACGTGCGTGACGTCGCCCATGTGCGCGACGGCTATGCGCCGCAGACCAATATCGTGCGCAGCGACGGCAAACGCGCCGCGCTCCTGACCATCGAAAAATCCGGCAGTACCTCGACGCTGACCATCATCCAGCAGGTCAAGGCGATGCTGCCGCATATCGCGGCCGGCCTGCCGAGCGCGCTGCATATCACCGCGCTGTCCGATCAATCCGTGTTCGTGAAGTCGGCCGTGGTGGGCGTGGCGCGCGAGGCGCTGATCGCTGCCGCCCTCACCGCCTTGATGATTCTGCTGTTTCTCGGCAGCTGGCGCGCCACGCTGATCATCGCGGTGTCGATTCCGCTCGCCGTGCTGACCTCGCTGATCGCGCTGTCCGCGCTCGGCCAGACCATCAACATCATGACGCTCGGCGGCCTCGCGCTCGCCGTGGGTATCCTCGTCGACGACGCCACCGTCGCCATTGAAAACATCACGCATCACCTGGAGAACGGCGAGCCGTTGCAGGACGCGATTCTGAACGGTTCCGGCGAAATCGCCGTGCCGACCTTCGTCTCGACGCTCTCGATCTGTATCGTGTTCGTGCCGATGTTCCTGCTCTCCGGCGTCGCGCGCTATCTGTTCGTGCCGCTGGCCGAAGCAGTGGTGTTCGCGATGATCGCGTCGTACTTCTTCTCGCGCACGCTGGTGCCGACGCTCGCTATGTATCTGATGCGCGCCCGCAGCAACGCGCCCGCCACCGGCAACGGTCCGGTTGCGCGCCTGATCCGCTTCCAGGCCGGCTTCGAGCAACGCTTCGAACGGCTGCGCGAACGCTATCGCGGCGTGCTCGGCGCGGCGATAGCGAGCCCGAAGCGCTTCATTGCGATCTTCCTCGTGCTTTGCCTCGGCTCGCTTGCGCTGGTCCCGTTCGCGGGCCGTGACTTTTTCCCGGCTGTGGACACCGGCGAAATCCGCCTGCATCTGCGCGCGCCGACCGGCACGCGCATCGAGGACACCGCGAGTATCACCGACCAGGTCGAAGCCCGCGTGCGCGATGTGATCCCGAAGCAGGAACTCGGGGCGATGCTCGATAACATCGGCGTGCCGGTGAGCGGCATCAATCTGACCTATGACTCGTCGGACCCGATCGGCCCCGAAGATGCCGACGTGATGATCACGCTCGCGCCGAAACACAAGCCGACCGCGCAATACGTCGCGACGCTGCGCAACACGCTGACCAAGAATTTCCCCGGCGTCACGTTCGCCTTCCTGCCCGCCGATATCGTCAGCCAGATTCTCAACTTCGGCCTGCCCGCGCCGATCGATATCCAGATCGTCGGCAACAAGCTCGACGCCAACCGCGTGGTGGCGGACCGTTTGCTCGCGCAACTGCGCGGCGTGCGCGGTCTCGTCGATGCACGCATTCAGCAACCCGGCGACGCGCCCGCGATCAACGTCAATGTCGACCGCACCCGGGCGATTCAGGCCGGCCTGTTGCAGCGTGAGGTATCGCAGAACCTGCTGATCGCGCTCTCAGGCAGTTCGCAGACCACGCCGAATTTCTGGCTCGATCCGCGCAACGGCGTGAGCTATCCGCTGGTGGCGATGATGCCGCAGTACGACGTCAACTCGTTGCAGGCGCTCGCCAATATTCCGGTCGCGCAGAGCGGCGGCGCGCCGACGACGGCAGCGGCCACGGCCCCGTTCTCGGCGAACGGCGTGGGGCCCGCGCCGCAGAACCTGCTCGGCGCGTTGAGCACGCTGACACGCGGCACGCAGCAAGCCGTCGTCTCGCACTACAACGTGCAACCGGTGCTCGATATCTTCGCGTCGGCGCAAGGGCGCGATCTTGGCGGCGTGGCGGCGGACGTCAACCGGTTGGTCGAGCAGATCCGGCCGCAATTGCCGCCGGGCGCATCCATCGTCGTACGCGGCCAGGTGCAGGCCATGCACGATTCGTTCAGCGGTCTCGCGAGCGGCCTCGTATTCGCCATCGGCCTCGTCTATCTGCTGATGGTGGTCAATTTCCAGTCGTGGCTCGACCCGTTCATCACGATCAGCGGCTTGCCGGGTTCGCTCGCCGGCATTGCGTGGATGCTGTTCAGCACCGGCACCCGCCTGAGCGTGCCAGCGCTCACCGGCACCATTCTGTGCATCGGCATCGCCACGGCCAACAGCATTCTGGTTGTCAACACCGCGCGTGAACTTCACCACGGCGGCAAGCCGCCGTTGCAGGCCGCGCTCGAAGCCGGCTTCAGCCGCTTCCGGCCGGTGCTGATGACGGCGCTCGCCATGCTGATTGGCATGCTGCCGATGGCGCTCGGCCTCGGCGACGGCGGCGAACAGAACGCGCCGCTCGGCCGCGCCGTAATCGGCGGCCTCGCGCTCGGCACGGTGTCGACCTTGCTGTTCGTCCCTGTCGTCTACGGGATGGTGCACGCGTGGCTCGACAAACGCCGCGCGGCACGCAGCGAAACACACGAATCCGCCGTCGCCGCCCGTACTCTTTGATTTCGACGAGACCTTTTTTATGAACGATTCATCACTTCCGCCGAAGTTGGGTGGGCAGCCCGAACAGGTTGCCAACGCCGCTGAAACTCGCGCGCCAGACGCCGCTCATGCTGCTGACCTCGCGCCAGCAGCTTCAGCCGCGCGGGAATCAGACCGCGGCGCGCAGGCGCATGCCGCCCCATCCGTCGAATCCACGCGTGACAAGCGGGAGCAAGCGGCCGACGACGCCGGTTCCCACCGCGAGACAAACGCCGGAACGCACCGCCGTCTCTGGCCCTTCGCGCTCTGCGGTCTTGCCGCGGTCTTGCTGATCATCGGCATCGTGCCGCGTCTGCATGCGAGCGCCGCGCTCACGGAGCAAACGCAAGCGCAAAGCATGCTCAGCGTGTCGGTGGTCAAGCCGCGCCCCGCGCCGGCCGTCAACGAGCTGCTGCTGCCCGGCGCCGTCACGCCGTTCGCCGAAGCATCCATCTATGCGCGCACCAGCGGCTACCTCGCTCACTGGAACACCGACATCGGCGCGCAGGTGAAGAGCGGCCAGGTTCTCGCGACGATCGAAGCCCCTGATCTTGACGCGCAACTGCGCCAGGCCCGCGCCGACGAAGCCACCGCACAGGCCAATTTCGACTACGCGAAAACCACCGCGCAGCGTTGGCAGGACATGCTCAAGACCCAATCGGTCGCCCAACAGGACGCCGACAGCAAGGTCAGCGATATGGAAGCGCGTCGCGCGATGCTGGCGTCGGCCCAGGCCAATGTCGCGCATCTCGCCGAACTCGTCTCGTACGAGAAGATCACCGCGCCGTTCGACGGCGTGATCACCGCGCGCAACGTCGACGTCGGCGCGCTGGTGACGGCGGGCGGCACGCCCGGCGCCGCGGGCATGTCGGGCGAGCTGTTCCATATCCAGCAGAACGGCGTGCTGCGTGTGTTCGTCGACGTGCCGCAGAACGACGCGCCGTACGTCACGCCGACCACGGCCGTGTATCTGACCGCGCAGCAGTATCCCGGCCGCCATATCGCGGCGAAGGTGGCGCGCAGCACCGGTTCGATCGATCCATCGAGCCGCACGCTGCGCGTCGAGATCGACGTCGACAACAAGGACGGCGCGTTGATGCCCGGCGCCTACACGCAGGTGCATCTGCAATTGCAATCGACCACGCCGGCGCTCGATCTGCCGGTCAGCGCGTTGCTGTTCCGGCCGGACGGCGTGACGGTCGCCGTGGTCGACAACAATGGCCGGGCGCTGCTCAAGACCGTGCAGATCGGCCGCGATTTCGGCACGCACGTGGAAATCACGACGGGACTCGGCGCCTCGGACCGCGTGATCGACAACCCTGGCGATTCGATCGCTAGCGGCCAGATGGTTCAGATCATGCCGGCCATGCATGGCTGAGTGCTTCGTCAGACAAAGGATTTGCCGATGATCAACCTGTCTCTTTCACGGTCACGGCCGCGCCGCGCGCTGGCGGCCACGCTGATCGGCGCGCTGCTCAGCGCGTGCTCGACCCTGCCTGCGTATCAACGCCCGAGCGCCGAGATTCCAGCGCAGTACGCGGGCGCCGTGCACACAGCCGCCACACCCGGCTGGGCGCAGGCCGCGCCGGCCGACGCCACGCCGCGCGGCCCCTGGTGGACGATCTTCAACGATCCCGTGCTGAACGAGCTGGAGGCGCGCATCGACGTGTCGAACCAGACCGTGCGCAAGGCGGTCGCGCAGGTCCAGCAGGCGCGCTCGGTGGTGGACTATCAGCGTGCCGGTTTCTTCCCGACCATCACCGCCGGTGCCGCGCAGCAGCGCTTTCGGACCTCGCAGAACGTCGAAGGTAAGTCGCTCGCGGGCAAGACCGTGCCCGACTATTCGGCGGGCGTTGCGGCGAGCTGGGAGCCGGATTTGTTCGGAAAGATACGCGACAGTGTGAACGGCGCGCAGGCGGACGCGCAGGCGAGCGAAGCGGACCTCGAAGGCGTGCGCCTGTCGATGAGCGCCGATCTGGCCGTCGACTATTTCTCGCTGCGCTCGCTCGACACGCAGAAGAAGCTGCTCGACGACAGCGTGAATGCCTACGCCGCCGCGTTAAATCTGCTGCAGCAGCAGTTGAAAAACGGCGCGATCGATGCCTCCGCCGTCGCGCAGGCCACGACGCAACTCGAAGCGACACGCACGCAAGACACCGACATCGACGTGACGCGCGCGCAGATGCAGCACGCGATCGCGACGCTGATCGGCGAACCGGCATCGACCTTCACGCTGCCGCCGAACGGCTCGGCCATTACGCCGCCCGCAATTCCGATTGGCGTGCCGTCGCAATTGCTGGAACGGCGCCCCGATATCGCCGCTGCCGAACGGCGCGTGGCATCCGCGAATGCGCAGATCGGCGCGGCCCATGCGGCGTTCTTTCCCGATCTGGTGTTGTCCGCAAGCGCCGGGCTCGAAAGCACGTTTTTCGCGCCATGGCTGAGCGCGCCGAGCCTGTTCTGGTCGCTCGGTCCGCAACTGGCCGGCACGCTGTTCGACGGCGGCAAGCGTAAAGCAACCCTGCACGGCGCCACCGCGCAATACGACGGCGCGGTGGCGGACTATCGACAGTCGGTGCTGGTGGCGTTCCAGCAGGTCGAGGACAACCTGTCCGCCCTGCATTCCCTCGCCGACGAAGCCGCCAGCCAGCAGCGCGCCACCACGGCCGCGGACCTGTCGCTGCGGCTCACGACGAACCGCTTCAACGCGGGCGCGGTCAGCTACCTCGACGTGGTGACCGCGCAGACGATTGCGCTGACGAACCAGCGCTTCGCGGATCAGATCGCCGCGCGGCAGTTGGAGTCGAGTGTGCTGTTGCTGAAGGCGTTGGGCGGCACGTGGGGTAATGAAGGCAAGAGCGCGGTGGGGTCGATGTAAGCGGAGGGTGCGCGAATTCCGGCGAAGGCACCGCGGTGAAATGCTTGAACGCGGTGTCTGCCAGATAGCGCGAGCAAGGTGTTGCGATCTAGCTGGCGCGCGGAAATTTCACCACGAACCGCGTGCTGCGCGCATCGCTTTCCGCATGCACGGAGCCGCCGTGCAGCTCCATGATCGTGCGCACGATGGCAAGCCCGAGCCCGGTCGATCCCGTGGACCCTTGCGGCAATCCTGAAGACGGCAGCGAACTGCGCGACGGATCGACCCGATAGAAGCGGTCGAAAATCCGTTCGAGATGCTCGGCGGGAATCGGCTGTCCCTGGTTCTCCACGCTCACGCGCACGGCTTCGGCCGACGCGCCGGCGTCCAGCACGATCTCGCCGCCCGGCGGCGTATAGCGAATCGCGTTGGCGAGCAGATTGCTCACGGCGCGGCGGAACAACTCGAGATCGGCAGTCACGGTAGCCGCGCCGCTCACGCGCAAACGCACATTCGCATCGTCGGCAATGCCTTCGAAATACTCGGCGATGTGAGTCAACTCCTGCGCCGCGTCGAACTCGCGCAGTTGTTTGACGAACTGCGGATGCTCGGCGCGCGCCAGAAACAGCACGCTCTCGATCATGCGCGAGAGCCGGTCGCACTCTTCCAGATTCGAGGCGAGCAGCGTTTCGTATTCGTCGACGGAGCGCGGCCGGGCGAGCGCGACTTCAGCGGCGCCGCGCATGTTGCTGAGCGGCGTGCGCATGTCGTGCGCGAGGTCGGCGGTGAAACGCGACAGACGCTGGAACCCGTGCTCGACGCGTTCGAGCATCGCGTTCAGCGAGGCCACCAGAGCTTCGAGTTCGCTCGGCACGCGCGCCACCGCGATTCGCGTATCGAGGCGGTTCACCGTGACGAGGCTCGCGCTCGCCGCGATATCGCGCAACGGCCGCAGCGCGGCGCGAATCAGCAGGTAGCCGAGCAGCATGGCCAGCACCACGCCGGCCACGCCCGCCATGTTGAGCTTGTCGCGGTAACGGTCCAGCAGCCGCCAGCGGTCGCTCATGTTGCGCGCCACCAGCAGGCTCGCCGTGTCGCCGTTACGCAGCCGTGCGTCCGTGAAAATGCCGCGGATCGGCGCGCCGTTACGGCCAGTCCAGTCGCCGATATCGGCCTCGGTGATGCGCGCCGTCGCGGCCACGCGCGTGAGCGGCGGCAACCCTGCGACGGTCGCGGCGCCGCTCGCCGCATCCGGTGCGGCAAGCGCGCCGGCGATGTTGTGTTCGATCGCGCGCTTGCCGTCGGGATCGAACACTTCCATCGACAGCGCTTCGTTGCCGAGCACGACGCTAGTCAAACGCTCGCTATGGTCGCGCAGGCTTTGCGCCGACTCCAGTTCCTCAGCGAGACGTCGTGCGTGACGCGCGGCGAGCACGATGTCGAGATTGTCCTGCGCCTTGATCTGCTTTTCGAGCGCGACATACAGGAAACTGCCGACCAGCACGAAAACCGTCAGCGTGGTGGCGCCGAACGCCAGCGCGAGCGCCGCGGCAAGCGAGCGGCCGCGCATCAGGCAGTGTCCTTCAGTTCGAGCACGTAGCCCACGCCGCGCACGGTGTGGATCAGCTTGACGGGAAAGTTGTCGTCGATCTTGGTGCGCAAGCGGCGGATCGCGACTTCGACCACGTTGGTGTCGCTGTCGAAATTCATATCCCACACATACGAGGCGATCTGCGTGCGGCTCAGCACTTCGCCCTGACGGCGCGCGAGCAGTTGCAGCAGCGAGAACTCACGCGGCGTGAGGTCGATACGCGTGCCGCCCCGCTTCACGCGACGGCGGTTCACGTCCATTTCCAGATCGCCCACCTTGATCAGTTCGCTTTCGCGCGGCGGGCCACGGCGCGCCAGCGTGCGCACGCGCGCCAGCAGTTCGACGAAGGCAAAGGGTTTGACGAGGTAATCGTCCGCGCCGAGTTCGAGGCCGCGCACGCGGTCGTCGATGTCGTCGCGCGCGGTCAGGAACAGCACGGGCGTGGTGCGTTTCGCGCGCAAGGTCTTGACGACGGTCCAGCCGTCCATGCCCGGCAGCATCACGTCGAGCACGATCACGTCGTACTCTTCTTCCAGCGCGAGGATCAGCCCTTGCGGGCCGTCGTTGGCCACGTCGACCGCATAGCCGGACTCTTCCAGGCCCTTCTTGAGGTAGGCCGCTGTTTTCAGCTCGTCCTCGATCACCAGGATGCGCATCGGTTGCTCCGCGTGGCATTGACGGTGGAATCATACCGTCAAGCACCCCAACGGGCGATTACGATCCGGTAATGTCGATGCGCTGCGACCTACTCGACGTTGTCCGCGATGTCGGTCATACGGATCATGTGCGGTTTGACCACGTCGTCCTCCTCGTCGCGGGCCTCCGTAGGTGGATGGATCAAGGCTTCGAGCCGCGCCTTGGTCGCCAGAAACTCCGGCGAAGTGACCTGCGAATAGTCGCGCGGCCGCGGCACCGGCACTTCGATCAACTCCTGCACCTCGCCGGGATTCGCCTTCAGCACCAGAATCCGGTCGGCGAGAAAGATCGCCTCGTCCAGGTCGTGCGTGATGAACAGCACGGTCACGTCGATGTTGCGCCAGATATCCAGCAGGTGCGTCTGCATCTTCGCGCGCGTTTGCGCGTCGAGTGCGCCGAAGGGTTCGTCCATCAGCAGAATGCGCGGCCGGTTGGCGAGCGCGCGGGCAATCGCCACGCGCTGCTTCATGCCGCCCGACAACTGATGCGGATAGGCATTGGCGAATTTCGTCAGACCGATCAGATCGAGCCACTGCAGCGCCTCGCGTTCCGCATGCAGAGTGCTGTGGCCGTTCATCTTCAGACCGAACATGACGTTCTTCTTGACCGTCAGCCACGGAAACAGCGTGTAGCCCTGAAACACCATGCCGCGGTCGGCGCCGGGCCCTTGCACCGGCTTGCCGTCGAGCAGCACGCTGCCGCTCGTCTGCGCCTCCAGGCCGGCGAGAATGCGCACCAGCGTGGACTTGCCGCAGCCCGACGGTCCGATCACGCAGACGAACTCACGCCGGTGCGTCTTGAAACTGATGCCGTCGAGCGCCGTGCACTCGCCTTGTGCCGCCTTGAAGCGCTTGCCGAGGTCGCGCACCTCCAGAATCACCTCGCGCGATTTCAGGCGGTCGAAACGCTCGCGTACCGCTTCGGACTGGATCAGGTACGACGGAACGGGTTGCGGATTTAACATGATGGAATCCTTTGAATGCGCTGCGGTGCCTGCGATAAGCCGTGTCACGAAACCGTCCGCTACGCCTTGAGCGTGCGGTCCCACGGAAACAGCTTGCGGCCGAGAAAGGCCAGCACGAGATCGGTGCCGAGGCCGATGATGCCGATCATCATGATCGCCGCATAGACGTTGTCGAAATGCTGGTAGCGCGCCTGCTGCGTGATGTACCAGGTGATGCCGGAGCTGGTCCCAACCAGTTCCGCCACGATCAGATACGTCCACGCCCAGCCGAGCAGAATGCGCTGGTCGCGGTACAGGTCGGGCAGGATGCCGGGGATCACCACGTGCGTGAGCAGCTTAAACTTCCTGGTGCCGAGCGTCATGGCGGCTTCGAACAGGCCGTATTCGAGCTTGCGGGTGGTGTTGGCCACGATCAGCACCTGCTGGAACAGCGTGCCGATCACGATGATCGCGATCTTCGGGCCGTCGTAAATGCCGAGAATCGCCACCATCAGCGCGCCGAACGCGGGCGCGGGCAAGTAGCGGAAGAACTCGAAGAACGGCTCCTGCAAGCGCGCGATCGCGCTGTACGTGCCGCACACGATGCCGATCGGCACGCCGATCACCGACGACAGCACGAAGCCCCAGAAGATCACCTGAATGCTGTGCCAGAGACTCTGATGCAGCCAGACGCCGTCGCGCGACGCGGGCGGCGTGGTGAACGCGGTATAGAACGCGCGCAGCACTTCATGGGGCGCGGGCAAATACACCGGGTTGACCGGTTCGCCGGCCGGCAAGGCGGCATGGGCGTCGCGCGCGTGGGCGAGTTCATCGGCGAACACGTCCTTGTCGACACGCATGCCCGGCTGGAAATAGTCGACGCTGCCCGGCGTCTCGATCAGCACCTGCGGATGCCAGATGAACGGCACGTAGCTGACCAGACACCAGACCAGCAGCGGCAACAGGAACGAGCCCGCCCCTAACAGCCATTTGCCGCGCGCGGAGAGTTCGCGGCGCACCGCGAACCATTCGGTTCTGTCAATGACGGCCATGGGATTCTCCGGGGCGGACTGTGGTTGCGTCGTATATGGATCCTGGAGCGGCGGTCGTTTCGTCGAGCCACGCGCGCGCCAGATCGAGCAGCACGATGTCTTCCTGGGCACGCGCGACGAAGCTCACGCCGAACGGCAAGCCCGCATGCCGGCCGACCGTGCAGACGCCGGCCGGCACCGCCAATGCGGACAGGTCAAGCAGGTTGACGAAGTTCGTGTAGTAGCCGAAGCGCGAGTTCACGCGGATCGGGTCCGCTTCCAGTTCGTCGACGGTGGCGGTCGTCGCCGAAGTCGGCGTAACGATGGCGTCGATGCGCTGCCAGACTTGCGCCGCTTGCATACGCAGGAACGCGAGGCGGTCGAACGCGGCGAACGCATCGGCCGCGCTCCAGCGCGCCGCGCCGCCGATGATCTCGCGGATCACCGGATGCAGCGCGTCGGGCTGCGTGTCGGCGAACTCGCGGATCGCCGCGAGCCGCTCGGCGACCCACGGTCCTTCATAAAGCAGCCGCGCGGTGGCGAGGAACGGCTCGAAGTCGATCTCGACCAGTTCGGCGCCGGCGGCTCGCAAACGCGTGAGCGCGGCATCGAAAGCGTGCGCGTACGAGGTGTCGCCGAAAAATTCGAGCTGGTCCGCGCGCGGCACGCCGAAGCGCACACCGCGCAGCGACGGTTGCGCGCCAGGTTGCGCGGCGCCCGGCGGCGGCTGGAATTCGCGCGCATACGGATCACTTGGCGCGACACCGCGCGCGGCGTCGAACGCGCGCTGCGCGTCGTCCGCCGAGCGCGCGAAAATCGACACGCAGTCGAGCGATTTGCACGCCGGCACCACGCCGAGCGTGCTCAGCACGCCCTTGGTCGGCTTCAGTCCGAACAGGCCGTGGAATGCAGCCGGCACGCGTCCCGAGCCGGCCGTGTCGGTGCCCAGCGAAAACGCCGCCAACCCGAGCGCGACCGATACCGCCGAACCGGAGCTCGAGCCGCCCGACGCGTAGCGCGGATCGAGCGCGTTGCGGCACGCACCGTGCGGCGAGCGCTGGCCGGACAAACCCGTGGCGAACTGGTCGAGATTGGTCTTGCCGATCGGAATCGCGCCCGCCGCGATCAGGCGCGCGACTACCGGCGCGCTAACCGTGGGCGTGTACGCATAAGCGGGGCACGCGGCGGTGGTCGGAATGCCGGCCAGGTCGATGTTGTCCTTGATGGCGAACGGCACGCCGTAGAGCGGCAGTGCGTCGATGTCGCGGCCTTCGAGCGCGTCGGCGTAACGCAGCATCTCGTTGCGGCTCAATGGGCGGATCCATGCGTGATGCGGATCGTCGCCCGAAGTCCGCGCGGCGATCGCTTCCACCAGTTGCGCCGGCGTGAGGCTGCCGGCGCGATAGCGCGCCCGCAGCGCTTCGATCGACATGGACTGGAACAGATCGTCGTGGGATTTCATTTGCACGTAGCCTCCTCGGTGGCGTCGGCTGCAATGCCGGCGCGCATCACCATCAATCGTTGACCCGCGACGACCGCCGCGCCTTCCGCGCAGTCGATCGTTTCGATCACGCCGTCGCCGCTCGCGGTGACGGAGATTTCCATCTTCATCGACTCGACGATCGCCACCACCTGGCCGTCGGCGACCCGTTCGCCGGCCTTGACGAGCAGCTTCCACACGCTGCCCGACACGTCGGCGACAATGCCTTGCTGGCCAGCCGCAAGCGCGTCGTTCGTCGTGTTGCCGGCATGCGCCGCATCGCCGTCCGTTTCGCCGACATATCCAGCATGTCCGGCCGCGTCCCAGCGCTCGCGTTCCGCATCGAAGGCGGTTTGCTGCGTGCCTTTGAACGCGGCGATCGACTCGGCTTCGTCCTTCAGAAAGCGGTTGTACGCGCCGAGGTCGAACACGGACTCCTCGATCTTCAGACTCGCGCGGCCCGCGATAAAGTCCGTGCGCAGCTCGGCCAGTTCGGCCTCGCTCACTTCGTAGAAACGGATCTCATCGAAGAAGCGCAGCAGCCATGGCTTGCCCGCTTCGAACTCGCGCGTGGTGCGATAGCGGTTCCACATCTGCACGGTGCGGCCGACGAACTGATAACCGCCCGGACCTTCCATGCCATACACGCACAGATACGCACCGCCGATGCCCACCGCGTTCTCCGGCGTCCACGTGCGCGCCGGGTTGTACTTGGTGGTGACGAGCCGGTGACGCGGATCGAGCGGCGTCGCGACCGGCGCGCCGAGATAGACGTCGCCGAGACCCATGACGAGATAGCGTGCGTCGAACACGATGCGCTTCACGTCGTCGATACTATGCAGTCCGTTGATGCGGCGAATGAACTCGATATTGCTCGGGCACCACGGCGCGTCGGGACGCACAGATTGCATGTAGCGTTCGATCGCGATCCGCGTCGACGGGTCGTCCCATGAGAGCGGCAAATGCACGATGCGGTTCGGCACGCGCATCGCGTCCACGGCGGGCAGTTCGCGCTCGGCTTGCTGCAGATGCGCGAGCAACGTGTCGTGCGACAGCACGCGGTGATCGAAATGCACCTGCAGCGAACGGATGCCCGGCGTCAGATCGATGATGCCCGGCAAGCGGTGCGCGTCGAGCCAGTTCATCAATGCATGCACGCGAAAGCGCAGGTTCAGGTCGAGCACGAGCGGACCGTATTCAATCAGCACGTTCTGATCGCCGGAGCGGCGATAGACCACGCCGGTGCCCTCGCCTGCCGTCGGGTCGCGATAGAGGATGCAATCGTGATCCGCTTCGCTCGCCGGTGTCACGCGTTGCGCCGCTTTGACCGGCACCCGTTCGAAGCGCACCGTATCGCCCGGACGCAGTTGACCGAGCTTCCACAATTCCTCGCCCACCACCGTGACCGGACACACGAAGCCGCCGAGGCTCGGACCGTCGGGACCGAGAATTACGGGCATATCGCCGGTGAAGTCCACCGCACCGACCGCGTACGCGTTGTCGTGAATATTCGACGGATGCAGCCCCGCCTCGCCGCCATCCGTGCGTGCCCATTGCGGCTTCGGGCCGATCAGGCGCACACCTGTGCGGCTGGAGTTGTAGTGCACCGTCCAGCGCGTGCCGTAGAGCATCGCGATGTCGTCGGGCGTGAAGAAATCGGGCGCGCCGTGCGGGCCGTCGAGCACGCCGAGCGTCCAGTCGTGCGTCAGCACCGGCACGCGCGTTGCGTCCAGTTGCGCCCCCGCTTCACCGCGATCCGCGCCATCGGCGAGATGCAGCACGTCGCCCTTGCGCAAAGCGCGACCTGCGTGGCCGCCAAACTGCCCGAGCGTGAAGGTCGCCTTGCTGCCCAGATAGTCCGGCACCTGCAGGCCGCCCTTCAGCGCGAGACATGCGCGCATGCCCGCGCCCGTCACGCCGCCGAGTTTGAGCACGGCGCCCGCCGGCGCGCGCGTGACTTGCCATAACGTGACAGGCGCGCCGTCGAGCGTGGCGGCGAGCGGCGCGCCGCCGAGCACGAAAAGCGTCGCGGTATTGAAGCGCAGCGTGGCGCCGACCATCGCGCATTCGAGCCCCGCCGCGTCGGCGGGATTGCCGAGCAGTTCGTTGGCGAGGCGGAACGACAGATCGTCCATCGGACCCGACGGCGGCACGCCGATGTCCCAGTAGCCGGTTCGTCCGGGCGTCTGCTGCACGGTGGTCTGCACGCCGCCGTCGAGCACGTCGATCGTATGCGGAGCGAACATGAAGCGCGACAGGAACGCAGTGGTCTGCTCACCGCGCGCAAACGTCGACGATCCGGCAATGGCGCGCAGATAGTCGAGATTGGTCTCGATGCCATATAACTGCGTTTGTTCTAGCGCGGCACGCAACGCAGTCAGCGCAGCCTCGCGTGATTCGCCTTTGACGATCAGCTTGGCGAGCAATGGATCGTAGAACGCACTGACTTCCGTGCCCGAATCGACCCACGTGTCGACTCGCGCGTCGGCGGCGAACGCGACATGCGTCAGCACGCCTGCACTCGGTTGAAACTGTTTGTGCGGGTCTTCCGCGTACAGCCGCACCTGAATGCTCGCACCTTGCGGCACGGGCGCCAGCGTATCGAGCGGCGCAAGTTCGCCCTCGGCTTCGCGGATCATCCACTCGACCAGATCGATACCCGTCACTTCTTCCGTCACGCAGTGCTCGACCTGCAATCGCGTGTTCACTTCGAGGAAATAGAAACGGCGCGTGTCGGCATCGAACACGAACTCCACGGTGCCCGCTGACTTGTACTTCACGGCTTGAGCGAGACGCACGGCGCTCGCATGCAGCGCGCTGCGTTCCGCGTGCGTGAGGCCAGGCGCAGGCGTCTCCTCGATCACCTTCTGGTTGCGCCGCTGCACCGAACAATCGCGTTCGCCGAGCGAGATCACGCCGCCTTTGCCGTCGCCGAAAATCTGCACTTCGATATGACGTGCGTTTTCCACGAACTTCTCGACGTACACACCCGCATTGGCAAAGTTCGCTGCGCCGAGCCGCGCGACCGACGCAAACACGCTCTCCAGTTGCGCGGCATCGCGGCACAGCGACATGCCGATGCCACCGCCACCCGCGGTGCTCTTCAGCATGACCGGATAGCCGATCGACTCCGACTCGCGCAACGCCGCGCTCACGTCGGGCAGCAAGCCTGTGCCCGGCAGCAAGGCGACGTCGTTGGCTTGCGCGATTTCACGCGCCGTATGTTTCAGGCCGAACTCGCGCATCTGCTGCGGCGTTGGGCCGATGAAGCGGATCCCGGCGTCGTCGCACGCTTGCGCGAAGGCGGCGTTCTCGGACAGAAAACCGTAGCCGGGATGCACAGCGTCGGCGCCGCTTGCACGCGCCGCTTCGAGAATTGCCGCGCCGTTCAGATAGCTCTGCGCCGCGAGCGCCGGGCCGATGCAGACCGCTTCATCGGCGAGCATCACATGCATGGCATGGCGGTCGGCTTCGGAATAGACCGCGACCGACGCGATACCGAGCCGCTTGAGCGTGCGAATCACGCGGCAGGCAATCTCGCCGCGATTGGCAATCAGGACTTTGTGGAATCTCATTGGGCATCCCAGATCGTCAGTCGCACGGGCGTCGGGTTGTAGCCGTTGCACGGATTATTCAACTGCGGGCAGTTCGAGATGAGCACTGTGACATCCATTTCGGCGCGCATTTCGACATATTTGCCCGGCGCGGAGATGCCGTCCTCGAACGTCAGTTTGCCGAGCGGCGTCACCGGCACGTTCATGAAGAAGTTGATATTGCTGACGATGTCGCGCTTGCCGAGTTGCGTGCCCACGCCGCACGTGCAATGCGTGATCGCATGCAGGAAACTGTCGCGGCAGCTATGCATATGGCGCTTGTCGAGCGCGTAACGCACGGTATTGCTCTCGGCCGCGCAAGCACCGCCGAGCGTGTCATGACGGCCGCACGTGTCGGCGACGATGCTCAGCATCGGCTTGCCGAGGTTCGACATGAGCACACTGCCGGCGGACAGATAGAGATTGCGTTGCGCGCGGATCGTGTCTTGCGCGCTATAGCGTTCGAGCGGATCGGCGCTGTTATAGAACAGCGTGTCCACAGCCTGATTGCCTTCCAGGTCGAGAATGCGGAACGCCTGGCCGCGTTTGACTTCATGCAGCCACGGCTCGCCCGAAGGCAGCGTGAGGTCGTAGACCGCATGACGGAGTTCGAGCTTGCTTTCGATAATAGGCATCGCGGGTCTCCTTAAACGAACAGACGGTCGGTGTTGACGAAGCCGCGCCCGTTCTCCGGGCACGCGCAGCGGCAGGGATCGTCGGCCGGCACGCAAGCGTCGGCCGCATAGGCGCGGTACGCGATCAGCTTGACGGGCCCCGGCTTGTATTCGGATGAAGGGTCGAGCGGATGCGGTGCGGTCGAAAACACGGCGAGCGTGTCCATTTCGAAGCGCAGATCGAACGCGGCGCCCGCCGGCGAATGGCCCGCTACGAAGCTAAGCGCGCCGTCCTCGTCGATCGCGAGTTTGCTGAAGAAGTTGATATTGGCGACGAGGTCGCGTGTGCCGAGTCCGTGCTTCGCCAGTTCGAGCAGCAGGCTGTCGCGGCCGTTGCGGATCATTGCATTGCGACACTGCTGATAGCGGGCCTCGCCGTACTTCGCCGCGGACGATTCCGCGTCGCCGATGCCGCCGAGCGGATCGTGCCAGCCGAGCGTATCGGCGGTGATCGACGCCAGCACGCGGCCCATGTCTGAATAGAGCACGTGGCCGCGCGTCAGATGCGCGGTGTGCTGCGCCTTCAGCGTATCGGCCATGTTGTAGCGTTCGAGCGGTTCGTCGTGCCGGTAGAACACGGCGGCCAGATTCGCGCCGCCTTCGCTATCGACGACGCGCAACGCCATGCCACGGCGCAGCACGCCGGACCAGTGCGTGCCGGCGGGAATCGCCGTTTCCCATGCCACGTGCGGGATCGGTGCGAGATCGACAGGGGATTGCGTCGACATGGAGGCTCCAGGTATCGGTTGGGAATAAGCATGAGAGGGCGATTGACCGACATCGCGACCTCCCGGGCTTTTATCCCTCCGTGGAGCCTCGCCGGCGCCTTGAAAGAAGGTGAACGGCAAGACCGGATTGCTCTCGGACCAGACATCGTGCGCATTGACCTGCACACGACCGGAACCCTAGCGATCCTGAAGATGATGCAAATTACTTCGCACCTCTCGCTGCGTAGCTAAGCGAGTTGCGTGCCAGCGTTGTCTCAAGGATGCGGCAAGTGTGGCGCAGCAAGGGATTGGATGCGATGCGCGCGGCAAGCAGTTATGTGTGAGCCGATCGCTCACGCACCAGCGCCGCTTGTGAATCCGCACCAGTTGGATGCGCCGGGCACCACGATTGGGCTCGACGCGCGCCCGCGCGACGCTGGACATGGCTCTGAGCGATGGCATGGTGTGTGCGTATCAATGCGCCACATCCACTCCCTTCCTGACACGACCATGCCGACGCTTGCCGCTATCCGACGCGCGCTTTACACCTTGATGTCGGCACGTTTCATCGAGTTGCAAAAGCAGCAGCGCCGCTCGTGACTGAAGCGGCGTGTTGTCTTGATGCCAGGCATTTGCGATTGGATCGCAGCTCGTTTTCGCTCAGCCTTGAGTGTCCAGATCCGCGCTCGCATAGCGCGCCTGTTGGCCGAAGCTTGCCAACGCTTTCGAACCATCGGGCAACTGTAGTTCTCCTCGTTCGAGACGTTCCTTCAGATAGGTAAAACTCTGCGCCGTCTGCGCGAACAGATGGTCGCCCGCCGACACGGGCGGGTATTTCGCCACCGCTTCGGGCGTCGCGAATGGCGGCAGCGGCGCGACGACCGTGTGATAGTCGCAGGCGAAAAAGAGCGGGAACGAGTAGCGCTCCTCCCGCACCTTGCGCACGCGGTGCGACGTCGCGACATACGTCCCGCCCGTCCACACTTCCAGCATGTCGCCGATGTTCACGACAAACGCGTTCTCGACCGGCGGCGCATCGATCCACTCGCCCTCGCCGTTCATCACTTCGAGTCCGGGCGCGGTCGGCAGCAGGATCGTGAAGCACTCGTAGTCGGTATGCGCGCCGATGCCGGGCCGGTCTTCCGCCGACGGATCGAATGGATAGTGGATCAGCCGCAACTGGCTCGGCGGCTTGCGCAAATACCGGTCGAAGTGCTGTTCGGGCAAGCCGAGCGCGAGCGAGAAGCCGCGAAACAGGGCGCGGCCGAGTTCGAACGCCGCTTCGTAGTAGCCGCCCACCGCTTCGCGAAAACCCGCTTGTTCCGGCCAGGTATTCGGGCCCAGCATCGGCGTGCCGGCGCGCACGTCGGGGTCGTCGGCGGGCAGCTCGCGGCCGGTGTCGAAGGCTTCCTTCCTGTCGCGCTTGCCGCCCGCGAAGACTTCCTCGCCCTCCGGCACATAGCCGCGATGCGCCGTCGACTTGCCGATGTAGTAGCGCATCTTCCATTCATGTTCGGCAGCGAAGAAGCGCCTGGCCTGCTCGATCAACGCGCTTTGCTGCGCGCGCGGCACCTGATGGCCGGTGACATAGAAAAAGCCGGCCTCGCGTGCCGCGCGATCGAGTGCGCGCGCTGTGGTGAGCCGCTGGCTGGCGTCGTCGCTGAAGAGGCCGCTCACGTCGACGATGGGTAGTTGCTGAAAGCTCGTATGGGTTCGGTTCATGAGATGTGCCTAGACAAGCTGCGCGCTGGTTTGAGATTGCGTCTGCTCGTTTCGCTCGCCGCCTCCTTCGCGCTCGGCAAGAAACGCAGCCAGATGGCGCCGTTCCTCGCGCCCCATCCATGTATTGATCTCCCACAGATCGGCCACCGGCGCGTTCGTAAACGGCAGCGTATGCAGATAGCCGTCGGGACCGAACTCCGGTGTCATCGTCGTGACGGTGTAGCCCTGCTCGATCTGCGCGCTCCACAGCGCTTCCCAGATCCGCTGATGCGAGGCAAGGCAGTCCGCATACTCGGGCGCCGCCGGATGCGGCACCTGCGGACCTTGCGGATAGCCGACACGCCCATGCAGATGATGCGCATGCGGCGCCAGTTCGAGGATCGTGTCCCACTCGCTGTCGAGCAGCCGCTCGCACACCGACACCCAATGGCTGAAGTCGCAGGTCAGCTTGAGCGCGGGCACGGCGCGCGCGACGTCGCGAGTGATCCAGGGGTTATAGAACGAGCGCCCACGGTGCGTTTCGAAGCTGCACGTCACATCGTGTTTCGCCGCGATCTCCACCGCGCGCGCGAAGAAGTCCAGTTGGGTCGCCGCCGGCCAGGCATCGCAACCGGCCATGACGTTGAAGAAGCGCGGTTCGAGCGGCTTGCCCCAGACGATCTTCTCCTCGAAGTCTCGCAGATGATCGGCAGGCGTCGCGGAACGTTCCGGCACGTAGCTGCCGGCCGTCGTGATCTCCGCGATGAAACCCAGGCGCTCGTCGGCAATGGCCTGCGCAAAGGCATCGCGCGCTGCGCCGCCGGACGGCACCGGCGCTTCGATGCCGTCGAAGCCGGCCGCCCGCACGAGCGGCGCGGCATCGCGCGGGCCGCCGTCGAATCCCCAGAACGTCTTGAACAATTCGAATTTCATCGCTTCTCCATTTACATGCAAATTTGCATGCAATAGTACACATGAAAAGAACGAGTCAATAAACTATCCCTACGTGGCCGTGGAATATTTTCGCGCGCCCGATTTCCGGCTCGATTAGCACTTAAACTGTGCAGCCCTCCTCCTCGTGGTGAATCGATGAAGAAGAAAATTGCGCGAGCCAAGGGGCAAGCCGTCGCGCGCGCCATTCTCGACATGGACTGGCAGTGGTCGGCGCATTTCGGCGATCTCGGCCTGAACGACCTGAACTACAGCGACCTGTTCTGCCGCATGTGGGTGGATCAGGACGATCACTTCGCCAAGACAGCGCTCTACGAATTCATGCCGGGCGTGAGCCGCCGCACCGCCGTGCGGTACGTGCAGGAGTTGATCGACGGCGGCTGGCTGCTGGAAACGAGTTCCGCCGAGGATCGCCGCATCAAGCAGGTGAGCCTCGCGGCCTCGATCGAGGAACGGCTGGAGCAGTTTCTCGCTTACGTGCATCAACGGTTTGCGGCGCTGGATTGACTTCGCTCACGCGACGCCGAAGTTGAAGCGTTCGCATGATCTCAGTCGCGCGATCCGCTGGCATATTTCTCGCTAGATGATTCACCGAGAGGTGCGGCAGCGTCGCATCTTAGGGATGCTAGGGTTCCGGTTCGCGAGAATGTCTGGTCCGAGAGCAGCCCGGTGCGCCGCCCGGTTCGCTTGCAATCCGATTGCAGGCACGTACTGACGGCCGCACTACACGGCGGGACAAAAGCCCGGGAGATTGGCGATAGCAATGTCTATCGTGCCTCTCCGTGGCCGGTGTTTGTCTCCCGCAGTTTCCGCGTCGTTGTTCTCTCGCGGGAACCGGTCATGTTGTTTCATCGCGCAGTCGCCGCGCGATCCAACTCAACAATCGCAATTGACCGGTCTCCTGGAGAAAACGATGAAACGCTTCGAATCCGTTCTGACGTCTCGCACTCCCCGTGCATCACTCGCCTCGCCTGCCCGCTTCGCTTCGGCCCTGCGCACGCGTGGCGCGCTCGCTGTGGCCGCCGCCGCACTCGCTATCGGTCTTGCCGCGGGCCCTGCCGCCAGCCCGGCGCAAGCCGCGGCCGCGCCGCTCGCCATCGGCTATAGCGACTGGCCCGGCTTCGTCGCTTTCCAGATCGCCATCGAAAAAGGCTGGTTCAAGGAAGCGGGCGTGGACGTGAATTTTCAATGGTTCGACTACTCAGCGTCGCTCGATGCATTTTCCGCCGGCAAGCTCGACGCGGTCGGTGCGACCAACGGCGACGCGCTCGTGACGGGTGCAAGCGGCGCGAAGAACGTGATGATCCTGCTCACCGACTATTCGAGCGGCAACGACATGATCGTCGCCAAGCCGCCGGTGCGCACGGTGGAAGGATTGAAGGGCAAGAAGGTCGGCGTGGAAATGGGTCTCGTCGATCACCTGCTGCTCGACACCGCGCTCGAAAAACATGCGCTGAAGGAATCGGACCTCACGCTCGTCAATGCGAAGACCAACGAATTGCCGCAAGTGCTCGCCTCGTCCGGCGACGTCGCCGCGGTCGGCGCTTGGCAACCGAACGCGGGCGAAGCGCTCAAGCGCGTGCCCGGCTCGCGGCCCATCTTCACCTCCGCCGACGCCCCCGGCCTGATCTACGACGCGATCACGGTCAACCCCGTCAGCCTGCAATCGCGCAAGGCCGACTGGGCCAAGGTGATCAAGGTCTGGTATCGCTGCGTGGCCTATATCAACGATCCGAAGACACAGCCGGACGCGGTCAGGATCATGTCCGCGCGGGTCGGTCTCACGCCTGCGCAGTACCTGCCCTTGCTGAAAGGCACGCACCTGCTCGACGCCGCGGCGGCGAAAAAGGCCTTTACCAAGGGTGACGGACTCGACTCCGTGTACGGTTCGAGCGTGAACGCCGACAAGTTCAACGTACGCAACGCCGTGTACAAACAGTCGCAGAACGTGAGCGCCTATATCGATCCGGAGCTTGCCAACGCGCAGTAAGCGGCCCGCAAGGCGCCGCAATCGCAACCGCTAGACAGCCCGCGGACCCGAAACTGTTATTCTTGCGTCTCTCCCGACCGTCAACTGGTCGCCTGCCGCCTTCGGGCGGCACTCCAAGCGGCGCTTTGCGCCCGACTTCCGAGAGACAGGAATTTGCATGTTCGGTTTTCTGCGCGGCTATTTTTCCAATGACCTGGCCATCGACCTCGGCACGTCGAACACCCTGATTTACATGCGTGGCAAGGGCATCGTGCTGGACGAGCCCTCGGTGGTGTCGATTCGTCAGGAAGGCGGCCCGAATGGCAAGAAAATCATTCTGGCCGTCGGCAAGGAAGCAAAACAGATGCTCGGCAAGGTGCCGGGCAATATCGAGGCGATCCGCCCGATGAAGGACGGCGTGATCGCCGACTTCAACATCACCCAGCAGATGATCAAGCGCTTCATCCAGATGGCGCACGAGTCGCGTATGTTCGCGCCGTCGCCGCGCATCATCATCTGCGTACCTTGCGGTTCGACCCAGGTTGAGCGGCGCGCGATCAAGGAAGCCGCGCACAGCGCGGGCGCCTCGCAGGTCTATCTGATCGAGGAGCCGATGGCCGCGGCCACCGGTGCGGGCTTGCCGGTGTCCGATCCGACCGGCTCGATGGTGGTCGATATCGGCGGCGGCACGACCGAAGTGGGCGTGATCTCGCTCGGCGGCATCGTCTATAAAGGCTCGGTGCGCGTGGGCGGCGACAAGTTCGACGACGCGATCGTCAACTACATTCGCCGCAACTACGGCATGCTGATCGGCGAGCAAACCGCCGAAGCGATCAAGAAGGAAATCGGCTCCGCGTTTCCGGGCTCCGAGGTCAAGGAGATGGAAGTCAAAGGCCGCAATATGTCCGAAGGCATTCCGCGGAGCTTCACGGTGTCCAGCAACGAGATTCTCGAAGCGCTGACCGATCCGCTCAACCAGATCGTCTCGGCCGTGAAGATCGCGCTGGAACAGACGCCGCCGGAACTGGGCGCCGACATCGCCGAGCGCGGCATCATGCTGGCAGGCGGCGGTGCGCTGCTGCGCGATCTCGACCGGTTGCTCGCCGAGGAAACCGGCTTGCCGGTGTTCGTCGCCGAAGCGCCGCTTACTTGCGTGGTGCGCGGCTCGGGTATGGCGCTCGAACGCATCGACAAATTCGGCGGTGCGTTTTCTTACGACTGAGCCTGGCTTGCCAGTGAAAGCTCGACAAGCTGCCGCTCAGGAAACGAACGGCAGCTTGCTATCGCGCGCCGCGGCTAGCATCGACAGCGTGATCTTGCGCACTTCCAGCTTGCTCTGCGTGATATGCGCGCGCAGCAGAATGATCGCCTCGGTCAGGCGGTTGCGTTCGATCAGGTTGAGCATGGTGGAGTGCTCGTCGTAAGTCGCGCTGGTGCGGTGCGGCTTCAGAAAATCGAGCCGCCGCACGATGCGGATGCGCTCGGTCACTTCGTTATGCACGCGCAGCATTTCCGCGTTGCCGGTGGCGGCGACGAGTTGCCGGTGAAAGTTTTCGTCCATGCCGAACATTTTCACCGGATCGCTCTCGCGCGACTCGGGCGCCACGCACCAGATCGCCTTCAATGCCTCGACGGCCGCATGCGCGACGTCACCACCCGCGCCCACCCGCTCCACCGCCGCGACTTCTAGCACAATGCGCAAATCGTAGAGCTGATCGAGTTGATCGAAGTTGATCGGCGCCACTTTCCAGCCGCGCCGGAAGCCGACTTCCAGATAGCCTTCGCGCTGCAGACGGAACAGGCCGTCGCGCATCGGCGTACGTGACACGCCGTAGTGCTGCGCGATGCCGTTTTCGGAAAAGCGGTCGCCGGGAAACAGGCGAAAGCTGAAGATATCGGTCTTGAGCTGCTGGTACACCTGCTCGGCAAGCGGATTAGCCGCAGCCGGCGCGGCAGGTGTCTCCAGCAGATTCGTCGGGTCGTCGTTCATGATGCCAGGGTCCCTTTTTTCTTATTATCGGTGTTTCATGGGCTGGCCGGCGAATGGATGAGACTCACGTGCGCGGCGACGATTTTCCAGCCTTCCTCGGGATTGAGTCTCGCCCAGGTCTGCATCTGGCGGCCGAGCAGATGCGTCGTGTCGCTGGTGAACTCGGTGCTCACGGTGGCGAAGTCCGTGCCGAAGGTCGTCACCACGGTTCGGTGCAGCTTGCGCGACTTCGCCACCGGCTCGCAGCGCTCGCGCCACGCGCGGATCGCCTCGCCGCCATGCTGAATTTCGGCGATGCCGTAGCGCACCGTTTCCGGCGTGTGCCAGAACAGCGCGTTCATGGCCGCGACATCGTTATCGACCAGCGCGCGCTCGTACTCGATGAACGCCGCATGCACCTGTGCAACGATTTCGGGCTGATTTACTTCCATGCTCGGGTCGTCCCGTCAATTTCGATCAACGAAGAAAAAGGCGCGGTCCAGCCGACAATGCCGCCTTGCGAGCGCACCATGTCGAGCGTCGCCTGTTTGAAGGCGGGGAAATAGCTCGCGGTGGCGTCTTCGATCAGCAGGCTGTCGTAGCCGCGGTCGTTGGCTTCGCGCATCGACGTTTGCACGCACACTTCGGTGGTCACGCCGGCGAACACCAGATGCGTGACACCGCGTATGGCGAGCTCCTCGCCGAGGCGGGTCGCATGGAACGCGCCTTTGCCGGGTTTGTCGATCACCAGTTCGCCGGCCAGCGGCGCGAGCGGTTCGATGATCGCATTGCCGGGCTCGCCGCGAATCAGGATGCGGCCCATCGGCCCGGCGTCGCCGATGCGCGCATTCGGCGCGCCGCGCAGACGTTTGGCCGGCGGACAGTCGGACAGATCCGGAGCGTGCGATTCACGCGTATGCACGACGAACCATCCCTGCTTGCGTGCGAAGGCCAGCAACGCGGCCACGGTCGGCACGATGTCCGCGAGCAGCGAGACGTCGTTGCCGAGCGATTCGCCGAAGCCGCCCGGCTCGATGAAGTCGCGCTGCATGTCGATCACGATCAGCGCGGTTTTCGCGGAGTCGAAGCTGAACGGGCCGGGTTGGGCGTCGATGGTCAGCGTGTTAGTCGATGTCATCCGATGGCTTCCCTAAGTTTTTCGGCGGGCACGGCGGGTTGCGTGGGCGTGTCGCCGTGGCCGGCCATATGCTGGCCGAGCACGGTGCGATCCGCGCGTGCCGCCGGGGTTTCGTACACCAGCTCGCCCTCGGCGATCACCATGATGCGGTCCGCGAGTTCGAGCAGTTCGTCGAGGTCTTCGCTGACCAGCAGCACGGCCGCGCCCGCGTCGCGCGCGGCCATCAGACGCGCATGGATATCGGCCACGGATGCGAAGTCGAGACCGAACACGGGATTCGCGACGATCAGCACATCCACCGGTTGCCCGAGTTCGCGCGCCAGCACGGCACGCTGCACATTGCCGCCCGACAGCGTGCCGATCGCGCGCTCGGGTACGGGCGGCCGCACATTGAATTCGCCGATCAACTGCGTAGCGCGCTCGCGCATGGCACGGCGATCGAGCCACCAGCCGCCGCGCCGCAACGGCTCGCGGTCGAAGTCGCGCAGCGCGAGATTCTGCGCCACGCTCATGGCGCCGACGCAGGCGTTTTTCAGCGGCTCTTCGGGGATCGCGAAGACGCGCCGTTGCGTCATCTGCTCGCGGGTCGCCTGGTACGGCTTGCCGGCGACCTGCATGTCGCCGGTCTTCACGCGACGCTGGCCGACTAGCGCCTCCACGAGTTCCTTCTGACCGTTACCGGAGACGCCCGCGAGCCCAAGAATTTCTCCCGCGCGCACGGACAGCGTCGCGTGCTTCACTGCCGTGTGGCCTCGATCGTCTTCCACGGATACGTCGCGTAGTGCAAGGCGCACCTGGGCCGATTCATCGAGCGGTTTGCGCCGGACGCGCTCCTCCGTCACTGCGGCCATGACCGGCGCGTCGCTCGCTGCCACCGTGCCCATCATCCATGCGGCGAGTTCATCGCGGCTCGTATTCGCCACCGCGCTGGTGCCGACCTGGCGCCCCTTGCGCAACACGGTGACGTCGTCCGCGTAGGCCATCACTTCGCGGAACTTGTGCGTGATCATCAGCACGGTCAGTTCACCGCGCGTGGTCAGGTCGCGCATCAGGCCGAGCACTTCGTCGGCTTCCTGCGGCGTCAGCACGGACGTTGGTTCGTCGAGTATCAGGAAGCGCTGTTGCAAGTAGAGTTGCTTGAGGATTTCGAGCTTCTGCTTTTCACCCGCGGCAAGCGCCGCGACCGGCGCATCGAGCGGCAGGCGGAACGGCATGCGCTGCATGAATGCCACTAGCGCGGCACGTTCCGCTTTCCAGTCGATTTTCCACGGCATCTGTCCGCGCGCGAGCAGCAGATTTTCTTCGACAGACAAACCCGACGCCAGCGTGAAATGCTGATAGACCATGCCAATACCGAGCGCTTGCGCGTCGCGCGGCGAATGGATGTGCGCCTCGCGGCCGTCGGCGGCGATCTGTCCGTCGTCGAGCACGCCGTAGCCGACCAGTCCCTTCACGAGCGTGCTCTTGCCCGCGCCGTTTTCGCCGAGCAATGCGTGGATCGTGCCGGCCTTCACCTTGATCGAGACATCGTCCAGCGCGCGAAACGCGCCGAACGATTTGCACGCATGCATGACTTCGACACCGAGAGCTTGCCGTACGGTCGACATGATCATCCACCTAGCGTTAGCAGCAAAGCGCCGGAGTCCGACACCGTGCCGAACACGCCGCCTTGCATCGTGATCATGTGCAAGGCGGCGTCGTGATTGCTTTTGTCGGTTGCGCCGCAGCAGTCGGCGAGCACCGTGCATTCGAAGCCGCGGTCGTTGGCTTCGCGCATGGTCGTGTGCACGCAGACATCGGTCGTGATGCCGGTCAGAATCAGATTCTCGATGCCGCGCGTGCGCAGGATCAGTTCGAGATCGGTCGCGCAGAACGAGCCTTTGCCGGGCTTGTCGATCACGATCTCGCCCGCGAGCGGCTTCAGTTCGTCGATGATGTCCCAGCCCGGTTCACCACGCACGAGGATCTTGCCGCACGGACCATCGTCGCCGATGCCCACGCCGTTGGTGCCTGCGCGGCGGCTGCGCCAGCGCTTGTTGGCGGGCAGATCGGAGAGGTCGGGACGGTGGCCTTCACGCGTGTGAATGATCGTGAAGCCCTGCTCGCGCATGGTCTTCAGCACGCGTTTGATCGGCTCGATCGGCGCGCGCGTGAGCGAGAGGTCGTAGCCCATCTTGTCGACATAGCCGCCGTGGCCGCAGAAGTCCGTCTGCATGTCGATGATCACGAGCGCGGTGTTCTCAGGGCGCAGATTGCCGTCGTACGGCCACGGGTAGGGTCTCGCTTCGATGAATCGGGTCATGGTCTGGGTGTCCTGGTTTGGGTTCCTGAATATCGGCAAGGTCCGCGAATGGGAGCGCGTGTCAGCGCGTCAGGCTCAGCTCGCCAGGCGCGCCCGCCAGCGTGCGGTCCGGACGGCAATTGATGATCATGATCACGAGCGTGAGCACATATGGCGCGGCGTTATAGAGGTAATAGCCACTCGTCACGCCGATCGCCTGCAACGCCGGACCGAGCGCGCCCGCCGCGCCGAACAGCAAGGCGGCCCACAGACACCGCAATGGCTGCCAGCGCGCGAAGATCACCAGCGCAACCGCCATCAGCCCTTGGCCGCTGGAGAGCCCCTCATTCCAGCTGCCGGGATACACCAGCGACAGATAGGCACCGCCGACGCCCGCAAAAACACCGCCCACCGCGGTCGCCGCGATACGCACACGCGTGAGCGGATAGCCCATCGCCCGCGCCGTTTCCGCGTGATCGCCGACGAGCCGCAGCACCATGCCCCAGCGCGTATTGCGCAAGCCCCATTGCAGAACGAAGGCGAGCGCCACGCCGATCACGAACAGCAGATTCAGATGCAGCGCGTTATGCAATTGCGGCGACGAACTCCACGCGCCGAGGTCGATGAACGGCAGCATCGGCGCTTGTGGTTCGATAAACGGTTTGCCGAGATAGAACGCAAGCCCGGTGCCGAGCAGCATCAACGCGATACCGAAGGCGATATCCGATACGCGCGGCAACGAACACACGAGACCGTGCAGACAGCCGAGCAGCAAACCGACCAAACCCGCCGCAAGCACGCCGATCCACGGCGAGCCGCTCAGAAACGCGCCGGCGTAACCGCTCATCGCGCCGGACACGAGAATGCCTTCCAGGCCGAGATTCACGCGGCCGCCCTTCTCGGTCAGACACTCGCCGAGACTGACGAACAGATAAGGCGTGCTGACGCGGATCGCTCCCGCGAACAGCGACAGCAACAGAATGACGATGGGCGAGTGCATATCAGGCATGGGTCTGCTCCAGTTGCACGGGAAGACCGGTTTGCGCAATGGCCTGCAACTTCACACGCCATGCGGCGATGCGCCCGCCAAGCGCTTCCCACGCGAGCAGGTTGGCGAACAGCAGGCCTTGCAGAACGAGCGTGGTGGCGTCGGGCAGATCGAGGCGCCGTTGCAGCAAACTGCCGCTCGCCTCGATGCCGCCGATCATCAGCGCGCACGCGATGATCGCGAGCGGATTCTGGCGCGCCGCGAAGGCGACGAGAATGCCCGCGTAGCCGTAGCCCGCGAGCAGCGACGCGTTCGCGCTGCCCTGCACCGCAGCGACTTCGAACATGCCGCCGAGGCCCGCCGCAGCGCCGCCGAGCACGCACGCCGTCAGCGCGAGCACATTGACCGGCAAGCCGACCAGACGCGCGGCGCGATTGCTGCCGCCCACCACGCGCATCGCAAAGCCTTTGGTGCTGAACTTCACGAACACCCACGCCGCGATGCATGCGACGACGCCCCAGAACAGCCCCCAATGCGTCTCGAGTCCAGGAATCGAGCCGATCATCATCGCGTCGGGCACCGGCAGCGTTGATGGTTTGTTGAGACTCGCGGGATCGCGCAGCGGCCCTTCCACGAGATGCTTGAATACCGCGATCGCGATATACGACATCAATAGACTGCTGATGGTCTCGTTGACGCCGCGCCATTGCCGCAACGCGCCGACCGCGCCGATCCAGACGCCGCCGGCGAGCATGCCCGCGAGCGCCATCAGCGGTGTGGCGATCAGCCAGGGCGTGTTATGCGGCAGCATCTGCGGAACGATGGCGGCGCACATGCCGCCGAGTGCGAGTGCGCCCTCGCCGCCGATCACGATCAAGCCGACTTGTGCGGGCAAGGCGACGCACAACGCGGTCAGCATCAACGGCGCGGCGCGCAGCAAGGTGCTCTGCCACGCGAACGAGGAACCGAATGCGCCCTGAAAAATCAGCGCGATCGCGTCGGGCGCCGGCTGACCTTGCACCAGCAGGAACAGCGAGAACAGCAGCAAGGTGCCGAGCACCGCCAGCACGGTCGGCAGCGCGGGCAGGAGCGAGAGCATCACTCTCGCGGCAGAGGCATTGGGGCGCATCACGGCTCCTTGATTGAAGCAAACATCGCCGTCACCGGAATCAGATCTGGCCGACGACGCCCGCGACCAGATAGTTCATGCTCTCCAGCGTGTAGTCGGTCTGACTGTGACTCGCGCCCGAGGCGATCGCCGTGCCGCCCTTGTTGTCCTTCATCGGACCTTTGAAGATCACGAAATTGCCGGCCACCATGCTGCTTCTGATCGAGTCGGCGTTCTGCTTCGCCGCGGCCGTCACTTTCGCGCCATACGGCGACATCTTCACGAAGCCTTCTTTCAGGCCGCCGCGCAATACGTTGGGCTGTGGCGTGCCGGCTTGCGCGCCCGTCACCAGTTGCTTGTACGGCGTCGCCCAGTCCCATTCCGCACCGGTCAGATATCCCTTGGGTGCAAGTGCGGCCTGGCTCGCGTGATAACCGCAACTCATCGCGCCGCGTTTTTCCGCTGTCTCCACCACGACCTTCGGACCGTCGACGTGACAGGTCAGCACGTCGCAGCCCTGATCGACGAGACTGTTGGTGGCTTCGGCTTCCTTGACCGGCATCGACCAGTCGCCCGTGAAAATCACCTGCGTGGTGATCGACGGATCGACCGACTGCGCGCCGAGCGTGAACGAATTGATATTGCGCAGCACCTGCGGAATCGGCTTGGCCGCGACGAAGCCGAGCTTCTTGCTCTTCGTCATATGGCCGGCGACCACGCCGTTCAGGTACTGGCACTCGTCGATATAGCCGAAGTAGCTGGTGATGTTCGAGGGGTTGCCCTGCTTCCACAAACCGCCGCAGTGAGCGAATCGCACCTTCGGATACTTCGCCGCCATCTTCAGCACGTGCGGGTCGAAGTAGCCGAACGACGTCGCGAAGATGAGCGTCGCGCCGTCCTGTTCGATCATCGCTTCCATGGTCTTCTGCACGGCGATGGTCTCGGGCACGTTCTCTTCTTCCACCACCTTCACGTCCGGCATTTTCTTGATCACCGCGGCCGCTTGTGCCTGCGCCTGGTTGTAGCCGTAGTCGCCGCGCGCGCCGACGTAGATCACGCCGACGGTGGTCTTCGGCGCGGCGAACACCGACTGGATGGGCAGAATATTGCCGAGCGTCAACAGGCTGGCGCTCTTGATGAAATGGCGGCGGCTGGTCATGGTGTCCAATTCCTGATCGAAGGTTAAAGAGCGTTGGCCTGAGGGTTGGCTTGCGGCTTTGGCTTGAGGCTGGCCAGATACGCAAGCCACCCGCCGAACGAGGTGATATCGAGTGCGCCGCTGTCGTCGCTCACGGCGGACGGCTCGCAGATGAAGCCCTTCACGCTGTGCCCGTCGGCGAGTTGCAACGTGCCGATGCCGAGCGGCGCGGGCACGTCGACGACAAATTGGCCGAAGGTACGCAGCGGCACTTCCCAGAGTTCGACGGCGATCGGCCGGCCTTGCTGTTCCGTTGAACGCACGAGGCCGGGCTTCGGCGGCTGGGTGTTGGCGAGCGCATAGAGCTTGTAGCCTGGTGCGGTGTGCGTCGCTTTCACGAAACGCGCGCCGGCTTGCTGGAGTTGCCAGTTCAACGGCTGGCCGCGCAGATGCGCGCCGACCACCGCGAGGGTGAGGGTGGGCTCCTGAAACGGTAACGGCTGGATGAGCGCGGTTGTTGTTGCGGCCTCCGCGGTTTCGGCGCGATTCGCGAACAACGCCTGAATCCGTGCGCCCAATTCGGCGAGGCGCCGGTCCGCGCCGCTCGGCGCGATCAGCGTCACGCCGGCCGGCAAGCCGTCGCTGCGCCGTTGACACGGCACGGCCAGCGCGCATAGATCCAGCAGGTTGACGAAGTTGGTGTAGTAGCCAAGCTGACTGTTCAATTCGACGGGATTGGCCTGCACGTCGGCGATTAGCGGATGCGTCGGCGTGGTGGGGACGATCAGGACGTCGATCGTTTCGAACAGTGCTTCGGCGTGACGCTTCAGGTTCGCTAGCGCGTACTGACCGCTAAAGGCATCGGCGGCGCTGAACTGCTCGGCCTTGCCGATCACTTTGGCCACGACTGCGTCGATCGCCTGGTGATGGGTTTTGAAGAACGTGCCGAGTGCCGCGCGCCGTTCCGCGACCCACGGGCCGTCGTAGAGCAAGGCGGAGACGGCTTTGAGCGGCTCGAAGTCGATTGCTTGCGTGGGCAGATGCAGATGCGTCGTGAGCGCGTCGAGCGCTTGTGAAAACGCCTGGCTCGCTATTGCGTCGCCATAGAACTCCAACCGCTCCGGCACGCCGATCCGTGGAGCCGAACGCAACAAGCCGAGAGCCGGCACCTTGCGCGAGTAGCCGTCGAGCGAATCGAAACAGGCGATCTCGGTGAGCACGCGCCAGGCATCGTCGACGTCGTGTGCGAACACGGAGATCGTATCGAGGCTTCGGCACGCGGGCACCACGCCACGTTTGCTGACCAGCCCCAGCGAAGGTTTCAGACCGGCCAGCCCATTGAATCCGGCCGGCACGCGGCCGGAACCCGCAGTGTCGGTGCCGAGCGAAAACGCCACACAACCGGTAGCCACCGCGACCGCCGAGCCGGAACTCGATCCGCCCGACACGCGCAGCGGCGACTCGCCGTGCCGCACGGCGCCATACGGCGAACGCGTGCCGACGAGGCCGGTGGCGAACTGATCGAGATTGGTCTTGCCGATCAGGATGGCGCCGGCATCGACGAGCCGCTGCACGGCGAACGCCGACGTGTCCGCCGTGTAGGCGAAAGAGTCGCAAGCGGCCGTGGTCGGCAAGCCGGCGACGTCGATGTTGTCCTTGACCGCGAACGGCACGCCGAACAGCGGCATGTGCTCGAACACCGCGCTGCCTTGGGCGTCGTATAACGCTTCGAGTGCCTTCGCGCGAGCCTGCAAATCGGCTGCCGGCACGCGCAGAATCCAGACTTCCGGGCGGTCGATTTCGTCGATTCGCGCCAGCGCCGATGATACGGCTTCAGTCGGCGTCAGGCTCCCCGCAGCGTATGCCGCGAGCAGACCCTTGACCGTCATGGGTGAAGAAATAGGCACCTGTTTTTCCTTGAGTTCAATCTTGAATACAAGTTTGGACTCAAATTAGCAGGAGCTATGCCAAGTGTTGATTCAGCCTCGACAAATCGCTTCGAAGCCATGCTGGGCGGGGTTCTTCCGTCCGTGCTGATGCGCGCGAAGCGTCGCGGAAAACGCCCCGCCCCGCGCTGCCCGTGGTGCAGCGCTCACCAACTCGGGGCTCACGCGCCCTGGATTCGCGCCGACGCGCGCTTCGGCAACGCGGGCTGCGATGCCGGGGCAACCACGAACGCTCGCGCCATCTCATGCGCTGTCGCTCATCGGCGCGCGCGGCAGCGACCGCGCGTTGCTTCGCCTCGCGCGCGATCTACGATCTATACTCGCGACACGTTTTCGCGAACCCTCAGTAGCGGAGCATCGATGCACGATCCACAACCCGCCGTCGCGCGAGGCGGCATGGTCACCAGTCCACATGCGTTAGCCAGCGAGGCCGGCCGCGACGTCCTGCGCGCGGGCGGCAATGCCATCGAAGCCGCCATCGCGATCGGCGCCGCGCTGTGCGTGACGTACCCGCATTTCACCGGCCTTGGCGGCGACGCCTTCTGGGTCATCGGCGACCGGCAAGGGACGTTGCGCACGCTATCGGGCATCGGCCAGGCCGCGGCGCAACTGCCCGCGTTCGACGGTGCGATTCCCTTGCGCGGCCCGGCTTCTGCAATTACCACCGCCGCGACAGTCGATACATGGCATCAGGCTTACGAAATCAGCCAAAGCGTTTGGGGCGGCGAGCGGTCGTGGTCGTCGCTGTTCGACCGTGCACTCGAACTTGCCGCCGACGGCTTTCCCGTCACACCGTCGCAGCATTTCTGGCAAACCCTGCGCGCCGGCGAATTGCAGGCGTTGCCCGGCTTCGCGGCGACCTTCGCGCCGCGCGGCCACATTCCCGCGATCGACGCGCGCTTCACTCAACCGGCGTTAGCAAAGAGCCTCGACCGTATTGCGCGTTTCGGCGCGCGTGAGTTCTATGAAGGCGACTTGGCTGAGCGGATCGCCAGTGGTCTCCGGCAAGCCGGTTCGCCACTCAGTGCGAGCGACCTGGCCCGCACGCATGCGCGCAACGAAGCACCGCTGCGGGTCGCCTATCGCGGCGGCGAACTGGTGAGTTTGCGGCCGCCCACGCAAGGCGTCACGACCTTGCAGATCATGGGCACGCTAGAACGTTTCGATCTTGCCGCAATTCCAGAAGGCAGCGCCGACTACTATCACCTGCTCGTGGAAGCGGTGAAATGCGCGTTCATGGATCGTGACCGCTTCGTCTGCGATCCGGAGTTCAACCTCGTGCCGGTCGACGAGATGCTTTCACCCGCCACGCTCGACGCCCACGCCCGCTCGATCCATCCGCATAAAGCGCGCGCATGGCCGCATGTTTTCCGTCCGGGCGATACGGTGTTCATCGGCGCGACGGATCGCGAAGGCCGCAGCGTGAGCGTGCTGCAAACGGTCTACTTCGACTGGGGCAGCGGCGTGGTGGCGGGCGATACCGGCATTCTGTGGCACAACCGCGGCGCGTCGTTCAGCACGAACCCGGCACATCACAATGCCGTGCAGCCGGGCAAGCGGCCTTTCCATACGCTCAATCCCGGCATGTATGTGAAGGACGGCCGGCCGCAACTGCTGTTCGGCACGCAAGGCGCGGACGGTCAGCCGCAAACGCTGGCGGCGATTCTCACGCGGCTGATCGACTACGGCATGGACCCGCTGACCGCCCTCGCCCGTCCGCGGTTTCTGCTCGGCAAGACGTTCTCCGACACGCGCGACGCGCTGAAACTCGAAGCGGACGCCGGCGCCGACGTATTCGCGACGCTCGCCGCACGCGGACATGAAGTGAGCGCGATTGCGGCGCAAAGTCCGTTGGCGGGGCATCCGGGCGTGATCCGCATCGAGGCGGACGGCTCGGCCGCCGGTGCGCACGATCCTCGCAGCGACGGCCGGGCGCTCGCCGTGTAATGCGACGTGACGCGCGGTTACGTGATGGACGCCGGGACCTCACCCGAGGGTGAAGCGGTCCCGCGTCGTCACATAGTCGCTCGCGCCGAAGCGGCCCACCGGGAAATAATGCTGCAGCCGGACACGCCACGTTTGCGTATCGATCAACTCGTCCCGCGCGTGCAGCCGATGCACACGTCCAATGAAAATCTGCCGGCTCGTCGTCTCCAGCGTCTCCCATGTCGTGCACTCGAACGCGACGGGCGCTTCGGCGATGCGCGGCGGCTTGACGTGCGAACTCGGCACCGGCGTCAAACCCACTTCGGCGAGTTCGCTCACGTTCGGCGGCAGTCTTTCGCCGCAGCGGTGCATTTTTTCCGCGATGGCTTCGTCCGCGAGATGCACCACGAACTCGCCGGTGCGCACGATGTTCACCGCCGTATCCTTGAGCGTGCCGTCGGCCACGCGGTTGACGCTGATCATCACGATCGGCGGCTCCTCGCCGAGCATGTTGAACATCGAGAACGGCGCCGCGTTGATCGTGCCGTCGGCGCCGAGCGTGGTGACGAGCGCGATCGGGCGCGGCACGATCAGGCTCGCCATCAGCTTGTAACGCTGGTATTCGGTGATCGCTTCGAAATCTATTTCCATGTCGGCGCCTGGTCGGGAGTGACGGATGCGGTGATGCCGAGCAACTGGCCGAGGCTCTTTTCGCCGCGCATCCGCGAGGTTTCGATCCGTTCTTCGAGGTCGCGCAAATGCGCTTCCATATGCGCCATCGCGCCTGCCGCATCGCGCGCCTCGATGCAGTCGACGATCGCCGCGTGCTCCGCGTGTTCGCACGGCGCATGCCCTGGCGGCTCATACACGCCGACAATCAACGAGCAGCGCGAGACCAGTTCCTTCAGATAGTTTTGCAGGATCGAATTACCGGCCAGCGCGGCGATACGCATATGAAAGCCGCTGGCGAGCGTCGCCCAGGAAGGCTGATCGAAGCGATGCATCGCCTCATGTTCGCTCGCGAGCTGTTGACGCAATGCCTTGATGTCCTTGGCGTTCGCGCGCTGCACGGCCAGCTCGACCAGCATGCGCTCGACGGAGCGGCGCGCTTCGAAGATCTCGCGCGTTTCCTCGGGCGTGGGTTCGGCAATCACCGCGCCCTTGTTCGGCCGCAAGACGACAATGCCGTCATACGCGAGCTTTTCCAGCACGCGCCGCACCACCGCCCGGCCCACGCCGAACAGTTGGCACAACTCGGGCTCCGGCAGCTTCGTACCCGGCGTCAGACGATGATTCAGCACGCCGTCGAAGATCGACTGGTAGATACGTGTGTCGAGATCGGCGTCGTCTTTCAGAGGCTTTTTCGCGGTGGCCGCGCCGGCTTTCGCGTTCATGCGATGACCGGGCGCACCACGCCGTCCCGTTCCAGCACGTCCATATGATCCGCAATGGCGCCCGGCGTGGTGATCCACACGTCGCCGCGGGCGCGCGCCGCGGCGATATGTTCAAGCGCGCGGCGCAGATGCCGCAGGCGATACGGCTGCCCCACCAGATACGGATGCAACGCGATGCCCATCACGAGCGACTGCGGCTGCGCGCCGCGATTGGCCTGTTCGAGCATCTCGTCGAACTGATCGATGACCATATCGGCGAACGCGCGGCCATCCATATGGCGGCCTACCATCATCGGCAGATCGTTGAGTTCCTGCGGATAGGGAATCGACCAGAGCGGCGCACCGCGTGTGGCCATCCGCACGGGACGGTCGTCGTGACACCAGTTCAGCGTGTAGCGGTAGCCAGTCTCCGCGAGCAGATCGGGCGTGAGATGCGACTCGGAAATCCACGGCGACAGCCAGCCTTGCGGCGCGCTGCCGGACACTTCAGCGATCCGTTCGCGGCAATGCAGAAGCAGCTCGCGTTCTCCGGCTTCGTCGAGGTCGCTCTGGCGGTGCGCGTTCGTATGGCCGTGGCCAATCAGTTCGTCACCGCGCGCCACGCAGGCCGCGATCAACTCCGGGCAATGATCGTAGAGCGCGGTGTTGATGAGCGTGCCCGCGGGTAGCTCGAGTTGATCGAACAGTTCGATGCAGCGCCACGCGCCGACGCGATTGCCGTACTCGCGCCAGCTATGGTTCAGCACATCCGGTTGCGGCGAGATCGGACCGAGCGCGGCGCCCAGCCCTTCGCCAAAGGCAAAGTGTTCGATGTTGAAACCCAGATAGACCGCGAGCCCGCTGCCGCCGGGCCAGCGGTACGCGTCGCTGTCGGTGATCGGGCGATACGCGAAGCGGCCATGCGTGGCAAGCAATTGACGCGCGCGACTCGCTGCGGCGGCCATGTTCCGTATGTCGTTCATTTGAAGAAGCCGTGGGTGAGAAAAAGCGCCGCGCCGCGTGAGCGCATGAACCGGAATGGCCGGTTCATGCCCCGCGACGGACCCGGCACGCACCGCGATCGCGCAAAAGAATCGTTGGAATCGCTAACGATCGACGCTGCGGATCGTTTGCAATATGTGAGCCAACTCGTAGACGTTAAGCACACCGGCGCGTCGGCAATCAATCAGCTACCGCAATGCGAACGATGGCACATGTCTTGCGTTTGCCTGGTCTCGTTCAGGCGCCGCGTTGCTTTCCGCGTCCCTCGCTTCATCGTCGCTCACGAGGACACCCCTTCATGATTCAGCCTGCTTCAACGGTGCTCGAAACCAAAGCCGCCGATATCGAACTGGTGCACGTGTCGAAGCAATACGGCGACTCGCTTGCCGTCGACGCGATCGATCTGCGCATCGACGGTGGCCAGTACTGCTGTCTGCTCGGGCCGTCGGGATGCGGCAAGACCTCGACCTTGCGCATGATCGCCGGTCATGAATCGGTCACCGACGGTGACATTCTGATCGCCGGCCGCAACGTCACGCGCGCCGAACCCGCTGCGCGCGGCACAGCCATGGTGTTCCAGAACTACGCGCTGTTTCCGCATCTAAGCGCGCTCGACAACGTGGCGTTCAGCCTGAAGATGCGCGGCGTCGCCAAGGACGCGCGACGCAAACGCGCCGCCGAATTGCTCGAACTGGTCGCCATGTCGGCGTACGCGGAACGCAAACCGGCTCAGTTATCCGGCGGCCAGCAGCAACGGGTCGCGCTTGCCCGCGCGTTGCTGAATCAGCCGGGCTGCCTGTTGCTCGACGAACCGCTCTCCGCGCTGGACCCGTTCCTGCGTGTGCAGATGCGCGCCGAGCTCAAGCGCTGGCAGAAAGAACTCGGCATTACCTTCGTGCACGTCACGCATTCGCAGGAAGAAGCGATGGCGCTGGCCGATCTCGTGGTGGTGATGAGCCATGGACGTATCGAGCAAAGCGGCACGCCGCATGAAGTGTTCAACCGTCCGCGCACCGAATTCGTGGCGCGCTTTCTCGGCGGTCACAACGTCTTCAATACCAATGGCCGCGCGTTTACCGTGCGCGCCGATCATCTGCGTGTTGTGCCACATGGCATTACGCCGGTGCAGAACGCGAGCGGCGACAACGGCATGACGCGCATCGGCGGCGTGCCCTGCACCGTGCGTGAAGCTGAATATCAAGGCACGCATCTGCGCGTGACGCTCGACCCGCTCGACGGTTCGCCCGAACTCGTCTCGCTCGTCAGCGACGGCGATTACGACCCGGCGCGGCTCGGCCCCGAGGCGCGTGTGGTGGTCTGGTGGGAAGAGCGGGACGCGCATCCGCTTGCGGCGTGAGTATCGAACCGCATCGTCCAGACGTGGCTGCAACTTCGAACAAGCGGTAACCAAGCGTCAATCGAACGTCAACTGAGGAGAAAGCAATGAGTGAAGCGAACGAAAGCCCGGCAGCGGCCGCAACCGATGTGAAGGAAAAAGGCCTGTCGCGCCGCACGTTCATCAAGGGCGCGGTGGCGGCGGCCGGCATTGCCGGTTTTCCGTACGTGCACGCGCAGGAAAAAATCACGTTGCGCTACCTCGGCACGGCGGTCAATCAGAGCGCCGACATCGCGAAGAAGTTCAAGGAAGACACCGGCATCGAAATTCAATACGTGCCGGTGACCACTGACGACGTCGCCAAGCGCATCATCACCCAGCCTAACTCATTCGACATTGTCGACACCGAATACTTCGCGCTCAAGAAGCTGATTCCGGCCGGCACGCTGGCCGGCATGGACGCGAAGCGTATCAAGCTGGCCGACAAGATCACGCCGGTGCTCACGCGCGGCGAAGTGAACGGCAAGAAGATCGGCGATCAAGGCACCGCGCCGAAGAAGGTGATGTTCCTCACCGGCCCGCGCTCGACGGAATTCTCCGCCACGCCGACCGAATGGATGACGCTGATTCCCACCACCTACAACGCGGATACGCTCGGCATTCGGCCCGACCTGATCAAGCGGCCCATCGACAGTTGGGCGGAACTGCTGAATCCGCAGTTCAAGGGCAAGGCGGCGCTGCTGAACATTCCCGCGATCGGCATCATGGATTCGGCCATGGCGATCGAGGCGATGGGTCACGTGAAATACGGCGACAAAGGCAACATGACCAAGGCCGAGATCGACCAGACCATCAAGATTCTGATCGAAGCAAAACGCGCCGGCCAGTTTCGCGCGTTCTGGAAGGACTTCAACGAGAGCGTGAACCTGATGGCGTCGGGCGAAGTGGTGATCCAGTCGATGTGGTCGCCGGCGGTCACGAAAGTCCGCACCATGGGCGTCGCCTGCAAGTTTCAGCCGCTCAAGGAAGGCTATCGTTCGTGGGCGTCGGGCTTCGGTTTCCCGCGTTCGCTGCAAGGTAAGAAGCTCGACGCCGCCTATGAGTTCGTCAACTGGTTCCAGGACGGCTGGGCCGGTGCATATCTGATGCGTCAGGGCTATTACTCGGGCGTGCTGGAAACCGCGAAAGCGCACATGCAGCCGTATGAGTGGGACTACTGGATCGAAGGCAAACCGGCCGCGCAGGACATCAAGGCGCCGGACGGCCAGTTGCTCGAAAAAGCCGGCACCGTGCGCGACGGCGGCTCGTACAACCAGCGCATGGGCGCGATTGCCTGCTGGAACGCGGTGATGGACGAGAACATCTATATGGTCCAGAAGTGGAACGAGTTCATCGCGGCCTGATCGCGGCCGTGGTTCGCCATGGCAGCCGGCACGCGACACGCCGGCTGTCACCACCTGTCCGAATGAACGCATAGTCCATTCCTTAGAAATACGCCCATGGCAACGATCGACCTTCCCTCGCACGCGCAGGACGAGCCCGTCAAACATCGCCGCGCGCCGGCGTGGTTGCAGGCGACGCCGCTCTCGCTGACCTTCCTGCTGTTTTTCATCGTGCCGCTGGTCATCACGCTGATCGTCAGTTTCTGGGACTTCAACGAATATCAGATCATTCCCGCATTCACGCTGAAAAACTACGCGGCGATCTTCAACGGCTGTTCGTCGCTCACGGACGTTTGCGTCACCTTCAAGACCTACTGGTCGACGCTCAAGTTCTGCGCGATCGTGTGGACAGTAACCCTGCTGCTGGGTTTTTCGATCGCTTACTTTCTCGCGTTCCATGTGCGCACCACGAGCATGCAGACCGTGCTGTTTCTCGTCTGCACGATTCCGTTCTGGACCTCGAACGTGATCCGCATGATTTCGTGGATGCCGCTGCTCGGGCGCAACGGTCTCGTCAATCAGGCGCTGCTCGGCGCGCATCTGATCGACCAGCCGCTGGAATGGCTGCTGTATTCGAACTTTTCGGTGGTGCTCGCTTTCGTTCACCTCTACACGTTCTTCATGATCGTGCCGATCTTCAACGCGATGATGCGCATCGACCGCTCGCTCCTCGAAGCCGCGCGCGACGCCGGCGCGAGCGGCTGGCAAGTGGTGCGAGACGTGGTCCTGCCGCTGTCGAAAACCGGCATCGTGATCGGCTCGATCTTCGTCATCACGATCGTGATGGGCGATTTCCTGACCGTCGGCGTAATGGGCGGCCAGCAGATCGCGTCGGTGGGCAAGATCATTCAGGTGCAAACCGGCTACCTGCAATTTCCCGCCGCGGCGGCCAACGCGATCATGCTGCTCGCCGTGGTGCTGATGATCGTGTGGGGTTTGACGCGGGTGGTCGACATCCGCAAGGAGTTGTGAAGATGCAGGCCATTCGCGTCAAACATCGTGAGCGCCGTCCGGCGAGTTTCTATTGGCTCGCGCTGCTGTTCGGCCTGTTCGTGTTGTTTCTTTATGGTCCTGTGATCACGATTTTCATTCTGTCGTTTCAAGGCCCCGAAGGCGGCCTCACGTTTCCAATGCGCGGTGTGTCGCTGCACTGGTTCGCCATGTTGCGCGATGGTGTGGGCGATGTCGATATCTGGGGTGCGTTCGGACGTTCCGTGCGGCTAGCGTTGGCAGTCACGGTGCTGACGGTGCTCTTTTCCGTCGCAGCGGGTCTCGCGTTTCGCAGAAAATTTCGCGGCGATACCGCGGTGTTCTATGTCTCCGTGGCCAGTCTCATCATGCCGTCCATTATCGTTTCGCTCGGCATCGGCTTGACGTTCCGCCTGCTGGATAACGGCGTGAAGTACTTCGCCACCGCGTGGGGCTATCAGTCTTTCGCCGACAGCTATACCACCTCGATGGGCCTGTTCACCTCGGCGCTCGGCGCGCATCTGACGTGGACGCTGCCGTTCGGTCTGCTCGTCATGTTCGCGGTGTTCAACCGCTTCAATCCCGCATACGAAGAAGCCTCGCGCGATCTGGGCGCCACCCCATGGCAAAGCTTCCGGCATGTGGTGCTGCCGATCATCGGTCCGTCGGTGGTGGGCGTCGCGATGTTCGGCTTCACGCTCTCCTGGGACGAAATTGCCCGCACCTCGCAGGCGATCGGCGACCAGAACACCTTGCCGCTCGAGCTTCAGGGTCTCACCACATCGGTGACCACGCCGGTGATCTACGCGCTGGGCACCATGACGACGCTGTTGTCGCTGACCGTGATGGGCGTGTGCCTGCTTGCCGTGCGCATACTCGCGCGCAGGCGCGTAGCGGCCGGACTGAAATAAGCCGCGCGCCTATCGCGGCGCGCGCCACTACCATTTCACTCCTGCTGCTAAGAATCGGCCAAATACTTCGTTGCTAGCGCCCTGCCGCGTCCCTTAACGTTCTCTGATTGCGCCTTGCGCGCACCCGTTTCGGAGAACCCATGTCCGCAGTTCAAGCAACGAATCCCGATCACAGCATCGCCGACGCCGCGCAACTCTTCGGCGACCACCCGCTGACCCGGCGCTTCGCGCCGGTTTTCGCGCGTATCGCCGAGGGCGCGATCGAGCGCGAGCAGCATCGCGAACTCGCTTACGCGCCCGTCGAGTGGCTGCGCGAAGCCGGCTACACCAGGCTGCGCGTGCCCAAACAATACGGCGGCGAAGGCATCTCGCTCGCGCAGTTCTTCGCACTGGTTACGCGACTTGGCGAAGCGGATTCGAATCTGCCGCAAATCCTGCGCGTGCATGGCGGCTTTATCGAATCCCTGCTGGAACAAGGCGACGACTCGCTGCGTGACCGTTGGCTCACACGTGTCGCGCAAGGTCAGATTGTCGGCGGCGCGGTGTCGGAGCGCACCGGTGTCACCAACAACAGCGTGCGTCTCACGCAAACCGGTGGCGCCTGGCATCTCGATGACGAGAAGTACTACACCACCGGCACGCTCTACGCGGATTGGGTCGACGTGACCGCGCATGACGGCCAGAGCGACGTGCGCGTGCTCGTCAAAGCCGACACGCCGGGCCTCGAACGTATCGACGATTGGGACGGTTTCGGGCAACGGCTCACGGGCAGCGGCACGGCGCGCTTCACTCGCGTGGCGGTTTCGCCCCACAATCTCTATCGCCGTTATAACGCCTCCGAGCCGCGTCGCAACAGTCTGCTGACGGCTTACTACCAGGCGCTGCATGTCGCGAACCTCGCGGGCATCAGCCGCGCGGCGTTGCGCGACGCGGTCGCGTTCACCCAAGGCAAAACGCGCACGTTCGGTGTGCCGGGCGAATCGAGTCCACGCCACAATCCGCTCGTGCATCGCGTGGTCGGGCGGCTGGCGAGTCTGGCTTACTCGACGCAGAGCATCAGCGCGTCGCTCGCGCGTGCCATCGACGAGGTTTCGGTCGCGCGACAGGAGGGCCGCACCAACGAACAGACTTACATCAACCTCGATATCCAGACCTTCCAGGCGCAACAGATCGTCATCGAGCAGACGTTGCAGGCGGCGACGCTGCTGTTCGAAGTGGGCGGCGCATCGGCGACCAGCGAGACGCGCCGTTTCGATCGCTACTGGCGCAATGCCCGCGTGCTGGCGTCGCACAATCCCGCGATCATTCGCGAGGCCGCAATCGGTGATTTTTACCTGAACGGCAACGCACACAACGAGCGCTTCGGCGTGGCGCGAGAAGCGGTGCCGGCAACCGAAGCGGCCACGGCAACAGCATAGGACCGCTGTCGCGCGGGCCGCCGGCTTCGTGTGGCACAGTATCGTCAGGCGCATGCGCTAAGCTTGCGCAACCGAACAGCCCTGACGAGCGACATGAAGAACCTGCCTGCCTACGAGCCGCCGGTCGACGAGAACCAGCTTTTGCTGAAATGGATCCGGCGCGCGCGCGAATCCCAGATGAGCCACTACGACATGGCCGACCTGCTGTCGGCGCGCGACCGCAAGGTGGGCTGGCTCGTGACCGCCTTGACCGCTTTCGTGGGCACGGCGGTGTTCGCATCGCTGAATCTGTCGGCGGTTTCGCCGGGACTCAGGATTTTCGTCGGCCTCGTGAGCGTGACGGCCGCGGTCTCGGCCGCGTTGCAGACGTTCCTGCGCTACGCCGAGCGCGCCGAAAAGCATCGCGCGGCCGGCGCGCGCTATGGCGCGGTGCGCCGCAGGCTCGAAGCAATTTTCGCGGGCGATGCCGATGCGCGTGACGGCCATTACCTCACGGCAATTCGCGATGAACTCGACCGGCTGGCCGAAGATTCGCCCAACGTGCCGCCGCGCGTTTTCTACCGGACGCAGCGGACGCTGTCCACGGATGCGCAGCGTAAGCGCGGCGACTAATGCCGTGACTTCAACGGGTCGCGGAGACCAGCGGCGTCATCGGCCGTTCGCGCTCTTCCGCGGCGTCATTCGCCCGCGGTGAGATCCCCCGCATCGATGCCCAACTCCGCCGCCATGCGCCGGACCACGATCTGCAGGCGGCTCACTTCATCCGCAAGCCGCTTCTGTTCGGCCTTGAGCGCCTCGAACGCGGACAGCGGCACCGAGTCGTCTTCATCGCCCGGCTGCGCCAACTCGCTCGCGCTCACTTCACCGCATAGCAGATGCGTCCAGCGGTTCTCGCGCTCGCCCGGCGTGCGCGCGAGTTTGACGACCCGTGGCGGGTCGTTGGCCGCCAGTTCGTCGAGAAACGCTACGACCGACGAGATATCCGCGAAGCCATGCAGACGCGCGCTGTTCAGGCGCAATTCAGCCGCGGTTTGCGGGCCGCGCAGCAGCAAGGTGGTCAGCAGCGCCGCCGACTGGCTCGGCAGCCCCAGCACGCGATTCATGTTGTGCTCGAAGCGCGGCACGCGGCTGCTGCTGCCTTCCATCACGAGGCTGAGCCGCTTCAGGCCGTCGACGGCGGTCAGCACCTCGGCTTCGGTGGCGTTCATGACAGGCGCGCGGCCGGTTTTCTGGTTGCAACCCAACGTCAGCGCGTTGAGCGAAAGCGGATAGCTGTCCGGCACCGTGTGCTGCTTTTCGACGAGCACGCCAAGCACGCGTCCTTCGAGCAGGGTCAACTCGCGGATCGAGGGACGGGAAGAAGCGTCGGGAGTGGAATTCATAAGTGATGTCGCGGCAAAAGCCGCCGGGTCTCGTGGATGAGGTGCCTTACCGTTGCGCAGCCGGACGGCGTTTTCTGGTTTGTGGGCACTATGATAAACGGCCCAGGGCGCGCAAGTGTGCGAATCTCGGCGGCATCGTGGCGCGCGCGGCGTCGCCTGGCATGTCGCGTGCTGCCACAGGAAGTCCTTCATTCATGGAGTCAGTCAATGGCCCTACGCCGACAATCGGTACTGCGCGCGAGCGCCCTTTCACTTGCGCTTGGCGCAGTGTGCCTGCTCGGCGCCTGCGCATTCAGCCCTGCCGGCAAGAGCGGCAACGCGCACGTGCCGCAGCCCGCCAAGCCGGTCGATCTGAACCGCTACCTCGGCCGATGGTACGAACTGGCGCGCTACGAAAACGGCTTCGAGCGCGATTGCGAAGCCGTCACCGCCGACTACGCCACGCGCGACGACGGCCTCATCGACGTCACCAACAGTTGTCATAAGGGCGGCGTGAACGGAGCGCTCGACGTGTCGAAGGGCCGCGCGAAAGTGGTCGCAGGTTCGGAGGATGCCAGGTTGAAGGTGTCGTTCTTCGGACCGTTCTTCGTCGGCAACTACTGGGTGCTGGATCACGCGGACGACTATAGCTGGTCGATCGTCGGCGAGCCGAGCGGCCGTTATCTGTGGATTCTTACGCGTGAGGCCATTCCTGCTGCCAGCGTGAAGGACGCGCTGATCGAGCGGGTTCGCGCGCTCGGCTACGACACGTCGATGCTGCGCATGACCCGGCACGAGTAAGCCGGCGCGCTGCCACGGTCAAGACGCCGCTTTTTTCCAATTGACGAGTTTCCATATTCGAGATAATTTCCCGAATATGGAAACCACACTCTCACCCTCGGACGACAACGCCATCGACCGCCGCATCGCCCAACGGCTGCGGGCCTTGCGCGCCGAGCGCAACTGGTCGCTCGACGATCTCGCCAAACTCAGCGGCGTCAGCCGCGCGACCTTGTCACGCCTCGAAAACGCCGCAGTCAGCCCGACCGCCAGCGTGCTCGGCAAGCTCTGCGTGGCCTACGGCCTGCCGATGTCGCGCCTCATGCACATGGTCGAGGAAGACTTTGCGCCGCTCGTGCCGCGCGCCGCCCAGCCGCTCTGGACCGACGCCAGCGTCGGCTTCCGGCGGCGCTCCGTCTCGCCGCCCGCGCAAGCGCTGAGCGGCGAGGCGCTCGAATGCGAACTCGACGCGGGCGCGCGCATCACTTACGACGCGTCGCCGCGGCCCGGGCTCGAACATCATCTGATTTTGCTCGACGGGCAACTGCAAATCACCGTCGACGGCCAGCGCCACGACCTGCAACCGGGCGACTGCCTGCGCTATCAACTGTTCGGCGCCAGCGCATTCGTGACGCCCGCGCACAGCGGCGCCCGCTACCTTCTGTTCATCGTGTGAGCCGGAGCATGAGCCAGACCACCATCAGCACCATCAGCACCTTCACCGCCGACGACCTCCTGCGTCACCTTCCCGAACTCGGCGCACTGCTGCGTGCGTGCGTGCATGACGGCGCCAGCGTCGGCTTCGTCATGCCGTGCGATGTCGAGGAAAGTGAAGGGTTCTGGCGCGGCAAAGTACTGCCTTCGATGCGTGCCGGCGGCCTGGTGCTGTTGGTGGCGCGTCAAGGCGAAACGATTGCCGGCACCGTGCAACTCGATTACGACACGATGCCGAACCAGCGGCATCGCGCCGAGGTGCGCAAGCTGCTGGTTCATCCTGGATTTCGCCGCCAGGGCATCGCGCGGGCGCTGATGACGGAGCTCGAACGCCATGCGTCTGCACTGCAACGCAACCTGCTCACGCTCGACACCCGCACCGGCGACCACGCGGAGCCGCTTTATACCGAACTGGGTTATCGAACCGCGGGCGTGATCCCAGGATACGCGCGCGGCACGCACACCCATGAGTTCGTGCGACCACCATCATGTTCAAGGCGCTATGAGCGGTTGCCTCTCAAGCCGGCCGTGAATACTTGAAGGTGCCCTGGGCGCTGGCGATCAGCAGCTTACCGTCCACCCAGGCCTCGCCGCGAGAGAAGAAAATCGAGCGCCCAGCGCGCTCCAGAAACCCCTTTGCGGTGACGGACTCGCCGAGTCCCTTGTCGAGATAGTTGGTGGTCAGCGAGAGCGTGAAAGCATGCCGCGCCGGTGCGCCGCTTTCCGCAAAGATTCCCGCATAGCCCGCCGCCGCATCGAGCAGCGTCGCGATCGCGCCGCCTTGCAGCACGCCCTGACGATTGAGCTTGCTCGCATCGATCGGCATGAGCAGTTCGGCGTAGCCGTCGCGCCATTGCGTGAGACGAACGCCGAGCGATTCGAGAAACGGGTTGTCGATGGGAAAATCGGACATGGGTGGGCCTTTGTGTTCCAGATAAGAAATGCGCCGCGCGGATGGCGCGCGGCCGATCATCGGTGCAGTCAGCATACCCGGTCCATGGCGACCCACCATTCAGGATGGAATCAGAACCCCGCCGGCCGACGTTACCGGCTTGCTCTTCTTGCGTCGCTCGAAAACCCTCGGATCGGCCGCGCCCTGCCCGCTTCGTCGATCCAGTTGCCCGCTCTCGGGCACAATCGGTTCTTCGCCGCTCGCTGCGGCCCGACGTCATTGCCCGCTTCCCATCCTGCCTCGATGAGTTCAGCCACTCCCGCCGACGGTGCGCCGCACTGGCAGCGCAATCTCTATGTCTGCCTGTTCGGCTCGTTCACGACCATCGTGGCAATGACCCTGCTGCTGCCATTCCTCCCGCTCTATGTGCAGCAGCTCGGTGTCGATTCGGCGGCGGCCGCCGTGCAATGGTCCGGCGTCGCGTTTGGCGCGACCTTCCTCGCCGCCGCGCTGGTGTCGCCGCTGTGGGGCCGCATGGCCGACCGCTATGGACGCAAGCTGATCCTGATACGCGCGAGCCTCGGCATGGCCATCGTGATGTCCTTGTTGGGGCTCGCGCAGAATGTCTGGCAACTGGTGGGGCTGCGGTTTCTGGCGGGGCTGGTCGGCGGCTATGCGTCGGGCGCGACCGTAATGATCGCCACGCAGACGCCGCGCTCGCGCACCGGCTGGGCGCTCGGCACGCTGGCCTCGGGCGTGATGGCGGGCAGCCTGGTCGGCCCGCTGGTGGGCGGCGCGCTGCCGCCGCTGATCGGCATCCGCAACACGTTTTTCATTGCCGGCGCGATGATCTTCTGCGCGTTCATCGCGACCACGCTGCTCGTCAAGGAGCAACCGGTGGAACGGACGCGCGGCGGCACGCAGCACGCGGACGCGGCAACCGGCTGGGCCAGCGTGCCCGATCTGCGGCCCGTGCTGGCGATGCTGTTCACCTCCGGCTTGCTGATGTTCGCCAACATGTCGATCGAGCCGATCATCACCGTGTATGTCAGCCAGCTGGTGCACGACGCACGGCATGTCACGCTGGTGTCGGGCTTCGTGATGTCGGCCTCGGCGCTGGGCAGCGTGCTGGCGGCTTCACGGGTCGGCCGTCTGGCCGACCGCATTGGCGCGCCCAAGGTGATCGTGGCGTGTCTCGCCGTGTGCGCGGCCTTGCTGGTGCCGCAGGCGTTCGTCACGAGCGGCTGGCAACTGGTGGCGCTGCGTTTTTTGATGGGTCTCGCGCTGGCCGGCCTGCTGCCGTCCATCACTAGCGTGATCCGCCACAACGTGCCCGACCGCTCGGCCGGCTACATACTCGGCTATGCGACCTCGGCGAATTACGCTGGACAGGTGGCGGGGCCGCTCGCGGGCGGCTTTGCCGGCGCGCATCTCGGCATGCCTTCGGTGTTTCTCATCACCAGCGCGTTGATGCTCTGCGGGGCGCTGTTCAACGGCTGGGTGTTCAGGGCGCGCAACGAATAGCGCGCCTCGACACAACTCAGCGGCGCGAATCGAGCGCGATGCGTACCGCGAGTCCGGCGAGCACGGTGCCCATCAGCCAGCGCTGCACCTGCAGCCACACCGGCCGGCCGCCGAGAAACACGGCGATCGAACCCGCCATGCTGGCGATCAGCGCGTTGATCGTCACGCTGACGACGATCTGCACGCACCCAAGCGCGATGGACTGCGCAAGCACACTGCCGTGCCCCGGCGAAATGAACTGCGGCAGCAGCGACAGGTACATCACCGCGATCTTCGGATTGGCGAGATTGGTGACGAGGCCCATGGTGAAAAGCTTGCGGCGGCTGTCGTGCGGCAGATCGCGGACCTGGAAGGGCGAACGGCCGCCCGGTTTGACCGCCTGCCACGCCAGATACAGCAGATACAGCGCGCCGCCGAAGCGCAACGCGTCGTACGCGTACGGCACCGTCAACAGTAGCGCGGTGATGCCGAACGCGGCACAGAACATGTAGAACACGAAGCCGAGCGCGACGCCGCCGAGCGAGATGAGACCCGCGCGCCGCCCCTGGCAGAGCGATCGCGAGATCAGATAGATCATGTTCGGACCCGGCGTGAGCACCATGCCGAGCGAAACCAGACCGAAAGCGAGCAGCGTTGTGAAGGCGGGCACGGCGTTCTCCTCTGTGAGCGGAAGTTGGGCAGTGGCGTCGAATATAGCCGATCCAGGCATTCGCCGTGTCTCGACATGGCTGCCGTTGCCGGCTACAAAATCCCGTAGTTCTGCTAGTGTTCTCCCCATACGTATCACCGCAGCGGAGAAACCATGCCTCATGCCCGAGCAAAAAGAACGGCAGACAGCGCACGCCTGAGCGACGCACAAATCGCCGCAGAGGCGACCCGCCGTCTCGCCTGGGACGCCGCAGTCCCCGAACACGCCGTAAAAGTCCATGTCTCGCGCGGCCGCGTCACGCTGCGCGGCGAACTGCAGCGCGATCAGCAACGCACCGCCGCGCTAGAAGACGTGACGCGCCTGTTCGGTGTAACCGGCGTATCGGATCACACCGTCGTCAAGGCCGAATGAAGGTCAGCCCTTCGTTGCCTGGTGCAATAGCGCGCGGCAATGCCGCGCGATCTGCTTTTCCTCTTCCGTGTGAATCGCTCTCACCTTGCTGGCCGGATCGCTTTCTGTCAGCCCCATGAAAGCCAACCCGTTGCACACGCGCTTACGGATCTCCTGACTGTGTTCGCCGATACCGCCGGTGAACACCAGCAAATCGATTCCACCCAGCAGCGCCGCATAGCCGCCAATCGTCTTGCGCACGGCGGTCGCGAACGCATCGAGCGCCAGCGACGCATTCGCGTCGCCCGCCGCTGCGCGTTTTTCCAGCGCCTGCATATCGCTCTCGCCGTCCGCGTAACCGGCGAGACCGCTCTGGCGGTTCAGCAGCGTCTCCAATGCGTCCGCGTCCAGCTTCTCCACGCGCATCAGATACAGCAGCACGCCCGGATCCAGATCGCCGCTGCGCGTGCCCATCGGCACGCCGCCGGTCGGCGTCAAACCCATCGACGTATCGATCGATTGACCGTCGCGCAACGCGCACACGCTCGAACCGTTGCCGAGATGCGCGAACACTGCGCGCGCCGGCAAGTCGGCGCCGAGCCGCGTCACCAGCGATTCATACGAGAGCCCGTGAAAGCCGTAGCGCATCACGCCGGCCTCCGCGTAACGGCGCGGCAACGCAAGCTGCGCCGCGCGCGGTGGGAGCGTTGCGTGAAACGCCGTGTCGAAGCAGGCGAAATGCGGCGCGTCGTCGAAAATTTTCTCGGCCTCATCGATCAACGCGAGCGCCGGTGGTATATGCAGCGGCGCGAAGTGCACGGCGTCGTGCAATTGACGGCGCACGTCCGCGGTAACGCGCTGATGCGCGCGCAAATGCGGTCCGCCGTGCACCACCCGATGCCCCACCGCCGCAGGTCGCGCATGATGCTGTTCCTTGAGCACCTGCGCGAGCCTTTGCAACGCGTCGATCTGCGATTCGAGCACGCGCTCCTGCTCAACCAGCACGCGGCCATCGGGCGCCTTGATCCGCAGACTGCCGTCGTCGCGCCCGATGCCCTCGGCACTGCCTTCCAGCAGCAGTGATTCGTCACCGCCCGCGTGCCTGAACAGCCCGAACTTCAGCGACGACGAACCGCTGTTCAACACCAGAATCGTTTGATCGTCAGCGCTGTTTTCAGTGTGCATGGTCATGCCTCGCTCAGCCTTTCCACGTCCAGTTGCGGATTTCTTCCTTATCGATGCCCTCGGCATGCGCATATGCCAGGTGCTCGATGATCTGGCCACGCAGCCATTCCTTCGCATGGTCGCCGACACCGCGCAGCTTCGGTACGCGGTCGATCACGTCGATCGCCAGCGAAAAACGATCGACCTGATTGATGATCGCCAGTTCGAGCGGCGTGTTGATGTTGCCTTTCTCGTGATAGCCGTGCACATGCAGGTTGTCGTGGTTCGTGCGGTTATAGGTCAGCTTGTGCACCAGCGAAGCATACGAGTGGAAGTTGAAGATCACCGGCTTGGTCGCCGTGAACAGCGAATCGAAATCGCGGCTGGACAGGCCGTGCGGATGCGCATGCTCGGGCATCAGACGAAACAGGTCGACAACATTGACGAAGCGGATCTTCAGATCGGCGAACTGCTCCTTCAGAATCTGCACGGCGGCGAGCGCCTCCATGGTCGGGATGTCGCCAGCGCAGGCCATTACCACGTCGGGTTCGACGCCCTGATCCGTCGACGCCCAGTCCCAGATGCCGATACCCTTCGTGCAATGCGTGACGGCGGCGTCCATGTCGAGATACTGCAGATGCGGCTGCTTGTCGGCGACGATCACATTGACATAATCGCGCGAACGCAGGCAATGATCCGCGACGCTCAACAGGCAGTTCGCGTCCGGCGGCATATAAATGCGCACCACGTCCGGGCTTTTATTCGTGACGACATCCAGAAAGCCGGGGTCCTGGTGCGTGAAGCCATTGTGATCCTGACGCCACACGAGCGATGTGATCAGCAGGTTGATCGAGGGCACCGGCTGACGCCAGCCGAGGTCGCGTTTGGCTTTCTCCAGCCACTTGGCGTGCTGGTTGAACATCGAATCGATCACGTGGACGAACGCTTCGTACGTGGCGAACAGGCCATGGCGCCCGGTCAGCACATAGCCTTCGAACCAGCCTTCGAGCGTATGTTCGCTGAGCATTTCCATCACGCGGCCGTCTACCGCGAGTTCGCCGCCGTCGGCGTCGCTCGGCACGGTTTGCGCGAGCCAGGTTTTTTCCGACGCCTCGTAGATCGCGGTCAGCTTGTTGCTCGAAGTCTCATCCGGGCCGAACACGCGGAAGTTCGTCATGTTGTTGCGCATCACGTCGCGCAGGAACTTGCCGAGCACCTCGGTCGGCGACGTATACGAGCCGCCTGGCTTTTTCACCGCCACCGCGTAATCGCGAAACGGCGGCATGTCGAGCGTCTTGCAGAGCAGACCGCCGTTTGCATGCGGATTGGCGCTGATGCGGCGCGCGCCTTCAGGCGCGAGATCGCGCAGTTCTTTCACGAGCCGCCCTGCATCGTCGAACAGCGTTTCGGGCTCGTAGCCGCGCAGCCAGTTCTCGACCAGCTTCAGGCTCTTGCTATTGGTCACCGGGTCGAGCACGGGCACCTGATGCGCGCGCCACGAGCCTTCCACCTTGTGTCCGTCGACTTCCTTCGGACCGGTCCAGCCTTTGGGCGAACGCAGCACGATCATCGGCCAGCGCGGCCGCGACGCGTCGTTACTCTCGCGCGCATGTTGCTGGATCGCGCGGATTTCGCCGACGCATTGTTCCAGGGTTGCGGCCATCTGCTGATGCATGACGGCGGGATCGTCGCCTTCGACGAAATAAGGTTTATGGCCATAGCCGGTCAGCAAGGCTTCAAGTTCCTCGCGCGGGATGCGCGCGAGAATGGTCGGGTTGGCGATCTTGTAGCCGTTCAGATGCAGTACCGGCAACACCGCGCCGTCGCGGATCGGGTTGAGAAATTTGTTCGAATGCCAAGAAGTAGCGAGCGGGCCGGTTTCCGCTTCGCCGTCGCCGATCATCACGGCGACGATCAGGTCGGGATTGTCGAACGCCGCGCCGTAGCCGTGCGAAAGGCTATAGCCGAGTTCGCCGCCTTCGTGAATCGAGCCGGGCGTCTCCGGCGTGCAATGCGAACCGATGCCGCCGGGAAACGAGAACTGCCGGAAGAAGCGCTGCATGCCGGCCTCGTCTTCACTGCGGTCGGGATAGATTTCCGAGTAGTGGCCTTCCAGATAACAATTGGCCAGCGTGGCCGGTGCGCCATGACCGGGACCGGCTACGTAGATCATGTTCAGATCGAGCTTTTTGATCAGCCGGTTCAGATGCACGAGCAGGAAGCTCTGCCCTGGGTCGGAACCCCAATGGCCCAGCAAACGGTTCTTGATGTGTTCGGGTTTCAGCGGCTCGCGCAGCAGCGGATTGTCGCGCAGATAGATCATGCCGGCAGAGAGATAGTTGCAGGCCCGCCAGTAGCGATCCATGTTGCGCAACGTGTCGGCGTCCAGGCTTTGCGGCGGTGTGGGTTGGGGGGTTGCTTCAGCCATGGTGTCACTCCTCGAAAAGGACTGTCAGGCAGGTTGGCGAATGCGGCAACGGCGGTTCGTGAGAGGGAGGCGCGAAAAAAATCAGCGGCGGCGCTCGTCCTGTCATGCGAACGACACAAGAGAAGCGTACGGGCAGCAACCCGTGTTGGCGGCGGGCTTGAGCGCCCTTGTTCAGCGAGCCCCAGTGTGACAGGAAGCGCGCCGCATGGTTCGACTCGATCGTCGAACCTTGATCCAACTGCGACTTCGCGACGGTGGCAAGCGTCGACCTCATGCCGCATGCGCTAGAATTCAAGCGCATATTAAGTGAATGCCGTTAAGCTTCCGGTGCCGCATGCGCGACGGCGGACCGCATCTGGCGCATCCCGCCTTGCTCGCCTCTTACCTGAACACTCGATCATGCCGACACCCAGCCGCCTCAAAGCGCCGTTGATCCTCGTTCTCACATGCGTGTTCCTGTTCGCGGGCGTCGCCATCCTGATCGGCGTGTTCGGCTTGCTGGTCAAGCTGTTCGGCCACGCCTGAGCGCCGCCGCGTGGGCGTCGCCGGCGCAAAATGTGTATCCTGAGCGATCTTCCCGGCGCCTTCACACAGAGTCTCCTGACTTCCCCAGACCCGAGGCGCCCGGCTTCATTGCAAGGAGTTTCATTTGACGGACCACGTTGATACTTCCCCGCCCCCCGGCCAGCCGATCGACCCGGAGTTGCTCGAACTGGCGCATCAGGTTTTCGACCTCGCGCGCAAGGGCGACGCCGCCATGCTCGCGGCGGTGATCGAAAAAGGCGTGCCGCCGAATCTGCGCAACGACAAAGGCGACAGCCTCGTCATGCTCGCCAGCTACCACGGTCACGCGGACGCCGTGCGCACGCTGCTCGAACGCGGCGCCGATCCGAATCTGCGTAACGACAACGGACAGACGCCGATTGCGGGCGCGGCCTTCAAGGGCTTCGACAAGGTGATCGAAAGCTTGCTCGCGCATGGCGCGGATGTGGAAGGCGCGTCGCCGGACGGACGCACCGCGTTGATGATCGCGGCGATGTTCAATCGCACGGCGATCATGGAGTTGCTGATTGCGCATGGCGCGGACCCGAAGGCCCGCGATGCAAACGGCGTGACGGCAATGGATGCGGCCGGCCGCATGGGCGCCGGCGATGCGCAAGCGCGGCTGAAGGAACTCGGCTCATAAAGCGAACCGTCATTGGCGCGCGGCGCTCTCGCGTCTCCCTATGCATGACCTTCACATGGAGACGCGCGAGCGCCACGAACCGCTAGCCTTTCTCCGCCAACAAAGATTCCAAGTCGATCTCCGCCAACTCGCCGATCCTCTCCACCGTCACGTCCGCCGGGGGATTACTGGCGATCTCTTTCGGATCGAGCGCATAGTGCCCCTGGCGGGGAAACACCGTCGTCAGCTTCGCGCCCCAGGCCTTTTTCATGGCCGTGAGAATGCGCAGCTTGTCGTCCACCATCACATAGTGGCGCGCGGGATAACACTCCATCACCTGATCCAGCATCAACTCTTTGTGGATGTAGATCAGCACGCGTCCTTCGACCTCGTCCCATAGCCCCGAGCGGGCGATCTTGCGCGGCTGGAACACCACGTCGCCGTCGGAGAGGATCACCGTGGGGCCGCGCTTGCCCACATGATCGAGCGCATCCAGCGCGCCTGGATACAGGCGGTTCGCAAACGGATACTCGATCAGGAACGACGACATCAACAGCAGCCGCGTGTCCCGCGGACGCTCCGAGCGATAACGCTGCAACGCGCCCAGGTAGTCGGCATAGCCGAGCTCGGCGCGCAGGTTCTCGAAGATTTCCCAGTACCGTGCGCTGTTTTCCGCGCCGAACTCGCGCATCATGTGCGCGCGCAGATCCGCGAGCACATGGTCGTTGTCCAGCAAGGTGTTGTCGCAGTCGAACAGAAAGACGACGTCGTGCGGCGTAGAGGTGGTGGCTGGCATCGCGGCTCCGTGGAATCAGGTTTTCGGCTTGTCGGACGGCGCGGCCGCTTTCTCGGCGTGGCCACCGAAATCAGCGCGCATGGCCGAGAGCACCCGGTTCGCGAAATCCGCCTCGCCGCGCGAGCTGAAGCGCGCAAACAACGCCGCGCTCAGCACCGGCGTAGGCACGCCCTCGTCGATGGCGGCCGCCACGGTCCAGCGCCCCTCGCCCGAATCGGATACGCGTCCCGCGTAGTTCTTCAGATCGGCGTCGCTCACGAGCGAGCCGGCGATCAGATCGAGCAGCCAGGAGCTGATCACGCTGCCGCGCCGCCAGACCTCGGTGACGTCGGCGAGATTCAGATCGTACTGATACAACTCGGGGCGGCGCAGCGGCGAGGTTTCGGCGTCGGCCTCGCGCGCGTGCTTGCCGGCGTCGGCGTGATGCAGAATGTTCAAGCCCTCGGCATACGCGGCCATCATGCCGTACTCGATACCGTTGTGAACCATCTTGACGAAGTGCCCCGCGCCCTGCGGCCCGCAATGCAGGAAGCCCTGCTCCGCGGTGCTCGAACCGGCGACACGGCCCGGCGTGACCGGCTCTGAGCCGGCACCCGGCGCGAGCGTCGCGAAAATCGGTTCGAGCCGCTTCACGATTTCCGGCTCGCCGCCGATCATCAGACAGTAGCCGCGCTCGCGGCCCGCCACGCCGCCACTCGTGCCGACGTCCACATAGTGAAGCTTGCGCTCGGCCAGTTCGGTGCCGCGGCGGATGTCGTCGTGGTAATAGGAGTTGCCGCCGTCGATCACAATGTCGCCCGGCTCCAGCAAGGGCACGAGTTTCTCCAGCGTCATGTCGACCACGGCGGCCGGCACCATCAGCCACACGGCACGCGGCTTGTCGAGTTGCGCGACGAGGTCTTCCAGCGATGCCGCGCCCGCCACGCCGTCCTGTTTCAGCTTCTCGACCGCCGCCGGCTGCACGTCGTAGGCGATACACTGCTGACCGCCCTTCGTCAGGCGCCGCACCATGTCGGCGCCCATGCGTCCCAATCCAATCATGCCTAGCTGCATATCTCGCTCCGGAAAGTGCCTCGTTGCGCTGCTGGATGTGCTTCGACGATTTGCTTCGTTCTACTGCCGCTCCGCTACGTTTTCGCTGAGCGCTTCAGTCGCGGCGCCGGGGGTCGCGCGTGGCTACGCTCACTGTAATGGTGTTTTTTCGCGCGCGCCGGACACACGGTAGCAGCCCTGAAGCGCTCTTGCAGCGAAGCGCGCAGCGCCCGCATGCATCGAAAGACGATACGCCCTTTTGCAGAGGTTTTGCGCGGCGTAAAGTTCCTGGCGGTTGCGGTTGCGGTTGCGGTTGCACTGGATTGTCAGGCGTGGCGCGCACCGGCTTCGATTCGGCCGATTGCCTTCTTACAGTTCGTTTTGCCGTTGCCGCCCGCGCGTCTAGGGCTGCCGTTGCCGCTGTCTGGCCTGGAGCTTGCCATATTGCGAACGCGCAAAACGCCTGGTGGCTTTCCACATCAACGGATAGCGATCGCCCGGCACGGCGAACAGCACCAGCGCGCACAGCGCCAGCAAGCCGCAGAACAGAAACGTGCCGCGATAGCTGAACGCCTGCACCAGCAAACCCGACAACACGCCCGACAGAATCGAGCCGACGCGCGCCGCGTTGAAGAACAGCGCAGTGGCGCGGCCGGGTGCGTGCGGCATCAGATCCTGCACGTAGGTCATGCCGAGGCACGAGGTCACGGCGACCACGAAGGCGTTGAGCATCTGCATCGGAATCAGCACGTGGACGCTTCCCGCCAGCGACATGCCGACGAAATACACCGCGTGCACGGCGGCGCAGGCGGCCAGCCAGTTGGGCTTGTGCAGCGCCGACGACTTCGCGCCGAGCGCGAGCATCATCGGAATCTCCATCAAGGCGCCGAGGCCGAGCATGACCGACACGTCCAGATGCGTGCCGTTCAGCCCGTGCACGATGTAGAGCGGCAGCACGATCATGGTCGCGTTCGCGGCAAGGCCGAGCAAGGTGAGCGCGGCGACCGCGCGGCCGATGTCGTTGGCCGAGGCGACGCCCGGCAAATCCTCGTGGGCGTCTTCACCGGGCGTGGTGAGCGGCGGCACGGTGATCGAAGCCGACGGCTCCGACGCGGTGTCCTCCACTGTGTGATCGCCGAGATGGCCTTGCGGCTCCCGCATGCGCCAGACGATCGTCGCGCAGGCGCCGAAACTGGCCGCGGCGAACAGGAAAAGTCCGTAAAAGCTGCTGGCGGCGAGCACCAGCGCGCCCACCGACGGCCCGAACACCCACGCCGCCGACAGAATGGTCCGCAAGGTCGCGCTGGCAAAGACCCGCTCCGCTGGGTCCGCCACCGGCAAGGCGGCGCGGCTGAACGAGAACACCATCGAAATGGCCGAGCCGCCCGCGCCGATAAAGACGATCCCGACCACCAGCAGCAGCCGGTAATCGCGCACCACGCATAAACACAGATAGCCGAGCGCTGCGGCGATCAGTGCCGCCAGCAGCAAGGGCCGGTGCCGTCCGCTCGCGTCGCTCCAGCGGCCCGCGAAGGTGCTGGCGAGCACCCCGCTCGCCGCGATCAGCGTCATGAACACGCCGAGCCTGAACGGCGTCATGCCGGCGCGTTCGACGCCGAACAGTGAGAGATATGGAGCGGTGAACGACATCGCCACGCCGAGCATGAGCGTCGCGGCGGCGAGCGGCTTGAAGCCGGGAATGCGCAGCAGATCGAAAAAACGTGAGGTCTTTAACACGAGGGGCGGTGGGTCAGGGAGAGCGAGCCTGCGACGCGCAATGCACGCCGCACACTTCGTGGCCGGAACGACCGGGGCATTATCGGCCTAGCTCGCGGGCGCGTAAACCCGTGCCACCGCGTCCCAAAATTGCACGCCGCACACTTTCCGCACGGCTGACGGCGTGGGGCATTCCCCGAGCGGGCGCTACAGCACGACGTAACCGCGTTTCTCCAAGGTCCAGCGGTGCCATTGATTGCCATACATACCGCACGCGATACCGAACAGGACCGACAGCACGAGTCCGATCAGGTCGGCGGTTTCGCCCCATAGACCCGAGCAGAAAAGCAGCAGGTTGATGGCCAGCATGACGAAAGCGGCAAACCACATCTTCTTCGACAACGCCCATACGAAGCCCAGCAGACACGCGCCCCAGCTGAAGCCGGTGGCCACCGCGACGGTTTCTTCCTTGCCGGGGCACCGCAGATAAATCTTTTCGCCCATTTCTTCCCTTTCCAGCCTCGATGATTCGCCGCACGACGGCGACACCCGGACGAATATCTAACACGCCATGCCGGCAAGACTATGAGTTTGCGTGAAATTCACAGCGACGCGCACCCAGCCGCCGCGCCGTGCATTCGGGCAAGGCCGCGCTCACTGACGATTCCAGGCATAGCTGCTAATCTTGCCAAATCCGCCCGCAGGGGACGCCACGACGGCGCAAACCCTTGCCCGTAAAGGTTAAACCGCTCCGGAGCACGCATGGCAACCCAGACAGCCTATTCTTCCCACGCCCCCTCGCGAGCCCAACTCGACGCCCTGCCGGGTGCCACCCTGGTCGAATTCGGCACGGACTGGTGCGGCTACTGCCAGGGCGCGCAGGCGTCGATCGCCCAGGCCCTCGAACCGCACGACGGCCTCAGGCATCTGAAGATCGAGGACGGCCCGGGCCGGCCGCTCGGCCGCTCGTTCAAGGTCAAACTCTGGCCGACGCTGATCCTGATGCGCGACGGCGCGGAAGTCGCGCGCGTAGTACGCCCGGCCAACGCCGCGGCAATCGCCGACGTTCTGACGTCGCTCTGAGTTCGCACGGTGCATGCCGCGTTCGATGCGCGGCGCCATCCCAACCCGACACGGATCATGCGACAAGCCATCCATCACCTGAGCGTCAAGGCCCGCAGTCGCGGCCTGGTCGAATTCACCGACGAAGCGCGCCGCTTCGTCGCCGCACAGGCGATCGACACCGGCCTGCTGACGCTGTTTTGCCGGCATACGTCCGCCTCATTGCTGATTCAGGAGAATGCCGACCCGTCCGTGCAGCGCGATCTGGAGCGCTACTTCGCGAGCCTCGCGCCCGAAGACGCCGAGCGCTACGAACACGGCGCCGAAGGCCCGGACGACATGCCGGCTCATTTACGCACCGCGCTCACGCAAGTGCAACTGTCGGTGCCGGTCGAACACGGGCAGATGGTGCTCGGCACATGGCAAGGCTTGTATCTGTTCGAGCATCGCCGTCACACGCAGCACCGTGACATCGTGCTGCATCTGATCGGCGAATGACGACCCGCTCACCGCTTTACAGCGGCGCTCTGCCGAATGCCTGACGCTGCGCGAGCGATACAAAGGCCTGCGCGTCGCGCGCCGCCTGCACCACCGCCGCCATGCCGAAGAACTCGTGCGTCGCGCCCCGATAATTGCGATGCTCGACCGGCACGCCCGCGCTGTGCAGTTTCTGCGCGAGCTTCTCACCGTCCGAGCGCAGCGGATCGATGCCCGCCGTCACGATCGCGGCCGGCGGCAAGCGTGACAGATCCACGCTCACTACGTCGATCAACGGACTGGTGAGATCGCTTTCGCTGTTGATCACGTTATGCATGAACCACAGCATCATCGGCTTGTTCAGGGGTTTGGCGTTGCGGTTCTCTTCATAAGAGATCGACACGATATTGTTGCTCGCCACCGGATAGATGAGCGCCTGGTGCATCGGCATGCGGACACCGCTGTTGCGCGCGCGGATCGACACGTTGATGGCCAGATTGGCGCCGGCGCTCTCGCCCATGATCGCGATCTTGCCGGGGTCGCCACCGAGGTTCGCCGCGTTCCCGATCAGCCAGTGCCACGCGGCAAACGCGTCGTCATGCGCGGCGGGCAAACGGTGTTCGGGCGCCTGCCGGTAATGCGCGGACACCACGATGGCCCGGCTGAGCGCCGCCATCGAACGCGGCGTGACGTCGTAGGTATCGAGGTCGGCGATCACCCAGCCGCCGCCGTGAAAATACAGAATGAGCGGGAACGGCCCTTCGCCTTGCGGCGTGTAGACCCGCGCCGGATTGCTGCCGGCCGCGCCGGGAATCATGATGTCCTGGGTGCGCACCGCCTCCAGTTCGAGCGCCGGCCGCGCGCTGAACGCGGGGTCCTGCAGCAGCTTTTTAACGGCGTCGGCGGGCGTTGGCTGGCGCCTTGCCTCCTCCACCGTGCATTCTTCGATGGGCTTCGGGTTCAGACTCGCCAACGCGTCGAGCACCGCCTTCATGTCGGGGTCGGCATGCCCCGTTGGATCCATGCCGACCATGCCTTTGATCGTATCGCCGAGTGTCATGTCCATGCTCCTGCAAAAATGAAGGGGCACGGACTCATCGGAGGCTTTCAGGACCGGCGCTCGACAACCGTGCATGCGGTCGATTTCAGCAAGCGCTATACCTATGGACGAAGTGCAATTCGGGCTGTGGCTGCGCTACTGCCCCTTTGTATCGCTGCTCGCGTCTGCGCCCGGCATATTGGTCGAATCGGTTGCCGGCTTCGTCTTCGACGACTTCATGTGATGCTTTTTAGTCGACTTCGAATGCGCCATCGCGCCCGATGCCTGCATGTCGCCGCCTTCACGCGTCGCGCCTGCGTTGGTGCCCGCGCTCGGGTCGTTGCCTGCCGGACCGCCTCCGCCGCCTCCGCTGCCCTGGGCCATCGCGATCGAGGAAGCGGCGAGCAAGGCCGAGACAAGGATTGCGCTGCGAGTCTTGTTGACGAGGTTCATGACTTTCTCCTGTGCGAAAAGAAGCGGGTTGCGCTAGCCGGTTCGACCAGATGCGCATACCTCGTCTTTCACTCAGCAAGGGGTGTGCCGCGAGTCATGGAGCACTTCGAACATCCCATTCCGGGTGCCGCCGATAGCGGGCCTATGGTTCACACGCCACCAGCGCGTGCAATTCGTCGATGTTGAACGGCTTGGCGAGTATTGCGACGCCGAGCCGCCGTGCACGTTCTAGTTCGTCGGCGTAGCCGGTCATCAGCGCGATCTTCTGCGACGGCCACGCGCTGCGCACCTTCTCGGCGAGGTCGATGCCGTTGAGCTTGCCCGGCATCTGGATGTCGGACAGCACGAGTTCGAAGCGTGCGCCGCCTGTGAGGACATCGAGCGCCTGGTCGGCGGTAGGTTCATGGCGCACTTCGCAACCGAAGGTCTCCAAGACCGCCGCCACGCCTGCCGCGACATCTTCGTTGTCTTCGACCAGCAGCACGACGCCGCTCGGCGCCGGCACCGGCGCCGGGACGGTCCCGGTTTGCGTTGTTGCCGCCTTCTGGCGTTCGCGATAGCGCGGCAAATACAGCCGCACCGTCGTGCCGCTGCCCGGCACACTGTCGATCTTCGCCGTACCGCCCGCCTGTTCGCACATGGAAAGCACCTGTGCGAGGCCGAGGCCCGTGCCCGAACCGTGCAGCCTGGTGGTGAAAAGCGGCTCGAAGGCGCGCCGCGCGACGGCTTCGGGCATGCCCTCGCCGTCGTCGGAACAGGCAATCAGCACGTATTCGCCGTCGGGCAGCAAGGTATCGCTGCCGACCAGCCGGTTGTTCTGGCAACGAATCACGAAGCGTCCGCCGCGCGGCATCGCATCGCGCGCGTTGACGGCCAGATTCATGATCGCGAATTCGAGATCGGTCGGATCGGCCAGCACCTGCCAGACGTGATCGACCATGTTCAAGGCCAGTTCCACCTTATCGCCGAGCGCGGCGTCGATCAGTGGCACGGCGGCGGGCAGCCACGTGGCGAGGTCGAGCGGCCGCTGTTTGAGCGGCTGCTTGCGCGCCACGCTCAAAAGGCGCCGAGTGAGCGATTCGGCGGTGGCGGTGGCGCGCTCCACCGCAAGCACTTCTTTCTCGACGTTGTTGAAGCGCTTGAGCCGCGCGAGTTCCGTGTTGGCGGAAACCACCATCAGCAGATTGTTGAAATCGTGCGCGACGTTGGCGACGAGGTTGCCGAGCGCGCCCATGCGCTGAAGTTGCCGGCTTGCGGCTTCGGCGGACAGACGCATCGCCACTTCGCCCTGCCAGCGTTCCCACGCGCGGCGCTCGCCTTCAAGCTGACGCAGCGAGTAGATCACCAGCAGCCAGATGGCGAGGCAAGGCAGTGCAGTCAATGCCGCGATCATGATGAAGTGCCGCCGCCATGCTTCGCCGATCGACGAAGTGGCATAGGCGCTCATCACATAGAGCGGATAGTCGCCGACACGGCGAAACGCCAGCAGACGCTCCACGCCATCCACGCTGGAATGCAGACGAACACGACCGGACAGTTGTTTGTCTCGCAACGCCTGCGTGAATTTGCTCTGCGGACTAGGTTTCGCGCCCGCCGGCCACGGCGGATAGCGCACCAGCAGGTTGCCGTCCTGGCGATACAGGCCGAGCGCCAGCGACGCATCGCCATTGGTCAGTTCACGATAGAAGCGCGAGAAGTATTCGTTGCGCAACGCCACCGAGACCACGCCGAGAAACCGGCCGTTGGCGTCGGAGCGGCCGGTCGCGGTGGTGAACACATTGGTCTGCGAGAGCGGGCCGAACATCGGCAGCGAAAAATACGGCTGCGGGCGCATCGCTTTCGCGCTGGTGAAGTCTTCGCGCTGGGCAATCGACAGGGCGGGCGCGGGAAACGTGCGGCTCGACACCAGCAGGTCGCCCTTCGCGCCGAGCAGATAGATAGACGAGACCTGCGGAAAATCGCCGCCGATTCCACGCAGACGGTCGTGCAGCGTCGCTTCGCGCGCGCGGATTTGCGCGTCGTCGTCGTTGCCGAGCAGTTCGACGATGCGCGAGGACATCTGCTGGTTCAGGTCCAGCACTTTGGCGGCCTGTTCCTCCGCGACGCGCGCGAGGCGGTCGATCATGTCGTTCGAATCGGCGATCCGGCGCTGGTAATCGAAGTAGCCGTAGCCCGCAAGGCAGATCAGCGGAAACACAATCGAAACGGCGAGGACGATCAGCAGCATGCGCCGCGTTGCCGCGAAATTGCGCGACGGCATGGGGAAATCGACTGCTGCACGTTCCGCACGTTGCACGGTCACGATCTCCATAAGGTTCAACACAGGTCAGGGACGCCATGGCACGGCACGCTCGCCGCATGTTCGTGCGCTATTTCCTTTTCCCCGAATTTACCGCACTTCGGCGGTTCTCCATAGTGCGGCGGCCGAGCAAGGGCGCGCTTGAACCGGCGCGTCCGGCCAGGCATATGGATTGCTCCTGCGTAAGAGTTCGGCGAACTGCAAGGCGTGCCGCATCGCGGCGTGATCCTGCGCGTTGCACGGCTTGCACTGTTCTACGCTGTGTTTTCTTATTCCATCGTCCGCGAGGAATCGGCCATGCCTACGACACCTCTATGCGTCGCTCAGCTCTCGCAATTGCGAACCGACCGCGCTGAACGTGTCGTGGTGAACGACGAAAAGATTCTGCTGGTGCGCGACGGCGATACCGTGCACGCCTATTCCGCCGATTGCCCGCACGCCGGCGGCCCACTCGAAGAAGGCGCGCTCTGCGACGGCCGGATCATCTGTCCGTGGCACAAGGGGACGTTCGACGTCGCCACCGGCAATGTGCTCGAACCGCCCGCGCTGGTCGCGCTCGATCGCTATCCCGTGGTGGTCGCGGGCGACGACGTGATGGTCACGCCGGAAAGAATCCCGCAGCCGGTGCGCAATGCCAGCGACAAGCAACCGCATTACGTGGTGATCGGCGCGGGCGCGGCAGGCGCCGCCGCTTGCGCGGCTCTGCGCGAGTGTGGCTTTGGTGGCCGCATCACGCTCGTAGGCTATGAAGCGCATGCGCCCTACGACCGCACTTCGTTAAGCAAATTCGTGCCGTCCGGTGCAATGGCGCCCACGGATGTACCGCCGCTTCTGGCGCCGGACTGGCTCGAGCGGCACGACGTCGAACGGATCGTCCAGAAGGTTGCGCGGCTCGATGTGCCCGCCCGCACGATACATTTCGAAAGCGGCGCCCCCCTGACTTACGACACGGCCTTGCTTGCGACCGGCAGCGTGCCGAAGCTTCCCCACATTCCCGGTGTGGAGCTCGGCGGCGTACACGTGCTGCGCAGTCTCGACGATGCCGCCGCGCTCGTCGACGCCGTCGGCGACGATGCCGCCCAGACCCAGGTCGTCATTCTGGGCAGCAGCTTCATCGGACTCGAAACGGCTTCCGCGCTGCGCAAACGCGGCACGCCGGTGACCGTCATATCGCCCGAGAAAGTACCGTTCGCCAGGCAGTTTGGCGAGCGCGCGGGCGCGATGTTCCGCGCGCTTCACGAGCGCAACGGCGTGGTGTTTCATCTCGAAGCAAAGGTCGCTTCGCTCGAAGGCGAAGAAGGCAACGTGCATCAGGTGATGCTCGAAAACGGCGAGCATGTCGCCGCCGACATCGTGCTGTTGGGCACGGGCGTTACGCCGGCCACAGGTCTTGTCGAAGGCTTGCCCCTGCAGAAAGACGGCGGCGTGCTCGTCAACGCGGGCATGCAGGCCGCGTGCGGTCTCTACGCGGCAGGCGATATCGCCGTGTTTCCTTTGCATGAAGATCAGGAACCGGTGCGTATCGAACATTGGCGCGTCGCGCAGCAGCACGCGCGCATCGCCGCGCAAAACATGTGCGGCGCGCGTCATCGCTATGTCGGCGTGCCGTATTTCTGGACCTATCACTTCGGCAAGAACTTCGAGTATCTCGGCCATGCGAGCGAGTGGGACGAGATCGTGACCGATGGCGACCTCGATCGTCAGCAATTCGTCTCGCTGTATGTGAAGAACGACAAGGTGGTCGCCGTGCTCGCCTGCGAACGCGAAGCGCAGACCGCGCGGCTGATCGATGCGATGAGAGGCGGCGTGTCGCGCGCGGAAGCGTTGGCGATTGTCGGCGGCGCTTCATGTGTCACGAAATGAATAACCGGTAACCTGAAGGAGAAACGCGATGACAGAACACAAGGAAAAGCACCCGCACTCGAACAAGAGCGAGAAGCAGATTGACAAGCAGGTCGAAGACAGCTTCCCCGCGAGCGATCCGCCTTCCACCGGCGGCACGACGAAGATCGTTCCCGACAAGGACGCCGCTACGAAAGACAAATCGGACGCAAAGAAGCCGGCTGCACACTAGGCCGCGCCAAGCCGCGCCAAGCCGCGCCAAGCGGAGATGAACCGCCCAGCCGGAGTGCCGGCGGGCGGGTTTTCTAATGAGGTATCGCACCGTTCAGACGCCCTGCAATAGCATTGCCGCGCAAACAGAACCACCGTCAATGGCATCGTGGCAAGTCAACCATTGACCGCGACGGATAGTTCTTCCTCGATCCGGCTTCTCGCCGTCTCGACACGCCTGCAAGCCGTGAGAATTTCCTGCAGCGAGCTTGCATAACACTCCGCTCCGATTGCGCTTTGCAGGTCCGCGCTCCACTTCTCCGTATCTTCCGCCGTCCACAATCCGACCACGATCGACACGTTCGGCAAGCGTGCGCGAATGCGCCTGACCAGATAGCGCAAGTGCGACGGAATGCCGTCGATCTGCAAGTAGAGAATGCAGACGATGCCGACATCGTCCGCGTCGAGCTGATCGATCGACGCGCGCGATGCGGCCTCATGCGGCAACGCACGCGAGGTGAACCCATGCTTGCCCAGCAACTGCAGCAGGATCGTTGTCGCCAATGCGTCGAGCGGGCCGCGTCCGGGAATGCACAGCACGCGGCTGCTCGCGGCGAGCGAAGACGGGGTCGTCGCGCCTACCTCGCCCGAATTGCCTGGCGTAACGGGCCGTGGATTCGCTGCTTCAGCTTGTGCATCATTGGAGGCGCCGGAAGCTGAAGGCGCCAGCGGCCCCATCGCGTTCCAGGTTTCGCCCGCGGCGGAGGTTGCCGGCTCGTTGTCGTCATAACCGTCGAGGCCGTCCACGAGGTCATTCGTCGTCGCCTCGATGCGTGCAAGCTGCGTCGCCGTGACGCTGCCGCGCATGACATCGTTGGCCGCGAGTTGCAGGCCCTTGATCGCGACCTCGTCGTAGTACGCCGACAGGGAGCGCTCGCGCAGCAGCAGTTCCGCTTGTTCGATCGCTTCGTCCGGGTCGCCGGCCAGCGCACGCTGATAAAAGTTTTCGACCGGCGTCAACGCCGGCTGGTCGCCTAACAGCACGTCGAGAAATTCCAGGCGCCGCACATGCCGGCCGAGCACCAGCAGGCAAAGCGTCAACGGCGTCGACAGAATCAAGCCTATCGGCCCCCAGATCCAGCTCCAGAAAATCGCGGCCACCACGACCGAAAACGGCGAAAGGCCGGTGCTGCGTCCATACAGCAGCGGCTCGACGATTTGACCCACCAGCACTTCCACGCTGACGAACAGCGCCATCGACCAGATCGCCATCGTCCAGCCTGGACTCACGGCGGCGGCGAGCGCGGTGGCCAGCGTCGCCGAAATCCAGATGCCGACGTACGGCACGAGCCGCAGCAGCGCCGCGAGAATGCCCCACAGAATCGGACTCGGCACACCGATCATGAACAGCCCCGTGCCGATGATCACGCCGACGCCCGCATTCAGGCCGAGTTGCGAAACGAAGTAGCGGCTCAAACGCCGCGCGGCTTCGTCCATTACTGTGGTCGTGCGGTGCAGGTCGCGCGAGCCGAACAGACGGATTGCGCGGTCGCGCAAATCGTCGCGTTGCAGCAGGATCAGCACCATCACCACAAAAACGATAAAGGCCGTTTCGAGCGGACTGATTGCCGGCGACAACACGCGTCTCGCGAGTTCAAACGGCGTCGGCACCGGCTCACGCACTTCGACCGGCACGGCGGCGGGTTCGCCGGATGTCGAATGCGCAGTGCCGCGCGACACCGGGCCAAGCCGCGGCGCGATCTGCGGCGGCTCGACCGTCGCGCGTTGCAGCGCCTGGCCGGCGGCGCTTGCAAACCCGTTCAGTTTGCCGATGGTCAGGCTGTGCACCGTTTCCATCTTCTGCTCGATGGTCGCTTGGTAACGTGGCAGGCCGGCCGCCAGATCGGTCAGTTGCGTGGCGATCACCGCACCGAGCAGGCCGATCACCGACACCGAGATCACCACGGCGGCGAACACGGACGCCACATGTCCGAGCCGCAAACGCATCAACGCGTTGGCGAGCGGCGCGACCAGAAAGCTGAGCAGAATCGCAAGCGTGATCGGAATTAGCACGGCACTCGCGAAATACAGGCAGGCGACCACGGTGATGCCCACCGCGAGTGAGATCAGGCTGTCGAGGCCAAAGGCCGTGGCGGGCGCGCGAATGTGAATGGCCGGCCTCACGCCGCGCGGTTCAGGGATGTCCTTCATGTGCGCCAGTCTGTCCGGTTCTGCTCAGTTCGCATTCCTTCAGGCGAGACCGACGAGGCGCGTTGCGCACGTCGATGCTGCCGACGTGCCGACGCCATGTCGCGCCTCGCTTATGCGTTCAATCTTTGTCCCGTCGCGATAGCTCATTTACTTCGAAGGCTCGCCAGAGACCGGCCCACTTTCCACCGGCGGTGCTTCCTTCTCGATGTCGGCGCGTGCCTGGTCCCAATACTCGTCAGGCGTGCCTTTCGGTTCTTCAGCCTGCTCCCACAGGTAATAAGCGCGTGTGCGAATCTGTTCCTCTTGAGAGGTTTGTTCCTGTTCCATTTGATCACCTCGGTTGACCTGACGTGGGCCGATATCGGCTGCGCTGCACGCAACCCGCCGCTCAGCAGCGGCATGCGCGCAGTCCCTTGCAATCGAGCAAGCGCTATACCCGGCGGCGCGAGCTCGACAGCATTTCAGGCCTTAGTGCGTCAAGCTCCGGCGGCGGGTTCGCTTTCGTCAGTGGTGAGCTGCTCTTCGAGGCGGTCGAATACACGCTGCGTCGCGCGGTTCGGTGCGTCGAGCGCGAACAGCAGGAGTGAGCGTCCCGTCACCTGATACGCGTCGCCGGTGCTGAACAGCGGCAATTCGGAACGCACCGGCATGTTGGTATCGAGCAGGCAGGTCCACTGATCGCCGTCGGGAATGTCGGGCAGCGTAAAGTTGACGACATCGTGGTGGGCGTTCAGCACCAGCAGCAAGGTCGCGTCCGAAGCCGGACGGCGAATGCCGCTCGCCTGCGCGCGGCCGTCGATCACGAGGCCGAAGCAGCGCATCGACGGATCGTCCCATTGTTCCTGCGAGAGATCCGTGCCGTCGGGCGAGAGCCAACGCGCGTCGGTCACGTCCAGCGCCTCGTTATATTCACCGATGATAAAGCGGCCGCGCCGCAAAACCGGCAGACGGTGGCGCAACGTGGTCAGATTCTTGACAAACTCGATGAGCGCGCGGCCGTCGTCGTCGATGGCGTCCCAATTCACCCAACTGATCTCGTTGTCCTGACAATAGGCGTTGTTGTTGCCCTGCTGCGTACGGCCGAATTCATCGCCCGCGAGTATCATCGGCGTGCCTTGCGAAAGCAGCAACGTGGCCAGCAGATTGCGTTTCTGGCGCTCGCGCTGTTGACGAATGTCCGGGTCGTCGGTCGGACCTTCCACGCCCATGTTCCAGGACTTGTTGTCGGAGTGGCCGTCCTTGTTGTCCTCGCCGTTGGCTTCGTTGTGTTTGTCGTTGTACGAGACCAGATCGTTCAGCGTGAAGCCGTCGTGCGCGGCAATGAAGTTCACGCTGGCCCACGGGCGGCGGCCGCGATGATTGAACCTGTCGCCCGAACCGGTGAGACGCGTGGCGAGATCGGGCACCTTGCCTTCGTCACCCTTCCAGTATTCGCGCACCGTGTCGCGAAAACGGTCGTTCCATTCGGCCCAGCCGGGCGGAAAGCCGCCGACCTGATAGCCGCCTGGGCCGCAGTCCCACGGCTCGGCAATCAGCCGCACGCTCGAGAGCACCGGGTCCTGCCGGCAGCTGTCGAGGAAGCCGCCGCCTTCGTCGAAGCCGTGCTGTTCACGGCCAAGAATCGTGGCGAGATCGAAACGGAAACCGTCCACCTTCATTTCCGTCACCCAGTAGCGCAGGCTGTCGGTCACCATCTGCAGCACGCGCGGGTGCGACAGATTCAGCGTGTTGCCGGTCCCGGTATCGTTGATGTAATAGCGCGGCTCGTCGGGCATCAGGCGGTAGTACGATGCGTTGTCGATGCCCTTGAACGAGATCGTCGGGCCACGCTCGTTGCCTTCCGCGGTGTGGTTGTAGACCACGTCGAGAATGACTTCGAGATTGTTGTTGTGAAAGCGGTCCACCATCTCCTTGAACTCGCCCACCGAATCAATCGACGACGCGAAGAAACGTGGGTCGGCCGCGAAGAAACCTATTGTGTTGTAACCCCAGTAGTTGGTGAGGCCCTTCTCCAGTAGATAACTGTCGTTAACAAAGGTCTGCACCGGCATCAGTTCGACCGACGTCACACCGAGGTTCCTGATGTAATCGAGCACGACCTGCTGCCCGAGTCCGGCGAATGTCCCACGCAGATTTTCCGGTACTTCTGGATGCCGTTTGGTAAATCCCCGCACATGGGCTTCGTAAAAAATTACGCGCTCCCACGGCAACGCGTTCCGTTCAGGATGACTCCACGAAAAGTTGGCGTCGACCACCTTGCACTTGGGCACGAAAGGCGCGCTGTCGCGCTCGTCGAAAGACAGGTCGCCCTGTTCGGAATCCAGCGTATAGCCGAAGATTTCCGGCGCCCATTTGAGTTCGCCGATATGCGCCTTTGCATAGGGGTCGAGCAACAGCTTGTTCGGATTGAAACGATGGCCCTTCTCCGGTTCATAAGGGCCGTGCACGCGATAGCCGTAAACCGCTCCCGGTTTGAGGTTCGGCACGAACACGTGCCACACCTCGTCGGTGTATTCCGGCAGTTCGATGCGTTCGATTTCGTTTTCGCCGGTTTCATCAAACAGACATAGTTCGACCTTGGTGGCGTGCGCGGAGAACAGCGCGAAGTTGACACCGCTTCCGTTCCATGTCGCGCCAAGCGGAAAAGGCGTGCCTTCCGAGATGCGCGTCGAGTAATTGGTCTGGGATGACATAGGGGTTCCTGTGGAAGCTAGAGGCGCGGGCGCGCGTATTTAGTGCAAGCGTGATTCAGTCGATGCAGGCGTCTCCGGCGACATGAATGCGCGATCGGAGCTTCGAACAGCAGCCCGCTGATCTAGCAAATTCCAGACCTGAAAGGTTTGACGTGGCTGCGTGCGCGGCGCGGCACAACTCTTGCAGCAGCAGGGTGAAAGCTGATTCAGTGAAGCGGCGGCATGAGAAGCGCCGCATATGCCATCAGGGAGAAATCATCATGCAACGAATACAGATCAAACCGCTGGCCGCCACCGCCCTGCTTCTCGCCACGCTGGCGTCGTACGGCAACGCGTACGCTCAGGGCGCGCCTCAGGCCATCACCGAAAGACGTACGGACGTGGTGCAACTCGCCAGCGGCTACCGCGCGTCGAAGCTGAGTGGTGCTGATGTTTACAACAAGACGAAGGACACGATCGGCACGCTGGACGATCTGATCGTCTCGCCGAGCGGCGATCGCAGCACCTACGCCATTCTGTCGGTAGGCGGATTCCTGGGCATGGGCAAACATCTGGTCGCCGTGCCGTTTAACGACTTACAGATTAACAACCGCCGGGTCGTATTGCCAGAAGCCACCAAGAAATCGCTCGAGGCGCTACCTGAATTCAAGTACGCGCCGGATTGAGAGAGGGTTTTGATTTCGATGACCGGTCTGCAAGGTCTCGATCATGCAGACCGGTGTCAAACCATGGGCCCTCTACGAGGGGCCCGCCGCGTGCAGCGCCGCCGCCGATTCGAGCACCCGCAGCAGGCGCTCAGGCGTCAACGGTTTCGCGCAATGCGCATCGAAACCTGCGGCTTTGGCGCGCGCGCGGTCGTCACGTGAGGCAGAAGCGGTACAGGCCACCAGCAACATATGCGAAGTCGAAGGATTAGCGCGCAGACGCCGAGCCAGTTCGAGACCATCCAGGCCCGGCATCCTGATGTCCAGCACCACTGCAAAGGGTTGCCAGTCGCAGGCCATCTCGCAGACGGCGAACGGATCCTCGAGCGCCCGGCACTCGAAGCCGTCCGCCGCTAGCAACATCTGCAATGCATCTGCCGCTTCCCGGTAATCGTCCACCACGAGGACGCGCCGGTGCGATGCCATCGCGTACTGGATAGGCCGCCACACTACGACGTCTTCGTTATCGTCCATCCGGTCGTCGAACGTCACCATTCTCTCCTTGGCTTTTTCCCTTGTGCCACTCGCGGGCACTTCGAAACCTGCGCGCAAGATTCGCTCCTGACACGCGGACAAAACGCATCGTTCGCCACACGATGGTTTTCCGGTTGCGTCGCGTTCGCAGCGTACGCCCTTACCTCATCACCTTAGCTCAGGCAATAAAATGCCGCTGACTAAAAGCCCAGCACCGTTTTAGGGATTTGTACTCAGCGGGTTATCCCGCACGGTCGTCGATGAAGCCCTTCAGCATGGCGAGCGTATCGGCGTCGTCGATGTGCTTATCAGTACGCCAACGCAACATGCGTGGAAAGCGCACTGCCACGCCGGACTTATGACGCGGACTCGCCTGAATGCCTTCGAAGCCGATTTCAAAAACGAGCGTGGGGGTGACGCTGCGCACGGGGCCGAACTTTTCGATCGTGGTCTTGCGCACGATCGCGTCGACCTGACGCATTTCTTCGTCGGTTAGACCGGAATAAGCCTTCGCGAAGGGCACCAACGTGCGCACGCCGTTCGCTTCGTCCCATACCGCGAAAGTGAAATCCGTGTAGAGACTCGCGCGACGGCCGTGGCCGCGTTGCGCATAGAGCAGCACGGCATCGACTGCATACGGATCGATCTTCCATTTCCACCATGTACCGGAGGCTTTGGTGCGGCCCACGCCGTACATCGATTCGCGCTGCTTGACCATGAGCCCTTCCACGCCACGCGAACGGCTCTCGTCGCGCAATGCGGCAAGCGCCTGCCAGTCCGCTGCACGAACCAGCGGCGACACGCGCAGCAGATCGTGCGCGAGTGTGCCTTCGATTGAAACAGCCAACGCCTCCAGTTGCGCGCGCCGCTCGACGAGCGGCGTCATGCGCAGGTCCCGGCCGTTCGCTTCGAGCAAATCGTACGCCAGCAGCGTCGCCGGCGAATCGGCGAGGATTTTTTTTGTCAGCGTTTTGCGGGCGATGCGCGGTTGCAACCGCGCAAACGGTAATGGCGCGATGGCGCCGGGTTCCCACGCGAGAATCTCGCCGTCGACCACGAAACCGTCCGGCAAGGCATCGCCCAACGCCGCCACTTCGGGGAAGCGATCCGTGATCAGATCCTCGCCGCGTGACCATAACCAGACACGTCCACCGCGTTTGACGAGTTGCGCGCGAATGCCGTCCCACTTCCACTCGATCTGCCATTGCGAGGGATCGCCGAGCGTTGCCGGATCGGCTTGCAATGGATGCGCGAGAAAGAACGGATACGGCAGGCCGAGGTCGCTCTCCTGCTGGTGCTCGCCAGGCTGCATCTCGTCGCCAGTCGCTTCGGGCGCGATCAAACGCAGATAGCGCGCGGCATCGGGCTTCTGTTGCGAGTCGGTCCAACCGACCATGCGTTGCGCGATCCGCTTATGATCGACGCCCGCGACTTCCGCTAGCGCCCTCACCACCAGTTGCCGCGCAACGCCCACCCGAAACCCGCCGCCGATCAGTTTGGTCAGCAGAAACCGGCCGCCCCAATCGAGTTCGTCCCAGTAGCTGATCAAACGCGTGCGCAACTCTTCCGGCGCCACACCGCGCAAGGTCAGCACACGTTGCTCGATCCATTGTGTGAGGCCCAGTTCGGAACTGCGTTGCGCGGGCGGCAGGATATGGGCGATGGTTTCGGCCAGATCGCCCACTGCGTGATAGGACTCTTCGAACAACCACGCCGGCAAACCCGCGCGTTCGCGGGCGATCTCGGTAAGCAGACGCGTCGGCACCGATTGGCGCGGTTTGCCACCGGCAAGAAAATACGACGCCCACGCCGCATCTTCCGGTTCGGCCACGGCGAAGTAGCTGGTGAGCGCTTCGAGTTTGTCGTGCGTGGACGTGGTCGCGTCGAGCGCGGTGTAGAGAGCGGCGAAGCGTTTCATGCGCGGCTCGACGGGTTGGCCGTGTGGCCCTGGTCATCAGCCGGCACAGTCTGCTCTACTGCTGTCTGATCGAACTCGAGCGGCACGCTACGCGCCGCCGCGGTTTCATCCGCACCCGCGGCATCCGCTTCGACCGTATCGTCGCCATATTGCGTTTCAAACGCACCGGCCTCGAGGCCTTGCTCGCGCAACCAGCGCACCATCGGCTCGACCGAGCCATGCGTGACGATCACGCGTTCGGCGCCCGTCGTCTGAATGGCTGTTTGCAGGCTCGGCCAATCGGCATGATCCGACAGCACGAAGCCGCGGTCGACACCGCGCCTGCGGCGCGCGCCACGCAGACGCATCCAGCCGGATGCAAATGCATCGCTATAGTCGCCGAAGCGCTTGAGCCATGCGCTGCCTTGCGCGGACGGCGGCGCCACGATCAGTGCCTGACGGAACGCCGCCTTGTCCTTGACCGGTATCTCGCTGACAGGCCGCACAGGCGGCAAATGCACGCCGGCGTCCCGATACGCGCGATTGAGCGGCTCCACGGCGCCGTGACAGAAAATCGGCCCAATGCCGGCATCGACACTGGCGAGCACGCGCTGCGCCTTGCCGAACGAATAGCAGAACAGCACGGACGCGCGTCCTTCGGCAGCGTTATGACGCCACCACGAATCGACGCCGTCGAATACGGCTTGCGGCGCGTCCCACCGGTAGATCGGCAGACCGAAGGTCGACTCGGTAATGAAGGTGTCGCAGCGCACCGGTTCGAAGGCATCGCAGGTCGGGTCGGGGTCGAGTTTGTAGTCGCCTGACGCTACCCACACGCGGCCACGATGTTCGATCCGCACTTGCGCCGAGCCGAGTACATGCCCTGCGGGATGGAGCGACACCGTCGTGCCGTTAAGATCGAGGCGCTCGCCATACCCCAGGGTTTGCAGCGATATGCCGGGCAAACGCGACAGCAGCACGTTCGCCCCGGCTTTCGAAGCGAGGTAATGCCGATGCCCGAAACGCGCGTGGTCGGAATGCGCGTGCGTGATCACCGCCCGGTCGACGGGACGCCACGGGTCGATATAGAAGTCGCCAGGCGGACAATACAATCCCTCTGGCCGTGCCACCACGAGGTCCGCGAGGTCTGCTTCGTCAGAGGCTATAGTCAATGGGGTTTCCAGTGGAAAAGCGGGCACGTTGCAGCAGGTCGATGCAAGCTCGAAACATCGGCCAAGCAAACTGCATTCCCGGCGTGTGCTATTGAACCGAAGCGCCGAAGAGAAGCGGCAATGTCAGCGTGGCTGCATTCTTGCTTGAGTATGCAGGAGCAACAAGGTACGCGCATCGGCAAAGCCCGCATTCCGGCAGGTCAGCCACGCGCGTTGCGAGGTCCCATGCAAACCATCATCGATGAGCACGCGCTATATGTGGCGAAACATCCCGGCGCATTCGTGCTGCAAACGCTGAAGGCATTTCGCGCCAACCAGGGCTTGCTGCTCGCGGGCGCGGTCGCGTATTACGCGTTGTTGTCGATCGTACCGCTCATGATCCTGATCGTGATCGCCCTGTCGCGCTTCGTGCCCCAGCATGTGTTGCTCGCGGCGCTCGCGCATCTGTTGCAATGGCTGGTGCCGGGCCAGTCGAACGCCTTGGTGCGCGAGTTGGCCAATTTTCTGTCGCATCGCGCGGTGATCGGCTGGGTCTTGCTGCTGACGATGATCTTCTTCAGTTCGCTGGCCTTCACCGTGCTCGAGAACGCGATGTCGTTGATTTTCGTCCATCGTGTGGTGGTCCGGCGGCGGCACTTCCTGCTCTCGGCGATGCTGCCGTATTGCTACATTCTGTGTCTCGGCGTCGGCATCCTGATCGTCACCTTCGTGTCGAGCGGACTCGAAGCGATCGGCGCCGAAGGCATCGATCTGTTCGGCCTGCATGTCTCGTTGCAGGGACTCTCGCGCGTCGTGCTGTATCTGCTTGGCCTCGCGGGCGAGGTCTTCGTGCTGACCTCGATCTATATGGTGATGCCGGTCGGTCGCCCTTCGCTCAAGCATGCGCTGTTCGGCGGCGTGGTTGCCGCCGTGCTGTGGGAGATTACGCGGCACGTGCTGGTCTGGTACTTCGCCACCCTCTCGCAGGTGAGCGTGGTCTACGGATCGCTGACCATGGCCATCGTCATCCTGTTCAGCCTTGAATGGCTCGCGACCTTGCTGCTGCTCGGGGCGCAGGTGATTTCGCAATACGAACGCTTCGGGATCGAGCCGCTTCAGGCGCCGCAGCCCGACATCAAGACCGGGTGAGTGCTCGCCGCGAGGCGTGCTGCGGCCAGGCAACGAGGCCGTGGGGCAAGACTGCGGTAACATTCCGCTGAATACCGGCCGAGGCGCACGCCTGGCATAACCGCCTCTTCCAGCCGGCAGGCTTCAGGATCCCACCATGAGCATCACCCAGCGCAACAACATACAGATTTCCGGCAACGGCAAGCGAACCATGGTGCTGGCGCACGGTTTCGGTTGCGATCAGAGCATGTGGCGCTACCTCGCACCGTCGTTTCAGGACGAATACCGGACCGTGGTGTTCGATCATGTCGGCAGCGGCTCGTCGGATCTGAGCGCCTACGACATCGACAAGTACGACTCGCTGTACGGCTACGCCAGCGACCTGATCGAGATCATCCGTGAAGTTGCCGACGGCCCGGTGGTGTTCGTCGGCCACTCGGTCAGCGCGATGATCGGCCTGATCGCGAGCCTCAAGGCGCCGCAACTCTTCTCCGCGCTGATCATGGTGGGCCCGTCGCCCTGTTACGTGAACGACGGCGACTACGTCGGCGGCTTCTCGCGCGAAGACATCGAAGATCTGCTGCGTACGCTCGAAAGCAATTACCTCGGCTGGTCGAGCGCAATGGCGCCGGCCATCATGGGCGCGCCGGAGCAGCCGGAACTCAGTGTCGAACTGACCAACAGTTTCTGCCGCACCGATCCCGAGATCGCCCGGCAATTCGCGCGCGTCACGTTTCTCTCCGACCAGCGCGCAATACTCTCGCGCGCCACCACGCCCACGCTGATTCTGCAAAGTAGCGACGACATCATCGCGCCGTGCGTGGTCGGCGAGTACCTGCACCGCACGATTCCCGGCAGCACGCTGCATCTCATCGAGAACGTCGGCCATTGTCCGCACCTCAGCGCGCCGAGCGCGAGCGCGGCCGCGATGAATTCCTTCCTCGCGCCGATGAGCCTGTAGCACGATGCACAGCACGGACCGCCCGCTGCCCTCGGCCGACGCGTTGTTCGAGCACGCCGCCTGCGGCCTGCTTGTCACCGATGCCAATGGCCGTATTGTGCGCGTGAACGCGACCTTCTGCGGCTGGCTCGGCTATGACAGCGCGGAGCTCGCGGGGGCGAGGCAAATCCAGGATCTGCTGAGCGCCGGCGGCAAGGTGTTCTATCAGACGCATTGGGCGCCGCTTCTGCAAATGCAGGGTTCGGTGGCCGAGGTCAAACTGAACATGCTGCATCGCGACGGCCACACGGTGCCGATGCTGCTCAACGCGGTGCGCCGCCGTCATGGCGAGGTGACTTACCTCGAAGTGGCGGTGCTGATCGTCGCGGACCGTCACAAGTACGAGCAGGAGTTGCTGCTCGCGCGGCGCAATGCCGAGGCGTCCGTGGCCGCGCATCAGCTCGCGCAGCGCGAGTTGCAGGAGAGCCGCGATGTGCTGAGCCTCGCCATGCGCGGCGCGCGCATGGGCGCGTGGTCGCACGAGCCGAAGTCGGGCAAGCTCTGGTGGAGCCGCGAACTCGAAGCGCTCGCGGGCTATGCCGAAGGCCGCTTTGCCAACATGCCCGGCGGCTTTTTCGAACTGATTCATCCGGGCGATCTGATCGCGCTGAACGAGGCAGTGGACCACGCGGTGGAAACCGGTGACGACTATGTCGCCGAATTCCGTTTTCTGCACGCAAGCGGCGACTGGTGCTGGATGGAAGGCCGCGGGCGCGCCACTTACGACCGCCAGGGCGAGCCGCTGACAATCTACGGCCTCGGCATCGACATTACCGAACGCAAGGAAGCGCAGACGGTCCTGCTCCGCCAGGCGGCAATCTTCGAACACCTGAGCGACGCGATCGTGATCACCGATCTGCGCGGCAATATCACGGACTTCAACGTGGGCGGCGAACGCATGCTGGGTTATCGCATGCGCGAGATTCTCGGCAAGCCGGTCGCGCTCCTGCTGCCGCCGGCCCAGGCGCTGAGCATTCGCCGCGAAGCGCTCGCGGCACTGGCCGCCGAAGGCACATGGCGCGGCGAATTGCCGTTCGTGCGGCGCGACGGTTCGCGCGGCGTGTGCGAAACCGTCATCAAGCCGCTCGCCAACGCGCGGGGCGATATCTACGGCGCGGTCAGCATCAATCGCGACATCACCGGGCGCCGGCACGCGGAGCAGCAACTCACGCGGCTGAACCGCGAACTCTCGAATGCCGATCGCCGTAAGGACGAATTTCTCGCCACGCTCGCACACGAACTGCGTAATCCGCTCGCGCCGATGCGCAACGTGCTTGAAATTCTGCGCCTGAAAGAGTTCGCCGATCCGCAATTGAACTGGTCGCGCGACGTGTTCGACCGGCAACTCCAGCACATGACGCATCTGGTCGACGATCTGCTGGAAGTCTCGCGCATCACTCAGGGCAAGCTCGAGTTGCGCAAGCAGCGTCTCGAACTGGCACGCGCGATGCAATCGGCCATGGAAGCGGCGCGGCCGACCGTGCAAGCCTCGTCCCATCATCTGAGCGTGACGCTGCCACGCGAGCCGCTCTATCTGATCGCCGATCCCACGCGGCTGTCGCAGATGATCCTGAATCTGCTGAACAACGCCGCCAAGTACACACCGCCCGGCGGGACCATCTCGCTCACGGCGGAACGCGAAGGCGACGAAGCCGTGATCGTCGTGCGCGATTCCGGCATCGGCATTCCAGCCGAGCATCTGGACAACGTGTTCGAAATGTTCTCGCAACTCTCGCCGGCGTTGGACCGCTCGCAAGGCGGACTCGGCATCGGCCTCGCGCTGGTGCGCGGCCTCGCGGAACTGCACGGCGGCACGGTCGCGGCCTTTAGCGACGGTCCCGGCAAAGGCAGCGAATTCGTGATCCGGCTGCCAGTGACGGCAACCGCGGCGCTGCCGTCCGACAGCGCGCCGCCCGAAGCACCGCATGCGGGCGGCCTGCGCGTCGTGATCGTCGACGACAACGCGGACGCCGCCGAAAGCCTCGCGATGGTGCTCGAACTGGAAGGCCACGAAGTGCGCACGGCCGGCGACGGTATCGCGGGTCTCGAACTGATCGGCGCGTTCGCGCCGCAGGCGGTGATTCTCGACATCGGGTTACCGCAACTGAACGGCTATGAAGTGGCGCGGCGGATTCGCCAGGATCACCAGCACGCGGGCATTGTGCTGATCGCCGTCACCGGCTGGGGCCAGCAGCAGGACAAGCAGACTGCTCTCGCCGCGGGATTCGACCATCACTTCACCAAGCCGGTCGACCCCGGCGAGTTGCAGCGGGTATTGAGCCGGCAGAGTGCGTGAGTGCGTGGTTGCGTGATCAACGCGCCTTGTTAAACTGACGCGATTTCCGCCCGCCTCTCTTTATGCCCTACGACACTGTTGCCGCTTTCGCCGCTGCCTCTTGCGAAACCGTTTCGCCCCGCACTGGCACAGCCGCCCATGCTTGACGACGCTCAGGTCACACGCACCTTCGCCACGCGCGGCATTGTGCCCGACGCGAACCAGCGCGAAGCGATCGCCGCGCTCGTCACACTGCTCGGCGCGAACGGCCCGCGCGCGCGTTCCGCCGCGACAGCGCCGCATCAGGGCGTGTATTGCCATGGGTTGCCTGGGCGCGGCAAGAGTCTGGTGGTCGATACTGTGTTCGAGTTGGCGACCTGCCGCAAGCGGCGTCTGCACTTCCACGAATTTTTGCGCGAGATGAACCGGCGGCTCGTCCGCGAACCGAGTGGCGACGACCGCCTCGGCTCGGTCTCGCGCCAATGGCTCGACGGTATCGAGCTGCTGTGCTTCGACGAATTTCACGTACACGATATCGCCGATGCATTCCTGATGGGCCGCTTTCTCGATACGGCGATCGGGCTCGGCACCCGCATCGTGCTCACCTCGAACTATGCGCCGGAAGGTCTGCTGCCCGACCCGGAGTTTCACGAGCGTTTTCTGCCGACCATCGAGCAGATCAAACGCTGCTTTAGCGTGATTCATTTCGACGGCGCGCGCGACTACCGCTTCGGCGGTGAACAGGCGCAGGTGCCGCATTTCTTCGCGCCGCTCGATGCCGCCAGCCGCGAGGCATTGCTGCGGATTTTCGTGCGCTATGAAGGCAGCGAAACGCTCGATCCCGTCACGGTGAGCGCGGCGGGCCGACCGCTTGTCGCACGCGCGGCGGGCGCGGCTTTACTGTGGGCGGACTTCGAGAATCTGTGCGTGGCGAGCCGCTCGCATCTCGACTACCTGGACCTCGCCGAGCAATGGCACGGTCTGATCCTCGACAATGTGCGCAACGAGTGGTTGAGCACATCTCACACGCTGCAACGGCTGATCTGGCTGGTCGATATTCTCTACGACCGCAAGCGTGCGCTGTTTATCGCGTCCGATGAACCAATCGAGACGGCGCTCAGCGGCCTGCAAGGCGCGCACGATCTGTCGCGCACACTGAGCCGGCTCGCCGACATGCAATCGCGCGCTTATCGCAACACGCTCGATGGAACGCGCGAGGTTTCAGCGGACATGCCGGTCGATGCGTTGGACGATTCCGCGTAAGCCGGAGCACCCTGGGCGCGTTTCCATAAAAAACCGGCGGTTTTCATCAAACCGCCGGCTTTTTCACTGCGCACCTTTCGCGCCCTCACTCCTGGCTGCGCTTCGCCTTCACCCGCTCGACCTGCTGCTTCGCCGCTTCATGCACACGCTCCGGCGTGAAGCCGAACTTCTTCTTCAGATCAGCGAGCGGCGCGGATGCGCCGAACGTATGCATCACTACCTGCGCGCCGAGCCGACCCACATAGCGGTCCCAGCCGAGCGAGGCAGCCTGTTCGACGGCGACACGCGCGTCGACGTCCGAGGGCAGCACCGACTCCTGATACGCCTCGTCCTGGCGCTCGAAGATGTCCCACGACGGCATCGACACCACGCGCGCCGCGATCCCCTCGCCCTTGAGCTTCTCGTACACGTCGACGCAGATCGAGAGCTCGCTGCCCGTCGCCATCAGGATCACTTGCGGCTTTTGTCCATCGGGTGCGTCGGCGAGCACATACGCGCCCTTCTGCGTTCCGCTGGCGGCGGCATAGCGGCTGCGATCCAGCGTGGGCAATGCCTGGCGCGACACGACGATGCACGACGGCCGGCGCGGATCCGACAGTGCCACGCGCCAGGCCTCGGCGACTTCGTTGGCATCGCCCGGACGCAGCACGGTGAGACCCGGCACGCCGCGCAATGAGGCCAGTTGCTCGATCGGCTGATGGGTCGGACCGTCTTCGCCCACGCCGATCGAATCGTGCGTGAACACGAAGATCGACGGCACTTCCATGATCGCCGAGAGGCGGATCGGTGGCTTCATGTAGTCGCTGAAAATCAGGAACGTGGAGCCGAACGGCCGCAGATTCGACAGCGCGAGGCCGTTTACCGCCGCGCCCATCGCGTGTTCGCGAATGCCGAAGTGCAGATTGCAGCCGCCGTAGTTATCGTGCTCGAAGCTGCCTGCGCCCTCGAATTTCAGGTTGGTTTTGGTTGACGGCGAGAGATCCGCCGAGCCGCCGATCATCCACGGCACGCGCGCGGCAATCGCGTTGAGCACCTTGCCCGACGAATCGCGTGACGCGACGCCTTTCGGGTCGGCGTCGAACTTGGGGATGTCGCTGTCCCAGCCCGCGGGCAAGTCGTGCGCTTCCATCTGCGCGAATTCACGCGCGAGTTCCGGGTACTTCTTGCTGTATGCGTCGTACTGGACCTGCCATGCCTCGCGCGCCGCCTTGCCGCGCGCGCCGATGCCGGCCGCGAAGCGCTCGTGCACGCCATCAGGCACATAGAAGAACTTGTCCTCCGGCCAGCCATACGCCTTCTTGGTGAGCGCCACTTCTTCGACGCCGAGCGCCTCGCCGTGCGCCGAGGAACTGTCCTGCTTGTGCGGCGAACCCCAGCCGATGATGCTATGCACGACAATCAGAGTCGGCCTGTCGGTGATGCTTTTCGCCTCGACAAGAGCGGCCTCGAGCGCGGCGGCGTCGTTGGCGTCGTTCACGCGCAGCGTGTGCCAGTTGTAGCCGCGGAACCGGCTTTCGACGTCGTCGCTGTACGCGAGGTCCGTGTGGCCCTCGATCGTCACGCGGTTGCTGTCGTAGATCCAGATCAGATTGGACAGTTTCAGATGCCCGGCGAGCGATGCCGCTTCGTGCGAGATGCCTTCCATCATGTCGCCGTCGCCGCATAGCGCGTAGACGCGATGGTCGAAGAGCGGCGCATCCGGCTGGTTGAAGTGGCTCTCGCACCAGCGCCCCGCCATCGCCATGCCGACGCTGTTGCCGAGTCCCTGGCCGAGCGGGCCGGTGGTGGTTTCGACGCCGGTGGTCATGCGGTACTCGGGGTGTCCCGGCGTGTTGCTGTCGATCTGGCGGAAATGCTCGATGTCGTCCAGCGAGACGGAGGGCCTGCCGGTCGGCTTGCCCTCGTCGTCCACCGCTTTCACGTTGGCCAGATGCAGCAGCGAATACAGCAGCATCGACGCATGCCCCACCGAGAGCACGAAGCGATCGCGGTTCGGCCACAACGGCTCGTCCGGATCGTAAACAAGATGGTTTTGCCACAGATGATAGGCCACGGGTGCCAGTGCCATCGGCGTGCCGGGGTGACCGGAATTGGCCTTTTGCACAGCGTCCATCGACAGCGTGCGGATCGTGTTGATGCACAGCTGATCGAGGGCGGGATCGTTTTGCATGGGACACTCCTTGTTCGGCGGTTGAAGAGAAAGCCGGAACGCGCTGTGTAGGCGCACCCGGCGAACCGTGTTACGTGGAAGAACGCATGAGGAACCGCTGCGAGGCTCAACGATGATGCGCCGATGCGCGCAAATCTGCACGGAGCGTTACACGCGGCATCGGGCGGGCTTGCTGCGGGAAGCGGTTATTACAGCGGGCTTGCCACTGGAACCCGTTCGGAGCGGCGCTGACACGAAGAAAAAACCGCCGTGCGCCGAGATCAAGCCGCGCGCAGCCAATACTCGACCAGGGGTCCCTCCTTGCCGTCGATCGGATCCAATGGCGGAAAAGGCAACGCCTCCATGGCCGCCAGTTCGTCCGGCGTGAGCGCCTCGCGGCGGATGTCCCACTGCTGGTCCTCCGGATAGCCGGCGACGACCCGGAAGTGCCGCGCGAACGATTGCAGACAATGGCCAGTGCCGGCCGGCAGCAGGATCGCGTCGCCGGCGGATAGCGACACCACCCTGCCGCCCGGACCGCCGATGATCACCTGCGCGGAGCCGTCCGTCACACCGAGTACCTCGTGCGCCGTGGCGTGGAAATGGTGGTAGTCGAAGATCCCGTCGCGCCACTGCGGCGGCCATGCGTTGCGCTCGAAAAGGATTTCGAAGGCGGCCGCGAGGTCGCCGCTATCCGGCATGAGAGCGCGCCGGTAAATCACGACCGGCAGGTTGCGGTTATTCGGCACCCAGTCGTGCGGTTTGAGCATGAAGGCTTCGTATTCGGTTTTGGCGGCGTCGAATCCATGCTTTGAATCATTGAACATGGTTTCCTCCTTAGCGTCCTGCGGATCGCGGTGCGCCGTTGGAGCCGGCGTGGAAGACGCTGCGCTGGCCGGCTCGGGCGTTCGTTTCAGCGCCGCATAAAGCGCACCTGCCTTCGCGTCCGCTTCTTTTCGGGCGTGTTTGTACGCGCTACTGTGACGGTGGACGAATTTCGCAAACATATGAAGTATCGCTCGCCTGGTTACATTGCTGCGTCATTCCTTGCGCTGCGATTCACGTCCGCCGCCTCCGGGCGGCTCCGCATGCGTGCCGGTGCCGAGCGGCACTTCGGCGGTGTGTGCCGGGCGCTCGTTCGAGCGTGGCGGATTGGTCGCCTTGTCGACGCCGGTCTGCTCGACTGGCTCGATGCCAAGCGGACTGGGTTCGATATAGTGCGTGCCGCTTGGCTTGTTGCGCTGTTTCACCTCATCAGTAACCAATGCGTCCAGTTCGTCCTGCGATTTGGTGCCCTGCATGTCGCTCTCCTCGTGACGTGGGATATATCTTCGTTGAAGCAACATCCGGTCCCTCTCGGTCAACGCTCCCGCACTACGCCGGAGTATGGCCGGGCACGGCCGTTGCGAAAAACGAGGCGAAGGTGTGAACCGACATTTTGTAAAAAGGAGAACTTCATGACGATGACGACGATTCGCGTGTCCGATACCGAAGTGCAGGTCGAACGCACTTTGTACACATTCGCGCAGAAGAGCGACGCGGACGCATTCCAGCGCTGCCTCGCCGATTCCTCGATCGACAGTTGCTACCGCACCTATCCACCCGTCTCCGCGAAGCCCACCCTGCCCGACGAACACCCCAACGATCCGGGCCGCGGCAGCACGATTTCACCGTCGCTCGGCGGCATGCCATAAGGATTCCGTCTTTCCGGCAAGCGGCGCGCGTGCGCCGCCCTCCTCCACCTGCCTCCTTGCTCCCTCACTTTTCAGGGCTTGCGCGATCGGCGGCCACGATCTCGCGCCCATAGTCGATCGCGGCGCGGCGCGCCTCGTCGGCGGTCGCGTAGGGCCCGAGTTCAGGCGCGCCATCGAATGGAAACAGAATTTTTCTGTCCGCTTTTCTGACAACCTTCAGTCCACCTACGTAACGGCCGTCGCCTGTTCCGTGATAGCTGGCGTAAATCTCGAACTCGTCGTCAGCAACGTCGGCCTTATGTCGCGCCATTTTTTCTTTCCCTTATCCCTGCACATCTGTGCGTCATGTTCGGTGTGATATCGCGGCGCATACCGCCGCTGCTGGATACGCGCCTGCCGTGGTCGAGCAATAGCCGTTCCACGCGGCGCGCCCGCGTCGGCGGCGGTTCGAGCCGGTGGCATGCCGGTTGCGTTTCACATGCATCCCCACCACGGAACCCACCATGACGACGAAGACGACAAACACGAGTTGCATGCCGGATCTGCATCTGCATACGCCGATGCCGCCGGAAATCGACCCCGACGCGCCGCCCCCGACCAGCGATCCCGATCCATCGCCGCCGCCCGACGATGTGCCGCCGAACGACCCGGATCGTGCGCCCGACGGTGATCCGCCGGGCAGGCCGCCGCCACAGAGCGTCGCGTTCCTGTCTCACGCGCTTGCGCACACCGAAGGTCCGGCGCGACGGTTGTAAGCGCAAATTAATCCAGCGGTCCGGTAATTGCGGGGCTTCGGCTAAACCGGTGCGCAGGCACCGCCAACCGTTGAGGAGTCAGCATGAGCACCGACCCTACTGTCGAACCCACGTCCGAGAGTCCAGCGCAACGCGCATCCACCGCGCCCGATAGCGCGCCCATCAAGCCATATCGCCACGCTGCCGGCGGCTGGGGCTCGGTCAAAGCGGTCGCGTCGATCCTCGTGCAGGAACACGTGACGTTGAACGGCAGCCGCATCCTTGCGCAGCAGAACAAGCCTGACGGCTTCGCCTGCGTGAGCTGTTCGTGGGCCAAACCCGCGGACCCGCATCTTTTCGAATTCTGTGAGAACGGCGCGAAAGCGACCGCGTGGGAAATCACCAGTAAACGCGTCGACGCGGATTTCTTCGCCAGCCATACGCTGAGTGAATTGCGCTCGTGGAGCGGCCTCGAACTCGAATCGCGCGGGCGGCTGACCACGCCGATGCGCTGGGATCCCGTCACCGACCGCTACGTGCAGACCACCTGGCAACATGCATTCACCGAAATCGCGAGCGAACTGCAAGCAATGGATCCGAATGAAACGGTGTTCTATGCGTCAGGCCGCGCATCGCTCGAAACGTCCTACATGTACGCACTATTGGCGCGCCTCTACGGCACCAACAACCTGCCGGACAGTTCGAACATGTGTCACGAAAGCACTTCGGTCGGCTTGCCGAAGTCGATCGGCGTGCCGGTCGGGACCGTGCAACTCGAAGATTTCGAGCATACCGACTGCATGCTGTTCTTCGGCCACAACACCGGCACCAACGCGCCGCGCATGCTGCATCAGTTGCAGGATGCGCGCAAACGCGGCGTCGAAATCATCACCTTCAATCCGCTCAAGGAACGCGGGCTCGTCACCTTTGCGAATCCGCAGTCGCCGCTCGACATGCTCACTCCGGCCGACACGCGGATCAGCACGCAATATCATCAGGTAAAGATTGGCGGCGACGCGGCAGCGATTGCGGGACTCTGCAAGCTGCTGATCGAATGGGACGACGACGCGCAACGCAACGGTGAGCCACGCGTGCTCGACGCCGCTTTCATCGCGGAACATACGCATGGCTTCGAAACCTTCGCCCAGGCCATGCGCGCGACTTCATGGGAGGAGATCGAACACCACTCGCACCTCAGCCGCGCCGCGCTCGAAGACGCGGCACGCGTCTACGCGAAAGCGAATGCCGCGATGGTGCTGTACGGCATGGGCATCACCCAGCACCGCAGCGGCGTGCACAACGTGCAGATGCTGTCGAACCTGCTGCTTCTGCGCGGCAATATCGGCCGCCCGGGCGCGGGCATCTGCCCGATTCGCGGTCACTCGAACGTGCAGGGACAGCGCACGGTCGGCATCACGGAAAAGCCGGAACTCGCGCCGCTCGACAAGCTGAAGGAGCTCTACGGCTTCGAGCCGCCGCGCGACAAAGGCATGACCACGGTCGATGCCTGCCGCGGCGTGCTCGACGGCAAGGTCAAAGCGTTCATCGGCCTGGGCGGCAATTTTCAGGTGGCGATTCCCGACCACCATGTGATGGACCCCGCGTGGCAGCGTCTGCGGCTCACGGTGCAGATCGCCACCAAACTCAATCGCAGCCATCTGCTGCACGGCGAGGTCGCCTATCTGCTGCCATGCCTCGGGCGCATCGAGGTCGACCGGCAGGCGAGCGGCGAGCAATGGGTCAGTGTGGAGGACAGCACGGCCTGTGTGCATGGCTCGCACGGGCTCGCCGAGCCGGCCGGCGACATGCTGCTGTCGGAGCCCGCCATCGTCGCGGGTCTTGCCAAGGCGCTCTTGCCGCGCAACCCGAAGATCGATTGGGACGCTTGGGTCGGCGACTACTCGCTGGTGCGTGACGCAATCGAGCGCACCTATCCGGATCAGTTCAAGGACTTCAACGCGCGCTTCAAGCAACCCGGCGGCTTTCACCGGCCGCTCGCGGCCTGCGAGCGCAAATGGAAAACGGAGAGCGGCAAGGCGAATTTCATCGTGCCCGAGACGCTCGACGAAGACGCGGATATGCCGGCGCGAGGCCCGGACGTGCTGCGCCTGATGACGGCCCGCGGCGACAGCCAGTTCAACACCACCGTCTACGGCCTCGACGACCGCTTCCGCGGCGTGCACGGTAGCCGCAACGTGCTGCTCATGCATCAGGACGACATGGCGCAGCGCGGTTTCGCGGAGGGCGACGCGGTGTGCATCTCCACCGTCTCGAACGACGACGTGACGCGCGAAGTCGACGGCATGCATGTCCACGCGTTCGACATTCCGCGAGGCTGCATCATGGGCTATTACCCGGAATGCAATCGCCTGATTCCGCTCTCGCATCACGCGGAATCGAGTCAGGTGCCGGCGTCGAAGTCGATTCCGGTGCGGCTGCGCAAGTCGGCGGTGAGCGAGGATCGGGTGGCGTAAGAAAGTACAAAGGGCGCGCCGGCATGAACCGGGGCGCCCTTTCTGCCATGCCGAACTACCCGTTCTCTACACCGCGTCAGAACTGATGCAGCATACCCACGTACGCACCGGTTTGCGATTCGCCCACCAGCGGACTCGTATTGTTGCTCGCGTCGCGCGGCGATGCTTCGAGCGAGAAATTCGAGTTGCTGCCATTGCGCACGTAGCCCACGGTGCCGTACAGGAAGGTGCGCTTCGACAGATTGTAGGTGGTGCCGAGCACGTACATCATCGCGTGTCCAGAGGGGTCGTGCGCGGCATCGCCCGAACCGTCGCCGACCTTCACGTAGAAGCCGCCCGCCGTCATGGCCCAGCGCGGCAGAAAGTTGTAAGTGGCGCCGAGCCAGTAGTGATCGGCCGAGTCGGCGACACCGACCGGCGAATCGGGCGCGGAGTAATGCGTGTAGGCGCCCTGGATCTTCACCGCGTCGAAATGCACGTTGACGCCGGCAAAATATTCGCGCGATGCCTGGAAAATGTTGCTGAAGCGGCCATTGTTGTCGCGCAGTTCGTCGTAAATGCCGCGCACGTCGAAGAGCGGCGAGTGATAGGTCAGCATGATGCCGTCCGAGCGGCCGAATTCGCCGGCCGCGCCGCTGTTGAACGCGCCCGCCTGATTGCCGAACGCATATTGCGCCTGCACATCGAAGCCCCAGAATACCGGGCTGTGATACTCGACGTTGTTGCTGGTTTGCTGCCAGTTGCGCCCACGCACGAGCGAGGCCGATGAAAACGCCTGCTGCACGAACGGATCGAATTCCCAGACACCGTCGCTGTCGATAAACAGATTGCGGCCGGCCTGCAACGTGCCCCACTGCTCGCTTTTCAAACCGGCAAAGGCGCGCCGCGACCAGAGCCGCCCGCCGCTCGTCGTGCCGTTCATGACCTGCAAGCCGGTTTCGAGGTTGAAGACCGCACTGAGGCCGCCGCCCAGATCTTCGTTGCCTTTGAGGCCCAGCATGCTGGTGCCCCAGTCGCCGCCTTCGGCGCTCCAGCGGCTCGAACTGCCGCCCGCGCCATTGTTGATGTGATTCAGGTATTCAAGGCCGGCGTCGAGGCGGCCATATAAGCTCACGCTGGTTTGACCGTATGCCAGCGGACTTGCCACGGCGAGGGCCGCCATTAATTTTGTATGTAGTCTCATTGTTGTGCCGTCAATTTTTGTGTCCACGCTGCGGGCCAATGCGGACTGCGGATGCTTTTCAACAAGATCGGCGAGAAAGATGTTTGTAAAACCATAGCGCCGGGTCCGACGAACTATAGGCGACAGGCGCTTCATGGCCTATTCGTTTGACGCAATAAATATTTGCCCGGCATGCGCTCGACAAACCTCGCTTGCAAATGGATCGGGAAGATCAAAATACGCTCAAGATAAGATAGTCCGTGATTCGGCCTCAGCCAAATTGCAATGCATGATTCGTTATGGACTATTCAACCTCTGCCATGAATGCAACCGAACTGACCGAAGACGAAAACCTTGGCCTTTACCAGCGCGCCACGGAGAACGGCGCGGAATGGTGGCGCGTCAGCGTGGCCGACCGGCCGGAAAACTATCGGCTCGAACATGGCGTCGACCGTGACGGGGGCGCGGGCGCGGTCGATATCGATCTCGTCGTGGACGCGGAAAATCTGCGCGCGAAGCTGAAGAAATGGCGCCGCGAAGGCTTCGCGATGGACACGGACAACGCCGGCAGCGAGCAGTCCGCAGCCGGCCGGGTCGCCTTCATGCCGGAATTGCAGCGCGCCGCGGCGCGGGCTTCGGCGGCCAGACATCGGCAGCGGGAAGGCACCGGCGAGACCGTGCGCATCGGTCATGTGGAGGTGCCGTGCGGCGTCGACAATCCGCTCGTGCCGCGCATCAATCCGGCCTATCTGTTCTCCGAGCGCTTCAACGACATTGTCGAGGACATCGTCGAGAACCGGCGTGTCATGCTTATCGGTCATACCGGCGCCGGCAAGACCAGCCTGATCGAACAGGTCGCGGCGCGTTCGCGCCACGGCGTGCTGCGCTCGAACATGAACGGGCAAACCACCGTCGGCGACTTCGTCGGCTTCTGGACCGTCAAGGGCGGCGAGACGCTGTGGGTCGACGGCGTGCTGCCTACGGCCATGCGCGAGGGCCTCTGGCTGATCGTCGACGAAATCGATTTTGCCGAACCGTCGATTCTCGCCGCCCTCACCGCCGTGCTCGAACCGCACGGCCGCCTCGTGCTGAAGGAAAAAGGCAACGAGATCGTCGCGCCGCATCCGGCCTTCCGCCTGTTCGCCACGGCGAATGCGGTCGGCGCGATGAGTCAGTTCCGCCATCTGTATCAGGGCGCCAATCTGATGAACGAGGCGTTTCTGGATCGCTGGCGCGTGTATCTGCTCGACTATCTGACGCCCGCCGAAGAAGCCGACGTCCTGATCGCGACCCTCGCCCCGCATATGACGCGCGCGCTCGCCACCACGCTCGCCGCGATTGCCGCCGACTGCCGCGCGGCGTTCGCTCGCGAAGATCTCTCGAGCGCGTTCTCCACGCGGCGGCTGCTCGACTGGGCCGAACTGATGCTGCGCACAGGCGATCCCGAACGCGCCGCCGGGCCGGCCCTCTACGCGAAGGTGAGCCCGGAAGACGCCGCGTTGATTCGCGGCATCATTCGTCATCACATCGCGCCGGCCCCTGAAGCGTGAGCGCGGTGCATGCAAGCCGCGACACGCGCGGCTTCGCCTTCGAATCCACGCTCGCCAAGGTCGCCCGCGTGCTGACCGGGCAATATGGCGTGGCGGTCGTGTTCAGTCCGGACGGCCCGCGCGTGGAGCCGGGCCGCATTGTGATTCCCGACTACGAGTTGCATGGCGAGGTCGAGCGCGACGTGCTGATCGGCTATCTGGATCTGCTGGTGGCGCGCGCCAAACATGCGTCGCTCGCGCAACTCGACGCGCTGCCCGCGGGCGTCGCGGCGAATCTCGCGCAAGTAATCGACGACCGTCGCGTCTGCGCGCAGTTGCTCGACGAATATCCGGGCGCGCGCTGGTTCATCGGCAAGTTGCGCCTGCATGCGGCCGAGCGCGTACGGCGGCGCTGGCCGAAGCTGCACTGGCGCGACCGGCTGGTCTGGCTGGTCGAGCGCGCGATGTGGAACGAACCGCCCGCCCCGATCGAAGCGAGCCATGCGCTGCTCGCTGCCTTGCATGCCGCGGAGGATCTGCTGCACGAAGCGCGCGCGAGCCGCTCGACTGAGCAAAGCATCGCGGCGGCGCAGGCGCTGGTGGCGCGCGTGCGCGCGCTGTCGGCGGGTGAGGCGAACAGCATGATGTTCACCGCGGATCCAGTCGAGGACATCGATACGGAAACGGCGGCTTCGTCGTCCGCGCCGCTCGATGGTGACGACGCCGCGTTGCCCGGTCAGGACAGCGCAAATTCGCCGCCGTCCGACCGGAGCGGCGGTACGCAGGCGGACAACGCGGTCGGTATGGGTCAGTCGCTAACGGATGCGCGACAGCCGTCCACGCGCTCAGATGGCGAAGCCCGAGACGGAACCTCGAGCGTATCGCGGGCCACGCTGTCGATTCCGCTCGCCACCGAATTCGACGACATCCGCGATCTCACGGGCCAAGGCGACAGCGCCGTGTGGCGCGAATTGCGCGCGCAGGCTCGCGCGGACACCGCGCCGCTGAAGGAAAAGCTCGAACGCGCGCTGAGCGCCGACGAGCGCACGCGCTGGCGGCGCGAGCAGGAGCGCGGCGAGATCGATCGCACGGCGCTGGCCAGGCTCGCGACCTCACCCGGTTACCGCACGCCGTTTCGCACGCAGCGGCCCGCCAAAGGACGCGATGTCGCCGTGACGCTGCTGATCGACCGCAGCGGCTCGATGGCCGGCCGCAAGATCGAACTCGCGCGCCAGTGCGCGGCTGCGTTGTGCGACGCGCTCACGCAACTGTCGTTCGATTGCGAAGTGCTCGGCTATTGCTCGGTCGAATCCGCGCCCATGAAACAGCTCTACGAGCGTCAACTCGCCGGCGGCGCGGATCTGCGGCGCTACAACCGCTTTGTCGAACGGCTCGATCTCAAAGTCTATAAACGCTTCGGCGCAACGGACCTGAGCGGGATCGCCGCGATCGACTGCGGCCACGAGAATCCGGACGGCGAGGCGCTCGCCTGGGCCGCGACGCGCCTTGCCGACCGTCAGGCCGAACGGCGCATTCTGATGATGTTCTCCGACGGTTATCCCTCCACCGGCGACGGCGATCCGCAGGTATTGCGCAGCGATCTGCGCGAGCGCGTCGCGGCCATCGGCAAGCGCGGCATCGAACTGGTGGGAATCGGCGTGCTGACGGACGCGGTCGAGGACTTCTATCCGCACAACGTGGTGGTCAGCCGCCTCGCCGACCTGCCCTCGACCGTGTTCTCGGTGTTGAGTTCGATGCTGCTCACGCGTTGACGCCGCCGCTCGCGCGGTCCACGCAAGTCACGCCGCCTGCGGCTTGAACGGATATCGATCGATCACACCGCCGCGCGCCACCACCGCCGTGCTCTCGGGAATCTCTTGCCACCAACCGGGAAGGTCGGCGAGCGGCTCGGACAGCACCAGAAACGCATGCTCGCCGGCGGCCACGATACGCGGATCGTCGGGATACAGCGCGTGCAGATGCTGAAACGACGTGCTGTGAAACAGCGAACGTGACTGCCCCTCGCTCGAATAACGCACGGCGACGATCTGCTCGCCGTCGGTCGCGCACACCGTCATGTTCAACGGCTCTTCCACGCCGTGCTTGCGACCGGTTTCCTCGACGAAGGCCACCATCCGCTCCAGCGCGGTGACGGGCGCCAGTTCCAGACCGAAGCTCAGCGCGAGAAAAAACATCACCTCGGAATCGGTCGAGCCTTCAATGGACGGAAACAGATCCGGGTCGATCGCCAGCATCAGGTCGCGGCGCACGGACGGATAGTTGCGGATCAGCCCGTTGTGCGCGAAAAGCCAGCGCCCATAACGGAACGGATGGCAGTTGGTTTCCTGCGAAGGCGTATCCGTCGCCGCGCGGATATGCGCAACGAACAGCGGCGCGCGGATCGCCCGCGCGGCTTCGCGCAGATTGCGGTCGCTCCACGCCGGCTGGATGCAGCGGTAGCGATACGGGATATCGGTCGGATGGCCGTACCAGCCGATGCCGAAGCCGTCGCCGTTGGTCGTGGTGTGGCCGAGCCGCGAATGCAGGCTCTGGTCGATCAGGGAATGTTTTGCGTTGAACAACACCGTTTCGAGCTGAATCGGGTTGCCGGTATAAGCGAGCCAGCGGCACATGAGGTTCTCTCCTGTCGGGTCCCGTGCAAGAAAATGGCTGTCGGGTACGCATAAGCGCCCCCGGCACAGCGTGCCGCCGGGTGCGCGTCTACTTCGCTACAGGCTGCATCGTCGCGATCGGAATCAGGAATTCGGAGAAGCCGGTCAACATGATCTGCACGCCGATGCACAACAGCAAAAAGGAAGATACACGCATGGCGACCTTGGTGCCTTCCACGCCGAGGTATTTGGCGAACACCACCGCGCGGCTATAAACCAGATACACGGTGACGGCCACTGTCAGCGAGATCACCACCGACGCGATGCTCGAAATCACGAACTCCGAGAGCTTGTGCGTGCGGTTCGCGGTCAGCGCAACGGCGGTCGCAATCGAACCCGGTCCGGTGGTCAACGGAATGGTGAACGGGAAAAACGCTTTCGACATCGCGTTGTCCGCGTCCACCCGCTTGACCGCCGGCTTTTCGGCCGGCTGCGTGTCAGGCGCATTGAGCATCTGCCAGCCGCCCACGGCGACGGCGAGCCCACCGCCAATGCGCAGCGCCTGCATGGAGATGCCGAAAAAATGCAGGATCGGCGTACCGATGAAAAACGCCACCAGCAGCACGCACATCACGTTGATGGCGATCTTGCGGGCGAGCGCGGTGCGCTCCTCCGTGGTCAACGAAGCAGTCCGGTCCAGGAAGACGAATGCAATGCCGATCGGGTTGATGATGCTGATCAACCCGGTAAAGCCAAACAGAATGTCCGAGATCAGACTTTCGACCATATGCGTTCCGTGTCGAGCGACGGCTCGGGCGGCTGCATTGCGCACCAGCCGCGCCGCGCCATGTTGATGAAGCCGGACTCTCTCCGGCGCGCCGGATGTTGCCTGACTGTTGCTTGCGTTGCGTGGCGAGATGATATCGCGCCGCGCCAGCCAAAGCGGTAAAAAGCAGGCGCCGAAGGCGGCGTGCCGCAGCCCTCCACGCTATGCACGCCGCCTTGCAGCGCAGCAACCGAGCGCATAAAGATGCGCCCGCAACTTTCAGAAAGCCTACACTTTTTTGACCAGCTTTACGGGACCGAAGCATCCGGCATACAGTCCCCAGCGAAGCCGCACTTTCAACGAGACGTACTTACCGGTTCGAGGAGTTGCCCCCATGTTGCTTCGTGTACTTGCCGCGCTGCCGTTCATCGGCATTCTGCTCGGTGTTCCGTTTGTGAATCGTGTCGAGCCGCTGATGCTCGGCATGCCGTTCGTGCTGGCCTGGATCGTCATGTGGGTCGTGCTCAGTTCGATCATCATGGCGATCGTCTACCGTCTGGATCCGTCCAACCGTCAGCTCGCCGCCGATGGCGAGGAGGTCAGTTCATGAGCGCACTCGTCATCATTGCGGCCATCACGCTGTTTGCGCTTTACCTCGGGGTGCGCGCCAAGCGCGGCCACGACATGAGCCTCGAGCAATGGACCGTGGGCGGCCGCAGCTTCGGCACCGCCTTCGTGTTCCTGCTGATGGCCGGTGAAATCTATACGACCTTCACCTTTCTTGGCGGCAGCGGCTTTGCTTATGGCAAGGGCGCGCCGGTCTATTACATTCTGGCGTACGGCACGCTCGCGTACATCCTCTCGTACTGGATGCTGCCGCCCATCTGGCGCTACGCGAAGAATCACCGCCTCGTCTCGCAGCCGCACTTCTTCACGCGCAAATACGACAGCCCGGCGCTCGGCACGCTGGTCGCGCTGGTCGGCGTGGCCGCGCTGATTCCCTACCTCGTGCTGCAATTGAAGGGGCTGGGCATCATCGTCGCGACGGCCTCGTACGGCGCGATTTCGTCGACGGCGGCCGTGTGGATCGGCGCCTGTGTGGTGACGGCCTATGTGATCGTCTCCGGCGTGCGCGGCTCCGCGTGGAATTCGGTGGTGAAGGACATGCTGATTCTCGCGATCGTGCTGTTCCTCGGCATCTATCTGCCGCTGCACTATTACGGCGGCTTCGGCGACATGTTCCGCGCCATCGACGCCGCGCGCCCCGGCTTCCTGACCTTCCCGGCCAAGGGCTCGAGCGTGACATGGTTCCAGTCGACCGTGCTGCTGACGGCGCTGGGCTTCTTCATGTGGCCGCATACGTTCGGCTCGATTTTCACCGCGAAAGACGAACGCATTTTCCGTCGCAATGCGATGGTGCTGCCGCTGTATCAGCTGATTCTGCTGTTCGTGTTCTTCGTCGGCTTCGCGGCGACGCTGAAGGTGCCGGGTCTGAAGGGCGGCGACATCGACCTCTCGCTGTTCCGCCTGTCGTTGCAGACCTTCGACCCATGGTTTGTCGGCGTGATCGGCGCGGCCGGGATTCTGACCGCGCTCGTGCCGGGCTCGATGATCCTCACGTCCGCGTCGACGTTGCTCGCCAACGACGTCTATCGCGGCATGGTGAGCCGCAACGCCTCGGACGCCACGGTGGCGAAGCTTGCGCGCTTCCTCGTGCCGGTGGTGGCGCTGGTGGCGGTCGGCTTCACGCTGCAAGGCGGCGAAACCATCGTCGCGCTGCTGCTGATGGGCTACAGCTTCGTGACCCAGCTCTTTCCGGCGGTGATCTGCAGCCTGCGTCCGCATAACCGCGCGACGAAACAAGGCGCGTTTTGCGGGATTCTGGCCGGCGTGGCCGTGGTGGCCGTGACGACCACGATGCACCTCAGCATCGGCCAGTTGATGCCGTTCCTGCCCGATGCCTTGAAGGACATCAATATCGGCTTCCTGGCGTTGGCGGTGAACATCATCGTGTTCGCGGTGGTGAGCGCGATGACGCAGCCGCGGCCGGTCGAGCAGACGCACGCGCCGGTGCATTGATACAGACTTTGCGGATTGCGTAGTGAATGAAGGGCTGTCGTTCCGACGACAGCCCTTTTTATTTTCAGACGCCGCTCCGGCTTCTGAAATTAAGTGTCAAACCTACACACGAATGAAAAAACCGCGCTTCGGGCGGCCAGGCGTCAAGCCAGATAAATAGGCCTTTCAAGCCAAAGATTCGCCCATCCGCACTGCAACACAAACCCACCTCGCCGCCCCCTGCAAAACCGCGGACCTCAGGCACACCCCTTGCTGAATAGACGCGTCCGCGAATTCCACCGCACTGTGCAAGTGCAAAAAACCCGTCCTTGGGGGCCACTTTGCCGCTTAACGTTCTTCTCGTCGCTTCCGAAGCCCTGCCGCTCGCCAAGTCCGGCGGCCTCGGCGACATGGTCAGCGCCTATGCCGCCGCGCTGCGCGATGCCGGCGTCGATGTCTCGATCCTGATGCCGGCTTATCCGGCCGCGCTCGAACGCGCGGTCGACGTCGAGCCCGTCGCGCGCATGACCGGCCTGCCCGGCGGCGACGCGCGGCTGCTGCGCGGCCAGATGCCCGATACCGGCGTGCCGGTGCTGCTTCTGCAAATGGACCACCTGTTCGCGCGCGAAGGCCTCTATCGCGATCCGCAAGGGCGCGACTATCTGGACAACCTCACGCGCTTCGCCTCGCTCGCGGCAGCGGCCGCGCGAGTCGCGCGCGGCGTGCGCAACGTGAAGCGCCCCCACATCGTGCACGCGCACGATTGGCATGCAGGACTCACGCCGCTGTACCTGCGGCTTGCGGGCGTCGCCGCGAAAAGCGTCTTTACGATTCACAACCTGGCGTTCCAGGGCAATCATCCGCTCGCCATGGGCGGCTGGATCGGCGTGCCGCCCGAATTGCTGGCGCCCGCGCTGTCCGACGAACGCAGCATCGAGTTCTACGGCTCGCTGAGCATGATGAAGGCGGGCATCGTCCATGCGGATCGCGTCACGACGGTCAGCCGGCGCTATGCCCGCGAGATCCTGACGCCGCGCTTCGGGCACGGCATGGAAGGCGTGTTGCAAGCCCAGGCCGGCAAGCTGTCGGGCATCGTCAACGGTATCGATACGAGCGTGTGGAATCCGGCGACGGACAAACAGATCGCACGCCCCTACTCCGTCGATGACACCGCTGGCAAGCAGGCCTGCAAGCGTGAGCTGCAGCAGGCCTTCGGTTTGACGCGCGATCCGTTCGCGCCGCTGGTCGCGATCGGCAGCCGTCTGACCGAACAGAAGCTCGCCGATGTCGTCGTGCATACGCTGCCGGCGCTGCTGGAACGGCATCCCCGGCTGCAGTTCGCGATTCTCGGCCAGGGCGAGCACGGTCTCGAACAGGCATTGCAGGACGTCGCGGCGGCGTGGCCGGGACGCGTGGGCGTGCAGATCGGCTATGACGAGCGGCGTGCGCACATGCTGCATGCGGGCGCGGACATTCTGCTTCACGGCAGCCGCTTCGAACCGTGCGGACTCACGCAACTCTATGCGATGCGCTACGGCACGATCCCGGTAGCCTCGCGCGTCGGCGGTCTGGCCGATACGATCGTCGACTATGCACCGCACGATCCTCGCGGCGAACATAAGGCGACGGGTTTCCTGTTCGACGGCGAAAGCCCGGACGACGTGATGCATGCGCTCGGCCGCGCGCTGGCCGCGTTCGTGCAGCCGTCGTCGTGGCACGTGTTGCAGCGCAATGCGATGAGCCGCGAGTCCGGCTGGGACGCGTCGAGCGCGAACTATCTCGCGTTGTACGCGGATCTGGTGGACGCACGTCCGGCGCTGCGCGATACGCAAGTTCGCAAGAGCCCGGTTCGGGTCCATACGGCGGCCGCCACGGGTACACGCAGGGAAGAGTTCAACGCGGGCATCGGCGAGATGGCGCGTAGCGCCTGAACGGTTTTGACGCACTCGGGCGCGCCGCGGCGCGCGCGGCACGGTATGCTTGGCGGCCTATCTGTGTTTCGTGGAGTTGCCGATGCAGCCGCCCGTTCTCCGAGTCGCTCGTCCTACCAACAATCTGCGTAAGGTTGCTGATTTCTATACGCGGGGCTTGGGCTTCGAAGTTCTCGCGAGCTTCGAGAATCATGAAGGTTTCGATGGCGTCATTGTCGGACGGCGCGACTGCCACTGGCACATCGAATTCACCCATCAGCATGGCGTGACCGTCGAACGCGCGCCGACCACCGAGCACCTTCTCGTGCTCTATCTCCCTGAACACGATGCATGGAGCGCGGCCGTCGGCCGGCTCGAAGCGCTCGGCGTGCCGGCGTGCGCATCAGAGAATCCTTACTGGGACCGTCAAGGCAAAACGTTCGAAGATCCGGACGGGTATCGGATCGTTTTGCAGCAAGCGGCGTGGGTATAAACAGAAGCTGCTTGACGAGCTAATGCCACTGTTGGGCAAGCTGCTGCGTGCGGAAGCTTGCACCGCGAGGCCCGTTTCCTGGGCGCTGGCGCATGGGCATCCGCCGGGAACGGGGGTAGACTGTCCGCCGGATCGAAACCGGACCTCAAGCCACTATGCACAGCGACTCCACCCCTTACGTGCTTTACTATTCGCCCGGCGCGGCGAGCATGGCCGTGCACTGGATGCTGATCGAACTCGGCATCTCGTTCGAATCGCAACTGATCGACATCGACGCCGGCCGGCAGCACGACCCGGCGTATTTGCGGCTCAATCCCGCGGGACGCGTGCCCACACTGGTCGTCGACGGCACGCCGCGCCACGAATCGGCGGCGTTGCTGATGCTGCTGGCCGAGCGGCATCCCGAGGCGGCGCTCGCCCCGGAGCCGGGTTCCGTCGATCGCGCCGCATGGCTCGAAATGATGATCTATCTCGCCAACACGATTCTGCCCGCCATGCGCGACTGGTTCTATGCGGACTCCGACGGCGACCCTGCCGGCGCCGAAGCGGTTCGCGCGCTGGCCTGCCGTCGTCTCGACGCGGCGTGGGACAAGCTCGATGCCCATCTCGGCGCAAGCCACGACTATCTGGTCGGCGACAAGCTTAGCACCGCCGACTTCATGGCCGTCATGCTGATGCGCTGGACTCGCAATATGCCGCGTCCCGCGCTCGGTTGGCCGAATCTCGCACGTTATATCCGACAGCTGCGCGCGCGGCCTTCGTTCATTGAATTAAATGCGCGCGAAGGCCTGACCGAATGGCGTAACGAGGAACAGTGACGCGCGCTTGATCGAGATCGCGCGGGTGCCGGTTTGCTGTGGCCTCACTCGCGCGAGCCGTCTCTCGTGTCGCGCACTTGATTGTCGTGACCGTCTCCGCAGCCCGGCGTCAAGTCGGCCGCTTGCCGATGATCACAATGCCGCGTGAAAGTCCGCTCACGCTATCCACCGCCAACGCGCCCGCGTACAACTGCGCGATCGGCACCCAGACAGCTGGATATTTATAGCGCGCCACGTCGAGCAGCAACGCGCTGTCGCTCGCCGAGTCGTACGCAGCGAGCGGCGACCAATGTCCGCCGCCCGCCTCGCCGATCTCCACGCGCCTGAAATTCAATAGCACGAAGCGGTCGCTATGGCCCGTGGTCGCGCGCACCAGATCGCGGAACTGGCCGAGCGACAGGTCCGCCGCGTGATATTTCCTCACCTCGACCGGGAAGGAATTCAAAGCCGTGCTGAGCTGATCGAGCGTCATGCCCTCCTGCGAAACCTTGGCGGCGTTGGCCACCTGTGGATCGATGCCGTGGAAGAAATCGTCCTGCGAGAAGAACGGGAAGTCGGGGTACTGCGTCGATTGGGGCCGGCGGATGCCCAATGCGTTGAGCGCCATGACCGAGGTCGCGACGGAGCAATAGGCCTGGTTGCGCTGGGTTTCGAAATACTGCGAGAGGGGCCAGTACGACTGGTTGGAGCTGGAGCTCGTCAGCCGCTTCTGGCCGGCCGGCTGCGCCAACGCGACGAGGTTCGGCGGCACCGGCAGCGGGCCGTCGGCCGGACGCGCGGAGGCCTCGCTAGTGGGGCGAACAGCGGACTGACCGGCAGACTGAATGACGGCCGGCGGAACGGCGGCCTGACTGCTGGCCGGCGGCACCGGCGCACACGCGGTTAGCGCCGCGGCCATAACGGTGACGATCCATTCAGGCCGGCTCAAGCGCCCGATGGCGCGCATCAACGAATATTTGAACATGGATTTTTCCGCTGTGGATGAACCCGGATGACTGCGGCGGCGCCGGCGCGTGCATCGACGCGCGCGTGTAAGCCCCGATTTTGTAACACGAAACAAGACTCGGCGTGCGCGACGGTGCACGCGCTTTGGCCCGCGATGCGCGCTTCTCCCCTACAATGCTGCAGCATTTTCCCACCGACTCTCGCCCATTACCGGCGAGGTCAACCCCACGGAACCGCTGGTCGGATCATGACAATCCAGTCACCCTGCATCGACATTTGCAAACTCGACGGCGAAACGGGCTTCTGTCTCGGCTGTCTGCGTACGCGCGACGAAATCCGCGCGTGGAAGACCATGAGCGACGACATGCGTCTCGCGGTCATCAATGAACGGCCAGGCCGGGAAGCGATACTGAAACGGGCGACGCAAGGGGCGCAAGCGGCGCATCCGGCACCCGAGACTCAAACGTCCTGAGCGCGCCGCTCACTCAACCCGGGCCGCGAACGCGTAACCGTCTTTGCCGCCGCGCTTGACGTGATACATCGCGTCGTCGGCGGCGGCGACGAGGCGCTGATAATCGCTAACGGGATCGGGGTAGCTGGCAATACCGATGCTCGCTCGCACCACGCCGATGCCCATCTCCGCGTCGGTCTCGACCACGCACGTTATCAGCCGTTGAGCAATCTCGGCCAATTCATCCGCCGTCGAATACTCCCGAATCAGCACCGCGAATTCGTCGCCGCCAATACGCGCGACGATATCCCCTTTGCGTACCGACTCGCGAAAGGACCGCGACACCGCAACCAGGAATTCATCGCCGACGCGGTGACCGAGCGTGTCGTTGACCTGCTTGAAGCCGTCCAGATCGACATACAGCACGGCGATCTGGCGAGACGTCGGGCCAGCGTGTAAATGCGCCGCCACGTCGTCGAGCGTGGCGAACAGGTTGCGCCGGTTCGGCAAGCCGGTCAGGGAATCGTGCAACGCCGCGTACTCGAATTCGTGCGATTCGCCCGCCAGTTGACGATTACGTTTCGCGTACATGCCGAGCGCGGTGAGCAACATGCAGAACAGCAGCGCGGCCAGCGCGATCAATACGTTCGCCACATGGGCAATGCGCAGGCGCACGTCGGCGCCATCGGCATCGCGTTGCGCGCGCCAATACGACTGGATCGTGGCAAGCAACGCATCGGTGCCGTTCAGACTGGCATCGGGCGCCAATGCCGATGGCGGCATCCGCGGCGCCGCCGATGGGCTCGCATTCACCAATGCCGCGAGCGACTTCAGGCGATCGGCGAGTTCGATACGTGCATGGCGGTAACCTTGCGTTTGCGCCTGGCTGTCGCCGGCTTGCTGCTGCGCGTGTTGCTGCCATACGTCGACGATTGCGCGAGCACTTTCCGCGCGCTCCGCCGCTTCGAGCACGAGGCCGGCGTATTCCTGCTTCAACTGATCCGAGAAGATGGTCCGGATCTGCAACGCGAGATAAAGCAGGCCCACGAGCAGACAAAGCAGTGACGCGCCGGCGAGCATGGCGGGAGCGCGTCTGAATGGGCTCATGAAAGCGCCATCTGAACCGGCCCGTCCGGCACGACGCGGCTCACGGATGGGAATAGATGTCTTGCCGATTTGCGTTGCCATGTTGCCGGTAATTCACACGACGAAAGAAGAGTCCCATGCGGGCGAACAGGTTGTTTTTGTGGCGCGCGTTTTCAGGCGCGCGGCGCTCCTGCGGCGCGGCGCGACCGTCCTTGCCGGGATGCGACGCGGCGACCTGCTGCGTCGGTGCAGCGCTGGCGTTCGCGGACCGGCGCGCGGGCGTGGGTGGGGGCGCCGTAGAAGCGGACGTGCCGGATGCCACATTGGCAACACGCACAGGCTGCGCCGCGAAGGCCTTGGCCTTGACCTCGCCGGACCAGGACGCGAACTGCCCGCCCGCTTCCGGGTCCGTGCCCGCTGGCGATGCCGGCGTGGTCGCGCCGCTCGTCGCCATTACCTGAGACGAAGGCAGCGCTGGCACCGGCTTGGCCGACGCGATTGCGGCCGGGACCGCGGTCGCACTGGCGTTTTTCGCCATCACAGCCGCCACAGCCGCGTTCGCCGACACACCGTTGCCGAGCGCCCGGCGTGCGCCGGCCATTGCTTCGGCGTACGCCTGCTGATCGTGGTTGAACCAGACGCTATACGCCACCGTGCCCAACACGCCGATCGCAAGCGCGCTGGCCGCGGCCATGCACATCGCGAGGCGTCCGAACCTCGGCGGCGGCGTGGCGGAATTTGACAGACCGCTCGCCTGGCCGCCGGCATGCTGGCCATCGAGCACCGATTTTGGCGAGTCAGTATCGTTGTACATCGCAATACGCTCCGGAATCCTTACGTTCGGCCGGCAGGCCGACTTTATTCAGACGATTTCAGCTGCATGCAAAGCCTCTCGAAGCACGCAACCTGCCCTTCGCACGACGACATCAACACGGCAATGCTGCGCTTTAAACGCAGTCTTTGCGAGGCAGTTTTGCGCGAAAGAAACATGTAAAGCCTTCCACACCGCGCATAGCTACGCGCAATGTGCGCGAGAGACGCGCCGGGCGCCCTGACAAAACATGCAGGCGCACGCGGCAGGGCTCCGCTCGTGGCTGCGATCATGCGGCCAGCACTTCAGGCACAGTGGAGGTGTCAACGCTTCGGGGATTGCATTTCAAACGCAAGCGCTGTTCCCGACGGCCTGCTTCGCAGCCAGGCCAGTCTTTTCGGAAAGCGTCTGCCTCAGCGACCTGCCGTACCGGCTCCAGCAGAAACTGCCGGTCACGCCGTACGCCCGCGCGGCATTCTGGGGCGGCAACCAAAAGCACTACTCGGATTTTCCGGTTTATTCGCCTACTGTAGAAGCCGCTGAACAAACCGCTGAAACTGCCTGAGCGCATGCGCTTCGCTTGCCTCGCTTGCCTTGTTCGTGGCGAAGGCGCTCACCCAACCCGGAGATTGTTAATGTCACGCACCATCATGTTTGCGAAAGCCGGTGGCCCTGAAGTGCTCGAATTCATCGAGACGCCGGTGGTCACGCCTGGTCCGCACGAAGTTCGCATCAAGGTCGAGGCCATCGGCCTGAATCGCGCCGAGTCGATGTGGCGCCGCGACGCCTATATCGAGCCCGTCCGGTTTCCCGCGGGACTCGGCTATGAAGCCGCAGGCGTCGTCGATGCGATCGGCGCCGACGTCACCGGCATCGCGCCCGGCGACAAGGTCAACGTGATGCCGTCGTTCTCGATGAACCAGTACTTCACGTATGGCGAAGTGATCGTCGTGCCGGACAGCGCGGTCGTGAAGCATCCCGAGTCGCTCTCGTCCGCCGAGGCGGCATCGGTCTGGATGATGTTCGTGACAGCCTACGGCGCGCTGATCGAAGACGCGAAGGTAGGCCCGGGCGACTTCGTCATCGTGCCCGCCGCGTCGAGCAGCGTCGGCCTTGCCGCGATTCAGATCGCCAACTACGCCGGAGCGACGTCGATCGCGCTCACGCGCACTTCGGCGAAACGCGAGCGGCTGCTCGAAGCCGGCGCCGCGCACGTGGTCGCGACAGGCGAAACCGATCTGGTGGCGGAAGTCATGTGCATCACGGACGGCAAAGGCGCACGCGTGGCGTTCGATCCGGTCGGCGGCCCGAGCTTCGCGAAGCTGCTCGCGGCGCTGTCGTTTCAGGGCATCGCCTACATCTATGGCGCGCTGAGCGAGGAAGCCACGACGCTGCCGTTGCTCGACATGATCGCCAAGGTGCTGACCGTGAAGGCCCATAACATCTGGCTGACGAGCGGCGACCCCGTACGGCAGAAGGCCGCGGTGGACTATGTGCTGAAAGGCTTCGCGAGCGGCGCGCTCAAGCCGGTGATCGACCGCACCTTCAGATTCGACGACATGGTGGAGGCGCATCGCTATCTGGAAGAGAACGGCCAGTTCGGCAAGATCGTCGTGACGCTCTAGACCGGCCTGGCGGATTCGAGCGCCGGTTCGCCGCGCGTGCAGCGGGAGCGGTTTCGTCGGCGAGGCAGTTTTCCACGAACGCGGTGATCCTGAGCCGCCCTTGCATGCGCACCGGCCCTGGCCGCAGTCTGTAGACGGCTCCTGCAACGCTCACGCTCACTGCACCGTGATCGTCTCCTTCATATTCGGATGAATGCCGCAGAACACCTTGTACACGCCAGGCTTGTCGAACTTGAACTGGTACGTGTCGTTCTGGTCGAGCGCGGCAGAGCGGAACATGCCCGAGTCGTTCACTACCGTGTGCGGCTCGCCATCGAGATTCTTCCACGTCACCGTCGAACCGGCTTTGACCGTCATCTCCATCGGCACGAACATGAAATTCTTGATGGTGACCGTGTTGGGCGTCTCCGCGCGCGCCACGGACAACCCCGACGATGCCGCGAACAGTGCCGAACTCGCGGCCATTGCGAGCAAAACGCGGCGAATTTTTTTAGTTTGCATAACTGATCTCCTGTAATAGAAAAGAACTGACGTTTAAACCAGCGTCGTGTCGTCGAGCGTGGCCTTGAGCGGATGCCGGGCAATCTTGATGCTGGTCACACCGAGCATTTTCGGAAGCTGATCGCTGGGCACCGTCAATGGTCCAGGGCCGGTGCCGTTGCCGGCGGTCGGCTGCGGATAGGCGGTCGAGCGCGCCGTATGGAACGTGATGTTGCCCTCCACTTTCGACACGATCTGATGGATGTGGCCGTTCAGAACGGTCACCGAGCCGAAGCGTTTCAGATAGCTCATCGCCTGGCCCGCATCGCCGGTGCCCCAGCCCCACGGCTCGTAGATCGTCCACATCGGCATGTGCGCGAACACGACGATCGGCGTGCTGGACGAGCGTCCTTTCAGATCGTTTTCGAGCCACTCGAGTTGTTCGTCGCCGAGGCCGCCCAGGCCGTTGGGCTTGAAATGCATGACGTTGACGAGGCCGATGAAATGCACGCCCTGATGGTCGAAGCTGTAATAGCCCTTATTGTCCGAGGCCTTGCCGAAGCGGCTGAAGTATTCGGTTCCCGGGCCGTCCGTCACGTCGTGCTCGCCGGGCACGGTGTGCAATTCAGTGATATTCAGACCGGACATCAGCTGGGCAGCCAGATCGAACTCCGACGCCTTGGACAGATGCGTGATATCGCCGGTATGAATCGTCAGCGCGGGTTTGACCGGCATCGCGTTGACGTACTCGATGGTCTGTTTCAGCGTGCCCGCCACGTCGGGATTGGCTTCCTTGTTAAAGCCGATGTGCGAGTCGCTGATCTGCAGGAAAAGCGGCACACCGCCTTTTGCGGCGGAGGAATTCTGGTCGGCCGCGAGTGCCAGCTCCACCGGCGTGAGAATGCCGCCCGTCAGAACGAACACCGTGCCGAGACCTCCGAACGCAAGGCATTTGAGTGCGCCGCGCCGCGACGCGTTGAATGAATCATGTGATGACATGTTGACCTCACGTTTAAGAATCGCAGTCGAGCCGTGGATGATCCGGCGGCCCTCGCGAGTCGTTCGTCAGGCATGACCAGGCCGGCGTCGGTTTTATTCCAGCTTCGATCAATGAGTGGATGAAACGCCCTGCGCGCTGATGGATGGACAGAGGGTCTTCCGACGTGGCGGGCGAACGCACGGCCCGCGTCGAGCGTTTGCGCTGCCCAAGCGACTCATGCCTGACAGGCATGCCCGCCAGCTTATAAAGTCTTTTTACTCCGCCCGGAAAGTCACTAAATTGCACTCAAGGCAACGATTCAGGGCCGATCGCAACGCGATCAACCCGCTGCGGCCCGCTTCGCCCCATACCGCAAACACATACCCATCAGGAGTTTGAAATGAGCCAGCCCGTCATTCTGATCACCGGCGCACTCACCGGCATCGGCCGCGCCACTGCTGTCGCTTTCGCCGAAACCGGCGCCCGTCTCGTCGTCTCCGGCCGCCGCGAAGCCGAAGGCAAGGCACTCGAAAAAGAGCTGCGTGAACTCGGCGCGGACGCCCACTTCATCCAGGCTGACGTACGCCGCGACGAGGAAGTCGCCAACCTCGTCGACCAGACGATCGCGCGCTTCGGCCGCCTCGACGCCGCCGTCAACAACGCCGGCACCGAAGGCCAACCTGGCGCGATCACCAGTCAAACCGTCGAGAGCTACAGCGCGACGTTCGACACCAATGTGCTCGGCACGCTGCTCAGCATGAAGCACGAATTGCGCGTGATGTCGGCGCAAAAGAGCGGCAGCGTGGTGAACGTTTCGTCGACGTACGGTCACGAAGGCGCGGCCTTCGCTTCCGTGTACGCCGGCAGCAAGCATGCGGTGGAAGGCATGACCAAGTCGGCGGCGCTCGAAGTGGCGTCCACCGGCGTGCGGGTCAACGCCGTCGCGCCGGGGCCGACCGATACCGGCATGCTCGACCGTTTCACCGGCACACCGGAGAACAAAGCCGCGCTCGCCGCCAAGGTGCCGCTCGGCCGGGTCGGCCAGCCGGTCGATGTGGCGCGCGCCATCGTGTTCCTGGCATCGGAAGCGGCGTCGTTCGTCACGGGACAGATCGTGACCGTCGACGGCGGCAAGACGGCCGGCTGATCGCCGCCCGATCGCAGCGGCGCGCGGCCAGGAGCGCGCGCCGCGAAGCATCATTCATAGGACTATCAACATGACTACCGAAACATTGACGCTTTACCATTCCACTGCGTCGCCGAACTCGCGGCGCGTACGCATCTTTCTCGCTGAAAAAGGCGTGACGGTCACGCTCGCGGCGGTCGACCTCGGCAACCGCGAACAGCACGGCGACGCCTATCGCGCGATCAATCCCCGGCGCGTGGTGCCGACGCTGGTGCTCGAAGACGGCACGTCGATCGGAGAGGTGCCCGCCATCCAGCGCTACATCGAGGACGTCTATCCCGACACACCGCTATTCGGCACCACGCCGAAAGACAAGGCGCTGATCACGATGTGGGAACGGCGCGCGGAACAGGAGGGATTTGCCTCGGTGATGGAAGCGATCCGCAACACCGCGCCCGGTTTGAAGGGCCGCGCGATTGCCGGCCCGCATGACTACGAGCAGATCGCTGCGCTCGCCGAGCGCAGCCGGCAACGGGTCGTCAATTTTATGGCGGACCTCGACGAGCACCTGAAACACTCCGCGTTCGTGGCGGGCGAGCGCTTCTCGGTCGCCGACATCACCGCGCTCGTGACGATCGACTTCGCCGCCAAAGCAATCGACATGCAAGTGCCGGCTGATCTGAAATCGCTCAGGCGCTGGTACGACACAGTGTCCTCGCGACCCAGCGCTACGGCGTGACTTGTGGCGGCATCTGAAGCGGCATCTGAAGCGGCATGAAAACAGCGGCCCGCATCGCTGCAACACGATGCGGGCCGCTGGACTACCCGGTACGGCCGCTTATTGGCCTTGCTGCGCCTGCGGCTTCAGTTTGAACTTGCCCTGATAGCGGATCGTCGGACGCTGCGACTGCGTGGTCGGCGCCGTCATCAGCAACTGGCGCGCAAGCGGTGTCGCCGCCGGGCTCAGCGAGCCGATACTGGTGACGCGCGACGGATCCGCGAGACCGTTGTTCACGAGCAGCTTCGCTTCGAGTTGCAGACTGGTCAGCAGGACCGGATCCTTCAGCGCACTACCCTGCGCGAGCAACTGGCTCCACGCGTTGTTGCTGTAGTTGGTCACGTAGTAATCGAGACCGCTCGGATCGGCGAGCACAGCAGAACAGCCGTTCAGACGCACCTGCGTTTGCGTGTCCTTCATCGCCAACGTCTTGCGCGACGTGAGGCCGTCGCCGTACGCGAGCGTCAACGGGATAGTCCACTGGGTGCCCGGATACTGATTCTGATTCGGGAACGGCGACTGTTTCAGCGTGACCACAGTCTGGTTGGTCGTCAGATCGCACTGGGTGTCGAGCGTGATCAGCGGCACGCCTGTTTGCCGCACGAAGCTGTCGCCGATCGCCACCATCGGCTGGCCGCTAGCCTTCGACAGTTCGTCCCACAAACGCCTGGGCGTAACGTTGCCAAGGGAGTAGTCGGCGAGATATGACTGCAGGCCCTTGCGCATCACTTCTTCACCCAGGTAGTTCTCCAGCATCTTCAGCACGTGACCGCCTTTGTCGTACGTGAAGGCGCTCGCGCTCAGCACGAAGTCGTTCGACGCCCAGCCGTTGAAGTTCGGCTGCACCGGGAACGCCGTGGACTTCAGGTCGGCGTTGATCACCGCGTACTTGTTCTTCACGTCGTCGACCCAGCTGAAGCGGTCCGGGAAGAAACGCACCTTGGTCTTGTTCTCGAAGAACGTCGCGAACGACTCGTTTAGCCAGACGTCGTCCCACCAGTCGAGCGTGACCAGATCGCCGAACCATTGGTGCGCGGCTTCATGCGTGAGCACCGTCACCCCGTAGTCGGACATGGTCGTGCCCGGTGCCGGCAGAATGTCATCGGCGAATTCAAGAATGGCGCCCCAGTTCTCCATGCCGCCGAAGTTCAGGTCCTTCTGCTCCTTGAACGCGTCGTTGGCCGCGATCGTGTCGAACTTGGTAAGGGGCAGCGAAATGCCGGTGTAGCGATAGTAGTAATCGAGTGCCTGCTTGGTCTGCTGCATGGCCGGTTTGGCCCAGTCACGCATGCCGGGCGGCGTGAAAATCCGCAGATGCAGACCTTTGCCGTCGGGCAGCGGGCTCGTGAAGTCGTCTTCGAGAATGTCGAACTGGCCGCCGCCGAAGAACAGCAGATACGACGGCATGGGCGGCGTTTTCTCGAACGACACCAGCTTGTAGCCGCTATCCACGTTCACCGCCGGTTTCTCGGCCGCATTCGAGACCACGTTCCAGTTCTGCGGGACCTCCGCGCTCACCTCGTAGGTGGGCCGGAAAGCCGGCTCGTCCCAGCCGGGGAACCATTGACGCGCGAGGTTCGATTCGCCTTGCGTGAGGATCGCGCCGCTCGTCGTGCCGTCGGTCGACTTCAGGTCGACGCGGAACACGCCTTCGGCCGCGGAGCAACCCGGATAGGGATCGTCGCCGCAACTGCCGCCGGTCTTCGCGACCGGATCGTCATAGGTCTTGAAGTTGATGATCCCGCTCCACTCCATGTGCAGCGAGTAGTTGCCGGCGGCGATCTGCCCGCTCGCGGGGCGCAGTTGATAGAAGTCGCCGTCGTCCTGGGGCGTGGCGATTAACGGAATGTTGCCCGGCTGAAGGGTGATGGTGCCGTTGGTGAACTTGACGCGGTGCCCAGCGATCGTGATCGCGTTGACGGCCTTCTGCACCTTGATCTGCACGTCGGCGCGGCCGTCGAACGAAGACAGCGCGGGGTTCGGCCGGAACCATAGCTTGTAGTTGAGCGGCGTGACCGTGTCCGGCAACTCGACCGGCGGCACCGTCTTGTTGATCGAGGTGTCGGCCACGACCGGCGCGGCGGGCGGGACCAGCGCCACTTCGGAGGCGCCTGACGCGGCCGCGGGCGCCTGCCCGGATTTGCTCGTCAAGGCAGACGAGCCGTCGCTACCGCCGCATCCCGCCAGAATCGCAACTCCGGCTAATGCGAGGCACTGCATCTGCAATCGGAAATTTATACGCATGATTTAATCCTCGACTGACAATATCGGCAAAAGAAAGTGCGTTGAGTGCTTAAGCTGGATTTCTCTTTTTTCAGCGACAAAGGTCTCCCGCACTAGCACCGAATTGCTAGCGAGAATAAAAAGACGTGTTGGCGCCTCAGCACTTGTGGATGATTTTAGAATTGCGACACACGTTTATTACAATGCTTTCATTTCGACAGACTGGGATATTTTCCCGGCTGTTATTCGATCGTCCGGCTGATCGGCAAAGCGGCGGCATACCTGCGTCTCCGGGCAGGTGATTTAAACCGGATCAGTTTTTTGACGACAGTGCGTAGCACTAGTTTGGCAAACGTTCCCGTGTCAACTTCCTTTCACAAACTTTCTTTCATTCGCGCGATGCGTATGCAAATCGAATGGCGTCGGTAATGAACCGGAGTTAATCCTCTAAGAATTGCAATATTGCGTATGACTACGGTAAACTTTATTTTTCTTTGCGAGAGAGTGTGCTATAGCGCGAGGGCTTAAGCGAATAACCTCGAATGAGGTTTTAATTTGAACTAGCTGGAGAGTTCACCAGCAATTAGCGCGAATAAATACCCAAACAATCGGCTAACCATTCACCGCTGCCACGATTCGTGCGCACATCGCCTTGTCGGGTAATGGGCCCGAACCGGCTCGAACGTTGTCCGCCATGTATTGCGGACGCCCCGTGCCAGGAATCACGACCGTCACCGCCGGCTGCGCGAGCACGAACTTCAGAAGAATCTGCGCCCAGCTCGTGCAGCCGATTTCCCCTGCCCACGCAGGCAGCGGCGTTTTGCCGACGCGTGCCAGCAGGCCGCCGCCACCGAAAGGCTGATTGATCACGACGCCGATGCCCAAGTCCGTCGCGAGCGGCAAGATACGCGCTTCGGCGGCGCGGTCGTCCGCGGCGTAGTTGATCTGCACGAAGTCGGGTTTCTCGCTGCGCATGACGGACGCGACGTCGTCGAATGCGCTCGACGTGTAGTGCGTGATGCCGATGTAACGAATCCGGCCGCGCGCTTTCCAGTCGCGCAGCGTGGCGAGTTGCGTGCGCCAGTCGAGCAGATTGTGAACCTGCATCAGATCGATGCGCGGCTGCTGAAAGCGGCGCAGCGATTCCTCCATCTGCGCGATGCCCGCCTCGCATCCTTCGGTCCAGACCTTGGTGGCGACGAAGGCTTTGTTGTGCGCGTCCAGTTGCGTGAGCAGCGCGCCGGCCACCGCTTCCGACAAGCCGTACATAGGCGATGAATCGATCACCGAGCCACCCGCTGCGAACAGAATGCGCAGCACGTCGGCGAGCTGCGCGCGGCCGGCGGGATCGGTGCCGACATCGAAGGTGCGCCAGGTGCCGCAGCCGACCACGGGCAAGCGTTCACCCGTGGCGGGAATCACGCGTTGCGACATGCGTGGGAGCGATGTGGCGGCGGATTCGGTTTGTGACTGAGGCGTTGGCGAGCCAGGTGTTGACGATGACGTTTGGGTTGGCGTTTGGGTTAGCGTTTGAGCCGCCGCCATGCGCGGCAATGCGAGCGACGCCGACAAGCCGATCGCTGTATGACGAGCCGTGCGCAGAAAACGGCGTCTGCCCGCATTCCCAACAGCGTTTTTCGACAAAAGTGCCATGACGTACCCCCGATTCGCGCGCAGTACCGTGACTTCGTACGATACGGCAAATCGGCACAGCACGTCGATGCGACTCAAAGCGACCTGCCTCGACGATCGCAGGTCACACGTCACACGCCTAGCGGATAAAGTGCCCGCAAATCGGCATGCTCGCCAGCCGCGCGATCAACGACGACTGTTGTCCGCCACCTGCCACCGCAAACTCGTCCGCCGCCATGGCGGAGCCCGCCGCGGCACCGATCGCGATGATCGCGATCGCAATCCGGCGCAGCCGCCCGATGCGGCCCGCGAGCGAGCCCGACTCGCTGCGCCAGCTAGCCAGCAAGGTCATCGTGAGTGCAACTATCGCGCAGCACATGACTCCTCCTCAGGCGTTCGCCGTGGCGCGCTCCTGACGCGCGGGAAACGGATCGCGCCACGCGCCGATGGCGTTCAGTTGATCGTGCCAGCGCACCACTTCCGGAAACTCTTCAAGCGGCATCGCCGCGCCTTTCGCGTACGGCAGCGAGATGCCGACCGAGAAATCCGCGACCGTCAGGTCATCGCCAAGCAACCACTTGCGTCCCTTCAGGTGCTGGTTGAGCACGGCGGCATGCTTGCGGAAAAACCCTTGCGCTTCGACGACTTTCGAAGGATCGGGCTCGCCGAGTCCGACCCACGGCTTGATCAGATACTCGAAGTACAGCGCACCGGCATGCCTTAGCAGATGCTGACTATTCCAGCTGAACCAGCGCACGATATCGATCTGCTGCTGCGCGCCCCGCGGCCAGAGCGAAGATTCCGCGCGCTGCGCAAGATGGCACAGGATCGCGTCGGCCTCCCAGATGATCTTGTCGCCATCGACGAGACAAGGCACCTTGCCATTCGGATTGATCGCCAGATAGTCCGCTCGGGTATGTTCGCCCTTGCGCAGATCGACAAAGGCGTAGTCGATTGGCAACCCTAAGTATTGGGCCAGTGCGCAGGTTTTTCTGGGAGACAGCGTTTCAGCATAGTAAAGCTTCATGGTCGACCTCAGTGTGCGTTGACTTCGGTGGAATATGCTTCATTTGGCCTGGTTTTCCAGCCCGGCAAGCAGTGCGTCCAGCTTCTCGAATGCACCGGTCCAGCCGGTTTGATGACCGTCGCGAGCGGCCTCGTCGAAGAACTGCGCATGATGGAAATGCAGTTCGGTGCCCTCTTCTATCGGACGAAACCGGATGGTCACGAGCGACCGGCGCTCGGGCAGCGTGACCCACTCCCATGTGAAGACGAGCTTGCGGTCGGTCTCCACTTCCTGGTATTCGCCACGGCAGTCGTGCGTTTCGCCGTCCAGCGTCTGAAACACCACGCGAAAGCGGCCGCCCACGCGCGGATCGGCTTCGGCGCTCAGCACCGGCCCGGCGTCCGGTCCCCACCAGCGCGCCATCAGTTCCGGCCGCGTCCATGCTGCGTAGACTCTTGCAGGCGGCGCCTTGATGCGCCGAATGATGGTCAGGCTGGGCTTTTCGTTCATTCGTCGTTCCTCTCGACAAAATCGGCGAGCCGGTCGAGACTCGCGGACCAGAAGCGTTCGTAGCGTCGCAGCCACGCCATCGCCTCTTCCATTGGGCCGGCAACCAGTTCGACCGAGACGGTCCGGCCATTCTTTGTGCGCGCCACCAGACCCGCGTCGCTCAGCACGTCGAGGTGCTTCATGACGGCGGGCAGTTTGAGCGGCAACGGCCGCGCGATTTCCGTGACCGACAAGCCCGGCTCGCGCTCGAGACGCGCGAGGATGGCCCGCCGCGTGGGGTCCACGAGGGCGGAAAACGTGCGATCGAGTTGACTGACTGGAGACTTTGCCATATGGTGAACTATAGGCCGTGAACTTCGGGAGTCAAGGTTTTTTGCGGCCGACTCCGTGAACCCGTAGGCCCCTTGATACTGTCCGTCCTCGACGCGCCACGGCTATCATTCCAACGATTCGCAATCACGGATTCGCTCAGCGTCGAGAGGACAGCACCGTATGGACCTCCTTCAAGGCATGGCAGTGTTCAAGCGCGTCGTGGACGCGTCCAGTTTCTCGAAAGCGGCGGATTCACTGGAGATGCCGCGCGCCTCGGTGTCGACGCTCGTGCAGAATCTGGAGAGTCATCTCGGCGTGCGCCTGCTCAACCGCACGACGCGCCGCGTGCAGGTGACCGACGACGGCGCGCTTTACTACGAATATTGCGCCCGCATACTCGCCGAGGTCTCCGACGCCGAGTCGGCGCTATCCAGCAAACGTCAAAGTCCGCGCGGCACGGTGCGAGTCGACACGTCCGCCACGTTCGCGCATCACGTGCTGATTCCCGTGATGCGCGATTTCAACGCGCGCTATCCCGACATCACGGTGAAGCTGGGACTGGCCGACCGCAACGTGGATCTCGTGCAGGAAGGCGTCGATTGCGTAATCCGCATTGGCGTGCTCGACGATTCGAACCTGGTGGCGCGCTCGCTCGGCAGCGTGCGCATGACGATCTGCGCCGCGCCTGCCTATCTCGAGCAGATGGGCGAGCCCGCCACGCCCGACGATCTCGACCGGCACCACGCGGTCAATTATTTTTCCGCGCGCACCGGGCGCGTCTATCCGATGGAGTTCGAAGCAGACGGCGTGCTGATCAAACGACCGGTCGAGGGCAAACTCGCAGTCAACGAAGGCCTGGTCTATGTTGCGTCCGCGGTGGAAGGCCTGGGTCTGATCCAGACGCCGCGCTTCATGGCGGCGAAGGCAATCGAATCCGGCGCGTTGCGTGAGATTTTGCGCGACTGCCATTGCGCGCCGTTGCCGCTCTCGATTCTTTATCCGCACCGTCGTTTGAGCATGTCCGTGCGGGTATTCAGCGAGTGGGTGCACGAACTGGTGCAGCAGAATCCGGACTTCTGCGACTAGCCCATTCGAAAAACAGCCACAGCCACCAGCTTTCGAAAAACCAAAAAACTTCTCCGCCAAAGGAATAAAGCCACGACACCGTGCGTTCAATAAGCGCAATGACCATCGGTCATGACAGAGAGGTGCGGCCATGAAATCTGTGCTTAAAGCATTGGGCGTCGTCGTGGGCGGCGCGGCATTGGTGAGTCTTGTCGCGTCGTGCGGCGGTTCCGATTCGGTCAACAGCCAATCGTTTACGTCGACGGCACTGGTCTCGGACGGCGCCGTCGCGGCAGCGCATACGGACCCGAATCTGAAGAACGCATGGGGCGTTGCCTTTAATCCAAAAGGTTTCGTCTGGGTGGCCGATAACGCCACCTCGCTCGCCACGCTTTATGACGGCAACGGCACGCCACAATCGCTTGTGGTCAGCATTCCGAACGGAACCAACGGACCGGCGAATCCGACCGGCATCGTGTTTAACGGCACGACGGACTTCGTCGTGACTCAGGGCGGCAAATCCGGCGTGGGCGCATTTATCTTTGCCGGCGAAGGCGGCACGATTACCGCATGGGCGCCGACGGTCGCGCCCACCACCGCCTTCGTCGTATTCGACAGCGGCAGCGCCGGCGCGGTGTACAAGGGTCTCGCGCTGGCCAGCAACGGCGGCGCCAGCTTCCTCTACGCCGCCGACTTTCACAACAACAGAATCGACGTCTTCGACAAGAGCTTCGCGAAGGTATCGACGCCCGGCAAGTTCCAGGACGCGTCGCTTCCAGCGGGCTTCGCGCCGTTCGGCATTCAGGCGCTCGGCGCAAAGCTCTTCGTGACCTACGCGAAGCAGGACGCGGAGGCCCACGACAACGTCGACGGCGCCGGCCTCGGCTTCGTGGATGTCTACGATACGGCGGGCAATCTGCTGCAGCGTTTCGCCTCAGCTGGCGTGCTGAATGCGCCGTGGGGCATCACGCAGGCGCCGGCCAATTTTGGACGCTTCAGTGGCGACGTGCTGATCGGCAATTTCGGCGACGGCACGATCAACGCCTTCGATCCGGCGAGCGGCCAGTCTCTCGGCGCCATCAACTTGCCCGACAACACGCCGTTCGTGCAGCACGGTCTGTGGGGTATCGCGTTCGGCAATGGGCTCAGCAATCAGCCGGTCGACACGCTGTTTTTCGCTGCCGGCCCGAATGAAGAAACGAACGGCGTCTACGGACGTATCGATGTGAAAATGTGACGCACGAACGCGCGTCGCGGGCGCTCTCCGCCACGCGCAGGTGATTGGCGCGGCGGCCGCTTCATGCCGCGCAGCGCATGCGCGCCGCGAGCCGCTGCACGTTCAGCAGCCTCACGATCCGCTTGAGCGCGTGACGCACGCGGCCACGCAAATGCGCCGCCCGCATGGTGCGCCAGAAACGGTCCGGCGCGAAGTCGTCGAAACGCGCTTCCTTTTCGAGCAGCGCCTTGCCGCCGGGCAGATGGACGAACGAACAGCAACGGAACCAGCGCAAATCCCGATAGTTGTTGCCGGCCCAATGGCGCCCCACGGCCTGATACGCCCCGACTTCGATCAGCACTTGCCCTTCGTCGCTGAGCGCATTGAGCGCGGCCGAGATGAACGCTTCGTCGCCGTGATGCCTTAATCGCTCGCTTTCGCTGAGATAGCGTGCGTAACTCGCTCGTGCGCGAGGCACCAGCCGGCGCAACGCAACGGGTGTGGCGATCAGAAATTCGCCGCCGTACCAGCGCGGATTCATCAAGCGCCGGTCCGCGACGATCTCCAGATCCGCGACCACCCGCTCGCTGCCATAAGCCGGAAACACCTGATCCGAAATATCGAAGACACCGAGGCCGGCTTGCGCGCACCGTTCGATCAGATCGCGGTCGAGCGGCAGCAGCGCCACCATGTCGGCGTCGAGCAGCAACATCATCATGTCGGCGGGCAAGCTCTCCGCCACCTGGTCCATCAGGTCGAGTTTGAAATGCGCCGCGTAGAACGGCGTATTCTTCGGCAACTCGATGGTCGCGGTGAGCCGCGTCACGAGCGGGCGATGCTCCGCCGGTATGCTTTCGAGCCGGCGCGCGACCAGCTCCGGCGCGTTGGTCATGATCGTCAAGGTCGGCAGGCCCACGCGCCGCAAGCTGTTGTTCAGGCAGACCGCCTGACTTACATACGAGAGCGGATCGCGATTGGTCGAGTTGGGACCCGGCTTCGCATCGACATCGACATAAACGAGAGTGCACGGAAAAAGATTCACGTTGCTCCTAAGCACGCGTGAGCGACGGACCGCCTTTTGAGCGATGCCGTCACTGTCGAAGGTTGATCCACATGTTCTTGCCTCGGGGCGCGGAAGCAGCCGCAAGGTGCGCGACGTTTGAAATCGCGAATCGTGCCATCGTGGCGTCACATTCGAGCCGGGCACGCTGATCTGCGGCGATGGAGTCGGATGAACCGGGGCGCAGGCATCAGGGTTGGTCTATCGTTTCACGTCCTTGCATCGCCTTTCCGCCAAAACGCAGAGAGACATGACGTGGTGCTGCCGCAGGTTGGTCGGGGGCGATTGCATTGCGCAATAGTTGCGGATGCGTCAGTGAGCGTCGCGAATAACTTACTCGTTGCGCTTCGTCATGTGCTTACGATTGGCAGACACGTCGCTTGCGCGTCCACGCGTTCGCAACTTTGCGACAGACGACAGCGCTATTCCGCCGCGTCCGGCTCAGCTTCGTAGCGCACCGTTCCGGTGAAGCCGTGCGACCGTCAACTCATACGTACCGGCGTGGCACCGGCGGCCGCGTTTCGACTAGCTGCGCGGCTGCCGCAGCGGCCGAAAGAAGCGGCGAATTTCCGCCGCGAGCAGATCAGGCTTTTCCATCGCCGCGAAATGTCCGCCAGCGGGCATGTCGCTCCATTGCACGACGTTGAACGTTCTTTCGAGCCAACTGCGCGGCGGGTGATTGATCTCCTTCGGAAAGTGCGCGAAACCGACCGGCGGCGCGACGCGTGGCCCTTCGGCGAAACGCATCGGCTGCAGGCGGTTTTCCCAGTACATCTGGATCGCCGGGCCGATGCACTGCGTGTACCAGTAGAGCGAGATGTTGGTCAGCAGATCGTCTTTCGAAAACACACGCTCCACGTCGCCTTCGCAATCGCTCCATGCGCGAAACTTCTCGCCGATCCATGCGGCCAGTCCCACCGGTGAATCGTTGAGCGACGCCGCGAGCGTGAGCGGCCTGGTGCTGTGCATGTGCGCATAGCCGCCTTCCTGCGCGGCCCACTCGTTTTTCTCCCGCAGGAAATTTTCTTCGGCTGGCGTAAGCGGTTTTTGCGCCGCGCCGAGGGCCGGCTCATACGAACTCGGCAGGAAGTTGAGATGAATGCCCCCGACGGCTTGCGGATGCCGCGCGGCGAGCGCGATCGACACGCCCGCGCCGAGATCGCCGCCCTGCGCGCCGAAACGCTCATAGCCGAGGCCTTGCATCAGCGAGGCCCACACATCGGCCACCTGAAACGCGGACGTGCCGGCTTGCGCGGGCGCCTGCGAAAACGCGAAACCAGGCAGCGACGGCACGACGACGTCGAACGCATCGGCAGGATCGCCGCCGGACGCGGCCGGGTCGCATAAGCGGTCGAGCAGCGCATGGAACTCGAAGAACGAGCCGGGCCAGCCATGGGTGATCACGAGCGGATACGGCGCCGGCCCTACGCCGCGCCGATGGACGAAATGCACGCGCTGCCCTTGCACATCGGCGAGAAATTGCGGCTGCTGATTCAAGCCGCGCTCGGCCGCGCGCCAGTCGAAACGCTCGGCCCAATACTCAGCCAGTTCGCGCAGCCATGTGGCATCGACGCCCTGTTGCCAGGCCGGCGACGGCGTCGCGGGCGCCCAACGTGTCGCACGAATACGCCGGCGAAGTTCGTCGATCTCGTGGTCGGCGATTGCAATCTGAAACGCTTGTGTCTGCATGGCAACTCGTCCGGGACGGTGTGTGGCTCGACGTGCGCAACCGGCTCAAACAGCGGAGCCACGGCCCGTTCAGGCAGCGAGCCAGCACGAGGCAAGCTGCATGGTACACAATGGCGCATTTTTCCGTTTTGCACTCTGGAGACTGCCATGCTTCAAGCGCTCGCCGCCCTGCTCACTTTTCAGTGCCTCGGCGAAGGTGTGTCGTACGTGTTCCATTTGCCGGTGCCGGGTCCGGTGATCGGCATGCTGCTGTTGTTCGGCTTCATCATGCTGCGCCCACAAACCGCCGATGCGATCGAGCCGACCGCGCTCGAACTGCTGCGCCATCTGTCCTTGCTGTTCGTTCCAGCGGGCGTCGGCATCATGGTGTCCGCGAGCCGGATTCGCGGCGACGCTGTCGCGGTGATCGTCTCCATTGCGGTCAGCACGACGCTCGCGATTGCGGTGGCCGCGCTCGTCACGCGGGCGTTGATGCGCCGCCAGCATCACGAGCGCTCCGCGCCGGAGTCCGCATCATGACCGCCCTTCCAAAGCTCGGCGCGATCTGGGTGTATCTCGCCGCGAGTCCCTTGCTCGGGCTGACGATCACGCTGATCGCCTACCTCATCGCCCAGACAATCTACGCGAAGGCGCGCTTCAATCCGCTTGCTAATCCCGTGCTGATAGCGGTAGCGCTGCTGGTGGTGTTGCTCGAGATCACCGGCACGCCGTACGCGACATATTTTGAAGGCGCGCAATTCGTTCACTTTCTGCTGGGTCCAGCGACCGTGGCGCTCGCGCTGCCGCTCTACCGGCAATGGCCGAAGCTGCGCCGCTCCGCATTGCCGCTGATCGGCGGCCTCGTCGCGGGATCGTTGACGGCCATCGTTTCGTCGGTCGGCGTGGCGGCGCTGTTCGGCGCGTCGCATCAAACGCTCGCGTCGCTCGCACCCAAATCCGCGACCACTCCGATCGCGATGGCGGTCGCTTCCGAGATCGGCGGCATTCCGTCCCTGACCGCCGTCCTCGTCATTTCGACCGGCGTATTCGGTGCCGTGTTCGCGCGCGCGATTCTCAACGCGCTGCGCATTGCCGAACCCGAGGTGCGCGGTTTCGCGCTGGGGATCGCATCGCACGGCATCGGCACGGCGCGCGCTTTTCAGGTGAGCGAGGAAATGGGCGCGTTCGCCGGTCTCGGCATGGGCCTGAACGGTGTGTTCACCGCGTTCGTCGTCCCGGTGTTGATGCCGCTCGTCGCGCGCTGGCTGACGGGCTGAGCGACGTCATCGCAGCAACAGAAAAGCCCGATGGCCGGATAATGAGGCTTCCCGTCCCTTACCCATCCAAAGGAGTTTGCCGCGATGTCTGCCTATGAATCCAAAGTGCCGCGGGTACTGTTGACGAACGACGACGGTATCGACGCGCCCGGCCTCGCCGTACTCGAGGCCGTGGCCGCCGAGCTCGCGCACGAAGTCTGGGTGGTCGCGCCCGAGCACGATCAGAGCGGCACGTCGCATTCGATCAGCCTGCATTCGCCGCTGCGCGTGAGCCGTCAGGGCGAGCGGCGTTTCGGCGTGGCCGGCACACCCGGCGATTGCGTCGTGATGGGCGTGCGCCATCTGATGCGCGACACGCCGCCCACGCTGATTCTTTCCGGCATCAATCGCGGCGGCAACCTCGGTGTCGAGACGATGTTTTCAGGCACTGTCGGCGCCGCCATGACGGGCCTGTTGCTCGGTTTGCCGTCGTTCGCGCTCAGCCAGACTTTCAGCAATCGCGACCACGTGCGCTGGGACACCGCGCGTGCGCTCGCGCCCGGCGTGATTCGCCAGTTGCTTGCAATCGAGCACGCCGCGCCCACCTGCCTGAACATCAACTTTCCCGATGTCGACGCGGCGCGTGCCGGTCCGCTCACGCCGACTCGCCAGGGCGTTGGACTGGTGGAAGATATCGACGTGTTGCCGCAAGTCGATCCGCGCGGCATGGCTTATCACTGGCTGCGCTTTCAACGCGGCGCGCGCGCGAACGATCCCGACAGCGAAACGGCCGTGGTGGCGTCGGGGCGCGTGTCGGTCACACCGCTCGCTTTCGATCGCACCGACGAGCCCATCTTCACGCGGCTCGCGGCTTCGCTGGGTTAATCCTGCGGCTCGCCTCCCGCCAATCGCCGGTTTGCGCGGCGTCACGGACGCGGCGCAGCGGTGAGACTCGGCGCCCCGCCCGGCCCCGCGGGGTCGGGATTGCCGAACGCGGGGAGGCTGCCGTTTTCCCGGGCGCGGGCGATTTCCGCGCGCACCTGCGAGCGCGTTTTCGGGCCGCCGTCCGTTTTCGCCACCGTGCCGGCAGACGGCATAGCCTGCACCAACGGCGGCGACGGCAAGGTGGCTTGCGTGGCCAGGCCTGCTTGCGGCTCCGTCGGCGCAGTTGAAACCAACGGCGGTTTCTGCGGCACTTGCTGGACTAGCGGCGTCACGACGCCCGGCACGCTGGTCGCGCTCTGCATCGCTTTCAGCTCGGCCTGGACCGATGACGGTTGCCTAGCCATGGCCGGTTCGCCGTTGACCGGCGTTCTCGCGTCCGGCGCGCTGTGGCCGTCGACACGGGCGACCAGGCTGTCCAACGCGGCCTGGCTCTCCGCATAACTCGTCTCGCGGTTCGCCTCGGGGTTCGTCTGTTCCCGGGCCGCAGCGCGGCTTTCACGCGACCGGCCATGTTTCGCTGATGAAGAAGACATCCGCACGGGCTTCGCAGCAGGTTGCGGCGCCTTCTCGGCTCGCGGTACGGTCACGGCACGCTGCTCGTTATCCGCGCGCGCCTGCACTTCCTTTTGCAACGCGCGCACCTGATCGTCGTCCTGATGCGCGGAACGCGCTGCATCCAGTTGCGCCTGCGCGGCGGCAAGATCGTTGCGTTGCAGACTATTGCGCACCGCCTGCAGGCTGCTGGCCGGAGCACCGCTCGAATCGCTGCGAGCGGTGACCGGTCCGGATATGACCGCGCCGCTGATCGTGTCGCCACGCGTGCGATAAGCCGGCGTCTCACCTCGCGCGGCACCGAATTCGTCCGTCGACTGCCAGGGTTTGCCGGCCTGCGAGACATAGGCAGCGATTGCAACAGCGCTGACGACAAGACCTGCGAGAACGATCTTCCTGGGTTCGCTATACATGCGCCTGCCCTTCGAGTCGTGTTGAATGCGTGTCCGCGGCTGCACGGAAATGCCCGGATTCATCAGAAGGTTGCGACGAACAGGTCCGTTGGACGCCGCTACGATAACCGCGAGTTCGCGGCCCCGGCTTTAGCCGCGGGTTCGGCCGATCAAGTCACGTACGGAGGCGCACGCGAACTGGATGCGCTCATTTTCTATTTATATCAGTGAGGCGTCGAATCGTCCGATTGTGCATGGCCCATTGGCCGAAAAAGCCAGCCTCGACGCGTATTTTTTCCCGATAGTACCTGGAACTGCGAAGCAATCCGGGAAAACCGAAAGGTGTCCGGAACTTTTCGCGGGCCGACTGCGCAGCTCGCAACGGTGGAAAACGGATTATGCCTGCAGCGCCATCACGGATCGACTCAGTGAAAAAGCAAAACCGCCATGCTCGTTGGTGCAGCGCAGCGGCTGCGCATCTTGCGCATGCCGCTCGCATAGTCGTTTGTAACGCCGTGTAATTTGTGCGATGCTAGCCACGCCCTGGTTATCCCTAGAAGAAGCATTGGGCGCGAGGCAGACCAATCCTGTTGTCCATTCCTCTGGAGGAGACATGATTGAGTCATCGCAATTGCGCAACATCGCGCGCGTCGGCAGCGTATCCCGCACCGCTTTCCGTAGCGTCGAATCCACCAGGCTGCACCGCATAGCGGCCGCTTCAAGCTTCGTTTTCCTGATCAATCTCGCCGGCGTCTGCCATGCCGACACGCAGGTCGGCGGCACGCTTCCGCCCGCGCCCGACATACTCTACGGCGATCTCTTCGTCGCCGTGCAAACCGCGCAAATCTACCCGGATCAGAAGACCTTCGTCGACGCAACGCCGAACGCCGATCCCGCCGCGATCGTCCAACTGTACGAGCAGCAAAAGCACAACCCCCGCTTTTCGCTGGCGAAGTTCGTCAACAAATACTTCACGCCGCCGAGTGAGCCGATCATCACGCCGCCCGCCAACCAGACTCTGCGTGAACACATCAACTGGCTGTGGCCCGCATTGACCCGCACCACCACGAGCGCGCCGCCCAACAGCTCGCTGATTCCATTGCCGAAACCCTATGTGGTGCCGGGCGGCCGTTTCCGCGAAGGCTACTACTGGGACACCTATTTCACGATGCTTGGGCTGCAGGAATCGGGCAACGAAAATCTCGTCGACGACATGCTCGACAACTTCGCCTACGAGATCAATACCTTCGGCCATATTCCGAACGGCAATCGCACCTACTACCTCGACCGTTCGCAGCCGCCGTTTTTCTCGCACATGGTCGAACTCGCCGCGAAGGCGGAAGGCCACGGCGTCTACCAGAAGTACCTGCCGGCGCTGCGCAAGGAATACGCGTACTGGATGCAGGGCGAGACCACCACGCAACCCGGCTCGGCCACGCGCAATGTGGTCGTGATGCCGGATCGCACGGTGCTCAACCGCTACTGGGATGAGCTCGACACGCCGCGCGACGAGTCGTATCTGGAGGACATCCAGACCGCGCAACAGGCGAGCGGCCGCAAGCCGAACGACGTCTACCGCGAGTTGCGCGCCACCGCCGAAAGCGGCTGGGATTTCAGCTCGCGCTGGTTCGGCGACAACATGACACTCGCGACGGTGCGCACCACGTCGATCATTCCGGTCGACCTGAACAGCCTGATGTTCCACCTCGAGATCACCATCGCCAAGGGTTGCGGCGAGACGCGCGATTTCCGCTGCGTCGGCGAATTCGCGCAGCGCGCCGCGAAACGCGCGCTCGGCATCAATCGCTATCTGTGGAATCCCAACGGCTATTACGGCGACTATGACTGGGAGCTCGCCAAACCGCGCGACAACAAGACGGCCGCGATGGTGTTTCCGCTGTTTGTCGGCGCGGCGTGGCCAGAACGTGCGCTCAAGACGGCGAAACAGGTGCAGTCGACCTTGTTGAAGCCGGGCGGCCTCGTCACCACGACCTACAACACGACGCAGCAATGGGATGCGCCGAACGGCTGGGCGCCGCTGCATTGGGCCGCCATTCAGGGCTTGAAGCGCTACGGGCAGGACGAGCTCGCGCAACAGATCGGCACGCGTTTTCTTACCGACGTGAAAGGCGTCTACGCGTCCGATCAGAAACTGGTCGAGAAATACGTGGTGGAAGGCTCGGGAACGGGCGGCGGCGGTGGTGGCGAATATCCGTTGCAGGACGGCTTCGGCTGGACCAATGGCGTGACGCTCAAGCTGCTCGACCTGTATAGCCCGGGCGATTGAGTCCGCACGGAGGGCGGGCTTGCGGCCGTGGCGGCCCATGAATACTGTATAAAAACACAGTATAATGATTGCCCGAGCCGCCCTTCGTTGTCCGACCGCGCGGCACCCAGCCCACGTCGGAATCATGGTGTCCCAGCAAGCCCTATTCGCGCCCGAGCCCTTTTCCCTTCTCCATGACCAGGAAGGCGGAATCCGCTATCTGCCCGAGTCGATCCCGGCTGCCACGGCGCAAGCGTGGTTCGAGACGGCGCTGCGCAATGTCGGCTGGCTGAGTCAGCAGCGCATGATGTACGACCGCGAAGTCGCTGTGCCGCGTCTGCTCGCCACGTTCGCGCGTGGTGCCGACGATCTGCCCGCACCCTTGGGCGAAGCATTCGAAGCCGCGCGCGCGCTCGTGGGCGCGCCGTTCAACCGCGTCGGCCTCAATCTCTATCGCGACGGCGGCGACAGCGTCGCGCTTCACAGCGACAAGACCGAGAAGCTGGTGCCCGCCCAGCCCATTGCCATCATTTCGCTCGGCACGAGCCGCCGCATGTCGATCCGGCCGAAAGCGGGCGCCGGCGCCGGACGGATCGTGCATGTTGAACTGGAACCCGGCAGTTGTCTGGTCATGAGCTATGCGTCGCAATTCACGCACGAGCACGGCATTCCCAAGCTCGCGGGTGTGACGGAGCCGCGTATCAGCCTTGCGTTTCGATGCTTCAGCGGTTGACTAGCGAATGGTGCGTCAGAGCAACGTGACCCTGCCGGTCGCCAGGTCGTAAATGCCGCCGGCAATCTTGACCTTCCCGCTTTTCACATACGGCCCGATCATCGGTCTGGACGCGATCAGCCGGTTGACATTCAACCTGACGTTTTCAATCGTGGTTTGCGTAACGAGATCGTCGCCTTGATCTCCTTTCGTCACTTTCGTCACTTTCGCCAACTGCATGGCGGGCTTGATCGCGCGAACCAGTTCCGGCAGATGGCCGGGCAAATGAACGCCATCCTTGAGCGCCTTGACCGTGGCGCTCACCGCACCACACTGCGTATGTCCGAGCACCATGATGAGCGGCACGCCGAGGAACTCGACGCCGTATTCGAGGCTCGCGAGAATATCGTCGTTGACGAAATTACCTGCCACGCGCACCACGAACAGATCGCCCGGACCCTGATCGAAGGCGAGCTCGGGCGCGACCCGCGAATCCGCACACCCAACGACGGCGGCAATCGGATACTGCGCCGAGACACGCGCCGCGCGGCCTGCGGAATAGTCCTTGTTTGAAGGGTTGTTCGCGGCGTAACGGGCGTTGCCCTGCATCAGGCGGTCGAGCGCTTCAGAAGGTGGAATCGAATTCGGCGCATTGCCTGGCGCGGGATCCGCCGCCACGGCTACGCGCCGCGACAAACCCGCCAGCGTGATCGACGACGCACCGGCCAGCAGCAGATTGCGCCGCGTGGGGGAAGACAGATGACGGCCGCACATGGCTCGCCTCCTATGTCATGAGCAACGCCCCAGCGGTGCCGTTCGAACCGGCATGAGCCGTGAAAGCGGGCCGCGCGCGCGACGCCTCATCGTGCGCATCCCACGCTCGGACATCAAGTTAGACGGCGTAGATGTCCGGGTTGTCCACTAGCGGTAAAAATTTGCCGCTAGTGCCGTCGAGCGCGAGCATCGTGCCGCTTTCGATATCGAAGATCCAGCCGTGCAGCCGCAGTGTTTTATTCGCGAGCCCGACTGCCACCGACGGATGCGTGCGGATGTTCGCCAGTTGCGCGATCACGTTGTCCTTGACCAGCGCGGAGAGGCACTCGGCGTCCGAATGGTAGGTGCGTGATGCGTTGATGGCCTTGGCCGCATCCGCGTGACGCAGCCAGCCCGCCACTGCCGGCAGATGATCGAGATTCTTGCAGGTCGAGATCGCCGTCATCGCGCCGCAGTTCGAGTGGCCGCAGATCACGATATCGCGCACGCCCAACACGGCCACCGCGTATTCGACGGTCGCCGACACACCGCCCGGTTCCGGACCATAAGACGGCACGATGTTGCCCGCATTGCGGATCACGAACAGCGAACCCGGCTCGGTCTGCGTCAGCAGCTCCGGCACGACACGGCTATCCGAGCACGTCACGAAAAGCGTGCTGGGACTTTGCGCCGTGGACAGACGCTTGAACAATGCGCTTTGCTGCGGAAAGACTTCGCGTTGAAAGCGGATGAGACCCTCGATGATTTCCTGCACGATTGTTCTCCATAAATCGAAGCGTGAGCCCGCAGTGCTCGCGGCAATATGAAACCCGCGAGCATACATGCGATCCATTGGCGCGACTATACCGCAGCCAAAGGCTGCGACCGCGCACTGGACAAACATGCGAGTGCGAACGTCGCCGAGGCGCCATGGTGAGAACATTTTCACCGTGCGCGGCGAAATAAAAAAAGCCCCGGCTGTTACCAGCCGGGGCCAACTCTCTCGCTCGCACACCGGAAACCGTGCGTGCCTGACTACTTTACCGATACCGCCGGAGCCGATATATACGCCATGCTGGAAGAGTCCCTTCCAACCCGGCGCGCACTACCCCGCGCCCGTCGGATCAACGGCTATACATCGCATTCCAGTCGGCGGAAGACACAGCCGGGCGGCCGCTTTGCGAGGTACCCGCCACGTTGCCGCCATAACCGCTGGTCTCGCCATTGCGCGCGGCGACGCGCGCTTCTGCGGCCTGAATCGCTTCCGGGTAATGCGCCTGGTCGCCGTCGCCGACGTGATAGCCGCCCTGCTGCAGTTGAACCAGTTCCGCGCGCACCTGCTCGCGCGTAATGCCGGAATTCGATTGGGCGAACACGGTGGCCGAAGCAGCCAGCGAAGCGACGATAACGACAGCCTTGATCAGGGAATTCATGATGGAAACACCTCCGATAATTGATGGTCAGCAGCGCTTCGAATCGCTCTCCGCGCAACCGCTGAAACCAATATAGGTGCCGATTCCTCATAGAATAACGGCCCGCCGTCGAAGGGATTGTTCCTGAATCCGGAGCAATCACGCTCAGAAGCGCGTGCGGATCCCCACCGTGCCGACCACCTGATTTGCCGTCGACGACGCGCCGCCCGCGGTGTTGATAAACGCGGTGTAGCCCTTGCCGCTCACGTGCTGGTACATCGCTTCGGCATACACGTCGGTGCGCAACGACAGCGCATAGACGGCTTGCAGGTTCACCTGATTCCACTTCGGATCCGAGCCGAAGCTCGAGGTGCCGCCCACATGCGCGTCCGTATAGGTATAGGCCGCCCCGAGGCTCACCGCGGGCGTCACGGCGTACTTGCCGTTCACTTCGTAGTTGTCGAAGCGCATCGAGCCATGCGTGGCGCCGAACGATGCGGTGTTCTGGAACTGGCTGTGCGTGTAGACGAAGCCGGCCGTCACGGGACCAAAGCCATAGCTCAACGCGGCGCCAGCCGTGCGCTGCACATCGGCGCCGAGCTGAAAGCCGCCCGTGCCATTGGCCGCGGATTCGCCGAGATCGACCGCGCCGGACGTATTGCCGGTCGAGTTCGAACCGTTGATCTGCAAATAGCCGGCAGCCGCCTTGAACGGACCGTTGACATAGCTCACGCCGGCGCTATAGGCACGATTGACCGCGAATTCCGTGTTGTTCGAGAATGCGTACATCCCACCGAACTTCAGACCGGCGTAGTTCGCGCTCGTGTACTTCACGGCGTTGCTCATGCGCACGGAGTGATTCAGATTGTCATTGTCGAACGGATGTGCGAAGCCGGTATCGCCGAAGGTGCCCGCCGTGCCCGAGAGCGGCGCGACGAAATCGACCAGCGAGTCGTACTGGCGGCCCAGTGTGAGCGTGCCGTACTGCTTGCTGCTCAAGCCGACAAACGCCTGACGGCCGAACAGCCGGTTGTTCTGGCCGAGCTTGCCGTTCTGCACGTTGTAGCCGTTCTCCAGCACGAAAATCGCCTGCAATCCGCCGCCGAGATCTTCCGCGCCGCGCAAGCCGAAGCGGCTGCCGTTGATGTTGCCGCTCGTCGCCTGAACGAGCGCGCCCTGCGATCCGCCCTTCTTCACGTTGTTGGTGTACATCACGCCGGCGTCGATGAGGCCGTACAGCGTGACCGAACTTTGCGCATGCGCCGTCGCCGCGGCGAGTCCTGCGAACGCCGCGACCGCGGCGGTAATCTTTTTCACGTCAATGCTCCTGCGTAGCTGGAATATCAGGTTGAACAGCGACGCGAGTATAGAAACACGGGCATTGAAAACGAATGCCCCGACCCTGGAGCAGTCCTTTATGGAATCTGGAAGAATCCGTCATCTGCACGCAGCAATCGCGATGTGCCGCGCTTCGACGAGGTGTTTTGAAAGCAGGAGACGCGCGGCGATGGCTCTGCGCGGAATGGCGGGTTGTGTATGAACAACAGCCGTTGAGTCGTTTGCGAGGCCCGGCGCGCGCGCCGGGCTCATCGTCAATCAGAAACCAGGCCGCTCAGGCCCTGTTGAAATCACCGGTTTCGAGTTCCACGGACTGCCCGCCGTTTTTTTCGAGGACCTTGCGCGTAGCGTTTTCAATCCGCGCGCGATTCGCCTCGAACGTATTGACGAGGTCATGGGCCGAAGGGCCGTCGTTGCCGAAATGCTCGTTCAGCGCATCCAGCGACACGCTGCACCAGACGTCGGCCCCGTCGACATTGGCTTCGAAGGCGACGCGCGCCGCCGCAACCACTTCACGGCGTCCGGTGAATTCGATCCTCATGATGACCCTCCATTTGTCGAAAGAAAGCTTCGAGTGCGCAAACGCTGTGCCACGGCGGCGTGGTCCGCAAGACCGGCCGGGGTCAGCGCGCATTCTCAGCAGGGTGCATACTCGACACCGGCCGTCCTCGTACGGTCGTGCCGATGCGTCACGGCCTGGCCGCCCATGGCCACGCTGCCCGACGTGCCTTATATCCTAATACTAACTCCTGGCCCATGTCCCGCAACCCGCAATCGTCGCGTCCCCTCGTCATTGCCGCCGTGATGGCGTCCATGGCGATGGTCGCCATCGAAGCCACCATCGTCTCCACCGCCATGCCTCAGATCGTCGCGCAACTCGGCGATCTGCATCTGTATAGCTGGGTCTTCTCGTCGTTCCTGCTCACCCAGACCGCCATGACCGTGGTATTCGGCAAACTCGCCGATCTGTACGGCCGCAAGCCCGTCATGCTGGCCGGCATCGCCATCTTTCTGCTTGGCTCGGTGCTGGCCGGCTTCGCCTGGTCGATGCCGGCGATGATCGCGTTCCGGCTGATTCAGGGCGTCGGTGCGGGCGCGATCCAGCCGGTCACGCTGACCATCGTCGCCGATCTCTATCCCGCGCGCGAACGCGGCAAGGTGCAAGGCTATCTCGCTAGCGTGTGGGCGATTTCCGCGGTGGTGGGCCCGATGGTCGGCGGCTTCATCATTCACAACATGTCGTGGGCCTGGATCTTCTGGATGAACGTGCCGATCGGCCTTGCCTCCGCGGCGGGCTTCATCGCGTTTCTGCGCGAATCGGAACGGCATGCGCGCCCTTCGATCGATTTCGGCGGCGCGGCGTTGTTCATGGCGGCCATCGCCGCCCTCATGATGGCGCTCACCTACGCCGGCGACGACCAGATTGCGCAAGCGTCGATGGCGGGCGGCGCGTTCGTGCTGTGCGTGCTGCTGTTCGTGTGGCAGGAGCGCCGCGCGGCTGAACCGATGATCTCCTTCGCGCTCTGGAGCCGCCGGCCGATTGCCGCCTCCAACGGCGCCACGTTGCTGTCCGGCATGATCCTGATGGGCGCGACCACGTTTTTGCCGATGTACGTGCAGGGCGTGCTGCATCGCTCGCCGGTGATCGCCGGCCTCGCCCTGACGATGATGATGGTGGGCTGGCCGGCCGGCGCGACGCTCGCGGCGAAGTCGTTTCATCGGCTCGGCTTGCGGCGCATTCTGATCGGCGGCAGCGCGGCCATTCCGCTCGGCGCGCTGTTGCTGCTGTTTGTGTCGCCCGGCGGCTCGCCGCTCGTCGCGGCATTCGGCTCGTTGATCATGGGCTTCGGCATGGGCACGTCGAGCGTCAGTTGCCTGATCCTGATCCAGGAGATCGTTCGCATGGACGAACGCGGCAGCGCCACCGCGTCGAATCTGTTTTCGCGCAATCTCGGCAGCACCCTGGGCGCAACGCTGTTCGGCGCGGTGCTCAACTTCGGCCTCAGTCATTCGAAAGGTGTGGCCGTGGTCACGTCGGATCAGTTGAAGGCGCTGTTGCAAAATCAGGCCGCCAGTCTCGGTGACAGCGACATGATCCGCACTGTCCTGCATCAATCGCTGCACCTCACGTTCATTTCGCTCTTCGTCATCGCGATCTTCGTGGTCGTGCTGCTGATGTTCGTGCCCGCGATCAGGATCGGCGGCGAGAGGAAGATGCCGATCGAAGCATTGGCGCCGCTGGAGGACTGAGATGCGTGGCGGGCGCGGCGGCGTACGGTCCGCCGCCGCGCTTTGTTCGATAAGCCTGACGCACTTCTGTCAGCTTCACCGCGCCGGCAAGGTCGCCGCGAAAAAGCGGACCGCCCGGTCGGCAGCCAGCGCATGCACCGCATCACGATCGACGCCCGGTCCATCCCGGCAAATGCCCGCGAGGTGCGCGACGACATCGGCGAGACAGGTATCCAGAAACGTGTAATGCGACGCGCCCGGCACCATCTCCACATGCGCGTTGCGCAGCAAACCCGCTATGCGATGAATGTTGGTGGCCACCGGCGCGGTGACGTCGGCGTCACCCGCGAGCAGCGAGACGGGAATCGTCACGCCGGCAAACGAGTCGTCGTCGAAGGCCTCGCCCAATGCGGGCGCAATGGCGAACACGGCTTTGACGCGTGGATCGCGATACGACGCGCCGGACCGCGCGCGCGAGGCCTTCGTTGCCGCTGATAGATCGTCGAGTGCCGAGGGCGCCACGCCCGATGCATCGCTGATACGCGCCGCCTCCGGTGGATGACAGATCGCGTCGGCCTCAGGCGATGCGCAGAAACGCTCGAACGCCGGCAGATTGGTCCGCGCGCCCGCCAGTTCGAGCACTGTATAGCCGCCCAGCGAAAAACCCACCGCGCCGATCCGCTCGCGGTCCACATGCGGCCCGAGCAGCGGATCGGCGAGCACGCCGTCGAGCACTTCGCTCGCGTCGGTGGCGCGCTCCCACCAGAGCATGAAGCCGTCGCGCGTCATCGGCGCCGCCGCGCTGTTGCCCGGATGATTGGCGCCGGCCACGATATAGCCTTGCGCGGCGAGCGCCGCGGCCAGCCAGTCGAGACTGTCGGCGGTGCCGCCCGTGCCGTGCGAGAGCACCAGCAGCGGGTAGCTCGTGTGGGCGGTCGAGAGCGGCGCATCGTCGGCGGCGGCACGGCCGTGAAAGATCGGCTGAGCGGGCGCGCCGATCTGGCGCGGCGTCTGCGGCACCGACGTGTCGACCGGATACCAGATGCGCGTCACCAGCGCCTCGGTTTTCGCCCCGCGCCAATGGCGAGCCACGGCGGGCTGAAACACGCGCGTCGTCTCGCCCACATGCAAGTCGGCCTGATCCGCCGACACGGCGCCCGCCCAGCACAACGCCGCCGCACATGCCAATCCGGCGATGACGGCACAGCTCGCACGAAACATGGTCAGTCCTTGCGGATAGGAATCATCAGGTCGGTCACGCACGTCTGCTGCAGACCGGCGACCAGTGGATTGCGATACAGCTCGAGTGCGGGACGCCGGTCGCGCAGATAACCGCTTTGCGGCAGCCAGCCGCCGTAAAGTGCGCGAAAGGTCGGCGAGATCAACGCATACGGACCGATCAGCCGATGCACCGCGTACAGCCCGCCTTCGAGCCGTAGCGGTTCGACTGCATCGCCGGCTTCGAGCGGCACGTCACGCGGGCTCGCGACGATCGCCGCGCGATAGCTGAAACTGTCCTTCGCCGCCGGATCGCGCACGCAGATGCCCACGCGCTGATCCATCACCGCGTTTTCGTCGCAGCGTAGCATCGTCATGAGCGCGCGAAAGGTCTGGCCGATGGTTGCGACGGGTCCGTCGTGCCGCAGACTGAGCACGTCGAACGGCGCGATCTCCGTGAGTTCGACGGCAGGCAGCGCCGGAGCCGGGGCGTTGTTCCTCGGCGCGTCGAGCTGTGCGTCAGTCGCGCGGCCCCTGCATGGCGCGGCCAGACGTTTTTGCCGTGCCTTGAACTCGCTCGGCGAGACGCCGGTGAAGCCGCGAAACGCACGCGCGAAGGCTTGCGGGCTGTTGTAGCCGGCATCGTGCGCGACCGTGGTGATTGACGCGGCGGCATCGGTCAGCCGTTGCGCCGCTTGCGCAAGCCGCAGGCGCTGCACGGTCTCCACGACGCTCTCGCCCGTCAACGCCCGGTACACGCGATGAAAATGAAACGGCGACAGGAGCGCCACCGCGGCGAGGCTCTCCAGCGTATGGTGCGCGCCGGGTTCGAGCAGAATCGCCTCGACCACGCGGGCGATCCGCCGACGGTAATCACGTTCGGTGCTGGGCTTCATCATGGCGCTAGGATAGCGGCGTCGCGGCCGCAAGACGGTGCAGAGCTTGCGAAATTTCAGGCGGCGCGCGCCGCGCGAGGCAGGATGCTCGTTGCGGCTCGCGCCGGCGAGATACCATGATCTTTTCGCGGTCGCGCCGGCGATCGCGAGCGCGCTCATTGCGCTCCTTGCTCCTCACGGCACAGCGCAGTCATCCACGCGTGAACCGCATCCACCGCGGCCGAGCGCGCCGGTTGCGCTGAGCGCATCAGCCAGAGCGGCGCGAGCGCGAAGCCCGGCACTTGCGGCAGGACTTCGACGCGGCCGCTCGTCAACGCGTCGCCCGCGTCGAGTCGCGACACCATCGCGATGCCCATTTCCTGTTCCGCAGCAGCGACGAGAAAACGTGGATCGCTAACCGTGATCGCCCGGCGCGTGCGCAAGCCGCCGCGCTTCAATTCCGGCAGCCACGGCGCCCATTCGGGACGCGCCTCGTGCACCAGCAACGGCGCCTGCGTCAAGACATCGGGAAACGGCGCGTCACGCAGACGGCGCGCCGTCACCGGTCCGCAGATCGCCACGGCCGCTTCGCTGAGCAATGGCTCGCACACCACTTCCGGCGTTCGGATGGCCTTCGACGAGACGACCAGATCGACATCCACGCGGTCGATCTCGTTGACTTCCTCGCCGGTCACGAGCCATAGCTCCAGCGTCGGCAACGCTTCGGCGAACGCCCGCATGCGCGGCATCAGCCAGCCTGAAGCAAATTGCGGCGCGCACACGAGAATCACCGAATCCGGATTGCCGTACGGCTCGATGCGATCGCGCCCGTCGGCAAGCGTGGCGAGCGCCGTCGTCACGGTTTGCGCGTACAGCGTGCCGGCGGCGGTCAGCGCCACACCGCGGCCGATGCGGCGAAACAGCGGCTGCCCGGTCCATTCCTCGAGCTGCTGGATCTGATGGCTGATCGCCGACTGCGTCAGCGCCAGTTCCTGCGCGGCGCGCGTGAAGCTGCCCAGACGCGCGGCGGCGTCGAAGGCGAGCAAGGCTTGCAAGGGTGGAAGTCTGCGCATCGTCTGGTTGGTCGAGATATTAGAAATATCGATACTTTCAGCAAGATTCTTCGCTTTTCGCCGGAATTTTTCCCCGCAATCATAGACCCAGTTGCCCGTCACGCGTAACTCGCCGCCGATTCGCCTTGCGGCAGACATGAGCAATATTTGTGTGACGGGCGCTTCATCTAACCGACCGGATAGCTCTGTATGACCCTGAATCTGAACGCGCCACATCCGTATTTGAAAAGCCCCGCTCAAGACGGCGGCCAGCCCGCCGCGCCGACCTATGCGGGCGTGCTGTCTTTCATGCGCCGCCCCTACTCGCGTGACCTCACCGGCGTGGACGTCGCCGTATCCGGCATCCCGCTCGATCTCGCCACGACTTTCCGTCCCGGCGCACGCTTCGGCCCGGCGGGCGTGCGCGCCGCCTCGGTACAACTGGCGGAACTCGGCGCATTTCCGTGGGGCGTCGATCCATTCGATCATCTGAACGTGGTCGACTACGGCGACTGCTGGTTCGACGCGCACAACCCGTCGAGCATTCGCGACGCGATCATCGCGCACGCCCGCGGCATTCTCGCCACCGGCGCGCGCATGCTGACGTTCGGCGGCGACCACTACATCACGTATCCGTTGCTCGTCGCGCACGTCGAGAAATACGGCAAGCCGCTCAGCCTGATCCATTTCGACGCGCATTGCGACACCTGGCCGGACGACAACCCCGATTCGCTGAACCACGGCACGATGTTCTACAAGTCAATCCGTGAAGGGCTGATCGATCCCGCGCGTTCGGTGCAGATCGGCATTCGCACATGGAACGACGACTTCATGGGCGTGCGCATTCTCGATGCGCCGTGGGTCCATCGCAACGGCACGCAAGCCACGATCGACGAAGTGCTGTCCATTGTCGGCAGCGCGCCCACTTACCTGACCTTCGACATCGACTGTCTCGACCCGGCATTCGCGCCCGGCACGGGCACGCCGGTGGCGGGCGGGCTGAGTTCGGCGCAAGCGTTGGAGATCGTGCGCGCGCTGGGCGCCGTGAACCTGGTGGGCGCGGACGTAGTGGAAGTGTCGCCGCCGTACGACCACAGCGACGTGACCGCCCTCGCCGCCGCGCATCTCGCGTCGGACATGCTGTGCCTGATGCGCAACCAGAAGCTGCAACGCCTCACGCACTTATAAGCGCGCCCGCGACCCGTTGAACCCTTTCCGGATGAGATGACCCACCATGCCCCGCACCACGATGAAACGGCTTCTGGCCGCCCTGCTGCTCGGCGCACTCAGCGCTGCCTCGCACGCCGACGAAAAACAGCTCAACCTGTACAACTGGGCTGACTACATCGCGAAAGACACCGTGCCGAACTTCGAAAAAGAGTCCGGCATTCACGTGCGCTACGACGTGTACGACGGCGACGAAACCTTGCAGGCGAAATTGCTGACCGGTTCGACCGGCTACGACGTCGTGGTGCCGACCTCGAACTTTCTGGCCAAACAGATCGAAGCCGGTATTTATCAAAAGCTCGACAAATCGAAGCTGCCGAATCTCGCGAACCTCGACCGCAATCTGCTGAAGCTGGTTGCCGACGCGGACCCCGGCAATCAGTACGCGGTGCCGTGGGCGTGGGGCACGACAGGGCTCGGCTACAACCTCACCCGCGTGAAGAAGATTCTCGGCAACGAGGCGCCGCTCGATAACTGGGACATCCTGTTCAAACCCGAGTACCTAAGCAAGCTGAAGAGTTGCGGCGTTTCCGTGCTCGACGCGCCGTCCGATGTGTTCGCGGTCACGCTGCACTATCTCGGCCGCGATCCGAACAGCGAGAATCCCACCGACTATCAGGCCGCTTACGAGGCGCTGAAAAAGATCCGCCCGTATATCACGCAGTTCAACGCGACGAGTTATATCAACGACCTGGCGGGCGACGATATCTGCTTCGCGCTGAGCTGGTCAGGCGATGTTTCGATGGCAAGCCATCGCGCGCGTGAAGCCGGCAAGCGCTATGAGGTCAAGTACTTCATTCCGCAAGGCGGCGCGCCGGTCTGGTTCGACATGATGGCGATCCCGAAAGATGCGCCGCATCCCGAAGCGGCGCTCAACTGGATCAACTATATCGAGCGCCCCGAAGTGCACGCGGACATTACCAACACCGTGTTCTATCCGAACGCGGATGCCGCCGCCCGCAAATTCGTGCGGCCGGAAATTCTCAACGACCCGACCGTGTATCCGCCCGAGGCCGTGCTGAAGACGCTGTTCCTGCTCAAGCCTTTGCCCGCGCAGATCAAGCGTCTGGAAGGCCGCTTGTGGGCGCAGTTGAAATCGGGTTCGTGAAGTACTGTCGACTGAGGCGGGCGATGGTCATTACGTGTGGCCCTCTTCCGTCAGCAACTCGATGCCGTCGAGTTGCGCCGCGCAGGTATCGCGTACGATCCTGACGAAATCATCGAAATAAGGCCGGTTCGCGAAGCCTTTCGCGGCCACTGCGTATAGTTCGCTCCACAGTCCCTGGGTGCCGACGCGCTTGGCCAGCACGTAATCGTGATCGACGTAGTTTTTCACGCCCCAGTTCGGCAGCGCCGCGATCCCGCGGCGGCTCGCCACCAGTTGCATGATGGCAATGGTCAGTTCCGCCGTGCGCCGTTCGAGTTTGATGCCGGCGGGCTCCAGCACCTCGCGAATCAGATCGATGCGCGCCTCCGGCACTGGATAGGTAATCAACGTCTCGTCACGCAGATCGTCCGACACCACGCGACGCTTGTTGCGCAGCCGATGCTCGTTGGCCATCACCACCAGAATCTCGAAGCGGAATAGCGGCGCGATATGCAGGCTGCGCCGCGCGGCGGGTTTCGAGCCGATCACCACATCGGCCTTGCCGTCGCTGAGCAAACGCAACGGATCCGCGTGGAACCCGGCGACGAGATCCACTTCGACCTCCGGCCAGCGCCGGCGGAATTCGTCCATGACCGGCATCAGCCAGTCGAAGCACGTATGGCATTCCAGCACGATGCGCAACTCGCCGCGCGTGTCGCCTTTCAGCCGAACAAGATCGCGCTCCGCCGCGCTCACCGCCGCGATCGTTTCGCGGCCGAGCGCAAGCAGCCGCTCGCCGGCCGCAGTGAAACGCAAACCCTGTTTGGTGCGCTCGAACAGCGACACCTCGTAATGCGCCTCGATATCGCGAATCTGATGCGAGAGCGCGGACTGGCTCAGATGCACGCGCTCGGCAGCCGCCACCAGTTTGCCCGACTCGGCAATGGCAATCAGCGAACGCAGGTGGCGAAGCTCAAGCATGGAAATGGCTCCGCGTTGAAGGAAAAAAGCTTGATATGAATCTGGCTCATACATTGGTGAAAACATGTCGCTTGATGAATCATAGCGTGACTTTCACACTGGGCGTCAATTCACACAACGAACAACAGGACTTCACATGGCCCGCACGCATATTCCCGGCTTTCCTCGCATCGGCGCGCAGCGCGAACTGAAATTCGCGCAGGAGTCGTTCTGGCGCGGCGAATCCGACGAACAGTATTTGTTCGGCGTCGCGCGCGAACTGCGCGCCCGTCATTGGCAATTGCAGCAGGATGCCAAGCTGGACTTCGTCACCGTCGGCGATTTTGCCTACTACGACCAGATGCTCAATCTGAGCGCGCTGCTCGGTGCTTTGCCGCAGCGTTTCGGCTTCGACGCGAAGACGTTGTCGCTTGCGCAGTACTACGAGCTCGCGCGTGGCAACGCCGCGCAACCGGCCATGGAAATGACCAAGTGGTTCGATACGAACTACCACTACCTCGTCCCGGAACTGGGACCGCAGACGAGTTTCGACGGCGGCGTCGAGTGGCTGTTCGACGAGATCGATGAAGCGCTCGCCCTGAACCTGCCGGTCAAGCCGCTGCTGATCGGCCCGATCACTTACCTGTGGCTGTCGAAGAGCCATGTCGCCGGCTTCGACCGTTTGTCGTTGCTGCCGAAGCTAGTGATCCGCTACAGCCGTTTGCTAGAGAAGCTCAAGCAGCGCGGCATCGAATGGGTGCAACTGGACGAGCCAGCGTTGTGCGTCGATCTGCCCACTGAATGGCTCGACGCGTTTTCCGCCGCGTATGACGTGCTCGGCACGTCGGGCGTGAAAGTGCTGCTGGCCACGTACTTCGAAAGCGCAGCGGAACACGCGCCGCGTGTGGCTGTGCTGCCGGTCGCCGGTGTGCATCTCGACCTGGTGCGCGCGCCGCAGCAACTCGACGCTTGGCGCGCGGCATTGCCTAAGCACGCGGTCTTGTCGGCCGGTGTGATCGATGGACGCAATATCTGGCGCGCCGATCTCGGCGAGATCGTCGAATCGCTGCAGGCCCTTCATGCGGAATTCGGCGAACGCTTGTGGGTTTCGTCGTCGTGCTCGTTGCTGCATGTGCCGGTCTCGCTCGATGCGGAGCAAAAACTCGACGCCGATCTGAAATCCTGGCTCGCCTTCGCCACCGAAAAACTCGACGAAGTCGCCACGCTCGCCCTCGCCTTGCGCGACCCTGCGGCAGCCGAGGCAACACTCGCCGCCGCCGACCGCGCGCTCGAAGCGCGCCGCCATTCCAGCACAGTGGTCAACGCGCTCGTGCAAAAACGCGTGGCCGCGGTGAGCAGCGCGATGGCCGACCGGCAAAGCCCGTTCGCCGAACGCAATCGACTGCAACGCGAAGCGCTCGACCTGCCGCTCCTGCCGACCACCACGATCGGCTCGTTCCCGCAAACGTCCGCGATTCGCCAGGCGCGCGCCGCCTACAAGCGCGGCGAACTGCGCGCACTCGACTATCTGCAGCGCATGCGCGCCGAGATCGAGATCGCCGTACGCAAACAGGAAGAGCTGGGCCTCGACGTGTTGGTGCACGGCGAAGCCGAACGCAACGACATGGTCGAATATTTCGGCGAACAGTTGTGGGGCTATGCGTTCACGGAAAACGGCTGGGTGCAAAGCTACGGCTCTCGCTGCGTAAAACCGCCGATCATTTACGGCGACGTGTATCGTCCCGAACCGATGACGGTCGAAACCACACGCTACGCCCAATCGCTCACGCAGATTCCGATGAAAGGCATGCTGACCGGTCCGGTGACGATGCTGCTATGGTCGTTCGTGCGTGACGACCAGCCGCGCTCGACCACCGCGCTGCAACTCGCGCTCGCGATCCGTGAAGAGGTGGTGGATCTGGAAAAGGCCGGCATTCGCATCATCCAGATCGACGAACCGGCTTTCCGCGAAGGCTTGCCGTTGCGTCGCGCCGATTGGGCTGCGTATCTGGAATGGGCCACGCGCGTGTTCCGCATTTCAGCCGCGGGCGTGGCCGATCAAACGCAGATTCATACGCATATGTGCTATTCGGAGTTCAACGACATTCTGCCGTCGATCGCCGCGATGGATGCCGACGTGATCACAATCGAGACCTCACGCTCGGCGATGGAACTGCTCGACGGTTTCGGCGCTTTCGCGTATCCGAACGAAATCGGCCCGGGCGTCTACGATATCCACTCGCCGCGCGTGCCGGATGCGCAAGCCATGGAACGTCTGCTGGAACGCGCGTGCGAAGTGATTCCCGCTGAGCGCTTGTGGGTCAATCCGGATTGCGGGCTGAAGACGCGCGGCTGGCCGGAGACCGAAGCTGCGCTGACGAATATGGTTCGGGCCGCCAAAGCATTGCGTGTGAAGCTGGCGGCGAGGCAGCCGGATGAAGTGACGGCGTAAGAGGATCTGGCGTTGCGAGCTAATCCGCGCACTGTGCGACGGTGCGCGGATGGGCTTTTTCAAGCAGACGGTTTCAGTCTTTCGCATACAGCGTCGAGTCGGCGAAGCCTTCGGCGGCCAGCACCTGGCCGACCAGGATCAACGCGGTCCGCTCGATGGAGGTCGATTGCACCTTGCCGACAATATCGTCGAGCGTGCCGGTGATCTTTTCCTCGTCGGGCCAACTCGCGCGATAGATCACCGCAATCGGACACGTGCCGCCGTAATGCGGTCGCAATTCATCGACGATCCGCGCGAGATGCCGCACGCCGAGATGAATCGCCATCGTCGCACGATGCCGGGCGAGGTCGGCCAGTTGTTCGCCTTCGGGCATGCTGGTTTTGCTCGCGAAGCGCGTGAGGATCAGCGTCTGCGAAATATCGGGCAATGTGAGTTCGCAACCCAGCGTCGCCGCGCATGCCGCCGTGGCGGTGACGCCCGGCACGATCTCATAGGGAATCTTCAGTTCGCGCAGTCTGCGGATCTGTTCGCCGATCGCGCCGTACAGCGACGGATCGCCGGAATGCACACGCGCCACGTCCTGGCCTTTGTCGTGCGCGGCCGCGAGCAACGCGACGATCTGATCGAGGTCGAGTTCGGCGGTGTTGACCACCTGCTGTGCCGCGTGGCCTTCGAGCACCGCGGCCGGCACGAGCGAACCCGCGTACAGGATCACCGGACAACTGCGCACGAGGCGCTGCCCTTTCACCGTGATCAGTTCGGGGTCGCCCGGACCCGCGCCGATAAAAAACACCGTCATTCACTACTCCCTGATTCGTTGAGGCGGCGTGGCATGCATGCGCGATTCAGACTGCGCGTTGCAGCGCGTCGAGCAGATCGGAAACGCTTTCGAATTCCCTCTCTGCTACCGGCAATTCAGGTCGGCGCAGCATCACGACCGGCAAACCGCGTTCACGCGCGACTTCGAGTTTTGCTTCAGTCGCCTGGCCGCCGCTATTTTTGCTGACCACCACGTCGAAGGCTTGCAGGGCGAATAGCGCACGCTCACCTTCGAGCGTGAATGGACCGCGCGCCGCGAGGATCCGCGCACGCGGCGTGTCGGCGTGCGCTTCGAGACAACGCACGACCCAGAACTGATGCGGCGGAATCTCGTCGAGATGCGCGAGCGGTTCGCGGCCGAGCGTGAAGAGCGGCTTTATGAACGGCGCGAGCGCATCCGTGAGTTCACTCCAGTCGCCGACCATGCGCCAATCGTCGCCGGCTTGCGGTTGCCACGCCGGGCGGCGCAATGCCCAATACGGCGCGCGCGCGGCGCGGCTCGCCTCGGCCGCGTTCGCGCTGATTTGCGCGGCATACGGGTGCGTCGCGTCGATCACGAGATCGATACCTTCACCGACGATGTAGCGCGTCATAGCTTCGCTGCCGCCAAAGCCGCCGACTCGCACCGTGCACGCCAGATCGTCAGGCACCTTGCCGAGGCCGGCGAGACTATACACGTGCTCGGGCGCGAGTTGCCGCGCGATCCGCAATGCGTCGCCTGTGCCGCCGAGCAGCAGAATCCGCTTCGTTTTCATTGCGCGGCTCCGATCAGCTTACCCTCGCGATCGATCGCGAACATTTCGACGTTGACCTGCGGCGGCACGATCTCGCGCGCTACCGCCAGCGCATGCCGGCAGACGATATCGCCGAGCGGCACCTGCCGCGCGTGCGCCAACGCGACCGCCTGCTGACTCGTGTTGGCTGCGCGGATCGCCGCCTGAAGCGCGTCGTCGGCGCCCTGTTCGGCGGCCCATTGCGCGAGCCGCTCGAGGTCGATGCTCGAATTGCGGCTATGCAGATCGAGATGGCCCGCCGCCAGCTTGCTGAGCTTGCCGAAGCCGCCGCACACGCTCAGGCGCTCGACCGGCGCGCGCTTCATATGCTTGAGCACCGCGCCGACGAAGTCGCCCATTTCGATCAGCGCGATATCCGGCAGGCCGTAGTGCGCGCGCATCGCGTCCTCGCTCGCGTTGCCGGTGCAGGCGGCGAGATGGGTATAGCCGTTGGCGCGCGCGACGTCGATCCCCTGATGAATCGACGCGATATACGCCGAGCACGAAAACGGACGCACAATGCCGGTGGTGCCGAGGATCGACAGCCCGCCGAGAATGCCGAGACGCGGGTTCATCGTTTTCAGCGCGAGCGCTTCGCCGCCTTCCACGCCGATCGTTACTTCGAAGCCGCCGCCGTACGCATGCTCCGCCGCGAGTTCGGCCAGATGCTCGGCCATCATTCTGCGCGGCACCGGGTTGATGGCGGGTTCGCCGACCGGCAGCGTCAGCCCCGCGCGCGTCACCGTGCCGACGCCCGGCCCCGCGCGAAATATCACGCCCGCTTCGGCGATGAGGCGCACGCGCGCGAAGACGAGCGCGCCGTGCGTGACGTCGGGATCGTCGCCGGCGTCCTTGATCGTGCCGGCTTCCGCGCCTTCTTCGCCATTCCCGATCAGGCGGCAGAACACCAGCGGCATCGGCACATGCTGCCCCTTCGGCAACACGATCTCCGCCACTTCGCTGACGACACCCGCGAGCAACAGACGCGCCGCCGCCAGCGACGTCGCGGTGGCGCAACTGCCGGTCGTGTAGCCGCTACGCAGCGGCGCGGGTTGTTCGGGGGTTTCTTCGCGCATCAGGGTTCTGGCGATGGGTCGGTGGGGGTGGCGCCGGTCGTGTTCGTCGCTTTCGTCGTGTTGGTCGAGTTGGTCGTGTTGGTGACATTCGTGGCGCTCATACCGCTTCCGGCACTTGCGGCACGCCTGGAATTCGGCACATTCACCGCATTCGTCGCATTGGTTGCGTTAATCACGGTTTCGGTTCCCACGAGGTTCACGCCCTCGCCGCTCGCCGGCTTCGTCACCTCCAGCAGCGTGATCGGCAACGCCTGCCGCCACGTATCGAACCCGCCAAGCGGTTGCGCGTCCGCCAATGCGATCCGTGTCAACGTCCCGCCATGCCGCTCGCGCCACGCCGTCAACGCCGCCTCGCCTTGCAACGTCACCGCATTGGCGACCAGCCGCCCGCCTTCGCGCAGACCTGCCCAGCATGCCTCCAGCACGCCCGGCACGGTCACGCCCCCGCCGATGAACACGGCATCCGGCACCGGCAACCCCTGCAGCGCCTCAGGCGCGCGCCCCGCCACGAGTTGCAGCCCCGGCACACCCAACGTATCGCGATTGTGTTCGATGAAACGTTGCCGTTCCGCGTGCCCTTCAATCGCAATCGCGCGACAGGTGGAATGCGCGCGCATCCATTCGATGCCGATCGAGCCGCTGCCCGCGCCCACATCCCACAGCAATTCGCCGGGCGTCGGCGCGAGGCGCGCGAGCGTGATCGCGCGCACGTCGCGCTTGGTCAACTGGCCGTCGTGACGAAACGCATCGTCGGGCAAACCGCAGGTCAGCGGCAGACGCGGTGCACCTTCGGTAGCACGGCAGTCGAGCGCGATCAGGTTCAGCGCGGCCACGTCGCCCGCGGACCACTGATCCGCGCGGCCGTCGATGCGCCGCTCCAGCTCGCCGCCCAGGTGTTCCAGCACACTCATGCGGGTCGCCCCGTAACCTCGTGCGTTCAGCAATGCCGCGAGCGCCGCGGGCGTGCGCCCGTCCGCGCTGAGCACGAACATGCGCGCGCCGTCGTGCAGATGCGCGTTCAGCGCGGGCAACGGCCGCCCCACCAGCGACACCGTCGCGACATCCTGCAACGGCCAGCCGAGCCGCGCGGCCGCCAGCGACAACGACGACGGCGCCGGCAGCACCCGCAATTCCCCCGCCGGCAATTGCCGCGCGAGTGTCGCGCCGACGCCGAACAGCATCGGATCGCCGCTCGCCAGCACGCACACGGCTGCGCCGCGCTCGGCCAGCAAGGGCGCGAGATCGAAGGGACGCGGCCAGGCGGCACGGCGCGCGGCGAGACGCGCGGGCAGCATCGCCAGATGACGTTCGCCGCCGTACACCACCGACGCTTCCAGCAAGGCCCGCCGCGCGGGCCGCCCCAAGCCGGCGAAGCCGTCGTCGCCTATGCCCACCACCGTCAGCCACGCGGGCATGCATCCATCCTCATTCTGTGTCTTCAAATAATGCGCTGTGCCACGCCGATCAAAGCGTCCAGCCTCGTTGTGCTGTTCGAAAAAAGGCATAATACAGCCGCCGGTGCCCTTCGGGGCCGAAGAGGGAACACAGTGCCACTGTGGCTGCCCCCGCAACTGTATGCAGCGAGTCCGCCTGCGCTCCACGCCACTGGTTCGACCGGGAAGGCCGCAGCGGACCATGACCTGCCAGCCAGGAGACCTGCCGGCGAGACTGTTCGTGCCAGCCAACATCGGGCGGGGTGTACCGATGCCGCAGCCATGCCCGCCTCACGGCATGCTCGGGCCGTCGCGCGACGCTAAACCCGGTGTCCGTCTTGAATCAAGCAACGCCCTCCACCGTTTTATCCGACGCGGCCGCCACGCTGCGGCCCTCGGCGTGTCCGGGGCTGCTGCGCATCGTCGCCGCGCGCGACGGCGGGATTTGCCGGATCAAACTGCCCGGCGGCGAATTGAGCGCGGCGCAGGCTCGGGCGATCGCGGAGGCTAGCGCGCGGCACGCGGGCGGGGTGATCGAGTTGACCAATCGCGCGAATGTGCAGGTGCGTGGCGTGAAGCGCGGTGAAGAGGCGGCTTTGATCGCGGCTTTGATCGACGCCGGTCTTGGGCCGATGCCGGCGAACGGCGTGGCGGGCCGTGCGAACACGATGGCGGCGGCCGACGCTGTGAATGAATGGGCCTCGAAAGCCCCGGACGCAGCAGCGCAGCGAGTGGGCACTGCCCACGCACTCTCCGCCGCAGTCTCGGCCGACGACGTCCGCAACGTCATGATCAGCCCCGCTGCCGGACGCGATCCATTCGCGCTGTTCGACACACGCCCGCTGTGCGCCGAATTGCTCACTATGCTGCAAAGCGAAGCGCGTTTCGCGGCGCTGTCGCCGAAATTCGCACTGTTGCTGGACGGCGGCGAACGGCTCGCGAGAGTGGACCATCCGCACGATGTGTGGCTGGCGGCGTCGCAAGAGGCGGACGGCGTGCGGTTCGTGTTCGGGTTCGCGGGTTGTCCGCCTGTGAGCGCCTATGCCGGCGCGCTTATGCAACGCCAAAGCACCGTGCTTGCAAAACCGGGCGTGAACAACACAGGGGCTCTAGCCGCAATCCTGCCTTCACAAGTCCCGGCACTAGTACGCGCGCTGCTCCTCACATTCCTCGACCTCGCCGCCGCCGACGCCACACGCATGCGCCACCTGCTAACCGCGCATTCCGTCGACGCAGTACTGCATCACGCCCAGCGCTATCTCGACTTCCCACTGACGCGAAACGCGAAGCTCGCCAACTGGCACCGCATTACACCAGCCGACGCCAACCTTCGCCTTGGCGCTCACGCCCAACGCGTGCCCGGAGCCTGGCACGTCGGCGGCCAGCCACCGCTGGGACGTCTCGATGCAGACACGCTAACGGGACTCGCCACGCTGTCGCAACAGCACGGCAGCGCCACGCTTCACCTGACACCCTGGCAAAGCGTGCTATTACCCGACATCGCCACGCACGCCGTTCCGATCTTGTTGTCCGGCCTGAACGCCCTCGGTCTCGCCTGCGATCCCGCACACGCGATCACGCACCTGATCGCGTGCGCCGGATCGAGCGGCTGCGTGAAGGGCCTCGCCGACACCAAGAACGACGCGTTGCGCCTCGCGGCTCGGCTGCCAGCCGGCGTGGACGTGCATCTGAGCGGCTGCTTGCGCTCGTGCGCCGCCGCGCATTGCGCGCCGTTCACGCTGCTCGCCGCCGCGCCCGGCCTGTACGACCTTTATCGGCGCGACGGCCGGCCCGGCTTCGGCCAGTGCGTCGCGCGCCAACTGACGATCGGCGAGGCCGCCGACCTGCTCGAACGCCTCGCCCGGAGTGACACCGATGCTTGATTACATTCGCGACGGTCAGGAGATCTATCGCCAATCCTTCGCGACGATCCGTGCGGAGGCCGACTTGTCGCGCATTCCCGCCGACCTCGAAAAACTCGCGGTGCGCGTGATCCACGCATGCGGCATGGTCGATGTGATCGACGATCTGCAATTTTCCGCGGGCGCGGGCGCGGCGGGCCGCGCGGCGCTCGCGCAAGGCGCGCCGATCCTGTGCGATGCCGGCATGGTCGCGCAAGGCATCACGCGCGCGCGGCTGCCGGCGAACAACGAGGTCATCTGCACGCTGACGCATCCAGACGTGCCGTCGCTCGCACGTGAACTCGGCAATACGCGCTCGGCGGCCGCGCTCGAATTGTGGCGGCCGCAGCTGGCGAGCGGCGTGGTCGTGATCGGCAATGCGCCGACCGCCCTGTTTCATCTGCTCGATATGCTCGACGCCGGTGCGCCCAAACCCGCGCTGATTCTCGGCTTTCCAGTGGGTTTTGTCGGCGCGGCCGAATCGAAAGCCATGCTCGCGGACGACAGCCGCGGCGTGCCCTACGTGGTGGTGCATGGCCGGCGCGGCGGCAGCGCGATGGCGGCGGCCGCCGTGAACTCGCTCGCCACGGAGGTCGAATAAATGACGGCGCAAGGACGTTTGTTCGGCCTCGGCGTCGGCCCCGGCGACCCGGAACTCATCACCCTGAAGGCGGTGCGCTTGCTGAAGGCGGCGCCGGTGGTCGCGTACTTTGTCGCGAAGGGGAAGAAGGGCAACGCGTTCAGCATCATCGAAGCGCATTTGCACGATGCCCAGCAGCATCTGCCGCTCGTCTATCCCGTGACCACCGAAGCGCTCGAACCGCCGCTTTCCTATGAAGCGATCATCGCCGACTTCTACGACACCGCCGCGCAAATCGTCGCCACGCACCTCGACGCAGGCCGCGACGTCGCCGTGATCTGCGAAGGCGATCCGTTCTTCTACGGCTCGTACATGTACCTGCACGACCGGCTCGCGGCGCGCTACGAAAGCGAAGTCGTGCCCGGTGTGTGCTCGATGCTCGGCGGCGCCGCCGTGCTCGGCGCGCCGCTGGTGTATCGCAATCAAAGCTTGTCGGTGCTCTCGGGCGTGTTGCCCGAAGACGAGTTGCGTCGCCGTCTCGCCGATGCCGACGCCGCCGTCGTGATGAAACTCGGCCGCAACTTCGACAAGGTGCGGCGCGTGCTCGGCGAACTCGGTCTCGCGGACCGCGCGCTTTACGTCGAACGCGCGACGATGGGAAATCAGCGCATCGTGCCGCTCGCCGAAGTCGATCCCATGGCGTCGCCGTATTTTTCGCTGCTCGTGGTGCCGGGGGAAAAATGGCAAGGATGAGCGCACCCGCGATCGTCATTCTCGGCGCGGGCGCGCTGGCGACGGCGCGGCGCATCCAGGCGCTGTACGCGGGCAGCCAGGTGCATGCGTTGCAGGGACGCGTCGAGGCGGACGTGCCGTACAGCGAACTCGGCGCGCATCTGCGGGAACTGTATGCGCTCGGCACGCCGATCGTCGCATTGTGCGCGGCGGGTATCGTGATTCGTTGTCTGGCTCCGTCGTTGTCGAACAAGGGCGTCGAGCCGCCGGTGCTGGCCGTCGCCGAAGACGGCAGCGCGGTCGTGCCGCTGCTCGGCGGTCTCGCCGGCGTCAATGTGATGGCGCGCGAGATTGCCGCGCTGCTGGCTGTGCCACCGGCCATCACGACGAGCGGCGAACTGCGTTTCGGCACTTGCGTGCTGAATCCGCCCGAGGGCTATACGCTCGCCGATCTCGGCCAGGGCAAGCGCTTCGTGTCGGACCTGCTGGCCGGCGAGAGCACGCGCATCGAAGGCGAAGCGCCGTGGCTCGATGACGCGCAACTGCCCCGCTCCGACTCGGCGCGTCTTGCGATTCGCGTGACGCCGCGTGCATGGGACGGGCGCGAAGACGAGCTGGTGATTCATCCACGCAGCGTGGTCGCAGCGGTCACGGCCGTGGATGGCGAAATCGCGACACGCGTGCGCGAGGCACTGGACGCGCAGGGTCTCGCGCCGCTGTCGCTCGCGGCATTGCTGGCGTCTTCTGAGCGCATGGCCGACCCGGCGCTGATCGAGGCTGCAGCGAACCTGAACGTGCCGTTGCGTTTCGCGCTGACACGTCCCGACGATGGCGCGCCGCCGGCCAACCTGCTGCACGCCGCCTTGCGCATTCCGTACGAGACGCTGCACAACGACGCGGCGGCAGGCGTCGCGCTCGCGTTGGCGCCGCTCGCCATCGATCCTGACACGATCGGCCGCGCGCGTGGCCGACTGACTGTGATCGGCCTCGGCCCCGGCAGCGCCGATCTGATGGTGCCGGCCGCGCGCACGGCACTCACCGAAGCCACCGACATTCTCGGCTACGACACCTACGTGAAAATGGCCGGCCCATTGCGCGCCGACCAGCGCGTGCACGGCACGGACAATCGCGAGGAAATGCAACGCGCGCGGCATGCGTTCGAACTGGCGAGCGAGGGACGTTCCGTGGTGATGGTGTCGTCGGGCGATCCGGGTGTGTTCGCGATGGCGGCGGCGGTGCTCGAAGCGTTAGAGTCGTCGCTGAACACGGACTGGGCGGCGGTCGAGTTGTCGATCGTGCCGGGTGTATCGGCGGCGATGGCAACGGCGGCGCAAGCGGGTGCGCCGTTGGGTCACGACTTCTGCATGCTGTCGCTGTCCGACAATCTGAAGCCATGGACGATTATCGAAAAGCGTCTGAGGCATGCCGCCGAAGCGGATCTGGTGATGGCGTTTTATAACCCGATTTCGCGCGCACGGCCGTGGCAGTTGGATAAGGCGCTGGATATTGTGCGGGAATATCGTGCGACGCAGACTCAGGTGGTGCTGGGTCGTGATATTGGCCGCCCCGGCGGCACGCTGCGCACGCTCACGTTGGGCGAATTGCGTTCGTCCGATGTGGATATGCGAACGATGGTGATCGTGGGGTCGTCCATGACGCGGCGGTTTGGCGTTGGCGCCGGCGGCGCCGAATGGGTTTATACGCCGCGGTGGTATGAGTGACTGGGCAGGCGGTGGTTATGATGTTTTCCAGTGGATGAACCGGCGCATCGCGAGACAGCAAAAAATAAGAAGCACACCGACGCATAGCGTTGCTATCGCCCAATAAAGGTTGACGGCGAAATACGCCAGATAGTCGTCGGCATCTGCACCACCGCCGTGCCCCGTGACTGATTGATAGGCTTTGATAAACGCCTTCACAGGAAGGGGAATGTCGACGGTGTACCTGGCGAACAAGAGCGAAAGATACCAGCCAAGATCGCAACTGACGACGAACGCAAGTAAAGACATGACAGGCATGACAAAAAAAGGCAGGCTGGGAATCGCTTCGCCATTTTTCTTTGCGGTGAAGTAGCGGGACCCCCACCTTTTAAGTCCCGCCAGTCCCCACGCAAACAGCAACGTAGCGATCAGCCAGTAGAGCAGCAACGCGAGCACTTCCATATCGACAGGATTTGCGAGATATTCACCGCCGGTGTGGCGCAACCAGAACAGGATAAAAGCTTCCACACTGTCCGGCGTCTCGGTAAGAACGAAGTCAACAAGATACGTTGATCGCCACCCTTCCACCGCCGATATCAATATTAAGGCGATGTAAATCGAAAAATTGATTGCGAATCGCTGGTTCATTTCACGTCGACGGTTCCGTAGGCTCGCATGCCTGATCAATAATCAACAAGATTGGATCTATGCGCGATGTGACTATGAATCCGCCGGCGCACGCCGACCATAATTTTTTTTCCGCACAAACCGGCGTATCGCAAGGCAGCAAAGAATCACAGGCACGCCGATAGCCACCGTAGCTACCGCCCAGTAAAGATCCATCGCGTACAACAGCATGTCGAGATCTTGTTCCGACCTGGCGCTTTGGCCTGTGACTGACAGACAGAATCTGATAATCGCTTTGACAGGCAACGGTATATGGAACGGGTAGCGCGTGAGTGGGCTCGTTAGGTTCCATCCAAGGTAGCTAATAACGAGAAGCGCTATCAATGACGTAGCGAGTGTTACGGGCAAAGGAAGCTTGGGAATCGCGTCAGCGCTCTTCCGCGCAATTAGGCTGCGAGACACCCATCGTTCGAATCCGATGAGCACTACCGCGGTCAAAAACGTGGCGATCGTCCAGTAGAGAAGCAGCGCAAGCATTTCCATGTCGTCGGCATTGGCCAGATTATCATTGCCGCTGACCGAGAGTACTAGCCGAATGAATGCATCGACAGAAAGCGGCATTTCGAGAGGCATTAGTGTGAAGAGGCACGTCAGATACCACCCGCCGATAACAGAGCCGACAAGACAGGCAACGATGAGCAGTATTTTCAGCCCATATTTTTTTATCATTTCACTTCGACCGTCCCATAGGCCTTCATTGTCGTGCCAGGAACGGGCAGCGTGCGTCCGCGCGAGCGAATATACTTCTGTAGCCGCTCAAAGTCATTCGGCTGAGTCACAGTAATGCATCCTTCGCTCAATCGAAGCACACCCATTGGGTGCAACCTGAAATTGCCTCGTTTGATGCCGTTAATGTTGGTCGTGTCGCCAGAGACGGGATTCCATAGCATGAACCAGCTACGCCTGTCGGTGGAACCGCCGTACTCACCCAATAAGTCGCGAACCAGCCCGACAAAACCGCCTGATTTCCGATCAACCAGATAGTAGACGCCCTTGGGCAGAGGTCCGACATTCGGCACGGCCGTTTCATTGGGATTATCCCGGCCGCGACCGTTTCCTGAAAAAGCAGTGACCGGTACGGTTCCCTCACAAGTAAAGGTCGACACGGTCAGCCCATTCAAAACAAAAGTACACTTAACCGGCATATCCTCCTCCCCCGCCCGGTCAATTCGTCGTGTTGTTCTTGATATACAGAGTGGCAGTCACCGCACCGCCGCTTCCTCCCAGCGCGTTTTGCACGAAGTACTCATGCTTCATCGTCGAGAAAGACAGGTGAACATCTTCATGGCACTCGTCACCGCCGCCGATCGGTTCCACCTGGGTAATGATCACGTCGTACATCGTGATCTTCAGGTATTCGAACGGCATTCCCCCGGCCTTTCGCACAGCCAGCTTCACCTGATCCACATGCTTGCCGGTGAAGCAGTATTTGGCCAAATTCGGACTTGCGCGATCCAGTTTGTGCGTGAATTCCAGATCGGAAACGGTGGCCTTGCCGGCTCCGCCGCCGGAGCCCGACATCATGGTCGAGTCCTGTGAAACCTTCCAGCGCCAACCGATTACATCAATTTCGTTCAAATGCGAGGCGTCCTGCGATTCGCCGTCGATGCCGTTGATCTTGATGAACGTATCCTGTGCCATTGACTATCCCCGTGACATTGCGACTGTTCAGACGGTCGTCACGCGGACATGGTAGGCATTCGACACAAGCAGAATTGACTACTGTTGGCGAAAGGCTCAGACCGCGATGAAGACTCGGATCAGTAGTTTCCGGGGAAATATTGATCCCTGAAGACGGACCTTTCTGCAAATTCACGTTGATTCATCGGCGGCGCGGCTTCGCTCATGCAGCCTGCATCGATCGCGTCACGCCGCGCATCGTACCCCTAAGCCGCCACCTTCAAATCCTCAATCGCCCGCTGCCTCACGCCCAGGTCATCCCACAACTCCGGGTGGCAAGTGAACACCAGAATCTGATGGCGCGTGGCCGCGTCGATCAACGCGCGCTTGATCGCGTCGCGCCGCGCGGCGTCGGTATGCACCGCCGCGTCGTCGAGCATGAGCAAGGTCGGCCGGCCCGATGCCTTCAACAGATCCGCGTATGCGAGCCGGGTCAGAATGCCGAGTTGTTCGCGCGTGCCGAAGCTCAGCGCATCGAGCGTGTCCGCGCGGCCAAAGCGGTCCAGGGTCGCGGGACTCAGATCGTCGCCGAGCGCGATCGTGGATTGCGGGAAAATCCGTTTCAGATAATGCCCGAGCCGCTCGGTCAGCGGTGCGCGCAATTGCGCGACCGCGGCATCGCGTTCGTCGACCAGCACTTCGTCGAGCAGGCTCAACGCGCTCGCGCGCAAGCTCAGTTCGTCTTTGCGCCGCGTCGCCTGCTCGACCTTGGCTTCCACCGCCGCCAAACGCTCGCCGAGACCGGACGCGCCGGCCGTCTCCAGTTGACCGCGCAACGCCGCGATCTTCACCTGCCGCTCGTTCTGCTCGCCGCGCGCGAGTTCCGCCGACGCGCGATAGCGCTTCGCCTCAGCCGCCGGGTCGTCGAGACGTGCCGCTTCCAGTTCGCGCTCGCGCCCTTCGCGCTGCTTGCGCAAGGCCTCGACCTGCACGCGTTGTTCGACGATCTTCGCCTGCCACTGCGCGCGGTTGCGACGGAACGCTTCGTCGTCCAGTTGCGCCTGCTTGCGCTGCAATTGATCAGCGAGCGATTCCGCGTTCGCCATGCCGGTCGATTTTTTGTCGGCCGCCTGCGTTAGCACTTTTCTGGCGGCTTCCAACGCGTCGCGCGCGATCTCGGCGTTGCGGCGCGCTTCGTCGAGCGGCGGCGCAGCGGAAACGTCGGGCAGACCCGCGAGCCGCCCATTGGCGGCCTGCATGCGCGCCGCAGCCGTCGCCGACGCTGCGCGCAGCGCGTCGATGCCCTGCGGCGCGTGCACGTCGAGAATCTTTGCCTGGCTTTTCTGCTGCGCGAGCGCCGCCTTCCAGCGCTCGTGCCGCGCTTCGCCCTCACCGAGCGACGCGACGCCGAGCGCCTGCAACAACTGCGCATGCTGGGCTTCGAGCGACGCGAGTTCGGACAAACGCGCCGGCAGATCGGAGACACCCGGAATCACCCGCAATTCACCGAGCGCGCCAAGGCCGATCCGCTTCTCTTCGTCCACACGCAGGACGCCCTCGCCGCTCACCGGTTTTTCGTCGACGGTAATCGCGCCATTCAGGCGATATTCGATGCGGGTCATCGCTGCTTCAGTGCGAGCACGCAACACACTCAGCTCACTGCCGAGCGCGGCGAGCCGCTTGAGCTTAGCCTTGTCGATTTCGAGCGTGGCCGCTTCGCGCGCGGCTTCGAGCACGGCGTCGTTAGCCCTGCTGGCGGCGGCGATCGACGCTTCGAGCCGCTCGCTTTCCGCGCGAAAGAGTCCGATCTGGCTGCGCAAATCGGCCGCGGTCACGGCTGCGTTAGCCAGTTCGAGCGCGCGGTTGGCATCGGCGAAAGCCTGCTCGAATTGCGTCACGCCGGCCGCGGCATCCGCGTGTTCGGCCTGGACCGCCGCGACGCTCGCACGCAGCGCGTCGAGTTGCAGGCGCTCGCGCGCGACGGCCGCTTCCAGGTCGAGCGCATTCTGCTCCTGCTGCAATGGCAAAGCCAGTTCGGCTTCACTTGCTTTCAGCGACTGCTCAAGTCCTTTGAGGCTGCCTTCGAGTTGCACGACGGCGTCGGCGCGCAATTGCGCCTGCAACGCCTTCTGCTCGTGAACCTCCCACGGGCGTTTGCGCTGCGTATCGTCGAAGGTTTGTTGCTGTGTGGCGAGACTTGCAATGTTCGCCTCGAACTGTTGACGCTGCTGTTCGAGATCAGCGCGCTCCTCGATCAGGCGCGTGAGGGTCTGTTCGGCCTCGGCGAGCGGACCAGTGGACTTCTGCGTGCGCGCGGTGAGCAGTTGCCGAAGCTCGCGCTGCACGGCGGCGATCAACGCGTCCTCGCCCGCCGATTCGCGGCCGCCCGACAGTTGCGATAACGCGTCGCGCAGATACTGCGCCGCGTGGCCGGTGGAATCGCGCATCTCCTGCGTGCCGCCTTGCTGCACCCACAGCAAGCCAGGAACGCCCGCGTTCTCCGCCTTCAACGGCCCACGCGCGGGGCGTGAAAAACCGAGCAAGGCGGCGAGCTTGTCTTCGGCTTCATCTTCACCGAACGCGCTCTGGCCGATCCTCAGCTCGCAACGCTGCCGCGTGACGAACTGCTTCGACAAGCGGCACGCGATGCCGTCCAGTTCGAAGCTCACTTCGACCGACGGCTGCCCGCTCGCCTTGCCCCATGGCAACAGGTCTTTCAGATGGGAGGCCTTGTAGCGCTCCAGAAACACCGCGCGCACGGCTTCGGCAATGGTGCTCTTGCCGGCTTCGTTCGGACCGACGAACAGATTCAGACCGGGCTGCAGATCGTCGATGACGAGTTTCCCGGTGAACTGCTTGAACTCCTGAATCGCAATACTTTGCAGCTTCATGCGGACCTCGCTTCGCGCGGCAGTTCACGTTGAAAACGCGCCAGCAGCAGCAATGCCTCGGCCGCGCGCTTGATCTCTTGCGGGTCGGACTGCGGGTTCTCCTGCAAGCCGCGCAGACGCGCCACCACTTTCGCGAGGTAGCCGCTCTGCGCGCCGAGTTCGGCGAGATCGTCGTCGGTGGGCAGCACTTGCAGGCCGCTCAGGTCGACGCGCAAGGCTCGCACGCGCGCGCGAGCTTCTTCCACCGCGACGTGAAGCGCTTCGGCGTCGGCGAGCGCTACCGTACCGCCGACCGTCACGCGCAACACGTCGTGGCTGCCTAGCGTGGCGAGGCGCGCCTTGAGCGAATCCACATCGGTCGGCACGGCGATGGTTTCCTCCCACCGATGCCATTGATATTGACCGACCCGCACCGGCTCGACCACCGGCGCCGCGCCCGGCTCGCTCAAGGTGACATCGAGCATGAAGCCCGGATCGTTGGCGCGGAAGCGGTCCTGCTCGTGCGTGCCCGCGTACCAGACGCGCTCATCGACACGCAGATGCCCGTGCCAGTCGCCGAGCGCCAGATAATCCAGACGCGCGCTCGCGGCACGCGTCGGCGCGATGGGATTCGACGAGTCGATGCCTTCCTGCAGAATTCCGCTCACGCTGCCGTGCGCGAGCCCGACGCGGTGATAGCCAGGCGGCGTCTCCGCAGTATCGAAGAAACCGGTGGTGTCGTCATACGTGATGCGCTGCGTGAGCGGCGCGCACAAAAGCGCGCAGCGGCAGTCGTCCAGCAGCACGACACCGGGTTCGAGCACCACGCGCACATTCGGCGCGACGCAGTTCAGGCGCTGCGCGCGCGTCCACACGCTCTCGACGAGCGCGGCATCGTGATTGCCCGGCAACATGATCCACGGCCCGGCGAACGCTTGCAGCGCGCCGAACAAACGGCGGATCACCGTGTCGGAGACGGTTTGCAGATCGAAGACGTCGCCGGCCACGAGCACCGCATCCACATTGCGCGCGGCGGCTTCTGCCGCGATCCGGCGCACGGTCTCGAAGCGTGCCTCGGCGAGATGCGCCGCCTCGTCCGGCTCGAACTGGCCGAATTGCGTGCCGATCTGCCAGTCCGCGGTGTGCAGAAACCTGATCACTGTGCCTCCTTCCGTTTCATTCCGCCCAATTGCAACTGTCTCGCCAGGCGAGCCGGCGCAGTCTAACCGCAGATGTTACCGTGCCCGCGCGGCAAAGCTAGCCCTCGACAACGATCGCACCTGGCCCGGCGCCGCCGAGCGGCGCTACACTCGCGATTCCGGACGCGCGCGTGGAGCGCGCCGCATGATTTCAATCGACCTGGACCCGCTGCCCGCCGCCGATGAACAAAGCAATCGAATTGAAGAAGGCCAAGCGCACCCCACTCCTGCTGTTGATCGCCGCCGCCTGCGTTTTCGTGGTGACCGCGTTCATGCCGCGCGGCATCTGGGTGGACGGCATCAAGGCGGTGGCCGAGGCCGCGATGGTGGGCGCGCTCGCCGACTGGTTCGCGGTCGCCGCCCTGTTTCGCCGCGTGCCGATCCCGGTCGTCTCCGCGCACACCGCGATCATTCCGAGGAACAAGCACAAGATCGCCGACAACCTCGCGGTGTTCGTGCAGGACAAGTTCCTGGATGTGCCTTCACTGCTCGGCCTGATCCAGAAGCACGACCCCGCGCGCACCATCACCGCGTGGCTGACGCAGCCGGAAAACACCGCCCGTTTAGGCGACTACGTCGTCAAGCTCACCAGCGGCATTCTCGAATTGACCGACGACGTGCGCATTCAGGTTTTCATCAAGGACGCGCTGCGCGACGTGCTGGCCAAGGTGGATCTGTCGCAATCGATGGGCTCGATTGTCGACACGCTCACCAAGGACGGCCGCCATCAGGAACTGCTCGACGCCGGCATCGAACAGGTGGTGGCGCTGCTGCGCGAACCGCACGCGCGCGAGTTCATCGCCGAGCGGATCGTCGAATGGGTGAAAGGCGAATACCCGAAGATGGAGAAGATCCTGCCTTCGGCATGGCTCGGAGAGAAAGGCGCCGAAGCCATCGCCAACGCGGTAAATCGCATGCTCGAACAGATCAGCGAGAATCCTACGCATGAACTGCGTCAGAAGTTCGACGACGCGGCGCACAAGCTGATCGTGAAGCTCAAAACCGATCCCGCGTTCCTGCAAAAGGGCGAGGAACTGAAACGCTATCTGGTGGAAGGCGACGCGCTCAGTTCGTATGTGAAAGACATGTGGGGCGAATTGCGCGCGTGGCTCAAGCGCGATCTGCAAAGCAGCGACTCGGCCCTGCACGCGCGCGTGGTGGCAATGGGCCAATGGGTCGGCCGCGAACTCGCGCACGATCCGGCGTTGCGCCAGTCGCTCAACGATCACCTCGAAGAAGCCGCGCGCACAATGGCGCCGGACTTCGCGCGGTTCCTGACGCGCCATATCAGCGACACCGTGAAGAACTGGGACTCGCATGAAATGTCGCGGCAGATCGAGCTGAACATTGGTAAGGATCTGCAATACATCCGCATCAACGGGACGATCGTGGGCGGCTTTATCGGCCTGTTGCTGTACGCGAGCTCGCAATTGCTGGGCTTGCTGCGTCTGCACATGGGATGAGCAGGCCGCCCTGCGTCAAAGCGCCTACAATCCGGGCATACGAATTGCTCATGCGTTTGGCCCGGACACCCTCTCACGGTCCGCGAGCAGCCCTTATAAAAACGACAGCACGTCTCAATCGGAAAGTGTGCTCATGAAAATCTCGTTACCGCCAACTGAGCGGCCGAACCGCGTTTACCCGCCGGGCACGCCGAGTCTGCACGGGCTTGCGTCGGTGATTACCGGCGTGGTGGTGGTGTGCGGCTTGTACTTCGGCCGCGCGGTGTTGATCCCGATCACGCTGTCGGTGTTGCTCAGTTTCCTGCTCGCTCCCCTCGTACAGATGTTGCGGCGTTTCCATATGGGGCAATTGCCGTCAATTTTTATCGCCGTATTGTTCGCGTTGGCCAGCTTACTCGCCGTCGGTGCGCTGATCACCGCGCAACTGGTGCAACTCGCGGCCGACCTGCCGCAGTATCAGGAGGCGATCGAGCAGAAGATCGAAACGGTGCAGGAAAAAACCGTCGGCCGCGCCGATTCGCTGATGAGCCGCGCCGCCGTCGCGTTGCAGCGCGTGTCCCCGCCCAAGCCGAACCCACCGCGCCCCACCGGACGCGCCGCGCGCAATGCGCCCGCCGTGCCGCAGCCGGTCGAAGTGCACGAACCCTCGCCCACGCCGATGCAGCTCGCGCAACGCGCGTTGTCGCCGGCCATCGCGCCGATCGAAACGACCTTTATCGTGCTGGTTGTGACGATCTTCATCCTGCTGCAACGCGAGGATTTGCGCGACCGTTTGATCAGCCTGTTCGGCTCACGCGATCTGCACCGCACCACCACCGCGATCAACGACGCCGCCGTGCGGCTGTCGCGCTACTTCGTCGCGCAACTCGGGGTGAATCTGAGCGCGGGCGGTGTGATCGCCATCGGGCTCGCGATCATCGGCGTGCCGGGGGCGCTGCTGTTCGGCGTGATCGCCGCATTGCTGCGCTTCGTGCCGTATATCGGCATCTGGATCGCCGCGATTCTCGCCGTCTTCCTTGCGGCCGCGATCCAGCCGCAATGGACCATGGCGGTCTATACGCTGATCCTGTTCATTGTCGTCGACTTGGTGGCCGGACAGATCGCGGAGCCGCTGCTCTACGGTCACCGTTCCGGCCTTTCGCCGCTCGCGGTCGTGGTGGCGGCGATTTTCTGGAGCTGGCTGTGGGGGCCGATCGGTCTCGTGCTGTCGACGCCGCTCACGTTGTGCGTGGTCACGCTGGGCCGCTACGCCGACCGGCTGAACTTTCTCACGGTGCTGCTGGGCGACCAGCCCGCGCTCACGCCCGCGCAGAACTTCTATCAGCGGCTGCTCGCGGACGATCCGCACGAGGCGATCGTGCAGGCGGAGCGCCTGCTGCGCGAGATGTCGCTGATCGACTATTACGACAAGGTCGCGCTCGAAGGTCTCAAGCTCGCCCGCAACGACGCAATGCGCGGCGTGCTGATGCCGGACCAGTTGCAGCGTATCAACGACGCGCTGGTGGACATCGTCGAAAACCTCGAGATCGCGGACGGCTTGCCGGACCGCCTCGCACGCAGCGAACCCGCCGATACCGCGAGCGCGCTGCTCGCTTCGGCCTCGGCCGATCTGTCCGAGCGGCACGACAGCCACGTTTCAGCGCACCCACGGATGCGCTCCGAAGCGGCAAAAACGTCCGTGCTGTGCGTACCCGGCCGCGGTTCGTTCGACGAAGTCACCACCGCGATCGCCGTGCAACTGCTCGCCCGCCAGGGCCTCGCGCCGATGATGGCCACGCACTCGGGCTATCGCAGCGCACGCGCCGACGAACCGAGCTTCAAGGACGCGCCGATCATCTGCATCGTCTCGCTCGATGCGCCCGAATCGCCGCCGTATCTGCGCAACATGCTGCGGCGCACGCGCGAATGGCGGCCGCGCGCGACGCTGGTGGTCGGCGTCGGCGGTGTGCCGGAGGGCGGCGCGGAGATGGGCGCGACCGGCGCTTCGCACTCGGCGCCCACCTTCCGCGTGATGATCGAAGAATGCCTGGCGGCGTCGAGCTTGCAGCACGCGCGCCACGTTTCGCATGTGGGCGGCGCGGATTGAGCGCGGTTCCGCGGTGATCCAGGCGGCATGAGAGGCGCGGCGTCGGCATGCGCCTCGGGCATCTCCCTCGATCCGATCTTCCCCACTGCCGAAGTCGGCCGAAGGGAACTTCACCGGTTCATCTGGCCATCGGTCATGATCATTTCCGTCGGCTCGGTGGCGGCCAGTATCACCGGCGCCCGCGCGGGACGCGGGCCATCGGCCGGCAACAACGGATCGGCCCTGGCACTCGCCTCGGCAGTGCGGGCCGCGTCCATCAACGCTTGCGGCGGCGCCGCGCGCACGCTCCATTGGCCGGTCAGCGACGCGGCGACGTACCAGTAACCCGCGGCATGCAGAAATAACGTGCCGCCGGCGTCCTGCAGCAAGAGCGCACGGCTGTTGAGCGCCCGCTGATAGGGCGTGCCGCTGACCGGCCGCCAGACCGGCGGACCGTCCACGAGAACCAGCACAGTGGGCCGCGTGGCGAAAACGATGCGCGGAGCCTCGTTCTTCACGGCCATGCCTCGCGCGGCCGCGCGTTGTTTCGACGCCGCGTAGCTGGTCTGCAGTTCGTCAAGCGACGTAGTCAGTCCCGCTGCCGGCAAGTGCGACACCAATACCTGTCTGATCCGATCGGCGATGCCTGGGTTGGTCGGCACTTCCACGCTGACGATTTCGACATGGCTAAGTTGCGCGAGCCCCGCCAACCTGTCGGTTTCGGCAATCGCGGAGAAATGCGCGACGCCGTAAGTCGGCGCGCCCCCGCTCGGCCCGACGGCTATCGCGGCGCGGCCCGACAGGCGATTGCCTTCCCAAGTCTCAATCTGCGGTTGATAGAGCTCGACGTGCTCGCTGTCGTCATCGAAGTTGCGCGGCCAGATCGACGGTGCGGGCGAGCCGCGAGGGTTCGCCGCCTCGGTATGCGAGCCCCACCACGCGAGGCAGGTCGTTGCAATAAGCATCGTCAGGCTTCTGGTTATTCTGGACATCTGATTGAACTCCGGATTCGGTTTCGACGTTCTGGTCTGCCTTCGCTTGCGTCGCCGCGATGGTTGCGCTTTCGGATGCGAACCCCGGGGCGCTTCTTATCGCACTTCGTTTTCTGGAATGTTCGTGTCCTGCGTCACGCTGGCTGGCGCGTCCGCGCCCCAGCCGCCGCCCAGCGCCTTGTAAAGCGTGACGAGTGAGATGTATTCGCTGCTGCGGGTTTGCGTGTAGGCGAGTTGCGCACTGAACAGACTGCGTTCGGCGTCGAGGACTTCCATGTAGCTGGTGTAGCCGCCTTCGTAGCGTTCTCGCGCGAGCCTTGCGTACACGCTCAGCGCGTCGACCTGTCGTTCTTGCGCGCGCAAGCGCTCACGCGACGTTTCGACGTTGAGCAGCGCGTCGCTGACTTCCTGGAATGCGGTCTGAACCGACTTCTGATACACATACAGCGCCTGTTGCTGCCGCGCTTTGGCTTGTTCGACCTGTCCCGCGATGTTCCCGGCGGAGAAGATCGGCTGCGTGAGCGCGCCCGCGAACGACCACGTGTTCGCCGGTCCGCTGAAGAGCCTCGTCAAATGCGTGCTCGACGAGCCGAGCAGCCCCGTGAGCGAAACCTGCGGAAAATAAAGCGCACGCGCGGCGCCGATCGAAGCGTTGGCGGAGATCAGGTTCTGTTCGGCCTGCAGCACATCCGGACGACGCCCGAGCAATGCCGACGGCAAACCCGCCGGCACGCCGGGAGGCTGGAGCTGATCGAGCGCGCGGCCACGCAGAATGGGGCCCGGGTTATTGCCGAGCAGAACCGAGAGCGCGTCTTCCTGCTGTCCGATTTGCGCCTCGACGGCCGGAATGTCCGCCAGCGACGCCTCGTATTCCGACTGACTTTGCGCCAGTTCGACCTGCGAGATTTGCCCGCCCCTGAAGCGCAGCTCGAATACTTTCACCGACGCGGCACGGCTCGCCGCGGTCGTTTTTGCAATCGCGAGTTGCTGGTCGAGACCGCGCAAGTTGATATAGGCGGTGGCCACCGACGCGACAAGCGTGAGGATGGTGGCCCGCCGGCCCTCCTCGCTGGCGAGCAGATTCGCGCGTGCGGCCTCTGTCTGGCGCCGCACGCGGCCGAATACGTCGATCTCCCATGAGATGGGCAACGTGGCATTGAACGCGTTGTAGACCGTGCCGAGACCCGCCGGCAGCGAAGCTTGCGCAAGCGGAGAGACACGCTGTCGGCTCGCGTCGAGACCGGCGCCGACCTGCGGGAACAACTGCGAACGCGCGCTGACGAATTGTCCGCGGAACTCGTCGACCCGGGCCGCGGCGATTTTCAGATCGCGGTTTTGCGCGAGCGCCGTTGCGATCAGTTCGTTCAGCACCGGATCGCCAAATTGCATCCACCACGCGGCGTCGGCGATTTGCACCTGCGTGCCGTCCGCAAAGCGGAACGCCGCGGGCGTTTCGATAGACGGCCTGACATAGTCGGGGCCCAACACGCAGCCGCCGAGGCAGAGGCAAAACGCGGCTGCGGAAATGAGAGAAAAACCTGAAACGATTGCACGCATGTTGATCACCCACGCTTCGTGCCGGGTTGCATGCCGGTCGAACTATTAGTCTTGGTCGTCAACGGAGAATCGGACCGTTCGCGCTCGTCCCGCTGTTCCGGTTCGACACCTTTCTTCTTGACCGCGCGCCGCTCGCTTGCGGATTCGAGCAGGAAGAAGAACATCGGAATGAAGAAGACGGCCACGCCGGTCGCGCCCAGCATGCCGCCGATCACGCCAGTGCCGATGGAATGCCGGCTGTTCTGCGACGCGCCGGTCGCGATGGCGAGCGGCACGCAGCCTAAAATGAAAGCGAACGACGTCATGACGATCGGCCGCAAACGATCGCGCGCGGCAGTTACCGCGGCGTCGAACGCCGAGGCGCCTTGTGCACGATTGAGCACCGCGAACTCGAAAATGAGGATCGCGTTCTTGGCGGCGAGCGCGACCAGCATGGTGAGACCGATCTGGAAATAGACGTCGTTGTTCAGGCCTCTCAGCAGAATCGCCAGCAAAGCGCCTGACAGGGCGAACGGCACCGCCATCAGAACGCCCACAGGCAGGCTCCAGCGCTCGTATTGCGCGGCGAGAATCAGGAACACCATCAGCAGACCGAACGCGAACACCAGGCCGGACGTACCACCCGACTGGCGCGCTTCGTACGCTTCGCCGCTCCATCCCACGCCGTATCCCGCGGGCAGGCTCCGCGCCAATTCTTCCAGCACGCCGATCACCTCGCCCGAGCTATAACCCGGAGCCGCATTGGCAGTAATCATGACGGCGGGAAAATCGTTGAAGCGCGTCATCAGCGACGGCCCGGTCACGTAGCGATAGGTCACGACCGACTTGAGCGGGACCATGGTGCCATTGGCACTGCGCACGAAGACCTGTTCGAGATCCGCGGGCTTTAACCGGTATGACGGCTCCGCCTGAAGGATCACCTGCCAGAGCCGGCTCGACTGATTGAATTGCGAAACGTACAGCGAGCCGAACATCGTCTGCATCGTGCTGTAGATCTCGTCGATCGGCACACCGAGCGTGGCGGCCTTGTCACGATCCACATCGACACGCAGTTGCTGCGAGAACGCATTGAAGGTCGACGTGACGCCCGCCAGTTCGCGGCGCGCCTTTGCTCTGGCGACCAGGTTCTGTACGACCTGCGCCAGTTGCGCGGTGCTGGCGTCGCCTTGACTCTGGATCCACATCTCGGTGCCGCCCGTCGTACCGAGTCCCGGGATAGACGGCGGATTGACCGGCACGACAATGCCTTCCTCGATGCGCGACAAGGCCCGGTAAGCGCCGAGCAACAACGCGTGCGCGTTCTGCGTGCGAATGTTCGCCCACGTATACCTTTCATCGAAACCCTCCAGCCCGACAAAGAAAGTTGAAGCGTTGTTCATGGTCTGGTTGTCGAGCAGGCTGTATCCGTCGACCACCGTAACGCTGCCTACTCCCGGCTGCTTCGCGAAGTAGTCGGTGACGCGCGACGACACCCGCCCCGTTCGATCGAGGCTCGCCGCGTCGGGCATGATGACCGCGCCGAGCAGGTAGCCTTGATCTTCGGGCGGCAGGAAGGCGTGCGGAATCGATCGCAGCATGGTGAGTGCAAGCAGAACCATGCCGGCGAACAGCATCAGCGCGATCGCAAAGCGCCTGATCGCCAGCGCGACGGCGCGGCTGTAGCCCGCCGTGAGGCGCGCGAACGCGTCGTCGAACCACTTGAAGAAGCGATGCTTGGCACGCGTTCGCGGTTTCAGCAGCAGCGCCGCCAATGCCGGCGACAAGGTCAGCGCCACGATGCCGGACAGGACCACTGAAATCGCGATGGTAATGGCGAACTGCTTGTACATCTGCCCGGTGATGCCGCCCAGAAAGGCAACCGGCACGAAGACGGCGCACATGACGAGCACGATCGTGACGACCGGGCCGGACACTTCGTCCATCGCTCGCTTGGCCGCCGCATTCGGCGAGAGGTCGAACTCGCGCATGTTGCGCTCGACGTTCTCGATCACGACGATCGCATCGTCCACCACGATGCCGATGGCCAGCACCAGGCCGAACATGGTCAGCATATTGATCGAGAAACCGAGCGCGGCCATGCCCATGAACGTGCCGAGAATGGAAACCGGCACCGCCAGCACCGGAATCAGCGTTGCGCGAAAACTTTGCAGAAACACGAAGACGACGATCACCACCAGCACGACGGCTTCGAAAAAGGTCTTCACCACGTCCGCAATGGAAGCCCGCGTGAAGTCGGTGGTGTCCATGGCGATGCGGTAGTCGACGCCCTCGGGGAACGACTGCTTCATGCTCGCCAGCGTGGCGCGCACCTGCTTCGACACATCCAGCGCATTGGCGCCGGGCTGCTGGTAGATGGCGATAACCGTGGCGGGTTCGCCCTGGAACCGGCTGCGTATCGAGTAGTCTTTCTGCCCGAGTTCGGCGCGCCCCACGTCCTTCAGACGCACGATCGCCGCACCGTTGCCCGCCGCGCGAATGATGATGTTGTCGAACTCGGCGGGACTGGAGAGGCGGCCGGCCGTGGTTACGGCGAACGACTGCTCGACCGGTGAGCCGGTCGGCGCCTGGCCGAGCCGCCCGACCGCGAATTGCTGGTTCTGGTTCGCCACGGCGTTCTGCACGTCGGAGGCCGTCACGCCGAGTTGCGCCATGCGATCCGGGCGCAGCCAGATGCGCATGGCGTAGTCCGGCGTGCCGAAGATGCTGGCCTGATTCGCGCCCGGAATGCGCTTGAGCGCGTCGAGCACGTAAACGTTCGCGTAGTTGGCGACGTACGTCGGATCGACCCGACTACCGGGCGAATAAACCGCGACCACCATCATGAATGCGGAAGACTTTCTTTGCACCTGCACACCCTGCGATTGCACGGACTGCGGCAGTTGCGGCAACGCGAGGTTAACGCGGTTCTGCACGTCGACCTGGGCCAGATCGGGGTTGGTGCCGTTGCGGAAAAACACGTTGATGGTCAGACTGCCTGTCGACGAACTCGACGACGTCATGTAGATCATGTTGTCCGCGCCGTTGACCTGCTGCTCGATGGGCGCGACCACGTTGTTCGCCACCACATCGGCGCTGGCGCCCGGATAGCTGGCCGTGATCGTGATCTGCGGGGGCGTGATCTCGGGGTACTGGGCAATCGGCAGCGCGAACATCGCCAACAGGCCGCCAAGTGCTATGACAATAGAAATGACGGACGCGAAAATCGGCCTGTCGATGCAGAAATGAGAGAGCTTCATCCGGTTTGCAGCCTAGTGCGCAGTGTGGTGTTCGGAATCCTGTTGCGCAGCAAGCGGTGCGATTGCCGGCTGCGCCACGGCGGGCACTGCCCCCGTTATCCTGATCCGCGCGTCGGGCGACAGCCGTATCGCGCCGTCCACCACGACTCTTTCGCCGGCATGCAGGCCGTCGTCGATGAAGCTGTCATCGCCTAGCCATTCGCCGATCTCGACAAAGCGCTGATGCGGTTTGTCGTCCTTGTCGAGCGTCCACACGAAGTGGCTTTTCGCGCCCTGCTGCACGGCACGCTGGGGCAACAGAACGGCATTCGGCCGCACGGCGCCCGACACTTTCGCGCGCACGAACTGGCCCGGACGCAAGCTGCCTTTTTCATTGGCGAATACGGCTCGTACGAGAAACGTCCCGGTCTGCGCGCTGAATACCGGGTTGGCGAAGGCGATGCGCCCGCGCGCGGGAAACGTCGAACCGTCGGCCAGCAGCAACGAGATGTCGAACTGGTTGTCGGCGGGAAAGCGCAACCGGCCTTTCGCGATCTCGTCGCGATAGCGCAGCATCTCGTTCTCGGAAATGCTGAATTCGACCCACATGGGATCCATCTGGTAGACATACGTCAGCAGGCCGGATTGGGCCGGCGTGACATAACTGCCGTCCTGCTGGCGCGCATAACTCGACAGGCCGGTAAGCGGCGATCTGATCGTGGTGTAGCCGAGATTCAGTCGCGCGGTCTGGACCTGCCCCTTTGCGGCGATGACGGCGGCTTGCGCCTCGTGCTCGCCGCCGATCGCGTCGTCGAGATCCTTTTTGCTCAATGCGTTCTGTGCGGCGAGAGGCGTCACGCGTGCGAGATTGGCCTTCGCGACCTCGAGCCGCGCCTGCTGCTGCGCAAGCGCACCCTGCGCCGATTGCAACGCCGCCTCGAAAGGTTTGGGATCCATCAGAAACAGCGTCTGCCCCTCACGAACCATCTGCCCTTCCGTGTACGCCCGCTTATCCAGAAATCCGTCGACCCGCGCGCGAATTTCCACCGCACGCGAGCTCTGCGTCTGCGCGACGAACTCGAAGTCCACAGGAGTGTCATGCGGCGCCACGGTCATGACAGTGATATCGACCGGCTGAACCGCTTCGGGAGTCGCCGTTTTGCTACAGGCGGCCAGTAGGGCGAGCAGACTCAACCCCAGGGCCGGCCGTCTCCGCACCTCGTCAGGCAAACGCTTGCGTGCGTTCAACGAGCGTAGCAGGCACCGCAACAACGAAACTGGCATGAATGTTCCGTAAAAATGATTCGAAAACCGGGCGCGAAAGCAATTGACCGAGGACGGCTGCGCCAGAAGGGCCGCCGGCTGTGATATGCCGACCCATTGCGATGACGGCAGACCGCCCCCTCTTGACAGGAGGCTCGGCGGCCTCGGCCCGGCGCGATAGAAACTGCCGCGAGGTCAGAACCGGTGACGGATGCCGGTCGTCATCAGATATTGATTGCGGGCCGTCGACGGCGCCGAAGTGCCGTTGATCTGCACGCTGTTCAGCCCGCGTCCGTTGTTGGCGCCAAGCTGCGTGACGGCTTCAGCGTAGACATCAGTACGCTTGGACAGCGAATAGTCGGCCTGCAGGCCGAACTGATTCCAGTGGGCCGCGCCGGTATTCGTGTCGGTGGTGCCCGGCGCCGCGCGCAGCGCCTGCGTATAGGTGTAGGCCGCACCCAGCGCCAACTCCGGCGTCATGGTGTAGCGCGCGTTGACCTCGTAGTTGTTGTAGCGAACCGAGATATCCGAGAACTTGTCCTGGAAGCGGCTCTGCGTGAATACGGTCCCGAGCAGGAACGGACCGAACGCATAGCTTCCGCCAAGGCCCCAGGTGCGTTGATTCTGAACGCCGCTGACCGCCGATGCCGCGAAAGTGCCGCCTGTGATAGCGCCATTGTTCTGATTCAGGTCGATGCCCTGGTACTGTAGATAGGCCGCACCCAGTTGCAAGCCACCGTTGCGGTACCCCGCGCCGACGCTGTACGCCCGGTTGTCGGCAAAGCCCGCGTTGTTCGAGAAGCCGTACAGGCCGCTCATGGAAAAGCCGTCGTAGTTCGCGCTCTTGAACTTGACCGAGTTGTTGACGCTGATCGAGGAGTTGGCGTTATCGTTGTCGCCGCGATGCGCGAAATACGTGCCGCCCCAACTGCCGGCCGCGGTCAACGGCGCGAGATAGTCGACCACGGAGTCGTACTGGCGTCCGAAAGAGACCGTGCCGTAGGCGTTCGACAATCCGACATATGCCTGACGGTTGAACAGCGTGTTGGGCACCGTCTGGGTGCCGTTTGCGATGTTGAATCCGCTTTCCAGATTGAAGACCGCCGCCAGTCCGCCGCCGAGATCCTCGACACCGCGCAGCCCCCAGCGGCTCGCCTGAACGTTGCCGCCGGTCATGCCGACCATGGCCTTGCCATTCGTGACACGCCCGTCGGACGTCACCGTGGAATCCCTGCTGACTTCATTGCTCACATACGTCAAACCGGCGTCAACAATGCCGTATAGCGTGACGCTGCTCTGGGCGTGCGCCGCGCACGCAAAAGTGGCGGACACGGCGGCGGCGGTGATGATTTTTTTCATTTGAATACCTTGGCATTTAATCTTAAAACTCGGCTGCGGACTTGAGAATAAAATCTGCCGCAACCACAATGCACCCGCCCGGAACTGCATATAATTCCGAATCGAAAAGACCCTGTGTGCAACTGGAATCTTAAAACGTGGGCCGCAGTCGTAAGGCGCTAAATAACGAAAAAGTATTTTTGATTTTATTTGAGACAACGTTTCGAATTAAATGAAAATCCCGCGTCTAGGGATATTCATCAAATTCCGAACCGATGGAGTCTCTCCGATATCGCGACCAGATCGTTGCGGCACGCCAACAGCAAAAAACACCGTCTATTTTTGAGAAAGAAATGCCGATACCGTGGATGACCAATTAAATTGTCATTTTACAAATCTGCAAACTACCATTCGAGGCCCGCCATTCACCTTTATTAACCGTTACCACCCTGAATCTTCCGGAAAATACTATCGTCTTTATCGTTGGTGATATCATGAATCAGCTTCAGGCTATGCGAGTATTTATCAACATCGCCGAAACGATGTCATTCGGGCAGGCCGCGGCTCATCTTGGCATCTCGAATGCCATGGCCACGCGCTACCTCGATCAACTCGAAACCCACCTCAATACACGGCTCGTGAACCGCAATACGCGCGGCCTCTCCTTGACCGAAGAGGGCGAGATCTATCTGAAGGGGTGCCGCAACGTACTCGACGAAATTGAGCAGATAGAAACGGTGGTGCTCCGCGCCACGACCGAGCCGTCCGGCACGCTGCGGGTCGCGGCCGGAGCGTCCTTCTCGCTATCCAGTCTGACGCCGTTGCTGCAGGAATATCTGCGGGAGTATCCGAACGTCAGACTCTCCCTGACACTCCTGCATCAGCACGTCGATTTCGTGAAAGAAGGTTTCGATGTCGGCATCGTATTGCCGAAACAGATCAGCGGCACCACGTTGGTCAAACGCTCCTTGCTGAGCGTCCGTCCCATTGCCGTCGCATCGCCCGGTTATCTCGCCGGCAAAGGCATTCCGTCGCGGCCGGCGGATCTGGCCGCCCACACGCTTCTTGCTCTCAGCTCGGCTTCGCACGACGGTGACTGGGTCTTCGTTTCACCCGATCAGCGCGAAAGGCGCGTCACGCTCTCCGCCGCGCTGGTAGTGAACAATGCCTCCATGCTGCGGCAGGCCACACTGGCGGGCATGGGAATCGCGGTGCTGCCCGAGAATCATGTACTGGCCGATCTGGGCAACGGCGCGCTCGTACAGATCATGCCGGACTTCCACATCACGAATGCCGACAAGGAGTTGGCACTCGTGTACGCGAATCGTCGGCACATCTCCGCGAAGACCCGTTCGTTCGTCGACTTTTCGATCGAGTGGTTTCGCACCAATGCCGATCGTTTGACTTCCATGGCTTCAGTCGGCAAGTATCCCGCACAGAGTCCGCGCGACTCGCGGGCGCCAGGCAAGCAGCCTTCGTGAGTGGCCTGGCAAGCTCGCTCCGGCGGCAGGGTTTTCCCCGCGCCGCTGTACCCAAAATGAGGACAGCCACGCGCGCACCCTCCTTCATACTTCGCTATCGACTCGCACCGCCTCGAAGAGCTAGCCAGCCCCGGCGGTCGATCCCCGGCATCGAAGCTCCAGGAGACACGCATGAGCCGCCCCTTCAAACCCTATCCGTTTTCGCCGCGTCACTATGAAGGCGTGGCGCCGCCGCTCGTCGACGGGCGCGATCCGGTCAGGCGGTCCGTGGCGATTGTCGGCGGCGGGCCGGTCGGCATGACGCTGGCGCTCGCGCTGGCTCGCCAGGGCGTGCGCTCGGTGCTGATCGAAGCCGACGACGGCGTCTGCACCGGCAGCCGCGCGATCTGCATCTCGCGGCGCAGTCTGGAAATCTTCAAGCGACTCGGCGTCGTGCAAGGCTTCATGCGAAAAGGCTTGCCGTGGACCGGCGGCCGCAGCTTCTATCGCGACACCGAAGTGTTCCGCTTCACCATGCATCAGGACGACGAGCAATCGCTGCCACCGATGATCAACATCGCGCAATATCAGATCGAGCAGTTGCTGCTCGACGAGATAGAACGGCATGCCGACCTGATCGAGATCCGCTGGCAGACGCGCGTGACCGGCATCGAGCAACACGCGGCCGAAGGCGGCCGCGAGAATCTGGAAGGCACGGCCGGCGCAACGCTCGCCCTGCTTACCGGCGACACCGCATGGATGATGGACGCCGACTGGGTGGTGGCCTGCGACGGCGGCCGCAGCACGATTCGCGAGGCGCTCGGCCTCAAGCTCACCGGCACCACGTACGAAGGCCGTTACGTGATCGTGGATATCGAACTGGCCAGCGCGCGCGCCACCGAACGCCTCGCCTATTTCGATCCGCCGTCCAATCCCGGCTCGACGGTGCTGGTGCACAAGCAGCCCGACAACGTCTGGCGCATTGACTACCAGCTTCGCGACGACGAAGACCCGGAAGCCGCCGTGCATCCCGAGAACGTCATGCCGCGCGTGCAGAGCGTGCTCGATTCGATGGGCGAAACCGGCGCATGGTCGCCGATCTGGATCACGGTCTATAAGGCCAACGCGTTGACGCTGGAACGCTACCGGCATGGCGCGGTGCTGTTCGCGGGCGACGCCGCGCATCTCGTGCCGATTTTCGGCGTGCGCGGCGCCAATTCCGGCATCGACGACGCGGACAACCTCGGCTGGAAACTGGCCTGCGTGGTGAACGGCGTGGCATCGCCGCGTCTGCTGGACAGCTACAGCGACGAGCGCGTGTTCGCCGCGCGCGAGAACCTGAGCTACGGCATGAAGAGCACGGAGTTCATGGCGCCGCCCTCGTTCGCCTTCGACCTGATGCGCCAGGCCGTGCTCGGTCTCGCCGAGCGTCATGCGGCGGTGCGTCCGTTGATCAATCCGCGGCAGACGCATGCGATTGCCTACGCGCAGTCGCCGCTGAACGAAACCGCGGGTGACGCGAGCGACGCTTTCGCGCAAGGGCCGGCGCCCGGTACTGTGCTTCCGGAATGCAGACTCAAACGTGAGGACAAAGGCGTCTTTGTCGATATCCATCTGACGGATCTGCTCGGGCCATGCTTCACTGCATTACGCTTCGGCGCGAACGCGAACGACGACTCCGCGCAAGACGCAGCGTGGCAGCAGTTGCAAGACACGCTGGCCGGACAACGTATCCCCTTCAAAACCGTCAAGCTGGTCAGGAACGATACGCAAAACGTCGCGAGCTCAAACGTGATCGATCACAGCGGCCGTCTGCACGACATGCTCGACGCCACGCCCGGCACGGTCTATCTGATTCGTCCCGATGGCCATGTACTCGCCCGCTGGCGCGACGGCAGCGCGGAAGCCACGCAGCGCGCCATCCGCGCGGCGCTGACGATCTGATACAAGGAGACAAACATCATGACCGATAGCGATCTCGACCTCGTCTATACGACGCTCTGCAAGACCCTCACGAACGAAGGCGAAGCGCAGGCGCCGCTATATCTGGCCCGCCTCGCGATGCTGTGCCTGACCGAACTCGACAACCCGCGGCGCGCGTTGTCGCTGATCGAAGCGGCACGGCTGCCGGTTTCGACTGCGGTGACGGCATAAAGCGTAAAAAAGCCGCCGCGCCTGACATGGCGCGGCGGCTTTTCCTTGACGACAGTGTTACTGCTTCGGATACAAACCCAGCGTGCTCGCATGCAGGCGCGCGAGACCGAGCAACGCATCCGTATACGGCGTAGCGACGCCTGTCAGTTGCCCCAGTTCGCGCACCGCGGCCACCAGCGCGTCGAGCTCGACCGCTTTACCCGCCTGCACGTCCTGCAGCATCGAGGTTTTCATCGCGCCGAGTTTCAGCGTGACCTCGTGGCGATCCGCCGGCTCCTGATCGATCGGAATGCCGAAGCGCGCGCCGATTTCCTTGGCCTCCAGCATGATGCTCGTGACGAAGTTGCGCGCCAGCTCGTCGCTGAGAATCCGGTCGGTGGTCGCGCCGGTGATCGCGCTGATCGGATTCATCGTCATATTGCCCCACAGCTTGTACCAGACGTCGCGCTGAATCTGCGCAGACGCCGACGCATTGAAGCCGGCCGCCACGAGCGTGGCCGTGAGCGCCGCGACACGCTCGCTCGCCTGTCCCGACGCCTCGCCGATAATCAGCCCGTTACCCTGATGATGCCGGATGACGCCCGGCGCTTCGACAAGGCAACTGGCGTGCACCACGCAGCCCACCGTCTGCGCAGACGGAATCGCGGCGGCAATCGCGCCGTCCGGATCGATCGACTTCAGGCGCTTGCCGGTGAAGTCCGCACCGAGTCCGTCGCAGAACCACCAGGGTACGCCGTTCATCGCCGTCAAGACGATGGTTTGCGCGCCAAGCAGCGGCGCGATCCGCGCAGCCACCGACGCCATTGCCGGCCCCTTGACGGCGACCACGACGAGATCCTGCACACCGAGGTCCGCGGGCTTCTCGCTCGCGTTCACTTTTTCGGCATGTGTAGCGCCGCCTTCGATCAGACGCAAGCCGTGCTCGCGTAGCGCGTTCAGCGTCTCGCCGCGCGCCACCACGCTCACGTCGTGGCCGGCCTGCGCGAGCTTCACGCCCATCCAGCCGCCGATCGCGCCCGCGCCGTAGATTGCTACTTTCATCGTTTCAATCCTTATAACTGGCGTCCATGCGGTCCACTCGCCGCACCAACGCGTCGAACACGTCCTGCCCCGCGCCGTGACGCGGATCGAACTGCAGCGCGTCGCGCGAGCAGCGAATCGCGACATCTTCCGGCACCGGCCGCGCGCGGCCCATCGCAAACGTCGCCATCTGGATTTCGCAGGCGCGGTTGAGCGTCCACAGAACCGCGAAAGTTTGCGGCAAGGTGTGGCCCCACGCAAGCAGCCCATGGTTGCGCAAGATCACCGCCTGCCGGTTGCCGATGTGCTCCAGCAGACGCGGACCTTCTTCCGCGTGCACGGTGATGCCCTCGAAGTCGTGATACGCAATGCGGTCGTGCAATTGCGCGCTGTAGAAGTTGGTCTGTTGCAGACCGTCTTCCAGACAGGCCACGGCGACGCCCGCGGTGGTGTGCGTATGCATCACGCAGTGGGCGTTGGGCAAGCCTTCGTGAATCGCCGCATGCACGACGAAGCCGGCCGGATTCACCGGATACGGCGAGTGATCGAGCACGCGACCCTGTGCATCGATCTTCACGAGATTGCTCGCGGTCACTTCGCTATAGTGCAGCCCGAACGGATTGATCAGGAACTGCCGCTCGCCGCCGCTCACGCTGGCGGGAACGCGCAGCGTGATGTGGTTGTAGATCATCTCGGTCCAGCCGAGCATGTCGAAGATCCGGTAGCACGCTGCAAGCTGCACGCGCGCATGCCATTCGTCCGGATGCATCGCGTGGGCCTTCGGCGCCGTCGGCGCTGGTATATCGAGGGTGGTCATCTTGGTCTCCCTTATCGACCGCTGTTATCGTTCTGTTGCTCGAAAAGCCGTGCTTACGCGCCCGACACCACGGCCGCGATCGACGCCGCCACATATTCCGCGTTGCGTTCGTTCAGACCGGCCACGCACATGCGCCCAGAGCGCAGCACATACACCGCGTATTCGCTGCGCAAACGCTCCACCTGGCTTTCGCTCAAGCCCGTATAGGTGAACATGCCGCGCTGCGCGACGTAGCGCGCGCGCATCACTTCATCCACACGGCCCGCGAGTCCGGCGTGTATCGTGCCGCGCATGGCGAGAATCCGTTCGCGCATGGTGGCGAGTTCCGCTTCCCACGAAGCGCGCAACGAGGCATCCGCGAGCACGTTGGCGACGAGCCGCGCGCCGTGCGTCGGCGGATTGCTGTAGTTCGCGCGCACCGTCGACATCAATTGGCCCAGCACGCGGCCGGCCTCTTCCGCGCTCTTGCAGACCACGCTCAGCGCACCGACCCGCTCGCCATACAGCGAGAAATTCTTCGAGAACGAATTGGCGGCGATCAACGGTATGCCCGCGTCGGCCAGCAGACGCACGCAAGCGGCGTCTTCTTCGAGACCGGCGCCGAAACCCTGATAAGCCATATCGACAAATGCGATCAGCTTGCGGCGCTGCAAGACCGGCACCAGCTCGGCCCATTGCGCCGGGCTCAGATCGACGCCGGTCGGGTTGTGGCAGCACGCGTGCAGCAGCACGACGCTCTGTTCGGGTAAGCGGCCGATCGTTTCGATCATGTCGGCGAAACGCAAGCCGCCGGTGTGTTCGTCGTAATACGGATAAGTGTTGACCGTGAGCCCCGCGCCTTCGAACACGACGCGATGGTTTTCCCAGCTGGGGTCGCTGATCCAGATCTGCGAGCCGGGGAAATAACGTTTCAGGAAATCGGCGCCCACCTTGAGTGCGCCCGAGCCACCGATGGTTTGCAGCGTCGCGATCCGCCCCGCCTTGCGCGCCTCGCTGTCCGCGCCGAATACAAGTGCTTGAGCCGTATCGCGATAGAGCGGCAGGCCGGCCATGGGCAGATAGGAGCGCGGGCCGATCGAATCGAGCAGCGCGGTTTCGGCGCGGCGCACGGCGTTCATCACCGGCAGCTTGCCGGCGTCGTCGAAATAGATGCCGATGCTCAGATTGACTTTGTTGGTGCGCGGGTCGAGTTGGAAGTCTTCGTTCAGGCTCAGAATCGGGTCGCCTGGATAAGCGGGAATGTGGTCGAACATGGCAATTCCTTGAAGGTGGCCGCGGCGCGGTCTCGGTGTGGCGCTTGGTATGGCGGGCGCGGGGCGCGCGTGTGGCAAAACGACAGCCCACGTGAACCGGCCTGACTCAGACTGGCGAGACGGGAGTCTAAGCGGGTTTGGCCGGGCGCGTCGATTAAGACAAGTCTCCACGCATGCTGCACGCTACACAATCAATCGATTTTTCACGATTCGTTAGTTTTTCTTTAGAATCGCCTGATGCCACTCACGCGCGTCACCCTCCGTCAGTTTGAAGCGTTTCTCGCCATCGTCGATCTGCATAGCATCGGCGCGGCGGCGGACCGGCTCGGCCTGACTTCGTCGGCAGTCAGCCAGTTGCTCGCCGACCTCGAAACGGAACTCGGCTTCCGCCTGTTCGACCGCACCACGCGGCGCGTGAATCTGTCGAGCGCCGGGCAGGATTTTCTGGCGTCGGCGGAATCGGTGCTGCGGCACGTGCGCGCCGCCGCGCAATCCGCCGACGATATCCGCAACCGCGCCGCCGGCATCGTGCGGATCGGCGCGCCGCTGGTACTGGCGGCGACGGCGCTGCCAGCGGCCATCGCCGAATATGCGCGCGACAAGCCGAAGGTGGTCGTGCGCATTTGCGATACCGTGGTCGAGCAGCTGGTGGAGCGCGTGGAAAGCGGCGACGTGGATCTCGCGATCGGACCCGACCGGCAAAGCGGCACGCGCGTGCGTTGCGATCCGGCATTCGCGAGTCCGTGGGTGATGTGGTGCGCGCCGACCCATCCGTTGAACGCGCGTCGCCGTGTGCAGTGGCCGCATTTGCGCGGCGTGCCGATCGTCGCCACCGGCCGCGACCACGAACGCGCGGTCGGGCAAATGCTGGCCAATCTGCCGGCGGAAGCCCGCATCATTCCCGTGGACGTGGTGGACAACGTCACCACGGCGTTCGGCCTCGCCTCACAAGGGCTGGCCATCACGCTCGCGCCGGCCTACGTCGCGCCGTTGGCGCGCACCTTCGGGCTGGTGATGAAGCGTATCGTCGATCCCGAAACGATCCGCGAGGTGTGCGTGTATCGCTCCACGGAACGCGCGCTGTCGCCGCCCGCCGACGGTTTTGCGGACTTCATCATGCCGTGGTTAAAGCGCTGGGATCGCGAGACGCAGGCGGAGGCACGCGGCAAGCGTGCGTAATTGGTAGCTGCGTGGTAGCTGCGCTGCGGGGTGGTTGCGCTCAAGAGACAGTGTCGGCCGCACCGGCTTAACCTAAAACGCGCAAGCCGGCCGCGCTCCGTTTCAGGGTCAAGCCAGTTCGGGCGTCATGCACAACGCGAACAACTGTCTCTGGCTCGAGATGCCGAGCCGCGCGTAAGCGCGCTTCTGATAGGTAATCACACTCGCCGGCTTGACGCCCATCCGCACCGCGATTTCAGCGGCGCCGGCGCCTTCGAGCGTGCCGCGCAGCACGTCGAGTTCGCGCGACGTGAGCGCCGGGCAAGCGCGCCTGACCCGCGCCAGCATCGCGGCCGCCGAACCCTGCTGATGTTGTCCATTCAACGCGTAATGGCCCTTCGCCGCGTGTGCGAACAAGGGCGCGAGACTTTCCACGCGTTCCAGTTCGCCCGGTTGAAACACGCCATAGGCGCGGTCGCGATACAGATTGATCGACAGCCAGACGCTTTCCATGGGCTGCACGAGCAGCGACAGCCGGTCGGACACGTTCGGCTGCGCATAACAGGCCGCACGATACGCTTCGTTTTCGATCTCTTCGCTTTGCTGCTGATGCAGCACCAGCGCATCGCGCGCCGGTTTGTCGCGTGGCCGCCCGATGATCTCGCGATTGCCGTCGAGCGCATAGAAATGCGTGGCGTAGCGATCGGCGACGTCGCGCAGAAAGCGGCCACCGCGATGATCGGCGGCGGACACCGTGCGCGGCCTCGCGTCGAATTCATAGGCGAAGATGGTGCACTGCGAAACCGGCAGCGTATCGCCGACGGCTTTCAAAATGCTGGCTGCGAGCGCGTCGGCATCCGCATGCGAAATCGACATGACCAGCTCGGTTGCGCGCGCAGTGCTGATCTGTCCGTTGCCATGCGGTGGAGAAATGCGCCATGAACGCATGATGGAAGTCCGGTCGCCGTGCGGTAGTTCGGTTCGGCAAGCGTAGCACAGCGGCACATGCGGCACGTTCCTCACTAACGGCGCAGCGCCGCGCCGTTACTTCCCCGTAAACGATCCGCGCTGGAACGTCACCATTCTCGGCAACTCGATCGTAAAGACCGTGCCCACGGCTTCGTCGGAGTTCACGCTGACGTTGCCGCCGTGCATGCGCGCGATTTCCTGCACGATATGCAGGCCCAAGCCCAACCCTTCGCGCGAGCGCGCACCGCTGTTGTTCGGGCCGAACGCCTTGAACAGATGCGGAAACACCTCGGCCGGAATCGTACCGCGATTGGCGACTTTCAGACGCACGCACTCGACCGCCTCGCCGTCCACCTCGACGCCGATATCGCCACCCGGCGCGCCATGATGCAGCGCATTGCTCACCAGATTCGACACGGCTTGCCAGACGAGGTCGGTGTCCCACGCGCCCGACGTATTGCCGCGGCTCGCGAACACGATCTGCTTGCCGTTCTCGCGCGACGCGAATTCGTCGATCACCGAGCGGCACAGCGTCGCCAGTTCGATCGAGCGCGGCTGCAGCGGCAGGCGCCCGCCTTGCAAACGCGCGAGATTGAGCAGCTGGTCGACCATGCGCGCCATCCGCAGCGAACTGTTCTTCACACGCGCGGCCACCGTCGCCGACTGTTCGTCGGCCGCCGTGCGCATCAGATACTCTGCCGACGCCAGCACCGCGCCGAGCGGCGTGCGCAGATCGTGACTGAGCACGGCCATCAGCATTTCGTTGGCTTCGAGCATTTGCCGCGTAGTGACGAGTTGCGCCGCGAGTTGACGCTTCTGCTGTTCGAGCTGCACGAACACGTCGACCTTGGATTGCAGAATCCGCGGATCGAATGGCTTGTAGAGAAAGTCGACCGCGCCCGCCTCATAGCCGCGGAACGTGCGCGACGCGTCCTGCGCGGTTGCCGTCAGAAAGATGATCGGCACGTGCGAGGTGCGCGGGCTGCCACGCATCAGCGCAGCCAGTTCGAAGCCGTTCATGCCGGGCATGTTGACGTCGAGAATCGCCAGCGCGACCTCGTGCTTGAGCAGCAGGTCGAGCGCCGCCGTGCCCGAGTCGGCCACCAGCACGGCGAGATCCGGCCGGGCCAGCAAAGCTTCGAGCGCCGTGATGTTGTGAACGATGTCGTCGACGATCAGAATGTTCACGGGTGAGTTCGTCATGGCATCGCGTCAGAAAGAGGCCGGCAATGCAGCAAGCCGCCGGGCCATGGTTTCGGGAGTGTAGATAAAATCCGCCGCGCCGCGTTCAATCGCGGCGCGCGGCATTTCGGGGGAAACAGCGGTGTCGGGCGCCTGCACCCAGCTCGTGCCGCCCAGCGCGCGCACGCGCTCCAGGCCTTGCGCGCCGTCGTCGTTGGCGCCGGACAGCAGGAGCGCGAGCAGGCGTTCGCCATATACGGCGGCCGCCGATTCGAACAGCACGTCGATCGAGGGACGCGAAAAGCGCACGGCGGCATCGGTCGATAGCGCGACGGTGCGGTCCACCTCCACCAGCATGTGATAGCCCGGCGGCGCAATGTGCACGCGCCCCGGCAAGATGCGCTCGCCCGCATCGGGCTCGAGCACCGGCAACGCGCAGCGATGCGCGAACGCATCCACCAGATAGCTGCGCGGATCGGGCGGCAGATGCGTGACGATCATCACGGCCGGCGCAAAGCCCGCGGGCAGTGCGCTGAGCAGCACGTTCAGCACTTCGATGCCGCCCGCCGAGCCGCCGATCACGACGAGCTCATAGCCGCGCGCCGCTTCGGCATCGACATCTGGCTGGACAGTTGAGCGTGGCATGGTGAGCGTGCTAGCGCTTCTGGTAAATGCGTTCGCTCGGACGGAATTCGTCGAACGCTTCGTAGTGGCTGGAAAACCGCAAACTTTCCTTGCTGCCCAAACCGAGAAATCCGCGCCGCACCAGCGCGTTTTCGAACAGACCGAGCGCGCGATCCTGCAAGCCGCGGTCGAAATAGATCAGCACGTTGCGGCACGACACCAGGTGCGCTTCGAGAAAGACTTCGTCGGTGGACAGGCTGTGGTCGGCGAACACCACGCGCTCTTTCAGCGAGCCCGCAAAGCGCGCGCCGCCATACGCCGCATGATAGTAGTCGGACAGCGAACGCTTGCCGCCGGCCGCCAGATAGTTTTGCGTGAAACCCTGAATGCGGTCCAGCGCGTAGATGCCGGACTCGGCGCGCGCGAGCGCGTCCGGGTTGATGTCGGTCGCGTAGAACAGCGTGCGTTCAGTCAGCCCTTCCTCGTCGAAGAGAATTTTCAGCGACCAGAGTTCCTCGCCCGTGCTGCACCCCGCAACCCACACCTTGATCGACGGATAGGTGCGCAGACGCGGCAGCACGTGTTCGCGCAGCGCAAGAAAATACGCCGGATCGCGAAACATCTCGCTGACCTGCACCGTGAGGTACTGGAACAGCCGCGAGAACTCGTCGCCGTTGCGCATGATGCGGTCCTGCAGCTGCGACAGCGTCTTCAGTCCGAATTCCTCGAGCGCCTGCGACAGCCGGCGCCGCAGCGACGACATCGCGTAGTGGCGGAAGTCGTGCTGATACTTGAGGTAGACCGCCTCCAGCAGCAGCTTCAACTCGATGTCGAAGTCGCTCATGCGTTGCGGTGCGTCGAATTCGGACTGACTCATCGTGTTCCTGTGTTCCTTCTACCGTTGGCGCAACCAGACACGGCACAACGCGACCAGCTTGTCCACGTCGATCGGCTTCGAGACGTAGTCGTCCGCGCCGGCTTCGAGGCAGCGCGTGCGGTCGTTCGCCATGGCCTTCGCCGTCAGCGCGATGATCGGCAGATGCGCAAAACGCGGATTGCGGCGAATCTCGCCCATCGCGGTCAGCCCGTCCATCTCCGGCATCATGATGTCCATCAGGATCAGATGCACTTCGGGGCCGTTGTCCAGCGCTTCGAGCGCTTCACGGCCGTTGCGCGCAATCTGCAGTTTCGCACCGAGCGGCTCCAGCACGTGCGAGAGCGCGAAAATATTGCGGACGTCGTCTTCGGCCAGCAGGATCGTGCGGCCCTCGAAGGCATTGTCGCGCTGACGCACCGTGCGCAGCATGCGCTGCTGCTCGGGCGCGAGCGACGACTCCACGCTGTGCAGGAACAGCGTCACTTCGTCGAGCAGGCGCTCGGGCGACTTCGCGCCCTTGATGATGATCGATTTCGAATAGCGGCGCAGACGATGCTCTTCCTCGTCGGACAGCATGCGGCCCGTGTAGACGATCACCGGCAGCGCGGCATGCGCGGTGTTCGCGGCGAGCCGTTCGAGCAGATCGTAGCCGGTGCCGTCGGGCAGCGCGAGATCGGTCACCACGCAGTCGAAGCTGAACTTCGCCAGATATTCCAATGCCTCGGCCAAGGTTGCGACTGCAACGATCTCGGTGTTTTCGCTTTGCAGCAATGCGCGGATGCTTTCGCGCATCGGCGTGTCGTCCTCGATCACGAGCACGCGTTTGAGGCGCTGCTGCAGACGCGCTTCGAGGCGGCGGATCGCGGCTTCCATCGTGCTGCGCGCGGTCGGCTTGAGCGTATAGCCGATCGCGCCGAGGTGCAGCGCCTTGTCGGCGTGATCCGTGGCCGAGACGATATGGATCGGAATGTGACGCGTGAGCGGATCGTTCTTCAGCCACTCCAGCACGGTCAGGCCGGAACGGTCCGGCAAGCCGACGTCGAGCAGCACAGCGGCCGGGCGCATGTCGCGCACGAGGGCGAGACCGCTGGCCGCACTGCTCGCATGGACGAAGTCGAAGTCGAGTTCGTGGGTCAGATCGCGCAGGATTTCGGCGAAGGCGAGATCGTCTTCCACGGCGACGATCAGACGGCCGGCACGCGTGCGGTTGTCGCGGTCGTCGGCGATCGGATTGTGTGTGGGGTTGTGTGTGGTTTCGGACGAGTTGCCGCTGGTTAAGCCATTGGTTGATGCGTTGGTTGAGCCGTTAATCAGGCCGTTGGCCGGCGTGATCACGCCGGGCTGGCTGCCGCCCGCAGATGGGCGCACCAGCAGCGACTCGGCCACAGCCGGCGCACCGGCCGCTGTCTGTGCCGATGTATGTGCCGCTGCAAACGCCGGCGCCGTTGCGTGGTGCGCGTCCTGGCTCGCGTTCAGCGCCGCCTGCGCATCGAGCGGCAACCACAGCGTGAACACACTGCCCTTGCCGACTTCGCTGGCAACGGTGATCCGGCCGCCCAGCAAGCGCGAAAACTCGCGCGAAATCGACAGACCGAGACCGCTGCCGCCGTATTGACGGCTGGTGGAACCGTCGGCCTGCTGGAACGCCTCGAAGATCATGTCCAGCTTGTCGGCGGCGATGCCGATGCCGGAGTCACGCACGTCGATGCGCAGCATGCCGCCTTCGGCCGGCGCGACGGACAGCGCCACCTCGCCGCGTTCGGTGAATTTCACCGCGTTCGAAAGCAGGTTGCGCAGAATCTGCGTGACGCGCTGGCCGTCGGTGATGAAGGTATCCGGCGTGCCCGGCAAGCGCTCGAACGCCAGGCTCAAATGCCTGGCGCCTGCCAATGGCTTGAACGTTTCCTCGAGCGCCTGCAGGGTCGCGTCGATCGATACGGTTTCGAGTTCGACCGTCACCTGCCCGGCTTCGACCTTCGACAGATCGAGAATGTCGTTGATCAGCACCAGCAGGTCGCTGTTCGACGCGTGGATCGTGTCCGCGTAGCGCACCTGCTCTTCCGTCAGATTGCCGGTGCGGTTCTGCTGCAACAGCTTGGCGAGAATCAGCGAACTGTTCAGCGGCGTGCGCAGTTCGTGCGACATGTTGGCGAGGAACTCCGACTTGTAGCGGCTCGACTGTTCGAGGCGCGCCGCATTGGCCGCGAGATCGTCCTGCGCGCGCAAAAGATCGGACTTCTGCCGCTCGAGACGCTGCGCGTATTCTTCGAGCTGCACATTGGTCTGTTCGAGCTCGGCTTGCTGCGCTTCCAGACGCGCCTGCGATTCCATCAGCGCGCGGCCGCGCTCTTCGAGTCCTTCATTGGAGACGCGCAATTCTTCCTGCTGCACCTGCAGTTCTTCGTTCAACTGCTGCGTTTCGGCCAACGCGTCCTGCAGACGCTCGCGATACAACGCGGCTTCGACGAAATCGCCCATGCTCTTCGCGATCAGCTCCATGAACTCCTGATCGCGCACGCCCAGCTCGCGAATGAAGCCCAGTTCGACCACGCCGTTGACCTGGCCGTCGTTTTCGATCGGCATGATGAACAGGTTCTTCGGCGCGCTCTTGCCGGTCGCGGACATCACCTGCACGTAATCCGCCGGCACGTCGCGCAAGACCAGCGTGCGGCGCGCCAAAGCCGCCTGACCGATCAGCGTCTCGCCTTCGGCGAAATTGCGCGCGGCGGCCTGCTCGTTGTCGCGGCTAAAACCGTAGGTCGCGATCCGCCGCAGCGTGCCGTGTTGTTTATCGCGTACATAGAGCGCGGCCACGACAGCGTCCAGATATTGCGCGAGAAAGTCGAGCATCGCGCGGCCGACCAGCGGCGAGGTAGTCTGCCCGACCACCTTTTCAGCGAGGAGGCGCTGCCCGGAGCGCAGCCACACCTGCGCCTGCAGAATGTCGGTCTGTTCGGCCTGCTGGCGCAGCACGCCGTCATAGGTGGTCGACAGGCTCATCAATTCGCGGCGGCCCATCCATGCGAGCAGGCCGCTCACGCCCAGGCTGAAGAGCAGGAACACGCTCACCAGCGTGGTCGTGACGCGGCGCGTGGCGTCGCTGCGCTCCTGACGCAGGCGCAACTCGACGTCGAGAAAATCGCCGAATTCACGGCGCGTTTCGTCGAATTCGATTTTGCCGCGCCCGCTAGCCACAGCGCCCTCGACGTTCTGATTGCGACGGCGCGCGTCGATCATCTCTTCGGCAAAACGGCTCCAGCGTTGCTGGATCGCCTCGATCTGCTTGAGCTTTTCGACTTGCGGCGGGTTGTCGGCAACCATCGCCTGCAAGGCCTCGATCTGCGTCTTGAAGCGCGGGCCGCCGGTTTCGTAAGGCGTAAGGAAAGTTTCGTCGCCCGTGATCAGGAAGCCTCGCATGGACGATTCGCGATCGACCGCGAGACGCAGCATTTCATTGGCCCGGCCGATCACGCGCTCGGAATGCTCGGCCCAGTTCATGGTCGAGACCAGATAAGCAATCAGTCCGACGAAGACGGCTATCGTGACCAGGCCGACACCCAGAGGCAAGGCGATATTGCGGCGAATAATGCTGCGAAAACGATTCTGGTCGACGGCCTGGGATGCGGTCATTTTTTCTGTCTTCGGCGGGGCGAATCGAGTCGATTCGGAATATTTTTCGGGTATTTCGCGTGATTCCTTCTCTCGCGAAGCGACGCGCGTAATCATACAGGATGGGCTTGTTTTTGAGAGGTGCGCGCGGGGGGTTTAGGCTTGCTGGACGGGGCGGTACGAAACTCACGCAACTTTGCGCGACCCGCGTGGGTCAATCGTGCGAGGAAAGCAAATCCGCTCTTCGATCATCCGATCGCCGTCCACTTTCTTCCGGTAGCCGATGCCTTCTCACGCCTTCACCGATTTCTCCCGCGCGCCCTGGCGTATCGCCCTCGCCGCGGCCTTCGTGTGGCATGCCTCGTTGGGCGGCGCGGCGCAGCTTGCCGAGCCGCCCGCGGCGCGCGGCGGCATTGTCGCCGCCACGGTGCACGTCGAGGCGCCCACGCAGGCTTCGCCGGTCGTGCCCGTGCCGCCGTCCGAGCAATACGCGGCGCTCTATCGCGACGTGCAGCTCGCGCATCTCTATCCCGACAGCAAAACCTTTGCGGACATGGTGCCGCTTTCAGCGCCCGCGCGGATCGTGGCGGCGTACAACGCCGCGAAGCAACAGCCCAATTTCAATCTCGCCGACTTCGTGAAGCGGAACTTCACGCTGCCCACGCGCACTGCCAAGGCCTACGTGTCCGATCCGAATCAGGATGTGGTGGGCCATATCGACACGCTCTGGAACGTGCTGCGCCGCGAGCCGGATGCGACCGCGAGCCCATGGTCCTCGCTGCTGCCGCTGCCGTACGCGTATATCGTGCCGGGCGACCGCTTCGACGAGATCTACTACTGGGACTCGTACTTCATCATGCTCGGCCTCGAACAGAGCGGACAGCATGCGCTGGTTGTCGACGAACTGAAAAACTTCGCAACCCTGATCGACCGGTACGGCCATATTCCAAACGGCAACCGCACCTATTACCTGAGCCGTTCGCAACCGCCGTTCTTCGCGCAGATGGTGCAGCTCGTCGCCGAAAAAGATGGCGACGCGATCTACGCGCAGTATCTGCCCGAGTTGCAGCGCGAGTACGCCTACTGGATGGACGGCGCCGACGGCCTGCCCGCCGGCCACGCAAACCGGCACGTGGTGCGCCTGCCGGACGGCACGCTGCTCAACCGCTATTGGGACGAACGCACCTCGCCGCGCGACGAGTCGTATCGCGAAGACGTCCTCACCGCGCAGCAAACGCCGCAACGCGATTCCGCGGATCTGTGGCGCAATCTGCGAGCGGGCGGTGAAACCGGCTGGGATTTCAGTTCGCGCTGGTTTGCGGACGGCAAGACGCTCGCCACCGTGGACGTGACCTCGCTCGTGCCCGTCGATCTGAATTGCCTGCTGGCCGATCTGGAACGCACGCTCGCCAGGGCTTATCGTCTGCACGGCGACGTCACGCATGCGGAGAATATGGAACAGCGCGCCGCCGCGCGCGCCGAAGCGATTCGCCGCGTGCTGTGGGATCCGCAATTGCAGGCATTCGGCGACTACGACTTCGTGCATCACACGCTCACGCACCGGCTCACGGCCGCGACGGTCTATCCGCTGTATATGGGGATCGCGACCCGTCAGCAGGCGAAGACTGTCGCCGCGACATTGCAGCGCGAATTGCTGCGCCCGGGCGGGCTCGCCACCACGCAAACCGCGACGGGCCAGCAGTGGGACGCGCCTAATGGCTGGGCGCCGTTGCAGTATCTGGCGGTAATCGGCCTGCGGCGCTATAGCGAAATGGCGCTCGCGCAAACCATCGCGACTCGCTGGATCAGGACCAATGTGTCGTACTACCAGCATACGGGCAAACTCGTCGAAAAATACGACATCGACGCAGCCACGCCAGGCGTCTCGGCCGGCGGTGGCGAGTATCCGCTGCAGGATGGCTTCGGCTGGACCAACGGCGTGCTGCGCGCGTTGCTCGTGCTCTATCCGCGGACGTTGCAGGCGTCGCGTCCTAGCGATATCCCCGAAGGTCCGGCGGGCGTGTCGGCGGCTGCGGCTTCCGCTGCCGCCGCGCCGAAGAATACGCATCGGCTGCATGGCACGCGGGTGAATCCTTAGCGCGCTCTTTACGCTGCAATAAAAAAGACCTGGCCAGTGCGAACCAGCCAGGTCCTTTGACAACTCACCGCACGCTCAAGCCGGCACGGTCTCGGCCTGCTTCGCCCGCGACCATACGCGATGCTGCTCGGCCGCCTTGACGAAGGCCTTCAGCACGTCGGCGGCCTGCTTGTCGTCGCCGGTTGCGACGCCGTCGGCATGGTCGGGCAAGTGCGCGGCAGCGAGCACGTCACGGCCCGCGCCGATCGCCGCGATCGCCTTCAGATGCTTGAACGCCTCGAGCACGAAATGCCGCGCGTCGCCCGATCCGGCCAGCGTCTTCGCACCCTTGTCGCCGCCCACCACGATCACCGCGTCGAACATGATCGACGGCAAGCCGGCAATGGTGGCGTCCGGCGCCATGCCGTCGATCGCGGCAAGCGTTGGCGCGATCAGCATGGGCACCGCGCCTTCGCCCTGCAGCGCCTTCTGCAAGTCCTTGATGGCGGCGCCGTCGGAACCCGGCGCGGCCAGCAGCGCGATCTTGCGGGTCTTGATTCCCGGCCGCACGCGGTTGAGCAGGCTCAGCGCCGGCGACTCCTTGGGCCCGCTCAGCTTCACCGTGCCTTTCTTCGGTGCGGGCAAACCGAGGCCCTCGGCCACCTGCGCCGCGAGTCCCGCGTCGAAGTTGGCGAGAATCTCATTTACTACGCGCGCACGAATTTCCGGCTTCGTCACTTTGCCGAGTTCGAATTGATAGGCCGCGGCGATGTGGTCTTTCTCAGGCTGCGACATGCTGTTATAGAACAGCGCGGCCTGCGAGAAATGATCGGCGAACGATTCGCTGCGCACACGGATCTTGGTGCCTTCCACGCGCTCCTGATAGCTTTCGAAGCCGCCGTCGGACGGTGCCGGATCGGTTTCCTTCGGCCAGCCGCCGCTCAGCGAATTCGGCTCATACGAAGCCTGGCCGACATTGATCGCCTGGCGGTGCATCGCGTCGCGCTGGTTGTTGTTGAACGGGCACACCGGCCGGTTGATCGGAATCTCGTGAAAGTTCGGGCCGCCCAGCCGGCTGATCTGCGTATCCGTGTACGAGAACAAACGGCCTTGCAACAGGGGATCGTTTGAGAAGTCGATGCCCGGCACGATATGGCCCGGATGGAACGCCACCTGTTCGGTCTCGGCGAAGAAGTTATCCGGGTTGCGGTTGAGCGTCATCTTGCCGATGATCTTGACCGGCACGAGTTCTTCCGGAATCAGCTTGGTCGGATCGAGCAAGTCGAAATCGAATTTGTGCTCGTCGGCTTCTTCGATGATCTGCACGCCCAGTTCGAACTCAGGGAAGTTGCCCGCTTCGATCGACTCCCACAGGTCGCGCCGATGAAAGTCCGGATCCTTGCCGGCCAGTTTCTGCGCTTCGTCCCACAGCAGCGAATACGAACCCAGCACCGGGCGCCAGTGGAATTTGACGAAGCGTCCCTTGCCTTGCGCATTCACGAAACGGAAGGTGTGAATGCCGAAGCCTTCCATGGTGCGCAGGCTGCGCGGAATCGCGCGATCCGACATGGTCCACAGCACCATATGGGCGGACTCGGGCACCAGCGAAACGAAGTCCCAGAAGGTATCGTGCGCGGAGCCGCCGGTCGGCATTTCGTTCGGGGCTTCCGGTTTGACGGCGTGCACGAAGTCGGGAAACTTGATGGCATCCTGAATGAAGAACACCGGCATGTTGTTGCCGACCAGATCGTAGTTGCCTTCCTGCGTATAGAACTTCACGGCGAAACCGCGCACGTCGCGCACCGTATCGGCGGAACCGCGTGGACCCTGCACCGTGGAAAAGCGTACATAGACCGGCGTCTGGACAGCCGGGTCCTGCAGGAATGCGGCCTTGGTGTACTCCTTCATCGACTCGTACACCTGAAAAACGCCATGCGCTGCCGAGCCGCGCGCATGCACGATGCGCTCGGGTATGCGTTCGTGGTCGAAGTGCGTGATCTTCTCACGCATGATGAAGTCTTCGAGCAGCGAGGGGCCGCGGGGTCCGGCGCGCAGGCTGTTCTGATTGTCGGAAATCTTGACGCCCTGATTGGTCCTCAGCGCCTGGCCTTCCGGGCTGACTCGAAACTGTTCGAGATCCTTCGATTTCGGATCCGCTTGCGGGTTGGCCGCCTGCGCGTTCTTCGCTGCGGGCTTCTGCGTATTCGTTTTACCTGCCATGAGAATCTGCTCCTTGCGTTCGGGGGCGTGCCGGTGGGGAAATCCGGTCTGACGCAACCAAACAATGCAGCAATCGATATACCAGCGCGGGGGCGCGGCGAGTCGCGCTTGGTGATAGCTGAGCGGTAATGAATGGGCTATGCGGCGGGCGCGCCGCGAATGGCGCGCCGCCGTGCGTTGATGGATGCGCCAGAGCGCGCGATCAGAAGCGGTAGTTGATCGAAATGTCGGCTACGCCGTTGGCTTTGCGGTGCGTGACCGGACTATTGCCCGCGCTGCCCACGAGTTGTTCGAAGGCGCCGTCCGCGGTGGCGAACCAGTGCTTGTCGAACAGCCATATCGCGCTGATGCCGAAGCCCACCGACTTGAATCCCGCGCTGGCGTGGTACTGCGAGTATTTCGAATTTGCCGCCTGGGTCTGATTCACGCCGAACCAGCTATTCATGTAAGTGGAGTCCGCCAGCGTCACGTTCGGACCGGCGAACCAGAAGAACTTTTTGGTGCTGCCCGGCATCGGCATATAGGCGCCGAGATCGCCGATCCAGCCGTTCGAGCCGCCGAAATAGCGCCTGACGTCGGCACGCAGCACGAGCGGGAAATCCTTCGAGATCACGTACTCGCCCGACAGTTTGACGCCCGGCGCCGGGTTGATATTGCCGAGGCCGTCCAACTCTTGCGGATCGTCATGACCGCGGCGTCCCAGATCGTAGACGGTGGCAAGACTCGCGCGCCAGTTCTCGCCCTGCGCGAAATTGACGCCAAAACCCTCGCCGCTCGAGAAGAAGAACAGATCCTTATAGCGCACGTCGATGCTCGGTCCCGCCATCAGGTGATACCGGTCCGAACCCTCATAGCGCGGCTGAAACGATGTCGCCGCGCCAAGCCGCACCTGCCAGTCCGGAATATTGGGCTGCCACATCTTCTGCAATGGAATGCCGACCGAATATTGCCATTCGCCCAGTGGCGAGGGAGTTTGCGCCGAGGCCGAATGCGGAATGACGGCAACGCCGCCGATGGCCACGGCCACCAGGGAGGATGCCGCGATGCCTGTTTGTTTATTGCGGAGCTTGCCGCCCCGCTTTCTACGGCTGTTAAACACCAGAAGCCTCCGATCTCGCCTATGCGAAGAGGGTTATGTTCTCGCCCCGGGATCCGCAAGGGATAAAAAGCACCAGGGCGACCGCCGCGTTGCTACCTGCGGCATGTAACTTTTTCAGCGAACGACACGTATCGCTCGGCAATCCCACGAGCCGCATCCGTCAGAAGCCTGTAAATAGCGGCTTTTGTCTGAACAGAGCGGCACGAAAGATTTGCCGATGGACGCACTCGTGCAAAATGCGGGCCTAGTCGCTGGAGAACGGGCTCGGGTTGGCGGAAGACGAAGACACAAAGAGACGAATACGCGCACGCGGATGCCAATGCGGATGCGGTGAACAAGGCGCGGCCGGCGCCGCAAGACGCCGCGCCGGCATTCTCGTGGCCTACTGCGATGCCTCGACCAGCACCGGCTTGTCGCGGTACAGATTCGGGAACAGACGCCTCAGGTTGGCGACCTTCGGCATGTCGTTGATCGCGATATACGCCGAGTTGGGGTGCAGCGTCAGATAGTTCTGGTGATACGACTCGGCCGGATAAAAGCCCTTGAACGGCTCGGCCTTCGTCACGATCGGTGCCGGGAAGGCGCGCGCCTTGTCGAGTTGCGCGATATAGCCTTGCGCCACGCGCCGCTGCGTGTCGTTCAGCGGAAACACCGCCGAGCGGTATTGCGTGCCGCTGTCCGGCCCCTGGCGGTTCAATTGGGTCGGGTCCTGAATCACGGAGAAATACACCTGCAGCAACTGGCCGTATGTGACCTTGGTCGGGTCGAACGTGACCTGCACCGACTCCGCGTGCCCCGTGTCGCCGCCGCTGACCGTTTCGTACTGCGCCGTGTCGCGCTGCCCGCCCGAGTACCCCGAGACGGCCTTCGTGACGCCGCGCACATGCTGGAACACGCCCTGCACGCCCCAGAAGCAGCCGCCCGCGAAGACCGCGGTTTCTTCGTGCGCGGTCGCGGCGGACACCGGTTCGTCAAGCGCCGGTGGGGCGATCACGACGGCGGCCTCCGAGGAAAACGCCATGCGCTGCGCCAGCAGCAGCGCGAGTGCGCCGAGTCCGACCGAGAGTGAAATCGCCGCCACGCGCGAGCGCGCCGGGCTGCCGTCAATCCGTTTGTGGAAGTTCATGAGGTCCATCCTGATTCATCTGAATCACGCGCCCGTTGTGGGCGTGAACGTCATCGCCAGACCGTTCATGCAATAGCGCAGGCCGGTTGGTTTGGGGCCGTCGTCGAACACGTGGCCGAGATGGCCGCCGCAGCGCCGGCATAGCACTTCGTCGCGCGTCATGCCGAACGACTTGTCGGTATGCGTGATGACCGCGTGATCGAGCGGTTGCCAGAAACTCGGCCAGCCCGTGCCGCTGTCGAACTTGGTCTTCGACGAGAACAGCGGCAGTTTGCACCCGGCGCAGGCGAACGTGCCCGCGCGGTGCTCGTCGTTCAACGGGCTGGTGAACGGGCGTTCCGTGCCCGCCTCGCGCAGCACGCGGTATTGCGCGTCGGTCAACAATTTGCGCCATTCGGCGTCGCTGTGCGTAACCTCGTAGGCGGCTGCCGCGCCGCCGCCTGGCGTCTGTGCCGCGCGCGCCATGCGCCACGTCGAGGCGCCGCCGGCCAGCGACAGCGCGCCGATTAACCTGAAGAATATCCGTCTGTTGCAAGCCATGATGATCGCTCCGGAAAGTCCGTGCCGCTCACCCGCTCCGGCGCCAACCGCGCCGCCCGCGAGTGCTCCCGATGCTTGGTCGCACGAGAGCGGGATAAGTGACAGCATGCGCGTCTTTTTGTGTCACGGTGGCCGCCGCAACGGCGATTACAGTGGAAATTTCGTGGTCGAGAGAATTTCCTTGAGCACCATGAACGAGCGGATCTGCCGGACGCCCGGCAGATAGAGCAACTGCTCCGCGTGCAGGCGATTGAAACTGTCGCTGTCGCGCGTGCGGATCGTCATGAAGTAGTCGAATTCGCCCGTCACGACGTGGCACTCCATGCAGCCGGCCACCTTCTGCGCCGCTTTTTCGAACTCGGCGAACGACTCCGGCGTGGAGCGGTCCAGCACCACGCCGATGATCACCAGCATCCCCGCCCCCGCCGCCTTCGGATCGATCAACGCGACGACGCCGCGGATCAGCCCCGACTCCTTGAGCCGCTCCACGCGACGCAGACACGCCGGCGCACTCAGCTTGACCTTCGCCGCGAGCGCGACGTTCGAAATCGACGCGTCGGTTTGCAATTGCCGCAGGATCGCGCGGTCGATGCGGTCGAGCGCCTGCAGTGGATCGGCCGGGACGGCGGCGGCGGCGGCCACCGCCGTCGGGGTGCTACGAATTTTTGTTGCGTTCATGGGCCTGTTCACGGTCATTTCTTAAGCAGATCGCAGTTTTGCACTTTCAAAACTATGCTCAGGCCATTTTTTTTGCAAGCTCATTTCCAGCTCTTTTCCCTACCATTTGCTCAACGCGACCGGATGCCGTTCGCGTCCCACCTACCCGACCACGGAGCTGCCATGAACCTGCAACGATTCCCTCGCTACCCGCTGACCTTCGGGCCGACGCCGATCCAGCCGCTCAAGCGCCTGAGCGACCACCTCGGCGGCAAAGTGCATCTGTATGCGAAGCGCGAAGACTGCAACAGCGGCTTTGCATTCGGCGGCAACAAGACGCGCAAGCTCGAATACCTGATCCCCGAAGCGCTCGCGCAGGGTTGCGACACGCTCGTATCGATCGGCGGGATCCAGTCGAACCAAACGCGCCAGGTGGCGGCCGTGGCGGCGCATCTGGGCATGAAGTGCGTGCTGGTGCAGGAGAACTGGGTCAATTATTCGGATGCGGTCTACGACCGGGTCGGCAACATCCAGATGTCGCGCATTCTCGGCGCCGACGTACGCCTCGTCGCGGATGGTTTCGACATCGGCTTTCGCAAGAGCTGGGAAGATGCGCTGGAAAGCGTGCGGGCCGCCGGCGGCAAGCCGTATGCCATTCCGGCCGGCTGCTCCGACCATCCGCTCGGCGGGCTCGGTTTCGTCGGCTTCGCCGAGGAGGTTCGCCAGCAGGAAGCTGAACTGGGCTTCAAGTTCGACTATATCGTCGTGTGTTCCGTGACCGGCAGCACGCAGGCCGGCATGGTGGTGGGTTTCGCCGATGACGGCCGCGCCGAGCGTGTGATCGGTATCGACGCGTCGGCCAAGCCCGCGCAGACGCGCGAGCAGATCACCCGCATCGCGAAGCAAACCGCCGAACGGGTCGGCCTGGGACGCGATATCACCAGTAAGGACGTGGTGCTCGACGAACGCTTCGGCGGCCCGGAATACGGCTTGCCGAATGACGGCACGCTCGAAGCGATCCGTCTGTGCGCGCGCCTGGAAGGCGTGCTGACCGATCCCGTCTACGAAGGCAAATCCATGCACGGCATGATCGAGATGGTGCGCAACGGCGAATTCCCCGCAGGTTCGCGCGTGTTGTACGCGCACCTCGGCGGCGTGCCGGCGTTGAATGGCTACAGTTTTATTTTCCGCAACGGCTAAACCAGGCGCTTTCTCAAGTGCTCCCTCAGGAATTCCACGAACGCCCGGATCGTGAGGGAGCTTTGCCTGTGCTGCGGATACACCGCGTAGACGCTCGTGGCGGCTGGCAGGAATGCTTCGAGCACCGGCACGAGCTGACCGCTTTTGAGCGCATCGGCGACGATAAAATCAGGAAGCCGAACAATCCCGAGGCCCGCGACGGCCGCATCGCGCACCAGCTCACCATTGTTGGCGCGCAACGGCCCGTGGACCTCGACGCCTTTCGTCACGCCATCGACGACAAACTCCCAGCTCACCGCGCCACCGTGCCCGTATAACAGACACGAATGGCGCGTCAGGTCGGCGGGCACCTTGGGCGCGCCACGGCGCCGCGCATAACCGGGACTACAGCAGGCCACCATCCGGATATCCACGAGCTTCTGCCCGATCAGCGTGGAATCCGGCAAGCTGCCGATCCGGATCGCCATGTCGAAGCCTTCGCCGACCACGTCAACGGTGCGATCGCTTAACTCCATCTCGAAGCGCACGTCGCCGTGTTCGCGCAGAAACATCGCCACGAGCGGCGACAGATGCGCCATGCCAAACGACATCGGTGCGCTCACGCGCAACAGCCCGCGCGGCCCGGCGCGCCGCAGCGACATGGCCTGCTCGGCGTCTTCCACTTCACCAAGGATGCGTCTGGCGCGCTCGTAAAACTCCTGCCCGAGGTCGGTCACCGCCAGCTTGCGTGTATTGCGGATCAGCAACTGCACGCCGAGCGTTTCCTCCAGCGCCATCACCCGGCGGCTGACGAACTGCTTCGACAGCGACAGGCGGTTGGCGGCGGCCGTGAAGTTGTGCGCGTCCACCGTGGTGACGAAAATCCGCATGTCATCGAGCTGCATCTTATTGTCCACTCCACAGTGACAGTGTTTCCGATTTCATGGCGATTATACCGGTATGGATTGACCTACACTCTCATTCATGGATCGCGGACAAACATCTGGCCGGATCGCACAACCCAAGGAGAAAAAAGATGCTTGAAATCAGACACGCCAATCAACGCGGCCGCGCGGAGCACGGCTGGCTCAGCTCGCGTCATACGTTTTCCTTCGCTAACTATCACGATCCCAAGCAGAACGGCTTCTCCGATCTGCTCGTGATCAACGACGACCGCGTTGCCCCGGCGCAAGGCTTCGGCAAGCACCCGCACCGCGACATGGAAATCTTTTCGTACGTGCTGGAAGGCGCGTTGGAGCACAAGGACACGATGGGCACCGGCTCGGTGATCGTGCCCGGCGACATCCAGTTGATGAGCGCGGGAACCGGCGTCGCGCACAGCGAATACAACCATTCGAAGAGCGACCCGGTGCACTTCCTGCAAATCTGGATCGCGCCAGGGCAAAAAGCTACGACGCCGCGTTATCAGCAGCGTCACTTCGGCGCGGACCAGAAGCGCGGTGTTTTACGCCTCGTGATCTCGCCGGACGGTGCGGACGATTCGTTGACGGTGCAGCAGGACGCGCGGGTCTATGCCGGTCTCTTCGACGGCGATGAAACGGCGCGGCTCGAACTGGCGAGCGATCGCTATGCGTATGTCCACGTGGCGCGCGGCAGCGTGACTGTGAACGGCGTCGAGTTCAAGGAAGGCGATGGTGCGCGTGTGCGCGGCGAAGAAGCGCTAACCTTCACGCAAGGCCACGATGCGGAAGTCCTCGTGTTCGACTTGCGCAACATCGAGACGTCGGAGTTGTGGGCTTGAACGGCCGAATGAGCTAAATACGGGCTCGCCGGAAACAAGCCGGCGAGCCACTTTCTTCCTACCTGTTGAGACAAAAATCATGCGCTATACGCTGTTTGAAAATCAGAAAGACGCGGTCATCCTCGTCGCCCGTGTTCTGTTGATGGTGCTGTTCGTCATGTTCGGCTGGTCGAAGCTCACCGGTTTTTCCGGCACCGTGGCTTATATGACGTCGAGCGGCGCGCCGGTGCCTGAGTTGTCGGCGGTGATCGCCGTGGTGATGGAGTTCGTCGTGGGCATCGCGCTGCTGGTCGGATTCTTTACGCGACCGCTTGCGTTGCTGCTCGCGATTTATACGCTCGGCACCGCGTTCATTGGCCATCATTACTGGAACATGACCGGCGCGGTGCAGTACGACAACATGATTCACTTCTACAAGAACATCAGCATCATCGGCGGATTGTTGCTGCTGTGTGTGACGGGCGCCGGGAAGTATTCGATCGATCGGCGTTGAGGCGGCTGGCTCGCGCGGAGCGGTGCGGGCGGTACGTCAGAAAAAAAGCCATCCGGCTTGATGCCGGGCGATGTCAAGCGCGAACAAAAACGGCGGCCCAAAGGCCGCCGTCCACTTCCACTACTCACACCACTGCGTCAAACCGCTACTGCAACCTCAGCTTCACCAACCACTTCCACTTCTTCACTATTGCGGATCAGGTGATCGAACGCGGAAAGCGATGCCTTCGCGCCTTCGCCCACGGCGATCACGATCTGCTTGAACGGCACCGTGGTTACGTCGCCGGCGGCGAACACGCCCGGCACCGACGTCGCGCCGCGTGCATCCACGACGATCTCGCCGTGCTTCGACAACTCGACCGTGCCCTTGAGCCATTCCGTGTTCGGCACGAGACCGATCTGCACGAACACGCCTTCCAGTTCGATCTGCTTCACTTCGCCCGAACGCAGATCCTTGTAGACCAGACCGTTGACCTTCTTGCCGTCGCCGGTGATTTCCGTGGTTTGGGCCTGCGTGATGACGGTCACATTCGCGAGGCTGCGCAGCTTGCGTTGCAGCACTTCGTCGGCACGCAGCGTGGCGCCGAACTCGAACAGCGTCACTTCACGCACGATACCTGCCAGATCGATCGCCGCTTCGACACCGGAATTGCCGCCGCCGATCACGGCGACGCGCTTGCCCTTGAACAACGGACCGTCGCAGTGCGGGCAGTACGCCACGCCATGATTGCGATACTCGCGTTCGCCCGGCACGTTGATTTCGCGCCAGCGCGCGCCCGTCGCCAGAATGATCGTCTTGGCCTTGAGCACCGCGCCGTTGGCCAGACGCACTTCGTTGATGCGGCCCGGAATCAGCGCCTCAGCACGCTGTACGTCCATGATGTCGACTTCATAAGTCTTCACGTGCTGCTCGAGCGCCGTGGCGAACTTCGGCCCCTCGGTTTCCGTCACGGAAACGAAGTTTTCGATCGCCAGCGTATCCAGCACCTGACCGCCGAAGCGCTCCGCCACCACGCCCGTCGCGATACCCTTGCGCGCCGAGTAAATCGCCGCAGCCGCGCCCGCAGGGCCGCCGCCAACGATCAGCGTATCGAACACCGGCTTCTTTTCCAGTTCCTTCGCGGCACGCGCACCGGCGTTGGTGTCGAGCTTCGCGAGGATTTCCTTCACGCCGCTGCGGCCCTGGCCGAACACTTCGCCGTTCATGAACATGGTCGGTACCGCCATGATCTGGCGCGCTTCGACTTCGTTCTGGAACAGCGCGCCGTCGATCGCCACGTGACGGATGCGCGGATTGATCAACGCCATCACGTTCAGCGCCTGGACGACTTCCGGGCAGTTCTGGCATGACAGCGAAAAATACGTTTCGAATTGATAGTCGCCGTCGAGATTGCGGATCTGTTCGATCACGGCATCTTCGAGCTTGACCGGATGGCCGCCCACCTGCAACAACGCAAGCACGAGCGACGTGAATTCATGACCCATCGGAATGCCGGCGAAACGGATGCCCGTGTCCTTGCCCGGCTCGCCGATCGAAAACGACGGCTTACGCTCGGCGTCGCCACGACGTTCGATCACGTTGACGCGTTCCGACAACGTCGCGATATCGTTCAGCAATGCCAGCAGCTCTTGCGATTTTGCGCTGTCGTCGAGCGACGCGACGATCTCGATAGGCCTGCTAACCTTTTCGAGGTACGTTTTCAACTGAGTCTTGAGATTGGCATCAAGCATGGCTATTCGATTCCGTGGCGATGGTGTTGGGTTCCCGGCACCGCACGCGCCGGATAGAGCGCGCGAGGTCCGGGGACGTGCGGATCACTGTGAAACGCGATCCGCACGCTGATGCGCCGCGAGGCGCCGACTGCGAAAGGTCGTGAGACCTTAGATCTTGCCGATCAGGTCGAGCGACGGGGTCAGCGTTTCAGCGCCCGGCGTCCACTTGGCGGGGCAGACTTCACCCGGGTGAGCCGCGATGTATTGCGCAGCTTGCACCTTGCGCAGCAGTTCGCCGGCGTCACGGCCAATGCCGTTGTCGTGAATTTCGGCCAGCTTGATTTCGCCTTCCGGGTTGATCACGAACGTGCCGCGCAGTGCCAGGCCTTCTTCTTCGATCAGCACGTCGAAGTTGCGCGAGATGGCCAGCGTCGGGTCAGCGATCATCGGGTACTTGATCTTCTGGATCGTGTCCGACGTGTCGTGCCATGCCTTGTGCGTGAAGTGCGTATCGGTCGACACGCTGTAGATTTCGACGCCGAGCTTTTTGAATTCGTCGTAACGGTCGGCCAGGTCGCCCAGTTCGGTCGGGCACACGAAGGTGAAGTCAGCCGGGTAGAAAACGAACACCGACCACTTGCCCTTCAGGCTTTCTTCCGTGACGGTATGAAAATCGCCATTGTGATAAGCCTGCGCCTTGAACGGTTTGACTTGACTGTTGATGATCGGCATTTTGCTGAGTCCTCTTTCGGAGTGGTTGGAAAGTGGAGTCAGTATGTCAGACGACGCTTAATAGGTAAAGCAGAGTGTTTTAATAACGACGATAGTCTGACGCTATTTATCTCGCTACTCCTGCCTATCACGCCGTGGGTCGGCCTTCAGAAGCCGCCAGAGGGTAGTACGGCCGATTCCCAGCGCCCGGCTCGCCGCAGCGCGGTTGCCGCCAGCCTGTTCAAGGGCGTGGAGTACGTCCTCGCGGGTTGGACTGATGCGGCTGGGGGCAGGCTCGGCGGCAGCGTTTGCGGCATTCGCGCCGCCGTTCGTGCCGCTTATGCCGCTTACACTCGCCTTGGCGGTCCCCGCCCGCTCCATGCGCCCGAATTCCGGAAACATCGCCTGCCAATCCTGACCGGCAACGCCCGCTGCATCGCCGAGATAAATTGCGGCGCGCGTCAGCAGATTTTCCAGCTCTCGCACATTGCCGGGCCACGCGTAGTGTTCGAACAGGGGCGCAAGAAACGCCAGCACCCGCTCGAGCGCGCTTTCCGACAAGCCATACTCGGTCGCACTGCGGCTTAACAAGTGACGCGCCAGTTGCGGCACATCGTCACGCCGTTCGCGCAGCGGCGGCAATTTTAACTGAAGCAGGTTCAGACGAAAATACAGATCCGCGCGAAACGCGCCCTGCTCGACCAGCGCGTGCAGGTCGCGGTGCGTGGCGGCGATCACCCGCACGTCGACCGGCGTGGCGCGCCCCGAGCCGAGCTTCATCACCTCGCGCTCCTGCAGAACCCGCAACAGGCGGCTTTGCAGCGCCGCCGGCATTTCGCCGATTTCGTCGAGGAAAATCGTCCCCGTGTGGGCGATTTCGAACAGCCCTGGCTTGCCGCCGCGCCGCGCGCCCGTGAATGCGCCCTCCTCATGACCGAACAGTTCGCTTTCGATCAGCCCCTCGGGCAACGCCGCGCAATTGAACGCGACGAACGGATTGCCGCGCCGCCGGCTCGCATTGTGGATGCCTTGCGCGACCAGTTCCTTGCCGGTGCCGCTTTCGCCGCTCAGGAGCACGGTGGCGTCGTGCGCGGCACCGGCGCGCGCCAGCCGCCGCACGCGCTCGAGCGCCGTCGAGTTGCCGATCAGGTCATCCAGTCGATGCCGCGCGACCAGGTGCTTCGGCCGCTGGCTGGTGCGCAGCGAGCGGTCGATCCGCTGGGCGACCAGCGCGTCCTGCAAGGTCACCACAGAGCCGGAGCGCACGCCCTGCTCCACGATCGGCACGCAATTGACGATCAGCGCGCGGCCGCCGATCTGCTCGATACGCTCCTCGATCGGCAGGTCGTGTTCGAGCGTCTCACGCAACAGCGGCCCGACGGCGCGCTCGACTTGCGCGGGCACGTCCTGCTCGCGGTCCAGACCCAGCAAGTCGAGCATGGCGGGATTGACGGCCTCGACCTGGCCGGCGTCGTCGAAAGCGGCGACGCCGTCGCGTAGATGCGCCACGATCGTGTTCAGGCGCACGCGCTTCGATTCCTTCTGGCGGCTCACGCGCGCCAGTTCGACCGAGCGCTCGAACGCTTCTTCGACGGCGCCGAGCGAATACAGGAAAACACTCGCGAGGCCGGCCTGCTGGGCGAAATCGCACGCCATGCCGGGCCCGATGATGACGCTGCAGCCTTCGGCCGCGAGGCTGTCGACCGCGAGCCGCACTTCGTCGATCGAACGGTAGGCGCGCTGCTTCAGACTGACTTTCAGCCACGCGCTCAGGTCGGCCAGTTCGTGCGAGATCGTTTCGTGCAGCACGAGGCCGATCTGCGCGTTCGGCCACGTGGTCGTGGCGCGGGTAATCGCGCTGAGGACGTCGAAGCCGTTCACCTTGACCATCACGACCGGCACGTTCAGGTTGTCGCGCAGGTAAGCGCCGTTCGAGCCGGCGGCCAGCACGACGTCGACGGAGCCTGCGTCCACGTAAGCTTGCAGGGCAGTGACCGCGGCGCCGTAGCCCTCCCGGACGGAGAAGAATTTCGCGCGCCCGGCATAGCGTGGCGCGACAGTCTCGCAAAGCGATTGCAACCGGCTGATACTCACCAGTGCGATGCCTGGGCGGCCCGGATCGGGGTTCGCAAGGGACGACGTGAAAGAGGACACCGCGGCGCTCCGGTCTTTGTTGAAACGTTCCATGGAACGTTTCATGGAACGGTGCGCTCATTGTGCCATGAACGCGCGCCTCGCCGCTTGCCGGCTAACTCGCTGATTGTTTGGGGCAAACTCGCAAAACCGAGAAATGGCACGCTTTCTGCCTATTCCCGCTCGCGCCATTTATCCGACTTTCCTCACAGGAGACACACCGTCATGACCCAATCCGCCGCCCGCCGCGCCGCCTTCCGCGCCAAAGTCAACCAACGCCAGGGCCTGCTCGTGCCCGGCGCCTTCAATGCGATGAGCGCCCGCGTGATCGAGGACGCCGGCTTCGAGGCGATCTACATCACGGGCGCGGGCGTGACCAATATGTCGCTCGGTCTGCCCGACCTCGGCTTCATCGGCCTCGCCGAAGTCGCCGAACATACGGCGCGGATTCGCGACGCGGTCGCGCTGCCGCTGATCGTCGACGCCGACACCGGCTTCGGCAACGCGCTGAACGTGCGCCAGACGGTGCGCGTGCTGGAGCGCAGCGGCGCCGACGTGATCCAGTTCGAAGACCAGATCATGCCGAAGAAATGCGGCCACTTTTCCGGCAAGGAAGTGGTCAGCGCCAGCGAGATGGTTGGCAAGATCCGCGCGGCCGTCGATGCCCGCGAAGACGGCAATCTGCAGATCATGGCGCGCACCGACGCGGCCGCGGTCCACGGCATTGAGGACGCGATCGAGCGCGGCCATCGCTTCATCGAAGCCGGCGCCGACATCCTGTTTATCGAAGCGACCGAATCGCTCGCCGACATCGAACGTTTGCCGGGGCTGTTCGACAAGCCGCAGCTGATCAATATCGTGATCGGCGGCAAGACGCCGGTGCAATCGCGCGAGGCGCTCGCCAAGCTCGGCTACGGCATCGTGCTGTACGCGAACGCGGCGCTGCAAGGCGCGGTGCTGGGCATGCAGCGCGCGCTCGGCACGCTGAAGAGCAATGGCCGCCTCGACGAGGATGCCACGCTGGTCGCGCCGTTCAGCGAACGCCAGCGGCTGGTCAACAAGCCGCTGTATGACAAGCTGGATCGGGAGTACGCCGCGAAAGACTAAGAAGCATGACGAGGACGCTGTGTCCGGTTGATCGGCTCGGCTAGCCGGCTTGCTGCTTTGCCGACTTTCCGTGCGCGTGTGGGCTCGACGCGTTGCAGGGGCGCGCGGGCTTATGGTCTTTCCGGCTTGCGGGCTTTTCAGGCCCACGGACTTGCCGGCCTAACGGGCACGCTGCGTGCGCCGCCTGCCGCGCACACGCGGCACTCGCCGCGGTAGGCGGTATGGCGCCATTTATTGCGTTAGGATTCAGGGCTGGCGCTCGCTTGCCATCGTCGATGGCCGTGCCGCTGCGCCCCATCCGCGGCCGCGATCCCGTCGCCCGTCCGCCCCGTCCGGATGCCGGAAACACGTTTTCAAAAGGTAGTCGCAAGAACATGAAGGTCCAACCATCGCGCGCGAAGCGCCGGCACAGCATCGGCGCTGGAATGCGCTCGCACGACACCGCAAGCCGTCCGACAGGAGCCGCGCAATGAGCGGCAGCGAGACACGCAACACGCACGTCGGCTGGCTTCCGTATATCGTCGCGGCCACCTTCTTCATGGAGTACCTCGACACCACGGTAATCGCCACCGCGCTGCCGCAGATGGCGCACTCGTTCGGTGTCGGCCCCAACAGCCTCAGTCTCGGCATGACGGCCTACATGCTGGCGCTGGCGATCTTCATCCCCGCGAGCGGCTGGGTCGCCGACCGCTGCGGCTCGCGCACGGTGTTCTTCAGCGCGATCGGCGTGTTCACCGTGGCTTCCGTGTTGTGCGGCCTGTCGCAGAGCGTCGTCGAGTTCACCGCCGCACGTCTCCTGCAAGGCATAGGCGGCGCGATGATGGTGCCGGTGGGCCGCCTGATCGTGGTCCGCAGCACCGAAAAGAGCCGCATGATGCAGGCGATCTCGACCATCACGTGGCCGGCGATTGCCGCGCCGGTGGTCGGGCCGCCGATCGGCGGCTTCATCACCACCTACGCGTCCTGGCGCTGGATCTTTCTGCTCAACGTGCCGTTCGGCCTCGCGGCCATGGCCGTGGCGCTCGCGCTGGTGCCGAACCTGCGCGGCACCGAACGCAAGCCGCTCGACGTGGTCGGCCTGCTGCTGAGCGGCGCGGCGTTGACGGCGATTCTCTACGGCGCGGAGCTGGCAAGCCAGCCCGGCGAGAATCCGTGGATCGCCGGGGCGATCATCGTCGGCGGGTTGCTGGTGGGCGTGGTGGCGTTCCAGCATGCGAAGCGTCATCCGCATCCGCTCATCGACGTCTCGACGCTGAAAATCCCCACTTTCTCCGTGACGGTGGTGACGGGCTCGTTCACGCGCATCGGCATTGGCGCGGTGCCCTATCTGATGCCGCTGCTGTTCCAGGTCGGCTTCGGCTTGTCGGCGTTCAAGTCGGGGCTGTTGCTGCTCGCGAGCGCGCTCGGCAACCTCGGCATGAAGGCGCTGACCACACGCATCCTGCAGCGTTACGGTTTCCGCATGGTGTCGATCGTCGACGTGACGGTCGCCGGCGTGTTCATCATCGCGTGCGGATTGCTGAGCCCGAACGTGCCGCTCGCGCTGGTGCTGTTCGTCGTGTTCATCTACGGCGTGGCGCGTTCGATGCAATTCTCCACGCTCGCCACACTCGCCTATGCCGACGTCGCGCAACCGCAGATGAGCGCCGCCAGCACGCTATGGAGCGCGGCCGCGCAAATGACAATCGGCCTCGGCATCGCCTTCGGCGCGGTGTCGCTGCGCGCGGCGGCGTTCTTCAATGGCGAGATCACGGGCCGCGTGTTCACGCTCGACGATTTCCGTCTCGCGTTTCTGTTCGCGGGCGTGGTGACGCTGGCATCCGTGATCGGCTACATGGGTCTCGCACGCAATGCCGGCCAGAGCATCGGCGGCGGCTCGCGCGGCAGCGAAGACCCGGCCAAGGGTTGACGAGAAAACACGTTGATAAACGGCAGGAGACACGCGTTGCAAGCACACGAACTGACGATTTCGAATGACAAGGCCGCGCTCGATATGGAGACGGTCTATACGTTCCTGTCGCGAGAAACGCCGTGGGCCAAGGGCATGCCGCGCGAGACGTTCGAGCGGGCCGTCGCGGGCTCGCTGTGTTTCGGCGGCTATATCGACGGCAAACAGATCGCGTTCGCGCGCCTGATCACGGACGAGGCGACTTTCGCTTACCTGTGCGACGTGTTCGTGCTGCCGGCGTATCGCGGCAACGGATATGCGTCCGCTTTAATGAAGCACGTTTTCGCGAGCCCGTCGCTGCAGGGCTTGCGAAGAATCGTGCTGGTGACGACGGACGCGCATCGCGTGTACGAGCCGCACGGCTTCACGGGACTCGCGACGCCGGAACGTTATATGGAGCGGCATAACCCGGACGTGTACAAGCCGGCCTGAGCGTAGCGCGCGCCGCGAACTCTCGCGGCGCTGTCATCGGTGTGCCACGTTGGACGGTTAATTTGCTGCGGGAACAGAAACCGCACAAGCAGTAAAAACCGTCCCGCTTATCGGCGCGCTGGCCGTGAGCGGCTTCGTCATGTTCGCCAAGGAAGCCTTGTTTCGCTATATGCGCGCGGAAGGCGCCCGCACCGGCTCGGCGATTCTGCTGGCCAGCGCGTGGCACGCGCGCGTCGACGCGGTGTCGGCGCTGGTGGCGACGTTGGGACTCGCAGGCAGTCTGGCCGGCATGCCGATGCTCGACCACATCGCCGGCGCGGCGATCGGCCTGATGATCATGCGCATGGGCTTCGTAAGCGGCCGCAGCGCGTTGAAGCAACTTTTCGCTGGCTCGCCCGGCAACGCGACTGCCGCCGCCGGTCAACCGGCTGAATAAAATCTGGAAGCGGTTCGCGTCAGCCGTAAGCGCGTTCGCGCATCCACTTCGTCATGATCCATTTGTCGCCGCCGAGCACCGGCGCGCCGCCGTGCAAGGTCAATGGATCGAGTTGGCGCCGGCCGTTCATATAACGGAAATACACCGCCCCGCCCTGTCTTGCCGCTACCGATATGCCCGCTTCCGGGAAGATCGTTTCGCCGCCGTCCGCCACGTCATTCAGGTAGATCACCAGCGTGGCGACGCGCTGGCCGCCTTGCGCGGTATGCACCGCGCTGCCGGGTTGATCCGGCGGAAAGTAGTCGAAGTGCGGGCGGTATTCGCCGGTCGTGCCGTAGTGCAGAATCTGCAGCCCTTCGCCGTTTTCGACCGGCCAGTTCATCAGGCTCGCAATACGCCGGTCCATCCGTTCGATGAACGTGTCTTCGCCGCGCTGAAACCAGATGCCTTCGCTGGTGCGATTGCGGATCACGTCTTCCTTGCCGGTATCGGGATTGACCGTGGTGGAGCGCTTCAACCGATGGCGGGAGCGCTCGATCATCTCGGCGCATTCGTCCGGCGACAACACGTCGCCGAACACGATCACCTGGGGACGCTCGCAGCGCATCAGCACACGCACGTCGCGATCGTGCGCGCGGATCAGATTGCCGCGCGCGACGGGCGGATCATCGTATTGGTACGTTCGTGGCGCGGCTTTGGCGAGCGCCGCCTCGGTCGCGGCCGCCGCGGCAAAGGCCGGGTTCGCCGCTTTAGCCGGGTCCTGGCCGAAGGTCCTGTGCACGGCCGCGCGCGCGGCGTCGGTGGCAAAACCGGCCTGCACCATGGCGTCGACCATCGAATCGGGACTGCAGCCGCGCGCCACGTTGCTGCTCAGCCACTCTTCCCATGCGGCATCCACTACTGGCATAGCATTCCTCATTCGTCCGCTTGAAAAAATTCAGCATCACGTGGCTGAATGATAGCAAGCAGGCGGTCTTAGGCCTGACTGCGCGGCACGTTGCTCAAGTGCGCTGCTGACGGCGCCTGTAGAGTTCGAGGCCCTTTCGCGCCTGCGCCCGGATAGCGCGCTGCACGAGCGGCGACCAGCCGAGCAGCGTCCCCTTGAGGCCGAGCGCCTGGCGCGTCCAGCTCCACAAATCGAAACTGTCGCGATGCTCGACGATGCGTCCGTCGCGAAACACGAAACGGGCGTCGATGCGGTTGACCACCGCGCGCCCCGTCTGGCTGAAGAGATAGCTCGCAATCCAGTGGGCGCGGCCGCTGCGCTCGTCCGCTTCGACGCCTTCGAACGTCAGCGAAAAGTCTTGTGCGCGCGCCACCAGCATGCGCCACATATCGCGAGCTTCTTCGCCGCGCAGCTCGCCGAACGCGGGGTCGCTGAAGACGACGTCGTCCGCGTAACAGGCCACCATGGTTTCGGCGTCGCGTTGCTGGAACGCCGTGTAGAAACACTGGATCAGTTCGGTGTTGGTGTTCGCGTTGGGATGGCTCATTGTTTTGATGGGGTGCGTTGGCCGTTTTTGAAGTCGATCCGGAAAAGCGCCCGGCGATCATTCGACGGCGGGCACGCCGCACAAGCGCACGGCCAGCGTGGCGAGCTTTGTCGAATTGATGGCCCGTCTGCATCCGGAGAATCTCGCCCAACTGGGCAATCCGCCTACTCCGGTGTTTTGCCTGCGGCACGGCTGAGCGAGCTCTGTTCACGAACTCGGCACCTCAGGAGCGGATCAGCCTGGTCAACTCGGCGATCTGTTTCGCGCAACTGCGCTGCGCCTCGACTTCGACGTCGCGGTACAGGCGAATGATGGTTTCGCCCACCGGCGTGAGCGTACAGCCGCCGCCGCTCTGACCGCCCTGCTCCGAATGCGTGGCCGGCGACTTGAGCGAGCGGTTCAGTTCGTCGATCAGCAGCCACGCGCGCCGGTACGACATATCGAGGCTGCGCGCCGCCGCCGAGATCGAGCCGAATTCGCGCACGGCTTCGAGCAACTCGACTTTGCCCGGCCCGAGCGCGACCGCGTCCGCGCTACGGATGCGCATTCTGAAGCGCACTTCGGGGCGCGTTTTCGCGGCTTTTTTTGCCGCTGGCGCGGGGGTGTTTTTTGGGGTGTCAGCCATGCGCGAAAGCATACACGAACCGCCTTGCGCCGCCACCCTGGCCGATCGGCCGTCACGGTCATCCTCGGAGGTCTGGGAAGCAATGCCGGTAGTCTTCGCAGCCCGGACAACCCGGCGCCGGCCCAGGCTGCAAACCCAATGACAGCGCGCGTCGTTCGGCGAGGGATCTCTTCCACCGCAAGTTGGCGGTATTCAACGCAACGAGCGCAGGGAAATAGCGCGTCAACATCCACGTGACTTCGTCGCGGCCGGCGAAACCGAGATCGCGCCACAGATGATCCGGGCGCAAACAGGCATGAGCGACGATCGCCGCGAGACACTGCGCGTCGTCCGCCTGGACCGTGGCGCTGGCCCGCATGAGCAATAGGGCGTGGAGCGTGCGGACGCCTCCCACTCAATTAACGCGGGGCAGCGTCGTCACACAAGACAACGCGAGGACGTCGTAATATAGCGCTCTTAATAACGCATCGGGGTTATCGCATGATTCGCAAGCTGCTCGCTTCTCTCGTCGCTCCTGTCGCGGTCGTTTCCGGCATCGTGACGACCATGCCCGCGTTCGCGCAGGACAATACGGTCAACGTGCTGTACGCCGGTTCGCTCGTCAACCTGATGGAGCGCAGCATCGGCCCGGCATTCGAGAAAGCCACCGGCCAGCATTTCCGCGGCTACGCGGCGGGCTCGAACAAGATCGCCAACGAGATCAAGGGCAAACTGCGCCGCGGCGACGTATTCATCAGCGCGAGCCCCAAGGTGAATGACGGTCTGACGGGCGCGGCAAACGGCGATCACGTCACGTGGTATGTGAACTTCGCCGAATCGCCGTTGATGATCGGCTACAACCCGCAAAGCAGATTCGCGCCGCAGTTCAGGAGCAAGCGCTGGGACCAGGTGCTGCAGGAGCCGGGCATCCGCATCGGGCGGACCGATCCGAAGCTCGACCCGAAGGGCGCGTTCACCGTCGAGATGGTGACCAGGGCGGCTGGGCTCTACCATCAACCGGACCTCGTCGAGAAAACGCTTGGCGCCGCGGAAAACCCCGAACAGGTGTTGCCTGAGGAAACGCTGGTGGGCCGTCTGCAATCAGGCCAGCTCGATGCCGGCTTTTTCTATTCCACCGAAACGTCAGACCTGAAGATTCCGGCAATCCGCCCCGCACCCGAATTACAGGCCAAGGCCAGCTACACGCTGACCATTCTCAGCGACGCGCCGAATCGTGAAGGCGCGAGCAGCTTCGTCGACTTCCTGTTGAGCACGCAGGGCCGCGCGCTGCTCAAGCAACATGGCGTGGACGTCATCAAACCGACCGTGAGCGGCAACGTGCAAGCCATGCCGCCGTCGGTGCAAGCCGTAATCGACGCCGCGCAGTAAGCGCGATGAAACGTACCGCTGCGCGTCCGCTGCTGTGGCTGGCGGCGCTGCTGGCCGTCTATCTGTGCGCGCCGTTCGTGGCGAGCGTGCCGCAACTCGGCGCGGCGGACTGGGCCAATGTCGACTGGCGCGCGACGTGGTCGGCGGTCGGCGTCTCCGCCGCGAGCGCGAGCGTCGCCTCGCTCGCGATTCTGCTGGGCGGCGTGCCGCTCGGCTATTTCCTCGCGCGTTCGAACTCGCGCAAGGTGGCGTTGCTCGGCTTTGTCGTGCAGTTGCCGCTGGCGCTGCCGCCGCTCACCAGCGGTGTGCTGCTGCTGTTTCTGCTCGGCCCGTATAGCTGGGTCGGCCGCGTCACCAACGGCGTACTGACGGATTCGTTCGCGGGGATCGTGCTCGCGGAAGTCTTCGTCGCCGCGCCCTTCCTGATCATCGCCGCCAAGTCCGCGTTCACCGCCGTCGATCCGATACTCGACGACGTCGCCGCGACGCTCGGCCATCACGCCGGCAGCCGCTTTTTCCGCGTCATGCTACCGGTTGCATGGCCGGCGATTCGCGCGGGACTCGCGCTCGCGTGGCTGCGCGCATTCGGCGAATTCGGCGCGACCGTGATGGTGGCCTATCACCCGTACTCGTTGCCGGTCTACACATACGTCGTATTCGGCGGACAAGGCTTGCCGGCAATGATGCCCCTGCTGCTGCCGACGCTCGCCATCGCGATCGTCTGCGCGGCGCTGTCGATTTACAGCCTTCGGCAAAAGACCGCGCCCGATCAAACCGAAAACGGCGACGACACGCTCCAACCCGGCGTGGGCCTGACGGCTTCGAGTAGCAGCGAAACAGCGGACTTGCGCCTTGCTTTCCATTTGCGACGGCAATTGGGCGCGTTCGATCTCGATCTCGCATGGACGCCGGCGACGCGTCGCCTCGCGATCATCGGGCCGTCGGGTTCGGGCAAGTCGCTGGCGCTGCGTCTGATCGCGGGGCTCGAATCCAACGCAACGAGCAGCGTGACGCTCGGCGCGACGCCATTGAATACGTTGCCGCCGGAACGCCGGCAGATCGGCTACATGCCGCAAGACTACGGCCTGTTTCCGCACATGACGGTCGCGCAGCAGCTGGCCTTTCCCGTCGATGCCGATCCGGCGAGCGCGCGTTACTGGCTCGATCATCTGGGTCTCGCGCAACTAGTTGCGCGACTGCCGCATCAACTGTCGTTCGGCCAGCGGCAGCGCGTCGCGCTCGCGCGCGCGCTGACACGGCATAGCGAACTACTGCTGTTCGACGAACCGTTCGCCGCGCTGGACACGCCGCGGCGGCGCCGCTTGCAGCAGTCCTTGCGCGCGCTGCAGCGCGAGATCGCCGCAGTGACGATTATCGTCACGCACGATCCCGATGAAGCCGCGTTGCTCGCTGATGAAGTGCTGGTGGTCGAACAGGGCCGTGCGCTGCAAGCGGGCTTCATCGACGCCGTGTTTGAACGGCCAGCGTCGATGCGCGTGGCCGGTCTGCTCGGCTTGCATAACGTCGGCGAAGGTGTGATGAGCGCGTCGGGCCAGGTCGAGATCGCGCCGGGCTTCGTGATCGGAACCGGCGACAGTGGGCTCGCCCTGCCTGCCGGCGAGCGTGTCATGTGGCGCGTATCGTCACATGCGATTGTTGTAGGGCAAGACGGCACGCATGCGGGCGTGGTCGATGCGGTCGAACTACGGCGCGGCGAGCGCTATGTCCGCGTGAATATCGCCGGCGTCCGCTTCGACATTGCCAATGAAGATACCCGCCTGCGCGAAGGCGCACCGTGCCGGATCGAGATCCGCGCTTCGGGCGTTGCGGTCTGGCCAGCGAGCGACGTGGCGCACTAGCCTTCGTGCGCGTGAGCGCGGCTCCTGATTTCGGCCAGCGACATATCGATCAGCAGCTTGCCGGAATCGAACACCGTCACCAGCGCGTCTTCCCAATCGCTCGCGACCGTGCGCTCATCCCAGGCAACAGGTAGCGTGGTCGTTCGATACTCGCCCGTGTGGCGATTCCTCAGCAGCGTCAACCGCCCTTTCATCGAGCGCTTTCCGGCGTCCGTGACAGGATCCTTGAGCACGTCATGCCACTCGTCGCCTAACCGGATCGCCGAACACTTCATCGCGAAGCGCTGCGTGTCGCGATTGATCTGCTGCAACAGCGCGCCGCCCATGCCGAACACGATGTTGTCCGCGGCGAAGCCGGCTTCGTCCATAGCGGCGAGAATCGTTTCGATCGAATCGGGATTCACGCCGTCGCCCTGAATCACCCGCACCGTGTTGAGCACGCGCCGCCCTTTGCCGTTCACCACCGATCCGAACGACGCCTCCAATGCCCGCAGCGTTTGCAGCACGATGGTTTGCGGATCGCCCGAGTCGGGCCGGATCACCAATGTGCCGCCCGAGTCGAGCACGGCCTGCTTCAGCTCGTTGCCCCAGGCGTCGAGCGCGGCGAACAGATCATAGGAGTCGGACACCACCGACACGATCCCGCCCGGCTTGCCGAACCGCGCGATCATATTGCGAAACGCGTCGGTTTCGCGCTCGCGGCCCCACGAGGTGATCGTGCTGTGTTCCGCCGCCGGCACGGAAAACGCCGCCATCGTCTCGTTGTAGTAGTGGTTCGCCGCGACCACACCGAGCACGGTATCCGAGCCCATGAAGCTGACGAGATGCGCCGCGCCGCCGATCGCCGCCGACTCCGCGCTCGACACGCCACGTGCGCCGAAGTCGTGCAGCTTGAACGGCAATTGCGCGAGGTCGTCGCTGCTCTTCAGCAGATAGCCGCGGATCGCCGCGCGCAGATGCCAGCTCTGCGTCGCAACCGTAATCGGATACCACACGCGCAGCAGCATGGTCTCCAGATACGACGCCAGCCAGAACACCTGGGGGTCGTCGCATTCCACCGTGACGAGCACGTTGTGCGTCGGCACGACCGAGCCTTCCGGCACCGCGCGGATGCGCACCGGCAGATAACCGCCGCGGTGTTCGACGATGTAGCGCCAGCCCGCTTCGTTGAACGGCTCGCCGTGCGCCGTGAAGAATGCCTTGGCCTGCTCGATCATGGCCGGCGTGATCGGGCGGCACAGGTATTCCTTGATGAGCATCTGCAGGCCGAAGAACAGCGTGCGGTCGTAGCGCCCGCCGCGCGATTCGATGTATGAAAACATCGCCGACGCTTCGGGCGGATATTGCAGGTAGTGCGACGCCTTGTACGAATCCGTGTTGAGAATCGGATTGGACAGAATCGACGCGATATCGTTGAGACCGCTGGACTCGTTTTGCATGGACGATGCTGCGCTCATAGGCGCTCTGAAAAGTAAGCAGACGGGCCGCGCATCCGGCCGGCCATAACGACACGATACACCGTCAAAACACAGTGGGAATCACACCGAACCGCGCCTTGCTTCGATCGGCGCGATAGGTTCGGGGCAACGAAGCACTTCCACCGAGGTCGCGCGTATGAGCGGCCCATGTCACTGCAGACTCGTTCGATATGCGAATTATTATTTGAGCCGGCTGCGCCACGGGCTGCCAGCCTCCGGGTGTCGCAGCGTAGCAGCCGCACGCGTCCGCTGTCCAGATCAGCCGATGGACGAGCGGATTTGCTTCCAACTGATGTGTCCCGCTCGACAGGATGGGTTCAATGCCCCGGCTTGAGCTGCGGCGGCACGTTCGGCCGCGATGCGAACAGCCGGCCGAGCACGCCTTTGCGGCGCTCGGCGCTCGCCGGCCACAACATGTCCGCCAGCAGGCTGATGCCTTGCGCTAGCGTGCTGTCTCTCGCCGACGTCACCAGCGGCACACCGCGGCTGAGCGCGTCGTTGGCCTGCTTGTCGTCGCGCGGAAGTTGATGCGCCACCTTCGCGCCGAGCGTCTGTTCGAGCGTCGACAGGTTGATCTGGGCGTTCTTGTCGTAGTGATTCACCACCACCCGCACCTTGCTGGCCGGATAGCCCAGTTCCCTGAAGATATCGAGCATGCGGCGCCCGCCGTGCAGGTAAAGCAGGTTCTGACGCACCACCATGCAAATCGCGTCGCTACGATCGAGCGCGTGGATCGTCATCGGATTCAGGCTCTGCCCGACGTCGATCAGCACCGCGTCATAGCGCTCGCGCGCCAGCGTGAGAATGCATTCCAACTGCGCGGGCAGCAGTTCGGCCGCCTTGAGCGGGTCGCCTGCGCCCGCCAGCACATCGAGATTCGCGTGGACATGCATCACGCATGATTCGAGTAGTGCGGCGTCGAGGCGCTCCGCCTGGGAGCAGAGATCGGCAAGCGTGGTGGGCGGCGGCTTGTCGGCCATGAGCAGACTGGCGTCGCCGAATTGCTGGCTCAGGTCGATCAGCAGCACACGCCGGTTGCTCAGCGCGGCCAGCGAATACGCGAGATTCACGGCGATCAGCGTGGTGCCGCTGCCGCCCTTGCTCGACGCAAGCGAAACGACGCGGCCGGCGCGACGGCTAGTGGCGCTTTTACGCGCGTCGGCCTGGATGAGAATGATGGTGATCTCGTCGGCGTCGGCCGGCCACGACAACACGTGTCGCACGCCGACGCGCATCGCCACGCCCAGCAAGGCGGTGGACGGCGCCGCCGTCATCAGCACGCAATGCAGGGCGGGCGTGCAGGCCAGCGCTTCCTCGACGCCGTCCAGGTCGCGCGCGCTCAGATCGGTGTCGTCGACGATCAGCATATCGGCGCTCCGAATCGCACGATCGTGCGCCCGCACTTGCCGGGCCGTGCCTTGAGCGGTGCGCAGCCGGTAAGCCACGCCGCTTGCTTCGAGGCGAGCGACGATTTGCGGCGCACGCTCCATGCAGGATGAAATCAGGAAGATGTCGATCATGTCGGCTCTCCGCCGGTCTGGCGCGTTCGGTTGGCGAAGCCGCCTCGACAGCGGTCGAGGTTCGCTTTAATCGTCGGCATCGGACGGATGAATGTCCGCACCGCGCTCGTAGTTTCGTTCCTGCGACACCGGCATCTCATACACCGAGTCGCGTAGCGCCTCGCGCTGGATCTCCGCTTGCGCCCGGCGCTTGATCGCCTCGGCGATCACCAGCGTAGTCAGATCGACCGGCGCAGCGGCGAACAAAGCACGCGGCGCGGCGATATGCCGTTGATAGAAAACGCCCACTGAGTGAGTCGTGCTTTGACGAACCGGCCGTACTGTGCCGGCCGGTTTGGTGATCTGTCTGGTCATGACAACCCCCGAAAAAATGTGCTTCTTCTACCGCTCTGTCCAGGTGAGCCGTGTCCGCAACTTCGCGGACACGGCGCCCGGTCCACCTCGTAACCCGCGTCTCTCTCCGGAGACTCCGGCCATTCCTCCCCGCTTCGTCGCGCCCGGTTGGTCCTCGACCGCGCGCTGCCCCGTCGCTGCTCTTTCGCTGTTTTTCTTGTTGTTGTGCGTACCGTTCGCTCGCCGACTCCACGAGCGCGATACATGTTGTTTTTTTCCGCCCTTCACATCCGCCAGAACCCGACGGAAAAAGTGGCGAGGTCAACCTTTACATCGTCCGGTCGCAATGACCGGTACGTTGTACCGACCATTGCGCCGTTCTTTTATGACATCTGTTTTTTTATTGGCCCCGCCGCACCCTCGTAGAACGCAATGGCTTTCCCCAGCCGCGCCTACGAAGTCTTTTTGCCGCCGGTCTCTTCTTATTCTGGCTTCCCTGAACCTGGGACCGGGCGGCAACAGCCTTCGCTGTGAAGTGCTTATTGCAACGGCTATGCCATGCACCCTCAAACCCTTATGCCACCGTGATCGTCGATGCGGCGCACCGGACTTGGGCGTACTTCGCAGCTCGCGTTGATTCGAATTCGACACATGTTCCCGCGCCCGGCGACACGCCGCAGCGCGATATTCGCGGCCATCTGAACGCTGGGCAGCCCGCGCGTTCCGCGCGTGGCCGGGAGTTGCGTCGCATCCCGGTTAAATATGCCGACGCTTCGGAACCCTATCCGGTAGCAGCGCACGTATGCCCAATGTGTCGCACGCGTGAGACAAGGCAAATCTCGAACTACAGTTCCGTTTGACATTTGCCGTAAAACGAACTGAAGCGCTATGTGCGACGCCGCGCATAGCAGGACTTGACCATCCATTTTTGAAGCGCAAGGACAATGGAGCGACGTAAAAAACGTTTCTGAATCCAGACTTGTTTATATGGCGCTTCACAGCGGTTTCGCTTATCGTTAAGCCCATGCGCCAACAAGAGCGCCTGTATCAGGTCAACGAGGTTAAAAACGGTTTGAGCGATTCGGGGAAAAGATCGCGTGACGGTTTCAACGGTGAACACTGTTGCCGCCATTCGTCAGATATGCAGCAGCTCGCGGTTTGCGCCGCCTGCTCCATGCTCCCCGAGATTGCCGCTATCGTGAATCGTGACCGCCGGGCTGGGAGGAGCAGAACCCAAGGCGGTGGATCATTCCATGTCCGGACTCGCGCAAGCGGACCGGCTGGCTCCGTTGGCCGGAAGCCGGCATAACGCCGGTCTGTCGCGTACGTCGCAGAACAGTCCTGAGAGCTGCATCAACCGGGGGTAACATGAATACGACTTGCACGCCTGTCGACACGGAACGCACCGTTCTATATGTGTCGAACTCGCCCGATCAGAAACTCGCCGATTTTCTGGCGGCTTCCGGCTGGCAAGCGGTGCATGCCAAAAGCACGGCCGTGGCCGAGCGTATGCTCGAGCGCGGCAACATCAAGGTCGGCCTGGTCGAACTGCCGGGCGACTGCACATCCCAACATCTGTCCGCGCTGGCGTCCTGCATGCGGCGCGTAGAAACCAACTGGGTCGCCCAGATCGCGCCGGGCCAGGCGGAAAACGAACTGGTCAGCCGCTTCATCCTCGATTACTGCTTCGACTTCGTGACCCGGCCGTGGCTCAACGAGCGGCTCGTATTCGCGCTCGGCCATGCGCATGGCCTGTCGAGCCTGCGGCATGTGGAAGTCGCGCCGGAGCCTTCGGCCGGCCGGCACGGCATGGTGGGGCAATGCGAGGCGATGCAGCAGTTGTACCGGCGCATCGACAAATGTGGCGTGACCGACGCGCCGGTGTTCGTCGCCGGCGAATCCGGCACGGGTAAGGAACTGACCGCCAAGGCGATTCACGAACGCTCGCCGCGCGCCGGCCGCCCGTTCGTCGCGATCAATTGCGCGGCGATTCCTCCGAGCCTGCTGCAAGCCGAACTGTTCGGCCATGAACGCGGCGCGTTTACCGGCGCGCTCCAGCGCAAGATCGGCCGGATCGAGAGCGCGCACGAAGGCACGCTCTTTCTCGATGAAATCGGCGATATGCCGCATGAATGCCAGGCGGTCCTGCTGCGTTTCCTGCAGGAAGGCACGATCGAACGGCTGGGAGGCAACGGCCCGATCAACGTCAATGCGCGAGTGATTTCGGCGACCCACGTCGATCTGGACAAGGCGGTCGAAGACGGCCGCTTCCGCTCCGACCTGTATCACCGCCTGTGCGTGCTGCGTCTGGTCGAGCCGCCGTTGCGCGAGCGCGGCGGCGATATCAAGTTGCTCGCCAACTATGCACTGAGCATGTACAAACAGGACGGCGCACGCAAACTGCGCGGCCTGTCGAGCGACGCCATCGTCGCCATGTCGAACTATCCGTGGCCGGGCAACGTGCGCGAGTTGATCAATTGCGTGCGCCGCGCCGTGGTGATGAGCGAGGGCCGCTTTATCACGGCCAGCGATCTGGGCCTGCCGGAAGCCGACAATGGGCCGGCTGTCACGTTGGCGGAAATCCGCAGCAAGGCCGAGAAAGACGCGATCGAACACGCTTTGCAGCGGCATGGCTACAAGTTGTCCGAAGCGGCGGCCGAACTCGGCATTTCGCGGGCCACGCTGTATCGGCTGATGCATGCCAACCGGCTGCATCAGGAGCCGGCGGCCGGGCGCGCTTCCAACACGGCCGGCGGCGCGGATGCCGACGGCGACGCGGAGCGACGGGCGCCTTCTTTGGTGTGAGCGGGTAAGTTCAGCGGCGCTTTTTGCTGCGCCTGATTCGATTGACGCCGGCTTGAACCTCGCCGGCGGGAAGTTCGCGGGCTGCGCACGCCGTCACTGCACGCGCGCCATGGTGCGCAACGACGCGACTCGATGCATCAGCAGCGTCGCTCACATCGCTCGCGCCTTTCGCCGTTGCGCCGGCATTGCTATGCTGAAGGCCGTTCATCCATCCTCCGGGAGCGGACTTGGCCGACCCGCACGCACCGGCGCTCAAGCGCCGTTCCTCGTCCGTCCTGCCCGCTCAGGCCAGCCCGTGCGATGCGCTCGTCATCCGCGCGCAGCCTGCCAGTCTCGTCCACCCGTGCCGGCGTAAAAAACTCGCGCTGGCCGCGACTATCCTCGGCTCGAGCATGGCTTTCATCGACGGCTCCGTGGTCAATGTCGCCTTGCCGTCCATCCAGAGCGAGCTGGGCGCGAGCGTGGCGGCGATCCAGTGGGTCGTCGACGCCTATCTGCTGTTTCTCGGCGCGCTGGTGCTGGTGGGCGGTTCGCTCGGCGACAAGCTTGGCCGGCGCACGGTGTTCATCGCGGGAATCGGGCTGTTCACGCTCGCCTCGATCGGCTGCGGCCTCGCGCCCGGCGCCGCGGCCCTGATCGCGGCGCGCGCCGTGCAAGGCGTGGGCGCGGCGCTGCTGGTGCCGAGCAGCCTGTCGATCATCGGCGCGGTGTTCGACGACAAGGAGCGCGGCCAGGCGATCGGCACCTGGGCCGGCGTCGGCGCGATCACCTCGGCGCTCGGGCCGGTGGCGGGCGGCTGGCTCGTCGATGCGTTCTCGTGGCGGGCCATCTTCTTCCTGAACGTGCCGATTGCCTGCGCGACGGTCGCGCTGGCGGTCATGGCCGTGCCGGACAGCCGGCAGGACGATGAGGTAAATCCGTCCGCGCGCGCCGGCGGGGCCACTGGACACGCGGCGGCCGAACTCGACTGGCCGGGCGCGGCCACGGCCACCGCCGGACTCGCCGCCCTGACCTACGGCCTGACGCTCGCCTCGGCGCGCGGCTTCGGCGACCGCTGGGTGCTGGCGTCGATTCTCGGCGGCCTGCTGGTGCTGAGCGCCTTCGTCGCGCTCGAAGCGAGAACCCGCAATCCGATGATGCCGCTCGACGTGTTCCGTTCACGCGACTTCGTCGGCGCCAATCTCGTCACGCTGCTGGTCTACTTTGGCCTGGGCGGTGCGCTGTTCTTCCTGCCGTTCACCCTCATCCGCGCTTATGGTTACAGCGCGACTCAGGCGGGCGCGGCGTTGCTGCCGGTACCGGTGACCATCGGCCTGCTGTCGCGCTTCACCGGCGGCCTGACGAGCCGCTACGGCGCGCGGGCCTTGCTGACCGCCGGGCCGGTCATCGCCGCGGCCGGCTTCGCAATGCTCGCGCTGCCGTGGGTCGGCGGCGAGTACTGGCGCGGCTTTCTCCCTGCGCTGACCGTGCTCGGACTCGGTATGACCGTTACCGTCGCGCCGCTGACGACGACGGTAATGGCCTCGGTGTCCGCCGCGCGCACGGGCGTCGCTTCGGGCATCAATAACGCGGTGGCGCGGGTGGCGAGCCTGCTGGCGATCGCGGTGCTGGGAATCGTGTTCGTGTGGTCGCACGACGCGGCTCTCGAGGCACGGCTCGATGCGCTGCATGTGCCGCAGGCGGCGCGCGCGGCGGCAAGCCTCGCGCAGGTCGGCATGGATGCGGGCGCTGCATTGCCTGTCGCGGGGGCGGGTGCGTCGAAGGGCAAAGTGGGCGAGGCAGACGTGTGGGCGGCGCACACCGAAACCGACGCGACTCACACAAACGGGGATCCGGCACGGGCCCAACCCGAGGTGGCGCGGGCACAAGCCGACGCCCTCGGCGCGGCATTGCGCGCGGTGGCGCTGGTGTCGGCGTTGTGCGCGCTGGCCGGTGCAGCGCTGGCGTTTTTGACGATCAGCTAGCAACGGCCGCCGGAGATGCGCCGCGCCTGATTGACGCCTCGCGCACGGTCACCATCCATAGTTCATACCGCGCTGAAACATCGCTGCCCGGCGCGCGCCATACTGCAGTCACGGTCCTTCACACCACGACCTTCGACTAAACAGGGAGCTTGCACATGGCGATTACCTGCTTCATCCGCTATCAGATCGATCCGTTCCAGCGCGATGCCTTCGACGAATACGCCCGCAACTGGGGCCGCATTATTCCGCGCTGCGGCGGCCATCTGATCGGCTATTTTCTGCCGCATGAGGGGACCAACGACATCGCGTGGGGATTGATCGCGTTCGACAGTCTCGCGGCCTATGAAGCGTATCGGGCGAGACTGCGCGCCGATGCCGAGGCACGCGACAATTTCAAGCTGGCGCAAACGAAGCGCTTCATTCTGCGCGAGGAGCGCACCTTCACCGAAGTCGTGGAAGGCACCTTGGGTGTGCCGCCGGTGCGCAGAGGGGCGGCGACGGAGTGATGGCGAGGCGGTGGACGTAGCGACGGCCGCGGCATTTATGCGGGCAGCGCGGTTGCGGTTGCGGTTGCGGTTGCGAAGACGCGTGCAGCCGGCAGGCACTCGCGATGGCGGCAGAACGGGGAATTCCGCCCCGCCGCAGCCGGCATGGGACAATGCGGCTCTTTCCGACAGGCAGGTTTTTTGCTTCCGCAAGATGCCGCCGCGCGGGGCTTGCCGGCTTTCAGGCACCTCGCGCCAAGGCCGCCCAAGGAACTTGTACGACCACACCCATGTCGGTTCATGGTCACGCCGCCGAACCGGCCAGTATCCGTCGGCACAGCCTTCCGCCTCTGTCCCCCGCTTTACACCCTATGCGCAAACTATTCCCAATCTGGCTTTTCTTCCTCCTCGCGTTCATCGCCGCGCCGGTTTTCGCCGCCGCACCGCCGGCCACGGCCGCGTCGTCCGCCTCGGGCGTCGGGGTCACGCTGACGCCCGAGCAGGCCCGCCAGGCGCTCGCCGTTCTCAATGATCCCAAGCGCCGCGCGCAAGTCGCCGACACGCTGCAGGCCATCGCCGCCGCCGGCGCGCTGAGCGCGCCGCCCGCTTCCGCGCCCGCGGCCGCCTCGGCGCCCGTCGCGGCAAGCGGCGCCGCCGCGCTCGTGCCGGCGGCGTTCAAGTCGAACGGCCTTGCCTCGCAACTGGCCCGCCAGGGCGCGCACTGGGCCGTGCACCTCGGCGCGTCGTTGCGCAGTTCGGTTGCCGCGCTGCTCGACGTCGCATCGGTGCGCGCCTGGTGGAACTGGCAATCGACCAACCCGCAAGCGCGAGCCGTGCTGGGCCACGTCGCCCGGTCGCTGCTGGCCGCGCTGCTTCCCGCGCTCGCGCTCGAATGGCTCGCGCGCCGCCTGCTGCGCCGCGCCTACCGCGCACTGGCCGCGCGCCGCGAACTGGAAGACGACAACGACGCGCGAACCGACCTGCCCGTCGACGTCGCGCCCCAACCCGGCGACGCGCCGAACGCCGCGCCGCCGTTGCCCGTGTCGCCGGCTTCGCCGGTAAGCGCGGCGCAGGCGCAAGCCGAGGCCGCGCCGGCAGGTACCTCGGCCGCCACGAAGGCTAAAGGCAAGGTCAACGAAGCCAAAGGCAAGCAGAACGCCAAACATCACTGGACGCTCCTGCGCCGCCTGCCGCGCGCGCTCCTGACAATGGTGCTGCGGCTGTTGCCGCTGGTGGTGTTCGTCGGCGCGGCGAGCGCGCTGATGTCGATCTTCGCCGACGACGGCACGCCGCAAGACCGCGCGCTCGATTCGCTGATCGACATCTACGTGCTGTGCCGGATGATCGTGATCGTCTGCGGTTTCTTCCTGCAGCCGGCCGCGCCGCGTTTGCGCCTGCTGCGCATGAGCGATGCGTGGGCCGCTTTCATGCAGCGCTGGGTGGTGAGGATCGTCAGCGTGGTGGGTGTGGGCTCGGCGGTCGCGGAGATCGCGCAGTCGCTCGGCCTGAACGACGCGGCGCATCTTGCCTTGATGAAGGTGGTCGCGCTAGCCGGCCACGTCATGATCTCGATCCTCGTGCTGCAATGCGCGAGCCCGGTCGGCGAACTGATCCGCAAGCGCCTCGCCGCGCGCAAGTCGCTTGAAATGTTCGGCAACGTATTCGCCGAAGTCTGGGCGTGGGCGACGGTGTTTGTCGTGATGGCGCTGTGGTTCATCTGGGCGCTCGACGTGCAGAACGGCTATCACACGCTGCTGCACCTCGGCGGCATTTCGCTGGCGGTGCTGGTAGGCGCGCGGGTCGTGTCGATCGTCATGTTCGGGGCGCTGGCCCGGCTCTTCAATGTGCAGGACGACGCGACCAAGTCGGTCGTGCATCAGCATGCGTACCGCTATTACCCGCTGCTGCGCCGTGTGGTGGCGTGGGTCATCGGCATCGTGACCGCGCTCGCGCTGTTGCAGGTGTGGGGCGTGCATGTGGTCGACCTGTTCCGTACGGGCACGATCGGGCACCGGCTCGCTTCGGCGATCATCACGATCGGCGTGGCCGCCGTGATCGCGCTGCTGGTGTGGGAAGGCGTCAACGTCTCCGTCGAACAGCGGCTCGACCGCTGGACCACCAGCGGCGACCTCGTGCGCGCCGCGCGCTTGCGCACCCTGCTGCCGATGCTGCGCAGCGCGCTCTTCTGCGCGATCGCGCTGGTGGTGGTGCTGACCGGTTTGAGCGAACTCGGCGTGAACATCGGGCCGCTGCTGGCGGGCGCGAGTATCTTCGGCGTGGCGCTCGGATTCGGCTCGCAGAAACTGGTGCAGGACTTCATCACCGGCATTTTCCTGTTGATGGAAAACGCGATGCAGGTCGGCGACTGGGTCACGCTCGCGGGCGTGTCTGGCACCGTCGAATATCTGTCGATCCGCACCGTGCGGCTGCGCGGCGGCGACGGTTCGCTCTACACCGTGCCGTTCAGTTCGGTGTCGACGGTGAACAACACGAATCGCGGCATCGGCAATGCGGCGGTGAAGGTCAACATCGTATTCGGTCAGGATGTCGATCTCGCCATCGACACCTTGAAGGAAATCGGCGCCGCCTTGCGCGAGGACGACAAGTTCAGGGACGGCATTCTGTCGGACTTCAGCTTCTGGGGTGTCGATGCGCTCGACGGCTCCGCCATCACGCTGGCCGGCCAGATTCAGTGCCGCGACAGCGCGCGCTGGGGCGTGCAGCGCGAATTCAACCGGCGCATCCTTTTCCAGTTCCAGGAGCGCGGCATCGAGATCGCGAACCCGCAGCGCAATCTGTTGACGTGGGACCCGGACAGCGCGCCGGCCAGGATCGAAGCGGATGACGTCTCCGAAGACGCCCCCGGCTCATCAAATGCAACGCAGGACGAACCGCCCGCCGCCGCGCCATCCGCCGACGCCGCCGGCAAAGCCGACGCGCCGGTGGAAGACCAGTTGCCCGTCGATCCTAAGCCGGCTGGCGGCCCAGGAACGCCAGCAAATCCTGGTTCAACCTCTCCGCATGAGTGAAGTCGATAAGGCGTGGCCTCAAGTGGGAATCGTGGTGCCGTGCCGCCACTGTGCCGGGCGGCGGCAGGCGGGTCGATTACCTAAGAGGTAAAGAGGCGCGCTAGTGAAGCGCCGGTGCCGCGCTGTTTATTGCACGTCCCACCAGCGCGGCAGCAAGCGCCGCACTTCCGGCCGCCGATAACGGTCGTCGATCAGATGCACCACACCCTGGTCCTGCTCCGTGCGAATTACGCGCCCGGCGGCCTGCACCACTTTCTGCAAGCCGGGGTACAGATACATGTAGTCGTAGCCATTGCCGAACCTCGTCTCCATCGTGCGACGCATCTGTTCGTTGATCTCGTTCATCTGCGGCAAACCGAGCGTGGCGATGAACGCGCCGATCAATTGCCGGCCGACCAGGTCGACGCCCTCCGAAAACGCGCCGCCGAGCACCGCGAAGCCCACGCCCTGGTGCATGGTGCGAAAGCGCGCAAGAAACGCGTCGCGCGCCGTTTCGTCCATGCCGGGTTCCTGCGCCCAGACCGGCAAATCCGGATGCCGCTCGCGCATCAGCGCGACCACGCGCTGCAAATACTCGAAGCTGCTCAGAAAGCCCAGATAGTTGCCCGGCTGCGCGGCGTATTGCCTGGCGATCAGATCGACGATCGGCATGAGAGAACGCTCGCGGTCGCGCCAACGCGTCGATACGTTGCCGGCCACGCGCACCTGCAACTGCTCGGCGCGAAAGGGGCCTTCCACGTCGAGCCATTGGGTCTGTTCGGGCAGGCCCAGCGTGTCGCGATAGAAATGATGCGGGCTGAGCGTGCCCGAGAACATCACCGTGGTGCGCGCGGCCGCGTAGCGAGGCGCGAGAAACGGCGCGGGAATCACATTGCGCACGCACAGCGTGGCATTCGTTTTGTCGCGCGGCGCGTAACGGTCTGTGGCGAGCGTGATATCGAAGATGGAATGCTCGCCGAACTGTTCAGCCAGCGCGACGAAATGCATCGCGTCGAAGAAAAAGCGCAGCGACGCTTCGTCGATGGAAAGCGGTGCTTCCGCCAGTTGATCGGTGACGGCGCTAATCAGATTCTGCGCGGCCGAGAGCAGTTTGCCGGGGACCTCGGCATAGACCTGATAGGTCTCGGTCTGCGCGCGTTTGACAGCGCTCCACTCGCGTTGCAGCCGCTCGAGCGGCTTGCGCAAGGTGGCCGGCGCTGTCTTGCGCGCGAGCCGGAACGCCGCCTGATCGAGCGACGCGCTGTACATGCGCCGCGCGCGGTCGAGCAGATTGTGCGCCTCGTCCACCAGCACGCCGACGCGCCACTGATTGATCTGCGTGAGCGCGTACAGCATCGCGCTGCTGTCGTAGTAGTAGTTGTAATCGCCGACCACTACGTCGGCCCAGCGCGCCAGTTCCTGCGCCAGATAGTACGGACAGACCTGGTTGGCGAGCGCCGCGTCGCGCACCGCCGCGCGGTCGAGGCGCGGACCGGCCAACGCCGCGCTTCGGGCCGCGTCGAGCCGGTCGTAGAAGCCGCGCGCGAGCGGACAGGATTCGCCGTTGCAGGCTTTGTCGGGATGCTCGCAGGCTTTGTCGCGCGCGACCAGTTCGAGGGTTCTCAACGGCAGACGCGTGGCGCCTTGGTGGAGTGTTTCGATCGCGTCCAATGCCAGCGCGCGACCCGGTGTCTTGGCGGTTAAAAAGAATATCCGCTCGATCTGGTCCGAAGCGCACGCCTTGAGCAAGGGGAAAATCGTCGCCAGCGTTTTGCCGATGCCGGTCGGCGCCTGCGCCATCAAAGGCTTGCCGTCACGCGCCGCGCGATACACCGACACCGCCAGCTCGCGCTGCCCACTGCGAAACTGCCCGTGCGGAAACTGCAGCGCGCCGAGCGCCACGTTGCGCGCGGCCCGATGCGCTTCTTCCTGCACCGCCCAATCGAGAAAGCACTCGCATTGTTCGACGAAGAAAATCTCCAGGTCGAGCGCGGTATGCGTTTGCGTCAGCAGCACCTCTTTCTGCGTGCCGATATCGAAGTACACCAACGCGACGGTCAGCTCCGCGAGCTCCCGCGTCCGGCACAGCAGATGACCGTAGACGAGCGCCTGCGCCCAGTGCAGCGTGCGGTGATTGGCCGGCATGCGTTCGAGATCGCCGCGATGGGTCTTGACCTCTTCCACGCGGTTCGCGACGGGATCGTAGCCGTCGGCGCGCCCGCGCACGGTCAGATTGCGGTGCGTGCCGGTCAGCGTGATCTCGGTTTCGTAGCCGCTCGCGCGCCGGCCGGCGACGGTCACGTGGCCCGCCATGCCTTCGAGCGAGGTCGGCGCCGGCGTGAAGCGCAGATCCAGATCGCCGCGCCTCGCGGTGAACTCGCACATCGCCCGTACGGCGACCACGTAGGTCATGCGCGGGCCTCGCTGGTGGGGCTGATGACGGCTTGCGTGGAGGCTTCGATAGTGGCTCTTGTGGCGGCCTCAGAGAAAGCTTTGGCGTTAGCGTCGGCGGCAATTTCAGCCGCGCCACCTTCGGCAACGACCTCTTCATCGGCCCA